>NZ_KZ984557.1:0-55801 GCF_003574445.1 Streptomyces sp. YIM 130001
GTGACCGGCGGGGCCCACGATCGGCCGTGCCGGAGCCTAGGATCGGCCGTATGGCGACTCGACTTGTGCAGATTCATCTCAAGGCCCGCGACGACGCGGCGCTCGGCCGGTTCTGGGCCGAGGCGCTCGGCTGGGGTGTCTCCAGCGAGGGGCCCGGGGTGACGAATCTCGAGCCCGAGGGCTTCGTCTACCCGTCCCCCGACGCCGTCGTCATCGACGTCGTCGCCGACCCGCAGCCCAAGACGGCGAAGAACCGTGTGCACCTCGACCTCGCCACGACCTCCGCCGCCCATCAGTCGGAGCTGGTGGCGCGCCTGCGGAAGCTCGGTGCGACACCAGCCGACGTGGGCCAGGGCGACGTCCCGTGGACGGTCCTCGCCGATCCGGAGGGCAACGAGTTCTGCGTACTGGAACCCCGGGAGATGTACCGGGACACGGGGCCGGTCGCCGCGGTGGTGGTCGACTGCGCCGACCCCTCGGGCGCGGGCCGGTTCTGGGGCGGGGCGACGGACTGGACGCTGCACGAGGGGACCGGCGAGCACGCCCGATTCCGCTCCGCGCGCGGCGTCGGACCGTACCTCGAGTTCCTCCGTACCCCCGGCCTGACGACGGGCTGGAGCCGGGCGGACCGGCCGCGCATCCACCTCGACCTCCGCCCGTACCCCGGTGACGACCAGGAGGGCGAGGCGGCCCGGCTGCGGTCGCTCGGCGCCACCGACATCGACTTCGGCCAGGGCGACGAGGTCCCGTGGACGTGCCTCGCCGACCCGGAGGGCAACGAGTTCTGCATCCTCACCCCGGCCTGAACCCGGCACCTCCTACGGGTCCTCGCGCGCGGTACCCGCCGTTCCGTCGTCCTTCGCCCCGGCGAGCTTGCTGGGCCACCAGGCCTTCGGTCCGATGTCGACGACCAGGGCGGGGACCAGGAGGGAGCGGACGACCAAGGTGTCCAGGAGGACGCCGAAGGCGACGATGAAGGCGACCTGGACCAGGAACGCCAGCGGGATCACCATCAGCGCCGCGAACGTGGCGGCCAGCACCACCCCCGCCGAGGTGATCACGCCGCCGGTGGTGGTGAGCCCGCGCAGTACGCCGCGACGGGTGCCGAGCCTCAGGGTCTCCTCCCGTACGCGTGACATCAGGAAGATGTTGTAGTCGACGCCGAGCGCCACCAGGAACACGAATCCGTACAGCGGCACCGAGGCGTCCGTACCGCTGAAGCCCAGCAGATGCTGGAAGACGAGGGACGAAACCCCGATCGTGGCAAGGAAGTTGAGCCCGACCGTGGCCACCAGGAGCACGGGTACGAGCAGGGAGCGCAGCAGCAGGACGAGGATCAGCAGGATGATGCCGAGCACCACGGGGACGATGACCGTGCGGTCGTGGGCGGCCGTCCGCTGGGTGTCGTACTGCTGCGCCGTGTAGCCGCCGACCAGGGCGTTCGCGTCGGGCACCGAGTGCAGCCGGGCGCGCAGCCGTTGGACGGTGTCCTTCGCTGTGTCGCTGTCGGCGCCTGCGGCGAGGGTGGCGTCGATGCGGACCCGGCCGTCCACGACGAGAGGTTCGCCCGCTCCGGGGCGGCCGGAGGCGGAGACCGTGCCGGCCGATGCGACGCCTTCGGTGCCTCGGGCGGCTTCGACGACCCGGCCGGCCCGGCCGGCGTCCGCGATGATGACCGCCGGGTTGCCGGAGCCGCCGGGGAAGTGCCGGCCGAGGGTCTCCTGCGCGGACACCGAGGGCGCTTCGTTGACGAAGATCTCGTCCAGTGGCACGCCCTTGGCGGACAGGCCGGGCGCGAAGGCGGCAAGCGCGGTGAGGACCAGCGCGGTCGTCACCCACACCTTGCGGGGCGCGCGGTCCACCGTCGCGGCGATACGGCGCCAGACGCCGCGGCCCTCGGGCGCCTCCGCGCGCGGGGTGGCGGGCCAGTACGCGGATCGGCCGAGCAGCGCGAGCGCGGCCGGCAGGAACGTCAGCGTGGACAGCACCGCGCAGACGATGCCGATGGCGCCGACCGGGCCGAGCGCGCGGTTGTTCGTCAGGTCGCTGGCGAGCAGTGCGAGCAGGCCGAGTGCGACGGTGGCCGCGCTGGCGGTGATCGCACCGAAGGAGCGCCGCACCGCGGCCCTGGCCGCGGCGAACCGGTCGCCGCCGACGGCCAGTTCCTCACGGAAGCGGGCCGCGAGGAGCAGTGCGTAGTCGGTGGCCGCGCCGATCACCAGGATGGAGAGGATGCCCTGCACCTGGCCGTCCACGCGCACCAGATCGCGGTCCGCGAGGACGTACAGCACCGCGCAGGCCAGGCCGAGGGCGAACACCGACCCCAGGATGATCAGCAGCGGCAGCAGCACGCTGCGGTACACGAGCAGCAGGATGAGCAGGACGGCCGCGAGCGCCACACCGAGCAGCAGACCGTCGATCCCCGCGAACGCGTCGGAGAGGTCCGCCTGGCTCGCCGCGGGGCCGGCGATCTGCGCCTCGGTCCCGGGGACCGAACCGGCCGCCTTCGTCAACTTCTCCAGTACTACGGGGAGTTCGTCCCCGAGGTCCGGTTCGAGCTGGACCACGGACTGCAGGGCCTCGCCGTCCTCGGAGGGCAGCGCCGGGGACGGGTCCCCGACGATCCCGGGGTGTCCGGCCAGGCCGGCGACGGCCCGGGTCGCGGTGCGCTGCTGGTCCTCGGTGACCTGCTTGCCGCCCTCGCCGCCGTCCGCCGTCCAGACGACGATCGCCGGCACGGTCTCGGACTGGTCGAAGGCCTCGCGCGCGTCGAGCACGCGGGTGGACTCGGCGTCCCGCGGCAGGAAGGCCGCCTGGTCGTTGGTGGCGACCTCGCCGAGCTTGCCCGCGAACGGGCCGAGCGTGCCGCCCACGCCCAGCCAGACGATCAACAGGACGAGCGGTACGAGCCACCGTGCCCAGCGCGGCGTTCTTCTCATGGGATCCCTCTGCGGTGCGTGCTTACTGTGCGCGTGGTCGTGCTTCGTGTGTACGTGGGGGTCGTGCCCGGGTTGTGCTCGGCGCGATCCGGCTTATGTCGACCATAAAGTATCTCAACGATCGAGAGACCTTATCCTTGGGGGATGCGCAGCACCGAAGGCACCCCGACCCCGCAGTCCTCGCGTCGTCTCGGCGATCCGACCGGCCTGCAGCAGTTCGCCGTCCTGTTGCGCCGGATGAACAGCGAGTTCAACCGCATCTCGCACGAGTTCGCCCAGGCCCAGGGCCTGCACCTCACCGACGTACAGGCCCTGATCGCGATCCTGGACGCGCACGGCGGCGGGGACGGGGACGGGGACGAGCCCATGACTCCCGGCCGCCTCCGGACTCAGCTCAACCTCACCTCGGGAGCCATGACCGCCTGTCTCGACCGCCTCGAGCGGGCCGGCCACATCCGCCGCGTCCGCGCCGCCGACGACCGCAGGGTGGTGCACCTGCACTACGCGGACGCGGCGAAGGGCGTCGCCCGCGACTACTTCAAACCCCTCGCGGACGGTACGGCCGCCACCCGCTCACGCTTCAGCCCCGACGAACTCACCACCGTCGTCCGCTTCTTGTCCGATCTGAACCACGAGCTGGGGCAGCTGCGCCGATGAGCCCCGGACCCGGCCCGCACAGGACTGCGGGAACCATCCGACCCCGTGGCCGGGTCGTACCCCGTATGCGGCTACGACCCCGGGCGCTCGCCCCCTGCCTCGCCCTCCTCCTTGGGCTCACGGTCTCCGGTGCGCCGGAGGCCGTCGCGGCGGCGGAGCCCGGCGCACAGCTGCGGGCTCCCGGGGCCGTACGGCCGGGTGGTGACGAGGCGGCCGTACGGCCGGGTGGCGAGGAGGCGGAGGCGAAGCCCCGCTTCGAGGTGAGCCTGCGCAAGGAGCCGGGCAGCGTGCAGCCGGGCGGCACCGCCAAGATCGAGCTGAGCGTACGCAACGTCGGCACCGTGGAAGCCCCGGACGGAGTCGGCGTCACCGTCGAGGCCGGTGACGGCGTCACCCTCGATCCGCTGCGGAGCAACTGCGGCCGGGCCGACGGAGTCCCGTCCGTCGCCCACTGCCGCTTCGACCGGGCCCCGGACCCGGGCGAGACCGCCACCCTGGACGCACCGCTGCTCCTCGACGTCCCCGAGCACCTGCTGCACGTCTGGGTGGAGGCGAAGGCCTGGCCGCGCGGTGCGGGCCTGGACGACAAGCAGGAGGCGTACCGCAAGCGCAGCGAGCGGTACGGGACCTGGCGGACCGCGAAGGACGGCGCCCCGGCGGCGAAGCTCGAACCGGGAAGCCCACCCGACGGCAGCGAGTTCGCCCGGAGCCGCGAAGTCTGGTTCACCGTGGACACCCGCCTCGATGTGAGCGTCATCGGCCGTACGATCACCGGCCGGCAGGGCGGGACCGTCGACTTCCCGATCGGGATCCGGGAGCGCTGGCCGGACGGCAGCGACGAGAGCCCCAACCACGTGAGCTACACCTACCGTTTCACCGCCCCCGAGGGCACAGCGGTCGTGGGCGTACCCGAGGACTCCGGTACGCCGATGTGCAAGCGCAAGGGCTCGCGCACCGTGCTCTGCCCCGACAACCTCCACGGCGAGCGCATACGCCTGCGGATCGACGCGGCCGCCGCTGGTGCGAAGGGCCGAGCCGAGATCGTCCACAGCGGGAAACGCTCGGCCCGCGACCCCGACCGCGGCAACGACCGCGTGGACCTGGCACTGCGCGTGGACGGCGCGACCACCGCATTCCGCATCCGCAGTCTCACCACGGCCGTCGGGCCCTGGCTCCTGGGCGCCGCCGCAGTGGTGGCGGCAGCGGCGGCGGTGTACCGGAGGCGCGGGGCGGCCTGACCCGGCCCGCCGTGGGACGGCCCGACTCCCCGGCCGTAGCAGGCGAGGAGTACGTACGCCGGTACCCTTCCCGCGTGACCCAGCCCTCCGACCCGGACCGACGCCGCCCTCCGAACGACGGGCCCAAGGCCGCCGCCCGCAACAGGGCCGCGCTCATCGCCGCCGCCCGGGAGATCTACGCACAGCAGGGCCTGGACGCCCCGCTGTCCGCGATCGCGCGCCGAGCCGGCGTCGGACAGGGCGTGCTGTACCGGAACTTCCCCGACCGGGCCGCCGTGGCGACCGCGGTCCTGGAGGAGAACGTGCGGCAGATCGAGCAGGCGGCCGCGGTCGAGGGCGCCACGTTCGAGGATGTACTGGGCGTGCTGACCTGGCACTTGACCGAATCGGCGGCGTTCATCGGCCTGTTGCACGCCGAGCGCGCCGGCCCCCGCTCCGGCGACCTGCGCGAGCGTGCCCTCGACCTGTCCGGGCGCGTCGAGCGCGGCCTGCGGGGGCACCTGCCGGAGGGCCATCCACTCGGCGGGGCGGACGATCTCATGCTCGCCGTCGCCATGGTCTCCGCCGCCGCGACCGGCCCCACCCGTGCGGACCGCAGTCGCCGCGCACTCGCCGCCTGGCGCCTGCTCGACGTCGAGGTGGGACCGGTACGACCGCACGAGGGTTGAGCCCCGCGCCCGGCCCCCCCCGGGCGCGGGGCCCACTCGACTCGGCGGAGCAGGCGCCGCCGGACAGCTCTCCGGGCTCGCGGCACGGAGCAGGTGCCGCGTTGTCCGTCCACGCCCCCCACCGCGTCACCGTGTCAGCCGGCGCCGGAGGCAAGCCCGACCCGGTAGGCGAGGACGACCGCCTGGACCCGGTCGCGCAGGCCGAGCTTCGTCAGGATGCGCGACACATACGTCTTGACCGTCTCGGGAGTGATGAACAACTGCGCGGCGATCTCCCCGTTCGACAGGCCCTCGGCGATCGCCTCGAGCACCTCGAGCTCGCGCGGAGTCAGTGCCCGTACGACGTCCTCCCTGGCCGACCGGGTGGTGTCGGCAGGACGCAGATGTTCGGCGAAGTGGCCGATCAGGTGGCGCGTGACGGCGGGCGCCAGCAGGGCCTCGCCCGCGGCGACCGTCCGGATCGCGCTGACCAGGGACGCCGGAGGCGCGTCCTTGAGGAGGAAGCCGCTGGCCCCGGCCCGCAGCGCGTCGTAGACGTAGGCGTCGACGTTGAACGTGGTGACGACCAGTACCTTCGGCGCGGACTCCGCGTCGGGACCGGCCAGTTGCCGGGTCGCCTCGATCCCGTCGAGGAGCGGCATCCGGATGTCCATGACGACCACGTCGGGGCGCAGCCGCCGTGCGGCATCCACCGCCTCGTGCCCGTTCTCGGCCTCCCCGACGACCTCCATGTCGGGCTGCAGGGAGAAGATGGTGACGTAGCCGGTCCGTACCAGTGCCTGGTCGTCGCAGACGAGTACACGGATCGGCGGCGCATCGTTCACGGGGGGCACGCGGGTCACTCCTGAACGGGCTTGGTCGGAAGCGTGGCGCGGACCTCGAACCCGCCCTCGGGCCGGGGGCCGGCCTCCAGTTCACCATCGGCCATCCGCACCCGTGCACGCAGCCCGGCCAACCCTCGTCCGCCCGTCGGGCTCGGCGTCCGCTCGACCGGTCGGGCCGTCGGTGTGTTCCCGGGGCCGTCGGTGGTCACCCCTATCTCGATGTGTTCCTCGCCGTGCCGGAGCAGGACCCTGACCGGCTGCCCTGCCGCGTGCTTCATCGCGTTGGTGAGCGCCTCCTGCACCACGCGGTACGCGGCCAGTTCCACCTTCACAGGCCCCGGGCGCCGCTCGCCCCGCTCACTGAACTCGACCGACTGACCCGCGCTGCGGGCCTGTTCCACCAGGTCTCCCACCTGTCCCAGCGTGGGGGACCGGTCCGCGTGCACCGGGTCGGCGGGTGCGGAATCGCCGGTCGCCTCCAGTACGCCGAGCAGATACCGCAGTTCTGTCAGTGCCCGCCGGCCGGTGTCGCTCACCGCCGACATCCCCTCGCCGGCCCGTTCCGGTGCGGACGGGAGCAGGAACTGCGCCGCGTCCGCCTGGACCACCATCGCCGTCACATGATGGGTGACGACATCGTGCAACTCACGGGCGATCCGGGCCCGTTCGGCGGCCGTGGCCACCTCGGCGGCCAGCCGCCGCCGCTCTGCCTCTTCAGCTCGCCGGGTACGCACCATGCCCCCCATCAGCCAGACCACGGCCAGCACCAGATAGAACGCGAGATAGTCGGGGACGCCCTGCGGTGAGCCGAGAAGGTTCAAGGCGACGGCCAGTCCGGCGTAGCCGGCGCTCGCGACGGCAGCCGAACCGAGGCGGAACCGGACCTGGTGGGCGCCGGCCGAGTACAGGGCGAGATAGAGCCCCAGGCTCCCGAACGTCGTCGCGTAGCCCAGCGCCTGGTGCACGGCGAACGCGCAGGCGACGACGGCCAGAGTGCCCCCGGGCCACCGGCGGCGTGCCGCCAGCGGCAGGGTCTGGGCCAGAGTCAGCCCGATGCCCAGCGCACCGGCCGGACGCTCGGGGAGATCTCCGATCTGCCCTCCGACGTTCGACAGGGTCGGCACGAAGGCGAGGACGGCGAGCACCAGGGCGCAGAGGCCGTCCTTGTGGAAGGCGGCCTGCTGCTGCCACCAGCGCAGCGGCGCCCGGAGAACGACACGCACCCACGGTGCCTGACGCGACGTCACTTTTCGTTTCCTCCAGTCTGCGGCTGTCGGCGCCGGGCGCGCCGCCCGGGTAGCAGGCCGCCGCTCCGTCGGGCGAGCACGACCATCGGGACGGTGATCAGCACGCCGATGAGGACCGGCACGATCGACGCCTCCAGGCCGAAGGTGCCGCCGGTGAGCAGAGCCGAGCCGTGGGCGTCGACGCTGAACAGGCCCTCCGGAGTATGTCCGGAGAGCGGGATGCCGAGCAGTTGCTGGGTGGTGTTCCAGGCGAAGTGCAGCCCCACGACGAACCAGATGCTACGCCGCCACAGGAACGCGACTCCGAGCATCACGCCCGCCTGCAGGGCGATGGCCAACGCGCCCCAGGCGGAGGCTCCCGGGGCGCTCAGGTGGGCGACGCCGAAGAGCAGCCCGGTGATCACGATGGCGGCCCGGCTGCCCCACACCTGTTCCAGTGCCTGCAGGGCGAGACCGCGGAACATCAGCTCCTCCGTGACCGCGGCGCCGATCTGCATCATGACCGCGGACCACACCACCGACAGGAAGCCGTTGCCCGCCCAGGAGAACGAGTAGCCCCCGAGAACGCTGACCAGGAGCACGGAGACGAGCATGAAGCCCAGGCCGACCGCACCGCCGAGCAACGCCTCCCGGCGGGCTCCCGTCCGGGCGATCTCCGGCGCGGAGCGCCGTGCGACGAAACGCATGACCGCCCAGTACACGGCCACTGCGGCGACCGCTCCCAGTACCGGCACCGGGCCGGGGCCCGTAGCCGTCAGGCCGGAGACGAGGCCGACGCCGGCCATGCCCGTCAGCATCCAGCCGAGCGGAGAGCGGACGGCCCGGCCGAGACGGCCGCCTCGGCCGTCCTTGTCCGGGCCCGAGCCCGTGTCGTGTTGTGGTCCGGCAGCAGTGCCCATGGCGGCCTCCCTGTGATGGTGGCCGCACCCGTGGCGACCTGACGGCCACGCTAGGAATCCGCCGCCGTCCACGAATCACCCGCACAGGGACGGCTCCGGTAGCTCTCACGGGGGATGCGCCGCTTGCACCGACTCTCGCGACAGGAACGGGACTTCGTACGGCGCCCCCTCAACTCCCTTCCACTCAGGGCCTAGTGGCGCTCGGAGCGCGCTATCGGTACGCACGCGAGCGCCGCGTACGGCCCGACTGTGCGACCCACTACCGCTGCCCCGAGGCCGACTTCGTCCGGACCGGGCGGCTCAGCCCCCGTTGGACTGCCGGGTTCCCTCCGCGAGCGCGTCGAAGGTGTAGAGGTAGCCGCCGGCCGGACCGCTGACGGTCATGTACGCCTTGGTCCCGCCGGGGGTGATCGCCACGTTCGTCGCCGACTCGAGGCCCTTGGCGCGGCCCGGGATCTCTACCGTTCCCAGGCGCTCACCGTGCTTGTCGTACACGACCATCGCGGGCCGGCCGTGCAGCGCCTGATACAGGTTGCCGCCCCTGTCCACGGCGATCGAGTCGGTCTGGGCGATGCCGGCGTCGACGCGGATCGCGGTGTGCCGGGAGGCCGCACCGCCCTTCTCGTCGAGCTCGAGGTACGAGATCCGGTTCTCGGTGAGTTCGCTGAACCACAGGCCGCGATAGTCCGCGTCGAACGAGATGCCGTTCGTCGCCGCGAGCCCGTCGGCCTGCACGGTGGCCCGCTCGCCGGAACGGTCGATACGTACCACCCGGCCCTGCGCCTTGCCCTCGGACAGCCCGCGTGAATCGCTCACGTAGAGGTGGCCGGACCGGTCGAAGGCGAGGTCGTCGGGGTTCATCGCGGCCCCTTCGACCTCACCGGTGAAGAAGGTCCGCGGGTCCGTGCCGTCCGGCTTCAGGCTCACCACCTCGCCGTGGGCGTAGTCGGTCAGGTAGAGCCGTCCGTCGTACGGGCTGAACTGCGCCGAGGTGTACGCGCCCCGGTCGTCGGTGTGCGCCGCGCAGGACGTCTTCGTGTCCACGTCGACGCGCAGCAGCTTCGGCTCACCTGCGGGGGCGGTGACGTCGACGACGAACAGGCTGCCGTCCTTGCCGAAGGTCGGCCCTTCGAGCAGCGTCATCCCGGTCTGTTCATGGGGCTCGGTCAGATGCATGAACCGGTGGGCGTGGAGGGTGCGGTCGCCGCTCCGGGCGTCGGCGGCGGGGGCGCTGCTGCCGGACGCGGCGGTCTGCGTGCCGCATCCGGTCAGGACGAGGGCGAAGGCGCCGATCGCGGCCAGTGCGGGGAGGGCGGATCGCGCGGGAAAGGGCCTGGGCGGGAGTCGTCGCATGGAGGTCACATTTCTCTGTGGGGCTCGTGGCCGAGCGGTGTGGGCGGCTGAGTCGTGTGGCGCGGCCGGGTGTCGCGGGCCGGACACAGGACGCATCCGGACAACAGTGTCCGGTACTTGTTACCGTAGCGTCCGGCCGGCCACTCACCCCAGGCGGCCGGAGCGACCGGAACGAGGCCCCCACATATGACATCCCCTCAACTCCCTTCTCCCGACGAGCTTGTAGCCCTCAAGGAGCGCTATCGCCTCGAACGCGAACGCCGGGTGCGGCCCGACGGTGCGTCCCAGTACCGCCCCACCGAAGCCGAGTTCGGCTACTACGCCACCGACCCGTACGCGGACCCGGAGGAGACGCGCGAGGCGGTGACCGATGCCGTCGACGTGGTCGTGGTCGGTGGCGGATTCGGCGGCATACTCGCCGGCGCGAGACTCCGGAAGGAGGGCGTGAAGCGCCTCCGCATCATCGACAACGGCGCGGATCTCGGCGGTACTTGGTACTGGAACCGCTACCCGGGCATCCACTGCGACATCGAGTCGCAGGTGTACCTGCCGCTGCTCGACGAGACCGGGTACGTACCCGAGTGGAAGTACGCACCGGGCGACGAGATCCGCCGCCACGCCGTCCGTATCGCCGAGCAGTACCGGCTCTACGACGACGCCCTGCTCTCCACCACCGTCACCTCACTGACCTGGGACGACCCCTCCGGCACCTGGATCGTGACCACCGACCGCGGCGACACCTGCCGCGCCACATATGTCGTCACCGCCACCGGAACCCTCAGCGAACCGAAACTCCCCGGCATACCCGGCATCGAGGACTTCAAGGGCCACACCTTCCACACCTCGCGATGGGACTACGGCTACACCGGCGGCACCCCCGACGGCGGCCTGACCGGCCTCGCCGGCAAGCGCGTCGGCGTGGTCGGCACCGGCGCCACCGGCATCCAGGTCATCCCGATGCTGGCCGAGGACGCCGGGCACGTGTACGTCTTCCAGCGCACCCCCTCCACGGTGGACGTACGCGCCAACTGCCGTACCGGTGCGGACGATGTGGGCGCCGACCGGGAGGGCTGGGCGCGCGCACGCCGCGACAACTTCCTGCGCATCGTCTCCGGTGAGCACGCCGACCACGACCTGGTGGCGGACCGCTGGACCGAGTCGGCGGGCCTGCTCGAAAAACTCCTGCCGAGCTTCCGCCGTCGGGATGCGGCTGGTGCACGCGCCGACGGCGCCGCCTTCGAAGCCGCCTACGAGACGGCCGACGCCGCGAAGATGAACGAACTCCGCGCCCGTGTCGCCCGCACCGTCACCGACCCGGACACGGCCGAGAAGCTCAAGCCCTGGTACCGGTACGCCTGCAAGCGCCCCACGTTCTCGGACAGCTACTACCCGGCGTTCAACCGCGACAACGTCACACTGATCGACACCGCCGACACCCACGGCATCGAGCGCATTACCGAACACGGCGTCATAGCAGGGCACTTGACCATCGAGCTCGACTGCCTGATCTTCGCCACCGGCTTCTCCGTGGGCACCTCGGGCATCCACTCCGGCAAGCTCCCGGTCCACGGCCGGACCGGGACCGAACTGCGCGACGCCCGGGCGCGGCAGGGCCCGCGCACCCTGCACGGCTTCACGAGCAACGGCTTCCCCAACCTCCTCCAGATGGGCTCCCTGCAGAACGCCAGCAGCGTCAACTTCACCCACATCCTGGACGAACAGGCCGTCCACGCCGCCGCGTTGATCGCCGCCGCCGAGTCCGCGGGCGCCGTCATCGAACCCTCCCGCGAGGCCGAGGACGCCTGGCTCACCGTCCTGGCCGAGGACGCCCCCGACCACGAGTGGTTCCACGCCGAGTGCACCCCCGGCTACTACAACCGCGAGGGCCGCGGCCGCCCGAACGGCCCCACCGCCTACCCCCACGGCGCGGTCGCCTTCCACGCCCTCCTGCGCGACTGGCGCGAGACATCCCTCCCGGGCATCCTCCGCCCGAGGACGACGCCCGACCGCCCCTGACCGAGAGCCTGGGCCCCGACATACGTGCGCGATAGGGTCGGGGCCCATTCCTGGTGGGGGGAACGGCCGTCGGAGCGGATGCGTACGTACCCGCGCGCGACGTCAGTTGGGGGAGACGGATGGAACTGTGGTCGCCGCGGCATGTCCAGGCGAAGCTCAATGCGGGGGAGACGCTCGAAGTGGCCTTCCCCGTGCGGTATCCGTGGGGGCGGCTGCCGTTCGGGTTGCTGTTCCGCGGGTGCGTCATCGCCTTGAGCGACCGGAGGGTCGTGGCCTTCGCGTACAACAGGGCCACCAGCCGGCCGGAGCACGCGATCTGGAGCGAACCACGGACCTCGCCCTGTACGGCGACGCTCACGGACAACACGCGTGCCCTGACAGTCGTTTCACCACGCGGCGTGAGGCGGGTTTTCGTCGCGTCGCCGAAGTACGCCTCTGAAATGCGGCAGTTGGTCGACGCGCTGAACTGAACTGATCGGGCGGTGTGAGGGGGCGGGGCATGAGTCACCGTGGGGTGTCGTCCAGACAGTTGCCGGGGTCGGGGCGTGCCGCATTTCAACAAGCTGGTCAGGGAAGGCTGTTGTTCGCCGGTCGGCTGCTACTCGTCGCTGCGGCACTGCTGGCGGGCGCCGCAGGAGGTGGCGCACTGTCCGACGGCGACCGCCTGACGGGCGTGAGTTTCCTCGGGGCCGCGGCAGCGTACGCGGTGCCGGCGTTCCTTCCCGCCCGGCAACTGGTCGGCACGGCTCGCCCGGACCAGAGCGTGAAGACGGTTCGCCGAGTGCGACGGGTCACCTGGGTCTGGACGTCGTTCGCGCTGGTAGTCGTTGCGCTCTCCCTTGCGGGGGGCGGCGTTGTGCGGATGCCCCTGCTCTTGGCTTCCACGGTGGCCGTGGGCCTCTCCGGAAACATGTTCTCCCTCCAGAACGAGCGAAACGCGGCCTCTGGCGCATTCGCCGCACCGGGACACGGCGGGACGGCGAGTCGGCGTGGATAAGGCCCAGTCACGGGTGCGGAGGGCCCTTCGGCGGGGTGTGGCGGACCGGGTGCTGATGCTCCTCGTCCGACTGGTTGTGCTTCCGCTCGTCCTTCTCGCGGTTCATGAGTTGCTGAACCTCGACACCGCTACGGACCCCGTGTTCTTCGGGGTCTGGATGGGCGTTGCGGCGACGATCCACCACAGCGGGCAATCGTGGAAGCGCCGGGCGCGCGTGCAGAGCCTGCTCGAGCCGGGGGACACCGTTCGGGCCGTGGTCCCTGCCCAGCTACCGGGAGCCACAGCGCGTCAGCGAATCGCGCGCGGCTGCTTCGTGGTCCTCACGGACCGGCAGATGCTGGGCTACGAGTACAACCGGTCGCTGGACGTGACCGTCCGCTGCCTCGCGATCGCCGAGCGAGCCGACTGCGCGGCGACGTCGGACCCGGGCGGCGGCACGATCACGGTCCACTCCGAAGCTGGGGAACGGCCGTTCACCGTTTCGGCCCGAGGCTGGCGGGCCCTGCAGCAGTTCCTTGCCGAGCTGAACGGCGTGAAGTAATGGCGCGCGTGCTCATACGGGCTGTTCGGTTGCTCGTTTCGGTCCTGCCCAACTTCGCCTTGTGCTTGCTCGTCGGCCTCCCGTGGAGCCTCGGCTGGAGCACGGGAGCGGCCTTGGTGTGGTCGGGCGTGGTCGTGCTGGTCGTCGCTGCGTCGGCGATCGTGCTGCACCGCGTGTACGACCTGCCGATCCCGCTGCTCCGCACACCCTGGTCGTTCGAGGACATGCAGGAGCAGCTGAGCGCGGGAGAGGTGCCGAAGCTGATGTTCCCGGTCCGCCGCCAGGAGGGCAGGCTGCCCTACGCCCTGCTGGAACCGGGTTTCGTCCTCGCGCTGACGGATCGGCGCGTCCTGGCCTTCCAGTGCGACGGACGCACGCAGCGCATCGAGCGCCGGCTGTGGGCCGGTGACGTACTCGCCCTGACCGTGACGGAGGGCGGCGAACTCGAGCTCATGACCGGCGGCGGTGAATCAGTCCGGCTGAAGGTTCCCTCGGGCTGTCAGGCAGACGTCGAGTACTGGGTGCCCAGGCTGTCACGAGGAGGGAGCTGACCCGTCGTGGAGGCGGTGGTCAGTGTTCCGCCGCGTGCGCGACGAAGGCCGACCAGGCGACGGTCCGTACGGTCAGGCGACCGGTGTCCGGTTGCTTGGAGTCGCGGACGTGGACCGTGTCGGGGGTGTGGGCGACTTCTACGCAGTCGGTGTCGTCCTCGTTGCTGCTGTAGCTGCTCTTGAACCAGTCGTAGGCCACCTCTACGCAGTCGGAGCCGGGCTCGTTGCTGCTGTAGCTGCTCTTGAACCAGTTGAGGTCGGAGTTGCTCAGGTCAGCAGGCTTGATGCTCACGTCTCTCCCAGCAGCTTCTCGATGAACTCGAGCGATTCCCGAGGCCGGAGAGCCTCCGCTCGGATGTTCCCATACTGCATCTCGAGCGATTGGACCTCCTTGGATGTGGAGAAGAGCCGTGTGACGCTTTGCACCTCTGTGTAGCCGAGTGTGGTGCCGTTCTGCAGTTTGAACAGGCGAAACGAACCGCCGAGGCCAGGGTGGCTGGCGATGTCGATGGGCATCACCTGGAGAGTGACGTTGCGCAACTGGCCGATTTCCAAAAGATGTTCCAGCTGCCGACGCTGCACTTGCCGACCGCCGTCGGGCCGCCGGAGGGGAGCCTCCTCCAGGACGAAGCTGAAGACCGGGCCTGGGCGCGCCGCGTCAATGATCTCCCGGCGGGACATTCGTGCGGAGACCTCCCGTTCAACGATCTCCCCGGGCAGGATCGGCCGGCGCATGCCGAAGATCGTGTGCATGTACTCCTCGGTCTGCAGCAAGGCGTGGATCGTATGGGTCGAGTACGCCCCCATCTCCACCGACTCCGCCTCCAACTTCGCCAAGTCCCGGAGATTCTTGGGGTAGCGGGCCTCCTGCACGTCCCGCTTCATAGCCCCGATCTTCCCGCCCGCCCCCAGCAGTTCGTCCGCCTTGTCCAGGAACTCCGGCCTGGGCATGCGGCGGCCGCGTTCCACCGCCGAGACCATCTCCTCGCCGTACCCGATGGCCGCGCCGAACTCCGCCTGGGTCAGGCCCTCCGCCTCGCGCCAGACCTTGATCTGGCGGCCCACCGCCTTGAGCGTGCCGCTCGCGTCGTCGTCGTACTCCACGTGGTCCGCCCGCCTTCTCCCGTACGTCCCGGACAGGCCCGCGGCCCGGCCGGACAGTCACGCTCCGTACGGGCGCCGGTACTGTGCAGCGTAGAGGCGGCCGGACACGCTCGGTGATGTGAATCAGGGAAATCGGACACATCAGGCCACGCCGCAGTTCTCGATCCTGCTGTCCTCGACGCCGCGCGGAGCCCGGCTGGCGAGGCTGCTCGCTGAGCGCCAACTAGCCGAATGGAAACGGGAGTCGAGCGCCGCGCTGCACGTCGTCGCCGAACTCGCGACCAACGCGGTGCGGCACGGACGGGTGCGTGGGCGCGACTTCCGGCTCCGCCTGGCCCTGAGTTCCACGCACACCCTTCGGATCGAGGTGACCGATGCCCGCGGCGACCGCGTGCCGGAAGTCGTTGTCTCGGCAGGGGGCGGCCGGTCGGAAGGCGGGCGGGGCCTGCTGATCGTGCGGGCCCTGGCGGATTGCTGGGGCGTGGACACGGTCGCTGTGGCGCCCTGCAAGACGGTCTGGGCGGAGCTCCGGCTGCGGTCGGAGGGGGAGGCGCGGTGACCCGGCAGCGGCTCGCCCGGAAAAGGCGTCGACAGCCCGGGGCCGTGGGCGGAATCGTGGGCGGGATGCGACAGGACGAGATCTGGGACGTAGCGGCGGCGAAGCGTTATGACACGCCGGGGACCGGGATGTTCGCGCCGGAGGTGCTCGGGCCGACCGTGGCGAAGTTGGCCGAACTGGCCGAGGGCGATCGGGTGTTGGAGTTTGCGGTCGGGACCGGGCGGGTGGCGGTGCCGCTCGTCGAACGGGGCGTCGCGGTGACCGGAATCGAGCTGTCGCAGCCGATGGTCGACGAGTTGCGGACGAAGGCGGACGAGGCGGCGCTGCCCGTCGTCGTCGGCGACATGGCCACCGTGCGCGCGCCGGGGACGTACGGGCTCGTGTATCTCGTCTTCAATACGGTCTCCAACCTGCTCACCCAGGCCGAGCAGGTCGCCTGCTTCCGCAATGCCGCCCGGCACCTCGCACCAGGTGGCCGCTTCGTCATCGAGCTGTGGGTGCCCGAGCTGCGCAAGCTGCCGCCGGGGCAGCAGGGCGTGGTCCCCGAGACCCGCGACGGGTACGTCCTCGTCGACACCTACGACGTGCTGCGGCAGCACGTCGTCTCGCACCACTTCTCGTACGGGGACGACGGGCCCGAGGCGCAGATCTTCCGCAGCCCGCACCGGTACATCTGGCCGTCCGAGCTGGACCTGATGGCCCAACTGGCAGGATTCGGACTGGAGTCCAGGCACGCGGACTGGGAGGGCACGGAGTTCACCGCCGAGTCGCGCGGACACGTGTCCGTGTACCGCCTGCCGACCGGGCCGGACGCAGCGAAGTAGGCGGCCCGGACAGCCCGCGAAGTCACGCTCCGTTCGCACGGGGAAGCGGGTGGCGACCGGGCGTTCGCGGTCGATTACAGTGCCAAGCCAGGCCTCTTGGCGGACGGGTGCGCCGCACAGGGCACGTACGAGCGGGAGGGGCACGGTGGGCACACAGGGCACGGCCGTCTGGGGGCGCGTCGAGCAGCAGGACTTCCGCAGCCGGGTGCGCGGGGCGCTGCTCGGGGCCGCGGCGGGGGACGCGCTCGGGGCGCCGGTCGGGTCGCTGAGCCTGGACGAGATCGTCGAGGAGTACGGCGCGGACGGGCTCGGTGAGTTCGCACCCGCATACGGCAGACGGGGCGCCGTCACCTCCGCGACGCAGCTGACCTTGTTCACCGTGGACGGGTTGATACGGGCGCAGGTGCGCCGCGACACCGGTGCGTGGCATCCGCCCACGGATCTGCACCGCGCGTACCGGCGCTGGGCGGCCACCCAGCGGGACTGGGGCCCTGACGAACGCCGCAAGGACGACGGCTGGCTGGCGCGCGAGGAGTGGCTGTACGCGCGGCGCGACGCCGGGCGGGCGAGCGTGACCGGGCTCGGCGACGAGGTCATGGGCACGCTCGAGGCGCCGAAGAATCCTGCGGAGCGTGGCGCGGGCGCGGTGACGCGTTCCGCGCCTTTTGGGCTTCTGGTGGGCTGGGAACCGGAGTTGGTGCTCCAGTTGGCCGTGGAGTGTGCGGTGCAGACGCACGGCTATCCGTCGGCGTATCTGTCGGCGGGGGCGTTCGCCGTGCTCGTGCACGGGCTTGCGCGCGGTGAGGCGCTGGACGGTGTGGTGCAGCGGGCGCTGTCGATGATCGCGACCAGGGTCGGGCATCAGGCCGTCACGGACGCGCTGCGGCAGGCGTTGGGTGCGGTGCGGCAGGGCATGCCGGCGGCCGACCGGGTGGAGGCGCTCGGCGGCGCGGGCGAGGGCACGGCGGAGGCGGCGCTGGGGGCGGCCGTGTACTGCGCGCTGGGCTGTGAGGACGTACGGCACGGGCTGCGGCTCGCGGTGAACCACGGCGGCGACTCGGCGGCCGTCGGCTCGCTGGCCGGAGCGCTGCTCGGCGCTCAGCACGGCGAGACGGCGCTCCCGCCGTCGCTGCTGGCCGAACTCGAGGGACGCGCAACGGTGTTGGAGCTCGCGGACGACTTCGCGATGGAGATGACCCAGGGCCCGGCCCTGCACGGCCCGGCCGCCTCGGCCCCGGGGTGGCTGGCGCGGTACCCGCGGGCCTGACAGGTCTCGGCGGCCTCGCCGCGCGCCGTTCGGCCGTTAGGCGCGACTGC
Source organism: Streptomyces sp. YIM 130001 (assembly GCF_003574445.1). Lineage (GTDB taxonomy): Bacteria > Actinomycetota > Actinomycetes > Streptomycetales > Streptomycetaceae > Streptomyces. Next base: position 17,735 of record NZ_KZ984557.1, read on the forward strand.
GCTGAGGGCCGCCGCGTACCGCGCATCAGTAGCCGGGTGGCTGATCGGCAGGAGGGCGCGGCGGCGCCTCCGGCCTCGGGGGCAGGGGCCGGGGTTGCCGATCCGGATCGCCCGTGTCCCAGAGGAGTTCGAGCGCGCGGAACTCACACTGCCAGTACCGCCAGTTGTCCCTGCCGTGGTCGATCATCAGGAATCCGTGGTCGGTTCGGTAGAACTGGGTGCGCAGCCGCTTCTTGGGGTGCTCGGGTACGTAGGCCCGGGCCAGCTCCTCGAGGAGGTCCAAGGCCTGTCGGCGGGCACCGAAGATGGTGCCGAGCAGTTCGCTGTTGCGGACCTGGGCTCCGAGCCCTTCGTGGCGTTCGACGTACAGGTGCCACATCACGGCGCGCTCGCTGGGGCGTGCGTCCTCGTACGGTGTCGTCCGATCGGCGTCCAAGTCCCTGTTCCTCCCGTCGATGTGCACGGGACGGGCGGTCTGTGACCGTCGGTGCGTCCCGCCCGTACGAGGGTCTCAGTCGCTCCGGGGCCTCGCAGGGAGTTCTGCCGGGCCCGGGGCGCGCAGCCCCGGACCCGGCAGGCGACGTGGCCGCCCAGCGTGCCGGTGTCAGTCGTCCCCCCGTGCAGCCGCGGTATCGTCCCCCGCCTTCGCCGGCGCCGGAACAGCCGCCGCGGACGAGTCGTCGTCCGTGTTCAGCTTCTCGATGAGGGCGTCCCGTTCCGGGGTGTCCTCGGGTTTGATCCAGCCGATCACGATGTACAGGATCAGCGAGACCGCGAGCGGGATGGAGACCTGGTACTCGAGCGGTACGCCGCCGTCGATCTGCCAGTGGATCGGGTAGTTGACCAGCCAGAAGGCCAGCAGACCCATGGACCAGCTGGTGAGCGCGGCGGTCGGGCCGCAGCGGCGGAAGGGCCGGAGCAGGCCCAGCATCATCGGGATCGCGATGGGCCCCATCAGGCCGGCCACCCACTTGATGACGACGGTGATGATGTCCTTGAACGCGGGTGAATTGACCTGCGTCGCCACCGCCATCGACAGGGCCAGGAACACCACCGTGGTGAGCCGTGCGATCAGCAGGCCCTTGCTGCCGCTCCACTCGCGTGCCTTGGTGGACAGCGCCGGTGCGACGTCGCGGGTGAAGACGGCCGCGATGGCGTTGGCGTCGGACGAGCACATGGCCATCGTGTGCGAGAAGAAGCCGACGATGACGAGGCCCAACAGGCCGTGCGGCAGGAGCTGTTCGGTCATCAGGGCGTAGGAGTCGGAGCCGTCGGGCTTCTGCGCCTCGACGAGCAGCGGCGACATCCACATGGGGAAGAAGAGGACCAGCGGCCAGACCAGCCACAGCACCGCGGAGAGCCGCGCGGAGCGGGTGGCCTCGCGGGCGTTGGATGTCGCCATGTAGCGCTGGGCCTGGTTGAGCATGCCGCCGTTGTACTCGAAGAGCTTGATGAAGAGGAACGCGAGCAGGAACACCGTCCCGTACGGACCCACCAGCGGCTTCTCGTGTCCTTGCAGAGCCGGCTCGTCCCATACGCCGAAGAATCCGCCGAACGGTCCGAGTTTCGCGATCACGGCCACCAGCATCGCGACACCGGCGAGGAGTTGGATGACGAACTGCCCCAACTCCGTCAGTGCGTCGGCCCACAGGCCGCCGATCGTGCAGTAGATGCCGGTGATGACGCCGGTGATGAGGATGCCCTGGTTGAGGGACATGCCGGTGAAGACGGAGAGGAGCGTGGCGATGGCCGCCCACTTCGCGCCGACGTCCACGATCTTCAGGAGCATCCCGGACCAGGCGAGCGCCTGCTGGGTCTTGAGGTTGTAGCGGTTCTTGAGGTACTCGAGCGGTGAGGCGACGTGCAGACGTGAGCGCAGTCGGTTGATGCGCGGCGCGAACAGCTGGGCGCCGATGGCGATGCCGAGGGCGATGGGGAACGACCAGGTGACGAAGGACGTCACGCCGTAGGTGTAGGCGATGCCCGCGTAGCCGGTGAACATGACGGCGCTGTAGCCGGACATGTGGTGCGAGATGCCGGACAGCCACCACGGCATCCGGCCGCCGGCGGTGAAGAAGTCACTGACGTCGTCGACCCGTTTGTGGGAGTAGACGCCGATCGCGACCATCACGCCGAAGTAGCCGATGAGTACGGCCCAGTCGAGACTGTTCATTCCCCCTCCAAGGGGTCCGCCTTGTGAACTTCCCGTGACTTGCTCGGCGCTTCGCCAGTCGCTCCAAGGGCGGTGTCCCCGTGCGGGAGCGGGGACTTCGGGGATTGAACCGCTCACCGAGGCGGCCGGTCAATACATAGCGCGGTCAGGGATGTGAACGGAGGTCAGTAAGGCGAACGATTTTGCAGTCTCTTGACCTACCGCCCGGTTGTCCGCCCCGCGGCCCCGTAAGGACGATGGGCAAGCACTTCGCCAGACACCGGACACAAGAGACGGCCGCGTGGGATGCGGGTCCCGCGCGGCCGTGACGAGGAGCGTGTTGGTAGCTGAACTACGCAGAGGAACAAGGGAGTTGGGGCGGGACGTCGGGGCGTGACCCTGAGCGGTGGCCGCTACCTCATGATCTCGCCGGCGTTGACGAGCAGTGACTGGCCCGTGATGGCGCGGGCGCGGTCCGAGCTGAGGAACGCGCAGGCGTCGGCGACATCGCCGTCCGTGGCCATCTCCGGCAGGGCCATTCGATCGGTCAGACGGTCCTTCACCTCCGATTCGGGAACGTGCTCGGTGTGCGCGGTGAAACGTACGTACGCCTCGACGGGCGGGCCCCACATCCAGCCGGGCTGCACGGAGTTGACCCGGATGCGCCGCGGCCCGAGCTCACGCGCCAGTGAGTACATGGCCGAGACGAGCGCGCCCTTCGACGCCGCGTACGCCGCCTGGCTCACCTGGGTGGGCGCGGCGACCGAGGACTGGGTGCCGACCAGGACGACGGAGCCGCCCTGTGCGGCGAGCGCGGGCAGGCAGGCCCGGGTCATCCGCAGCGAACCCAGCAGGTTCACGTCGACGACCTGCTGCCAAGTGGCGAAGTCGGCATCCTCGAGACCTCCGAAGTAGCCGTCCATGGCAGCGACTTGGACCAGGGCGTCGATCCGTCCGAACCGTTCGACCGCCAGTGCGGCGAGGGCCCGGCACTGCTCCTCGTCGGTGATGTCCGTAGCGGTGTGGGCGGTGCGCTCGCCGCCGGGGTCGATGGCGGCCGCCGTCTTGGCGAGGTTCTCCGCGGTGCGGGCGCCGAGCACGGCCCGGCCGCCGTCGCGCACCACGGCCGCGGCGACCTCCTGGCCGAGGCCTGCGCCCACACCGGTCACGATCACGGTCTTCCCCTCGAGCAGTGTCACGGGGGCCTCCGGAGCCTGGCGGATTTGCTGACGGTGCGTCAGAGTAGGGGCGTACGGCGCAGGACGGAAGAGCCGTAAGGGGAGTGAGCGCCGATGAGCGACGACACCCGGAGCGAGACCTACGCGGAACTCGCGGCCGTCGGACCCTACGGGGTGCGCCCGGGGCACGCACTGATCACCATGGTGGAGCCGCACCCGGGGCACGAGTACGCGTACAACCGCTGGTACGAGGACGACCACTACTACGCCGGGGCGATGGCGATGCCCTGGATGTTCGCCGGACGGCGCTGGGTCGCCACTCGCGAACTGCAACTCCTGCGCAGGCCCGAGAAGTCGGCGGTCGCCCGGCCGGTGACGGCCGGCTGCTACCTCTCCACGTACTGGATCACCGAGGGCCGCTACGACGAGCACATGCGGTGGACCGTCGGCATCAACAAGCGCCTCAACCGGGACGCCCGGGTCTATCAGGACCGCACCCACGTCTTCACGGCCTTCCAGGACCACGTGGCGACCGTCTACCGCGACGGGGCGGCCGGACCGCGCGACTTCCACGCCCTGGACCACCCTTACGCCGGTCTGGTACTCGAGGTGGTGGACGCCCAAGGAGCCGAGCAGCGCGAGGAGTTGCTCGAGTGGCTGCGTTCGCGCGCGCTGCCGCGCGTGCTCGCGCCGGGTGGCAGCGCGGCCGGTCCGGCGGCGATGGTTGTGGCCTTCCGGCCGACGCCGCTGCCGGGCGACCGGATGTCGTACGTGAAGCAGGTGGAGGGCGTGGACGACCGGCTCACGCTGCTCTGGTTCCTGGACACGGATCCGCGCGAGTGCTGGGAGCAGTACTTCGCGGGACGCGAGGAGGCGGTGGCCGGATCCGGGCTCGGGAAGGTGGAGTTGCTGGCGCCGTTCGTCCCGACCGTGCCGGGGACGGACCGCTACGTCGATCAACTCAGGTGAAGGGGCGCCGTCCTGGGGAGCGGCCGCCCGCGCGTGGGGCAAAGGCCGAGCCCCCTCGGCCGGGACGGCGAACCAGTCGAGAGGGCCCTACGGTCTTGCGCTGTCCGGTTGTGAGGTGCGGTTGTGACGTGCAGTCGTGACGAGTGTCGTGACGTGCGTTTCCGCGGTACGACGCACGGGCCGTACGCGTCGGGTACCCGCCCGTGGGTGCGTACTCGGCTAACGGTCCGGCGGCATCCGCCTCTTCTCTGCTCACGTGCATCAAACGAGGTCGAACGTCCCCCGGCTGACTTGCCCGACGAATACGTTCCATGAGTCGGGGGCGAAGTTGAGTGCCGGCCCCTGCTCGACCTTCGAGTCCCGCACCGCGATAGCTTGCTGCACGGGAGACTTGACCTCTACGCATGCGCCGTTGCCCGTCGAGTACGAAGACTTGGTCCACGTATCCGTCGCGCCCTGATGAATTGCCATGTTCGCTCCGCTTGCCAGTCGTGAGTTGCTCACCAACCGAATGTGTTGGCGTGATCGACGCTACTCGCCGACATCGGCTCGGGAAGCAGTCATTCACTCGACCGGATGGCATATACCAGAGGAGTCTTCCATTCTGGCGGGCGGACCGTGTACCGTGCGCCGGCCAATTCCCCGGACCTTCAGCGTGCGTAGTCCTTGGCGGTATCCGAGATGAATTGCCGGGTTTGATCCACGTTCAACGCCTGTGCCCGGAGATGCTCGTACATGACGCTGTATTTCTGTACGTCATTCGCTTTCTCCAGGTAAAGATCACTCGTGACGCCTTCGATGTAGACCACGCTCGAATCCGCGGCGTCCGGGAACTCAAGGATGGCGTACTGGCCGTTGACTCCCGGATGCGCCCCCATGCTGAAGGGCATCACCTGGATCGTCACATGCGGCAGCTGCGACATCGCCTCCAGGTGCTCCAACTGCTCGATCATCGCCTGCTTTCCGCCGACCGCGCGGCGCAGCGTCGCCTCGTCGAGCACGGCCCACAGACGCAGCGGAGAGTCCTCCGCGTTGATGCGCTCCTGGCGGCGCACTCGCACCTGCACACGCTTTTCGATGTCCGTGGTCGCGGTCTCCGGCAGCGCTCCGGTGATCAATGCCTCGGCGTAGGCGCGGGTCTGGAGAAGGCCCGGGACGACCTGCGGTTCGTACACGCGCAGTGATTCCGCGTCGGTTTCCAGACCGATATAGACGCTGTACGGAATATCGCCGAACGCGTGCCACCAGCCCTGCTGCCGGGAATCCTTCGCCATCTGCATCAGCGAATCGACGATGCGGTGATCCTCGACCTCGTAGACCCCGCAGAGATCACGGACGTCGCGCTGACTGATGCTGCGCCTGCCGTTCTCCAGACGGCTGATCTTCGACTGCGACACGAGGAGTCGCTCGGCGACCTCCTCCGCCGTCATTCCCTTCAACTCGCGGAGCCGGCGCAGTTCCTGGCCGAGACGGCGTCGCCTGACGGTGGGATTGACGTTGGACGCCACGGGACGTGCACCTCCGGCTGCGGGCCTGACGTTGTGCGGGCCTGTCGTTCTGCGTATCGGCTGTTCATGCGTATCGACTGTTCATGCGTATGTGCTGTTCAGCAGATTGCCACCAACTGGTGACGCAGCGCTGGGAAATGGCCCAGGATGTGCGCCCGCGAGGCCAGTTGTGTTCTCCGCGCGACCCGACAGCGCCGTCCGCGCTCCCCTTTGCGACCGGAGGATGCACGGATGTGACCGGAGGATGCGCCGACTGCGTGGTGCACATGCGAACGCGCGGGGTGGCGGGTCCGCGCGTCGTCCCGGACGACGGACCCGCCACCCCGCGCGTTCAGCGGCTCCCGAACCGGATCGTGGGATGCGGTGGGGGTGAAGCTGCGGTGCGGTGGTGCTGTGTGGAGCGGTGGTTCAGTGGACCGCGGCCCGTACTGATCCTCGGTGCGGCTGCATCGGAACCCTCCCGGGCTCCGCCGCACCGGCCGCCTGTGCCGGCTGCCGTCCGCCACCTGGGGCGGGGGCGCGCCGCGGCTGGGCCGCGACACCGTTCTGGACGTCCATCACGGCGTGTGCCACGAGTCCGCCCATGGGGTCGTGCCTGATCAGATCCCGGAGCCTGGAGCGCGATGACCGCCCCTCGTTCCCGGGATAGAGGTGCTTGCCGAGTCCGACCGCATGGGCCAGCGCGGCGAGCGCCGCGGTCCGTGGGTCCGGCGGAACGCCGGTACGGATCGCACTGTCCAGCCGGGCCTTGATCTCCCGGCTGATCGCCGTCTCCGTCGCCTGGTAGCGCGTAGTCGGCAGTACCCCGCACATCTGGCCGTCCACGGCATGAACCATGCCGCATCGCTCCAGATGCGAGAGATACGTCTGGCGCAACCCCAGTCGGGGCCCGCCGATCCAGTGGACTGCACGCACCGGTGCGCCGCGCCTGCGCAGCAACTCCAGTGCACAGTCCAGGGTCGGATCTCCTGTCGGCCGTGGTGCCACCACGGCGATACGATCCCCGTCTGGGGCTATCCGTCCGGCCAGTGCCAGCTCTACTAGCTGTGCACCGGCCAGACCGAGGTCGAGCGACTGCGGCTGCGCTGTGGTACCCGTGGTCGGGTCCAGAGCGAGCAACAGAAGCTCCTCCGGAAGTGTTCTGCGGCTCCTGCCCATCCATGCCTCCCCGCGTGGATGTCTGACAGGGTGACCCCTCTCACAATGGTCTGTCGAGAGTGCGTGACCGGTTCGTTGTGGAACCGGTAGGTATGTCGTTCTCGTCTACCACCGGGGTCAACCCCCCACACAGGACACTGGTACATGCTTCGGACATCGGCTGAGGCCCTCGGGGTTCCCCGAGGGCGCAGGATGTAGCGAACGAGCAGCTTGCGAGCGGGCGCAGTACGGAATCGAGGAGGCATCGGTGGCGGGCGAGACCCCCGACAGGTCGGAGCAGCAGCAGTCTTCGGGGAGCTCTTCGGAGGTCTCTGCCGGGAGCGCTGCCGGGCGTTCGACCGGAACGCCGTCGGCGCCCGCGAACCCGCCCGAACCCGAGTCCGCCGCGCGCCTCGACCCGCGTCTCGTGGTGGCGCGCGGTGGCGGGCTTGGGGGCGGCGCCTCGGGCTCCGCCGGGGGTGCGGGGGCCGCTGATTCCTCCGATACGTCTGAGCCGTCCGACTCTTCCGACTCTTCCGACTCTTCCGGCTCCTCCGGCTCTTCCGGTGCTCCTGGCGTTTCGGAGGCCGCTGCTGCCGGTGGCCCGGACGAGTCGCGCGCTTCGGAGGCTGGAGATTCCGCGGAAGCCGGGAACGCTCCGGACGCGGGAGCAGGGCCGGCGGACTCCTCGGCGACGCCCTCGACGGGTGATGCGAGTGATGCGGGTGAGGCCGGCTCCGGTGCCGAGGAGGGCTCGGAGGACGCGCGTCTGCGGGCGGCCGTCGCGGCCTGGGTCGCCACGTCGGGCTCTGAGGGGGCCGAGGACTCGGCAGAGGGGGCTCTGGCGGACGACGGGGGCTCGGGCGACGCGGAGCAGGCCGGCGCGGCTGAAGCGACCTCTGACGACAGCTCCGCGGACCCGGCGGACGGCGACGAGACCCCCGCGGCGGCGGACGAGGCCCCGGTGGAGGGTGCCGAGGGCGCCGACGGTGGTGGTACGGGCGACTCCTCGGCCACGGCCGAGCGGGACGGTGGCACCGGCGAGAGCGCGGCGCGCGAGACCGGTGAGCGGAAGCCGGCCGACGAGGACTCCCCGGCGGGCGAGGCCCCGGAGCCCGGCGAGGCCCCGGCGGCCGCAGCCGGTGACGCCGAGGCGGGCTCGCAAGTGGATGCGGGTGCCGACCCGACGCCGGACGACGAGGCTTCGGCCGACGACGCCCGGGCGAGCGGGGGCGCGGACGCCTCCGCAGCCGCGGCTGCCGCTTCCGCCGGCGACAAGCCGGTCCCGGAAGCCGACCCGGGTGCCGGCGCGGACGAGGCCGTGGCTTCCGACGAGGCGGTGGCTTCCGGCGCACCCGCAGCCACCGACGAGGCCGCGGCGGACGAGCCTGCGGCCGAGACCGGCGACGAGACGGACGAGGGCGACGCCGCCCAGGCATCCGCGTCCGCCGGCTCCGGCACCCCCGCGAAGGAGTCCGACACCGACGCCCCGGCCGACGCACCCTCCGCAGTCACCCCCGACGAAACGGGTGAGCCGGACAAGGGTGCTGCCGAGCCCGACAGCCCCTCCGAGGACGCTGCAGAAGCAAATTCCGGCGAGGCGGCCCCCGTTGACCAGGCCACCGCGGTCTTCAAGACCGTACGGCCGCCCGTCGACCAGCCGACCGCGGTCTTCAAGACGTTCCAGCCCGACTCGGACCCCAAGGCCAAGCAGGCCGACGAGACCGAAGAAGCCGCGGGCGACGAGCGCGGCAAGGGCGAGTCCCCCTCCGAGCGCACCAGCAAGTTCGTAGCGCTCAAGCCCCTCGACGGGCGGGCCGAGGCCGCCCCCGGTTCCCAGCAGTCCACCGGAACTCCCACCGAACCGCCTGCCGCGAAGCCGCTGCCCCCCGAGAAGCCCGAGCCCGCCGCGCCCCAACAGCCCGCGGAGGCCCCGGCCTCGGTGGGCAACATGGGCCCGGAGCGCACCTCGCAGCAGCCGGTGCCGCCGCTCCCGCCGCTGGACCTGCTGGCCGAGCTGACCAACAAGCCGGCTCCGCCCGAGACCCCGATGCGCACGATCGTGCGCCGGTTCAAGATCTGGACGCCCATCGTCGCGCTGCTGGTGATCGTCTTCGGTGTGGTGCAGACGCTGCGCCCGCTGCCCGAGCCGACGTTGAGTCTGACCGCGAACGACACCGTCTCGTTCGAGGGCGACAAGCCGTCGATGCCGTGGCCCGAGAACGGTCAGGGCGCGATGGACGTCGACGGGCTCGGGACGTTCGGCAGTTCGGGCGACCAGAAGCCCGTGCCGATCGCGAGCGTGGCCAAGGTGATGACCGCGTACATCATCCTGCGCGACCACCCGGGAGGCGCCACGATCCCGATGGACCAGCAGGCCGAGGACGACGCGAAGAAGTCCGAGGAGGGCGAGTCCACGGTCGACGTGACCAAGGGGCAGCGGCTCACCAAGGACGAGGCCATCAAGGCCATCATGATCGCTTCTGCGAACAACATCGCGCGGCAGCTTGCCCGTTGGGACGCCGGTTCCGAGGACGCCTTCGTCAAGAAGATGAACGAGACGGCCGACGAGCTCGGGATGAAGAACACGACGTACACCGACCCGTCGGGCCTGAACAAGTCCACCGTCTCGACCGCCGTCGACCAGGTGAAGCTGGGCAAGAAGGCGATGCAGGACAAGCTCTTCCGGGAGATCGTCAGGCTGCCGGAGTACAAGGACATCAACGACAAGCGCCAGCCCAACTGGAACCAGCTCGTACCCATGAACGGCGTCGTCGGCATCAAGACGGGCACCACCACCGCCGCACTCGGCAACCTGCTCTTCGCCGCCGAGCGGAAGATCGACGGCACCACGCAGACCGTCGTCGGCGCGGTGCTCAGGCAGCCCGCGGCCGGTGAGCCGCCGTCCATCCTCAAGGGCGCGCTCGACGCGGGCGACGTACTGATGAAGGCCGCCCAGGACGCGCTCGAGTCCAAGTCCGTGGTGAAGAAGGGCGATGTCGTCGGCGAGGTGGACGACGGTCTGGGCGGGACGACTCCGGTCGTCGCCACCGAGGACGTCTCCGCGGTCGGCTGGCCGGGCCTCACCGTGAAGCTCGAACTGGCCGACGACGGAAAGGCGATCCCGCACACCGCGAAGGCCGGCACCGAGGTCGGCGTCCTGAACGTCGGCGACGGTACGGGCGACGCCGTGGAGGTCCCGGTCGCGCTCCAGGGCGACCTGACGGAGCCCGGATTCGGCAGCAAGATCACCCGGATCATCTGACACCCGGCACCACCCGGCGGACGACGCCCGGCCGTCCGCCGGTACCGGTCGTTCCGCCCGCACGCGGTACGCGGTGTACGCCCCGGCCCGTACGCCGGGTACGCCCGCCCTGTGCGGAACCCCTGGTGAAGAACCGGCGGGCCACCCGGGTGCGCCGCGTGCTAGCGTCGCCGGAATCGGACGGTACGAGGCGTTGCGTGCCGTCGGAGACGAAGTCGGGGGCGCACGGTCGCGGTTCCGGCGGACGACGTTCCGGCCGGCTGCCGGGACGTACGGACGGCGAGGGACGGCGCACCGGAGACGACCGGGCGCCCGCCCGGAACACACCGGCACAGAACCGGCGGCTGGGACCGGCCGGGGACGACACGGGGAGCAATCAGTGGCGACTGCGGGGCCGACGCGCGCGGATGACGACGCCGACCCGGGCGCGAACACGAGCCGGCCGGAGACCTCGGGCCGGCCGGAGACGGCCACCGGGACCACAGCCGCGGCAGCCGACGAGCCCACGAGCACCGAGGCCACGACCACCGAGCCCACGAGCACCGAGGCCGCGGCACCCCGAGTCCCGGGCCAGCGCAACGCCGAACCGGCCCCCGCGGCCGACTCCGTGCCCGGCCGGCCGGGCCGGCTCGGCCGCGCCCTGCGCCACCCCGTCCTGATCGCCTCGGTCACCGCAGCCGTGCTGCACCTCGTCTGGTTCTTCACCTTCGCGAACAGCGGCGGCGACCTCGCCGCGCAGGACGCCTGGGCGGAGTTCGTCGGACGGCACCCGGACTCCGCGTACAACCTCGCCTGGTACGGCGGTATGCACCCCGTCTCGTACAGCGTCGTGTCCCCGTACCTGATGCATGTGCTCGGGGTGCGGACCACGATGATGCTCGCGGGGACGGCGTCGGCCGGGCTGATCGCGCTGCTGCTGATGCGCAGCCGGGTCGTGCGGAATCCGCTGCCGGCGTCGCTGGCCGGGGTCTTCGCGCTGTTCTGCAACGCGGTGTCGGGGCGGGTCACCTTCGGCCTCGGCACCGCGTTCGGGCTCGCGGCGGTGGCCGCGGTGTTCTGCTGGCCGCACCGCTGGCGCACCCGCCGGTGGGCGAAGGCCGCGGTCGCCGCACCGCTCGCCGGGCTCGCCACCGCGGCCAGCCCCGTCGCGGGCCTGTTCACCGGACTCGTCGCAGCCGCACTCTTCTTCCAGGGCAGGCGGCCGGGTGCGTACGCGCTCGGGCTCGCACCGGTCGCCGTGGTCGGTCTGTCGGCCTGGCTCTTCCCGTTCTCCGGTACGCAGCCGATGAGTATCGGGTCGGCCAGCCTGCCCGTGATCTCCGGTGTTCTGGTCTACGTCCTGGTGCCGCACGACTGGCGCACCGTGCGACTGACCTCCGGCATCTACGTCGTCGGCACCGTCCTCGCGACGGCGGTCGACTCGCAGATCGGGTCCAACATCACGCGCCTGCCCATGCTGGTGGCCGGTGTGGTGCTGCTCGCCGCACTGCCGTTCACCGTGCCGCGCAGCCGCAAGTGGTACGCCGTCGTGCTGTCGGTCGTCGGCATCAACCTGTGGATCGGCATCAAGTCCGCCAACGACGTCGTCCACACCACGCCCGCCGCGTCCTGGACCCGCGAGCTGGCGCCGCTCGTGAACGAGCTGCAGAAGACCGGCGCCGACAAGGGCCGTGTCGAGGTCGTGCCGGCCCGCAGCCACCGCGAGGCCTCCGCGCTCGCCCCGTACGTGAACCTGGCCCGCGGCTGGAACCGGCAGGCCGACATGGAACGCAACCCGCTCTTCTACGACGACACCCTGAATTCGGCCAACTACCGTGAGTGGCTGATGCGCTGGGCCGTGCACTACATCGTCCTGCCCCGCGAGGCGCCCGACGGCGACGGCGGCGAGCGCGAGCGCGAACTCGTGTCGAACGGCCAGCCCTATCTGAAGCAGATCTGGGGCGACAGCAACTGGAAGCTCTTCGAGGTCAGCGAGCCGCAGCCGCTCGCGGACCCGCCGGCCACGGTGCAGCGCGCCGACCAGGGGGAGTGGACCATCGAGGTCAAGTCGCCCGGGCGGGTGCTCGTCCGCGTCCCGTACTCGCCGTGGCTCGGCCTGGTCGACGCCGAGGGCAAGGGCGTGAAACCGCCGCAGGAGACCGAGGCCTCCAAGCAGCGCGACGACGACCGGGCACCCAAGGAGTTCGACAACATCAACGGCTGCCTCACCGAGACCGAGGAGGACGAGGTCGGCGACACCTGGACGGAACTCATCGCCCCGCACTCCGGCACCTACCGCCTCGCCGCGCCCTATCAACTGCCCCGCGGCACCCCCTGCCCGGAGGAACTGCGCCGACCGGCGCCGTAGCCGTCAGCCCTGAACGGTGCGCTCCCTGACCGGGAAGGCGATGTCGCAGGCCGGCTCGTCCGGAGCCGTGGCCGGCCAGTTGGTGAAGTAGATCTCGCGGCACGGGCCGGCGACCTCGAGCCCTTCGCGCGCGATCCACTCCTCCACCGCCTCGAAGGCGGGGCCGATCTGCGGGTACGCCACCTGCGCCTTGGTGATCCTGGTGAACGCGAGGCGCGTCGCCGGCTCCGCCCTGGCCCGTACGCCGCGCCCGTACCCCTCGGCCCAGGCGCGGGCGGCGACCGGGCCGGCGACCGGCACACAGCTCTCCGCCGGACCGTCGCTCTCCTGGCTGACCTCGGCGTGGTACGCCATGAACGGCACCCCCGCGATCCCTCCGCAGTGCTCCTCGGCGGCCCGCTCCAGGCGGCCGAGTGACTCCGGGATGAACGTCGGCAGGTGGTCCGCCAGGATGTGCCGCGATTCCGTGATCACGAACTGCTCCGGCGACTCCGTCGTCTCGACCGTGAACTTCCCGTACATGTCCGAGCTCCTTCCACTCAGTCGTCCACGGAGGTAGTCGGCGAGCGCGCGCTGCCCGGCGAGACGTTCCTCGACCCCCGCCCAGTACGCCGACAGGGCCCCCGCAGCCTCCGGACCCGGCAGCGCGACGACCTCGGCGATCAGCGCGAGCGGCATGTCGAGCTGCCTCAACTGGGCTACGAGACGGGCCCGTTCGGCCTGGCTCGCGCGGTAGTGGCGGTAACCGCTGGGGCCGTCGACGTGCGCCGGCGGCAGCAGGCCGCGCCGGTCGTAGAGCCGCAGGGCCTTGGGTGACAGTCGGGCGCGGGCTGCGAACGCCCCGATGGCCAGCAGCTCAGCGTCGTTCACCGGTTCATCCTCCGTCACCGGGCGGCGGATCCGCCCGGCGGCCAGGACCGTGCGCCTTGACCCTGGGGCAAGGTCAAGGCCGGACGGTGCGGGCCCGCTCGCGCGGGTGTTTCGCCGACAGCAGAGGGCTTCGGGCTGCAGCGGCGGGGCGGGCACTCCTACGCTGAGGAGGTGACCACCCAAGCGCGGAACCACGCCCGAGTCATCCCACTGCGCCCGGCCGAGTCCGGTAGGGCTGCTCCGGCCGCCGAGCCGGCGCCGCCCGTCGCGCCTGCCGCCCGGGAGCCGTTGTGGCGGGACGTCGTGGGGGAGGTGCTGCGGCGCGAGCGACTCGCCCAGGGCCGAACCCTGAAGGACGTGTCCGAGGCGGCCCGCATCTCCATGCCCTACCTCTCCGAACTGGAACGCGGCCGCAAGGAAGCCTCCTCGGAGGTACTGGCCGCGGCGGCCCAGGCGCTGGGCTTCGGCCTGGCGGAACTCCTGACCCGGGTGCGGGACGACTTGGTCACCACGACGGAGGCGACCCGCCCCACCTCCACGGTCTCCCACCTGGCCCCCGCCACCTCCACCACGAGTCGGGGCGCGACTTCGGGACGGGGCGAGGTACGGCTGGCCGCTTGAGGGGTGACGGAACGGTCGAGCCTCTGGAGATCCTACGAGGCGCGACCGTTCAGTCGAACTTCCCTACGCCGCAAGCGCTCTGACGCCGCGTCGGGTGAGGACCTCGTCGGCCAGGCCGTAGGCGACCGCTTCGTGGGCGGTGAAGATTTTGTCGCGGTCCATGTCGGTGCGGAGGGAAGTCACGTCGTGACCGGTGTGGTGGGAGAGGACCTCCTCGATCTGGGAGCGGATGCGGCCCATTTCCTTGGCCTGCACGGTGAGGTCCGAGACCGTGCCCTGTTGGCCGTTGCTCGCCGGCTGGCCGAGGAGTACGCGGGCGTGGTCCAGGATGTAGCGACGGCCCGGGTCGCCGCCCGCGAGCAGTACCGCCGCCGTCGATGCGGCCTGGCCGACGCAGAACGTCGAGATCGGTGCTCGTACGAAGGTCATCGTGTCGTAGATGGCCATCAGTGAAGTGACCGATCCACCAGGGGAGTTGAGGTAGATCGCGATCTCCGTGTCGGGGCTCGCGGACTCGAGGTGGAGGAGCTGGGCGATGACGACGTTCGCCACGCCGTCGTCGATCTCGGTGCCGAGGAAGATGATGCGCTCCGACAGGAGCCGGCTGAACACGTCGTAGGACCGCTCACCCTGCGGAGTGCGCTCGACGACGTTCGGAATCGTGTACTGGCCCATGGCTCAGACCCCCAGTCCGATGCGCTGGCGGGAGGTGGCCGGGCGGATGTCGTCGAGCGACTCCACGACCCGGTCGACCATCCCGTACTCCTTGGCCTGTTCCGCCGTGAACCACCGGTCGCGGTCGCCGTCGCGGGAGATGGTCTCCTCGCTCTGGCCGGTGTGCTCGGCGGTGATGCGCTCGATGGTCTGCTTGGTGAACTCCAGGTTCTCCGCCTGGATCGCGATGTCGGCCGCCGCTCCGCCGATCCCGGAGGACGGCTGGTGCATCATGATGCGCGCGTTCGGCAGCGCGAAGCGCTTGCCCGGTGTGCCGACGGTGACCAGGAACTGGCCCATGCTCGCGGCGAATCCCATGGCGAGTGTGGAGACGTCGTTGGGGATCAGACGCATCGTGTCGTAGATGGCGAGGCCCGCGCTGACGGAGCCGCCGGGGCTGTTGATGTAGAGGGAGATGTCCGTGCGCGGGTCCTCGGCGGAGAGGACGAGCAGCTGCCCGCACACCCGGTTCGCGGAGCTCTCGTTGACCTCGGTGCCGAGCAGCACGATGCGCTGCGCGAGCAGTTGCCCGGCCAGCTGATCGTCGAAGCGGGTGGCAGCTGATTCGCCTGCGGCGCGCGGAGCGGTGTCCGCCGGCCGGTGGGGCCCCGCCGCGGGGGCCGTGTCGTACGTTCCCACTGGTCCTCCCAGTCCTGGTGCGGCGCCGGTCGCCGCCTTCCCTCCCACTGTCGGCCCGCACGGGCCGGACGGTGAGGGTTCTTGGCCGTGGGCAGATTCGCCGTGGGCAGAGGCGGACGGAGAAGGGGCCCCGGGCAGGGCGAACGGTGATCGGACGGCAGGGCCGACGCGTCGTCACACAACCCTGGAACAGGGGCTGTTGGGCATACGGCGAGGGCCGAAGGAGTGAATTCCGTCGGCCGTGCGCCATCAGTACCCCGAGTGTCTGGTGGCGCCGTGCGGAGGTCCGGGACAGTGAAGCGGCCCCCGTCGGTACGGACCGGCGGGCCGACTCCGAGGAGACGCCATGCGCCGCCGCCTTGCTGCCCCGCTCGCCGTGACCGCCGCCGCCCTGTCCGCCGTCGTGGGCCTGTCCGGTACCGCGTCGGCCGCCCCCGCCGACAAGCCGCAGGTGCTCAGTCAGTGGACCCAGACCAGTGCGAGCTCGTACAGCGCCTGGGCCGATGCGAGTGGAAACCAGGGGAGTTGGGCCGCCTACGAGTTCAACTGGACGACGGACTACTGCACTTCGTCGCCCGACAACCCCCTCGGCTTCCCGTTCAGTACCGCCTGCGCGCGGCACGACTTCGGCTACCGCAACTACAAGGCGGCGGGCTCCTTCGACGCGAACAAGCCCCGCCTCGACAACGCCTTCCACGCCGACCTCAAGCGGGTCTGCAACGCCTACTCCGGTGCCAAGTACAGCACTTGCAACGCGACCGCCTGGACGTACTACCAGGCTGTCTCCAACCTCGGCTGAGTGCAGGGGCGTCGGCCCCGCTCGGAGCCGGGCGGGGCGGCTTCGCAGGCTTCGCTCTTCGTTCGTGCTCTTCGTTCGACCTCTTCGTTCACGGGCGGGCGTCGTGCTCATGCCGCTGCGGGTTCCGCGGGTCGGCCGAGGGCGGGGCGCGGTCCTGGCGCCGGGGACAGCTCGGGGTGGCCGTACGGGCCGTGTGCCCCGAGGTGTCCCGTGCGCGCGGTGGCGATCCGGTTGTTCGTCGCGGAGCATGGAAGGACGGGGGAGGCCCGGAACGTACGGGGACGGGCGGGACAGACGCCGCCCGGCGGCCGGAATCAGGGGCCGGACGGGCCGGACACCGTCAGGAGTGCCGCATGAGCGAGAACGCCACGTGGGGCGACGAGGTCTACCAGCCCGACGGCAGCGAGGTGCAGGACGACGCCGGTCTCCTGGACGGCTCCGACACCCTCGACGGACCGTTGGACGGCAGCCCGCTCGACCAGGGATACGTGCCGCCCGACCGCCCGCTGGCCGTCGAGCACACCGGAGTCACCGCGGCCGAACGGTCCCGGGGCGAGACGCTCGACCAGCGTCTCGCCGAGGAGATCCCGGACGTGGCGCCGCTGGACGGCGACGGCATCGGCGACGCCGTGGACACGGACGGTGAACCGCTCGACGACGAGGTGGGCGACCGCCGGGCAGGACGCCTGGTCGCCGATGCGGCCGGTCTGGACGATGAGGACTACCCCGACTTCGCGTCCCGTGACCTGGACGCGCGCGACGTCGGGATCGACGCGGGCGCGGCCAGCGCGGAGGAGGCGGCGGTGCATGTGATCGGGGATGCGTGACGCCGGCGGTGATCCGGAGGCGAGGCCGGCCGTGTGCCGTGTGCCGTGTGCCGTGTGCCGTGTGCCGTGTGCCGGGAGCCGGGAGCCGGGAGCCGGGAGCCGTCAGCCGCCCGAGCGGGCGAGGCGGAAGCCCACGTCGTCGACGCGGAACGTGGGGTGGCTCCGGCGCCGCACGGAGGCGCGGCAACTCCAGTGCTCGTCGAACCAGCCGCCACCGCGCAGCACCCGGTAGTCGCCGTAGACCTCGGGGTCGTAGCGGTCCCAGCACCACTCCCAGACGTTGCCGAGCATGTCGTGCAGGCCCCACGCGTTGGGTGATCTGCTGCCCGCCTCGCGGAGGCGCTCGCCCGAGTTGCCGCGGTGCCAGGCGATGTCGTCGAGCGTCCCGTACCGCGGCCCTTCCGTGCCGGCGCGGCAGGCGTACTCCCACTCGGCCTCGGTCGGCAGCCGGTACCCGTCGGCGGCGGGGTCCTGAGTGACGGTGGCGTCGGAGTCGGCGGCCGCCGCCGTGATCCGGTACGCGGGCCTCAACTCCTCTTGTTCGGAAAGGGAGTTGCAGAACCGGGCCGCGTCCCACCAGGAGACGCTCTCGACGGGGAGCCGGTCACCGTCGGACGTGCTCGGGTGCAGGCCGGTGAGCGCGGCGTAGAGGTCCTGCGTCACCGGGAGCGCGCCGAGCCGGAAGGGTGCGAGGTCGACCGCCCAACTGCGTTGTGTGCGGCGGTCGGACAGGGTCACCCGCCCCGCCGGGACGGCGACGAGGCCGTGGGTGGGGCGGGTGGCGTGCCGGTCGCTCGATTCCATGTCCGGAGGATCTCATCGTCGGGCTGGGCGACCCGCACCGGCGCGGATCGCCCCGAGCCCCCGACGGACACCCCTGACGAGGCTGTGGACACCCCCACCCCAGGACGGGCGAGCACCCCAGTGTGCAGCCGCGGCGCGCACCGCAGGATTGGAGCCTGTCGATCACCCGATGTCGACCCACGAGGGAGCTCCACATCCATGTCCCGCAAGCTGGTTGCCGCCTCCTGCGCCGCCCTGCTCCTGCTCGGAACACCCGTGACGGTGATGGCGGCGAGCGCCGCCACCAGTCCTCGACTCGCCGACGAGCAAAGGCAGTCCGGCGATCCCCGGCACCCCGGCAACCCCCACCACCCCGGCCGAGGCGCACTCGTGTCCGCCGAGCGGCTCTACACCCTGGACGGCCGTACCGAATCCGCCGCCGAACTGAAGAAGGCGGGCTTCGACCCGGCCGTCGCCCGGCACGGAGTGGACGCGTACCGCCTCGTGTACCGGACCGTCGACACCGCCGGACGCCCGACGACCGCCAGCGGCCTGCTCGCCCTGCCTCGCACCCCGCGCGGCCACGGCCCGCTGCACGCCGTGTCGTTCACCCACGGCACCGGCGTCCACCCGAGCGACGCGCCCTCGATGCAGCGCGCGGAATTCGTCAGCGCCGCGCCCGTCAGTTACGCCTCGGCCGGCTTCGCCGCGGTCGCCCCCGACTATCTCGGCATGGGCACCGGCCCCGGAGTCCACCCCTGGATGGACGTCCCGTCGGAGACCTCGGCCTCGCTCGACATGCTGCGTGCGGCCCGCGCCTTCACGCCGCGCACCGGGCACACCCTGGAGCGGGACGTCATGGTCACCGGCTTCTCGCAGGGCGCGTCCGCGGCCCTCGGGCTCGCCCGGGCGCTGCAGGCCGGCGAGGACCGCTGGTTCCGGGCGGGCGCACTCGCACCGGTCAGCGGCGCCTACGACTTCGGCGGCACCCAGCTCCCGGCGACGCTGGACCCCGAACGCGTCGCGCCCAAGTACGCGGTGGTGTACGCGGCCTACATCCTGGTCTCCGTGCAGCGGCTGCACGGCGGCGTGTACGACGATCCCGGCGCGCTGTTCCACGCCAAGTACGCGGGAATCGTCGAGGAGTTGTTCGACGGCAGCCACACCGGCCCGGAGATGATGGACGCCCTGCCCGACACCCCCGGACAACTCCTCACCGCACGCGGCCTCGACCTGATCGAGCACCCCACGGGACGGTTCGCCGACGTCCTGCGCGAGGCCGGCACCGTGTGCACGGACTGGGCCCCGCGGATGCCCACCCGCCTGTACCGGGCCACCGGCGACGAGCAGGCCGTCGTGGAGAACACCGACTGGTGCGGTGCCGGGCTCCGGGCGAACGGCGCCGACGCCCCCGTCGTCGACCTCGGGCCCGTCGACCACGACGGATCCCGCCACCTCGGCTCCAGCCGGGCCGCGACGGCAGCGACCGTCGACTGGTTCCGCGAACTGGCCGGCGCGGGGCGGTGAGGCGGCCCGAGCCGAGCGGGCTACCGCCGACCCGCCACCAGATCCCGCAGCACCACGAGGGCCGTCGCCAGCTGCCCCGCGTCGTGCCGGACCGGCAGCCGCAGGTACGTCGTGAAGCCGTCGTACACCGAGAACGTGGGCCCCGGGGCGAGTTTGATGCCCACGGTGCGGGCTCTGGCGTCCAGTTCCACCGCGTTCAGGCCGGTGTCCACCCACAGGCCCGTACCGCCCTGGGGGTTCTCCCAGCGCCAGTCCGGGAACACCGCCTTCAGCTGCGCGTGGGCCGCGTCGAGGCGCTCGCGCAGCATCGCGTTGCGCAGTGCGCGGGCGCGGTCCAGGTGCCGCATCAGGTCGAGCAGCAGCATCTGGTCGAGCAGGGACGTCGACAGGTCGACCGCCTTCTTGGCCTGGGTGAGCTTCCTGACCAGGGGTTCGGCAGCCCTGATCCAGCCCACCCGGATCCCGCCCCAGAACAGCTTGGACGTCGAGCCGACCGTCACCAGTCGGTCCGGATCGACCAGACCGCCAAGGCCCCGCGCCGGACACGGTCCGCCGGAGAGGACCAGATCGCGCGAGGAGCAGTCCTCCACCGCCAGCAGGCCGAGCTCGTCCACCAGCGCGCCCAGGGCACGGCGGGCCTGCGGGCCCAGGATCCGCCCGGTCGGATTGTGCACGGCCGGCTGGCAGTACAGGGCCGTGTGCCCGCGGCGCCGCAGCGCCCGCAGCTGGTCCGCGTCGATCCCGGCCGACGTCGTACGCACGCCGGTCAGCGCCAGGCCCGCGCCCGTGAACGCCTCCAGGGCGCCCCGGTAGGTCGGGTCCTCCACCGCGATCCGGTCGCCGTGTGACAGCAGGGTGTGCGCGATCAGCCACACCGCCTGCTGTGCGCCCGAGGTGATCAGGAGCTGGCCGGGTTCGGTGGGATGTCCCTCGGCGGTCAGCTGCCGGGCGATCGCCGTACGCAGGGGCGGCAGGCCGGCCGGGAAGTAGCCGTCGGCCGGGAGATAGGGCGCCAGGTCGTGGGCGGTGGTCGCCGCCCAGGCGTCCGCCACCAGATCGCTGGCGGGCAGGGCGCCGCTGGACAGATCGACCTGCGCTTCGCCGCCCGCGGCCAGCGAGAACAGCCGTCCGCCGCCCGGCACCTCGCCCGCGTGCCGCCGGTGCAGCTGGGTGCCCGAGCCCTGCCGGGCCACCGCGTAGTCGGCGGCGACCAGTGCGTCGTACGCCGCGGAGACCGTGCCGCGCGAGACCCCGAGGGTCGTCGCGAGCTGCCGCTGCGGGGGCAGCGTGGTGGCCTCCGGGAGCAGGGCCGCGTCCACCAGATCCCGTACGGCGGCCGCGAGCGCCTCGTCCAGACGGTCGGCCGCGCCGCGCCAGGGCCCCAGCATGCGGGCCAGCTGCTGCGCCGAGATCTGGCGCGCCATCGCGTCACGCTCCCTGCTCGTACGGGCGGCCTGCGGCCGGTGAGGTCCCGCGTGCTGAACGGCCCGCGGGTACGGAACGGTTCCGGGGCCGGCCGACCGTTCCGGCGGAACGAACCGCTACCGCCCGACCTCGTGACAGCCCCGCCCACTGGTCCAATTACGCCATATTGGTCTGGCCAGGGGCCCGGCGCGCGACGAACATCGCTACGTCGGGACAGACCCCGGCACCGCAAGGTCCGCACGGGCGGCGCGCCACGTGCCCCACGAAGGAGGTCCGGGTGACGGCAACGGTGTGTCTCCTCGGCACGTTCGACACCAAGCACGAGGAATACGTCTGGCTCCGCGACCGGCTGCACGAGGCCGGAGTGGACACGGTCCTGGTCGACGTCGGCGGCTACTCCACCAAGGGCATCGCCGACGTCACCGCGGCCGAGGTGGCCACCGCGGCAGGCGCCGACCTGGGCAGACTCCAGGACCGGCACGACCGCGGAGCGATGATGGAGGCGATGGCCGACGGCGCCGCACATGTCGTGCGCCGCCTCTGCGCCCGCGACGTCATCCAGGGATTCCTCGCCGTCGGCGGCTCCAGCGGATCGTCGGTCGCCGCGGCCGCCCTGCAGGCGCTCCCCGTCGGCTTCCCCAAGCTCCTGGTCTCCACCATGGCCAGTGGCGACGTGCGCCCCTACGTGGGCGAGACGGACACCACCCTCATGTACTCGGTGGTCGACATCGCCGGCGTCAACTCGGTATCGGAACAGGTACTGGGCAACGCGGCCGCGGCGGCGGCCGGCATGGCGCAGGCGTACCACCGCAGGAGGGCCGCGGCGGCGCGTACGGGATCAGGGGTCCCGGCACGCGCCGTCGCGGTCACGATGTTCGGCGTCACCACGCCCGCGGCCGACGAGGCCCGCCAGGCGCTCGACGAACTCGGCTACGAGACCCTCGTGTTCCATGCCACCGGCGCGGGCGGCCGGGCGATGGAGAAGCTGGTCTCCTCCGGCCTGATCGCCGGCGTGCTCGACCTGACCACCACCGAACTCGCGGACGAACTCGTCGGCGGAGTCCTCAGCGCAGGCCCCGACCGCCTGACCGCGGCCTCCCGACGGGGCGTACCCCAGGTGGTCAGCGTCGGCGCCCTCGACATGGTCAACTTCGGCCCGCAGGACACCGTTCCGGACCGGTTCGCCGGCCGCGACCTGCTGCCGCACAACCCCACCGTGACCCTGATGCGCACCACCCCCGCCGAGATGGCCGAGCTGGGCCGCCTGCTCGGCGCGAAGGTCACCGCGGGCGGCGGACCGTCCGCCGTCTTTCTGCCGCTGCGCGGGGTGTCCGCGGTCGACGTGGACGGCGGTCCGTTCCGGGACGCGGAGGCCGACGAGGCCCTGTTCCGCGCCGTACGGAACGCGGTCAAGGGCAGCGGCGTCGAGCTCCACGAACTGGACGCGGCGATCAACGACCCAGGATTCGGGCGGGCGGCGGCCGAAGAGCTGCACCGCCTGATCAGCTTCACCGAGGAGGACGACGCGTCATGACGGGCACCACGGGCATGAGCCGGGAGCAGGCCCTGCAGCGACTGCGGGCGACCGTGACCGCCGGGCACCCGGTGATCGGCGGCGGCGCGGGCACCGGCCTGTCCGCGAAGGCGGCCGAGGCGGGCGGCATCGACCTGATCATCATCTACAACTCGGGCCGCTATCGGATGGCCGGCCGCGGCTCCCTCGCCGGTCTCCTGCCGTACGGCGACGCGAACGCGGTCGTGGTCGAGATGGCCGCCGAGGTGCTCCCCGTCGTCAAGGACACCCCGGTCCTCGCGGGCGTCAACGGCACCGATCCGTTCCGCCTGATGGGCCCGTTCCTCGACGACCTGTCGCGGATGGGCTTCACCGGAGTGCAGAACTTCCCGACGGTGGGCCTGTACGACGGCACGTTCCGGCAGAACATCGAGGAGACCGGGATGGGCTACGGCCTCGAGGTCGACATGATCC
The DNA here is from genome assembly GCF_003574445.1 of Streptomyces sp. YIM 130001. Taxonomy (GTDB): domain Bacteria; phylum Actinomycetota; class Actinomycetes; order Streptomycetales; family Streptomycetaceae; genus Streptomyces. The sequence continues at coordinate 40,483 of NZ_KZ984557.1, forward strand.
GCCAGGCGCACGAGCGCGAACTCCTCACTGCTCCCTACGTGTTCGACCCCGACCAGGCCGCCGACATGGCCCGCGCCGGCGCAGACGTGCTCGTCCCGCACGTCGGACTCACCACCAGCGGAACCATCGGCGCCCGGACCGCGCTCACCCTGGACGGGGCCGCAGAGGCGGTGCAGGCGATGCACGACGCCGCGAAGCGGGTCAACCCCGACCTCCTGGTGCTCTGCCACGGCGGCCCCATCGCCGAACCGGCCGACGCCGCCTACGTCCTGGAGCACACCGAGGGCATCGTCGGCTTCTTCGGCGCCTCCTCCATCGAGCGACTCCCCGCAGAACGCGCCATCCGCGAACAGACGGAGGCGTTCAAGGGAGTGCGACTGGGCGGGGGATGATGGGAGCGGGGCCGCGAAGACGGATGACGCCGCCCGAGTCGGCCGGTGACAGGGAGCAGACATGCGCGATGCCGTCGTGACGTCCGAGGGCGACCGGATCCGGTGGGTCGAACTCCCCGGGCAGGAACCGCCCCGCGTGTACGTGCACGGCCTGGGCGCCTCCTCGCCCGCGTACTTCACCGAGGTCGCGGTCGACGCGCGGCTCGCCGGGCGCCGTTCGCTCCTGGTCGATCTCCTCGGGCACGGTCTCAGTGACCGGCCCGAGCACTTCGACTACACCCTCGACTCGCACGCCGACGCCCTCGCCGAGGCGCTGACCGCGGCCGGCGCCTCCGGCGCCGAGCTGGTCGCCCACAGCATGGGCGGTTCGGTGGCCGTCGTCCTGGCCTCCCGGTACCCGCGACTCGTCTCCCGCCTCGTCCTCGTCGACGCCAATCTGGACCCGCTGCCGCCCACGCCGGGCGCAGGCGGCAGCGCCGGTGTCGCCGCGTACTCCGAGCGGGATTTCCTGGCCGGCGGCTGGGCGGAGTTCCGCGAGTCGGCGGGCGAACACTGGTGGGCCACCGCGCGCCTGACGGGCCGTGAGGCGCTGTACCGCAGCGCGGTCCACCTGGCCCGCGGCACGACCCCCACCGTGCGCGAACTCCTCCTGGGCCTGCCGATCCCGCGCACCTACCTGCTGCCGGAGACGGACGGCCCGCTCCCCGGCGCCGACGCCCTCACGGCGGCGGGCGTCCGAGTCGTACCGGTCCCGGACTGCGGCCACAACATCATGCTCGACAACCCGGGTGCGTTCACCGAGGCGACGGCGGCGGCACTCGGCTCGTAGCGGCCGACCGGCCGACCGGCCGACCTCGGCCTCCATGAGCCCGGAGCGATGCGTACCGCGCCCGGGGCAACTCGTACCGCGCACGGATCACCGAGTGCACGAAGAGGAGCGGGAGATGACGGAAGACTCGGCACCGCAGCCCACACCGAGAGCGCGGCACATACTCGCTGCGGCAGCCCGGAAGGCGACGGAGATGGGGCACTCCTACCTGGGTGCGGAACACCTGATGCTCGCCGTCCTGGACGACCCGGACGCCGTCCCGACCCAGGTCATGGCGACCCTCGTCGACCCGGCAGCCGTGTCCGCCGCCCTGCTGGACGTGATGGAGTCGCCGGGCTACAACACACCCACGCACCGGACGGTCGTACGACCCGAGTAGGCGGCGGTCGGCAGCCGGGCGCCGCCCGGGCGGCCAGGAAGCCGAAGACGCGGTGTGGGAAGCGGAGTTCTGCTCCTGACACCGGCCGGATCCCCTCGCCGGGACCTCAGCTCTGCGACCGGGCCACTTCCGCCAGCCACCCGTGGCCCGGATGTACCCGCTCGAGCCACTCAGCGAGGCGGTTGCGCCGCGCGGGTCCGAGGAGCGGCAGCACCCCCTCGAAGTCGGCCCGGTCCTTCGGCCGGGTCGCCTTCGCCTTGAAGAGCAGGACCAACTCCGGTGCCAGGTAGGGGATTCCGTCCCTGGTGTGCTCGATGACCGCGTCGTACGGCAGGCGCAGCGTCTCGTCCCGCCGGCAGATCCACGTACCGCCGTCGTGCGGCTCACGGAAGACATCGAGCAGGTACCCGCCGCCGCCCAGATCCCGGAGCCAGGTCTGATGGGTGGCCGCCAGGGCCTCGGCGTCCGCAGCCTCCCAGATCAGTCCCGAACCGACCGCGTCCCACACGTACTCGGGGAACGCGTCCCGTACCTCCGGGAAGCCGTCCGCGGGCATCGCGATCTCCAGATCCCCGTGCGCACGCGTCTGCTCCCCTCGGAACAGATCCAGCGCCCACCCCGCCGCGACGCACCAGGGCGCCCGCACCTCGGCGAGCCGCGCCGCGACCTGCTGCGGATGCCAGGCACCGCTCCACCGGGCGTCGATCTCCTCCGGGGCGAGCCGCTTCCCGCCGTCCGGCATCGCCTCGTCCATGGGGCGACCGTACGTTCCAACTCCTCGTGCCCGCCGCCGATTTCCGTCCACGTGAGTGTGAGGGGCGCCTCTGCGCAGGAGGGGCGTCACTGTCAGTCCTGGCCCCTAGTCTGTACGTATGCCTTCCACTCCTCCGCCCCCTACTCCCGCACGGTCAGCCGCCGCCCTGAATGAGCAGATCCGCACCCTGATGACCACTTCCGCCGGCCGTCTGAACGACGCGCAGCGCAGGGAGTACCAGGTGCTCGTGGAGGCATGGTCCGCAGCCGTGCGATCCGAACTGGTAAAGGCCGCCTAGCAGTTGGAGTTCGCTGCGGCCGAGGCGCCGCCGGTCAGGGAACCCGGGCCGGCTCCCGCCGCACGCCGGCCCTGTCGAGCAGGCCGCAGGCTCCGACGACCCCCGCCCACACCAGGAGAGGGAAGGCAGCGACCCGCTCCATGCCCCCCATGCCGAGTCCGAGGTAGCTGTGGGACAGGAAGAGGCACAGGGCCGTGAGGGCCACGACGCCCAGGGTGCTGGTCAGTCGGCGCAGCGGCCCCGGTATCCGGCCGGTCAGGCCGAATCCCGCCAGTACCAGGCCGATATTGCCTGCCCCCATGATGAGCAGGGCTCCCAGGAGATGCTGATTCTCATCGACATCGGCGGGAGCCAGCCCGACCAGGACGAAGCCCGCACCTGCGCCCGCCAGCAGCAGCCTCGCCACCGTCGCGGCCGCCCGCTTCCGCCACAGCGCGCCGCCCGTGAGCGCGGCCCCGACGATGAGCAGCGTTCCGAGAAGCCCGAACGAGACGTTCATCAGGGCGTGTTCGGGCGAGCAGATGTACCGGGGCTCAGGATCCGGCTGCAGGGCGCAGTGCGCGTTGCCCAGGTCGCTGACGTTGTTCCGCGCCCAGCTGTACGGCCGCGCCCAGGCCGACTGGACGATCAGGTGGACGACGAAGAACTGCGCCACTCCCACCAGCCATGCCGTGTGACCGATCCGGCTCTTCAACTTCTTGCCACCCCCGCAGTCTGATTTCGTACGGGTCGAGCCAATCAGTCGGCCGTGCCCTACGGCGCTCCGACCAGCCCCCTGACGTGGGGTAGGGCTAACCCGAGGTCCGGTACCGGGCGGCCCCGCTCAGGAGCGGTCCGGTGTGCCGCTGATGTGCCCGCGCCGGGTGGCGGGCCGTAGTCGCCGGCCAACTGCCGCAGAGCGGCGGTCAGTTGAGCCGGAAGGTGTCGGCCAGTAGCCCTGTCTGTACGTCGAGGAGGGCGCCGGACTCATGGCCCATGCCGGCGAACTGGCCCGCGACCTCCAGACTCACCGTGCCGTGCATCTGGGGCCACGCCATCATGGCTCCGGTCAGTGCGACGGCCGCCGCGGGATCGGAAGCGGACCTGTCCGTCCACTCGCCGACCCACGTGGCCACCTCCGGCTCGTCGGCCAGCCACGTCCGCAGCTGCGCGAGCAGCGGTTCCACGGCGGCCGGCGGATGCCCCTCGGCGAAGACGGTCAGGAACGGACCCAGGACCGCCCGCGCCTGCGACAGCGTCTCGGCCGGCGCCGTGAAGCCCGCCACGGGGGTGCCCTGGATGAGCAGGTACAGGTGTGGATGCGCCACGGCCCACGCACGATACGCCCTGGTCAGGGCCTGGAGGGCGGTACGACCCCGCGCCGAGGTGTCCACCGCGTGGACAGCCTGCGCTGCACCCCGGTAGGCATCGAGCACCAGCTCCGCGAGGAGGTCGTCACGGCTGGCGAAGTAGCGGTACAGCGCCGGACCGGACATGCCGATCTCCTTGGCGATCCGCAGGAGCGCCACGCTCTCGACGCCTCCGGCGGCGAGCTGCCGTACGGCTGCCTCCTTGATCTCCGAGCGGGTCTGCGCCCGGTAGCGCTCACGCGGACTGCTCACGCCGGCCCTCACTCCCTGATTCCTGCTGCCGGCTGAGCCGGGCACGGTGCCCGCAGCGGCGGTGTCTCGAATGCGTCACTGTATCGCCGAAGAGATAGGGCGAAGCGATACGCCGAAGCGACAGGCGGAGCCCTCTGCCGGTCGACGCCGGGGGAGGGCAGCCGAACGCCCCGGCAGGGGCAGTCGTCAGCGCTTAGCCGCCTGCGTGGCGAGGAACTCCCGGTACCACTCCAGGGTGTCCTCCAAGGTGGCCTCGATCGCGGTGGGCTCGACGCCGAACCTCTGCTGGAAAGCGGTGGAGTCCATCACCTGCGGCTCCGTGTGCTGGTAGAACAGCTCGGCGTACGAGTTCATGAACGTCTCGTCGAACGGCCCGAAGGCGCGGGGCTCGTCCATCGTGACGATCTTCAACTGCCGGCCCACCAGGTCGCCCAGCAGGCCGAAGATCTCAGCGGTGGTGCGGGCCGGGGCGGTGGGCAAGTGCCAGACCCGGCCGTCGCCTTCGGGATTCTCACCGAGGGTGGCCAGGCCCCGGGCCACGTCACGAATATGGGTGTAGCTGTGCGCGAGGCCGATGTCGCCGAGCGCCAGGACCTCGTCGCCCGTGAGCGCGGCAGGGAAGACGGACCCGCCCAGCGTCGAGTTCAGTACGCGGGGGCCGACGAAGTCCGCGGAACGTCCCAGGACGACCTTGGCGCGACCCTCCCGGTGCGCGGCGAGGTAGTTCTCGTCCAGCGAGGCACGCATCCTGCCCTTGGCCGTGGTCGCCCGCCACGGGGTGTCCTCCGTCATGACCTCGCCGTGCGTCTCCCCATAGGGGTACAGCGTGTCGAGGACGACGAGCCGGGCGCCGGTGCGCTCCACCGCACCCAGGACCGCTTCCTGGATGCCCGGCATCACGTCGACCTGCAAGTGGTAGGCGACGTTGACGCAGTGGTGGACGACGTCCGCGCCCTCGATCGCGGCGAGTGCCCCCGCCACGGTGCCGACGTCTCCGGTGACGCGCTCGATGCCTTCGAGCGGCTCACCGGAGCCGGCCCGGTCGACGAGGCGTACCGCGTGCCCGCGTCGCGCGAGCTCCAGCGCGACGGTGGTTCCCGCGGGGCCTGCCCCCAGAACGGTGTGAAGCGAACCCTGCACTGCACTCATGACGCAGTCCTTTCGAGCCGGGGTGACGTGACGAAGACTGTGACGCGCTGCGTTACTGGCTAACGCTTACGTTATACATCGTAACTATCTCGTCTAGGTGTCGCAACCAGGGTGCATGGCGGGCGGGCGTGGGCTCTTCCCACCGGCCGGACGGCTCCAAGCCGGCACTCGACGCGACGCCTGAGGCGATCTAAAGTTCGCTGTCGCGCCGGGACCGCACCGTCCGCCACCGACCCGCACGGCCTTGACCCAGGGCCTCGACACCCGGACCGGAGACCGACATGAGCGCCACCGCCGAGGGGGCAACCACCACCGCCAGCGCGGCCGGGTGGACGGTCGACTTCTGGCTCGACCCCGTCTGCCCGCTCACCCGCCACACCGCACGCTGGATCGCCCGGATCGCCGAAGACCTGCCGCTACGGGTGCGCCGGCGCGTCATGAGCCTGGCCGTACTCAACGAGCACCGCGACGACGACCCCGAGAACGACCCCCACGGCTACCTCTGGATCCCCGCCCGCGTCGCCGCAGCCGTCCAGACCGAGCACGGACACGACGCACTCGGCGCCTTCTACGACGCGCTCTGGGCCGACCCCGACGGCAGTGAACGAGAGGGGGCCGGTGACATCGCCGAGGCGTTGCGCCGGACCGGCCTCCCCACCGCACTCGCGGAGGCCGGCGCCTCCACCGCCTACGACGCCGAACTCCGCGCCTCCCACCACGCCGGAGTCGACCGCATGGACGCCGAGGTCGGCACGCCTGTGCTGGTCATCACCACGCCCGACGGCGAGCAGCGTGCGATCTTCGGTCCCGTGCTCGGTCAAGTCCCGCCAGAGACAGACCAGTTCCGTCTCTGGGACGCGACGGTCCTGCTGGCCGGCATCCCGTCCTTCCACGAGATCAAGGCGTGACATGTGTCCGGGCGGGACAGATGGCCGGGCGTGACGGGTGTCCGGGCGTGACGGACTGGGTCGCAGCTCGAGGGTCGTCCGTCTACTGGCCATCCTCCGGGGCGAGTCGGCGCGCCGCCGGGCGGTCGGCGAAGGACGCGCGGTAGGAGCGCGGACTGGTCGAGAGGCGGGCCGCGAAGTGCTGGCGCATGGTGACCTCGCTGCCGAAACCGGCTCGGCGCGCGACTTCGGGCATGGGCAGATCGGTGCGTTCGAGCAACTTCTGCGCAGCGGCGATGCGTTGGTCGAGGATCCAGTGCATCGGGGTGGTTCCGGTCGCCGCCGAGAAGTGCCGGGCGAAGGAACGCGGTGACATCCCGGCGCGTGCGGCCAACGCGGCCACGGTGAGCGGTTCGTGGAGGTGGCCGAGTGCGTAGGCGCGGACATCCGCGAGCGTGTCCACATCGCGGTCGGCACGTGGCGTGGGGCGTTCGATGAACTGGGCCTGAGTGCCGTTCCGGAAGGGGGCGGTGACCATGGAGCGAGCGATGGTCGCGGCGGCCTCGGCTCCGTGCCGGATGCGTACGAGGTGCAGGCACAGGTCGATTCCGGCTGCGGTGCCCGCAGCGGTCCAGAGGTTGCCGTCCTCGATGAACAGCGCATCGGGCTCGACCCGAACTCGCGGGTGGCGCGCGGCGAGTTGGCCGACGAGGTCCCAGTGGGTCAGGGCGCGGCGGCCGTCGAGGAGTCCGGCCTGGGCGAGGGTGAACGCGCCGCCGCACAGTGCGGCGATCGTCGTTCCGCGTGCGTGGGCGCGACGCAGTGCGTCAAGTACCGGCGCAGGAGCGGGTGTTGTGCAGTCGTCGAGGCCGGGGACGAGGATCAGTTCGGCGCGGTCCAGTCGGCGAAGGGTCCGGTCGGGGACGAGCGTGAGGCCGCCGCGCATCGGGACCGGGGCAGGGCTCGCGGCTGCCCGGCGCAGGTCGAAGGCGGGCACCTGGCGGTCGGTGCGGTCCACACCCCACACCTCCGAGATCACGGACACGTCGAAGGCGCGGATCCCGGGGAAGGCGAGCATGGCGATGCGATGCGGCGACGGCATGACCGGCAGTAAACCATCGATCGCTGACTTCCGGACGCCTGGGGATCGCCCTTCGCGGGCGGCAGCATGGAGCCACGGCTGCCGGTACGACACCGGCGACGTACGGAGAACGGAGCCCCGGCGACATGACCATCCACACAGGCGACACCGACACCGATACCGACACCGACACCGACACGGGTGGCCACGCGGACATCCACACGGGCGACATGGGCATCGAGCCGAACGCGGCACTGATCGTCGTCGACGTGCAGCAGGGCTTCAGCGAGGAGGCGTTCTGGGGGCCACGCAACAACCCGGCCGCGGACGACAACATCGCCGCGCTCATCGCCGCCTGGCAGGAGACGGACCGCCCGGTCGTCTTCGTACGACACGACGCGTCCAAGCCCGACTCGCCCCTGCGGCCGGGCCACCAGGGCAACGACTTCAAGGACTACGTCGAGGCTCGGCGCGGCCTCGGCGGCGACGTACCGGAACTGCTCGTCACCAAGACTGTGAACTCCGCGTTCTACGGGACCCCCGACCTGCACGCGTGGTTGGGGGAAGCGGGCATCACCCAGTTCGCGGTGGCCGGGATCCAGACCAACATGTGCGTCGAGACCACGGCCCGGATGGGCGGCAACCTCGGCTATCAGGTGCTGCTCCCGCTCGACGCCACCCACACCTTCGACCTCACCGGCCCGTTCGGCTGGCGGCAGTCGGCCGACGAACTGGCCAGGTCGACCGCCACTTCCCTTCACGGCGGCGGCTTCGCCGAGGTCGTCACGACGAAGGACCTGCTCAAGGCCGTGGCCCGGACGCAGGCGTGAGAGCGAACCCGCGCAGACCCGCAACGCCTGCCTGTCCCGCCCGACGCCCAACTGTCGAAGCGAGGCGCGGCTCCGGTACCGTCGCTCACCGGCGGGGGAGGGCGGCTGGATCGGTGGCCGTCGCAGGTGCTCACCCGCATGAGGATGTCCGGCTGCTGACCTGCGCCGGCCGGTACCACGGGGGAGTACGCACCATGCAACGACGCTCGACTGTCCGGCACTGAATCCTGGCGGCGACCGCCGCGGCAGCACTCGCGCTGCTCGCAGGATGCGGTGACTCGGGTGACTCGGAGGCCGTGGATCCCGATTCGGAGATGCGTCCGCCGACAGGGACGCTGTCGGCGGACGAGCTGGAGAAGCTCGCGATCACGTCCCAGGACCTGCCGGGGTACAAGATCAGCAAACTCGCCGAGGCCGACAGGGTCGACACCTCGGGCGTCAGCACCAGTCAGCGCGAGTGCCGGATCCAGGCTCTGGTCGCGGCTGGCGCGGCGCCGGGCAAGCCGGCCGCGGTCGTGCAGCGCAAGGCGGTGGGCAAGCCCACCGAGACCGAAGCCATGGCGAATCACGGACCTCTGACGACCACCGTGACCCTTGCTTCGTACAGCAAGAAGGGCTGGAAGAAGGTCTACTTCGACCTGGGGTACTCCTCGACCGTCTGCCGGATCCCGTTCGACCTGACGCAGCAGGGAGAGACCGCCAAGGCCCAGTCCCTGCCCCAGGACAAGGAGCCACGGGAAAAGGCCTCCCAGGGCGCAGGCGACGGGGACGGCGAGGACGGGAGCCAACCGGACAGCCGGCACGCCGCGGAGGACAACTGGTCCCAGACCCTGACCCGGGGCAAGGGCGCCTCGGGCCGCACCTACAAGACTCAGGTGCAGCGCATGGGCAACACCCTGATCATCACCAGCCGCACCTACCCCGGTGCCATCTCCCCCCAATCAACCTCGAGCGGCCTCTCCTTCCCGACCACCGTCGCGACCCCGCAGCTCAAAAAGTTCGGCTGGGACTGACGGCTGACCACTGGCCGCTGACCACTGGCTACGGCGCCCGAATCTTGCCGGTAACTGCCCCGGTCGGCCACGCCTTTGACCGGCCGGGGCTACTCGCGTAACGGGACACTTCCCGGCGAGGGCACCGCCTCTCCCCGATGCACGCCTGTCCGTCGGAGGGAGGCGTTGCCTTGCTGATCCCGTCAAGAGGTGAGGCCGCTCCCCTCAGCAGGTGCATGGTCACCAGGGATGCGGCACCCCTGTGGCACTCGGCAACGAGAAAGGCCCCCCGTTCCCATGAACGGAGGGCCTTTGTGGTCCCTGACCTGCGCTGCAAGTCGGTGCCCCCGGCAGGATTCGAACCTGCGACACCCGCTTTAGGAGTTCGACCGGGTACCGGCTGAGGGTGCTCTTCCCCGCAGCTTGGGCGTCGGGGTGGTCCCCCAACGACTGTCAGCATCCACCGCCGTTGATGTCAGCGGTGGATGTCAGACGGCATAGTTCGAGCACTGTGCGACGTCGCAGCCTGTGGCGCGGCTCGCCCCCGTGACTACGAGCTTGGGAATCACTGGTGATCTGGGGCTAGTTGCTGCATTGACCTGCGCGAACGGGCGCGGCCGGCCGTTCCTGAGAACCGCGACCGCACCCGTCATTCCCCGCTACTCCCCGCCCCGCCGGGCACGGAACGGGCACGGAGTCGAGGCACTTCGTTGGAGGGGACCGCTCTTAGATCAACGACGCGATGGCGGCGAGGCAGGCACCGATTCCCATGAGAAGGGTTCCGATCCCGACCATCAGGCTTGCGAGGGAAGTGACGCCTCGCTGGGCGGCGGGTACGGTACTAAACGCGCCGCTATCGGCAGGTAAGTAGTTCTCGGAGTTACTGCTCATTTCAGTGCTCCTCTTGCTAGGCGGATTGCAGAGCTGTGCAACCAGCTCTGATCGATTGCGTCTGTCACCCCGCCCTCTGAAATGCACTCGGAGGGCGGGGTGACTTCGTCTCGTGGAACGTACAGCAGGCTTTGGATTCGGCCACTGTTTCGGGCGTGCTTCAAGCCTCACTCTTGTTCTGCGCTCTCCCCGCCGGTATTTTTGATGTACACCATCGATACTGGTCATGAGCTCGAAGGTGTGGATGGCGCCCGCCTCCAACGAAGATCATTAACGGTCGGATAGCTGCTCTAGAACGTGTCTTAAAACCATCCAACATTTCGTCGGTAGGTGCCTGCACGTGGGGTGAATCCGGGACTTTCGGCGCCTCTGTCTGTGCCTCCGCCTGTCGTACGGTGCGTGCGCCGATCTCCATCGTGGGTATACGTGAAAAGGTCGGTGGAGCGGGTTTGGGCTGGAGCTGCTTTGGGGCGAGTGATCATGGCCCCTTAAGCTGGCTGCGCGTCGGGCAGTCTTGTGGACCTGCCCGTTGTAGCTCGACGTCGGGGCCATGATCTTCGAGGCTCGCCCCAAAGTGGCTGCCTAAAGCCGTGGAGCCGACCGCCCCAGCCACGCGGGTATTGTTCTTCTCTCTCCGAGCACGCTGGCGCGTCGACGGGCGCGGCCTGCCGGTGGCGAAGACATGGAGGCGGGCCGCGCCGCAAGGCGGCGCGCCCCGCGCCGTGCGCGGGGTCTTGATGAAGTAGAGAAAGTCTGTCCGCGTCCGTGTCTATTGGAGGCTTCGGCCGTCGTGTGAACGGACGTGAGGGCCTTGGCCGTTGAGGGCATCGAGCACGCGTACCGCGTAGACCTCGCCCATCCGGTCGGCCACTTCTTCGGGGGTCAGCCAGTCCACCGCTGTGGACTCGTCCGACAGGCGCTCTTCGCCGCCCTCGGGGTGGCAGCGGAACACCATGGCCACGATGCCTCGGGCGGTGTTCTTGTAGACGCCGGTGAGCTGGTCGACCTGGACCTTGATGCCGGTCTCTTCGTAGACCTCGCGGCGTACGCCCTCTTCTGGGGTCTCGGCCAGTTCGAGGACTCCGCCCGGGGGCTCCCAAGTGCCGTTGTCCGCCCGCTTGATCGTCAGTACTCGGCCGTCTTCGCGTACGACCGCGCCTGCCACGGATACGGAGTGGAGCGGCGTTGACCTCTCTGCTTGGGCACTGTTACTCATGTACAGGAGCATAGAAGGAAGCGAAGGACTATGACGAGTGCAGTAGGAGCAAAATCCGGCAAGCCGCGGTACCTGCAGATCGCTGACGACATTGAGCAGCAGATCAAGGCCGGTGCGCTCGCTCCTGCCTCTGAGGTGCCGAGTGAAACCAAGCTGATGGACCGCTACGGGGTGTCCGTCGGCACGGTGCGCAAGGCCCTGGGCGTACTGCGCACCAGCGGGCTCGTTGAGACGCATCACGGCAAGGGCTCGTTCGTGAAGTCCCGGCCGCCGGTCACGCGCAAGTCGTCCGATCGCTTCCGGCGCTCGCACCGCAAGGCGGGCAAGGCCGCGTACATCGCCGAGACCGAGCAGGCCGGTGTGACGCCGACGGTTCGCGTGCTCGCCGTAGGCCCGGTGGAAGCGCCGGCCGAAATCGCCGAGCGGCTCGGTGTCGCCGAAGGGGCGAAGGTGCTTGCCCGTCGTCGGCTGTACTTCAGTGACGGTACGGCGACCGAGAAAGCTACCTCGTATCTGCCGTGGGACGTGGCTCGCGACATCCCGGAGCTGTTCGAGGACAACCCCGGCGGTGGCGGCATCTATGCCCGACTCGAGGAGCACGGGCACGAGTTCGCGGAGTACACCGAGACGGTTCGCGCTCGGCTCGCGACGAAGCAGGAGTCAACTGCCCTGAGTCTGAGCCCTGGTTCGCCGGTGATTCATCTGACGCGGAATGCCGTGACTGAGACGGGACGCGTGGTGGAGGTCTGCGACACGATCATGGCCGCTGACCAGTTCGTTCTCGACTACCGAATTCCTGCTACAGACTGACACTCCGTCATCTCTCAGCAAGCCGCCAAGATTTTTTGACTTGGCGGCTTGACTCATGTGTATGAGTGGGTGACTCTTAATCACATCACTCATACACATGAGTGCCTGAGTTTGAGACATCTAGAGGAGTGATCTCCTGTGCGTCAGATCCCTGTAGACACGTCGACCGCCACGGTGATGGTGGCCAAGGCTCCGCAGCCCAAGGTGAAGGACCGTCGGACCGGTGAGATCGCGGTGGACGTCGAGACCGGCGCCCCGTTGGTGACCGTGGACGTCATGTTCTCGGCGAACGATGCGGTCGAGATCCTGTCCGTGACCGTGCCGGAGACCGGCGTCATCGGCGAGATGCAGATGGGCACCCCGGTCGGCATCACCGGCCTGATCGCCCGGCCCTGGGAGAACGAGTTCAACGGGCAGAAGCGGCACGGGATCGCGTTCCGCGCGGTCGCGGTCACCGCTCACGGCAACGCCTCCGCCACGAAGGCTAAGGCGGCCTGATCATGGGCCGGTTAGTGATCGTCGTCGGGTTCGTGGTCGTGGTCGCGGTGGTGCTTCGGTGGCGGCGTCCGGCTTGGTACTGGATGAGCTTCGGGATCACGTTCGCCGGGCTGCGGACGCTGGTTCGCTACCGGTCGGTGATGGATGCCTGTGGGCTGACCGTGCCGCCTGCTCGGTGGCGGCTGACTCTGGCCCGGGCGGCGAACCATGCGATGCCTGGCCCGCGATCCCCGCGCATCCTGCGGCTGCGTCCGACACGGACCGGGCTGGTGCTGCGGATCAAGCTCCGTGTCGGGCAGGACGCGTTCGCTGTGTCCGCTTCGACGGACCGGTTGCGGCACTCGTTCGGGATGTATGGCGTCTCGTCGCGTGAGGTGCGGTCGGGTGTCGTGGAGATCGCGATGACGGGCTACGACGTGCTCAAGCGTGTGCAGATGCCCGTGAAGGCGGAACGGTCTGCGGTGCGGGTGCCGGTCGCGATGCGGGAAGACGGGGGCGTGCACTACCGCGACTACCGCCGTGTTCCCCACGCGTTGACCTTGGGCGCGACGGAGTCCGGCAAGTCGGTGTATCAGCGCAACCTGATCACTGAACTCGCCCCGCACCATGTGGCGTTGGTCGGGATCGACTGCAAGCAAGGGGTCGAGCAGGCCCCGATGGCTCGTCGCTTCACTGCCCTCGCGGATGATCCGGATACGGCGCATGATCTGCTGGCGGCGTTGGTGGGGCACATGCAGGACGTGTACCAACTGATCCGGGCACACCAGCGGATCAGCGCCGACATCCCCGATGCGGAGATCGCCGCGGACATCTGGGACCTGCCCGACGACATCCGCCCGGTCCCGGTGGTGGTGATCGTGGATGAGGTCGCCGAACTCGCCCTCTACGCCTCGCGGGATGAGGAGAAGCGCCGGGACCGGATCATCACCAGCCTGGTCCGGCTGGCTCAGCTCGGCAGGGCGGCGGGGGTGTATCTGGAGATCTGCGGTCAGCGCTTCGGCTCCGAACTCGGTAAGGGCATCACGATGCTGCGGGCCCAGCTCACCGGCCGTACCGCCCACCGCGTGAACGATGAAACGTCGGCGAACATGGCGTTCGGTGACATCGCCCCCGACGCGGTCTTGGCTGCGATCCAGATTGCTACCGAGACGCCGGGGGTGGCTGTGGCGGCGGATATGGCGGGTGGATGGTCTCGTATACGGGCTCCGCACACGACGCTGCGGCAGGCCGTGAACGCCTGCAACCGGCACGCGCACCGCACCCCCGACGTGCCCGCACTCGCCCAGTTCCGGCCCGTGGTGCCGCATCTGGCAACCGTCCCGGGCCCGGCGGTCGAGAAGACCCCGGCCGCTGCCTGAACCCCTTCTTCTGCTTCACCGGTTGGCGTGACCGTTTCGCGCCGGGTCCCTACCCCTGCCATGCCTGAACCCTGGAAAGGACTGCGTGATGTGTGAGGACTGCGCGGACTTCGCCCGCACCGTGGCACTGCTCGCCGACCTGGCTCTCTACAGCGACCGGTTGGACTGCGACGACGCGTTCATCACCACCGTCGCCCCGGCCCTGGCCGCATCCCTGCCCGAGCCCCCGCCCGACAACGGTCCCGACTACCCGGGCGGGTGGTGACCGTGGCCACCGCGAAGAAGCCCCGCACCCGTCGCCCGCAGCCCACACCGTGCCCGACGTGCAAGGGCACCGGAGAGGCATCCCGCCTCATCCGCACCGGCCCCCTCCGGCGCGTCGTCGGTGAGCAGACCGGTATGTGCCTGGCCTGCCTCGGCACCGGCCACGCCCCCGAGTGATCCCACTCGCCGGGACCGGGCGGCCGGACATCGCCCCCCCGCCCCGTCCCGGCCCCCACACCCCGATCAAGGAGGTGACCGTCATGGTCCGCAGGTTCCGTCTCGACGCTGTACTCGTTCAGGCCGTGATTGCCGGTGCCCTCTCCTTCGCCCACCTACAGGAAGTCGCCGCCGCTGCGGGGCAGACCGGATGGAAGGCCTGGGCGTATCCGATCAGCGTTGACCTGCTCCTCGTCGTTGCCTGGCGCCGACTCCGCCACGGCGGTCCGAACCGGCTGGCGTGGTGCTGGTTCGTGATCGCCCTGGTCGCCTCGCTCGGTGCGAACGTCGCGACCGCCGGATTCCTCGACCTCCAGCACCCGCCCGCCTGGCTCCGGTTCGGCGTCGCCGGATGGCCCGCCCTCGCCTTCCTCGGCGGAACCCTCCTCGCCCACACCTCCCCGGAGCCGGTTATGCCGGCCGAATCGACGACGCCCGCCCCTCGTGCCGAGCGTGCCCCCGAGCCCGAGGCAACCACGACGGATGACTCCGCGCCGGCCGTCACCCCGGACTCCGATGCTGCGCCGGAACTGCCCCCGGCCGCCGCGCCGGTCGCGGTCCCGGACGCCTTGGTGACGCACGCCCGCAAGGTCGCCGACGACCACCACACCCGCACCGGCACACGGATCGACACCGACACGCTGCGCGCCCGTCTCGGCGTCCCCGCCCCGATGGCCGACGCCATCGCCGCCCAACTCACCTGACCAGCAAAGGGAGATACCGCCATGCCTGCTCGCGATCACTTCCACTCCGTGATGCGCATCGGACCCGTCCAGATCGGCATCCGTCGCGACCGCCACGGCCACACCAAACACTCCGCCGTCTGCACATCCGACCGCTGCGGTTGGTCCGCCGACTACTCCTCATCGTCCGC
>NZ_KZ984557.1:56646-299541 GCF_003574445.1 Streptomyces sp. YIM 130001
CTCCGAATCCGACCCGCCCGGCAGTCCAGCTCACCCCCGGCGCCCTCGCACTCGCCATAGGTGGCGGCACGGCTGCGGTGCTCGTCGTCGGCGCGGTCCTGGTCTCGATGCTCCTCGCCGTCGCCATCACCGGCGCATCCATCGCCCTTTGCGCCCTGGTTGTCCGCTCGCTCATGCGCACCGACACCCGACGCTGACCGGCCCCCGGGCGGCCTCAACCGCCAAGTCTCAACCGCCCGGGAACCGCGCCCCTTACCGAACCAACCGATCCGAAAGGGAAACCCCATCATGACCCAGCACACCCGCCCCACCGGTCGAATCTGCCCGGCCTGCGACGGCTTCGCCACCGCCGCCATCACCCTCGGCGGCCGCAACCGACACGGCCACCTGCACACCATCACCGCCCACTGCCCCACCTGCCACGGCACCGGCACTACCCGCCCGGCGGCCACCCCGGTCACCCCTGTCCGGGAGCGTGCCCGTGTCTAATCCCCTCCTCGACCCCCTCACCCTCCGCGACCTACTACGGGTGGCCGGAGCAGACGACTACGACCGCTGGCACGAACAGATCCAACACACCGGCGGCTGCGCCGACCCCATCCACCTCACCGGCTGGACTGTCACCAAGGACAAGGTCACTGGGGAGACTCTGCACCGGTACTCGACCGAGGATGAGCCGGGCGGGCGTCTCCGCCTTGCCTGCGGGAACCGGCGTGCCTCGCGCTGCCCTTCCTGCGCGTTCACCTACGCCGGAGACACCTACCACCTCATCCGCGCCGGACTCGCCGGAGACACCGCCCGGGACATCCCCGCCACCGTCCGCGAACATCCCCGCGTCTTCGTCACGTTGACCGCCCCGTCGTTCGGGCCGGTCCACAACCGCCCGGACGCTGGCGCCTGCCGCTGCGGCACCCACCATCCCGAAGATGACTCCGCACTCGGGACGGCCCTCGATCCCGCGACGTACGACTACGCGGGCGCGGTGCTCTTCAACAATCACGCGGGCGACTTGTGGCACCGGTTCGCCAACCGGCTTCGTCGTGAACTCGCGTCGCGTGCTGGCATCACGCAAGGGGAGCTGAAGGAAACCGCCAGGTTGTCGTACGGCAAGGTCGCCGAGTTCCAAAAGCGCGGAGCCATCCACTTCCATGCCGTGATCCGCATCGACGGACCCGACGGCCCTGAGGCCCCGCCCCCGGCCTGGGCTACCACCGGCACGCTCACCGACTCGATCCGTGCTGCAGTCGCCCACTCGTACACGACCGTCACGGTCCCGGCCGCCGACGGTGAGCCGTGCCGGCCGTTTCGCTGGGGCCAACAACTCGACATCCGCCCCATCCAAGCGTTCGGGGACGGCTCCGACATCACCGAACAGGCAGTCGCCTCCTACGTCGCCAAGTACGCCACCAAAGCAGCGGAGAACACCGGCACCCTCGACCGCCGCATCGGCGAACTCTCCGAACTCGACCGCCACCACGTCCCCGACCACACCCGCCGCCTCATCGAAGCCTGCAAGCGACTCGACCCGCACTACCCGGAGCGCCGTCTCTGGGCCTGGGCTCACATGCTCGGCTTCCGCGGCCACTTCAGCTCAAAGTCCCGCCGCTACTCGACCACCCTCGGCAACCTCCGCCAGACCCGCGCCGACTACCGCGCAGCCCAAGAACGCGCCGCCCTCGACCTCGACGACCACGCACCCGACACCGTCTTGGTCCTCGCCGACTGGCAGTACGCCGGACACGGCCACACCCCGGGTGAATCGGCTCTCGCCGCCACCATCGCCCGCAACCTCCAGACCAACCGCGACACCGCCCGCGAGGCACTACGCGACCAACTGGCCCTGGAAGGAGTCGCAGCATGACCACCGCGACCGCTCAACTACTCACCGTGCCGGAGGTCATGGCGCGGCTCAAACTCGGACGTTCCAAGGTCTACGACCTCATCCGCTCACACCGCCTGGTCTCCATCAAGATCGACGGTGCTCGCCGCGTACCCGCTGACGCGGTGCGGGACTTCGTCCTCGGGCAGATCGAGGAGGCCGCCTGATGGCCAGTCAGCGCAAGCGCAGCCCGAACGGCGCGGGCACCATCACCAAGCGCAAGGACGGCCGTTACCAGTGCGCGGTCTACGTCCTCCAGCCGGACGGCACCCGCGCCCGGAAATTCGCCTACGGCAAGACCTGGACCGAGTGCGACACCAAGCGCCGGGAACTCCTCGCCAAGGTAGACCAGGGCATACCTGTCCCGACCCGTTCGGCAAAGCTGTCCGAATGGCTGCCGTACTGGCTGGACAACGTGGTCAAGATCCGGCGGAAGCTCAGCACGTACGACAAGTACGAAGCGCACGTCCGGCTGTATCTGCTGCCCTTGCTGGGCTCCAAGCGGATCGAGTCTCTCGGCGTCGCCGACGTACGTCGTTTCCTGGTCCGTCTGGAGAGGGAGACCACGGCCGCCACGGCCAAGGAGTCTCACCGCGTCCTGCGATCGGCCCTGTCGGCGGCCTGCCGCGAGGAACTGATCACGCGCAATGTTGCGAAGCTGGTCGAGCCTCCCCGTACGGACAATCGAGAGCTGACGCCGTGGAGCCTGGACGAGACGCTCGACTTCCTGGCGGCATCTCGCAAGGACCCGCTGTACGCGGCGTTCGTGCTCGCCATCGGCATGGGCTTGCGGCGTGGGGAGATCGTTGGTCTGCGCTGGACTGACCTCGACCTCGATAACCGCGTCCTCTACGTCCGCCAGCAGACTCAGCGTCGTCGTGGCGTCCTCTACGACGACGATCCCAAGAGCCGTCGTCGTCGCGTCGTCCCGCTGCCCGCGCTCTGCATCGCACCACTGCGTTGGCACCGGATGCGGCAGGCCGCTGCGCGCACGAAGGCGGGGGAGCAGTGGCGGGAATCCGGCTACGTCTTCACCACCCGAACCGGCCATCAGGTCGAGCCGAGGAACGTCTACCGCTCCTTCACCCGCGTCGCCGAATCGGCCGGCGTCCGTGTGATCCGTCTGCACGACGCCCGGCACGGCACCGCGACCCTCCTCACGGCTGCCGGAGTCGCGCCCCGGGTCGTGATGGAGATCCTGGGCCACTCCCAGATCAGCATCACGATGGACGTGTACACGCACGTCGTACAGGACACCCAGCGCGAGGCCATCAGCCACATGGACCGGCTGCTCAAGCGGCGACCGGTTGTGCGTGACCGCCCGCGTTGATGTCAGAAGTGGATGTCAAAGGCCCCGGACCAAGATCGGTCCGGGGCCTTTTGGCTGGTGCCCCCGGCAGGATTCGAACCTGCGACACCCGCTTTAGGAGAGCGGTGCTCTATCCCCTGAGCTACGAAGGCGGGGTCTGTCGGGACGTGTGCATGGGGTCCGGTCGTGTACGGCGTACCCCGTGCCGCGCGAATCCCGGCAGCGTTGCGGCGGCGTGACCGAGGTCGTGCCGCGCCGCCAGTGTAGCGGGTGGGTGCGGGGGTCCGGGCGAGTGGCTGGGGGCGCGACGGGTGTGGCCGGCGTGGAGTCGCGGGTCTGTGTCCATCGGGGGTTTTACGCGATTGTTCGACCCGGGCAGGCGAACGGCGGTCGCGTCGCGCACGCCGCGAACCTGCGTGATGAGGCTGCGGCGCCGAATCGGGAGGACGGTGGTGGAAGGCGACCGGCGGGCGCCGAGCCACACGCATCCGCGTGGCTGTCAGACCGAGTTCGCCACGGAAATGCTGGACCTGCTGCGTTTTCGTCGCCCGGTCGACCACGTCGACCGCAAGGGGCAGGATCCGGCCGGTGAGTTCCGGTGCCCGCGACGCGCCGCGCCCTGTGGCGCGGCAATCTGCTCGCCGATGTGCCGTGCGAGGCGCTGCCCGGCGTCCCGTCCACCACGACCTGCTCGACGACGTGCGCTACTGCCGACAGGCGTACGCCGACGCGGGGTTCGACGTGCTTGCCATCGATCAGACCAGCCCGGAACAGCGGTCGGTCGGGTTGCACACGGTGCGGGTCGTGGTGCCGGGCCTCGTCCCGATCGACTTCGGCTGGCACAAGCAGCGCGCCCTGAGCCTGCCCCGGACCCGCAGTGCCTTCCGTCGCGCCGGATGGCGCACCACCGATCTCGGGCCCGAGGAGTTGAACAGGGTTCCTCATCCGTTCCCCTGATCACGGCCGCATGTGGGGCAAGGCGCCACGGGCCCTCACTCTGCGTACCTTCCAAAATCTCCAGGGTCACATTCCCTCGTCCCTGCCACCCCCCTGCCACCCCCCTTCCGTGTCCTGGGTCACATTTCTGGGTGCCGTGTACAACCTTCTGTCGCGAGAACCGGTCTGGACCACTGGGACGTGAATTCTCCTCCTGTTCTGGAACGTGTTCAGGGAGATTCACGCTCTGGCAGGTCGAACGACCGAGGAGCGGCCTTCGTGGGCCCTTCCGGCCGGACGGCCTGTGTGTACCGACCGGCATTGCGTACAGGAAGCCCAGGAAGACCAGATATGACGATCGCGCAGAACGAGACCAAGCCCCGGATAAGCCTGGTAGTCCCCGTCTACCGGGTACAGGGCTATCTGCGTGAGTGCCTGGACTCGATTCTCGGCCAGTCCTACGGCGACTTCGAGATCATCGCCGTGGACGACCACTCACCGGACGGCTGCGGCCGCATCCTCGACGAGTACGCGGCCCTGGACGCCCGCGTGCGCCCCGTCCACCTGGAGACGAACCAGGGCATCGGCAAGGCCCGTGACCTGGGTGCACGGCGGGCGAGCGGCGACTACATCTTCTTCCTGGACAGCGACGACACCCTCGCCGAGGGCGCGTTGCAGGCGATCGCCACCCGCCTCGAGGCGACCGGTGACCCCGACATCATGCTGCTCAACCACGTCCGTACGTACTGGACGAACCGCGTGCAGGCCAGTGCTGCGGGTGAACTCCTCACCGCAGCGGGTTCCGACGTGTTCACCGCGCTCGAACGCCCGGAATACCTGGGCCTTTTCGCGGTCGTGTGGAACCGCGTGTACCGCCGCGACTTCTACGTCGGGAACGACTTCACCTTCACCGACGGAATCTACGAAGACGCGCTGATGGTCTACCGGACCATGCTCACCGCCGACTCGGTCTCCTGCCTCGAGCACGTCTGCGTGGAATACCGGCAGCGCCGCCGCGGAAATTCCATGGGAACTCCCGGACGCAAGCACTTCGGCATCTTCGAGCAGTACGAGCGGCTGTTCGCGTTCCTCGACGAGCACCCGAAGTACGAGCCGGTGCGGGCGCTGATGTTCGAGCGCATGGTCAGTCACTTCCTGTTCACGGTCGTGCGCGAGGATCGCATAGTGCCCGGTGACCGCGCGGCGTTCTTCCGGCAGGCGTCGGTGCAGTACCGGCGCTACAAGCCGGCCGCCTTCACCCGGCCGGAGGGCGGCACGGGACTGCTCTTCGAGCTGGTGGAGCGCGGCTCGTACCCGGCGTTCGCGGCGGTCGGCTTCGCCCGCGTCACCCGCACCAAGCTGCGCAAGCGCGCCGCCAAGGTGAAGACGGCGGTCGGCAGGAGGGCGTACGACCGGCTCTACCGGATGCACCTGCGCCGCCCGATCGACGAGAACCTCGCGGTCTACAGCGCCTACTGGAACCGCGGAGTGAGCTGCAACCCCGGCGCGATCTTCGCCAAGGCGAAGGAACTCGCCCCGCACATCCACGGCGTGTGGGTGGTCCGCCCCGGCGAGGAGGAGAACGTACCGCCGGGCGTCGACCACGTGGTGGCCCGCTCGCCGCGCTACTGGGAGGTGATGGCCCGGGCCAAGTACCTGGTCAACAACGTCAACTTCCCCAACGAGATCGTCAAGCGCCCAGGCCAGATCCACCTGCAGACCCACCACGGCACCCCGCTCAAGCAGATGGGAATCGACCAGCAGCGCTTCCCGGCCGCCGCCAAGAACATGAGCTTCCACCAGATGCTGGAGCGGGTGGACCGCTGGGACTACAGCCTCTCCTCCAACCAGCACTCCACGGAGATCTGGGAGCGCGTCTACCCCTGCGCCTTCGAGTCGGTCGACTCCGGATACCCGCGCAACGACGTGTACTTCAGCTCCACCGCGGACGACGTCACCCGCATCCGCACCGAACTCGGCATCGCGCCCGGCCAGACCGCGATCCTGTACTGCCCCACGGTGCGCGACTACCAGAAGGGCTTCGTACCGCGCCTCGACCTGGAGCGGATGTGCCGTGCGCTCGGCCCGGACCACGTGATCCTGGTCCGCGCGCACTACTTCTACGGCACCGACCCGCAGTTGCAGTCGCTGCAGGAGCGCGGCCTGATCCGGGACGTGTCCAAGTACCCGGTGGTCGAGGACCTGTGCCTGGCCGCCGACGCGCTGATCACGGACTACTCGTCGATCATGTTCGACTACGCCTGCCTCGACCGCCCGATCGTCTCCTACGTGGACGACTGGGAGGTCTACAGCAAGGCCCGCGGTGTGTACTTCGACCTGCTCTCGCAGCGGCCGGGCGAGACCCCGGGCGCCACCGCCACCAGCGAGGAGGAGCTCATCGAGGTCTTCACGTCCGGGGCGTGGAACGGCGAGCGGGCGGCCGAGTTGCGCGCCGCGTTCCGTGAACGCTTCGTCCAGTACGACGACGGCCGTGCCGCCGAGCGCGCGGTGCGCAAGGTGTTCCTCGGTCAGGGAGCCACCCCGGCGATCGTTCCCCTGGACCAGCGCACCCCGGCGCCCGCACCCGGAGCCGTGGCCGTCGCCCCGCGAGCCCTGGTGCACCAGCTGCCGGCCGGCCCGGGCGAGCCGGGCCTCGTGACGGCCTGAGGACACCAGTGAGGCCTCAGGCGTCAGGAGCCTGAGGCCTCACGGCTTTCCGGGCCCGGATTCCCCGGATCGGAGCCGAACGGCCCCCGGGTCAGGGCGAGGCCGCCGTGCGCAGCTGGCCGGTCGACCCCCGTACGACCAGTTCCGGCTGGAAGACGAACTCCGTGCGCTGGACGGGGTTCCCGCGGATCTCCTCCAGGAGCGCGTCCACCGCCGCCGCGGCCATCGCGGCCACCGGCTGGCGCACCGTGGTCAGCGGTGGATCGGTGAACGCCGCGAGCGGCGAGTCGTCGAAGCCGACCACCGACATGTCGCGCGGTACGTCGAGCCCACGGGAGCGCGCGGCGCGCACCACACCGAGCGCCATCAGGTCGCTGCCGCAGACGACCCCCGTGCAGCCCTGGTCGAGGAGCGCCGTGCCGGCCGCGTGCCCGCCCTCGACGCTGAACAGCGTCCGCTGCACGATCGGTTGCGCCAACTCGCCTTCCGGGCCGGTGAGTTCGCCGGATCCCAGCATCTCGCGTACGGACTCGGTGAAGCCCTCCGTCTTGCGCCGCGACGGCACGAAGCGGGTCGGCCCCACCGCGAGGCCGATCCGGCGGTGCCCGAGGTCCGCGAGGTGACGTACCGCCATCCGCGCCGCGGAGTGGTCGTCGGGCGACACGAAGTGCGCGTCGATGCGCTCGTTGAAGCCGTTGACCAGGACGTACGGGACGCCGCGCGCGGTCAGACCGGCATAGCGCGCCGGGTCGGCGGTGGTGTCGGCGTGCAGCCCGGACAGGAACACGATGCCGGTGACGCCGTGCTCCTCCAGTTGCTCGACCAGCTCGTCCTCGGTGGCGCCGCCGGGCACCTGGGTGCACAGCACCGGCGTGTAGCCGTACCGGACCAGTACCTGCTCGACGGCCTGGGCGAACGCCGGGAAGATCGGGTTGGTCAACTCCGGTATGACCAGGCCGATCAGCCCCGCGCTGCGCCGCCGCAGCCGCACCGGACGCTCGTAGCCGAGCAGGTCGAGCGCGGCCAGCACCCGGTGCCGGGTGGCGTGCGCGACGCCCGCCTTGCCGTTCAGGACCCGGCTGACCGTCGCCTCGCTGACCGAGGCCTGTGCGGCGATGTCCGCGAGCCGCGGGGCGCCGGAGTCGAGGTCGCGCGGGGCACCCTCGACCGTGGCGCCCGGCGGCGGGCGCAGGGTCACACCGTCCACCACACCGTGCTGTCCGGTGCGAGCACGGCCTCGTCGCCTTCGACGGTGACGGGCGAACTGGCCAGCAGCACACGGCCGTTGGCCGTCACCCGGAGCGGCTCGGCGGTGGCGTTCGCCGTGCAGGTGAACGCGCCCCGGCGGAAGGCGAGTACGCCCTCGGGAGCCGGCAGCCACTCGACGCGGTCGCCGGCGCCGAGGTCCGCCTGCTCGCGGCGGATACGCAGCGCCGTCCGGTACAGCTCGAGCGTGGAGCCGGGGACACCGGTCTGCGCCTCGACGCTCAGCTCGCCCCAGCCCTCCGGCTGCGGCAGCCAGCTGCCGCCGTCGCCGAAGCCGTGGCTGGAGCCGTCCTTCGTCCACGGGATCGGCACCCGGCAGCCGTCGCGGAAGCCGTCCTGCCCGGCCGCCCGGAAGAACGACGGGTCCTGACGCGCCTCGTCCGGCAGGTCGGTGACGTCGGGCAGGCCCAGTTCCTCACCCTGGTAGAGGTACGCGGAACCGGGCAGCGCCAGCATCAGCAGGGTCGCCGCACGGGCCCGGCGCAGGCCGAGTTCGCGATCGCCGGGCTCGCGGATCTGGGTGCCGGCCGGCGGGCTCGCGAAGCGGGTCGCGTGCCGGGTCACGTCGTGGTTGGAGAGCACCCAGGTGGCGGGGGCGCCGACCGGGCGCATCGCGTCCAGCGAGGTGTCGATCACCCGGTGCAGCTCGTCCGCGTCCCAATGGGTCGCCAGATACTGGAAGTTGAAGGCCTGGTGCAGTTCGTCGGGTCGTACGTACAGGGCCGCGCGTTCCACCGTCGGGGTCCAGGCCTCGGCGACCGCGATGCGCTCGCCCGGGTACTCGTCGAGGACCGTGCGCCAGCTGCGGTAGATCTCGTGCACGCCGTCCTGGTCGAAGAACGGCATCACCGCGTTGCCGAGCAGCTTCACCTGGTCGGGGCCCCCGATGTCGGGCAGGCCCGCGGCCTTGACGAGTCCGTGCGCGACGTCGACGCGGAATCCGTCGACGCCCTTGTCCAGCCAGTAACGCAGGATCGAGCGGAACTCGTCGGCCACGGCCGGGTGTTCCCAGTTGAAGTCCGGCTGCTCGGGCGCGAACAGGTGCAGATACCAGTCGCCGGGCGTGCCGTCCGGATTGCGGGTACGGGTCCAGGCGGCGCCGCCGAACACGGACTCCCAGTCGTTGGGCGGCAGTTCACCGTCCGGTCCGCTGCCGGGCCGGAAGTGGTAGCGCTCGCGCAGGGCCGATCCCGGGCCCTCATCGAGGGCGCGCTCGAACCAGTCGTGCCGGTCGGAGGAATGGTTCGGCACCACGTCGACGATGATGCGCAGGCCCAGGTCGTGGGCGTCACGGATCAGCGCGTCGGCCGACGGCATGCTGCCGAACACCGGGTCGATGACCCGGTAGTCGGCCACGTCGTACCCGGCGTCCGCCTGCGGCGACGCGTAGAACGGGCTCAGCCAGACGGCGTCCACCCCCAGGTCCCTGAGGTACGGCAGTCGGCTGCGCACTCCTTCGAGGTCGCCCATGCCGTCGCCGTTTCCGTCGGCGAAGCTGCGCGGGTAGACCTGGTAGATCACCGCGTCCCGCCACCAGTCGGCCGGTGAGTTCTGCTCAGTCATGTCATCCCTTCGTCGCCCCGGCCGCGAGGCCGGAGACGAGGTGGCGCTGCGCGAAGCCGAAGATCAGTGCCGCGGGCACCGCGACGATCACGGCGGAGGCTGTCAACGAGCCCCAGTCGCTGGTGTATTGGTTGACAAAGGTCTGCAGACCGCCGGCCAGGGTGAGGTTCTCCTCGCCGGTCATGAACGCGGACGCGTACGCCACCTCCGCCCAGCCGGTGATGAAGCTGTAGAAGCCGGTGACGGCGAGTCCGGGCTTGGCCAGCGGGATGATCAGACGCCAGAACACCCCGAACGGGTTGAGCCCGTCCACCCGTCCGGCCTCGTCGATCTCCACCGGCACCGTGTCGAAGTACCCCTTCATCATCCAGGCGCAGAACGGCACGGCGATGGTGAGGTACGTGACGACCAGGCCGACGGGCTGGTTGAGCAGGCCGAGCGTGGCGAGCAGGTTGTACAGCGGCACGATCAGGACGGCGACCGGGAACATCTGCGTGATCAGCAGCATCCACATCAGCGGCCGCATGCCGGGGAAGCGGAACCGGCTCACCGCGTAGCCGGTGGTGGCCGAGATGAAGACGCCGATGACGGTCGTCAGACCCACCACGAGCAGCGAGTTGGCCAGCCAGCTGGGGAACTCGGTCTCGGTCAGGACGTGGGAGTAGTTGCTGAAGGTGAAGTCCTTGACCAGGCCGGTGTCGAAGGCGTCGGTCTTTGGCTTGAACGAGGTGATCAGCAGCCACAGGGGCGGGAACACCGCCACCAGGGAGGCGATCAGGAGCGTCGCGTGCAGGCCGAAGGAGGCCAGCGGCGAGCGTTCACCGCGGGCGCGGGGCGGCTTGCCCGAGCCGGACGGCTGCGTACGGCGGGTCGCGGATGCGTCGGTGGTCATCGGGTCACCACACCTCTCCCTGCTTGCGCAGCGCGCGGCGGTAGACGACGGCGAAGACCGAGAGCAGCGCCAGGATGAGTACGCCCCAGGCCGCCGACGAGGCGAAGTCGCGCGGGCTGACGACGAAGGAGAGCCGGTAGGCGTACGTCACCAGGATCTCCGTGGAGTCTCCGGGGCCGCCCCGGGTGAGCAGGAAGATCACCGGGAACATGTTGAACGTCCAGATGGAGCTCAGCAGCACCACGGTGGAGCCGACCGCCCGCAGGCCCGGCAGCGTGATGTTGCGGAACCGCTGCCACGGGCCGGCCCCGTCCATCTCGGCGGCCTCGTACAGCTCGGACGGGATGGACTGCAGTCCGCCG
The DNA here is from genome assembly GCF_003574445.1 of Streptomyces sp. YIM 130001. GTDB lineage: Bacteria > Actinomycetota > Actinomycetes > Streptomycetales > Streptomycetaceae > Streptomyces. The sequence continues at coordinate 67,521 of NZ_KZ984557.1, forward strand.
AGCATCGCGACCAGCATGAACGGCACACCGAGCCAGATGTTGACCACGATGACCGAGATCTTCGCCCAGGTCGGGTCGTTCAGCCACGGGATCGCGTCGATTCCGCCGCCTGCCAGGAGCTGGTTCAGCAGGCCGTTCTTCTCGTTGAAGAGGAGGCGCCAGGTGAAGACGGAGACGAAGGCCGGCACCGCCCACGGCAGGATCAGCGCCATCCGGTAGAGCGAGCGGCCGGCCAGCTTGCGGTTGAGCATGTTGGCGAGCGCGAGACCGATCGCGAAGGAGAGCGCGACGCAGGACACGGTCCAGATCAGCGTCCAGGAGAGCCGGTCCCAGAAGACGCCGTCCTTGAGGATCGCCGTGTAGTTGTCGAGTCCGACGTTCTCGTACGTCGCCGGGATGTGGTTGACCCCGATGGTGCGCTCGACGTTCGCCTCGTCGGCATCGGTCGTCGACAGGTACATGCCGCGGACCAGGGGATATCCGATGATGACGCCGATCACGACCACCACGGGGGCGACCATGCACCAGGCGTACCAGTGGGTGGACAGCGATCTGCGCAGCCGCCCGGGGGACTTGCCGGGAGTGCGGCCCCGGCCGCGGGCGCCCGGTGCGCCCGCGGCCTTCGCCGCCGCTCGGCCTGTGTCGACAGCCATGAGGCGGTCGGCCCTCCTGTTCTGGGATGTGCCGGGGGGTGCTTGCCGCAGCACTCGCTGCGGACTACAACTCCGGTGCGGGGACGGCTACTTGTAGTCCTTCAGGAGCTTGCGGTAGGCGTCGCCGACGCCCTTCGCGGCCTTCTCGGGAGTGGCCTTGCCGGAGAGGACCTTCTCCATCTGCAGCCGGATCGGCTCGAAGAGGGCGTTCGCCTCGGGGATCCACGGGCGCTCGACGGCCTTCTCGACGGCGGGCCGGAAGAACTGGACCATCATGTTGTCCTTGACGGACGGCTCGTCGTACACGGCCTTGCGGGTGGGGAGCAGGCTCAGTTCCTCGGTGGTCTGCTGCTGCACCTTCGCGGAGCTCATGTACTTCACGAACTCGTAGGACGCGTCGAGGTTCTTGGAGCCGGCGTACACGGAGAGGTTCCAGCCGCCCTGCGGGGAGGCCTGGCGCTGGGAGCCGGCGGGCACCGCGGCGACGCCGAGGTTGTTCTTGTCGTTCTTGAACTCCTTGCCCGACAGGGCGCCTTCGATCGACCAGGGACCGTCGAGGGCCATCGCGACGTCGCCGTCCTTGAAGGCGTTCAGCTGGTTGTTGTAGCCGTCGGAGGCGTCGGTGATCGCGGCCTTGGAGTCGAGCATGTCCTTCATGACCTTGAAGGCGTCGACGCCGGGCTTGTCGTCCACCGTGACCTTCTTGGCCTTGGTGTCGAGCATGTCGCCGCCCTCGCCGTAGAGGTAGGGCAGGTAGTAGTACGGGTCGTCGCCGCGCAGGTAGAGGCCGGTCCTGCCGGTCTTGTCCTTGATGGTCTCGCCGGCCTTCTGCACATCGGCGAAGGTCTCGGGGACGTCGACCTTCGCGGCCTTCAGCATCTTCTTGTTGTAGAAGAGCGCGAGGGAATCGATGGTCTGCGGGACGGCGTAGGACTTGTCCTTGAACTTCGTGCTCGCAAGAGCTTGCGGCAGATGGTCGCCCGCGTCGTCCAGAGCCGGCGTGCCGTCGAGGGGCGCCAGGTAGCCGAGGTTGGCGAAGTCGGCGACCCAGGCGACCTCGGTGCGCATCACGTCCGGCGCACCGGAGTTGCCGCCCGCCGCGTTCTTGAACTTGGCGTTGGCCTCGCCGAAGGGGACGCTCACGACCTTGACGTCGACCTTCGGGTGCTTCTTCTCGAAGCCCTCGGCGAGCTTCTTGTACGTGCCCTTCTCGGCGTCGTTCGAGGTGTCCCAGAAGGTGACGGTGCCGGAGAGCTCGCCCGAGCCCCCCGAGCTGCCCTCGCCCGAATCGCCGTCCCCGCCGCACGCCGTCGCCGTCAGTGCGAGGGCCGAGACAAGCGCGGTGACCGCTATGCCACGCCGCATGGTGAACTCCTTCAGAGATGCCCGGAACGACTCGGGGGCGTACGACGCCTCCTACCGACCGCTGCGTCGCGGTGCCGGGTTCCGCAGGAACGTAACAAGGATGCAAGAAGTCGGAAAGACCTTGCGGGAACTTTCTGCAAGACTTGTTGGGGCGGTGCCTGCCCGGAAGTCCGGCAGAACGGACAAGCCGCGTCTCCGGCCGCCCGGCGGTCCCGTTCCGAGTGGTGGGCAATACGGTCCCCGGCCGGTAGGGTCCGGTCCTGTGACCGCGCGGCTCGCCGACATCGCAGCGCAGGCGGGGGTCAGCGAAGCCACAGTCAGCCGCGTGCTCAACGGCAAGCCCGGTGTGGCCGCGGCCACCCGCGAGTCAGTCCTGGCCGCGCTCGACGTGCTCGGCTACGAACGCCCGGTCAGGCTCCGCAGGCGCAGCGCCGGACTCGTCGGACTCATCACGCCGGAGCTGGACAACCCGATCTTCCCCGCCCTCGCCCAGGTCATCGGCCAGGCGCTGACCAGGCAGGGTTACACCCCGGTGCTCGCCACCCAGACCCCCGGCGGCTCCACCGAGGACGAGCTCACCGAGATGCTGGTGGACCGCGGTGTCTGCGGCATCATCTTCGTCTCCGGACTGCACGCGGACACCACCGCCGACACCCGCCGCTACGACCGGCTGCGCGGCCTCGGCGTACCGCACGTGATGATCAACGGCTTCTCGTCGAAGGTGAAGGCACCCTTCGTCTCGCCCGACGACCGGGCCGCGATGGAGCTGGCCGTCAAGCATCTGGCCGCCCTCGGCCACACCCGCATCGGCCTTGCCGTGGGCCCTGCAAGATTCGTGCCGGTCTTGCGCAAGGTGGAGGGCTTCCGGCAGAGCCTCCAGAGCATCCTCGGCATCGGCCCGAAGGACTCCGAACAGTTCGTCCAGCACTCGCTGTTCACGCTCGAGGGCGGCCAGGCCGCGGCGGGCGTACTCCTCGACCGCGGCTGCACGGCGGTGGTGTGCGCGAGCGACATGATGGCGCTGGGCGCGGTGCGTGCCGTGCGCCGGCGCGGCCTCAACGTACCCGGTGACGTCTCCGTGGTGGGCTTCGACGACTCGCAGTTGATCGCCTTCACCGACCCGCCGCTGACCACCATCCGGCAGCCGGTGCAGTCGATGGGGCAGGCCGCGGTGCGCGCGCTGCTCGAGGAGGTCGACGGGGAACCGGCGCCGCACACCGAGTTCGTGTTCATGCCGGAGCTCGTGGTGCGCGGCTCGACCGCGGCGCTGCGGTCGAGCTGAGGCGAGCGACCGTACCGGCTCAGGGCCGGGTCACACGCACCCGGTAGGTGCCGTCCTGCGAGGCAGAGGCGACGGTGATCCGCACGCCGGTCTTCTTGTCCGTGTACGTCTCGCCGGGGGAGTACGGGGCGTCCGAGAGCTCGGCGTGGACGTTGGGCCGACGGGTGCAACCCCCGCTGTCCTTGGTCGAGTCGGAGACCTCGACGGGCCCCTGGCCGGTGTCGACGTCGGCGTCGACGCGGTAGACCAGGACGCCGGGCTTGCACACCGCCTCGTCGTTGCCGCCGGGTATGCGCACCTCGGCCGCGATGCCGGTGCGTTCGCTGAGCGGCACGAAGGCGATCTTGGTGCCGCCCTCGGTGGGCAGCGGCTCCAGGACGTGCTCGGTGGTGCCCGGGGTCGCGGCGCAGCTGATCTGCTGGTCGTCGAGCCAGCCCAGCTTCCACTTGTGCCAGCCGAGCAGGTCGTTGTTGGCGCCCCAGTCCTCGCTCATGATGTCCCAGTGGCCGACCGCGCCGCCGCCGTCGGCGGTGTAGAGGTCGGGCAGCCCGAAGACATGGCCGTTCTCGTGCGGCAGTACGCGGTAGCCGGTCTCGCGGTACGAGCCCGAGCCGTCGTCCTGGCGGCTGTATACGAACGAGGCGTTGGAGACCGGCACGCCGTCGGCGACCGGGGCCTCGTGGTTGCCGGCGAACGTCACCGACAGGACGGTGTCCAGCGCCGAGGGGCCGGCGTTCGGCGTCATCAGGATGTTGACCAGGTCGTACCGGCGGAAGTCCACCTTCGGGTCGGCGGCCTGCACGATGTCCTCGACGAGGCGCCGGTATCCCGGGTCGAAGGGGGCGCCGCGTTCTATCCCGTACTCGGCGAACGACAGCGGCATCCGCAGCCAGTCCTTGATCGGCGCCTCGGGCCGGTAGTCGAGCCGGCCGTACGAACTGGTGCGGAACCATTTCTGCGTCTGCGGGAAGAACTCGCCGAGCCGGTCCGTCGCGGAGCCCTCGCCCCGTGCGTCGGAGAAGTCGATCATCAGGTTGAGGGCGCGGACCTCGCCGGTGGACCGGGAGTAGCCGGGTGCCGTGGGCACGCCCTCGGACATCTGGACGCCCATCGTGCCGCTGATCATGCACGGGCCGAGGGCGGTGGCGCGGGCGGCGGCTATCGGGCCTGCCGCGGTGTGTGCGTCGGGGAGCAGCTGTCCTGCGCTGGCCGAAAGGCTCACCGAGAGGGTGAGGGCTATGGCCGCGGCGAACGCCGTGCGGCGTCGGGGCCTGGGTATCCAGCGGGGGGACAGCTGCATGCGGTGCCCTTCCGGTTCGCGGCAGCCGGAACGCACGCGGCTGCTCTCACAGGTCGATCGATCCCCCTTGTCGATCACCCTGTGCCTCGGCGTGTCGGAGCGCTCGCTGAGTGCGACCGATCGAGGGGCGGCCTCCGCCGGTGTGTGAGTCAGGTCACAGGAACCCCCGAAATAACTGGGGAAGGTCTCCCCGTTTGCATGGGTGTCCTCGTGAAACGGGGACGGATTCCCCGCATAGGTCGGTCCGTCGGATCGACCCGGTCGGCCGGTCGGTCAGCCGGCGGACCGTCGGCCGGTACACGGCCGGCCCGCACCAGTCGTCAGGAGAGCCTCAAGTGGTCACCGCAACCGAACGCACGCGCAAGGTCCCCCGCCCGCGGGCCGACGCCCTGCGCAACCGGGAGCGCATCGTGGCCGCCGCGCGTGAGGTGTTCGTCGAGCTCGGCCCCGAGGTCCCGCTCGACGAGATCGCCCGCCGCGCGGAGGTCGGCAACGCCACGCTCTACCGGCACTTCGCGGACCGCGGGGAACTCATCAGGGAAGTCGTCTGCACGGTGATGGATCGCGCGTCGGTCCAGGCCGAACGGGCGCTCGCCGCGGAGTCCGACGCTTTCGAGGCGCTCGGCACCTTCGTGCACGCGGCGGCCGACGAGCGGATCGGCGCGCTGTGCCCGATGCTCGCCGGCGACTTCGAGCAGCACCACCGCGACCACCCGGACCTCGACGAGGCCCGGATGCGTCTCGAGGGGATGGTCGAGGAACTGATGGAGCAGGCCCGCGCGGCCGGTCAGCTGCGGTCCGATGTCGCCGTCGGCGACCTCATGGTCGCGCTCTCCCAGCTCACGCGGCCACTGCCCGGCCTCGGGTGTCCGGGCATCGACCGATTCGTCCATCGCCATCTGCAGCTCTTCCTCGACGGGCTGCGGGCGCCCGCGCCCTCCGCGCTGCCCGGCGCCCCGGCCACTCTGGAGGACCTCAGGCGCGACGCCTGACCTGACCGAGACCCTCACGCGCCCGCCCCAGTGGCGGACCCAAGCCAACGGCCACCGCGGTCAGTGACGCCCGCGTGCTCGGGATCACGGGGGAACCCGCATCCCTTGTCAAGCCGATTTCTCACGATTTTTCATGCGACGACGTACCGAGGTGGGTACCCCCATGTCAGAAACATCCCCGAACCCGTCCCAGGCCCTGTCCAGGCCTCCGGCGGCCGAGCCCGATCCCAGGCGCTGGAAGGCGCTCGTCTTCATCGCTCTCGCCCAGCTGATGGTCGTCCTCGACGCGACCATCGTGAACATCGCGCTGCCCTCCGCCCAGCAGGACCTGGGCATCTCCGACGGCAACCGCCAGTGGGTCATCACCGCCTACGCGCTCGCCTTCGGTGGACTGCTTCTCTTCGGTGGCCGGATCGCCGACCTGTGGGGCCGTAAGCGCACCTTCGTCACCGGCCTGGTCGGCTTCGCCGCGGCCTCCGCGCTCGGCGGTGCCGCCACCGGCGAGGCGATGATGCTCGGCGCCCGCGCCCTGCAGGGTGTGTTCGGCGCGCTGCTCGCCCCGGCCGCGCTCTCGCTGCTCGCGGTCATGTTCACCGAGGCCAAGGAGCGGGCCAAGGCCTTCGGTATCTACGGTGCGATCGCCGGTGGCGGTGGCGCCGTGGGCCTGATCCTCGGCGGCTTCCTCACCGAGTACCTGGACTGGCGCTGGACGTTCTTCGTCAACGTGCCGTTCGCGGTCATCGCCGCCGCCGGTGCCTACTTCGTCATCCGTGAGCCGGCCGGCTCGCGCAACCGCTCGACGCTCGACATACCCGGCGTCATCCTCTCCACCCTCGGCCTGGTCGCCCTGGTCTACGGATTCACCCGTGCCGAGTCCGAAGGCTGGTCGGACAGCGTCACCATCGGCATGTTCGTCGCCTCGGCCGTACTGCTGCTCTCCTTCATCGTCGTCGAGTCGCGGGTCAAGTCGCCGCTGCTCCCGCTGCGCGTACTGACCGACCGCAACCGTGGCGGCGTGTACCTGTCGCTGGGCCTCGCGGTCATCGGCATGTTCGGCGTCTTCCTCTTCCTGACCTACTACCTGCAGATCGTGAAGGGCTACTCGCCGGTCGAGACCGGCTTCGCCTTCCTGCCGATGGTCGCGGGCATGATCACGGGCTCGACGCAGATCGGCGCCCGTCTGATGACCCGCATCCCGCCGCGGCTCCTGATGGGCCCCGGATTCCTGGTCGGCGCGCTCGGCATGCTGCTGCTCACGCAGATGAAGGTCGACTCCTCGTACGCCACCCTGGTCCTGCCGGCGCTGCTGCTGCTCGGCCTCGGTCTCGGTACGGCCTTCATGCCGGCCATGTCCCTTGCCACGCACGGTGTCGAGGCGCGGGACGCTGGCGTCGCCTCCGCGATGGTCAACACCTCGCAGCAGGTCGGCGGCGCCATCGGCACCGCCCTCCTGAACACCGTCGCGGCCTCCGCGACCACCGCCTACCTCACCGCGAACGCGGCCGACGCCACCACACCGGCGGCGCAGAAGCTCCTGCAGGCGCAGGCGATGGTGGACGGCTACAGCAGCGCGATCTGGTGGGCCGTCGGCATCCTCGCGGTTGCCTCCGCCATCGCCCTGACCTTCGTAAACGCCGGCCACCAGGGCGGCTCGGGCCAGGTCACGGGCTCGGTGGCGGACGGCGAGGGCGCCGTGGACGAGGTCAAGGTGCCCGTCGTGGCGCACTGATCCACGGCCCTGGTCGCGCGGCGCGGCCCGTCAGCGCAGCCAGGGCAGATCCGCACCGGCCTCGGCCGGCTGCAGTCCCTCGGCGACGATCTGCATGATCTCGCCGAGGGACTTCTGCTGTTCGGGGCTGAGCCGGTCGAAGATCGCCTGGCGCACCGCCGCCACATGGCCCGGCGCCGCGCCCTTGAGGACGTCCATGCCCTCGTCGGTGAGGATCGCGTTCTGCCCGCGCTTGTCGGAGGGGCAGTCCTCGCGGCGGACCCAGCCCGACTTCTCCAGGCGGGCGATCGCGTGCGAGAGCCGGGACCGGGTGATCTTGGCGTTCCTGGCCAGCTCCGTCATACGCATCGTGCGGCGGGGCGCCTGGGACAGGTGGACAAGGAGTCCGTAGTACACGTGCGGCATCTTGGCGTCGCGCTGCAACTGCCGGTCGAGATGGTCCTCGAGGAGCGTGCTGGCGTGCAGATAGGCCAGCCAGGTGCGCCGTTCCTCGTCGTTGAGCCAGCGCGGGTCCTCGTTGTGCTTGGTCATGTCTCCCACTGTACGAAGAGCTTCTTGAAACTTGAACGAAACGGCAGGACCGAGTATGCTCAGACGGAACTTGAAGATTCAAGCAAGTCACTGGATTCGCATACGTCCGAGTAAGAGTGCAGGCGGGAGTCGACATGAATGCCACCCAGGAGCGCGCAGCCGGTGAGCGGATGCCCGCCCTCTACCTCAGCCACGGCGCCCCACCGCTCGCCGACGACGCCCTGTGGCCCGGCCAGCTCGCCGCCTGGTCCGCCGATCTGCCGCGCCCCACCGCGATCCTGATGGTCTCCGCGCACTGGGAGGAGGCGCCGCTCGCCCTCGGTGCGACCGAGACCCTCCCGCTCGTATACGACTTCTGGGGCTTCCCCGAGCACTACTACGGGGTGACCTATGCGGCGCCCGGAGCGCCCCGACTGGCCGAGTCCGTACGGAAGTTGCTCAGCGACGCCGGGATGCCGGTGCAGGACGTGCCGGATCGCGGGCTCGACCACGGCGCGTATGTCCCGCTCGTCGAGATGTACCCCGACGCCGACGTCCCCGTACTTCAGATCTCGCTGCCCACGCTCGACCCGCAGCGCCTCATGGACGTCGGACGCAGGCTCGCACCGCTGCGCGACGAGGGCGTCCTGATTGTCGGCAGCGGCTTCTTCACCCACAATCTGGCCGCGCTGCGCCAGGGTGGAATCCCGTCCTGGTCGGTCGAGTTCGACGTGTGGGGCGGTGAGGCGCTCGCGGCCGGAGACGTCGACGGGCTGCTCGACTTCGCCCACCGGTCCCCGGCCGGTCTGCTCGCCCATCCGCGAACCGAACACTTCGCCCCCCTCTTCGTCACCCTGGGCGCGGCGGACGCCACCGGTGAACTCGACACGCACCGCCCGGTCATCGACGGCTTCTGGATGGGCCTCGCCAAGCGCTCGGTGCAGTTCGGCTGAGGTCCTGCCCTCTCTCGGCGCTCCGGTCCGTGGCCGCCGCCCCCGTATGTACGGGCGGTCGGCCTGCGACTCGAGCGACACCAGGACCGTACGGAGCCCGCACGGGTGGACGAAAGAATTCCGTGATCGGTTCACGCGGGGGAGTGAGGTAGGAGCGATTCCGCGCGTGGACGCCCGCTTCGGGGTGGTTGCGTGAGCCTCGTTCGGGAACCCGCCCGGCGGTGGCAACCACAAGGTGCCTGTACTCGTCCTTCTGCAGGGACGAGACGGTGTCGGCCGACGGCCGGTGGCGCGGTCGTCCCCGACCGGGGAACGGCAGCGCGGCGTCCAGCGTTATGGGGGCGTGGGGTGTTCGTGAGACAGAGCGGGCACTGCGACCCGGTCCGCGCGTCGGGTGTGATGGCCGTCTCGTTCACGACGGAGTGAGAGATGTCCAAAATGGCCCCGTGGTCCCCGCTGTACCCGTCCTGACCTGCAGCGTTATGGGCCAGGATGTCCGACTCACGGAGTGCGGCGGCACAGGGTACTGCAAGATTCCGAGAATTGATGGGTGCCATGGGAATTCTGTCCGGATTCCAGTCGTTGTTTCCATCGGATGCGGATTACCCGAGCAGGGTGAGCCAATCCGGACAGTTCAGTCACAGCCGGCCCCGCCCGCTCTCCGTTCCGTGAGCGGAGAGACCTCGATACGCAAGGGAGCACGCATGGCAACCCGTGCCGTCGCCCGTCGCAAGTCCGCCACAGAGGGCACCTCGTCCCTCGGCGGCGGGGGTAGGAACGACGCGACAAGCAGGGTTCGCGCCTCGACCGGTGAGATCGCCGACCGCGACCTGGTCGGGATGTATCTCGACGAGATCGCGCGTACCCCGCTGCTCGACGCCGCCAGGGAGGTCGAGCTGTCGCAGATCATCGAGGCCGGTGTGTACGCCCGGCAGATACTCGACGAGACGCTGGAAGAGCCGAGCAAGTCCGCCGAGGGCGCCACTCCCGAGGAGCTCGAGGCGCTCATCGCCGACTCCGAGCGGGCCAAGGACATCTTCATCCGGTCCAACCTCCGCCTGGTCGTCGCGGTGGCCCGCCGGTACCCGCGCAGCGGCCTCCCCCTGCTCGATCTGATCCAGGAGGGGAACGCCGGCCTGGTCCGCGCGGTCGAGAAGTTCGACTACCGCAAGGGCTTCAAGTTCTCGACATACGCGACCTGGTGGATCCGGCAGGCCATCACCCGCTCGATCGCCGATCAGTCGCGCACCATCCGCCTCCCCGTCCACCTCGTCGAGGAGCTGGGCCGGATCCGCCGCGTCCAGCGCGAGTTCAACCGCGAGCACGGCCGCGACCCCGAGCACACGGAGATCGCCGCAGAGCTCGGCGCCAAGCCGGAGCGCGTGGCGGACGTCCTCGACTGGGCCCGCGACCCGGTGTCGTTGAACATGTCGGTGGACGACGAGGGCGAGACCCAGTTCGGTGACCTCCTCGAGGACACCTCGGCCGTTTCGCCCGAGCAGTCCGTGCTCACGCTGCTGCGCAGCGAGGAGCTCGACGACCTCATCGGGCGCCTCGACCACCGCACCGCGTCGATCATCAAGATGCGGTACGGCATAGAGGACGGCCGCGAGCGGACCCTCACCGAGGTCGGCAAGGAGCACGGCCTGACCCGGGAGCGGATCCGGCAGATCGAGAAGCATGCGCTGCTCGAGCTGAAGCGTCTGGCCCGTGACACGGGGTTCGACGCCGCGGCGTAGTCCGGCGATCGCCCCGCCATAGAGCCGAGTCCCGGTGCCCACCCCCCCCGGCGCCGGGGCTCTCCCTTGTTCGGGAACGGCCGTTGACCGTGTGCCGGCCGCGGGCGGCTGCCGGACCCTCGACGTCGTACGGCGCTCCGGCGATCGCCTGTCCGCGTCAGTACGTCGCCAGGACGTGCTCCGGCGCGCCGATGACGCCGGAACGCCGGCCGCGTCGAGCGCGGGAGGTTTCCTGCTGGTGGACCGCGTGCGGCGGCCGCGACGGTGGATCGTCAGGACGGGCTCGAGGTGACGTCGGGCCGGGGTGGCACCGCCCGTTGCAGGCGGCCGCCCAACTCCTCGATGTGGGCGATGAGTTCGCTCGGCGCGTGCACCGTGAAGTCGACGCCGACCAGGGTGAGCCGAAGCGTCAGCCATTCGATCGCGTCGCCCGCCGACGCGCGCAGCCGGCAGGTGTCCGCGTCCACCGGTTCCGGCACCCCGATCGCCGCCGGGATCCGCGCCGCCACCACGTCCGCCGGCGCCGCGAACGTCACATCGATCTCGTACGACGCCTGCTGACGCTGCATCGAACGGCGCGTGTACTCCGCAGCGTCACCGCCCGGCACCTCCCGCGGCGCGAACCGCGCGCCCGTCGCGAAGGGGTCCGCGACCCGGTCCACCCGGAAGGTCCGCCAGTCCTCGCGCTCCAGGTCGTACGCCACCAGGTACCAGCGGCGCCCCGTCGCGACCAGGCGGTACGGCTCGACCAGGCGCCGGGAATCGGTGCCGTCGCCGGCGCGGTAGCCGAACCGCAGCCGTTCGTGACCGCTGCACGCCGAGGCGAGGACCGTGAGGGTCTCCGGAGCGATCGTCGATCCGTCGCCGCCGGTGAGTGGAATCGTCGCCGCCTGGAGCGTCGAGACGCGGTGCCGCAGCCGTGACGGCAGCACCTGCTCGAGCTTCGCGAGCGCCCGTACGGACGCCTCCTCGACGCCCTCCACCGCATGACCGGCGCCCGCGCGCAGACCGACGGCGATCGCCACCGCCTCCTCGTCGTCGAGCACCAGGGGCGGCATCGCCTTGCCCGCGACCAGGCGGTAGCCGCCCTCGACGCCCATCGTGGCCTGGACCGGATAGCCGAGTTCGCGCAGTCGGTCCACGTCGCGGCGGACCGTGCGCCGGGAGACACCGAGCCGTCCGGCGAGCTCGCCGCCGGGCCATTCGCGCGGAGTCTGCAGCAGGGAGAGGAGCTGAAGGAGCCGTGCCGGGGTGTCGATCGTCATGCCCCCAGAGTGGCGCAGAAGGAGGACACACCCTGGCCTATATGGCTTCTAGCTTTCGGACATGACCTCTCGTACCGCTCACGCACCTGCTGCCGGGAACGCGTCGCCGCCCTCGGACCGGCGCCGCTGGTTCGCCCTCGCCATCGTGATGACCGCGGCCTTCATGGACCTCGTCGACGTCACGATCGTCAACATCGCGATCCCGTCGATCCAACGGGACACCGGCGCCTCGTTCGGCCAGATCCAGTGGATCACCGCGGGATACGCGCTGGCGTTCGCCGCCGGTCTGATCACCGGCGGTCGGCTCGGCGACATCCACGGCCGTAAACGGGTCTTCCTGATCGGCGTCGCGGGCTTCACCGCCGCCTCCGCGCTCTGCGGCTTCGCCGGCAACCCGGAGATGCTCGTCGCCTCCCGGATCCTGCAGGGCGCCACCGCGGCGCTGATGGTCCCGCAGGTCCTGTCGATCGTGCACGCCACCTTCCCGGCGCACGAACGGGGCAAGGTATTCGGCCTGTTCGGCGCCATCGTCGGACTCGGCGCGGTCTCCGGACCACTGCTCGGCGCACTGCTCACCGAGGGAGACCTCTTCGGCCTCGGCTGGCGTCCGATCTTCCTGATCAACCTGCCCGTCGGTATCGCGGCCCTGATCCTCGGCCGCAAGTACATCCTGGAATCCCGCGCCCCGAAGGCCCTGCGCCTGGACCTCGTCGGAGTGGCGCTCGTCACCGTCGCCCTGCTGATGCTCTTCTATCCGCTGACGCGCGGCCGTGAGCTGGACTGGCCGCTGTGGGGGTACGCGCTGATGGCCGGCGCCCTGGCCGTCCTCGCCGTACTCGTGGCGTACGAGAAGCGGAAGGCGGTGCGGGACGGGTCGCCGCTCATCGAGCTGTCGCTCTTCCGGGTCAGGAGCTTCCGCGCCGGTATCGCCGTGCAACTGACCTTCGGTGTCGCGCTCGGCATCTTCTTCCTGGTGTGGACGCTCTACCTGCAGTACGGGCTGGGCTGGAGCGCGCTGCACGCGGGGCTCACCGGGGTTCCGTTCTCCGTCGCGGTCTCGGCGGCGGCCGGGATCTCCGTGCAGAAGCTCGTCCCTCGCTTCGGCCGCAAGGTGCTGCAGGCCGGGGCACTGATCATGGCGTCCGGCGTGCTGCTCTACCTCTGGGAGGCCGGGCACTACGGCGCCGGGATCTCGTCCTGGCAGATGGTCGCGCCGCTGCTCGTGATGGGTGTCGGGATGGGCCTGATCGTGGCGCCGCTGACCGACGCGGTGCTCTCCGACGTACCGCGCGAGCACTCCGGATCGGCCTCCGGCCTGGTCAACACGACCATGCAGATGGGCAACGCCCTCGGGCTCGGCCTGGTGTCGGTGGTGTTCTTCGGGGTGATCGACGAGCCCCTGGCGCCTGCTGCCGTAGGACCGGCATTCGTGTCCGCCTTCGAGAACGCGCTCGGCTGGGTGGCCGGGGTGCTCGGGGTGATCTTCCTGGTGATGTTCGCGTTGCCGGGGCGGGCCGCGCAGCATGTGGAGGGTGGCGGCGAGGCGGCCGGCGGGGACGTCGCCGGTGGTGCTCGCGGAGTGGAGGGCGAGGGCGGCCATGAGGCGGGGGAGAAGGTGCAGGTACTGACGCGGCAAGGGTGACTTCGACCTCGCCCGGCGCTCGCGTGAAGAACAGGCACGCGAGCGCCGGGCGAGTTTCTGTTTCTGTCTGCGTGATGCCCGAATGTGTTTACTTCTCGGAAATCCGGTCGTACCTTGGGGAGTGAAACCACATGTTCGGGCACGAAGCGGAGCTGAAACCACATGTACGCACCGGAGCGCCAGCAGGAGATCCTCCGCCTCGCGCGTGACGGCGGCCGCGTGGACGTCCTTTCCCTCGCCGAGGAGTTCCAGGTCACCGCCGAGACCATCCGGCGCGACCTCAAGGCGCTCGACCGCGCCGGCCTCGTCCGCCGCGTGCACGGCGGCGCCATCCCGGCCGGAGTCCTCGACTTCGAGCCCGACCTCACCGAGCGCGAGTCCACCTCCGCCGACGAGAAGGACCGCATCGCCCGCGCGGCCGTGGCCGAGCTGCCCGCCGAGGGCAGCGTCATCCTCGACGCCGGTACGACGGTGGCCCGCCTCGCCGCCGCACTTCCCCTCGAATCGGCGCTCACCGTCGTGACCCACGGCCTGCCTGTCGCCGCCCGGCTCGCCGACCACCCCGGCATCCAGCTCCACCTCATCGGCGGCCGCGTCCGCCACCGGACCCGGGCGGCCGTCGACGCCTGGGCCCTGCGTTCCTACGGCGAGATCCGCGCCGACGTCGCCTTCCTCGCGGCCAACGGCTTCTCCACCGCCGCCGGTCTCACCACCCCCGACCTCGCCGAGGCCGCCGTCAAACGGGCCGCCGCCCATGCGGCCCGCCGCGTCGTCCTGCTCGCCGACTCGGCCAAGCACGGCCAGGAGCACTTCGCCCGCTTCGGCTCCCTCACCGACGTGGACCTGCTGATCACCGACACCGGCCTCGGCCAGGCGGAGGCGGAGGCGATCGAACGCGACGGTACGGAGGTGCTGCGGGTGTAGCCCCGCGGCCGCCCCGCCCGCCCCGTACCCCGGACTCCGTCGGCGCCCCACCCCCGTACGGCAGGACCGACCCGCACCACCGGAAGCAGTAGCCGCATGATTCTCACCGTCACCCCGAACCCGTCCCTCGACCGCACCTACGAGGTACCCGCCCTCGACCGGGGTGAGGTCGTCCGGGCCACCGGCGAGCGCATGGACCCCGGCGGCAAGGGCGTCAACGTCTCTCGCGCCGTCTCCGCCGCCGGCGTCGCCACCCTTGCCGTACTCCCGCTCGGCGGCGTACCGGGCGAGCTCGTCGCCACGCTTCTGCGGGACCAGGGCATCGTCGCCGTGCCGGTACCGGTGGCCGGCCACACCCGGTCCAACATCTCGGTCGCCGAACCCGACGGAACCCTCACGAAGATCAACGCGCCGGGGCCCGAACTCTCCGACGCCGAGGCCGAGTCGCTGCTCGCCGCGGTCGGCGCCGGTTCGGTCGACGCCGACTGGGTCGCCTGCTGCGGCAGCCTCCCGCGCGGCCTCGACCCCGCCTGGTACGCCGCCCTGGTGGCCCGCGCCCATGAGGCCGGCGCCCGTATCGCCCTCGACACCTCGGGCCCGGCACTGCTCGCCGCCCTCGCCGAGCGCCCGGACGTCGTCAAGCCGAACGCCGAAGAACTCGCCGAGGCGGTGGGCCGCCCGCTGTCCACCGTCGGTGACGCCGTGAAGGCGGCCGAGGAACTGCGTGAGTTGGGCGCGCGCTCCGTGCTCGCCAGCCTCGGCGCGGACGGCCAACTCCTCGTCGACGCCTCCGGCGTGCACTTCGCGAGCGCACCGGTGACCTCCGTGCGCAGCAACGTCGGTGCCGGAGACGCGTCGCTCGCCGGGTTCCTGGCGGCCGGCGGCGCGGGACCGCAGGCGCTTGCCGCCGCGGTCGCCCACGGCGCCGCTGCCGTGCAACTGCCCGGCAGCGTGATGCCGACCCCGGCGGACCTGGTGCCGGACGCGGTCACCGTGACCTCGCAGGTCCCCATGGACCGCCCTCTCACCGAGCCGGCCGTATGACCGCCGCGTCCGCCGTCCCGCAGACCCCCTCGATTCCGGACACCCCCGTGTCCCCGTACCCCGGTCCTCACACCGCCCCCGTCCCCGGGGCCGTACGCGAGCAAAGGAGCCCGCGATGAGCGAGATGATCACCGCGGAACTGGTCGATCTCGACCTGTCCGCCGAGAGCAAGGAGGCGGCGGCCCGTTCGCTCGCCGAGCGCATGGCCGCCCTCGGCCGGGTCACCGACCTGGACGGCTTCCTCGCGGACGTCGCCGCCCGCGAGGCGCAGATGCCCACCGGCCTCGACGGCGGTATCGGCATCCCGCACTGCCGTAGCGCCCATGTCACCGAGCCCAGCCTGGCGTTCGGCCGCAGCGCCGCCGGGATCGACTTCGGCGCTCCGGACGGGCCCGCCGACCTGGTGTTTCTGATCGCCGCGCCGGAAGGCGCCGACAGTGACCATCTGACGATCCTGTCCGCTCTCGCCCGCAGGCTGATGGACGCCGAGTTCACCGCCGCTCTGCGCGCGGCCGACGACCCGGCCGAGGCGGCGGCGCTGGTCAGGGGCGGGGAGGCCGCGGAGCCCCAGGTACCCGCACCGGCTGCTGCTCCCACGGACGGCGAGGACCCGCCCGACTCCGTCACCCCCTCCGCCGAGGAACCCCAACCCGCCTCGGCGGAGCACCCGTTCAGAATTGTCGCGGTCACCTCCTGTCCCACCGGAATCGCCCACACCTACATGGCGGCCGAGTCGCTGGAGAACGCGGGCCGGGACGCGGGCGTCGAACTCGTCGTGGAGACCCAGGGTTCCGCCGGCTTCAGCCGCCTCGACCCGTCCGTCATCGCCGCCGCGGACGCGGTGATCTTCGCCCACGACGTACCCGTACGGGAGCGGGAACGCTTTGCCGGGAAGCCCACCGTCGACGTGGGTGTCAAGGCGGGCATCAACCGTCCGGCCGAACTCGTCGCCGAGGTGCGCGAGAAGGCCGCCCGCGGCGAGCGCACCGACGCGTCGGCCGGCGTCACTCCTGTCGACGCCGCAGGTGACGACGGCGACGGCTACGGCACCAAGCTCCGCAAGTGGCTGATGTCGGGCGTCAGTTACATGGTCCCGTTCGTCGCCGCGGGGGGTCTGCTCATCGCCCTCGGCTTCGCGATCGGCGGCTACGAGATCGACCAGGCGAAATCCGTCGCCGAACACTTCGCCTGGACCGAGACCGCGAGTTGGGCCGCGCTGCTCTTCCAGACCGGCCAACTCGCCTTCGGCTTCCTGGTTCCCGTACTCGCCGGATACATCGCCTACGGCATGGCGGACCGCCCCGGCCTCGTCCCCGGATTCGTCGGCGGCGCCGTCGCCGTCGCCATCGATGCCGGATTCCTCGGCGGCCTGGTCGCGGGACTCCTCGCCGGCGCGGTGGTGATGGCGATCCAACGGGTCGGCATCCCACCGGTGTTGCGCGGCATCATGCCGGTGGTCGTGATCCCGCTGATCTCGTCCGCGGTCGTCGGATTCCTGATGTTCCTCGTCGTGGGCAAGCCCATCGCCTCGCTGCAGAGTGCGCTCACCGACTGGCTGGAGAGCCTGAGCGGCGCGAACGCCGTCATCCTCGGCGTCATCCTCGGCCTGATGATGTGCTTCGACCTCGGCGGCCCGCTCAACAAGGTCGCCTACGCCTTCGCCGTCGGCGGTCTGGGGGCAGGCGCCACGGACGGCAACCTCAAGGTCATGGCGGCCGCGATGGGCGCCGGCATGGTGCCGCCGCTCGCGATGGCGCTCGCCACGACCGTGCGCGGCAAGCTCTTCACCCGCACCGAACGGGAGAACGGCAAGGCGGCCTGGGTGCTCGGCGCCTCGTTCATCACCGAAGGCGCGATTCCGTTCGCGGCGGCCGATCCCCTGCGGGTGATTCCCGCGTCGATGGCGGGCGGCGCGGTCACCGGAGCGCTGTCGATGAGCTTCGGCGCGACCCTGCAGGCGCCGCACGGCGGCATCTTCGTGGTCCCGCTGATCGGCCTGCCCTGGCTCTACCTGGTGGCAGTCGCGGCCGGTACGTGTGTGACGGCGGCCCTGGTCGTCGTTCTCAAGGGCATGCGCAAGGAGCCGGACGGCGCGACGGATGCGAAGACGGCCGCGTCCGCCCCCGCCGGGCCTGTGGACGCAGGAACCGCGGCCGACGAGGCGGCGGGTGGCCAAGAGCCGCTTGCCGTCGGGTCCGTTCAGGCCGGCAAGAGCGTGCAGCCCTCCGTGGGGCGGTAGTTGGACCCGGGGGTGGCCCGTCCGCGGACGGGCGCCCCCGGGCGTGCGCCGTGGCGGCGCAACGGCTCGCGCCCCCATTCACGTCGCGCTTCCCTCACCTCGATCACCCGCCCCGGCGGCGGGAGTTCGGCTCCGGCCTGCGGGAACTCGGGAAGGCCGTCGTACGTTTCCCCGAACACCGGACATGATGTCCGATCCAGAGACTACGGTGAGCGGTCACAAGGTGACATGCAGCGATGCCGGGAGAAGCCTTGAGCGTTACGTACGAGACCCCCGAGGAGCACCTCACGCGGCTCCTCGGACGCGCCCTGAACTCCTTCGAGCTGCCCGACGAGACCATATCGAGCCTGGACTCGGCGCTGGCCTACGACAGTTCACTGCATGCTGCCCACCACACCGCGGGCCTGCACCGCGAGACGCACCGTCACACCTTCCTCCTCGCCGACGGCCGCGCCCTCACGCTGTGGGAGCTGGCGTACGCCACCACGCAGGGCGGGCCGACGGACCACGAGCTGTACACCGACGCCTCCCAGGCGGACCTCGCCGCCTCCCGTCTGACTCCGGCCGGCGAGGGCGGGGCCCACGTCGACCGTGACCCGCACAGCGGCACGTCCGCGAAGCACACGGCGGATCGTGCGCCGCGTGACCCCGGGGCGGCGGGCCTGTCCCTCGAGCTGGAGCTGGGGATCGAGGTGGAAATCGAGATGGGACTCGAGGTGGAACTGGACGAGTCCGGCCTACCGCCCCACCGAGTCGCCCGCTTCCGCCTCGTCCACCCCGACGTCCGGACCTGGCCCCGCGCCTACTCGCCCGACGACTCCACCGACCACGCCCGGCGCCTCCTGCGCCGCGCGGAGAACGCGGACCGGCCGCGCGAGCACGTGGCCGAACTCCTGCGCACCGCGCTCGCCCACCAGATCACCCAGTCCTTCGGCCACCCCTGCGCGGGAACCACGTCCGGCGTCGGCTGCGCCCTGTACGAGCACGTGTTCCTGCTGACGGACGGCAGCGAGCTCAGCCTGTGGGAGCTCGAGCACACCGCGACGCCCGACGGCCGGCACATGTGCGAGGTCTACGAGGACGAGGAGACGGCGCGCACCGCGATGGACGCCCGCTCCTCCACGCACCGGTAGCCGCCCCGCAGCTGGGAGGGGACGACCGGCGGCGTCGAATCAGTTCGCCGGCGTTGTTTCCTCCGATACGGTCGCAGGCCTGATTTCGCTGCCGGCGCCCGGGAGTTCGAGGGTGACCTGCCCGGCAGTGCCCGGTTCGAGCATGGGGTTTTTCTCCATGGCATGTCGTATCAGCGAGCTGGTGCTCAGCTGCCGTGAGCCCGACGTGCTCGCCCGTTTCTGGTGCGAGGTGCTGGACTTCGTCGTACTCGACCGGGAGGACGACGGAACGCTGGAGATCGGGCCGCGTGAAGGCTTCGGTGGCCCGCAGCCGACGATCGTCCTCAGCCGCAGGGACGAACCGGAGAAGGGCAAGTCCCGGCTGCACATCGACGTCAACGCCACCGACCGCGAGATGGACGCCGAGCTCGAGCGTCTGCTGCGGCTCGGCGCACGCCCGGCCGAGATCGGACAGACGGGCGAGGAGCCGTGGCACGTCCTCAGCGACCCCGAAGGCAACGAGTTCTGCCTCCTCAAGGCCCGCCTCAACCCCTTGTAGCGCTGAGGGAGACGCGCCGCGCCTGGGTCCCTGACCGGCCAGCCGCCGTGCGGCGACGGTGGCGGGCCGGCAACGGCCGCCCCGCTCAGCTCGAAGGCCGTACCGGCGTCCTGCTCCGCCTGGCCCGCAACCGTCCCGCCGTGCCGGGCCCGTCCCGCACTCAGCCCTCCGGCGGGCCGTACAGATCGCTGTACGACGGGAACACTCCGCCCGGACCGTCCACCGTGCGCGCAGCCAGTACGGCCTTGACCACCGCACGGGTCACCACGTCCGCGCCGGCCGCCAACACCGCGTTCACCTCCGTCAGTTCGCTCAACGGATCCGCACTGAGCGATCGCTCGCCCGTCGCCAGCGTGAACACCGTGTCTCCGTCGTGCAGCAGATGCACCGGCCGCACTGCCCGCGCCAGTCCGTCGTGCGACGTGCCGGCGAGCTTCTGGGCCCGCGCCCGGTCGAGAGCGGCGTCCGTCGTCACCACGGCAAGCGTGGTGTTGAGCGGAGGCTGCGACGGGCCCGAGGCGGCCTCCTGCGACGTCGCCCCCGCCCCGCTGCGGCGGGCCGTCTCCGCTCCGGCCTCGGCCAGCCGCTCGAGCGCTGCCCGACGCCGGTCCGGGGCGGGGGCTTCCTGAGGGCCCTCGAAGTAGCGGCCGTAGAGCACACCGCTCGCCGGATCCACCACCGAGCCCACCGCATTCACCACCACGAGGGCAGCGACCGTGAACCCGGACGCGAGCCGGACGCTCGCCGTGCCGACACCGCCCTTCATGCCGCCCGCGACGGCTCCGGCCCCCGCGCCGACGTTGCCTTCCGGCACCGTGAAGCTCGCCCTTTCGGCCGCCTCGCGGCCGAGCGCCGCGTCCGGCCGCGCCCGCCAGTCGCCGCCCCGCCCGAGGTCGAAGACGCAGGCCGCGGGTACCACGGGCACGACCTCGCCAGGCCCGCGCACCGGGAAGCCGCGGCCCTGCTCCTCGAGCCAGGCCATCACTCCGGACGCCGAGTCGAGCCCGTACGCACTGCCACCGGTCAGCACGACCGCGTCGACGCGCTGCACCAAGTTCCGCGGGTCCAGAGCGTCCGTCTCTCTCGTCCCCGGCCCACCGCCGCGTACGTCGACGGCGGCCACCGCGCCGCCTTCCGGGGCCACCACCACGGTGGTACCCGTGAGCCACCCGTCCCCGACGCGCTGCGCATGTCCGACCCGCAGCCCGCGCACATCACTCAACGAATCCGTCCGCCCCGGCGGCTCGCCGGGCGACGCTCCCGCACCTGGACCGCCCGAAGTGCCCGGCCTCCCCGACGTGCTCGGTGTACTCGATGTACTCGACGGGCTCGGTGTGCTCGACGGACCCGGTGCTCCGTGATCCGCGGATTCCTTGGCGTCCATATGGCATGCGTATCACGGTCGTTGGCAGCCCGAGCGGGGGGAGGTCACGCGCCCTGCGGGGTGCGCCTACCGGGGCCTGCCGGACGCGGAGGTCCCGGTGGCCGGCGCCGCCGTACCCTGGAGGTATGAGTTCCGCCCCGACCCCCGAGCCGCGAGACGCGCAGTCCGCCCCAGAGCCGAAGCCCAAGCCCGCTCTGGTCTTCGACGATCCGCTGGACCAGCAGTCCTCGGACGATACGGACGGTGGGTGGGGCGAGCGGCCGGCCGCGGACCGTGATTCCGCCGCCGATCTCGCACGTTTCCTCGACGAGAAGCCGCCGCACCACATCTGACCGCCGGAGTCCGATCCGGCGGCGCCGCCCCATTCGCCGGCAGCCGTCAGGTGTCCGAGCCGGGGGAGCCAGGCGAGCCCGGAGCTGTACCGGTGCCCGGGCCATCGCCCTGGGCACCCCGCTGAGCGACGAGGGTGTCCCTGATCTCCTTGAGCACTTCGAGCTCGGAGAGCTCGATGATCTCCTCGGTGCCCTCCTTGGCCTTGCGCCGCTCCTCGACCCGCGCCAGGTACTTGGACATCGGCAGAACCATGAGGAAGTAGACGACCGCGGCGGTGATCAGGAAGCTGAGGGTCGAGCTGAGCACGCTGCCCCACAGGATCTCGATCCCGTCCATCTCGCCGTCGACCATCTTGCAGGGGTCCTTGAGGCAGGACTTGTAGTTCTCCAGGTCCTGCGTGCCGAAGGCGCCGACCAGCGGGTTGATGACTCCCTTGACGACCGCGTTGACGATGTTCGTGAACGCGGCGCCGATGACTACCGCGACCGCCAGGTCGATCACGTTCCCGCGCATCAGGAACGCCTTGAAGCCTTGCAGCAGACTGGGCTTCTTCTCCTCGTCGCTCACCGTGGAGCCTTTCTACGTACGTGAATTGGTCGCAGCCATTAGGCCCGCAGCGGAGGAACTCCGTCCAATCGGCGTACACGATCAGGTGAGTTGACAGTGAACCCTGTGGTGTGGCCGGGGGAGCGGTCAGCACACGGTCACCGCCAGCCGTGCGGTGGCCGCCGCGGCGGCCAGCTTCACCGCCGCGGCGCGCGGCACGGACAGCACCACCAACGCCCCGTCCCGCACCGTCGCGTCAGCTGTCTCTCCCGCTTGCCCCGGTACGTGCTGTACGCGCACGCCGGCCGCGACGACACGGGCCGACGCTTCGTCCGGATCAGCCGCGATCACGTCGACCCGGTCACCGGGACGCAGCAGCCGCACCGTCTCCGCGTCCGCGATCCGCACCGGCGCCGTCACCAGTGCGGCGGCGCGAGCCGGAGGGCGGGACGGGGCAGAGCTCTGCCCCGTCCCGGAATTCGCGTCCCGCTCCTCGGCGCCGACCCCGCTCGCCCCGGCACCGGCAGCAGCGAGCGCGGCGGCCGCCATCGCGAGGCAGGCCGCAGGAACCCGTCGACCGTGGCGCAGCACACCGCGCGGCCTGAGCCGGCTCCCGCGCACCCGCAACGGCGAGAAATGCGGCACTTCGCAGGGCGGCGGAACGGAGGAGCGTCCGTCGTCAATGCCGGACACACCCCCGCCCACGGACCCTGCACCGCCTCCCGTCCCGGCAGCGGCCTCGGTATCGGTATCGGTCTCGACGGACGCACCGGCGCCCGGTCCACCGGAGGCAGACGTCGTCGTGGGAGCACAGGCAGAAGCGGATGCGTCCGGAACGGACGCGGAGAGAGCGGTGGGGGAGACGGGAGCGGCGGACGTGGCGGGAGAAGCCGGAGTCGTCGAAGCATCAGCCCCACAAGCAGCGGACGGGGACATGGGCGCAGAAACGGAATCGGACGTGATCCCGAGCCGGGACCTGGACGAGAAGGACATGGCACTCACCACCTGCCGGGTGGACGTCGGATGGACGAGACCCACCCTCCACGCTCTGCGACGATCACGCTCAAGCCTGTGGATTACCCACCAGTTGTGGACAAGTCCGTCACCCACCCGAGCAGTTGCTCCGGCCGATCCGCCCGCGCCGCCCACACCGCGCCGCCCACACCGCGCCGCCCACACCGCGCCGCCCACACCGCGCCGTACGCCCACGGCAGTTCGCCCCGCGGTATCCGCGGTATCCGCGGTATCCGCGGCATCCACGCCAGCCCGCAGCCGCCACCTACGGCAGCTCGAACCCCAGATCCCACCCGTCATGGGCATGCGTGCACAGGCAGTCCCGGCCCTCGTTCGCCGGCATCGCGCCCACGGCGTCGAACAGCACCTCGCGCAGCCGCCCCACGTTCTCCCCGAACACCCGCAGCACCTCGGTGTGCGAGACCCCCTCGCCGGTCTCGGCACCTGCGTCCAGGTCCGTGACCAGGGTCAACGACGTGTAGCAGAGCCCCAGCTCACGTGCCAGGACGGCCTCAGGGTGCCCGGTCATCCCGACCACGGCCCCGCCCATCGCCGCATGCCACCGCGACTCGGCGCGAGTGGAGAAGCGCGGTCCCTCGACCACCACGAGCGTGCCGCCGTCCACCGGCTCCCAGTCCCGTCCTCGAGCGGCCTTCAGCGCCACCAGGCGGCCCTCGGGGCAGTACGGATCGGCGAACGAGGTATGGACGACGTTGGGTACCGCGCCCCCGGGCAGCGGTTCCCCGTCGAAGTACGTCTGCTGTCGGGACTTCGTACGGTCCACGAGCTGGTCCGGAACGAGCAACGTGCCCGGCCCGTACTCCGGTTGCAGACCCCCGACCGCGCACGGTCCGAGAACCTGCCGTACACCGAGCGAGCGAAGTGCCCAGAGGTTGGCGCGGTAGTTGATCCGGTGCGGGGGCAGGTGGTGGCCGCGGCCGTGCCGGGGAAGGAACGCCACCCGTCGTCCGGACACCTCGCCCAGGAAGACCGAGTCGCTCGGCGGGCCGTAGGGGGTGTCCACCACTGTCTCGGTCACGTCGTCGAGGAACGAGTAGAAGCCCGAGCCGCCGATCACGCCGATCTCTGCGTTCGCGTTCGCCATGCCGAGCAGCCTACGGGCCGCCCCCATGCCCGCGCTCCCGCCTTGCACCTCCGCACCGGCGACGGCGCCGACACGAAGGGCCCCGCCCTCACCCGTGGTGAACGCGGAGCCCTGTGGCACCGGACTGCGGGCCGAGGAGGTCGATGACCGGACCTCGACGCCGTACGTCAGGCTGCGGAGCTGCTGCTCGAGGAACTCGACGAACTCGACTTCGAGGCGGAGGAAGACCCCGACGAGGACGACGACGAGTCGCTCGAGCTCTTCGACGACGAGGAGTCGGCCGACTTCGCCCCGGAGCCGGACTTCGCATCGGCCTTCGAGTCGGACTTCGTCTCCGACTGCCCACCCGACGTGGAGCTGCTCGACGAGGAACCGCGACTGTCGTTGCGGTAGAAACCGGAGCCCTTGAAGACGATGCCGACCGCCGAGAAGACCTTCTTCAGTCGTCCCTCGCAACTGGGGCACACGGTCAGCGAGTCATCGGTGAACTTCTGCACCGCCTCGAGGCCCTCGCCGCAATCGGTGCACTGGTACTGGTACGTCGGCACTTGCTTCCTCCTGGCACTCTTACTCGATGAGTGCTAACGACGGTCCATAGTGACGTATTCCGCTGGATCAGTCCACCGTCACCTCGGGGCGGTGACGGACACCACGTGCCACCGTCCGCCCCGTCGATGCCGGTCGCAGACTGCCGCGCAGGCTCAGCAGGACGATCAAGGCCAGTACGGTCCCGGCCATCGGCACCAGGAATCCGGCGCTCGCGCCATGGGTGTCCGCGAGGCTGCCGGAGAGCGTCACGGCCCCCGCCTGTCCGAGTGCCACCGCGCCGGTGAGCCAGGTGAACGCCTCGGTGCGCGCGGACCCCGGAACCAGGGACTCGATCAGCGTGAACCCGGTCACCAGGGCGGGGGCGATGCACATCCCGACCAGGAGTCCCACGACCGCGAACAGTGCCACCGAGTGCACCGCCCAGAGGCTGGACGCGGTCAGGGCCAGTGCGGTGTAGCCGACCAGGAGGCGATGACGGGGCGCCGACTTCCAGGCCACCGCGCCGACGACGATGCCGGAGAGCATGTTGCCGCCCGCGAAGACGCCGTACAGAAGACCGTTGACGCCGGGCTGCCCGACCTCTTCGGCGAAGACCGTCAGGGAGACCTGCATACCGCCGAACACGGCGCCGATGCCGAGGAACGCGACGGCAAGCACCCGTACGCCCGCGACCGACAGCGCCGAAACGTGCGCCACGCGCGCGTGGCGGTCGCTCGTACCGAGCACGGTGGGCTGGGTTCCGCGGCGGGCGGCGAAGAGCAGTCCGCCGACGAGCGTCAGTACGGCCTCTGCTCCGAGCCCCGCACCGGGATGCACGAACGTGCACAGGGCAGTGGCGATCAGCGGACCCACGACGAAGGTGAACTCGTCCGTGACCGACTCGAAGGCCGCGGCGGTGGGCATCAGGTGGCGGCGGTCCGGCTGGTCGAGCGCGGCCGCCCAGCGGGCCCGCACCATGGGGCCGATCTGCGGCACCGATGCGCCGACGAAGACGGCCGTGACGACCAGGGCCCACATCGGGGCGTCGCCGAGGGCCAGCGAGGCGAGAGCGATCAGTGAGCCGGTGTGTACGGCGACACCGGGCAGCAGGACCGCGCGCTGCCCGAAGCGGTCCGCGAGGCGACCGCTCTGCGGCGCGAAAAGGGCCATGGCGACGCCGGCGACCGCCGCGACGGTGCCGGCCGTGGCGAAGGATCCGGAGGTGTCCCGCAGCAACAGGACGATCGACATCGTCAGCATGGCGAACGGCTGCCGGGCGAAGAACCCGGGCAGCACGAACGACAGGGCGTGAGGGGTGCGCAGAAGTTGCCCGTACCCGGGCCGGGTCTCGGGGGTGACCGTGGACTCCACGGCCTGGCCTTTCTGCTGTCTGGTGGCGCGTCCCGCAGGCACCGCCGAGAGCTGTCCACTCGCGCAGGAACGTCGGTAGATGCCGGGCCCGATGCGCTTCCCGCGCGGGGAAGGGGACCTGCGGCCGCCGTGCGGTCGCGCCAGCTCTGCGTCAGACAGAGGTGGGTGTTGATTGAAGCTTTCTTCAGTGTAGGGGCGCGCTGCAGTCCTACGCCCCGGAATGCAGCGTTCTCCGCAGTGTTCCCGGACACCACGAGTGCCTGAGCGGCGCAGTGCCGCCCCTCGGCAGCCGCCGCCCGTGCCCCGCCGGCAGCCCGCCGTACCCGCCCCTGCCCCGCCCGGTCGCCTACCCGGCAGGCTCCCGATCCGTCCCCAGCCAGCTCGCCAGCTTGCCGCCCTTGGCGACCGCACGCAGCCGGTGCTCCGCGGCATCCCGCACCGGATCGGTGGCGACCACGAGCAGCTCGTCCCCCCGCGCGAGCACGGTGGACGGCAGCGGTACGAACGACTCTCCGTCCCGTACGACGAGCGTGACGGCGGCGCCCGGTGGCAGCCGTAGCTCCCCGACCTCCACGCCGTGCATTCGCGATCCGCGCGGGACGGCCACCGAGAGCAGATGGCCGCGCAGCCGCTCCAGGGGCGCCGATTCGATCCCCAGGTCCGCGGCTTCCGAGGAGTCGCCGAGGCGGAGGATCTTGGCGAGTGAAGGCAGCGTCGGTCCCTGGATGAGCGTGTAGACCACGACCAGGATGAAGACGATGTTGAAGATGCGTTCGCTGCCGGCGACCCCGGACACCATGGGGATGGTCGCGATGATGATGGGCACCGCGCCGCGCAGTCCGGCCCACGACATCAGGGCCTTCTCCCGCCAGCCGACCCGGAACGGCGCCAGGCTCAGGAAGACGCTCACGGGACGGGCGACGACGGTCAGTACCAGGCCGACCACGATCGCGGGCAGCACGTCGTCGGACAGTTCGTGCGGAGTGACCAGGAGTCCGAGCAGGACGAACATGCCGATCTGCGCGATCCAGCCGAGCCCGTCGGCGAAGCCGCGAGTGGCGGGCGAGTGGGGCAACTTGGCGTTGCCGAGGATCATCGAGGCCAGATACACCGCGAGGAAGCCACTGCCGTGGACCATGGCGCCGGCCGCGTACGCGGTCACGGCGATCGCCATCACGGCGATCGGATAGAGCCCGGAGGCGGGCAGCGCGACGTGCCGCAGGCCGTAGGCGCCGAGCCAGCCCACAGCAAGACCGATCGCCGCACCGATCGCCAGCTCGAGGATGATCTTGCCGACCAGGAGGTACCACTCGTCCACCGGTCCGACCGTCGAGAAGGCGACGACGAGGATGACCACGGGGGCGTCGTTGAAGCCGGATTCGGCCTCCAGCGTGCCCGTGATCCGGGACGGCAGCGGGACGCGGCGCAGCACCGAGAACACCGCGGCGGCGTCGGTCGACGACACCACCGCGCCGATGATCAGAGCCTGCCGCCACTCGAGCCCGACGAGGAAGTGCGCGGCCGTGGCGGTGATGCCCACGCTCAGCCCGACACCGACCGTGGACATGGCGACGGCCGAGGGCAACGCGGGCTTGATCTCCTTCCACTTGGTGCCGAGTCCGCCTTCGGCCAGGATCACCACGAGTGCGGCGTAACCGATGACCTGGGTCAACTCGGCGTCTTCGAAGACGACGTTGCCGAAGCCGTCCTGGCCTATCGCTATCCCGATGCCGAGATAGAGCAGCAGGCTCGGCAGTCCACTGCGCGAGGAGATCCTGACCGCTGCGACCGCGAGGAGCAGTACGAGGGAGCACACGAGCAGCAGCTCGTTGAGGTGATGGACAGTCAGTGGCCGTTCCTTCCAGGAGCACTCGACCGTGCGGCGGGGCGCGGCGCCGGGCGAGAGGGCGGGCGGGTACTTCGTTACCTTACCTAATCGTTAACGCTTTCTTGATGCTGTCGTTCGATCGTGCGATATACCTTGCCGACCACCCGTCCGAAGGTCCGCTGCCCTGCGCCTAAGGTTGCTCCCAGCACTCCAGGACCACCCTGCCGCTCGAAGGACAGCGATGCCCGCCAATACAAGCGCCTCTTCCGGCCAGAAGACCGGCAAGAAGAAGGGGCGACGACTCCGCCTGATCCTGATCGTCCTGGTGCTGGCCCTCATCGCGGGCGTGGGCTACGGGACGTACTGGAGCGTCAGCACCGTGCGCGCCTCGCTGCCGCAGACCAAGGGGTCGATCAAGCTCGAGGGTCTCAACGGCCCGGTCGATGTGCGGCGCGACGCCAACGGCATTCCGCAGATCTACGCCGAATCGGACGCTGACCTGTTCATGGCCCAGGGCTATGTGCAGGCACAGGACCGGTTCTGGGAGATGGACGTACGCAGGCACACGACCTCCGGCAGGCTCTCCGAGATGTTCGGCAAGGGGCAGGTCGACACCGACAAGTTCCTGCGCACGCTCGGCTGGCACCGGGTCGCCGAGAAGGAGTACGACACCAAGCTCTCGGCCTCGACCAAGAAGCATCTGCAGGCGTACTCCAAGGGCGTCAACTCCTACCTGGAGGGCAAGGACGGTGCGGACGTCTCCGTCGAGTACGCGGCGCTCGGCTTCAGCAACGACTACAAGATCGACAAGTGGACCCCGGTCGACTCGGTGGCCTGGCTCAAGGCGATGGCCTGGGACCTGCGCGGCAACATGCAGGACGAGATCGACCGTTCCCTGATGCACAGCCGCCTGGGCCCCAAGGAGATCCAGGACCTGTACCCGGACTATCCGTACGACCTGCACAAGCCCATCGTTCAGGAGGGCGGGGTCGACGAGGCTTCCGGTGCGTACGACCCGAAGGCCACCGGGACGAGCACACAGGGCGGCCAGGGCTCCTCTGCGGGCACCGGACTGGCCGGCGGCACCGAAGCTCCCGACGGGCTCGGCACGCAGCTCTCCAGCCTCTCCGACGCCCTCGGGAGACTGCCGGACTCGGTCGGTGCGAACGGTGACGGTATCGGCTCCAACTCCTGGGTGGTGGCGGGCGATCACACCACGACCGGCAAGCCGCTCCTGGCGAACGACCCGCACCTCTCGCCCCAGTTGCCATCGGTCTGGTACCAGATGGGACTGCACTGTCGAACGGTCAACGAGAACTGCCAGTACGACGCCTCCGGTTACACCTTCGCCGGAATGCCAGGCGTGGTCATCGGCCACAACCAGGACATCTCCTGGGGGCTGACCAACCTGGGTGCCGACGTCACGGACCTGTACCTGGAGAAGATCCAGGGCGACGGCTATCTGTACGACGGCAAGGTGGAGCCGTTCAGGACCCGCACGGAGACGATCAAGGTCGCGGGCGGCGCGGACCGCAAGATCGTCGTACGGGAGACCGGCAACGGCCCCTTGGTGTCCGACCGGAACGACGAACTCGCCGACGTCGGCGAGGAGGCACCCGTCAGCAGCGCGGCACCCGACCGGGCGGACGGGTACGCGGTCTCGCTGCGCTGGACGGCCCTGACGCCCGGCAGAACGATGGACTCCGTCTTCGCCCTGAACAAGGCGTCGGACTTCGACGAGTTCCGCAAGGCGGCCACCTACTTCGAGGTCCCCTCGCAGAACCTCATCTACGCCGACACCAAGGGCAACATCGGCTATCAGGCACCGGGAAAGATCCCCACGCGCGCGAAGGCCCACGACGGCACCCTGCCGGCCCCCGGCTGGGACCCCGACTACCGGTGGACGGGCTTCGTCCCCCAGCGCGCGCTGCCCTACGAGTACAACCCGAAGCGGGGCTACATCGTGACGGCGAACCAGGCGGTCGTCGACGAGAAGTACCCGTACACACTCACCAAGGACTGGGGCTACGGAGCCCGCAGCCAGCGCATCAACGACCTCATCGCGTCGAAGATCAAGGGCAACGGCAAGATCTCGACCGACGACATGCGGACCATGCAGCTGGACAACAGCAGTGAGATCGCCAAGCTGCTGACCCCGAAGCTGCTCAAGCTCGACGTCTCGGACAGCTACGTCCGCGAGGCGCAGAAGCTGCTCGAGGGCTGGGACTACACGCAGGACGCGGACTCGGCGGCGGCCGCGTACTTCAACGCCGTCTGGCGCAATGTCCTGAAGCTGGCCTTCGGCAACAAACTGCCCAAGGAACTGCGGGTCGACGGCTCCTGCATCAAGGTGGAGCCCGCCGACAAGACCGGCCCGGTGGACGACCCGGACAAGCGCGTGACCGAATGCGGCAAGCGCGCCCCGGACGCGGCCCAGCCGGACGGCGGTGATCGCTGGTTCGAGGTGGTCCGCTCGATCCTCGACGACGAGGACAACGAGTGGTGGCACACGCCGTCGACGCGTACGGACCCGGAGACCAAGACCCGTGACCAGCTCTTCGCCCGCGCCATGGAGGACGCGCGCTGGGAGCTGACCGCGAAGCTCGGCAAGGACGCCGACACCTGGAGCTGGGGCCGTCTGCACCGCCTCACGCTGAAGAACCAGACCATCGGCACCGAGGGCCCCGGCTTCATGCAGTGGCTGCTCAACCGTGGCCCCTGGGAACTCGGCGGCGGCGAGGCCGCGGTGAACGCGACGGGCTGGAACGCGGCCGGCGGTTACGGAGTCGTCTGGGTGCCGTCGATGCGGATGGTGGTGAACCTGGGCAACTTCGACAAGTCCCAGTGGATCAACCTCACCGGCGCCTCCGGTCACGCCTACAGCCCCAACTACACGGATCAGACCGACAAGTGGGCCAACGGCGAACTCCTCGGCTGGCCGTTCAGCAAGGATGCCGTCGAGAACACCACGGACAAGCATCTGGTGCTCAGCCCGTAACGACTCACCACGCGCGCGTGGAGGACGATTTCGTCACCCGTCCTCCACGCGCGTGTGGAGGACGGTCCGCGGGGAAACGTCAGGCGCTGTGGAAGCGGCGCACCGCGCGCGGAGTCACCGCCGCGTGCACGGGCCGGTCGTGCGGTTCCTCCGGCACGTGCGCGACCACCTCGTCGTCGTACAGCAAAACGATCAGGGCCGGGTGGGCCGGGTGGGCCGGGTGCACGCGCGCGCGTTCGAGGCGCGCCAGGACCCGGTCGTAACTGCCGCCGCCACGGCCCAGGCGCATACCGCGACCGTCGACCGCGAGACCGGGCAGCAGGACGGCGTCCGCGCCCGTGACGGCCTCCGGGCCGAGCCGCTCGCCTGCGGGTTCAAGGAGCCCTCGCCCGGCCCGTACGAGACGCTCCGGGCCCCGATAGACGCCCCAGTCCAGGTCGTTGTCCGGGAGCAGCACCGGAAGCAGGACGCGGGTGCCGCGCGCGTGCAGGGTGTCCAGGAGTGCGCGGGTCCCGGGCTCCCGTCCGACCGACACGTAAGCGGCGACCGTACGCGCGCGTGCCAGCTCGTCGAGACCGGCAGCCCGTACGGCGAGAACCGCGGCGGCCTCCTGAGCGTCATCTTCTGTCAACCGGTTCCTCGCATCGAGGAGTTCGCGGCGCAATGTCGCCTTGGCAGCCTTGCCCGCGGAGTCGCCGGTCACTGCACTCACAAACCTCTCCAAACGCGGGATACGGCGGCGTACGACCCGGAATTAATCGGAGCCTCACCTTCCGCACATACGTACAGGTTAGGGTTCTGGGCATGACTGAGTCACACCCCACGATCACGAAGGCTGTCATCCCGGCAGCAGGTCTCGGCACCCGGTTCCTTCCGGCCACCAAGGCCACCCCGAAGGAAATGCTCCCGGTCGTCGACAAGCCGGCGATCCAGTACGTGGTCGAGGAGGCGGTGGCCGCCGGCCTCTCCGACGTCCTCATGGTCACGGGCCGCAACAAGCGCCCCCTCGAAGACCACTTCGACCGCAACTACGAGCTCGAGTCGGCGCTCACCAAGAAGGGCGACGCCACCCGCCTCGCCAAGGTCCAGGAGTCCAGCGACCTGGCGACCATGCACTACGTCCGCCAGGGCGACCCGCGCGGCCTCGGCCACGCCGTCCTGTGCGCCGAACCCCACGTGGGCGACGAACCGTTCGCCGTCCTCCTCGGCGACGACCTCATCGACCCGCGCGACCCGCTCCTGCAGCGCATGGTCGAGGTCCAGGCCCAGCAGGGCGGCAGCGTCATCGCCCTGATGGAGGTCGACCCCGCGCAGATCCACCTGTACGGCTGCGCGGCCGTGGAGCCCACCGGCGACGGCGACGTCGTGAAGGTCACCGGCCTGGTCGAGAAGCCGGACCCGTCCGACGCCCCGAGCAACTACGCCATCATCGGCCGCTACGTCCTCGACCCCGCCGTCTTCGGCATACTGCGCCGGACCGAGCCGGGTCGCGGCGGCGAGATCCAGCTGACCGACGCGCTGCAGCAGCTCGTCGCGGACGAGAAGGCCGGCGGCCCGGTGCACGGCGTCGTCTTCAAGGGCCGCCGCTATGACACCGGCGACCGGAGCGACTACCTCCGTGCCATTGTCAGACTCGCGTGCGAACGTGAGGACCTGGGACCCGAATTCCGGTCCTGGCTCCAGCGTTACGTCACCGAGGAGATGCAGGGATCGTGAGCAACAGCACGGCATCGGAGGTCGCAGCGGATGCATCGGGCGGCGCGGGGCACGGACCCGGAAGCGCCCACTCGACGCCCCACGGCGACCTCTGGTCCGTGGACGAGCACCTGGCGGACATCCTCGCCGCGGTGCGCCCCCTGGAGCCCATCGAGCTCCAACTGCTCGACGCCCAGGGGTGCGTGCTCGTCGAGGACGTCACGGTGTCCCTCTCGCTGCCCCCGTTCGACAACAGCTCGATGGACGGATACGCCGTCCGCGTGGCCGACGTCGCGGAAGCCGGCGAGGAGTTCCCGTCCGTGCTGAGCGTCGTCGGCGACGTGGCGGCCGGCAGTTCCGGCGAACTGACCGTGGGCGCCGGCGAGGCGGCCCGCATCATGACCGGAGCGCCCCTGCCCGAGGGTGCCGAGACGGTCGTACCGGTCGAGTGGACGGACGGCGGGCTCGGCGGCGGCCCGGTCGGCTCGATGACCCCGCGCAGCACCACCCCCGAGCAGTCCACCGGCGAGGTCCGCGTCTACCGCCCCGCCGAGGCCGGAGCCCACGTGCGTGCGCGTGGCAGCGACGTCCAGGCGGGTGAGCGGGCCCTGGCGGCCGGCACCGTGCTCGGGCCGCCGCAGATCGCCCTGCTCGCCTCCATCGGCCGCGGCGCCGTCCGGGTCCGCCCCCGCCCCCGGGTCGTCGTCCTGTCCACCGGCAGCGAACTGACCCAGCCGGGCGAGGAACTGCCCGAAGGCCACATCTACGACTCCAACAGCTTCTCCCTCACGGCAGCAGCCCGTGACGCCGGAGCCATCGCCTACCGGGTCGGCGCCGTTGCCGACGACGCGGAGACGCTGCGCTCGACCATCGAGGACCAACTGATCCGCGCCGACCTCCTGGTGACCACCGGCGGTGTCAGCGTCGGCGCCTACGACGTGGTCAAGGAAGCCCTCGAGTACGTCGCCGACGAGGACGAGGCGGGCAGCGGCATCGACTTCCGCAAGCTCGCCATGCAGCCGGGCAAGCCGCAGGGCTTCGGCTCGATCGGCCCCGACCACACCCCCCTCCTCGCCCTGCCGGGCAACCCGGTCTCCAGCTACGTCTCCTTCGAGCTCTTCGTACGCCCCGCGATCCGGGCCCTGATGGGACTCGAGGAGGTGCGGCGCACCACGGTGCGCGCGACCCTCGAAGCGGACCGGGCACTGACCTCGCCCGCCGGCCGCCGGCAGTTCCTGCGCGGCGTCATGGGCGACGGCACGGTGGCCCCGGTGGGCGGCTCCGGCTCGCATCTGGTCGCCGCGCTCGCCCATGCGGACGCGCTGATCGTCGTCCCCGAGGACACCACCCGCGTCGAGCCCGGCACGGAGCTCGACGTGGTCCTGCTCGGCTGACCCCCCTCCGGTGCGGGTACCGTGTCTGCCCACACCAGGCCCGCACCAGGGCGGGACCGCCCCATCGGGAGCGCCGAGGCACATGAGTACGCAGGACCGTCTGACGCACATCGACGAAGCGGGTGCCGCCCGCATGGTCGACGTATCCGGGAAGGACGTGACCGCGCGCACCGCCCGTGCCACCGGCCGCGTCCTCGTCTCGCCCCGAGTGGTCGAGCTGCTGCGCGGCGAAGGGGTGCCGAAGGGCGACGCCCTGGCCACCGCCCGCATCGCAGGGATCATGGGCGCCAAGCGGACCCCGGACCTGATCCCGCTCTGCCACCCGCTGGCCGTCTCCGGCGTGAAGCTCGATCTGACCGTCGCGGACGACGCGGTGGAGATCCTCGCCACGGTGAAGACCACGGACCGGACGGGCGTCGAGATGGAAGCCCTCACCGCGGTCTCCGTCGCCGCCCTGACCGTGATCGACATGGTGAAGGCCGTCGACAAGGGCGCGGTCATCACGGACGTACGGGTCGAGGAGAAGACCGGCGGCAAGTCCGGTACCTGGAGCCGGTCGTGAGGGCGCTCGTCGTCACCGCGTCCAACCGCGCCTCCGCCGGCGTCTACGCCGACCGCGGCGGCCCACTGATCGCGGAAGCGCTCACCGGCCTCGGCTTCGAGGTGACGGGACCTCAGGTGGTGCCGGACGGCGACCCCGTGGAGGCGGCACTGCGCGCCGCGGTCGAGGCCGGCGTCGACGTCGTCGTCACCACCGGCGGCACCGGTATCTCCCCGACCGACCGCACCCCGGAGGCCACCCGCGCCGTCCTGGACCGCGAGATCCCCGGCATCGCCGAGGCGATCCGCGCCTACGGCCGCGACAAGGTGCCCACCGCGGCCCTTTCCCGTGGCCTCGCCGGCGTCGCCGACCGCACTCTCATCGTCAACCTGCCCGGTTCCACCGGCGGTGTCCGCGACGGACTCGCCGTCCTGGAGCCCCTCCTGGTGCACGCCGCCGAGCAGGTGCACGGCAGCGATCACCCCCGCACCCCGGGGAGCCCGAACTGACCAGCCCCTCCTGGCCCGCGGTGCTGGTGGACGGCGATGTCGTCCTCCGGCCCATAAAGGCGCGCGATCAGCGTGCCTGGCGCGAGGTCAACCGACGCAACCGTGACTGGCTCCGCCCGTGGGAGGCCACCATCCCGCCGGCCGCGCCCGGCGCACCCCTGGCCCAGCGGCCGACGTACCGGCAGATGGTGCGGCACCTGCGTGCGGAGGCGAACGCGGGCCGGATGCTGCCCTTCGTCATCGAGTACCAGGGCCGTCTGGTCGGGCAGTTGACGGTCGCGGGCATCTCCTGGGGGTCGATGTGCTCGGGTCACATCGGGTACTGGGTCGACCAGGCGGTCGCGGGCCGCGGGGTCGTGCCGACCGCCGTGGCCCTCGTCGTCGACCACTGCTTCGCCACCGTCGGCCTGCACCGGATCGAAGTCTGTATTCGCCCGGAGAACGCACCGAGCCGACGGGTCGTGGAGAAACTCGGATTCCGCGAGGAGGGGCTGCGGCCACGTTTTCTCCACATCGACGGTGGATGGCGTGACCATCTGGTGTTCGCTCTCACCGTGGAGGAAGTGCCGACCGGGTTGCTCCGGCGCTGGCACCAGGCACGATCCGGGAACAACAGTCCGAGGACGGGTCCGGTAACCCGGCCCGAATAAAATACTTGTTCGAAAATGACAGGCGCTTGACCGTGAATATGCCTGGAATCACAGGCTGTTGATCGCAACAGTCACAAAAAAAGTTCGAGATATCAGCCAGATCGTGCGACACACCGCGCTAATTGGCAGATGGCCTCAACGAAACCCCTCTACCGTGTGAGGCGTGAGCAGCAGCGGCCTCATCTACGCAGTCATCGTTGGGGCCTGGGCCGCCTACTTGGTGCCGATGTGGCTCCGCAGGCAGGACGAGCTCAACGAGGCCCGTCCGACGGAGCGCTTCTCCACCGCCATCCGGCTGCTGTCCGGACGCGCGGCCATGGAGCGCCGCTACGCCAAGAGCCTGCGGACACACACCGACGAGGACGAGCCCGGGACCGGTCCGGACGCCGCAGCGGAGCCTGAAGGCCCCGTCGACGCCCGGGCCTTCGCCATGCCCGCGGACGCCCCGCGCGACGCGGCCCGCGGCGAGATCAGAGATCCCGAACGCCCAGAGACCAGAGCCCCCGAGCGCGTCGAGACAGCCCCCGACGACCGCGCCGAACGGAACCGGGGCGCAGCCCGCGGCGACCGGGACCCGCAGCGCCGTGCCGAGGGCCGCGACGCCGCTGCCCGGCGCCCGGTGCGCCGGAACGACGAGGCGGCGGTCCTCGCACGGGCCCGCCGCTCCAAGGTCCTCGCCAGGCGGCGGCGCACCACGGTGGTGCTCTTCCTCGCCTTCACGCTCAGCGCGGTCGCGGCCGCGGTGCTCGGGCTCGCGTACCTGTGGCTGCCCGCACTGCCGGCCCTGCTGCTCAGCTCGTACATCGTCTACCTGCGGGCTCACGAGCGGCGTCGCTTCGTCTACACGATGGACCGGCGGCGGGCGGAGGACGCCGCGCGGCAGCTGCGCGAGCGCAGGGGCGCGGGGCGGCGCGGCGATGCCGAGCCCGGCGCCGACGAGGAGCCCGCCGATCCGGGCGACCCCGGGCTCTCCGCACTCGCCGCCGGTCGCCGTGCGTTGGTCGAGCAGACCGACCACGCCGAGTGGGTGGACCAGCAGCGCGAGCGCGAGCGGGGTCCCGCGCGCGGTGACAGCTGGGACCCGGTGCCCGTTCCGCTGCCGACCTACGTCACGGCCCCGGTCGCGCCTCGTGCCACCGGCAGCGTCGACCTCGGTGCGCCGGACGCCTGGAGCTCGGCCCGTTCCAGTACGGCCGAGTCCGCCAGGGACCGCGAGGCCGCAGCGCGACGGGCGGCGGAGCAGCGGCGCGAGAACGAGCGGCGCGACGCCCTGGCCGAGGAGGAAGCGGCCGGCCAGGAGGGCGAGGCGCGCGGCAACGCCCGCTCCGACGGGCCCGCACCGGTCCGGCGCTCCACCCGCGGCCGTGCTCGCGAGCGCGGCCGTACCCCCCTGTTCGACCAGTACGACGAAGGCGACCGGCCCCGGGCGGCCAACGAGTGATGACCTGCGCGGAACGGATTTCCGAGCACCCCGATGAGGGTGCTAAGGTTTCACACGTTGCAAGGGCCTGTGGCGCAGTCCGGTAGCGCACCTCGTTCGCATCGAGGGGGTCTGGGGTTCAAATCCCCACAGGTCCACCGCAGCTCAGAGCCCCAGTCGGAGAAATCCGACTGGGGCTCTTCGGCGTTCGCCCAGCTGCTGGGCGCGGACCGTTGCTGTCGGGGTCACTTGGTGGAGGACTCCGGGATGAGCTTCTCCTTCCAGGACTCCTTGCCGTTTTCGTAGGCGGTGATCTCGCCGTCGCGGAAGCGGAAGCTGCTCGGCGCGATGGTGAGGGAGTAGCCGTCCTTCGTCTTCTTGGCCAGGGTCGGCTTGCCGTAGGGGACGTCGGACTTCTTCTGGAAGAAGTAGAAGTACTTGCCCTGCGTCGTGCGGCAGAAGGCGTAGCGCTCCTTGTTGTCGCCCTCTCGGCTGTACGCGGCGACCAGGCGGGCTCCGTCCGTGGAGCCCTTGGGCAGCTGGGAGGCGAGCTGCTTCGGGCAGGGGCCGCTCGCGGAGGGGGCGGGCTTGGGGCTGGACGTGTCCGAGTCCGAGCCGGTGAAGAAGGAGATCACCGAACCCCAGTTGACGATCAGCAGCACGACCAGGGTGATGACTGTCGCCGCGATGACGATCAGGCAGCCGCAGCCGGCGACGACCTCGCCGCGGGTCGCCTCGTGAGTCGGAGGCCGGACGGGGGTGTACACCGGCGCCGCACTGCCGGTGGTGATCGGGCCCCAGGAGCGGCCGGACGACGAGGCGCGGCTGGCGCCGGAGGATGCGGGGAACAGGCTCGAGGTGAGGGCGGGGGTCCAGACGGTGTGGCAGAACCTGCACACGTTGGTGCCGACCACCGTGCGCACGCAGGTGGGGCATTCCCACTCGAGGGACGCCAGGATCTCGCTCAGGGAGTCGGAATCGGACGAGCGCCCGGCGCCCGCACCGGACGATGTCCGTCCGGGGGACGTGCGCTTCGGCGGGTCGGTCCGCTTGGTGGCGGGCTTCGGGGCGGGCGTCCGCTTGCCGGGGGGCTTCGAGGCGGGTGTCCGCTTCGAGGGTGGGGCGGGTGTCCGCTTGGGGGTGGCCTTACGGGGTGCCGGTGTACGCGGCGGGGTGCTCTTCGCGGGGGTGGTCCGGCTCGGAGTGGGCGACGGCTTCGGCCGGGTGGGCTTGGCCGGTGGGCGCTTCTCCGCCTCGACCCGTGAGGTGTCGCAGACGCTGCAGGCCGCATCGCCGGGGTCGTTGAACGTACTGCAGGCCGAGCACTGCCAGGTCGATTCGGGCACCGTTCCTCCCCCGGCTCAGCGGGCCGTGCCCGACAGGCGCGTCAGCACCGAGCGGAACAGGGTCTGCGTGCCGGCGGAGACCGGGGCGCTCAGCCAGTCGGCGGAGTCGTCCTGGCCGGTGCCGGTGCCCGTGACGGCGTCCCGGGCCGGCGGGTCCGTGACCGGTGCGGAGTCCGGCGGTGGGGACCCCAGCTGCCGATCGCCGGTCTCGGTGGGGTCGTGCCGGGCGACCTCCACGCGGTAGTCCTGCGCCAGGTACTCGGCGAACCGGACCGCGTCCGCGGCGTGTTGGGCGACGACCGCCAGCTCCGCGTACGCCTCGGTCCCGCCCGGACGGCGGAAGCGGAACGCCATGTGCAGGCGTCCGTCCGACGGGTCCGGGCGGAGGGTGAGCGCGAGGCAGTCCGTGACCGGCGTGCGGAGCTCGCCGGCCTGGTACCAGTGGTCGTGCCCGGGCTCGGCCCATTCGAGGCGCAGCCAGCCCCGATCGTCGAATTCCAGGGCGGCGCAGGTCCCGGTGAACCGGACGATCACAGGCTGTTCGCGATCGTTTCGATGATCTCGTCCATCTCGAACTCCTCCAGCCCCTCCCCGGCGCGCGACGGGAAGTGCAGTGTGAGGTCCCAGTCCTCGCCGATGGCTTCCTTCCACGGCTCGTCCTCCGGGGCGAACAGGACGAGGCGCTTCGCCGACTGCTCCATGACGGCGGTCTGGCTGCGCGCGTAGCCCCACTGCTCGAAGAGGTCCTCCATGGAGCGCGGAATGTCCTTCGGGTAGGTCTGCGCGGACGCGCCGACCGTGCCCAGCGGGTGCGCGGGCGCGTCGGTGAACAGCACGATCACGTGGCGGCGCCGGTCGAGCCCGGTCTCCCAGGGCGAGTTGATGGCCAGCGCGAGGGCCTCGAGGCCGGACTCCGGGATGTCACCGCCGCCGATGGCCCGCAGGGAGCGTACGAACGTCTCGAACTCGGGGACCTGGCGCGGGAGATGGAGGAAGTCGGTCTGCTCGATCGCGTCCGACGGATCGTCGCCGAAGTCGCGGAAGGCGATGACCTTGAGGCGGAGCTGGCTGATCTCCTTGCTCTTCTTGGCCATGACGTCGTGCAGCCGCTGATGGAACTGGAGCGAACTGTTCTTCACGATGTCGAGCACGGGGTTCATGCTTCCCGTGGCGTCGATGCACATCACGATGTCGACCGCGTACTGCAGATTGCCGTGGTACTTCTCCAGATCGGAGCTCATGCTCTGTCGTCTCCTCGATTCCTCGACTGCGGGGTGGCGCGGTCTGTGGGCGCCGGGTTATTGGAGATTCCGGATTCGGGGAATCCGCGGGGGCCGGTGGGTCTGATCGGGGTCAGGGGCCGCTGCCGCCGGCGGCGCGGTCACCGAGGTTGATGCGGACCCTGGACCGGCGGGTGCCGGCCGGAGGTTCGGACGTCTCGTCGGTGCCGGGTGCGCGCTCCTCGGAGGCTTCGGGGGACTCGACGGACTCGGCGGGCTCGTCGCCGGTCGTACGGGCGGCCGGTACGGGGCGGGTCGAGCGGTCCGGCGGGTTGAAGGTGACCCGGCTCCCGCGAGGCTTCGCCGCGTTCCCGGAGTCCGCGGCGTCGGCAGCCGGGCGAGGCTGCGGCGAGGTGTGCAGGGTGCACACCTCGGGGTCCTTGAGGCGGGCGAAGAACTCGGTGCCCGTCGGCCGCAGCGTCGGCCCCGCTGCCGTCATCGCCATGATCAGAGCCTGCATCGGTGTACCGAGCCGGTCGTCGACCTCCAGTGGTTCGCCGGCGTTGACCGCGTCGGCGGGGGAGCCGAAGCGGCTGTCGTAGGCGGGCAGCGCACCGGTCAGATAGTGGTGGGTCATCAGGCCGAGGGCGAAGATGTCGACGGCCGTGGTGAGTTCGGGCCCCTCGACCGCCTCGTCACCCTGGACGTAACGCCGCCACTCCGGAGCCCCGTACAGGGAGTCGCCTGCGATGTCGTCGCGGCCGGGCGGCTTCCCGGACGGGTACGAGTCGTCGAAGTCGATGAGCTTCGCGGAGTGGAACGCGGCGCCCTCCCGCTTCTGCACCAAGACGTTGGCCGGCTTCAGGTCACCGTGCACCACATCGATGTCGTGCAGGAGGCGCAGGCTGGCACCGAGCGTCTTGAGCAGGACCGCCTTCTGTTTCGGGGCCAGTGACTCCGGTCTGTCGAGGGTCGTGGTGTCGATGCGCTCGGTCACCTTGTAGTAGGTGCTGCCCGAGTGGAAGAAGTCGGTGGCCAGGACCAGGTTCCCGGCGCCGCTCACATCGGGCCTGAGCAGCTTCATGATGCCCCGGTGCCGGTCCTCGAACTCCTCGCAGGTCTCGAGGCGGATGCGCCGGCTCGCGGCACTGCCGGAACCCTCGCGCGGGCGTTTGGGCTCGAGGAAACGCTTGAGGAAATACTCCGTGCCGTCCTTCTCGGCGAAGGCCCACATGCACTTCCCGCCATCGGCGTTGGTCGGGTCGGTCACGACCCGGTAGCCGCCGATCACATCGCCCTTCTTCACTCCCGCACCCCCGGCATGAGCTTCTCGTATTCACTTCGGTAGGACGCCCAGGTCCGGTCCTGCCAGCGCCGCAGGGCGTCCTGGTCGTCGCCCGGCGGCACGTCCTGGTACCCGCTCCGCGCCACACCGTCGTACCGCTCGGTGAACGCCTTCCGGAGCCCGGAAAAGTCCTCGAACCCCAGCGCGACCAAGGAAAGTGAGGCATCGTCAGCCGTCATCGGCACGATCGACTCGGTCAGCAGAGCGGCCCATTCCGCCGCGTCACGCGCCCGTACGAGGGTGGCGAGCAGCAGACATTCGAACTGCGCCGGCGTGTGGACGTAACCGAAGAACCCGTCGGTGGCGGTGAGCAGGACGCAGGGCTCCTGGAAGAGACCGTCGTGCGCGTTCACCGTGAACTCGCGGTCCGCGCAGACCACATTGGTCATCGGCGGGTCCTGTCGCAGCTGGGCCAGGGCGTCTTCCTCGTGGGTGTCGTCCCGGCTGAGAGCGTGCAGACCGCTGCCGGGCAGCAGGGCGTACGAGCGGGAGTCGCCCGCCCACAGCGCGCGCCAGCGCACACCCTCGTCGTCGACGCGGTAGCGGAGCGCGGCGAGGGTGGTGGGCAGGGCACGGCGCATGGAGCCGGAGATCCGGGTCCGGGTGCGGGCGGGCGCCGCCTCGAGCATGCGGCGCAGGCTGTACTTCAGGCGGTCGGGGGTGTCCGGTTCGCCGTGCAGGACGACGCGCTGGAACCAGCACTCGGCCGCGAGACGGGCGATCCGGGCGCCCACCCAGGCGTTGGTGCGGGTCGGGCCGTCCGGCTCGTTCCAGGCGGGGGCCGCGCCCGAGCCGCCCGAGCCGTCGAAGACCGCGAGCAGGCCGCTCCCGCTGGGGAGATGGTGGGCGGCGAGCGGTTCGGCGTCCTCGCCGTGGCCGGGGCTGCGTTCGGTCCAGACGGTGAGGGCCTGCAGGTGGGTGTGGTCGGCGGACCACGGGCGTGGGGCGGCCGGTTGAGCTTCCGCGGGCGGGTCGGGCGCGGGGCCCGGCGGCGCGGGCGGTTCCGTGGAGGGCTCGTCGGTCCGTGGGGGCCGCGGAGGCTGTGGGGGAATTTTCATGATCCGCTCACCCGTCCTCCGTCGCTCTCGGGGTTCCCGCGGCCGGCCGGCTTGGTGCCGCGCACTCTGCTGGTACGGGGCTTGGGGGACGGGGGAGTTGCTGCCGGTGGGGGAGTGGGAGGTGCCGGCGGTTCACCGGTGGGTGGTGCGTACGGCGGGTGGGCCGGGCGCGGCGGAACGGGGGCGCCGTGCGGGGGCCCGGCGGCGGAGGGCTTGTGGGGCGGTGGTTCCGGGGGCGGGGGCGGCGTACTCGGAGGTGGCGGAGGCGCGAAGCGCGGCGGAGGCGGGGTGGCTTCCCCGCGGCCCACGACCTCGCCCGGCACCACGTGAGAGGCGTCGTCCGGCGGGGGTACAGGAGAGGGGGCGGATGCGGGGGCGGTGCCCTCCGGCCTCCCGCCGCCCGGCCGCGCCCCGCGCACCCGGCTCCGCCGAGGTCCGCCGGACGCCGCCCCGGAGGTGGTCCCGCGATCCGCGGCTCCAGGGCCCGAGGCTCCAGGGCCCGACGCCCCGGAACCCGAGGCTCCAGGACCCGACGCGCCAGGGTTCGCGGCGCCGGTGAACGGGGTTGCCACGGTGAGGAGTTCGATCCGCGCCCCGTGCAGCCGTACCGCCGAGTCGCCGGCGAAGTCCCGCAGCGCCGCGTTCAGCGCCTGCTCCGCCTCGCGCGGCTGACTGCCGGTATACGTACGGGAAACGCGCTCGAGGTGTTCCCGCACCGGACCCGCCCAGGCCTCGCTCATATCGCGGACGCCGTGTGCCACCACCGCCGCGGGGTTGACGATCCGGCAGGTCACGCCGATCTCGCAGCGGAACGCGGAAGGAGTGTCGCGGCCGGCGAGCAACAGGGCGAGTTGCAGCCGGTGTTCGGTGGTGTCCACCGTGAACACCTCTTGCCTGCTGCCGTATCGGGCTCCCGGTACCTGCTCGCCGGGGCGCACGGTCAGCGGCGGGCCTTCCTCGGGAACGAGGACGAGCGCCCGCCCGGGCGCCGGCGACCGCAGCAGGTGCTCCGGGTTCGCGGGGGCGTGGGCGGGGCCGTGCGACAGGAACCGGCGGTCGAGCACCGGGTCGTACGTCGTCGGATGTGCCACCGTCCCCCGTCCCCTCCTCGGCGCGCCGGGCGCCGCCGCTCCCGAGTTCCGCGTGTGCGGATTCCTTGGTACCAGGAGGCGGCCGGGATCCCTCCCCGACGTGAGAGGGGGGAATTCGGCCGGGGAGTTCTGCGGGCCCCCGGGTGATCAGAGCTTTTCCTGCCCCTCCTCTCGCTGTCAATCTCCTTGAACTGCAAGGACTTTGCCCAACTCGCCTGTTGTCAAAGCCTCTTGACGTTCCACATGTGCGGGCGGCAATTGCCTGGGGAGTCGGCGAATGGGAGTGCCCGGCACAAGTATTCGCCTTTCGTTCACAACTCCTCGACGAACGTCCACGCGTCCGTCGGGCGTCACAGTGCCTTGGCGAAGCAGCGGCTCTCGTCGTGGAAGCGGTAGAGGCCGAATTTCCTGCACGGCGTGTAGCCGCTCGTCTCGTAGAGGCGGATCGCCTCCGGCTGCAGGGTTCCGGTCTCCAGGACCATGCGGGTGCGGCCGGCCGCGCGGGCGTCGTCCTCCAGGGCGGCCAGGATGCGCCGGGCGAGACCGAGGCCGCGTGCTTCGGGGGTGACGTACATGCGCTTCAGTTCGGCGTCGCCGTCCCGGTACTCCTCGTCGTCGGCGTCCTGGCGGCGCCAGCCGCCGGTGGCCAGCGGATGCCCGGCGGGGTCGTAGGCCAGCAGGTACAGGCCGCGCGGCGGTACGAACATGGCCGCGTCGAGCGGGGTGATGTCGCCCCCGTCTCCGTAGCGCTCGTCGTACTCGAGCTGCACCTGGTCGTTGAGCTTGACCGCGTCGGGGTGATCGAAAGCGGTGGGGCGTATAAACATGTTGAGTATCGTACTTCTATGCAAAGTCGGGCGGGATTCTTTTCCAGTGTGCCGGTATCGTGCCCGGGTGCTGAATGAGACTCCGGGGCGTGCGCCTGCCGTCCGGAGACGAATGTGAGGTCGAGGAGAGTGCTTTGCTGACGGTGACCTCCGTGAACGTGAACGGGCTGCGTGCCGCCGCCAAGAAGGGCTTCGTCGAGTGGCTGTCCGGCACGGACGCCGACGTCGTGTGTCTGCAGGAGGTGCGCGCGGAGCCGCATCAGCTGCCGGCCGGTGTGGGCGACCCCGAGGGCTGGCACGTGGTGCATGCGCCGGCGGCGGCCAAGGGGCGCGCCGGCGTCTCGCTCTATACCCGGCGTGAGCCGGACCGGGTCGCGATCGGATTCGGGTCTCAGGAGTTCGACTCCAGTGGGCGGTACGTCGAGGTGGATCTGCCCGGCGTCACGGTGGCCAGCCTCTATCTGCCCTCGGGGGAGGTCGGCACACCGCGCCAGGAGGAGAAGGAGCGGTTCATGGCCGAATTCCTCGTGTACCTGGAGGGGCTGAAGGAGCGGGCCGCGGCGGACGGCCGCGAGGTCCTGGTCTGCGGCGACTGGAACATCGCCCACGAGGAGGCCGACCTCAAGAACTGGCGCGGCAACCGCAAGAACTCGGGCTTCCTGCCGGAGGAGCGGGAGTGGCTCGGGCAGGTGCTCTCGTCGTACAGCGACGTGGTGCGCGGACTGCATCCGGACGTCGAGGGGCCGTACTCGTGGTGGTCGTACCGCGGACGGGCCTTCGACAACGACACGGGGTGGCGGATCGACCTCCAGGTCGCGACTCCTGGGCTCGCGGCGCGGGCGGTGAAGGGGTTCGTCGAACGGGCGGCGAGCCATGCGGAGCGGTGGAGCGACCATGCTCCGGTGACAGTCGCGTACGAGGTGTGAGTTCGCGGTACGCCGTCGGGCCTGGCTCGGTGCTCCTGTTCAGGCCCGTCGGTGCGGCGGCCTCGTTCTCGAGAGCCGGGCAGGCTCCGTCGTCCTCACGCGCCCGGCGGGCTTGATCGCGGCTGGTGGAGGCGGCGGTCCATCGCCATCGAGAGTTCGGCCTCGACGACCGCCTTGGCGAGGGGGCGGAGGCGGTCCACGTCCACGTCCGGGGTGTGGGCGCGGACCGTGGTGACGAAGAGGTCGGAGAGGTCCTCGGCATGGGTGCGGACGCGGCGGCCCGTCTCGAGGATCGCGGCGAGCGGGACGCCCTCCTGGATCAGGGCCACGGAGACGTCCAGGAGGCGGCGGCTGATGTGCACGATCTCCTCGCCGTCGGTGGCCAGGTAGCCGAGTTCCAGGGCCGTGGCGAAGTTCTCCGGGGTGACCTCGCCCTCGAAGCGGTCGGCCAGTTCCTGCGGGGTGAGGCGGACCGGGGTCTCCTC
This sequence comes from Streptomyces sp. YIM 130001, assembly GCF_003574445.1. Taxonomy (GTDB): domain Bacteria; phylum Actinomycetota; class Actinomycetes; order Streptomycetales; family Streptomycetaceae; genus Streptomyces. The sequence continues at coordinate 112,443 of NZ_KZ984557.1, forward strand.
GGTGGGCTCGCCGAGGCCGAGGAGGTCGCCGATCTCGCGGCCGTTGTCGAAGGCGTCGGTGAGGTCCGCGATCGCGTTGAGCGTGTGGCCGCGTTCGAGCAGGGCGGTGATGGTGCGCAGCCGGGCCAGGTGGTGCTCGTCGTACCAGGCGATGCGGCCCTCGCGGCGCGGTGGCGGGATGAGCTTCCGCTCCCGGTAGAAGCGCAGGGTGCGGACCGTGATGCCGGCCTTCTCCGCGAGCTCGGTCATGCGGTACTCGGCGGGGCCGGTGCCGCAGTCGCCTGCGTGTTCGTCTGCCACGTCTGCACCCTATGTTGTACCGCCGGTAACTTTCCTGGCTCCAACCCCTACCCATGAGTACGGGGCTGCCCTACTCTCCCAATCATGCCAGTGGTTACTGGCGGAGTCGTGAGATTCGGGAGGCGGGCTGCATGGCCGAGCACGAGCGCGAGCGGGAACACGTGAAGGTGGCGGTGATCGGGACCGGCTTCGGCGGCCTCGGAGCCGCCGTCCGACTCCGCCGCGAAGGCGTCACCGACTTCGTCGTACTGGAGCGCGCGGGTGCCGTCGGCGGCACCTGGCGTGACAACAGCTACCCGGGCTGCGCCTGCGACGTGCCCTCCCACCTGTACTCCTTCTCCTTCGCGCCCAACCCGGAGTGGCCGCGCACCTTCTCGGGCCAGGAGCACATCGGGAAGTACCTCGAGCACGTCGCCGACACCTTCGGCATCCGTCCGCACATCCGCTTCAACTCCGAGGTGAAGCAGATGCGTTGGGACAACGAGGCGCTGCACTGGGAGGTCGACACCAGCAGCGGCTCGCTCACCGCCGACGTGATCGTGTCCGCGACCGGCCCGCTCTCCGACCCCAAGGTCCCGGACATTCCCGGGCTCGACGGCTTCGAGGGCAAGGTCTTCCACTCGGCCCGCTGGGACCACGACTACGACCTGCGCGGCAAGCGCGTCGCGATGGTCGGCACCGGGGCCTCGGCCATCCAGATCGTGCCCGCGATCCAGCCCGAGGTGGAGCGGATGACGCTGTTCCAGCGCACCCCGCCGTGGGTCATGCCGCGCGCCGACCGGCCGATCACCGGCGCCGAGCGCTGGCTGCACCGGCAGGTGCCGTTCACCACCGCCGCCCGGCGCGGACTGCTCTGGGGCATCAGGGAGCTGCAGGTCCAGGCGTTCACCAAGCGGCCGAACGAACTCGGGCTCGTCGAGACTCTCGCCAAGCGGAACATGAAGCGGGCGGTCAAGGACCCTGAGCTGCAGGCCAAGTTGACGCCGTCGTACCGCATCGGCTGCAAGCGGATCCTGCTGTCCAACACGTACTATCCGGCGCTCGCGCAGCCGAACGTGGACGTCGTCGCCTCGGGGCTCGAGGAGGTGCGCGGCAACACCCTGGTCGCCTCCGACGGCACCGAGACCGAGGTCGACGCGATCGTCTTCGGCACCGGCTTCCACGTCACGGACATGCCGATCGCCGAACGGGTGGTGGGCGCCGAGGGCCGCACCCTCGCCGAGACCTGGACGGGCGGGATGAACTCGCTGCGCGGTGCGACGGCCGCGGGCTTCCCCAACTGGATGACGATCATCGGCCCGAACACCGGCCTCGGGAACTCCTCGATGATCCTGATGATCGAGTCCCAGCTGAACTACATGGCCGACTACCTGCGGCAGATCGACGTGCTCGGCGGCCGCGCCGCGCTCGACGCCCGCCCCGGCGCCGTGCAGGGCTGGAACGACCGCGTCCAGGAGCGGATGAAGCGCACCGTGTGGAACACCGGCGGCTGCACCAGCTGGTACCTGGACGAGAACGGCAAGAACACCACCATCTGGCCGGGCACCACCACCGAGTTCCGCGCGGCCACCCGCCGCGTCGACCTCGCCGAGTACGACGTACTACGCCCCACGGCCGCCGCGAACCGTGCCGCCGCGACCGCCGAGAAGGTGGAGGCGGACGCATGAGCCGGCTGACCCACGTCACCTCGGGGCCGTACGCACCACCCCCCGCCGCCCGCGAACTGACCGCGGTGTCGGCCGACGGCGCCCGCCTCTACGTCCAGGTGCACGGGCCCGAGGGCGCGCCCGCCGTCGTGCTCGCGCACGGCTGGACCTGCTCCACCGCCTTCTGGGCGGCGCAGGTGCGCGACCTCGCCACCGACCACCGCGTGATCGCCTACGACCAGCGGGGTCACGGGCGCAGCCCGGCCGCGGCCGACGCAGACGGGTACAGCACCCGGGCGCTCGCGGACGACCTGGAGGCGGTGCTCGCCGCGGCGCTCGCGCCCGGTGAGAAGGCGGTGCTCGTCGGGCACTCGATGGGTGCGATGACGCTCGTCGCGGCGGCCGGGCGGCGCGGGCTCAGGGAGCACGGGGCGGCCGCGCTGTTGTGCAACACGGGCGCATCCGACCTGGTCGCCGAGGCCACGGTGCTGCCGATGCGGGCCGGCCGGCTGCGTACCCGGCTGACCCGCTCGGTCCTCGGGTCGTCGGCCCCGCTCGGGCCGGTCACGCCGGTCGGCCGGAGCGTGCTCAAGTACGCGACCATGGGCCGCGCCGCGTCCCGGGAGCAGGCCGAGGCCTGTGCGCGGATCGTGCACTCCTGCCCGCGCCTGGTGCGCAGGAGCTGGTCGCACATGCTGCGGACGCTCCGGATCGACCGGAACGTACCGGAGTTGACGCTTCCCACCCGTGTCGTCACCGGTCTCGCGGACCGGCTGACCCCGCCGGTGCACGCGCGCCGGATCGCCGCCGCGCTGCCGGACGGCCGCCTGACCGAGCTGACCGGCGTGGGACACATGTCGCCGGTGGAGGCGCCGGACGCGGTGAACCTGGCGATACGGGAGCTGACCGGGGCGTATCTGGGAACCGCTTCGGCACCGCAGGCCGAGACGCCCGCACGTGAGACCCCTGCGAACGAGACCCCCGTGCCTGTGACCCCCGCGAACGAGACCACGGCAGGCGAGCGCGACTCCGTACGCAAGAAGCCCGCACCTACGAACTCCGGACAGACGAAGGAGGAGGCCGCATGAGCAGGGTGAGCCTCGAAGGACAGGTAGCCGTCGTCACCGGAGCCGCCCGCGGCGTCGGTGAACTCCTCGCGCGCAAGCTCTCCGCGCGCGGCGCGAAGGTCGCACTCGTCGGCCTCGAGCCCGACGTGCTCAAGGACGTGGCGTCGCGGCTGCACACCGAGAGCGATCACTGGTACGCCGACGTCACCGACCACGCGGCGATGGCGCAGGTCGCCCAGGAGGTCAAGCAGCGCTTCGGCAAGGTCGACATCGTCGTCGCCAACGCCGGTGTCGCCGGCGGAGGCCCGTTCATCGACTCCGACCCGGAATCCTGGCGGCGGGTCATCGAGGTCAACCTCATCGGCAGTGCGGTGACGGCCCGGGCCTTCCTGCCGGTCCTGATGGAGAGCCGCGGCTACCTCCTGCAGATCGCCTCGCTCGCCGCGATCACGCCGGCACCGATGATGTCCGCGTACTGCGCCTCCAAGTCGGGCGTCGAGGCGTTCGCGCACAGCCTGCGCGCGGAGGTCGGCTACAAGGGCGTACGGGTCGGGGTCGGCTACCTGTCGTGGACCGACACCGACATGGTGCGGGGCGCCGACCAGGACGACGTGATGCGTGAGCTGCGGCAGCGGCTGCCGTGGCCGTCCAACAGGACGTATCCGCTCGGCCCCGCCGTGGACCGGATCGTGGCCGGCATCGAGCGGCGGTCCTCGCATGTGTACGCGCAGTGGTGGCTGCGCGGGATGCAGTCGATCCGGGGGTATCTGCCGATGGTGATCGGGTCGGTGGGGCAGCGGGAGATGAAGCGGTTCGAGCCGCGGCTCGGGTCGGTCCCGAAGGGGCTCGTGGGGTCGGGCGGCGCCGCCGACGAGAAGGCACGGTCCGCGTCGTAGCGGGACGTGCTCCGAGCCGGAACGCGACGGCATCGAGCGCCGGACGGGCTTCTGGGAAAGCCCGTCCGGCGCTCGATGGCGACACGCGTCAGGGGCGCGCCCTCGGGCACGCCCCTGACGGGGTACGGGTGAGGGTTACTGGCCCTCGTCCGGCCGACGACGCTCGGTTTCGCGCTCACCGCGCTCGCGGAGCTGGTCGCCCTGCTCCTGCGCCTTGTCGCTGCCCTCCGACGACCGCTCCGACGCTTCGTCCTTCTTGTCGCCGAGGGCGTCGGTGGCCTTGTCCTTGAGCTCGTTGGCCTTGTCCTTGAACTGGTCCTGCATGCCCATGAGATTCACTCCTAGGGGTGAGGGGGGATCGGGCCTCGACCAGCGTTGCATGAGGTGACATACCTCGCATGTCGGACGGTTGCGCTCAGTCGCCGCGGCCTTCTGCACCGGTCTCCGAGCCGCTCTGCGCACTGTCCGCCGAGCCGCGCCCGGCGCCGTGTTCGGCCCGCGGCGGCAGCGGCGGGCGGCGGCGGTCCGGAACCTCCGAGTAGTCGGGCGGCGAGGCGGGCGGACCGCTCTCCAGCAGGTCGAGCGCCAGCTGCACCGCATCGTCCAACTGGGCGTGCCGCCCCTCCGCCCAGTCCAGAGGCGTACGCAGGATCTCCAGGTCGGGGGCCACACCCTGGTTCTCGATGGACCAGCCGTACTCCTCGAACCACGCCGCGTTCATCGGCACCGTGATCACCGTGCCGTCGCCGAGCCGGTGGCGGCCCGTCATACCGACCACACCGCCCCAGGTACGGCTGCCGACGACCGGCCCGAGGCCGAGCAGCTTGAAGGCCGCGGTGATCATGTCGCCGTCCGACGAGGTCGCCTCGTCGGCCAGGGCGACGATCGGGCCGCGCGGGGCGTTGGAGGCGTAGCTCACCGGCTGGGCGTTGCGGGTGAGGTCCCAGCCCAGGATGGTGCGGGTGAGCTTCTCGACGACCAGCTCGCTGATGTGGCCGCCCGCATTGCCGCGTACGTCGACGATGAGCGCCGGGCGGGAGACCTCCATCCGCAGATCGCGGTTGAACTGGGCCCAGCCGGAGCCGCCCATGTCGGGGATGTGCAGATAGCCGCACTTGCCGTGGCTCAACTCCCGTACGACGTCACGGCGTTTGGCCACCCAGTCCTGGTAGCGCAGCGGACGTTCGTCGATCAGCGGGACGACGGCGATACGGCGTGCCCGGGTCTCGCCCTCGGCCTCCGTCGTCGCCGGTGTGAAGGTCAGCTCCATCGTTGTGCCGCCTGCCCCGGCGAGCAGCGGGAACGGGCCCGTGAGCGGGTCGACCGGCCGGCCGTCCACATGGGTGAGTACGGCACCCTCGCGCAGCCCCGCACCGGCCAGCGGCGAACGCGCCTTGGAGTCCGAGGAGTCGCCCGGCAGGATCCGCCGGATCATCCAGCGGCCGTCCTTGCACACCAGGTTCGCGCCGAGCAGGCCCATCAGGCGCTGGTAGTGCGGCGGGCCCTCGTTGCGCCGGGCCGGGGCGACGTAGGCGTGCGAGGTGCCGAGCTCGCCGAGGACCTCGCGCAGCAGATCGGCGAACTCGTCGGGGGACGCGACCCGTTCGACGAGCGGGCGGTACTGGTCGAGCACCGCGGGCCAGTCGATGCCGCACATGTCCGGTTCCCAGAACAGGTCCCGGATGAGCCGGCCCGCCTCGTCGTACGCCTGCCGCCACTCGGCGGGCGGTTCCACCTCGTGCAGGATGCGGCGCAGGTCGATCCAGACCGTCGAATCGCTGTCGCCCGCCTCGGTCGACGGTGCCGCACGGAGGTCGTCGTCGTCCATCACGACGATCCGGCTGCCGTCGCCGCTCAGGGCGAACCAGTCGAGGTCGCCCACGAGTTCGGTGCGGGTGGCCTTGACGATGTTGAAGTACTCGAGGGTCGGCCGGCCCGAGGTGTCCGCGGGGTTGGCGAAGGTCTCGCCGAGCGCGCCGGAGATCGGCCAGCGCAGCCAGAGCAGTCCGCCGCCGGCCACCGGCTGCAGACCGGAGTACTTGGAGGCGGCCACCGGGAACGGCGTCACCCGGTTCGCCAGCCCCTCGATCTCGACGATCACCGAGCCGTCGGCCGTGATCCCGTCGGCCGGATCGAGCCCGCCCGCCGCGGGCCGCCCGTCCGGGGAGAGTGCGAACGGCGACGGGGTCGCGGACGACAGCGGCACCAGATACGGCCGGCAGCCGAGCGGGAACGACAGGTCCCCGGTGTGCACGTCGTAGACCGGGTCGAAGCCGCGCCAGGACAGGAAGGCGAGATAGCGGCCGTCGCGGGTGAAGACCGGATTCTCGTCCTCGAATCGGCCATTGGTGACGTCGATGATCGTGCGGTCCTGGATCCGGGCCATCTTGATCTGCCGCAACGAGCGGCCGATCCCCGGATGGGACCACGTCAGCCAGCTGCCGTCGGGGGAGAAGGCGAGGTCGCTCACCGGGCCGTTCACGGACCGGATCAGTTCGGTGACCTCGCCCTCGCCCTCCTCGCTCGCGTCGACCAGGAGGACGCGGCCGTCGTGCGAGGCGATCGCCAGACGCTCGCCCGCCGGGTCCGACACCAGCTCGAGAACCCGGCCGAGCCGGCCGGAGGCGATCCGCCGCGGCGGCCGGTCGCCGCTCGCCCTCGGCAGATATGCGATCTCGATCGCGTCCGGTCCCTCGGCGCTCGTGACGTACGCGACCTGCCCGCCGAGGCCCAGCATCTCCGGCAGCCGGACCCGTACGCCCGGGGTGTCGGTGATGGTGCGGGCCGGGCCGTCGCGGTGGGTCAGCCAGTACAGGCTGCCGCGGACGGCGACGGCGCTGGCCCGGCCCGTCTCGTCGACCGAGAGGCTGTCGAGGTTCCGCGCGGCCGGCACCTGGTAGCTGCGGCGGCCGGAGCGGGGGCCGCCGAGATTGACCTCGAGGCGGCGCGGGCGGGCGCCGGGGGAGAGGTCGTCGACCATCCAGAGGTCGCCCGCGCACTGGTAGACGACGCGCCGGCCGTCGCCGGACGCGTGCCGGGCGTAGAACGCGTCGTGGTCCGTGTGCCGGCGCAGATCGGTGCCGTCGGTCGCGCACGAGTACAGGTTGCCGGTGCCCTCGTGGTCGGAGAGGAAGGCGATCCGTCCCGCCACGAACATCGGGCTGTCCAGATGTCCTTCCAGATCGGGCAGCAGCCGCTCGCCGTGCAGCCAGAGCCGGCCCGTCGCGCCGCCCCGGTAGCGCTTCCAGGCCGCGGGTTCGTGCGGCGGCTTTCCGGTGAGCAGCAGGGTGCGGCGCTCGCCGCCGAGGTCCGCGACCGCGATGTCGTTGACCGGGCCCCAGGGGAGCTGGGCGCCGGGGGAGCCGTCGGTGGACATGCAGTAGGCCCAGCTGAAGTACGAGAACGGCTGGCCGTACGAGGACACCGCGAGGATGTCCGTGTTGCCCGCGGCGTCCGGGGGCGTCCAGCCGCACACGCGGGTGTCGGAGCTGCCCCAGTAGCTGAGCCGTCTTGACGGTCCGCCGTCCACCGGCGCGATGTGGATCTCCGGGTCGAGGCTGCGCCAGGTCGTGTACGCGATGGTGGCGCCGTCGGGGGAGAAGCGGGGGTGGCCGACGCGGGTGCGGTCCACGGTGACGCGCCAGGCGCGGTCCGGGGGCGTACGTCTTGATTCGCCCTCGGGAGTCAGCGGGGCGACCCAGAGGTCGTCCTCGGCGACGAAGCAGAGGGTGTCACCGTGGAGGTGCGGGAATCGGAGATATGCGGCGTCGTCACTCACGAGTCCATGCTTTTCCGGGGGGAAAGGGGCAGCAACTCGAGCGTGGGTTCGGGCGGCCGTGGGGCGGGGGTGCCGGGCGGGCGTTCCCGGGGCCGGCGGGCCTGCCCCGGGGCGCCGGTCGGACAGGGAGATGTGCTCAAACGCCGGACGGGCTCACGGTGCCGGACGGGCTCACGGTGCCGGACGGGCTCACGGTGCCGGCCGGTGTGTGCGAGGTCCCCGCCGGTGCGGGGGTCGCTGACCCGCCGACCTGGATCGCGTACGTGCGCTGCAGGAAGCGGATCAGGGGGCCCATGTCGAACTGGATGACCGTGACGCCGTCCGCTTCGTGGAACTCGAGTACGAGCTGGGCGCGCCCGCACGGCCATACCTGGATCTCACCGTGCCGGGCGGGTGACCTGGACCCGCGTTCGAGCAGCTCGCGCGGGCACGTCCATTCGTGACCGCCGGGGAAGGCGATCCGTACGGCAGGGGCGTCGCCGGCGACGTCGTAGCGCAGTGCGGCCCGGATGGCCCGGCTGCCTTCGGGAGAGTCCGTGACGATCCGGCACCGTGCGTGACCCTCGACGACCGACACCACTGCCCCTCACCCTTTCGACCTGCTTGTCCTGCTGAGACCTGCTGCGTCCTATTGCTCAAGTTGTGCTGTTTGTCCATCAATGTCGCATATAAGTGCGGACTTGAGCCACCCCTGAAGCCCTTCCGCAGGGACCCTTCGGCGACCGTTCACTCACTGTTGTCGGGTCGCGTACCCAGCACGGGCGCGCTCAGCACCGTGTGCCCACCCGGAATCGGCCGCGCAGGGCGAGCGTTGCACCATGGAGCGTGCGTCACCGTGGCGCAGGTGGAGCGGGGAGTGCAGTGGTGGACGTCCAGGGCACGGTGGCACCGGGGTTCGAGCCCGTCAGGGACGCTTTCGTGCGCAACTTCGAGACGCTCGGCGAGCGCGGCGCGGCGGTGGCCGTCCACCGCGACGGCCGCAAGGTCGTCGACCTGTGGGGCGGCGTGCGCGACGTCGACGGCGAGAGGCCCTGGGAGCCCGACACCGCGCAGATCGTGCGCTCGGCGACCAAGGGGGTGGCCGCCGCCGTACCGCTGATCCTGCACCAGCGCGGCGGGCTCGACCTGGACGCACCGGTCGGGGCGTACTGGCCCGAGTTCAAGGCCAACGGCAAGGAACGCACCCTGGTACGCCACCTGCTCACCCACCGCGCCGGCGTCCCCGCCCTCGACCGCCCGCTGACCGTGGACGAGCTCGCCCGCGGACCGGAAGCGGTCGCCGCCCAGGCTCCCGCGTGGGAGCCGGGCACGGACCACGGCTACCACGCGCAGACGTTCAGCTGGCTGGTGGGCGAACTCGTGCGCCGGGTCACCGGCCGGACCCTCGGCCACTGGATCGACCAGGAGATCGCCGGGCGGCTCGGGCTCGACCTGTGGCTCGGCCTGCCGGACGCGCGAGCGGGCCAGGTCGGCAGGGTGGGGCCCGTGGAACCGCCCACCGGCTCCTCCGCGCTGCGCCTGCGGCCCAAGCGGAACGTGGCCGAGGCATACGCGGACCCGCAGTCGCTCACCCGGCGGACCTTCGGCTCCCTCGCCGCGCCCGACGAGAACGCGCCCGCCTACCGCGCCGCGGAACTCCCCGCGTCCAACGGCATCGCGACGGCGCGGGCGCTGTCCGGCTTCTACGCCTCGCTCATCGGCGATGTGGAACGCGAGGACGGCTCGTGGGCCCGCCCGCTGTTCGCCCCGGCGACGGTGACTCTGGCGCGTACGGAGGAGTCGGCGGGGCCGGACCGGGTGCTCGTCGTCAACACCCGTTTCGGACTGGGGTACATGCTGCACGGTCCGGCTTCGCCGTTGCTCGGTCCGGGGTCCTTCGGACACCCCGGCCGTGGCGGCCCGCTCGGCTTCGCGGACCCCGAATCCCGAGTCGCCTTCGGCTACGTCACGAACGGCCTCCACAAGGGCGTGACCGCCGACCCTCGAGCGCAAGCGCTCCTCCGGGCCCTGAAATCAGCCCTCTGACCTCCGGCCGTCCGGGCCCGCCCGGCGGCAGGGGCCCCGATGGGGCGCGCCCTGGACCATCGGTCCGGCCGCCCCGGGAGACGTCCCCTTTCAAGCCCCCGGCAGCAGCATCAGCGAGATGCCCGCAACCATCACACCCGCCGCCACCAGGCGATACGTGCCGAAGCGTTCCTTGAAGAACACCGTCCCGATCCCCGCCCCCACGATGATCGACGACTCCCGCAGCGCCGCAATCGGCGCCAGCGCGGCGCGGGTCTGCGCCCACAGCACCAGCCCGTACGCAAGCACGGAGAGCGCGGCCCCGAGCAGCCCCCGCAGCGCGTACGGCCGTAGCAGGGAAGGCAGTCGGGCCCCGTGCCTGCGCAGCGCGAACAGCGGGACCGCAAGGCCCTCCAGGATCATCAGCCAGGCGATATAGCCGAGCGGCGTTCCCGAGGCCCGTACCCCGACCCCGTCGACGACCGTGTACGCGGCGATCGACAGCCCCGTCGCGGCCGCCGCGACCAGCGCCGGCCAGTGCGGCCGACGGCCCGAACCGCGGATGCCCCACAGCGCGAGCCCGACCAGACCCGCGCTGGCGACCGCCACACCCGCCGACTGCCAGCCGCCGATGCTCTCGCCCACGAACACCGCGGCCGCCACCGTCACCACGAGCGGCGCCGTACCCCGGGCGATCGGATACATCTGCCCGAAGTCGCCGAGGCTGAACGACCGCATGAGCAGCGTCAGATACGCGACGTGCAGTACCGCGGAGGTGACGAGCGCAGGCCACGCATCGGCCGCCGGGAGCGGGGCGAAGCAGGCGAGTACCGCGCCGATCAGCGCGCCGCCGCCGGACACCAGGGTGAAGGCGACGAGTTGGTCCTTGATGTGGTGCGCGATCGCGTTCCAGGACGCGTGCGTCACGGCGGCCAGGACGACGGCCGCCGCGACTATCGGACTCACGCGGAGTGCTCGGCGGCGTCGGAGGCGTCGCTCCCGGCCGGCTGCTCCCGCACGTCGACGAGCGTCGCGCCCGCGTGCGCGACCAGGTCCTTGGGCGTCATCGGGAACACGGTGTGCGGGGTGCCGGCCGCCGCCCACACCACCTCGTGATCGAGCAGACCGCGGTCGGCGAGCACCCGGGTGCGGGTCGTGTGGCCGAACGGCGGCACACCGCCGATCGCGTAGCCGGTGGTCTCCCGCACCAGCGTGACCTTCGCCCGCGTCACCTTCTCGGCACCGAGCTCGCGGCGTACGAGCTCCAGATCCACCCGTGACGAACCGTCCATCAGGACCAGGACGGGCACCCCGTCGGCCGCGAAGACCAGGGACTTGACGATCTCGCTCAGCTCGCAGCCGATCGCCGCGGCGGCCTCCGCGGCGGTACGGGTCGCCTCCGGGAAGGCGCGGACCTCACCGATCAGCCGCTCGAGCCCGAGTTCGCGCAGGGCTTCGGCGAAGCGGGGGTGGGCGGCGGGGCGCTCCGGACCATCGGCGGGCGTGGCGGTGTCTTCAGTGCTCATGGACGGCCACGCTAGCCGTCGGTGCAGGGGGCATGCGAATGGGTTACCCGGCGTCGCCCGTCAGCCGGCGGCACCGAGGACCGACGCCACCAGGGGACCCGCCGACTCGCCGCCGCGGCCGCCCTGTTGGACGACCGCCGCCGCGGCCATGTCGCCGTGCCAGGCAGCGAACCAGCCGTTGGGCTTCTTCTGGCCGTCGACCTCCGCCGAGCCCGTCTTGCCCCCGATGTCACCGCTCAGCGAGGCCATCGCCTCGGCCGCGGAGCCGGAGGTGGCCGTGTGGTTGAGCAGTGTGCGCAGCTGACTGTGGGCCTTGGGGTTCAGCTTGCGCGGGGCGGTGGCGAGGGTGCGCTTGTCGATCGTGGGGGAGATCACGTACGGCTGCTTGAAGGTGCCGGTCTTGGCGGTGGAGATGTACGAGGCCACGTTCAGCGGGCTCATCCGCACGCCGCCCTGACCGATCAGCGAGGCCGCCTTCTGGGCGTCCTTCTGCGCCGGCACCGCACCGTCGAAGGTGGGCACGCCGCTCGACCAGTTGCCCCGGCCGAGGCCGAAGACCTCCTGCGCCTGCTTGGTCAGATCGCCGTCGCCGAGCTTCTTGGCCTGGGTGATGAAGGCGGTGTTGCAGGACGCGGCGAAGCTGTCCCGGAAGGTACCGCCGTCGATCTTGAACTTCTCGACGTTCTGGAACTTCCAGCCGCCGTACGAGGCGTACTTGGGGCACGGGTGCTTCTTGTCGATCCCGGCCAGGTTCTTCTCGAGGAGCATCGAGGCGGTGACGATCTTCATCGTGGAGCCGGGGGCGAGCGAGCCCTGGAAGGCCACATTGAAGCCGCTGGGGCGGGAGTTGGCGGCCGCGAGGATCTCGCCGGTGCTCGGCTTGAGCACCACGACCGAGGCCTGCTGCCGGGCGCCCGCCTCCTTCTCGGCCGCGGCCTGCGCGGTCGCCGAGATGGTCGTCTTCAGCGTCCCGGGCGTGCCCTTGGAGAGCGTGGCGAGGGTCTTGTCGGGCAGCCCCTTGTCGTCCGATGAGTCGTCCTCGCCCTTGGCGCCGTCCTCGGCGGGCTTGCCGCGCACGATCTGCAGCTCGACGCCCGCGTCGCCGCCCGCCTTCTTGCCGTACTTCTCCCGCAGGCTGTCCAGCACGCCGCCCAGCGAGGGGTACTCGGCCTTGGTGAGCTCGGCGCCGTCCCGGTCCACGGCCTTGATCGGCGGGTTGCCCGACGCGCCGGTACGCAGCCGGTCCCCCTCGCGCAGGTCGGGGTGGAGCACGTCCGGCTTCCAGTCGACCACCGGCTCGCCGGTCTTCTCGTCCCGTACGACGGTCAGTTCGGAGGCGTACGCGACCGGCTTGCTCTTGCCCTTGTAGAAGACCTGGGCCGACACCTTGAACGGGACCTTCGTGCCGGTCCGCTTGCCCGGGGTCAGATCGACCTTGTCCAGGTGGGCGTCCTTGCGGTACCCGGTGAGCGCGGTACGGGCGGCGGCCGAGTCGTCGGTGTGCGAGGCGGCCTGTGCGGCGTCGCCCTTCGACCAGGCGGTGAGGAATTCGTTCGCGGTGGCCTTCACCTCGGCCGCGCTCGGCGGCCCGGTGGGTACCGCACGCTCCCCGGCGGTCTGCTGCCCGTCGTCGCCGTCGCCGCCGACCAGCAGGTACGCGGTCACGCCGACGGCCGCCACCACGACACCGACCGCGCAGGAGACCAGCGCGACCTTCATCTCCTTGGACATCTGTTCGCGCCCTTCGGCGCGCCCTCTAGTACCCACAGCCCTGCCTGCTCCTCCGGTACGGCCCCACGCATCTGCCGGACTGCGCACCCTATCCGCCGCCGAATCACCCCCGGCACTCAAGGGGTCACTGTGCGCGCAGCCGGTCGGGGGTCAGACCCAGGTGTCGAACCACATCCGGGACCGCCACTGGTCCATCGGGATCGTCTGGCCGGTGTAGATCGGCCAGAAGTAGATGAAGTTCCAGACGATGAGCAGCACCAGGACGCCGGAGACGACCGCGCCGATCGTGCGCCGCCGGTCCGTCGCGCCCGGTGGCCCCAGCAGCGCGCCGATCATCATCGCCACCGCGAGACACAGGAACGGGACGAAGACCACCGCGTAGAACACGAAGATGGTCCGCTCCTGGTAGGCGAACCAGGGCAGATAGCCGGCCGCGATGCCGCACAGGATCGCCCCCGCACGCCAGTCACGCCGCAGCAGCCAGCGCCACACCGCGTAGGCGAGCGCGAAGCAGCCCACCCACCACAGCAGCGGGGTGCCGAGCGCGAGGACCTCGCTCGCGCACTTGTCGGCGGTGCCGGAAGGACAGCCGTCGCGGCCGGCCGCCGGAGACTCGTAGAAGTACGACACCGGACGGCCCGCGACCAGCCAACTCCACGGATTCGACTGGTAGGTGTGGTTGTCGGTGAGACCCACGTGGAACTGGTACACGGTGTACTCGTAGTGCCACAGGCTGCGCATCCAGTCCGGCAGCCAGCTCCAACTGCCGCCCTGGCCCGCGGTGGTGGCCCAGTCCCGCAGATAGCCCTTGTCGCTCAGGATCCAGCCGGCCCACGAGACGACGTACGTGGCGATCGCGACCGGCACGGTGGAGACGAACGCGGGGAACACGTCCCGCCGCAGCACCGCGCGGTAGGGGGCGGCGGCCCCGGCGGTACGGCGGGCACCGACGTCCCACAGGACCGACATCAGGGCGAACGCGGCCAGGATGTACAGGCCGTTCCACTTGGTGGCGAAGGCCAGCCCGAGGCAGAGCCCCGCGGCCAGCCGCCAGGGCCGCCATCCCAGACGCAGGTCGTCACCGACCGAGACGTCCGGGCGCACCGTCCCGTCGGGATCCGTCGGCAGCGCCGCGGCGAGCCGGGCCCGCACCTTGTCGCGGTCCACCACCAGACACCCGAAGGCGGCGAGCACGAAGAACATCACGATCAGATCGAGCAGCGCGGTGCGGCTCATCACGAAGTGCAGCCCGTCGACCGCGAGCAGCCCGCCCGCCAGACAGCCGAGGAACGTGGACCGGAACAGCCTGCGCCCGATCCGGCAGAGCATCAGCACCGACAGCGTGCCGAGCACCGCGACCATGAACCGCCAGCCGAACGGATCGAAGCCGAACATCCACTCGCCGAGCCCGATGATCCACTTGCCGACCGGCGGATGGACCACGTACGAGGGATCCGTCGGAACGGTCACCCCGGAGCCCTGGCTCAGGACGTTGTCGTCGAAGTTCTTCGGCCACTCGACCTCGTAGCCGCGCTGGATCAGCGCCCAGGCGTCCTTCGCGTAGTACGTCTCGTCGAATATGACGTCGTGCGGCTTGCCGAGCTTCCAGAACCGCATGAGGCCGGCCACCAGGGCCACCAGCAGCGGACCCGCCCAGGCGAGCACCTTCACGAGCCGGGCGGCCCGGTGGGCGGGGACACCGAGCGCCGCCCACAGCCGCGGGCCCGGTGCGCGGTACGGGGGGACCAGCCGTTCACGCACCGGGGTGCTGGGCGTCGGGACGTACCCGAAACGGCGCAACCGGCGCTGCCACGACGGCTGCTGCTGTTCTGCCGGGCCCTGTTGCCGGGCTGCGGCGTCGGTGGAGGACGCGGTACTGGTCACCGCGCCATCGTAGGGAACCGCGCTGTGCGAGTCCCGCGCCGTCCCGGCGTGGAACCGGACGGCGTGCTGCCGGTTGTCCGCGGGCGGTACGGCGGACAACCGGGCGCCCCGCGGCGGGCTGCGAGGATGGGGGCGTGACTGGAACGCTCGTACTCGCAGGGACGCCCATCGGGGACACCGCCGACGCACCGCCGCGGCTGGCCACCGAGCTGGCCGGCGCCGACATCGTGGCCGCGGAGGACACCCGCAGGCTGCGGCGCCTCACCCAGGCGCTCGAAGTGCAGCCGCGCGGCCGGATCGTGTCCTACTTCGAGGGCAACGAGACCGCGCGTACGCCCGAGTTGGTCGAGGCGCTGGTGGGTGGCGCGCGGGTCCTCCTGGTGACCGACGCGGGCATGCCGTCCGTGTCGGACCCCGGCTACCGCCTGGTCGCGGCCGCCGTGAAGCAGGACATCAAGGTCACCGCGGTGCCCGGCCCGTCGGCTGTCCTGACCGCGCTCGCGCTCTCCGGCCTCCCGGTGGACCGCTTCTGCTTCGAGGGCTTCCTGCCCCGCAAGGCGGGCGAACGGCTCGGCCGGCTCCGCGAGGTCGCCGGCGAACGACGCACCCTCGTCTACTTCGAGGCCCCGCACCGCCTGGACGACACACTCGCCGCGATGGCCGAGGCGTTCGGCGGGGACCGCCGCGCCGCGGTCTGCCGCGAGCTGACCAAGACGTACGAGGAGGTACGGCGCGGGCCGCTCGCCGAGCTGGCCGCCTGGGCCGCGGAGGGCGTACGCGGCGAGATCACGGTGGTCGTCGAGGGAGCACCCGAGGTCACCGAGGAGCTCGACGCCGGGGAACTGGTGCGGCGGGTGCAGGTGCGCGAGGAGGCGGGCGAGCGGCGCAAGGAGGCGATCGCCGCGGTCGCGGCCGATGCGGGGCTTCCCAAGCGGGAGGTGTTCGACGCGGTCGTCGCGGCAAAGAACGCCGCTCGGCAGTCCCCGCGCGGGGCATAGGGACTATCGTGAAAAGCAAAGCAAAGGCCGCGCATCAGGCGCTTTCCCCATGACGGCCCCAAAACCGCGCCAATAGTCGACAGGCCTGGTGCGCTCCCCGCCATCGAGGCGTCCACTGGAGTGGGGGACGGATCCCGTTCCCGCCCGGTGGGGCTTGCCCTCCGGGGCGTCCTCGTCCGACGGACAGGAGGAGCCGGCATGAGCGAGATCACCGGCCGCGAGGCGGGCCTTCCGGGCCCTGCGGCGGCACCGTCCCCGATGGCCGCGTCCGCGCCGTCGCCCCGTCCCGTACCGGTGGCCACGGCGCACGAGTCGTACGCGTTCGCCTGCATGAGGTGCGGGCACGGGTGGGAGCAGGACTACACGATCGAGCACCACGTCGACGGCAAGGGCGAGGAGTTCGTGAACTACCTGGCGGACGGCGTCCGGGTCCCCTCGCCCCTGTCCCGCCCCACCTGTCTGAACTGCGGCGGGCACGTCGTCCGCATCATGCGTGCGGGCCGGGTCTCGTCGGTACGAGAGGTCACTCGACGGCTCTACGAAGGCCCCGCGGACGAACGTCCCGAGGCGGAGGCCGAGCCCGCCCCGGCCGCCGGCGGCGCCACGGCCGCGCCGTCCGGCGATGAGCACCACTGGCACCTCGCGGACCTCCTTCACCCCTTCCGCCACCGGGGCTGAAGCCCGTCCGAACCCCAGCCCGTCCGCCGCTCGAGGACGCAGGGCCGTCAGGCCCCCTCCCGCGCCGGACGGGTTCGGCGTTCCCAGGAATTTCCGGACGGGCCACCACTCCCTTGCGGATCGCGTCACTTAGTGACATGCTGTCACTCAGCGACGAAACGCGACCGGGAGGACCGATCACCATGACGATGACCACCGCACCTTCCCAGCAGCAGCACCAGCAGCGGACGGCGGCGCGAGGTACGACCCTGGACCAGCTGGGAGGCCCCAAGGGCCTCGTGTACACGACGCTCCCTGTGGTCGCGTTCGTCGCCGCGAACAGCCTCCGCGGCCTCACGGCGGCGATCATCACCGCAGGCATCGTGGCGCTGGCCATCGCCGTGGAGCGGCTGCTCCGCAAGGAGTCGCTGATGCCCGCGCTCGGCGGCGTGTTCGGCGTCGCGTCCGCCGCCGGCATCTCCTGGTACACCGGATCCGCGAAGGACTTCTTCGTGGTCGGGATCTGGGCGAGCCTGGCGGGCGCCGTCGTACTCCTCGCCTCCGTACTCGCGCGGTGGCCGCTGGCCGGTCTGATCTGGAACCAGGCCACGGGCAAGGGCACCGTCTGGCGCGCGGACCGGCGCTCGATGTTCTACTACGACGCCGCGACCCTGTTCCTCACCGTCATCTTCGGCTCCCGCTTCGTCGTCCAGCAGTGGCTGTACGACGCCGACCAGGTCGGCTCGCTGGGCTTCGCCAAGATCGCCATGGGCTTCCCGCTGCTCGCCGTCGGCCTCGTGGTCGTCGCCTGGGCGGCCAAGGCCTCGGACAAGCGCCTCAAGGTCGTCGGCCTGCTGCCCGCCCGGCGCGCCTGACCCGGCCCCGGCAGGTGTCTGCCGGGCAGCCCGACAGGGCACTTACTGTCATCGTGACACTCGACGCGTCGAGGAAGCACCGGAAGCCGACGCGTCCAGGAAGTACAGGAAGCAGGGATCGAGATGGCCGGCACGGCATCGGTGAAGCGCAGCGGCATGAGTGACGAGCGGCGTCGCCGACTGCGGCTCGAGATCTCCCGGGAGGCGGCCCGGCTCTTCTGGGCGCAGGGCGTGGACGCCACCAGCGGTGACCAGATCGCGGCGGCCGTCGGCCTGTCCACCCGTACCGTCTGGCGCCACTTCCGCACCAAGGAGAGCTGCGCCGAGCCCATCGTGATGCAGGGCATCAAATGGGGCCTGACGACGCTGCGGACCTGGCCGAGGGAGCTCTCCCTCGAGGAGCATCTCGCCGTGACGACGACGAGCTACGTCCGCGAGACCACGGAGGCCGAGCGCCACGACGACGGGCTCGCCGTCAAGATGATCGAGCTGGCCGACCGCGAACCGGCCATCCGTACGGCCTGGTTGATGGCGTGCGACGAGCTGGAACGCGAGATGGTCGAGATCTTCGCGGAACGCCTCCGCCTCCCCGCCGACGGTATGCAGGTGCGGATGTACGCGGCGGCGGCCTCGGCCGTGCTGCGGGTGATCAACGAGGTGGTGGGGGCCGCGGTGCTGGCCGGTGAGGACCTTACGCAGTACGCCGACGTCTCCGACCTGATCGCGAGGGCGATCCGCGATTCGACCGGCGGCGTGGTGGGGGACCCGGTCCCCGCGTGACCCTTCGGGGTGCATGTGTGGGGTGGCGCGGGGGTGAACGGGCGGGCGCGGGCGTCGGCGTTCGGCCGGTTCGTAGGATCGGGGTTATGAGTTCGAAGGATTCCGCACCGCCGTTGCCCGAACCGCTCCGCGGGGAGGTCGCCGATTCGCACACGCATCTCGACATGCAGGACGGGACGGTGCAGGAGGCGCTCGACAAGGCCGCTTCCGTCGGTGTGACGACCGTGGTCCAGGTCGGCTGCGACGTCGCCGGATCCCGGTGGGCCGCGGACACCGCGGCCGCGTACGCGCCGGTGCACGCTACCGTGGCACTGCATCCCAACGAGGCGCCGCGGATCGTACTGGGGGATCCTGGGGATCCTGGGGGTACCGCCCAGCCGTCCAGGTCTGGGGGAGGCCGGTCACGGCACGGGGAGCGGGCGGCCGGGGGAGAGGCCGCGCTCGACGAGGCGCTCGGTGAGATCGACCGGCTCGCGGCGCTCGACCACGTCAAGGGGGTCGGGGAGACCGGGCTCGACTACTTCCGTACCGGGCCGGAGGGCAAGGACGCACAGGAACGGTCGTTCCGCGCCCACATCGAGATCGCCAAGCGGCACGGCAAGGCCCTGGTCATCCACGACCGCGAGGCGCACGCCGACGTCCTGCGGATCCTCAAGGAGGAGGGCGCCCCCGAGCGCACCGTCTTCCACTGCTACTCGGGCGACGCCGCGATGGCCCAAATCTGCGCCGAACAGGGCTACTTCATGTCCTTCGCAGGCAATATGACGTTCAAGAACGCGGTGCCGCTGCGGGAGGCCCTCGCGGTCGCTCCGACGGAACTCGTCCTGGTCGAGACGGACGCGCCCTTCCTCACTCCGGCCCCGTATCGCGGCAGGCCCAATGCTCCCTATCTGGTGCCCGTCACCGTGCGCGCGATGGCTGAGGTGAAGGGACTGCCGGAGGAGGCGCTCACGGAGGCGCTCCGCGTCAACACGGCGCGCGCGTTCGGTTATTGAGTCCTGCGCAGGCCCTGCGCGTGGCCCGGCCGGCGGGCTGCCGGCCGGCGGTGACCGAGCGCGTGAATGGCCGTGACTGATCGCGACACAGCGTGTTCGAGCGACTTTGGAGAGTGACGGTCGCTCGGCTAGGTTCTGTCAGCCCGATGCAGAACCCAGCGAGCCCGGAGCGTCGTCGTGAGCAGTGCGCAGGGTGGTCAGCAGGCGGTACGCGGCGGCCAGGACACCGACACCGTGACCGCACCTCGGTACGGCGAGGCGTACGAGCCGGCCTTTCACGAGCCGCACCTGTACGCGTCGGAGATGTACGCGTCGGACGTGTACGCGTCGGCCCTCGGAGCGGGGGCCGGTCCGTACGGGCGCTGGTCGGAGCCTTACCGGGCGCCCTACGGCCAGAGCCCGGACGCCACTTGGGTGGACTCCCCGGGGGTGGCAGCGCCCGGGTTCGGGCCCGCGCCGATCGCGTACGCCCGCGCGGCCGCGGCGACGCTGGACGCAGGGCCCTTGGACACGGGGCCGCTGGACAGGGCGCAGTCGGTCACCGGGCCCCCGGGCGCGGCGACGCTCGACGTACCGACTGCGGGCATGCGGCCCGCCGGTGACATGCCGGCGGCGACCCCGCGCGGCCCGCGGCGGCGCCTCGCACCGGTGCGGCCCGATTCGTGGCGGCGGCTCGTCCCGCAGGCGCTGGTCGTGGCCTTCCTCGCCGGCGGCACCTCCGCGTTCGTCTCCGCCGACAAAGGCGTGACCCTTTCCGTCGACGGCAAGACCCGCACCCTGCACACCTTCGCCGACGACGTCGACGAACTCCTCGACGAGGAAGGCCTCGACCTCGGCGCCCACGATGTCGTCGCCCCCGGCCGCGGCGCCGGACTCGACTCCGGCGACGAGGTCGTCGTCCGGCACGGCCGCCCCCTGCAACTCACCCTCGACGGCATCTGGCACCAGGTGTGGACGACCGCGGACACCGTCGACGGGGCGCTGCGGGAGCTCGGCGTACGCGCGGACGGAGCGCATCTGTCGGTGCCGCGGTCGCAGCGGATCGCCCGCACCGGACTCAGCCTCGAGGTCCGTACCGAGCGCACCGTCACGGTGATGGCCGACGGCCGCGAACGGACCGTGCGCACCAACGCCGCCACGGTGCGCGAGGCGGTCCGCGCCGCCGGCGTCACCCTGCACGGCCAGGACACCACCTCGGTGCCGCAGGACAGCTTCCCGCGCGACGGGCAGACCCTGAAGGTGCTGCGCATCGTCGCCAGCCAGGAGGTGCGCGACGAGCGGGTCGCCTACGACGTGCGGCGGGTCGAGGACGCGTCGCTCGACCGCGGCACGGTGGAGGTCGTACGGCAGGGCCGGCCCGGTGCGCGCCGCCTCACCTACGCGGTGCGCACGGTCAACGGCGTCCGGGAGAAGCCGCGGCTGGTCCGCACCGAGACGGTCCGCGAGCCGCGCGCCGAGCACGTGCGGGTCGGCACCCGGGAGCTGCCCGCCTCCGTGCAGGGCGCCGACGGGCTGAACTGGGGCGCGCTGGCCGCCTGTGAATCGGGCGGGCGCCCGGACGCGACGGATCCGTCCGGGACGTACGGAGGGCTCTACCAGTTCGATACGCAGACGTGGCAGAGCCTCGGCGGGAGCGGACGCCCCCAGGACGCCTCCGCAGCGGAGCAGACCTCGCGGGCCAAGAAGCTGTACGTCCAGCGCGGCGCGAGCCCGTGGCCTCATTGCGGTGCCCGTCTGGAGGCGTGAAGGGCTTCGTGTGCTGCGGATCTCCGCGAAGGCCGTGCGGGTCTCCCCGCGGACCCTGCGGCTCTCCCCGGCCGTGGGTCACCGATCAGCCCGTCCGGCGTCTCGGGAAAGGCAGCCAGGACAAGCCTGAGGACGCGAGAGCGGCGGCGGCCCGCACGCGGACGCGACCGCCACCCGGACACACCTGGAATCACACGCCCCCGGGGCCCCGTACCCTGGGCCCGTGAGCAGCCCCACTTCTGATCCCCTGCTCGGCCCCGCCGAGATCCGTGAACTCTCCGCCGCCCTCGGCGTACGCCCCACCAAGCAGCGCGGTCAGAACTTCGTCATCGACCCGAACACCGTGCGCCGCATCGTGCGCACCGCCGAGGTCAGCCCCGACGACGTGGTCGTCGAGATCGGCCCGGGGCTCGGTTCGCTGACCCTGGCCCTCCTCGAGGCCGCCGACCGCGTCATGGCCGTGGAGATCGACGACGTCCTCGCGGGCGCGCTCCCCGCGACCGTCGAGGCCCGACTGCCCGCCCGCGCCGACCGGTTCGCCCTCGTCCACCGTGACGCGATGCTCGTCGACGAGCTGCCGGGGCCGGCCCCGACCGCCCTCGTCGCCAACCTGCCGTACAACGTCGCCGTCCCCGTACTGCTGCACATGCTCGCCACCTTCCCGAGCATCGAGCGCACGCTCGTCATGGTGCAGGCGGAGGTCGCCGACCGCCTGGCCGCCGCACCCGGCTCCAAGGTCTACGGCGTGCCCTCGGTCAAGGCCAACTGGTACGCGGAGGTGAAGCGCGCCGGCTCGATCGGCCGGAACGTCTTCTGGCCCGCGCCGAACGTCGACAGTGGCCTCGTCTCCCTGGTCCGCCGCACCGAACCGGTGGCGACCACCGCGACCCGCAAGCAGGTCTTCGCCGTCGTCGACGCCGCCTTCGCCCAGCGCCGCAAGACGCTGCGCGCCGCGCTCGCCGGCTGGGCCGGATCGGCGGCCGCGGCGGAGGCCGCGCTCGTGGGCGCCGGTGTCTCGCCGCAGGCGCGCGGCGAGGCGCTCACCGTCGAGGAGTTCGCCAGGATCGCGGAACAGCATGCCGCCGGCCGCCAGGAGGAGGCTTCCGCATGAGCAGGCAGTCCGTCACCGTTCGCGTACCCGCCAAGGTCAATGTGCAGCTCGCGGTCGGCGGGCCGCGCCCCGACGGCTTCCACGGCCTGGCCAACGTCTTCCTCGCGGTCGGCCTGTACGACGAGGTGACGGCGACCGCCGCCGGCGAACTGCGCATCACCTGCTCGGGCCCCGACGCGGGCCAGGTGCCCCTCGACCGTTCCAACCTGGCGGCCCGCGCCGCCCTCGCGCTGGCCGAACGGCACGGCCGCGGCGCCGACGTACACCTCCACATCGACAAGGACATCCCGGTCGCCGGCGGCATGGCAGGCGGCAGCGCGGACGCCGCCGGAGCCCTGGTGGCCTGCGACGCACTCTGGGGCACCGAGACGCCACGCGACGAACTCATGGAGATCTGCGCCGAGTTGGGCAGTGACGTGCCGTTCAGCCTGGTCGGCGGCGCCGCACTGGGCACCGGACGCGGTGAGCGGCTCGCCCCGATCGAGGTCGGCGGCACCTTCCACTGGGTGTTCGCCGCGGCCGACGGCGGGCTCTCCACACCCGCCGTGTACCGGGAGTTCGACCGGCTCTGCGAGGCAGCGGGCCGCACCGTACCGGAGCCCGAGGCTTCGCCCGTACTGCTCGACGCGTTGCGCGCAGGCGACCCGAAGGCGCTCGCGGACGCGGTGAGCAACGATCTGCAGCCCGCCGCCCTCTCCCTGTTCCCGTCCCTCGCGGACACCCTGCGCGCGGGTTCCGAGGCCGGCGCGCTCGCCGCCCTGGTCTCCGGCTCCGGCCCGACCACGGCCTACCTCGCGGCCTCCGCGGAATCGGCGCGGGAGATCGCCGACGCCCTGCGCGCCTCCGGCACCTGCCGCACGGTCCGCACCACGACCGCCCCCGCACCGGGCGCCCACCCGACCGACGCCCCGGACCGGTCCTCCGCTCCATGACCTGCTCCATGGAGCCACGTACTCAGCCGAGTTGAGTACGGGCGCGCTGCCGCCCCGCTCCCGCTGACAAGCCGAAGGGGCGGCCCGGAGAAGACCGCTCGGCCGTGAACAGCCGCGCCTTCCCGGACCGCCCCTTCGCGGGCGTCGCGCCTACTGGGTGCTGAACACGATGGCCAGCGGCGTCACGTCGGAACCGGTGGGCTTGCGTGCGTAGGTTCCTGCCATGAACAGTCGGCCGTCGACGTAACGGATCTCGGAGTAGCTCGGCTGGAAGCTCTTCTCCACCCGGTTGAGGCTCCGGTCCGCCGGGTTCTCCATCAGCACGGTCGACTGGAAGGAGTCGCCGTTGATGCTGACGACCTGGCCGCCCTTGTCGTACGGGCCGGTCTTGTACGCGAGCAGGTTCGTGCCGTCCATCCGCAGCGGGCTGATCGAGTACTTGTCACCCGCGTCGGCACGGTCGGAGGTCTGCTTGCCGGTCTTCAGGTCGAAGGACACGATCTCGTTGGTCTGTCCGTACTCGCCGGTGCCGGCGTCGTGCTCCTCGGTCGGCAGGTAGATCTTGCCGTTGCCGATGACCACCTGGGAGCAGCCGCTGACCTCGGTGCTCTTGCACTCGGCGCCGTACTTCTCGGCATCCGCCGTGATCTTGGTGATCAGCTTGCCGGTCTTGTCGTCGATCGAGAAGAAGTCCGAGATGCCGCTGCCGTCTCCCGCGGTGTCACCGACGTCCGCCGCGACCACCAGCGGCTTGCTGGAGACGATGTGCGGGTACTCGATGCCGGACGACATCTTGTACGAGGCCAGGACCTTGCCGTTCTTGGGGTCGATCGTCTGGATCGTGTTCGTCGCGCTGTCGTAGGGACCGCACTTGCGGACCACGGCGAGGGCCTCGCCGCCCTGATAGCCGACGTCCTTGCACTCGTCCGCGCTCACCTCGGGCTGCCACAGGGACTTGCCGGACTTGACGTCCCACGCGGCGCCGCCGCTGGTGCCGCCGGCCGCGACCGTGTCACCGCTGATGGTGACCTCGTCCATGCGGACCTTCTCGTCACCGGTCTTCGCCTGCTTCGTCCACAGGAGCTTGCCGGAGTTCAGGTCGAGGGCGCCCACCTCGGTGCAACCCTTGTGGGTCTCCTCCTTGGTGGGCTTGCCGCCCTGGAAGACGACGGCGGTGATGCCGTCCTCGTTGACCTCGTCCGAGGCCCAGCAGATCGGGCCCTTCAGCGGTACGTCCCAGGACTTCTTGCCGGTCTTGACGTCGTACCCGACGATCTGGCTGATCCCGCTCTTGGCGTACACCTTGTCGGTGGTCCAGGAGCCGTCGACGACGACGCTGTCGTTCTTCTCCTTCACCTCCGGCATGGGGATCTGGTAAGCGACCTTGGACTTGGTGTTGGCCGGCGCCTTCTCCTTGCCGCCGCCGGTACCACCGCCGCCCTTGGTGTTGCCGCCCTTGCCCTCGGTGCCGGCCGAGCTCTTGGCCTCGTCCTTCTTGTCGTCGTCGCCCTTGGAGTTGGCGAACAGGACGCCACCGCCGACGATCAGCGCCACCGCGACCACGGCCGCGATGATGATCGTCATCTGGGTGTTCAGCTTCTTGCCGCCGCCGGGCCCACCGGAAGGCGGCGGAGGCTGCTGCTGGTACGAGCCGTACTGCGGCTGCTGCTGTCCCGGGTAGCCGTACTGACCCGGCGCGGGAGTCGGCTGTCCGGGGCCCTGCGGATAGCCGTAACCGGGTGCAGGGGTGGCCGGCGGCTGGCCGGCACCCGGCGCACCGGGCGGTGGCATCGACGGCGGACCCGAAGGCGGCGGGGTCTGCGGCGGGCCGGCGGGCGGCGGCGTCTGCGGGTAGCCGTAGCCCGGGTCCTGCGGAGCACCGAAGCCGCCCGGAGGCGGGTCCTGCGGAGCACCGAAACCGCCGGACTGAGGCTCCTGGGGCGTCCCCGGCCCACCTGGCGGCGGGTCCTGAGGCGCTCCGAAGCCTCCCTGCGGGGGCTCGTTGGGCGGCTGGGGCGGCTGCGTCATTTCTCTACCTCTGCGATACGGAACGGGGGCCTTGGCGGTGAGCCACGGTCGACTTCCGGGAGACCTCGGTCAACTACGGGCGTACTTCACGTACTTGGCGGCCGTGACGATGACGGCCGCCGTCGATCACTCGGGGATGTCCGGCATCGATCACTTACCGAAGGACAGCATGCGCGCCGCGTCCTTGCTGTCGCCGCCGAGCAGCCGCGACGAGGTGATGAAGAAGTGTCCTCCGGAGTACTTCAGCTTCCCGCTGGTCATCGAGTTCTCGATGCTCGCCGCCGACTCGGGGTGCTTGAGCACGGTGGTCGGCTTGCTGCCGCCTGCACCGAACTTCACGATCGAGCCGGGCTTGTCGTACGTGGGGTCCACATAGGCGAGCAGGCCGGTGCCCTCGCGCTGCAGCGGCAGTGCGGAGCGGCCCTCGCCGGCCTTGGCGCGCCACTTGGGCTTGCCGGTGTTCAGGTCGAAGGCGACGATCTCGTTCGACCGGCCGGAGCTGGCGCTGCCCTTGGGCTCGGTGGCCATGTAGAAGCTGTCGGCGTCGGCCACCATGCCGTCACAGCCGTTGAGCTGGCGCTCGAGGACCGCGAAGCCGCCGCACTGCTGTCGGAAGTTGTCCTTGCCGCCGTCGAGTTGGGAGCGCACCTTGCCGCTGTCGGTCAGCGCCATGATGCTCCAGCTCTTCTCGTCCCGGTTGGTCACCGAGATGACGATCGGGTTCGTCGAGTAGACCTTGCTGACCTCCCAGCCCTTCTTGGAGGCGAACTTCCACTTGGCCTTGCCGGTCTTGGGGTCGATCAGCTTGAGGTTGTCGTTCTCCGTGGAGGTGGAGCAGGAGTCGACCTGCATCAGGCGCTCACCGCCGGCGAAGGCGGCGGGGAAGCAGTTGCCGTCCTTCGACGCCTTGAAGAGCTTCTTACCGTCGCTGACACGGAACGCCGTGCCGGACTGCGAGCGCGCCGCGGCGACCGTGTTACCGGAGATCGAGAGCTCCAGGCTGATGGCACTGTCGAAGTCGTTGTCCTTCTTCGGCTCCGACTTCCAGCCCTTCTTGCCCGTCTTGAGGTCGATCATCTGGAGTTGCGAACACTCGGGGTTACCGGTCTTCCCCTCCTTGAACGCGACGACCACCTTGCCGTCCTCCGTGGCATTGCGCGGAGTGGCGCACACCTCGTAAGGAAGCTTGATCTTCCACTTCTCCTTGCCGGAGGAGACGTCCCAGCCGGTGACCTCGTTGTAGGCGGCCTGCGCCACGGTGTCGCCGACGACCCAGATGTCCTTCAGCTCCGCGCCGTTGCCGGGCAGGTCCATCTTGTTCGTGCTGACCCAGGCCTTCGCCTCGCCGGGCTTGCTGGCGAGGTCGTTGTCGCTCTCGCGTCCGCCGCCGCTGCCGTCGCCCTCGTCCACCGGGTCGGACTTGCCGGGCTTCGGGTCGTTGGACTTGCCGGCCACCGGCTTCTTCGGGTTCTCCTCGTCGTCGCCCCCGCTGACGGCCAGGTACACACCGCCACCGACCACCAGGAGACCGGCCACCGCGGCCGCGATGATCATGCCGGGCTTGCCCTTGAAGAACTTGCCGGGGCCGGAACCGCCGTCACCCGGACCACCGGGAGCGGGGGCACCGGGGAACTGGGGCGGCGGCGTCTGCCCGTAGCCGGGCTGCTGCTGGCCGTACGGACCGGGCTGGTTGTACGGACCGGGCTGCTGGCCGTAGGGGCCGGGCTGGTTGTACGGGCCGGGCTGGCCGTAACCGCCACCCGCCGGCGGAGTCTGCGGATAGCCGTAACCGGGCGCCGGCGCGGGCCCGCCCTGCGGCGGAGCCGGGGGCTGGGCCGGCGGCTGGCCGGGCGGCTGGGGCGGCATGCCCGGGGACGCGGGCGAGCCCTGCTGAGGGTCCTGCGGAGCACCAAAACCGCCCTGGGGCTGTGGCGGCTGGTCGGGCGGCTGGGTCATCAGCGCGATACCTCATCACACGGTTCCCCACACCCGTACGGCCTCCCCCGCAATTCCGTTGGTCAAATCCCCCCGGAAAGGAGCGTATCGGGCATGGTTCCCGCAACTCTGCGTCAGTCGAGCGGGAGTTCTTTCTATCACTGACCTGTGCATGGACACTGGTGCGGTCGATCCCCTGTTCCCAAGGGCGGACCCGGCCGTGATGCCTCCGTTACGTCGGCGTCCGGCGCTTCGGCCACCGCCGAATCAGACGTCCTCGGCGAGCTCGAGCCAGCGCATCTCCAACTCTTCACGCTCTCCGGTCAGTTCACGCAACTCCGCGTCCAGCTTGGCGACCAGGCCGAAATCCGTGGCGTTCTCGGCGATCTCCGCGTGCAGTTTCGATTCCCTGCCGGAGACCTTGTCCAGCTGCCGCTCGATCTTCTGCAGTTCCTTCTTCGCCGCCCGGGTGTCCGCGGACGAGCGGCCGCCGCTCGTGGCTGCCGGGGCTGCGGGCGCGGACGCCGCGGACGCCGCCGCGGCCATCGCGTGCCGGCGCTCCAGGTACTCGTCGATCCCGCGCGGCAGCATCCGCAGCGTCGCGTCACCCAGCAGCGCGAACACCCGGTCCGTGGTGCGCTCCACGAAGAACCGGTCGTGCGAGATCACCACCATCGAGCCCGGCCAGCCGTCGAGGACGTCCTCGAGCTGGGTGAGGGTCTCGATGTCCAGGTCGTTGGTCGGCTCGTCGAGGAAGAGGACGTTGGGCTCGTCCATCAGGAGCCGCAGGATCTGCAGCCGCCGCCGCTCGCCGCCGGAGAGGTCACCGACGGGCGTCCACTGCTTGTCCTTGTTGAAGCCGAACTGCTCGCAGAGCTGGCCCGCCGTCATCTCCCGGCCCTTGCCGAGGTCCACCCGGTCGCGTACCTGCTGGACGGCCTCGAGGACCCGCAGATTCGGGGCCAGTTCGCCCACTTCCTGGGAGAGATAGGCCAGTTTGACCGTCTTGCCGACCACGATGTGGCCGGCAGCCGGCTGCTCCTCGCCCTCACTGCGGGCTGCGTCGGCCATCGCGCGCAGCAGTGAGGTCTTGCCCGCGCCGTTCACGCCCACCAGGCCGACCCGGTCGCCCGGGCCGAGCTGCCAGGTCAGATGCTTCAGGAGCAGCTTGGGCCCGGCCGTCACGGTGACGTCCTCGAGGTCGATGACCGTCTTGCCGAGCCGGGACGAGGCGAACTTCATCAGCTCGGACGCGTCCCGCGGTGGCGGTACGTCCTTGATCAATTCATTGGCCGCCTCCACCCGGAAGCGCGGCTTCGAGGTACGGGCCGGGGCGCCGCGACGCAGCCACGCCAGCTCCTTGCGGACCAGGTTCTGCCGCTTGGTCTCCTCGGTGGCGGCGATCCGCTCGCGCTCGGCCCGCGCGAACACGTAGTCGCTGTAGCCGCCCTCGTACTCGTAGACGTCGCCGCGCTGTACGTCCCACATGCGGGTGCAGACCTGGTCCAGGAACCAGCGGTCGTGGGTGACGCAGACGAGCGCGGAGCGGCGGGCGCGCAGATGCGCGGCGAGCCAGGAGATGCCCTCGACGTCCAGGTGGTTGGTCGGCTCGTCGAGGACGATCAGGTCGGGTTCGCCGATCAGTAGCTTGGCGAGCGCGATACGGCGGCGTTCACCACCGGACAGCGGGCCGATCACGGTGTCCAGGCCGCTCTCGAATCCCGGCAGGTCGAGGCCGCCGAAGAGCCCCGTCAGCACGTCCCGGATCCGGGCGCTGCCCGCCCATTCGTGGTCGGCGAGGTCGCCGATCACCTCGTGGCGCACGGTCGCTGCCGGGTCGAGTGAGTCGTGCTGGGTCAGCACGCCGAGCCGCAGTCCGCCGCTGTGCGTGACCCGGCCGGTGTCGGGCTCCTCGAGGGCGGCGAGGAGCCGGATCAGGGTGGTCTTGCCGTCCCCGTTCCGTCCGACGACGCCGATCCGGTCGCCCTCCGAGACGCCGAGGGAGACGCCGTCGAGCAGGGCACGGGTGCCGTACACCTTGGCCACAGACTCGACATTGACCAGATTGACGGCCATCAAAGCTCCAGAAGAGGGGACGATCGGTTCTCCAGCTTACGGCCCTGACCACGGCCCTCCGTCGGCGCGTCTCGCGCCGCCGATACCCGAGAAAGGGCTGCAACGGCGGGGATTCGGTATTCCGGGCGACATCTCGACGAGAGGGGGCGCGCAACGTCGAACAAGCGTGTAGCTTCCGGGGAACGGAGGGCCGGGGGGCCCGGTCGTTCGGGTCGGTGGGGGAATTGGGGGTTGCCCGATGGGTGTGCGACTCATGGTGGTGGACGACCACCGGCTGCTCGCCGAGGCACTCGCCTCGGCACTCAAACTGCGCGGGCACCGGGTGCTCGCCGCGGCCGCGCCCGCCGCGGGGGCCGCCGAACTCGTCGTACAGCGCGCGCCCGAGGTCTGTCTGCTCGGCACGGCCACGCCCGCGGAGCCGGGCATCTTCGATCCGGTCGTCCGCATCAAGCGCGAGCGCCCGCAGATCGCCGTGGTCGTCCTGGGCCCGGTGCCGAACCCGCGCGGGATCGCCGCCGCCTTCGCCGCCGGTGCTTCCGGATACGTGCGCCACGACGAGCGCATCGAGGGTGTCGAGCGGGCCATGATGAAGGCGCGGGCCGGCGAGGCAGCAGTGGCTCCGCAACTGCTGCAGGGCGCCTTCGGCGAGCTGCTCAACCCGGCCGCTCAGCCGGACGACGAGGGCCAGCGGCTGCTGCAACTGCTCACCCCGCGCGAGGTCGAGGTCCTGGTCCGGGTCGCCGACGGCGAGGACACCCGGCTGATCGCGGCCGGCATGGGCATCGCTCCCAGCACGGCCCGTACCCACGTACAGCGGGTCCTGATGAAACTGAACGTGGGCTCCCGCCTGGAGGCGGCCGCCCTCGCGGCCCGGACCGGTCTGCTCGACCGTGCGGTTCCGCTGGGCGATACGGCGGGGCGCGGCGGCGAGGTGCCGGCCGCGCGCAATGGCGGCGAGGTGGACCGACACGTCTCGTACCCGTCCACGCCGCAGGGGCCGGAGTTGCGATGAACTCCGGCCCCTGCGGCGTGTGTTGATCCGGCACCCGTGACCGGTCAGCCGGTCTCGTCCGTGGCCGCCGACTGCTCGGCCTCCGGCGCCTGGGGCGCCTCGGTCGGCCGCAGCTTCAGCCAGACCAGGAAGAACAGGCCGAGCGCGAGCATGGCGAGCCCGGTCCACAGGTTGATGTTGACGCCCTCGGCCTTGTCCAGGTCCGCGTCGGACACGGTGAACCCGGCGATCGTCACGATCACGCCGTAGACGACGAACAGGCCGCCGATGATGCGCCTGATGTCGAAGAGCCGGGCCGCGGTCGCGGACTTGCGCTCCAGCTCGGAGACTTCCTTCTGCAGTTCAGACATGGTGTTTCAGCCTCCGATCGGTCAGAACGAGTACGGGATGTAGCAGAGGGCGGAGATCACGAGCGCGCTCCAGCCGAGCAGCGCGGGCTTGCGGTACCAAGCCTGGTCGCCCTCCTCCGGCGGTGCCTCCATACCCGGACTCGGCATGCCGTAGACGAGTCCCGCGAGCTCGGACTCGGGCTTCGGCGTGGTGAAGAGGGTGACCGTCACCATCACGACGGCACCGGCCACGAAGCCCACGATCGCAGACACGAAGTTGGCGCCCTGGTCGCTGGGGATGTCGATGATGCCCTGCTTGTAGAGCACGAAGTAGTTGACCATCGCGGCGCCGGTGCCGGCGACGAGGCCCCAGACACCCGACTTCATCGAGGCCCGCTTCCAGAACATACCGATGATGAAGACCACGAACATCGGCACGTTGAAGAACGTGAACAGCGTCTGCAGGTACGTCATGATGTTCGAGAAGCTGGCGGCCACGAAGGCCGTGCCGATCGAGGCCACCACGCCGATCGCCGTGATGAGACGCCCGAAGCGCAGGTAGTACCGGTCGTCCCGGTCCGTCTTCACGTACTTGCCCCAGATGTCGTACGTGAACACGGTGTTGAACGACGACACGTTGGCCGCCATACCGGCCATGAAGGCCGCGATCAGACCGGTCACGGCGATGCCGAGCACACCGTTGGGCAGCAGTTCCTGCATCAGCAGCGGGATGGCGTCGTTGTACGTCAGGTCGGAGCCCGAGGTGCCGATCTTCGGGACCACGACAGCGGCGGCCAGGCCCGGGATCATCACCAGGAAGACGATGAAGATCTTCGGGAAGGCGGCGATGAGCGGGGTGCGCTTGGCGGCGGACATGTTCTTCGCCGACAGGGCGCGCTGCACCTCGGCGAAGTTGGTCGTCCAGTAGCCGAAGGACAGCACGAAGCCGAGGCCGAGGATGATCGTGAGCCAGTTGGCCCCGAGCGCGTTGGAGTCGCCGATGCCCGTATTGCCCCAGGCGGTCATGAAGCTGTCGCCGTGGTTCTTGGTGAGCGACGCCGAGAGGCCGTCCCAGCCACCGACCCGCTTGAGGGCGAGGATGGTGAGCGGGATGAGGGCCGCGAGGATCACGAAGAACTGCAGGACCTCGTTGTAGATCGCCGAGGACAGGCCGCCGATCGTGATGTACGCGAGGACGAAGACGCCGGCGACGACGATCGACACCCACTGGGGCCAGCCGAGCAGCGCTTCCACGACGATCGACATGGCGTACAGGTTCACGCCCGCGATCAGGATCGCGGCGAAGGCGAACAGTACGGAGCTCAGCAGGTGTGCGGACTTGTCGAATCGCTGCAGCAGGAACTCGGGGACGCTTCGGACCTTGGAGCCGTAGTAGAACGGCATCATCACCAGGCCGAGGAAGACCATGGCGGGGATGGCGCCGATCCAGTACCAGTGCACGACGGCGACGCCGTACTGGGCGCCGGTGGCTGCCATGCCCAGGATCTCGGTGGCACCGAGGTTGGCCGCCACGAAGGCGAGACCGGTGACCCAGGCGGGCAGTGAGCGGCCCGACAGGAAGAAGTCCAGGCTGGTCTTCACGCTTCGGCGAGCGGCGAATCCGATACCGAGCACCACGACGAAGTAGATCGCCAGGAGCGTGTAGTCCAGACCGTTGGTGGGGAGCCGAAGCCCTTCGGCCAGGTATTGCATGGGGGAACTCGCTTCGTTGCGCGAACTGATCAGACGCGAACCTACGCTTCCATGTTCAAAAAATGAACACCTCGCTGAGGTTCTTTGTTTGTTCGTGATCGAGTGAGGTGGATTCGATCGCGTCGTCCGGCGGCTGAAGGTGTACTCCCAGGGGGAGTTGGCATCGAAGCTGGTTCACCGGCGGGGTGCGTGGCGTCCGTCTCTTGACGGTGGTGTTTGCTTGTGGTTTGTTGTGTTGAGTTCTGTGTGATGGACGTGGGGAGTCCCAAGTGAAGAAGACCTCGACCCGGCTCGCCGACGGTCGTGAGCTCGTCTACTACGACCGGCGCGACGACGCCGTGCGCGACGCCGTCGACCGCCGGCCTCTCGATCCCATCTCCACGAACTCCGAGACCCGGGCCGACCGGCTGCTCGGCGACTTCGTCGCCGTCGCATCCCACCGCCAGGGCCGCACCTACCACCCGCCGGCCGACGAGTGCCCGCTCTGCCCCTCGCAGGGCGAGGCCCTCAGCGAGATCCCCGACTCCTCCTACGACGTCGCGGTCTTCGAGAACCGCTTCCCCTCCCTGGCCGGAGACTCGGGCCGCTGCGAGGTCGTCTGCTTCACCTCCGACCACGACGCGTCCTTCGCCTCGCTCACCGAGGACCAGGCCGGCCTCGTCCTCGACGCCTGGACCGACCGCACCGCCGAGCTGTCCCACCTCGACTCCGTCGCCCAGGTCTTCTGCTTCGAGAACCGCGGCGCCGAGATCGGCGTCACCCTCGGCCATCCGCACGGGCAGATCTACGGCTATCCGGGGGTCACCCCGCGCACCGCCTTGATGCTGCGCTCGCTCGCCGCGCACCGCGAGAGCACCGGCGGCAACCTCTTCGACGAGGTGGTCGCCGACGAGCTCGCGGACGGCAGCCGGGTGGTCCTGGAGGGCGAGCACTGGGTGGCGTTCGTGCCGTACGCCGCGCACTACCCGTACGAGGTGCACCTCTACCCCAAGCGACGGGTGCCGGATCTGCTCGCGCTCGACGCGGCCGCGCGCCATGAGTTCCCACAGATGTATCTGGAACTCTTGAGGCGCTTCGACCGGATCTTCGGTGAGGGACAGCCGCCGACGCCGTACATCTCGGCCTGGCACCAGGCGCCCTTCAGGGGACTGGACGCGTTCGGTGTGCGGCGTGACGAGTTCGGCCTGCACCTCGAGCTTTTCACCATCCGACGCACTTCCGGCAAGCTGAAGTTCCTCGCGGGTTCCGAGTCCGGCATGAACGTGTTCATCAACGACGTGCCGCCGGAGACCGCGGCCGAGCGACTGCGAGAGGTAGCGAGCAAGTGAGCACTTCCCCCAAGAAGTACCTGGTGACCGGCGGCGCCGGTTACGTCGGCAGCGTCGTCGCCACGCATCTGCTCGAAGCAGGTCACGAGGTCACCGTGCTCGACAACCTCGCCACCGGCTTCCGCGCCGCCGTCCCCGGGGGCGCCGCCTTCATCGAGGGCGACGTCAAGGACGCCGCCAAGTGGCTCGACCCGTCCTACGACGGCGTCCTGCACTTCGCCGCCTTCTCCCAGGTCGGCGAGTCCGTCGCCAAGCCCGAGAAGTACTGGGACAACAACGTCGCCGGCACCCTCGCCCTGCTCGCCGCGATGCGCGGCGCAGGCGTGCGCAAGCTCGTCTTCTCCTCCACCGCCGCCACCTACGGCGAACCGGCCGGCAGCACCATCACCGAGTCCGACCCGACGGCACCCACCAGCCCGTACGGCGCCTCCAAGCTCGCCGTCGACCACATGATCACCGGCGAGTGCGGTGCCCACGGCCTCGCCGCGGTCTCGCTCAGGTACTTCAACGTCGCCGGCGCCTACGCCGCACAGTCCGGCACCGTGACCGGCGAGCGCCACGACCCCGAGTCCCACCTCATCCCGCTGGTCCTCCAGGTCGCCCAGGGCCGCCGCGAGGCGATCTCCGTCTACGGCGACGACTACCCGACCCCGGACGGCACCTGCGTACGCGACTACATCCACGTCGCCGACCTGGCCGACGCCCATCTGCTCGCCCTCGACGCCCCGGCCTCCGGCGAGCACCTGATCTGCAACCTGGGCAACGGCAACGGCTTCTCGGTGCGCCAAGTCATCGAGACCGTAAGGGAAGTGACGGGCCACCCGGTCCCCGAGACCGTCGCACCGCGCCGAGCGGGCGACCCCGCCGTGCTGGTCGCCTCCGCGGACCTGGCCCGGGAGCGGCTCGGCTGGAATCCGTCCCGCGCGGACCTCGCGGGGATCGTCGCCGACGCCTGGGCGTTCGCACGCTCCGGCGAGGCCGCAGGGGAGGGGCACACCGCGTGACCGAGAACGAGACCGCGACCGCCTTCGTCGCCGACGACCCCGCGGCAGTGACCGACGGCTTCCGCGCGGTGTACGGCACCGAGCCGACCGGCGTCTGGGCCGCCCCCGGGCGGGTCAACCTGATCGGCGAGCACACCGACTACAACGACGGCTTCGTGATGCCCTTCGCGCTGCCGCACGCCACGCTCGCCGCGGTCAGCCCCCGCACCGACGGCCTGCTCAGGGTGCACTCGGCATCCGGCGAAGTCCCGGGCGACATCGTCGAGTTGGCGCTCGACGACCTCGCACCCGGCCGCCGCGACGGCTGGGCCGACTACCCGGCAGGCGTCCTGTGGGCGCTGCGCGACGCGGGCCACGCCGTCACCGGCGCGGACCTGCACTTCGTCTCCGACGTCCCGCACGGCGCAGGCCTGTCCTCGTCGGCGGCCATCGAGGTCGTCACCGCCCTCGCCCTCAACGAGCTGTACGAACTCGGCCTCGCCGGCTGGCAGTTGGCCCGCCTGTGCCAGCGTGCCGAGAACGTCTACGTGGGCGCCCCCACCGGGATCATGGACCAGACCGCGTCGGCCTGCTGCACCGCAGGGCACGCACTGTTCCTCGACACCCGCGACCTCACCCAGCGACAGGTGCCCTTCGACCTCGCCGCGCACGGGATGCGGCTCCTCGTCGTCGACACCCGCGTCCAGCACGCGCACAGCGACGGCGAGTACGGCAAGCGGCGTGCGGGCTGCGAGGCGGGGGCCGCGGCCCTGGGCGTACCGGCCCTGCGGGACGTGCCCCACGACGGACTCGAGGAAGCGCTCGGCCGTATCGAGGACGACGAGGTGCGGCCGCTGGTCCGCCACATCGTCACCGAGAACCACCGGGTGGAGCGGGTCATCGAACTCCTCTCGCAGGGCGGTGTGCGGGCGATCGGGCCCGTGCTGACCGAGGGGCACGCCTCGCTGCGCGACGACTTCCGCATCTCCTGCCCCGAGCTCGACCTGGTGGTCGACACGGCGCTCGCGTCGGGCGCCATCGGTGCGCGGATGACCGGCGGCGGCTTCGGCGGCTCGGCGATCGTCCTGGTCGACTCCGATGCGGCGGACACGGTCACGAAGTCCGTCCAGGAGGCGTTTGCCGCGGCTGGGTACGCGGCGCCTCGGGTGTTCACGGCTGTGCCGGGTGCGGGGGCGCGGCGGGCGCGGTGAGCTCCGCTCGGGTGTCCGCGGTGAGCTCCGCTCGGGTGTCTGGGGGCGGGCGGCTTCCGGGGCTCTGCTCCGGACCCCGCTCCTCGGTCGCCGGAGGGGCTTGATTGCCGATCGCGGCCGGTTCCCGGGGCTCTGCCCCGGACGTGACTCCTGAATCGCCGCAGGGCTGGGTCGAGCCTGATTGGTGAAACAGTTCTGCAAATCGACTTCCGCTCCCCGCGCCCGGCTCTACGCTGATGCACAGCATCGGTGGGGGCCGGTGCTGTTCAGGGGGCGAGACAAGTCGGGTACGACGCCCGGAGCAGGGTGAGCGGCGGCACGGCGGCGGTCGTGGCACCGCGCCGAACTCCGCACCGGACGTCGTACCCGCGCAGGTCCGTCCCCCACCGGGGGCTCGGCGAACGGCCCCCGGAATCATGAAGCCTGGGGGTTTCACGTGGTCCGGATCCGGGTCCTGGTCGTCGACGACCACCGCATCTTCGCCGAATCGCTCGCGGCCGCACTCGCCGCCGAGCCCGATGTCGACGTCGCCGCCGCAGGCAGCGGGCCTGCCGCGCTGCGCTGTCTCGAGCGCGCCGCGTCCGAGGGCCGTCGCTTCGATGTGCTGCTCGCCGACGCCGACCTGGGCGCGACGGCCGTGCCCGAGGCCCGCGCACCCGCTCCGGTGCGCGACGGCGGCCAGGACGACCTGGTCGACGGCATCTCCCTGGTCACAGCGGTCCGTTCGGTCCAGCCCGCGGTCCGTACGGTGGTCCTCGCGGAGAAGGACGACCCGCACCGCGCAGCGCTCGCGCTCGGCGCCGGCGCCTCCGGCTGGGTCGCCAAGGATTGCTCGCTCTCCCGGCTCCTCACGGTGATCAGGGGAGTCCTGCGGGACGAGACGCATCTGCCACCCGCCCTGCTCACCGGCGTACTCAGGGAGCTGACCGCGGCCAGAAAGCACCGCACCGAGAGCGAACGCCTCGTCGAGTCGCTGACCCCGCGCGAGCGCGAAGTGCTGCGGTGCATGGTCGCGGGTCTGGGGCGCAAGGCGGTCGCCGAGCGCCTCTATCTGTCTCCGCACACCGTTCGTACGCACATGCAGAACGTGCTGGGGAAGCTCGGCGTCCACTCGACGCTCGCGGCCGTCGCGCTGGCCCGGAGGGCCGGGGTCGGTCCGGCCGACCTAGCCGGGGACGTTGTCGAACGGGGCGGTCAACTGGCGTAGCAGTCCGGCCAGTTCGGACCGCTGGCCGCGGGAGAGCTCGGCGAGGATCGCGCGCTCCTGGGCGAGCAGTGCGGCCAGTGCCTCGTCCGCCCGGTCGCGTCCCTCGGCGGTGAGCCTGACCAGTACACCGCGCCGGTCGCTGGGGTCGGGCAGGCGCTCCACCAGGCCCTTCTTGGCCAGCCTGTCGATGCGGTTGGTCATCGTGCCCGAGGTGACCAGGGTCTGTGTGAGGAGCTGACCGGGGGAGAGCTGGTAGGGCGCGCCGGCCCGCCGCAGCGACGTCAGGACGTCGAACTCCCACGGCTCCAGATGATGCTCGGCGAACGCGAGCCGCCGGGCCCGGTCGAGGTGGCGCGCGAGTCTGCTCACGCGGCTCAGTACCTCGAGCGGTTCCACGTCGAGGTCAGGGCGTTCCCGACGCCATGCCGCGACCAGCCGATCGACCTCGTCCTCCATGGCGATCAGTGTAAGGGGTCCCTCGACATGAAGTCTCTTGACGTCGAGAGATATTTGGGGTTCGGTATGGGCATCGTGATGTGCATCGTCGCGGCGGAAGCCGATCAACGGCTGTCCGATGGCTGCTCAGTGGCCGATCGGCAGCTGATCGAAGCTTCCCCGCTCGCACCAAGCAGGGAGCTTGTACATGCATGCCGCACCTACCTGGGACCCGCAGCAGTACCTGCGCCACTCCGGGCACCGTACCCGGCCCTTTCACGATCTTCTCGCCCGCATACCCGACCTGCCGGCCACCGGCGCACCCGCCCGCATAGCCGACCTCGGCTGCGGCCCCGGCAACGTCACCGCCCTGCTCGCCGAGCGCTGGCCGAACGCCCACATCACCGGATTCGACAGCTCCCCCGAGATGCTCGACCGCGCCGCCTCCCACGCCGGCGCCACCCCGGGCGGCGGGCTCCTCGAATTCCGCGAGGCCGACGCCGCGCACTGGACACCCGACGACACCTACGACCTGATCGTCTCCAACGCGGCCCTCCAGTGGGTCCCCAACCACCCCGAGTCCTTCCCCGCCTGGATCGCCGGCCTACGCCCCGGCGGCACCCTCGCCTTCCAGGTCCCCGGCAACTTCACCGCCCCCAGCCACGCACTGCTCGGCGAACTCTGCGACCTCCCGCACTGGCGCGACCGCCTCGGCACCCACGGCCGACGCTTCGTCCACATACTCAGCCCGGCCGACTACCTGATCCGGCTCACCGACCTCGGCTGCGCCACGGACACCTGGGAAACCACCTACTCGCAGCTCCTGCCCGGCGAGGACCCCGTACTCGACTGGGTCAAGGGCACCGCCCTGCGCCCCGTCCTCACCGAGCTCGCCGACGACCCGGCGGCCTCCGCCGAATTCGTCGCCGAATACCGCGACCTGCTCCGCAAGGCCTATCCACCGGGCCCGCACGGCACCGTCTTCCCGTTCCGCCGCATTTTCGCCGTCGCCCGCAAACCCGCTCTGTGAAGCACTGAGGATCCTGCGATGCTGACCGCCGTCGACCACGTCCAACTCGCCGCCCCACCGGGCTCCGAGGACCTGCTGCGTACGTACTACGTGGACGTCCTCGGAATGACGGAGACCGCCAAGCCCGCGGTCCTCGCCGCCCGCGGCGGCTGCTGGTTCGAGGCCGGCGGCGTCCGCCTCCACCTAGGCATCGAGCCCGGCTTCCGCCCCGCCCGCAAGGCACACCCCGGCCTGCGCGTACGCGACATCGACGCCTACGCCGACCGCCTCACCGCCCGAGGCGCCGAGGTCACCTGGGACGACGCCCTGCCTGGCCACCGCCGCTTCTACTCGACGGATCCGGTCGGTGATTCAGAAACGACTGAGCGCGTCCAACGAGATG
This sequence comes from Streptomyces sp. YIM 130001, assembly GCF_003574445.1. Taxonomy (GTDB): domain Bacteria; phylum Actinomycetota; class Actinomycetes; order Streptomycetales; family Streptomycetaceae; genus Streptomyces. Next base: position 151,038 of record NZ_KZ984557.1, read on the forward strand.
TCCATCGTGATCGGGAAGGGGACGCCTGTCTTCAGCTGCTCGTGGTGGATGCCGGACACGACATACGACTTCGCCACGATGTCGAGCTCGTAGACATGGACGACCGGGTGACCGTCACTGCCCGCCGCGTCTACGAGCCAGAAATGCGGGATGCCGGCGGCGGCGTACTTACGGGGCTTGGCGTCGCGGTCCCGGGCCTCCGAATCGGGGGAGACCACCTCGATGGCCAGGACGACGTCCTCGGCCCGGAAGTGGGTCTGATCCAGGCCAGTGACGGCTTCGGTCCGCACGATGCTGACATCGGGCTCCGGGCCGTTGCGTCTGTCGAGGACGACGGTCATCTCGCGCTCCGCCGTCAGTGACTCCGGCAGTGTCTGCCGCAGCCCGTTCATCAAGAGGTCGATCATCTTGGCGTGGAAACGCCGTTGCGGCCTCAAGAAAACAAGGCTCCCGTCGATCAGCTCAGTGTGCGGCGGGAGATCGGGCAGCGTGAACAGGTCGTCCACGGTGTAGCCGTTCGGCGGCGGCGCAGGCCGGCGCGCGCCTCGATCGGAGATCGGCTCGGCGGTCATGGTTCCTCCCATGGACGGGATTCTCGGCCTGCTGTTCCACGGTAGCCGGGCCCTTCCCCGCACGTCATCACAAAGAGTGACAAGCGCAGGTCGGGCTCAGTTCTTGCGATGCCCTATCAGGCGCGGCTTCGCCTCCAGATTGCCCAGGCCGTGCCAGGCCAGGTTCACCAGATGGGCCGCGACCTCGGCCTTCTTGGGCTTACGGGTGTTCACCCACCACTGGCCGGTCAGCGCGACGCTGCCGACCAGGGCCTGGGCGTAGAGCGGTGCGAGCTTCGGATCGAAGCCGCGGGCCTTGAACTCCAGACCCAGAATGTCCTCGACCTTCGTGGCGATGTCCGAGATCAGCGACGCGAACGTCCCCGTCGACTGCGCCACGGGGGAGTCACGGACCAGAATGCGGAAACCGTCCGTGTACTCCTCGATGTAGTCGAGCAGCGCGAACGCGGCCTGCTCACACAGCTCCCGCGGATGCCCCGCGGTCAGCGAACTCGTCACCATGTCGAGCAGCCGCTGCATCTCACGGTCCACCACCACCGCGTACAGGCCCTCCTTGCCGCCGAAGTGCTCGTACACGACCGGCTTGGAAACACCCGCCTTCGAGGCGATCTCCTCGACAGACGTGGCCTCGAAGCCCTTCTCGGCGAAGAGGCCACGTCCGATGTCGAGCAGCTGTTGGCGGCGCTCCGCCCCGGTCATCCTGGTCCTGCGCGCCCGGCGGGGCGGCTTCTCGTCGCTCTTGCTGGAACTCGAACTGGAACTGGAGGTGGAACTCGGGTCCGTGGCCACGCCCCCCATCATGCAGGGTCGGCGGCCTCGGACTTGCGGCGGGACTCGATCCGCCTCGCCGACGGCCACCGGACGTCGTACGCCCACCCCAGCTGCTCGCACCACCGGATGAAACGGGCACTGGAATCCACCTGGCCGCGCATCACCCCGTGCCGGGCCGACGTCGGGTCCGCATGGTGCAGGTTGTGCCAGGACTCGCCGCAGGACAGGACCGCGAGCCACCACACGTTGCCCGAACGGTCACGGGACTTGAAGGGCCGCTTGCCCACCGCGTGGCAGATCGAGTTGATCGACCAGGTCACGTGATGCAGCAGCGCCACCCGTACCAGCGACCCCCAGAAGAACGCGGTGAACGCACCCCACCAGGACATCGTCACCAGACCACCGACCAGTGGCGGGATCGCCAGCGAGAGCAGTGTCCAGTAGATGAAGTCGCGGGAGATCCGGCGGATCGCGGGGTCCTTGATCAGATCCGGCGCGTACTTGTCCTGCGGAGTCTGCTCCTCGTCGAACATCCAGCCGATATGGGCCCACCACAGACCCTTCATCAGCGCCGGCACCGTCTCCCCGAACCGCCACGGCGAATGCGGGTCGCCCTCGGCGTCCGAGAACTTGTGATGCTTACGGTGATCCGCCACCCAGCGCACCAGCGGCCCCTCCACCGCGAGCGACCCGGCGATCGCCAGCGCGATCCTCAGCGGCCGCTTCGCCTTGAACGAACCGTGCGTGAAATAGCGGTGGAAGCCGACCGTGATGCCGTGGCAGCCGACGAAGTACATGACGACGAGCAGGCCCAGATCGAGCCAGCTCACCCCCCAGCCCCACGCCAGCGGCACAGCCGCGAGCAGGGCGAGGAAAGGGGCGGTGATGAAGAGAAGCAGCGTGAGCTGCTCCAGCGAACGCTTCTGTTCGCCGCCGCGGGTCGCGGAGGGGAGTGGCGAATCAGACGATCGCGCGGAGTCGATCACATCGGAGCGGTTGCTCACATCGGAGCTCGGGGTCATGGGCGTCCCCTGTGGGGTGTTGAGGGATGGCGACGGCTTGTGCCTGGTCACGGCACCGATCAAACCTCCTACCAGCGCGTAACCTACGGCGACGTAAGTATGGCAGCGCGCAAGCGGGAGGCAAGAGGTCGCGGCGGGCAAGGTGAAAGGGAGACCTATCCTGGTGGGGTCGGACAGCGTGGTCCGCTCTGAGTCTTCCCGGGAATCCGGCTCTCACGATGTACGAGTACCCACCTCGGACCGCCGGATCCCCTCCAGACGCGCCGTCCGGCCCTCGCGACCACCCTCGCGGCGGGCCACGCGGTGCGACGCACCTCCTCATCACCGCAAGGAGCCGCACCTGTGAGCAGTGCCGACCAGCAGAACACCACGACCAGCGCCGAGCTGCGGGCAGACATCCGCCGACTCGGTGACCTGCTCGGTGAGACCCTCGTCCGCCAGGAAGGGGCCGAGCTGCTCGAACTCGTCGAACAGGTCCGCGCCCTCACCCGCAGCGACGGCGAAGCCGCCGCCCGGCTGCTCGGCGACACCGAACTGGAGACCGCGGCCCAGCTCGTCCGCGCCTTCTCCACCTACTTCCACCTCGCCAACGTCACCGAACAGGTGCACCGCGGCCGCGAACTGCGCACCCGCCGCGACCTCGAGGGCGGCACCCTCGCCCGCACCGCCGACCGCCTCAAGGACGCCGACCCGGACCACCTGCGGCAGACCGTCGCCCACCTCAACGTGCGCCCCGTCTTCACCGCGCACCCCACCGAAGCCGCCCGCCGGTCCGTACTCACCAAGCTCCGCCGGATCGCCGAACTCCTCGAAACCCCCGGCCCCGAGGCAGACCGCCGCCGACTCGACCTCCGCCTCGCCGAGAACATCGACCTCGTCTGGCAGACCGACGAACTGCGCGTCGTACGCCCCGAGCCCGCCGACGAAGCCCGCAACGCCATCTACTACCTCGACGAACTCCACGCCGGCGCCGTCGGCGACGTCCTCGAGGACCTCACCGCCGAACTCGAGCGCGTCGGCGTACAGATGCCCGCCGGCACCCGCCCCGTCACCTTCGGCACCTGGATCGGCGGCGACCGCGACGGCAACCCCAACGTCACCCCCGACGTCACCTGGGACGTCCTGATCCTGCAGCACGAGCACGGCATCACCGACGCACTCGAGATGATCGACACCCTGCGCGGACTGCTCTCCAACTCGATCCGCTACACCGGCGCCACCGAGGAACTCCTCGCCTCCCTCCACACCGACCTCGAGCGCCTCCCGGAGATCAGCCCCCGCTACAAGCGCCTCAACGCCGAGGAGCCCTACCGCCTCAAGGCCACCTGCGTACGCCAGAAGCTCGTCAACACCCGCGAACGCCTCGCCAAGAGCACCGCGCACGAGCCCGGCCGCGACTACCTCGGCACCGCCGAACTCCTCCAGGACCTCACCCTCATCCAGACCTCCCTGCGCGAACACCGCGGCGGACTCTTCGCCGACGGCCGCATGGACCGCACCATCCGCACCCTGGCCGCCTTCGGCCTGCAACTCGCCACCATGGACGTACGCGAACACGCCGACGCCCACCACCACGCACTCGGCCAGCTCTTCGACCGGCTCGGCGAAGAATCCTGGCGCTACGCCGACATGCCCCGCGACTACCGGCAGAAGCTCCTCGCCAAGGAACTCCGCTCCCGCCGCCCCCTCGCCCCCTCACCCGCCCCGCTCGACGCCGCGGGCGAGAAGACCCTCGGCGTCTTCTCCACCGTCAAGCGCGCCCTCGAAGTCTTCGGACCCGAGGTCATCGAGTCGTACATCATCTCCATGTGCCAGGGCGCCGACGACGTGTTCGCCGCCGCCGTCCTCGCCCGCGAGGCCGGCCTCGTCGACCTGCACGCCGGCTGGGCCAAGATCGGCATCGTGCCGCTCCTCGAGACCACCGACGAACTGCGCGCCGCCGACGTCATCCTCGACGAGATGCTCGCCGACCCCTCCTACCGACGCCTCGTCTCCCTGCGCGGCGACGTCCAGGAAGTCATGCTCGGCTACTCGGACTCCTCCAAGTTCGGCGGCATCACCACCTCCCAGTGGGAGATCCACCGCGCCCAGCGCAGGCTCCGCGACGTCGCCCACCGCTACGGCGTACGCCTCCGCCTCTTCCACGGCCGCGGCGGCACCGTCGGCCGCGGCGGCGGCCCCTCCCACGACGCCATCCTCGCCCAGCCCTGGGGCACCCTCGAAGGCGAGATCAAGGTCACCGAACAGGGCGAGGTCATCTCCGACAAGTACCTCGTGCCGTCCCTCGCCCGCGAAAACCTCGAACTGACCGTCGCCGCAACCCTGCAGGCCTCCGCCCTGCACACCGCGCCCCGCCAGTCCGACGAAGCACTCGCCCGCTGGGACGCCGCCATGGACGTCGTCTCCGACGCCGCCCACGCCGCCTACCGGCGCTTCGTCGAAGACCCCGACCTGCCCACCTACTTCCTCGCCTCCACCCCCGTCGACCAGCTCGCCGACCTGCACCTCGGCTCACGACCCTCCCGCCGCCCCGGCTCCGGCGTCTCACTCGACGGACTCCGCGCCATCCCCTGGGTCTTCGGCTGGACCCAGTCACGGCAGATCGTGCCCGGCTGGTTCGGCGTCGGATCCGGCCTCAAGGCCCTGCGCGAAGCCGGCCTCGACACCGTCCTCGACGAGATGAACGACCACTGGCACTTCTTCCAGAACTTCATCTCCAACGTCGAAATGACCCTCGCCAAGACCGACCTGCGCATCGCCCGCCACTACGTCGACACCCTCGTGCCCGACGAGCTCAAGCACGTCTTCGACACCATCGAGGAAGAACACGCGCTCACCGTCGCCGAGGTCCTGCGAATCACCGGCGGCAAGCAACTCCTCGAACGCAACCCGGTCCTCCAGCAGACGTTCTCCATCCGCGACGCCTACCTGGACCCCATCTCCTACCTCCAGGTCGCGCTCCTCAAGCGCCAGCGCGACGCCGCCGCAGCCGACCAGGAACCCGACCCACTCCTCGCCCGCGCACTCCTGCTCACCGTCAACGGAGTCGCCGCAGGCCTGCGCAACACCGGCTGACCACAAGCCGGTTCACCCGCACACACGAGTGCCCCCGCCCCGCCTGCACAGGCGGAGCGGGGGCACTCGTGCGTCACCGGACACGACCGCTACAACGTCACGAACGCAGCCCCCAACAACGCCGCACCCAAAAGACCCGTCCCCCACGCAACCCGCGTCAGCCGCAACCCACCACCCACCACCACACCCGCCAACACCAACGCACCACCCAACGGCATCCACGCATGAAAAAACCCACCCGCCCCGGTACGCACCACCTCAGAACTCCCCGGCTTCACCACCACCGACAACCGCGCCCCCTTACGCACATCGATCGACCGGTCCACCACCACCCGCTCGCGCGCCTCGGACCCCGGCGAACTCGGCACATACGCCCCACTGCACCGGTCCTCACCACACTCCGCCACCGTCAACGTCCCCCGCTCCCGACTGTCCGAGAGCACCACATGCTGCGCCGTCCCCCACGACGCCCACACACCCGCCACCACCAGCAACACCGCCACACACACCGTCGCCGCCACCCGCCCCACCGTCACCAGCCCCGGCCGATCACCGGACACACGACGCGAACGACCACGCCCGACCTGGCCGGATCTCGACGTCGAACGCTTCGCAGGGAGAGCAGGCATGGCCGCGATCCTTGGCCATGCGACCGCACCCGTCAACTTGCCCCACACCGGCCGCGACACGTCCGTCCCGCTACATCAGGACATGTACACCAAGCACCGCCGCACACGTCCCCACGCCGCCGACCCACCCCCGTACATCAAGAGTTGTAGGTGCTCTGCGCACGCTCCAGACCCTCCAGAACCAGCGCCTCCACCGCATCCGCCGCACGATCCACGAAATACCCCAACTCCTTGCGCTCCGCCCCGGAAAAATCCTTCAGAACGAAATCAGCCACCGGCATCCGACCCGGCGGACGACCAATACCGAACCGCACCCGGTAATAACCAGGACCCATCGCCTTCGTCATCGACTTCAACCCGTTGTGCCCGTTGTCACCACCACCCGACTTCAGCCGCAACGTGCCGTAATCGATGTCCAACTCATCATGAACAGCCACCGTCCGCTCAAGCGGCACCTTGTAGAAATCCCGCAACGCCGTCACCGGCCCACCCGACAGATTCATGTACGACGTCGGCTTCGCCAACACCACCCGACGACTCCCCGGACCCGGCGGACCGACCCGCATCTCCACCACCTGCGCCTGCGCCCGCCCCGCCCGCTTGAACCCACCCCCCGCACGCTCAGCGAGCAGATCCGCCACCATAAAACCCACATTGTGCCGATTACCCGCATAACCGGGGCCCGGATTACCCAACCCCACCACCAGCCACGGACCCGCCGCCTCAACCATCTGCATAACTCCCTTCATACGCCGGCCACCACACCGGCCACCCACTCAAACGCCGACCGCCGTCCCGCACCTCGCGGGCGGAACGGCGGTCGAACGGACAACTCCCGGGCCACACCCGGGAAAAAGAAGATCAGGCCTCGGCGCCCTCGGCCCCCTCCTCGCCCTCAGCAGCCGGCTCCTCGGCCTGCGCCGCCAGCACCTGCAGCACAACCGCGTCCTCGTCGCCGGCAAGCGTCGAACCCGACGGCAGCGGAATGTCCTTCGCCAGAATCGACGCACCCGCGTCCAGACCCGCGATGGAAACCGTCACGGACTCCGGGATGTGCGTCGCCTCGGCCTCGACCGACAGCGTGTTCAGCACGTTCTCCAGCAGGTTGCTGCCCGGGGCCAGCTCGCCCTCGGTGAGCACCGGGATCTCCACGACGACCTTCTCGCCACGCTTCACCGTGAGCAGGTCGACGTGCTCCAGAATGCCCTGACGCAGCGCGTCACGCTGCACGGCCTTCGGGATCACCAGCTGGCTCTTGCCCTCGATGTCCAGGTTGATCAGAACGTTCGAGTTCTTCAGCGCCATCAGGGTGTCGTGGTGCGGAAGCGCCACGTGAATCGGGTCCTCGCCATGGCCGTAGACAACGGCAGGCAGCTTGTCGGCACGACGCAGACGGCGGGACGCACCCTTACCGAACTCGGTGCGGGACTCGGCTGCGATCTTTACCTCGGACATATGCACTCCTCGTAAGCGACGGAAAGCTGTGGCAGTCACCCGGCCACGACTGGCCTGCTACGAAGAGCGCGCCGATAACGGACCACCGACCCATACAGGTACGGCCTCCCTCGCCGAGCAACTCGATGAGTCTACCCGGCAGGAAGGCCGCACCCAAAAGGATCTTCGAGAGCCCGCACACAGCAGACCCACGTCACCAGAAAAAGACCTACTGCTCCTCGAAGAGGCTGGTCACCGAACCATCCTCGAAGACCTCACGCAGCGCACGCGCAATCGTCGGTGCGATCGACAACACCGTGATCTTGTCCAACTCCAACTCACCAGGCGTCGGCAACGTGTCCGTGAAGATGAACTCACTCACCTTCGAGTTCTTCAGACGATCCGCAGCCGGACCGGACAGCACACCATGCGTCGCCGTCACGATCACATCCTCCGCACCATGCGCGAACAGAGCATCCGCCGCAGCGCAGATCGTGCCACCCGTATCGATCATGTCGTCGACCAGCACACACACCCGGCCCTCGACATTGCCCACCACCTCATGGACCGTCACCTGATTCGCGACGTCCTTGTCACGCCGCTTGTGCACGATCGCCAACGGCGCACCCAGCCGATCGCACCAACGGTCCGCAACCCGCACACGACCCGCATCCGGCGACACCACCGTCAGCTTGTCCCGATCCACCTTCGCGCCCACATAATCCGCCAGGATCGGCAGCGCGAAGAGATGGTCGACCGGACCGTCGAAGAACCCGACGATCTGATCCGTGTGCAGATCCACCGTGACCACACGGTGAGCACCCGCCGTCTTCATCAGATCCGCAACCAGACGAGCCGAGATCGGCTCACGGCCACGATGCTTCTTGTCCTGACGGGCATACCCGTAGAACGGCACGATCACCGTGATGCTGCGGGCCGAAGCACGCTTCAACGCATCGATCATGATCAGCTGTTCCATGATCCACTTATTGATCGGAGCCGTGTGGCTCTGAATCAAGAAGCAATCCGCACCACGCGCCGACTCCTGATAGCGCACATAGATCTCACCATTGGCGAAATCGAAAGCCTTGGTCGGGACGAGACCCACACCCAGGTGGTGCGCGACCTCCTCGGCAAGTTCGGGGTGGGCGCGTCCGGAGAAGAGCATCAACTTCTTCTCGCCGGTCGTCTTGATCCCGGTCACAGCACCTGTCTCCTCAGACTGTTCTCTGGCCGCGCATCCAGTCGCCCGGACCAGCCGAAATGTGTGCGCCTATCACGGTACGCCGAGTTGGACGCACCGATTTCCGGTCAGGTTTCGTCCACCGGCCCCCCAGCCGCCGACTCCGCCGCCCGCGCAGCCGCACTCCCCGGCCGCTTACGAGCCACCCAACCCTCGATATTCCGCTGCTGACCACGGGCGACAGCCAACGAACCCGCCGGCACATCCTTCGTGATCACCGACCCGGCAGCCGTGTACGCCCCGTCCCCCACCGTGACAGGCGCCACAAACATGTTGTCCGAACCCGTCTTGCAATGTGAACCCACCGTCGTGTGGTGCTTCGCCTCACCGTCATAGTTCACAAACACGCTGGCCGCACCGATGTTGGTGTGCTCACCGATCGTCGCGTCCCCCACATAACTCAAGTGCGGAACCTTCGTCCCCGCACCGATCGACGCGTTCTTCATCTCCACATACGTACCCGCCTTCGCACCCGCACCCAACCGCGTACCCGGACGCAGATACGCATACGGACCCACCGACGCCCCCGCACCCACCTCGGCATCCAACGCCACCGTGTTGTCCACCCGCGCATCCGAACCCACCGACGTATTCGTCAGACGCGAGTTGGGACCCACCTCCGCCCCCGCGGCAACATGCGTCGAACCAAGCAACTGCGTCCCCGGACACACCACCGAATCCGGCTCGAACGTCACCGTCACATCCACCCACGTACTCGCCGGATCCACCACCGTCACACCGGACATCATCGCCTCCACGAGCACCCGCTCGTTCAGCACCCGACGCGCATCCGCCAACTGCACACGGTTGTTGATCCCCGCGATCTCCCGATGATCACCCGCCACCGCAGCACCCACCCGGTGCCCCGCCTCGCGCAGAATCCCGAGCACATCAGTCAGATACTCCTCACCCTGACTGTTGTCCGTACGCACCTTCTTCAACGCCTCCGCCAACAGACGGCCGTCGAACGCGAACACACCCGAATTGATCTCCCGGATCGCACGCTGCTCCTCCGAGGCGTCCTTGTGCTCCACGATCGCCGTCACCGCACCCGAGGCGTCCCGCACGATTCGGCCGTAACCCGCGGCATCCGGCATCTCCGCCGTCAGCACCGTCACCGCGTTCCCGTCCGCGGAATGCGTCGCCGCCAGACCGGCCAGCGTCTCGCCGGTCAACAGCGGTGTGTCACCACAGACGACGACCACCGTGCCGTCGACCTCGCCACCCAGCTCCTCCAGACCCATACGCACCGCATGACCGGTGCCGTTCTGCTCCTCCTGGACCGCGCTGCGGCAGGCCGGGTCGATCGCGGCGAGGTGCGCGGTCACCTGATCACGGCCGTGACCGACCACCACGACGAGCTCCCGCGGATCCAGCTCCCGCGAGGCGGCGACGACATGGCCGACCAACGAGCGGCCGCAGATCTCATGCAGAACCTTCGGCGTCCGCGACTTCATGCGGGTGCCCTCACCCGCTGCAAGCACGACAACGGCGGCCGGGGAATTGGCGCTCACGGGGGTGTCCTTCGAGTCTGGTACTTCGGGTGGTGGACATCCGCAGGATACCGGGGCGTAGTGGGCCGGAAATGAGGGCGGGTCCTGACCTTGCCGGTCAGGACCCAAACCTTGCAGTTGCTCCCGGGGGAGGACTCGAACCCCCATGATCAGATCCAAAATCTGACGTCTTGCCCTTAGACGACCCGGGATGGGCGCTATGTCCGATTTTCGTGATCGGCCTCAGCGACGGCATCTACTATGCCCCACCACGAGCCCTCGATGCGACGGTACAAATCGGCGCTTCCCAGGACTTTCACCGTGAGGCAACCCCGGTAGGTGGGGCCGATGTTCTTCCGTCGGGTCCTGGGGGAGTGCTTCTTGATCGTCGTCTTGTAGAACGCTGAGCGGTCGGCGCCGACCAGGTCGGCCCAGTAGCGTTCGGCGGCCGGTATGTCCGCTGATTCGTGGATCATCACGGTGAAACGGATGCGCTCGCGTTCGATGCCGAGAAGGTCGAGGAAGGCCAGGTAGACCTGGATCATCCCTGGGTCGCTGTTGACGAAGACGACCTTCTCGCGCCGGTCGTACGGCTTGTCCTTGGATCCCTCGGACCAGTAGAGGCCGACGCCGACCAGGAACAGCTCGCGCGGCGAGAGTGCGCCGACGGATCGGGCGGCCTCCAGCTTCGCCTGTTGTCGTTCTTCCTCGCGGATGCGCAGTTTCGCTTCCCAGCCTCGCCTGGCGATGGCGGCGGACTCCTCGCGGCTGCGCTTGCGCTCCGGCGTCGGCAGGTCTCGTACCCACAGGGAGATCGAGCTCTTCGATACGCCGAGTTCCAGCTGTATCTGGTCGTAGGTCCTGCCTTGGAGGCGGAGTTCGCGGGCCTTGGCGCGGAGGTCGTCCTTGGCGTTGGGGCGTTTGGTCCACTCCGGTGGGGGTTCGCCTTTGACGAGGCGTTGGAGCAGGTCGTTGTTGTGGATGCCGAGGCGGTCGCGGATCTGGCGGAGGCTGAGTCCTGAGCGGCGGAGGGCGATGGCCTGGTCGCGGAGGGTGTTGTAGTGGGTGTGGAGGTCTCGGATGTTCGGCATGCGTCGAGTGTTGTCCGGAATGCGGACGTCCGGGTCGAATGTTTGAGCGATTCAGTAGTTCGAGCTAATTGTGTGGGTTCGGGTGGTGGTTTCTGGTGTTGTGTGCTGGGGCGGTCGGGGAAACTCACCGGAAAAGCGGATGGTTTCGCCCGTAGGCTGGAAGCTATGACCACGACGGGGGAAGACCACCGACCGGCGGCCGGGGGGCCGTGGTGGTGGCAGCGGAGGCGGAGTGCGGCCCTTGATGTGGGCCTCGCGGTCGTATCGGCGGGTGAGTGTGCCGCGGAGGGTGTTGTTTTCGCGGGTGACGCGGGGGTGCCGTCGCCGGTGGGGGTGCTGTTCGGCCTGGTGGCCGGCAGTGCGTTGGTGGTGCGGCGGCGTTGGCCGATCGCGAGTGTGCTGGTCGCCATTGCGGTGACGCCGGCGAATATGGGCGTTCTGCTGACGATCGTGGGCCTGTACAGCCTGGCTGCGTCCGATGTGCCGCGGCGGATCACTGCGGTGCTTGCGGGGATGTCGGTGGTCGGCACGTTGATCGTGACGTTCGTGCGGACTCAGCAGGACTCGGTGCGCGGTGATCTGGATGTCGGCGAGTGGTTCGTGTTCTTCATGGCGATGACGGCGTCGCTGGGGATCACTGCGCCGCCGGTGTTGTTGGGGCTGTATATCGGGGCGCGGCGTCGGTTGATGGAGAGTTTGCGGGAGCGTGCGGACAGTCTTGAGCGTGAGTTGATGTTGCTTGCGGATCGGGCGGAGGAGCGTGCGGAGTGGGCGCGGAGTGAGGAGCGCACGCGGATTGCCCGGGAGATGCACGATGTGGTGGCGCATCGGGTGAGTTTGATGGTGGTGCATGCGGCGGCGTTGCAGGCGGTTGCTCGTAAGGATCCGGAGAAGGCGGTGAAGAACGCTGCGTTGGTGGGGGATATGGGGCGGCAGGCGTTGACGGAGTTGCGGGAGATGTTGGGGGTGTTGCGGACGGAGCCTGTGCCCTCGGTCTCGGCCTCGTTCGAGGCGTCTGATGCGGGTGGTGCTGTGGGGGCGGGGTCGGGGTCGGTGTCTGGTGGGGAGGGTGTTGAGGGGGGTGGTGCGCCGTTGGCGGCGGTGGGTGTTGCTGCGGCTGTGGCGGCGTCGCGGGTGTGGCCGGAGGATGGTTCGGACGGGCCGTGTCTGGCTGAGGTGGATGAGTTGGTGGGGCAGTCGCGGGCTGCGGGGATGGTGGTGGAGCTGTCCGTGGACGGGGAGCCGGGGGTGTATGCGGCGGAGTTGGAGCAGACCGCGTATCGGGTGATTCAGGAGGGTCTGACGAACGTCCACAAGCATGCTCCGGGTGCGAAGGCGCAGGTGCGGCTCGCGTATCGGGGTGGTGAGGTGGCGATGCAGGTGGAGAACGGTCCGGTGCCTGAGGTGGGGCCGGACGGTGCGAGGTTGCCGAGTGGCGGTAATGGTCTGGTGGGGATGCGGGAGCGGGTGACGGCGCTGGGGGGTGTGTTTGTGTCGGGGCCGACGGATGCGGGTGGGTTCCGGGTTTCGGCGGTTCTTCCGGTGGTGGGGGGCGCGTAGTGCGGGTGGGGTTCGTCAGTTGCCGCTGTGGGGTGTGAGGCGGGTGGGCAGGGTGCCGGTGAGGAGTGTGGTGAGGGCTTGGTCGATGTCGGGGCCGAGGTACCAGTCGCCGGTGTGGTCGAGGGTGTAGACGCGGCCGTCGGCGTCGATGGCGAGGACTGCTTGGCTGTCGGTTTCTTCGCCGAGTGGGCATACCTGGGTGTCGATGGCGCGGCCGAGGTCGGCGAGGGTGCGGGCCATGTGCAGTCCGGCGAGGGGGTCGAGGCGCACGGTGGCGGGGGTGATCTGGCGGCCGGGGGCGGTGGGTGTGATGTGGAGGTTGCCGAATTCGGCCCAGGCTTCGACGGCGGCGGGGAAGACGGTGTGCTGGTGTCCGGCGGGTGAGGTGTGGGTGCGCAGGGTGTCGGCCCAGAATTCCGCTTGTCGGATGTCCCAGCGGCCGGGTTCCCAGCCGGCGTCGCGTAGTGCGGCGTCGACGGGTGTGGGGAAGCGGGTGACGGACGTGCGGTCGGTCGGCATCAGCGGGTGTTCTCCGTGGGGTCGACGACGCGTACTCCGAAGTGGTCGGTGAGGGCGGTGCAGGAGCGGCAGGGGTGGGCGAAGCTGCCGTGCAGGGGGTCGCCGTCCTCGCGGATGCGTCGGGTGGTGAGTTTGGCGTGTTTGAGTGCTTTGCGTCCTTCGCCGGGGGTGAGGGGTTTGCGTCGGGCGCGTTTGGAGCGGGTGGCGTCGACGGCGGTGAGGTGCCGGGAGAGCAGCAGGGCTTCTGGGCAGCGTCCGGTGAAGCGTTCGCGCCGGCTGCTGGGAAGGGTGTCGAGGAAGTCCTGGACGAGGGGGTGCAGGGTCGGGGCGCGGTCGCCGCGTGCGGCGGTGGAGGTGAGGGTTTCGCCACGTACCGAGAGGGCGGCGGCGACGGTGGGCAGGATGCCGTCGCGGCGGTGGCCGGGCACGGGTGTGGCCGGCTCGGTGGTGGCGCTCCAGTCGAGGCGTGGATCCCCCTGGGTGCGCGGCGGTGGTGTGCCGTGCGGCGATGCGGTGTGCATGTGGTGTGACGTTCCTCCCCGTGCCCGCGGTGATCGACCGCGTCCGGCACTCCCCCCGAGTGCGGTGCACTCCCCGCAGGAGTGCGGGGACAGACTGCCAAATGGTGCGGTGGGTGGGGAAGCTGGGGGCTTTGGCGGTGTGTCGTACGGGTGTGTCGTCACTGGTGAGTGATGGCTGGTCACGCAGTGCTCGGGGGTGTGGTTGCGGGGAGGTGGGGTGTGCGCGGGTGGGGTGGTCGGGGGACGCTGGTCGGCGGTCCGGTGGCCGGTGACCGGTGCTGCTTGAGCACATAGGCTGTGAGCATCCACGATCCGTAAATCAGTGCCGCAGGGGGCAACCGCCATGACGACAGGTCGGCTCGGGCAAGCAGCCGCGCCGCCGAACGCGGCTTATGCCGGGCAGTCCGTGCAGTTCCCGGATCCGGTCCGGGCCGCCCGGCATCCCGGTGGGGTGCGCATCGACGAGCACGGTTACCCGGATTTTTCGGCGTACGCGCGCGCTGCCGCGGAGATCGCCGAGCCCCCGGAGGGGTTCGGGGTGGACGAGTTGCGGTTGACGGACTATGTCTCGGCGAATGCCGCGTTGGCGGCGTCGGACCATGATCTGTGGGACACGATTCCGGCTGTGGCGACGCCGCACGGCTGGACGTGGCATCACGTGCCGGGTGGTCGTCGGCTGGAGTTGGTGCCGGTCGAGATCAAGGCGCTGTTGAGGCATCACGGTGGTCTGGCGACGGCGCGGGTGGACCACGGCAAGCGGGGTACGCGGCCGTTGCAGGAGACGCGGCCGGCGCATCTGGTGCTGCCGAAGGGCGGTGTCGCGGTGTCGGAGCAGCAGTTGCTGGCCGTGGAGGAGGATCTCGGTTATCGCCTGCCGGGCGCGTACCGGGGCTTTTTGAAGGCGGCCGGTGGGTGTGCGCCGGTGGGGGCCGCGCTCGATGCGGAGCTGGGGCTCTTGGTGGATCAGCCGTTCTTCACGGTGCGGGATCAGGCCGCGATGAACGATCTGGTGTACGCGAACAAGTGCCTGCGCGACCATCTCACCAAGGATTATCTGGGTGTGGCGTTCGTGCAGGGCGGCATTCTCGCGGTGAAGGTCAAGGGCGACCGGATCGGCTCTGTGTGGTTCTGCGCGTATGACGATGCGCGGGATCAGAACGGTCTGACCGTGGATGAGCGTATGGAGCGGTTGTTGCTGCCGTGTGGTGGCGATTTCGACGAGTTCCTGGGCCGTCTCGCGGGTAATCCGCCGGAGCTGGAGACCGTGGCGAACCTGATGGTGGACGGCGGCTTCGCGCATGTCGTCCCGTTGGAGGGGTGAGCGTGATGGTGACGTTCGCGCAGGCGCAGGAGCGTGCGGAAGAGTGGATCAACGGGGATGTGCCCGGGTACCAGCATCGTGAGGTGCGGGTGCGGGAGTTCGAGCTGGGTTTCGTCGTCTGGGCGGAGGACCGCGAGGGCGGTCCGGTGTCGGACGGCGGGCGGCAGCGCCTGGTGATCGCGCGGGACAGCGGGGATGCCTCGTTGTGGCCGGGGTTGCCGGTGGGTGAGGTGATTCGGCGTTACGAGGAGGAGTACGGCGTTCCGGCTGCTGCTTCTGAGGCTCCGGCGCCGCAGCCGGAGCGGATCGATCTGAATCAGACGTCGTTCCTGCTGACTCCGCCGGAGTGGTTGCAGGAGGCGGCGGACAACATGGGGATCCCGGACCGGCGTTCGGATTCCGGTGGTGGCGTGGCTGGTTCTTCGGGTGCGGGTGTGCCTGCTCCGGCTCCGCAGCCGCCTGCTCCGACGGATCCTGGTCCTTCGCCTGCCGCTGCGCCGGCGGCTGCTTCCGGTGGTGCGGGGTGGCCGGCTGCGGGGCAGTCCGACGGGCGGGGTGGTCCGGATGCGTCCGCGGGAGGTGCGGCGTGGGCGGGTACGGACACCAATGCGCGCTCCGACGACCGTTCGGTGCCGCCGCCTGCGACGGTGTTCGCGCCGCCGTTGTCCGGTGCGGATGACGACGCTGAGCCGCCGGCTGTCGCGCCGGAGGCGAAGACCGCGCTGATCTCGGGCGGCAGTCAGCTTCCGGCGACCGCGGTGGCTCCTTCGATCGATCCGACGCGGGGGCCCCAGGGTGGGCCGCAGGCGCCGGGTGCTCCTGCGGCTCCGGGGGGTGGTCCGTCCTCGGGTGCGCAGCCGGGTGCGGGTGACATCGCCGATGCTGCGACGAGCAAGGCGCAGGGTCCGCCGCCGGGTGCGCGTGGCGCCGGCGGTGCGTCGACTCCGCCTCCGCCCGGTGCTCCGGGTACGCCGGGTGCGGGTGGTGCGCCTGCGCCGTCGAGTGGTCCGGGTGCGCCGGGAGCTCCGGCGGGGGGCTATGTGCCGACGAGTCTGGTGCCGGAGGCGGGGCCCGGTGGGCCTGCTGGTCCGCAGCCGCCCGGTTCGCCGGGTGCTCCTGGTGGCAGTGACGGTGGCGGCGGTGTGCATCATGCGGCGACGATGCTGGCCGATCCCAGTCAGGGGCGCGGTGTCGGGCAGCCTCCGCCTCCGCCCGGCGCGCCTGGTGCCCCGGGTGCCGGTGGTCCGCAGCCGCCTGGTCCGCCTGGTGCGCCGGGGGCTGGTGGTCCGCAGCCGCCTGGTCCGCCTGGTGTTCCTGGTGGCAGTGACGGTGGCGGCGGTGTGCATCATGCGGCGACGATGCTGGCCGATCCCAGTCAGGGCGGCGGGATTCCGCAGCCCCCGGCCCCGCCCGGTACGCCCGGCGCCGGTGGTCCGCAGCCTCCCGGCCCGCCCGGTGCCCCCGGTGGTACGCCGCCCGGCCAGGGCGGCGGTGTGCACCAGGCGGCGACGATGCTGGCCGGTCCCGGTGGCCCGGGTCCGTCCGGTCCGGGCGCTCCGCAGCCTCCCGGCCCGCCGCCCGGTGCGCCGGGTGCGCAGGGTCAGGGTGCGTACGGATATCCGCAGCCGCCGCCCGGTGCGCCGCTCGTCGGCCCCGGCTATCAGGCTGTGCTTCGCTACCGGGCGCAGGACGGTTCCGAGCAGCAGTTGATCCGCCGCTCGGCGCCCGGTACGCCGCACCCGGAGTGGCAGATCCTGCACGAGCTGCGCGGCATGAACGTGCCGCCGCAGCAGGTGCTCGAGCTCCACACCGAGCTGGAGTCGTGCGATCTGCCGGGTGCGTACTGTGCGCGGATGATCCGTGAGACCTGGCCGCAGGCGCGGATCACCAGCATCGCGCCGTACGGAAAGGACCGTGCGAGCCGTCAGCAGGGCATGCAGCAACTGATCTCTCACCAGGGTGAGTTGCATCAGGTTGCGGACGGACCTGCGCGTCCGGCGCCGGTGCGTGTGCCGCTGCAGCCGATGCCTCCGGCGCCGCAGGTTCCGCCGGAGGGTGTGGCGCACGAGCTGGCGTCCGCTTTCGGGCCCGGGGTGTTCCGGTTCGATCAGCGGGCGGTGTCGCGGCAGGGTGTGCCGGATCTGGTCGCGCACACGCTGATGATGGCGGGTCTGCCGGTCGATTTCGGGCCGTTCTTCTGGGCGCAGGCGCAGCCGGGGAGGCCGGTGCCGACGCTGGCCGAGCTGGCGCAGGAGCGTGGCGTTCCGGCCGCGTCCGACGCCGGTTCGTATCTGGTGATGGGCAGTGACTTCGGTCGGGCGATCTGTGTGCAGTACGGCACGGCGCACATCGTGGCGGTGCCGGTGGAGGCCGGTCCTGGTGGTGCGCCGGTGCCTCCGCAGTTCGTGAACACGGGGCTGCCCGAGTTCGCTCGCTGCCTGGCGCTGCTCGGGCACATGTGGCGGCTGCGGTTCGGTCTCAATCAGGAGCAGGCGGGCCGTTGGACCGTCGACTTCCAGCAGCAGCTGTCGGCTCTCGACCCGGCGGCCCTGTCGTCGCCGGAGAGCTGGTGGTCGGTGCTGCTCGAGCAGATGTGGGACGGGCTGCTCTGAGGTCGTTCCGGGGCTGCCCGGAGCCGGGCCCTGTAGGGGGCGTACGCGTCATGGAGGGCGTTCCGTTTTCGGACGGGGCGCCCTTCGGCGTGTGCGGGGCGGCCTTCGGTGTGTGAGGTCGCCCACCCGATCCGGCTCGATTCCGACTTTCGGTGCATGTTGCCGCATCCTTGACCAGGATGATGGGTGGTGTGTCGCGTTATGAGCGCTTCGCGGTAACCCGCCCAGTGCGCATACCGAACGGCGCGCACGCATGTGTCGTAGCAGGCCGGAGAGGGGCTCCCCGATGAGTGCACCGACGTCACCGCAGGGTTTCGACGTGGTGAGGCGACGCGGCTATCGGCCGGAGCAGGTCGACACCCACCTCGCGGTGCTCGCCGCCGACCGGGACGAGGCAGACGACCGGGTCGTGCGGCTCACGGTCGCGGTCGAGGAGCTGGAGGCGGAGGCGGCCCGGCTGCGCCGGATCGTCGCCGAGCTGCCGCCGCAGACGTTCGAGGAACTCGGTGAGCGGGCCACCTCGCTGCTCGCGATCGTCGAGGAGGAGGCCGCCGATGTGACGGCGGCCGCCCGGCAGTACGCCGAGGCCGAGGAGGTCGCGGCCGGTGCGCACGCCGACCAGGTCAGGGCGGCGGCCCGGGCGCACGCCGACCGGGTCAGGGCGGCGGCCGAGCAGCGGGCGGCGGAGATCCTGTCCGCGGCGGAGGCGACGGCCGAGGGCGAACGTACCGCGGCCCGGGGCGAGGTGGACGAGCTGCGCGCCGCGCTGGGTAGCGAACTCGAGGAGCTGCGCGAACGCGGCGCGGGTCTGCTCGCCGCCCAGGAGCAGGACGAGCAGGACCGCACCGAGGCGCTGGACGCCGAGCTCGCCGCCCGCCTCGCAGAGCAGGAGGCCGCGATCGCCGCCCGCACCGAGGCGGCCGAGGCCCGGCTCACGGATCTGCGGCGCAGCTTCGCCGAGGCGGAGGAGGCGGCCCGGCACCAGCAGGAGGACGCCGATGCGCGCGCCGCTGACCTGGTCGCCGAGGCGAGGGCGGCCGCCGAGCGGGTCGAACGCGAGACGGCACGCATCCTGCGCGAGCACGACGAGGCGCGCGACGAGATGCACGCGCGCATGGAGCACGTGCGCAACAGCTTGGCCGCGCTCACCGGGCGGGATCCGGTGGAGGAGCATTCCTGAGCCCGGCCCGAGGCGTCCGGAGGCGTCCGCGTCTCCGGGCCCGCCGCGTCACCCCTGCTCGCGTCGTACCGCCCCCGCGAGGATGCGGCGTTCCACGGCCTCGTACTGGCGGCGCTGTGCGGTGCGGCGCACGCGCGGGCTGAGGACCGTGCCGAGCCAGCCGAGCAGGAAGCCCAGTGGGATGGACACGATGCCGGTCGTGGTGAACGGGAACCAGTTGAAGTCCATGCCGGGGAAGGCCGATCCGGGCGACCCGGACACCAGATTGGTGCCGGTCATCAGCACGATCGAACCGGTCGTGCCGCCGATCAGTGTGCACAGCAGCCCGGCCCGGGTGAACCGGCGCCAGAACAGCCCGTAGACCAGAGCCGGTGCCAGGGCGGAGGCGCCGAGGGAGAACGACAGGACGACCAGCGGCTGCAGTGTGCGGTGCTGCGCGAAGGTGGCGAGCACGATGGTCGGCACGCCGATCGCCAGCGCGGAGACCCGGGCCAGCGTCATCTCGGTGCGGGCGGAGATCCGCTTCCCGCGGTGCGCGAAGACGTCGTGGGCGAGGGAGTTGGCGCAGGCCAGGATCATTCCGGCCACCGAGGCGAGGACGGTCAGGAAGATCGTGGTGGCCATCGCCGTGAACACCAGGGCCTCGACGGTGGTCACGTCCGGGCCGAGAGCGCCCTGGGTGCCGAGCAGCAGCGCCGTGTTGCCCTGCGGATCGGAGCCCGCGATCAACTCCCGCCCCACCAGCGCCGATGCGCCGAATCCGATGACGGCGATCAGCAGAATGAACACCACGACCGCCGACACCGCCCACGACATCGAACGGCGCACCTCGGTGGCGCTGCGCGAGGCGTACATCCGCATGGTGACGTGCGGCAGGCAGGCGCCGCCGAGGACCACGGTCAGCTCGGAGGAGATCATGTCGATCCGCGGGCTCCAGCTGTCGGTGAACTGCAGGCCGGAGCGCAGATACGCCGGTCCGGCGCCGCTGCCCTTCTCGGCGGCCGCCACCAGCTCTCCCGGACTCCAGCCGAACCGGCTCATCACCAGGCCCGCCACCACCGCACCCGAGCCGAGCAGCATCACCATCTTGACCAGCTGGATCAGGGCGGTGCCCTTCATCCCGCCGATCGCCGCGTAGCTGATCATCAGGACGCCGAGGCCGACGATGCAGCCGGTCTTCAGGCCCGCGTTGTCGAAGCCGAGGACGAACGCCACCAGGTCGCCCGCGCCCGCGAGTTGGACCAGCATCATGGGGAGCAGTGCGGCGATGGTGGCGCCGCAGACCGCGATGCGCACCGAACGGCCGGGCAGGCGGCGGCCGATCGCGTCGCCCATGGTGAACCGGCCCGCGTTGCGCAGGGGTTCGGCGAGCAGGAACATCAAGAGGACGAGGGAGAGGCCGGTGCTCAGAGCGAGCACCACCCCGTCGTATCCGGTGAGCGCGATGACGCCGACGGTGCCGAGCACGGTGGCGGCCGAGATGTAGTCACCGGCGATCGCCAGGCCGCCGCGGAACGGCGAGAGGCCCCGGTACCCGGTGTAGAACTCGTCGAGTTCGTCGAGTTCGTCGCGGTTGTGGCGGTCGGGGCCGGTCAGCACGCAGAGCAGCAGCGTGATCGTGGCGACGGCGGTGAAGGCGACCAGGGACATGGTCTGTGCGGTCGGGCCGAACTCGGCGAGGGCAAGCGGGGTGTCGTCGCCCGGAGGCAGGGACCGTGCCGTGGTTGCGGACGGCTGTGCGGTCAGGTTCACGGGGCGTCCTCCGCCTCGGCTGCCGCCTGGCGGCGCAGTCGGCGGGCGAGCGGGTCGACGCGGCCGCGGGCGTACGCCTCGTACACGAGCAGGGCCAGGCAGGTCACCGGGAGCTGCCAGAACATCAGGAGCAGTCCGGCGCTCATGCCGCCGAGCCAGGTGCGGGTCATCAGGGACGGTGCGTACGCGGACAGGACGAGGAAGAGCGTGAAGTAGCCGAGCGCGGTGAGGGTGGCGACGCGGCGCAGTCTGCGGTACGCGGTGCGCAGCAGCCGTAGGTCGCTGTGCTGCCCGGGCGGCGGTGTGGCCCGCCGGTGCGGGCGGGGCGGCGCGGGTGGTGGCGGGGGCTGCCAGGGGAAGGTGAGCCGGCCGTCGGACGGCGGGTTGGAGTAGGACGCGGGGCCGGAGTGGGGGGTGGTTCCCGGGTGGGGGCCGGGGTGGGGTGGTACGCCGTGCAGGTCGGACATGGCGGACTCCTTGCGCGGCTCGGTCCCCTTCGGGGGACCACAGGGAGGAGCCCGGTACGTTACTCGCCGGTGTAGGCGGAGTGCGGCGTTTCCGGCGAACTGGTCAGGAAGGGGACAGGCGGCGGTGCGGTGGTCTCCGCGGCCGGTGAGCGCCCTGCCCGTACGCCTGTGCCGGCCGGACGGCGCACGGCAGGTGCGGCCGGTACGGCGGTGGTTGACGCCCGGCGGGCGGTGGCCCGCATCAGTCGATGCGCCGTTGGTCCGGGTGCGGTCGGTCGGGTGGTGAGGGGGTGGGGGACGGGGCCCCGGAGCCGCCCTTGTCCGGTGCCGGGCCGGCTGCCCCGGCCGGTTCTGCGGCCGGTTCTGTGGCCGGGGAGTCCTGGGTGAGCACCGGAAAGCGGCGGGGCGCGACCACGAGCAGGACCAGGAAGGCGACCGCTGCCGCGCCCGCCGCCCACAGGAAGACCGAGTCGACGGCCGCGTCCACGGCCCGGCGCACCCCGTCGTCGGAGGGTGCGTTCGCCACCGAGTCCAGGTCGGCGGCGGTGCCGAGGCGGCCGGCGATCACCGAGTTGGCGACCGCGCCGAGCAGGGCCGCGCCGATGGTCTGGCCTATCTGCCGGTTGAACAGTACGGATGCGGTCGCCGTGCCGCGCTCGGCCCAGCCCACCGTGGACTGCACCCCCACGATCAGGGGGAGTTGGAAGAGCCCGAGCGACGCCCCGAGCAGCAGCATCAGCAGGGCGGGCTGCCAGGGAGAACCCGGGTAGGGCAGGACCTGGAAGGCGAGCAGGACGAGGAAGGCCGCACCGATGCCCGTCATCGCGGTGCGGCGGAAGCCGATCCGGGTGTAGACGTGCTGGCTGAGCGCCGCCGAGACGGGCCAGCTCAGCGTCATCACCGACATCACGAACCCGGCTTCCATCGGCTCGAGCCGGAGCACGGTCTGCGCGTACGTCGGCAGGAACACGGTGGGTGCCACCATCAGCAGGCCGAGCGCCCCGAGCGACAGGTTGACCGCCGCGATCGTGCGCCGCCGCCACACCCAGCCGGGCAACACCGGTTCGGTGGCCCGCCGTTCGATCACGACGACGGCCGCGGCGAGCAGCAGGCCCGAGCCGAAGAGGACGACCGACGGCCTGGACAGCCACGGCCAGGCGACTCCGCCCTGGACGAGTGCGGTGAGCAGGACCCCGCCGCAGGCGAAGACGGCTGCCGCGCCCGCCCAGTCGGTACGCGCGCGTGCGTCGCGTTCCCGGGCCGGTTCGTGCAGATGGCGCACGATCAGCCAGAGCGCGACCGCGCCGACCGGCAGATTGATCAGGAAGATCCAACGCCAGTCTGCGTACCCCGCGAGCAGACCGCCGACCGCCGGTCCCGCGACGGACGACAGGGCCCACACCGTGGACAACTTGGCCTGGATCTTGGGGCGTTCCTTCAACGGGTACAGGTCCGCGGCCAGCGTCTGCACCGTGCCC
Organism: Streptomyces sp. YIM 130001; assembly: GCF_003574445.1. GTDB lineage: Bacteria > Actinomycetota > Actinomycetes > Streptomycetales > Streptomycetaceae > Streptomyces. Next base: position 173,778 of record NZ_KZ984557.1, read on the forward strand.
TGGATGGCGCCGCCGCCCAGGCCCTGGACGATACGGAAGGCGATCAGGGCCGTCATGTCCCAGGCGAGCGCACACAGCAGGGAGCCCAGCAGGAACAGGGCGCTGCCCGCGATCAGTACGGGCTTGCGGCCGAAGGTGTCGGAGAGCCTGCCGTACACCGGCAGCGTGACCGTGACGGCCAGCAGATAGCCGGAGAACAGCCACGAGAAGACCGAGAAGCCGCCCAGATCGCCGACGATCTGCGGGACGGCCGTCGAGACGATCGTCGAGTCGAGCGCCGCCAGCGCCATCGACAGCATCAGGGCCGCCACGACGGCACCCCGTCTGCGGGTCGGCTGCCGGTCACGGGCGGACTGACTGGCAGTCACCGTAAGTCCCTTTCCCCCTGCACCTATTGGTCCGGGGACACCTTCTCACCCGGGCGGGACGCGCCGGGAGGGTGGAGCGTCCCTGAGGAACCCTCCACCGACGGGTTGAGGACCCCTAGGGGTTCCTCCGTACATCGGCCAGGGGAAGGCTCGTACCGCTGGAGGACGAGGCGGGGCAGGGGTGTTGCCTAGCCTGGTCGTGGCGCGACGGTGCGGGGCCCGCACGACGGTGCGGGGGCCGTGGCGGTCGCCCTGCGGGACTCAGCAGCGCTGGGGTGGGGTTTTCCCCAGCTGAAGAGTGTGCTGCGCACCAGGGCGTCGGGGCTCGCCGATCAGCACACTGGATACAGACGCGAGAACCACGCCGCACCGTGCGGCCGCTGGGGGGGCGGCCGCACCACGACTTCGTACGACCAGCAGTTCCCGAAGATCCCGCTTCTGCACCACGAAGCGCATCACCACTCCCGACGATGCAGCGGATCACGACTCCCACACCGCGAGTTCGCGATGAACTCCGCACCGACCACACCGATATAGGAGACATACCGTGACAACGGCTGTAACCATTCCCAGGCACGGGGGCACTGGAGGACGTACGGCTGTCGCGGCACGAGCGCGCCAGGTCCTCAAGGCCTACGGCTCCGGGGAGACCCGGGTCGTCGCGCTCGACCACGTCGATGTGGACATCGCCCGCGGCCAGTTCACCGCGATCATGGGCCCCTCGGGCTCCGGCAAATCCACGCTGATGCACTGCCTGGCCGGACTCGACAGCGTGACGAGCGGGCAGATCTTCCTGGACGACACGGAGATCACCCGGCTCAAGGACAAGAAGCTCACCCAGCTGCGCCGGGACCGCATCGGTTTCATCTTCCAGGCGTACAACCTGCTGCCCACGCTCAACGCCATCGAGAACATCACGCTCCCGCTGGACATCGCCGGCCGCAAGCCCGACCGGGCCTGGCTGGACCGCGTCGTGGAGACCGTCGGCCTCGCCGGGCGGCTCAAGCACCGGCCCACGCAGCTCTCCGGCGGACAGCAGCAGCGCGTCGCGGTCGCCCGCGCCCTCGCCGCCCGACCCGAGATCATCTTCGGCGACGAACCGACGGGGAACCTGGACTCCCGGGCCGGCGCCGAGGTCCTGAGCTTCCTGCGCCGCTCCGTCGACGAGCTCGGCCAGACCATCGTCACCGTCACGCACGACCCGGTCGCCGCGGCCTACGCGGACCGCGTCCTGTACCTCGCGGACGGGCACATCGTCGACGAGATGCACCACCCGACGGCCGAGCAGGTCCTCGACCGCATGAAGGACTTCGACGCCAGGGGGCGTACGTCGTGACCGTCCTCAAGAGCTCGATGCGCAACTTCTTCGCGCACAAGGGCCGTATGGCGCTCTCCACCGTGGCCGTACTCCTGTCCGTGGCGTTCGTGTGCGGCACGCTCGTCTTCACGGACACCATGAACACGACGTTCGACAAGCTCTTCGCCGCCACCTCGGCCGACGTCACGGTCAGCCCCGAGAAGGCCAAGGGCGCCGAGGACGCCACCCGCAGCGGCAAGCCCGAATCGCTCCCTGCCGGCGCCCTGCAGCAGGTGCGTACGGCGGACGGCGTGAAGTCCGCCGAGGGCGCCGTCTCCAGCATGAGCGTCACGGTCGTCGACGCCGACAACAAGAACGTGGGCGCGACCAGCGGCGCCCCCACCATCGCGGGCAACTGGACGCGGAACGACCTGCGTTCGATGAAGGTCACCTCCGGCCACCCGCCGCGCGGCCCCACCGAGGTCATGGTCGACGCCGACACCGCCGACAAACACCACCTGAAGATCGGTGACGAGCTGCGCACCATCGCCGTCACCGGCGACTTCAAGGCCAGGATCTCCGGTATCGCCTCGTTCAAGGTGACCAACCCGGGCGCCGCGGTCGTCTTCTTCGACACTCCCACCGCTCAGCGCCAACTCCTCGACCACGCCGACACGTTCACCCATCTCAACGTCACCGCGGCCCCGGGCGCCAGCGACACGGCAGTCAAGCAGGCCGTCGCCGCAGAGCTGGGCGGCAGTTACAAGCTGCAGACGCAGGCGGAGGCCGCCGAGGCGAACCAGGACGAGATGGGCTCGTTCCTGGACGTCATGAAGTACGCGATGCTCGGCTTCGCGGGCATCGCCCTCCTCGTCGGCATCTTCCTGATCATCAACACCTTCTCGATGCTGGTCGCCCAGCGCACCCGCGAGATCGGCCTGATGCGGGCCATCGGCTCCTCACGCAAGCAGGTCAACCGCTCCGTCCTGATCGAGGCCCTGATGCTCGGCGTCGTCGGTTCCGTGGCGGGCGTCGCCGCCGGGGTCGGCCTCGCCGTCGGCCTGATGAAGCTCATGGGCTCGATGGGCATGAAGCTCTCCACGGACGACCTCACGGTCGCCTGGACCACCCCGGTCATCGGCCTGGTGCTCGGCATCGTCGTCACCGTCCTCGCCGCCTACCTGCCCGCCCGCCGGGCCGGCAAGGTGTCGCCGATGGCCGCGCTGCGGGACGCGGGCACCCCCGCGGACACCAAGTCCGGAGTCGTGCGGGCCGTCCTCGGCACGCTGCTCACCGGTGCCGGTGTCGCCGGGCTCTACCTCGCCGCGCAGGCCGACAAGGCGAGCGAGGGCTCGCTGTTCCTCGGCGGCGGTGTCGTCCTCAGCCTCCTCGGCTTCATCGTCGTCGGGCCCGTCCTGGCCTCGGGCGTGGTCCGGGTCCTGAGCGCCGTGGTGCTGCGGATCTTCGGCCCGGTGGGACGTATGGCCGAGCGCAACGCCCTGCGTAACCCGCGGCGCACCGGTGCCACCGGCGCCGCCCTGATGATCGGCCTCGCCCTGGTGGCCTGCCTTTCGGTGGTCGGCTCGTCGATGGTGGCCTCGGCGACCGACGAACTCGACAAATCCGTCGGTGCCGACTTCATCGTGCAGTCCGGCGGGGACGGCGGGCGGCCGATCGTGCCCGGCGCCCAGCAGGCGATGAAGGACAGCCCTCACCTCGACCACGTCACCGAGTACAAGGCGGTCGAGGCCAAGGTGACCACGCCGGACGGCAGGACCACGTCGGAGGACCTGACGGCCGCCGATCCGAGCTACGCCGAGGACGTCCGCCGCGAGACCGTCTCGGGCGAACTCTCCGCGGCCTACGGCAAGAACGCCATGTCGGTCGGCGACACCTACGCCGAGCGGCACGGACTGAAGACCGGCGACGAACTGACCGTCGACTTCGCCGCCGGCCGCACCGCCACCCTGGAGATCGCCGCCATCACCTCGGACGACGTGTCGATCGACAAGGGCGCGATGTATGTGAACATCGCGACGGCCGCGCGGTACATCCCGGCGGACCGCATGCCGGCCGACATGATCATGTTCGCCAAGGCCGCCGACGGCAAGACCGACCAGGCCTACAGCGCCCTGAAGAAGTCCCTTGCCGACTACCCGCAGTACACGGTCCGCGACCAGACCGACTTCAAGGAGAACCTGCAGGACCAGATCGGCCAGCTCCTGAACATCGTGTACGGACTGCTCGCCCTCGCGATCATCGTCGCCGTGCTCGGGGTGGTGAACACCCTGGCGCTCTCCGTGGTCGAGCGGACGAGGGAGATCGGCCTGATGCGGTCCATCGGCCTCTCCCGGCGCCAGCTGCGGCGCATGATCCGGCTCGAGTCGGTGGTCATCGCCCTCTTCGGAGCGCTGCTCGGCCTCGGGCTCGGCATGGGCTGGGGTGCGACGGCGCAGCGGCTGCTCGCACTCGAGGGGCTCGAAGTCCTCGAGATCCCCTGGCCGACGATCGCGGCGGTCTTCGTCGGGTCCGCCTTCGTGGGGCTGTTCGCGGCGCTGGTGCCGGCGTTCCGGGCGGGCCGGATGAACGTCCTGAACGCGATCGCGACGGACTGAGACCGCGAGGATCCGTCGGGCCGGCCCGGCCCGACGGATCAACGGGCCAACGGGGGAACGGGGCGCGAGGGGCGCGCCCCAGGGGGACGGTACGGGCCCCGGCGGCAGAACCGCCGGGGCCCGTACCCGTACCCGCGGAGGGCGCTGTCCCGCGGCGGCCCGGGAGCGCCGGGCCCCGGTGCCCCGAGGCGGGCCCGCTCCGGCGTCGGCGGCGCGCGCTGTCACACCATCGACGTACTCTGGAGACCCCGGCCCGTTCGACGTGTCGGGCCGTTTGCGTTGTCACGTCATCCGCTACCCCGGACGGAAAAGCCTTCATGAGCCTGCACGGTCTCCTCGACGCCGTCGTCAAGGACACGGCACTTCACCAGGCGGTCCAGGCCGCGTCCGACGGGCACCGGATGCACGTCGACCTGGTCGGACCGCCCGCCGCCCGCCCCTTCGCGGTCGCCGCCCTGGCCCGCGAGACGCGGCGCACGGTGCTCGCCGTCACCGCCACGGGCCGCGAGGCGGAGGATCTGGCGGCTGCGCTGCGTTCGTTCCTCGACCCCGACTCGGTGGTCGAGTACCCCTCCTGGGAGACCCTGCCGCACGAGCGCCTCTCGCCCCGCTCCGACACCGTCGGCCGCCGCCTCGCCGTCCTGCGCCGGCTCGCCCACCCCACCACCGACGACCCGGAGACCGGCCGGGTGTCCGTAGTCGTCGCCCCGATCCGCTCCGTACTGCAGCCGCAGGTCAAGGGCCTCGGCGACCTGGAGCCGGTGAGCCTGCGCCAGGGCGGCAGCGCGGACCTGCAGGAGACCGTGGAAGCGCTCGCCGCGGCCGCCTACTCGCGGGTCGAACTGGTCGAGAAGCGCGGCGAGTTCGCCGTGCGCGGCGGCATCCTCGACGTGTTCCCGCCCACCGAGGAACACCCCCTGCGCATCGAGTTCTGGGGCGACGACGTCGAGGAGATCCGGTACTTCAAGGTCGCCGACCAGCGCTCGCTCGAGATCGCCGAGCACGGCCTGTGGGCACCCCCGTGCCGCGAGCTCCTCCTCACCGAAGGCGTACGCGAGCGGGCCGCGGCCCTCGCCGAGCAGCACCCGGAGCTCGGTGAACTGCTCGGCAAGATCGCCGAGGGCATCGCCGTCGAGGGCATGGAGTCACTGGCGCCCGTCCTCGTCGACGACATGGAGTTGCTCCTCGACGTGCTGCCGGAGAGCAGTATGGCCGTGGTCTGCGACCCGGAGCGGGTGCGTACCAGGGCCGCCGACCTGGTGGCCACCTCGCAGGAGTTCCTGCACGCGTCGTGGGCGGCCACCGCCGGCGGCGGCAAGGCGCCGATCGACGTCGACGCGGCGTCCCTGTGGGGGATCGCCGATGTGCGCGACCGGGCCCGTGAGCTCGGCATGATGTGGTGGACGGTCTCGCCGTTCGCCGCCGACGAGGAGGCCGAGGGCGCCGCCGACACGCTCAAGCTCGGGATGCACGCCCCGGAGACCTACCGCGGCGACACCGCCCGCGCCCTCGCCGACACCAAGGGCTGGATCGCCGACGGCTGGCGCACCGTCTTCGTCACCGAGGCCCATGGCCCCGCGGCCCGCACCGTCGAGGTGCTCGGTACCGAGGGCATCGCCGCCCGCCTCGAAGCGGATCTGGCGGAGATCGCCCCCTCCGTCGTGCACGTCGCCTGCGGCTCCATCGACTTCGGATTCGTCGATCCCGCACTCAAGCTGGCCGTCCTCACCGAGACCGACCTCACCGGCCAGAAGGCGGCCGGCAAGGAAGGCGCCCGGATGCCGGTCCGGCGCCGCAAGACCATCGACCCGCTGACCCTGGAGGCCGGCGACTACATCGTCCACGAGCAGCACGGCGTCGGCCGCTACATCGAGATGGTGCAGCGCACCGTCCAGGGCGCCACCCGCGAGTACCTCGTCGTCGAGTACGCCCCCGCCAAGCGCGGCCAGCCCGGCGACCGCCTCTACATCCCGACCGACCAGCTGGAGCAGATCACCAAGTACGTCGGCGGCGAGGCACCCACCCTGCACCGGCTCGGCGGCGCGGACTGGACCAAGACCAAGGCCCGCGCCAAGAAGGCGGTCAAGGAGATCGCCGCCGACCTGATCAAGCTCTACAGCGCCCGCATGGCCGCCCCCGGACACACCTTCGGCGCGGACACCCCCTGGCAGCGCGAACTCGAGGACGCCTTCCCGTACATCGAGACGCCCGACCAGGCGACGACGATCGCCGAGGTCAAGGAGGACATGGAGAAGTCGGTCCCGATGGACCGGCTGATCTGCGGCGACGTCGGCTACGGCAAGACGGAGATCGCGGTGCGCGCGGCCTTCAAGGCGGTGCAGGACGGCAAGCAGGTCGCCGTGCTCGTACCGACGACACTGCTTGTACAGCAGCATTTCGGCACGTTCTCCGAGCGGTACTCGCAGTTCCCGGTCAATGTGCGCGCGCTCAGCCGCTTCCAGTCGGAGACCGAGTCGAAGGCGACCCTGGAGGGGCTCAGGGACGGTTCGGTCGACCTCGTCATCGGCACCCACCGGCTCTTCTCCTCCGAGACGAAGTTCAAGGACCTGGGCCTGGTCATCGTCGACGAGGAGCAGCGCTTCGGCGTGGAGCACAAGGAGCAGCTCAAGAAGCTCCGGGCGAACGTCGACGTGCTGACCATGTCCGCGACCCCCATCCCGCGCACCCTGGAGATGGCCGTCACCGGCATCCGTGAGATGTCCACGATCACCACCCCGCCGGAGGAGCGGCACCCGGTGCTGACCTTCGTCGGGCCCTACGAAGAACGGCAGATCGGCGCGGCGATCCGCCGTGAACTCCTGCGCGAGGGCCAGGTCTTCTACATCCACAACCGAGTGGACTCCATCGACCGGGCGGCCTCCCGGCTGCGCGCGATCGTGCCCGAGGCGCGGATCGCCACCGCGCACGGGCAGATGTCGGAGGCCGCGCTCGAGCAGGTCGTGGTCGACTTCTGGGAGAAGAAGTTCGACGTGCTGGTGTCGACGACGATCGTCGAGTCGGGCATCGACATCTCCAACGCCAACACCCTGATCGTCGAGCGCGGCGACAACTTCGGTCTGTCGCAGCTGCACCAGCTGCGCGGCCGGGTCGGGCGCGGCCGTGAGCGCGGGTACGCGTACTTCCTGTACCCGCCGGAGAAGCCGCTCACCGAGACGGCGCACGAGCGGCTCGCGACCATCGCCCAGCACACCGAGATGGGCGCCGGCATGTACGTGGCGATGAAGGACCTGGAGATCCGCGGTGCGGGAAACCTGCTCGGCGGCGAGCAGTCCGGACACATCGCGGGCGTCGGCTTCGACCTCTACGTCCGCATGGTGGGCGAGGCCGTCGCGGACTACCGCGCCTCGCTCGAGGGCGGCGTGGAGGAGGAGCCGCCGCTCGAGGTCAAGATCGAACTGCCCGTCGACGCCCACGTACCGCACGACTACGCGCCCGGCGAGCGCCTGCGCCTGCAGGCGTACCGCGCCATCGCCTCCGCCAACACGGAGGACGACGTCAAGGCGGTACGTGAGGAACTCACCGACCGCTACGGCAAGCTCCCCGAGCCGGTGGAGAACCTGCTCCTGGTGGCCGGCCTGCGGATGCTCGCCCGCGCCTGCGGGGTGGGTGAGATCGTGCTGCAGGGCACCAACATCCGCTTCGCGCCGGTCGAATTGAGGGAGTCCCAGGAGCTGCGTCTCAAGCGCCTCTACCCGGGGACGGTCATCAAACCGACCAACCACCAGCTCCTGGTCCCGCGCCCGAAGACCGCGAAGGTCGGCGGCAAGCCGCTGACGGGGCGCGAACTCCTCGCGTGGGTCGGGGAGTTCCTCACGTCGATTCTGGGGTCGTGAGGACGGGTGTCGTGAGGACAGGTGTCTTGAGGGCGGAGGCTGTCGGGGCGGGGCCGTGACGAAGGCAGAGGTGTGAGAGCGGAGTTCAGGATCCGGCCGGTCTGAAGAGCATCTCCGCCAGCGCGCGGAACATGTTCTCGGGATCCTGCTCGCCCACGGCGTCGTCCAGATTGTGGTTCATCAGCAGCGTGGCGAAGCCGTGGGCGAGCGACCAGGCGGCCACACCCGCGAGCCGTGCGTCCTCACCGCGCCCCTCCGCCGGTACGGAGTCGACGGCGCTGCGAAGGCTGTGGGAGGCGAGAGCCTGCGCGGTGGACAGCTCCAGATCCTGCGTACGCAGCAGCTCCGGCCGGAACATCACGACGAAGTACGCCGGTTGCTCGCGCGCGAACCGCACGTACCGCACCCCCGCCTCGCGCAGGCTGCCCGCTGCCGACAGGGTCTCGGCGAGCAGGGCGTAGCCCTCCGCGGCGATGGCGGTGAGCAGGCCGGTGCGGTCCTTGAAGTGGTGAGCGGGCGCGGCGTGCGAGACGCCTGCCCGGCGGGCGAGATCGCGCAGGCTGAGCGCGGCCGGTCCGTGGGCGGCGATCGCTTCGAGGGCTGCGGTCAGGATGGATCTGCGCAGGTCGCCGTGGTGGTAGGGGCGGTCGGTCGGCTCGGTCGGGTGGGGAGGTGGGTCGGTTGGGTCGGCGGGTTTCGGGGGCTCGTCGGAACGGGGCATGCGATCACCCTACGAAGAATCTAGGCATTGACAAGTTCATCGGCATCGTGGAATCTTGTCAGTGTCAAGATTCGGTAGTGGTTGTAGTCGTGATTCGTACCGAGGGGGAGGCCGTCATGTCGGGAAGCGAGCGCATCGAGACGCAGGGGCGTGAGATCGGGGGACCGGAGCCGGAGATGAGCGTGGCCCGCGTGCGGCAGATGTGGCATCTGCTGGAGCCGCTGCATGCGGTGCTGTACTACGCACCGGAGGCGTTCGACGAGGCCGCGAAGCTCGGCTTCGCGGTCGAGGAGCGGTGGCCCAGCTACTTCGCCTGGCGGGCCGCGCCCCTGGGCGCCGCAGGCGCGGAGCGCGTGACCTCCGCCTTCTACAGCTTCAGCCCCCGCACGGTGGCCGAGCACGTGCCCGCCGCCTGGGCGGTGGCCGGCCCGGAGCGCATCCTGCAGAGCCGACTGCGAGCCGTCGACCGCGCCTACCGAGCCCTGTTCGGCGCGCGCCTCGACGGACCGGAGCTGGCCGAGGCAGCCGAACTGGCCCGCGCCGCCGCGGAGTCGGCGGACACGGCCGGCCGGCCGTTGGCCGCGGCCAACGCGGCCCTGCCCTGGCCCGAATCACCCCACCTGATCCTGTGGCAGGCCGCGACGATACTGCGGGAGCAGCGCGGCGACGGTCATCTGGCCGCACTGCTCACCGCAGGACTGGACCCGGTCGAGTCCCTGGTGTCCTTCGCGGCGATCGGCGCCGCCCCGACGGAGCGCTTCGAGAGCCGGGGCTGGAGCAGCACCGAGTGGGCGTCCGCACGCGAACGACTGGTCACGCGCGGCCTGTTGGACCCGTCGGGTGCCGCGACGGACGAGGGCCACCGACTGCGCGCCGAGGTCGAGCAGCGCACCGACGTACTGGCCGCCGTTCCCTGGCGGACTCTCGGCGAGGACCGCACGGCCCGTCTCGCCGACCTCCTCGGCGACTTCTGGCTCACCACGATCACCTCCGGACTCCTCCCCTCCGAGAACACCCTGGGCATAGGCAAGGTCTGACTGTCCGAGGGCGGGGAGCGATGCGGTCGGCTCGGCGAGGCGGGCTCGTCGGCTCGCCGAACTGCCTCTGCGTACGTGCGCGCCGGACGCCACCGGCATCGTGCGGCTCGACCGGCGGATGCCGGCCGCACTGGTGGTCAGCCAGCCGGAGTTGGCGGGCCTCCTGGTGTCCGACGTCTTCGCGGCGCTGCTCGCGCTCGATCCGGCGGACCGGGCGGTGCTGCTCGAGGCGCTGGAGGCGTGGTCGGCGTGGTCGGCGTGGTCGGCGTGCGAAGGCTCGGCGGGGCGAGCTGCGAGGCGTCTGTACTGCCACCGGACACGGTCTTCAACCGCGGGCGCGCGTACGCTCGGCGTCTCGTACGTCCCAGGGCCGAGTCGACAGTCCGGGAGAGTCCGAGCAGCCGTGCCGCGCCGTCACAGCGAGGAGGGGGAGGTGGGTGCCGTGCCCTGTCACCTGCGGTTCTTCTTCGAGTACGGCGTGGACACCCCGCTGTGGCCCGGCTCGCCCGGCGATCCGCACCTGGACAGCCCCTACGGCTACCCGTGCGACCTGGACAGGCTCCCGATCACGGCGGCAACCCGGGCCGAGCTGACGAGACTGGCCGATCGCTACCAGTCGTCGCTCGACGAGGAGTATCCGCCTGGCCCTTCACGGTGGCCCATGGACGAGCGGGAACTGTTCCAACGGCAGTCGGACGCCGCCGTCGAAGCGCTGCGCCGAGAGCTGGGCAGCGGCTGGACGATCGAGTACCGGCGCCCGCAGTTCTGACCCGAAGCGCGTGCGTCACGCGCCGCTTCCCCGGCCGGGGCAGGTGCCGACTCCGCAGACCGGCCGTAGGCAAATGCGCTTCCTCCCGGTGAAGGTGGTGAATACCGTGCACGCCATGGAGCTAGATATCAGCACGCTCGCCGAGCGGCCCGAACTGCAGGACGCTCTGTGGCAGCTGTCCGACACCTGGCCCGAGTACATCCAGAACGACCCGGTGGGCTGGTCGCACTTCGACCGGATCGTGGCGGAGCTGCCGGAGTACGTCCTGGTGGCGACGGACGAGCAGGGCGCCTTGGTCGCCAGGGCGCTGAGCGTGCCGTTCGCGCTGCACGAGAAGGGCCGCGACGGAGAACTTCCCGATGGCGGCTGGGACCAGGTCCTGGTGTGGGCGTTCGCGGACCGGCGGCACGGCGTCGACCCGGACACGGTGAGCGCCATCGAGATCACCGTGTCCGCCGGTCGGCAGGGCAGCGGGATCTCGGCCGTCATGCTGGCCGCGATGCGGGAGAACGCACGGGCGCGGGGGTTCAGCGAGGTGGTCGCCCCGGTCCGGCCCAGCGCCAAGCACCGCGAGCCGCACGCCTCGATATACGAATACGCCCGCCGGATCCGGCCGGAGGACGGCCTGCCCCACGACCCGTGGCTGCGGGTGCACGTACGGGCCGGCGGTGTGATCGAGAAGGTGGCACCGACCTCGATGTGCGTACCGGGCTCGGTGGCGCAATGGCGCGACTGGACGGGTCTGCCCTTCGACCGGCCGGGCGAGGTCGAGGTGCCGGGCGCCCTGGTCCCCGTCCACTGCGATCCCGAGCGCGGACACGCGGTGTACGTGGAGCCCAACGTCTGGGTACGACACCGCATGTGAGCCCGCCCGGGTCCCGCTCCGGAAGGGCGCCCACCCCGTCCACGTACGACACCCGCGCGAACCCTGACCCTGCGATGCGATCGACGCGTGCCCCCAACTCCCGCCGAATCGTTGGTCGAATCAGTGGCCGAACCTGCGGCCACTGCCTAACATCGATCACCGCAACACCTGTGCCCGTCCGTCGTCCCGACCGCCACCCAGGCGGCGGGGTCGAGCGCGGCACCCGAAGGTGTCAATCTCGCCGCCGGGAGGCCTCCTTGCACCGCCGCCGTCGCACCGCGCTCACCGTTTCCGCCGCTCTGCTCGTCGCGGCACCGCTCCTGTCCGCCTGTGGGAACGAGGCGCACCCGGGAGCCGCGGCCGTGGTCGGCGGGGACCGCATCACCGTCGAGCAACTGCAGTCCCGGGTCGGCGAGGTCAGGACGGCACAGCAGAAAGCCACCGCGAAGTCGGACGAGTACGCACAGGCGGTCGAGAAGACCGGCGGCCTCACCCGGAGCACCCTGCAGTCGATGGTGCTCGACCGGGTACTGCACCGGGCCGCCACCGACGCGGGCGTCGAGGTCAGCCGGCGCGAGGTGCAGGAGCTGCGCGACCAGGTCGAGCAGCAGGCCGGCGGCCGCAAGGCGTTCGAGACCGGCTGGCTGCAGCAGTACAGCATCGCTCCGGGCCGGATCGACGACAGCCTGCGCACCGAGATCGAGGCGCAGAAGCTGTACGCCGCGCTGGGTGTCCAGCCGCAGAGCGAGGAGGGGCAGGCCGCGTTCTGGAGTGCGCTCGCCGACGCCTCGAAGGCCCTGAAGGTCGACCTCAACCCGCGCTACGGCAGCTGGGACGTGGCCAAGAGCCGCCGGGCGGACGCCAAGACGCCGTGGCTGCGCGAGGTCAGCGCCAAGGATCAGCAGCAGGCGTAACGTCGCCGAACGGGCCGCCCGCCGGGGCAACCGCCAGGGCGGCCCTCAAGTGTCTGCTCGCAACGCCCGAACTCCGCGCCCGCCGCAAGGAGCCGGTTAGCGCGACGAACCACCCGTCGCGATGAACTGCCCCCCCCGCAAGGAGCCGGGCGGCGGCCCGCTCGCGTCCTGGCCCGGTCCGGCCGGGAACTCACCGGCCCGGTCCGGCCGGGAACTCACCGGCCCGGTCCGGCCGGGAACTCACCGGCCCGGTCCGGCCGGATACTCACCGGCCCGGTCCGGCCGGGAACTCACCGGCCCGGTCCGGCCGGGAACTCACCGGCCCGGTCCGGCCGGGAACTCACCGGCCCGGTCCGGCCGGATACTCACCGGCCCCGTCCGCCCGGATACACACCGGCCCCGCCCGCCCGGAACTTCACCGGCCCCGGCGGGGCGCGTACACCGGCCCGAGGACTTCCAGGCCCCTCGGGCCTCCCCGCACGGGTGTCGGTGGAGGGCGTTAGGTTCGTGGGGTGAACGCTGAAGATGCCGGTCGTGTCGTCCTGCTCACCACCAGCCACCGGGTCGCGCCGGGCCTGCTGTCCTGGCCCGCGTGGCAGGTGCTGCACAGTGCCCGGCGGGTGCTGTGCTCCGACCCGGAGCACCCGCAGTTGCCGTATCTGCGCGAGGCAGGTGTCGCCGTGGAGGAGGCGGCGCCCGAGGCGCAGGACCTGGTCGACGCCACCGCCGGCGGCGACACCGTGGTCGTCGTGGCCTCCGGAGAGGGGGAGTCCCGGCTGACCGACGGCCTCGCCCGTCTGGCCGGTTCGGGTCGGGTCGAGATGCCGGCTCTGGAGCTGCTGCCCGCCTCCTACGATCTGCCCGGCGCGCGGCTGCTCGACCTGGTGCAGGTGATGGACCGGATCCGTCTCGAGTGCCCGTGGTCCTCGCGGCAGACCCACGAGGGACTCGCCAAGTACGGCATCGAAGAGGCCTACGAACTCGTGGAGGCCATCGAGGACGGCGACCGCGTCGAACTGCGCGAGGAACTCGGCGACGTACTGCTGCAGGTGGTGTTCCACGCCCGGATCGCAGAGGACGACGACGAGGAGCCGTTCTCCGTGGACGATGTGGCGGCCGGCATCGTCGCCAAGCTCATCCACCGCCACCCGCACGTGTTCGGCGACGAGCATGCCGAGACGCCCGAGGACGTCAAGGCGCACTGGCTGCGCACGAAGGCCGAGGAGAAGCAGCGCGATTCGGTCACCGAGGGTGTACCGCTCGGGCAGCCGGGCCTGGCGCTCGCCGCCAAACTCGCGGGCCGCGCGCGTACCGCCGGTCTCGACGTCGCCCTGCCTTCGGGCGACGGCATCGGCTACGAACTCCTTGCGATGGCCGTACGAGCCCAGGCGGAGGGCACCGACCCGGAGTCGGCCCTGCGCGCCGCCGGCCGCGCCTACCGCGACGCGATCCTCGCCGCGGAGTCCGGAGCATGAGCGACTCCTCCACTCCTGCCTCCACCCCTTCTTCCTGCCCGCACGCCGACGCCACCGCGCCCGACGCCACCGCACCCCGCCCCGCCCCGGCCGGCACCCCGGCGGACCCCGCCTCCGGGCCTGCCCCCGGACCCGCCCCCGGCCCTCAACCCGATCTGTTCAGCTGGCAGTTCGCGGCCGACCCGTACCCCGCGTACGCCTGGCTGCGGGAGCATGCGCCGGTGCACCGCACCCGGCTGCCGAGCGGGGTCGAGGCCTGGCTGGTCACCCGGTACGAGGACGCCCGCGTGGCCCTCGCCGACCAGCGCCTGTCCAAGAACGCGGCGCACCACGACGAGCCCGCGCACGCCAAGGGCAAGACCGGCATCCCCGGTGAGCGCAAGGCCGAGCTGATGACGCATCTGCTCAACATCGACCCGCCGGACCACACCCGCCTGCGCCGCCTGGTGTCGAAGGCCTTCACGCCACGCCGCGTGGCCCGCTTCGCACCCCGGGTCCAGGAACTGACGGACGAACTGATCGACGGCTTCGCGCAGCGCGGTGACGCGGATCTGATCCACGAGTTCGCCTTCCCTCTGCCGATCTACGCGATCTGCGATCTGCTCGGCGTCCCGCGCGAGGACCAGGACGACTTCCGCGACTGGGCGGGCATGATGATCCGGCACGGGGGAGGACCGCGCGGCGGAGTGGCTCGTTCTGTGAAGAAGATGCGCACGTATCTCGCCGAGCTGATTCACCGTAAGCGTGCGGAACTGCCCGAAGTGCCCGACCCCGACGAGGATCTGCTCTCCGGTCTGATCCGGGCCTCCGACCACGGCGAGCATCTGACGGAGAACGAGGCCGCGGCGATGGCCTTCATCCTCCTCTTCGCCGGCTTCGAGACCACCGTCAACCTGATCGGGAACGGCACTCTCAACCTGCTCCGCCACCCCGGCGAGCGTGAGCTTCTGGCCGCCGCGATCGAGGCGGACGACACCACCCTTCTCGACACCGGGATCGAGGAACTCCTGCGCCACGACGGGCCGGTGGAGATGGCCACCTGGCGTTTCGCCACCGAACCACTCACCGTCGGCGGGCAGCAGATCGCCGCAGGCGACCCGGTTCTCGTGGTGCTCGCGGCGGCTGACCGCGACCCGGAGCGGTTCCGCGATCCGGACACCTTGGACCTGACGCGAAGTGACAATCAGCACCTCGGTTACGGACACGGCATCCACTACTGCCTCGGCGCACCCCTCGCCAGGCTCGAAGGGCGGACCGCTGTCGCGACGTTGCTGCGCCGGCTTCCCGACCTGCGGCTCGCGGTGAATCCGGACGATTTGCGCTGGCGTGGCGGCCTGATCATGCGTGGACTGCGCACGCTGCCCGTGGAGTTCACGCCCGCGCCCCCGCGTAAACGTTCTGACGCATCGTCAAGAATGTGACTTTCGCGTGATCTCCCCTGAACCGGCTTGTGACAAGCGTTCGACTCCCGCTACGTTCACCGTCGACTCACCAGTCACGCGACTCACCCGTCACGTGGATGTCAGGCGAAAGGCAACTGCATGCTCTCCGGGAACGGCCGACACCGTCGACCCCGTCAGGCGCCGGCCCTCGTGGTCGCGGCCGGCGTCACCGGCTCGGCCATCGCGATTCCGCTGATCGGCGCCACCGGTGCGAGTGCCGAGGAGGCCCCGACCTGGGACCGCCTCGCCGCCTGCGAAAGCGGCGGCCTGTGGAGCGCGCACATGAACAACGGCTTCTACGGCGGCCTGCAGATGACCCAGGACACCTGGGAGGGCTACGGCGGCCTCGACTACGCACCGCGTGCAGACCTGGCCAGCCGCTCCCAGCAGATCGCCGTCGCGGAGAAGGTACTGGCGGACCAGGGACCGACCGCCTGGCCGACCTGCGCGCCGATAGCCGGCCTCGACGGAGCCGATGACGACGCATCGGGCGACACCGGAGCGGACGACTCCGCGGACCCCGAGGCGAAGCCCTCGGACTCCGCCGACCCGTCGGATTCCACCGAGCCCACCGACGACGCGAGCAAGCCCTCGGGCGAAGCGGGCGAGGACGGTGAAGAGGGCGGCGAGAAGGCCCCCACCGGCACCCCGGACACCTCCGAGTCCGCCGACCCCACCGAGTTGCCGTCCGGCGCCCCCGAGTCCGGGGCCGGCGACGAGCCTTCCGGCGAGACCGGCCCGTCCACCTCGCCCGGAGCCACCGACGGCACCGATGCCACTGAAGGCACAGAAGATGCAGAGGGGTCGGGCAAGGGCGATTCGGGCAAGAGTCGCGAAGGCACTGAAAAGCCCTCGGGCGAGAAGCCGTCCGACAGCTTCGGTGACGGCTCATGGGTCACAGAACCGGACAACTCCGGCGAGAACGGCACCCCTTCGCCCGGCGACACCGAGACCGCCGACCCCTCGCCGTCCGGGTCCGGGGAGTCCGGCGGGTCCGGTAAGGGCCGTCACCGCGGTGACGAAGCTCATGAGGGTGACAAGGGCGACAAGGGTGGCCGCGGCGGGGGCTCCGGGCGGCACGCCTCGCGCGACGGCGACTCGTCCCGCGACGGCGACGACGGCGCGTACAAGGTGCGCGCCGGAGACAACCTCTGGGCGATCGCGGACGGGCAGAAGGTGGACGGTGGTTGGGCCGCGATCTACGACCTCAACAAGGACGTCGTCGGCTCCGACCCGGATTTGATCCTTCCTGGCCAAAGCCTTGATCTGGGCGAAAAGTAGCGGCAGTTCGCGCTGAATGTCCGAGTTAAAGTCGCTTGGGCTGAAGTGAGAGATGGGTCTCATGAGCCCTGATCGTCTTTGTATTTCCCCGGATTCGGTGCTTAACGTCATCACCGCTCGCCACTGGCGGGCCCCGATGGCCGTCACGCCGAATCCTGCCGGCGGCCCGAGGGAACAGTCGTCGCGTAAAGCGCCGTAGGCAGGAGCGGGGGACCCAAGGTTTGCGCCGGGCCCGGCCGTTGAGCATCTGCTCGACGGCGGACCGGCTTGGGGTGAAGTCTCGCGAGAGGGTGGAAACCCTCCCGAGACCGGACAACTCACTTGGTCCGAACCCGACAGCTCACCTCGCAGGCGTCGGTGAGGGGATCACTTGATGCTGTTCAACTCCAAGGGCAAGCACCGCCGTCCGTCCAAGGCCACCCGCGTCGCCACGATCGCCGGCGTCACCGGTGCCGCCGTCGCCGTCCCGCTGATGAGCGCCACCGGCGCCTCGGCCGCCACCACCTCCGAGTGGGACCAGGTCGCGCAGTGCGAGTCCGGCGGCGACTGGTCGATCAACACCGGCAACGGCTACTCCGGCGGCCTGCAGTTCTCGCCGTCCACGTGGTCCGCGTACGGCGGCACCGCCTACGCCGCGTCGGCCGACCAGGCCTCCAAGTCCCAGCAGATCGCGGTCGCCGAGAAGGTCCTCGCCGGCCAGGGCAAGGGTGCCTGGCCGAGCTGCGGCGTCGGCCTGTCCAGCGCCTCCCCGGACAGCGGTGCGGCCGAGCAGCCGCAGGAGTCCGCTCCGGAGCAGGCCGCCCCGCAGCAGGAGCGCCAGGACGACCAGGCCGCCAGCCGCTCGCAGGAGCGCGCCGAGCCGAAGCCTGCCGAGAAGACCGTCGAGACCCCGACCGGCAAGAAGGTCGAGAAGGGTGACGGCGAGTACAAGGTGAAGACCGGCGACACCCTCTCCAAGATCGCCGAGTCGGAGGACGTCGACGGCGGCTGGAAGAAGCTGTTCAAGCTCAACGACGACATCGTCGACGACGCCGACTACATCTTCCCGGGCCAGCAGCTCCACCTGAGCTGATCACTGGACCCCGGCGGGTCCGGTCCGTACGGGTCTCCGGCGGGCCCCGTCCGAACCGCACCCGCCCGCGTCCGCGGTGCCGCCCCCGTGGCGGCGCCGGGACGCAGGCAGCCCGCCCCGTGTGGGCAGCCACCGCTCCATCCCCCCCCCACGGAGCGATCCCCCCATGTTTTCCCCGGACTGCCCCGTCCCGGCGCGACTCCCCCGTACGCGCCGGGGCGGGGCACACCCTTGCGCGGACCCCGCCGCAGCGGCCGGGTCCGCGCTCACCGTCCCGTTACCCGTAGGTAGGGAACGGGTCGCTTTGCCCCGTAACAGTGGCCTTCGACCACCATTTCGTCCCAGCGGACGGGCGGTCGGCTGGCCGAAGGCCGCGGGCCGGTTAGGCTCATGACCGCGGGGCGTTGATGACTCCGCACCCGCGGGGACACACAGAGCCCCCGCACCGCAGGGGCAACGAGGCCCCCGCACCCGCAGGGGCCACCGCGCCCCCGCACCCGCACTCTCAGCGTCACATCCCAGAAGGAGATGCTCGTGCCGTCCATCGACGTCGTCGTAGCCCGGGAAATCCTGGACTCCCGAGGCAACCCCACGGTCGAGGTCGAGGTAGGCCTCGACGACGGCAGCACCGGCCGTGCTGCCGTCCCGTCCGGCGCCTCGACGGGAGCCTTCGAGGCCGTCGAGCTCCGCGACGGTGACCCGAACCGCTACCAGGGCAAGGGCGTCGAGAAGGCCGTACTGGCCGTCATCGAGCAGATCGGCCCGGAGCTCGTCGGCTACGACGCCACCGAGCAGCGCCTGATCGACCAGGCGATGTTCGACCTGGACGCCACCGACAACAAGGGCTCGCTCGGCGCCAACGCGATCCTCGGCGTCTCGCTCGCCGTCGCGCACGCCGCCTCCGAGGCGTCCGACCTGCCGCTCTTCCGCTACCTCGGCGGCCCGAACGCGCACCTGCTGCCCGTTCCGATGATGAACATCCTGAACGGCGGCTCGCACGCCGACTCCAACGTGGACATCCAGGAGTTCATGATCGCGCCGATCGGCGCCGAGTCCTTCTCCGAGGCCCTGCGCTGGGGCGCCGAGGTCTACCACACCCTCAAGAAGGTGCTGAAGGAGAAGGGCCTGTCCACCGGCCTCGGCGACGAGGGCGGCTTCGCCCCGAACCTGGACTCCAACCGTGCCGCCCTCGACCTCATCATCGAGGCCATCGAGAAGGCCGGTTACACGCCCGGCGAGCAGATCGCGCTCGCCCTGGACGTCGCCGCCTCCGAGTTCTACAAGGACGGCAAGTACCAGTTCGAGGGCAAGGAGCGCTCGGCCGCGGAGATGACCGAGTACTACGAGGAGCTCGTCGACGCGTACCCGCTCGTCTCCATCGAGGACCCGCTCTTCGAGGACGACTGGGCCGGCTGGAACGTCGTCACCGCGAAGCTCGGCGAGAAGGTCCAGCTGGTGGGTGACGACCTGTTCGTCACCAACCCGGAGCGCCTCTCCCGCGGCATCGAGGAGAAGTCCGCGAACGCCCTGCTCGTCAAGGTCAACCAGATCGGCTCGCTCACCGAGACCCTGGACGCCGTCGAGCTGGCCCAGCGCAGCGGCTTCAAGTGCATGATGAGCCACCGCTCCGGCGAGACCGAGGACGTCACCATCGCCGACCTCGCCGTCGCCACCAACTGCGGCCAGATCAAGACCGGCGCCCCGGCCCGCTCCGAGCGCGTCGCCAAGTACAACCAGCTGCTGCGCATCGAGGAGATCCTGGACGACGCCGCGGTGTACGCGGGCCGCAGCGCGTTTCCCCGCTACAAGGGCTGACGCCCTGCGCTCGGCGGTCCCGCGCTTCAAGGGCCGAGTCGCCTCAAGGGCCGAGTCCCTTCAAGGGCTTGGGCCGCTGAGGCGCCCGACCAGGTCAAGCCTCGTCGAGCGTTAGCCAGTCGTACGTACGTCCCCGGCCGCGGTCCCGTACCGTGTCCGGGGACGTACGCGCGCGTGGGCGGCGTACGCGGCACAGGGGAGGCGAGCCATGGGAGCGGACAAGAACCGGGACAGGTTCTCCACGGCCACCAGGATCCGCCTGATCGGCGAGCAGACCGCGGCCCGTGTCTACCGTTCACAGACCCGCCGTCAAGCCCGCCGCTCGCGGCTCACCGGCCGCGCGGCCCTGCTGGCCCTGGTCCTGTGCTCCCTGATCGTCGCCCTCGCCTACCCGATAAGGGAGTACGTCGGTCAGCGTGCCGACATACAGCAGCAGGAACGGGAGTTGGCCGAGGCCCGGGCCCAGGCGGAGCGGCTGCGCGACGCCAAGGCCCGCTGGAAGGACCCGGCGTACGTGGAGCGGCAGGCGCGCGAGCGGCTGCACATGGTGCTGCCCGGCGAGACCGGTTACACGGTGCCCGGCACCGGGGCGCCGGCCGCGCTCCGCAGCGACCCGGGGGCAGCGGACCGCGCCTGGGAGTCCAACCTCTTCGACGGCCTCGACAAGGCCGACGGCGCGGACCGCACGGAGGACTGACAGCCCGTATCCGCCGCGCGCCACCTCGACCCGTACCGAATCAGCAGGCCGTCACCCCGGCCGGTCATCAACCGAAAGACACGCCAGGCATGGAATCCGCCCCGCCGTCCACCCCGCGCACCGAGCCCACCGACGCCGACGTCGAGGCGTTCAAGCAGCAGCTCGGGCGGCCGCCGCGCGGGCTGCGTGCCATCGCGCACCGCTGCCCCTGCGGACAGCCCGATGTCGTGGAGACGGCGCCGCGACTGCCCGACGGCACTCCGTTCCCCACGCTGTACTACCTGACGTGCCCGCGGGCCGCCTCCGCGATCGGCACCCTGGAGGCGAACGGCGTGATGAAGGAGATGACCGAGCGCCTGGCCACCGATCCCGAACTCGCCGCCGCCTACCGGGCCGCGCACGAGGACTACATCCGGCGGCGCGACGAGATCGAGGAGCTGACGGGCTTCCCGAGCGCGGGCGGCATGCCGGACCGCGTGAAGTGCCTCCACGTCCTCGTCGGCCACTCGTTGGCCGCGGGCCCCGGAGTGAACCCGTTGGGCGACGAGGCCATCGCGATGCTCCCCGAGTGGTGGGCCAAGGGCCCCTGCGTATCCCCCGAACCCACCCCGGCCCCCGGGGCTTGAACCCGGCCCCGCCCGTCCGGCAGGACTCTCGGGACGGGGCGGGCTCGGGACAGACAACCAAGGAGTCAGCACTCGTGACCCGAGTCGCAGCCATCGACTGCGGAACCAACTCGATCCGCCTCCTCGTCGCAGACGCGAACCCCGCGACGGGTGAACTCGTCGAACTGGACCGCAGGATGCAGATCGTCCGCCTGGGCCAGGACGTGGACAGGACCGGCCGCCTCGCCCCGGAGGCGCTGACAAGGACGTTCGCGGCCTGCCGCGAATACGCGGACATCACCGAGAAGCACCGCGCCGAGCGCATCCGCTTCGTCGCCACCTCCGCCTCCCGCGACGCCGAGAACCGGGACGACTTCGTTCATGGCGTGCGCGACATCCTCGGCGTCGACCCCGAGGTCATCACCGGCGACGAGGAGGCCGAACTCTCCTTCGCCGGCGCCACCAAGGAACTCACCGGACGCACCGACCTGCCGCGCCCCTACCTGGTGGTGGACATCGGGGGAGGCTCCACCGAGTTCGTCGTCGGCGACGACCACGTGCGCGCCGCGCGCTCGGTGGACGTGGGCTGCGTACGCATGACGGAACGTCACCTCACGCGTGACGGCGCCGTCGTCGACCCGCCGGAGCCCGCGGGGATCGCCGCGATCCGCGCGGACATCGAGGCGGCACTCGACCTGGCCGAGCGCACCGTCCCGCTGCGCGAGGCGCGGACCCTGGTGGGCCTGGCCGGGTCGGTGACGACCGTCGCCGCGATCGCGCTCGGGCTCGAGGAGTACGACCCGGCCGCGATCCACCACGCACGCGTCCCGTTCGCCCGGGTCGAGGAGATCGCCGGCCGGCTCGCGCGCTCCACGCACGCCGAGCGGGCCGCTATCGGGGCCATGCATCCCGGCCGGGTCGACGTGATCGCGGCGGGCACCCTCGTCCTCCTCGCGATCATGGAGCGCACCGGTGCCGCGGAAGTCGTCGTGAGCGAGCACGACATCCTCGACGGGATCGCCTGGAAGGCTGCGGAGCAGCTCGACTGAGCGCTCTCAGGGCGCGCCTGAGCGCGCTGTTCGGCCCGGAATGAAGCGTTCCGGCGAGTCGCCCCGACGAACTTCGTGAAGTTCTTCACAAGGAATGGCGGCCCATCCGAGGGACTTCGCGTCCGATCGACCCGAATCGGGGACCAGGAAGCGATTGCCTGCGGGATTCGGGAGTGTTTCCGCTGTGTCGACGGACGGTGAAGCGGGCCTCCGGTCCACCCGCTCCGCCGGCCGGAGTGGCAGCTCAGCGGGGGTCTCAACGGTTCGGACCCGCCTCGCGGTTCCCTTGCGTGACGATGACCTCGATCACGTGGGCCGCGCAGTGTAGCAGAGGGGACCCCTACCCTTGTGAAGGGGCTCACGAGCGACCCCCTCGGGTGGGGTGGATACTCGATGGCATGAGCACCACGGAGCGTCCCAGGATCCTCGTTGTAGGCGGTGGGTACGTAGGCCTGTACGCAGCTCGTCGCATTCTGAAGAAGATGCGCTACGGCGAGGCGACCGTCACGGTCGTCGACCCGCGCTCGTACATGACGTACCAGCCCTTCCTCCCCGAAGCCGCCGCCGGCAGCATCTCCCCTCGGCACGTCGTCGTCCCGCTGCGACGCGTACTGCCGAAGGCCGAGGTGCTCACCGGCCGGGTCACGACCATCGACCAGGACCGCAAGGTCGCGCGCATCTCGCCGCTCGTCGGCGAAGCGTACGACCTGCCGTTCGACTACCTGGTCATCGCGCTCGGCGCGATCTCCCGAACCTTCCCGATCCCCGGCCTCGCCGAGCAGGGCATCGGCATGAAGGGCATCGAGGAGTCGATCGGGCTGCGCAACCACGTCCTCGAGCAGCTGGACAAGGCCGACTCCACGACCGACGAGGAGGTCCGCCGCAAGGCGCTGACCTTCGTCTTCGTCGGCGGTGGCTTCGCGGGCGCGGAGACCATAGGCGAAGTCGAGGACATGGCGCGCGACGCCGCGAAGTACTACACCAGCGTGTCCCGCGAGGACATGCGCTTCGTCCTCGTCGACGCCGCCGACAAGATCCTCCCCGAGGTCGGCCCGAAGCTCGGCCAGTACGGCAAGGAGCACCTCGAGGGCCGCGGCGTGGAGGTCTACCTCTCCACCTCGATGGACTCCTGCATCGACGGTCACGTCGTGCTGAAGAACGGCCTCGAGGTCGACTCCAACACGATCGTGTGGACCGCAGGCGTCAAGCCGAACCCGGCGCTGCAGCGCTACGGCCTCCCGCTCGGCCCCCGCGGCCACGTGGACACCCAGGCCACCCTCCAGGTGCAGGGCACCGACTACATCTGGGCCGCGGGCGACAACGCTCAGGTCCCGGACCTCGTCGCCCGCAAGGCCGGCAACGAGAACGCCTGGTGCCCGCCGAACGCCCAGCACGCACTGCGCCAGTCCAAGATCCTCGGTGACAACGTGATCTCCGGAATGCGGGGCTTCCCGCAGCGGGAGTACAGCCACGCGAACAAGGGCGCGGTCGCCGGTCTCGGCCTGCACAAGGGCGTGGCCATGATCGTCATGGGCAAGATGAAGATCAAGCTCAAGGGCCGCCTCGCCTGGTACATGCACCGTGGTTACCACGGCATGGCGATGCCGACCTGGAACCGCAAGATCCGCATCTTCGCCGACTGGACTCTCGGCATGTTCCTCAAGCGCGAGGTCGTCTCCCTCGGTGCGATGGAGACGCCGCGCGAGGAGTTCTACGAGGCGGCCAAGCCCGCTCCGGTGGCGCCGCCCGCCACCGAGGCCGGTGACAGGCCCGCCGAGTCGAAGGGCGAAGCGCAGAAGGCCAAGGCCTCCTGAGTCACGCAGCCAGCTGAACCCGAAGGGGTCGTCCGCCATCCGTGGTGCGGGCGGCCCCTTCGGCGTTCCCGCGGCCGTACGCGCGACGTCCCCGGCGTGATGCCCGAGGGGTGGGGGAGTCCTGGTGGGGCCGCTGCGCCGATATAGATGTTGCGTACACATGTTTTGCCGACCCGTTACGGAGCAACGGGACTGCGCAGGCGGTGGGTTGGTGTTTACGTGGTGTAAGAGGTGCCCGCAGGTGACTGTGCGGCACCCACGGCGCCCCGGGACGACACCAGGGAAGGACGCATCATGCCAGACGTCGCGACGCGGCTCAGGACCCTTGCCGAGCAGCTCCTCGCCACCCCCCTTCCGGTACGCATCAAAGCGTGGGACGGCAGCGAGTCAGGTCCCCCCGCTTCGCACCTGCCCGCCCGGGAGCCCACCGCCGAGGTCCCCACCCTCGTCGTACGCCACCGCCGCGCGCTGCGCAGGATCCTGTGGAAGCCGGGCGAGCTGGGCCTCGCCCGGGCCTGGGTCGCGGGCGAGATCGACGTCGAGGGCGACCTCTACCAGGCGCTCACCGAGATGGCCGGACTGATCTGGGAGAGCGACGCACCGCCGCGGACCCGCCTCGACCTCGCGCGCGACCCCGTCGTACGGTCCGCCGCCCGCGAGATGCTGGAGCTCGCCGGCCCGCTGCCGCCCCCTCCGCCGCCCGCCGAAGAGGTCAGACGCCGCTCCGGCACGCTGCACACCAAGGTCCGCGACCGCGCCGCGATCAGCCACCACTACGACGTCGGCAACGACTTCTACTCGCTGGTCCTCGGCCCGTCCATGGTCTACTCCTGCGCGTACTGGTCCTCCGGTGACGACGCCACCCTCGAGGACGCACAGCGCGACAAGCTCGAACTCGTCTGCCGCAAGCTGGACCTGCAGCCCGGCCAGCGGCTGCTCGACGTCGGCTGCGGCTGGGGCTCGATGGCCATCCACGCCGCCCGCGAGCACGGTGTCTCCGTCGTCGGCGTCACCCTCTCCACCGAACAGGCCGCCCACGCACGCAAGCGGATCGCCGAGGAAGGGCTCACCGACCGCATCGAGATCCGCGTCCAGGACTACCGGGACGTCCGCGACGGCCCCTACGACGCGATCTCCTCGATCGGCATGGCCGAGCACGTCGGCTCGGTGCGCTACCTCGAGTACGCGCGCGACCTCTACTCCCTCCTGAAGCCAGGCGGCCGGCTCCTGAACCACCAGATCGCCCGCCGCCCCCAGCAGGACGAATCGGCCTACGAGATCGATGACTTCATCGACGCCTACGTCTTCCCCGACGGCGAACTGGCTCCGCTCGGCCGGACCGTCTCGCTCCTGGAGGACGCCGGCTTCGAGGTCAGGGACGTCGAGTCGATCCGGGAGCACTACGCGCGGACCCTGCGGCGCTGGGTCGCCAACCTGGAGGCCGCCTGGCCCGAGGCCGTACGCCTGAGCAGCCCCGGCCGGGCCAGGGTCTGGCGCCTCTACATGGCCGCCTCCGCGCTGTCCTTCGAACGCAACCGGATCGGGGTGAACCAGGTGCTCGCCGTGCGCACCCCGGAGTCCGGCGACGCACGGATGCCGCTGCGCTCGCGCGACTGGCGCTGAGCCGGTGCCGTAGTACGCGGGCGGCCGTACGCACACACGAGGGGCCCCGGACGCAACTGCCGTCCGGGGCCCCTCGGTTGCTGCCGTGGCCTCACTCGGCCTTGATCGCCGCCAGCATGTTCAGGCGGGCCGCGCGGCGGGCCGGCCACAGGGCGGCCAGGATGCCGACCACCGCGGAGAGCACGAGGAACACGGCCATCCGGCCCCAGGGCAGGATCAGCTCGTAGGTCGGCAGCGCACTGCCGATCAGCTCGCCCGCTGCCCAGCCGAGGAACACCCCGAGCCCGACCCCGAGCAGACCTCCGAACAAGGAGATCACCAGCGACTCGATGCGGACCATGCGCTTGATACCGCGGCGGTCGAGACCGATGGCGCGCAGCATCCCGATCTCCTGGGACCGCTCGAAGATCGACATCGCCAGGGTGTTGATCACCCCGAGGACCGCCACGATCACCGCCATCGCGAGCAGGCCGTAGAGCATGTTCAACATCAGCGTGAACACCTGGGCGATGGCCTCGGAGACGTCCTTCTTGTCCTCGACCAGGACCGCCGGGTTGTTGCCCAGCTCCTTCTCCAGGGAGTCCTTGACCGCCTGGCTCGCGCCGTCCTCGGTCTTCACCATCACCTGCATGTCGGTGACCTCGGTCTGGTGCGGGGCGAGGGCGTCCTTGTCCACGAGGATGCCCTGCATCACCTCGTTGCCCTCGTACACGCCGCCGACCTTCAGCTCGCCCTTGCGGCCGTCCTCGTACACGGTGCCGAGGGAGGAGCCGACCTTCCAGCCCTCACGGTCGGCCATGGCCTTGTCGACGACGACGCCGGAGCCGGAGATCGCGTCGAAGGAGCCCTTCTCGAAGGGCAGGTCGGCCAGGTCACCGATGGTCTTCGGGTTGACACCGGTCAGGCGCTGGGTCGAACCGTCGATCTCGGCGGGGGAGTTGCGCATCGGGCTGGTGGAGACGACGCCGTCCGCCTTGGCGAGCGTCTTCTCGACGTTCGGCGACAGCGGCGTGAAGTTCGCCATGCTGACGAGGTAGTCCGCCTTCAGGGAGTCCGTGGCCATCTTGTCGATGGCCTGCTGCACACTGCCCGCGATCACGGTCATGCCGGTGATCAGCGTCAGACCGATCATCAGCGCCGAGGCGGTCGCGGCGGTACGACGCGGATTGCGCACCGAGTTCTGCCGGGCGAGCTTGCCCGAGATCCCGAACACCCGCAGCAGCGGGGCCGCGGCGGCGATGATCGGCCGCGAGAGCAGCGGCGTCAGGATGAAGACACCGATCAGGAGCAGACCGGCCCCGGCCCCCATCGGGAGCTTGCCGCCCTCGCCCATGGTGGTGGCCGCGATCACCGAGGCGGCACCGGCGCCCGCGAAGAGCGCACCGATCGTGTTCCGCAGGACCAGCGACTTGGTGGTGGCGGCCGCGTGCAGACTGCTCATCGCCGCGACCGGCGGGATCTTCGCCGCACGGCGGCCCGGCAGCCAGGCCGCGAACATGGTCACGACGATGCCGACGACCAGTGCGGCGATGACCGTACCCGGCGAGACGACCAGCGGACCGTCCGGCACGGTCCCACCGAACGAGCCCATCAGCGAACGCAGTCCGGCCCCGATACCGATACCGGCCGCGAGTCCGGCCACGGCCGCGATCGTGCCGACCACGAACGCCTCGAGCAGGACCGAACGCGTCACCTGCCGGCGGCTCGCACCGACCGCGCGCATCAGCGCCAGCTCCTTGGTGCGCTGCGCGACGAGCATGGTGAACGTGTTGGCGATGATGAAGATGCCGACGAACAGCGAGATACCGGCGAAGGCGAGCAGGCCTGTCTGCATGCCGCTCATCTGGTTGGAGATGGCCTTCGCCTCGTCGTCGGCGAGCTGCTTGCCCGTCGTCGCCTCGGCGTCCTTCGGCAGGACCTTCTCGATCCCGGACTTGAGCGCGGCCTGCGAGGTGCCGTCCGCCGCGGTCACGGTGATCTGGCTGAACCGGCCCGGCTTCGTGTACAGGCTCTGCGCGGTCTTCGTGTCGAACAGCGCGATGCTGCCGCCGGCCGCCACGTTGCCGTCGTCGGTGGTGAAGATGCCGGTGAGCTTCGGGGCGAGCACGGGGCCGTTGACCGACATCCGCACGGTGTCGCCGACCTTGTACCCGGCGCGCTCGGCGGTCTTGGAGTCGAGCGCGATCTCCGACTTGGAAGTGGGCGCCCGGCCGTCCTTCATCGGGTAGCGCGGGTCCTTGCCGTCCTTGCTCGGGTAGTAGTTGGCGCCCTTGGTGGACCAGCCGTCGCCGACGAGCTTGCCCTTCTTGTCGGCGATCGCGGCGAAGCCGGAGGCGTCACCGGTCGCGGACGCGGCGCCGGGGACGTCCGTCACCTGGTCGAGGAGCTTCTGGGTGAGGTCGGGGGCGGAGCCCGGCGTCTCGGATCCGTCGTCGGACTTGGACGGGTCGATGGCGACGTCGACCTGGTCGAAACCCTTGGCCGAGCTCTTCTGGAAGGCGTCGGAGATGGTGCTGGTGAAGACCAGGGTGCCCGCGACGAAGGCCACGCCGAGCATGACGGCGAGCACGGTCATCAGCAGTCTGGCCTTGTGCGCAAGGACGTTGCGCATGGCGGTACGGAACATGAGAAGTCCAGGAGTCGGTGGGGGCGAGTCGGCTGGGCCGGTCGGTGAGGTGCGAAGGGCGCGGTCCCGTCCGAGGGACCGGCGGGGCGGTCAGCTCACGCGGCCCTTGGCGTCGAAGCGCTTCATCCGGTCGAGGACGGAGTCGGCTGTCGGCGCCGTCAGCTCGTCCACGATGCGGCCGTCGGCGAGGAAGACGACCCGGTCCGAGTACGCGGCGGCCACCGGGTCGTGGGTGACCATGACGACGGTCTGGCCGAGCTCGCGCACCGAGTTGCGCAGGAAGCCGAGCACCTCCGCGCCGGAGCGCGAGTCGAGGTTTCCGGTCGGCTCGTCACCGAAGATGATGTCCGGCTTGGACGCGAGTGCACGGGCCACCGCGACGCGCTGCTGCTGACCGCCGGAGAGCTGGCTCGGGCGGTGCTTGAGGCGGTCGGAGAGGCCGATCATGTTGATCACCGTGTCCAGCCACTGCTTGTCGGGCTTACGCCCGGCGATGTCCATCGGCAGCGTGATGTTCTCGAGCGCGCTGAGCGTGGGCAGCAGGTTGAACGCCTGGAAGATGAAGCCGATCTTGTCGCGGCGCAGCTGCGTGAGGCGCTTGTCCTTGAGTGAACCGAGCTCGGTGTCGCCGATCCGTACGGAACCGCTGCTGAACGAGTCGAGGCCGGCGACGCAGTGCATCAGGGTCGACTTGCCGGACCCGGAGGGGCCCATGATCGCGGTGAACTCGGCCTGCCGGAAGTCGACCGTCACGCGGTCGAGGGCGACCACCTGGGTCTCGCCCTGACCGTAGACCTTGGTCAGCTCGGTGGCGCGGGCGGCGACGGCTGTCGCCTGGTGGGCGAGCGGGGTGGTGGTCACGGGCCATGCTCCTGTCGGCGTGACGGGTGTTGCGGACTGTCCCATCGTCTCCGCCGGATCGCGGCCCGGGGTCAACCGAAGATGCCGTTTGCGACCGCCTCTTCAGGCGGACCTCGAGCGCGATCGTCATACCTGGGGATGAGTCGCACCCTGAGACACTGCCCGGCGCCCCGGCCTCCGCGGTGCCCGCGCTCGGGTGGTCGCAGGCGAACCAGAGCCGATGCAATCGCGTCATTCCTCGACGACGTCCGGTCACGGCCAACATGCTCCCCGCATGTGCCGATGGTCCTTTCCTGCTGCTGACGCCCCCTCAGGCGCCAATAAAATAAGACAACATCGGACTGACGTTCAACTGTTCAGGGGATCTGTCCGGATAGGCTCAGGCGATCGCTGACAGGGGAAACACGGGACCCGACCAGCCCGGATGGTGGAATGCAGACACGGCGAGCTTAAACCTCGCTGCCCCTCGGGGGCGTACCGGTTCAAGTCCGGTTCCGGGCACATCCCGCTCTCTGCGGTGACCTGCGTTGACCTGCTTTGACCTGCGGGGATGGCGGATTTCGGGTGTCTTGTTCCCGTGACGCGTACACGGTCCCTGCGGCGGGGCATGGCGTACGTCGCAAGTCGAAGAGACACTGACGACTAGTTCTCCGACTGCCGGTTGAGGCAGCGCCACCGGGTGAAGTAGCGCCTGGGCGGGGGCTGTTGCAGCGATGTGCGGAACGAGCGGTTCGACGACGAGCCGTCTGCCGAGGTCCTGGATCCGGGCAGGCTCGAGGCGAGCGGAGGTCGGAGTGCAGCAGATCGGGCCCAGAGTCGGAATGCGGCTGATCCACGTCACCCACACCGAGCGCCGCGGATCAACTACGTACCGCTACTACCGGATCCAGACGGCCTGGGTCGATCGACCGCCCGAGCGGGCCCGCCTGGGGTACCTGCGGTGCGCCACGTGCGGTGACATGGTCGGCTTCCGGCTGCACAGTGAGGCGGGTGCTCGGGCCCGCCGACGGTGGTGGCTCGCTGCCGTGCTCATCGCGGCGACGGTGCCCGCGGTGCTGTCGGTGCTGACGGCGACGGCGGTCCACGGCGACGAGTGGATATCGACGACCGCCCTGCCCATCGGCCTTGCGCTGGCTGCCTTGATCGTGTTCGTCGCGGTCCTTCACCAGGAGGACGGAGTGACGCCCGTCCGTCGGAAGAGCGGCCCCCACCACTTCAAGCCACTGAACCCGCGCGGTGCGCGGTCCAAGCCGCACGCAACGGACTGGCCGGTCCGCGCGGAGATCGTCTTCCACGACTCGGACCCACTCGACTACGGCGGTTCGGCGCGGGACCCGCTCGACCCCTGAGCCCCCGTACGTCGGCGAAGCCGTCTCCCGTACGCGCCGGACGTGAGCGGTCCCATGGAAGTCTGGGCGAGACTTCGATGAGCGACGGCCGCAGGACGAGTGACGTCAGCGACGGGGAGACAGGGAGAGCAGGACATGGAGACCACTTTCCGCGGGGTGTTCCTCACGAGCCGGAACCCGGAGGCGACGGCGGGCTTCTACCGGGACGTCGCGCTCCTCCCGATCGAGACGGTCGGCGATCCCGGCTCGTACGTCTACTGGCGGCTGGACCGGGGTGGAATGCAGGTGGCGATCCACGACTCCGCAGCGTTCGCCGACTACGCCCACCCTCCCGTTCCGGACTCGAACCTCACGCACCTCTACTTCAGGATCGACGACCGCGAAGCGTTCCTCGCTCACCTGGACGGCCTGGGCATCACCCCGCTCGCCGCGGACGACGTCGTCATCACCGTGGCCGACCCCGACGGCCGTAAGGTCATGTTCGGGACTGCCTGAGCCCCGGGCGGGGACGGCCGGCAACGCGTCGGTCGGCGCTGGAGGGCCCAGGAGCCTCTACCGACCCGGCAGCCGGGATTTGAGTACGTCGACCTCGCAGCCGGGGGCGAACGGGTCGAAGCCGTGCTCGAGCAGCCAGCGGACTATCAGCAGGCTTCGCAGTGACCACCAGGCGTGGATCACGTCGAGGTCGACGGCTGTGCCGTAGCCGGTGACGACGTCGTCGAGGTGTTCCTCGTGGCCGAGCGTCAAGGTGGCGAGGTCGTGCAGGGCGTCGCCCCGGCCCGCCTCGGACCAGTCGATGATGCCCGTGACCTCGTCACCCTCGACGAACACGTGGGCGATCTGGAGGTCGCCGTGGGTGAAGACCGGGTTCCACGGCCGGAGCGCGGCCTCGGCGACCCGGCGGTTGTGGGCGACCAGGCCGGCGGGCAGGATGCCGGTCGACACGAGCAGTCCGCACTCTTCGTCGAGGCTCGCCGCCAATGCCTCGGGGCTCCGGCCGGCGGTGCCGAGCCGGGACGGCGGAGGGGCGTCGTGCAGTGTCCGCAGGGCCGCGCCTGCAGCGGCCCACGCCGCCGACGACGTGGGCGACGGTTCGCCGAGGCGCCCGAGCGCGGCGCCAGGGACCGCGGTGATCGCCAGCACCGGCGGCATGCGCCACAGGACCTCCGGAGTAGGGACCGGCGCCAGGGCCATCGCCTCGACCTCGACGTCGATACGCGTCTGATCGGCATCCACCTTCAGGAACACGTCACCCACCCGCAGGGTCGCCCGCTCGGCATGGGATACGACGACCTCGACCACCTCATCCATGGCGACCAGTCTCCCGGGCAGCCGTCCGCGTGAGGAAGCTGTCGTGTGCGACCACCGGGTCGCACGGCCGCCGGAGAAACCCGGCCGTCCCCGGCCCGCCGACGCCGTGCCTCCGGTCTCCTGGCGAGGCCTTCGGCACGCGGACCGGCGTGCCACTCCGGCTCGTCCTCGGCCCCGCTCGTTTCAACTGCGTCTGCGCGGACACCCGGAGGTCCGCACGACTGACGAGCGGAACCGGGCCGGGCGGCCGGGTGACCGGGGCACTCCGACAGCTAGGAGTTGGTTCTCATGTCCGAGGCGGTGCCCACGGGAAGGCGGCGCTTCGAGAAGCGCAGCGGACGGCAGCCGGAAGGCCCTCCGCATCCGCAGAAGGGCGGCCTCGGGCAGACGCTCAAGCGCACGGTGGCCGAGTTCCAGGAGGACAACCTGTCCGACACGGCTGCGGCGCTGACCTACTTCGCCGTACTCGCGATCTTCCCGGCACTGCTCGCACTGGTCTCCCTCGTCGGTCTGGTGATGAGCCCGCAGAAGCTCGTCAGTACGGCGACGGACCTGGTCAGCTCGTTGGGACCTGCCTCGGCCGTGGACACCTTCAAGGGGCCGATCAACGCCCTCGCCTCGAACAAGGGCACAGCGGGAGTCATGCTGATCGTCGGTGTCGCCGCAGCGCTGTGGACCGCCTCGGCCTATGTCGGCGCGTTCATGCGCGCCTCGAACGTGATCTACGAGGTGGAGGAGGGCCGCTCCTTCATCAAGCTCCGTCCGCTTCAGATGCTCGTCACGCTGATTCTCATCGTGTTCCAGGCCCTGATCCTGATCGCCCTGGCCGTCAGCGGACCCTTGGCACAGAAGGCGGGGTCGGCCGTCGGCCTCGGGGACGCGGCAGTGACCGCCTGGCAGATCGGCAAGTGGCCCGTCCTGCTGCTCGCCGTCGTCCTGATGTTCTGCGTGCTCTACTACGCCTCGCCGAACGCGCAGGTGGGCGGCTTGAGATCCGTCCTTCCCGGCGCCGTCCTCGCGCTCGGCATCTGGCTCGTCGCCTCGGTCGCGTTCACCTTCTACGTGGCCAACTTCGGCTCCTACGACAAGACCTACGGGACGCTCGGCGGTGCGATCGCGCTGCTCGTGTGGCTGTGGATCACCAACCTCGCCGTCCTGCTGGGCGCGGAGTTCAACGCGGAGCTGGAACGCAGCCGCGAACTCGACGCCGGCACCCGCGGCGCAGAGCGGGAACTCCAACTCGACGAACGCACAAGTCCCGAGCGGAAGAAGCGTTCACGCACCGCCTGAGCCGACTGACTCGACGCGCCGCCGAGCGTCGCGAGGGCCGATCACCCGATGGCCGACGGACGAGCGCCCGTCCTGCCCGTACCTGAGAGAGGGACGTTCCGCAATGGAAGCCGGCATCACGCCCAGGGCACCGGTGCCCGTGGACGAACCTCCTGACGTATCGCGTACCGGCAGTGATTACGCGGCACTCTCCCGTCGGGTCCGGGACGCGGGTCTGCTGCGCCGCCGCCCCGTACGAGGCAGCATGCTGCTGATCGTCACGGCGGCGATGCTGGCGGGCGGCTGGGCGCTCCATCTCGCCGTGGGCGACTCGTGGTGGCAGCTCGCCGTCGCCGCGCCCCTGGCCTTCGCCTTCGTCCAGTGCGGTTTCCGCAGCCACGAAGCCGGCCATCGTCAGACCTTCCGCAGCAAGCGGCTCGACAACGCCGTCGGCCTGGTCTTCAGCAACCTCTTCATCGGACTGGGCTTCGGCTGGTGGATGCACAAGCACAACCGCCACCACGCCCACCCCAATCACATCGGGCGTGACCCCGACATCGAGACCGGCGCCCTGGTGTTCGACGGCGCCGACCCGCCCGGTCGCAGACGCACGGGGAGGCTGGTGACCCGGCACCAGGCCGGACTCTTCTTCCCGATGCTGCTCCTCGAAGGCTGGAATCTGCACGTGGCCAGCGCCCGGGCGCTGCGCGCCCGACACACGGGCGCCCCCGCACCGAGGTGGGTCGAGGCGCTGCTCCTGCTGGTGCACGCTGCGGCGTACTTCGGCGTCGTCCTGCTGGTGCTCCCGCCGCTCAAGGCTCTGCTGTTCGTCCTGGTTCAGCAGGGGCTCTTCGGGCTCTACCTGGGATCGTCGTTCGCGCCCAACCACAAGGGCATGGAGATGCTCAGCCCGAACCAACGCCTGGATTTCCTGCGCAGCCAGGTCCTCACCTCGCGCAACGTGCGCGGCGGCGTGGTCACCGACTTCCTGCTTGGAGGGTTGAACCACCAGATCGAACACCATCTGTTCCCGAGCATGCCCACCTCCGCCCTGCCTCGCGCCCGGACGCTGGTACGCGCCCACTGCACAGACCTCGACCTGCCCTACGCCGAAACCGGTCTGGTCGACTCCTACCGGCAGACGCTGCGCCACCTGCACGAGGTGGGCGAACCGCTGCGAACCGGAGCCTGAACGGTGGTACTTGCGGGACGACCCGAAAACGGCAGGCCACCGTCCGTCTGCAAGGGGCGCCGGGTGCTCAGTCCTGCCGGTGGAGCAGGTGCGGGGCGCGCTCGCCGACGGCGGCGACGAGGCGGTTCAGCGACGGGTTGACCATCGGCTTTCCGGCGACGGTCACCGTGGGGACCGTCTCGTTCCCGTCGGCGACCGAGCGGACGAATGCGGCCGCCTCCGGGTCCCGCCAGATGTTGACCGCGGTGTACTGCAGCCCCTTGACGCGGAGTTGGGCGCGCAGCTTCATGCAGAACGGGCACATGGGACGCCAGTAGACGACCAGCCCGTCGTCCGCGTTCCCCGTCGGTTCCGTGTTCTCGCTCCCCTGATCGCGCATGGGAACGCCCCCCTCGTCCTGTGCCTGCCGAAGGCCCTTCGTGCCGTGCCTGCCGATGGCCGAGGATACGGCGCCCCTCCGACACCGGCGCTAGGGTTTCGTCATGTCTCGATCATCGCGCGCGAACGCATCCGACGGGCAGGCGTCCGACGGAGCCTCTCCCGGTCCCGTCACCGCCGACGACGTGGACCTGGCAGTGCAGTTGGCGGTGGCCGCGCTGCGTACCGCTCCCGCCGGGGCCTGGGGCGCGAAGGCGGGGTCGCTGGAGTGGGACTGCTGGGAGACCGTCGAGCATCTCGCCGACGACCTGTTCGCGTACGCCGTTCAACTGGGCCCCAGGACACCGCCGTTGGACCGTGAAGTGCCCTTCGTGTGGCAGAGCCTGCGGCCCGGCGGCCCGGCCAACTCCGTGCACGCCGACCGCGAGGCCGGTCCGGACGGGCTGCTGCAGGTGCTCGAGGCCTGCGGGGCGCTGCTCGTCGCCATGGTGCGCACGGCGTCCCCGGAGCTGCGCGCCCACCACAGTTCCGGCGCCTCGGACCCCGAGGGCTTCGCCGCCATGGGGATCGTGGAGACACTGGTGCACACGTACGACTTGGCCGAGGGCCTCGGCCTCGACTGGGACCCGCCCGCCGACCTGTGCGCCCGCACGCTCGCCCGGCTCTTCCCTGACGCCCCCGACACCACGGGCCCGTGGACCACACTCCTGTGGTCCACGGGCCGCACGGAACTGCCCGGCCGTCCCCGCCGCACCACCTGGCGCTGGTACGGAGAGCCGCGGGTGGAGCAGTCTTCAGCCGACTAGCTCTTGACCAGGCGCACTTCGGGAACCCCGACGGCGTCGTCGGGGTCGAGGCGCGTGGTCCCGTCCGGCGTGAAGCCGGCGCGCCCGTAGAAGCGGAGAGCCGGGGTGTTCGGGGCGTACGCGTAGACGCACAGGGGGCGGTGCCCGCGCCGTTCGAGGTCGGTGACCGCATGCGCGAACAGGGTGCGGCCGAGGCCGGTTCCGATGCGGGCGGGGTCGATGTAGAGACCGTAGATCTCGGCCGCCCCGTCGCCGAGGTCCCCGTCAAGGGAGGCGTCCGCCGGGCCCGTGCGGCAGAAGCCGGTGATCCCGGCGGCGCCCTCGGTGACCCACAACCGGTCGTCGGCCGGGACGAGGGAGAGGTAGTCGGCCCACTGTGCCGCGTCGTCCGCCGGATCCAGCGAGTCGAGCAGTGCCCGGCTCACGAACGCCCCGTACGCCGCGCGCCAGGCCCGGACCTTCAGGGTGCCGATGCCGGGGGCGTCGAGCGGGGTGGCAGGGCGGACGTGATGGGGCGGCATCCGCTCACCGTAGTGACGGACGGTCCGGCGTCGAAGCGGGTTTCGGTGCCGGGTGCCGGGTGCCGGGTGCCGGGTGCCGGGTGCCGGGTGGCCGATGGTGGCGTTACCGCTCGGGCCACTGCTCCGTCTCGGCGGCGGGTGGAGTGTTGGTCGGGACCGGCTGGTCGAAGTCGTAGGTCGCCTGCTCGGCCTCGTCGCCGGACCGGGTCAGTTGGAGCGGGTACGGCTTGCCGTCCGTGGCGACCGCGACGGTCACGTCGTCCCCGTCGTCGCTGCCCGTGAGCTCGATGGCCTTGGAGCCGTCGACGGTCGTCTCGCCGCCCTTGCGCAGCGAGTCGGCGCCGAGGGCCTCGTCCACGGTGTCCCGGAACTCGGAGAGATCACAGAGATCGGCGGCGTCGGCGAGTTCGTCGTCCGCCGTGGTGCCCTGCAGGTACTTGCCCTCGAACTGGGCGGTCTCGTCGGCCGCGTCGGCGCCGAAGTTGGCCCGCCACCAGGCCGAGTCCGGCTTCAGCCAGATGTCGTCGCCGCGCTTGACGATCTCGAAGTTGCCGCCGCTGCCCGCGAAGCCGACCGTGCCGGCGCAGTTTCCGCCGCGATCGACGGCCAGGTCGACGGACTTCGGGTCGTCGGTCTCCGTGGCGCCGTCCATGGTCATGCTGAGATGCAGGGACTGGGCGCCCCGTACTGCCTCACGGGACTTCTCGGCTATCTGGCCCGCGTCCATATCGGCGATGCCGTTGTCCTGGGCGTACGCGAGGCCGGCCGTACCGCCGAGCAGTGCGGCCGCGCACAGGGTGGCGCCCGCGGCGACGAGCGGGGCCCTACGGGTCCTGGGCATCGCGGTTCCTTCCGGTGGGAGGTCCCCCGAACGCCTCCCAGCCTGGAACAGGCCGGGCCGCGTCGCATCCGCAGGGATCACGCGGAGAAGATCTCCCGGATCCGCGCCTCGCTCTCCGTGTCCAGGTTGCTGTGCAGCAGCTCGGCCTTCATGCCGGGCAGAGCCTCGCGTACGCGGTCCGTGACGACGTCCCGGGTCATCAGGAACAGGGCAGAGGTTCCCGGCGTCACCTGTTCCTTGACCTCCTTGATGAAGTCGTCGTCGATGCCGATGTCGGTGAACCTGCCGGCGAGCGCACCGGAAGCGGCGCCGATCGCGGCGCCGAGCAGGGGCACGAAGAAGATCAGCCCGAAGAGCATGCCCCAGAAGGTGCCGGACAGCGCTCCAGCTCCGACGAGGTTGTGCAGCTGCCGGGTCTGGGGCTTGTTCGCCCCCTCCGGCCAGCTGACGACCGCGGCGTCGAGGACCTTCAGTACTTGCTGCTTCTGCAGCGACTGGAGCGTCTCCTCGACCGAGCCCGCGCCGTCCGTCGAGTCGAATTTCCAAACCGTGAGCGTGGACAAGGTGCCTCCTCGGGCGGAGCTGCCGGATACCGATCTGGAGAGACGTCTGGAGAGACGTCAAAAATAGGGCAGAACATCACAATCTGCCTGCCGGTGAACGGGAGGCTGGATGCCGGGGGTCGAGGGATGCGCGGGGCCACCACCGGATGCCGCACGGCCCTCCGTAATGGATCGTGGACCACGAGGGTCGTCGCACCGGAACCGGAGAATCCATTCAAGTCCCCGACCTGCCCGGATCCGGGCAGGCGGCGCTCCTTGGCGGATCTGATGCCCGTAGGCTCTGGCCACAGACGGGCGTACTGCGAAAAGATCCTCCTAGAGCACTAGGGTGCAACTTTTGCGAACGCATTACTCTTGACCCAAGGCCACACAGGGTGGCCACGGAGGAGTGAAATGAGGAGCAGCAACCCGGTCTTCTCGCGACGGGGGTTCAGCCGCGACAACGGCCACGCGGGCTTCAACGCGGCGCCGCAGGCCGGGGGACCCGCTGTAGGTACACAGGGCGCCCCCCACGCGGGTAACCCGTACGCACAGGCCCCGCAGGCGCCGACCAACCCGTACGCGCAGAACCCGTACGCCCAGCCCGGAACCCAGCCCGGCTTCCCGGGTGCCCCCGGCGCCCCGGCCACCACCGGCCGCATGACGATGGACGACGTCGTCACGCGGACCGCCATCACGCTCGGCCTGGTCATCGCCGGTGCCACCGTGGCCTGGGTCACCGACCTGGCCATCGGCCTCGCCGTCGGCGCCGGCCTGGTCGCCATGGTCCTGGCCCTGGTCCAGTCCTTCAAGCGCAAGCCCATCCCCGCGCTCATCCTGGGGTACGCGGCTCTCGAGGGACTCTTCCTCGGCGCGATCAGCAACTTCGTCAACGAGTTCGTTGCCGAAGGCGCACCGATGCAGGCAGTACTCGGCACGATGGCGGTCTTCGTCACCATGCTGGTGCTGTACAAGACCCGCATCGTCCGGGTCACCGCACGCTTCGTGCGTTACCTGATGATCGCCGCGATCTCGTTCCTGGTCCTGACGGCAGTGAACATGCTGTTCATGGTCTTCGGTGGCGGCGACGGCCTCGGCTTCCGCAGCGGCACGATGGGCGTCATCTTCGGCCTCGTCGGCGTCCTGCTCGGTGCCTTCTTCCTGGCCCTCGACTTCAAGCAG
Organism: Streptomyces sp. YIM 130001; assembly: GCF_003574445.1. Lineage (GTDB taxonomy): Bacteria > Actinomycetota > Actinomycetes > Streptomycetales > Streptomycetaceae > Streptomyces. Next base: position 211,969 of record NZ_KZ984557.1, read on the forward strand.
GTCGAGGACGGCATCGCCTACGGTGCCCCGCGCGAGGAGTCCTGGATGGCGGCCTTCGGCCTCACCCTGACCCTGGTGTGGATCTACCTGGAGATGCTGCGCCTGATCGCGATCCTGCAAGGCAACGACTGACGCAGGTGACCACCGGTTTCGGCCGGACTGAAGCACAGCACGACGAAGGCCCCGCGGAGTTGCTCCGCGGGGCCTTCGGCTTGGGTACGGGGGTTCCCGCTGTCCCGCACAGTGCCGTACTGCGGGGACCGGCGGTGGTGCGGCGCGCTCACGTCAGCCGGCGCGCGGCCCTCCTCATGTCGTACTCGTGGACGATGGCCTTGGCGTGGCCGTACGCGAGGTCGTATTCGCCGCGGAGCCAGCTGACCTTCTCCTCGAAGCGGAGGAAGGAGGGGCCGTCGTCCACGGCACGGAGCCAGTCGGACACTTCGCGGCCGGTGCAGTCGGGGATGCGGGCGAGCATGTTGCGATGGGTCTCCTCGGAGAAGACTAGGGACATCGGCGCCTCCGGACGCTGGCGTGACTGGTCGATAGTCCTTCACGCCACCGTGCACGAGGGGCGGTGCGTTGGCAACAGTCCGCGGAGGGCGCATAGGGTCGCGGCGTGCTGGATACCACTTCGCTCACGACCGCCGTCGACCGATTCGCCGACCGACTGCGGGCGGCTCCGCAGAGCCGGCTGCAGCGCGGCGCAGCCGCCGAAGCCCTGGCACTGGCCAGGGAGTTGTCGGTACGGACCCAGGAGCTGGAGGAACCGGGCTCGGCCCCGCGCGAGATGCCGGACGCGGGGATGTTCGCCGCCGCGGATCAAATCACGGTGGCGGCACGGGATTTGGCGCTCGTCCTCACCGACCCCGACGAACTCGCCGAAGCGGTCGGCCTGGTGGCCGAGGCACAGCAACGGGCCGGAGTCTGAGACCCCGGCCCGCAGCGGAAGACAAGGAACTCAGGCGGAGGCTATGACGCGGTCCGCCAGGATGTACACGGTCTCGCCGCCGCACTCGAACGTCAGCGTGTACGCACCGGAGATGCCGGAACCGCCGAGCAGTACCGGAGTCTCGCCGGCCCGCAGCGCCTCGGCGAGGCGCTCCGCCGTCTCCCGGTGACCCGGGGTCATGCAGAGCGTGGTGCCGTCGCTGAAGACGTACACGTCGAGCGTGCCGAGCGGGCCCGGACGTACGTCGGAGAGCTCGGTACGGGCCTGCGCCAGGCCCTCGAGGCGGTGCACCGTCGACTCGTGGTCGCTCACGGTGTCCCGTACGGCCTGCACGGGCACGAAATCGGGGTGCGAGGGGTGCCGGCGACGGGCCGCGGCGAGCTCGGGGGAGTCGTCCGCGAACTCGACCTCGGCGGGCTCGACGGTGTCGAGCTCGGGCTCGAGCCCCGCGAAATCGGCCGGGCGCGGCAGGAACAGGTCTTCGGCGAGGTTCGGCGGCAGGTTGCCGAGCAGCGACGGGGCGTCCGTCATGTCGCGGGCTTCCTGCGCCGCCCAGAAGGCGCGCGCCTCGGCCAGCTCGCGCTCCCGCTCCTCGGCGAGCGCCTCGGCCACGGCGGCGCGGATCGTGGCGAGATCGGTGGAACCGGAGCCCTCTGGCGCGGTGCGGGCGGCAGGGACCCGTGCGGTCTGGTCGAGTTCGGCGCAGTTCGCGGAAAGTTCACCGCGCAGCGACGTGATCTGCTTCCGGAGCCCTCGCACGGAGTGCAGGGCAACGGCGCCCACGGCCGTGGCGGCGGCCGTGGTGAGCAGCAGGGCAAGAGGCATGGCGCTCACTGTCGTTCTCCCGGATTTCAGTCGACCCCCGACTTCCTACCCCAGCTTGTCGTCAGGGACGGGAAACTGTCAGTGCATTAGGTCACGAAACGGTCAGGTCTTAAGGCCCGAGGTTTAGATGGGAACCCCGCTGACCTGCGTATATGCCGCTCCCCCAGGACATAGATCACATCCTGGGGGAGATTGGGTCACGGCTGGGGCTCGGAGGGCTCCTGATGCTCTGGGTGCTCCTGGGGTCACGCCCCGTGCGCCCCTGAGGGAACGCCGGAACAGATGCTCCGTACGTCCATCACAACAGGTCCAGCCGATCGGCGCTCGCGGAACGCCCCGGCCCGTGGGGACGGCTCAGCTCAGGCGCTCGATGACCATCGCCATGCCCTGCCCGCCGCCCACGCACATGGTCTCCAGACCGAACTGCTTGTCGTGGAACTGCAGGCTGTTGATCAAGGTCGTGGTGATGCGTGCACCGGTCATGCCGAAGGGGTGGCCGACCGCGATGGCGCCGCCGTTGACGTTGACCTTGTCCAGCGGCAGACCGAGGTCGCGGTACGAGGGGATCACCTGGGCCGCGAAGGCCTCGTTGATCTCCGCCAGGTCGATGTCGTCGACGGTCAGGCCGGCCCGCTTCAGTGCCTGGTTGGAGGCCTCGACGGGGCCGTAGCCCATGATCTCGGGGGAGAGGCCCGAGACGCCGGTGGAGACGATGCGGGCGAGCGGGGTCAGGCCGAGCTCGCGGGCCTTGGTGTCGCTCATCACGACGAGGGCGGCTGCGCCGTCGTTCAGCGGGCAGCAGTTGCCCGCCGTGATCCGGCCGTCGGGGCGGAAGACCGGCTTCAGGCCGGAGACGCCGTCGAGCGTGACGCCCGCGCGCGGACCGTCGTCGGCCGCCACGACCGTGCCGTCCGGGGTGGTCACCGGAGTGATCTCCCGCTCCCAGAAGCCCTTCTTGATGGCTTCCTCGGCCAGGTTCTGCGAGCGGACGCCGAACTCGTCCATGTCGGCGCGGGTGACGCCCTTGAGGCGCGCCAGGTTCTCGGCGGTCTGGCCCATCGCGATGTACGGGTCCGGGACCAGGCCGTCCTCGCGCGGGTCGTGCCACGACTCGGCGCCCTGCTCGGCGACCGACGCCGTACGGGCCTCGGCCTCCGCGAACAGCGGATTGTGGGTGTCCGGCAGGCTGTCCGAGTTGCCCTTCGCGAACCGTGAGACGGTCTCCACGCCGGCCGAGATGAAGACGTCGCCCTCGCCCGCCTTGATGGCGTGCAGCGCCATCCGGCTGGTCTGCAGGGACGAGGAGCAGTAGCGGGTGACCGTACAGCCCGGCAGGTGGTCCATGCCCATCTGTACCGCGACGATGCGACCCAGGTTGTTGCCCTGCTCGCCGCCCGGGAGGCCGCAGCCCAGCATCAGGTCGTCGATGTCCTCGGGGTCGAGCTCGGGGACCTTGGCGAGCGCGGCCTGGATGATGGTGGAGGTCAGGTCGTCCGGGCGCAGGTCCTTCAGTGAGCCCTTGAAGGCGCGTCCGATCGGGGTCCGGGCGGTAGAGACGATCACGGCTTCGGGCATCGGAGCTCCCAGGTAAGCGGTTCGTTGAGCAGATACGCCGCGGGTCCGCCCTCCGGCGACGGCGGGAACGCGACGACAGGACCGTGGGGGAAGTTACCTGCACGTAGAGCGTGGGTCACCGCTTGCGGCGTGTGACTCCCACCTCTTTTCTAAGCGCTTGCTCACCCGGCGTGGCATCGGCTACGCCGACAGCCGCATCCTCGGGAATCCGGTGCCGGCGGCGCCGCTTGAGCAACGCCCAGGGGCCCCGCGGCCCGGTCGGCATCGCCGCCGCGACCTCGGTGCCGCCCTCGGACGCCGCCTCCGCCGCGGCCCGGGCCACCGGCAGGAAGCCCTCGTTCCGCGAGACATCGGGACGCATCTCCTCGGCCGGCCACAGACCGAGCGACGCACAGACCGTCGGCAGCACCGCCATCGCGGCCGTCGCGTACCCCTCGGCCGACGGATGGAAGTTGTCCGGCCCGAACAGCTCCCGCGGATTCGCCTTGAACTCCGGCCCCAGCAGATCGCCGAGCGACACGGTGCGCGCACCCTGCTCCACCGCACCGATCGTCTGCGCGGCAGCCAGCTGCCGCGACACCCGACGGGCCAGCCAGCGCAACGGCTGGTACACCGGCTCGATCGAGCCGAGATCGGGGCAGGTGCCCACCACGACCTCGGCGCCCGCCGTACGCAGTCGGCGCACGGCCGTCGCCAGGTGCCGCACCGAGAGCGTGGGCGGCATCCGGTGCGTCACGTCGTTCGCACCGATCATGATCACGCAGACGTCGGGGACCGCCGACGAGTTCGCGAGGACCAGATTCACCTGACGGTCCAGATCGTCCGACTGAGCCCCCGGCAGTGCCACGTTCCGCAGTCGCACCTGCCGCTCGGCGATCGCCGCGACGCCCAGCGCCAGCATCGCGCCCGGAGTCTGCCGCGCGCGGTGCACACCCTGGCCCGCCGCCGTGGAATCCCCGAGCAGCGTCAGACGCAACGGACCGCCCGCCGCCAGATCCGATCCGCCCAGGTCACCGTAGAGACCGTCGGCCACCGGCGGGGCCGACGAGCCACCGGCGCCCACCGAACGTTTCGCCAGCTGGACCTCCGCGAGCACCACCCCCACGGTCGCCGCGCCGACCAGCCCGATCCCGCCCCCGCCGAACGCCGCGCCCGCGGCGATGCGCCGTGCCACCCTCGCCCTCGACATGGACGCAGTCACCTCCTCGAAGCCGTACATCAACTGCTTGCCCCGTCGGGGCGGTCGGTCAATCCAGTTGCGGCTCCGGTCGCGGCTCCGGACGAGAAGGGATCAGCAGTACTCGCCGTCCTGCGACGCCTGGGCGCGGACCGCATACGCTGGCCGCATCATCACTCCTTCATGCCTGGAGAACAGGGTGCACTTCCACGACTCCATGATCAGTCTCGTCGGCAACACCCCGCTGCTGAGGCTCAACCGCGTGACCGAAGGGCTCGGGGCCACCGTCCTGGCCAAGGTCGAGTACTTCAACCCCGGCGGCTCCGTGAAGGACCGCATCGCGCTGCGCATGATCGAGGCGGCGGAGGCGAGCGGCGCGCTCCGGCCCGGCGGCACCATCGTCGAGCCGACCAGCGGCAACACCGGCGTCGGCCTGGCCATCGTGGCCCAGCAGAAGGGCTACAAGTGCATCTTCGTATGCCCGGACAAGGTGTCGACGGACAAGATCAACGTGCTGCGGGCGTACGGCGCCGAGGTCGTCGTCTGCCCCACCGCCGTGGACCCCGGGCACCCCGACTCGTACTACAACGTCTCCGACCGGCTGGTCCGTGAGACTCCCGGTGCCTGGAAGCCCGACCAGTACTCCAACCCGGACAACCCCCGCTCGCACTACGAGACCACCGGCCCCGAGCTCTGGAAGCAGACCGAGGGACGGATCACCCACTTCGTGACGGGCATCGGCACCGGCGGCACCATCACCGGCACCGGCCGCTATCTGAAGGAGATCTCCGGCGGCAAGGTGCGCATCGTCGGCGCGGACCCCGAGGGATCGGTGTACTCGGGCGGTTCCGGTCGGCCCTATCTGGTCGAGGGCGTCGGCGAGGACTTCTGGCCGACGGCGTACGACCCCGAGGTGACCGACGACATCGTCGCCGTCTCGGACAAGGACTCCTTCCAGATGACCCGCCGGCTGGCCCGCGAGGAAGGCCTGCTCGTCGGCGGCTCCTGCGGCATGGCCGTGGTCGCGGCCCTCAAGACCGCAGAGGGCCTCGGCCCCGACGACGTGGTGGTCGTCCTGCTCCCCGACTCCGGGCGCGGGTACCTCTCGAAGATCTTCAACGACGACTGGATCAGCCAGCACGGGTTCAGCGAGGATTCCGCCGCCGAGTCGACGGCCGGTGACGTGCTGGCGCTGAAGACGGACGGCATCCCGAACTTCGTGCACGTACACCCCAGCGAGACCGTGGGCGAAGCGGTCAAGATCCTCAAGGAGTACGGGGTCTCGCAGATGCCCGTGGTGGCGCCGGGTGCGGGGCATCCGGACGTGATGGCCGGCGAGGTGATCGGAGCCGTGGAGGAGCGAGTCCTGCTGCACGCGCTGTACGCCGAACACGCGGGTGGCAACGACCGCCTGGACCTTCTCATGAGCCCGCCCCTGCCGGTCGTGGGGTCGGGTGAGCCGGTGTCGAAGATGGTGATGGCGCTGGAAGGAAGGGACGCGGTGGTGGTCCTGGTGGACGGCAAGCCCACCGGAATCGTCACGCGTCAGGACGTCCTCGCGTTCCTGGCCGACAACGGCGACAAGCAGGTGTTCTCCTCCTAGGGCAGTCCGGGGAGGTTGGTGACGCGGCCGGCTGGGGTGCACCGCGCCGTGGAGCACGGTGGCAGGGGCCGACACCGGGCCGGTCGGGATTCCCCGAACTGGTACGGGCGCGACACGTGGGCGCAGCACCCGGTTAACACGGCTCCGTCATAGTCGTGGGTGTCGGCAGGAGGACGGAGACCACCGGGTGGGAGACCCGGGGGCGACCGGAGTCCTGGCGGCGAGCGAGCGGCGCGCAGGACCTCCGGAGCGGCTCCCGGACCTCCTGAACGCCTCGGACGTGCTGTGCCAGGTCCTGACCCGGCCCGCGTCCTTCGCGGGGACCGCCGTCGTCCCGCCCCCCTTCAACAGGGGGTGCGGCGGTCCCCGCGCATCACGTCAAGCGGCTCCCGGCTCTGTGAGTCGGGAGCCGCTGTGGTGTCCGTGCTCAGCCTTCCCAGTCCGAGTCGGTGTCGCGGCGGCGGGCGTCGCCGAAGCGCGGGAGACGCATGCGGGCGTGCACCGCGTTCACCCCCACGATCCCGGCCCAGGTGACGATCAGGCCGGAGAGACCGGCGTTGACCGCGCCGATCGCCGAGAGCGGGACGGACAGGACGAGCGAGACGATGCCGAAGCCGAAGCGCTCGCCCCAGGAGTCCACCGGGTTGCGGCCGCCGCCGCGAGCGTCGCGTGCCGCGTTCATCTGCTGTTCGGCGACCTGGCGGCGGACCCTGCGGTCGACCGTCGTGTCGATGCGCTGCTCGACCTTCTCGAGGAAGGATTCGACGAGCGCGGAGTCGTACTCCTCGCCCAGGTCCCTGCGGGTGTGCAGGGTGGCGTCGAGTTCCTTCTTGAGCTCTGGGTCGCGGGCGTCCATGGGATCCACGGTACGGATTCGCTGCGCTTGGCACAGTGGGGATAACCCGAGGGTTTCTCTTGTGGGGCGCACCCCGGGGGCCAGGCGGTCTGCCTGGCTGGGGGCTTGTCCTTGCCGGACGGGCTCTCCTTCGCCCTGGCGGGCTCGTCCTCAAGCGCCGGACGGGCTGAAGGGTGTCCTCAAGCGCCGGACGGGCTTTAAAAGATGTCCTCAATCGCCGGACGGGCTTGATTGTCGGACGGGCTTGATTGTCGGACGGGCTTGATTGTCGGACGGGCTTGATTGTCGGACGGGCTTGAGGTGGGTGGCGTTGCGGCTACTTGGTGAGGCCGTGTTCCTCGGCCCAGGTGTTGGCTACGTCTTCGGGGTCCTTCTTGTCCTTGTCGACCAGGCGGTTGAGTTCGGTGAGTTCGGGGGTGGTGAGGGCGTTGCCCAGGCGGGCGAGGGCCTTGCGGACCGTGGAGTCCGCCTTGCGGTCGGCGATGAGGGGGACGACGTGCTGGCCGGGGATGAGGTTCTTGGGGTCGGTGAGGACGACCCAGCCCTCGGCCTTGATGTCGGTGTCCGTGCTGAAGAGGTTCGCCACGTCGACGTCGCCCTTCTTGAGGGCTCCCTTGACCAGGGGGCCGGAGGAGTCGAGGGACTTGAACTCCTTGAACTCGACGCCGTAGACGTCCCTGAGGCCGACAGCGCCGACCGTGCGCTTCTTGACCTCGGGGGCGGCGCCGATGACCAGCTTGCCGTTGTGCTTCTTGAGGTCGGCCAGGGTCCGCAGGCCGTACTTCTCGGCGGACTCCTTGCTGACGGCGAACACGTCGGAGTTCTCGGCGCGGCCGAAGGGGAGGATCTGTGTGCCGTTCGGCAGGGCCACGGCGAGGGCGTTCTGCATCTCGCCCTCCTCGGTGGTCTCCGACTTCGGGTCCAGGTAGTGCAGGAGCGCGCCCTGGTACTCGGGCAGCAGGTCGAGGTCGCCGCCCTTGAGCGCGGGGATGAGGATCTCGCGGGTGCCGAGGTTGGCGCGGACCTCGGTCTTCACGCCGGCCGCACCGAGGGCGGCCGCATAGAGGTAGCCGAGGATCTGGTTCTCGGTGAAGTTGGCGGTGCCGATGGTGAGGCCGCTCTTGCTGGAGCCGCCGCCCGAGCCGCCGCCCCCGTCACCGTCGAGCGAGGTGATGCCGCTGCTGCAGGAGGCGAGTGCGGGGACGGAGGCCGTGGCGAGCAGGCCGCCGAGCAGGGTGCGTCGGTTCATCTGGGGCATGCGGGAATCCTTAGGCTGTGGCGCCGCGGCGGTGGCGGAAGAGGAAGCGCTGGAGACCGGCGAGTGCCAGGTCGAGGGTGATGGCGAGCAGGGCGACCAGGACCGCGCCGCCGAGTACCTGGACAAGGTCGCGCTGGGCCAGACCGTCGAAGACGTAGCGGCCGAGGCCGCCGAAGGAGACGTACGCGGCGATGGTCGCCGTCGAGACGACCTGGATGAGGCTGAGCCGCAGGCCGGTCATGATCAACGGCAGGGCGAGCGGCAACTCGACCTGCAGGAGCACCTGATGGCTCCGCATGCCCTGCCCGCGCGCGGCGTCCCGTACCTCCGGGTCGACGGCGCTCATGCCGGCGTAGGTGTTGGTGACGATGGCGGGGACCGCGAGGGCGACGAGGGCGACGTACACCGGGGTCATGGACAGGCCGCTGGCCAGGAAGACCAGGACGACCAGGCCGACGGTCGGCAGGGCGCGTCCGAACGAGGAGAGGTTGATCGCGAGGAACGCGCCGCGGCCGGTGTGGCCGATCAGCAGGCCGATGGGCAGGGCGATGGCCGCCGCGATCACGGTGGCGATCAGCGAGTACTCGAGGTGCTCGATGAGGCGGTGGCCGATGCCGTCGCTGCCCGTCCACTGTTCGGAGCCGACCAGCCAGGAGCCGAGGTCGGTGAAGAGTTCGTACATCAGGCCCTCTGCTTCCTGGTCCGGGTCCACGGGGTGAGCGCGTACTGCACGGCGACCAGGAGCGCGTCGGCGACCAGGGCGAGCAGCAGGGTCAGGACGACGCCGGCGACGACGGGGGTCGGGAAGTTGCGCTGGAAGCCGTCGGTGAAGAGCTGGCCGAGGCCGCCGTCGCCGATGTAGGTGGCCACCGAGACCAGCGAGATGGACATGACCGTGGCGATGCGGACGCCGGCCATGATGACGGGCAGGGCGAGGGGCAGTTCGACGGTGAGCAGGACGCGCAGGGGGCGGGTGCCCATCGCGACGGCGGCTTCCTTGGTCCTGGCCGGTACGGAGTCGAGGCCCTCGACGGTGTTCCGCAGGAGCACGACCAGGGTGTAGATGGTCAGGCCGATGACGGTGGTGGTGCGGGTCAGTCCGGAGACCGGGAGCAGCAGGACGAAGACCGCGATCGACGGGATCGTGAAGAGGACGTTGGACAGGCCGAGGAGTACTCCGCGCAAGGGGCGCACCCGGTGGGCGACGACGGCGAGCGGCAGGGAGATCAGCAGGCCGAACAGGACGGCGGAGAGGGCGGCTTGAAGGTGCGAGACGCTCAGTGAGGTGAGGTCGTCCGCGTGCTCGCTGATCCAGGTGGTGTCGATCGTCATACGGCACCGCCGGTGTCGGCGGGGGCCTTGGCGGTGTCTGTGGCGTCTTCGGTGTCTGTGGCGTCGGCGGCGGTGCTGCCGGCGGTGGTCAGGGCGCTCGTGTGGGCCAGGCCCGCTCCGTCGTGGATGTCGTCGCGTGCCGTGACGCCGGTCAGGGCGCCGGAGTCGTCGACGCGGGCCACGAGCCCGGCGGGTGAGGCCACGGATTCGTTGAGTGCGGAGAGCAGCGTGTCGCCGTCCCGCAGCGGCCGTACGGGGAGCAGGGCGGTGTCGCCCGCTGCGGCGCCCTTGGGCGCGTCGGCGGCGTCGTACCAGCCGAGCGGGCGGTCGGCCTCGTCGGTGACGAGCAGCCAGCCGGCGCCCGCTGCGGGCTTCTCGCCGGAGCGGACCGTGGCCGCGGGGGCGCGCGGGACGTCGGCGAGGGTGACGAGCGAGAGCAGTTTCAGGCCGCGCTCGGCGCCGAGGAAGTCGGCGACGAAGTCGTCGGCGGGGGCGGCGAGCAGTTCCGCCGGCGGGGCGCACTGCACGAGGTGGCCGCCGGTCCGGAAGACGGCGATGCGGTCGCCGAGTCGTACGGCTTCGTCGATATCGTGCGTGACGAAGACGATGGTCTTGCTCAACTCCTTCTGCAGGCGCAGGAGTTCGTCCTGCAGCTGAGTGCGGACCACCGGGTCGACGGCGCCGAACGGCTCGTCCATCAGGAGGACCGGCGGGTCCGCGGCGAGCGCCCGTGCGACGCCGACGCGCTGCTGCTGCCCGCCGGAGAGCTGGTGCGGGTAGCGCTTGCCGGACTCGGCGGTCAGGCCGACCGTCTCCAGGAGCTCCGCGGCCCGGGCGCGCGCCTTGCGGCGACCCCAGCCGAGCAGCAGCGGCACGGTGGCGACGTTGTCGAGGACCGTGCGGTGCGGGAAGAGCCCGGACTGCTGGATGACGTAGCCGATGGAGCGGCGCAGTTCGGCGGCGTCCTGTGCGGTGACGTCGGTGCCGCCGACTTGGACGGTGCCGCTGGTCGGTTCGACCATCCGGTTGATCATTCGCAGGGTGGTCGTCTTGCCACAACCGGAGGATCCGACGAGGACCGTGATGCCGCCTTCGGGCATCTCCAGTGTCAGGTCGTGCACCGCGGTAGTGCCGTTCGGGAAGCGTTTGTGCACTGCTTCGAATTGGATCATCACTCGCCCCTTGCCCGGCTGCATATGCTCATGCAGAGTTCTTGTTGAGTGAATAACTTGTCAATGCCCGCGCACAAAGAGCGGGTGACGAGAGTTCGCCGATCAAGACGCAGTGTCCGGAACGGAGGGATTTACGCCCGATGTCATCTCGCATGGTGGACGAGTCGGCGGGAGTGTCGACGGCAGCGCTGACGCTCGACGGGCAGAGCCTACGGGCCGCCGACGTGGTGCGGCTCGCCGACCGGGCCGTGACGCCGCTGCCCGGGAGCGAGGCCGTCAAGCGCGCCGAGGAGTCCTGGCACACGGCCCGCGAGCTGGCCGCGGCCGGCCGGGTGTACGGAAGATCGACCGGCGTGGGCGCGAACCGGAGCGAGTCGGTGCCCACCGAGGAGGCCACCGAGCACGGGCTCCGGCTGCTCCGCTCGCACGCCGGCGGTATCGGCGAGGAGCTGCCCGCCCGCGAGGTGCGCGCCATGCTCGCCGTCCGCGCCAACCAGATCCTGGCGGGCGGCGCGGGGCTGCGCCCGTCCGTGGTCACCAGCCTGTGCGAGGCCCTGACGAGCGGCGCGTACCCGGCCGTGCACGAGTACGGCTCGGTCGGCACCGGAGACATCGCGGCACTCTCCGAGGCCGGCCTCGCGCTCGCCGGTGAGCGCCCGTGGCACGGCGGGCGCGCCCCCGAACCGCTCGCGCTCGACAACAACGACGCGCTCGCCCTGATCAGCAGCAACGCCCTGACGCTCGGTCAATCCGCCCTGGCACTCGAGGAGTTGCGCAAGCTCATCGTTGCCACCCAGGTGGTCGGCGCACTCTCGCTGCTCGCCGTGGACGGCTCCTACGAGGCCTACGCCGAGCCGGTGCACGCGGCCCGCCCGCACCCGGGTTCGTACGCGGTCGCCGCGCACAGCCGCTACCTGCTCGGTGCCCCGGAGCGCCCGACCCCGCCGCTCGGCCGGATCCAGGACCCGTACGGCTTCCGGTGCCTTCCGCAGATCCACGGTCCCGCACGGGACGCCGCCGACGCCCTGGACCGCACCCTGGCCATCGAGCTCAACGCGGCCGCGGAGAACCCGCTGATCTCGGCCGAGGATCATGCCGCGTATCACCACGGCGGTTTCTATCTGGCCCAACTGGCCCTGGCGCTCGACCACTTCAGGCTCTCCCTGGTGCAGGCCGCGCGCCTGTCCACCTCGCGGCTCTCGGCCCTGAACGAGCCCGGCTTCACCCGGCTGCGCCCCTTCCTCGCGGACGGCGAGGCCGCTTCGTCCGGGGTGATGATCCTCGAGTACGCCGCCGGGGCCGCGCTCGGTGAGCTGCGCGCGGTGTCGGCCCCGGCGTCGCTCGGGCACACCGTGCTGTCCCGCGGGGTCGAGGAGCAGGCCAGCTTCGCCTCGCTCGCCGCCCGGCAGGCGCTGCGCGTGGCGGAGCCGTACCGTCTCGTGGTGGGCTGTGAACTCGTCGCCGCGGTACGGGCGTTGCGCCTGCGCGATCTGCAGCCGGAGCCCGACCTGCCGGTGGGCGCCGCCTATCGGCTCGCCGACGAGCTGCTCGACGACGATCCGACCGACCGCCCGCTGACCGACGACGTCACGGCGGCGGCCGGCCTGCTCGACCGGCTCGCCGCCCTGTAGAGGGAAGCCCCCCGTCCCGTGGAACCGCCCGAGAGGAACTCATGAGCGACCGTCCGGCCACCCGGCTGCAGCAGCTGTTCGAGGGGCACCGGCTCACGCCGACACAGCGGCGTATCGCCCACTGCATGGTCCGGCGCGCCGCGGACGTGCCCTTCCTGTCGTCCGTGGAGCTCGCCGAGCTCGCCGGTGTGAGCCAGCCGTCGGTCACCCGCTTCGCTGTCGCCCTCGGCTTCGACGGCTACCCGGCGCTGCGCAAGCACCTGCGGGATCTGGAGGCCGCCGAGCCGGCGGCGACGGGCGGACCGGACAACACCTTCCAGCAGGCCGTCGAGGCGGAGATCGAGAACCTCAGGTACCTGGCCGACCTGCTCGCCGATCCCGGCGCCGTGCAGCGCGCGGGTGAACTGCTCGCCGGATCAAGGCCGTTGCCGGTCCTCGGCCTGCGCGCCGCGGCCGCCCAGGCGCACGGTTTCGCGTACTTCGCCGCCAAGGTGCACCCCGACGTGCGGCTGCTCGACGAGGGCGGCACCATGCTCGGCGACCGTATCGACTCCGCGGTGCGGGCCGGGGCGAGCGTCCTGCTCTGCTTCGCGCTGCCCCGGCACCCGCGCGAGGTCGTCGAGGCGCTCGAGCACGCGCGGGGCGCCGGGTTGACCGTGGTCACGGTCGCGGACAGCGCCTTCGCGCCGGTCGCCCGCGTCTCCGATCTGCTGTTGCCCGCCGCCGTCGGCACCGGCCTCGCCTTCGACACGGCGTGCGCGCCGATGCTGCTCGGTCGCGCCCTGCTGGAGGCGATGTGCGACCACCTGCCCGAGGCGCAGTCCCGCCTGGAGGCCTTCGACGCCACGGCGGCGGAGCGCGGCCTGTTCGTGGAGTGAGCGGCAGCGGCTGCATCGGGTGGCAGCGCCTGGAGTGCGAGGCCGTTCGTGGAGGGGGGCGTGGGGTGGGGGAGCGTGGAGTGGGCGGCGGCGCGCCGGTTCAGTCCTGCGAACTGGCCCGTAGCACCAGCTTGTTGACCGCCCACAGCGCGATGCCGATGGCCACCAGGACGGCCGCGCGGATGTAGACGTCGGCGGGGCGCTCGGCGAGCGGGCTGGCGAGGATCACGGCGGTGACGGTGCCCAGTACGGGCAGCGCGGTGGGGGTGCGGAAGTGGGCGTGGTCGACGGGGTCGCGGCGCAGGACGAGAACCGCGACGTTGACCACCGCGAAGACGCACAGCAGCAGGAACGACGTCGTGTCGCCGAGCCCTTCGATCTCCCCGGTCGACACCAGGCCGATCGCGAGCAGCGTGACGAAGACGATGCCGACGACCGGGGTGCGCCGGCCCGAGAGCACCTTGCCCATGGCGCGGGGCAGGATGCGCTCGTTGGCCATGCCGTAGCACAGGCGTGAGGCCATCATGATGTTGATCAGGGCCGAGTTGGTGACGGCGAACAGCGCGATCAGGGCGAAGAGTTTCGCCGGGAACTCCACGCCGCCGGCCTTGACCACCTCGAGCAGCGGTCCGCTGGAACCTGCCAGGGTCTCGGTGTCGACGAGCAGCGAGGACACCAGCGCGACCAGGACGTAGATGGTGCCCGTCACCGTGACGCCGATGAAGATCGCCCGCGGGAAGGTGCGCTGCGGGTCGATGGTCTCCTCCGCCATGTTCACCGAGTCCTCGAAGCCGACGAAGGCGAAGAAGCCGAGCGCGGTGGCGCCGAGCACGCTGGTGAGCAGCGCGTATCCGGTACCGGACGCCTCGAACTCGACGAGTCGGCCCGGTTCGCCGTCGCCGCTCAGGACGGCCCAGGCGCCGATCGCGAGGATCACCAGGAGGCCGGTCACCTCGACCAGGGTCAGCACCACGTTCGTCTTCACCGACTCGCTCACGCCCCGCAGGTTGAGCGAGGCCAGGACGACGATGAAGAGGATCGCGACCAGGGTGGGCGGCAGTGCGTCGTTCGTCAGCTCCCCGAGGTAGTCGCCGCTGAACGCGCGGGCCGCCGCGCTCGCCGACGACAGGCCCGAACACATCACCATGAACGCGACGATGAAGGTGAGGAAGGGGATCTTGAACGCCTTCTGCGTGTAGAGCGCGGCGCCCGCGGCCTTCGGGTACTTGCCGACCAGTTCCACGTAGCTGGCGGCGGTCAGGATCGCCACCACGAAGCCGATCGCGAACGGCAGCCAGAGCGCCCCGCCGACCTTCCCGGCGACGCTGCCGGTGGTGGCGTAGATCCCGGTGCCGAGGATGTCGCCGATCACGAAGAGGATCAGCAGCTTCGGGCCGATCGCGCGCTTCAGGGACGGTTCGCCGGCCGGTCCGTCGGTCGGCGGGGCAGTGGCGGACACATGAACCTCCGGGGGGACGGAGAGTGCTCACGACTAGGTAGGGAGTCGTTCTGCCCAGGCCCGGCCGGACGATGCCCCGGTTGCACTCTTGACTAGTTCTATTCAGCGGAACAGGATGTGAATACGTCTGCGAACACGGTCGTCGGCCGGCACCGGTCACCGACCGACGCCGGTCATGCACATCGACAGCAACACGAGGAGGCCCCCATGTCAGGACCCCGCGCCGTACGAGCCCCCCGAGGCACCCGGCCGAGCGCTCTGGGCTGGCAGCAGGAGGCCGCTCTGCGGATGCTGCAGAACAACCTCGACCCGGAGGTCGCCGAGCACCCGGAAAAGCTCGTCGTCTACGGAGGCACCGGCAAGGCGGCCCGCGACTGGCGCTCCTTCGACGCGATGGTGCGCACCCTCACGACCCTCAAGCAGGACGAGACGATGCTCGTCCAGTCCGGCCGCCCCGTCGGCGTCATGCAGACCCACGAATGGGCGCCCCGGGTCCTGATCGCCAACTCCAACCTGGTCGGCGACTGGGCCAACTGGGAGGAGTTCCGCCGCCTGGAGGCCCTCGGCCTCACCATGTACGGCCAGATGACGGCCGGTTCGTGGATCTACATCGGTACGCAGGGCATCCTGCAGGGCACCTACGAGACCTTCGCCGCGGTCGCCGCGAAGAAGTTCGGTGGCACGCTGGCCGGCACCATCACCCTCACCGCAGGGCTCGGCGGCATGGGCGGCGCCCAGCCGCTCGCCGTCACCATGAACGACGGCGTCGCGATCTGCATCGACGTCGACCCGCGGGCCATCGAGCGCCGTATCGAGCACCGCTACCTGGACGTCCGCGCCGACTCCGTCGAGCACGCCCTGCAGCTCGCCGTCGAGGCCCGGGACGCCCGGCGCCCGCTCTCCATCGGTCTGCTCGGCAACGCCGCGGACCTGCTGCCCCGGATGCTGGCCGAGGGCGCGCCCATCGACATCGTCACCGACCAGACCTCCGCCCACGACCCGCTCGCCTACCTGCCGACCGGCGTCGACTTCGACGAGATGGCCTCGTACGCGACGAAGGACCCCGCCGGGTTCACCACCCGCGCCCGCGAGTCCATGGCGCAGCACGTGGAGGCGATGGTCGGCTTCAAGGACGCGGGCGCCGAGGTCTTCGACTACGGCAACTCGATCCGCGGCGAGGCCCAACTCGCGGGATACAGCCGGGCGTTCGACTTCCCCGGCTTCGTACCCGCCTACATCAGGCCGCTGTTCTGCGAGGGCAAGGGCCCCTTCCGCTGGGCCGCGCTCTCCGGCGAGGCATCGGACATCCACAAGACCGACAAGGCGATCCTCGACCTCTTCCCGGAGAACGAGTCGCTGCACCGCTGGATCAAGATGGCCGGCGAGCGCGTCCACTTCCAGGGCCTGCCCGCCCGGATCTGCTGGCTCGGCTACGGAGAGCGGGACAGGGCCGGCGAGCGATTCAACGACATGGTCGCGAGCGGCGAACTCGCCGCCCCGCTGGCGATCGGCCGCGACCACCTCGACTGCGGCTCCGTCGCCTCCCCGTACCGGGAGACGGAGGCGATGCTGGACGGCTCCGACGCGATCGCGGACTGGCCGCTCCTTAACGCCATGGTGAACGTGGCCTCGGGAGCGTCCTGGGTCTCCCTCCACCACGGCGGCGGCGTCGGCATGGGGCGGTCCATCCACGCGGGCCAGGTCAGCGTCGCGGACGGGACCGCGCTGGCCGGGGAGAAGATCCGGCGTGTGCTGACGAACGACCCCGGGATGGGGGTCATCCGGCATGTCGACGCGGGATACGAGTCCGCGGACGAGGTGGCCTCCGCACGCGGGGTCCGTGTGCCCATGCGTGAGGGTGACGACGCGTGAGTGCTCAGTTCCCCGGTCAGCCCCTGCGGCGTTCGAGGGGCGAAGATCCGGTATCGGGGCAGAGCGGGACCCGGGGCGACCCGCCCTCCTTCCACGAGATGTGGAACGACCTGGCCCCCATCGGCCGCGACGCCAGGTCGAAGGGCTACCGGCGCTACGCCTGGACCCCCGCGGACACCGAGTGCCGGGCCTGGTTCCGGGAACAGGCCGAGCGACGCGGCCTCACCTACGAGGTGGACCGCAACGGCAACCAGTGGGCCTGGCTCGGCGACCCTCGTCAGGGCGACGCAGTCGTCACCGGCTCGCACCTGGACTCCGTCCCCGACGGAGGCGCCTTCGACGGCCCCCTCGGCGTGGTCTCCTCCTTCGCCGCCGTCGACGAACTCCGCGCCAGGCAGGCGCAGTTCACCAGACCGCTCGCGATCGTCAACTTCGGCGACGAAGAGGGCGCCCGCTTCGGCCTGGCCTGCGTCGGCTCCCGCCTCACCGCAGGACAGCTGACCGTCGAGGCCGCCCACCGCCTGGCCGACGCCGACGGCCGCACCCTGCCGCAGGCCATGGAGCGGGCCGGTCACGACCCCGAGGCCATCGGCCCCGACCCCGAACGCCTCGCCCGTATCGGGGCGTTCGTGGAACTCCACGTCGAGCAGGGCCGCGCCCTCGACCTGTCCGGCGACCGGATCGGCATCGCGAGCGCGATCTGGCCGCACGGTCGCTGGCGGTTCGACTTCCGCGGCGAGGCCAACCACGCCGGCACCACCCGCCTCGTGGACCGCCGCGACCCGATGCTCCCGTACGCCGAGACCGTCCTCGCCGCCCGCAGGGAGGCCCAACTGGCGGGCGCCGTCGCCACGTTCGGCAAGATCGCCGTCGAGCCGAACGGCGTGAACGCCATCCCGTCCCTGGTGCGCGGCTGGCTCGACAGCCGCGCCGCGGACCAGTCCGCACTCGACACGGTCGTCACCGGCGTGGAGAAGGCGGCCCGGGACCACGCCGAACGGCACGGCGTCGATCTGGACGTGGTCCGTGAGTCGTTCACCCCGGTGATCGAGTTCGGGCACGCACTGCGCGACGAGCTGACCGGCATCCTCGGCCCGGACATCCCCGTTCTCGGCACCGGCGCGGGACACGACGCGGGAATCCTCTCCGAGCGCATCCCGACCGCCATGCTGTTCGTACGCAACCCCACGGGTGTCTCGCACTCCCCGGCCGAGTTCGCCGCGGAGGACGACTGCCTGGCCGGGGTGAGGGCACTCGCCGACGTACTGGAGGATCTCGCGTGCAGGTGACGACGGAGCCGGCGGGGACGCCCGTGCGAACGTACTGGCTGGAGCACGCCTGGCTCGGCACGCATGTGGAGCCGGGGGTGGCCGTGGACGTGGCGGCCGACGGCCGGATCACCTCCGTACGACGCGGGGCCGAGCGGCCGGGGCCGGGAGACGAGATCCTGCGCGGTCTGACGATCCCCGGCCTCGCCAACGCCCATTCGCACGCCTTCCACCGGGCGCTGCGCGGCACCGTCCAGGTCGGCAGCGGCACCTTCTGGACCTGGCGCGAGGTGATGTACCAGGTCGCGGCCCGGCTCGACCCGGACTCCTACTTCCGCCTCGCGCGGGCCGTGTACGCGGAGATGGCGCTCGCCGGGATCACGGCAGTCGGCGAGTTCCACTACGTCCACCATGCGCCGGGCGGGGCGCGTTACGACGACCCGAACGCCATGGGGGAGGCGCTCGTCGCGGCGGCCGGTGAAGCCGGCATCCGGATCACGCTGCTCGACGCGGCCTATCTGGCGGGCGGCTTCGGACAGCCGCCGAACAAGCACCAGTTGCGGTTCTCCGACGGCAGCGCCGAGGCCTGGGCCGAGCGGGTATCGGCGCTCAAGGGCGCCGAGCACGCCCGGATCGGGGCGGCCGTGCACTCCGTACGGGCCGTTCCCGCAAGGGAGTTGGGCACTGTCGCCGCGTGGGCCCGGCAGCGGGGCGCGCCCCTGCACGTCCACCTCTCCGAGCAGACCGCGGAGAACGACGCCTGCGCCGCGGCGCACGGCTGCACGCCCACCCGGCTGCTCGCCGATCACGGGGTGCTCGGGCCGCGGACGACCGGCGTCCACAACACCCATCTCACCGCCGAGGACATCACCCTTGTCGGCGGCTCCCGCACCGGCACCTGCATGTGTCCGACGACGGAACGCGACCTGGCCGACGGGATCGGCCCCGCGCCCGCCCTGGAGAAGGCGGGCTCACCGCTCTCGCTCGGGTCCGACAGCCACGCCGTGATCGACCTCCTGGAGGAGGCGCGGGCGCTGGAGCTGAACGAGCGGCTGCGGTCGCGTACGCGGGGTCACTGGACCGCGGCGGCGCTCCTGCGGGCGGCTTCCGCGGGCGGGCACGCGGCACTCGGCTGGAGCGAGGCGGGCGCGATCGAGGCAGGACGGGCGGCGGATTTCGCGACGGTCGCGCTCGACTCCGTCCGGACGGCCGGACCGGTGCCGCGGCTCGCGGCGGAGGCCGCGGTGTTCGGCGGGACCGCGGCGGACGTCCGTCATGTGGTCGTGGCCGGGCGCCCCGCGGTGCGGGACGGGGTGCATGTGTCCGTACCCGACGTAGCCGGCGAACTGTCCTCCGCCATCGCGGCGTTGCGGCTCTGAGAGACCTCCCCGGCCCCGCCCTTTCAGCGTCTCCTCCTCGCTCGCCGGAGGGCTCCACACGGGCCGGCGGACACACACCACCGGAAGGACCCATGACCACCACCCTCGTCACCAACATCCGCAGCCTGGTCACGAACGACGAGACCCTGGGCACGGGTCCCTTGGGGCTGATCGAGAACGCTGCCGTCGTCCTGGACGGCCCGGGGATCGCCTGGGCGGGCCCCGCGGACAAGGCACCGGAGGCCGACACCGCGTACGACGCGGACGGTCGCGCCGCGATCCCCGGGTTCGTGGACTCCCATTCCCACCTCGTCTTCGCCGGCGACCGCACCCAGGAGTTCAACGCCCGCATGTCGGGCCGGAGTTACACCGCCGGCGGCATCCGCACCACAGTCGCCGCCACCCGCGCGGCGAGCGACGAGGAGCTCTCCGCGAACGTCGCCCGCTACCTCGCCGAGGCGCTCCGCCAGGGCACCACCACCTTCGAGACCAAGTCCGGATACGGGCTGACCGTCGAGGACGAGGCCCGCGCCCTGCGCATCGCCCGCGAGCACACCGACGAGGTCACCTTCCTCGGCGCCCACATCGTGTCCCCGGACTACGCCGACGACCCGGCGGCCTACGTGGACCTGGTCACCGGCGAGATGCTCGACGCCTGTGCCCCGTACGCCCGTTGGGTCGACGTGTTCTGCGAGAAGGGCGCCTTCGACGGGGACCAGGCGCGCGCGATCCTCACCGCGGGCCGCGCCAAGGGCCTCACCCCGCGCGTGCACGCCAACCAGCTGTCGTACGGCCCCGGCGTACAGCTCGCCGTCGAGCTCGACGCGGCGAGCGCGGACCACTGCACCCACCTCACCGACCAGGACGTGGACGCGCTCGCGCAGGGCGACACGGTGGCGACGCTGCTTCCCGGCGCCGAGTTCTCCACCCGCGCCCAGTGGCCCGACGCGCGCCGTCTCCTGGACGCGGGCGCGACCGTCGCGCTGTCCTCGGACTGCAACCCGGGGTCCTCGTTCACCTCGTCGCTCCCGTTCTGCATCGCCCTCGCCGTACGCGACATGGGGATGACCCCGGACGAGGCGCTCTGGGCGGCCACCGCGGGCGGCGCGCGTGCGCTGCGCCGCGACGACGTGGGCCGGATCGCCCCGGGCGCCCGCGCCGACCTGGTGCTCCTCGACGCTCCCAGCCACGTCCACCTCGCCTACCGTCCGGGCGTGCCGCTGGTCACCGAGGTGTGGCAGCGGGGCGCCAGGGTCGGCGGGGTGGCGTAGGGCCCGCTCAGACGGGGGACTTGCCGGCCCTCCAGCGTTGGTCCGGGCCGGAGTCGGACTCGCGCAGGATCACGTCGCTGCCCGCATCGTCGTTCCGGGGCGTGAGGACGTGGCCCGGCACGGAGACCGCGCGGACGGTGCCCGCGGCGTTCACGGTGAACGACAGGTCCGCGGCGCCGTCCTCGGCCGGGGCGCAGTCCGCGATGCCGACGCCGAGGCCGGGCGCCCCCCGACTGTCCAGGCAGAAGTCGGGGTCGGCGTGCGACTGGATCACTCCGCGGCCGATGTCCACGCGCCAGCGCTGGGTGTCGGACGCGCTGCACTTCACGGCGACGACATCGGTGCGCTCCTCGAGGGCGCCGTCCTCGATGTCCAGGCAGAGCCCGGTGCCGGCGTTCACCAGCTGGGTGAAGTCCCCGTGGCGGTACGAGGCGGCGGAGGCAGGCGGCGCCTGGGGTGTCGGGGGCGGGGTGACGGTCATTCCGGGGTCGGGCAGGGCGGTGGACGGCCCCGGTCCGTTCCCGCGCGGCCCGGTGTCGTCGTCCGGCGACCCCGTGGTGAGCAGGAGCAGGGTCAGTGGCGCCAGCGTCACGCCGAGCACCACGGCCCCCAGGACGAACCCGCGCGGCATCCGGCCGGACTCCGACGCAAACCGCCCCGCACCCTCAAGTGCCGCTCCGGCAGCGGGAGTTGCGTCGCTTCCCCGGGCGTCCGGCCGGGCCGTGCCCGCCGCGGACCCGGACCCCGGCCCGGACCCGGGTCCCGCTCCGCGCGGACGCGTAGTGCGGCCGGCCGCCGTCGTGGGCCCGGAAGCCGGTGCCGGGGCGCCGCGCCGGCGGGAGCCGCGGGCGGCGGACGGGCGAGGGGCCAGGGCGTAGCGGTCGCCGCCCCAGGGGAGCAGGCCGTCGGCGAGTACCGCGCGCGGCGTGGCGTTCAGGCGCAGGAGTTCCGCCCGGGCGTCGCCGCAGCAGGCGCAGTCGGCCAGATGCACCTCCAGGTCGGCGCTGTAGCGCGGGCCTCGAGGCAGTACGGCGTTCTCCAGGAGGCGGAGGTGGCCGCGGCAGTCGGGGCCACCGTGGGCGGCGATCCGGCTGGCCAGAAGGGCACTTCGCAGGGCCCCGGGCGCCGCGTCGCGCATCTGCGCCACCTCGTCCGCCCTGATCCCGAGGTACCCGGCGGTGACCGTGTCGGGCTCCTCGTCCACCTCGGCGTACCAGAGCACTGCCTGCGTCCGCAGCGGCAACCGCCGTACCGCATCGAGGAGTTGGGGTGACGGCACGACGGCCGGGTCGCGGGGCACCACCTCGGGCTCCAGGCGTACGGAACGCTCGTCCGCGGACCAGGCGGTCGCCGCGCGGGCGACCAGGAGGAGCAGGCGGTGCCGCCAGGCGCCGGGCGGTTCGATACCGCGTTTCGCCTCCTGCACGGCGCGTGCGAAGGACTGCGCCGCGAGCAGGCGTGCCGAACCCGGAGTGAGGGTGCACACATCGGCGTACGCCAGGGCGGCCGGGAGGTGTCTGCGGCGCAGCTCGCGCGCGGCGGCGAACGCGGTGGTCACATCCCGCCGCAGCAGCCTGGCGAGGACCAGGTCGGGGCTGTCCGCGTACTGCCCGCCGCCCGCGCCGAGTTCCGGTCCCGCTCCCCGGATCCCGCCGCCCGCGCCGGTCCGGCTGTGCCGAGACATCGCGCTCCTCCTCCGCCCGGCGGTGAGGTCCCACCGGGCCTTCCGCATGCCGAAAGACATGAGGGGAGCCCATGGTGGAGGACGCACGGGGATCGGAGAAGAGGTTTCGCGCGGTAACCAGCCTTCCGCGCCGCTCCCGCGCCACGAACCGGCTTGAACGGTGCGGAACTCGACCCCTTCATGCGGAATTCGGGACTACGAACGCAAGCCCCGACACCCGCGCCCGGAAACGGCGATGGCCGCCGGGGCGTGAAGCGGAAGTCGCGCTTTCCGCTTCATGCCCCGGCGGCCACCGGGCCGTGCCGGACCATGTCGTGCCGGGCGGGAGAGGACCCGCCCACCGGTCATTCCTCGAGGGTCAGACCCTTGCGCAGCCGCATCAGCGTGCGGGAGAGCAGCCGGGAGACGTGCATCTGGGAGATGCCGAGCTCCTCACCGATCTCCGACTGCGTCATGTTCGCCACGAACCGCAGGGAGAGGATCTTCCGGTCCCGCGAAGGGAGTTCGGCGATCAGCGGCTTCAGCGACTCGACGTACTCGATGCCCTCGAGACCGTGGTCGTCGTAGCCGATGCGGTCCGCGAGCGCGCCTTCGGAGTCGTCCTCCTCGGGCTGCGCGTCGAGCGAGCTCGCGGTGTACGCGTTGCTCGCCGCCATGCCCTCGACCACTTCGTCGTTCGACAGGCCGAGGCGGTCCGCGAGTTCACCGACCGTGGGGGCGCGGTCCAGCTGCTGGGCGAGCTCGTCCCCGGCCTTGGCCAGGTCGAGCCGCAGCTCCTGCAGCCGGCGCGGGACGCGCACGGACCACGAGGTGTCACGGAAGAAGCGCTTGATCTCGCCGACGATGGTCGGCATCGCGAAGGTGGGGAACTCGACGCCGCGGCTGAGCTCGAAGCGGTCGATGGCCTTGATCAGGCCGATGGTTCCCACCTGGATGATGTCCTCCATCGGCTCGCTGCGGGAGCGGAACCGAGAGGCTGCGAACTTGACCAGGGCGAGATTGAGTTCGACGAGCGTGTTACGGACGTACGCGAATTCGTGCGTCCCTTCCTCGAGCGACTCGAGGCGCTCGAAGAGGGTCTTGGACAATGCCCTTGCATCCAGCGGGGCCACTTCGTCGTACGGCGGGATCTCGGGGAGATCCAGCTCGGCCGCGAAGTCCTCCGCCGGGGGTGTCGACGTCGCGGTTACACCGGGCGATCCGTCGAGCCGGGGTGACATGGTGTCCTCCATCGTTCTCGGCATATGGCTGCCGATGCCAATACGTGCACTACGGAGTGCGGCGCCTCCAAAGCCGGCCGGGTTGATTGCTGTCTCTTATAGGCCTACCCGCATTCGACAGCAGGCCGCAAGTGCACTTGGAGGCGAAATGTCCGATTTCGGGGGGATGTTCGGGTACCGGGCGT
The DNA here is from genome assembly GCF_003574445.1 of Streptomyces sp. YIM 130001. GTDB lineage: Bacteria > Actinomycetota > Actinomycetes > Streptomycetales > Streptomycetaceae > Streptomyces. Next base: position 235,563 of record NZ_KZ984557.1, read on the forward strand.
GGTGGTGAAGGCGTAGGGTTCAGTGGCGACAATCACCAGCTCGAGACCTTCGGAAGAGAGACGGCATGGACCGCGGGACGGTCGGCAGCGCCAGCAGAGGCCGCCTTCAGGTCGAGGTGCGCCGCGAGGGCTCCAGTGCCGTCGTGACGCCCGTGGGCGAGTTGGACCACCACACGGCCGAACTGTTGCGGGAGCCGCTCGAAACCGCCGTCGACCAGGGCCTGAGCCGGTTGGTCGTCGATTGTTCGCGGCTGGAGTTCTGTGATTCCACGGGCCTGAATGTACTGCTCGGCGCCCGGCTGAAGGCTGAAGCCGCGGGTGGTGGCGTACATCTCGCCGAGATGCAGCCGGTGGTGGCCAGGGTGTTCGAGATCACCGGGGCCGAAGCCGTCTTTGTGGTGCATCCCACACTCGAAGCCGCACTTTCCGATTGACCCGGCTCCTGCGGGGTGTTGTTACCCCGGAGTTGTCACGGTGTGATCGGTACGTAACCCGCATCACACAGCCCGAAGCGAAGTAGTGGGTGTTCTCACGGTTCGGCAGGGCAGGAGACAGCTGGACTTGCTTGCGGCCAAAGAGCGTGAACGGCCGACGGCGGGCTCTTTGTCCCGAATGTTTTGTACTGAACGACGAACTGGTGAATCGGTGAGGTGAAGCGCTGATGAGCACCACCCGGCCCCTCTCGCCGGGCGACCGCGGCCCCGAGCCGGGCGCTGCCGGTGCGCGGGCCGCCCGCCAGGTGCGCAGGCTGAGCCTGGGGGACGCGAGCGGTGTCGTACCGCTGGCCCGGGACTTCACGCGGGGGGCCCTCTCCGACTGGGGCTGGCTGCCGGCTGCGACCGCGGACCAGCGCGCGGCCGCCGAGGACGTCCTCCTCGTCGTGTCCGAGCTCGTCACCAACGCCTGTCTGCACGCCGAGGGCGCGGACGAACTGTGGCTCGCCTCCGACGGCAAGGTGCTGCGGATCGAGATCTCCGACCGCGGTACGGGCCAGCCCGCGCCCCGCACTCCGCATCGGGCCGGACGGCCTGGCGGGCACGGCATGTTCATAGTGCAGCGCCTCTGCCTCGACTGGGGTGTGGTGCGTACGCCGGGGGTGTCCGGCAAGACGGTGTGGGCCGAACTGGCGGCGCCTGCCTGATCGTTCCGCCTCCCGCTGTTCCTTCTGTGCGGCGTCCCGCGATATGCGGGGCGCCGTTCTTCCTGTGCGGTCCTGCCGTTCCGTCCCGTCGGCCGCCGGTGAAGTGAGTCGTTTTCTGGCGGTTCCGCCACTCTTCTCCTGCTGCTTCGTGCGTGGCGGGTGGGGCCCCGGATCCTTCGGTGCCGTGTGTCTTCCCTCTCCAAGGGGCTGGGCGTACCTTGAGCGCCAAATCTGATGTGCCGTCAGTAACTTGGCCGTTCGGCCGGTTCTCGCGGCCCTCACCACCGGCATGAGGGGAACTCGAGGTGTCGTACCAGAAGAGGGATGCAGCCGCGCGCAGTGCCCCGGGGCGCCGCTCGCGCCCGGGTAAACGCCCCGCCGCGGTTCTTGCCGCGGCAGCCGTCGCCGGGTCGGCGGTGCTGTTCGCGGCACCCGCCGCGTTCGCCGAGGTCGTCGACGTCGACTACCAGTGCAAGACGCCGATCGGCAACAAGGGCGCCGTCTCGCCGATCGACATCAAGAGCGTCAAGAGCGGCAGCGGCTACAAGCTCACGATGTCCTTCCAGAAGGGCGTCTCGTCCAGCCCGGTCGAGCTCGGCAAGGGAGCCATGAAGCCGAGCGCGCTGATCAAGATGGGCGGCGCCGAGAGCGGAGACGTGCCGGTCACCGGGCCCACCAACTCCGAAGCCATACCGGCCAATTCACCGATCAAGATCAGTGAACTGTCGGGCACCTACACGCCCAAGAAGAGCGGCAAGGTCACCTTCACCGCGTCCACGCTGACCATCAAGGCGCTCGGCACCACGACCACCTGCACGCCGAAGAACAACCCGAAGCCGTCCCTGAGCCTGGACGTCAAGGGCTCCGGCGGTGGCGGCGGCACGGGCGGTGGCGGCTCGGGCGACGCGGGTGGCAGCGGCGGCTCGGGCGGCTCCCCGGCCGGCGGCGAGGAACTGCCGCAGACCGGACCCGAGGACTCCGCGGTCGCGCTCGGCACACTCGGCGGCACGGTGCTCCTCGCCGGTGCGGCAGGCGTTCTCTGGCTGACCCGGCGCAACCAGGCCACGCGGTAGCGCGGCCGTCCAGACGGCGTACGCCCACGCACAGGGCTTGTCGTACGCCGAGGCCGTGCCACGGTCGCCCGCACCCGGCCGACCCCCACTCCCAGGAGCCGCCGATGCCGTCCGGTCGCCGTGCCGCTGCCGCGTGTCTGCTCGTGGCGGGCCTCTTCGTACTGCCCGCGCCCCCTGCCGGGGCGTCGGACGGTGCCCCGTGGTCTCTCGCACCCGCCACCTCGGGCGGCAGCCGGCCGGCCGCCGACGGACGGCCGTACTTCTATCTGGAGGGGGAGCCCGGGAGCGTGCTCGAGGACACCGTCACCGTGACCAACGAGGGCGACGAGCCGCGCACCGTACGACTGCGGGGCGCCGACGCCGACAACACCGGTGACGGAGGCCTGTCCGTCACCGGAGGGGCGCGTGCGAAGGGCAGCGGCGCCTGGATCACGCCCGCCCGGCGCAAGGTCACGGTGCCGGCGCGGACCCGGGCCGAGGTGCCGTTCTCGATGACCGTCCCGGCCGATGCGACCCCCGGTGATCATCCCGCGGCGGTCGTGGCCGACGGTTCCGGGCGCGAGACGGGTGTCCGGGTGCATCTGCGGGTCAGTGGGCCGACCCTGTCGGCGCTCACCGTGGAGGACGTCGAGGCCGGTTCCGACAGCATCGCGTACTCCCTGGTAAACCGCGGGAACACGGTGCTCAGACCCAAGCTCGCGGTGCGGGCCGACGGAGTGCTCGGGCGGCTCGTCGACCGGCCCGCGCGGGCGCTGCCCGTCGAACTGCTGCCAGGCCGCCGCGTCGAACTCACCGAGCCCTGGAAGGACGCCCCGGCGCTGGACTCGGCCCAGGTGCGGCTCACCGTCACCGCGGGCGGCGGCGCGCGCGACTCGGCGACCGCCGAGGTCCGGTTCGTGCCGTGGCCCGCTGTCGCCGCAGTGGGCGGCGTGCTGCTGCTCGCCGCGGTGGCCGCTACGGGGTTCGTCCGCTCCCGCAGACGCGCCGGGGAGCAGGACACGGACGATCCGGCGCCGGACGCGGAGGCTCGGGTGCCGCAGGACGAGGACCAGTTGGTGACGGCCGGTGCGGGCCCCCGGGGCGGGCCGGCGAGCCGGACAGCGGGAACGGGAGGCGAGCGGTGAACGGTGACGGTCGGTTCGCGGAGCGCGGGGACGGTGCCCGGGGGAGTGCGGCGGCAGGGTCCGCGAGGGGCCGGTCCGGCGTGCCGCGGCCGGCGGTCGGTGCCGCCCGGGTGCGGGCCGGGCGCGCCCTGCTCCTCGTGCTCTGCCTGGTCGCGGCCTGCGCTCTGACCGGTACGGCCAGCGGACCCGCCACGGCCGAACCGGCGGCGGCCGCGCAGCGGAACCAGGCCCGCGCGGACGACAAGCCCGTCGTGAAACTGTCCGACGGGCAGGCCGGCAAGGGCGGTTCCGTCACCGTGACCGGATCCGGCTGGCGCCCGAAGACCCTGCTCATGATGCTGATGTGCGGCCAGAACATGATCGGCGGCACCAACGCCTGCGCGAACTCCGACGGACGCGCCGTCACCACCGACGCGAAGGGCGGCTTCAGCAAGAAGCTGCCGGTGGCCGAGCCGCCGAAAGCGTGCCCCTGCGTGGTGCACGTCGCGACCGTGACCGGCGAAAAGGTCTCCGCCCAGGCGAAGTTCAAGGTCGCGGGCCACCCCGTGAAGCCGCTCCCCGACCGGCGCGGCGCCGGTCGGATCGCCGTACTGGCCACCACCCGCCTCGAGGGCTCGAACGGGATCCTCAACTGGTTCGGTTCGCCGCCCTCCCGCAAACTCGTCGTCACGGTCGGCAATCTCGGCTCGGCCCCGGTCAAGGACCCGGTCTTCGAGATCGGCACCGCGCACGGCGTGTTCGCCCCGGAGTGGGAGGAGCAGCAGTGGCGCGGCACCCTGCAGCCCGGCCGCAAGGCCCAGGTCGACCTGCAGGTCGAACTCTCGGCGGGCGCCCACGGTGACTACCTGGTCTCGCTCAAGTACGGGGAGAAGGTGCTCGCCGAACAGCCCTGGGGCGTGCCGAGGCCGTGGGGCGTGACGCTCTTCTGGATCCTGCTCTGTGTCGTCGTCCCCGCCGCGGTCTTCCGGATCGGCATGGCGGTCGTGGACCGGGTCAGGGGGCCGCGCCCGGTCGCCGGGCCGGCCCGGCGACCGGGCAGCCACCGCGGCACGAGCCCCGCCGCCCGCCTGCGTGCGGCGGTACGGCCGTCGGCGGGCGCGCCCGCGCCGTCCCGTGCGGGAGCGGCCGAGTCCGCGGCCGCGCACGGCAGTTCGCCGGGTGGGGCCGAGGAAGGGGCCCCGTCGAGCACGCACCCCGCACCTCTCCCGTGGTTCACCCCGGACACCGGCCCCGAACCGGCCCGGCACTCCGCTCCACGGGACGACCCCTACTCCGCACCGCAAGAGAACGGCCCGACCACCCCGACGACGAAGGGAAACACGTGATCACTCATCGCAGAGTGAGTGCGGCGGGCGTCGCGCTCATGCTCGGCGGCGCGGGCATGCTGCTCGCCGCGGCCCCGGCGCAGGCCGCCGAGGTCAGTTACGAGACCGAGTGCGTACCGCCTCCGATCTCCGGCCTCGACCCGATCCAGGGCACCACCGTGGTGGAGATCGAGGCGCCCGCCGAGGCGAAGGTCGGCGACGAGGTCGACGTGGTGTGGAAGACGGTCGAAGGGGCGTCCAAGAATCCGGACATCATCGACCTGTCGGAGAACACCGTGAAGCCGACCGGCACGCTCAAGGTCGGCGGCGCCCAGACGGCGGACCTCGCGGTCGAGGGCGAGCGGAAGAACCCGCCGATCCCGAAGGGCGGCGCGATGAAGCTGTCCGACATGGTCGGCAAGCTGAAGCTCACCGCGCCCGGCGAGGTCACCCTGACTCCCGACAAGTACGACATCAACGTCAACCAGCCGGTCTCCACCGACACCAAGTGCTCGCCGAAGGGGGACGTGAAGGCCGGCGCGACGATCGACGTCACCGAAGGCGGCGGCGGTTCGGGCGGCTCCACGGGCGGTGACACTGCGGGCACCACCGGCGGTGACACCGGCGGTGACACCGGCGGTGACACGGGAGGGGCCACGGGCGGCGACTCCGGTGGCGACACGGGTGGCGACTCGGGCGGTGCCACCGGTGGCGGTGGCGGCGGCGAGACCGACTTCCAGGGCAAGGAGGTGCAGGTCCCGTACAAGTGCAAGACGCCGATCGGTGACAAGGAGGCGACCTCGCCGGTCCAGATCAACGCCAAGAAGGACGGCGGGAGTTACGGCCTCACCGTGGAGTTCAAGAAGTCGGTGATGGACTCGCCGGCCGACATCCCCGCGGACTCGGTCAAACCGTCGATGGCGGTGAAACTGGGCGGTGCGGACAAGGGCACCGTGAAGGTCGAGGGCCCGACGAACGCCGAACCCATCAAGTCCGGCGACCCGATGACCATCCCCGACCTCGAGGGCACCTACAAGCCGGGCGCGGACGGCAAGTCCACCCTGTCACCCGGTGTCCTGACCGTGGAGGCTCTGGGCACCACGACCACCTGCACGCCGACGAAGGCCGATGTCTCCCTGGAACTCGACACCTCGGCCCAACCGGGCGGCGCGTCCGGCGGTGACTCGACCGGCGGCGGATCGGCGGGCGGAGCCGCGGGCGGATCGGCGGGCGGCGGCGAGGCCGGAGGCGGCGGGCTCGCCGAGACGGGCGCCGACGACAACGGCATGCTGCGCGCACTCGGCCTGGTGGCCGGCACGGTGATCCTGCTCGGCGGAGCGGTCTTCACCTTCATGCCGAAGCGGCGGCGCCGCACCATCCACTGACCCCGCGCAACCGTCGATCGCCGGACGGGCCCGACCCAGGCCCGTCCGGCGATCGACGGCAACCGGATTCAGGACATCGGCCTCTCCGGACACCGGCCTCCGGACACCGGCCTCAGGACTCCGACTCGAACCCGCGCACGGCCCGCAGCACATCCCGCCGAACCTCGGGCGCGTCCAGCACCTTCGCCCCGTGCGCCGCTCCCGGCACCACCCGGACCCGCACTCCACGCTTCTGCGGCGCCCCGGCCGCCCGCTGCGCCCGCGCCAGCTCGTGCGAGTGGGCGGCAGGCACCCAGTCCCGGGCCGAATGCACCAGATACATCGGTGCATCGTCGGCCCCGGAAGCGTGGTTGCGCGCTGCCATGTCGCCCCACCGCTCCCAGCACCCCACCCGCGCCCGGTCCGGGTCGCAGCCCGCGAGCTGCCGGGCCTGGTTGCGCAGATCCCGCTGGTCCTTCCCGGCCGTCCTGCGCCCACCGTCGAGCCATGCCTTGTACGGGGAGGCGACCGGCGACAGGGCGACCACACCGCGCAGCCGCACCAGACCCGCCCCGTACGTACCGGCGGTGGTCGCGAGGTGGCCGCCCGCGGAGGAGCCGAGCAGCACCGGGCGCTGCCCCTCGGGCCCGCCGTGCCGGGCGACCCAGCGCAGCGCGGCCAGGGTGTCGTCGCGCTGGGCCGGCCAGGGCGCGTCCGAGTTCAGCCGGTAGTCGGTGTCGTAGACGCGCAGTCCCCGGTTCGCGAACCAGCGGGCCCAGCTGCTCCAATCGGTGTCCTTCGCCCACGATCCGCCGTGCAGGATCACCAGGGCGGGTCCGCCGTCCCCGTACACCGTGACGGTCTGCCGCGCGTGCGGCCCGTAGGTGTACGCCCGGACCGGGACCCCGTTGCCCGCGGGTTCCGGAGTGGCCGTCGCGGCGCCGGCCGCGAGCAGTGCACCGCACGCGGCGAGCGCGGTCAGACCTCGCCGGAGATGGGACGGTCCGGTGGATCCCGTACGGGAAAAAGGGCACATGTCCCGATGCTCCACCGGCCTTGGCCGGGCGCGCGCCAAAACGCCGAAGGGCCACCGCACCGGGTGGTGCGATGACCCTTTCGTTCGAGCGGTCCGTACGACAATCCGTACGCAGTCCGGTGAGTCGTCAGCGAACGTCGCCCATGAGCGCTTCGATGCGCTTGCGGGAGAGCCAGACTCCGACACCCGCGATCACCGCGAGCACGCCCTGGGTTCCGACGACCGCCGCTCCGTTGAGGTCGACGCCGCCGATGCCGAGCAGGCCGGTGATGCAGTCGCCCGCCGTGACGGCGAGGAACCAGACACCGGTCATCTGGGAGGCGTACTTCTCCGGGGCCATCTTGGTCGTGACCGAGAGGCCGACCGGGGAGAGGCAGAGCTCGCCGATGGTCTGGATCATGTAGATCGTGACCAGCCACATCGGGGTGACCTTGGTGTCGCCCTCCGCCATCGCCATCGGGATGACGAAGACGATGAACGAGGCGCCGACCAGCCACAGGCCCATGGCGAACTTGCGGGTGGTGCTCGGCTCCTTGCCCTTGCGGTTCAGGGCCAGCCAGCCCCATGCGATGACCGGGGCGAGCGCCATGACCCAGAGCGGGTTGACGGACTGGAACCAGGTCGACGGGAAGTTGAAGCCGAAGACGGAGTCCGCGGTCTTGTTCTCGCCGAAGAACGACATCGTCGAGCCGCCCTGGTCGTAGATCATCCAGAACACGGCTGCGGCGGCGAAGAACCAGATGTAGCCGCTGACCTTGGTCTGCTCGTCCTGGGTGAGTTCCTTGTCGCGCTTGATGCGGACCAGGACGGCGACCGGGATGAGCAGGCCGAGCAGGGTGATCGGGAGGAGCGCCCAGTTGATCGTGAAGTGGCCGGTGAAGCTGACGATGCCGTAGAAGACGGTCGCCACGATCAGCCAGGCGAGACCCTTGAACAGGGTGGAGTTCCGCTCCTGGGCGGAGAGCGGCTTCGGGACGAGGCTGCTCTTCGGGTTCAGGTGGCGGGTGCCGATCAGGAACTGGATCAGGCCGAGCCCCATGCCCACGGCCGCGAGGGCGAAGCCCAGGTGCCAGTTCACGCTCTGGCCGACCGTGCCGATGACCAGCGGGGCGGCGAAGCCACCGATGTTGATGCCGATGTAGAAGAGCGTGAAGCCGCCGTCCCGACGCGGGTCCTGGGGGCCGTCGTAGAGATGGCCGACCATCGTCGAGATGTTGGCCTTGAGCAGACCCGAGCCGGCCGCCACCAGGGCGAGACCGGCGAAGAAGGACGCCTGGCCGGGGATGGCGAGCGCCAGGTGGCCGACCATGATCACACCGGAAGCCACCGCGACCGTCTTGCGGGGACCCCAGACGCGGTCACCGAACCAGCCGCCGGGCATGGCGAGCAGGTAGACCATCGCCAGGTAGACGGAGTAGATCGCGGTCGCCGTGGCCATATCCATGGCCAGGCCGCCGCCCTGGGAGCCCGACTTGGCGTCGGGGCCGCCGGCGACCAGGTAAAGAACAAGCAGAGCCCTCATGCCGTAGAAGCTGAAGCGCTCCCACATCTCGGTCATGAAGAGCGTGGCCAGGCCGCGGGGGTGGCCGAAGAAGGTCTTCTCCGAGCCGGGATTGCCGGCAGAGGCCTTCGTCAGGCTGGACGCCATGTCGATCCTTGTTCGTTCGGGACGCACGTCGCTGGTGGGCGCGCGCCCGGTGGGGGGTGGCCGGCACCGACGTATCCGCGCCTCGCTCCCACGGCCGTGGGGGACCGGCCCGTCAAGGCCGAAGAAGAGGAGCAGCGGACGTCGGGATCCACGCCGAGCGCGCCAACGCGCACAGGGCCCGGCCCACAGGTCATTCACTGGACCATCAGGGACGGACGGGGGTGCCGAACCCTGATGTGCATACGTGTCTTTCGGCGCGAAGGGCCTCTGAAGGCCGCGAAGGACACGGAGTGCAGTAAATATGCTGAAGCACCGAACAGCCGGTTAACAATGGGTAAGTGTGGTTCTGAGAGATGGATCACAGGAACCCTTGTGATGTCACCCACATAATCAAAGGTAACCGTCCGATTACTCCAGCATAGACGCAGGGCCGCGTGCAGCGTCCGCCATCTCGCTCCGCCGTCCGGGGCCCGCGGTCTACCATCTCTGCATGACCCGTGTACTGCTCGCCGAGGACGACGCCTCCATCTCGGAACCGCTGGCCCGAGCCCTGCGCAGGGAGGGTTACGAGGTAGAGGTACGCGAGGACGGGCCCACCGCGCTCGACGCCGGCCTGCAGGGCGGCATCGATCTCGTCGTACTCGACCTCGGCCTGCCGGGCATGGACGGCCTCGAGGTCGCCCGCCGGCTGCGGGCGGACGGGCATGCCATCCCGATCCTCATCCTCACGGCCAGGGCCGACGAGGTGGACACCGTGGTGGGCCTCGACGCGGGCGCCGACGACTACGTCACCAAGCCCTTCCGCCTCGCCGAACTCCTCGCCCGGGTCCGGGCCCTGCTGCGGCGCGGCGCGGCCGAGCCGCAGCAGCCACCCGCCACCCACGGCGTCCGGATCGACGTCGAGTCGCACCGCGCCTGGATGGGCGAGGAGGAGCTGCAGCTCACGGCCAAGGAGTTCGACCTCCTGAGGGTCCTGGTGCGGGACGCGGGCCGGGTCGTGACCCGTGACCAGCTGATGCGCGAGGTCTGGGACACCACCTGGTGGTCCTCCACCAAGACCCTGGACATGCACATCTCCTGGCTGCGTAAGAAACTCGGCGACGACGCCGCCAACCCCCGCTACATCGCAACCGTCCGCGGCGTCGGCTTCCGCTTCGAGAAGAGCTGAGCCGACCACCGAACGCCGAAGACCCGCGAGAAGCCCGGCCGGCCGTCCCGCTCGGCCCGCGCGAGAACCTGCGAGAAGAGCACCCCCACCGCCATGCGCCGCAGACTGATCAACTCCACGCTCGCCGTGGTCCTCGTGGTGATCGCCGTCTTCGGCATCTCCCTGGTACTGGTGGAGACCAACACCATCACCAGCGCCGCCCAGGAGCGTGTCGACTCCGAAGCCATCCGCCTGGTCTCCATCGTCGACGGCCGCCTGATGGGCGACGGCGACGAGGAGATCACCGCCGGCATGCTCCGCGGCCAGGTCGACGTGAAGCGCTACGCCCGCATCGAGATCCCCGGACGCCCGGACGTCGAGATCGGCGAGAAGCCCGAGGGCGGCGTCATCTCCGCCACCGAAGAGGGCGTCGAGGGCGAGACCGTCGTCGTCCAGGAGCCGCGCTCCAACGTCACCACCGAGGTCGGCCGCACCCTCCTGATGATCGGCGCCGTCGCCCTGCTCGCCGTCATCGCCGCCGTACTCCTCGCCGTCCGCCAGGCCAGCCGCCTCACCTCACCGCTCACGGACCTGGCGGAGACCGCCGAACGCCTCGGCTCCGGCGACCCGCGCCCCCGCCACAAGCGGTACGGGGTGGCCGAACTCGACCGCGTCGCGGACGTACTGGACTCCAGCGCCGAGCGGATCGCGCGGATGCTCACCGCCGAGCGCAGGCTCGCGGCCGACGCCTCGCACCAGCTCCGCACCCCGCTCACCGCCCTGTCGATGCGCCTCGAGGAGATCACCCTCACCGACGACCCAGAGACCGTGAAGGAGGAGGCGACCGTCGCGCTCACCCAGGTCGAGCGCCTCACCGACGTGGTCGAGCGGCTGCTGACCAATTCGCGCGACCCGCGCATGGGCTCCGCCGTCGCCTTCGACCTGGACGAGGTCGTCAAGCAGCAGTTGGAGGAGTGGCGCCCCGCCTACCGCAGCGCCGGACGTGCCATCGTCTGCTCCGGACGCCAGGGCCTGCAGGCCGTCGGCACCCCCGGCGCGGTGGCCCAGGTACTCGCGGCGCTCATCGAGAACTCGCTGATGCACGGCGGCGGCACCGTCGCCCTGCGCACCCGTGTCACCGGCAACCAGGTCGTGGTCGAAGTCACCGACGAGGGCCCCGGCGTACGCACCGACCTCGGCGCGCGGATCTTCGAGCGCACCATCAGCGGCCGCAACTCCACCGGTATCGGCCTCGCCGTCGCCCGGGACCTGGCCGAGGCGGACGGCGGGCGCCTCGAGATGCTGCAGATCAAACCGGCCGTGTTCGCGCTGTTCCTGTCCGGCGTGGGCGGATCGGACGGCCGCCCGTCCGAGGGAACGACCGTGCGCTGAGCGTCCCGTCCCTCAGCCGCGGCCCTTGGCCGACGAGGGCTGGTCCTCCGCCAGCGAGTCCCGCAGTGCGGAATCCTCGAGGAACGACTCCGCGTCCGCCACCGCCTCCCGCGCCGGCAGCGCCCGGAACACCCATGTCCGGTACGACCAGAAGCGGAACAGCGTCGCGATACCGATGCCGAGGAACTTGAAGACGTTGCTCTGCAGCGGGGTGTCGAAGCCGAAGCCGTACGTCGCCGCGTACAGCACACCGTTCTCGATGATCAGGCCGACGACGCTGAACAGCAGGAACAGCGTCATCTCCTTGGTGCGCCCGCTCTTGTCGCGGTCCCGGTACGTGAAGTAGCGGAAGCCCACGTAGTTGCAGCAGATCGCGACCGCGGTGGCGATGATCGACGCCCGGACGACGGGGAGGTCGGTGGTGTGCCGGACCAGGTTGAACACGACCAGATTGACCAGCGTCCCGATACCGCCGACCACTCCGAACTTGGCCACCTCGCGCAGGAGCTGATCCAGTCGCGCGCGCAGTGCGCCACGTCCATTTATGGTGATCATCGGTGATCGTTCAGCCCCGTCCGTAGGGATCGAAGGGGATTCAGCCGCCGAACCGCCAGGGATCCAGTTCCAAATCGTCGGTCCCGCCATGCTAACCAGCGCCACCCGCTCGGCGCCCGGCCCTTGGCGTGACCGGTGACACGCCCGGGCCGGGGCGGGCCCGGGACCTGCGGCAGGCCGCCGTGCAGGGCGGGATGTGGCGCAGGTCTCGTGCGTCCGTACCGCTGCCGCGGGCCGGATACCCTGGACGATGTGACGTTCCCGGTAGTCGGCATGGTCGGCGGGGGGCAGCTCGCTCGTATGACACACGAGGCGGGCATCCCGCTCGGCATCAGGTTCAAGCTCCTCAGTGACACTCCGCAGGATTCCGCGGCTCAGGTGGTCGGTGAAGTCGTCGTGGGCGACTACCGGGACCTGGACACGCTGCGCGACTTCGCCCGCGGCTGCGACGTGATCACCTTCGATCACGAGCACGTGCCCACCGAGCATCTGCGCGCCATCGAGGCGGACGGCATCCCCGTCCGCCCGGGCCCGGACGCCCTGGTGCACGCGCAGGACAAGGGGGTGATGCGGGCCCGGCTCGACGCACTCGGTGCGCCGAGCCCCCGCCACCGCATCGTGACCGACCCCGGTGACGTGGCCGCCTTCGCGGCCGAGGGGGACGGATACCCGGTCGTCCTCAAGACCGTGCGCGGCGGATACGACGGCAAGGGCGTCTGGGTGGTCCGTGACGAGGCCTCGGCCGCGGAGCCGTTCCGCGCCGGCGTGCCCGTACTCGCCGAGGAGAAGGTCGACTACGTCCGCGAACTCGCGGCCAACGTGGTGCGTTCACCGCACGGCCAGGCCGTCGCCTACCCGGTCGTCGAGTCCCAGCAGGTCGACGGCGTCTGCGACACCGTGATCGCTCCCGCGCCCGGCCTCCCTGAGGAACTCGCGGGCCGCGCACAGGAGTTGGCCCTCACGATCGCCGCCGAACTCGGTGTCGTCGGCCACCTCGCCGTCGAGCTCTTCGAGACCCGGGACGCCGGTGGTGAGCCGGCCATTTTGGTGAACGAACTCGCGATGCGTCCGCACAACTCGGGTCACTGGACCCAGGACGGCGCTGTCACCTCCCAGTTCGCCAACCACGTCCGTGCCGTCCTCGACCTGCCGCTCGGCGACCCGCGCCCGCGCGCCGGCTGGACCGTGATGGCCAACGTCCTCGGCGGCGACTACCCGGACATGTACGCCGCGTACCTGCACTGCATGGCCCGCGATCCCCAGCTCAAGATCCACATGTACGGCAAGGACGTGAAGCCGGGCCGCAAGGTCGGTCACGTCAACACCTACGGCGACGACCTGGACGAGGTCCTCGACCGCGCCCGCCACGCCGCCGGCTATCTGCGAGGAACGATCACAGAATGAGCGCCCCCGCGTCGGACACCACGAGCGCCGACGAAAGCCCCCGCCCCCTGGTCGGCATCGTCATGGGCTCCGACTCCGACTGGCCGGTGATGGAGGCCGCCGCGCAGGCCCTGACGGAGTTCGAGATCCCGCACGAGGTCGACGTGGTCTCCGCGCACCGCATGCCGCGCGAGATGATCGCGTACGGCGAGCAGGCGGCCGGCCGCGGCCTCAAGGCGATCATCGCGGGTGCGGGAGGTGCCGCCCACCTGCCCGGCATGCTCGCCTCGGTCACCCCGCTGCCGGTGATCGGTGTCCCCGTACCGCTCAAGTACCTCGACGGCATGGACTCGCTCCTGTCCATCGTGCAGATGCCGGCCGGTGTGCCCGTCGCCACCGTCTCGGTCGGCGGCGCCCGCAACGCGGGTCTGCTCGCGGCACGGATCCTGGCCGCGCACGACCCCGAACTCCTTGACCGTATGCGGGAGTTCCAGGGCCAGCTGGGCGAGCAGGCGGCCGACAAGGGCAAGCGGTTGCGCGCCAAGGTCGAGGGCACCGGCTCCGGCTTCGGCTTCGGGAAGTGAGCGCGGTGAACTCCCAGGCGCCGAACCACCTCGACCGGGCACGGCAGTTGCTCACCGAACACCCCGTCGTCGACGGACACAACGACCTGCCGTGGGCCCTGCGCGAGAAGACCGCGTACGACCTTGACCGCCTGGACATCGCCGCCGACCAGACCGGCAGCCTGCACACCGACCTCGCGCGCCTGCGCACGGGCGGCGTCGGCGCCCAGTTCTGGTCGGTGTACGTACGCTCCGACATGGCCGGCGACGACGCGGTCAGCGCCACCCTCGAACAGATCGACTGCGTAAGCCAGTTGATCGCCCGTCACCCCGCCGAGCTGCGTCGCGCGCTCACCGCCGACGACATGGAGGCGGCGCGCACCGAGGGGCGTATCGCCTCGCTGATGGGCGCCGAGGGCGGCCACTCCATCCACAACTCCCTCGCCACGCTAAGGGCGTTGCACACGCTCGGCGTCCGCTACATGACGCTGACGCACAACGACAACATCGCCTGGGCCGACTCCGCCACCGACGAGCTCGGCGTCGGCGGCCTGTCCGCCTTCGGCCGCGAGGTCGTCCGCGAGATGAACCGCATCGGCATGCTCGTCGACCTCTCGCACGTGGCCGCCACCACGATGCGCGACGCGCTCGACACCACCGAAGCCCCGGTGATCTTCTCCCACTCCTCGTCCCGCGCGGTCTGCGACCACCCGCGCAACATCCCGGACGACGTACTGGAACGCCTGCCGGCCAACGGCGGCGTGGCGATGGCCACCTTCGTCCCGAAGTTCGTCCTGCAGGCGGCGGTCGACTGGACCTCCGCGGCCGACGACAACATGCGGGCACACGGCTTCCACCACCTGGACACCACCGCCGAGGCGATGAAGGTGCACGCCGCCTTCGAGGCGACCACTCCGCGTCCGGTCGCCACCGCGTCCACGGTCGCCGACCACCTCGACCACATGCGCGAGGCCGCGGGCGTCGACCACATCGGCATCGGCGGCGACTACGACGGCACGCCCTTCACCCCCGACGGCCTCGACGACGTCGCCGGCTACCCGAACCTGATCGCCGAACTCCTCGCCCGCGGCTGGTCCGACGCCGACCTCGCCAAGCTCACCTGGCACAACGCGGTCCGCGTGCTGCGCGCCGCCGAGGACGCCTCCCGCGAACTGACCGCCACCCGCGGCCCGTCGAACGCGACACTCGGCCAACTCGACGGCTGAGAAGGCCTGTTGACGAACGCCCCCTTCCGGCCGGCCTGGAAGGGGGCTTCGCGCATGCCCACGGTGCTACCCCGCGACGAGACCGCGCTCCACCACGCGGCGGAGGCGGCCCCGCCCGCCGGCGGACGCACCGGGCCACCCCCGTGATCCAGGCTGAACTTCCCGCCGAGGAAGGGACGTTCAGGTGGAACGCTGGGACCGTGTCGGGCGATACGGGGGCTACGGCGCGGCCCTGGCCCTCTCCCCGTACCTGCTGATCAAAGTGTCGTGGGTGATCGGAGCACTGCTCGGCCTGGCCCCGGTCGGTGCGGGCTTCACCCTGGCCGGCTGGGTGTTCCTCAACACCGTCACCGTCGCCATGGCGGCGGTGGGCATCGCCCTCGCGCTCGCCCTGGTGCAGCCCTGGGGTCTGCGGATCCCGGGCCGGCCGGTGGCCTTCTGTGCCTGGACGGGTGCGGGTTTCCTGGTGTCGATCCTGCCGTACGCGGTGCTGAGCACGGTGCTCGACGCCGGACGGGACGAGCCGAAGCCGGCGGGCGGCGGGGGCGACGGTCCGGCCATGCCCGGCTGGGAGGTTCCGCTGGTCCAATTCGGCTTCATCGGGATGGGGTTGGGCCTCGCCCTCGCCGTACCCGGCTATCTGCGGCGCCGGTGGCCGGCGGCCGTCTCGGGGCGGCTACCTGCCCGGCCCGGCCGCGCCACCCCCTGGGCCGCCGCTGCTGCGGCCGTGGTCGGCACCTGCTGGCTGTACTGGGCGGCCGGCGGCACCCTCGGCATCGCCGACCCGGCCGAGCGGGAGACCAATTGGCACCTCCTCGCGGGCGTCGGTGCGCTCTGGGCCCTCGCCGCCGCGGCGGCCGCCGGCCGGGCACCCGGCGGCAGGCATCCCGACCGGGCGCGCGGGCCGCTGCGCACGGCACTCGTCTGGCTCGGCTCCGGCTCGCTCTTCGCCTGGAGCGCCTGGAAGCTGCCCTTCACCCTGTACGCGGCCCTCGCCCACCCCACCGGGGGCACCCTGCCGGAACACGTCGCCGTCGCCGCGCCCCTCCACCTGATCGCCGCACTGTCCGGGGCGCTCCTGCTCCGCTCACTCGTCGGCTCACGCGATCCGCACCTCAGCGGCCGGTACCTCAGCGGCCCGGCGCGTCCCCGGCGCTCGCGTCGACCACCCAGCAAGCCGCGGTGAAGCGGACCTCGTCGCCGTGCACGTACGGCTCGAAGGCGGCGCGCACCGTCTCGACGACGCGGGCGCGGGTCGTCTCCGGCAGATCGGGCAGTACGGTGCCGAGGACGCCGAACCGGGTGAGGTAGGAGTCGAGTTCGGACTCGGGCAGGGTGCAGACCGCTTCGACCGGCCGGGCGTCGACGCTCGTCCAGCCGCTCTCCCGCAGCAACCGTCCGGTCCGGTCCGGGTCCGCGAGGCCGAACTGCCCCGGGTCACCGTCCTTGCGTACCGGCAGACTCGGCACGAGCGGTGCCGCGGCCCGCGCGGCCGTCGTCATGAACGGGTTCTCCTCCATACCGCGCCACACGACGAACCGGAGCCGGGCGTCATCGGCGGCGGCCCGCCGCAGATTGCCGAAGGCCCGCACCGGATCGCCGAAGAACATCACCCCGAAGCGCGAGACGACCAGGTCGTACGCGGCGGACCCGAAGTCGTACTCCTCCGCATCCGCACACACGAAGCGCGCCGACGAGCCGTCCCGCCCGGCCCGGTCCCGCGCGGCCCCGACCATCGTCTCGGAGATGTCCACGCCGACGCACTCGCCACCCGCGCCGAGCTCCCTCGCCATGGCCACCGTCGTCGCACCCGTGCCGCATCCCACGTCGAGGACGCGGCCGGGGTGAGCGGCCGCAGACTCCACGAGGAGTTCGGCGAAGGGGCGGTACATCGCGTCGAGATAGGTCTGCGCCGCCACCCACGCGTCCGCACCGGACCCCTTCCAGCGTGCGGCCTGAGCATCAGCGGCCTCGTGCGTACGGTCCATGGCGGCGCCTCCCGGTCTGGTTCTCCTGCTCTCCGTGTGCCACTGTGCGACTTCAAGCCGACTTGAGGTCAAGTATGTGAGGCCGAGTATGAGCGCACCGGACAAAGCGGCGCCGGACAACGCGGCGCCGGACAACGCGGCGCCGGACAACGCCGCACTGGACATCGCCGAAGTGGTGCGACGTTCCGGCATCCCCGCCTCCACCCTGCGGTACTACGAGGACAAGGGCCTGATCGCCCCGGTGGGCCGGCACGGCCTGCGCCGCCAGTACGACCCCGCCGTACTCGACCGCCTCGCGCTGATCGCGCTCACCCGCTCCGCCGGCTTCTCCCTCGACGAGATCTCCGGCATGTTCGCGGCGGACGGCCGCCCGCACATCGACCGGCACCTGTTCTCGGCCAAGGCCGACGAACTGGACGCCACTCTCCGCCGCCTCACCGCCCTGCGCGACTCCCTCCGCCACGTCGCCGCCTGCCCGGCCCCGACCCACACGGCCTGCCCCACCTTCCGCGCCCTCCTCGCCTCGGCCCTCCCCCCGCCCACCGGACCGCGTCGCCCTTCCGGCGGAGTACGCCCTCGGCACCGAGGTCCGTCACCATGGTCGGTCACCCCGGACTCGCCACCGCGTCCGCGATGAGAGTGCGGGCCACCGCTCCCCGCACGGCCTGCTGCGAGAGACGTCCGAAGGCATCGCAATGGGGGAGCAGGGAAGGGGAACGCATGGATGCGGACCAGGCCCGCCGAGTGGACGCTCTGCTCAGGCAGTCGGGGATCCCGGGTGTGGTCGCGCCGGAGAACCCCTCGGACCCCGCCGGTGCCTGCCGCGTGTACGACAAGGCCGATCCGGCCACTCGCCATGACGTGACCGCAGATGCGCCGGCGGCCGTGGCGGCCGAGTTCCCCGACCCAAAGCCTGCTTCCGGGTCGACGCGAGGATTCGTCGTGCCGCCCAAGAGCGAGTGAACGGCCCCCGGCAACAGAGCCGGGAGCCGTTACATCGGCGTAGGGAGCCGTCCTACGGCAGGTTCCGCGCCATCACGATGCGCTGGACCTGGTTCGTGCCCTCGTAGATCTGGGTGATCTTCGCGTCGCGCATCATGCGCTCCACCGGGTAGTCGCGCGTGTAGCCGTAGCCGCCGAGGAGTTGGACCGCGTCGGTGGTGACCTCCATGGCGACGTCCGAGGCGAAGCACTTCGCCGCCGCGCCCTGGTAGGTGAGGTCGGGGTCGAGGCGCTCGGAGGCGGCCGCGGCCTGGTAGGTCAGGGCGCGGGCCGCCGAGATCTTCATCGCCATGTCCGCGAGCATGAACTGGATGCCCTGGAAGTCGGCGATCGGCTTGCCGAACTGCTTGCGCTCCTTGACGTAGCCCTTGGCGTAGTCGAGGGCGCCCTGGGCGATGCCGAGGGCCTGGGCCGCGATGGTGATGCGGGTGTGGTCCAGGGTCTTCATCGCGGTGGCGAAGCCGGTGCCCTCCTCGCCGATCATGCGGTCGGCGGGGATGCGGACGTTGTCGAAGTAGACCTCACGGGTGGGGGAGCCCTTGATGCCGAGCTTCTTCTCCGGGGCGCCGAAGGAGACGCCCTCGTCGGACTTCTCGACCACGAAGGCGCTGATGCCCTTGGAACGCTTGGCCGGGTCGGTGACGGCCAGCACCGTGTAGTACTCGGAGACGCCGGCGTTGGTGATCCAGCGCTTCACGCCGTTGAGCACCCAGTGGTCGCCGTCGCGTACGGCCTTCGTCTTCATACCCGCCGCGTCCGAACCGGCGTCCGGCTCGGAGAGGCAGTACGAGAACATGCCGTCGCCCTTGGCCAGCGGTCCCAGGTACTTCTTCTTCAGCGCCTCGGAGCCGGACAGGGCGACCGGGAGCGAGCCGAGCTTGTTGACCGCGGGGATCAGCGAGGACGAGGCGCAGACCCGCGCCACCTCCTCGATCACGATGACCGTGGCGAGGGCGTCGGCGCCCGCGCCGCCATAGCTCTCGGGTACGTGGACGGCGTGCAGGTCGTTCGCCGTGAGGGCGTCGAGCGCCTCCTGCGGGAAGCGGGCGTCCTCGTCCACCTCCGCGGCGAACGGGGCGATCTTCGCCTCGGCGAGCGAGCGGACCGACTCCCGGAGCATGTCGTGCTCTTCTGCCGGGCGGTACAGGTCGAATTCGGTCGAACCCGCCAAGTCTCTCACTCCCAAAGATGCTAACTACCGTTAAGTAACCCTGATTTTAGGCCCCCGGTCCCGGACGGGATACGTGAGCTTGACGACAAGGGCCCACGAGGCCCGATGAGAGGGCCGCCGGCCCCGCCCCGGCTCGCATCCATCGGGGCGAAAACGGACGACCGTACGACCCCGACTATGCTCGGGCAGCGCAGTTTCACCGACCCTTCTGGAGCACCGCATGGCCCTCAAGATCACCGTGATCGGCACCGGCTACCTCGGTGCCACCCACGCCGCGGCCATGGCCGAGCTCGGCTTCGAGGTCCTCGGCCTCGATGTGGTCCCCGAGAAGATCGAGATGCTCTCCCAGGGCCGCGTGCCGATGTACGAGCCGGGGCTCGAGGAGCTGCTCGGGCGGCACGTCGCGGGGATGGAGGGTTCCAGCGGGCGGCTGCGCTTCACCACCTCCTGGGAGGAGGTCGGCGCGTTCGGCGACGTCCACTTCGTCTGTGTGAACACCCCGCAGAAGCACGGTGAGTACGCCTGCGACATGAGCTACGTGGACTCCGCCTTCGCCTCGCTCGCGCCCCACCTGACCCGTCCCGCCCTCGTCGTCGGCAAGTCGACGGTCCCGGTGGGCTCGGCGGACCGTCTCGCGGCCGTCCTCGGCGAGCTGGCGCCGGCGGGCGACGAGGTCGAGCTGGCCTGGAACCCGGAGTTCCTGCGCGAGGGCTTCGCCGTGCAGGACACCCTGCACCCGGACCGGATCGTCGCGGGCGTGCCGAGCGAGCGGGCCGAGAAGCTGCTCCGCGAGGTGTACGCGACTCCGCTCGCCGAGGGTTCGCCCTTCGTGGTCACCGACTTTCCGACGGCGGAGCTGGTCAAGACCGCCGCGAACTCGTTCCTGGCCACGAAGATCTCGTTCATCAACGCGATGGCCGAGGTCTGCGAGGCGGCCGGCGGCGATGTGGTGAAACTGGCCGAGGCGATCGGCTACGACGAGCGGATCGGAAGGAAGTTCCTGCGGGCCGGCATCGGCTTCGGCGGCGGCTGTCTGCCCAAGGACATCCGCGCGTTCATGGCCCGGGCCGGTGAGCTGGGCGCCGATCAGGCGCTCACCTTCCTGCGCGAGGTCGACTCGATCAACATGCGCCGGCGCGGCCACATGGTCGAGCTCGCCCGCGAGGCCCTCGGCGGCGGGGCCTTCCTCGGCAAGCGGGTGGCCGTGCTCGGCGCCACCTTCAAGCCGGACTCCGACGACGTACGCGATTCACCCGCCCTGAACGTGGCCGGACAGATCCACCTCCAGGGCGGCCAGGTCACGGTCTACGACCCGAAGGGCATGGACAACGCCCGGCGGCTCTTCCCGACTCTCGGCTACGCGGACTCCGCCGCCGAGGCCGTACGGGGCGCGGACGTGGTCCTGCACCTCACCGAGTGGCGCGAGTTCCGCGAGCTCGACCCGGCCGACCTCGCCGCCGAGGTGTCGGTCCCGACGATCCTCGACGGGCGCAACGCCCTCGACCCGGTCCGCTGGCGCGAGGCCGGCTGGACGTACCGCGCCATGGGCCGGCCGGCGGCCTGATGCCGTGCAGGTGGTGAACGGCGGGGGAGCGGGCCTGGTCGAACGGCTGTGGGCGGCCGGCGAGATGGTGTGCTGCGACGGCCTCTACCGGCCCGACGACACCGCCGTCGAGATCCATGTCCCGGGCCCCGGCGCGTACCACCCGGAGGCCGGGCAGCCGATCCCGTTCCGCCTCGGCGGGCCGCTCGATGTGGCGTACGCCTTCGAGGAGCACGACACCGACGCGTACGACACCTGGTTCGAGAGCGGGCTGCCGGACGGTTCGGGGTGGCTGACCGGTGGGGGCGGCGGGATGGGCAACATCGGATATCTCGCCCGACTCGATGCCGACCGCTCACTGCGGTGGCTGCTGATGATGTTCCAGTCCAACCCGTTCGTGGCGGTGGAGTACGAGGGGCCGAAGGCGGTCTTCGTGAACGACTGGCGCAATCGGCTGACGCTGGACCTCGACCGGCTCGAAGGCGCCTGAGACCGCCGGTCCCAAGCCTCCGCGGTCTCAGGCCTCCGCTCGCCGCGCCCGGTAGCTGCGCATCTTGGCCCGGCTGCCGCAGACCGACATCACGCACCAGCGACCACGGCCGGCCGGGCTGCGGTCGTAGAAGGCCCAGTGGCAGTCCGGCGCGTGGCAGGCCTTCAGGCGGGGCCAGCTGCCGTCCGCGGCCGCCTGCGCGATGGCCGCGGTGATCCGGGACACCAGTGGATCCGGGTCGGCCGGTGCCAGCGTCGCTTCTCCCGTCGCCTCGTCCACGTCGACCAACAGCGGTGCGGCGGCGAGGAGTTGGCCGAGCGGAGTGACCTCGCGGTGCGGCGGGTGCCCCGCGTGCACCAGCAGGACGGCGCGCAGCGATTCGCGCAGCTCCCTGGCCCGCTCGGTGCCGTCCTGCGGGATCCCGAGTGCGCGGCGGGCCTCCTCGGTGTCCAGCGCGTCGGCTCCCGTCTCCAGGTCGAGCGTGTTCACCAGCCGTTCCACCAGGGCGAGTTCACCGGGGGCCGGGGCGCGCTCGGTCATGGCCGGTGTCCGTCCGCCGACGGATCGGTGCCTTCTCTCTGCCGCATGCTTGCGAGGTTACCTCTACTGCGGGAGTATGAGGTAACCGATACCTGTTGAAGCCGAGTACTGGTAACCGCATCGGACCGCGGCGCGCTCGGCACTCTCCCAGGAGGCAGCACCATGGCCGTCACCAAGCTCGGAGCCGTAGTCCTCGACTGTCCCGACCCGCGCGCCCTCGCCGAGTTCTACGCGGGGCTCCTCGGCGGGACCGTCACCCGGCAGCACGACGCAGGCGACGAATGGCACGTACTCGTGGGCGCGGACGGAGCCTCCACGCTCGAGTTCCAGCAGGCCCCCGACCACGTACCGCCGAAGTGGCCCTCCTCCGACGGCTCGCAGCAGTTCCACCTCGACCTGACCGTCACGGTCGACCTGGACACCGCCGAGCGGCACGCGCTCGAACTCGGCGCGACCCTCCTCGACCGGGGCGACCCGTCGCGGACCTGGCGGGTCTACGCGGACCCGGCGGGCCACCCCTTCTGCCTCTGCGCCTGCTGACGGCCGTCGGGCCCACCCCGGCGGACCGACGGCACCGGCGGCTCAGCCGTCGAGCCGTTCGATCGTCGCCGTCGAGGGAGCCCGGCGCAGCTGCGTGGCCCGGGCCGTGAAGTCCGCGTCCCGGATCACCCGCTGCAGGTTCTCCGAGGTGAGCAGCGCGAGTTCGGCGTCGGACCAGCCGCGTTCGAGCAGCTCGCCGAGCAGCAGGGGGTACGCCGCGGGGTCGGCGATACCGGCCGCCGAAGGACCGTCGGTGTCGAAGCCGCCGGCCAGCCCCACGCACTCCGGGCCCGCGACCCGTCGCACATGGTCCAGATGGTCGGCCACGTCCCGCAGCGCGTCACCGGTCTGCGCCGCGGCACAGGGCACCATGCACAGGCCCCGGCCGGTGCGCAGGGCGGTGAGCACCTCGTCGGAGGCGTTGTCCGGATGGTCGGTGAGCGCCCGAGCGCCGGAGTGCGAGAACAGCGACGGCCCGCGGGACACCGCCATGACCCGGTGCACGGTGGCGTCCGCACTGCCCGTCAGGTCGGCGATCACCCCGAGCCGGTTCATCTCGCGGACCACCTCCTCGCCGAAGCGGGACAGCCCCTCCTCACCGGCCCAGCGCGTCCCGGACAGCGAGAGCGTACGGACACCGAGCTGGTGCAGCGCCCGCAGCGCACCCAGCGAATTGCCGAGCGCCGTCGCGCTCGCCGGGCCGAGCAGACAGGCGATCCTGCCGTGCGCCCGGGCATCGGCCACCTCCGACGAGGTGCGTGCCAGCCAGAGGCCCTCGGGGTGGTCGCGCACCACACTCCCGGCCAGGTCGATCAGGTCGAGGGTCGCGCACACGGCCCGGTCCCCGGCGAAGTCGCCCGGCACCTCGAGCGACCAGAACAGCGTGCCCACCGCACCCTCGCGCAGCCGCGGGATGTCCGTCTGCAGCGCGCTCTCGCCCAGCTCCAGGTCGTACCAGGAGAGTCTGCCGAGCGCCCAGAGCAGACCGCTGTGTCCGTCTGCGACCGGGTGGCGGGCGAGGACCGCCCTGACCCGGTCGCGCGGGGACGCCCCCGGCGGTGGTCCACCGTCGTCCGGGGGCAGGTCCGGCTCGTGTTCCGGGGCAGCGGCATCGTCCGGCCGCTCGTCCCCGGCCACGGTGGCGCGGGCCGCGCGTGGCGGGTCCAGGTCACCGACCTCGCCGGTTGCGTGCGCTTCGTCCTGCAGGTCTGCCATGGGGGACTCCGGTCCTGATCGGAGGCAGTGTGGCCACCGTAGGCAGCAAAGCTTCCGGGGTTCGCGGCAGGCTGATGCGAACGGTTGAACGTCCCCGGGCCCGCCGTGCGCGAGCGGACAACGGCGAAGGCTCCGTCCGAGCCCCTGGGGGGTTCGGACGGAGCCTTCACCGACGGCGCTGTCAGGAGGTTCGGCCCCGGTCGGGCCGTACCGCCTCAGTTCTCCGAGACCGTGACCTTGTCGTCGTTCTTCAACTGCTCGACGAGCTCCTTGACCTTGGCCTTGTCCCAGACCAGGTTCCCGCCGTTCGAGCCGGAGATCGGGATGTTCATCGACTTGCCGTCGCCGCTGGTGATGCCCTTCATCGCCCAGAACATCTCGCCGACGTCGAGCAGCCCCATGTCCTTGTCGACGAGGAGCGTGTCCAGGCCGGCGCCCATCGTCGGGTAGAGCCGGAAGGGGTTCAGGATCGTGCTCGGGGTCGCGGCCTGGTTGGCGAGCGTGGCCAGGAACTGCTGCTGGTTCTTGGTGCGCTCCAGGTCGCTGCCGGCCTCCTTGCGGTTGCGTACGAAGGCCAGGGCCTTCTCACCGTCGAGGGTCTGCTTGCCCTTCTTGAAGTCCGAGCCCGAGTCCTTGTCCTTGATGTCGCGCGGGATGTCCATCTCCACGCCGCCGAGCGCGTCCACGATGTTCGCGAAGCCGCCGAAGCCGATCTCCGCGTAGTGGTCGATCTTGAGCCCGGTGTTGTGCTCGACGGTACGGACCAGGAGTTCGGGGCCGTCCTCGGCGTAGGCGGCGTTCAGCTTCGTGCGCCGGCCCTGGTTCGGGTAGAGCTTGCCGGAGTCGGAGCCGCGGAAGGACGGTATCTCCACGTCCGAGTCACGGGGGAGCGAGACCATCGTGTTCCCGTTGTCCCCGACGTGCAGGATCATCATCGAGTCGGTCCGCTTGCCCTCGACCTTGCCGGTGTGCAGCCGCTCCTGGTCCTCCTTGGACATGCCCTCGCGGCTGTCGGACCCGACGATCAGGTAGTTGGTGCCCTCGCCGCCGCCGGGCCGCTCGATCACCTTCGACAGGTCGACCTCGTTCTTCAGCTTCGAGTCGGCCCAGAAGTATGTGCCGATCGTCACGGCCAGGAGCGCCACGACCAGGGTCAGCGCGCCGATCTTCAGGCGCCGGCGCCAGTCGGGTGCCGGGCGTCCGCCCCTGCCGTCGTCGTAGTAGCCGTCGCCGCCACCGCCGTGGGCGCCGCCACCGTTCCCGTAGACCTGGCCGTCGCTGTAACCGCTGTCGTAGCCGCGGTCGCCGTATCCGCCCTGCTGCGGGATGGGGGGTGCGGTCCGGCCGCGCTGCACGTGAGGCATGACGCGGGCGCCTTCCGGCTGCGCGCGTCCACTGCCTTGTCCGTACTGGTCATTACGGCCGTACCCGTCGGGCCAATCGCTCATTGGTCCAGTGTGCCGTGCTGGTCAACGTGCCTCACAAGGCCTGAAGGGGAATCGGGCCAGGGCTGTTGCAGACCTGATGCAAAGCAGGCCCGGCATAAGGTGGACCTCATGACAGATCAGGCCCGAGCCGCGGCTGCGACCCTTACCGGGGCGATTGAGGGCAAGCCCACCTCGGCTTCCCGCACCACCCTCAGCCACATCATGACCCACAACGACACCAACCTCCTGGGTACGGTGCACGGCGGCGTGATCATGAAACTGGTGGACGACGCCGCCGGGGCCGTGGCCGGCCGGCACTCGGGCGGCCCGGCCGTCACCGCGTCGATGGACGAGATGGCCTTCCTCGAGCCCGTCCGGGTCGGCGACCTCGTCCACGTGAAGGCCCAGGTCAACTGGACCGGCCGGACATCCATGGAGGTCGGCGTACGAGTACTCGCCGAGCGCTGGAACGAGTCGACGCCCGCCCAGCAGGTCGGCTCCGCCTATCTCGTCTTCGCCGCGGTCGACGCCGAAGGCGCTCCGCGCGAGGTGCCGCAGGTCGAGCCGGAGACCGAGCGCGACCGCCGCCGCTACCAGGAGGCGCAGATCAGGCGGACCCACCGGCTGGCCCGCCGCCGGGCGATCAGGGAACTGCGCGAGAAGCGCGCGGCCGACGGCATCGAGGACTGATCCGCTCCCGGACGGCGGCTGTCAGTCGCAGACCACCTGGTCGCCGGTGACCACTCCGGATTCGCCCTGCTGCTGGTCCTCCGCCCGCACCCGGTTCACGCCGTCGTAGTCCGTGCCGACGATCACCTTCATCTGCGGACCGCGTCCCTTGACCTTGCGCAGTTCGCTGCCCGGCAGGGCGGTGGCCAGGGTCTTGGCCGAGCGGTCCCAGCGCGGGTCGTACTCCACGACCGTGCGCTTCACGTCCCGCTTGGGCGCGTTGTCCGGAGTGCCCGTGGTGCGGAAGCCGGTGCCGCGCAGCGCCTGGTCGACCTTGCCGCCGAGGCCCGCGGTCGCGGTGCCGTTCGAGACCTGGACCCGGACCTGCTCCGGCGCCACGTCCACCACGGTCGCCTTCGGCTTCGGTTTCTGCTTCTTCAGCGGGGTGAGGGGCTTGTCCGCGCGCAGGGCGCCGAAGAGCTTCGCGGACTTCTCCGGGTCCCATTTGATGGTCGACCCGATGCCCTTCACCGAGTACCCCATCTTCCCGATCGGGACGGAGGTGAACTCCGAGGACGCGGGCGTGAAGCTGCGCATCGTGTGGCCGAGTTGGAGCATCTCGTTGGAGCCGAAGTTCCGGTCCGCGCGCACCGAGCCGAGCACGGTCCGCGACATGTCCCGGAACTTCACCGGGTTCAGGAGCACCCCGGACGAGGTGGCCTTGGCGATCACCGCGGCCAGGAAGCGCTGCTGGCGCTGCATCCGGCCCAGGTCCGCGTCCCCGCCGATGTGCCGGGAGCGTACGTACTGCAGGGCCTGGCCGCCGTTCAGACGATGGCGGCCGGCAGCCAGGTCGAGGCCGGAGTGGGAGTCCTTGAGCGGGCGGACGGTGCAGATCTCGACGCCGCCGAGGACGTCGACCGTCTTCATGAAGGCGGTGAAGTCGACCTCCAGATAGTGGTCGATCTTGACCTTCGTCATGTGCTCGACGGTGCGCACGGTGAGGTTGGGGCCGCCCTCGGCATAGGCGGCGTTCAGCTTCACCGGATGCGGCTTGTGCTTCTCGCCGGAGTTCTGGTCGGTGTGCGCGGGCAGCTCCGCGTACGAGTCACGGGGCAGGCTCACGACGCTCGCGCGGTCACGGTCCTCGGAGAGGTGCACCATCATCACGGTGTCCGTGCAGTGGCAGGGGGCGCCGCCGAGGCGGTACTTGCGGCGCTCCTGCTCGCTGATCTTGTCCCGGCCGTCCGTGCCGACCAGCAGGATGTTCAGGCCGTGGCCCGCCTGCGGCCGGTTCTTCATGTCCTTGAAGGGGTCGACCCGGGAGATGCCGGTGTCCAGGCTCGTCACCACCGCGTGGCCGATGCCGGCGGCCCCGAGGACGATCACCGAGAAGGCAGTGGTGACCCGCATGGCCCAGTTGGGACGGCGGATCACTCTGCGTCTGCCACCGACGGGTGGTCGCGTCGGTCGGCCCGGCCGAGGCGGTCGGGCGGGCGAGCGGGACCCGGTGGGCACGTTGGGACACCTCCGTGGAGCGGGCGCCGGACGCGGGCAACGTTAAGTCGATATGATCTGCGGCCCGCGGAATTGAGCCGTCCGGCGCGCGCCGGTGTCCCCCGTTCGCGGTAACGTGAGGCCCGATGAGCGAGAAAAATCAGGAGCCCGACGTGCAGACCCCGGCCGTATCCGTGATCATGCCCGTCCTCAACGAGGAACGGCATCTGCGCGGCGCCGTCCACGCCATCCTCCAGCAGGAGTACGCGGGAGAGATGGAGGTGGTCATCGCGCTCGGGCCGTCCACGGACCGTACCGACGAGATCGCCGAAGAGCTGGTGCGTGAGACCGCGGACAACGCCTGGGGCCGGGTGCACACCGTGCCGAACCCGACC
This sequence comes from Streptomyces sp. YIM 130001, assembly GCF_003574445.1. Classification (GTDB taxonomy): domain Bacteria; phylum Actinomycetota; class Actinomycetes; order Streptomycetales; family Streptomycetaceae; genus Streptomyces. The sequence continues at coordinate 262,996 of NZ_KZ984557.1, forward strand.
GGCCGCACCCCCGCCGCCCTGAACGCCGCCATCAAGGCCTCCCGGCACCCGATCGTGGTGCGCGTGGACGGCCACGGCCTCCTCTCGCCCGGCTACATCGCCACCGCCGTACGCCTCCTCGAGGAGACGGGCGCGCAGAACGTCGGCGGCCTGATGTTCGCCGAGGGGGAGAACGACTGGGAGCACGCGGTCGCCGCCGCCATGACGTCGAAGATCGGTGTGGGCAACGCGGCCTTCCACACCGGCGGCGAGGCGGGTCCCACCGAGACGGTCTACCTCGGGGTGTTCCGCCGCGAGGCGCTGGAGCAACAGGGCGGCTACAACGAGGAGTTCATCCGCGCCCAGGACTGGGAGCTGAACTTCCGTATCCGCGAGGCCGGCGGCGGCGTCTGGTTCTCGCCCGAGCTGAAGGTCTCCTACCGCCCGCGCCCGAGCGTGCGCGAACTCGCCAAGCAGTACCGGAACTACGGCCGTTGGCGTCATGTGGTCGCCCGCTACCACAAGGGCTCGGTCAACCCCCGCTACCTCGCGCCGCCGACCGCGGTCTGCGCGATCGCGGCGGGCACCGTGATCGGCGCGCTCGTCACACCGTGGGGCTTCGTCGTCCCCGGCGGCTACCTCGCGGCGATCGTCGCGGGCTCGCTGCCGGCCGGTCGCGGCCTGCCGGCCAAGGCGCGGCTGCAGATCCCGGTGGCGCTCGCCACCATGCACATGTCGTGGGGCTGGGGCTATCTGACCAGCCCGCGTTCACTGGCCGCCAAGGTCATCGCCTCGCGCCGCCCCTCGGCACAGACGGACCCGTCCCACGCCTGAGGCTGCTCTTCTTGCGTACCTACGCGGGTGTCCCGGCCGATCGTGGCCGGAGCACCCGCGTACGTACGTCGAGGTGCACCAACTCGCCTATTCCCAGGTGAAGTTGGGGTCCACGTGCATGCAGGCCGATTCGTCGGCGCCGTTCAGGGCGTCCGCCGATTCGGGCGTACGGTCGTCCTGCTTCTGCTCCTCGGGTGCGTCACCGTTGCGCCAGTCCGCGCCGACCACCACGGTCACCGCGCTGACATCCTTGGATTCCTTGACCGAACTCATCGGCAGACCGAGGGACTTGGCCACCGACTGCGCGTCGCCCTCCAGTTCGGCACTCGGGAAGCGGATCGTCGTACGGTCCAGGCTCGGCGTGGCAGCGTTGTCCGCCGTGGCCCGGGCGAAGCCCTTGCCGGCCAGCAGCTGCGCCACCTGGTGCGCGCGACCCTGGACCGGCTGACGGTCGTCGCCGCCGGTCGCGTTCTGGACCGTCACACCGATCTCGGCGGGCTGTGCGGCCGGGTCGTCGGAGGTGGGCTCCTTGTCGGACGAATCCTTTTTGCTCTTGCCGTCCTTGCCCTTGCCCTTGTCCTTGCCCTTGCCGTCGAGGGCGATGTCCTCGCGCACGAGCCGGAACAGCTGCTCCGCGTCGCCCGGCTTCGGCACCACCCGCGCGCCCTGGTACTCGTACGGCATGGTCGTCATGGTGATGTGCTTCGGCGGCACCTTCTTGAGCTCGTTGCTCAAGTCATAGAGCTTGCCCACCGAGTTGAGGCCGGTGTCGACGGTGAGCGCCTCCGTGGCCTCCTCGGCGAGGTTGCGCAGCCGGCCGGGATTGCTGAGCGTGGCGTTCTCGCGCAGCTCGCGGACCATCGCGTTCATGTACATGTGCTGGGCCTTGGCGCGGCCGATGTCGCTGCCGTCCTCGAAGCCGTACCGGGTACGCAGCCACTGCAGCGCCTGCTCGCCCTTGATGTTCGTGGTGCCCTTCTCCAGGCGCAGCCCGGAACCGTGGCCCTGAGCGTCCCGGGAGTGGATGTTGGCGTCCACGCAGACCGGCACGCCGCCGATCGCGTCCGCCATCGAGACCACTCCCGCGAAGTCGACCATCATGAAGTGGTCGATCCGGACGCCGGTCAGCTTCTCCCAGGTCAGCACGGTGCAGGAGGCGCCGCCCCGGCCCAGGGTCTCGTTCGTCATCATGCGGCCGTTGCTGGCCGGATAGGTCTTGTCGTTCTTGTCGTCCCGGCACTCCGGTACCTCGACGAGGGTGTCGCGCGGCATGCTGATCACCGACATGTCGCTGCGGTCCGCGGACAGATGGACCAGCATCTGCACATCGGCGAGCGGTGTGCCGCCGAAGGTCTCCTTCGCCCCGCCGAGCTTCTGGTTGGCTTTCGAGTCCCGCGCGTCCGAGCCGATGACCAGGATGTTCAGGGGAGTCTGTCCGGCCGCGTTGGGCGAGGCCTCGGGCGCGCGGTTGTCGTCCGGCAACTGCTCCGTGTTGATCCGGTTGTTCAGGTACTCGTAGTAGAAGTAGCCGAGGCCGACCGCGGCCAGGACGAGGACCGTGAGTGAGCCCGCGATCCAGCGAAATATCCGGCGGTTACGGCGCGGTCTGCGCTCGCGGGCGGCACCCCGACGCCGGCCGCGGCCGGACCGCTGCGGCGGTTCGCCCTCGTCCTCCTCGTCGAACCGGCCCTGGTCCTGGCCGTGTTCACTTGCGTGCGGGTCGCGCTCGAGCGGCCCCTCCCCGCGCACGCTGCCCTGCCTCATGCGATCCCCTCCCCGCCTGCCGTGCCCGCCGGTACGCCTGCCCGTCCGGCGCGGGGCCGAACGGGCAGGCGTACGGCGCTACTTGGCGCACACGGCCTTGTCCGCCTCGACCTTCCGCACTCCGTCCGGCACCTTCGTCGGCGCGGAGATGGGTGTGCCGGCTTCCTTGAAATCCGCCCCCAGAATCAAGGTCATGGCCGGCATCCCCTGGCTGTTCTTCTCACTCTTGCCCGGCTTCATCGCGGAAGCCGGCAGGCCCATGATCTCGGCCAGCCTGCGCGCCTCGTCCGCTTGGCCGGGCGCGTACTCGAGGGTCGTCCTGGCCTGGTTCTCGGGCGCGTTGCCCAATTGCGAAGCCTTCAGGACCCCTTGCTCGTTCTGCAGCCAGCTCAGGGTGGTGCCTGCGGCGCCCTGGGTCTCGCTGCCGTTGTAGATGTTCACCCGGACCTCGGAGGCGTCCGCCTTCGGGCCCTTGAGCCTGGCCTGCTCCGCGGCCTTTTTCTTCTTCTTGGTCTCGGTCAACGACTGGTCGGCCTGCAGCATCGAGAACAGCGGGTCGGCCTGCGCCTCGTTCAACAGGACGGTCGCACCGTCGGTGTTGTCGACCACCGGGACCGTGGTGAAGCTGATGTTCTTCAGATCCGCCTTGCCCAACTCCAGGCCCAGATCCTTGAGTTTGTCGAGATCCGCGATCTGGCTGTCCACGGTGAGCGCCTTGGTGGCGGCCTCCGCGAGGCCGAGCAGTTTGGTCGGGCTGGTGAGCGTGTCGTTCGACTTCATCTTCCGCATCAGCGAGCTGAGGAACTGCTGCTGGAGCTCGATCCGACTCAGGTCGCCCCCGGTGCCGACCGAGTACCGGGTCCGTACGTACGCGAGCGCGTCGTCGCCCGCGAGGTTGTGCTTGCCCTTGGACAGCTTGAGGTGGGACTTGGGGTCGTCGATGTCCTTCGCCACGCAGACGGGGACGCCGCCGACCGCGCTGGAGAGCGTCTTGACCGCGTTGAAGTCGGCCATCATGAAGTGGTCGATGTCCAGGCCGGTGATCTTGTTGACCGTCCGCATCGTGCAGCTGGGCGTACGGCCGTTCTGACCGAGACTCTCGTTGAACCGCGTCTGCTGCGTGCCCGGGATGTCCTTGGTGGAGCCGTCCTCCTGCTTGGTCGGGCAGGTCGGGATGTCGGTGATCATGTCGCGCGGGATGCTCAACGCCGTTGCGTTGCTGCGGTCCTTGGAGACATGCAGCAGAACGGTGGTGTCCGCGTGGCCGGCGCTGCCGGAGTCGCCGTAGCCCGCATTGCCCTTGCCCGTGCGCTTGTCGGTGCCGATGAGCAGCACGTTGATCGGGCGGTCCTTGCTGAAGCCGCCGGTGCCGGCGCCGTCAGTGTCTATGCCGTCCAGGTTGTCGTTCAGGTGATCCCAGTAGAGATACGCGCCGACGCCCGCGGCCAGGACGAGGAAGGCCAGGACTCCGCAGACCCACAGCAGGATCTTCTTCGCCCTTGACCGGCGAGGCTTGGGCCGCGGCCTGCGGCGGCCGGGCGGCAGATCGTCGGGGTGCCGGTGCCGGCGCTGGACCGGCACCTCGGGACCGCGGTCGGCATGCTCGCGTCCGGGGGCGGGGGAGCGGCGGCGCTGTGCCGTGGCCGTTCTCGCGGAGCGGCGGGGGCCGGGGACGTTCGACTGCCCTGCGGAAGGGTCCAGTCGCAGTTCGTAATCGCCGGTGTTCGGGTTGAGTACCCATTGGTCTGCGGGGTCGATGTTCTCCGCCCGCCCACGGCCTTGCGCGTCCACGGTTGCCTGAGTCCTCCGTCGGGGCCACGGCGCGCCCTCCCCCTCCAGGGCGTCCGTCAATCGGTCCTGCTCGGGCACCTCGATCCGATCCGTGAAGACCGGGGAGGCATGCCCAGGTGCGCCACCGGGTGGCCGGGTGCACCGGATCGCTCACACTATCCGCCCAGTTCAGCCGGGGGCGACGGCGGTGACAAATTCCACTCCCCTACAACTGGGCAATACGCCCATTTCCCGGAGATCTTGCGGAGTCGCTTGAGGTTGCCTTTACTCGCACGTCGAATCGTCGGCCGTATTTCCACGGAACGTGGGAACTGGACTCGGCTTGTCCGAGGGGCTGTCGGGCTCTTCCGCGGCCGGGAGACGGATGTCGTGCGGGCCGGTGAGGCGCGGGTCGCGGGCGGGCGACTTGCCGTCGTCGAAGTAGTCGCTGCCGCCGAAGTAGTCGCCGTCGTCGTACAGATCGCGGCTGAAGTCCTCACCGGCGTCCGGGGATTGGCCGTCCCCGGTGACGTCACTGTCGTCGTCGGTATCGCCTTCGTCCCGCTGCTCGCTCTTCGTCTTCTTGTCGGCTTTTCCTTCTCCGGCCTCGTTCTTGTCGCGGGCGGCGGATTCCTCGTTCCGGTCCGATACGTGCAGCGGTGCGTCCTTGCGCAGTTGCTCGAAGAGTCGACCTGCGGCGGGCTGCACGAGTTCGTCGCGATTCGCGTCGTACTCGTACGACTGGCGCGGGACGGTCAGGAATTGCACCTTCTCGGTCGGAATGTTGCGCATGCTGCGCACCAGGTCGTACAAATCAGTCAGTCCGGCCAATGCCGGGTCCGTGGTCAATGAGGACGTGGCCGCGTCCAGTACCGGATAGAGCTTCGTCGGGTTGAGCAGGACGCCGTTGCTCTGCACTTTCTTGACCAGAGCGGCCAGGAACTGCTGCTGACGGTCCATCCGGTCGGTGTCGCTGCCGTTGCCGAGCGTCTTGCGGGCCCGTACGTAGCCGAGTGCCTGCTCGCCGTCGAGACGGTGGCGGCCCGCGGAGAGCTTGAGCCGCGAATCCGGGTCGTCGACCGGGTTCTTGAGGCAGACGACCACGCCGTCGACGGCGTCGACCATCTTCTTGAACCCCTGGAAGTCCACGACCATGTGGTGGTCGATACGGACCTTGGTGAGCTTCTCGACGGTACGGATGGTGCAGGCGGCGCCGCCGACCTGGAACGCACCGTTGAACTGGGCGAACTGCTCCTTGGTGCGCGAGCCGTTCGCCTTGCGGCAGCTCGGGAGATCGACCATCAGATCGCGCGGCAGCGAGACCGCGGTGGCGCTCTTCCGGTCGGCGGCCAGGTGCAGAAGGATCGTGGTGTCCGAGCGCTGGGAGCCGACGTCTCTGCCGTAGGGCTTGTTGCCGCTGCCGGCGCGGGTGTCCGAGCCGATCAGCAGGATGTTCAGCGCGTCGTGCTTCGACGGCGGCGGACGCTCCTTGTCGTAGCGCTCCAGCTCGGAGGCGGTCCCGGTGTCCTGGGTGATGTTCCCCTCGAGCTTGCGGTACAGGCTCCAGCCGACGCCTGCCGCCGCGAGGACGACCACCGAGGCGCCGAGCGCGGTCCAGCGCAGCCAGTGACGTCTGCGGCCGGCGGGCTGCTTGCCGCCGTTCCCGGCCGGGGTCTCGGCGTCCGGGGTGGACCCGGCCGGGGTCGCGCTGTCCGCGGTGGCCTCCGCCGTGTCGTTGTCGTCGGTGCCCGACGAGGGTGCGGCGGTCGTCTCGCCGTCCGCCCCCGGTGCCTGGTGCGTGCCGCCGTCGTCCGGCTCCGTCGCGGGCGCGTCGTCGTCCGGACGTTCCGGACCGTCGGGCGTACCGGCGGTGTCGGTCACGTGTGAGTCCACCCCTCATGGCATCGGCAGCGCGTCGACACGACACGACGCTCCTACGACCATGACCTGGGCCCCGCCCCTCCCGCGCGCGGGCCGGGGTCTTCGCTGGGCCGGACGGGTGGTGCCGGACGAGCCTGTCCAGCCATCGAGACGCGTGGTCAGAGGTGGTTGTGCACAAGGGCTCGCGCCCGGCGGGGTTTCCTACCGGTCGACCGACACCGTGACCCGCTCGTCCGCGACCCGTCGCGCCCGCCCGTCCTCGGAGAGCTCGGACAGATTGCGGCACAGCACCACCGACGCACCGGAGGCGAGCGGCGCGAAGAGACCGGCCGACAGCCCGTCCCAGGTGTCGTACGCCCGGCCGGACAGCACCCGCGCCCCGGGCGCGAGCCCCAGCGCGTCCGCGTCGGTGCGCGCCCGCTCGACCAGCTCGGCGCCCGTCAGCTCCACCGAGCCGACCCGGAGCGCGAGTTCATCCGCGTCCACCGGTGCGTACGGCGCGAACCGGTCACCCTGGCCCGGCACATCGACCGCGTAGTCGACGAACCCCTCGGGCGGCTGCGGGAAGCGCCCGCCGAGCGGCCGCAGCGCGAGCGCCACCCGTTCCCCGCTGCAGGCACGGGCCGTCTCCAGATCGTCGGGACCGGCGACGACCAGATCCGCGTCGCCCGGACGGCCTCCGACGTCCGCCAGCACGCCGACCGAGGAACACGCGATCAGCCAGGCGGCCGTCTGCCAGTGCGCGGGCAGGAGCAGCGCGAGCCGGTCGCCGGGCTCTGCGGAGAGATCGCCCTGGAGCAGATTCGCGGTCTTGGCCACCCAATTGGCGAAGGTGGCGACAGAGAGTTCCACCCGCTCGCCGGTGGCGTCGTCGTAGAAGGTCACCAGGGGGCGTACGGGGTCCGCGGCGAGCGCGGAACGCAGCAGGTCGGCAGGGGTTCGGTCGGTTGCGTTCACGCGGGCAAGGGTACGCGGCACGCCCGGCGTCGTGGGGCGGCCGGACAGAGGGCAGGGTCGCCGATTTGGCCGACGGTCCGTCAGTTCTCGATGTGCGGGCCCTTGATCGAGCCCGCACGATCACCGCATGCGTGGATTGATTGCTTCCAGCCTCGGCGTGACCTGCGCGGCCGCCCTCTGCCTTCCGCTCGCCCTGCCCTCCGGGGCTCTCGCGGCAGAGCCCTCTCCCAGGACGGGGTCCCTCGCGGGCTCCACCCAGTCGTTGCCCCTTGCCCCGCTCTCCGGTGACCGGGCCGGCGGCGCGTCCCGGGCACAGGGGCTGATCCGCAAGGACGTCCTGCCGTTCTCTCTGGTCGGTGTCGTCTGGGACAACCCGGGCGCCGAACTCGCGGGCCGCGTCGAGGTCCGTACCCGGGCCAAGGACACCGGCACCTGGTCCGCGTGGCAGCAGCTCGAGACCCACAACCAGGAGCATGCGGCGGACCCCGGCACCGACGAGGGCGCGGCCACCGGCCGCCGCGGCTCGACCGCGCCGCTGTGGGTCGGCGACTCCGACGGCGTCGAGATCCGGGTGACGGCCGCTCAGCCCGACAAGCGCGGCGGCACCGGTGAACAAGGCACCGACAAGCAGGACGCCGGCGAACAAGGCACTCACGAACACAGTGCGGACGAGCAGGGCGGCCACGAGCACGCCACCGAGGAGGGCGGAACCAGGGAGGCCGCCCCCACCACCCTGCCCCAGGGCCTGCGCCTGGAACTCGTCGACCCGGGCGACGACCCGCCGCCGGCCGGCCCTCCGGCCGACGGCCCGCGCGCCACCGGCCTCACCGTGGAGTCCGCCGCCAGCTCGGCGGTCAACGCCGAACTGGCACCGCTCGGCTCCGCCACCATCCCCGAACTCACCAAGGAACAGACCGAGTCGGACCTCGTCGAGTCCCGCGGCCTGGCCGCCAAGCCGTACATCGGCCCGCGCCCGCGCATCGTCACCCGCAAGGGCTGGGGCGCCGACGAGAAGCTCCGCGAGAGCGGCTTCGGCTACACCAAGTCCGTGAAGGCCGCCTTCGTGCATCACAGCGCCACCGGCAACAACTACAGCTGTGCGCAAGCGCCTTCGGTGCTCCGCAGCATCTACCGGTACCACGTGAAAAGCAGCGGATGGCGCGACTTCGGCTACAACTTCGCTGTGGACAAGTGCGGCAACATCTACGAAGGTCGTGCCGGAGGAGTGGCCAAGCCGGTCCTCGGAGCCCACACCCTGGGCTTCAACACCAACAGCACCGGCATCGCCGTCCTCGGCACGTACGCGAACAGCTCCCCGCCCAAGGCCGCGGTCACCGCCGTGGCCCGGCTCACCGCATGGAAGCTCGGCCTGCACGGCGCCAACCCGAAGGGCAAGACGACCCTCGTCTCCGGAGGCAGCAACCTCTACAAGAAGGGCAAGAAGGCCCGTCTGAACGTGATCTCCGGGCACCGCGACGGCTTCGCCACCGAGTGCCCGGGAGCCAAGCTCTACGGCAAGCTCGGCTCGGCCCGTTCGTCCGCGGCCACCTACCAGGGACGCTGACCGCTACCTGCCAGGGGCGCCGGCCGGGACCGGCCGTGCCGTCTGCATACACTGGCCGGCCGAACGAATCCGGCCCCCGGCAGGAAGCAGAGACGACAGGTGACCGAGGCGATACTCCTGGTCGGCGGCAAGGGCACGAGGCTCCGTCCGCTGACGGTCAACACCCCCAAGCCGATGGTCCCGGCCGCGGGGGTGCCCTTTCTCACCCATCAGCTCGCCCGGGCCCGGGCGGCGGGCGTCGAGCACATCGTCCTCGCCACCTCGTACCTCGCCGAGGTCTTCGAGCCGTACTTCGGAGACGGCTCGGACCTCGGCCTGCACCTCGAGTACGTCACCGAGCACGAGCCGCTCGGCACCGGCGGAGCCATCCGCAACGTCGCCTCAAGGCTCACGTCCGGGCCCGACGACCCGGTGCTCATCTTCAACGGCGACATCCTCACCGGCCTGGACATCGGCGCCCTGGTGGACACCCACCGCTCCTCGGGCGCCGATGTCTCGCTGCATCTGACGCGGGTGGACGACCCCCGGGCGTTCGGACTTGTGCCGACGGATCCGACGGGCCGGGTGACCGCCTTCCTGGAGAAGCCGCAGACGCCCGAGGAGATCGTCACCGACCAGGTCAACGCGGGCGCGTACGTCTTCCGGCGGTCGGTGATCGACACCATCGAGCAGGGCCGCCCGGTGTCCGTGGAGCGCGAGACGTTCCCCGGGCTGCTCGCGGCGGGCGCGCATCTGCAGGGCATGGTCGACTCGACGTACTGGCTCGATCTGGGCACCCCCCAGGCATTCGTGCGTGGATCGGCCGACCTGGTACTCGGCCGGGCGCCCTCGCCCGCGGTCCCGGGCCGGCGCGGGGAGGCCCTGGTGCTGCCGACCGCGGACGTCGCCTCCGACGCCAAGCTGACCGGTGGAACCGTCGTCGGCGAGGGCGCGGTCGTGGGGCAGGGGGCCAGGATCGCCGGGAGCGCACTGCTCGCGGGTGCGGTCGTGGAGGACGGTGCGATCGTCACGGACTCGCTGATAGGCGCCGGGGCACGGGTCGGCGCCCGCGCCTCGCTCGACGGGGTGGTCGTCGGCGACGGAGCGTTCGTCGGCGCGGACAACGAACTGCGGGACGGCGTCCGGGTGTGGTGCGATGCGGCGCTGCCGGACGGGGCGGTTCGGTTCTCGTCCGACCAGTAGGCTCCGCTTCCTTTCGTGCGGCTGCGGCCGGCCGGGGGTTCGCCGGGTTCGGTCGTACGCGTCCGGGCGGACCGTTAGGTTGGTGGAGCCCGCTCGGACCTCCCGGACCCGGGCCGTACACACCGATACCGGCTCAGCGCAGCCCCGTTCCCGAGGACCTCATCCGTGGCAGGCCGATTCACCCCGCAGCAGGGCGCCGCATCGCGTGCTCGCCGCCCGGCGGTGCCCCGGCAGGTCACCCCGGACGCCCGGGTGACCTGGACGCCGGCCGAGCCCGTCGACCTGCGCCTGGTGCTCGGTCCGCTGCGTCGCGGGCCCGCCGACCCCACGTTCCGCATGGAGTCCGGCGGTTCCGCCTGGCGGGCCTGTCGTACGCCGGAAGGCGCCGGGACGCTGCGGGTCGTCGCACGTGACGGGCTGGTCGAGGGAACGGCCTGGGGGCCGGGCGCCGACTGGCTGATCCGGTCGCTTCCCGCGCTGCTCGGCGACGGCGACGAACCGGCGGCGTTCGAGCCGCGGCACCGCATCGTGGCCGCGGCCTGGCGACGGCGTCCCGGGCTGCGGCTGCTGCGCACCGGTCTGGTCCTCGAGTCACTGATCCCCTCGATCCTCGAGCAGAAGGTCACCACCGATGAGGCCTACCGGGCCTGGCGGCTCCTGGTACGCAAGTACGGCGAGCCCGCCCCCGGACCGGTGGACCGGATGCATGTCATGCCCGAGCCGCGGACCTGGGCCCTGATCCCGTCCTGGGAATGGCATCGGGCAGGCGTCGACCACAAGCGTTCCTCGACGATCCTGCGCGCGGTCCGGGTCGCCCGCCGCCTCGAGGAAGCCACCGCGATGGAACCCGCCGCGGCGCGGGCCCGGCTCGAACTCGTCTCCGGCATCGGCCCGTGGACCTCGGCCGAGACGGTGCAGCGCAGCCACGGAGCCGCTGACGAGGTCACCGTCGGCGACCTCCACCTGCCCGGCATCGTCGGCTACTGCCTGACCGGCGAGCGCGACACCGACGACGAGGCGATGCTCGAGCTCCTCGAGCCCTACGCCGGACAGCGCCACCGCGCCGTGCGGTACCTGCTGCTCGCCGGACGCACGCCTGCGCGCCGCACCCCGAAGATGCCCCGCTGGGACATCGCCCGCATCTGACGCCCGTACGCACACGGGTCCGGGACCGGTCCCTCAGCTCCCCGGGCCGACGTGCTCCGGCTGCCGCAGCCGCCTATCGCCTCCGCTCAACGCTCGACGAGGAAGTCCCCGGCATCCCGCGCAGGCCGCGACTTCGGCGCCTGGGACGCCCGCCCGACGGCGACGGCGCCCATGGGATCCCAGTCGTCCGGCAGTTCGAGCACTCTGCGCACCACGTCGCGGCAGAACATCGTCGACGAGATCCACGCCGAGCCGAGCTGCTCACCGGCGAGTGCCACCAGGAAGTTCTGGATCCCGGCGCCGGTCGCGACGACGAACATCTCCCGCTCGGCCGCATCCCGGCGGGGATCGCCGTAGTGGTGCGCACCGTCGGCGACCAGGCAGGGCACCACAAGCAGGGGCGCGGTCCGCAGCACGTCACCGCGCCGGATCCGCTTGGCGATCGACTCCTCGGACTTGCCGTCCCGGCGCAGATCCTCGATCCACGCCTCGCGCATCGCGTCGAGCAGCCCGGCACGCGAGGACTCGCCGGCGAGGACCACGAACCGCCAGGGCGTGGTGTGGTGCGGGGCCGGCGCCGTCACCGCGGCGGCGACGGCCCGCCGCACCGCTCCGGGATCCACCGGCTCGTCGCTGAAGGCCCGCACCGTACGCCGCAGGGTGACCGCTTCCCGTACGGCCTCGGAGGTGCCGAGCCGGAACATGTCGTCGGCCGCCGACCTGACGAGTGCGCGGGCGCTGTCATCGGTGCCGTCCCCTTCGGCGGTCACCGCATCGGCTGCACCCCGCACCACGGCGACCGGCAGTCCGGCCGTCTTGCCCTTCACCAGGTCGCCCGCCGCGGCGAGTTCGTCGGCGGTGGCGGTGACCGTGACGCCGAGCGGGTTGCCGTGGGTGTCGGTCCCGCCGCGCAGATCGTCGAGCACCCGGACGCCGGCCGAGCCGATCGCGACGTCGGTCAGGCCGTTGCGCCAGGGGCGGCCGAAGGTGTCGCTGATCAGGACGCCGACATTCACGCCCAGGGCGTCCCGGAGGCCTTCCCTGATGCCGCGGGCGGAGGCGTCAGGATCCTCGGGCAGCAACAGGACGGTCCCGGCCGGGGTGTTGGAGGCGTCGACACCGGCGGCGGCCATCACCAGGCCCTGCCGGTTCTCGACGATGCGCAGGCCGCCGCGGCGGGCGACGACGCGGACCGTCTCGGCGTCGATCGCCGCCTCCCGGTCGGTCGCGCCGAGCACCCGGCCCTCCGCCTTGGAGACCACCTTCGACGTGACGACGAGGATGTCGCCGTCGGCCAGCCCCGGTCCGGCGGCCGCGATCAGCTTGGCCAGGTCGTCGCCCGGCCCGACCTCGGGGATCCCGGCCACCGCCCAGACCCGCAGCTCCGCGGACGGCTCGGCCCCGGTGGACGCTCCGTGGTCGGCAGGTGGGTTCACGCCCGGACCTCCTCGGCAAGCCGCAGCGCCTCGCGGGCCATCCCGGCCGCGGCCTCCTCGTCGGTCATCATCAGCGGCACGGCCCGGCACTTGATGCCGGCCCCGGTGACCCGGTCCACGACACCGGCGTCGACGGTGTCGACCAGCCAGCCGTCGAGCAGCCCCGAACCGTAATGCTCGGCGACCGCGGCCGCACTCGACTCCACCCCGACGGCGGCCAGCACCTTGTCGGCCATGCCCCGCACGGGCGCGTCCCCGACGATCGGCGAGAGCCCCACCACTGGCACGCCCGCGTCCGCGATCGCCTCCCGGATGCCGGGCACCGCGAGGATGGTGCCGACACTGACCACAGGGTTGGACGGCGGGAAGAGCACGACGTCCGCCGCGGCGATCGCCTCGAGCACCCCGGGCGCCGGCTTCGCCTGCTCCGCGCCGACCGGCACCACGGCCTCGGCGGCGACGGACGCCCTGAGCCGTACCCAGTACTCCTGGAAGTGGATGGCGCGGCGCTCGCCGTCGAGGTCGACCGCGACATGGGTCTCGACCCGGTCGTCGGACATCGGGACGAGCCGCACCCCCGGCTGCCACCGCTCGCACAGCGCCTCGGTGACCGCGCTCAGCGGATACCCGGCGGCCAGCATCTGGGTGCGGACGATGTGCGTGGCGAAGTCCCGGTCGCCCAGACCGAACCACTCCGGCCCGACGCCGTACGCGGCGAGCTCCTCCTTGACCCGGAAGGATTCGTCGGTACGGCCCCAGCCCTGCTCCTCGTTGATGCCACCGCCGAGGGTGTACATCACCGTGTCGAGGTCGGGACAGACCTTGAGTCCGAAGAGGTGGATGTCGTCACCGGTGTTGCCGATGACGGTGATGTCCGCGTCGGGCGCGGCCACCTTGAGTCCGCGGAGAAAACGGGCACCACCGATGCCGCCGGCCAGAACCACAATGCGCATGCGCACAGTCTGTCAGGCCCGGCCCGTCCGCTCACCGTTGCCTGTGGACAACTCCGTTCCCAGACAGCGGAATGCAACGTTCGAGAGAGCCCCGGACGGCCTGCGCGCACGTTCTGTGGACAGCGCCCGCAGCCGGACCGCCCTCAGCCCGCCGACACCTCGCGCAGCACCGGGGAGCACTGCGGGCTGTGCATCGGCATCTCGGTGAGTCCGGGGAAGTACACGTGCAGGCTGACGGCCGGTTCGAGGGAATCGTTGACCACCTCGTGCGTGTAGCCGGGTGCGAAGACCCGCTGCGTACCGGCGGCGAGCGCGCGCGTGCGCCGCGGCGTGTGCTCGGTCAGCTCGCCCTGCAGCACGGTCAGTACGCCGGAGGAGGATCCGTGGCCGTGCAGCCCGCTGCCCTGCCCGGGAACCCAGCTGAGCAACCAGACCTCGTATCCGGGACCCTGGCGCAGCCGGTGGTACCAGCGGCTGGTGGCGTCGTACCGGACCAGGTCCTCCCATCCGGAGCGGTCCTCGGCGACAGCACGCGCCAGCCCGGCGAACTCCGCCACGGTGGAGGGGTGTTCGGGCTCGGGGCGCAGGAGATGGGGTACTTCGAGAATGTCGCCGGCGATCTGCAGGTCGCTGTCGCTGTTCATGGTGCGGTGGTTCCTCGGCAGTCACGTGCTGGGGTGTCGCGGATGGGCGCCCGGATCGCGGGCGGGGGTCGCTCGTGAGGAGCGGGAAGGCCGCTCACTCAGGGGAGGAGCGGGGCACAGCCGGAGCGGGATGGGCTCAACAGCCGGTACAGCAACAGCGACAGCTCGCGTGGGCAGCGCAAGAGGACCCACTGGTGTGGGGCCGGGGAAGCGCGAAGTTCGCAAGCATGCCCCATAGGACAGCGGTTTACTCGACCCCTGTCAACCGGATGTCCGGAATGCGAGATTTGATTCACCGTATCCGGTTGTCCTGCGAGGCGAAAGGTTTGTGCAGGGCCTCGGCCGGACATGTGGCGCAGCAGTCGGGCAGGTAAACGCCGTTGCCGACCTGTGATCGCTCTGTGATCTTTTTCGCTTCGGCGTCCGACCCGGCAACGGGATCCGGGTGCCGTGCGTCCTTGTGTTCGACGGGTGTCGCACGGACGGGTCGAAGGACGGTGTCGGGGTTTACCCCGATTTGAACACTTTCTGGAAAGCCTTGGTTCCGCAGAGTGAATAAGGGGCCTAATAGCAGATCCTGGCTTGACTGGTCAGGATCCGCGCACTTGTAATTTCACTCGTGTCGTTCAGCCGAAATCGGTAACGGCAGCATCACGGGGACTGCACAGACGGACGAGGGGCGCGCACATGACCGAGGTGTTCCAGGAGCTGCTGGTCGAGGACGCGGAAGAAGAGCTCGGCTGGCAGGAGCGCGCACTGTGCGCCCAGACCGATCCCGAGTCGTTCTTCCCCGAGAAGGGCGGTTCCACGCGCGAGGCCAAGAAAGTCTGCCTCGCCTGTGAGGTCCGTTCGGAATGCCTCGAATACGCGCTCGCCAATGATGAGCGATTCGGAATCTGGGGCGGTCTTTCCGAGCGGGAGCGGCGTCGTCTGAAGAAGGCGGCGGTCTGACGGGCGGGAGCCGTCCGCCGGGCCGGAAACGGCACATATCGTCGGACGGAATCAGCGCACAACTCCATATATCGAGCCGTATCGACCGGTATTCAGTCGTAAGCAGCGGTCCGTGACAGGTGGCAGATCCACCGGTCGCGGGCCGTTTGTCGTGTGCCGGGTGGCGCTCCGGCCGGGTGCCCTTTCGGCTGCCGCCCCCGGCGCCGTGTGCAGCCGTTAGTGTGGGGCCCCGTCCGAGACGCCCCGGCGCCCCCACGGGGCCCAGGGACTGCCGACCGGATCGGGGCGGGGCCGGCTGAGGGCCGGATTTCCGCGCCGACCGGACGACATGCCTCCGGGGCGTCCACCGCAGTCCATCGAACCGGGGCCCGTACCTCGATGTCCGTGCACAGCCATCCGGCAGACCCGCAGGGCACTGCCGCTCCCGAGTTCCCCAGGCATGTCGTCACCGCCGTGCTCGTCGCCCACGACGGTGCCCGCTGGCTGCCCGACGCGCTCGCCGGCCTGCTCGGCCAGGGACGCCCCGTGCAGAACGTCGTCGCCGCCGACACCGGCAGCGCCGACGACTCCGCCCGCATCGTCACCGACGCGCTCGGCGCCGACCGGGTCGTGCACCTGGCCCGGCGTACCGGCTTCGGTGCCGCCGTCGGCGAGGCCGCCCGCACGGCCGGCGTCCTCACCCCGGAGGACCTCCCGTATCTCAAGCGGCCGAGCAGCTGGGACCCGGTCACCCGGACCTGGCGCGACGAGGCGTACGAGATGCCGGAGCTGCCGCACGGCGAGCCCGTGCAGTGGCTGTGGCTGCTGCACGACGACTGCGCTCCCGAGCCCGGCGCCCTCGCCGCCCTCCTTCAACTCGTGGAGAACGAGCGGGAGCTGAACCGCGACGTCGCCGTCGTCGGCCCCAAGCTGCGCGGCTGGTACGACCGCCGTCAGCTCCTCGAGGTCGGCGTCTCCATCGCGCACAGCGGACGCCGCTGGACGGGCATCGACCGCCGTGAGCAGGACCAGGGGCAGCACGACCAGACCCGGCCGGTGCTCTCGGTGTCCAGTGCGGGCATGCTGATCCGGCGCGATGTCTTCGAGCAGCTGGGCGGTTTCGACCGTCGACTCCCGCTGATGCGTGACGACGTCGACCTGTGCTGGCGCGCGCAGGCCGCCGGCCACCGCGTCATGATCGCGCCGGACGCGGTCGTACGCCATGCCGAGGCCGCTTCCCGCGAGCGCCGCACCGTCGACTGCGCGGGCCGTGGAGCCACCAGCCCGCACCGGGTCGACAAGGCCGGCGCCGTCTACACCCTGCTCACCAACTCACGGGCCGCCGTGCTGCCCTGGGTGCTGCTGCGCCTCGTCGTCGGCACCCTGCTGCGTACGCTCGCCTACCTGGTCGGCAAGACGCCGGGACAGGCGCTCGACGAAGTGGCCGGGCTGACCGGCACGTTGCTGCGGCCCGGACGCATCATCGGGGCCAGGCGCCGCCGGGGCAGACCGGCCACCGAAGCCGCCGAACTGCGGCCGCTGTTCCCGCCACCCGGTGCCACCGTCCGGGTCACCGTCGAGCAGGTCGCCTCCGGACTCGTCGGCCGCTCCGACCCGGACGCCTCATCCGGAGGCCGGCACGGGGCCGTGGAGAGCGGGCCCGGTGACGACGACGCGGACTTCCTGGAGATCGACCAGTTCGCCCGGGTGAAGCGGCTCGCGCGCAAGCCGGGGCCTGCGCTCTTCGCCGTTCTGCTGCTCGTCGCGTTGATCGCGAGCCGTTCGCTGCTCGGCGGCGGGGCACTCGCGGGCGGCGCCCTGCTGCCCGCACCCTCGGACGCCTCCGCGCTCTGGGACCGGTACCTGGACGCCTGGCACGCGGTCGGCACCGGCGGCACGCAGTCGGCGCCGCCCTACATCGCCCTGGTCGCCGGGCTCGCGACGCTGCTGTTCGGTTCGACGGGGCTCGCGGTCACGGTGCTCCTGATCGGTTCGGTGCCGCTGGCCGGCGTCTCCGCCTACTTCGCCTCCCGGCCGCTCGTCCAGTCCCGGCTGCTGCGGGCCTGGGCCGCCGTCGCGTACGCCTTCCTGCCCGCGGCCACCGGTGCTCTCGCGGGCGGCCGGATCGGTACCGCGGTCCTGGCCATGCTGCTGCCGCTGATCGCGCGTGCCGGTCTCGCCGCCAGCGGGCTGCTCGCGGCTTCGCCCGGGGCGCGCGGCAGTTGGCGCGCCACCTGGGCATACGCCCTGCTGCTCACGGTCACCACCGCATTCACGCCGATCGTGTGGCCCATCGCGTTCGTGCTCGGCATCGGCCTGCTCGTGCTGCGCCGCGACGACCTCGTCGCGCAGGGCCTCCGGTTCCTCGCGGCGCTCGGTGTGCCGCTGCTCGTACTCGCCCCCTGGTCGCTCACGCTGCTGCCGTTCGACTTCTTCGGCGAGGCCGGACTCTCGTACGGGACCGGGGCGGCGAGCGCGATCGACCTGCTCGGTCTGAGCCCCGGGGGGCCGGCCGCCGTCGGCGGACTGCTCCTGGCCGGCGTCGTGGCGGCCGCACTCGCCGCGCTGCTGCGTGGCGAACGGCGCCAGGCCGTCCTCACAGCCTGGGCCGTCGCCCTGACCGGTCTGGTCTTCGCCGCCCTCTCGAACATCTCGGCCTGGGCCGGTCCGGCCACCCTGGTCTACGGCATCGCGCTGATCGCAGCCGCGGTCCTCGGCGCCGACGGGGCGCGCTCCCGGGTCGCCGAGGAGAGCTTCGGCTGGCGGCAGCCGGTGGCCGCGCTGATCGCGGTGCTCGCCGCCGCGGGTCCGCTGCTCGTCGCGGCGGGCTGGATGATCCGCGGCGCGGACGGGCCGCTGGAGCGGCGCACGCCCGCGCAGGTGCCGGCCTTCGTCGCCGAGGAAGCGAGCACCCGCGACCAGGCACGCACGCTGGTACTCGACAGCTCCTCGGACGCCCGGGTCTCGTACTCGCTGGTCCGAGGCGCCGGCGCCCGGCTCGGCGACGGCGAACTGACCCAGGCGGGCGGGGGCAACGACCGGCTCGACCGGACCGTCTCCCACCTCGTCGCGGGCTCCGGCGCCGACCAGGCGGACGAACTCGGCCTCTACGCCGTCCGGTACGTCCTGGTGCACGACGGGGCGCCGCGTCGGATGAGTCGTGTCCTGGACGCGACTCCGGGGCTCACCCGGCTCAGTCAGCAGGACGGCAGCGCGCTCTGGCGGGTCGACCGGCAGGTCGCGCGCGCCGCGATCGTGCCGCCCGGCGACGCTGCGGGCGAGCCGCAACCGGTGGCCGCCGGGCCCGTGGAGGTCCACACCCGGATCCCGAACGGCGCCGAGGGGCGCGTGCTGCGCCTCGCGGACGCCGCCGACGACGGCTGGACGGCGACGCTCGACGGCAAGCCGCTGACCCGTACGACCGTGGCCGGCTGGGCCCAGGGCTTCGAACTGCCCGCAGGCGGCGGCCGGTTGGACGTCACCTTCGAGGAGCCGGGAGCCCACACCGGCTGGCTCTTCGCGCAGGGCGCGATGGCCCTCGTCCTCGTGGTGCTCGCCCTGCCGGGGCGCCGCCGGACCGTCGACGACGACCTTCCGGACGAGGTGCCGGTGGTGCCCGCGCAGCCTGTCGAGGGCGAGGGGCGCAGGGCACGCAGGCTCCGGGCGCAAGCTGCGGAGGCCACGGAGGCCACGGAGGCCACGGAGGCCACGGAGGCCACGGAGGCCCCGGGAGGCTCGTCGGCGGACGGCACTGCCGTCGATCCGCAGGCAGGACCTCCCGCCGGCCCCCCGCCGGTCCCCGACGGCCCGCCTGCCGTGCCCCAGCAGCATGCGTACGGCGAGTGGGACGCGCCCAGCCATGCGGGCGCCGACCCGGCCGTGCACGGCATGGACGCGCATGCCGACGCCGCTCAGCAGGGCGCCCCGTACGCCGCCGACCCCTACGGGCAGTACGCGGTCGACCCGTACCAACAGGATGCGTATCAGCAGGCCCCGTACGAGCCGGATCCCTACGCGGCCGCTCCCTACGGCACCGGCACGTACCCGTCCGCGCCGCCTCAGCAGCCCCCCGCGCCCCAGCAGGACGCGGGCTACGCCCCGTACGGCTACCAGGGGGGCTACGGACAGCCGCCCGCCTACGACCCGGCGGCGTACGACCCACAGGGCCGCGGGCCGGACGAGCCGCCGTACGACCCGTCCCAGGACCCGTCGTACCCCTCGTACGACCCCAGCACCTCCGGCAGCCGAAACGACAGCGAGCGCCCCGACGGGAGCCAGCAGTGAACCGCACGACCCTCTCCCTGATCGCGGCGGGCACGGGCCTCGTCGCCGTGACCGGCTTCGCCTCTCTCACGACCCCGGACTCGGGGGACGCGGACGCGTCGTCGGCGGCCGCGCGCAAGCCCGTCGAGCGGTCCAGCGTGCTGTGCCCGGCGCCGAGCACCTCGGACCTGGCGGAGACGGCGTACACCTCCTTCACGCCCAAGTCCGCCGCAGGCTCGGACTCCGCGGCCAAGGGGTCCGCCGAGCTCGCCGAGGCCCAGCGCAAACTCAAGGACGAGACCGACGACGACAAGGGCAAGGGCAAGGGCGACAAGAAGGGCAAGGGGGACAAGGGCAAGCCCTTCCTCACGCCCAAGGACCCGGGCAAGGCGGTCACCGGCGATGCCTCCGGAGCCGACGCCCCCGCGCTCGTCGGCTCCGCCGCCGGCTCGCTGGCGCCCGGCTGGACCGTGCAGCAGACCACGAAGGTCGCGGCCGGCAACGGGCGCGGACTGCTCGGGCTGGCCTGCTCGACACCCGACACCGACTTCTGGTTCCCGGGCGCCAGCACGGCGAAGGAGCGGGGCGACTACGTCCACGTCACCAACCCGGACACCACGGCAGCCGTGGTCGACATCGAGCTGCACGGGCGCGACGGCGCCATCAAGTCCGAGCTGGGGGAGGGCATCCAGGTACCGCCCAAGTCCAGCGTCCCCGTCCTGCTCTCCACTCTCACCGACGAACCGCAGACCAACCTGACCGCCCACGTCACCGCCCGTACCGGCCGGGTGGGCGCCGCCGTGCAGGCCCGCGACGACAAACTGGGCGCCGACTGGCTGCCGCCGTCCGCCGACCCGAGCGGCAGCGTGGTCCTGCCGGGCATACCGAAGGACGCCACCTCGGTCCGCCTGCTCGCCTACGCCCCGGGTGAGGACGACGCCGACCTCAAGGTGTCGCTGGTCGGCCGCACCGGCTCGATCACCCCCGCGGGCAACGAGACTCTGCACGTCAAGAGCGGCATGACCGCCGCCGTCGACCTCGGGGACGTCACCAAGGGGGAGGCCGGTTCGCTGGTGCTCACCCCGACCGAGGACGCGACCCCCGTGGTGGCCGCCCTGCGGGTCACCCGCGGCAAGGGCGCCGACCAGGAGATGGCCTTCATCCCGGCGGCCGCGCCGGTGGGTGAGCGGGCGACCGCCGCCGACAACCGGGCCAAGGGCTCCACGCTCGCTCTGACTGCCCCGCGCGGCACGGCGAAGGTCAAGGTCACCGCGTCCGCGGGCAGCGAGAGCGGACGCCCGGTCTCGAAGACGTACACCGTCAAGAAGGGCACCACACAGGCGGTCGAGGCGCCGGTGCCGAGCGGCTTGAAGGGGACGTACGCCCTCACCGTCGAGCAGGTCTCGGGCACGGTCCACGCGGCGCGGATGCTCGCGGAGACCGAGGACGGAGTGCCCATGTTCACCGTCCAGACCCTGCCGGACGACCGGGGCATGGTCGCGGTGCCCGAGGCCGAGCAGGATCTCGCGGTACTGCAGGACTGAGCGGCGCGTCGCCACTGCTGCGGCGTACGACGGTCCTGCGGGTCAGGAGCGTGTCACTCCTCGCCGTAGCGCGGGTCCACGGACTCGGGGGAGAGGCCGAGCAGCTCGGCGACCTGCTCGACCACGACCTCGTGGACCAGGGCCGCGCGCTCGTCGCGGCTCTTGGTCCTGATCTCGACCGGGCGCCGGTAGACGATGATCCGGGCTCGGCGGTCGCCCTGCGCCTCCGCCGTGCCACCGAGCGGGACGGTCTCCTCGTGCAGCGCGTCCGACGGGGTGGAGGCGTCCTCCAGGCGGGGCACGTCGAGGACCAGGAAGTCGATGTCCGCGAGCTGCGGCCAGCGTCGCTCGAGCCGCTCCACGGAGTCCTGCACGAGGTCCGTGAAGCCCTCGGCCCTGCTGGCCGACAGGGGCACCTGGGGCGGCGCCACCGGTCCACGCATCCCGCGGCCGTGGCGGTCGCGGCGGCGGGGTCCGGGCTCTGCGGTGCGGGGCGGTTCGTGCTTGTCCATCACCGACGCAGCGTAGTCCTCCCCGGTGACAACGGGCTCGCGGCCCACGTCGGCGCTGACCCGTGCGAGGGGCTCCGGCCGGGTGCGCGAGGACCGTACGGCACATCCGCTGTCGCTTCCTGACCGATCCGGCCACTCTTGGGCTCGATTCCGGATAGCTCTCGGACCGTCGCCCCCATGGCAAATGACGGCATTTCCACCAACTGGTGACCGGATCCAACACCCGTGGCCCGAGTGGCTCTTGGGGTACGCGCAGGTCAGCACGGGCGCTCCGGCGAGCACCGCAGGATCGTTTTCCCGGCGACACGGTGGGGTGACCTCGCGGAGAGTCGTCGCGGCCCGCTCAAGAGTGCGGTACCGTCCAACGTCGTGAGCCCTGTACGTCGCTGTTCGCGCACCGCCTGCGGCCGTCCCGCCGTCGCGACGCTGACGTACGTCTACGCCGACTCGACGGCGGTTCTCGGGCCCCTCGCGACGTACGCCGAACCCCACTGCTACGACCTGTGCGCCGAGCACTCCGAGCGCCTCACCGCGCCGCGCGGCTGGGAAGTGGTCCGACTCGCCGACGCCGGTGGACCGTCCCGCCCGAGCGGCGACGATCTGGAGGCCCTCGCCAACGCCGTACGCGAGGCGGCCCGCCCGCAGGAGCGCGCCGCAGAGGCCGGTGGCAGCGGCCCCCGGGCGGCTGACCCGATGGAGGTCGCGCGCCGCGGCCACCTGCGGGTGCTCCGGTCGCCCGACTCCTGAGCGGCGACCGAGTCCCGTTCCCGCCGGCCGGTCCTCGCGGCCGATGTTTTCCCTTCAACCACCGTTACTGTACGAGCCATTGACTTCCGCTTGTCGCGGACACGACCATTCGGCGACCCGTGAACGATCACCGGGAGGCCCATGTGTTCGTGCAGGAACTGGAACCGGTAGCCGACTCACTCACCCTGTCCGCCCTGGTCGCGGCCCTGCCCCTGGTCACCGTCCTGGTGCTGCTGGGCGTCGTACGGATGAAGGCCCACCTCGCGGGTCTCATCGGCCTCGCCGTCGCCGTGCTCGTCGCCTCGATCGCGTTCGGCATGCCCTTCGGGCAGACGCTGTCCAGCGGGGCGCAAGGCGTTCTGTTCGGCCTCTTCCCGATCATGTGGATCGTCGTCAACGCCCTGTGGGTGTACCGGATGACGGTCCGTACCCAGCACTTCGACATCCTGCGCCGGTCCTTCGGGCGCCTGTCCGACGACCCGCGCGTGCAGGCGCTGGTCGTCGCCTTCTGTTTCGGGGCGCTGCTCGAGGCGCTGGCCGGCTTCGGCGCGCCCGTGGCGATCAGTGCGGTGATGCTGGTCGCGCTCGGCTTCGACCCGGTGCGCGCGGCCGTCGTCGCCCTCGTCGCCAACACCGCTCCGGTCGCGTTCGGCGCGATGGGAACCCCGGTCGTGACGCTGGCCCAGGTCACCGGGCTTCCGCTGGACTCGGTGGCCTCGGTGGTCGGGCGCCAGACGCCGCTGCTCGCCCTTGTCGTCCCGCTGATCCTGGTCTTCCTGGTCGACGGCAGGCGCGGGCTGCGCGAGACCTGGCTGCCCGCCGTGGTCTGCGGCGTGGCCTTCGCCGCGGCGCAGTTCGCGGCGTCCAACTACGTGTCCGCCCAGCTCGCCGACATCGGTGCCGCCCTGGCCGGTGCCGCGGCCCTGGTCGCCGTTCCCAGCGCCCGTCGGCCGGCCGACGAACAAGTCCGCGCCGACGTCCTCACCGGGACGCGCAGCGAGGACCTGGACGTCGTGGACCCGCGCCCCGAGGTGGTGCGCGCCTACGCCCCGTACGCACTGATCGTCGCCGTCTTCTCGATAGCCCAGATCCCCGCCGTGAAGGACGTCTTCGACCGGGCGACCCGCAGCTTCGACTGGCCTCTTCTGTACGTCGCCAACCCCGACGGCGATCCTGTCAGCGGCAATGTGTTCTCGCTGCCGCTGGTCTCGACGGGCGGGACCCTGGTCCTGGTGGCGGGCCTTTTCACGGCACTGGTACTCGGGGTCCACGCGCGCGTGGCGCTGCGTGAGTGGGCCGCCACCGTGCACGAGTTGCGCTTCGCCATCCTGACGGTCGTCTCGGTGCTGGCCCTCGCCTATGTGATGAATCTGTCCGGACAGGCCGCCGTCATCGGGCACTTCGTGGCCGCCGCCGGTGCGGGACTGGCCTTCCTGTCGCCGGTGCTCGGCTGGTTCGGAGTCGCCGTGTCCGGATCCGACACCTCGGCCAACGCACTCTTCGGCGCCCTGCAGGTGACCGCGGCGCGGCAGTCCGGTCTGTCGCCCGATCTGCTTGCCGCCGCGAACAGTTCGGGCGGTGTGCTGGGCAAGATGATCTCGCCGCAGAACCTCACCATCGCCTGTGCGGCCGTCGGCCTCGCGGGCAAGGAGGGCGATCTGCTGCGCAAGGTCCTGCCCTGGAGCCTCGGACTGCTCCTGGTGATGTGCCTGATCGTCGTGGCCCAGAGCACCGTGGTCCTGGGCTGGATGCTGCCCTGAGGACACTGCCGGCACCGGCAGCCCCGACCGTCTGGTCCTGGTTGCCGGTGCGCCCGGGTAGTTTTGGGTGACCGCAGTGGATTTCAGGAGAGGGCTGGCCGTGGCTGATCTTTCGCAGATCGTGAAGGCGTACGACGTGCGAGGAGTGGTCCCCGATCAGTGGGACGAGTCCCTCGCGAAGCTGTTCGGCGCGGCCTTCGCGCAGGTGACGGGCGCCGACGCGATCGTCGTCGGGCACGACATGCGCCCCTCGTCGCCGGGCCTGACACGCGCCTTCGCGCGCGGGGCCGCCGACTCCGGGGCGTCGGTCACGGAGATCGGCCTGTGCTCGACGGACCAGCTGTATTACGCGTCGGGGGCGCTCGGCCTGCCGGGCGCGATGTTCACGGCCTCGCACAACCCGGCCCAGTACAACGGCATCAAGATGTGCCGGGCGGGCGCGGCCCCCGTCGGCCAGGACACCGGCCTCGCCCAGATCCGCGCCTTGGTCGAGGAGTGGTCCGAGACCGGCGCACCCGTGGCTGTCGCGACGCCCGGCGAGATCACCGCACGCGACACCCTCGCGGACTACGCGGCCCATCTGCGCGGCCTCGTCGACCTCACCGGGATCCGCCCGCTGAAGGTCGTCGTCGACGCGGGCAACGGCATGGGTGGGCACACCGTGCCCACCGTCTTCGAGGGGCTGCCGCTCGACCTGGTCCCGATGTACTTCGAACTGGACGGCACGTTCCCCAACCACGAGGCGAACCCGCTCGACCCGGCGAACATCGTGGACCTGCAGAAGCGCGTCCGCGACGAGGGCGCCGACCTCGGCATCGCCTTCGACGGCGACGCCGACCGCTGCTTCGTGGTCGACGAGCGCGGCGAGGGCGTCTCCCCGTCCGCCGTCACCGCCCTGGTCGCAGGCCGTGAACTGGCCAGGAACGGCGGCTCGGGCACCGTCATCCACAACCTGATCACCTCCTGGTCGGTCCCCGAGGTCGTCCGGGAGAACGGCGGCACGCCGGTCCGCACGCGCGTGGGGCACTCGTTCATCAAGCAGGAGATGGCCGACACCGGCGCGATCTTCGGCGGCGAGCACTCCGCGCACTACTACTTCAAGGACTTCTGGAACGCGGACACGGGCATGCTGGCCGCGCTGCACGTCCTGGCCGCGCTGGGCGGCCAGCAGGGCCCGCTGTCCGAACTGGTCGCGCAGTACGACCGGTACGCCGGCTCCGGCGAGATCAACTCCACCGTCGCCGACCAGGCGGGCCGCGCCGCCGCCGTCCGGGAGGCGTACGAGGGCCGGGACGGTCTGACCCTCGACGAGCTCGACGGCCTCACCGTCACGGCCGGTGACTGGTGGTTCAACCTCCGTGCGTCCAACACCGAGCCCCTGCTGCGGCTCAACGTCGAGGCCAGGGACGCCGCCACGATGGCCCGCGTCCGCGACGAGGTACTGGCCGTCGTACGCGCCTGACCGCACGTCCGGTGACCGGGGTGCACGCGCGCGTGGACCCCGGTTTTCGCTCGAAGGCGGCCGTCCGTCGCGTACGCCACCGGGGAGTGCTCTCCGCACGCCCCCGGGACACGGCACCGCGCTCTGCGCGGCGGTAGGCTGACCAGGCTCCATTCCGTCGGGTCACGGCCCTCGCCGAGCCCGACCCAACCGTCCTGAACCGCTGTCCGAAGGGACCCACCCCATGCCGCTCGAAGCCGGCCTCCTGGAGATCCTCGCCTGCCCGGCCTGTCACGCGCCTCTCGAGGAGTCGGACACCGAGCTGCTCTGCACCGGCAAGGAATGCGGTCTGGCCTACCCGGTGCGTGACGGCATCCCGGTGCTCCTGGTCGACGAGGCCCGGCGCCCCGGCTGAAACCCGTACGGTGGCCGGACGGCCGCCCGGCCGTGACCCGGCTGAGGGCCGCTCCGCCGCCACCGCCCGTCGCACCTCGGCGCGGCGGCCGACGCCATCAGCGAAGCCACTCCAGGCACCGGCGCATCGGAGGCTGATCCCGTGCTCGACGAATCGCTGCTCGACGACCCGGAAGCGCTGGCCCTGGCCGACCGACGGAGCCTGCTGCGCGGCGCCGCCGAGGCCGGCGCCAGAGTGCGTACCGGACTACGGCACTCCGCCGATGCCGGCCTCACCGAACTCGAGCCCGACGGCCGCCCGCGCGGCGTGCTGATCGCGGGCCCCGGCACCGCCGCGACCTGTGTCGCCGATCTGCTCGGGGCACTGGCCGGTGCCGGCTGCCCGGTGACCCGGCTGCACCCCACCGGCGTCGCGGCCGCGGCAGGCGCTCTGCGCTGGTCGCTGCCCGGCTGGGCGGGCTCGGTCGACCTGCTCCTCATCGCCACTCCCGACGGATTCGAGCCCGGCCTCGGCGTTCTCGCCGACCAGGCCTACCGGCGCGGCTGCACCGTGGTCGCCGTAGCGCCTCCGCGCTCCCCGCTCGTCGAGTCCGTCGAGGGCGCGCACGGTCTCACCGTCCCGATGGCGTCTCCGCCCCACGACGAGTACGACGAGGGCGCGACCGCGGGTCTCGACGCCCTGTGGGCGCTGCTCACCCCGCTGCTGGTACTGCTCGACCGGACCGGTCTGGTCACCGCACCGACCGACACCCTCCAGAAGGTGGCGGACCGCCTCGACAGCACGGCGGAGCGTTGCGGACCGGCCATCGCCACGTACAGCAATCCGGCCAAGACGCTCGCCGCCGAACTCGACGAGTCGCTGCCGCTGATCTGGACCGAAGGCCCGGCCGCAGGGCCGCCCGGACGCCGATTCGCCGCCCTGCTGGCCGAGTTGGCGGGGCGCGCCGCGCTTGCCGCCGAACTGCCCGAGGCGCTGCCCGCGCACGGCACGCTGCTCGCCGGGAACCTCGCGGCGGGCGCCGACCCCGACGACTTCTTCCGCGATCGGGTCGAGGAGGAACAAGTACTACGCGCGCGTGCCGTACTCCTTCGGGACCGGCCCACCGGCGGCCTCAGCGCCGCACCGGCCGCACGGGAACTCGCCCTCGGCCACGGCACCGCCATCAGCGAACTCGAACCCGAGGAGGGCAGCGAACTCGAGTCGATCGCCGAGCTGATCGCCGTCACCGATTTCGCCGCCGTCTACCTGGCGCTCGCCTCCAGCAGCCGATCATGACGTTCCGCCCGGTCATGACGTTCCGCCCATGACCACGTCCCGCAGATCATGACGTCCCGCAGATCATGACGTTCAGTCGAACGTGACCTTCCGTACGAGAGAGCAACTGCACCCATGGACCGCCTCACCAACACCGTCCGCCCCTACGCCTGGGGTTCCACCACCGCCATCCCGGAGCTCATCGGCGAGCAGCCGACGGGCGAGCCGCAGGCGGAGATGTGGATGGGCGCCCACCCCGGCGCGCCCTCGCGTCTCGCCCGGGGCACGCTCGACGCGGTCGTCGCCGCCGACCCCGAGGGCGAACTCGGCGCCGCCACGGTCACCAAGTTCGGCCCCAGGCTGCCCTTCCTGCTCAAGCTCCTCGCCGCCGGCGCCCCGCTGTCCCTCCAGGTGCACCCGAATCTCGACCAGGCCCGCGAGGGCTTCGCCGACGAGACGGAGCGGGGCGTCCCCATCGACGCCCCGAACCGCAACTACAAGGACGCCAACCACAAGCCCGAACTCATCTGCGCCCTCACGCCGTTCGACGGCCTCTGCGGCTTCCGCGCCCCTGCCGACGCGGCCCGGCTGCTCGACGGCCTCGGCGTCGGCTCCCTCAAGCCGTACGTCGACCTGCTGAGCGCCCACCCCGAAGAGGCCGCCCTGCGCGAGGTCCTCACCGCCGTACTGACCGCCGACACCGCCGAGATGGCCGCGACGGTCACCGAGGCGGCGGCCGCGGCGGAGCGCCTCGGCGGCGAGTACGCTCCGTACGCCGCGATCGCCCGGCAGTACCCCGGCGACTCCGGCGTCATCGCCGCCATGCTGCTCAACTTCGTCCAACTCGCCCCGGGCGAAGCGATGTTCCTCGGCGCCGGCGTACCGCACGCGTACCTCGACGGCCTCGGCGTCGAGATCATGGCCAACTCCGACAACGTGCTGCGCTGCGGACTCACCCCCAAGCACATCGACGTACCCGAACTCCTGCGCATCGTCCGCTTCGAGGCCACCGAGCCCGGCGTGCTCCGCCCGGAGGCGGATGAGTCGGGCGAGGAGGTCTACGAGACCCCGACCGACGAATTCCGCCTCTCCCGTTTCGTCCTGGCCGAGGGCTCGCAGCCGCGGGTCCTGACCGCGCCCACCCCGCAGATTCTGCTCTGCACGGCGGGTTCGGTGCGCGCGGGCGACGAACTCCTCACCGCCGGCGGCTCGGTGTTCGTCCCAGCGGGCGACGAAGCGTTCGTCTCAGGCAACGGAACTCTCTTCCGCGCCACCGTGGCGGTCTGACGTCATCGGCCCATGCCGTGCTGCGACAATGACCCACCGCACGGCATGGGCACGACGACAGTCGACGTACGAGAGGACACCGGGCACACATGAGCGCGTCAGGCGGGACCAAGGCGATCGTGGCGGCACTCGCCGCCAACCTCGCCATTGCGGTAGCGAAGTTCGTCGCCTTCCTCTTCAGCGGCTCGTCCTCGATGCTCGCCGAGAGCGTCCACTCGCTCGCCGACTCGGGCAACCAGGGCCTGCTCCTCCTCGGAGGGAAGAAGGCCCAGCGCGCCGCGACCCCACAACACCCCTTCGGGTACGGGCGCGAGCGCTACATCTACGCCTTCCTCGTCTCGATCGTGCTCTTCTCGGTCGGTGGCATGTTCGCCATCTACGAGGGCTACGAGAAGATCAAGCACCCGCACGAGCTCGAGCACTGGTACTGGCCGGTCGGCGTCCTGGTGTTCGCGATCATCGCCGAGTCGTTCTCGTTCCGTACGGCGATCAAGGAGTCCAACTCGGTCCGCGGCAAGCAGTCGTGGAGCGACTTCATCCGCCGCGCGAAGGCTCCCGAACTCCCGGTCGTCCTCCTCGAGGACCTCGGCGCCCTGATCGGCCTGGTCCTCGCGCTCGGCGGCGTCGGCATCGCGCTCGCCACCGGCAACGGCGTCTGGGACGGCATCGGCACCCTCTGCATCGGCATCCTGCTGATCCTGATCGCGATCGTGCTCGCGGTGGAGACCAAGTCTCTGCTGCTCGGCGAGTCCGCGGGCATCGAGGAGGTCAAGAAGATCGAGGGCGCCATCGTCGACGGCGAAACCGTGACCCGCATCATCCACATGCGTACGCTCCACCTCGGCCCCGAGGAGCTGCTCGTCGCGGCCAAGGTCGCGGTCCAGCACGACGACACGGCCACCGAGGTCGCCTCCGCGATCAACGCCGCCGAGGCCCGTATCCGGAACGCCGTCCCGATCGCCCGGGTGATCTACCTGGAGCCGGACATCTACAGCGAGACGGCCGCCGAGGCCGGCGAGAACCCCGGCAGGAGTCCCGGCGGTCACTGAACTCCCGCACACAGCCGTACGAAGGGCCCACGACCGGAGAGGTCGTGGGCCCTTCGGCGGTCGTACGGGGGTCAGCGCACCTCGCGCAGTACCTCGAGGACGGCCGCCCGGTCCGGAGCCGACTCGAGGCGCTCGCGGAAGCCGGTGTCCATCAGCTTGCGCGAGAGCATCGCCAGAATCCGCAGATGCTCGTCCCCGGCGGCGGCCTCGGGTACGGCGATCATGAAGATCAGCTTGGCCTGCGTACCGTCGAGGGCGCCCCATTCGACGCCCTCGGGGGAGCGGGCGAAGCCGACGATCGGCGCGCTCACCGCGTCCGTCTTCGCGTGCGGGATGGCGATCTCCTCGCCGAGCCCGGTGGTGCCCTGCTCCTCGCGGCGCAGCGCGGTCGCGACCAGCTCCTCCTCGTCCGTCACGTGGCCGGACGCGGTCAGCAGGGCGGCCATCTCGCGGATCGCCGCCTCCTTGTCCTGAGCGTCGAGGCTGAGCTTGACGGTCTGCTCGGTGAGGTAGCCGGAGAGCACCTCGTCGGAGCCCTCCGCGGAACCCGCGTCGGCGACGGCGTCCGACTCGGCCACCGGGGCGCTCGCCGCCCCGGAGTCGCCCGGGGCGGACGTACCCGTGCCAGTACCCGAGGCCGTAGCGCCCGAGGCACCGGCAGCCGCCGCGCCCGAACCCGCCGCGACGCCCGCCAGCGCGGGCTCGCCCGCAAGCGCCCCGCCGCCCTTGGTCTCGCCGCGCCGCTTGCGCTCACTGAAGTCGACCAGCGTCACCGTGGTGAGCCCTGTGACGATCGCACCGACGATCACGGCCACGAAGAACATCGGCACCCCGCCGATGGCACCGAGCACCGCGACGATCGGTCCGCCGTGCGGAACCGAGTCCTCCACGCCGGCCACACCCGCGATGGCACCAGCCACGGCACCACCGAGCATGTTCGCCGGGATGACCTGGGCCGGCCGTGCGGCAGCGAACGGAATGGCACCTTCGGAGATTCCGAAGAAGCCCATGAACAACGAGGCCAGACCGGTCTCCCGCTCCTGATCCGTGTAGTGCCGCTTGCGCAGCACCGTCGCGAGTCCCTGCCCGAGCGGCATGACCGGGATCGCGGCGGCGCACATACCCATGACGGACAGGTTGCCGGTGGCGATGAGGCCCGTACCGAACAGGAACGCCGTCTTGTTGACCGGACCGCCCATGTCGAACGCGATCATGAGGCCGAGGATCGCGCCGAGCGCGATGGCGCTGGTGCCGGTCATCCCGCCGAGCCAGCTGGTCAGATTCTCGAAGATCCAGGAGATCGGCTTGCCGATGACGTAGATGAAGAACAGCCCGAGCGCCGTCGTCGAGACGATCGGGATCACGATGATCGGCATCACGGGCTGAGCGAACTTGGGGACCTTGACCTTCTTGATCCACAGCACCAGGTAGCCGGCCAGGAAGCCGGTCACGATCGCCCCGATGAAGCCGGCGCCCGCCTCGGAGTCGTACAGCTCACCGGTATTGGCGATCCAGCCGCCGATCATGCCTGGCACCAGCGCCGGTCGGTCGCCGATCGCGTAGGCGATATAGCCGGAGAGGATCGGCACCATCAGCGTGAAGCCGATCGTGCCGATCTCGTTGACATGCATCCAGAACGAGCCGTCGGGGATGACGAGCCCGCCCTTGGGGTCGGTGTGCCCGCCGAGCGACAGCGAGATGGCGATCAGCAGACCGCCGACGACCACGAACGGGATCATGTACGAGACGCCGTTCATCAGCGCCTTGTAGGCGAGGCTGCGCTCCTTGCCGCCGCCCGCGCCGCCGCCTCCGCCCGCGGGACCGGCCGGGCCGCTGCCGCTGCCGCCGCCGTGCACCGGGGCGCTCTGTACCTGCTCGATCAGGCGCTCGGGATGGCTGATCCCCTCCGAGACGCCGACCGTCAGGACGCGCTTGCCGGCGAACCTGTCGAGATCCACGTCCTTGTCGGCGGCGATGATGATGCCGTCCGCACCTCTGACATCGTTGTCAGTAAGGACGTTCTCAGAGCCGATCGAGCCCTGCGTCTCCACCTTCATCTCGATGCCGACGCCTTCGGCCGCCTGGCTGAGCTTCTCGGCCGCCATGTACGTGTGGGCGATACCGGTCGGGCAAGCGGTGACTGCCAGGAGCCTCACCTTCTTCTGCCCGCTGCTTGCCGCCCCCGGGGGAGGCTCGGCCGCACTGGTCACGTGAATCTCCTATCGCCTGCTTCGAACAGTCCCGGAACATCCGCCGCTGCCTCGCGCACGTGTTCCCGGGCTTCCGGCATCCTGCAACACATCCGCGTGACATCAAAGGCGGGGGAATCCTCCGCAGCCGGCCCGCGGGCCCGAACGCCCAGTGCTGGCAACGCCGAAGGCGGGCTGGGGCGGGCTGGGCCAATCGGTGTAGCTTTGTGGGTGAGCCAGACGTCGCTGCTGATGGCGGTCGGGCGGTGCCTTCGTGGGTACCGGCCGAGGGAGAGAGGGCCTCCGACGGACTGGACCGCGCGTCGTCGGGCATCCGTATGCTCGCTGTCGCGGTCAGCCATGCCCCACCTCGACCCATCACGAGGAGCAGCCAGTAATGACGACTGTCGCCAATGGACAGGACTTCAAGGTCGCCGATCTCTCCCTCGCGGAGTTCGGCCGCAAGGAGATCACCCTCGCCGAGCACGAGATGCCCGGCCTGATGGCGATCCGCAAGGAGTACGCCGCCACGCAGCCGCTGGCCGGCGCCCGGGTCACCGGTTCGCTGCATATGACCGTGCAGACGGCCGTACTGATCGAGACGCTCGTCGCGCTCGGCGCCGACGTCCGCTGGGCCTCCTGCAACATCTTCTCCACCCAGGACCACGCGGCCGCCGCGATCGCCGTCGGCCCGAACGGCACCCCGGACGCCCCCGCCGGCATCCCGGTCTTCGCCTGGAAGGGCGAGACGCTGGAGGAGTACTGGTGGTGCACGGAGCAGGCGCTGAACTGGCCCAACTCCCCGACCGGCGGCCCGAACATGATCCTGGACGACGGTGGCGACGCCACCCTCCTCGTCCACAAGGGCGTCGAGTACGAGAAGGACGGCAAGGTCCCCTCCGTCGACACCGCGGAGAGCGACGAGCACCGCGTCATCCTGCAGGTCCTCAACCGCACCATCAGCGAGGGCTCGCAGAAGTGGACCCGTCTCGCCTCGGAGATCCGCGGCGTCACCGAGGAGACCACCACCGGCGTGCACCGTCTCTACGAGATGCACCGTGACGGCACCCTGCTCTTCCCCGCGATCAACGTGAACGACGCCGTCACCAAGTCGAAGTTCGACAACAAGTACGGCTGCCGGCACTCGCTCGTCGACGGCATCAACCGCGCCACGGACGTCCTCATCGGCGGCAAGACCGCCGTCATCTGCGGCTACGGCGACGTCGGCAAGGGCTGCGCGGAGTCCCTGCGCGGCCAGGGCGCCCGCGTCATCATCACGGAGATCGACCCGATCTGCGCGCTCCAGGCGGCCATGGACGGCTACCAGGTCGCCACCCTCGACGACGTCGTCGGCCAGGCCGACATCTTCGTCACCACGACGGGCAACAAGGACATCATCATGGCCTCGGACATGGCCAAGATGAAGCACCAGGCGATCGTCGGGAACATCGGCCACTTCGACAACGAGATCGACATGGCCGGCCTGGCGGCGATCCCGGGCATCGTCAAGGACGAGGTCAAGCCCCAGGTGCACACCTGGACCTTCCCCGACGGCAAGGTGCTCATCGTCCTGTCCGAGGGCCGCCTGCTGAACCTGGGCAACGCGACCGGCCACCCGTCGTTCGTCATGTCCAACTCGTTCGCGGACCAGACCCTGGCCCAGATCGAGCTGTTCACCAAGCCCGAGGAGTACCCGACCGACGTCTACGTGCTGCCCAAGCACCTCGACGAGAAGGTCGCCCGCCTGCACCTCGCCGCGCTCGGCGTGCGGCTCACCGAGCTCCGCCCCGACCAGGCCGACTACATCGGCGTCAAGGTCGAGGGCCCGTACAAGCCGGACCACTACCGCTACTGAGCACGCTCGGAACCCTGGACCCGTCCGGAGTTCCCGGCACCGCTCGAAGCCGGACCACAGCAGGCCCCCGTCGTCCCACGGCGGGGGCCTGCCCCCGGTACGGGCGCTCAAGGCCACCACCAAGGACCCGATCCTCATGCCCCGCGGCCGCTATTCGCTCCACGACCCGCACGACCACACCCCCCTCGGTGAAGAACACTTCCACTGCGCCCCCGGCCCCTCCGGCTGGCGCTACGTCTCCCAACTCACCGCCCCCACCGGCGATCACGCCGGCTCCGTCGATCTCACCATCGACGACCTCGGCCGCCCCATCCGCCTCGAACTGCATGCCGCGAGCTGGCAGGTGCGCGGCGCCGCCCTCGAGGGGGTCACCTGGGTACGCACCGACCCCACCGGCACCGAGGCCACCGAGGGCAACGTCCCCGCTCACGCGTTCACCGGCACAACCCCCGCTTTCCTCGTCGCCACCGCCCGACTGCTCCGCCTCGAACCGGGCTCCGCACCCACCCGGGTACGCCTCGTCCGCTTCACCGATCCCGTACTCGCCCCGCGTACCGTCGACGAGTCCTGGGCCCTGCTGAAGAGCGAAGCACACGCCACTGACAACGGGCCGCTCGTTGTGGACGAATACCAGGTCACAGCCCTCGACACCGGCGATCAGTCCCTCGTGTACATCGCCGGGGACGTCGTCCTGGCGGCACCGGGCATCGAACTCGAACACCTCGAAACTCCGCCGTCCCCGCTCGGCTGACTCGCCCGCTCACAACCGCAGTCCGCCAACGCTCAGGCCGGCGGCGCAAACCCGCTCCTGCCGGTCCCGCCGCCCGCCCCGGCATCCGGCCGCTGCTCCTGCGCCGGTCGATACGAAGGCCGAACGGGCTCACCGACCGCCGGAGCCGCCGCCCCCGCCGCGGGCCCGGACCATCCCGCCGACTCCGCACCGCCACTCCCCGCAGGCTCGGGCACCGCGAAACCCTGGACCCCGGATTCCTGGACCCCGGATCCCTGGACCCCGAACCCCGCCACCGGGTACGTACCGCCGGACTCGGAACCTCCGAACGCCCGACGCGCGTCCCGCGCCTGCCGTTCATTCACCACCGCGGCCAGATACGCCGCCGGCGGCACGTCCGAAGGCACGGCCACCCCGGTGCACTCCGCGAGATCCCCGGCGAGCCGTTCGGCCAGCGACCACCCCACCTGCGGATCCAACTGCGTCATCCGCGTCAGGTACTGGCGTACCGCCAGCCACAACGAATCCGGCACACCGGAGAGGTCGAGCCCCGAAAAGCGCCCCACCAGCCAGGGCGGAGGCGGAGGGATGAACGG
The DNA here is from genome assembly GCF_003574445.1 of Streptomyces sp. YIM 130001. Taxonomy (GTDB): domain Bacteria; phylum Actinomycetota; class Actinomycetes; order Streptomycetales; family Streptomycetaceae; genus Streptomyces. The sequence continues at coordinate 297,678 of NZ_KZ984557.1, forward strand.
CAGATGCGCTACCGGCACCCGCTCCCGCACGACCAGCGTGCCCGCGAAGACATCCCCGATCCGCCTCCCGCGCGCGGACACCAGCGAGGCGATACAGGCGACCACCCCGAAGGACGCCAGAATCTCGACGACCCCCATCGCCCCCCGCACCAGCGCATGCCGGAACCGGATCGGCCCCCCGTCGTCGCGCACCACCCGGAGCCCACACGCCAGCTTCCCCAACGACCGCCCGTGGCTGAGCGTCTCCACCGCGATCGGCACCCCCACGAGCACGAACAGGAACAACGCCACCGCGACCGCGGCCTGGGCCGCGTCGTCCAGCGAACCGGTCGCGCTCAGCAGACCTATGGATATGGCCAGGTACACCACCCAGGCCACCACCAGATCGATCAGGATGGCGAGCGCCCGGCTGGGAAGCTTCGCGGCACGCAACTCGAGCGCCACCGCCTCGCCCGTCACAAGATCACTCACGCTGCCATCCCTTCCGCCCTGCCCCTGGAACCGCCAGTCTGCCAAGCTATGGGCGCATCGCGCCGCAGTACGAGGAGCAGCCGCCTGATGGACCTGGACGTTTTCGTCTCCGCCCACCGAGCCGAGTGGGATCGCCTGGACCATCTGCTACGCCGCAGGCGCCGCCTCACGGGTGCCGAATGCGACGAGCTCGTGGCCCTCTACCAGCGCACCGCCACCCATCTCTCCCTGATCCAGTCCAGCGCCCCGGACCCACAACTCATCGGACGCCTCACTCAACTCGTGGCACGCGCGCGTAGTGCCGTGACCGGCACCCGCACCGCTTCCTGGCGCGACGCCACGACCTTCCTGACCTCAGGGTTCCCAGCCGCGATGTACCGCGCCCGCCACTGGTGGGTGCCCACCGCACTGCTCTCCACCCTTGTCGCCGTTCTGATGGCCTGGTGGATCGCCACCCACCCGGAGGTCCAGTCATCGATCGCGGCTCCCGACGAGCTCCGCGAGCTCACCCGCCCCGGTGGTGAATACGAGTCCTACTACTCGAGCCACCCCGCAGCCTCCTTCGCCGCTCAGGTGTGGACGAACAACGCTCAGGCCGCGGCCATGTGCCTGGTCCTCGGCGCCTTCCTGTGTCTGCCGGTCGTCTGGATCCTCTTCCAGAACATGCTCAACCTCGCGGTCGGCTTCGGACTCATGTCGTCCGCAGGCCGACTCGACACCTTCCTCGGCCTGATCCTCCCGCACGGCCTCCTCGAACTGACCGCCGTCTTCGTAGCGGCGGGAACCGGCCTACGCCTCGGCTGGACCCTCATCGCCCCCGGCCCCCGACCACGCCGCACCGCCTTGGCCGAAGAGGGCCGCGCGGCCCTGGGCATGGCCATCGGCCTGGCCCTCGTCCTCTTCGTCTCCGGAGCGATCGAGGGCTTCGTGACCCCCTCGGGCCTGCCCACCTGGGCCCGGATCTCCATCGGTGTCGCAGCCGAACTGGCCTTCCTGGCATACGTCTACGTGCTCGGCGGCCGAGCGGTGCGGGCCGGCGAGACAGGTGACCTCAGCACGGCCGAACGCAGTGCATCGGTCCCCACCGCAGCCTGATGTGCGTGGGGCGTCCGGGAGCTGGTACTGTCCTCTGCATCCCGCAAAGGCCGTTGACACGGTCTGCGCCGGGAGGTAGATTCGAACAGTTGCCTAGAGTTCGACAGAACCACTCGCAACGGTTAACATCTACTTCGCTTCCGAGAAATTCAATTCCTCGAGAAGCTTCCCGATTCATCAGAATCCTTCAGCTGGTCAAGGCCCGCGAATTTCTCTGATAAAGTCGGGTCTCGCCGAAAGGCAAATGGCTCTCCAACGGCCACGGATTCGAATTCCGACCGGAAACGGGACGGGGAAA
>NZ_KZ984558.1 GCF_003574445.1 Streptomyces sp. YIM 130001
ATCATGGAACGTCACCCCGTACGCACCCAGCTCCGCAAGCCGCTCAACCGACTCCACCGGATCCAACGCCCGCCTCGTCGCCTCACCGAACGGATCATTACCGCGCCAACCAACCGTCCACAGACCGAAGGTGAACCTGTCCTGCGGGGTGGGTGTGAAGCGATCTGTCATCGTGCGGCCCCTTACTGATGCGTGCGGACGGGGAGCGGGGGTGACTGCGTCCCGCTCTTTTGTTCAGTCACATGACTAATACGTGATTCCCGCGTCGCACGCCAGACCCGAAAACGTAACCATGCGGTAGCGCTTCGTAGTACGCATCTGCCGCGTCCGCCAAAGGGTGCCCGGCGGATCGAAATCGCCCCTGCCGGCCCGGATTTGTTTTGTGTACGATCAAAATCGTTCGGCAGGAAGCTCCGGCAGGAATCGAGGTCAGCGATGCCCCCGAGCAGCGTCGTCATCGGCGTGGACAGCTCCACCCAGTCGACCAAGGCGGCCGTCGTCGACGGCGCCACCGGACGGCTGCTCGCCGTCGGGCGCGCCCCGCACGAAGTGACCGGCACCGACGGAGCGCGCGAGAGCGACCCCGAGGCCTGGTGGTCGGCCCTGCGCGACGCACTCGCCGGGGCCCTGAAGGACGCGGACGTACCCGCCTCCGCGGTCACCGGCATCGGCGTCGCCGGCCAGCAGCACGGCCTCGTCGTCCTCGACGGCCGAGGCCGGCCGCTGCGCGGCGCCCTGCTGTGGAACGACACCCGCTCCGCACCGCAGGCCGCCGAACTCACCGAGGCCCTCGGCGGCCCGCGCGCCTGGACGGCACGTACCGGATCCGTCCCGGTCCCGTCGATGACGGCCACCAAGTGGCAGTGGCTGCGCGCCAACGACCCCGACACCGTCCGCTCCGCGGCCGCCGTGCGCCTCCCGCACGACTTCCTCACCGAGCGACTCTGCGGCTCCGCCGTCACCGACCCGGGAGACGCCTCCGGCACCTGCTGGTACTCCACCGCCACCGGCGCCTACGACGACGAACTGCTCGCGCTGCTCGACCTGCCCGCCCGCCTGCTCCCCGCCGTCGCCCCGACCGGCGGCACCCGCGTCGGCACCCTCACCGCCGCGGCCGCCGAAGAGCTCGGCCTGCCCGAAGGTGTCGCGGTCGCCGCAGGCACCGGCGACAACATGGCCGCCGCGGTCGGACTCGGCCTCGGCGGCGCGGGCCTCCTGGACCACGCGGCACTCAGCCTCGGCACCTCCGGCACCGTCTTCGCGGGCGGACTGCGCCGGCCCGACGATCCGGCACTGGCCGGGTTCGCCGCCGCCGACGGCACCTACCTGCCGCTCGCGTGCACCCTCAACTGCACGCTCGCCGTCGACCGGATCGCAGTGCTGCTCGGCCTCGACCGCGACGACGCGACCCCCGGTGGCGAGACCGTCCTGCTGCCCTACCTCGACGGCGAACGCACCCCTGACCTGCCGCACGCCGCCGGACTGCTGACCGGCCTCCGGCACGCCACCACGCCGCAACAGGTGCTCGGCGCCGCTTACGAAGGCGCCGCGTTCACCGCACTGCGCGCGCTCGACGCCGTACTAGAAGCCTGCGGTGTCGACCCGGCGGACCCGGCCGCAGCCGACCGGCCGCTGCGCCTGGTGGGCGGCGGAGCCCGCGGCCGCACCTGGCTCGAGACCGTACGCAGACTGTCCGGCCGCCCGGTGATCCTGCCCGAGTCCGGCGAACTCGTCGCCCTCGGCGCCGCCGCCCTCGCCCTCGGTGCCGCCACCGGCGAGGAACCGGTCGCGGCCGCCGCAGGCTGGGCCACCGCACAGGGCCCACTGCTGCCCGCGCTGCCGCGCGACGACGAGACCTGGGAACGCCTGGGCACCGTCCTCACCCGCGCCACACCCGCCCTGCTCGACTGAACCCCACCGCGAAGCGCCACCCGAGCGCTCACCCAGCGCCCCGAACCACCCGCAGAGGTAAGACCCTTGAAGTTCACCGACGGCTACTGGCTGATGCGCGACGGCGTCCAGGCCTCCTACGCCACCGAAGCCCGCGACATCCGCGTCCACGACGACCGCTTCACCGCCTACGCGGCCGTCAAGCGCGTGGAACGCCGCGGCGACACCCTCAACGCCCCCCTCCTCACCGTCGACTGCCACGCGCCCGCCGAGGGTGTCATCGGCGTCCGCGTCACCCACCACGCGGGCCGCCGCAACCCCGGCCCCGACTTCGAACTGCCGGGCGCCACCGAGGGCGTGGGCAGGATCGACACCGACGGCACCCGCGTCACGCTGGACAGCGGCGCACTCGCCGTCACCGTCGACTCCGCCGCTCCCTGGACGCTCTCCTTCACCGACCGGGACGGCCGCGAGGTCACCTCCGCCGGCCGCAAGGGCACCGCCTTCGTCACCACCCCCGACGGCGCCCACCACATGGCGGCCCAGCTGGCCCTGGGCGTCGGCGGCCAGGTGTACGGACTGGGCGAGCGCTTCACCCCGTTCGTGAAGAACGGCCAGACCGTCGACATCTGGCAGGCCGACGGCGGCACCAGCAGCGAACAGGCCTACAAGAACGTGCCGTTCAGCCTGCACGTCACTCCCACCGGCGCCTACGGCGTCTTCGTCCGCCACCCCGGAAAGGTCTCCTACGAGGTCGGTTCCGAATCCGTCGGCGAGCTGCAGTTCAGCGTCGAGGACCAGACCCTCGAGTACTACGTGGTGGCCGGACCCGAGCCCAAGGACGTACTGCGCCGCTACACCGCGCTGACCGGCCGCCCGGCGCTGCCGCCCGCCTGGTCGTTCGGACTGTGGCTGACGACCTCCTTCACCACCCAGTACGACGAGGCGACCGTCTCCTCCTTCGTGGACGGCATGTCCGAGCGCGGAATCCCGCTGTCCGTCTTCCACTTCGACTGCTTCTGGATGCGCGAGTACCAGTGGTCGGACTTCGAGTGGGACCCGGCGGTCTTCCCCGACCCCGAAGGGATGCTGGCCCGCCTCAAGGAACGCGGCCTGAAGATCTCGGTGTGGATCAACCCGTACATCGCGCAGAAGTCCGCGCTCTTCGACGAGGGAGCCGAACGCGGCTACCTGGTGAAGACCGCCGACGGTGACATCTGGCAGTGGGACCTGTGGCAGGCCGGCATGGCACTGGTCGACTTCACCGACCCCGAGGCCCGCGCCTGGTACCAGGACAAGCTCAAGGGCCTGCTCGACCAGGGCGTCGACTGCTTCAAGACGGACTTCGGCGAACGCATCCCGACCGACGTCGTCTGGCACGACGGCTCCGACCCCGAGCGGATGCACAACTACTACGCGCACCTCTACAACGAAGCCGTCTTCGAACTCCTCGAGCGGGAGCGCGGCAGGGGCGAGGCCGTACTCTTCGCACGCTCGGCGACCGCCGGCGGCCAGCAGTTCCCGGTGCACTGGGGCGGCGACTGCTGGTCGTCCTTCGCGGCCATGGCCGAATCGCTGCGCGGTGGACTGTCCCTGTCGCTGTCCGGATTCGGCTTCTGGTCGCACGACATCGGCGGCTTCGAAGGCACCCCCGACCCGGCCGTCTTCAAGCGCTGGCTCGCCTTCGGACTGCTCTCCTCGCACAGCCGCCTGCACGGCTCCTCGTCGTACCGCGTGCCGTGGGAGTTCGGCGACGAAGCGGTCGATGTGGCACGGCAGTTCACGCTGCTCAAGCACCGCCTCATGCCCTACCTCTACGGCGCCGCCGCCGAGGCCCACCGCACAGGCGTACCCCTGATGCGGCCCCTGCTGCTCGACTTCCCCGGCGACCCCGCATGCCGCACCCTCGACCGGCAGTACATGCTCGGCCCGGACCTCCTGGTCGCCCCCGTCTTCTCGGCCGGCGGCGACGTGGAGTTCTATCTGCCCGAGGGCACCTGGACCCACCTGCTGACCGGGGACACCGTCGAGGGCGGGCGCTGGCTGCGGGAACACCACGGCTTCGACAGTCTGCCGCTGTACGTCCGCCCCGGCGCCGTTCTGCCGCTGACCGGGGACGACCGGCGTCCCGACGGCGACTGGTCCGAGGGCCTCACCCTCGTCGCGGGAGCCGACGTCCGCGACACCACGGTCACCGTCACCAACCGTGCCGGTGCTCCGGCGGCCACGTACCGGGTCGTGCGCGACGGCGGGGTACTGCGCGCCACCGCGGAGCTCGGCCACGCGGAGTTCCACCTGGCGCGTCCGGCCGGCATCCCCGCGACGGGCCGCGGCACCGCTGAACTGCCGCTCGCCTGAGGAACGGCACTGCCGTCCTTCGTCCCGGAGCCCACCGGGACGAAGGACCTACGGCGGCATCCGGAGCCGGCCGGTGATCGTATGCTGGCCGCGATGTTCTCGCCCCAAGGTCCCACCCTCCGTGAACTCGCCGTGCAGGCACTGTCCTCCGTGGAGCACGGCTACGACCTGCTCGCGCCGAAGTTCGACCGCACGCCGTTCCGCACACCCGGCGGCGTACTCGGTCCGGTGACCCGCGTCCTGCGCACCATCGGTCCGTTCCGTACGGGCCTCGATCTGTGCTGCGGGACGGGGGCGGGCCTCGAGGTGCTCGGCGAGGTCTGCCGGGACCGAGCCGTCGGCGTCGACTTCAGCGCCGGGATGCTCGCCGCAGGCCGCCAGGAGCATCGGCCCGCGCCCGGCGACACTCCGGCCGACTGGGTGCGCGGTGACGCCCTCGCCCTGCCGTTCGGCCCGGTCTTCGACCTGGTCGTGAGCTTCGGGGCGTTCGGACACTTCCTGCCCGAGCAGCGGCCCCGGCTCTTCGAGCAGGTCCACGCGGTGCTGCGTCCCGGCGGAAGCTTCGCCTTCCCGCTGGTCGCGCCCGCCAGGCCCGGCAGCCGGGGCCACCTCGCGATGCTCGGCTTCGACACCGCGATGCGGGCGCGCAACGCCGTGTGGCGGCCGCCGTTCGTCATGTACTACCGCGGCTTCGGGCTCACCGACGTGCGCGCCGAACTGACCCGGACGGGCTTCAGCTCCGCGCTGTACGCCCTCGACGAGCTCGGCCGCCGACCGGACGGCAGCCCACGCTGCAGGCTCCTGGTCGCCACCCGCCGGTGACATCCGCGTCCGGGAATACCGGACCCGCGATCTTCCTTGCACCTGCCGGCGCCCCGTACGCCCGGGCCCGCCGGCCGGCCGGAGAAGGAGTACCAGCACACATGCACACCCCGTACGCCCCGCACCCCGACGTCGCCCCCGAGCGCGGCGGCCCGAGCGGCGGGCAGCCGGTCCGTGAACCCGCGAAGCAGGTGGCGGACACCGGCCCGCTGGCGAACCCGGTGCGCGCCGCACTGACCGGCCCGCACGCCCACTTCGCCGAGACCCGGGGGCGGGCGCTGCGCTATCCGCCGGAGGTCGCCGGATGGGCCGCCCTGCCCGACGACCCGGAACCCGCAGACTGGGCGGACCTGGCGGCGCTGGTCGGGCCCGGAGGCGAGGCGACGTTCGCCGGACTGGAGGGCACGCTCCCCGAGGGCTGGGAGAGCGTCTTCCGGATCGACGGCGTCCAGCTGCTCGGCGAGACGGTACGGGGCGAGCCCGACGAGGAGGCCGTCGAGCTCGGACCCGCCGACGTGCCGGAGATGCTCGACCTGGTGGCCCGTACGCGGCCCGGTCCGTTCCTGCCGCGCACCGTGGAGCTCGGCACATATCTGGGCATCCGGCGCGAGGGCGTGCTCGTCGCGATGGCGGGGGAGCGGCTGCGGCCCGCGGGCTGGACGGAGATCAGCGCGGTCTGCACGGACCCGGCGTACCGCGGCCAGGGCCTGGCCGCCCGCCTCGTGCTCGCGGTGTCCGCGGGCGTGCGGGAGCGCGGCGAGATCCCGCTCCTGCACACCGGGGCGGACAACGCGGGCGCGATACGTGTGTACGAGAGGCTGGGCTTCACCCTCAGCCGCAAGCCGTCGTTCCGGGGCGTACGGGCGCCGGGCGCCTGACGGACCAAGGGGCACGGTGCCCGGGGGAGTTGAGCCCGCCCCGGGCACCGTGCCTCGTACCCAGTGCCGTCCTCAGCCGGTCTTGCGGTAGTCGTACGCCTCACGGGCCGCGGACTCGACCGCGTCGAGGCCGGCGCCGGTCGAGGCCGTGACGAGCGCGGCCACCGCGCCCTCCACGAACGGTGCGTCCACCAGGCGTGTCCCGTCCGGGAGCTCGTCCCCCTCGGCGAGCAGCGCCTTCACCGTCAGTACCGCGCTGCCGAGGTCGACCAGGACCGCAACTCCCGCGCCACCGTCCACCGCACGGGCCGCGGAGGTGATCAACTCCGAACTGGTACCGAGCCCACCGTCCTCCGTGCCGCCCGCCGGCAGCACGGGCGCGGTCGAGCCGCCGCCCGCGAGGCCCACGGCGAGGTCGGCGACCGAGGTGGCCACGGGTCCGCTGTGCGAGACCAGGACGATGCCCACCGTGCCGGGCACCGCCACGCTCGCCTCGCCCGCCTCACTCATGGCTGCCGCCCGCCGCCTTCGCGAGTGCCGCGACGAGCAGGGCGGAGGAGGTCGCGCCCGGATCCTGGTGCCCGATGCTGCGCTCGCCCAGATAACTCGCCCTGCCCTTGCGGGCCTGCAGCGGCACCGTGGACAGGGCGCCCTCCTCGGCCGCCTCGGCCGCCGCCTCGAAGGATTCGTCGAGCGCGTCCGCGGCAGGTACGAGCGCGTCCAGCATGGTCTTGTCGCCCACCGCCGCGCCGCCCAGACGCGCGACCGCCTCCACGCCCTCGCGCAGCGCCGCCGCGAAGTCCTGCTCCGACACCTCTTCCGCCTCGCCCAACGCCTTGCCGGTGCGCCGCAGCAGCGTCCCGTACAGCGGACCCGAAGCGCCGCCCACCGTCGAGATCAACTGGCGCCCGGCCGCGGTGAGTACGGCCCCCGGGGTGGCGGGCGCCTCCTTCTCCAGAGTCGCCACCACCGCGCGGAAACCGCGCTGCAGATTGCTGCCGTGGTCCGCATCGCCGATCGGCGAGTCGAGGTCCGTGAGCCGTTCCGCCTCACGGTCCACGGTGGCCGCCGCGGCCGTCAGCCAGCGGCGGAAGAATCCGGCGTCGAGCACGAGTCCTCCTAGATCGCGTACGGGCTCCCAGAGTAGAGCGGCCCATGTCCTGCGGGCCGCTCAGACGCCCCAGCGCAGCGCGGTGGTGCGCACGGGTGCGTCCCACAGGCGCAGCAACTCCTCGTCCGCCTCGCAGAGGGTCACCGAGGCGCCCGCCATGTCGAGCGACGTCACGTAGTTGCCGACGAGCACCCGGGCGACGGTCACGTTCCGCTCGGTGAGGACGCGCTGCACCTCGGCGTGGAAGCCGTACAGCTCGAGCAGGGGTGTCGCTCCCATGCCGTTCACCAGGAGCAGTACGGGATTGCGGGGCTGCAGGTCTTCGAGCACCGCGTCCACCGCGAAGTCGGCGATCTCGCGCGAGGTCATCATCGAACGCCGCTCGCGCCCCGGCTCGCCGTGGATGCCCACGCCCAGTTCCAGCTCTCCGTCCGGGAGGTCGAAGGTCGGCCCGCCCTTGGCGGGAGTGGAGCAGGGGCTCAGCGCCACACCGAAGCTCCGTGCCCGGTCGTTGACCCGGTGCGCGACGGCCTCGACCCGCTCCAGGGGCATGCCCTCGTCCGCAGCGGCGCCGGCCAGCTTCTCCACGAAGAGCGTGGCCCCGGTGCCGCGCCGGCCCGCCGTGTAGAGGCTGTCGGTGACCGCCACGTCGTCGTTGACCAGGACCTTGGCCACCTGGATGCCCTCGTCCTCGGCGAGTTCGGCGGCCATGTCGAAGTTCAGTACGTCACCGGTGTAGTTCTTCACCACGAACAGCACGCCACGGCCGCTGTCCACGGCCGCCGCGGCCCGCACCATCTGGTCCGGCACGGGGGAGGTGAACACCTCACCCGGACACGCGGCGGACAGCATCCCGGGGCCGACGAACCCGCCGTGCAACGGCTCGTGCCCCGAACCGCCGCCCGACACCAGCGCCACCTTGTCGGCAACGGGTGCGTCGCGGCGGACGATCACCCGGTTCTCGACGTCCACCGTGAGCTCCGGATGCGCGGCCGCCATGCCGCGCAGCGCGTCGGCGACCACGGTCTCGGCCACGTTGATCAGCATCTTCACGGGTACCTCCAGGGATTGGCAGTGGGGCCTGCGGGCTGGGTCTGCGAACCCGAGGTCATTATCGAGGGAATGGCGCCAGGTGGCGCGAGCTGCGGTCGAACTGTTCGGCTCCGAGGTCCGTCCGTTGTCCGTGCAGGACGCTGCGGACGAGCCCTAGCTGCGCAGCGCTGCGACCGCCTCGTCGAAGAGGCGCTCGGGATCGTCCGCCCCGCCGGACCGGTACCAGGCGTCGGTGGCCGCGTCGACGCAGGCCAGGGCGGCCGCGACGAAAGCCTTGGCCCTGGGGTCGGCCTCCGGGGACGCGGGCAGGCCCAGGCGGCGTTGGATCTCGGGCGCGAGGAGTTCCTGCCAGCGCAGGTGCTTCTCCAGATGGCGGGCGCGCAGTGAGGGTGCCTCGTGGTGGAGGGCGGCGAGAGTGAGTTGCTCCGCCCGGCTGCCCCCGGCCTCACGGAGGACCAGCAAGGCTCCCCGGATGGCTTCCCAGGCCGACTCGTCTTCGGGCCGGGCCTCGAGCGCGGCTCGTACCGACTCGCCCAGCGCGTCGATGTCGCCCAGGACGAGGTCCTCCTTGCTTCCGAAGTAGTGGAAGAAGGACCGGCGGGAGATGCCGACCGCCGCGGTGATCTGGTCGACCGTCGTGGCGTCGAATCCGTGCTCCGCGAAGAGCCCGATGGCGGTGGCGGCGATCTCGGCGCGTGCCGCGCGGCGCGCACGCTCTCGGAGCGTGGGGGTGTCGGCCATGCACGCAGCCTACAATCCTGCACCAGGCGCTACATATTGCACCGAGTGCAAGATGCGGCATAGGGTGCAGGCATGATTCCGATCGATTTCTCCGGCCAGACCACGATCGTCACCGGCGCCAGCTCCGGCATCGGTGCGGCCTTCGCCCGCGAGCTCGCCCGCCGCGGGTCCGCTGTCGTCCTCGTCGCGCGCCGGCGCGACCGCTTGGAGGCGCTCGCCTCCGAACTGCGGGCACGGCACGGTGTGAGCGCCACGGCGATATCGCTGGATTTGAGTGAGCCGGGTGCGGGCCCGCGCCTTGCCGCCGATCTGACCCGGCGGGGCATCACCGTCGACGGCCTGGTGAACAACGCCGGGTTCGGCACCGACGGCGCCTTTCACCAGGAGGATCCCGACCGCCTCGCCGACGAGATAGCCGTGGACGTCGCCAACCTCGTGGACGTCACCCGAGCGTTCATAGAGCCGCTCCGGACCTCGGGACGGGGCATCCTCGTCAACCTCGCGAGCATGGCCGCCTACACCCCCGCCCCCGCGATGGCCGTCTATGCCGCCTGCAAGGCGTTCGTCCTCAGCTTCACCGAGGCGCTCTGGTACGAGTCACGCGGCACCGGCCTGCGCGTACTCTCCCTCGCCCCTGGCCTCACCCGCACCGAGTTCTTCGACGATCTGGGCGGCGGGACCTACCGGGGCAGCTTTCAGACACCCGAGCAGGTGGTCGCCACCGCCATGCGGGCACTCGACCGCGGCCGCAGGCCCAGCGTGCAGTCGGGCCGCCTGAACGCATTCACGGTGAGGCTGCCGCGCATCTTCACTCGCCGGCGCGCCGTCCTGCTCAGCGGTATGGTCGCGGCGCGATCGTCCGGACGTGTGGCTGCGGCCGGCTGAGCGGGTTCGCGTGCGGGTGAGGGGCCGGGGGCGATGGCGCGCGTACGGCGTGGAGCGCGATCCGGGACCGCAGGGAGTACGCCCCGCACTCACAGCCCCGACGGGCGCAAACTCCTCGCGTGCAGGGCCAGTTGCATATCGAACTGGGCCGCAGGATCGTGCAGCGCGGGCCCGAACACCTCGTCCAGCTGACGCAGTCGGTAGCGGACCGTCTGGGGGTGCACGGCGAGCCGGCTCGCCACCTCGCTGGCGTTGTGCCCGCTCTGCAGCCAGCACAACAGCGTCTCCGCCAAGCGCTCGCGCTGCGGGGAGCGCACATGGCGCAGCGGACGTAGACGGCGCTGCGCGAGCGCGTCGATCAACGCCTCGTCCTGGAAGAGCAGCAGCGTCGAGAGATGGTCGGAGCAGGAGACGATCTCGGTGTCGGGCAGCACCCCGCGCCGGGACAACTCCAGCCCGTCCAGCGCCCAGCGCAGTGAACGGGCGCCTTCACGCAGCGGGACCGTGGGCCCGATGACGGCGCGCATCCCCGGCAGCGCCCCGGCGATCGCACGTGCCCGCCCGGGCCCGTCCGGGTCGGGGACCACGATCCGGCCGGGCTGCTCGTCGAACCGGGTCAGGAACTCCGGCGGCACGATGGGACGCCCCGACTTCGGGTGCAGCGCGTGATCGGTCACCACCACCGCCAACTCCCGTGGCAGCGGCCACTGCGCCGCACTCGCCAGATCGGAGATGGCCTCCGCCGACACCGGCGGATCCGTGGTCAGCAGATCGATGAGACGGGAACGCCGCTGCTGCAGTTCACCCGCGGCGTGCAGCCGCGCCTCGGTGTACCCGGCCGTGGTCGCCGCGGCCATCTCGTCCAGATGCAGAAAGAGCGCCTCCCCGAACGGCGCGAGCACCTGACGCGGCAGCTGCTCGGCCTCGACGAGCGCGCTGACCCGTCTCCACGTCACTCGGGCGCCGAGCCGCAGTGCGGCCTGGAAGGTGTCGAGACTGCGTCCCTCGTCGGCCTCGCCGCGGCCGATGTGCTGATAGGTCGCCCGCACCGGCTCCCAGTCCGCGCCCGCGCCCCCGAGCCGGGCGAGGAAGCCGGTGAGTGCCTGCTCCACCCCACGGTTCACCACATGCATGTACGTGTCGTCCATCGGCCGCGCGTACTCGGGTATCTCCGTACGGATCGCCCGGACGACCTCCGTGGTGATGTCGGGCATGAAGGGGCGCAGTTGCTCGTGCAGCCCGCCCGGCACGGGACCCGGTGCGGCGCGCGCCGGTTCCGGCCGGCCGCCCTGCGGTCCGTCGCCCACGAGCAACGGAGAACCATTCACCATGACTTGCTCCATCTGCGCGAGGGACACAGGTCCGGTGAACATACCGTCGCCGAGGCGCCGGGGCCCATCGTTCGCGAACAAACCCCGAAGGCCACGTTGTCACCGCGGTGACAAACCGCGGTGCGCGCAGGCGACGTCGAGCAGCGGAATCAGGCGTCGCGGTAGGACAGCGTGGTCGCGTTGCAGAACTCGCGGATGCCGTGCCCCGCCAGTTCGCGCCCGTACCCCGACCGCTTCACGCCGCCGAAGGGGAGACCCGGGTGCGAGGCCGTCATGCCGTTGAAGAAGATGCCGCCCGCCTCCAGATCCCGTACGAAGCGCCGGACGTCGGCGTCGTCGTCGGTCCACACATTCGAACTCAGGCCGAAGGACGTGTCGTTGGCGAGTTCGACCGCCTCGTCCAGGCTCTCCACCCGGTACAGCGTGGCCACCGGACCGAACGCCTCCTCGCGGTGGATGCGCATGGCTTCGGTGATCCCGGCCAGGATCGTCGGCTCGTAGAACCAGCCCCGGTCGCGGTCCTTGGGGCGCTGCCCGCCGCACAGCGTGCTCGCTCCCCGTCGCACCGCGTCGTCGACCAGCTCCTCCAGATCCGTGCGCCCCTGCTCGGAGGAGAGCGGACCGACATCGGTGTTCTCCTCCATCGGATCGCCGACGGTCAGCGCCCGCATACCGACCACGAAGCGCTCCTCGAACTCCTCGTACACATCGGCGTGTACAAGAAACCGCTTGGCGGCGATACAGGACTGGCCGTTGTTCTGGACCCGGGCGGTCACGGCCGTGGTCGCCGCCCGCGCCACGTTCGCCGAGGGCATCACCACGAACGGGTCGCTGCCGCCGAGTTCGAGCACCGTCTTCTTGATCTCGTCGCCGGCCACGGACGCCACCGCACGGCCCGCCGGCTCGCTGCCCGTCAGCGTCGCCGCGGCCACCCGCCGGTCGCGCAGTACGTCCTCCACCGCGCCCGAGCCGATCAGGAGAGTCTGGAAGCAGCCATCGGGGTACCCGGCACGCAGGAAGAGTTCCTGCAGGTAGAGCGCGGTCTGGGGGACGTTCGACGCATGCTTGAGCAGACAGGTGTTGCCCGCCATCAAGGCCGGCGCGGCGAACCGCACGACCTGCCACAGCGGGAAGTTCCAGGGCATCACGGCGAGGATCACGCCCAGCGGCCGGTAGTGCACCGCGGCCCGCACCGCACCCGAGTCCCGTACGTCCTCGTCCGCCGGGATCTCGTCGGCCAGCAGCTCCTCGGCGTGCTGCGCGTACCAGCGCATCGTCTTGACGCACTTCGCCGCCTCGGCGCGTGCGGCGACCACCGGCTTGCCCATCTCCGTCGTCATGGTGCGCGCGATCGCGTCCTCGTCCGCCTCGAGCAGTTCGGCGGCCCGCTCGAGGAGCGCCCCACGGTCGGCGAACGACGTGAGGCGGTGACGGCCGAAGGCGGCAGCAGCGGCAGCGAGCCGCGACTCGATCTCCTGAGGCCCGAGGGCCTCGAAGGTCCTGAGGGTCTCGCCGGTGGTGGGATCGACGGTCGCGATGGCCATGGCACTCGTCCTCCTCGGGAACCCTTCCCTACGCTCCCGACCCTCCCGCCGCCCGAACGGGGACGCAAGGCGGCAGCCGTCCCCGTTCGCCGAGGCGGCCGTCGCGCGGGACCCTGGAGACGTCAGCGACGGTCGGGCGACCCCACCAGGACGGCCGAGACCCGCCGTCGGGCCCGCGGCACCGCAGCCGGTGGCCTGACGGCCGCCGAGAGGAGCGACGAACGGTGAATGCGCAGAACAGGGCCACGGCGGACGTCGTGGTGGAACTGAGCGACTGCACCAGGGACGACGCCCGCACGGTCTTCGCGGTCCTGGGCGACGCCTTCCACTGCGACCGAGGAGCCGACCAGGCGCCGAAGGAGGACTCCGCCGGGCACCCGAGCGTCTGGACGACGACGTACGACACCTCACGAGAGCGTGGCATGGCCCCGGCAGCGCCCCTCGGCGGCGAGGTCACTGCCGACATCCAGGGCGGCTACGCGGCCGTCGACCGACTGCACGAGGCGCTCGCCGCCGCCTTCGCGATCCGGGGCGAGGCGACGGCCTCCGGGGACGGCGAGAAGGACGTCCACCTGACCCTGGCGAGTAGTGGCTGATCCAGGCACGGTGAGCTGCGGAAACACGCGTGTAACGCACCCCGGTTAGCGTGCGCTCCGGACAAGGAGGCAGCGCATGCAGGACCACGCCGAGGCAGTGGAGATCAGGCCCGGGACCGGGGGAGACCTCGAGGAACTGACCCGGATCTACAACCACTACGTGACCGGGACCCCGATCACCTTCGACCTCGAACCGTTCACGGTCGACGAGCGCAAGGCCTGGCTCGACGCCCATCCGGAGCACGGTCCGCACCGCCTGCTCGTCGCGGACGTCGACGGCCGGGCACTCGGCTACGCGACGAGCAGCCCGTTCCGGCCCAAGCAGGCCTATCTCACGTCGGTCGAGACGAGCGTCTACCTCGCGCCGGACGCCGGCGGCCGGGGCCTCGGCACCCGGCTTTACGAGGCGCTGTTCGAGGCACTCGCCGAGGAGGACGTGCACCGCGCCTACGCCGCGATCACGGTCCCGAACGAGGCCTCCTACCGGATCCACGAACGCTTCGGCTTCGAGCCCAGGGGCGTGTTCACCGAGGTGGGCCGAAAGTTCGGCCGCTACTGGGACGTGGCCTGGTTCGAGAAGAGGCTCCAGACCGACGGCTCCGACACGGCCGGCTAGAAGCCGGGTCCAACACTGCGGAGCATGTTGACGGTGCCCGTGAGCGACGGCGGTTCGTGCGCACGCGAGGAGTTCCGGCGCCGCGAACTCCTCGGCCGAATCGGTTCGTCTACGCTCCCTTTCATGCCAGATCCCCGCCGGTCGTTCACCGCCGACGTCTGCGTCCATGTGCCCGTTCCCGGACCGGGCGAGGTCTGGGCGGTCGGCGCCGTCATCCTCAACCGCGATGGCGAAGCCTTCGCGCAGAGACGAAGCTCGGACCGACGTCTGTTTCCTGATTCCTGGGACATCGTGGGCGGTCACCTCGAGGCCGGGGAGTCACTCCTCGAAGCTCTCGCCCGTGAAGTCGAGGAGGAGACCGGCTGGCGCCTGACCCATGTGCGGCGATTCCTCGGCATCACGACCTGGACGGGCGACGATGGCGGTGGACTCCGTCACGAGGCCGATTACCTCGTCGAGGTCGACGGTGACCTGGAGAATCCCAGGCTTGAGTGGACCAAGCACTCTGCCTACGACTGGTTCGGCCCCGGCGACCTCGCCCGGCTCCAAGAGAACCGCAAGCCCGGGGAGTTCTTGATCCATGACCTCGTCGCACGTGCCGTCATGGGGCCCTCGGCCAAGTCATAGCGCTCCGGGTCACGGGTATGGACTCCGTGCCCCGGTAGCTCCACGCTGTGCCGGTGGACTCTCCCCTGGTGACCGTCCTGGTGCCGCTCGTGCTTGCCGTGATCATGTTCGGGCTCGGTCTGAGTCTCACGGCTGACGACTTCCGGCGGGTTGCGGCGTATCCGCGCACCGTGTTGGTCGCGCTCGGCTGTCAGCTGGTGCTGCTGCCGGCTGTCTGCTTCGGACTGATTCTCGCCTTCGGTCTCGCGGCGGCGCCGGCGGTCGGCATGCTGCTGCTCGCCGCCTCGCCGGGCGGCACCATGGCGAACGTCTACAGCCACCTCTTCGGCGGTGACGTAGCCCTCAACATCACGCTCACCGCAATCAACTCGGTGCTCGCCGTGTTCACCCTGCCGCTCGTGGTCAACCTCGCGATCGACTACTTCGAACCCGGCGACGGAGGCCAGGTGGGGCTCCAATTCACCAAGACACTGCAGGTGTTCGCGCTCGTCCTGATCCCCGTCGCCCTCGGCATGTACGCAAGGGCCCGACGCCTCGAACTCGCCCGGCGTGCGGAACGGCCGGTGAAGTTGCTCAGCCTGGTGATCCTGGCAGCGGTGATCGTCGCGGCGCTGGTGTCCGAGCGTGGCAACGTGGGGGAGTACCTGGCCGAAGTCGGCCTGGTGGCCACGCTGTTCAGTGTCGTCTCGCTCGCCACCGGCTACCTGGCCGCTCGGATCGCCAGCGGCGGCCATGCCCAGGGTGTCGCCGTGTGCATGGAGATCGGCATGCACAACACCTCCCTGGCCATGACCATCGCACTGAGCCCCACGCTGCTCGACAGCGCGGAGATCGCCGTACCCAGCGCGGTCTACGCGATCCTCGTGTACTTCACCGCCGGCGCGGCGGGCCTGCTGCTCAGGCGCGCGGCCGCGAAGACCACGGCCGGCACCTGAACGGGCAGCAGCCCCGCGACCCACCGGTCAGGGACGCCCGCTGAACTCCCAACGTCCGTGCCCCACCTGGTAGACGACGTGCCCCGGCTCGGTGCGGACGAACTTCGCACCTCGTGGTGCCTCGGCCGCCGACTTGGACGCGGCGGGCACATGCACCTCGGCCGTCGAGCCCACCGGCACCCGTACGGTCAGCCGTACCGCTTTGTCGATCCGCGACCAGGCGACCTCGGCCGGCCCCCGCACACTGTGCAACTCGGTGCGCGCCCAGTTGACCCCGGCCCTGGCGTCGGGACGCACGACGAAGGTGCGGTACCCCGCGTCCCCGGGCCTGAGCCCGGCCACGTTCTCGTACAGCCACTGGGCGACCGTGCCCATGAAGTAGTGGTCGCGGGAGCGGGATTCCAGCTCCCACATCTCCCACATCGTGTCGGCGCCGTTCTCGAACCAGTAGCCCCAACTCGGGTACGTCGTCTGGGTCGCGACGGCGTGGGCCACTTCGGGGTGGCCGGCGGCGCTCAGCGCGCGCAGCAGCACGCTGGTGCCGAGGCAGCCGGTGTTCAGGTGGTTGCCGCGCTTCTCGATGTCGGCCACCAGTGAGGCGGCGGCGCTCGCCCGTGCGCCTGCCGGTACCAGGCCGAAGGCCAGCGGCAGGCAGTTGTTGGTCTGCCGGTACTCCTTCTCCTTCGCCGTGCGGTAGTGGCCGTCCGGGCCGAGGAACTCCTTGTTGAATGCCTCCTTGAGCTTCTCGGCGGTGTCGCGGTAGCGGTCGCGCACGCTGGCCTCGCCGACCAGATCGGCCATGTCCGCGGTGTCGGTGAGCGCGCGGTGGAGGTAGGCCGTGGCGGTCAGTCGCGTGTCCTCGGGCGGGATACCGCTGGGGTGGCCCGGCGGCAGCCAGTCGCCGAGCGCGGTGACCGCGAGTCCGTCCTCGAGGCGGTCGATCTCGTAGTCCAAGTAGCGGATCACGGCGGGCAGATGGGAGCGCACCACACGCTCGTCGCCGTACACCCGGTACATCTCGCGCACCAGGAACGGATACACGGTGGTCCACTCGGGCGTGGGTGCCAGCTCCTTGTAGCCCCAGCCGCCGCTCGGCACGATCACCGGCGGCTGACCCCGGTCGTTCTGACTGTCCGCCAGGTCGTCGAGCCATTTGCCGAGGAACCGGTGCATGCCGAGTGCGTACATCATGGTGGGTGCGCCCACCTGGGCGTCGCCGGTCCAGCCGTTCTTCTCGAACATCGGCGTGTCCGTCGGGTATCCGTGCAGATTGTTCAGGACGGTGCGCCGCATGGCCTTCTCGAACTGCTCGTACTGCGGCTCCGAGCACCGGAAACTGCCGGTGTCCTCGACCGTGGAGTGCACGAGCCGACCGAGTACCTGTTCCGGTTCGGGCTTCTCGGGCAGGCCGCTGACCTGCACGTAACGGAAGCCCTTGTACGAGAACTTGGGCTCCCACACCTCGTCACCGTCGCCCGCACAGACGTATTCGTCCGTCTGGAAACGTCCCGGCACATGCTCCGTCTCGGCGTGCACACTGCCGTCGTCCTTGAGCTTCTCGCCGTGCACAAGCCGGACGGTCGTCCCTGCCTTCGCCCGCACCTTGAGCCGCGTCCAGCCGGCCATCGTGCGGCCCATGTCGACGATCCAGTCGTCGCCGTGCGCCGTCACCGCGACCGGCCGAACCGTGTCCGTGATCTCGATGGACTCGAGCGGCTGCGCCCGCAGGCTGCCCTTCGGGGCGTCCTGGCGTTCGGGGCGCTCCCAGTCGCCGTCGTCGAAGCCCGGCTCCGTCCAGCCCCGCGGATTCTTCCGGGCGTCGTACGTCTCGCCCGCGTACTGGGAGTTGGAGAGTGTCGGCCCTTCGGCCATCCGCCAGGAGCCGTCGGACGACACCGTGCTGCGCGTGCCGTCGGGGTGGTCGATCTCCAGCTGGCCGAGCAGTCGGGGTTCGCCGTGCCACGGCGGCTTGTGCCAGTTCCAGACGTTGGACGTGGTCATGGCGTAGAAGCCGCGGCCCAGGGTCACGCCGATCGCGTTACGGCCCCGGCGGACGAGATCGGTCACGTCGTGCACCGCGTACAGGACGGTCTTGTCGTAGTCGGTGAAGCCGGGATCGAGGACCTGGCGGCCGACTCGTCGGCCGTTCAACTCCGCCTCGTAGTACGCGAGTCCGCTGATGTAGAGGCGTGCGCGGGTGATCGGCTTGCCCACGGTGAACTCCCGCCGCAGCAGTGGCGCCGGCAGCTCGTCCCCGGTGGCCTTGGCGTCGTCACCCCACGGGCCCTCGCCGAACGGCACCAGTACCTCGGCCTCCGGCCAGCCGGAATCGTCGAAGTCCGCCTTCTGCCAGCCCTGTTGCTCCTCCTCGGCCGAACGCCAGCCGGCCCCGGTCACGCAGGTGTGCTCACCGTCCGAGCTCTGCACCACCAGCCGTACGAGCAGTCCGCCCGGGTCGACCTCGGCCGTGCCCCGGTTGGTGGCCCTGGCCGCGAGCACGATCCCGGCGCCGGACCCGCGGACCTGCTCGGTCACGTCGGCGTACCGCCCGGTGCGCCAGCCGTCGGTCTGCTCGGGTGCGTGCAACACCTCCGCGCCGTCGAGGTACAGCGTGAAGTCGTCGTCGGCGGTCGCGACGAGCTCGGCCTTGGACACCTCGGCGCCCTGCGGCAGTTCGAGGTGACCGCGGAACCAGCGGGTGCCTGCGGGCGCGTCCTGTGGTGTGGCGCCGGGCGACCAGATCCACGAGGCCCCCTCGAAGCCGGGCGGCTCGGGGGCGGCGGGTGCGCCGATCCAGTGGCCCTGCCAGTCGTCCTTGCTCAGCGCCGTCTCCCACCAGCGCGCGGTGCTCCACTCGGACGGCTTGCCGTCGCCGTCCCAGACCCGGACCTGCCAGTGGTAGCGGGTGCGCGGCTTCAGGGCCGGTCCCGCGTACGGCACGCCGAAGGTGTCGGCCGACTCGACCCGGCCCGAGTCCCACAGCGGGCGCCCGCCGTCGCCCGGCGGCTCGGTGGAGACCCGTACCTGGTAGGCGCTCTGCCGGGCGCCGTTGCCGGGCGCGGACAGTTCCCAGGCGAGGCGTGGTTTCGCCACGTCGGTGCCGAGCAGGGTGGTCGCGTACTCGACAGTGGTGCGCTCGATCTTCAGCACGCCGCTCCTCGTCGGTCGTTCTGCCCGGCCGTCGGGGGCCGCGGTCGCGGGGGCCGGGTTGAGTGCGATGAAGCCGGCTCCGGCGCCGGCGGCGGAGGTTCTGAGGAAGGCTCTCCGGTTCCAGGGCCGGTGACCGGATCCGTCCGGCGCGGCGCCGTCGGGGCCGTCGTGGTTCGCGTGCTCGGTGCTCATCGATGCGCTCCTTGAACTGGCGAACGAGGGCTGTTGCAGGGCGGGTTGGACGCACGCCGGGATCCGGACGGCGGCGCGCCCGTGAGCAGCCGCCGCGATCTGTGAATCGTTTCAAGCGCTGACCGGGATCCTAGGGTGCCGCCGAGCAAGGGCTCAAGAGGTGTGCACGGAGAGCCCGCCCGGCCCGATGTCGCTGGACATCCGGCATGCCCGGCCAGTACGACATGACAAGGTCCACCACACCGCACCACGCCACCGCGCACTGGAGTTTCCTTGACGCCGATATCGGTGAACTACCGCTCTCTGAGCGGCCCGGAGGAGATCGACCTCTTCTGCCGCCTGTCCTACGTCCTCGACCACGAACTGGCCGACGACTTCGCCGAGGGTCGCAGGCGCCCCGAGTGGACCTGGGTGGCTCTGGACGGTGACCGTCTCCTCGCCCGGCTCTCCTGGTGGACCACGCCGGGCGGCCAAGTCCCGCTGCAGTTCGACTTTTTCGACGTCGACGACAGCCTGCCCCGCGATCTCCGCGACGAGATCGGCCTACGGCTCTTCAGGGCCGCCACGGCAGCCGTCTTCCCGGACGGCGCCGAACTCCCGGAGTGCGGCCGCTTCGTCCCGCCCGACTGGCGCGAAGACCCGGCGGCCCGCGAGGTGGTCGAGTCCCGTACTCGCGTTCTGGAGGGCACGGGCGCGCGACTCCTCGTCGAGCGGCTACGGCTGCAGTGGACCCCGGCGACCCCGGCGACCCCGGCGACCCCGGCGACCCCGACGGTCCCGGCGACCCCGGCGACCCCGCTCCCGGACACCGCCGAGCGCCTCACCTTCCGGCCGGTGGCCGACCGCGAGGACCTGCTCGCCCTCATGGAGCCCGTCCTTGCGGGCACACTCGACGCCCACGGCCAGGCGGAACTGGCAGCAGGGCGAACGCCGCGCGAGGTGGCCGAGCGGCACTACGACGACGAGTTCGCCGGATTCAAGAGCCCGCAGGACTGGTGGCGCATCGCCGAACTCCCCGACGGCGGCGGTCCGGTGGGCTTCGTCGTGCCGGCCCGCAACAGCTACAACCCGATCATCGCGTACATCGGTGTGCTGCCCGCCCACCGCGGTCACGGTTACATCGACGAGATCCTCGCCGAAGGCACCCGGGTCCTTGCCGCCGAGGGTGTCGACCGGATCCGGGCATCGACGGACCTCGGCAACGTCCCCATGGCGAAGGCCTTCGCCCGCGCCGGGTACATCAACTTCGAGCGCACACTCAACCTGGTCTGGGACTGAACGAAACGCACTCCCCGCCCGGTGACGCGCCGCGCCCCTTCCGGTTTGGTGGAACACGTTCTACTGTGTGCGCCGCCGCAGGACCGCGACACTTCTGGAGGGGCCGTGCACCTCGAATACACGCCGGAACAGCAGCAGTTGCGCACGGAGCTGCGTGCGTACTTCGCCGAGGTCATGCCCGACCGCGCCGCCGACGGATCCGGGCCTGCCGCGCCCGCCGCCGACCCTGCGGAACAGAAGCGTTTCTACCGGGAGACGATCCGGCGCCTCGGCTCCGACGGCTGGCTCGGGGTCGGCTGGCCGCAGGAGTACGGCGGCCGCGGCCTCGGCCCCGTCGAGCAGTTCATCTTCTTCGACGAGGCCGCTCAGGCCGTCGTCCCACTGCCGCTGATGGCGCTCAACACGGTCGGGCCGACGATCATGCAGTTCGGCACCGACGAGCAGAAGGCGTACTTCCTGCCGCGCATCCTCGCCGGAGAGATCGACTTCGCCATCGGCTACAGCGAACCCGACGCGGGCACCGACCTCGCCGCCCTGAAGACCCGCGCCGTACGCGAGGGCGATGCGGAGACCGGCCACTACGTGGTGAACGGCCAGAAGATCTGGACCACCAACGGCGACACCGCGGACTGGGTCTGGCTCGCCGTGCGCACCGACCCGGACGCCCCGCCTCACAAGGGCATCACCATGCTGCTCGTGCCGACCGACGACCCCGGCTACTCCTGCACCCTGATCAACACCCTCGCCTCCCACGACACCACCGCCAGCTACTACGAGAACGTCCGCGTCCCCGTCTCCCGCCGTGTCGGCGAGGAGAACAAGGGCTGGCGCCTGATCACCAACCAGCTCAATCACGAGCGCGTCACCCTCGCCGCACACGGCACCATGGCGATCCGCGCCCTGCACGACACGCAGCGCTGGGCGGCCGGCACCAAACTGACCGACGGCCGCCGCGTCATCGACCTCGGCTGGGTCAAGCAGCGCCTCGCCCGCACCCATGCCCGCCTCGACGCGATGAAACTCCTCAACTGGCAGATGGTGAACGCCGTCCAGAACGGCACCCTCACCCCGCAGGACGCCTCCGCCGTCAAGGTCTACGGCTCCGAGGCCCGCCGCGACGCCTACGCCTGGCTCCTGGAGATCGTGGCCGCCGCGGGCCCCCTCAAGGAGGGCTCGGCCGGCGCCGTACTCGGCGGGGAACTGGAACGCGGCTACCGGAGCGCCGTGATCTTCACCTTCGGCGGCGGCAACAACGAGATCCAGCGGGAGATCATCTCCTGGATCGGCCTCGGCATGCCCCGCGTGCGCCGCTGAAGTGCCATCACAGCCTGTGGTGGCGGCCACCTGCCCGGGATTGGTCCTCGAGCCGGAACGGGAGCCTTGACGGTCGGCTCGCCGCCGGGCCGGTGCGTTCCGGGATTCGCCGGCCGCGCGGCAGGGGGTGGGCGGCGTTGTGGAGTGCGTCCAGCGCGAGTGTGCCGGTCAGACGGGAGGCATCAAATCGCTCTCGCTGACGGTGTATTGCAGTGGGGGATAGGTGAAGTCCGTCTCGTGGTTCTCCCGGCGCCGCAGTCCGTAGAATTCTCGCTGCTGTTCTTCGTCGGCCGCGGTGAGGCGCGAGCCCTGCGGGAGGAATGCGTGTCCATCCCGGTATCGGACGAGCGTCTTCGAGGTACGAAAGGTCACGCCCAGCCATTGATTGTCCGCCGCTCCCGGGGACGCGTCCAGCAGGATCCGGTGCCTGAGGCGCCGATTGGAGTCGACGGAGAATGTGACGACGCTGTGGTGAGTGAGAGGGACCTCGAACGTCTCGCCACGAGAAACCTTCGACTCGAAGACCAGCTTCCGCGGCGGGTTCGCCTCGGGAGATCGGTAGCAGGAGAAGAGGGCGATGAACGACCCGTCGGCCAGATCGAGGGCTTGGTCGGAATGGCCGCCCATGGTGCGGTAGGCGTTCGTGTAGCGCTCGATGAGGGCGTTGTTGAAGCCGACCGGTGTGGCCGCGCAGTCCTGAACCTGCCGAGCCAGCCGTTCGTGCACCGCACCGAAGCGCTGCGTCGGGTTGCTGTACCGACTCGTGGTGCGTACGAGAGGTGCGCGGCCCGTCGCGTCGACCTTGGTGAGTACGGCGCCCTGACGCCCCTTTCCCACGTCCTCCCAGCGAACCGAAGCGGACAGCTCATCGAAGAGATCGACCTCTGTCGGCAAGCCGCACGACAGGACTTCGGCGGCGATTTCAGACTCGCGGGGCAAGGTAGTCCCCCGAGTTCATGCTGAAAAGGAGATCCTCGCCGTAATCGATGAAGGACGAGGTCCGGTTCTCCTCGGCGTACAGCCTGCGCAGTTCGTCCGTCCCGGACGGTGTGGGTGGCTCCAACTTCACTGGAACTCCGGCCACTTCGAGGAACGTGGCGCCGTTCTTGTGCACGGCCTCGGCCTTCGAGCAGCGCACCACGTATCCCAGGCGGGTCGGCAGGACCTCGGGGCCCAGAGTCGAGGGCCGGACCGCGTGCGTGTACAGGCGGTTGGTGGACAGCGGCATGAAGAACACCGAGCCGGGGTGGAGGGTCAGGGTGAACTGTTCGGGGAGCGCGTCCCCTTCGTGGTGCGCGGCCGGTTCCTTGAGGCGGAACTGGAGTTGGGTGAGGCCGCTCGTACGTTTCACGCCGTAGTCGAAGGGGTCGTCGGCCAGGGGATTTAGTTTGTCGAGTCCTTCGTAGAAGGTGCAGAAGGCCATGATGCCGCCTGCGGGCATGTCCTTGGTCTTGTCTGCATGGGCCGAGATCTTGGCCTTGGACTGCTTGCGCTCGGGTGTGGCAAGGGTGTTGTGGTAGATCTGCGCGAGGACGTGATTCAGCGGTGCCTGGTCCCGGAATACAGTGGCGGCCTCGCGGTTGAGAGCATCGACGAGGTGCGAGTCGGTCGGGCCGAAGTTCTCCGTCGGCCCCGAGAGGTTCGTGGAGCACCGGAGCAGGCGGAAACGCAGTGCGTCATCGTTGCGTGTGACGGGCGTCAGATAGACGCCACTGCGGTGAGCCGTTCCGGGCTTGGTGGACTCCGTCAGGGACTGGAACGTGTGCTCCGCCCGGATCCGTCCGAAGTGATCGTCCCCGGGATCGAAGAACCGGCGGTAGTACACGCCGAGGCCGTGAACGCGAAGCGGAAGCCGTCCGGGACCGACACGGCTCCAAGGCCGGCCGGCGTCCTCGCCGTAACCGTGTGACAGCTCGTCGATGACGAACACCCGCGCTGCCGCACGCAGTTGGCGGTCGCTGACCCCGGATATGTCGCCACCCAGGTAGACGGTCTTCCGGGTGAGGTCGTACGGGAAGGCGGTCAGCTCCTCCGGCGTGATGAGGGCTCCGAAGAATTCCCTGGCCAGCTCGTGCTCATGGAATTCCGAAGGCGCGACCAAGAGATTGTCCGCATCCTCGATGCGGGCCTCGGCCGACTCTGTTCCGTGCATCAAGCGCTACCTGTCGTTCGCAGATCCTGATGGAATACCCAAAACCGTGGGACATGCCAAAGGTCCGCACGCGTTCGTTCGCGTCTCGAAGCGCGAACGAAGGATACGGACCGTTGAAACAAATCGTGATGCTCTCACGAGGCCTCGACGGCGGGCAACGGCTTCTCCCGTGTGTGCGGCGCGCGGAGTTGCCCGGGATGGCGGGTAGCGGTGCGGGGATCCCACGGCGATCGAATCACCTGCGCATGCCTGGCGTCCTTCTCCAACCGGCCGTCAGCCGCGCCTCGTTGCCCCGTAGCGCAACCCGTCGTACAGGATCGTGACGATTTCCTTCGCATCGTCCTTCCAGCCGTCGGCGCGCAGCCCGCAGATGCCGCCCAGGGCGCGCAGGACGATGCGCCCGCTGACGCCGCTGCGTACGACGCCGGCCTCGGCGCCTGCGGTCAGGAGTTCCTCCAGGGCGAGGGCCATCTCGTTGCGGGTGTCCTCGAAGACCGGCGAGTCGGTCGCCATGATGCTCTCGAGTACCTCCCCCATCCCTCTGCCGACCGACGCGTGCTCCACGAGCAGCAGCAGGAACGTGCGCAGCGCCTCGTCCGGGGAGTGCTGGGC
The DNA here is from genome assembly GCF_003574445.1 of Streptomyces sp. YIM 130001. Classification (GTDB taxonomy): domain Bacteria; phylum Actinomycetota; class Actinomycetes; order Streptomycetales; family Streptomycetaceae; genus Streptomyces. The sequence goes on from NZ_KZ984558.1 coordinate 24,086, forward strand.
GAGCAGTTCGGCGGGCGCCTCGCAGAGTTCGGCGACCTCCTGGCGGTAGACGGCTGCGACGAGCGCCTCACGCGTCTCGAAGTGGCGGTAGAGGGTGCCCACAGCTACGCCGGCCCGACGGGCGATCTCCTCCACGTGGGCGTCTTCGGCGACGAGGAACGCCTCCCGTGCCGCGGTCAGCAGCGCTTCGCGGTTGCGGCGCGCGTCGGCGCGCAAGGGACGTGGTGAGGGCAACGGATCTCCTAAGGTGAGTCTGATTCCGTTTAGGTGTACGGTTTCCGGAGTCGGGTTCACTTTAGCGGAGGGGTACACCCATGACAGTTCCGGACGACGGACTCCAGGGTCTGCGAGTGCTGGTGACCGGTGGCAGTCGAGGCCTGGGCGAGGCGACGGCCCGTCGCTTCGCCGCCGCCGGGGCGACCGTGCTGACGGCATCACGCAGCGCGCCGCCGGAGGACATGCCTGCCACGTTCATCCCCGCCGACCTGCGGTCGGAGGAAGGGGTGCGGGAACTCGGGCAGCGCGTACGGGACGGTGTCGGGGGAGTCGATGTCCTGGTGAACAACGCGGGGGCCGCGAGCGGACCGGTGCCGACGCTGGAGCGGTCGGACGCGTCCTGGCTCGCCGATCTGGAGATGAACCTGCTGGCCGCGGTCCGCCTCGACCGCGCTCTGGTCCCGGGCATGGTCGAGCGGGGGTCCGGCGTCGTGGTGCACGTCTCGTCCATCGCCAGCCGGCTGCCCCAGCCCGCCGAGGCGTCGTACGCGGCGTCGAAGGCGGCGCTCAACGCCTACAGCCGGGAGCTGGCGACGGCGACGGGCCGGCACGGCGTACGTGTGGTGTGCGTGCTGCCGGGGTTCGTCGTCACTCAGGGAGCCTCCGCCCACCTGCGGGAGATGGCCGAGAGCCAGGGCGTCGGCGTCGACGACATCGAGCAACGGATCGTGGATCACCTGCAGTTGCCGATGGGGCGACCCGGCGATCCCGAGGACGTGGCGGAGATGATCGCGTTCCTCGCATCCGGTCGCGCGAAATGGCTCACCGGCTCTCAGTTCCGGGTCGACGGCGGCATCATCCCGACCGTTTGAACCACCTCCCGGTCCATACGAAATCCACCGCCCCACCCGCACGAAATCCACCGCCCCACCCACCCGAAGCGGAGCATCACCATGCGGTTCAACCTCCTGTCCCTGATCCTGGACGCCGCGGATCTGGAGAGCGAGAGCGCGTTCTGGAGCCGGCTGGTCGGCGGCTCGACCGCGAAGACGGCGACACACCACTTCGTGCAGGCCGACGGCCTGCCCGCGATCGTGATCCAGCACGCCCCCGGGCACGTCGCGCCGCAGTGGCCCGACGGCGCTCCGCAGCAGATGCACTTCGATCTCGCCACGAGTGATCCGGCGGCCGCGGACGAGCGGGTACGGGATGCCGGCGGCCGACGGCTGCTGCCGGCGGACGACGTCACCCTTGCCGGTCAGCAGGGATCCCGGGTCTACGCCAGCCCGGCCGGACATCCCTTCTGCCTCCGCTCGGCCTGACTCGGCGGCCGGCCCGGTCGCAGTTCCAGCCCGTTTGCTTCCTGTCGCCCTGTCGCCCTGTCGCCCTGTCGCCGTGCCGCTCGCCGCGGTGCGAACCGGTTGACGACTGTCGCTCTGCCCACGCGGCGCGGGCGCAGCCGTGGGAACGGTGGCGGCGGCCGCGTGGCAGGAGAGTGCCGCCTCCGTGCGGTGCAGACGTGCCGCCGGTGGCTGCGTACGCTGCCAACAGGAGGTTGGCTCATGGGTGAGGCGGATCCCGGGCTCTTCGGACCCAGGTCGGTGACCTGGCAGGTGCACAGCGACCCGATGATGTGGGTCGCGGGCGTACGTGCGCTGTATCTGCAGGCGCTCCACCCGCGCGCGGTGCGCGGAGTCATGCAGAACTCCGACTTCCGCAAGGACGCCTGGGGCCGGCTCATGCGCACCGCGGGTTTCGTCGGCACCACCAGTTACGGAACGACCGAGGCCGCGGAACGGGCCGGTGCCCGGGTACGGAAGATTCACGGTTTCCTCACCGCAACCGACCCCGACTCCGGCGAGACGTACGGAGTCGACGAACCGGAACTGCTTCTGTGGGTGCACTGCGCCGAGATCGACTCCTATCTCGAGGTGGTCCGCAGATCGGGTCTGCGCATGACGGACGCGCACGCCGACCAGTACATCGACGAACATCGCGAGAGCGCCCGCCTGGTCGGTCTGGACCCCTGCGCCGTGCCCGCGAACCGGAACCAACTCGCCGCGTACTTCCGGTCGGTGCGGCCCGAACTCGCCGCGGGGCCCGAGGCCCGCGACGTGGACGACTTCCTGTGCAGGCCGCCCGTGAAACCGCTTCTGGTGCCGGCCCGCGAACTGCTCTGGCGCCAGGTCGCCCACCTCGCCTACGACGCCCTGCCGCCTTACGCCCATGACCTGTACGGGCGTGCGGCGCCGCCCGTGGGGAGGGTCGACCGGAGGCTCAGGGCGGCCGGTAACATCCTGCGGACCGTGCCCGACAGAGTGCGCTGGCAGTTGCCGCCGAAGCACATTCTGCGCGCCATGGCACGACTCGGGCCGGGCAGCCGCCCGGCCCCGTACAAACTCCAGGACCCTGCGGCCATACTGGACGGGCCGGGGAGGGCGCAGCTACGCGACGGGGGCGACAGCACGAGATGGCGGACACCAGGCTGATCCAGGGCCGGTACCGGCTGCTCGACCTGATCGGGCGCGGTGGCATGGGTGAGGTGTGGCGGGCGCGCGACGAATCGCTCGGCCGCCAGGTGGCCGTGAAGTGCCTCAAGCCGCTCGGTCCGGAACAGGAAGCCTCGTTCACCAAGGTGCTGCGCGAGAGGTTCCGCCGCGAGGCCCGGGTCGCCGCGGCCCTGCAGCACCGCGGAATCACCGTCGTCCACGACTTCGGGGAGCACGAGGGCCTGCTCTACCTGGTGATGGAGCTGCTCGAAGGCCGCAATCTCAGCCAGCTCCTGGAGGACAACAAGCAGCATCCCCTGTCCGTCGACCGCATAGTGGACATCACTGAACAGGTCGCCTACGCCCTCGCATACACCCATGAACAGGGCATTGTGCACCGTGACTTGAAGCCGGCCAACATCATGCGGCTCACCGACGGCACGGTGAAGATCTGCGACTTCGGCATCGCCCGGCTCGGCCACGACATCGGCCTCACCTCCAAGCTCACCGGCACCGGCATCGCCATGGGAACCCCGCACTACATGTCGCCCGAGCAGATCGGCGGCAGCCAGGTCGACCACCGCAGCGACCTGTACTCGCTCGGCTGTGTGCTGTACGAGATCGCGACCGGGGTGCCGCCGTTCGACCTGGAGGACGCCTGGTCCGTACTCGTGGGTCACCGCGACACGGCGCCGGAGCCGCCCCGAACGCACCGGCCCGAACTCCCCGAGTTCATGGAGCAGATCGTCCTCGACCTGCTCGCCAAGTCTCCTGACGGCCGCCCCGGCGACGCCCGCGAACTCGCTCACCGGGTGGCGCGCGCCCGCTCGGGCGTCGCCCCTCACGCGCCCGTGGGCACCGCGCCCGCACCGTCCGCCGCCGGTGATCCGCGGTTGCCCTCCTGGACCCGCGGCATGACCACCGGCCGTAAGGCGGGCGCGGCGTCCGCCGCACACGCACCCCCTCCCGACACCTCGGCGGGGCTGACCGGCGAGTGGATTCCGCGGGCCCCGGGCCGTCCGGGCGCCGTGCTCTCCGAGCCCCGACGGCCCACCCCGGCACCCGAGTTGCTCGCCGTGCTCACCAGCCGGCACAGCGCCGGACTCAGCCTGGGCCGGCTCGGCCGCTGGGAGGAAGCCGGTGAAGTGCACCGTGCCGTCGCCGCCGAACGGGAGCACGTACTCGGCCCCGACCACCCGGACACCCTCGCCAGCCGCTACGAGGTCGGCTTCACGCTCAGCCGCACCGGCCGCGCAGCGGACGCGCTGCGCGAATACACGAAGGTCGCCGAGGGCCGCGAGCGCGCACTCGGTGCGGAGCACGCCGACACCCTCGCCGCACGACAGGAGATGGCGTACGTGCTCGGCCAGCTCGGCCGCCACTTCGAGGCGCACCAGATGTACACCGACGTGCTCGCCTCGCGGGAGCGCGCGATGGGCGCCGACCATCCCGACACCCTGCGCTGCCGGCACAACCTGGCGTTCAACCTCAGCCGCCTCGGCCGCCTCGAGGACTCGCACCGGATGGCGGTCGATGTCGCCGCCGCCCGCGCCCGGGTCCTCGGCGAGACCCACCCCGACACCCTCGTCACCCGCTACGAGGTGGCGTACGCGCGCGGCCAGCTGGGCCGGTGGAACGAGGCACTGCAGACCTACCGGGAGGTAGCCGATGCCCGCGTGCGGTCCCTCGGGCGCGACCACCCGGACAGCCTCGCCGCCCGCTACGAGGTCGGGATCAGCCTCGGCCGTCTCGGCCGCAGCGCCGAGGCGCTGGCCCTCTACCGGGAGCTCGTGGAGGACCGGACACGGGTGCACGGCCCCGACGCCCCCGAGACACTCCGCGCCCGCCACGGCCTCGGAGTGAATCTGGGCCGGCTCGGCCGATGGGAAGAGGCCCTGGACGAGGCACGCAACGTCGCGGCGATCCGCGGCCGGGTGCTCGGCCCCGAGCACCCGGAAACCCTGGTCAGCCGCCGCGAAGTGGCCGTCGGCCTCGGCTGGCTCGGACGCTGGTCCGACGCCCTCGCCGCATACCGGCAGGTCGCCGTCGCGCGCGACCGCGTACTCGGCCCCGAGCACCCCGACGCCCTGGCCAGCCGCAACGACGAGGCGCACTGCCTGGAACAGCTCGGCCGCAGCGCCGAGGCCGTCGACCTGTACCGACGCGTCGCCGCCCTGCGGCAGCAGCGCGGTGGCGGGACGTAGCGCCCCGAGGGCGCGGACGCATCGCGGGGTGGCCGCGCACTCATGGCCGCGCGGCGCGGGACGTGTTACCAAGAGCCATGCCTGCACCCGCACACGCCTCCTACGACGCCGTCATCGTCGGCGGGGGGCACAACGGACTGGTCGCCGCCGCCTATCTGGCCCGTGAGGGCCGCTCCGTACTCGTCCTGGAACGCCTCGGCCACACGGGCGGTGCGGCAGTCTCCTCGTACGCCTTCGACGGGGTGGACGCGCGGCTGTCGCGCTACTCGTACCTGGTCAGCCTGCTGCCCAAGAAGATCGTTCGGGACCTCGGGCTGACCTTCGCGGTGCGCGGCCGCGACGTGTCCTCGTACACCCCGGCCGTGCGGGACGGGCGGGCCACCGGGCTCCTGGTGACCAAGGGGGAGCGGCGCAACCGGGAGGCGTTTCGCCGACTGACCGGCTCGGACCGCGAGTTCGAGGCCTGGCAGCGGTTCTACGGCATGACCGGACAGGTCGCACGGCGCGTCTTCCCGACACTCACAAAACCCCTGCCGACCCGGCAGGAACTGCGGACCGCAGTCGAGGACGAGGAGGCGTGGAGGTCCCTGTTCGAGGAGCCGCTCGGGCAGGTCGTCGAACGGTACTTCGACGACGACCTGGTCCGCGGGGTGGTCCTGACCGACGGGCTGATCGGCACCTTCGCCGGCGCGGACGACCCCTCGCTGCGGCAGAACCGCTGCTTCCTCTACCACGTGATCGGCGGCGGCTCGGGCGACTGGGACGTCCCGGTCGGAGGTATGGGCGCGCTCACCGACGCGCTCGCCGGGGCGGCCCGGGACGCGGGTGCGGTACTGGCGACCGGGCACGAGGCGGTCCGTGTCGAGACCGACGGGCGGCGCGCGGAAATCACCTACCGGACCGAGGACTCCGAAGGCACCGTCGAGGCACGCCACGTCCTGGTGAACGCCTCACCCCGCGAACTGGCCCGGCTGCTGGGCGACGATCCACCCCGCCCGCCCGCCGAAGGCGCCCAGCTGAAGGTGAACATGGTGCTGCGGCGCCTCCCGAGGCTCCGCGACCGCGCGACCGACCCGCGGGAGGCCTTCGCCGGCACCTTCCATGTCGCCGAGGGATACGCCGAGTTGGCCGCTGCCCACGACCAGGCAGCCCGCGGTGAACTCCCCGCCGCCCCGCCCAGCGAGATCTACTGCCACTCGCTCACCGACCCGTCCATCCTCGGCCCGGAACCAGCGCAGGACGGCTGGCACACCCTCACCCTCTTCGGCCTGCACACGCCGGCCCGGCTGTTCCCGCACGAGGGGCACGACCAGGTGCGCGACACCCTGCTCGCCGCCACCCTCGCGCAGCTGGAGTCCCACCTCGACGAACCGCTCGCGGACTGTCTGGCCACCGACGCGCAGGGCAGACCCTGCATCGAGGCGCGCACGCCGCTGGACCTGGAACGCGATCTGCGGCTGCCCGGCGGCAACATCTTCCACGGTGACCTGGCCTTCCCGTACGCCCAGGAGAGCACCGGCCGTTGGGGCGTGGAGACCGCGCACGCCAATGTGGTGCTGTGTGGGGCGGGAGCGGTGCGCGGGGGCGGCGTGAGCGGGATTCCCGGGCACAACGCGGCCATGGCGGTGCTCGGCAGATAGCTGCGCCCGGGCCTCGAAGGGGGACCGGCCGGGCGGACGGCGGGAGGCCGCACAGGCGGATGTGAAAGGGTGGCCCGCGCTGACGGACGCGTCAGTACCGGCTCGGGTGTCAGCAGGGACACGGTCGGCCTACGGGAGGGGCGGTCATGAGTGACCGGCAGGTACGTCAGATGTTCGAGCTGATGGCGAGCGGCGAGCCCGTGGTGGTCGCCAGCCCCATGGCCTCGGTCAAGAAGCTCGCGGGCCTCGCCTTCCTGGCCGAGAACTACGGCTACCAGTACGCGGACGTACAGCAGGACGGCGGCCCGCAGAACAACGGTCTGAAGCTCCTCCTGGTGCCCGATGTCACCCCCCAGGGGCAGCAGCGTGCGGCGCAGTCCTGGGCGCAGTATCCGCAGGCGGGCAACGGCGGCCCTCGGCCTCCCGAGGATCAGGCGGCCATCGACCTGCTCAAGGCGCGGATCAACTTCGACCTGACCGGCAAGGGCGCCGAGAAGCGCATGCTGATGGGTGGGCTCGGCATCACGGTGGGCGCCGCGATCGGTGCGGTGGGCTCCTCCGGTACCTATGTCACGGTCATCGCGGCCTCCTGGCTCGGTCTGCTCGCCCTGCTCGGCGCCGGGTTCTTCTGGACCCGCAAGCGCAATGCCAAGTTCGCCGCCCGGTTGGGTGCCGCCGGGTATGCGCCGGTCACCGACGAGACCGGCCGGGTGCGGTACGTGCCGCCGGGCGGTTCGCTGCCCGGCCACGGCAATCCGTTCGGCGGGGTGCCGCCGCAGCCTGCCGGCCCCGCGTACGGAGGGGCCCCGCAGGGCGGGCCGGCCTACGCCTACCCTCAGCCCGACGCGGGCTACGGCTACCCGCAGCAGGCTCCGCCCCACGCTCCGCAGGCCCCCGCGCCCCAGCAGTCCTACGGGCAGCACCAGCCTTACGGGCAGCAGCCGCAGCCCGGTGCTCCGTACGGTCAGCCGGCTCAGCCCTACGCTGCTCCGCCGCAGCAGCCTTACGGCCAGCCAGCTCCGCCGCCTCAGCAGCCTTACGGCCAGCAGCCGGCACCGCAGCAGCAGCCCTATGGCGGTCAGCAGGCCCCGTACGCGCAGCAGGTCCCCGGGCAGCAGCAGCCGTACGGTCAGCCGCCTGTACCCGGTCAGGACCAGGCACATGGTCAGGGCTACGACCAGGGCTACGACCAGGGCTACGACCAGGGCTACGGCCCAGGCCAGGGCCAACAGCAGTACTGACGGCGTCAGTTGCGCGAGGCGACCCAACCCGAGGCGCTGATCCGGCGCCCGTCCCCGGGCCGTGACTCGTCGAAGAGCGTGCGGGAGCCGTCCTTCACCCGCAGACCGTCCACGTACGCGCCCCGGCCGACGTAGAGCTCGTCCGTGCGGTAGCGCCAGCGCAGCCGGACCTCGCGGCCCCGGAAGGCGGCCAGGCGGGCGGTGACCCGGTGCCACTCGCGGCCCGACCAGCCGCTCGCCGTGCCGTCCGGGTGTTCCTGCGCGGGGCGAGAGGGGCGGACCGTACGGAAGGCGACGGCCTGCCAGGTGCTGCCCTCGTCGGCGGACGCCTCCAGGTGCAGCGCGTCGGACTCCGGTTCGGTGTCCCACCACAACTGGCAGGTCAGCCGGGCCCGTTCGGTGACCGGCAGGACGGCCGGCAGGGTGAGTGTGGCGTCCGTGGTGCCGGCCATCCCGGAGTACCAGGCTGTGTGCCCGTGCGTCGGTCGCACCGGCACCGCCCGCGCCAGATTGTTCGCCGCGGCCACTCTGGGGGCCGACCCGGAACGCCAACTGCGCACCGGGTGAACGGAGTTGCCGAGTACGACGAGGAACGAGTCGGTGGTCGGATCGAGCACCAGGCAGGTGCCGGTGAAGCCGGTGTGTCCCGCCGTACGCGGTGTGGCCATCGCACCCATGTACCAGTGCTGGTAGAGCTCGAAGCCGAGACCGTGCGCGTCGCCGGGGAAGTCCGTGTTGAAGTCGGTGAACATCAGCTCCACCGACTGCGCGCTCAGGATCCGGGCACGGCCGTACGATCCGCCGTTGAGGAGCGTCCGGCCGAGTACCGCGAGGTCCCAGGCGCAGGAGAAGACGCCGGCGTGGCCCGCCACGCCGCCGAACGCGTAGGCGTTCTCGTCGTGCACCTCGCCCCAGACGAGCCCGCGCTCCAGGCCCGACCAGGGCTGCCGGCAGTCTTCCGTTGCCGCGATCCCCGGTTTCCAGGAGGCCGGAGGGTTGAACCGGGTGCGCCGCATGCCGAGCGGCGCGGTGATCTCCTCGCGCAGCTGGGTGTCGAGCCGTTGACCGGTGATCTTCTCGAGGACCAACTGCAGCGAGATCAGGTTGAGGTCGGAGTAGAGATACGTACTGCCCGGCGGGTTGACCGGTGCCTCGTCCCAGATGAGCTGGAGCCTGCCCTCCTGCGTGGGCTCCTGGTACAACGCCTTCCATTCCCTGAACCCCGACGTGTGGGTGAGGAGTTGACGTACGGTCACGTCCTGCTTTCCGGCTCCGCCGAAGTCCGGCAGATACGCGGCGACCGCGGCCTCGAGGTCCAGCGCGCCGCGCTCGATCTGCTGGACGGCGAGGATCGAAGTGAAGAGCTTGGACACGGACGCCAGGTCGTACACCGTGTCCTCGGTGGTGTCGATCTGCTCGCCGGCCGGCAACTCCACGCCGGTGTCGGTGGTTTCGTCGTACGCGGAGTAGCGCACCGCCTTGCCGATCGGCCGGTGCAGGGCGACCGTGCCGCCGCGTCCGGCGAGGAGTACGGCGCCCGCGTACCAGGGGTGCTCGGGGGAGGGGGCGAGGAACCGCTCCGCATCCACCACGAGTTGGCGCAGCTGGCCCGGCAGCAGACCGGCACGCTCGGGGGAGCCGCGGCGCAGGGTGGGGTGGCCCGGAGAGTCGGATCCCGCGGCCGCTGCGGGCCCCGCGGGAAACGGTACGAGTGCCACGGCGCCTCCGAGGGCGAGGACACCTGAACCCAGTTGGCGGCGGCTGAGTCCTCTGCCGTCCGCGTCCGCCGTAGCCTCGGTCATGACGAGCCCTCCCCGTACCTCGCGTGCAGCGCTGCTGAAAGTATCTTTCGCGGTGTGGCCGAGCAGATGAAACTTTCTTGCCGAGCTGGTGCCCTGTCAACCCTGTGGGTCGCCGATACGCGAACACGCGGGCCGGGTAAAGAATCTGACGATCCATCAGAGAATCTCTTCCCTCGTCCGGGGGACTGCGGCATCCTGCGCCCATGCAGACGGAGCTGAGCAGAAAACTGGGAATCGAGCACGCGCTCTTCGGCTTCACGCCGTTCCCCGCCGTCGCCGCGGCGATCACCCGGGCCGGTGGCCTCGGCGTGCTCGGTGCGGTCCGCTACACAGCGCCCGACGAGCTGCAGCGCGACCTCGACTGGATGGAACGGCACACCGACGGCAAGCCGTACGGACTGGACGTCGTGATGCCCGCCAAGAAAGTGGAAGGCGTCACGGAGGCGGACGTCGAGGCGATGATCCCCGACAGCCACCGGCAGTTCGTCGCGGGGACGCTCGCCAAGCACGGCGTGCCGGAACTCGACGCGGGCGAGGCGTCCGGCTGGCGCATCACCGGCTGGATGGAGGAGGTCGCCCGCAATCAGCTCGACGTCGCCTTCGACTACCCGATCAAGCTCCTTGCCAACGCGCTGGGTTCACCGCCCGCCGACGTCGTAGCCCGCGCGCACGAGCACGACGTCCTGGTCGCCGCCCTGGCCGGCAGTGCCCGGCACGCACGCAAGCACGCGGACGCGGGAATCGACATCGTGGTGGCCCAGGGCTACGAGGCGGGCGGCCACACCGGAGAGATCGCCTCCATGGTGCTGACCCCCGACGCCGTGGAGGCGGTCGCTCCGCTGCCGGTGCTCGCCGCCGGCGGAATCGGCAGCGGCGAGCAGGTGGCAGCCGCCCTGGCCCTCGGTGCCCAGGGGGTGTGGACCGGGTCCATCTGGCTGACCACCACCGAGGCCGACCTGCACTCGAGGGCGCTCACCGAGAAGCTGCTCGCCGCAGGCTCGGGCGACACCGTGCGCTCTCGCGCACTCACCGGCAAACCCGCCCGCCAGCTGCGCACCGAATGGACCGACGCCTGGGACGATCCGGCCGGACCCGGAACCCTGCCGATGCCCCTGCAGGGCCTGTTGGTCGCGGAGGCCGTGTCCCGTATCCAGAAGTACGAGATCGATCCGCTGCTCGGCACACCGGTCGGCCAGATCGTCGGCCGGATGAACAGCGAACGCAGCGTGCAGCAGGTGGTCGACGACCTCACCGCAGGCTTCGAACGGGCCGTCGACCGCCTCCGCCGCATCGCGGGACGGGCCTGAGCCGCTGCGCCGCGGGCCGATCCGACAGGCCGGCCCGTCAACTCCCATCAGCCCGCCGGATCAGGACCGGGCGGGTGACACCCGGACGGCGCGGCCCCCGGCCGCGGACGCGACGCCGTACAAGGAGCGCACACATGTCCCAAGCACCCAACGGATTCTGGGCGCAGGCCACCGCGGACCCGGACCGCGACGTCCTGGTCGCACCCGACGGCGAAAGCTGGACGGCAGGACGGCTGCACGCGGCCACCAACCGCCTCGTGCACGGACTGCACGCGGCCGGACTGCGCCGGGGCGACGCCTTCGCGGTGGTCCTGCCGAACGGCGTGGAGTTCTTCACCGCCTACCTGGCCGCCACCCAGGCAGGCCTGTACCTGGTTCCCGTGAACCACCATCTGGTGGGCCCCGAGATCGCCTGGATCGTCGCCGACTCGGGCGCCAAGGTGCTGATCACGCACGAGCGATTCGCCGACGCGGCAAGGGCGGCCGCCGACGAGGCGGGTCTGGCGTCCGAGGGCCGGTTCGCCGTCGGCAGCGGCAGCACCGTGGACGGGTTCCGCCCGTACGCCGAACTGCTCGACGGGCAACCGGAGTCGGCGCCGGACGGCCGCACGCTCGGCTGGGTCATGAACTACACCTCCGGCACCACAGGACGCCCCCGAGGAATCCGCCGACCGCTCTCCGGGAAGCCCCCGGAGGAGAGCCATCTCGGCGGATTCCTCGGCATCTTCGGCATCCGCCCCTTCGACGACAACGTCCATCTCGTGTGCTCGCCGCTCTACCACACAGCGGTACTCCAGTTCGCGGGAGCCGCACTGCACATCGGCCACCGCATCGTGCTGATGGACCGCTGGCAGCCGGAGGACATGCTCCGGCTCATGGCCACCCACCGGTGCACCCACACGCACATGGTGCCCACCCAGTTCCACCGCCTCCTCGCGCTGCCCGACGAGGTGCGTGCCTCCTACGACGTGTCGGCCATGCGGCACGCGATCCACGGCGCCGCCCCGTGCCCCGAACACGTGAAGCGGTCGATGATCGACTGGTGGGGTAACTGCGTCGAGGAGTACTACGCGGCCAGCGAGGGCGGCGGCGCCTTCGCCACCGCCGAGGACTGGCTGAAGAAGCCCGGCACCGTCGGCAAGGCCTGGCCGATCAGCGAACTCGCCGTCTTCGACGACGACGGCAACCGGCTGCCGCCCGGCGAACTCGGCACCGTCTACATGAAGATGTCCACCGGCGGCTTCAGCTACCACAAGGACGAGGCGAAGACCGCGAAGAACCGCATCGGCGAATTCTTCACCGTGGGTGACCTCGGCGTGCTCGACGAGGACGGATTCCTCTTCCTGCGCGACCGCAAGATCGACATGATCATCTCGGGCGGCGTCAACATCTACCCCGCCGAGATCGAGTCCGCCCTGCTCTCCCACCCGGCCGTCGCCGACGCGGCCGCCTTCGGCATCCCGCACGCCGACTGGGGCGAGCAGGTCAAGGCGGTCGTGGAGGCCGCGCCCGGCCACCCGGCGGGGGAGGACCTCGCCGACCGCATACTCGCCCACTGCACCGAGCGACTCGCCGGCTACAAGTGCCCGAAGAGCGTCGACTTCGTCGAGACCATGCCGCGCGACCCGAACGGCAAGCTCTACAAGCGCCGACTGCGCGAACCGTACTGGGAGGGCCAGGAGCGGCCCGTATGAGGCGAGCCCGCCGTGCACTCCCATGCGTCGGCTGACGACGGTCCCGTACGGCGTGGATCCCGCGAGGTGACGACGATCCCGCACGAGGCGGACTTCGCCAGGTGAGGCGCAGGAGGTGACGTTAGTCTCGGGAGGCAGAAAAATACGGGTTGAGCGAGCGAGGCAGCGGCTGACCTGCGAGCGTTCTCCCATGGCAGCAAAACCGAGCGCGTTCACCAACATCGCCACCATGGCGGTCCCGCTGATCGCCATGGCGGTGCTGGCCGTCACCTGGGGCCGTGACCTGTCGGGCGTCGTGGTCGTGGGCGTCGCACTGTGCCTCGCCGGTGCGGTCCTGGCGGCGGTGCATCACGCCGAGGTGGTCGCCCACCGGGTCGGTGAACCGTTCGGATCCCTGGTCCTCGCGGTGGCCGTGACCGTCATCGAGGTCGCGCTCATCGTCACTCTGATGGCCGACGGCGGCGACAAGTCCGCGACCCTCGCGCGCGACACCGTCTTCGCCGCAGTCATGATCACCTGCAACGGCATCGTCGGCCTCGCGCTCCTGGTCGGCGCCAAACGCAACGGCGTGGCCAACTTCAACACCGAGGGAACCGTCGCCGCGCTCGCCACCGTCGCCACTCTGGCGACGCTGAGCCTGGTCCTGCCGACCTTCACCACCAGCAGGCCGGGCCCGGAGTTCACCGGCCCGCAGCTCGTCTTCGCCGCGGTCGTGTCCCTGGCGCTGTACGGACTCTTCGTAGCCATGCAGACCGTGCGGCACCGTGACTACTTCCTGCCGGTCACCCGGGACGGCGAAGTGGTCGACGCCGAGTCGCACGCGACCCCGCCGTCCGCGCGCGAGGCCTGGATCAGCCTCGGCTTCCTGCTGATCGCGCTGATCTCGGTGGTCGGCAACGCCAAGGGCGTCTCGCCCACCATCGAATCGGGAGTGAAGTCGGCCGGGCTCCCGCACGCCGTCGTGGGTGTCATCATCGCCCTGCTCGTGCTGCTCCCGGAGACCCTGGCCGCGCTGCGCTCCGCCCGCCGCGACCGGGTCCAGATCAGCCTCAACCTCGCGCACGGCTCGGCGATCGCCAGCATCGGCCTGACCATCCCGGCCATCGCGATCGCCTCCATCTGGCTGTCCGGCCCGCTGGAACTGGGCCTCGGCCCGACCCACATGGTGCTGCTCGCGCTCACCGTGATGGTCAGTTCGCTCACCGTCGTGCCCGGGCGCGCGACGGTGCTGCAGGGCGGAGTTCACCTCGTGCTGTTCGCATCGTTCGTGTTCCTGGCAGTCAGCCCCTGACACCCGGGCGACCCGTCTTCGGGGCACGCCCGGAGGGCCGGCGAACGGCACCCCACGGCCCCGGTCCGCAGGAACGGCGGACCGGGGCCGTGGCCGTACTTCAGCGCTCGCGTACCCGCGCCACCCGCAGTTCGGGCGACCGCAGGATGTCCTTCTCGCAGAACCGGGACTTCACCCAGCGCTCGTCGGAGTACAGCCGTGTCTGGTCCGCCGAGTGCGGGGACCGCGGGTTCTGCGACTGCGAGTACGTCAGCAGCGTCCGGGCCACCGGACAGCGACCGCCGTCCCAGCCGACCGCCTGGATGTAACTGGAGCCGTGCTCGACGTCCGTGTACCCGCCGCCCGACGGGTCCCAGACGGGCTCGGACTTGTTCCACACACCGAGCGATTCGGTTCCGCCACCGACCGGCACCCGTTCGCCGCCGCGTGGCACCGACTGGTGGTCGCCGAGGCGCGCGACCAGGTCGATACCTGCCGCCTCGAGCTCCGTCACCGCGTCCGCAAGGGACGTGGCGAAGCCCGGGGCGGACGTGTTCAGGGTGTGCGGAGTGCCGACCGGATCGTCCGCGGAGAACGGCACCTTCCACCGTTCGGCCTCCGGGACCGAGGCGGCGAGCGACCGCCAGAAGCGGTCGTACAGCAGAGCGCCGCGACTGTCGGTGTTCATCGTGCGGTCCCACTGCGCGATCACCGCACAGGCCGGGCGGACGTCCACGGCCTTGCCGTCACTGCCCCTCGCCTCACCGCCGGGCAGCTCCGCGCATGCCCGCGCCACGTCGGCCGCGGCGAGATCCCCGGCCGGCACACGGTTGGCGAACTGCTGGTGCTGCAGATCCCGCACGGTGAGCCGTCCCCGGTCCGCCAGCGCGGACACGTCCCCCGCCGCGCCCCGGGTGCGCAGCGTGCGCTCGGTGCCCTGATCGCCGAACACCCGCTCATAGCCCGTCAGAGGCAGGTCAGCGTTCGCCAGCCAGGCACTGTCGTTGGAGTTCTCCGCGTAGGGCGCGTCCCGCAGTACCGGCATCCGGTCGGGTCCCAAGATCCCCGGCTGCAGAGCGTCCTTGTCGCTGCCGAGCGCGCAGTCCGTACGCGAACCGTCCAGGACCGCGAGTCCCGACGACGGATAGGTCACCTCGCCGAGCGGAGTCGAGCACCGCTCGGCCAGCTCGTCGGTGATCCTCGGGAGTACCTGGTGCTGGGCGAACAGGCTGTGCCCACGCGAGTCGGCCGCGATCGTGTTCACCCACGGGAGCCCCTGCGTCTCGTCGAGGGCCCGCTCGACCCCGGCGGTACTGCGGGCCTTGCTGAAGCCGAGAGCGGTCTGCGAGGCCCGCATGTTCGTCGCATTGGGGTCGTTCAGGGCGTACGCCGTGTCCGCCGTCCAAGGGAGCGGCAGCTCGGACCCCAGGCCGTTGACGACCGGTCCGTAGCGGGTCCACCACTGGGTACGGGTGACGTCCTCGCCGCCCTTGACCGGCACGGTGACGGTGCGTTCGGTCATCTTCTCCGGCTCGCCGTCGACCAGATAGGTGGTGGGGTCCGCTGGATCGAGGCTGAGTTGGTGCAGGTTCATGGTGACGCCGGTGGCCACCGTGTGGCTCCAGGCGACGTGGGCGTTGTGGCCGATCGAGATATTGGTTGTGCCGAGCAGGGAACCGCCCGCGACGTTCAGCTCGCCCGGGATCGTCTGCTGCGACTGCCAGAAGCGCCGTCCGCCCTGCCACGGATAATGCGGATTGCCGAGCAGCAGACCGCGGCCGTTCGCCGTCGTCTCACCGCCGAACGCGACCGCGTTGGAACCCATGTCGGCGTCTTCCGTGGAGAACAGCTCACGTGCCGCCTCGCCCGGATCGGCCGGCTGCCGGCCGCCGCGCCCCTCGGAGGCGGCTCCGGGCGGCTGGGCGGCCGTGATGCCGTCGACGCCGCGCCCCTGCCCGCCGAGGACGGCGACCGCGTAGCCGCGCGCCGCGACGTCGATGGTCCGCACCGGGCGAACCCAGTCCGCGCCCTTGCAGGCGGGATCGGTGATCGGGTTCTGCTTCAGCCAGGCGTTGTATCCGGCCGCCCAGCCGCGCATCATCTCCTTGACCTCGCGGCTCGTCCCGCGCGGCTCCGGCACCTTCTGAAGCTTCTCGACCGTCTTCGAGTCGCGGACCCCGCGGAAGTAGAGGTCGCTCGCGAGGTTGTCGGACGCCGACGACAGCGACCCGTCCGTCTTGCCCTCGGCGCCGAAGTGGCGTGACCGCTCACCGCGTACGGTCACGAAGCCGTCGGCGAGCACACAGACCTGATCCTCGGCCTGCGCCCAGCCGTTGCCGAATCCCAGACCTGCGTAGTCCTTGGCGAGAATGTGCGGAATTCCGTACTCGGTGTAGCGGATCGTCGCGGACAGGCGGCCGTTCGAGGCCTGCTGATCCGGGTGCGGCTTGGCCGTGGCGGTCGGTGCGAGGGTGGCGGTGACGGTGATCAGTGCGACGGCGGCTGCGGCGAGCCGCCCGAGGCTGCGCCGCCGGCTCGTCCTGCCGGACGTGCGGAGGGCATCGAATGTGCGGGTGCGCATGGATCCTCCCAACTCATGGGTCGGTAGGGGCGGTTGAGCATACCAAGCGGTATGTCATCTGTCCGCGTCCATGCGCACCCTTCTGTGCGCCCCTCCTCAGCGTGCTCCGCGGCCGCTTCGGCGGCGCGTCACAGTTCGCGGTAGTACACGGTCACCGGGAGGGGCGTACAGCCGAGTTGCTCGTAGAGCGCGCGTGCCGGGGCGTGGAAAGCGTCACCGCCGGTGCCGATCTCGGCGACGCGTGCACCGGCCCGCCGCATCTCGTCGAACGCGTGCCGGCACAGGGCCGTCCCCGCCCGCGCCCGCCGGTGTGCCGCATCGACGGCGAGGATCGTGACGGTGCCGTTCTCCCGTGCCGGGTCGACGCTCCAGGCGACATAGCCGGCGATCATGCCGCCGGTCTCGGCGACGGCGACGTGACGGTGCTGCTCGGGATCGTGCAGGCCGGCGACCTGCTCGCGGTAGTCGTCGCGCCAACTGCCGTGCTGGTTGGCGAAGATGGCCTCGCCGAGCAGGGTTTTGAACGTGTCCTCGTAGAACGGGCGGAACGTGTCGATGGTCAGCTCGGTGAGACGCGCCAGATCGTCGTGAGCGTAACGTCGGATGTGCATGGAGGTGCCTCTCGGTCCTGGGGAAGGTGCGTGCGCTGCTGCCGGCGGACGCTGCTGCCGGCCGTCAGTGGCGGTCGCGCTGCGCGGCGAAGCACGCCGTCGCGGTAAGGCACTCCATGCACTCGAGGGTACGCCTGTTCGCAGCGCCGCGGCCCCGGCGCGCATGTCTTGACCGGCCCGGGGAGTGCGGACAGGATCGCGGCATGACTGGTGGAGGCAGGAGCACGGTCGACGGGATGCTGCGGCGCAGCGCCCGGCGGACACCGGATGCGGTCGCAGTGCGGTACGGCGAGCGGAGCTGGACGTACGCCCAGCTCGACGACGCGGTGTCCCGGGCCGCCCGGGTGCTGAGGGACGAAGGACTCGAGCCCGGTGACCGCGTGGCGTCGTACGGCCACAACTCCGATGCGTACCTGATCGGGTTCCTCGCCTGCGCCCGCGCCGGGCTGATCCATGTGCCGGTCAACCACAACCTCAGCGGTGAGGACTTGGCGTACATCGTCGGGCAGTCCGGGAGCACCCTCGTGCTGACCGACGCGGCCGTCGCCGACCGCCTGCCGCAGGGCATCCGGACGCTCGCGCTGCACGACGCCGACAGCTCGCTGCTCGCCCGGCTGAGGACCACCGAACCCTTCGACGGACCGGAGGCGCGCCCGGAGGACCTCGTACAGCTGCTCTACACATCGGGCACCACGGCGCGACCCAAGGGCGCGATGATGACCCACCGGGCCCTGGTGCACGAGTACTTGAGCGCGATCCACGCCCTCGACCTGCGCTCCGACGACCGCCCCGTGCACTCGCTGCCGCTGTACCACTCGGCCCAGATGCACGTCTTCCTGGTGCCGTACCTGGCGATCGGCGCGCGGAACACGATCCTCGACGCACCGGACGCCGTACGGATCTTCGATCTGGTGGAGGCCGGTGAGGCCGACAGCCTCTTCGCACCGCCCACCGTGTGGATCGGCCTCTCCCGGCATCCCGAGTTCGCCGACCGTGACCTCTCGGGTCTGCGCAAGGCCTACTACGGCGCCTCGATCATGCCGGTACCGGTGCTGGAACGCCTGGTCGGGCGCCTGCCGCGGCTCGCCTTCTACAACTGCTTCGGACAGAGCGAGATCGGCCCGCTCGCCACCGTCCTCGGCCCGGACGAACACGCCGGCCGCATGGATTCCTGCGGACGGCCCGTCCTCTTCGTCGAGGCCAAGGTCGTCGACGATGCCGGCAAGGACGTCGAGGACGGCACCCCGGGCGAGGTCGTCTACCGCTCGCCCCAGCTGTGCGAGGGGTACTGGGACAAGCCCGAGGAGGCCGAAGAGGCCTTCCGCGACGGCTGGTTCCACTCCGGCGACCTGGCGGTCCGGGACGCGGAAGGGTACTTCACCGTCGTCGACCGGGTGAAGGACGTCATCAACTCCGGCGGTGTGCTGGTGGCGTCGCGCGAGGTCGAGGACGCCCTGTACGGGCATCCGGGAGTTGCCGAGACGGCGGTCGTCGGGCTGCCGGACGAGCGCTGGATCGAGGCGGTGACCGCGGTCGTGGTCCCCAAGGGCGAGGTCACCGAGGCCGAACTCGTCGCCCACGCCCGGGAGCGGCTCGCCCACTTCAAGGCACCCAAGCGGATCCTCTTCGTCGACGAACTGCCCCGCAACGCCAGCGGCAAGATCCTCAAGCGAGAGCTGCGGGATCGGTTCGCCGGGGAGTGACGGCCCGGGTCGCGCGGACGGCCCGTCTCACGCAGCGAAGACCCGCGCCGTCGGCCGGTCACGCAGGCCGGGCCACAGGATCAGGGTGACGAGTACCGACACGGCGGCCATGAGGCCGATTCCCGTGGCCGGAGAGGTGAGTTGCGCCAGTCCGCCGGCGACCGCCGCCGCGACCCCCTGCATGCTGAGCATCCCGGAGGAGTGCAACCCCAGCGCATGGCCGCTGAGTTGGTGCGGTGTGAGGGCGAGAAGCCGTTCCTGGAAGAGGAGGGTCGCGCCGTAGCCGACGGTCGCCATGGTCACCGCGGCGAGTGCGAGAGGCAGCGGCGGTCCGAAGAAGAACAGCAGATGCGGTACGGCGAGCAGCAGGGCCAGCGGACTGCCGAGCCGGGAACGCAGCCGAGGCGGCAGGAGCCGCCCCGCGAGCAGGTCACCGGTAAGCATGCCGAGCGCGCCGCAGGCGAACAGCAGGCCCGCGTGGTCGGGTGCGTACGACACGTACAGCGATTCGCAGCCGACGACCAGGCCGTTCGGCAACCACAGGGCGAGAAAGGCGTAGCGGCGTGAACGGGACGACCACAGCAGGCGGTTGCTGCGCCAGGTCTCCCGCACGGACGGGCGGCCGGACGCGCGCGGTGGCCGGCTGCGCAGGCCGAAGCGTGCCACCGCCGCCGACAGGAGATAGAGCGCCGCACCGACGAGCAGCGTGCCGCGGGGTGACAGGGCGGCCACCAAGGCGCCGCCGACGGCGAATCCGAGGATCTGCATCGCGCCCGCCGACATGTTCACCAGGGAGCGTCCGGTGAGGTAACTGTCCGCCGTCAGGATCTCGTTGAGCAGCCCGTACCGTACGCCGCCGCCCACCGAGCCGATCAGTCCGAGGGTCATGAGGACCGAGAAGGACGCTCCGACGGACAGGCCGGGCAATGCCTGTGCCGCTGTGCCCAGGGCGAAGAGGAGTCCCATGCCGGTCAGTGCGGCCCGTGGCGGCAGTCGGTCCGCGGCGGACAGGAGCAGTGTGGCGCCGGCGAGTTGGGCGAGCGACGGACCGAACATGGCGAGCGCCGACAGAAGCGGTGAGCCGGTCGCCCGGAAGACGAGGGTGGCGAGCGCGAGTCCGGTCACCGTGTGCGCGGCGACGTGCGCGGACGACACCGCGAACAGCGGCACGAAACCGGGTACGTGAACGAGATCGCGGTAGGCGGGCATCCGCCCACGTTCCGTGGGCTTCGGCCGCCGCGCTAATGTTTCGCGGGGAGGCGAAAACATGGGTTGGTGGCAGGTCAGTACGGACACACTCGCGGGCAGCCGTTTCGCGGTGTCGCCGCTCGCCGAGACGACCGCGGCCCTGAAGTCCCTGGACCATGCCCAGGCCGCGCATCCTGGTGAACGCGCCTGGCTGGCAAGGCACTTGGCTGCCTACCGGGCCCGGCTCGCCGCGGATCCGGTGGCGGCGCGCCTGGTCGCCGTCGGTCTCGGGCGCGACTGGAACGCCGACTTCCTGACCCCCACGCCGGCCGGTGTGGGCGAGGCGGACTTCGAGGACGAGCTGGCCGCGATCGCCGGCACGCCACCGGAGGCGGCCCGCGCCGACCTCGTGGTGTCCCAGGGCGGCCCGTTGCCGGAGCCCTTGCGCAGCGCCGACGATCTGCCGGAACGTGCGGCGCGGATCCTGGACTGGGTGTGGGTCAACGCCGTGCGCCCCGACTGGCCGCGTCGGCGCCGCGTCATCGAGGCGGACATAGCTGCCCGCACCGCCCGCCTCGGCCGTGGCGGTTGGGCCGGAGCACTCGACGGTCTACGGCCCGACATGCGGTGGATGGGCGACAGCCGGCTGCGTATCAACGCCTACGACCATCCGCCGCGCCGCCTCGACGGCGCGCAGCTGATGTTCGTACCGGTCACTCCGGTCACCGTGCGGCGCGGCTGGGTGGCCTGGGAGGAACCGCACCGGTACGCCGTGGTGTACGCCTGCGCCGGGACGCTCTCCGACGCAGGACGTACGACCGTCCCGCAGGCGCTCGGCCGGCTGCTCGGCCCCTCCCGTGCCGCGGTCCTGATGCTGCTCGACTCGCCGAAGAGCACCACCCAGCTCACCGCCCTGACCGGCCAGGGGCTCGGATCCGTCGGACGCCACCTGAAGGTGCTCCTGGACGCAGGTCTCGCGGAGCGCAGCCGGGCCGGGCGCTCGGTGCTGTACTTCCGCACGCCGGCGGGGGAAGTGCTGGTCAACGCGCAGCATCAGCAGGAAAGTTGAAGTAGAAGGAGGCGCGCGCTACGGCTTCCGCTCGTCGACGATCCTGCGGATCTTGCCCACCGAACGTTCCAGGGTCTCCGGGTCGACGATCTCGACGGCCGCCGTCACCCCGGTGCCGTCCTTGATCGCCGCCGCCATGCGCTGGGCGGCCTGCACCCGGTCATCGGGTGTGGCGTCCGGGCGCGCCTCGGCTCGTACCGTCAGGGCGTCCATCCGGCCCTCGCGGGTCAGCCGCAGCTGGAAGTGCGGGGCGACTGCCGGGGTGCGCAGCACGATCTCCTCGATCTGAGTGGGGAAGAGATTGACCCCGCGGACGATCACCATGTCGTCGCTGCGGCCGGTCACCTTCTCCATCCGCCGGAACACCCGTGCCGTACCGGGCAGGAGCCGGGTCAGATCGCGGGTGCGATAACGCACCACCGGCATGGCCTCCTTGGTGAGCGAGGTGAAGACCAGCTCGCCCTGCTCGCCGTCGGGGAGCAGCTCGCCGGTGACCGGATCCACCACCTCGGGGTAGAAGTGGTCCTCCCAGATGTGCAGGCCGTCCTTGGTCTCCACGCACTCCTGGGCCACGCCAGGCCCCATCACCTCGGAGAGCCCGTAGATGTCGACGGCGTCGAGGGCGAAGCGCTCCTCGATCTCGGAACGCATCTGCTCGGTCCAGGGCTCCGCACCGAAGATGCCCACCCGCAGCGAGGTGGAGCGCGGATCGATCCCCTGACGTTCGAACTCGTCGAGGAGCGTGAGCATGTACGAGGGAGTGACCATGATGACCTCGGGGCGGAAGTCCCGGATGAGCTGCACCTGCCGGGTGGTCATGCCGCCGGAGGCGGGGACGACCGTGCAGCCCAGCCGCTCGGCCCCGTAGTGCGCGCCGAGTCCGCCGGTGAACAGGCCGTATCCGTACGCGACATGGATGATCTGGCCGGGGCGGCCGCCGGCGGCGCGGATCGAGCGCGCCACCATGTCGGCCCATACGTCGAGGTCGTTCTCGGTGTAGCCGACCACGGTGGGCAGGCCGGTGGTGCCGCTGGAGGCGTGGATGCGGCGCACCTGCTCGCGGGGGACGGCGAACATGCCGAAGGGGTAGTTGTCGCGCAGATCGCTCTTGGTGGTGAAGGGGAAGCGGGAGAGATCGGCGAGCGAACGGCAGTCGTCCGGGTGCAGCCCGGCCTTGTCGAACGCCTCGCGGTAGAACGGGACATGGGCATAGGCGCGCCGCAGGGAATCCCGTAGCCGCTCGAGCTGGAGGTCCTCGAGGGACCCGCGGTCCAGCTGTTCCGCCGCGTCCAGCAGAGGTGCCATGAAAACTCCCGTTCCGGCCGTCGGCCCCGGCGTGCGTACGTCACCCCCCGAGCGGGCCGGTGACCGGCGTCCGGCGGGGCCGGCGCGTGCAGTCCGTGCGCGCGCCCGGCTGCCGATCATTTCGGGCGACCGATCATTCGGTTGCGCGTAGGGGATCTCAGTAATCCAGGGCTCGGCACGGGCGTCAAGAGCCGGCGCACGATCTTGTGCCGGACGCGACCGGGGTGGCCCCCGAAGGGGTGGGGGCTATGCGTCCGCGCCGCTCGCCTCCGTGGCCACCGTCCGGGCCCAGCGGTAGTCCGCCTTTCCGCTCGGGGAGCGCTGGATCTCCTCGGTGATCACCAGCTGGCGCGGGATCTTGTAGCCCGCCACGTGGGTGCGGCAGTGTGCCTGCACCGCGTCGAGGTCCAGCCCTGCGGCGCCTTGGCGTAGCTGCACCACGGCCGCGACCTGGCTGCCCCAGGTGGGGTCCGGTACGCCGGCGACCAGAGCGTCGTACACGTCGGGATGGGACTTGAGGGCCTGCTCGACCTCCTCCGGGTAGACCTTCTCGCCACCGGTGTTGATGCACTGCGAGCCGCGGCCGAGCACGGTCACTATCCCGTCCGCGTCGACGGTCGCCATGTCGCCGAGCAGCACCCAGCGCTCGCCGCGGCGCTGGAAGAAGGTCTCGGCGGTCTTCCGCGGATCGTTGTAGTAGCCGAGAGGTACGTGTCCACGCTGGGCGAGGCGGCCCGGTTCGCCGGGTGTCACGGGCTCGTAGGTCGCAGGATCCACCACCTGGGTACGGCCGTTGACGCGCAGCCGGAAACCGGTTTCGGGGCCCGAGTCGTCCGTGGCGGTGCCGTTGAAACCGGACTCCGAGGACCCGAAGTTGTTGAGCAGCATCACGTGCGGGGCGAGGTCGAGGAACTGCCGGCGGACCGTCTCCGACATGATCGCACCGGACGAGGACACGCTGAACAGTGCGGAGAGATCGGTGCCGGCGAGCGGCCCGTTGAGCGCGTCGATGAGCGGGCGCAGCATCGCGTCACCGACCAGCGACACGCTGGAGACCTTCTCCTTCTCGATGGTGCGCAGTACTTCCTCGGGTACGAACTTGCGGTGTACAACCACTCGTTGGCCGAAGTGGAAGCCGATGAACGCGGTGAGTGTGGAGGTGCCGTGCATCAGCGGTGGAGTGGGGAAGAAGGTGATGCCCTCGCCGCCCGCGGCGACCCGCTCCGCGAGTTCCTCCGGTCGCTTCACCGGCTCGCCGGTGGGTGATCCGCCGCCCATCCCCGAGAAGAACAGGTCCTCCTGACGCCACATCACGCCCTTCGGCATCCCGGTGGTGCCGCCGGTGTAGATGATGAACTGGTCGTCCGGGGAACGCTCCGGGAACCCGCGGTCGGGCGACCCGGACCGCTCGGCCTCCGCGTAGGCCGTGGCGTCGAGACCCGGCGCGTCCGCAGGCGCATCGCCGACCCGCACCAGGTGGCGCAGCTTCTCGGCACGCGGCCGTGCGGCCGCCACCCGAGCGGTGAACTCGGCGTCGAAGACCAGTGCCGCCAGGTCGGCGTCGCGGTAGAGGTACGCCAACTCCTCCTCCACGTAGCGGTAGTTGACGTTGACCGGGACCAGGCGGGCCTTGAGGCAGGCGAGCACCGTCTGCAGGTACTCGATGCCGTTGTACAGGTGCAGGCCCAAGTGCTCGCCCGGGCGCAGGCCTTCGGCGATCAGGTGGTGGGCCATGCGGTTGGCCGCACGGTCGAGTTCGGCATAGGTGAGGCGGCGCTCGGCACCGGTGCCCGGGTGGTCGATGTGGACCAGCGCCTCGCGGTCCGGAACCACATCGACGACCGACTCGAACAGGTCGGCAAGGTTGTACTCCACCGCTCCTCCTGACCCCGGCGAACTGCTGGCTCGGCGGTCATTAGAGCGCCGCGCGCCTCAACTGGGAAGGGCGCCGCCGAAAGTTTCTGACTAAGTGTCAGGAATCTCTTGAACTGGCAGACGCACTACTGCAACCTGTTCCA
Source organism: Streptomyces sp. YIM 130001 (assembly GCF_003574445.1). Lineage (GTDB taxonomy): Bacteria > Actinomycetota > Actinomycetes > Streptomycetales > Streptomycetaceae > Streptomyces. The sequence continues at coordinate 48,424 of NZ_KZ984558.1, forward strand.
GGTCTGAGGACGGGAGGACCGCAATGGGTGGGACGGAACACCTCACTGTGCAGCGCGAAGGCGCCACACTGGTGCTCACTTTGAACAGGCCCGAGGCCAAGAACGCACTCTCACTGCCCCTGTTGGTCGGGCTCTACGACGGCTGGCTCGAGGCGGACGCCGACGACACCGTCCGCTCGATCGTGCTCACCGGAGCGGGCGGCGACTTCTGTGCCGGCATGGACCTCAAGGCCCTGGCCGGCGGAAGCATGGACGGCGACCAGTACCGCGACCGCATGAAGGCCGACCCGGACCTGCACTGGAAGGCGATGCTGCGGCACCACCGCCCGCGCAAACCCGTGATCGCGGCCGTCGAGGGCTACTGCGTGGCCGGCGGCACCGAGATCCTGCAGGGCACCGACATCCGGATCGCGGGGGAGTCCGCCACCTTCGGACTCTTCGAGGTCAAACGCGGCCTCTTCCCGATCGGCGGTTCCACCGTCCGCCTGCCACGGCAGATCGCCCGTACCCACGCACTGGAGATGCTGCTCACCGGACGCCCCTACACCGCGGCAGAGGCAGCCGCGATCGGTCTGGTGGGCCGGGTCGTCCCGGACGGCGGCGCGCTCGACGCGGCCCTCGAGGCGGCCGAGCGGATCAACTCCTGCGGACCGCTCGCCGTCGAGGCGGTCAAGGCCTCGGTCTACGACACGGCTGAGATGACCGAGACGGAGGGCCTGAAGTCCGAACTCGAGCGCGGCTGGCCGGTGTTCGCGACCGCCGACGCCAAGGAAGGCGCCAAGGCGTTCGCCGAGAAGCGGCCACCCGTCTACCGGCGCGCCTGACCTCCACCGCGCGCCCGATCTCAAGGAGTGCACGTGCCCGACGTACTCAAAGCCCCTCTGGTCCTCGAGTTCCCCTTCACCCGTTCCCTCGGCCCCGTACAGAGCGCCTTCCTGACCGGACTGCGCGAGCGCGTCGTGCTCGGCGTGCGCACCGGCGACGACCGTGTCCTCGTGCCGCCCGTCGAGTACGACCCCGTCACCGCCGGGGAGATCCGCGACCTGGTCCAGGTCGAGCCGACCGGCACCGTCACGACCTGGGCCTGGAACCCCGAACCACGCCGCGACCAGCCGCTCGGCACCCCGTTCGCCTGGGTCCTGGTCCGCCTCGACGGCGCCGACACCGCCCTGCTGCACGCCCTCGACGTGACGGGCCCCGAATCCGTGCACACCGGTCAACGCGTGCGCGTGCGCTGGGCCGAGGACCGCACCGGCGCCATCACCGACATCGCCTGCTTCGAACCGGCCGACAGCGACGACCCGTCCGACAACACCGTCACCGCCCCCGACCACGACGGAGTCTTCGCCGACCCCGTCACCGGCATCGTCGCCCCCGCCAGGCTCGACTACGTCTACTCGCCCGGCCGCGCCCAGAGCGCCTACCTGCAGGGACTGTCCGAACGGCGCACCGTCGGCGAACGCTGCCCCTCCTGCGCCAAGGTCTACGTCCCGCCCCGAGGCGCCTGCCCCACCTGCGGCCTGGCGACGACGGAGCGCGTCGAGGTCGGACCGGCCGGCACGGTCACCACGTACTGCATCGTCAACATCAAGGCGAAGAACCTCGACATCGAAGTGCCCTACGTCTACGCGCACATCGCCCTGGACGGCGCCGGCCTCGCCCTGCACGGCCGGATCGGCGGCATCCCCTACGACCAGGTGCGGATGGGCCTGCGCGTCGAGCCCGTCTGGACCGAGAACAGCCGCTTCCCCGACCACTACCGGCCCACCGGCGAACCGGATGCCGACTACGACGCGTACAAGGAGCTGCTGTAGATGCCCCCCACAGGTGCACTCCGGGACGTGGCGATCGTCGCGTTCGCACAGAGCGACCACCGCAGCAGCACGGACGAGCTCTCCGAGGTGGAGATGCTGATGCCCGTCCTGCACGAGGTCCTGGGCGCCACCGGCCTCGAGACCGGTGACATCGGCTTCACCTGCTCCGGATCCTCGGACTATCTCGCAGGCCGCGCCTTCTCCTTCACCATGGCGCTCGACGGGGTCGGCGCCTGGCCGCCGATCTCCGAATCGCACGTCGAGACCGACGGGGCCTGGGCACTCTACGAGGCCTGGGTGAAACTCCTCACCGGCGAGGCCGACACCGCACTCGTCTACTCGTACGGCAAGTCCTCACCCGGTTCCGTGCGTGACGTACTCACCCGCCAACTCGACCCGTACTACCAGGCGCCCCTGTGGCCCGACCCGGTCGCGCTCGCGGCGCTGCAGGCCCAGGCGCTCATCGACGCCGGCCACACCGACGAGCGGGCCCTCGCCTCGGTCGCCGCCCGCAACCGGGACGCGGCGTCCGACAACCCGCATGCCCAGGTCCGCGGCGCCCGGCCGCAGGGCGACTACGTCGTACAGCCGTTGCGGACCGGCGACTGCCCCCCGATCGGCGACGGCGCGGCGGCCGTGATCCTCGCTGCCGGCGACCGGGCACGCGCCCTGTGCGACCGGCCGGCCTGGATCCGCGGCATCGACCACCGCATCGAACCCCACGCCATCGGCGTGCGGGACCTCACCGAATCGCCGTCGACACGGCTCGCCGCCCAACGGGCAGGCGCCTTCCAACGCCCCGTCGACACCGCCGAGTTGCACGCGCCGTTCAGCTCGCAGGAAGTGGTCCTGCGCCGCGCCCTCGACCTCGGCGACGACGTGGCCGTGAACCCGTCGGGTGGCCCGCTCGCCGCCAACCCGATGATGGCCGCCGGCCTCGTACGCCTCGGTGAAGCGGCCGCCCGCATCCACCGGGGCGCGAGCGATCGCGCCCTCGCGCACGCCACCTCAGGACCCTGCCTGCAGCAGAACCTGGTGGCCGTCCTGGAAGGAGAGGACGTATGAGCACCGTGCACAAGGAGCCCGTGGCCGTCGTCGGGATCGGCCAGACCAAGCACGTCGCCGCCCGCAAGGACGTGTCCATCGCCGGGCTCGTCAGGGAGGCCGCCCGGCGAGCCCTCGACGACGCCGGCCTCGACTGGTCCGACATCGACGCCGTCGTCATCGGCAAGGCCCCCGACTTCTTCGAGGGCGTGATGATGCCGGAGCTCTACCTCGCTGACGCGCTCGGCGCCGTCGGAAAACCGATGCTGCGCGTGCACACCGCGGGCTCCGTCGGCGGCTCCACCGCCCTGGTCGCCGCCAACCTGGTGGCCGCCCGCGTCCACTCCACGGTCCTCACCCTCGCCTTCGAGAAGCAGTCCGAATCCAACGCCATGTGGGGACTCTCGCTGCCCGTCCCCTTCCAGCAGCCCCTCCTCGCCGGCGCCGGCGGCTTCTTCGCCCCCCACGTCCGCGCCTACATGCGGCGCACCGCGGCCCCCGACGCCATCGGCTCCCTCGTCGCCTACAAGGACCGGCGCAACGCCCTCAAGAATCCCTACGCCCACCTCCACGAGCACGACCTCACCCTGGAGAAGGTCCAGGCCTCACCCATGCTCTGGGACCCGATCCGCTACTCGGAGACCTGCCCCTCGTCGGACGGCGCCTGCGCCATGATCCTCACCGACCGGGCCGGCGCCGACCGTTCGCCGCAGCCACCGGCGTGGGTGCACGGGGGAGCGATGCGCAGTGAGCCGACGCTCCACGCAGGAAAGGACTTCGTGTCCCCGCAGGCCGGCCGGGACTGCGCGGCCGACGTCTACGAGCAGGCCGGCATCACCGATCCGCGCGCCGAGATCGACGCCGTGGAGATGTACGTGCCGTTCTCCTGGTACGAGCCCATGTGGCTGGAGAATCTGGGCTTCGCCGCCGAGGGCGAGGGCTGGAAACTCACCGAGTCCGGAGTGACCGAACTCGACGGCGACCTGCCCGTGAACCCCTCCGGCGGTGTCCTGTCCACCAACCCCATCGGTGCGTCCGGCATGATCCGCTTCGCGGAAGCGGCTCTTCAGGTCCGCGGACAAGCCGGCGAGCACCAGGTCGAGGGCGCACGCAAGGCACTCGGTCACGCGTACGGAGGCGGCGCGCAGTTCTTCTCGATGTGGCTGGTCGGAGCCGAGCCGCCCACGCGGTGAGTCCTCCTCGACTGCCGGTGGCGCGAAACGGGCCGTGCACGCCGCCTTCGTCCGCGGCCTGTCCGGCACCGGCGGCGGTGGCTAGGCTGGCCGCGGACGACGATGCGGGAGGAGCACGGCCGTGGCCGAGAGCACCACTGAACAGCAACCGTTCGCGGGCTGGGACAAGCCGGAACTCGATCTGACCGACGCGGACTGGCAGTCGGGAAGCCAGGGCCTGGGCGACGTACAGATCGCGTTCGTCGAGGGCTTCATCGCCATGCGCAACGGCGGTCGCCCGCAGAGCCCTTCCCTGATCTTCTCGCCGGCGGAATGGCATGCTTTCGTACGCGGCGCACGCAGCGGGCGGTTCGACCTCACCTGATCCGCGGGGACCGGTGGGCGTGCTCGGGGCCGCGGCGGAGCGAGGCGCGCCCGCCGAGTCCGGTGGAGAGGGCAGAGTGCAGTGCGGGCACAGGCGGTCGGCAAGCGATACGGGCGGGGCCACTGGGTCCTCGAGGACGTCACCGTGGACGTACCGCCCGGAGAGATCGTCGCCTTCCACGGGCGCAACGGCTCCGGGAAATCCACGCTGCTGCGCCTGCTCGTGGGCCTCAGCCGCCCCACGCGCGGCACGATCACCGGCCGCCCCACCCTGGTCGGATACGTCCCGGACCGCTTCAGCCCGCCCGAACGCCTCTCCGCACGCGGGTACTTGACCCATCTCGGCCGGATCCGCGGCCTGTCGACCCGGCATGCCCGCAGCCGGGCGGACACGCTGCTCGACCGGCTCGCCCTGGCGGGTGGCCCGCACGCCGAACTGCGCACCCTCTCCAAAGGCAACGCGCAAAAGGTCGCACTCGCCCAAGCCCTCCTGGTGCAACCCGAGTTGCTCGTGCTCGACGAACCCTGGTCGGGCCTCGACACATCGGCGCACGGAGTGCTGGCCGACATCCTGGCCGAGGTCGCCGCAGCGGGCGGCTCGGTCGTGTTCACCGGTCACGGCGCAGCCGCGCGCAGTGCCGCCGCGACCCGCACTCATCTGGTGGCGCACGGGCGCCTGCAACCCCTCGACCCCGAACCCCCGTGCGCGGCAGGCCTGTTCACCGAACTCGTCCTTCAGCGTCCTTCCAGGGCTGGGGACTTGAACTCCCGGGACATCTCGCCGTGTGACGCCGAGTCACCGGTATGGACCCGGACCCCCGGAGTCCTGTCGGTGACCGAACGCGGCGAGGACCTGGTGCTTGCCGTGGACCGTGCGGACGCCGACGCGGTCCTGTTCGCCGCACTCCGTGACGGATGGTCGGCCGCGTCGGTGACGCGGACCGGCAAGGACGCGACGCCGCCGAGTACGCCGGCCGCAGATCAGCCGCGACCCGGGCGCGGGGACACCCCCTGCCCCGCGTCCGCCTCCCCCGCGGCTCCTCCCGAAGGCCGCACCGTATGACCGCCCTCGTCCGCTACTCCTTCGCGACCCTGCTGCACAGCCAGCGCTACCTCGCCCCCGTCCTGCTCTTCGCCGGACTCATCGGCATCCTCACGGTCAACGGCTCCGGCGCCCTGCCGCCCTCCTACGCGGCCTCCGCCGGCGCCCTGTTCGTCTGCCAGACCTGGCTCACCTCGGTCCTCGCCGGCCTCGACGACCCGACCCAGCGGGCCGTCGTCACGACCGCCGCCGGCCGGGGCGCGCGCGTCCTGGCCGGCACCGTGTGCACCGCCCTGCTCGCCTCCGGCGCCCTGGCCGTGGCCGGCCTGCTCTTCCCCCTGTGGATCGGCTCGTACGACGTCGGCTCCGCCGATCTGCTGCTCGGTGCCGAGGCGCAACTGGTCTGCGCGCTCGCCGGTACCGCCATCGGACTGCCCTGCTCCCGGCTGCTCTTCCGCCGCCAGGGATACGCACTGGCCACCGCGCTCGCCCTGGTCCTCGCCCTGCTGTTCGTCCAGGGCCTGCCGCCGGTCAACCGGCTCTTCCATCTGATGTCCCAGGCGCCGGACTCCGCCGCGCTGCTCGCCCCGGCGGCCGGCATGGCAGCGGTCGCCGCCGCGCTCCTCGCGACCTCGGCCCGCCTCACCCAGTACCTCGTCGGCCGACGGGACTGACCGTGCTCCGCACGCCCCCCACAGCGCCCACAAAGCCGCCTGACGCCCGGCACCCGGGACCGGCGAACCCCCGCGAGGCACGTACCATTGCCGCATGTCCTTCCTCCGCCGCCGCAGCTCCGCCACTCCCGCCGGACCGGATTTCGACGTCCTGGCCATGGATCCCGGCGACTGGCCCGGCAATCTCGGCGCAGGTCTGCTGCCCGCGCCGGACGGCAGCTGCCAGGGCGTGTTCCTGCGGTACGACCTCTTCGGCGGCCGCGGCCCCGCGATGATCATCGGCAATCTGCCGGAGGGCTCGCCGGCCCGCGATCTCGAGGACAGGGAGGTGCCCTTCGAGGTCGCCCAACTCCTCCTGGCACTCGAGAACGACGAGGAGATCGAGGTCGTCGAGACCGAGGACGTCCCGGTGATGCAGGGCGACAACCTGCTCATCGTCAAGCGCATCAAGCTCTCCGAGAGCCGTATCTCCTGCGTCCAGTTCGACCGCAGCGACAAGGTCCTGGTGACCATCGCCGCCTGGGACCGCCCCATCACGGACGACCTCTACGCCCTGCTCAAGCCGCTGCCGGCCGAACTGTTCCAGCAGGGCTGACCCCGCGGGCTCGCCCGTACGCCGGCTCTCCGTCGCGAACTGGCCCTGGGCGCGCCGCCGTTCACGTGTGCGCGCCGCGGTGTCACCCGTCCCGGTGCTCCTCCCGGCCCTCGTCGGCCTTCGCCCGCACTCCCGCGATCAGTCTGCGCAGCTGTTCACGCTCGGGACCCGTGCCGGCCAGCTCAAGAGCTTCCCGGTACGCCGCGACCGCCTCGGCCCACCGGCCGAGACGCTCGAGCAGCTCGCCCCGCGCAGTCCGGTACGGGTGATGGCCGCGCAGCTGCGGCGCGTCGGCCAGCGCGTCGAGGAGCGCGAGGCCCGCCGCCGGGCCGTCCCGCATCGCCACCGCGACAGCCCGGTTCAGCTCCACCACCGGCGACGGGGTGAGCGTACCGAGCACCTCGTACAGGGCCACGATCTGCGGCCAGTCCGTCCCCGCCACGTCCGGCGCCTCGTCGTGCAGCGCCGCGATCGCCGCCTGTACGCCGTAGGGCCCCGGCGGACCGCCGCTGAGCGCGGTCACCACCAGGGCCGAGCCCTCCTCGATCATCGGCCGGTCCCAGCGGAGACGGTCCTGGTCGTCCAGGAGCACCAGCGCACCGTCCGGACCCGTGCGCGCGTCCCGCCGCGCGTGCACGAGCAGCATCAGCGCCAGCAGCCCGGCCACCTCCCGTTCACCGGGCATCAGACGCCGCAGGATCCGGGAGAGCCGGATCGCCTCCTCCGCCAGGTCGAGCCGCTGCAGATCCGGACCCGAGCTGGCCACATAGCCCTCGGTGAAGACCGAATACACCGCCTGCAGCACACCCGGCAGCCGCTCCGGCAGCTCGTCCGCCCCCGGCACCCGGAACGGTATCCGCGCTTCCCGGATCTTCTTCTTGGCGCGCACGATGCGCTGCGCCATCGTCGGCACCGGCACCAGGAACGCCCGCGCCACTTCGGGCGTGCTCAGACCCGCCAGGCAGCGCAGCATCAGCGCGGTGCGGTCCTCCTCCGCGAGCGCGGGGTGCGCGCAGGTGAAGAACAGCTGCAACCGGTCGTCCGGCAGCTCACCGTCCGCATCCGCCGCAGGCGCGGGCTCCGACCGCTCCGCCTCCACCCGCAGCACCGCGAGCCGGTCCGCATAGACCCGGTCGCGCCGCAGCCGGTCCACGGCCTTGCGGCGCGCGGTGGTCAGCAGCCAGGCGCCGGGCCTGGCCGGCACACCCTCGGCCGGCCAGTGCACGAGCGCCGCCTCGACAGCCTCGGAGGTGACCTCCTCGGCGAGATCGAGATCGCCGAAGCGGGACACCAGGGACGCCAGGAGGCGCCCGCGCTCCTCGCGGAACACGGACTCCACCCAGGCACCGGCCTCCCGCCCGGCGGGCACCTCGTCGGGCATGGTCAGGCCCCGAAGTCAGCGACCGGCCGCACCACGACCGAGCCGCTGCCGCGCGCCCCGGGACACCGGGCCGCCCAGTCGAGAGCGGCGTCCAGGTCCGGCACGTCGATGACGTAGAACCCGCCGAGCACCTCGCGGCTCTCCGCGAACGGTCCGTCCGTGACCGTGCGCCGCCCGTCGCCGGCGACCCGGACCGTGGTCGCGGTCACCAGGTCCGCCAGGGACTCTCCGGACACCAGGATCCCGGCCTCCCTGACCTCCTTGTCGTAGGCCATCCAGTCGGCGGGGGTACAGCCCTCCGCGTCTCCGTTGTCGTCCGGGGTTCCGTTGATCAGCATCATGTACTTCATGGTCCGGCTCCTGTTCGGCTGTCCTGCGGTCGTACGGCGGGCTGCCGTACATGATGACGACGAACGGGTCACCGCCCGATCGACAGGACTCCGGAAAATTCTTCCGGAAATTCGCCGCGGCGCGCGTCAGAGCCTGCACCACCCTGACATGACAACGGGCCCGGGCCTGCCCCCACGCAGGTCCGGGCCCGAAGGACGGGGCGCCGCCGGCTAGCCGGCGGACGCGGGCCGCACCGTCACGTCCGCGGCCCGCACGAACGCCACCCGGTGCCCGAACTGGACCTCGTAGTAGGTGTCCTTGCCGCGCACCACCTGATGCCCCTTGGTGTCGAAGACCGGCGCGTAGAAGTACTCACCGGGTACCCGCTCGCCCACCGTGTACTGCTGCCCCGCGAGGAGCTTGTACGGCAGCGGCGAGACCTCCTGCGGCTCGATGCCCTTCGGGTACGCCTCCTTCTCGGGGTAGGCCCGCCCGTAGACCGGAACGTCCGCGCGGCCCTTCTTCGGGGTGATGACGAGCCCCTTCGCGTCGACCGCCGTCGGCTGCTTGCGCGGGTTGTGGAACCAGGCCTTCTGGCCGAGGTACCAGATCGCCGTCCAGTCGCCCTCGCGGTCGGCGACCGCGTACTTCTGGCCGGTGGAGACCCGGGAGCCGAGGTCGTTCACGTCGATCGTCGAGTCCTCGCCGCCGGGCCGCAGACCGATGTCCTTGACCAGCGGGGCGTCCGCGCTCGGCTTCGTGTGCAGTCGGACCGCGCTCGAACCGTGCGCGGCGCAGTCCTCTCCCGCCTTCTCGCAGCCGGTGAACTTCGGCCGGTTCTCGCCGTACTCGGGCAGCACGGTGACCAGACCGCTCTTCGGGCCGCCCGTGCGGTGGAAGGGCTTGCCCATCAGCGCGAAGTAGTGCTGCCAGTCCCAGTACGGACCGGGGTCGGTGTGCATGCCCGGGATCGTGTCCGTGGTCGTGCCCGGCACCGTGTCGTGGCCGAGGATGTGCTGCCGGTCGAGCGGCACGTCGTACTTCTTCGACAGGTGCTTCACCAGACGGGCCGAGCTGCGGTACATCGCCTCCGTGTACCAGGCGTCCGGATCGGTGAGGAAACCCTCGTGCTCCAGGCCGACCGACTTCGAGTTCACGTACCAGTTGCCCGCGTGCCAGGCGACATCCTTGTTGTCCACGTGCTGCGCGATGTGTCCGTCGGTGGAGCGCAGCGTGTACTGCCAGGAGACGTACTCCGGATCCTGCACCAGCTTCAGGGTGGTGTCCCAACTGCCCTCGGTGTCGTGCACCACGATGTAGTCCACGGACTGGTCCTTCGGCCGGTCCGCCTTGTCGTGGTTGCCGTAGTCGTCGTCGCCGAACTCCTCGTACGGCGCCGGGATCCACTCGCAGGACACCGTCCGCGGGCAGTCCGTCTCACCGGCCGCCGCCCGGCGCAGGCCGAGACCCGTCAGCTGGTCCGAGTCCGCCTTCAGGTCCGGCTCGGCGCGTACACCGACACGCTGCCCCGCGTCGGTCACCCGCTGCTCGCCGTCGCGGATGACGGCGAAGACCTCGTTGGCGTACGTCGCGGCCGTCGCGCGGTCCTCCGCGCCGGAGAAGCGGGCCACCGCCCCGTACCAGTCGGAGGCCTTCTCGCTGTGTCCGCCGCCCGCGCGGCGCTGCGCGTCCGCGAGCAGTGCGGCGCCGCCCCGGACGTTCGCCGCCGGGTCGTTGCGCAGCTGCTCGGCCGACAAGCCGGTCAACTCGGCCGCCCGGCGCAGGGTCTTCAGCCGGGCCGGAAGCTCGGACGGGCGGGGCGGCGCGGCGTGCTCGACCTTCTTGACGGACCGTGACCCGTCGCCGCGCGGGTCCTCGGCGCCCTCGGCGTGGTGCCCGGCCGACTCGGCGATCGCGGTGCTCGCGTCCGTCAGATGCATCGGCCCGTAGCCACCGCTGACGCTCGCCGCGCCCTCGTGCGCGTCCCACCGCGACTGCAGATACGACACACCGAGCAGCACGCTCTGCGGCACCTCGTACTCCGCCGCGGCGCGCGCGAAGGCGTCCTGCAGGCGAGCGGAGGGCTCGGCGTCGTCGGCGGGGGACGACGGGGCGGCCGCCACCAGGGGCAGCAGCAGCGCACCCGAGGCCACCGCGAGAACCGTCCGGCGCAGCCGTCTGCGGGTGGGGGTGGACCGGTCGAGGTCGGATCCTGGCAAAGCAGCCTCCTGGGCGGTCGAGCGCGATGGGGCGTGCGGGGCCGAACGTGGGTCAGTGGTACCGGCTCTCCGACGATCCGTCAATCATGCCCAGGAACAGGGGATTTCCCATGTCAGCCGCCCTACGCGCGGCTTTCTCGCGCGCACCCGCGCAGCCTGCGGCGCGTCAGTGGAATGGACCAATGGGGGCCGCTGAACAGGCAGAACGTCAAGGCTGTCGGCGGGGACGCACGATCAGGGCGTGGAGCCCGCCAGGACCCGGTCCACCTGTTCGGGGGACAGCGCGTGTTCGATCGCGAGGATGCCCGCGCCGACAGCGGCCGCGTTCTGACCCGTACGGCTCGGCTCGATCCGCAGGACGTGCGTGGCGAGCGGGTGCGAGCGCCGGTAGACCGCCTCGCGCACTCCGGCGAGCAGCTGGTCGTGCACCGCGGCGAGCGCGCCGCCGAGCACCACCGTGTCCGGATTGAAGAAGTTCACCAGGCCCGCGAGGACCTCGCCGACGGCCCGCCCCGCCTCGCGCACCATCCGGACCGCGTCCCGGTTCCCGGACTTCACCAGACCTACGACGTCCTGACCGGACGCGGCCTCGAGGCCGAGACCGGACAGCCGGGCGGCGATCGCCGCGCCCGAGGCGACGGCCTCCAGACAGCCGAAGTTCCCACAGCGACAAGGCTGTTCGTCGTCCGCCACCCGGATGTGCCCGATGTCGCCCGCACTGCCCTGCGCGCCCCGGTGCAGCCGGCCGTCCGCCACGATGCCGCAGCCGATACCCGTACCGACCTTGATGTACAGCAGATAGCCGGTCTCCGGGAAGGCACGGCGCTGCTCGGCCAGGGCCATCACATTCACGTCGTTGTCCACCAGGGCACGCGCCCCGAAACGGTCGGCGAAGAACTCCGGGATCGGGTACTGGTGCCAGCCCGGCATGATCGGCGGGTCCACCGGCCGCCCGGTGGAGAACTCCACGGGACCCGGCACACCCACCCCGATCGACTTCAGTGTGCCCGGATCACGGCCCGACTCGCCGAGCAGTCCGTGCAGCGCGCGCTCGACGTGCCCGAGCACCGCCGCAGGGCCGTCGGCGATCGACAGCGGATCCTCGCGTACGGCGAGAAGGTCACCGCCGATGTCCATCAGGGCGACCCGGCAGTGCGAGGCACCCAGGTCCACCCCCGCCACCGCGTGCTCCCGCGTCCGCAGCTGCAGCCGGCGCGGTGGTCTGCCACCGGTGGACCCGCCGTTCGCGTTGTCCTCGTCGATGAATCCGTGCGCGATCAGGGCGTCGACGCGCTGGGACACCGTGGAGCGGGCCAGACCGGTCAGGCGGGATATGTCGGCCCGAGTGGCGGCCGCACCCGAACCGATCAGGGCCAGCACCTCGCCCGACGAGAAGGGTCCGGAGGACGCGTGCTCAGGCGCGGGGGACATGCGGGCAACTGTAGGGACGACTTCTGCTGCTCACAAGGCCGATGCTGTTCGCCCGTCGACATAACTGTGCGTCAATTATGTTGTACGGACTGCTGCTTGAACCCTTGACAGGGCAAAGGGCTGGCAGCACATTGCTCGGCAGACCGCTGCCGAAGGAGCCGCACGCATGCCGGCCTTGCTGACGATGCGAGACGTGTCCAAGAGCTTCCTGGGAGTACGAGTCCTCAGTGATGTGTCCCTCGACCTGGAGGCGGGAGAGGTGCACGCACTGGTGGGGGAGAACGGCGCAGGCAAATCCACGCTGATGAAGATCCTGGCCGGAGAGCACGAACCGGACAGCGGCACCATCCGGATCGACGGAACCGAGCACGCCTTCAGCCACCCGTCACAGGCCCAGGCCGCCGGAATCGGCATCATCCACCAGGAGTTCGCGCTGCTGCCGCACCGGACCGTCGCCGAGAACGTCTTCCTCGGCCGCGAACCGGTACGTCGCGGACTCGTCGACCGGCGCGCCATGGAGGAGCGCACCGCGCACCTGCTCACCGAACTCGGCGAGCACGGCATCACCCCCCGCACGTACATCCACGACCTGTCCGTCGCCCGCCAGCAGACCGTCGAGATCGTCAAGGCCCTGGTGGGGCGCGCCGACCCGAAACGTTCCGAGGACTCCGGCGTCCGCGTCCTGGTCATGGACGAACCGACCGCACCGCTCGCCGATCACGAGGTCGGCCTCCTGCACGACCTGGTCCGCCGCCTCACCGACCGCGGACTCGGCATCCTCTACATCTCGCACCGCCTGCGCGAGGTCTTCGACCTCTCCCGCCGGGTCACCGTCCTCAAGGACGGCCGGCACATCACCACCGTGCCCACCGCCGAGACCGACACCGAGCAGGTGGTGCGCGCCATGGTCGGCCGCGAACTCGGCACCTACTACCCGCCGCGCGCCCGTCCCGAGGAACTCGGCGACGTCGCACTCACCGTCCGGGGCGGCGGCAACAGCCGGATCAGCGGTATCGGCCTGGACCTGCGCGCGGGTGAAGTGACCGGCGTAGCAGGCCTCCAGGGATCCGGCCGCACCTCACTCGCACGGGCTCTGTTCGGCGCCGCGCCGTTCACCGAAGGCACCATGAACGTCGCCGGCCAGGAACTGCGACCCGGCAGCCCGCGCCAGGCCATCCGCGCCGGCATCGCCCTGGTCACCGAGGACCGCAAAGCCGAGGGCCTCGCCCTGCGCCAGTCCGTCCGCGACAACGCCCTCCTGGTCACCCGCGCGGTCCCCGCCCGCGGAAGGCGGTCCGCGAGCCGCTCCCTCACCGCTCTCCTGGAACGAGTGACCCTGCAGTCCCGCGGCGAGGACCAGCAGGCCCGCTACCTCTCGGGCGGCAACCAGCAGAAGGTCGTCATCGCCAAATGGCTCGCCGCGGGACCCCGCGTCCTGCTCTTCGACGAGCCCACCCGCGGTGTCGACGTCGGCGCCAAATCCGCCATCCACACCCTGGTACGCGAACTCGCCCGCGACGGCCTCGCGGTCCTGATCGTGTCGTCCGAACTGCCCGAACTCATCGGCATGAGCGACCGCATCCTGGTCATGGCCGACGGACGCCTCGCGGGCGAACTGCCCGCAGGCGCCGCCGAGGAGGACATCATGCGCCTCGCCACCGGCGGCGACCGGCGGGAGGACGCCGCATGACCGGAACCGCACTCGCACCCCCGGCCGTCAAGCCGTCCACGGTCCGCGCCTCCCGGCTCACCGACCCCGCCGTCGGTGTATGGATCGCCGCCTTCGTCGTCACCCTGCTCGGCTGGCTCGTCGTCACCCTGGACGGCGGCACCTTCTTCAGCCGCGCCAACATCGTCGTCATCCTGTCCAACTGCGTCGCCCTCGGCCTGGTCGCCGTAGGACAGACCGCCGTGATCCTGACCGGCTCGCTCGACCTGTCCGTCGCCTACCTCATCGGTCTCGGCACCCTGGTCGCCGCGGAGACCATGGAGAGCGGCAGCGTCATCGGCGCGATCCTCATGGTGCTCGCACTGTCGACCGCCGTCGGCCTCGCCAACGGCCTCGTCGTCACCGGCCTCAAGGTCAACGCCTTCATCGCCACCCTGGGCACCGGATTCATCCTGCGCGGCTGGATCGAGGACAACTACACCGGACCCGCGGGCAAGGTCCCCGCCTCCTTCCAGCGGCTCGGCTACGACCGCATCGGCTTCGTGCCCGTCTCGGTGTTCCTCCTCATCGCCGTCGCCGTGGCCCTGTGGGTGCTCCTCAAGTACACGCGCCTCGGACACCACATGTACGCGACCGGCGGCGACGAACACGCGGCCCGCCTGTCCGGGGTACGCACCCGCCGCACCGTCGTCCTCGCCCACGTCCTGTGCTCGCTCTGCGTCGGGGCCGCCGCCCTGTTCCTCGCCGCCCGGCTCGGTGCCGGAGCGCCCTGGGCCGGCACCGAGGCACGCTACGACCTCGAGTCGATCGCCGCCGTCGTCCTCGGCGGTACGGTCCTGGCCGGCGGACGCGGGGGAGTGGCCGGCACCCTCGGCGGCGTCCTGGTGCTCGCCGTACTCGACAGCGTCTTCAACCAGCTGTCCGTCGACCCCTTCTTCAAGAATGTCGTCCGCGGCGTCGTGATCATCGCGGCGGTCGCCCTCTACGCCCGACGCGGCAGCAGGAGGTCCGCATGACCGCCACGGCCTCCGCCGCGAAGACGCCCCCGAAGCGACGGCTCGCCGCCGCGCTCGGCACCGGCGCTCCCGTCTACGCCCTGCTCGTCCTCCTGCTCGCCGCCCTCGCCCTCACCGACCCCGGCTTCTACGAACCGGACCGCTTCCTGGCCTTCGTCAAGCGGGCCGCGCCCCTGGTGATCCTCGCCGCCGGACAGTATCTGGTCATCGTCAGCGGCCAGTTCGACCTGTCCGTCGGGGCGATCGTCACGGCCGGCGTGGTCGTCGCAGCCGAGCTGTACGGCTCGTTCCCGGAGGCGTCCTGGCTGGTCGTCACGCTCGCCCTGCTGCTCGGCGGAGCCGTCGTCGGGCTGGTCAACGGGCTGATCAGTACGGCCCTGAGAGTGCCCTCGTTCATCACCACGCTCGGCATGATGCTGATCCTCGAGGGCGCCGTCTTCTACTGGACGGGCGGCTCTCCGCACGGCTCCCTGACCGAGAGCTTCCGCGCGCTCGGCCGCGGCACCGCCTTCGGCTGGCTGCCCTGGGCCGTCCTCGCATGCGCGGCCGCCGGCCTCCTCGCCGTACGTCTGATGCGCTCCGACTTCGGCCGCACCCTGATCGCCACCGGCGACAGCGAACGCACCGCAGCCCTCGCCGGGGTCCGCGTGCACCGCGTCCGCATCGTCGCCTTCATCCTGTCCGGCGTGGCAGCAGCTCTGGCCGCCGTCCTGGTCGGCGGCTTCTCCGGAGTCTCCGCCCAGGCGGGCCGCGGCCTGGAGTTCGAGGCCATCACCGCCGTCGTCCTCGGCGGAGTGGTACTCGGCGGCGGGCGCGGATCCGTGGTGGCCGCCATGGCCGGGGCGTTCAGCCTGCAGGCCCTGTTCACCCTGCTCAACCTGCAGGGCGTCTCCGGCGCCCTGGAGTCCACCGTCCAGGGCTTCATCGTCATCGCCGCCGTCGGGCTCGGAGCCGCCGACTTCTCCCGGCTGCGCCGCCGCCGTCACTCTTCACCGGGAGGGACCCCCTCATGATCCGCAGACGCCTGCTCGTGCCGGCCGCCGCCCTGTGCGCCGGGGCACTGCTCGCCTCCTGCTCGAGCGACGCACCGCCCGATTCGCCGGCCGCCGCCTCCGGGAGCGAGGAGAAGAACAAGAGCGACGGCAAGGACTCCAAGTTCTTCGAACAGGCCGAGTACGACCGGCAGATGAAGCTCAGGGACACCGAGCCTGAGGGACCGGCCGGCAAACCCTGGGAACAGATGCTGGAACCCGAGATGACGGACACGGCCCAGTACAAGAAGAAGGGTTCGGGCGGCACCCATCTGTGCTTCTCGAACGCGGGAGTGTTCAACCCCTGGCGCCAGGTGGGCCTGAAGACCATGAAGGCCGAGGTGAAACTCCACAAGGAGATCACCAAGTTCACCGACCTGGACGCCCAGGGCAAGGACGACAAGCAGATCTCCGACATCCAGGAGCTCACCGGCAAGGGCTGCGACGCCCTGATCGTCTCGCCCAACACCACCGCGACCCTGACCCCCGCGGTCAAGGAGGCCTGCGGCAAGATGCCGGTCATCGTCTTCGACCGCGGTGTCGAGACCGACTGCGCGGTCACCTTCGTCAACCCCATCGGCGGATACGCCTACGGAGCCGTCGCCGCGGACTTCCTGGTCGACGAGGTCAAGCCCAAGGGCAAGATCCTCGCCCTGCGCATCTCACCCGGCGTGGACGTCCTCGAGAACCGCTGGTCGGCGGCGAAGGTCGCCTTCGACAAGAGCGAACTCGACGTCGTGGACGTCAAGTTCACCGACGGCGACACCTCCAAGGCCAAGTCGGTCGTCGCCGACGCCATCTCCCGGCACGGACAGATCGACGGTGTGTGGATGGACTCCGGCGCCACCGCGGTCGCCGCCGTCGAGGCCTTCGAGGACGCCGGCGTCGACGTACCGCCCATCACCGGCGAGGACCAGCAGGACTTCCTCAAGGCCTGGAAGGACAAGAAACTCACCGCCATCGCCCCCGCGTACCCGACGTTCCAGTGGCGCACTCCGGTGATCGCCGCCCTGCGCATCCTCGACGGGAAGCAGGTCCCCGAGGAGTGGAAGCTCCCGCAGCCCACCGTCACCCAGGACACCCTCGACACCTACCTCGAGGACGGCATGCCGCCGCTGCACTACGCCATGTGCGGCTGCGAGAAGATGCCCGGATTCCCCGAGGCCTGGGGAGGCAAGAAGTGAGCCCGGCAGGCGTCGCCATCGGCGCCAACCCCTGGATCTGGCACTCGCCCGTCACCCGCGCGGCCCTCACCGAAGTGCTGCCGCGTCTGGCCGGCTGGGGCTTCGACTGCGTGGAACTTCCCCTGGAGGGGCCCACGGACTGGGAAGCCGACGACGCTCTGAAGCTCCTGGAGTCCACCGGCCTCGACGCCGCGGCCGTGATCGCCGTACTCGCACCGGGCCGTGACCTCGTCCGCACCGACCCGGCCACCGTGCGGCGCACCCAGGACTACCTGCGTCGCTGCGTCGACTCGGCCCGGGCCGTCGGTGCCCCCGTGGTCGCCGGACCGGTCTACGCGGGCGTCGGCCGGACCTGGCGCATGGACGACATCGAACGCGCCGCGACGGTCGACGAATGGCGCGCCCACATCGCACCCGTCGTCGACCACGCCCGGCAGGCAGGGGTGAGGATCGGTGTCGAACCGCTCAACCGGTACGAGACCAGCATGTTCAACACCGTCGCGCAGACCGCCGAGGCCATAGCCCCCCTGCCCGCCGACGGCATCGGCGTCGCATTCGACACCTACCACCAGAACATCGAGGAGCATTCACTGCCCGACGCGGTACGCGCAGCGGCCGGACGCATCGCGCACGTCCAGGTGTGCGCCAACGACCGCGGCGCACCCGGCACCGACCACCTCGACTGGCCCGGCTTCCTGCGCGCGCTGCGGGAGGCGGGCCATCAAGGCCCGCTGTGCATCGAGTCGTTCACCGCCCACAACGCCACCATCGCCGTGGCCGCCTCCGTCTGGCGCCCCCTTGCCGCGACCCAGGACGCCATCGCCACCGATGGCATCGGTTTCCTGCGCCGTGCACTGAGCGAGATCTGAGTCCTCGGCACCTCGACGCTCCACCTTGTCAACGCACCTCCGTACGACGGCACTTGACCGCCGCACGGCACCTGCTGGCGCTCCGGCGGCGCACAGCGGCATCCGGCACCCGCACGTCCCTCACCCGATCAGAGAGGACCGCATCATGGGCTGTCATGCTCGTGACATACCGACGTTCGGCCCGCGAAGAGCCGTCGTCGCCCTGCTGGCCGCGTTGTTCATGATCGCTGCCGGGGCCGTCCCGGCGACAGCCGCCGACTGGGACGCGGGCCAGAAGGCCCCGGCCTTCCGCGCCCTGCTCTTCACCAAGGCCGTCGGCTACGTCCACGACTCCATCCCGGCCGGCATCGAGATGTTCAAGGAAGAGGCCGCCGAGAACGACTTCGAGGTCGTCGAGACCGACGACGCCACGGTCTTCTCCGAGGAGAAGCTCAAGGATTTCGACGTCATCGTGATGCTGCAGAACTCCGGGATGGTCTGGGACACCCAGGAGCAGCGTGACGCGATGAAGAGCTACGTCGAGAGCGGCAAGGGCATCGTCGGCATCCACAACACCCTCGACATGGGCGTCGAGGAGGAGTTCCCGTGGTGGGACGACACCATGAACGGCGGCGTCCACATGCCCACCCACTCGCCGGGCGTCCTGCCGGGCACCGCCAAGGTCGCCGACCGCGTCCACCCCTCCACCAAGGGCCTTCCCGAACGCTGGGAACGCCCAGAGGAGTGGTACAACTTCGACAAGAACCCGCGCGGAGACGTACACGTACTGGTCAGCGCAGACGAGACCACGTACGACCCCGGTGACGACGCCATGGGCGCCGACCATCCCATCTCCTGGTGCCGCAGCACCCAGGGCGGCAAGGTCTGGGCCACCGCCATGGGCCACGACAAGGCCGCATACAGCGAGGAAGCCTTCCGCGACCATGTCGTCGGCGGCGTCAAATGGGCCGCGGGCAACGAACCGGGCGACTGCGGCGGCACGGTCTGGGGCGGCTACGAGAAGGTCGCCCTGGACGACAACACGGCCGACCCCATGGAGCTCGACGTCGCCAAGGACGGCAAGGTCTACTACGCCCAACGCAGCGGCGAGGTACAGGTCTTCGACCCGAAGTCCCACTCCACCAGCACCGCCGGAAAGCTCGACGTCTACACCGGCGGCGAGGACGGCCTGGTCGGCATGGAGCTCGACCCGAAGTTCACCGAGAACAACTGGATCTACCTCTACCACGCCCCCGCCGGCAGCGAAGAGGACATCAACCGCCTCTCCCGCTTCACCCTGAAGGACGGCAAGCTCGACCTCGACAGCGAGAAGCAGCTGATCGACGTACCCGCCTACCGGGACCGCACCTTCCCCGAGCCCGGACACACCGGCGGCGCAGTCGAGTTCGGCCCCGACGGCACCCTCTACCTCTCCACCGGCGACGACACACCGCCGAACCTCGACCCCGACTGGCAGGGTTACGCCCCCCTCGACTGGCGCGAGGGCAAGGAGATGCTGGACGCCGCCCGCACCGCCGGCAACAGCAACGACCTGCGCGGCAAGATCCTGCGCGTCAAGCCCGAGGACGACGGCAGTTACACCGTCCCCGAGGGCAACCTCTTCGAGGAGGGCACCGACAAGACCCGCGCCGAGATCTACGCGATGGGCTTCCGCAACCCGTTCCGCTTCACCGTCGACCAGAAGACCGGATACGTCCACGTATCCGACTACGGCCCCGACCGAGGCGCCCCCGAAACCGAACGCGGACCCGAGGGCCTCGTCGAGTACAACGTCATCAAGAAGCCCGGCAACTTCGGCTGGCCCTTCTGCCACGGCAACAACCAGCCCTACGCCCCCTTCAACCCGGACACCGGCGAGGTCGGCGCGAAGTTCGACTGCGACAAACCCACCAACCCCTCGCCGAACAACACCGGTCTGAAGGACCTGCCCCCGCTCCAGCAGCCCGAGATCTGGTACGGCTACGACGAGTCGAAGGAGTTCCCCGAGATGGGCAGCGGCGGCTCCGCGCCGATGAGCGGCCCCGTCTACCGCTACGACAAGGACAACCCCTCGGACACCAAGTTCCCCGAGTACTACGACGGAGCGAGCTTCTTCTACGAGTGGGCGCGCAACGAGGTCAAGGAGATCCGCTTCGACCAGGACGAGAAGCTCCTGAAGATCAACGACTTCATGTCGACGGCGGACTTCGTCAAACCCATGGACATGACGTTCGGCCCCGACGGCTCGCTCTACGTCCTCGAATGGGGCAGCGAGTTCGGCGGCGGCAACAACGACTCCGGCCTCTACCGCATCGACTACGCCCAGGGCCAGCGCATCCCCGTGGCGAAGGCCGAGGCGTCCGCCACCAACGGCCCCGTACCGCTGGAGGTCGACTTCTCCAGCGAGGGCAGCGAGGACCCCGACGGCGACCCGGTCACCCTCGAATGGGACTTCGACGGCGACGGCACCTACGACTCCACGGAGGCGAACCCCAGCCACACCTACACCGAGAAGGGCGACTTCAACGCGCAGTTGAAGGTCACCGACTCCACCGGCAAATCGGGCTACGCCAACATCCCGATCTCGGCGGGCAACACCGCACCCACCGTGAAGATCGAGACCCCGGTCGACGGCAAACTCATCGAGTTCGGCGACCAGATCCCGTACAAGGTCACCGTCACCGACCCGGAGGACGGCGAGATCGACTGCTCCAAGGTCACCGTGAACCCGGCACTCGGACACGACGACCACGAGCACCCCACCACCGACATCCCCGGCTGTGAGGGCACGGTCGACACCGGCGATCTCGGCGGCCACCCGGAGGGCGCCGACCTGACCTATGTCCTCAACGCCAAGTACACCGACCAGGGTGCCGAGGGAACCGGCGAACTCACCGGATACGGCCGCGCGGTCCTGCAGCCCGAGCACAAGCAGGCCGAGTACCACGACGACCAGTCCGGCACCCGCATCGTCTCCCAGGAGGGAGCCGAGAACGGCAAACGCATCGGTGACATCGGCGACGGCGACTGGATCGCCTTCGAGCCGATGAGCGTCGAGGGCGTCGAGTCGGTCCACTACCGGCTCTCGTCGCCGGAGGGAGTCGGAGCGATCGAACTGCGCGCCGACGCACCAGACGGCAAGCTCCTGGCCACCACCCCGGTCCCCGACACCGGGGGCTGGGACACCTACGAGGAGACCCCCGCGGTGCCGGTCGAAGCACTGGACGGCGCCCACAAGCTGTACGTGGTCTTCACGTCACCGCAGGACAACGCCTACGACGTGGACGCTCTGCAGTTCACCACCTCGTAGCGCAACGGCCGGACCAGGAATGTCCTGGTCCGGCCGCACCGCGACAGACGACGGCCCGCGAGGCGCCCCATCCTCGTCCCCATCCCCGACGGAAGGGACGAGACCCCCGGGCGCCTCGCGGGCCGTCGCTCCCCGTCAGCGAGTGCCGACCGCGGCCCGCACGGCCCTTCGGGCCAGTCCGCAGTCGTCGTGCAGCCGCCGCAACAACAGGCGCTGCTCCTCGCCGGACGGCGCAGCACCCGGGTGGGCCGAACCCGGTGCCGCCGGGGCCGTGTCACGCATCGTGCGCTGCACCGCCGTCTCGTAGGTCCTGATCTCGCGGGTCAGGACCAGCATCAGATTGACCAGGAACGCGTCCCGCGACGCCTGACCCCTGGACTGGGCGAGCTTGCTGATCTCCCGGCGTGCGGCCGGGGCGTCGCCGAGTACCGACCACAGGGTGGCCAGGTCGTACCCGGGCAGATACCAGCCCGCGTGCTCCCAGTCGACAAGCACCGCGCCCGTGGGGGACAGGAGCATGTTCGACAGGAGGGCGTCGCCGTGGCAGAACTCGCCCATTCCGCCCGGCCCGGAGGCGTGCGCGATGCCGTGCAGCAGCTTCTGCAGGTCGCCCAGGTCACGGTCGGTCAGCAGGCCCAGCTCGTGGTACCTCGAGATACGCGCGGCGTAGTCGAGGGGCGCGCCGAACGTACCGGCCGGCGGGCGCCAGGCGTTCAGACGGGTGATCGCACCGAGGGCGGTGCGCAGATCGGCTGGGGACGGGGCCTCGGTGGGGTGGCGCTGGAGCGCCGCCACCCGGCCCGGCATCCGTTCGATCACCAGCGTGCCGTTGTCCGGGTCCGCCGCGATGAGCCGCGGTGCCCGCACCGGCGGCCGGTGCCGGACGAACGCGCGGTAGGCAGCTATTTCGTGCCCGCTCCGCTCCGACCACACCGGGGAATGATCCAGTAAGCACTTGGCCACCGCGGTGGTACGGCCCGTAGTGCCGACGATCAGCACCGAACGGCCGCTGCGCCGCAGCACCTGCACCGGTGTGAACTCCGGGCAGATGCGGTGCACCGAGGCGATGGCGGTGCGCAGTTGGGCACCCTGCGGGCCGGACAGGTCGATTCTTCCGCTGAGGGTCTGAGTACCCGTGCCCGGCAGTCGCCTGGACCGGCCGGCCACCGCGGGGGGCGCCTGACGCACAGGCGCCGCGGCGCGGCCGGAGTCGAGGTAGGGACCGCCGCCCTGTCGCGGGTGGTACGGCCGGGGCGGTGCGGACACGGAGGACGATGCTGTGTACATGGGTGATACAGATCCCTTCGTGCGCCGACGAGTTGCCTGCGCCGTCCCGCCCGGCAGAAGTACGGACACCCTGGGGAGTCCCCGAGCGTCTGCCGGGCCGGGAAGGCGCATTCCTACCTGACACCGTGTCTCGCATGGCCCTCCACCTAGCGCACCCTGGCGAACCCTGGCGAATAGTCGCTCAGCAACTGACAGCGGGCTACATTCAAGTCAGCCGAGAACCTGGGGGCTTGACGTGAGCAACGAACCGAACACTCGCCTGCAGGACCTGTTCGGCCTCGCCGGCTGGTCCAAGGGCGAACTCGCCAGGCTGGTCAACCGGCAGGCGGCGGTCATGGGCCATCCGCAGCTGGCGACCGACACCTCGCGGGTGCGGCGCTGGATCGACATGGGAGAGATCCCGCGCGATCCCGTACCGCGAGTGCTGGCAGCGTTGTTCACCGAGCGTCTCGGCCGTGTCGTGACCATCGAGGACCTAGGTCTGGTCCGGCACGGGCGCACCGGGAGAAAACACGGCGGCGGGGAGCTCGACAACCCCGACCGACTGCCGTGGGCGCCCGAGCGGACTGCTGCGGTCCTCACCGAATTCACGGGAATGGACCTCATGCTCAACCGACGCGGTCTGGTGGGCGCGGGTGCCGCGCTTGCCGCAGGATCCGCCCTCAGCAGCGCCATGCACGACTGGCTGCACACTGATCCGGCCCTGACATCCGACGCACCCCGCTTCGACGATCCCCTGCACGCCGACCCCGCTGGGTTCGACCGCTACGAGGCCGCCCCCATCGGGTCGCAGGAGATCGAAGAGCTGGAGCGTTCGGTCGAAGTGTTCCGCGCCTGGGACGCGGCCCGCGGCGGCGGCCTGCAACGCAAGGCTGTCGTAGGACAGTTGAACGAGGTGGGCGGCATGCTCTCCTACCATCATCCGGAGCACCTCCAGCGGCGCCTGTGGGGCGTCGCCGCGAACCTCGCCGTACTCGCCGGCTGGATGTCTCACGACGTCGGCCTCGAGCCCACCGCCCAGAAGTACTTCGTGATCGCCGCGCATGCGGCGCGCGAGGGCGGGGACCGCCCGCGGGCCGGCGAAGCCCTGTCCAGGGCGGCGCGCCAGATGGTGCACCTCGGCAAGCCCGACGACGCACTCGACCTGATGAAGCTCGCCAAGTCCGGCTCCGGCGACGAGGTGTTGCCCCGGACCCAGGCCATGCTGCACACCATCGAGGCCTGGGCCCAGGCGGCCATGGGGCGCGGCCAGGCGATGCGCCGCACGCTCGGCGAGGCGGAGGAACTCTTCGTCTCCGACCGCGGCGACGTCCCGCCACCCAGCTGGATGCAGATGTTCGACGAGGCGGACCTGCACGGCATGCAGGCCCTCGCGTACCGCACCCTCGCCGACCATGACCCCTCCGCCGCCGCGATCGCGCAGCGGCACGCCAAGGAGGCGATCGAACTGCGGGAGAAGGGGCGTCAGCGCTCCCAGATCTTCGACTACATCTCGCTCGCTTCGGCCTGCTTCATCGCCGACGACCCCGAGCAGGCCGACCGGTACGCACGCCTGGCGCTGGTGTCGATGGGGGAGACCTCCTCGCACCGCACCTGGGACCGGCTCCGTGAGATGTACCGCCTGACCGGCCAGTACGCGGGCTTCCCGAAGATCCAGGACCTGCGCGAGGAGATCCAACAGGCCCTGCCCAAGGGGAAGTCGAAGGCGAAGGCGAAGGGAGGCAGCGCCCGCGCCTGACGGCTCGGCCGTGGGGCGGTGCGGGAGCTGATCTCGCTGTGCGGGGCAGTCCCGGTTCGGGGCGGTCGCGGCTCGCAGGAGTTGACGGACCGCCAGAAGTGGACCGACTGCCGGGACTTGCGCTTGCCCGGACCTGTCAGGAGCCGACCCTGGCGATCAGTACGCAGGCGTCGTCCGGGCGATCCCGGTGGCCGAACTCCTCGACCACGGCGCGCACGCAGTCCTGCGCGCTGCCGGCCTCGGCGAACTTCGGGGCCAGGTCGAGCAGCCGGTCGACACCTCCGTCGTGGAGATGCCGCGGCACCAGGCCGTCCGTGTGCAGCAACACCAGGTCGCCCGCCTCGAGTTGCTCCTCCGCCTGCTCGTAGGTGCTGCCGGGGGCGGCGCCGAGCAGGACGCCCGCAGGTGGCGTGAGCACGCGGCCCACCCCGTCCCGGAAGACCATCGGGGCGGGGTGCCCGGCCTGCGCCCAGGACAGGGTGCGCTTGCCGGGGTGGTAGCGACAGCAGACAGCGCTGCCCAGGGCAGGCTGGGCCGCAGTGTCCAGCATCTGGTTCAGCCAGCCGAGCAGGGGGCCGGGACGGACCCCGGAGTACGCCATCCCGCGCAGTGCACCGAGCACCATGGCCATGCCTGAGGTGACGGACACACCGTGGCCGGTGAGATCGCCGACGCTCAGCAGGGATTCACCGTCCGGGAGTTCGAGTGCGTCGTACCAGTCGCCGCCGATGAGTGTCGCGCTCGACGAGGGGAGGTAGTGCGCGGCGAGGTCCAGGGCTCCCGCCCCGTCCTGTGGGAGCTGCAACGAGCCCTGCCACGGCGGCAGTACGGCCTCCTGCAGCTCGACCGCGAGTTGATGCTCCGACTGCGCGGAGTGCTGCCGGCGCTGGAGCGAGTCCCGGGTCTCGCGCACGGTGAGCTGGGTGCGGCGCAGTTCGCTGACGTCCCGGAGTACGGCCCACATGGAGGCCGTGCCGCCGTGGGCGTCGAGCACCGGCTCGCCCATCATGTGGACGGTCCGGGGCCCGCCGTCGGGCCGGTTGATGCGGAACTCACCGTCGATGGGCCTGCCTTCGATGAGGCAGTCGGTCACCATCGCATTGAGCTGGGCCTGGTCGTCGGCGCAGACCACGGAGGACAGTTCGTCGAGGGGGAGCGGAGCGCTGCCCGGAGTGCGGCCCAGGATTCCGTAGAGCTCGGGGGACCAGGTGACCTCGTCGGTGAGGAGGTTCCACTCGGCGCTGCCGACGCGGCTGAGCAGGGATTCGTGCGGTGCGGCCGGGTCCGGGACACTCTGCTGTCCGACGGGCTCCTCGTACGCCGCCGCGCCGTGGCGCAACTGTCCGAAGTGGCCGTCCAGGTCGTCGAGCTGGTGCATGGCCAGTTCGCACAGGGCCCGGTACCAGCGGCCGTGCGGGTCGGTGTCGTCGTGGCCGGTGTCGCGGTGCACCGCGTCGACCTCGGTACGCAGGCGGCGCGTCTGTGAGATGAGTGCGTCGACCGTGCCGCGCTCGGGCGGCCGGGCGGCGGGACGGTCCGCGAAGAGGGGGGACGGCATCACGTACTCCGATACTGGCGCGTCACGTCCAGGGCTGATGGAAGGACCGTTATGACTGTTGCACAGCAGAGGATGCCCCGTAAGTGATTTGGCAATACCCGATCCGGTGGTGCCGAAGGCATATGCCCTCGGCCATGCGGTGAAGTGGCCGTGTACTGCCCCTTTCGTCGAGCTCCGCGACCGGGATGCGCCAGGTGTGAACTGCCCTGCCGTGAAGCCGAGTCGGCCTGGTCAGGACTTGCGTGAACGGTTCCCTCCCGGAACGTGGCGCAGTCGGCCCGGGGTGGACCGCGCCGGGCCGCTTCCGGTCCGGCCGTGTGCGGGCGCCGTCCCGTTCGTGAACCCTGGCGAGACGCGGCCCGGTGTTCGAAGCGGCCGCGCGGACTGGCATACTCCCGGGGCCGGGAACAGGTGCGGGAGGCTGCCGTGGGGGCATGGGCCGGGGCGGGGATCGGCGGCGACGTCATCGGCATGCTCGTCGTGGTGGTGATCGGTGGAGTGTTCGTCTGTGCGGCGGTGATGTGGCGCGGCGGGATCCGCCGCCCCTTCGCCGCGATGCGTGCCGGGACATCCGAAGTCCGCTTGGGGAAACCACAGTTGAAGCATGCCGCCGACCTCGCGATCAGCCGGGCACGAGGGGCCGCGCGGCCCGGCGAGCCCGCCGTGGTGCGAGTCGACGAGGTACTCGGCGTGCTGGCCGATCACTTCGGGGGCCCGGACGTACCGAGGCACGTGGTCGCGGCGGCGCTGCGCAGGCGCTTCGAGGCCGGTGGCTGTCGCGCGGACTGTGTCACGGACGCCTTCGACTGAGGCGCCGCGGCCCGCGCCGGTGGATGAGGTCCGGGTCTCCATGGCGGGGCGACGGTGCCGGTTCCGGCGAAAACACGTCGCGGTGCCCACCTGCCTGACGTAGCGTCACGGGATGCCTGAACTGCAGCGTCTGCGCCTCGATCACGCCCGGGAGCTGTTCTCCTTCGAGCGCGAGAACCGGTCCTATTTCGCGGCGTCGATCCCTGACCGCGGTGACGCGTTCTTCGCGCGGTTCGACGACCGCCTGCGCGCGCTGCTCGCCGAACAGGACGACGGAATGGGCCACTTCCACGTCCTGGTGGACGAGGACAAGGCCGTCGTCGGCCGCCTCAACCTCGTCGACGTGGCCGACGGGACGGCCGAACTCGGCTACCGCATAGCCCGGCGCGCGGCGGGCCGGGGCCTGGCCACCGCGGCCGTGCGCAGCGCCTGCCAACTGGCCCGCACCGACTACGGCCTGCGGGAGTTGCGCGCGCAGACCACGCTCGACAACGAGGCTTCCCTGGCCGTGCTCGCCCGGACGGGATTCCGGCCCGTGGGCGACATGACCCTGGACGGGCGGCCGGGGCGACGCTTCCTGCGGAACCTGGACGCCTGAGCGGTCCCACGTGGGCCGGCCGGCCACGTCGCGGCCGAGTTCAGTCCGTTCGGCCGTGCAGGCGGCGGTGCAACGCCCTTACCTGTGCGGCTAGTTCGGGCACCGGCCCCGCGACCTGCAGTCCGGGCACCAGATCGCCGATCGGCAGGGTGCGCACCGGTGGTGCCGGCAGGCCGAGCTCCGCGAGCCAGCTGCCCAACTGCTCGGACGAACTGGCGTAGACGATCCGGCCGAGCCCCACCCAGCCGTGCGCCGTCGAGCACATCGGGCAGTGCTCGGTGGAGGTGAACACGGTCGCGGCGGCCCGCGCCTCGGGGGTGAGCTCGACTGCCGCCCAGCGCGCGAGTTCGAATTCGGGGTGGCGGGTGTGATCACCGGCGCCGACCCGGTTGCGGTCCTCCGCGAGGACGGTGCCGTCGCCGCCCACCAGGACCGATCCGAACGGTTCGTCGCCCGCAGCGAGCGCCTCGGCGGCGAGCTCCACGGCCCGGCGCAGGTGTCCCAACTCGACTTCGTTCAGCACGGTTTCCTCCTGGATCTTGACCCCGACGTCGGATCGTACGGCAGACCTCAGGGGCATGGCCTGATGCCCGGCTCGGGTGCGGCGGCATGGCCGTCAACGCGCGGCTGCGGCATTCGGGTGGTCCGGAGCCCGGTCCGCAACCGGGGCGGGACGAAGGCGCCTCTCACGGGACGTACCGCCATCCGCATCAGGAGGTCACCATGTCCACTGCGTACGCGCCCACGTTGTCGCTGACCGTTCCTCACCCCGGCTCGCCCGTCTCCGACGGCGCAGGCCTCGCGGCGGACACCGGTCGGGCGGACACCGGTCGGGACGAATCCTTTCTCCCCGTCCCCGACCCGGCACAGCGCCTGTCCCTGCCGATCAGCCCGCAGGACCGCCGCCGGCTCGATCTGCACGCGGTGCTCACCGCGTCGGGCATCGCGCCCCTGCCCGGCGATCTCGAGGCGATCGAGGCGCTGTGCCGGCTCGACGACCGCGTCAACGCAGCCCTGCACCGCTGGATCACCGGATCGGTCCTCGCCGGCTGACGCCGACTGCCGCACCTGGCACGGAAGTTCGAGTCCGCTGCCGGTGTACCGGGACGGTGCAGGGCGACGAGGCCCTGGTCGACCACGGCGGCCGAGGAGCGAAGGCCGGCGACCGGAGACCCGCCGGTCTAGGCGGTCGGGTCCGGCCGGCACGCTGCCCCGGTCCGCAGGTTGGAGGACGCTCCGGCGATGACGGATTCGAGCCGGTCTCGGGTGTGCGTGAGGTCGGCGATGTGCCGCGCGAGGTGATCGCGCTCGGTGGCCAGTCGCTCGAGGAGCTCGGGTGTGGCCTTGCCGTCCACGACGCAGGGGGTGAGCTCCGCGATGGTCTTGCTGGACAGGCCCGCCGCGTAGAGCTGCCGGATCAGGCGGATCCGGTCGACCGCGGCCTCCTCGTAATGCCGCTGGCCACCGGTGCTGCGTTCGGCGGTGAGCAGGTTCTGC
This sequence comes from Streptomyces sp. YIM 130001, assembly GCF_003574445.1. GTDB lineage: Bacteria > Actinomycetota > Actinomycetes > Streptomycetales > Streptomycetaceae > Streptomyces. The sequence continues at coordinate 77,056 of NZ_KZ984558.1, forward strand.
TCCTCGTAGTAGCGCAGCGCCCGCGTGGTGACGCCTGTGCGGCGGGCGAGTTCTCCGATGCGCATGGCCGGCTCCGTGTCCCTGTGGCGTACGGCACATTCACTTGCCTTTGACGTCAACGTCAAGTTTTAGCGTAGTCGACGTGCCCGTTGCCGGGAGATGTCTCCCGGCAGGGCCCTTACGTGCCACGTCAGGGACGGAAGGGCCGGGCGCAGCGCGCCGTGCTCGGCCGCGCTCAAGGCCGCACCTCTGGGCGCTAGGACCCGCACCACCTCTGGAAGGCAGGCAGTCGCATGGCCACATACCCGGGGACCGGTCTCACCGGTCCCGAACCCACCCCGATCGTCTCGGTCAAGCCGCTCGTGCTGAAGGAACCGCAGCGCGGTGAGGACCTGCACGTACGCGTCTCCGCCCCGGTGACCGGGACCGGTCTGCCCGTCGTGCTGTTCGCCCACGGATTCGGCTCGCACCTCGACGGCTACGCGCCGCTGGTCGACCACTGGGCTTCCCACGGGTTCGTGGTCGTCCAGGCCACGCACCTGGACTCCCAGCGGATCATGCCGGCCGCCGACGATCCCCGCAGGCCGCAGCTGTGGCGTCACCGGGTGCACGACATGCGACGCATCCTCGACGAGCTCGGGAACCTGGAGGCGGCCGTACCGGGCCTGGCCGGCCGGGTCGACCGCGGCCGCATCGTCGCGGCCGGGCACTCCTTCGGCGGCCAGACCGCGGGCATCCTGGTGGGGCTGCGCGTCAAGGACCCGCACACGGGCATCGCCGAGGACCTGTCGGATTCCCGGGTCCTGGGCAGCATCCAACTGGCCACCGCGGGCAAGGGCGGCGACGAACTGACCGCCTTCGCGCACGAGAACCTCCCGTGGCTGCGCGATCAGGACTTCTCCCACATCACCGCACCCGGACTCGTCGTCGCCGGAGACAAGGACGACGACCTGCCGCTCTCCACCCGGGGCGCGGCCTGGACGACCGACCCCTATACCCTCAGCCGCGGCAACAAGAGCCTGCTCACCGTCCACGGCGGCAAGCACTTCCTGGGCGGCATCTCCGGCTACCAGGTAACGGAGACCACCGACGAGGACCCCGGCCGCGTTGCTCTCGTCCAGCAGGTCACCCTCGCCTATCTGCGGCACGTCACCGGGACCGACGACACCGACTGGGACAAGGCCCGGGCGGTGCTCGCCGACGGCGACCCGCTGGGGCGCCTGGAGTCCAAGTGACACCGGTTCCGGTCGGTCGCCGCTACGGCAGCACGCGGCGCAGCGCCTCCGGGGTGAGGTCGTCGAGCGTCGGGTAGCCGTCGACGGCCATGATCAGGTCGGCCTCGGCGAGCATGGACCGAAGCACGTGGACCACGCCGTCCGTGCCGCCGAGGGCGAGCCCGTGTACGTACGGACGTCCCACGCCGACGGCAGTGGCGCCGAGGGCGAGTGCCTTGATCACGTCGGCGCCGCTGCGTACCCCGGAGTCGAAGAGGACCGGCAGTCCACCGGCGGCCTCGACCACCGCGGGCAGGGCGTCGAGAGCCGGCAGTCCGCCGTTCGCCTGGCGGCCGCCGTGGTTCGAGCAGTAGATGCCGTCCACGCCGCCGTCCTTCGCTCGGCGGACGTCGTCGGGGTGCTGCAGGCCCTTGACGATCAGCGGCAGGTCGGTGAGGGACCGCAGCCAGGCCAGGTCGTTCCAGGTGAGCGGATTGCCGAACACGCTGACCCAGCGCAGGATCGCGGCCCCCGGGTTCTCCTCGACCGGCACGTCGAGCAGGCCGCGGAAGACCGGGTCGGAGAAGTAGTTGGCCAGGCAATGGCCGCGCAGCTGCGGGAAGTTGGCGGTGGCCAGGTCACGCGGGCGCCATCCGGTGATCCAGGTGTCGAGGGTGACCACGATGCCGCGGAACCCGGCCGCCTCGGCCCGGCGGACCAGACTCTCCGCCAGATCCCGGTCGGTCGGTGTGTACAGCTGAAAGAACCCCGGAGTGTCGCCGAACTCCGGGGCCACCTGCTCCAGCGGATCCACCGACAGGGTCGAGGCGACCATCGGAACGCCGGTACGCGCCGCGGCGCGTGCGGTCGCCAGGTCACCGTGCCCGTCTTGGGCGCAGATGCCGAGCACTCCGACCGGGGCCATGAACAGCGGGGACGGCAGCCGCATCCCGAAGAGATCGACGGACAGATCGCGGTCGGCGGCGCCGACGAACATGCGGGGGACCAGTCCCCACCCGTCGAAGGCGCGTGCATTGGCGTTCTGGGTGCGTTCGTCGCCGGCGCCACCCGCCACGTAGGACCAGACGGACGGGGGCATGGCGGCCTCGGCGCGGGACGCCAGCTCGGCGGCGGTCATCGGGTACTTCGGCACCACACCGCCGAGGCCCTCGAAGTAGATCTCGTTCTGGTAGCCGCCGAATACCTCGCCCATGTGCAGCCCGACCCCTTCCGCATCACCGTGGCACCGCCCGGACCTCGCAAGATCAGAACGTACCGCGCGGGGCGTTCCGACGGGCAGGGGGCGGACAAGAGCCGCCGCTCCCGAATCTCAGAGGTCCGGTGCCGACCGGAGTTTGTGTACGGCCTCGATGTTGTTGCCGTCGGGATCGGTGACGAAGGCGCAGTACGCGCGGTACGAGTCCCAGGTCCGCGGCGCATGCCGTGAGACGCCTCCGGCGGAGAGCGCCGCGGCGTGGAAGGCGTCGACGGCGTCCGGAGTGAGAGCGGTGAAGGCCAGGTGCAGACCCCGGGTGACGCCCGAGTCGTCCGGCGCCCGCTCCAGGGAGAGCGAGGGGGTGTCGTGGTCCGGCGTCCAGTACTCCGTCACGTCCGCGTCGCGGTAGCCGATCGTGACGCCGAGTGGTGCGAGGACGGCCGTGTAGAACGTCTCGCTCGCCGCCGGGTCGGAGGCGAAGACGCCGAGGTGGTGGATGAAGGGCCAGCCGTGGAGGGGAGAGCTCATGGCGGTCGAGCGTAGAGGGAGGGGCCGAGGTCCGGTGGAGGCCGGAGCGTGTCGGGGCGAGGGCGCGTCCCGCCACTCAGGCTCTGGTGGAGGTACAGGTGGGCGGGGCCGTCTCGGCATCGACCTGAAGTTGAAGTGGAGGTTGACAGTTTGAGGCCTGTCCGAGAGGGACGGTGATGGAGTCATGTCTTGCACTCCCGCCTCCCGCTCGCCGGAATTTCCGTGCCGCGTACGGTGGTTGGACGGTCATGACCAACACCCCGGGCCCGCGTGCTCTCACCGACGGCGAACTCTCCGCGCTCCTCGCCGAGCAGCGGTTCGGCACCCTCGCCACGCAGAAGCGCAACGGCAGGCCGCACCTGGCGACCGTGGCGTACCGGTGGGACCCGGAGACCCGGATCGTGCGCGTCTCGACGACCGCGGACCGCGCCAAACCGAAGCATCTCGGCCGCAACGCCCACGCGGCCATCCACGTCCAGGGCCCCGACGTCTGGACCTTCGCCGTCGCTGAGGGTGCGGCCGAGGTCTCGCCGGTGACCACGGATCCCGGCGACGAGGTGGGCAGGGAGTTGCTCACGCTGGTGCCCGCGGACGCACGGCCGGACGATCTCGCGGAGTTCTGGGAGCAGCAGATCGCGGAGCGTCGTGTGGTGATCCGCTTGAAGGCGGACCGGCTCTACGGAACGGCGCTGGACTTCTCCTCGTGAGGCGGCCGCGGCGGGCACCTGTAGATCACCGGCCGCCGTGGGCGATCGGACCCGGCCAACCGGGCCCGCACGGGGCGGGGCTCCGCGGCGCACGGACCGCTCGGTTCCAGCGTGGCCGGGTGCGAGGCGTGGGGCGCGCGGGGCCTGTGCCGACGACCTTGTGGACCGGGAGGTCAGCGACGGCCGGAGCCTCGGCGCCCGGTGCGTGTGCGGGAGTCGCAAGCCGGGCTCGGCCGGGCTCCGGCGTCGCCGGCAGGCCCCTTGGGGCCGGGGTCGGGTGTCGGCCAAATCCCGTGATGCATATGCCTCGGTCAGCGGCACTCCGCGACAATGGCCGTCGGCGAAGGGCCGTGCACGCCCGACAGGGCCGCACGTGCAGCCGTTCGCCGGACCGCCACCGGTCCGTCACGGCCCCAGGGCTGCCGCCCGTGCCGTGACGCGCGGCGCGAGGGAGCCGCTGTGCATCAGGAGTTCCTGTGCCAGGTCACCGCGTACGGCATGTCTGCCGGGCAATGGGTCGGTGTCCCGCTGGGCTCCTACCGGGCGCCGTCGCTCTCCCTCGCTCTGTGGTGGATGCGGGAGCGGGCGACCTGGATGGCGGAGCGTCTCGACCCCTTGCCGGAGTCGTGCCGGTGGCCGGTGCGCGCCTTGGTGCCCGTCGCCGACGACGTACCGGACGCGCCGGGTGAGTTGCGTGCCTGGCGGGACGACCGGGCCGGTCAGGATGCGGCGGGCGACCGCCTTGCGCGCGGCTTGCTCGTCAGGTTCGCCACCCGGGACGACACCACGGTCTACGAGCTGCTCGCCGAGTCCGTGGACGCGCTGCGGATCCAGCGCGCGGCGCTGATCGACGTCCCGTCGCTGGGCGCATCGGCCTGAGCCGGGCCCTGCGCGAGCCCGCGCGCACGGTGAGCGTCTGGCGGGGCGGCGAAAGATGCCTGGTCAGGCTGCAGAGCCGGAAGAAGGAATAGGTCGAGGACCACTGCCGTTGACGGGTATGATTCAATCTTCAACTACTGAGGATCGAAGAATCGACCCGAGAGGTGAGCTCCATGCAGTTCGGCATCTTCACCGTCGGTGACGTCACCACCGACCCGACCACCGGCCGCACGCCGAGCGAGCACGAGCGGATCAAGGCGACCGTGGCGATCGCACAGAAGGCCGAGGAGGTGGGCCTGGACGTGTTCGCGACCGGTGAGCACCACAACCCGCCGTTCGTGCCCTCGTCGCCGACCACGCTGCTCGGCCACATCGCGGCCAGGACCGAGAACCTGATCCTTTCCACGTCCACCACGCTGATCACCACCAACGACCCGGTGAAGATCGCCGAGGACTACGCCTATCTGCAGCACCTGGCCGACGGGCGGGTCGACCTGATGATGGGCCGCGGCAACACCGGCCCCGTCTACCCGTGGTTCGGCAAGGACATCCGGCAGGGAGTCGAGCTCGCGGTCGAGAACTATGCGCTGCTGTACAAGCTGTGGCGCGAGGACGTGGTCGACTGGGCCGGCAAGTTCCGCACCCCGCTGCAGTCCTTCACCTCGACGCCGAGGCCGCTCGACGGAGTGCCCCCGTTCGTCTGGCACGGCTCGATCCGCACGCCGGAGATCGCGGAGCAGGCGGCGTACTACGGCGACGGGTTCTTCCACAACAACATCTTCTGGCCGATGTCCCACACCAAGAAGATGGTCGAGCTGTACCGGACCAAGTACGCCTACCACGGCCACGGAACGCCCGAGCAGGCCATCGTCGGACTCGGCGGGCAGGCGTTCATGCGAAAGAACTCGCAGGACGCGGTGCGCGAGTTCCGTCCATACTTCGACAACGCGCCCGTGTACGGCCACGGTCCGTCCCTCGAGGACTTCAGCACCCAGACGCCGCTCACCGTGGGGTCGCCGCAGCAGGTCGTCGAGCGCACGCTCGGCTTCCGTGACGCGATCGGTGACTATCAGCGGCAGCTGTTCCTGATGGACCACGCGGGGTTGCCGCTGAAGACGGTCCTCGAGCAGCTCGACATGCTCGGCGAGGAGGTCGTACCCGTACTGCGCAAGGAGTTCGCCCGGCTGCGGCCGGCCGGCGTCCCCGAGACCGCGCCGCCGCACCCGGCGGTGTCCGGCACCCCCGCCCGTCCCGTCGACGAGGAGGTCACGTCATGACCACGGTCACCCAGGCGCCCGCTCCGGAGGTCACGGCCGAGGAGCGGACACCGGTCAGGCTGGTCGCCGTCTCGGCGGGGCTGCGTGCTCCGTCCTCGACCAGGCTGCTCGCCGACCGGCTGACCGAGGCCGCGCGCAACGCCCTGGTGGACCAGGGGCACGAGGTCGAGGTGCAGGTCGTCGAACTGCGGGAACTCGCGGTCCCGATCGCCCATCACCTGGTGGCCGGGTTCCCTCCGCCGGTGCTCGACGAGGCGCTCGAGACCGTCACCTCGGCCGACGGCGTGATCGCGGTGACGCCGGTGTTCGCGGCTTCGTACAGCGGCCTCTTCAAGTCGTTCGTGGACCTGATCGAGCCGGATGCGCTGGCCGGGAAGCCCGTGCTGATCGGCGCCACCGGCGGCACGGCACGGCATTCGCTGGTTCTGGAGCACGCCATGCGCCCGCTGTTCGCCTTCGCTCGGGCCGTGGTCGCACCGACGGCCGTGTTCGCGGCCGCCGAGGACTGGGGCGGAAGCGGCGACCCGCTCACCGATACGCTCCCGGCCCGGATCGAGCGGGCCGGCGCGCAGTTCGCCCGGCTGGTGGCTCAGACCCCTGCCACGGTGGGCCGGCAGGTGGCGTCGGTCTTCGGGTGAACCGAAGGCGCCGCGGCTCAGCGCTGCCGACGGAGTCCGGTACGGCGATTCACGCCGTGCCGGGCTCCTTGCCGAGTACGTACAGCTCAGGAAGGTTCACCACGATGGCCTCCTGTGTGCTGCGGGCGATCACCACGACCGCCTCCTCGTCGCCGCTCGGATTCTCCTCCCGGTGCGGGACGTGCGGCGGTACGAAGATGTAGTCGCCGGGCGAGGTGCGGATCCGCACCTCCTCGGGTGTACCGCTCGAGTCGTCGAGGAACACGAACTCCGGGTGACCGGCGACGACATGGATCGCCGTCTCGGACTCGCCGTGGTGATGGTTCGACGAGGCGGTCCTCGGAGCCACATGGGTCTGGCCCATCCAGATGCGCTCGGACCCGACCGTGCCGCCGCTGATCGCGGCGAACCGCCGCATCCCCTCGCTCTGCGCCGTCCCGTCGTCGACGTCCGCCGCCCGGACGTGGTGCAACCTGGCGCGCAGAGCGCCCAGTTCACCGCGCCGGTCCGGAAGGTCGGGGTGGAAGGCGTCGTGCCCGGCGCCGGATCCGTCAGCGGGCTGATGAGAGGCCGGGGAAGGGGTGTGCGAGGTGGCCATGTGCTCCCTGCTCTGCGGGCGGGCCGACGATGTGTGCGGCGGAATGCGAGGGGTGGGCGCGGTGTTGCGACGAACGACCCGCGCCGAATGATCGTGAGTCCGGGGGCCGTCCGCGGAGCGCGATCCTGCGGTGACGGTAGAGAGCGCGGCGAATGGATGTCAAGATGTGTCCATTGCCGCCGACCTCTGTGTTCCGCCCACGGCGCCGGGCCGGACCGGGGTCATCGGCGGACCGGAAGACTTCGACCACATCGGCGTATCGGGGAGACGGTGCTCATGCAGATCTCGGCCAAGTCCGACTACGCGGTGCGCGCGCTCGTCGAGCTGGCCGCCGACAGTGCGCGACCGCTCAACTGCGAGAGCATCGCGGAGGCGCAGCAGATCCCCTTCCGCTTCCTCAAGTCGGTCTTCCGTGACCTGCGTTCGGCCGGTCTCGTGCGCAGCCAGCGCGGCTGCGAGGGCGGATACTGGCTCGGCCGCGAAGCGGACTCCATCACGGTGGCCGAGGTGATGACCGCGGTCGACGGGGCGTTCTTCACCGTACGCGGCGAGGAGCCCGGCGGGCCGGAGGCCGAGGCCTCGGTGCCCGCTCTGTGGCAGCAGGTCGAGGCGGCGGCGCGCGCGCTTCTGGGGCGTACCACGATCGGCGAACTCGCCCGGTCCGACGGGCAGTCGGCCGGCGGCCGGGACGGCGACCCGCACGCCGAGCCCGCCGCGGTACCGGCGTGAACGGCACGGACGCCGGCGACGTGGCGGAGCGCCCGACGGTCACCGAGTTCACCGACCCCGCCTGCCCCTGGGCCTGGGGCTCCGAACCCGTCGTGCGTCTGCTGCGCCATGCCCTGGCGCCCGTGGCCCACTGGCGTCGGGTGTACGGAATCCTCTTCGACGAGGACGACGACCCGGCTCCCGACCCCGCGGCGGAGGCGCGGTGGTACGACGGCTTCATCCGGGACGTCACGGCCCACACCGGCGCTCCGCGCGCCGCGGAGCTGCTCCGGCTCACCCGGAGCAGCTGGCCCGCCTCGGTCGCGGCGAAGTGTGCCGAGGCACAAGGGGAGCAGGTGGCGGACCGGGTGCTGCGTCGGCTGCGCGAGACCACCTTCATCACCGGCGAGCCTGCCGACAGCCCCGAACTGATCCGCCAGGCGCTGGTGGGTGTGCGCGGGCTCGATGTGGAGGCGCTGTTCGACGAGGTGGCGACGAGTCGGGCCCGAGAGGCTGTGCGCGCGGACCGGGCCGAGGCACGGCGCCCGCTCGCCGCCGTGCACGAGTCCGTCGGTGACGGGCCGCATCCCGGGCGGGTCAAGGAAGTTGACGCCGGTCACCGGTATGCGCTGCCCACGCTGCTCTTCGAGGGGCCGGGCGGGTTGGTGTGCGTGCCGGGGTGGCGGCCGCTCGGGGACTACCTGGACGCGGCGGCGACGGCTTTCGGTGCGGTGACGCCGTTCGTGCCGCTCGGCCCCGATGCGGCGTTGGCGCACTGGCGGAGCCTGACCGAGCCCGAACTCCGCTTGCTGACGGGGGAGGAGCAGGCTCCCGGCGGGGCGATTCCGGTGGCCACGGGGAACGGAACGCTGTGGCTGCATCCCGCGGAGGCGGCGGAACATCCGGCGCGTACGCGCTGATTCGGCCCCGCCGTTGCGGTGGCGATGCGAGTGGCCCGGGGCTGCGGCGTGCACGTGTCCGTCACCCGCCCCCACGCCCTGTCCTGCGGCCTCGTACTGCGCCGCGCGGGCGAAAGCGCAGGTCGTCGAGGTCTCGGGTGATGAGACACCTTGAGGTGTCCATTGACAGGTGGGTGATGCGGCCGTGAGGATACGAGGCATGCATCCGCTGCACCCCGGCGTCGTCTGCCGCTACGTGGACTACCGACGCACTTCCAGCGCTCTCTGTCGCTGACCCGTTCCGTCGGCCCGGCTCCGGCTTCCACGCCCCGGCCGCCGAGCGGCCCCGGCCTCACTCCGTGTGGCTGATGGTCCCGAACTCCCGGACTCGCACCCTCGCCGCAGTCCGTACGGCACTCCCGCCCGACCGCACCACCGGCGTGACTCACACGCCGTGACACCGGCATGACATCCAACAGGCCTGCCCACGCGGGTGGTTGATGCCTGCCGCGCCCTCCCTGCGCGATCCGTCCCTCGCCCCCGCCCTCCCGGCTCCCGTCGGTCTGCCCACGCGTCCCGGCGCGACCGAGAAAGGTGTGCCCCATGCCTCCGTCCCCTGCCCCGCAGGCCCCGCCGCCGGGCGCCGTCGGCGCGGACGCCCGTTCCTCGATCGCCTCCTCCTTCACATCCGGCTCAGCGCCGAGGCCGGGTCTTGGCCGGCGCTCCTTTCTCGGTCTGACCCTCGGTGCCGGCGCGGCCGTGGCCCTCACCGCCTGCGGCGGCGAAGCGACCTCGGCGTCCGGCGCCGGCGGAGGCGTCATCAAGTGGGGCTGGGACCTGCCCACTTCGTGGGACCCGGTCACGTCGTCGGCCGGCTGGGACGTGCACGGCCTCTCCCTCGTCTACGCCGGACTCACCAAGCTCGACGAGAAGGGCAGCGCGGTACCGGCACTCGCCGGCTCCTGGAAGTACAACGACGAAGGCACCACAGTCACTTTCACCCTCCGTGACGGCCTCACCTTCAGCGACGGCAGCCCGCTGGACGCGTCCGCGGTCAAGAAGAGCATCGAACGCGGCCGCGACTTCCCCAAGTCCCTGATCGCGTCCCAGCTGACCGGCGTCGAATCCGTCACCGCAGTGGACCGGCACACCGTCGAACTCCGTCTGAAAGAACCGGACTTCCAGCTGCCGTCACTGCTCGCCGGCAAGACCGGGATGATCGTCAACCCTCGCGCGTTCGAGAAGAACGCCTCCGCCCTGGCCACGAAACCGGCCGGCGCCGGCCCGTACACCCTTGTCTCCTACGTCCAGAACGACAAGGCCGTCCTGCGCCGCAACGACCGTTACTGGGACGCCGGGCACATCAGGACCCGCGACTTCGAGCTGTATCCGCTGCCGGAACCGTCGACCGTGGTGGCCTCTCTCGAGTCCGGCCAGTACAACGTCGCCCAGATACCCGGCAGCCAGGTCAAGGCGGCACGCGCGGCAGGTCTCGAGGTGCAGATCATCCCCTCCATGGTCGTCGCCGTCCTCGACGTCCACATCGGCCGTGAACCCTTCACGGACCCCGATGTGGCCCTCGCCCTCAAGTACGCCGTGGACCGTGAAGAGCTGCTGAAAACCGCCTCGTTCGGCTTCGGCGAGGCGACCCGGCAGCCCTTCCCGAAGGGGTACGCGGGCCACGATGCCGCCCTCGACGAGCTCTTCCCCTACGACCCCGCCAAGGCCAGGCAGCTGCTCGCCAAGGCCGGACACGCGGACGGACTGAAGATCACTCTGTCCGCGCAGAAGGCCGAGGGCGTCCCCGAGCTGATCCAGGCGCAACTGAAGAAGGTCGGCATCACCGCGGAGATCGAGACCATCCCCGAGGACCGCGCCACCCAGATCGTGTACATCCAGCGCCAAAAGGCCCTCTACGTCGACCAGTTCGCCGGACGCGACGCCGCCACCCAGTCGTTCCAGGTGCTGTTCGGCGAGGACGGGCTGATGAATCCGGGCCGCACCACGTCACCCGAACTGGAGAAGGCGCTGGAGAAGGTGCGGCGCACCCCGCTGGACGCCCCCGAGTACCCCGAAGTGCTGCAGAAGGCGACCGGTGTCGCGGTCCGCACCATGCCGAACGTCTTCCTCTACACGGTGCCGAGGATCCTGGCCCGCAACCCGAAGGTGTCGAAGATCCCCGAGTTCAGTGTGGTCCAGCGGTTCGAGGGAGTCACCGTCTCATGAGCGCCGCACCGGCCCTGACGGATCATCACCAGGCTGCCGTGAAAGCCCGTTCGCTGCGACGACGGGAACGGCTCGTCGCGGCACCGCGCTCCTTCGGCCGGGTCGTGATCGTCACCGCCACGGTCTTCCTGCTCGCCTCGCTGCTCACCTTCGGCCTCGGCACCCTGTCCGACGCCAATCCGGCCGCGGCCGTCCTCGGCGATCTGGCGACCGCCGACGACATCGCCCGTATGGAGGCCGAGTTCGGCCTCGACCGGCCGGCGGTGGTGCAGTACCTGACCTGGCTCGGCAGCGCTCTGACCGGGGACCTCGGAGTGTCCTGGTTCACCGGGGTGCCCGTGATGGACAGCGTCGCCCAGGCCCTTCCCGTCGACCTGTCCATCGCCGGCCTCGCCCTGCTGCTCGCCGTACTGATCGGCGGCGGCGCCGGCATCGCGGCCGCGCTCAACCACGGCGGGCCGGTCGACCGGGCGGTGACCCTGGTGTGCTCGGTGCTCGCCACCCTGCCGCCGTTCCTGATCGGCATCGTGCTGATCGTGGTGTTCGCCGTACAGTTCGGCGCCCTGCCGACCGGCGGCTATCAGCCGTTGGAGGCGGGCGCGGGCCAGTGGTTGCGCTACGCGATCCTGCCGGCCGTGGCCCTGAGCCTGGACGCCGCGGCCTCACTCGCGCGGCAGTTGCGCACCTCCCTCGTGGGCGCCCTGAGCGAGAACTACGTGACGGGCGCGCAGATGCGCGGCTTCTCCGCCCGGCGCGTGCTGTTCGGCCACGTCCTGCGCAACGCCGCCGGGCCGGCCCTGACTGTGCTCGGGATGAGCGTGCCCGTGATCCTGGGCGGCGCCGTCGTCACCGAGAAGATCTTCAACCTGCCAGGGATCGCCCAACTCTCCCTGCAGGCAGCGGAGAAGCACGACATCCCGGTGATCCAGGGCACCCTGCTCGTCACGATCGCCGTGGTCCTCGTCGCCAACATCGCCGTGAACGCGGCCCTCGCCGCCCTCAACCCGGCCTCCCGTCGCACCGGCCGCGCCCGCACCGCGACGACGGGAGGCAACGGATGAGAGTCCTGCGCCGCACCTGGCGGCTCCGCTCGGCCCGCCTCGCGCTCGCCGTCCTCGCCCTGGTCGCTCTCGTCGCCACGGCCGGCGGCGCCCTCGCACCGCACGATCCGCTCGCCCAGCACCCCACCGAGATGCTCCAAGGGCCGGGCGCGGGCAACCTGTTGGGCACCGACTACCTGGGCAGGGACGTACTGAGCCGTCTGCTCGCCGGAACCGGGCCCTCCCTGATCGGGGCCCTGGAAGCGGTGGGATCGGCCATGGTGCTCGGCATCGTGCCGGGGATCGCCTCGGTCTGGCTCGGACGCGCGGTGGAGTGGGGTACACAGCGGGCCGCCGACACCCTGATGATCATGCCGTTCACGGTCTTCGCCATCGCGGTCGTCGGAGCCCTCGGCAACGGCATGCACCAGGCGATGCTCGCACTCGGCGTGCTCTTCGCGCCGCTGTACTTCCGCGTCACGCGGGCCGCGGTACTGGGGCTCAAGCAGGCCCAGTACGTGGAGGCCGCCGAACTCATGGGCGCGACGCGCTGGTGGATCCTGCGCGTGCACATCTGGGGCAAGGTACTGCCCACGATCGCGGTCACCACCGCACAGACCATCGGCGCCGCCCTGCTCGTAGTGTCCTCGCTGACATTCCTCGGACTGGGTGTGCAGCCGCCCGCGCCGACCTGGGGCGGCATGCTCGCCTCGGATCTGGGCTATCTCGCCCAGCAGCCGTGGGCCCCGCTGATACCGGGCGTCGCCATCATGCTCACCGTCGGCGCGCTGAACATCCTGGCCGACGCGGTACGCGACAGCTCCGCTCCCGGACAGCAGGCGGGGGACCCGCCGCGGACAGCTGTCCGGAGCACAGGTGCCGAGGGGCCCGACGATCAGCACGCTCCCGTCCCGGACCGCCTTGCCGCCGAGACGGTCTCGTACGACCGCGCCGGTCATGACGCACACGCACGCACGCGCCACCACGAAGGGGAGGACGATCACCGTGTCAGCAGAGTCTGAGACGTCGGCCGGGGCGGTGCTCACCGTCGACGGCCTGGACGTCGGCGTAGGCGCCGACGCGGGCACCACGGCGGTACGGGACGTGTCCTTTCGTCTCGCGCCCGGCGAGGCACTCGCCCTGGTCGGCGAGTCCGGCAGCGGAAAGAGCCTGACCTGCCGTTCGGTCCTCGGCGTACTGCCCGCGGGGTGCCGGGTCACCTCGGGACGTATCGGGCTGACGGCGGACGGCGCGGACCGTGCCTCCGGTCCCGCTGCCGGCTCCTCGGAAAGAGTCGAGCTCACCGCATTGTCCCGACGGGACTGGGACTCGGTGCGCGGCAGGCGGCTCGCCGCCGTCTTCCAGGACCCCGCCTCGTACTTGAACCCGTCCTTGACCGTCGGCCGTCAGCTCGCCGAGCAGGTGCGGGTCGGGCTCGGCCTCTCCCGCCGGGACGCCAGGGCCCGAGCCGTCGAACTCCTCGCGGACGTCGGTCTGCACGGTCCGGCCGAGCTGTACCACCAGTACCCGCACGAACTCTCCGGAGGCATGCTGCAGCGCGTCCTCATCGCCATCGCGGTCTCCTGCACCCCGGAGATCCTGATCGCGGACGAGGCGACGACGGCCCTCGACGTGGTCATCCAGGCGGAGATCCTGGAACTCCTGCGCACACTGCGCCGGGAACAGGGACTCGCCCTGCTCCTGGTCACCCACGACCTCGCGGTGGTCGCCGACAGCTGCGACCGGGTCGTCGTCATGTACGCGGGCGAGATCGTCGAGGAAGGCCCGACCGGGGAGGTGCTCGAAGCCCCCGCCCACCCCTACACGGCCGCCCTCCTGAAGGTCGCGTCCATCGGGGAATGGGGCCGCCGGAGCCTCGACACCATCCCGGGACGCCCGCCCGAGACCGGCGCGGAACTGCCGGGCTGCCGGTTCGCCGAGCGCTGCGCGTTCGCGACCGCGCGCTGCACCGAACAGCCGGTTCCGCTACGCACCCGGCCCGACGGCCGCCGCACCCGCTGCGTCCACGACTCCGTGCCCGCGGCCGAGGGGCCGCAGTCCCGGCAGGACGAGGTACCGGCGGCCGTACGGCAGGACGCGTCCGCCGTAGCCGAGGAGGCACCCGTCTCTGCCGTGACCGAGGAGGCCCTCGCATGACCGTCGCACCCGTGGCCGGAGTCGACCGGCGGCCCGAGCGTGCCGCTGCGGACCCTGCGGCGGCGCTCCTCGAGATCGGCGGGCTCGGTGTGTCCTACGGCCGGGGCAGGCTCGGCAGGAGCCGCAGCGCCGTGCTCGACGGCGTCGACCTGAGCGTGCGGTCCGGCGAGATCGTGGGCCTCATCGGCGAGACCGGGTCAGGCAAGACGACCCTGGCCCGCGCCGCGGTCGGACTGGTGCGGCCGGACACCGGCACCGTCCGTTTCGAGGGGCGCGACCTGGTCGGGCTCGGCAGGCGTGAGCGCGCGGCTTTCCGGCGGTCGGGCCAGGTCCAGTACATGTTCCAGGACCCGCTGCGATCCCAGGATCCCGATCTGACGGTCCGGCAGATCGTCGCCGAACCACTCGCCGCGACCGGCGCGTACGACCGGCGGGAGCGTGCGGCCCGTGCGGACGAGGCGCTGAGTCTGGTGGGGCTCGACCCGGCGGCCGTGGCGACCCGTACGCCGGGCCTGATATCCGGCGGCCAGCGGCAGCGCGTCTCGCTGGCCAGGGCGGTCGTCACCCGACCACGGCTGCTGCTCAGCGACGAGCCGGTCAGCGCCCTGGACGCCTCGAACCGCAACCTGGTCCTCGGCCTCCTCGACCGACTGCGCCAGGAGCTCGACCTCGGTGTCCTGGTCATCTCCCACGACCTCAGCTCACTCGCCGGCATCGCCGACCGCGTCGCCGTCCTCTACCGCGGCCACATCGTCGAGGAGGGGCCCACGCGCGAGGTACTGGAGTCACCCAGGCACCCGTACACCGCACTGCTCACCGCGTCCGCGCCCAGCGTGCGGCGCGAACACCGGCTGCTGCCCGCGCAGTTGAGGCCGCCGGAGGGCGGGGCGCCGTGGCCGGCGGGGGAGGGCTGCGTCTTCGCCCGGCGCTGCCGGTTCGCGGACGGCAACTGCCGAACGCAGCCCGTACGACGCGCCGCACGCGGGCCGTCGACCTCCGGGGACGCGGAACCCGCACAGGACCTTGGTGTCCACGACGAGCGGTCGCGCTCCGAACCGGCGGCAGAAGTACCGCAGTCGGCGAACGGCCTCGACCTCGAATCGCCCAGCCCCGGAGGCGCCGGCCACACGGTGGCCTGTCACCACGCCGACGACTGGCGCACCCGTCTCGACTGACCGCGCGCACCGCCCGCCCGTACCCGTCACCTCCCCACCCCGGAGACCCCCGTGCCCCTCGAGTTCATCGGAATCGCCGCCACCCAGGACACCAGCGAGACCGGATCCGGCCCCAGGCCCGGCGCCGAGCCCGCGCGCGCCACCGGCGAACAGCAGTCCGCCCCCGTCCCGCCGCCCACTCGCGCCGGCACCCAGATCCAGACGCAGACCGAGACCGGCCACTCCACCGGCCCCGCGATCCAGCCCGCGTACCTGCATGAACTCGCCCGCGCACACGAGGAATCGGGATTCGACCGGGTCCTGATCGCCCACTCCTCGTCCAGCCCCGACGCCTTCACCGTCGCCGACCAGATCCTCACCCACACCGAACGCCTGGGTGTTCTGCTCGCCCACCGCCCCGGCTTCGTCTCGCCGACCGTCGCCGCCCGCAAGTACGCCACCCTGGACGCCTTCCACCCCGGACGCGTGGCCCTGCACGTCATCACCGGCGGTGACGACACCGACCAGGCGCGCGACGGCGACTTCACCGACAAGCCGACCCGCTACCGGCGCACCGACGACTTCCTCGACGTCGTCCGCAAAACCTGGACAGCCACCCAACCCTTCGACCACGAAGGGGAGTTCTACCGCGTCAAGGGCGGACTCTCGACGGTCCGCCCGGAGGTGCCCATCCCCGTCTACTTCGGCGGCGCGTCCGAGGACGCCGTTCGCGTCGGCGGCCGTCACGCGGATGTGTACGCCTTCTGGGGCGAACCGCTCGCCGGGATCGCCGAGCGGATCCGCCAGGTGCGCGCCGCGGCGGCCCCGCACGGACGCAGCCCGCGCTTCAGTGTCAGCCTGCGCCCCATCCCCGCCGCCACCGAGGCGGAGGCCTGGGAACGCGCCCGCGAGATCCTCCGCCTGACCAGGGAGCGATTCGGCGAGGCCCGCAAGGCCTTCAACCTCGACCACAGCGAACAGCGCGGCTCCCAGCGCCTCCTGGAGTACGCCGCCCAGGGTGAGGTGCACGACAAGCGGCTGTGGACCGAGATCGCCAGGACCACCGGTGCGGCAGGCAACTCCACGGCCCTGGTGGGAAGTTACGAGCAGGTCGCCGAGTCGCTGCTCGACTACGTAGGACTCGGCGTGAGTACCCTCCTCATCCGCGGCTTCACCCCGCTCGCCGACGCCCGCGACTACCGCCACCTCGTCGAACTCGTCCGCGCCGGCGCCGAGTCCGGCGACCCGGTGGCCCTCGAGGACCCCGTGGTGTCCGCATGACAGCGGTCCCTCCGAGTGCCCTGCCCACCACCTCGCACTGGGGTGCCTACCGTGCCGTGACGACCGAGCACGGGGTACGGACCTACCCGCACCCCGGCGACCCGTCGCCCTCGCCCCTGCTCGGCAACGTGTCCGGCGCCCTGCGTCACCCCACCCGGGTGCGCCGCCCGTGCGTACGCCGCGGCTGGCTCGAGGACGGCCCGGGCCCGAGCGGGGCCCGCGGACGGGAGCCGTTCGTCGAGGTGGAGTGGGACGAAGCGCTCGACCTGGTCGCCGCCGAGCTGGACCGGGTGCGAGACACGCACGGCCCGGCGGCCGTCTTCGGCGGCTCCTACGGCTGGGCCTCGGCGGGACGTTTCCACCATGCGCAGAGCCAACTGCACCGATTCCTGAGCCAGTTCGGCGGCTACACGGCCTCCCGCAACTCGTACAGCCTCGGCGCCTCACTCGTCGTGCTGCCCCATCTGGTCGGGCGCGCGGGAGCCGACGCAGTCCTGCGCGCCGCCTCCAGCTGGCCCACCATCGCCGCACGCACCGAACTCCTCGTCGCCTTCGGCGGCGTACCCGCAAAGAACGTCCACGTCACACCCGGTGGCGTCACCCGCCACCGCACACCCGACGCGCTCGCCGCACTCGCCGAGGCCGGGACCCGCGTCGCCCTCGTCAGTCCGCTCCGCGACGACCTGCCGGAGCGGATCGCCGCCGACTGGTATCCGGTCCGCCCCGCCACCGACACCGCCCTCATGCTCGGCCTCGCGCACACCCTGCTGCGCGAGGGGCTGCACGACCGCGCGTTCCTCGACCGGTACACCACCGGCTTCGACACCTTCGCCCGCTACCTCGAAGGGCGTACGGACGGCACCGCCAAGGACGCCGACTGGGCCGCAGCGCTGTGCGGAATCGACGCGGCGGACATCCGTCGGCTCGCCCGGCGCATGGCAGGCTCCCGCACCCTGATCACCGTCACCTGGTCCCTGCAGCGCACTCAGCACGGCGAACAGCCGGTGCACGCGGGCCTCGCACTCGCCGCCATGCTCGGTCAGATCGGCCTGCCCGGCGGCGGCTTCGGCCACGGCTACGGATCGATGGGCGACGTCGGCGACCACGGCCCGCAGTTGCGCCTGCCGCATCTGCCCCAAGGGGCCAACCCGGTAAGAGAGTTTATCCCCTGCGCGCGTATCGCCGATCTGCTCCTGCACCCGGGGGAGAGCTACGACTACGACGGCGAGCGCCGCACCTACCCGGACATCCGGCTCGTCCACTGGGCCGGTGGCAACCCCTTCCACCACCACCAGGACCTCGGCAGGCTTCGGCGCGCCTTCGCCCGTCCCGACACGATCGTCGTCCACGAACCGCACTGGACGGCCACGGCACGACATGCCGACATCGTGCTGCCCACGACCACCACCCTGGAACGCGAGGACTTCGGCGGCGGCCGCCGCGACACCCACCTGATCGCCATGCACCGGATCGTCGAACCGGTCGGTGAGGCCCGTGACGACCATCGCATCCTCGCCGAACTCGCCGGACGCCTCGGATTCGCCCAGCGCTTCACCGAGGGCCGTACACCCCGTGAATGGCTCACCCACCTCTACGACTCATGGAGCGCGGACCTGCGCGCACACGGCCACGAGGTGCCGGACTTCGGCACGTTCTGGAAGGACGGTGAGTACGAACTCCCCGCAGGACGCGAGCACTTCACCCTCTTCGAGGACTACCGACGGGACCCTGTCGCGCACCCCTTGGACACGCCGAGCGGCCGGATCGAGATCACCTCCGCGCGCCTCGCGTCCCTCGCCCTCGCGGACTGCCCCGCGCACCCGACCTGGCTCGAGCCGGACGCGTGGCACCGCGCCCCGGAGGCCGCCAGCCACCCGATGCTCCTGATCGCCCACCAGCCCGCCACCCGCCTGCACAGTCAGTACGACGTGGGCGACGTCAGCCTGGCCGGCAAGACCGCCGGACGCGAGACGGTCCGCCTCAACCCCACCGACGCGACGGCCCGCGGCGTCCGCGACGGCGACCTCGTACGCCTGCACAACGACCGTGGTGCCGTACTCGCCGGGGCCCGGCTCGACACCGCTGTCCGCGCAGGCGTCGCCTGCCTGCCCACGGGCGCCTGGTTCGACCCCGCCCCGGGGGACGGCCCTCCGCTGTGTGTGCACGGCAACCCCAACACACTCACCGCGGACATCCCGTCCTCCCGGCTCAGTCAGGGCGCCACCGGTCAGCACACCCTCGTCCAGGCCGAGCGGTACGAGGGCGAGCCGCCGCCCGTCACGGTCCGCGAACCACCCCCGCTGATCGGCAGCGCCACCGTGCCCCGCCACCTCCACCGGTCCACGACGCCGACCCCCGAGCCACGCGCGCCGCGTACGGACCGCCCGCCGC
Source organism: Streptomyces sp. YIM 130001 (assembly GCF_003574445.1). Classification (GTDB taxonomy): domain Bacteria; phylum Actinomycetota; class Actinomycetes; order Streptomycetales; family Streptomycetaceae; genus Streptomyces. The sequence goes on from NZ_KZ984558.1 coordinate 95,969, forward strand.
AGCCCACCCACGCGCCGCCCGCGCCCGAACCCCGGGAGACCCCGTGACCCACCCCGGACCCGCCACCGTCACCGCACTGCCGCCCCTCGACCTCGCGGAACTGCCCCGCATCACCCGCGAACTGGCCGCCCGAGCCGAGGAACACGACCGGGAGGGCTCGTTCCCCCACGAGGGCTTCGAACTAGCCCACACGGCAGGCCTGTTGACCGCAACGGTCGGTGTGCGGCACGGCGGCCCCGGCGCCGGTCTCGCAGACACCGTCCGCGTTCTGCGCGCCCTCGGGGCAGGCGATCCGGCGGTCGCCCTGGTCACCGCGATGACCCTGTTCGTGCACGCCGGCGAGGCCCGCACTCCCGCCTGGCCCTCCGGCGCGTACGCCCGGCTGCTGGCCGAGTCCGTCGATCGCCCCGCACTCGTGAACGCCCTGCGGGTCGAGCCCGAACTCGGCAGTCCCGTACGCGGCGGACTCCCCGCCACCACCGCGCGCCGAGCGGACGGCCGGTGGCTCCTGACCGGCCGCAAGATCTACTCGACCGGAGCCGTGGGCCTCAGCCGGATGCTGGTGTTCGCCCGCACCGGCGAGGACCCGGCGCGGGTCGGCACCTTCGTCGTACGCCCCGACGCCCCCGGCCTGACCATCGAGGAGACCTGGGACCATCTGGGACTGCGCGCGAGCCGCAGTGACGACGTCGTCCTCGACTCCGTGCCGGTGGCCGACGACGAGGTCATCGGGCTCGCGGAACCCGCAGCCGTGCCGGGGGCCAGACCTGACGCGGTCACCGGAGCGTGGAACGCACTCGGACTCACCGCCCTGTACCTCGGCGTGGCCGGTGCCGCCCGCGACTGGCTCACCGGATTCCTGCACGAGCGCGTGCCGACGTCCCTCGGCGCGCCGCTCGCCACCCTGCCCCGGTTCCAGACCGCCGTCGGCGAGATCGAGACCGAACTCGGCGGCGCCGTCACGCTGGTGGAGGCACTCGCCGCACGTGTCGACGCGGGCGATCCGGAAGCCGTCGCCCAGGCCGCACCGGCCAAGGTCCTCGGCACCCGCGCGGCGATCTCGGCCGTCGAACGCGCCCTGACCCTCACCGGTAACCACGGCCTCAGCCGCGCCAACCCACTGCAGCGCCATCACCGGGACGTGCTGTGCAGTCGCATCCACACACCGCAGGACGACTCGGTCCTCACGGCAGCCGGGCGCGCGGCGCTCGCCCGCCACCCGGCTGTCGACGCGGCCTCCGAGGAGCGCCGCTGAACGAACGCCCGCGTAAGCCCCTGCCCGACCTCCCTCCCGCACGAAAGGCGACCGTCATGACAAGCCCCGGCCGAGACGTCGAGTTCATCGGCATGATCGGCACCCAGGACGCATCCGAGACCCGGCCACCGCAAGGCCCGCTCATCGACACGGAGTACACCACCCGTTTCGCACGGGCCCACGAGGACGCCGGATTCGACCGCATCCTCATCGGCTACAGCTCCTCCCGGCCCGACGGCACCCAGGTCGCCGCGCACGTGGCCGCCCGCACCGAACGCCTCGGACTGCTCGTCGCGCACCGGCCCGGGTTCATCTCCCCGACGCTCGCCGCACGCAGCTTCGCCACCCTCGACCACTTCACCGGCGGCCGCGTCGCCGTACACACCATCACCGGCGGCAACGACACCGAACAGCGCCGCGACGGCGACTACTTGGACAAGGACGAACGCTACGACCGCACCGACGAGTACCTGGAGATCCTGCGCCGCTCCTGGTCGGCCGACGGCCCGATCAGCCACCAGGGCCGGCACTACCGCTTCGAGGACTACACGCCCGGAGTCCGCCCGCTGCGCCCCGAGGGCATCCCGCTGTACTTCGGAGGCTCCTCCGAGGCCGCCTACCGGGTGGGCGGAAAGCATGCCGACACCTTCGCCCTGTGGGGCGAACCGCTCGCCGAGACCGCCGAGCAGATCGCCTCCGTCCGCGCGGCGGCCGAAGCGGCGGGCCGCACCACACCACCGGGCATCAGCGTCTCCTTCCGGCCCGTCCTCGCACCCACCGAGGAACTCGCCTGGGAACGCGCGCACGGCATCCTCGACACCATCAAGTCCGGGCGCGGCAAGGCCTTCCTGGAGCAGGCCCGTCACCACATCGGTGGCACCGAGCCGCAGAACACCGGCTCGCGCCGGCTCCTCGCGGCCGCCGCCAAGGGCGACCTGCACGATCGTGCGCTGTGGACGCCCACCGCCGCGGCCACCGGTGCGGGCGGCAACACCACGGCTCTGGTCGGCACGCCCGACACCGTCGCGCAGGCGCTGCTCGACTACATCGACATCGGCGTGACCACGATCCTGATCCGCGGCTACGACCCGCTCGACGACGCCGTCGACTACGGCCGCCACCTGCTGCCCCTGGTCCGCCAGGAACTCGCCCACCGCGCCGCCCGGACGGCGCTCACCTCCGCCGGAAGCAACTGATGACCGACCTGCACACCGCCACCACGGGCTCCGCCGCCACGGACGCGATCGCCGCCACCAGCTGGCAGCCGCCGGCCGCCATCGCCCCGCGCGGCACCCTCGTCCTGCTGCCGGGCAGAGGCGAACACGCCCGTGTGTACGAGAGGTTCGGCCGCCGACTGGCTGTCGACGGGTACGTCGTGCACGCACTGGACTCAGCCCCCGGGCACTCGCCGGGGCAACTCGCAGCAGCGGCGAAGGACGTACTCGGTCCGGGCCCCGCCGCGCCCGTGGTCCTGGCCGGCAGTGACACGGGCGCCCTGCAGGCCCTGCACACCGCGGCCGGCGGTCACCTGACCGTGGACGCACTGCTGCTCGCGGGCACCGCCGTGCCCGCCGAACCGGAAACCGCCGCGACCGAACCCGCCGCCGCCACGGACGAAGCCTGGGACGCCGAGCTGGCGGCCCGCACGGCCTGCCCGACCCACCGGCGGGTGCTCACCGAGGACACCGCGTTCGACCGCGGGCGGCTCGCCGACGACGTGCCCGCCTCGCTGCGGTCCGACGTCACGACACGCCTCCCGGCGCTGGTCCTGCACGGCGCCGCCGACCCGGTCAGTTCCGTGGACCGGGCCCGGGCTCTCGCCGCGCGCCTGCCGGGGGCGGCCTTCGGCACCGTCCGCGACGGCCGCCACGACGTACTCAACGACATCACCCACCGAACAGCCGCGGCCACCGTCGTCCTGTGGCTCGAACGGCTGCGCGGCGGACCGGAGTCGACGCCGATCCTGACCCTCGAGTCGACCCCCGGCACCTGACCGCAGCCACCATCACCCACCGGGGAGCCGCCCTGCCGCACCGCGGCGTGCGGGCTCCCCACCGGCCGAAGGGAAGCGGCATGACCGCCACCACCCACCACCGTCCGACGCCCGCCACCCCGCTCCGTCAGACGACAGCCGACCCCGCACCGCCGGCGCCCGAGGGCGCGGAGATCCTCCGCGCCACGCTGCGCCGGCACGCGTCCGGGGTGGCGGTCATCACCGTGCCGGGCCCGGCCGGCTTCACCGCCACCTCGTTCACCTCGGTGTCCCTGCGGCCCGCCCTGGTCTCGTTCTGCCTCGGGCTCGGCGCCTCCAGCCTGCCCGCCGTCCAGAGCGCTGACCGGTTCGCCGTGCACATACTGGGCAGCGAGAACGCCGAACTGGCCGCACAGTTCGCACGCAGCGGCATCGACCGCTTCGCCGGCGTGCCCAGCGAGACACAGCCCGACGGGCTGCCGTTGCTCGGCGGCGTCGGGGCATGGCTCACCGCACGGGTCACGCTCCGCCAGCCGGTGGGCGATCACCTGCTCGTCGTGGGCGAGGTCGACTCGGGAGCGGTGACCGCGGGGGACTCCGGCCTCGTCCACCACAACGGCGCCTTCGCGACCCCGACGCCACTCGGCTGACCGGCGCGGACCGGGCGTTCGTACGCCGGGCACCACCCAGGTGTCCGGCGGCACGTCGTACCGTGGAGGACGCACACCGACCCCGAGATCCCACAGACGACAGAGGGAACGTGGACCGTCCCCGTACGAGCCGGAACCCCGACACCGCAACCGGCGCTCAAGGGGGGCCCGACGCCCCTACCCAGGAACAGCAGGAGCGCGTACTGCGCCTTGTGCACCAGGTGTTCGGCCGGGACCTACGGGGCGTCTACCTGCACGGATCGGCCGTCCTGGGTGGCCTGCGCCCGACCAGCGACCTGGACCTGTTCGTCGTGACCCGCAGGCCCGCAACAGACGCGGAACGCCGTGCCCTGGTCGACCAGTTGCTCACCGCCTCCGGAGCAGGAGGACCGCGGTCCGCGCGGCCGGTCGAACTCACGGTCGTGGTCGACTCCGACGTACGGCCCTGGCGGTATCCGCCCGTCTGCGACTTCCAGTACGGGGAATGGCTGCGCGAGGAATACGAACGCGGAGACCTGCCGGTCCGCGAACCGAGCCCCGATCTCGCCCCGTTGGTCACCATCGTGCTCCTCGGGGACCGGCCGCTGTACGGACCGCGCCCGTCGGAGATCCTCGGCCCCGTGCCTCGGGACGACCTCGCGCGGGCGATGGCCGACGGCGTACCCCAGCTCCTCGCCGAGCTCGAGGAGGACACCCGCAATGTCGTCCTCACTCTCGCCCGCATCCGCGCCACGCTGGAGACCGGCACCATCAACTCCAAGGACGTGGCGGCGAATTGGGTACTCGCGCGACTTCCCGCCCGGCACCGGGCCGTCCTCGCCCACGCCCGGGCGGTCTATCTCGGCGAGGCGGCCGAGGACTGGTCCGGGCTGCGCGACGAGCTGCGCCCGTTCGCCGCCCATCTCGTCCGGGAGATCGAGCGGGCGGCCGCACACCGCTGAGAGGCACCCCACCGATGTGCGGCCGCCGCGCATCAGTAGTGCACGCGTGCTCCGACCGCACGGTGGTCGGAATAGTCGAGGTCGCCCCGGTCCCCGTCGTCCGACAACTCCTCGTCCGCCAGGTCACCCTCGTCGAACGTGGGTACGGCCACATCGGTCATCCGGGGCTGTGCGCCGTCCGGCTTCCGGCCGAGGAGGTAGTCGACGCGGCGGTGGGACTTGGTGATCAGCGTCCACCGGTCGGCGCGGCAAGCGTCGGGATCGTCCTGCGTCGCGCAGTCCGCGTACACGGCGTCACGGAAGCCGAACCTGCCACCGATGTCGGCGTTCGCCGCCGCGTACCAGGGGTGCCAGTCCCCGCCGGTCTGCTCGTGCGCATTACTGTCACCGCCGGCCAGATACAGGTCCGTCGAGCCGTGCGTCGGGTCGGTGTCGTACTCGTCCTCGGTCAGTTCGTTGGACAGCTCACCGATGTTGGACATCGTGCACTTGCTGCCGCCGTGGCCGACCGTCGGCCAGTGGAACGACGCGGCGGTGACCGTCTTTCCCGAGACCTTGTCGCGCAGCAGGGCCTTGACGCCCTTGGTGCGCGGCTGGTTGTTGTTCACGCACTCCTTCCCGTTCCAGTTCTGGGCCTGCCATCGGTTGTCCGGCGAGGCGGACTTGAGGAGTTCCAGGCGGTCGGTGCGCCAGATCACGGCGTTCGTCTGGCGCTTCTTGTAGTTCCAGCAGTTGCCTCCGGCGCCCTCGTCGGACGGTACCGGGGCGTTCTCGGCGAGCACACCGGAGAACTTCTCGCCGAAGTGGGTCTCCATACGGTCCAGGAGGCGGTCCAACTGCGCCTTGTTGCTGAGCTGTTGGACCAGATACACGTCCGGCTTCAGTTCCTGGGTGCGCATGTAGTACATGAGGTCGTGCCAGTCGCCCGCGCACTGGGCCGGAGAAGTCTCGGTGGAGGTGGGCAGGTTCTCCACATTGGCGTCGTACACCTGCAGGAAGCCCGGCGCGTCGTTGGGCTTCGCCTCGTCGGCGGCCGCCGGAGCTTCGGCCGTGGCGCCGGTCAGCGCGGGGACCACGAGTGCGGCCGCGCCCACAGCGGCCGTCAGCCGCGGGATCCTGGACCTGGTGGCGGCCCTGCTGTCGGCCCCGTCGTCGGACCTGTTCCTGGACATGCGCATAGCGCGATTCTTCCCCCGATCCCCCTGAACGTCGGTGACGAGGGACCGCGGGTACGGCGGGCCCCTTCGCCGTGCCGTCCGCCGCAGGGGCTCCGGCGGCGGCACCCGAACGACGGTAGGGCGTGGCCGGGGGCGGTCGGAGGAATTCCGCAAAACGGGCTCCCGGCGCGCGCGGCGGGCCGAGCGCGGGCCGGCGAAGAGCGGTCGCCGGTAATCCGTTCGCAGGGGCCGCACCGGGATCACTAACGTTGTCGACGTGACGTACGAGGACCCCCTGGCCTACGCGATCGGCCTCCAAGGCGCCGCCCTGCTCCGAGCTTTCACCGGAGAGCACGACCGGGCCTTCACCCGTGCACGCGTCGACGCCGTCCGCCGGCTCCTCGACGAGCCCGCCCTGCAGGACGCGGGCGTCGAAGTGGCGCGCCTCGATCCGGTCGAGGCGTACGGCATCTGGGCGCCCACCTACGACGCCCCCAACCCCGCCTTCGACTTCGACGAGGCGCTGATCCGGGAGGTCGCCGGTGCCCGGCCCGCGGGCGTGGCGCTCGATGCGGCGTGCGGCACCGGGCGGGTCGCGGCCCTGCTCGGGAACCTCGGCCACGAGGTGGTGGGCGTGGACGCATCTCCCGAGATGCTCGCCCTGGCCCGGCGGCGGGTGCCGCGGGGCACGTTCTGGCGCGGCACGCTCCAGGGGTTCCCCGTCGACGACGCGTCCGTCGACCTGGTCACCTGCTCCCTGGCCCTGACCCACGTCCCTCAACTGGAGCCCGTACTGCGGGAGATGGCCCGGGTACTGCGTCCGGGCGGGTCGGCCGTGATCGCCGACGTCCATCCCGAGGTGGTGGCGCGCGGCGCGGTTCCGGCGGTCCGCCGGGAGGACGGCACGCCGGGCCGGGTGGCTTCGTACCGTCACCGCACGGGCGACTACCTGCGGGCCGCGCTCGCCGCCGGATTCGAGGTGCGGCGCTGCGAGGAGCCCCTGAACGCGATCGCGGCCGGGCCGGATCCGGAACCCGGTCCACCCGTCGCGAAGGGCGACCCCGGGCCTTGGGACACCTGGCCCTGGTCCCTGGCCGCTCTCGCGCCCGAGGCGGCGCGTGCGGCGACCGAGGGCGTACCGTCCATGATCCTCTGGGAGTTGGGGATGCCCGGACGCTGACGTAGGGCGCGTCGGCGGACGTTCGCCCGGCACGCCGAGAACACCTCCGGACGACCACGGCAGACTGCGGACAGGAACGAGGACGGCTGCGATGCACGAGACAGCGGCAACCGGACACGTGGCGATCGTGACCGGCGCGAACCAGGGAATCGGGGCGGCGGTCGCCCGGGCGCTCGCCGCCCGCGGCGCAGCCGTCCTGTGCACGGGACTTCCGCTGCGCGCCGCAGACGGCGGCGCACCGCAGAGCACCTACGACAAGCAGCGGGCCACGGGTCTCGACGAGGTCGTCGACACCATCCGCGCCGCCGGTGGACGCGCCGTGCCGATGGAGGCGGACCTGGCTGAGCCCGCCACCGCAGCGGCCCTGTTCGACCACGCGGAAGAGCACCTCGGACCCGTCGACATCCTCGTCAACAACGCCTCGGGCTGGGTCCAGGACACCTTCACGCCCGATCCCGTCGACCGCTTCGACCGGGTACTGCGCCCCGTCACCTCCGCCACCTGGGCCCAGCAGTTCGCCGTCGACGCGCGGGCACCCGCGTTGCTGATCGCCGAACTCGCGCGCCGACACCTGGAACGCGGCGCGGACTGGGGCCGGATCATCGGCCTCACCTCCGGCGGCGACCTCGGCTTTCCCGGCGAGGTGTCCTACGGCGCGGCGAAGGCCGCACAGACCGACTACACACTGTCCGCCGCGGTCGAACTGGCCCCGTTCGGGATCACCGCCAACGTCGTCCACCCGCCGGTCACCGACACCGGCTGGGTCACGGACGAGGTGCGGCGGTTCGTCGAGGCCAGCACCACCCATTTCCATGTCGCCGAACCGGACGACGTGGCCCGCACCCTCGTCCACCTGGCCTCCGACGAGGCAGCCTTGATCACGGGCAACGTCATCGTCCTGCGCTGAACCCCGTGGCCCGGCGCCTGCCCACCCTCGTCACGCCGGGGACGTCAGCCCGTGATGGACTGGGGACCCATGGGGACACGCAAGAGCCGGATCATCGGGGTACTGAACGCCTTCCACGCCGCCCGGCCCTGGGACCACAACGCGCACTTTCACCGATGGATCCTGCGCACCCTGCCCCGACGATTCGACCGCGCCCTCGACGTCGGGTGCGGCACGGGAGACCTGGCCCGCGCCCTGGCCGCACGGGCCGGTGCCGTGGACGCGCTCGACGCCGACGCGGACACGGTGGCCCGGGCCCGCGCGCTCACCCCGTCGTCGTCCCCGGTCACCTACACCGTCGGCTCGGCGCCCGAGGGACTGCCTCCCGGTCCCTACGACGTCATCACCTGCGTCGCGGTCCTCCACCACCTCCCGTTCACCGAGTCCCTGCAGCGCTTCCGCGCGGAACTCGCGCCGGGCGGCACCCTCGTCGTGGTCGGGCTCGCGCGGCCGGAGACCGGCGCGGACCGGGCACGGGATCTGACGTCGGCGGTGTCGAACGTAGCGATGGCCCTGGTCAAGAACCGTGGACGCAAGGTCCCGCGTCCCGCGGCCATGACCGCACCGGTGAAGCCGCCGACGATGACGCTCGCCGACATCAGCCGCGAGGCGGAACGAGTCCTGCCCGGAGTGCGGGTACGCGGCCGGCTGTTCTGGCGCCACACCCTGGTCTGGCACGCGGAGACGAGCGGATCCGCGCATCGGTCGCTGTGAGAAGGCGCGCGGCGTCCGTCCGGACCCTGGTGCGGCACGCGCCCTATTCGCGCAGGAACTTGAGCACCGCGAGGACCCGGCGGTTGTGGTCCTGCGAGGCCGGCAGCCCCAACTTGCCGAAGACCGCGGCCACATGCTTCTCCACCGTGCCCGCCGATACGTGCAGAGCGCCGGCGATCGCCGTGTTCGAACGGCCCTCCGCCATCAGCGACATGACGTCCTGCTCCCGGTCCGTCAGGGTGTCCACCTCGGCCGCGCGGCGCCCGGCCGCCGCCAGACGCGTCACCACCTCCGGATCGAGCGCCGTGCCGCCCGCCGCGACCCGGTCGAGGGCGGACGTGAACTCCGCGATGTTCGCGACTCGTTCCTTGAGCAGATAGCCGACCCCGGACGAGCCGTCCGCGAGCAGTTCGGTCGCGTACTTCGTCTCCACGTACTGGGAGAACAACAGGACGCCGGTGTCCGGGAGTTCACGGCGGACGGCGATCGCCGCCCGCAGTCCCTCGTCGGTGTGGGTGGGCGGCATCCGGATGTCGACGACCGCCGCGTCCGGCCGGTGACGGGTGACGGCGGCACGGAGCCCGTCCGGCTCACCCACCGCGGCACACACCTCGTATCCGCGGTCCGTCAGCATCTGGACCAGCAACTCCCGCAGCACAGCTGCGTCCTCGGCGATCACCACGCGCATGGCGGCATGCTCTCACGCAGGCGTCGGCGTACCGTCCGCGCACGGCCTCGGGCGGTCACGCGTGCGGCGGCAGGTCGACCGTGACCACGGTGGGCCCGCCCTCGGGACTCGAGAGGTCGAGAGTGCCGTCGACGGTACGCACCCGCTGCCGCAACCCGGCGAGCCCGCCGGCCGGGTGCGACCGTGCTCCGCCGTGACCGTCGTCGCCGACCCGGAGCCGCAGCGTCCCGTCCGGCCGGCGCACCGCCGACACCGTGGCCCGGGCCGCACCGCTGTGTTTGATGACATTGGCAAGCAGCTCCGCCGCACAGAAGTAGGCGATCGTCTCGATCGCCGGCGAGGGCCGCTCCGACACCTCCACCGTCAGCTCGACGGGCACCGAACTGCGCGACGTGAGCGAGGCGAGCGCGTCGGGCAGACCGTCGTCGAGGACCGGCGGATGCAGCCCCCTGGACAGGTCGCGCAGCTCGGTCAGCGCGGCGGTGGCGTTCTCCCGGGCGCCGTCGACCAACCGGCGCACCGGCCCCAGGTCGGGCGCCTGGCCGGCTGCGAGCTTGTCCTTGATCATGTCCAGACTCAGCGCCAGCGCCACGAGACGGACCTGAGCGCCGTCGTGCAGATCCCGTTCCAGACGACGCAGCAGCGCCGCCGAGTCGTCGACGGCGAGCGCCCGAGTCTCCTCCAGGTCACGGACACGCTCGGCCATGGCGCCCGGCCCGAGCAGCGCCCGTACCAACCGGATGTCCACCCGGGCCACCGCCCGCGTGAGCCAGGGCGCGATCAGCAGCAGGACCGCACCGAAGACCACCCCGAGGAGCGCGCCGCCGAAACTGTGGACGACGGGAAAGCCGCCGAAGGGCAGCGGAGTCGGCAACCCGAGCCCGCCGTCGCTGCCGCGCTGCCCGGGAACGAACCAGCGCACGGGCGACGCCACATTCGCCAGCCCCACCACCCACCACGCCACGCCGTACAGTCCGCACAGCGCGAGCGGGAGCTTGGCCAGGACGTAAGCGACCTGCCGCCAGGCATTCCCGTCCCGCAGTCGTGCGTCCACCCGGCCGAGCAGACCGAGCCCCGGCGGCGCGCGGAACGCGGGCGCGGGAGCGGTCCGTTCACCGATGAGCCGCCCGGCCAGCTCGCGGTGCACCGCGCCCAGGCCACGCGCGAGCACCGTCGCCAGAGCCAGCAGGACCAGCCCGAGCACCGCCCCGACCATGGACAGCGCGAAGCCGAGGCCCAGCGCGAGGAGTACGAGCACCAGCACCGCCCCGGCGACACCCACCGGTGCACCGATCAGGCAGTACACCGCCTCTCGCCAGGACCTCGCCCGCAGCGGCATCCGGAGCGGCTGCAGGAACCGCGGGCCGCGGGACGGTCGCGGCGGCGGCGAGGCGGGTGGATCGCTCGTCGCGGACGCAGCACTGAGCATGCCGCCCTCCGCCTCGGGGCGCCCACTCGGCACCGGTCCGCCCCCGCCCTCGGAGCCGCCTCGTTCAGACGTCACGGCGCACCGGCATCCGTCCGCTCACACCGAGCGAGGTGCGGGACGGCACTGCGCCCGGCCTTGAAGCCCCGGGCATCGAGCAGCGCGCCACCTCCTGCAGCAGCCGTCGCACTGGGGCGTACCGGCGGCCCCGGGTCAGGGTCCGGCCGGAGTCCGGGGCATCGAGTCCCACGAGCCTGCGGAGTGGGGCGGATGTCCCGGCGCCGTTCGGGCCGAGGAAACCGGTCACCCGCCCTAGTGGAAGCTCGAGGCCGAGTGGCTCGACGGCCGTCGTGGCGCGATGGTGCGCGGTCGGCTCGCGGACGGAGATCATCGCCGCCGCCAGGAGGGCTGCGGGGTTTGCGCGGAGGTGAGCATGCCTCACACGTTAGGCAGCCGAATGCTCTCCCGGAACGCGGTTTTCCTCAGTCCCGCCTGGGGGTTTTCCCCCGCCGCGTGTTCCTGCGCTGCCCGCGGGCCGGCCGCGGTTCGCTGTGCGGACCGCCGCCCGAACCGACGCGGTCCGCCTCACGGCCTCAGCGGGCGCCCCACCACCTTCAGAGGGCCCCGCGGTGTCAGAGGGTGACCAGCGGACGCACCTGCTCGGCGGCGAACCGTACGAACCCCTCGGGGTCCGGCTCGTCCGCGGTGGGCTGCAGGACCACGGTGTCCGCGCCCGCCTCGGCGAGTGCGTGCACGGCCGCGGCGATCTCCGCCGCGTCACCGGCGGCTCCGAGTCCCGCGGACGGGTCGTGGCCCTCACGGCGAACCTCTGCCTCCACCCGCTCGGCCGCGCCAGGGCCCGTCGCCGCGTGGACGTACACCGTCACGGGATGGGGGCCCGTGCGCCCGGCCGCTTTCCGTCCCTCCTCGACGAGCGCGCACGCGGTGCGCAGTCCTTCGGCAGAGACGCGCGCGTCCACCACGGTGCCGTCCGCGCTCTCGCCGGTCAGCCGCAGGGACCGCGGGCCGATGGCGCCGGCCAGCACCGGAGGCGGGGTCAACGGGGGCCAGTCGAGGGCGACTCGGTCCAGTTGCACGTACCGGCCGCTGGTCGTGACGCGTTCCCCTGCCAGCAGCGCGCGCATCGCGTCCAGGTACTCGCGCAGCAGCGTCACCGGAGAGTCGACCCGCGCGCCGACCTGGCCCATCCAGTCCTGCACGCCATGGCCCACGCCGAGGAGCACCCGGCCGGGGAACAGGCGGTACAGGGTGGCCGCCTCCATCGAGGTCAGTGCGACATTGCGCAGCGGCGCCGGCAGCAGGCCCACGCCGACGCGGAGCCGCTCGGTCCAGGCGAGCGCTGCCGAGGCGCTGGCGATCCCGCTCTCCAGGAAGCAGTCCTCCCACAGCCAGAGTTCGTCGAGTCCCGCGCGATCGGCCGCGAGGGCCACATCGCGGAGTCGTTCCGGGGGTAGTTGCGGGCGGAACACGGCTCCCAGTGCGGTCATGTCCTCTTCCTACCAGCGCGTTCGGATGGGCGGCAATACCGTGCCTGTGGCGCGGACCGGGCCGTCTGCGCGGCGGGGCGGGGACGTACACGGATGCGCTGCGGCGCCGACTACTCCGTGGCCACGGTGAGGCAGCCGCGCAACTCCGCCACCGCCTCGGGCGTGCCCGCAACGCGTACGTCGCTCGGTACGCCGGGGGACTCGCGGTTCCACAGCCAGCGCAGCAGGTCGGCGGGTGGTGCGGAGACCGTCACATCGCATTCGGCGCGGCCGCCCGGACCGTCCGTGCCGCCCTCGACGGCGAACAGTCCGGGAGCGGTCCGTACCCGCCATTCCGCCCCGTCGGTGCGGAGCGTGTGCAGGCGCCCCGGGGACCGGTCCAGGATGCCGGTGAAGTAGTCACCCCACTCGGCGACGCTGAACTCCGCGAAGACGCGCAGTACTTCGTCGATCCCGTCGACCGCCAGATCCTCCGCCACGGGTGCCACCGGAACGCCCGCGCCCAGTTCGGCGTCGATGCGGTGGATCACGGTCTCCTGTGCCATCCGCCGGATCCAGAAGCCCACCGTGGGATCGGGGGTGTACCAGGATCCGGCGTGATCCTCGGGGCCGTGTGCGGCGAACTCCTCCATCAAGCCGGCATGGCCGCGGTCCAGGAGCTTCAGCGGATCCTCGTCGGCCAGTTCCGCGGGCGGCCACGGCTCGCGCTCCACGCCCTCGCGCATCGCCAGGGTCTTGTGCAGGTACACGTCGCCCACATGCCGGGTGAGATCGCCGACCGTCCAGTCCGGGCAGGTCGGCACGCGTGCGGACAACCGGTCGGGTACGACCGAACGCAGCCTGGCGAAGTCGGCGTTCAGGCAGGCGAGGAGACGTGAAGGATCCATGCCGGAGAGTGGATCACACGCGAACGCCGGGCGCGTCCCCTTATCCCTCGAGACCGGCCCGGTGGTCCGGCGAGACCGGCCCGGCTGCAGCGCCCGCAGCGTCCGCCGACCGCCAGAAGTTTGCGATTCCGGCAAGCTTGCTTGCGGAAAGGGTCGTGTCGCCAGCAGTCTCGGACGTGGAGGTGGTCACGGTGACCCAGGAGATGAACTCCAGCTACGACGCGGTGGTGATCGGCGGCGGATCCGCGGGCCTGAGCGGCGCCCTGATGCTGGCGCGGTCCCGCCGCTCGGTGCTGGTGATCGACGCGGGCCGACCGCGCAACGCCCCGGCCGAAGGCGTGCACGGACTGCTGGGCCGGGAGGGAACGCCGCCCGGCGAGCTGCTCGAGCGCGGCCGCGCGGAGGTCGTCGGCTACGGCGGACAGGTGGTGACCGGAGAAGTCACCGCGGTACATGCCCAGAAGCCGGGATTCGTGGTCACCCTCGCCGACGGTTCGTCGGTGGCCGCCCGACGGCTGTTGGTCACGGCCGGCCTCGTCGACGAACTGCCCGACGTGCCCGGACTGCGCGAGCGGTGGGGCGGCGACGTACTGCACTGCCCGTACTGCCACGGCTGGGAGGTGCGCGACCGGGCCATCGGCGTACTCGCGACCGGCCCCATGTCCGTGCACCAGGCTCTGCTGCTGCGTCAGTGGAGTCAGGACGTCACCTACTTCCCCCACACCGGAGCCGAGCCGGACGCGGAGCAGGCGGAACAGCTCGCCGCGCGCGGGATCCGGATCGTGCGGGGCGAGGTGACCGCACTCGAGCCCCTGGAGATCATCGGCGGCAGGACGCTGGGGGTGCGGCTCGCCGACGGGCGGTCCATCAGCCGCGAGGCCGTCGCCGTCGCGCCGCGCATGGTGGCCCGGGCCGGCTTCCTCACGGACCTCGGCCTGCGGGCGGTGGACCATCAGTCCGGGATGGGACAGCACATCCCGGCCGACGCTGTGGGGCGTACCGAGGTGCCGGGTGTCTGGGTGGCCGGGAACGTCACGGATCTGTCGGCGCAGGTACACACCGCCGCCGCGCAGGGGGCCGTCGCCGGTGCGCAGATCAACGCCGAACTCGTCGCGGAGGAGACACGGGACGCGGTGGCCGAGCACCGGGCTCAGGGCGCCGTTTCGTCCGGTGCGTGACGAGGAGGCGGCGCGTAGCCCGTGTCCCGCAGCATCGGGTGGCGGCTCGCACACGTCGGGCCGGGCGAGGCGCGTGCGGGCAGGCGTCTAGGGTTGATCCCCGGGGCGCCGCACCGGGCCCCGCTCACCGTTCAGAAGAGACCGACGTGCTCCCTGCCCCTCCGCGCCGCCTCGCAACTCGCCTGCGCCGCCCGGCCGTTGCCGGGGCACTCGCGTCGGCCGTGCTCGTCCTGACGGGATGCGCACCCGACGCCCCGCACCGCCCCGAGCCCCACCCGACCGGGAAGCCGTCCACCGAGTTCCGCGCCCCGCAGGCGAACGCCTCCTTCGACTACCAGCTCGGCGGCCCCTACCCGCCCCCGGCCGGAGTCACCGTGCTGGCCCGCGACCGCACCGCTTCCCCGGAACCCGGGCACTACAACATCTGCTACGTCAACGCCTTCCAGACCCAGCCGGGACGCGCGGTCGACCGCTGGGACGGCGACCACCCCGACCTGCTGCTGCGGGACGACAGCGGCGACCCGGTCATCGACGAGGACTGGCAGGAAGCCCTCCTCGACATCTCGACCGCGTCGAAACGCCAGCGCCTCCTCGACATCGTCGGCCGGTGGATCGACGGCTGCGCCGAGTCCGGATTCGACGCGATCGAGCCCGACAACCTGGATTCCTACGAACGCTCCGACGGCCTGCTCACCAAGAACGACGCCGCCGCCTTCGCCCGGCTCCTGGCGGATCGGGCGCATGCCCGTGGCCTGGCCGTCGGGCAGAAGAACACCACGGACCTGCTGCCCCGACGGGCCCGCATCGGCTTCGACTTCGCCGTCGTCGAGGAGTGCGCACGCTACGACGAGTGCGACCGGTTCGCCGACACCTACGACGACCGGATCCTCGACATCGAGTACTCGCCGCCCGACTACGACCAGGCGTGCCGCACGTGGGGGACCGCCTTGTCGATCACCCTGCGGGACCGCGATGTCACCCCGGCCGGCAGCGCCGGCCACGTACACCGGCACTGTTGAGCCGCACCCGGAGCGGGCCGCTCAGAACTCCTCGTGTGTCTCGGGATCCCCGCCCTGCCGCCGGTGCGGACGGTCGGCGACGGCGGCGAGCTCGTTCTCGTCGAGTTCGAACCCGAACACGTCCAGGTTCTCCTGCTGCCGCTTCGGATCGGCGGACTTCGGGATGGGCAGGGCGCCGAGCTGGGTGTGCCAGCGCAGGACGACCTGGCCGGGTGTCACGCCGTGCGCCCGAGCGATCCCGCCGATCGCGGGATCGTCCAGGAGCGGGCTGCGCCGGCCCAGCGGACTCCAGCTCTCCGTGACGATGCCCTTGTCCGCGTGGAAGGTGCGCAACTCGTCCTGGGGAAAGGCCGGATGGAGCTCGATCTGATTCACCACCGGCAGTACGCCCGTCTCCCGCTCCAGGCGGCCGATGTGCTCCGCAGTGAAGTTGGAGACGCCGATCGAGCGCACCAGACCACGCTCGCGCAGCTCGATCATGGCCTTCCAGGAGTCCACGTAACGGTCGACCCGGGGCAGCGGCCAGTGGATCAGGTACAGGTCGACCTGCTCCAGACCGAGGCGCGTGCGTGACTCCTCGAACGACGCGAGCGTCTCCTCGTATCCGTGGTGCCGGCCGGGCAGTTTCGTCGTGACGACGATCTCGGAGCGCGGTACGCCACTGTCCGCGACGCCGTGGCCGGTGCCCGTCTCGTTGCGGTAGTTGGTGGCGGTGTCGATCAGCCGGTAGCCGATGCGCAGTGCGTGCGCGACCGCGTCCCGCGCCTCGTCGTCGTCCAGCGGGTAGGTGCCCAGGCCGACCGCCGGGGCGAACGTGCCGTCGCCCAGCTCGTACTCGGGAACTGTGATGCCCATGGTGCCCTCCGTCGGTGTGCCGGGTGATCCGTTCATTGTGCGGCGGCACCCGGCGTCGACGCCGCCGGGGGAGTGCGGAGCGTCCGGTTCAACGCCCGGGGTGGCGGGCGGCACGTCCGTCGGAGGTGGCGCGCAGATAGCGTTCGGCTGCCATCGCCGCCTCTCGGCCGCAGCGCGCTCCGGTGAGTGCGCACAACTCCCGTGCCGTGCGCTCGAACTGGGCGCGGATCGCGGAGTCCACGGGGGACGCGAGGAATCTCAGCTCCCAGGTGCGGTACCGCTCGAGTTGACGTGTCACTTCGTGGGTGGCTTCCCGTAGCCGCATCGAACCGTGTCCTTCCCGTCGACCGTGCCGGCGAGCCCGGCGGGCGGACTCTGGGGCCTGGCACGGAGGAGACCGGCCGGCTGCGGTGAGCCGGACCGGCACCCTCACTCATGGTGCGTGCGGGGTCACCATCCGTCCTGTTGAACGGCGCGGACCAGCGGTTTTACGCCCCGTGTTGCACGGATGGCCCAACGCCCCGACCCTGATGGTGACAGTCAAGCGATATCTGCTCACGCTCCGTGTGCAGAGCTCCGGCCGGGGACGGAGCGCACGTCCCGCGGTGAGGAGCAAGCACGATGAACCACGCAGAACCCTGTCAGTACCACCTCGATGTACAGGTGACGCCGGAGCGGGTCGGGCAGGTCGCCCGGATCCTGACGGCCCACCTGCGGTACTGGCGACTGGAGAACCTCGCACGACCCGTCGACCGTTGCATCAGTGTCCTGCTGCACACGATCGCCGAACGCCGGGCGCAGTCCGGCGACTCGAGCGGCGCGACCGCCATCGAGATGTCGTGGAACGGTGAGTATCTGATCGCGGCGGTCTCCGACAACACCGGAGCCGCCTCGCACGGTCGTCCCGCATCGGACGACTGCCTGACCCGTATCAAGGAACTCAGCGACAGCTGCGGCCGTTGCGCGACCCCCATGGGGCGGATCATCTGGTTCGCGTACCGGGTCGGCGTGACGGACCGGGAGACGCTGGCCCGTCGGACGCCGAAGCCGGTGGCCGGCGCAGCATGTGCGATGCCCGGTGCGGGGCCGCGGCGGGTGGTGATCGCCAGCCCGGTCGACGTCGGTTCGGTCCGCGGCCGCGAGTCCGTCCTCAGCGGCGCCGGAGCCTGACCGCTCAGATCTGCGCGGCGCGGCGACAGCGGCGGCGCATACGAAAGGGGCCGGAACCCGAGACGACGGGTGCCGGCCCCTCTCTCCTGCGACAAGTGGTCCGTATGGGCCGCGTAGGGCCTGGACCGCGGCCTGGAGCCACTCGCCGAAGCCGTCGCCCGCTCCGGCCGTGAAGCCGCCGGGCGCACAAGGGGAGTTCAGTCGGTGAGCAGGTGCTCCCGGCCGAACATGGATGCCGCGGCCCGTGCGGTGGGCGTACCGGCGTCGAGATCGGCGCCGGCCTCCCGCAGCACGGACACCACGTCGTCCGCGCCCTTGAACAGGGCGCCGGCGATGGGGGACTGGTCGCGGTCGTTGCGCAGATCCGGGTCGGCGCCGTGGCGGAGCAGAGCACGCACCGTGCCGGCGTGCCCGTGATAGGCGGCGAGCATCAGCAGACTGTTGGCACTCTGGTCCGTCACGTCGACGGGGAGCCCGTGCTCGACGAACTCCACCAACTGCTCGGTGCTGCCCTCGCGTGCCAGGTCCATGGCGATCGTCACCACGCGTTCCGTCTGCTCAGGAGTCAGTCCACCTCCACTGCTCATGTGCACCTCCTCCTGATCGTGCGGCCGTAGTGATCGCTCAGCCATGGATCGTTCCGGTTCGAGCAGGTCTCGTCGGCCTGGTTCTCGAACGGCCTACACGCACCCGGCGTGCGTACGCGCGGTACGCGACGCCGGGTGCGGTGTGCGGGGCAAGCCCGCACTCACCTGGGCGGCCGGGCTCAGAGCTCGCCGGCGGCCAGGGCCTCGATCGCCTTGCGGACGCCCTCGCCGTAGGCCGGGTCGGCCTGCGTGCAGTTGGCGATGTGCCGCTCGACGGTGGCCTCGGACGCGCCGTCGATGGCGCGTGCCGTGTTCTCGAAGAGCACCTGCTGCTGCTCCGGGCTCATCTGCCGGAACAGGTTGCGGGGCTGCTCGAAGTAGTTGTCGTCGTCCTCGCGGTAGTTGAACCGGTCGGCGACGGCGCCCACGGCCTGGGCCGGCTCGCGGTAGGCCGGCTGCTCGGCCCAGCGGCCGTAGGAGTTGGGCTCGATGCCCGGGGTGGCGCCCTGGTTGCCGTCGATGCGCATGGCACCGTCACGGTGGTAGGAGTTCACCGGGTTCTTCGCGGCGTTGACCGGGATCTGGTGGTGGTTCACGCCGAGGCGGTAGCGCTGGGCGTCACCGTAGGAGAAGAGCCGGCCCTGCAGCATCTTGTCCGGCGAGTAGCTGATGCCCGGGACCACGTTCGCCGGGGTGAAGGCGGCCTGCTCCACGTCGGCGAAGTAGTTCTGCGGGTTGTAGTTGAGCTCCCACTCGCCGACCTCGATCAGCGGGTAGTCCTTCTTCGACCAGACCTTGGTGAGGTCGAAGGGGTGGAAGCGGTAGTTGTCCGCGTCCGCCTCCGGCATGACCTGGACGTACAGCTTCCACTTCGGGAAGTCGCCCTCCTCGATCGCGTCGAAGAGGTCACGCTGGTGCGACTCGCGGTCCTTGCCGACCAGGGCCTCGGCCTCGGCGTCGGTGAGGTTCTTGATGCCCTGCTGGGTGCGGTGGTGGAACTTCACCCAGAAGCGCTCGCCCTCGGCGTTGATGAAGCTGTACGTGTGCGAGCCGAAGCCGTGCATGTGACGGTACGAGGCGGGGATGCCGCGGTCCGACATGACGATGGTGACCTGGTGCAGGGCCTCGGGGAGGTTGGTCCAGAAGTCCCAGTTGTTCTCGGCGTCACGCAGGTTGGTGCGCGGGTCGCGCTTCACCGCGTGGTTCAGGTCGGGGAACTTCAGCGGGTCGCGGAAGAAGAACACCGGGGTGTTGTTCCCGACCAGGTCCCAGTTGCCCTCGTCCGTGTAGAACTTCAGGGCGAAGCCGCGGATGTCGCGCTCGGCGTCGGCCGCGCCACGCTCACCGGCGACGGTGGAGAACCGGGCGAACATGTCGGTCTGCTTGCCGACTTCGGAGAAGATCTTCGCGCTGGTGTACTGCGAGATGTCGTTCGTCACCGTGAAGGTGCCGTACGCGCCGGAGCCCTTGGCGTGCATGCGGCGCTCGGGGATGACCTCACGGTCGAAGTGCGCGAGCTTCTCCAGGAACCACACGTCCTGCAGGAGCATCGGGCCCCGCGGACCGGCGGTCACAGAGTTCTGGTTGTCGGGAACCGGTGCGCCGGCGACCGTGGTCAACGGCTTCTGGTTGTTCTCGGGCAAAGCTCGCTCCTCGGTGAGTGATTCGTCCGCGTGCGTCTCAAGGCCCGGCTCCTGGCCGGTCGCGCCCTTGTGTCCGCGCAGTCTGTCCCTGGCTGGGTCGTTGCCGATCCTACTCTGGACAATATCCAAGTCAAGCAGAGCTCCAGGGGCGTACCTGTTCTCGATTTTGGCCTGCTCGCTGCTAGGGTGGCCCGCATGAGTGACCTCCTGGGGAGACTGCGGACACGCGGCTGGCGCCTGACCGCTCAGCGGCGCGTCGTCGCCGAGGTCCTCGACGGCGACCACGTCCATCTGACGGCCGACGAGGTCCATGCGCGGGCGGTGAACAGGCTGCCGGAGATCTCCCGGGCCACGGTCTACAACACCCTGGGTGAACTCGTGAACATCGGCGAGGTCCTCGAGGTCTCGACCGACCGCCGCGCCAAGCGCTACGACCCGAACGCACACCGGCCGCACCACCACCTGCTGTGCGCCGGCTGCGGTGCGATCCGCGACGTACGGCCCGCGGGTGATCCACTGGCCGACCTGCCGGAGTCGGAGCGCTTCGGCTTCACCGTCTCCGACGTCGAACTCACCTATCGCGGCGTGTGCCCGGACTGCGCCTCCTGACCGGTCCCCGCCTCGGCCCTGATCGCCGGGCGGGCGTTGCCTGCGGTCGGCTCAGGAATCCCTGAGCACGGCCCGGATCACATGGCGTGCGTTCGTGGCCATCGCGGCGTTCCTGCTCCGGTGGTACGGCAGCGAGATGAGCGCCTGGGACAGGGCCCTGCCCCGGCCCCGCCGCCAGGTCGC
This sequence comes from Streptomyces sp. YIM 130001, assembly GCF_003574445.1. GTDB lineage: Bacteria > Actinomycetota > Actinomycetes > Streptomycetales > Streptomycetaceae > Streptomyces. The sequence goes on from NZ_KZ984558.1 coordinate 116,537, forward strand.
GGCGTCCACACCGAGTGACTCGCGGAAGGCCGCGCGGCCCTCGGCGGGCAGCAGGTTCCACGCCGGGAACAGGTCGCAGGCCGGATCACCGGTGCCCATGCACCCGAAGTCGATCACCGCGCACAACCGCCCGCCCCTGAGCAGCACATTGCCCGGCATCAGGTCCGCGTGCAGCCACACCGGCGGACCGTCCCAGCCGGGGGCCGCCAGCGAGTCCGCCCAGACCGCCGCCACGGCGTTCCCGTCGATGCCCTCCTCGGGGATGCCGCGCAGTGCGTCGATCGCCGCCCGGGTCGCCGAGTCGAGAGACGCGAGCGGCCCGCCCCGATAGGCGTCCGGTGCGTCGGGCAGTCCCACCTCCCGCATGGCCCGCACGAAATCCGCCAAGTCCCGGGCGAGGCCCACCGGTTCGCGCAGCGCGTCCGGCTCCGGCAGCTCACCCGGCAACCAGCGGAACACCGACCACGGCCAGGGGAACCCCTCGGCGGGTTGCCCGCTGCCCACCACGGTGGGGACGGGCAGCAGCGGCGCGAGACGCGGCAGCCACTCCTGCTCCAGAACCACATCCGCGGCCCCGCCGGCCTGCAGCGGCAGCCGCACGACCAGATCCGGGCCGAGGCGGAACATCGCGTTCACGGTCCCGCCGGAAGGCTGCCGCCGTACCCGGAGCCCGTCCCAGTGCGGGAACTGCCCGGCCACGAGGCGCCGTACGAGCACCTCGTCGACCGGGACCGGGACGGTGCCCTGCTTGCCTGCGTTCATGACGTGTCATCCGATCGCCCACGCCCGGTGACCGTCAAGCGCGGCACAGCACCAGAAGCGGCACAACGGCCCGTCACGGTACGGAAACTCCGTGGCCGCCGGGCGGTCGTCGTCGCTAGGCTGCCGGTATGCGTGCCGCCGTCGCCCGAACCCACTACGTCTGCCTCGATTGCCGGGTCTCGTACAAGCAGGGATTCGATCGACGGCGGCAGCGAGTCTGCCCTCGCTGTGCGCGTCCGCTGTTCCACGCGGGGGCCGCCTTCGCAGCTCCGCCGCGTCGCGACATCGCGGCCTGGCGCGTGCTGGAGGTGCTGCTGAACGCGGGCGTGGCCTTCCACATGGGCTGCTGCGACGGCCCGGGATACCGGCCGCAGAACCTCCGCGAAGTACGCGAACGGCTCACCCGGGCGCGGCGCGACGGCATGCCGGCCCGCAAGGCACTCACCGACCACGGCCTGCTCTGAACCGGCGCACGGGCGGCCGAGGCGCGGTGGCCGGCGGGTGCGTGAACAGGACAGCCGCCACCGGGTGACCTAGCGTCGACTCGTCGACGCAGCCGTCCCCGGGAGAGCCGATGGGCCACGACTCACCGGACAGGACCGGCACCCGCGCGGGCCGCGCACGGCGGTGGATCCGGCGCAGCGTCCGGTCGTGGGGCGTGCTGGGAGTGCTGCTGGCGACCGTGGTGCCGGCCGTCGCCCCGGTCTCCCTCCCCGCTCCCGCCGCCGCGCGGACCGCTTCCGCCGCCGCACCGGCGGACGACCCCTGCGTGGTGCGTCTCGACGACTGCCCACGCGCCGTACGGCTCTACGAGTACAGCTTCACGCTCGGCTTCCACCCCTTCACCTCGGCGCAGGACGTGCGTACCCAACTGACCGACCACTTCTGGCTGTTCCCGGTGAGCGGCCGATGCCGCGGCGACATGTACCAGGGCCGCGACTGCGACCTGCTCGGCGGGAATCCGGTGACCGTGGAACTCGTCGGTGCGGACCATCTGCAGATCGCGACGCGGCGCGGCCACATGCTCGGCAGCAACCTGCACATCCGGTTCACGTTCTCGCGCAAGGCGGGCATGCACATCCTGACCGTGCGGGCCTGGCAGAACAGCCCGCAGGGCGAACGCCCGACCCGGCTGCGCAGAGAATCCGGCAAGGCCCTCGCCTGGCCCCTGTGGGCCGTCCTCGCCGACACCCTCAAGGTGACGGCGTACGCCGCCTGAGCGACGCCGGACCGCCCGTCACCGTTCGGGTACGAAGGCCCCGTCCCTCAGCACCGGGACGAGCGAAGACGAGTCGACTTCGCCGGCAACCGCTACGTCGTCGCCGAAGCCACCGGAGATCAGCTGACGGCCGGAGGAGCTCGCGGCGATCGTCGCGGCGGGGTCGGCCGTCGCGCCGTGGACGGCGGCAGCGGCGGTCGCCTCGGGCGACAGGACGGCGTCCGTGCGGTCCCGGAGCCCGGAGATGATCGCGCCCGCGCCGAGCAGGTCCTCGAGGGCGGGGCGCAGTCCGGCGTCCGGCCAGCGTTCGCCCGCCGCGACGACGGCCACGGGGCGGTCGAGGGTTCCGTACCCCCAGCGGGCGAGCCGGTCGGCGACGGCCGATGCGTTACGCAGCGCTCCGGCCACCACGTGCCGGGTGCCGGCCGACGCGGCGAGCGCGGAGCCGTTGGGGGAGGGCAGCACAAGCAGCGGGACGCGAGGGGCGGCGCGCAGGGCGGCCGGTGACAGTGACCAGGGCGAGGCCGGCGTGGCGGAGCGGCGGCCCACGGCCAGTTCGGCACCGAGGCCGGCGGCGAAAGCCTCGGCCGTGGCGTCGCGCCAGCGGTACGGCACGACCCGCGTGCCCGCATCGGCCGCCACCGTGACCGTGGTGGTGAACGACAGCACGTCCACGACGACGGTGCAGTCGACCTCGCGGCCGAGCCGTTCGGCACCTGCCGCGCCCCACTCGAACCGCACTCCGTGCCCCGACTGCAGAGACCACTCGTCGACCATGACGCAAGCCTGCCAGGTCGGTGTGGGCGGGGATCGGGCCGAGGGGGCTACTCCGGCTGCGTCCCGCGCAAGTCCACCAACGCGACCACGAGGGCGAGGAGTACGAGGGCGAGGGAGGTGACCAGGCCCAGTTGGAAAGCGCCCGCCCAGTCGCCGTGATGGGCGACATGGGCGAAGAAGACGGCGCCCACCGCGGCGATGCCGGCCGCCGAGCCGATCCGCTGCCCCGTCTGCAGTACGCCGCTCGCCGAACTGCCCAGCGACACCGGCACCTTGGAGAGCGTGAGGGTCACATTGGGCGAGATGACCAGGCCCGAACCTGCGCCCGCGAGCAACAGCGGCACCGCGGCGGCCCAGGCCACCGACCGGCCGGGCACGAGCTGGACCACGACGATCGTGCCCACCAGGCCCACCGCCACACAGACGAGCCCCCAGGCGACGAGGCGCCGCCCGAACCGTACGACCAGCCGCCCCCCGACGTTCGCGGCGACCGCGGATCCCGCGGCGACGGGAGTGGCCGCGAGGCCGGCCTGCAGTGCGCTGAAGCCGTGGCCGTTCTGCAGGAACAGCGTGTAGACGAAGAAGAGCGTCGTGAAGCCCGAGAAGTAGATCAGTCCCAGGAGTGCGCCGAGCGAGAAGGAGCGTTGGGCGAACAGCTGCGGCGCCACCAGTGGCGCCGCGCCGTGCGCGTCCTGCCGGCGTTGCCAGCGCCAGAAAGCGGCGAGCAGCAGCACGCCCACGCCGATCAGGAGCCACTTGCCCCGGCCGGTCCACCGCTGCTCCTGAAGCAGCGGCAGCAGGACCGCGACGACACCGGTGGCGAGCAGGATCAGGCCCGCCGGGTCGAGACCGGGGCGGCGTGCGGTGGTGTGCACGGTGCGGGGCAGCAGTCGGCGACCGGCCACGATGGCGGCGATACCGATGGGCAGATTCACGAAGAACACCCAGCGCCAGCCCTGCTCCGGTCCCGCCACCGCGATGATCAGCCCGCCGGCCAAGGGCCCGGCCGCGGTCGACACCGCGACGACGCTGCCGAGCATGCCGAACGCCCGCGCGCGCAAAGGCCCTTGGAACATCTGCTGGATGAGCCCGGACACCTGCGGAGACACCATCCCGGCCGCGACCCCCTGCAGCAGCCGGCACACCACGAGCCAACCCGCTCCGGGCGCGAAGCCGCAGGCTGCCGAGGCCAGCGTGAACAGGGTGAGACCGGTCAGGAACATGGTGCGCCGCCCGTGCAGGTCACCGAGCCGGCCGCCGGGCACCAGGGCCAGGCCGAAGCCGAGCGCGTACCCCGACACCACCCACGACAGGTCGGCGCCGGTGGCGTGGAGGCTCCGTTCGACGGACGGCAGGGCCACGTTCACGATCGAGGTGTCGAGGAGCGTCATGAAACCGGCCGTCAGACAGACGCCGAGCGCCTTCCAGCTACGCGGATCGGCCGCCTCGGCGGGAGCGGCACGCGCGGTGGGGGTGTTCATGCGCTCACGCTAGGCAGCCGCCGCCCACCTCGCAGTCCGGATGACGCGTGAGCAGTGACAGCGGCCGGGGGACCGAGCGGGGCGGCCGGGGCCATCTGGAGTACTCCGCTGTGAAGTCCCGCGCGAGCGGGCGGACGGTGGGAGGTGGAGGGGCCGCGGGCCGTCGGCCTCCCGTACGCCGTGGCGGCGGACCGAGCCGCCGCACGTCGCACCCTCGTCGGACGGAGACGGACGCGTGACCGAGGACATCGCAGCCGCTGACCCACTGACCGCTGAGCCACCGGTGCGGCACTGGCCGGCCGAGGACGTCGGCGGGACCGACTTCGACCCGGTGCTCGCCGAGCTGATGCGGGAGGGGCCGATCACCCGGATCTCCCTGCCGTACGGCGACGGCTGGGCGTGGCTGGTCACCCGGTACGAGGACGTGCGGGCGGTGACCAACGACCCGCGCTTCGTGCGCCGCCCCGTAGCCGAGCGCCAAGTCACCCGGATCGCCCCGCACTTCAAGCCCAAGCCGGGCTCCCTGGCGTTCGCCGATCCGCCCGACCACAACCGGCTGCGCCGGGTCGTCGCACCGGCGTTCACCGCGCGCGGCGTGGCGCGGCGGCAGGCCCACGCGCAGGCGGCGCTCGACGGCCTGGTGGACGCCCTGGTGCAGGACGGCCCGCCCGCGGACCTCACGGCGCGCGTCCTCGAGCCGTTCCCCATCGCCGTGCACTGCGACCTGATGGGCGTACCGGAGGCGGACCGGCCGCGGCTGCACGACCTGACCCAGCAGATCGTGTTTCCCTCCCGCGACACCCGTGCCACCGGCCGGGCCAAGGACGAGCTGTACGCCTGGATCGCCGGTGAGATCTCCTCCCGCAGAGGCCGGGCGGAAGCCGTCAGCGCAGCGGACGAGGAGATCCTGTCGCTGCTTGCCGCCGGGGTGGACCGCGGTGACCTGACCGAGGAAGAGGCGATCGGCGTCGCGGGGCCGCTGCAGATCGGTGGCGAGGCGGTCACCAACAACACCGGCCAGATGTTCTTCCTGCTGCTCACCCGCCCGCAGCTGCTCGAGAAGCTGCACGCGGACCGCGCACTGCGACCGCGCGCCATCGACGAGCTGCTGCGCTACATCCCGCACCGCAACTCGGTCGGCCTGGCACGGATCGCCACCGAGGACGTCGAGTTGCGCGGCATCCGCATCAGCGCGGGCGATCCCGTCTATGTGTCCTATCTGTCCGCCAACCGCGATCCCCACGTGTTCCCGGAACCGGACCGGATCGACTTCGAGCGCGAAGCGCCTGCCGCGCACGTGGCGTTCGGACACGGGACTCACTACTGCACCGGGGGCCCGCTCGCCCGGATGCAGATCGACCTCGTCGTCGACACACTCGTCGACCGCCTGCCCGGGCTGCGGCTGGCCGTCCCGGCCGAGCAGGTTCCCTGGAGGCGCAACGCACTCATCCGGGGGCCGGAGTCACTGCCCGTCACTTGGTGAGCCGGGCCGGCGTCGGGTCTCCGGGGAGTGGGGCGATGGGCGCCCGGACAGTACTAAGCCCCCCGCCGGGCTCCAGTACTCGAAGTACCGAGTTCGCGCAAGGGGTATGACGCTGTCTCAAGTCGCCCGGGAATGCAGGTTGTTGAAATCCGGAGTGATGGTTGCGCATACAACGCGCGGACGTGTCGGGCGACTTGCCGTGTATGTCGACCTTGTAGGGCTGGTGTTTGTCCGGGTAGGCGCGGTTTCATCCTCGACTCATCACGGAGCGTGCGCAATTGGGGAGCGGACGCAGTGAAGTGGCCTGGGTTGCTGTGTTTTAGGTCACACTCGTGATCGTGGAATGAGAAGTGCGTGTTACTCCCGCATGGCGGGTTCGCGTCGGCGTGGTCGCTTCTCGGACGGCCGCGGCGTGAATCCCTATGTGGGGGAGGCCTGGCTTGACAGTTGTGAGCGCCGAGTTGGCCGAATTGGATGACGCGCGTAGAGAAACGGCAGTGGCTACACACGGTTACCGGTTGACCGCCCGCACCGCCGTCAGTTGACTACCGCGCACCACCCCCCACCTCGGAGAGTCCCATGCGGGCGCATACCCCTCACGTGTCCCCAAAGTTACGGACAGACCTGGTCGTAGCGGTCAATCCGCTCCATCGGCCGTCGCCCCGGCTGACCGCCGCCGTGTGTCGCGCCGGCGCGCTGGGAGTACTCGAGCTGCCCGACGGCCGGCCCCGCAGGGCGGCTGAGGCCCTCGAGCGTACGGCCGAGTGGTGCGCGGACCGCCCCTTCGGTGTACGGGTACGTCCCGGCTGCCCGGTCCCCGCCGCCCAACTCCCCGACAGTGCGACGACGGTGCTGCTCGCCGACCCGCGGCGTTCGCCGGCGGAGTTCCCCGGACGCCGCGTCCTCGTCGAGGTGACCAGCGCCGCTGAAGCGGCGGCGGCGCAGGCCGGCGGTGCCGACGGACTCCTGCTGCGCGGCAGTGAATGCGGCGGCCGCGCAGGGGAGTTGAGTACCTTCGTCCTCCTCCAGAGGGTGCTCGCCGACCCCGCCGTCACCGTTCCCGTATGGGTCTGGGGCGGCATCGGACCGCGGACCGCCGCCGCAGCGACGGCGGGGGGAGCCGAGGGCGTCGTACTCGACGTCCAGCTCGCCCTCCTCGACGAGGCCGTACCCACCGCTGCGATCGGCGCCGAACTGGGCGCGCTCGACGGCTCGGAGACCGCCCTGGTGGACGGCGTCCGGTACTTGCGCCGTCGCGGCCCCGGAGCGCCTCCGGCCCCTGTGGACGGGGATGCCGTCCAGCGTGCGTTCGCCTCGGACGACCCCGGACAGCGGCTGCTGCCGGTGGGTCAGGACGGTTACCTGGCAACCTCGTTCGCCTCCGGCGCGCGCACGGTCGCCGAGGCGGTACGACGAGTGCGTGACGCCGTCACCCGGGCCGCCGCTGACCCGTCGGCGCCCGCCGGGGCCCTCGCCGAGGGCTCCCCGGGGGCGCAAGCGCTCGGCACCCGACTCCCCATCGTTCAGGGGCCGATGACCCGAGTCAGCGACGAACCCGCCTTCGCGGCGGCCGTCGCCGCCGAGGGTGGGCTGCCGTTCCTCGCCCTCGCCCTCGCCGACGCCGGGCGCACCAGGACGATGCTGGAGCGCACCCGGGAACTCGTCGGCCCGGACACCGCATGGGGAGTCGGCATCCTCGGCTTCGCCGACGAGCAGGTCAAGGAAGCCCAACTCGCCGTCGTACGCGAGCTCAAGCCCAGCCACGCGATCATCGCCGGCGGCCGGCCCGCACAGGCGGCAGCCCTCGAGGCGGAAGGCATCTCCGCCTTCCTTCACGTGCCGTCGCCCGGCCTGCTGCGGCAGTTCCTCGCCGCGGGAGCCAGGAAGTTCATCTTCGAGGGCGCCGAATGCGGGGGACACATCGGCCCGCGCAACAGCTTCCCGCTCTGGGAGGCGCAGACCGAGGTGCTGCGCGCCTTCGTCGCCGAGAACGGGGAACGGGCGGCCGCCGAACTCACCGTGCTCTTCGCCGGCGGCATCCACGACGACCGCTCGGCCGCCATGGCCGCCACCGTCGCCGCCCCGCTCGTCGAGAAAGGCGCCGCTTTCGGCGTCCTGATGGGCACCGCGTATTTGTTCACCGACGAAGCGGTCGGCGCCGGCGCCATCAAGCCGCTCTTCCAGCGCCGGGTGCGCAGCGCGGAACGCACCCAGCTCCTGGAGACCGCGCCCGGGCACGCCACCCGCTGCGCGGCCAGCCACATCACCCACGACTTCGCCGCCCTGCGCAGTGAACTCGCCGCGAACGGCGTCCCGGACCGGGAAGCCTGGGAACAGCTCGAGCGCTTCAACGTCGGACGCCTCCGGCTCGCCTCCAAGGGCGTCGAACGCGTCGGCGACGTCCTGCACGACGTCGATGAGGAGCGCCAGGACGCCGAAGGCATGTTCATGGCCGGAGAGGTCTGCGTACTGCGGACCGGCACCACCACCCTCGCCGCCCTGCACGAGAACGTCACCCGCGGCGCCGCCGACCTGCTGCACCAGCGGGCGGACCGCCCGCACCCCGAAGCCCCGGAGACCGAGACCGCGCCACCGCCGCTGCGTGTCGCCGTGGTCGGCATGTCCGCCATGTTCCCGGGTGCCCCGGATCTCGCCGAGTTCTGGTCCAACGTGGTCAGCGGCAAGGACAGCGTCACCGAGGTTCCCACCCATCGGTGGGACCCCGCCCAGTACTACGACCCCGAGGGCGACGGCGAGCAGACGCCTTCGCGCTGGGGCGGATTCCTGCCCGAGATCCCCTTCGACCCGCTGCGCTACGGCATACCGCCCGCGGCCCTGCCCAGCATCGAACCCGTACAGCTGCTCGCCCTCGAGGCAGCCCGCCGCGCCCTCGCTGACGCCGGGTACGAGGGCTCCGAGGCCGACCACCGGCGCACCTCCGTGATCTTCGGCGCCGAGGCGGGCAGCGATCTGTCCAACGCCACCACGCTGCGCACCGTACTGCCCGCCTACACCGGCACGCTGCCGCCCGGGCTCGACGCCCAACTCCCGCGCCTGACCGAGGACTCCTTCCCCGGGATGCTCGCCAACGTCATCGCCGGCCGCATCGCGAACCGGCTCGACCTCGGCGGCGCCAACTACACCGTCGACGCCGCCTGCGCCTCCTCCCTGACCGCCGTCGACACCGCCTGCAAGGAACTCACCGCCGGTACCAGCGACTTGGTGCTGTGCGGCGGAGCCGACCTGCACAACGGCATCAACGACTACCTGCTCTTCTCCTCCGTGCACGCCCTGTCGCCCACCGGCCGCTCGGCCACCTTCGACGCGCGCGCAGACGGCATCGCGCTCGGCGAAGGAGTCGCCTGCGTCGCCCTCAAACGCCTCGCGGACGCCGAACGCGACGGCGACCGCATCTACGCCGTCATCGACGGTGTCGGCAGTGCCAGCGACGGCCGGGCCCTCGGCCTCACCGCCCCCCGCCCCGAGGGCCAGCGCTCGGCACTCACCCGCGCCTACCGCAACGCCCGTGTCGCACCTTCCGAAGTCGGCCTGGTGGAAGCACATGGCACCGGCACCGTGGTCGGTGACCGCACCGAACTCGGCACGCTCACCGAGGTGTTCACGGAATCAGGCGCGCGCCCCGGCAGCTGCGCCATCGGCTCGGTCAAGTCCCAGATCGGGCACACCAAATGCGCCGCGGGCCTCGCCGGACTCATCAAGACCACACTCGCCCTCCACCACGGAGTCAAACCGCCCACCCTGCACCTGTCCGAACCCAACCCGGCCTGGGACCGCGACAGCAGCCCCTTCGCCTTCCACACCACCGCCGCACCCTGGGCCACCGAAGCCGGCAAGCGCATCGCCGGAGTCAGTGCCTTCGGCTTCGGCGGCACCAACTTCCATGTCGTACTCCGGGCCCACGAACAGGCACCCGAGGCACATGCCCTGCACGCCTGGCCCGCCGAGCTCTTCACCTTCCGAGGCCGCGACGAGGAAGCGGCGCGCGAGGCCGCCCGCGCCCTCGGCGATCGCGTCGCCGAAGGAGGCCCCTGGCGACTGCGCGACCATGCCCGCAACGCCTCCTGGCTGAGCGACCAGGCCGCGCTGCGAGGCGAGCCGGTGCGCATCGCCGTGGTCGCCCGGGACATCGCCCGACTGCCCGAGTTGCTGCGCCGGGCCGCCGACGGCGAACACGCCCCGGGCGACGGACTGCACGCCGCCCACGCAGTGTCCCAGGAGGTGCGGGACGGGCGGCTGGCCTTCCTGTATCCGGGGCAGGGCAGCCAACGACCCGGTATGTTCGCCGACTTGTTCGTCGCCTTCCCCGAGTTGCACCGGTACCTGCGTCTCGGCTCCCGCTGGGCCGGCACCGTCTTCCCGCCGGCCGCACTCGACAAGGCCGCGGAACGCCAGGCACGCGCCCGGATCACCGACACGGACGTCGCTCAGCCGGCGCTCGGCCTCACCGCCCTGGCCGCCACCGACCTGCTCGGCACGCTCGGCGTACGCCCGGACATGGCCGGCGGGCACAGCTACGGCGAACTGGCCGCCCTGGCCGCCGCTGACGTCCTGAACCCGGCCGAGCTGCTGGACGCCAGCGCCGCCCGCGCCGCGGCCATCCTCGGCCGGCTCCCGGACGACGACCCGGGCACCATGGCCGCCGTCGGTGCGTCCGCGGCTCGGGTCGAGGAGGTGCTGCAGCTTGCCGGCCTCGCCGACGACGTGGTGGCCGCCAACCACAACTCCCCCGAGCAGACGGTGATTTCGGGCCCGACCCGTTCGGTGACCGCTGCCGTCACCCATCTCGGGGACGCCGGCCTCACGGCCAGAACGCTCAAGGTCGCCTGCGCCTTCCACAGCCCGCTGCTCGCCGGAGCCGGCGACGACTTCGGCACCCACCTCGCCCAACTCCCCTTGGAATCCGGCGTCTTCCCGGTCTGGTCGAACCGGACCGCGGCTCCCTACCCCAGCGACCCGGAAGGGATCCGCGCCGAACTCGCGCAGCAGATCGGCTCTCCTGTGCGCTTCGCCGAGCAGATCGAGTCGATGTACGAGGCGGGCGCCCGCGTCTTCGTCGAGGCCGGACCAGGATCCGTCCTGAGCCGACTGGTGAGCAACGTGCTCGGCGACCGACCCCACCGCACCGTGCCCCTGGAACAGGGCCCCGATGCGGCCGGACTTCCCGGGCTCCTCACCGCGCTCGCCCACCTCGCCGTCAGCGGAGTCGACGTCCGCACCCGCCGCCTCTTCACCGGCCGCGACACCCGGGACCCGGCCACCGCCGAGGCAGTACGGCCCCCCGCGTTCACCGTCGACGGCCAACTGCTGCGCCGCGCCGACGGCAGCTCCCCACCGCACGCCCTGCAACCGGCCCGACCCGTGACGGAGTTCACCGTGCCCGACCAGCACCAGGTCCACCCGGCGCCAGCCGGACCCGAAGAACTGATAACGGACTTCCTGCGCAGCAGCCGGGACCTGGTCGCCGCGCAACGCGACGTGCTGCTGTCCTACCTCGGAGCTCCCGAACTCCCCGGCGAACAAACTCGGTTCACGAGTCAGGTGCCGGAGTCGCCGGCTGCGAGGCCGACGATGGAGCGCGTCGTCGAGCCGCAGGCGACCAGCGAGCCGCAGCCCACGTCCGGCGCGGCCGTGCTGGACACGGTGCTGGCCGTGGTCGCGGAGCGCACGGGGTATCCGGTGGACATGATCGAGCCCGGGCTCGATCTGGAGGCCGACCTGAGTATCGACTCCATCAAACGCGTCGAGATCGCCGGCGAACTCGCCGTCCGGCTCGGACTGCCGGTCGAGGGCGGCGCCCAACTCGACGAGCTGAGCGCGGCCCGCACCGTCGAAGGCATCGCCGGGCTCCTGACCGAACGCATCGGCGGAGTGTCCCTTGCACATGACGCACCCAACTCACCCGCCGCACTTCCGGCGCCCGTCGGGCCGGCGGCCGTGCTGGACACCGTGCTGGCCGTGGTCGCGGAGCGCACGGGCTATCCGGTGGACATGATCGAGCCCGGGCTCGATCTGGAGGCCGACCTCAGCGTCGACTCCATCAAGCGCACCGAGATCGCCGGCGAACTCGGCGCCCGGCTCGGCCTGGACGCCGAGACGGCCGACCTGGAGCGACTCAGTACCGCGCGCACCGCGGCCGCCCTGGCCGAGCTCATCGGCGAGGCGCTCGGCGGGCCGTCGCCGAGCGGCGAGGCACCGGCAGCCTCGACGCCGACGCAGGAAGCGTCGAGCGCCGACGACGACCGTTCCACCGCTGTCCAGGTCGTGGCACCGGAACGGCTCACCTTCACCGAACGCGACCTCGAGCCCGTCACCGCGAGCCCCGCCCGCGGCAGCCGCGTACAGCTCATCGGAGGCGGCGACACCGCACGAGAACTGGCCGCCCTGCTGCACGAGGACGGCGTCCACACCGAACTGCTGCCGACCGGACAGCATCCGGCCACCCGCGCCGACGCCGTGATCCACCTCGGCGCACTCGACAGCGGCGACCCCCTGCTGCCCGACGCGTTCCCGCTGTACCAGCGCATCCTGGCCGACCCGCCGCAGCGCCTGCTCACCGTCGACCGACGCGGCAGCGGCGCACCCAGCGGACTGCGCGGCTTCCACCGCTCGGTGGCCCGCGAGTACCCGCAGGTCTGCACCACCCTGGTCGAAGTGCCGGGCACAGCCACACCGTCCGAGACGGCCCGGGCGCTGCGCGCCGAACTCGCGGTCGCCGACGCCGACGCCGAACCCGTGGTCCTCGCCCGCGAGGGCCGCCGCCACGCCCTGCACCTCGCCCCCGCCCCGCTCGGCGCCGTCGCCGCCACCGGAGCCGGACCCGCCGGTGACGGAGCGGCGGAGGCCGATGCCGCGGGCCTCGACCGGGCATCGGTGGTCCTGCTCGTCGGTGGGGCCCGCGGCATCACCGCGCGGTTCGCCCGCACCCTCGCCGCAGCGACCCGCTGCCGCCTGGTCCTGGCCGGCCGTACCCCCGAGCCCACCGGCCCGGAGGACCCCCTCACCGCCGCGGCCGGGGACCGCGCCGGCCTGCGTGCCGCGCTGCTCGCCTCGGGAGCCACCCGCACCCCGGCCGATACGGAACGCCGGGTCGGCGCCCTGCTCGCCGAGCGCGAGGTGCGGGCCACGCTGGCCGCACTGCGCGACCTCGGCAGCGAAGCCCAGTACCACCGCGTCGACGTCACCGACGCCGAGGCGGTCGGCGCACTGGTCAAGGACGTGCACGCGCAGTACGGACGCCTCGACGGCCTCGTCCACGCGGCCGGTGTCATCGAGGACCGGCTGATCGCGGACAAGTCGCCGGACTCCTTCGCCCGGGTCTTCGCGACCAAGGCGGACGGCGCCCGCACCGTCCTCGACGCCGTCGACACCCTGGCGGAAGGTCCCCGCTTCGCGGTCCTGTTCGGCAGCATCGCCGCCGCGCTCGGCAACCGCGGCCAGAGCGACTACGCCGGCGCCAACGACGTACTCGAGGAACTGGGCCGCCGCTGGTCCACCCCCGAGCGGCGCGGACTGACCGTGCACTGGGGGCCCTGGGCGGCGTCCGACACCGGCGGCGGAATGGTCACCCCCGAGCTGATGCGCTCGTACGCGGCCCGCGGCATCAAGCTCATCGACCTCGACGAGGGACCGCTCAGCCTGCTGCGTGAACTCGCCTACGGCGCACCGGACGAGCACGCCGTCGTCTACACCGCGTCCGGGTGGTGACCGGCATGGCAACCCCCGACCGGCCGGACGGCGGCGGCCAGGTCCCGGTCGCGGTGGTCGGCATGGAGGTCTTCCTGCCGGGCGCCCCCGACCTGGCCGCGTACTGGCACAGCATCCGCAACGCGGTCGACGCGGTCACCGAGGTGCCCGCGGACCGCTGGGACGCCGACACGTTCTACGATCCCACCGCCGGGCCGCGCAGCGACCGCTTCTACTGCCGGCGCGGTGGATTCGTGGACGCCAGTGCCGAGTTCGACCCGACCCGCTTCGGCATGATGCCGAACTCGGTGCCCGGGACCGAACCGGACCAGTTGATCGCCCTCGATGTGGCACACCGCTCTATCGAGGACGCGGGCGGCGAGCGGGTGCTGCCCGCCCGCCGCGAACGGGCGGGCATCGTCCTCGGCCGCGGCGGCTACCTCACCCCGGGCCTCGTCCGCCTGGACCAGCGCGTGCGCACCGCCAATCAGCTCGTCCACACCCTGCGCGAGCTCGCGCCGCAACTGGACGAGAGCCAACTCGAGGCCGTACGAGCCGAGTTCACCGCACGACTTGGCCCGGAACAACCCGAGTCGGCCATCGGGCTCGTCCCCAACCTGGTCGCCTCCCGCGTCGCCAACCGTCTCGACCTGCGCGGCCCCGCCTACACCGTCGACGCCGCCTGCGCCTCGTCCCTGGTCGCCGTCGACCATGCCGTACGCGAACTCGGCTCCGGACGCTGCGACGTGATGCTCGCCGGCGGCGTCCACCACTGCCACGACCTGACCCTGTGGAGCGTGTTCACCCAGCTCGGCGCGCTCTCCCGCAGCGAGCGCATCAGACCGCTGCACCGGGATGCGGACGGCGTCCTGATCGGCGAGGGTACCGGCGTCGTCGTCCTCAAGCGACTCGACGACGCCCGGCGCGACGGTGACCGTGTCTACGCAGTGCTGCGTGGTACGGGCGTCGCGGGGGACGGGCGGTCGGCGAGCCTGTTCAACCCCGATCCCGGCGGTCAGATCCGTGCCGTACGACAGGCCTGGGACGCCGCCGGACTCGACCCGCGGGCCGCCGACGCGCTGCAGCTCCTGGAGGCGCACGGCACCGCCACACCGGCCGGCGACCGCGCCGAACTCGCCACTGTGGCCGAGGTGTTCGGTCCCGCAGCCGGTGAGCGCGCGGTCATCGGATCAGTGAAGTCGCAGATCGGGCACACCATGCCCGCCGCGGGCATCGCCGGCCTCGTCAAGGCCGCGCTCGCCCTGTATCACGAGGAACTCCCGCCGACGCTGCACTGCGACGACCCGAGTCCGGCCCTGGACGGCACCCGGTTCGCCCCGCTGGACCGGGCGCGGCCCTGGCGCGAGGTCGCGGGCGGAGCTCCGCGGCGTGCCGCCGTGAACGCCTTCGGCTTCGGCGGCATCAACGCCCACGTCGTACTGGAACAGCCGGCTCCCGTGCCGACCCGCCGCCCCCGCGCCACGGTCACCGAACCGGAGCGGGTGCTGCGGCTCGCCGCCCCCACCACCGACGAGCTGGCCGCCCGTCTCGCCGCGCACGACGGCGAGGTGCTCGCCGCGGGACTGCCCGAGACCAGGGCCGCCGCGAACCAGGGCGGCCGAGTCCGGCTCGGCATCGTCGACCCCACCGCCCGCAGGCTCAAGCTGGCCCGCAAGGCCGTCGCCAAGGGCGAGCCCTGGCGCGGCCGCAGCGACGTGTGGTTCACGCCACGGCCGGTGCTCGGCGCGTCCGGCGGGCGAACGGCCTTCCTCTTTCCGGGCCTGGAGGCCGAGTTCGACGCGAAGGTGGAGAAACTCGCTCAACGCTTCGGTCTCGACTGGGAGTTCGGGGCAGGCGCACCGGTCGGCGACGTCGGCCGGCACGGCGCGGCCGTCTTCCAGCTCGGCCGACTGCTCGACTCGGCCCTGCGCCGTATCGGCGTGACACCGGACGCGGTCGCCGGCCACAGCGTGGGGGAGTGGACCGCGATGGCGGCCGCGGGGGTGCACGCGCCCGAGGAGGTCGACGCCTTCCTGGCGGGCTTCGACCCGGATGCGCTACGGGTGCCCGGCCTCGCGTTCGCGGTGCTCGGCACCCGCGCCGATCAAGTCCTCGGTCGCCTCGCCGGCCGCGGCGACGTGGTTCTCTCGCACGACAACGCCCCCAGCCAGTCCATGATCTGCGGGCCCGAGGCCGCGGTCACCGAGCTGGTGGCGGCCTTCCGGGCCGACGGGGTCATCGCGCAGGTGCTGCCGTTCCGCTCCGGCTTCCACACGCCGATGCTCGCCCCGTATCTGGACCCGATCCGGCGTGCCGCCGACACATACACCGTGCACGCCCCGCACGTACCTGTCTGGTCGGCCACCACCGCCGAGCCGTTCCCCGTCGAACCCGCCGCGGTCCGCGACCTGTTCGTACGGCACCTGCTCGAACCCGTGCGCTTCCGGCAGCTGATCCTCGCCCAGTACGCGGCGGGATTCCGGGCCTTCGTCACGCTCGGCGCCGGGCAACTCGGCTCACTCGTCGACGAGACCCTCGCGGGACGCGACCGGCTCGTGGTGCCCGCGCACTCGACCGCCCGCGACAGCCTCGACCAGCTGCGTCGAGTGGCCACGGCGCTGTGGACGGAGGGCGCGGCGCCCGATGCCACCGCGCTGACCGGCGATCGGCAGCCCTCCCGCACCCCTCGGGCGAGCCGCCCTGGACGCCCGGGGATCCGCCTCGATCTCGGCGGGGCTCTGGTGTCACTGCCGGAGCGGTCCCACGGCCTGCTCGAACCGGGAACGCATGCCGGCCCCGAGACGGGCCGCGCGGCATCACCCGCGCCCCGAGTCATCCCCGAACCCGTCCGGTCAACTCGACGTAAGGGCAAGGGTGTTGTCCCCCCGGAGCCCACGCCCGCGCACGCTCGTGCGCACGAGGGGCGCGGGAATCCGGCCGACCTCGGCACCGCGCCGCGGGTCGCCGAACATGCCGCCCTGGCTGCCGAACACGCCCCTTTGACCGCCGAACTCTCCGCCCTGCTGAGCGACACCGCCTCCCTCACGGAGGAGCTGCTCGACGCCGCGCAGGCGGGCCGCACCGCAGTACCCCGCCCAGCACGTCGTGGCCGAAGCGGGCCTGGACGGCCGGCGAGGGGAGCGGACCGCGTCCACGAGCAGCCCGCCGCGAAGCCGGCGCCGGCACAACCGAGTCCGGCCCCCGGCGCTCACGGCCCCGAGCTCGCCCCCGTCCCCGGCGCTCTGCGCATCGACGTCGCCGACATGCCGTACCTGCTCGACCACTGCTTCTTCCGGCAGCGCCCGGGCTGGCCCGACGACGGCGACCGCTGGCCCGTCGTACCCGCCACCACCGTCGTCCACCACCTGATGCGCATCGCCGAACGCGCCCTGCCAGGACTGCGGGTGGTCGCCGTCCACGACGTGACGCTGCAGAAGTGGATCGTCGCCGTGCCCGCATCCGACGTGCCCGTCACCCTGCACCGGCTCGGTCCCGACCGGCTCGAGGTGCGGCTCACCGGATACGCCGGAGCCGTCCTCCAGCTCGCACCCCGGCACGGCTCACCGCCCGAACCCTGGACCGTCGACCCTGCCGAGGAACGTGCGCCCGCCCTGACCGCCGAGCAGCTCTACTCCGAACGCTGGATGTTCCACGGCCCCGAGTTCCAGGGTGTGCGCACCCTCACCGCGATCGGCGACCGCCACGTACGCGGAGTGCTCACCGCTCCGGGCCCGCCCGGAGCGCTCCTGGACAACGTCGGCCAGCTCCTCGGCTACTGGATCATGGACTCGCTCACCGAGCGCACCACCGTCTTCCCGGTGAGCATGCGCAGCATGGCGTTCCACGGTCCGGACCCCGAGCCCGGCAGTACCCTCGACTGCCACATCCGTATCACCGACGTCACCCACACCACCCTGACTGCCGACATGCAGCTCAGCCACGAGGGGAAGGTGTGGGCCGAGCTCACCGGTTGGACCGACCGCCGCTTCGACACCGACCCCGGCATCCGCCGCACGGACCGCTTCCCGGGCCGCAACACGCTGTCCCAACTGCAGCCCGGTGGCTGGACGTTGGTCCACGAGCGCTGGCCCGACCTCGCCACCCGCGAACTCATCATGCGCAACATGCTCGCCGGTGAGGAGCGCACCCGCCACGAGACCCAGCCACCCGGACGGCGCCGGCGCCACCTCCTCGGCCGTATCGCGGCCAAGGACGCGATCCGTGAACTCCTGTGGTCCGAGGGCGCGCACGACATCTATCCGGGCGAAATAGCCCTGCACAACGACGAGTTCGGCCGCCCGATCGCCACCGGCGTGCATGGCAGGCAGCTCGGCGGCGACCTCGTCGTGTCCCTCGCGCACTGCAAGGAGGCCGCCGTCGCCCTCGCGCACCGCGGCGGTCCCTGCGGCATCGACCTCGAAGAGGTCACCGACCGCCCCGCAGCAACCTTGCAGTCCGCCTGCGCACCCGCCGAACGCGAGCTGCTCACCCACGTGTCGGAAGGCTCGACAAAGGACGCGGCGCTCTGGTTCACCCGCTTCTGGGCGGCGAAGGAGGCCGTCGCCAAGGCACTCGGCACCGGCTTGCAGGGCCGCCCGGACACCTACCGGGTGACCGCCGCGCACCCCGACCGGCTGCAGGTGGAACACGCGGGCAGTGCCTGGGAAGTGCGCTGCAGCCAGGTGGCGGCCCCGTCCGGGCTGCCGCAACGCAGTTACGTCGTCGCCTGGACGACGGGCGTCAACGAATCCGGAGAACGACATGACCACTGAGGCAACCATGGCCCCCACCCAGACCGCCCCGCCCCACACGGACACGGTCCTCGCCCAGATCGCCGGCATGCTGCGAGACCTGCCGGAGGCCGGACTCGACGACGTGGAGATCGACCGCGACACCCTCTTCCACGACGACCTCGAGCTGGAGAGCATCGACCTGGTGGGCCTCGCAGGCGCTCTGCGCGAGCACTACGGCGAGCAGGTCAACGTCGCCCTGTTCATCGCCGACCTGGAACTCGACGAGATCATCGCCCTCACCGTGGGCGAACTCGCCGACTACGTGGCCGCGTCCCTGCACGCAGCGGAACGAGGCTGACCCCGATGGCCAAGATATCCACCGGCGACATCACCACCCACGTACAGCAGTTGGCCGCAGGCGCCGCCGGCGGCAGCGTCCCCGACGGTGACATACCCGTCGTCGTCTTCGTGCACGGGCTGCTCACCGACAGCCTCGCGAGCTACTACTTCACCCTCGGCCCCGCCCTCTCGGCGGCCGGCATCGACACCGTCATGTACGACCTGCGTGGCCACGGACGCAGTGACCGGCCCCGCACCGGCTACCGGCTCGACGACTTCGTCGACGACCTCGCGCACCTGCTGGACGGACTCGGTGAGGAGCGGCCCGTCCACCTGGTCGGGAACTCCTTCGGCGGCACCGTCGCCACCGCCTTCGCCGCCTGGCACCCCGAGCGCACCGCGGGCGTCGTGATGATCGAGTCCGAACCGCCGGTGGCCGACTGGGCCGCACGCATGGCGGAAGGCCTCGCACACGCGCAGCGCGAACTCGTCCGCGACGAGGTCATCGACTGGATCGCCGAGCACAACGGAGCGCACACGGCCCGCCTGTCCCGCGGCGCCGGCCGTATCCTCGCCGGCACCGCGATCGCGGAGGAGATCTCGCTGGGCCGCACCATCGACGACGACCTCTCGGCGATCCGCTGCCCGCTCCTCGCCGTCTTCGGCGGCGACTCCGGACTGAACGCGCAGGTGCCCTGGCTGGAGGCCCGGCTCCCGCTCTGCCGCACCGTGGTGCTGCCCGACCAGGGCCACTCCGTCCTCGTCGAGCAGCCCACCCGGACCCGCGAACTGGTGCTCGACTGGGTCAGGGAGCACCATGCCGCGGGCACCGCGCCGCCGGCCGTCGCGGCGGGAGCTGTCCGGTGAGCCGCTTCCTGCTCGTCGTGCCGCCGCTCGTCGGCCACATCAACCCGCTCGCCGGGGTGGCCGCCGAACTCGGCCGGCGTGGACACGAGGTGGCCTGGTGCGGCCATGCGGAGCGCATCCGGAGCCTCACGGACGACCGTGCGCAGGTCCACGACGCTCCCCTGCCCGAGGGCGGCGACCTGTCCCGGCCGCCCGGCCTCACCGGTCCCGGGGCGTTCCGGTTCCTGTGGGAGGAGTTCTTCGTCCCGCTCGCCGAGTCCATGGCGCCCCATGTCGAGCGGGCCGTAAGCGAGTTCCGGCCCGATGTCGTCGTCACCGACCAGCACGCCGTCGCGGGCGCCCTGGTCCCGGAGCGCCTGGGTGTCCCGTATCTGACCTCGGCCAGCACGTCGGCCGAACTCGTCGACCCACTGGCCGAGTTGCCCAAGGTGGCGGCCTGGCTCGCGGACCGCCTCGACGCGCTGCGGCAGCGGATCGGGGACCCGAGCGCCGACCACGACCCGCGCTTCTCGCCGTACGGCATCCTCGCCTTCACCAGCCGCGAACTCCTCGGCGACGCCGATCTGCCCTGGGAACGTGTCCACTTGGTGGGCCCCGTCATCGCCGAACGGCCCGAGGACCCCGACTTCCCTTGGGACGACCTCGACGCGGACCGCGACCTGGTCTTCGTGTCCCTCGGCACCGCGAACACCGAAGCCGGGCAGCGTTTCCTCGGCGAGACCGTCGAAGCCCTCCACCACCTCCGGGACCGTGTCCAGGGCGTGTTCGCCGACCCGGGCGGTCACCTCGGCGAGCTGCCCGCCGGCATGCTGGCGCGGCCACAGGTACCCCAACTGGACCTGCTCAGCCGGGCGAAGGCCGTCATCAGTCACTCGGGACACAACACCGTCGCCGAGTCGCTCTGGCACGGACTGCCCCTCGTCCTGGCGCCGATCCGGGACGACCAGCCCATCGTCGCCGCCCAGGTGGTCGCGGCGGGCGCGGGCGTCCGGGTGCGTTTCGGACGGGTCAAGGCGCCGCGGATCGCCGAGGCCCTCACGACCGTGCTCGACGACGCCGAGGGGCACCGCACCGCCGCGGCCGCCATCGGAAGGACCCTGCGCGCCGGAGGCGGCCAGCACACCGCCGCCACCCACCTGGAACGGCTCGCCGCCCAGCCGGTCACGGCAGCCACCGTCCGTAGCTGAATCCCGTCCGGCACTCCCTCAACTCCTCCTCGGACGTCGTCCGAAGGGGCCCCGACCCGCACCGGAGCACGCATGACCACGACCCACGCGCCCGCACCGCCGGGGGAGCCTGCCCCGGACCCCGGCCCGTCCGCCGCGAAGCCCGCAGCGTTCGGCACGCCCGGACCCGACACCGAGCACGGCACCCCGCCGCTGCGCGCACTGCTCCGCGAGGCGCGACCGCACCGCATGGTCCTGGGCGCCACCTTGTTGCTCGTCCTGGCCGCCAGCGCCTCCGGCCTGATCCAACCCCTGGTCGCCCAGGAAGTCCTTCAGGGCCTCGGCAGCGGACGCAGTGTCGGCGGACCGATCGTGCTGCTCGCCGTACTGGTCGTCTCCGGAGCATTACTGACGGGCATTCAGTCCTGGTGGCAGCGCCGGACGTCCGAGCGCGTGGTGCGCACCATCCGGCAGGACCTCGTCCACCACCTGATCCGCCTGCGCGTCCCGGAGCTCGACCGCCGGCCCCCCGGCGACCTCGTCGCCCGCGTCACCTCGGACAGCGCGCTGGTGCAGAACGCCGCTACCGAGGGCCTGGTGATGGTCACCAACGGTGCCCTGACCATCACCGGAGCCGTGGTCCTGATGGGAGTCGTGCACCTGGGCCTGCTCGCCGTGACCTTCGGCGTCCTGCTCGCGGTGGGGCTCGTACTCGGCCTGATCCTGCCCCGCATCCGGCAGGCGGTCGCCCGCGCCCAGACCTCCGTCGGAGCGATCGGCGCCGCGCTCGACACCTCCCTCGGCGCCGCCCGCACGGTGAAGGCGAACGGAGCCGAAGGCCGAGAGACAGCCCGCGCCGACGCCGCGATCCAGGAGGCCTATGAAGCGGGCCTCGTCGGCGCCAAGTACGCCGCGCTCGTCCAGGTCCTCTCCGGAGTCGCCATCCAGGCCGCCTTCCTCGCCGTACTCGGCGTCGGCGGCGCGCTGGTAGCCTCCGGCGAACTGCAGGCCGCGGCGCTGATCGCCTTCCTCCTGTACGTCTTCTACCTCGCCAGCCCCATCGCCTCGCTGCTCGGCGGACTCGGCATGCTGCAGCAGGGCCTCGGCGCCATCGGCCGCATCGAGCAGGTCAAGACCCTGCCGGTGGAGGACGACGTCGACCCGGCGGAATCCCCGGACGGCGCGCCCATCCGGGACGGCGCCGAACTCCCGCCCCCGCCGGTCGAGTTCGACAACGTCCACTTCGCCTATCCGGACCGCGACCCCGCCCTGCGCGGCATCACCTTCACCGTCGCCGGTGGCACCCGTACCGCGCTCGTCGGACTCTCCGGCGCAGGCAAGACGACCATGTTCGCGCTGCTGCAGCGCTTCCACGAACCGAAGTCCGGACGCATCCGCATCGGCGGCCAGGACATCGCCTCGCTGCCCCGCGCCGAGGTTCGCCGCCGGATCGCCTACGTCGAGCAGGAGTCACCCGTGATGGCGGGCACCATCGGCGAGAACCTCCGGTACGCCGCCACCGACGCGAGCGACGAGGACATCGCCGAGGTACTGCGCCTGACCCGTCTGGACGGGCTCCTGGACCGCCTTCCCGACGGCCTCGGCACCGAGGTCGGTAACCGGGGCGTCACCCTGTCCGGCGGGGAACGCCAACGCCTGGCCATCGCAAGGGCGTTGCTCCGCAAGCCCGAGGTCCTGCTGCTCGACGAGGCCACCGCCCAGCTGGACGCCAGCAACGAACAGGCGCTGCGCGAGGCCGTGGACCAGGCCGCCCGGCGCTGCACCGTCATCCTCATCGCCCACCGCCTCTCCACCGTCACCGACGCCGAACAGATCGTCGTGCTCGAGAGCGGCCTCGTCCGCGCCTCCGGCACCCACGGCGAACTGATCGGCGCGGATTCTCTTTACCACGAACTTGCTGCTTCTCAGATGCTCACTTCCACCGTCTCCGGATCCGCGTAACCGGGTCGGCGAAATGGGGTACCGGTAAACGTCGCGATCGGGAAAGATCGTGCTGTGCTTCGACGGCTTCTTTTCGATGAAAGAGCCGCCGCGGAATTATGCTGCCCTTTTCCGGGCCCGTATTGTCGCGCAGGCACGTGCGGCATCGCGAAACGAAAGAGCGGGCCGACCGGAAATCCGGTCGGCCCGCTCGTGTCCCTCGGCTCCGCTCAGCCGGTGATGGCGTTCAGGAGCGGCAGGTACCCGTCACGGTGCCCGGCCTTGTTCGGGTGGTAGGACTCGTTCAGCGCGTCCCACTCCAGACTCGTCACCCAGGTGTCGCCGTCGGAGCAGATCGAGTGCGGGTCGAACGCGGCACGCGGGTCGAGGAAGGTGAACCCGGCCTTCTGGGCCTGCTCCGCGAGCACCCCGTCGAGCGTGTCGGCCGCCGAGTTGAGCGCGGCCCGCTCGGCGTCGCTCAGGCCGAGGACGCCGCAGCTGCCGCCGATCGTGTAGAGCCGCGGATAGCCGACGACGACTACCTCGGCGTTCGGCGCCTTCGCCCGCACCGCAGCGTACGTGTCCGCGAGAGCGCCCGGCAGGCTGGTCGTCGCGGCGGCCTTGGCGGCGTCCACGCCGGCCAGGCAGTCCTTGTCGTCGAGAGTCAGGATGCAGTTCTTGAGGACCTCGACGAAACCGACGTCGTTGCCGCCCACCTGGACCGTCGCGAGGGTCGTGTCCGCCGTCAGCTGCGGCACCTGCTGTGCCGTGAGCTCGGCCGTCGTCGCGCCGGAGCACGACGCCTCCACGAAGGAGTACGAGGCGTGCTGCTGCGCCCACAGCCGCGGGTACGTGGCCGGGCCCCGGCGGCACGCGTCGTCCGGGTCGTCGTACTCGCCCGTACCCGGTCCGGTGGCGTACGAGTCGCCGAGTGCGACGTACTTCTCCGCGGCCGCCGCGTCATTGTCGTCGGCCTGTGCGACGGGTGCGGACGTGAATGCAATACAGGCCGTTGCCACCGCGAGAGAAAGTGAGAAGAGCGGTCTGCGGGCTCTTAACGAGCGCATGCGTCACTCCTGGAGTGAGTGGGGGGTTTCCGTTTCTGACACTCCTGGAATATCAGATCGAGACTCTGAACATCAGGCCTCCGGCACGAGAAAGCCGAACCGTTCACGCGATGTGTCCGGAAAGGCGAGAAATTTGACCGCGAATTCCCTGTGCGAGTCAGGTCCCGAGCGGCCCGCAGGTCCAGGACGACCGCCTCGGACGATGGGGGTGTGCCGACCACCGCCGAGTAGGTTCTGATGGACCCTCGCCCGCCGCCGTACCGAGAGGAATCCCGTGAACACCGAGGTCCGTGCCGCGGCCTATCCAACCGGCAGCCACACCAAGGCAGTCGACATCCACACCAACGCCTCCGGCCCCGCGGTCGGCCCGGTCGTCCTGCTCTGGCACGGCACCGGTCCGGACGAACGCGACGTACTCGCCCCGCTCGCCCAGGCCATCGCCGCGCTCGGTCCCACCGTCGTCGTCCCCGACTGGCAGTCGGACCGGCCCGATCAGGGACGCGAACAGCTCACCGATTCGCTGCGGTTCGCCCTCGACCACAGCCGCGCCCGCTCCGGCAGCCCCGGCCGCCTGATCGTCGGGGGCTGGTCCGCGGGAGCGGGGGCCGCGCTCGGTGCCGTGCTGCAGCCCGGCCTCCTGCTTCGGCCCGAACTCCTCGGTGACTGGCGGCCGGTCGCTGTGGTGGGCATCGCGGGTGACTTCCGTCGCCCGGCCCGTACGACCGGCATCGCCCCACTCGACGCTCTCTCCCCGCACACGCCACGGGTGCCCGTGCGGCTCGTCCACGGCACCGAGGACACCGTCGTTCCGCCCGACTCGACGCGGGCGATGCACCGGTCGCTGCTCGACCACGGCTGGGACACGCGCCTGACCGAACCCGCCACCGATCACGCGGGTGTCCTCGGATGCGCCTACGACCCCGCGGTCCGCCGCTGCGTACCGTCGCACAGCGAGGCGGCGCGCGACGCCATGAGCGTCGCCGCGGCGATGATCGCTTCGATCGCGAGGGAGCAAGAGGCCTCCTCGAGCTGAACGCCCGTCAGGAAGCTCTACGCCTACCTGGGCCAGGACCAGGAGGTGGGCAGGGGCGGGGCCGAGGTGGTGTAGGGCCTGAGGAGGTCCGTCAGTTCGGCGTCGGGTGTGCCGTGGAGGCGGTCCGAGGCGATCTTCCGGGTGATGCCGGCGAGGAAGTCGGCGAGACCGATCCGTGGGTCCTGCCGGGCCTCGACGAGGCGGACCTCATCGAGCATGCCGCCGGTGGCGGAGATGACGTGGTCCAGGCGCTCCGGGGTGAGCGTGTTCTGCCGGTCGTGGACGACCGCGACGTGTCGGCCCGCGGCGCTCCAGTGTTCGACGGTGCCCAGCAGCGCGGGGAACAACGGGTCCAACGCGGGCCAGGCGCCCGGCGCTTCGGCCGAGCGGAGGCGATGGCGTTCGGCGCGTGCGCGGGAGTGCAGCAGCAGCGCGGTCAATCGGGCGGCGGGGTCCGAGGGGTCGACCGGAACCGTGCTGCTCAGCTGCTCGACACAGCGGATGAACACCGCCGCGGGATCGCTCGTCTCGGGACGGGGCCGGGCGCGGAGCAGGTCGTTGGCCGCCGTGAGGAAGGCCTGCCAGCGCTCGGGCCCGTACGTCGCCGGGCCGGCCCGGTGGGCTGCGAGGCTCAGCTCCTCGGTGTGCGGGCCTTCGTCCGTGAGCAGGGCCGTGGTGGTGGCCAGCAGGAAGTACCGCTTGTCGATGACGTGGACGTGGGCGCTGCCGAGGAGCGGCCCGTCGGGGCCGAGCAGCCAGGTGAGCGCGGGCCGGTGCTTGGAGCGGAGCAGTACGTTCGCCTTGTACTCCGTCATGGCGGAGCTGGCCGGGGACCGTACCCGCTCGAAGATCTCGTCGAGGCCGCGCTCGGCCGCCGCGTGATCCAGGCTCACGCTCGCGTGCGTGAACACATCCGTATTGCCGTTGACGAGGTTCTCCCCGTCGGATCCGGACTCGTCGCAGGCGATCTCGACGGTGTCAGTGTGCGCGGGCGACCGGGACATGGCGTCATCATCGGCGATCCGCCGGACCGCCTCCACCACTTTGTGCGGCGCGCGGTCCGTTTCCGGCGTAGGGCGGCTCGACGGGCCGGGTGAAGCGGGTCACCAGGTCGTGCCAGCCGCATTCCAGCCGCTCGTAGGACGACCGGTCGCCGGCCGTCGTCAGATGGTGGACGAGCGCGGTGTCGGTGGCCGCGAGCAGCGTGTGCGCGAGGAACTCGGGGTCGGGTGCGGCACCCGCCTCCCGCAGCAGCATGACCACGTGGGTGAGGCGCAGCCGGTACGGCGGGACCGAGTAGGTCCGCAGTGGGTCCTTGCGGGTGGCCAGAATCAGTTCGTGATGATCGCTCTCGTGCCGGATCAGCGCGGGACCGAAGGCGTGCAGCCGGTCCACGGCCGGGGCTCCGGGCCCGAGCGGGGGAGGGCCGCTCAGGAAGGAGCCCTGGAACGTCTGCTCACTGTGGTCGAGGAGGGCGAACAGCAGTCCGCTGCGGTCGCCGAAGCGTCTGAAGACGGTGCCCTTGCCCACCCCGGCCGCGCAGGCGACCGCGTCCATCGTGAGGCGTTCGGGGCCGTGCTCGGTCAGCAGGCGGGAGGCGGCGTCGAGCAGTCGCGAGCGATTGCGGGCGGCGTCGGCGCGCAGCTGGGGAGTCCCGTCCGGCGGCCGGGAGGTCAGGTCCACGGGCTCGCCGGGTGCGGCGGACGACGCGGGCGGGGGTGTGACGGGACCAGTCATACGCCTCAGCGTAGCGCCTGACGAGCAGAAGTGGACTGCGGTCCGGTTAGGTGGTACAAATCTAAACGGACCTTGGTCCGGTTGACCGACCGTATTCGTTAGCCCGCGCCGTCAGGCACGTTTTACTCAGGAGACACCTCCATGTCTGTTCGTATCCTCGCGCTCGTCGGAAGCCTTCGCGCCGGCTCGCACAACCGTCAGCTCGCCGACGCCGCCTCGAAGCACGCGCCCGAAGGCGTGACCATCGACGTCTTCGATGGCCTGGGCGAGGTGCCCTTCTACAACGAGGACATCGACGTCGAAGGCGGCGTACCGGAGTCGGCCCAGCGCCTGCGTGACTCGGCCAACGCGGCCGACGCGCTGCTGCTCTTCTCGCCCGAGTACAACGGCACGATGCCCGCCGTCCTGAAGAACTCCATCGACTGGCTGTCCCGCCCCTACGGATCCGGCGCACTGTCCGGCCGTCCGGTCGCGGTCGTCGGTACCGCCTTCGGGCAGTACGGCGGCGTCTGGGCGCAGGACGAGGCCCGCAAGGCCGTCGGGATCGCCGGTGGCGCCGTGGTCGAGGAGGCCAAGCTCTCCATCCCCGGTTCCCTGACCCGCTTCGCCGAGCTGCACCCCGCCGACGACACCGAGGTCGCCGAGGGGATCGCCGCCGTGGTCGGACAGCTCGCCGGCCAGGTCGCGCCCGCCGCTGCCTGATCCGCGCCGTGGCAGCGTGACGGCCCGGTGCCGCACCCGATTCGGGTGCAGCGCCGGGCCGTTCACGTCGAGGGCAGGGCGCGAGGTGACCTCAGATCGCGGGACGGTCGTGGAGGACGCGCTGGAACAGGACGTGGTCGCGCCAGGCCCCATCGATGTGCAGATACCGCGGAGCCACTCCGATACGGGAGAAGCCGCACCGCTCGAGCACCCGCTGTGACGCCGTGTTGTCGAGCAGCGTGCCCGCCTCGATCCGGTGCAGGCCCAGCTGTTCGTCGGCCGCACGGCACACCGCGTTCGCCGCCGCCGTGGCGAGCCCACGGCCCGTGTACCCGCTGTCGATCCAGTAGCCGAGGTGGGCGCTGCGGAACGGGCCCAGCTCGATGTGTGACAGCGTGATCGTGCCCACGATC
This sequence comes from Streptomyces sp. YIM 130001, assembly GCF_003574445.1. Classification (GTDB taxonomy): domain Bacteria; phylum Actinomycetota; class Actinomycetes; order Streptomycetales; family Streptomycetaceae; genus Streptomyces. The sequence goes on from NZ_KZ984558.1 coordinate 143,961, forward strand.
CGTTCCTCGTCCTGGAGCGCCCAGGAACTCAGGCGCCCCTCCCGCTGCAACTGCACCCGGTCGCGGGCCCGCGACTCCTGCCCGACCAAGGTGTAGAAGTCCGGGGGCCTGCGGGGCTCCCACGGGGCGAGGTGCTCACGGTTGACGACGTACGCGCGCAGCAGCGGTTCCGCGTCGGACTCCGTCAGCGGGCGCAACGTGACCCCGTCGGGCAGGTCGAAGATCATGGAATTCACGGCCATCACCCTACGGTCGCGGGCCGGGCGGTACGGGCCGGGTCGCTACGAAAGACCCGTCTCGCGGAGCGTGATGTTCAGGCGCCCCGAGGCGAGCCCGCAGTCCGGGGCCGCGGTGCCAGGTCGGACCTTCGGGACGCCGTGGTAGACGTAGCGCGAAGGACCGCCGAGGACCACGAGGTCACCGGACTCCAACTCGACGTCCTGGTAAGGGCGGTTGCGGGTCTCGGTGTTGCCGATGCGGAAGACGCAGCTGTCGCCGATACTCAGCGACACCACGGGCGCAGAGGACCGCTCGTCCTTGTCCTGGTGCATGCCCATGCGGGCTTCGCCGTCGTAGAAGTTGATCAGCGCGGTGTCCGGCGTGTACCGCTCGGCCTCCGCGGACGCGCCGTACGCCCGGGCCAGCGCCTGCCGGCCCAGCTGCACCAGCCAGTCGGGGAACGGGGCGACCTGCCGGCCGTTCACGTCATCGGCGGTGCGGGTGTACCGGTAGGGCTGCCAGTGCCAGCCGATGCACACCGTCTGCACCGACATCACCCCGCCGCGCGGCAGTTCGGTATGCCTGATCGGGACGGGGCCGGTGGCCCAGCCACGGCAGGCGGCCACCAACTCCCGCTGCTGGGCGGGCCCGAGCCACCCCGGCACATGGACGGCACCCGGCGCCACCTCGAGCGGAGGCCGCGGAATCAGTGCGTCCATCACGTACCTCCCTGCGATGCCTCGCCGTCCAGCCTACCTGCAGGTACGTATGCCGCCACGGCCGTCGGCGCCGCCGCCGCGATGTCATGCACGCGACGGCTCCGCGTGCATCCGTAGCTCCCGCCCCTGCCACCGTGACCGAAGCCGGCGGTCGTGGCTGGCCACCACGACCGCGCCCGGACCGGGCCCGAGTGCGTCCTCCAGTTCGTCGCAGAGCCGCGGTGAGAGGTGGTTCGTCGGCTCGTCGAGCAGCAGCAGGGCCGGCGGGCTTGCCACCAGGAGGGCGAGGGCGAGCCTGCGGCGTTGGCCCACCGAGAGTTCGCCCACCCGCTTGTCCAGGTCCCGGGCTTCCATCAGGCCGAGCGAGACCAGGGGTACGGACTCCGCCCGTTCGGCGCCCACCCCCGCCGTATAGGTGTCGCGCACGGTGCGGTCCGGGCGCTCGAAGACGGTGTCCTGTGCGAGCAGCGCGACGGAGAGACCGGGACGGCGGCGTACCTCGCCCCTCGGCTCCAACTCCCCGGCGAGAACGGCCAGTAGCGTCGACTTCCCCGAACCGTTCGCCCCCGTCACGAGCAGCCGCTCACACTCCGACACCTCCAGCGAGTCCAGTCTCATCCGCCCCGGCACCCGGACCCCGCGCAACGACAGCACAGGACCCGGAGCCGCGTCCGCGGCCACCTCGAGTGTCCCCGGATCCGTGACCGGGCGCGCGAGAGCGGGCGGACTGAACCTCAACGGCCGTGGCGGCTCGAGCACTTGGGCGCGGCGCAGGTCGTCGAGGCGACGGCTGGCGTTGCGCACCCGCCGCGAGATCTGATGGTCCACCCGGTTGCCGCGGCGGCCGTACCCCATCTTCTCGTTGTCCCGCATCGCCCGGTACGGGGCGACCCGGTGGGCCGTGACGCCGGCCGAGTGCCGCAGGGCCTCGAGTTCTTCCTGCTCCGCCTCGAAGCGCCGCTGCCAGCGTTCCCGTTCGGCCCGCTTGACGGCCTGGTAGTCGGTGTAGTTGCCGCCGTAGCGGGTCGGGCCCTCGAGGGACGGGTCGAGGTCGATGAGATCGGTGCAGACCGCGTCGAGGAAGGCGCGGTCATGGCTGGCCACCACGACCACTCCCGGCAACGCGCGCAGCCGCTCCTCGACGAACTCGGCGGCCTCGTCGTCCAGATGGTTGGTCGGCTCGTCGAGGAGCAGTGCGGCCGGCTGCCGGATGAGCAGGGCCGCCAGCGCGAGACGGCTGCGCTGGCCGCCGGCGAGTGACCCGAGCGTCCGGTCGTGGGGCAGCGAGCCGAGGCCGAGTCCGTCCAGGACGAGCGAGGCGCGCCGGTCGGCGTCCCATGCGTCGCGTTCCTGGGCGCGCTGGAGGTGTTCGCCGTAGGCCGCGAGCAGGTGCGGATGGTCCGGCGAGTCCTGTGCTGCGGTGGCGAGTTCGGCGCCGGCGCGGTCGAGTTCCGCCAGATCCTCGCGGGCCTCGCGCAGTGCGTCGTCCAGTACGTCGGTGAGTGTCGCGTCGACGGGATACGGCAACTCCTGGTGCAGGAAACCGAGTTCGTCCGGGCGCTCGACGTTCCCACGATCCGGCTCGTCGACGCCGGCGAGCAGTCGCAGCAGGGTGGTCTTGCCCGCGCCGTTCTCCCCGATCAGGCCGATCCGGTGGCCGGGGGAGGCGGTGAGCGAGACCCCGTCGAGGACACGCCGGGTGCCGAGGGTGTGGACGAGATCGTGGGCGAGCAGAGCCGGTACGGGCATGAGGACCACCGTGAGGCAGGGCGGGTGCCGGGAGCAGCACCGCCGAGACGGAAAGAGGGGCGACGAGAAGAAGGGACGACGAGACGGCCACTGCGGCGGCGCGCTTTGAGGGCGCCTGCCGGTGGCCGTCGCGGTTCCGGGGTGTCACCCGGAGATGTCGTCGTCGCCCGCCACGTCGTACTCCTCGTTCACGATGATCTGCCCGGTCACCCTAACAACGGACACCCGCACCCACCCGGGAATCACGCCCGGGACTCCACGGGCCGTACCGCGTCACGCCACCGGTTCGACCTCGCTGTGCTTCGGTGCCTTCGCCGTCACCATCAGCCCGGCGATCACACCCGCGAGCAGCATGATCCCGACCGCCCACCACAGCGCGACCGTGTAGCCGTGCACGATGCCCTCCGCGGAGACCAGCCGCCGCACGTCGCCGCCGGGGGGCCGGCCGGTGTCCCGCGCCGCGTCCCGCAGGTGCGAGGCGATGTACGCCGTCGAGGTACTGGTCGCAATGGTGTTCAGGAGGGCCGTACCGATCGAACCACCCACCTGCTGGGCCGTGTTGATCGTCGCCGAGGTGACGCCCGAGTCTCTCGGCGCGATCCCCGCCGTCGCCGTGGCGAACACCGGCATGAAGGTGAGCCCCATTCCGAGACCCGTCAGGAGCATCCCCGGCAGGACGTGGGTGGCGTACTCGGAATGCACGGTGAGTCCGGTCAGGAGTCCCAGACCGCAGGCCGCGAGCAGCATGCCGGGCACCATCAGGACCCGCGGCGCGACATGGTGAAGGAGCCGCGCGGAGATCTGGGTGGAGCCCACGATGATCGCGGCCGTCATCGGCAGGAAGGCGAGCCCGGTCTTGACCGGCGAATACTGCAGGATCCCCTGCAGGTAGTAGGTCAGGAACAGGAACAGGCCGAACATGCCGATCGTCGCCAGGCCCATGGTCAAGAAGCAGCCGGCCCTGGTGCGGTCGCGGAGGATGTGCAGCGGCAGCAGCGGGCTCGCGGCCCGGTTCTGCCACCACACGAAGCAGCCGAGCAGCACCGCACCGCCGACCAGAAGACCGAGCACGATCCCGTCGCTCCAGCCGCGCGGCTCCGCCTCGCTGAAGCCGTAGACGATCGCGACCAGACCGCCGCAGCCGAGCAGTGCCCCCGGCACGTCGAGCCGCGCCTCCCGGTGTCCCGAACGGTCGTGCAACAGCGCGAAGGCGCCGAAGACCGCGATCAGGGCGATGGGCACGTTCACGTACAGACACCAGCGCCAGTCGAGATACTCCGTGAGCAGTCCGCCCGCGATCAGGCCTATCGCACTGCCGCCGCCCGCGAGCGCGCCGTAGATCCCGAACGCCTTGCCGCGCTCCTTGGGATCGGTGAACGTCGTCGTGAGCAGCGAGAGCGCGGAGGGGGCGAGCAGCGCCGCGAACACACCCTGCAACGCCCGCGCCGCGAACAGCATCCCCGGCGAGCCCGCGGCGCCGCCGAGAGCGGACGCCCCGGCGAACCCGATCAGGCCGATCACGAACGTCCGTTTGCGGCCGGCCAGATCCGCGACGCGGCCGCCGAGCAGCAGCAGCCCGCCGAAAGCGAGGGTGTACGCGGTGATGACCCACTGCCGGCTGCCGTCGGACATGCCGAGTTCGCGCTGCGCGGAGGGGAGCGCGATGTTCACGATCGTCGCGTCCAGGACGACCATGAGCTGGGCGAGAGCGATGACGACGAGGCCCCACCAGCGACGTGGATCGGGGGCGTCCCGGGAACTCCCGGGGGTGCTCGCGGACCCGGTGGTGGTCGGGTCCGGTATCGGCCCCGGGGTGTCAGGTGCGGAACCCATGCAGTCCAGGACAGCACAGAAGGCGGGGGACCGCGCGACGTGGCGGCGGCGCCTGCGGAGCCCTCGGCAGCGGCTTCCCCTGCCGGCCCGCGACACCGGCCCGCGCCGTGCGTACGGCTAGGTGGGCCGGACCACGGCAACGGGGCTGTGTGCGTGGTGCAGCAGCGCCTGGCTGACCGAACCGAGGAGCAGTCCGGTGAACCCGCCTCGCCCGCGGGCGCCCACCACCACGAGAGCGGCGCCCTCGCTGGCCGCGATGAGCGCCTCGCGTGCACCGCCCTTGACCACCCGGTGTTCCACGGTCACCTCCGGATGATGTTCGGCACGGCCGGCCATCAGCTCGGCGAGCAGCCGCTGTTCGCCGCCGGCCAGCGCCCCCGGTTCGGCCGCGTACGGCTCGGCGGGGTCGTCCGGCGGCGGTGCCTGTACCGACCAGTCGCTCCAGGCGTGCAGGGCGAGGATGCCGGTGCCGTGCAGGGCTGCATGCGCGAACGCGAAGTCGATCGCCGCCCGGCCCCCGGGGGACCCGTCCACGCCGAGGACCACGCGGCCGTCCCCCTGCGCGGACTGCTCACGGACGACCAGGAGCGGGCAGTGGCTGTACGCGGACAGGTGGACGGCGGTCGAGCCGACGAGGAGCCCGATGAAACCGCCCAGACCCCGGCTGCCGACCACGATCAGCCGGGCGGAGCGGGACTCGGCCTCCAGCGCGGTGAGCGCCTCACCGTTCACGACGGCGTGCGTCACCTCCACCTCGGGGGCGGCCGCACGGGCCCGCTGGACCGCCTCCGTCACCGTCTGCCGGGCCAGATTGCGCAGTCCGCCGTCGGCGGGTCCGAGAGCCGAAGGGCCGAGCGGCACGTGCAGCGCCGGCCAGATGAAGACGTGCACCACCCGTAGCGGGCAGCCGCGCAGCGACGCCTCCCGCGCCGCCGTGTCCACGGCGTGCAGCGCCGACGCGGAACCGTCCACCCCGACCACGACCGGCGTCCCGGCCGCGACGTCGGGTTCCGGGATCGGGGCCCCCTCGCTCGGGGTCATGGCGGGCTTCCTTTCGTCATGTGGAGCGGCGCACACGGCAGCCGGCCGCCGTACACCCGGGACGGCCCGGTCAACCGTCGACGGTCAGCACGTCCGACACCGGGCGGCGTTCCGTCGGGAGGCCGGCGGGCCCGTAGCCGAGCCGGATCACCATCTGGACCGGGCCCGAGTCCGTTTCCGGATCGCGCACCGCCCAGCGCAGCGCGTCCCATTCGAGGGCCGACGAGGCGACCGAGGTGGCGATGCCGTCCTGGGTGGCCTGCAGCAGGACGCGCTCCAGGGCCTGGCCCGCCCGCAGCCAGTCGCCCGGTTCGTCTCCCGTGGTCCCGAGCAGTGCGAGCTGGGGATCGGTCTCGAAGGCGGCGCCCGGACGGTCGGCGGGCGCGTTCGGACCCTCGAAGTCGCGTACGGGTGCGCCGCCCGAGCGCAAGCGCGGTCCGAGCGCCTCGCGGGGCAGGCCGGAGTCGGCGGGGCGGCCGTCGCCCAGCCAGTGCTCCAGGTCGGCGCGCCGGCCGGGATCCGCCTCCTCGCGCAGTTCGGCCTCGCGGGACAGGGCGAGCACCATCTCGTTGTGTCCCGGGTCCGGGAACACCAGACGTGCCCCTTCGAGCAGCGCGGCCCGACGCAGGCCGTCACGGAGCGCCGCGTCCACCGGTTCGGGGTCGAACGGTTCACGGCTGCTGTGCCTGCGTCTCAACGCACCGTGCAGATCGGCGAGTTCGCCCCGTTCCGAGTACGCCGCGGGCTCGGCGTCGTCCCGCGCGGAGTCCGCGTCGGCCGGCTCCGGGGCCGTACGGAAGTCGACCTCGGCGAGCAGGTCGGGATCATCCGGGTCGGGCAGCAGCGTTACCGAAGGCTCCAGGCCGGCCCGGGCCGCGGCGACCCGCAGGTTGAACAGCGCGGCGCCGCCGGCCAGGTGCAGCCCTCGGCCCTGCGGGTCGACGTGGGGGAGGGCCCGGGTGCGGTCGGCGCGCACCTGCAGCCTCCCGCCGTCGCGGTCGGCGCGGAAGCTCCACGGCTGGGAGTTGTGCAGCGACGGTGCCGTGACGGCGTCCGCCACGAAGCCGTTCAGCTCCTGGCCGGTCGGGGTGCGGGGGGCGGCTCTCGGTGCCGTGGGCGGTCCGTCCTGCTCCGGGCTCGCCCACGGCCCGCGCTCCGGCGGTTGTGGCTGCGGGGAACGGCGGTGCTCGGGGGCGTCGTCCGCGGGATTGTCCGGTGTCACCTTCCAGCGTCCTTTCCGCCCCGGCGGGCAGGAGGGGCAAATGTCCCTTCTGTCCATCATCGGGGAGGTCCCGCAGACTCACCAGGCCGGGCCGCCGGACGCGGTCACCGGCGCCGCTCCGTGGGCCGGCGGTGATCCGTCGGGCTCAGGGGCTCAGGGGCTCAGGGCTTCAAGGGCTCAGGGCTGGGTGGCTCAGCGCTCCAGCACCAGCGCAAGCCCCTGGCCGACCCCGATGCACAGCGTCGCGACAGCCGTGCCGCCGCCCGTCGCGGCCAGCTGGTGTGCCGCGGTGCCGGCGAGGCGGGCTCCGGACGCGCCCAGTGGATGGCCGAGGGCGATCGCCCCGCCCTGCGGATTCACGACGTCGGGGTCGCACTGCGGCCACTCGGCGAGGCAGCCGAGCACCTGCGCGGCGAACGCCTCGTTCAGCTCGATCGAGGTGAGGTCGCCGAAGCCGCGCCCCGCCTTCGCGAGTGCACGCTCCACCGCGGGCACCGGCGCCAGACCGAACCACTGCGGTTCCACGGCCGACACCGCGGTGGCCGAGATCCTGGCGAGTGGCTCACGGCCGACCGCCTTCAGACCCTCCTCGTCGGTGAGCAGCAGCGCCGAAGCGCCGTCGTTCAACGGAGAGGCGTTCCCCGCCGTGACCGTCCCGCCGTCCGTACGGAACGACGGCTTCAACCGGCCCATGGCCTCCGTCGAAGCATCCGCGCGCACACATTCGTCCCGGTCGACGACCACCGGGTCGCCCTTGCGCCGGGGCACGCTCACCGGGGCGATCTCGGCGTCGAAACGCCCAGCCGCCTGCGCCTCGGCGGCCTTGTGGTGCGAGGACAGCGCGAAGGCGTCCTGCTGCTCGCGGGTGATCCGGTGCTTGTCCGCGATGAGTTCGGCGCACTCGCCGAGCGGCACCGTCCACTCCGGTTCCATCCGCGGATTGACCATCCGCCAGCCCAGCGTCGTCGAGTACAGCTCGGTGTGGCCGGCCGGGAAGGCCTGGCCGGACTTCGGCAGGACGTAGGGCGCGCGGGACATCGACTCGACGCCGCCGGCCAGGATCACCGACGCGTCCCCGAGTGCGATGGCGCGAGCACCCTGCACCACGGCTTCGAGGCCGCTCGCGCAGAGCCGGTTCAGGGTCACGCCCGGGACGGTGACCGGAAGGCCGGCGAGCAGGCCCGCCATCCGGGCCACATTGCGGTTCTCCTCGCCCGCGCCGTTGGCGTTGCCGTAGTAGATGTCGCCGATCAGGCCCGGATCGAGGTCCGGCGAGCGGTCGAGCAGAGCTCGCAGCGTGTGCGCGGCCAGATCGTCCGGGCGCACCGACGACAGGCTGCCCGCGTACTTGCCGAACGGGGTCCGTACCGCGTCGACGATGTAGACGTCCCTGGTCCGGTGGTTCATCGGGCGACTCCTTCGGTGAGTACCACGGCGGGTGTCCTGCTGACCGTCCGGCCGGACTCCCTGAGGCCTGCCGCCCATCGGGTGTGTTCGCAGAGTGAACAGAAGTCCATTAATCTGGCCGCCGGTATGTTCGCCGGGCCGAGTGCGCGTGTCAATGCCCGCCCGGCGCGCCGCCCGACGCCTGTCACGTGCGACGAAGGGGAGGGCGAGCCGTGCCGCCGACCACGACCGCACCGTCCGGGACCGGCCGCGGGGCGGACCCGGGAGCGACGCTCGAGCGCGGACTGACCGTGCTGCGTGCCCTCGCGGCGGATCCGTCCGCCCGCCTCGGCCGTTCCGCACTGACCAGGACGACAGGCCTCGCCCGCGCCACCGTCGACCGGATCACCGCCACCCTGATCAGGATGGGCTACGCCCGCCCCGACGGCAGCGATGTCCAACTGGCCCCACGTGTCCTGGAGCTCGGCAACGCCTACCTCTCCGCCGAGCGCGTCACCGACGCGATGCGCCCCGTCGTCCTCGACCTCGCCGCCGACCTGGACGAATCGGTGTCGGTCTGTGTGCCGGACGGTGACGGGGCGCGCTTCGTCCTGCAGTGCCCACGGCAGCGCGCCATGACTCCGGCCTTCCGGGTCGGTGACCTGCTGGCTGTCGAACGGTGCGCGCCCGGCGCCCTGTTCGCGGCGGGCTGGGACCGGAGGCGATGGCGGGCGTGGCGTTCGGCGGCGGCGCCCGGCGCCTTCGAGGCCCGGGCTGCGACGGCCCGCGGCCTCGGGTTCGCCGTCGACGACCAGCTCACCGAACCGGGCCTGATCGCCGTCTCGGTCCCGGTGCCGGGCCCCGACGGCTCCGCCGCCCGCACGCTGAACGTGGTCAGCCACACCAGCCGCCACACCGCCGTAGAGCTCACCGCGCACGCCCTGCCCCGGCTGCGGCGGACAGCCGATGCGCTACGGACCGTACTCGCGGGGCCGGGTGGCGGGCCGCCGGCGGCTGACGCCACCGGCATCCGCGCGGACGTCGAACTCCGTTCCGCCAAGGGCGAGTTGGGTCCGGACTTCCTCCAGTCGCTGGCCCGCGGGCTGGCCGTGCTGCGGGCCCTCGACGTCCCTGGCGGGCTGACCCTGAGCGCGCTCGCCGAGAAGGTCGGTCTGGCCCGGGCCAGCGCGCGGCGCCCGCTGCTCACCCTGCAGCGTCTCGGCTACGTCGACGCCGCCACCGACGGACGCTTCGTCCTGCTGCCACGCGTCCTGGAACTCGGCTACGCCACCGTCCCGCCGCTCGACTACGAACAACTGGTCCGACCGCACCTCGCGGCCCTGGCCCTGCGACTCAACGACTCCGCCTCGTCGGCCGTACTCGACGGCTCCGACATCCGCTACGTCGCCCGCGTCGGGGCCCGCCGCATCATGAGCGTCGACCTGGGCGTCGGCACCCGGCTGCCCGCGTACGCCACCGCCATGGGCCGCGTACTGCTCGGGGACCTCGAGCGCGACGCACGCACCCTGCGCCTGGAGCAGATGGCCCCGCGGTCGCTCACCCCGCACACCCGCACCTCGCCCGCCGCCGTGGTGGACGCCGCGCGGCGAGACGGCTACGCCCTGGTCGACGAGGAGCTGGAGGAGGGCCTGCGCTCGATCGCCCTCCCGGTCCGTGACGCCGGTGGGCGGGCCGTCGCCGCGGTGAACATCTCGGCGCACGCCGTCCAGCGCAGCGCGGCCGACTTGCGCGACCGCGTCCTTCCCGAACTGCGGTCCGCCGTACGGCACATCGAGGCCGACCTGGCGGCGGCAGCGGGCCGCGACCCCCAGTCCCTGCCTGCCTGACCTGGGCCCTTCACCCGACGGACGGGCGCAGTCCGCTGCCCAGGTCGCGGAGGGTGACCGGCCCGAGCCGGTACGGATCATCGGGCCGCCCAGTCCGGTGCCTGATTTCTCCCGCTATTGGCACCTCTGTCCTGGTCTTCCTACAGTGATCGCAGGATCCTCAGCCCACAGGAAGCAGACCGGCAGCCGTGAGAGCCGACCCCGACGAGCCCGCCGATTCCGCGACTGTCCCCGAGCCCGCCGGGAACGGGGGACAGGTGCTGGGAGGATTCGCGCCCACGGCACAGACGTCCGGCCAGGCACAGACGTCCGGTCAGGCACAGACGTCGGCACAGGCACAGACGTCCGCTCGGGCGCAGGCCCCGGACGGCCGGGCATCCGCCGAGCAGAAGAGCGTCCTGCGGATGCTGGCCAGCCCCGACCCCGACAGCCTCCTCGGTTCCGCGCTCGGCGCCCTGCAGAGCATCGAGGCCAGGGCCGGCGCCCTCTTCGTCGCAGGGGACGACGGCTGGCTGCGCATGACCGCCAACCGCAACCTCGACGACGCGGTCGTAGAACGCTTCCCCTCGCTCGCCCCCGACGCCGAACTGCCCGCCGCCGTCGCGGCCCGCGAACGCCGCTCGGTACGCGCCCTCGCCGAGGACTTCAAGACCCGCTACCCGGACCTCGCCGCACTCAGAAGGCCCGTCGGCGTCCTCGCCGAGCCGTTGCTCGTCGACGACCGCTGCCTGGGCGCCCTGGTCGTACACCTGGCACCGTCGTACACCCCGGATCTCGACGACGAGCAGCTCATCGCCATGGTCGCCGCCGTATGCGCCCACCGCCTCGAGGACATCCTCGTCACCGAGAGCGCCGGGCTGCCGGCGGGCACCGCCGCCCGGCTCCCCGGCGGGCACGCGGTGGCCGGACAGCCGCGCGACCAGGTCCGCCTCGAGCTGGCCCTGGCCGGCGGAAACCTGGGCTCCTTCCAGTGGTACGTCGACTCCGACGTGCTGGTCTGGGACGCCAGGGTGGTGCGCCTGATGGGACTTGCTCCCGACACGTTCGACGCGCGTCTCGAGACCTTTCTCGCCGTCGTCCACCCCGAGGACCGCGAACGCGTCCAGGAGGAACTGGCCGAGACGCTGCGGACCGACGACTGCCACCTCGTCTACCGCGTCGTCTGGCCCGACGGGTCCCAGCACTGGATCGAGGCCAAGGGCATCGTCGAACGGTCCGCCGACGGCCGGCCCGAGTCCGTCATCGGTGTCGCCTGGGACGCCACGGCCCAGCGCGAGCGCGAGGCCAAACGCGAGGCCCGCCGCGCGGTGTACCTCAGCGTCACGCAGGCCTTCGCGGCCGCCCTCTCGCCCCAGGACGTACTGGCGACGATGATCGACATCGTGCTGCCCGAGCTGGGTGCGCGGGCGCTCGCCCTGCACATGGTCGAGGAGGGGCGGCTCATCCTGGAAGGCTCGGCCGGCTACCCGGCCGACGTCATGAAGCGGCTCGCCGAGGTCGGCCGGATCCGCGACAACCCGTTGCAGGCCGCCCTCGATGCCGGCCACCCGTTGTTCTTCGAGTCGCGCCGAGCCTTCCAGGAACGCTTCCCCGCCCACGAACTGCGCCCCGTCGAGGGCCATCACGCCTTCGTCTTCCTGCCGCTCGCCACCGCGGACGGCACGGTCGGCACCTGCCTCATCGCCTACGACCGGCCCAAGCGCTTCAGCCCCGACGAGCAGACCCTGGCGGCGGCGGTCTCCGGCATCCTCGGCCAGTCCCTGGCCCGCGCGCGGCTGTCCGACCTGAGCCGGCGCCGGATGACCGACCTGCAGCAGCTGATGATGCCGCGCGCACTGCCCCGACTGGAGGACTTCCAGGTCGCCGCGTGCTATCTGCCGGCATCGCAGGGCATGCAGGTCGGCGGCGACTGGTTCGACGTACTGCCGCGAGCCGACGGTGGCGCCTCACTGGTCATCGGCGACGTGCAGGGCCACAGTGCCCAGGCCGCTGCGGTGATGGGCCAACTGCGCACCGCACTGCGTGCGCACGCCTCGGACGGCTACCGGGTGGAGCACCTGATGAGGCGCGGAAACCAGACGCTGTACGGACTCGACACCGAACGCTTCGCCACCTGCTGCATCGTCGACGTCACACCGGATACCGGCCACCTGCAGGTGGTACGCGCCGGACACCCCCGGCCGCTGCAGGCGACGGCCGACGGCACCGTCACCGAACTCGACGTGGCCGGCGGGCTCCCGCTCGGCTTCGCCCCCGACGACCACTATCCCGTCCATCACGGTCAACTCGCGCCGGGGAGCACCCTGTTGCTCTACACCGACGGACTGGTCGACCGCCCGGGACGCTCCTACGACGAGGCGCTCGCCCGGGTCTCGTCCGTGTTCGCCGACTGGGCCGGGCGCGACGAGCAGGACGACGGCGGCGCGGGCCTGGAAGCGCTCGCCGAGGACATCGTCGCCACCGCCAGTGAGACTGGTACGGGCAGCGACGACATCGCGGTCCTGCTCATCCACCGCCCCTGAGCGGCAGTCCGCAGGCGCGCCGTCCTACTCGAAGCGCGACACGTCGCCCGCACCCCGCCGCACGATCTCGACCTCGCCCCCGGAGAAGTCGATCACCGTGGTGGGGCTGGTCCCGCAGTCGCCCGAGTCGACCACCGCGTCCACCACGTGGTCGAGCCGCTCCTTGATCTCCCACCCCTGCGTCATCGGCTCGTCCTCGTCCGGCAGGAGAAGGGTGCTGGACACCAGCGGCTCGCCCAGTTCGGCGACCAGGTCCTGGGCGACCACATGATCGGGGATCCGCACGCCGACCGTGCGCTTCTTCGGGTGCAGGAGCTGGCGCGGGACCTCCTTCGTGGCCGGCAGGATGAAGGTGTAACTGCCCGGTGTGGCCGCCTTGATGGCGCGGAAGACGTCGTTGTCGATCTGCACGAACTGGCCGAGCTGCGAGAAGTTCTGGCAGACCAGGGTGAAGTGGTGACGGTCGTTCAGCTGTCGGATCGTGCGGATCCGGTCGAGCCCCTCGCGATTGCCGAGCTGGCATCCGAGTGCGAAGCAGGAGTCCGTCGGGTACACGACCAATGCGCCGGAGCGGATGCTCTCGGCCACCGTGCTGATGGTGCGCCGCTGAGGATTCTCGGGGTGCACGTCGAAGTATTTCGCCATCCGCCGAGCGTACGTGACCTGTTCACGCGCTCCGAGTCCGCGGACGTGCACTCCACCCGTCCGAGCGGTCCGTGCACGGACAGGTTTTCCGCGGGCGTAGGGGTGTCAGGGGCGGCTCAGGGATCCGGCGTGGGCAGCACCCCGGACAGGACGCCCGCCACGGCGCGATGCACCGTGGCGGTGCCGGGCGCGGCGGCGAGGCGGTCGGCGAAGAGGAGGTGGGCGGTGCCGACCAGCATGGGGGCCAGCGCGCCGACGTCGGCTTCCGGTGCGAGCCTGCCGGCTTTTCGCTCGGCGTCGAGATAGGAGGCCACCACAGCGGTGGCCTCGGTGAGCACCGGAATGCCGACGGGTGTGGTCTCGCGCAACCGGGTGCGCAGGGTGTCGCGCGAGACGACCAGGCCCACGACAGCCACCGCCACCGACCCGAACAGCTCGGTCAGTACGCGCGTCAGGCGGTCGACGACATCGCCTGCGCCCGCAGCCGCGACGAGTGCGTCGGACTGCCCCTCGATGCGGGCGATCCGGTCGCGGACCAGCTCGGCGAGGAAAGCGTCGCAGTCCGCGAAGTGGCGGTGCAGTACACCCTTCGCGCAGCCGGCCTCGTCCGTGACCGCCCGGCTGGTGAGGGCGCTCGGACCCTCGCTCAGCAGGACGCGCTCGGCGGCGTCGAAGAGTTGTCGGCGTACGTCACGCATGGCGACACCCGTGGGCATGCGGTGGTCCTCCTCGGTCGATCCGCCCGCCGCGATTGACGAGTGGGCACTTGCCCACCATAGTGGGCGCATGCCCACTCTATCTCCGCAGCAGCCGACGCCCGACCCCGGAGAGACCCATCGGCACCGGGACGTGGCCGAATCCTTCGGCGAGGACGCGGCCCGCTACGACCGTGCCAGGCCCCGCTATCCCCAAGCCCTGATCCGTCGTATCGCCCGCTCGGCACCCGGCTCAGACGTACTGGATGTCGGATGCGGTACCGGCATCGCGGCCCGGCAGTTCACGGCCGAGGGGTGCCGGGTCCGCGGTCTCGACGCCGATGCGCGCATGGCCGAAGTGGCCCGGGTGAACGGGCTCGAGGTGGAGGTCGGCCGCTTCGAGGACTGGGATCCGGCCGGCCGCTCCTTCGATGCGGTCGTCGCAGGCCAGACCTGGCACTGGATCGATCCCGCGGGCGGAGCGTCCCGCGCGGCGCAGATACTCCGTCCGCACGGGACGCTCGCCCTGTTCTGGAACGCGGGGGAGCCGCCCGCCGCGGTCAAGGACGCGTTCGCGGACGTCTTCCGGCGTGCCGCCCCGGACTCCCTGGCGCTGCGCGGCACGTCCGGGTCCGCGGTGGACGGGTACGGCCTGATCTGCGACAAGGCCGCTGACGGCATCCGCGGCAGCGGAGCCTTCGCCGAGCCCGAACGGTGGCGCGAGGACTGGGAGTTCACGTACACCAAGGACGCCTGGCTCGACCAACTGCCGACCACCGGCGCCTTCCCGCGGCTGAACGCGCGGGAGCGGGCCGAGGTGCTCGCCGGGATCGGCGAGGCCATCGACGCGGTGGGTGGCCGATTCACCATGCACTACGCCACGTTGGCGGTCGTGGCACGGCGCATCGACTGAGGTCGGGCCGGACCGCGGTGACGCGACCGGTCAGCGGGTGAGGAGTCCCCGCAGCTCGGCAGCGATCAGGCCGGGGTCCTCCTCCGCCATGAAATGCCCGGCATCGACAGTGCGATGCCGCACATCCGGCGCCCATGCACGCCACAGCGCGGACGCGTCGTAGCCGAGCGCGGCGCCCCAGTCCTGCTGCAGCACCGTCACCGGCATCCGCAGCGTGTGTCCGGCCTCCCGGTCGGCCAGATCGTGCTCGATGTCGATGCCCGCCGAGGCGCGGTAGTCCGCCACGATCGATGTGACGGCGTCGCGGGACGCCGCCAGGTACGCGTTCCGTACCGGCCCAGGGATCGCCGCGGGATCCTTCGCCCACACATCCAGGAAATGCCCGAAGAAGGCGTCGGGGGCACCGGAGATCAACTCCTCGGGCAGCCCTGGCGGTTGAGCCATCAGATACAGGTGGAACCCGACGGTCGCGCTCACCCCGCGCATCGCGTCCCACATGTCGAGCGTCGGCAGTACGTCGAGACAGGCGAGGTGGGTGACCGTTCCCGGGTGGTCGAGTCCGGCACGCAGAGCGACGAGCGCGCCCCGGTCGTGGCCGGCGACCGCGAAACGGTCGTGGCCGAGCGCCGCCGCGAGGGCCACCACGTCGGCGGCCATGGTGCGCTTGGCGTACTCGGTGCCGTCGCGCTCCGCGGGCTTGTCGCTGGCGCCGTAACCGCGCAGGTCCGGGCAGATCACCGTGTGCTCGGCCGCCAGCTCGGCAGCGACGTGCCGCCACATCAGGTGCGTCTGCGGGAAGCCGTGCAGCAGGACGACGGGGCTGCCCGAACCGCCGACGGCGGCGTTCAGGGACACCCCGTCCGCGACGGGCACGCGCAGCAGCTCGAACCCCTCGAAGGGCACGGGGGCGGGGGCGGGCTTGGATTCCGGGCTGGTCATGGACTCTCCTCGTCGGGCTACCGGGCGCTCTCCAGCTTCCTGCCGGCCGATGAGCAACCGATGAGCAGCCCGCGAGCGCGCTAGGTTGAGCAGGTCCGGAACCGGTCGAAGGGCGGAGCGAAGTGCAGGTCATGTTCGGTGTACTCGGACCGGTGACCGCCTGGGACGAGCGCGGCCGCAGTGTCGCCCTGAAGGGCCCGCGACACCGTGCCGTCCTGGCCAGACTGGTACTCGCCAAGGGCCGCGTCGTCCCCGTCGCCCGCCTCGTGGACGACCTCTGGGCGGATCCGCCCACCGACGGGGTCGGAGCCGTCCGCACCTTCGTCGCCGCACTCCGCCGCGCCCTGGAACCGGAACGGCCGCCGCGCACGCCCGCGCGCCTCCTCGTCACCGAGGGGCCCGGCTACGCCCTGCGGGCCCACCCCGGCGCCGTCGACGCCCGGCGCTTCGAGTCCCTCGTCGAGACGGCCGCCATCGCACCCGCGCCACGAGCCGCCACCGACCTGGACGAGGCCCTCGCGCTGTGGCGCGGCCCTGCCTACGCCGAGTACGCGGACGAATCCTGGGTCCGGGCCGAACGCGGACGCCTGCTCGAACTGCGCCTGCACGCCGTCGAAGCACAGGCCGAGGCCCGCCTCGCGCTCGGCCGCGCGGACCGCGCCGTGCCCGACCTGGACGCACACGTCAGCGAGCACCCGTGGCGCGAGGACGCCTGGCGGCTGCTCGCCCTCGCGCTCTACCGCACCGGCAGACAGGGCGATGCCCTCGCCGTGCTGCGCCGGGCGCGGGGCCTGCTGGTGTCGCAACTCGGCGTGGACCCGGGACCGGCACTGCGCGGCCTCGAGCAGGACATGCTCCGTCAAGCCCCGCACCTGGACCCGGCGCGCTCCGCCTCGGCGACCGCGCCGGCACGCGGCCCGCAGGACGCCGCCGGACAGGTATGGGCCCGGGCGGCCGCCGCGTACGACCGCAGCGTCCCCGCGGACGCACGCGCGCGCCTCGAGTCGACCGCCGGGCTGCTCAGGAGCCTGGCCGTGACCGGCGGCAGCGGCCTCGAGGAGGCCAGGCGCCACCGCGTCGCAGCGGTCGAAGCGGCCGAGGCGCTCGGCGACCCGGAACTGACCGCCAGGATCATCGGCCGCTACGACGTCCCCGCCGTCTGGACGAGGGTCGACGACCCCGAGCAGACCGCCCGGATCCTGGCCGCCACCGAACGGACCCTGCGCCGCCTCCCCGCCGAAGGGCACGACGCCGCACGCGCCGCGCTCCTCGCCACGATCGGCGTGGAGTCGAGAGGCGGCGGCACACCGGCCGCCACGGCTCGGGCGCGGGCACGCGAGGCGGCCGCCGAGGCAGAGCGCATCGCCCGTCACCTCGACGACCCCGCCCTCCTCGCCCACGCCCTCAACTCCCAGTACATGCAAGCCTTCGCGCGCACCGGCCTCGCCCCGCGCCGCGCCACGACCGGCGCGGAACTCGTCGCCCTCGCCACCCGCCACGACCTGCCGTCGTACGAGATCCTCGGCCACCTCGTCCGCGTCCAAGCCCTCGGTGCACTGGGCGAGTTCACCGCCGCGGACACCCATGCAGGTGCGGCGGACCGGCTCGCCGAACGCCATGAGGTGCCGCTGGTCGGGGTGTTCACCCGCTGGTACCGGGCGCTGCGCGGAGCAGCCGACCCCGAGACTCCCCTCGAGGCGGCGGAGCAGGGCTTCCGCGAGGCGGCGAAAGCCCTCGACGGTGCCGGGATGCCCGGCCTGGAACAGGGCCTGTTGCCGCTGGCCCTGTTGTGTCTGCGCGTGGCCCGCGCCCTGCCCGTACCCGATGCGCTGCTCGGCGAGGACTGGGGGCCGTACGAGCCGTGGGCCCGCCCTCTGCTCCTGAGCACGGCCGGACCGCGGGCCGAAGCGATGCGGTCACTGGCGGAGGTCCCCGATCCGCCCCAGGATCTCCTGGCGGAAGCGCTGTGGTGCCTGCTCGGCCGCGCCGCGCTGAGCCTCGACGAGCCGCACATCATGCGGCGGGCACGGCAACACCTGGCTCCGGCCTCCGCCGAGATCGCCGGAGCGGGCAGCGGAGTGCTCACCGCCGGGCCGGTCGCCGGACATCTGGCCGCGCTGGACGAGGCGCTCAATTCCCTTGGTGAAAAAGAGAGTTGAGGTGCGGCGTGATCAATATGGTGCCGACAGGTACCGAAGTGCCGCCGCCACGCTCGACGTCAGGTCGTTCATCGCGTCGAGCACCAGCCGGCGATCCGACCAGGAGGTGAACTGCCGGCGCAGCGCTTCCACCGACTCCCACGTCGGGTCGATGAAGCCGGGGATCGCACGCACGCGGCTCTCGAGGCGGCGGCGGTGCACCTCCGGATCCGAGCAGGTCACCTCGATGAACACCAGCGGCACGGCATGACGATCGGCAAGTGACCGCCACTGCTCCCGAGCCTGCGGAGCCGCGTTCACCGCGTCCAGGATGGCCGTCTGGCCGAGCGCGATCACCCCGTCGGCCACCGCTTCGGCGACGACGTACGCCGCCAGCCCCGTCGGCTCCGCGCGGGCGACCCCGGCACGCCACATCGCCGCCTCGATCGGGTCCACCGACACGACAGGGGCGGCCAGCTCGCGCCCCAGCTCCTCGGCGACCGCACTCTTCCCCGCACCCGGCAGTCCTGCCATCGCGATCAGCATCCCGCCACCCTTGCACGTCGACCTTCGCGGACCGCGAGCTTCCGGCGAGGCACCGCCGAAACCGGCCGTGCAACGGGGGCGCCGACCCGATCTTGACCCGGAGGGGGTTCGCACCGCAGGATGGCGCCATGTTCGCCAACCACGCCCACGCCCCCGGATCGGCTCTCGTGCCCGACCGCTGCGGCTGTGCGCGCTGCGGCCTCTAGCGAACTTCTCCTGCGGCCGCCGGCCGCATCACGGGCGCGGTCGAGCGCTCGGCCCCGCCTGCGACGAGGCCGACATCCCTTCGCCTCAAGGGCGTTGCTGCCACACACCCGCAAGTCCCCGGTGACTGCCGCGGGCAGCCCCGAGACGGGTGGCGTGTGCGGCGTACACCCTCCGGGCGCAGCGCCCGCACCCGTCCGACTCCCGCTCACCGTGGACCAGCCACGTCCCGACCCGTCACCCGTCCCTTGTCCCGACCACCCCGGAGTGCCAGATGTCGACCACCGCAACCCCGCCCGTGCCCACCCTGCGCGAGGCCAGGATCCCGGACCACGCCTTCTACGAGGGGCGGCGCGTGCTGAACCGGCTGCCCGAGGGCGCTGCGCCGCGGCCGTACCGCCACTTCGAGGTGGTGCCGCTCGGTGCGACCATCGGCGCCGAGATCAGGGGCCTCGACCTGAAGCAGTCGACGCCGGCCGAGCTCCGCGAGGAACTGAACCGCGCCCTGCTCGAATGGAAGGTGCTCTTCTTCCGCAATCAGCACCTGACCTCGCAGCAGCAGCGTCAATTCGCCCGTAACTGGGGTGAGTTGGAGACCAACCCGCTGCTCGAGGCCGGTGACAGCGAGGACGTCGTACGCTTCGACAAGAGCGCCGCGGGCGTGCCCACCTTCGAGAACGTCTGGCACGCCGACGTCACCTTCCGCGAGCAGCCGGCCATGGGTGCCGTCCTGCAGCTGCGTGAGGTCCCGCCGTCCGGCGGCGACACCATGTGGGCGGACATGGCGGCCGCGTACGACAACCTTCCGGCGGATGTGCGGTCGCGGATCGACGGGGCGCGGGCCGTGCACGACTTCATCCCCGGTTTCCGGCGCTTCTACGGTCCCGAGCGGCTCGCCCGGCATCAGGACCTGTTCCCGCCGGTGGAACACCCGGTGGTGCGCATCCACCCCGAGACCGGGCGGCGGACGCTGTTCGTGAACACCTCGTTCACCACCCGCATCTCCGGCCTCGACCGCAGCGAGAGCGACGAACTCCTGCGTCTCCTGGTGCAGCAGGCGCACGTCCCCGAGTATCAGGTCCGCTTCCACTGGCAGCCGGGCGACATCGCCTTCTGGGACAACCGTTCCACCCAGCACTACGCGGTCGGTGACTACGGCAACGCACCACGGGTCGCCGAACGCGTCGCCATCGCGGGGGACCGTCCGTACTGAGGCGTTCCGGCCACGGAGCGGTCCGGTCCTATCGAGGGGCCCGCGTCCGGCGGCCACCGCGCCCTTGCAGGACGGGCCCCGAGGTCGACTCCCGCACCTGCAGGGCCGTGCGCAGCACCACCGTCTGCAGGGACCGGTCGGTGCCGGCGATGCGGTCCTGCAGCAGCCCGGCGGCCGTCCAGCCGAGGTCGTACGACGGAAGCTGGACGGTCGTCAGAGGCGGCCGGACCAAGGAGGCCCACGGCACGTCACCGAAGGACAGCACCCCGAAGTCCGGCGGCTCGACGGCCGCTTCACGCAAAGCCTGCAGCGCACCGACCGTCATCAGGTTGTTCGCCACGAAGACCGCGTCCGGCGGTTCCGGCAGGGCGAGCAGATCGGCCATCGCCGCCCTGCCGCCCTCCACCCTGAAGTCTCCGTGCCGGATGTACTCGGGGGAGGGCTCACCGCTCCGGCCCGCCTCGCGCAACTGGTCACGGAGCACCGCCCGGTAGCCCGCGAGCCGCTCCTCGGAGGTCGACGCACCCTCCGGGCCCGCGATGCACGCGATACGGCGGTAACCGCTCCCCAGCAGATGGGCCGTGGCCTCCTCGCCGCCGTGCTGGTTGTCGACCATCACCGCGTCCACCGAGGCGCCGCGCGGGCGGCGGTCGACCGCCACCACCGGCATACCGCGACTGGCCAGCAGGGACAGGTCCGTGCGGTTGCGTGACGCAGCCGCCACGATGACGCCGGCCATCTGCTCCGCCGCCGCGATCTCCAGATAGCGGCGCTCCTTGTCCACGTCCTCGTCGGTGTTGCACAGCACCACCGACAGGTTCGTCTCCTGGGCAGCGTCCTCCACGCCCCGGGCGAGCGAGGTGAAGAACGGGTTCTCGATGTCGGGGATGATCAGGCCGATCACGCTGGCCCGCTGCTTACGCAGACTGCGCGCCACCCGGTTGGGCGCGAAGCCCAGTTCGGCCGCCGTTCTGCGGACCCGCTCGGCCCGTTCCGCCGTGACCCTTCCGCCGTTGAAGACGCGCGACACCGTCGCGGGGGAGACTCCGGCCGCGCGGGCCACATCGCTGATCGTCGTCACTGTTCCCGTACCCGAACCCCTCGATCAGGCGCGGGAGTTGGCCGCGCGCCGGGTGTCATGCCCCTCATTCTCCGCCGGCGGGAGCACGGTCGCCGTACGCGAACTGCTCTGCGCCGTTCGACCGGACGCCGGGTCGTCCTGACCCCTTGACACCGTCTGGCCTGAACTTTACGTTCGCGTGAAATGGATTTCAAGAGATCCCTCGACGGGCTCGGTCCGCAGGGGTGGATCACCTCAACATTTCGCTGTAGTAACTGGGTTGACCTCTGCCTGAGGCGTAAGAAATCGATTTCAACAGACATCTAGTCCCTGGAGTCATCGACGATGAGCACCACGTTCGGCCTCGACGATCTGGCCCGCCGCACCGGCGCCGTCAGCCGCTCCATCAGCGCGGAGAACTTCACCGGCGCCAAGGGTGCGGGCGGGGCGGCGACCGAGGGTACCGGAGCGCAGGCCGCGTCCCGGCTCGGCCGCGGCTGGAAGGTCTCCCCGAGCATCGACATCGCCGCAGGCGAGACCGCGGTACTCGCCGACATCGACGGACCGGGCACGCTGCGGCACATCTGGTGCACCACCGCGCCGCACGCCGCTTGGCGGGGGACCCTGCTGCGCCTGTACTGGGAGGGCGAGGAGACCCCGGCGGTCGAGGTGCCGCTCGGGGACTTCTTCTGCAACGGCTGGAACCGTTTCAGTCAGGTCTCCTCCATCCCGGTGGCCGCCAATCCGAACGGCGGGTTCAACGCGTACTGGCCCATGCCCTTCCACCGCCGGGCGCGCATCACCCTGGAGAACCTGGCCCCGGAACAGATGACGCTCTACTACCAGATCGACTACGAGCTCGGTGAAGTCGCCGACGACGCCGCGTACTTCCACGCGCAGTGGCGCCGCAGCAACCCGGTCACTCCTGGCGTCGACCACGTGCTCCTGGAAGGCGTGCAGGGCGCGGGCCAGTATGTCGGCACCTACCTCGCCTGGGCCGTGAACAGTCCTGGCTGGTGGGGCGAGGGCGAGCTCAAGTTCTTCCTCGACGGGGACGACGAGTTCCCCACCATCTGCGGCACCGGCACCGAGGACTACTTCGGCGGCGCCTGGAACTTCGACGTACCCGGTCAGGGCTACACGGAGTTCACCACCCCCTATCTCGGCCTGAACCAAGTGCTCGCTCCGGATGGTCTCTACGACAGCCAGCAGCGGTTCGGGATGTACCGCTGGCACGTACTCGACCCGGTCCGATTCCAGGAGGACCTGCGGGTCACCGTGCAGTGCCTCGGCATCGCGCGCGGTCACGGCAGCGGACTGCCCCACCGCTACCGGCAGAACCACGACGACATCGCCTCGACCTCCCTGTTCTACCTGGACCGGCCGGCGCCTGCCTCCCCGCCTGTCACTCCGGACCTGCTCGACCTCGAGGCCGACACTCATATGTGAGGCGCGGGGGAGCGCCCCGGCCGGCCCATCAGCAGCAGTTGACGTGCACCAACCGACTGGAACAAGCCAGAGACGGGAGCAAGGCCATGCTCAAGGACGGCAAGGGTGCCGTTCCGCCGCCCACCCGCCGCCGCTTCCTCGGCACCGCAGCGGGCGCGGCGGCAGCGGCCGCCGGCACTCCGCTGCTGAGCGGATGCGGGGGATCGGCCAAGGCCGACGGCAAGCGGCTGACATTCTGGAACTTCTACGCTCCACAGAAGAGTCCGGACCCGGCGGTCAACGCCCAGGCGAAGTGGTTCACCGACCTCGTCAGCGAGTGGAACGCCACCCATGACGTCAAGGTCGACCTGGTCTTCGTGCCCACCGGCGACTACACCAACGGATTCAAGGTGCCCTCCGCCTTCGCGACCGGTTCGGGCCCCGACATCTTCCTGCTCAGCCCCGGTGACTTCCTGCGCTACTCCAACGGCGGCGTGCTGCAGGACCTCACCCCGCACCTCGACGACGGCGTCGTCGAGGACTACGGCGACCACCTGAAGAGTCGCATGGTCGACGACAAGGTCTACGCCCTCCCGATGGAGGTCGAGCCGCTCGCCATGCTCTACGACGTGCAGGCCTGGGAGAAGGCGGGGCTCTCCGAGGGCGACATCCCCACCACCTGGGACCAACTGCTCGACGCCGGAGACAAGTTGAGCAGCGGCACCCGGGCCGGGTTCGTCGTCGAGACCAACCCCGGCTACCTGCAGAACTTCATGTGGTATCCGTGGCTGTGGCAGGGCGGCGGCGACGTCGTCGACCCGCAGGGCAATGTCGTCTTCGACTCGAAGGCGGCCCGCCAGGCACTGCAGTTGTGGGGGGATGCGGTGCAACACCGCATCATGCCCCGCACACTTCCCGCCGCCGGCGACGTGGTCAGTGCCTTCAAGGCGGGCAACGTCGGCATGTGGCAGATGGGCATCTGGCAGGTGTCGAGCTTCAAGGCGTTCGCCCCGAAGTTCAAGTACGGCGTCTTCCGGCTGCCCCTGCCACCAGGCGGCAAGTACATCACCGCACTGGGCGGTTGGTCGTTCGCGGCGAACGCCAAGGGCAGTAATCCCGACCAGGCCGCCGAGTTCTGCGGCTGGGCTCTCGGCAAGGCCGACGACCGTTGCGTGGACCGCATGGTCAAGTGGTGCACCGGGGTCAAGTCGGATGTGGCACCGCGTACGTCCGCGGTCGAACGGGGCGCCGAGAAGGGCGGATACGACTTCTGGGCGATGAAGAAGTTCAAGGACGACATCGCCCCCGAGGGACGCGCCGAACCCCGCTTCCCGCCCGTGGTCTACAAGGCCGTGTCCGACGCCATCCAGGGCGTGATGTTCGCCGACAAGGGCGTGGACGGTTCCGTCACCCGCGCCGCCGAGTCCATCGACGCGTTCATGAAGAGTTACCAGGGGGCGAGCCTGATATGACGAGCGTCGCCGCACCGGGACGTACCCGGGAAACGGAAACGGCCACGCCGGCGAGCCCCGGCGGCCGGCGAATGAGCCGCAAGCACCGGGAGTGGCTGGCAGCCGGACTCTTCATCCTCCCCGACGGTCTCGGGCTCCTGCTGTTCGTCGGAATTCCCATGCTGCTCTCCGTCGTTCTCGGCTTCTTCCAGGTCAGTGGATTCGGCAGCTACGAATGGGTCGGATTCGGCAACTATGAGCGGATGTTCCAGGACCCGATGTTCTGGGAGTCGATGAAGATCACCGGCATCTATGTGGTGGTCCTCGTGCCGGTCCTCTTCTGCGTCAGCCTCGCGCTCGGCCTACTGATGAAGCAGCAGCTGCCCGGTAACGGCTTCTTCCGCACCGCACTCTTCCTGCCGTACATGATCAGCCTGGCCGTCGTCGGTCTGCTCTGGAAATTCATGCTCGACGACCAGGTGGGCGTGGTGAACCAGTCACTACGCGCCCTGGGAATGGAGGGCGAGTCATGGCTCGGCGAACCGACCCTCGCACTCGCCACGGTCATCGCCATCATGGTCTGGGTCATGATGGGCTACTACATGATCATTTTCCTCGCCGGTCTGCAGGAAATCCCCAAGGAGTACTACGAGGCGGCGCGGATCGACGGTGCCGGGCCATGGACCCAATTCCGTTCCATCACCTGGCCGTTGCTCAAACCCACCAGCTTCTTCGTCCTCATCATGTCCACCGTCGCCGCCATGACCGGCGGCCTGGACCTGATCTTCACCATGACGGCGGGCGGTCCCGCGAACGGCACTTCGCTCGCGATCTACTACATCTACACCCAGGCCTTCGGATTCGGCGAGTACGGCTACGCATCGGCGATGGGCTCTTTCCTCGTCCTGGTCATGGTGCTGTTCTCCGCCGTCATCTTCAAGGTGACCGGGAGCGGGAGGTTCGACGATGACCGCTAGCAATCCGGTCGCCACCCGCCGGCGGTTCACCGGCCGGGCCGGCCTCACCGCACTCGCGGTCGTGATGTCGGTCGTGACCATCTTCCCGTTCCTGTGGATGATCACGTCCTCGTTCAAGACCCGCGCCACGGTGAACGACGGAAAACTCATCCCCACCGACTTCACCTTCGACAATTTCGTCTACGTCTTCACCGAGGTCGACTTCGGGCGCTACCTCTTCAACAGCTTCTTCGTCTCCGTCGTCATCACCGTGGTGGCTCTCTTCTTCCACTCGATGGCGGCCTATGCGCTGGCCCGACTGCGCTTTCCCGGCCGGGAGAAGATCTTTACCCTGATCTTCGCCACCCTGCTGATCACCGCCCCCGTCGTACTCATTCCGCTGTTCATGGTCGTCCGCCAAATGGGGATGCTGGACAGTTATGCCGGGCTCATCGTCCCCGCCATCTTCAACGCGTTCGGGATCTTCCTGCTCCGGCAGTTCTATCTCGGCTTTCCGCGTGAACTCGAAGAAGCGGCGATCGTCGACGGATGCAGTCACTGGCGCGTCTACTGGAGCGTCGTCCTGCCGATGTCCCGGCCCATTCTCTCGGCCTTGGCGATCTTCTTCTTCCTGGCGAACTGGAACGCGTTCGTCTGGCCCCTGGTCGTCACCACCGACCCGAAGCTCCAGGTCGTCCAGACGGCCATCGCCCAGTTCGCCAGCCAGAGTTCGTCGAACTACAACTACATTCTGGCCGGCACGATGGTCGCCGCCATTCCCATGATCGCCGTATTCGTCGTGTTCCAGCGCCAGATGGTCGAGTCCATCAAGACCTCCGGCCTGAAGTGACGCCGACGGCCACCGCACCAGGCACCGCCGCGAAACCCACCACGCATTTGGAGGCCATACATGGCACGCATCGGTCTGCTGTCCATCTCCGACGGCCGGGACTACGTACAGCGCGACGTACGTGAGCACGTGACCCGCGCCGCCCGGGAACTGGCAGCGATGCTGGTCGAGGCCGGACACGAGGTCGTGACCGCACCCGAGCACGTCGAGTCCAACGTCCTCGCCACCTCCCAGGCCCGCCATCTCGCGGACCAGCACGTGGATCTGACGATCTTTCACCACTCGGTGTGGACCTTCCCGCACTTCACCATGCTGGCCGCCGAGGCCACACCCGGACCGATCCTGATGGTCGCGAACATCGACCCGCAGTACCCGGGCATGGTCGGCATGCTGGCCGGCGGCGGTGGCCTCGACCAGATAGGCCGTGTCCACTCCCGCGCCTGGGGGGACGTGCACGACCCCGCCACGCGCAGCCGCATCCTCTCCCAGGTCAGGGCCGGCGCCGCCGTCCAGGGCCTGCGCGGATCCACCTTCGGCCGGATCGGCGGACGCCCGATGGGGATGTACACCGCCACCGCCAACACCGACCAGTGGATGAAGATCTTCGGCGTCGACGTCGAGGAGATCGACCAGTGGGAGGTGGTACGCCGCGCCGAGAACGCCGACGCGTCCCTGGTCAAACAGGGCCGCCTCTGGCTGGAACAGAACTCCGCGGGCGTCCACTACGACGGCGACCGGCTCACCCCGGAGCTCCTGGAACGCCAGATCCGCTCCTACTACGCGATGAAGGAACTCATCGCCGAATGGAACCTGGACTTCTCCGGCATCAAGGGCCAGCCCGAACTCACCGCCAACTTCGCCACCATGGACGTCGCCGAGGCCTTCCTGAACGACCCCTACGACTGGGAAGGGCCGAAGGAAACCCATGTCACCGCCACCGAGGCGGACATGGACGGCGCCCTCACCATGCAGCTCCTGAAGCTGCTCACCGGCGACCCGGTCCTGTTCGCCGACGTGCGCCACTACCACCAGGACAAGGACGTCTGGGACCTCTGCAACTCCGGCCAGCACGCCACCTGGTACGCCGCCCGCTCCGACGACCCGCTGGAGAACCTCGCCAAGGTCAACTTCCTGCCCGAGGTGTTCTACTTCCCCGCCGGCGGTGCCTCCGTGCAACACCTCGCCGCCCCGGGCGACCTCACCTTCGCCCGACTGACCCGGGCCGACAGCGAGTACCGCATGCACGTCATGCGCGGATCGTTCGAGAACTACGACGCCGCGACCAACGAGCAGATGATGCGCGCCTCCACCTGGGAGTGGCCGCACGCCTTCGCCCGCCTGAACGCACCCGCCGAGGAGTTCCTGACCAGGTTCGGGTCCAACCACATCCACGCCGTGCCCGGCGACCACGTCGCCGACCTGCGCGCAGTCTGCGACCAACTCGGTATCCGTTATGACGGCTTCGGGGACGCGGCCTAGAGCGCACACCCCCGCTCCAGCTCCCGTCGCGCGGGGCGGAGCCCCTCACCGGGGCCCGCCCCGCGCCCCGACTCACGGAAGGCGAGCCCATCCGGCCATGACCACCGAAGTGCCGCCCGCGCCACCGCTGCTCGCGATGCGCGGCATAGCCAAGTCCTTCCCCGGCGTACGCGCCCTCAAGGGCGTCGACCTGACCGTGCACTCCGGCGAGGTGGTGGCACTGCTCGGCGAGAACGGTGCCGGGAAGTCCACCCTGATGAACGTCCTCGCCGGAGTGCACTCCGACTACGAAGGGGTCATCGAACGCGACGGAGAGCGCGTCGACATCCACCGTCCCAAGGACGCCGCCCGACACGGCATCGGCATGATCCACCAGGAGCTCAACCTGGTCCCGGAACTCTCCGCCGCCGAGAACATCCTCCTCGGCCGTGAGCCCCGAACCGGCCGCGGCACGGTGGACCGCAAGGCGATGGACCGCCGGGCCGCGGAACTGCTCGCGGGACTCGGGCTCGATACTCCGCCGCGCCGGCTCGTCAAGGACTGCCGGATCGCCGAGCAGCAACTCATCGAGGTCGCGAAGGCCCTCAGCCTGAACGTCCGCGTCCTGGTCATGGACGAGCCGACCTCCGCCCTCGCGGACGCCGAGGTACGCAGCCTGTTCGCCGTCATCCGCGACCTCACCGCACAGGGCGTCGGCGTCATCTACATCTCCCACCGGCTCGAGGAGCTGGAGGCCATCGCCGACACCGTCACCGTGCTCCGCGACGGCACCCACGCGGGCCACCGCGCGACGGCCGACACCACCCGCGCCGAACTGATCCGCCTGATGGTCGGCCGGCCCCTCGGCGAACTCTTCCCGCGCCGCCCCGAGCAGCACAGCGACGGACCCGTACGCCTTCAGGTCGACGGCCTCACCCACCCGAACCGGTCCGGCGGGCCCTCCCTGCACGGCATCGACCTCACGGTGCGGGCCGGCGAGATCGTCGGCCTCGCCGGACTCATGGGCGCCGGGCGCAGCGAAGTCCTGCAGGCCGTCTTCGGCGACTACGGCCCGCGCGTGCGAGGCAGGTTCACGCTCGACGACAAGCCGTACCACCCTCGTACGCCGGGCCAGGCGATCCGCCGCGGGCTCGCCCTGGTGGCCGAGGACCGCAAGGAACAGAGCCTCGTCCTCGGCAACACCGTGCGCTTCAACGGCTCCCTGGCGGCCCTGGCCCGCTACCGGACAGCCTGGCGGACCCTGAGCCGCAGACGCGAACGGGCCGATGTCGCCGCCCAGGTGACGAGCCTGAAGGTGAAGACCCCGGGTCTCGAGGCGACGGTGAGCGACCTCTCCGGCGGCAACCAGCAGAAGGTCGTACTCGCCCGGTGCCTGCTCACCGAACCCAGTGTGCTGCTCATGGACGAACCCACCCGCGGCATCGACGTCGGCGCCAAGGCCGAGATCCACGCCCTGATGGACCGGCTCGCCGCCCAGGGCACCGCCATCGTCGCCGTCTCCTCCGAACTGCCGGAACTCATCGGCATGTGCGACCGGATCCTGGTGCTCTGCGAAGGCCGCCTCACCGGCGAGTTCCACCGCGACCCGGCGCAGGGACCCGAGGCCACCCAGGAAGCGATCCTCACCGCCGCGATGGCCCGCGAGACGGTCACGGACGAACAGGCAGCGGTGATCGCGGAACACCGCATCACGCACACGGAAGCCCCAGACGACGGGAGGCGGGATGACTGACACCCTTCTCGATCAGGCGAAGAACGACGGCCCCGACGTGCGCACCCGCGCGAAGCGTCTGCTGCCCTGGCTCGGCTCGCTGCAGAGCTACATCGGCCTCGTCCTCATCGTCGCCATCGGCATCGCCACCCAGGGCGACACCTTCCTGGACCAGACCAACCTCACCAACGCGGTGGGCAACTTCGCCTCCCGCGGCATCCTCGCCGTCGGTGTCACGCTCGTCATCCTCACCGCCGGCATCGACCTGTCGGTCGGCTCCCTGCTCGGCTTCGCCTCGATGGCCTCGGCCATGATGGTCGCCAACCACGACATGCCCGTGTGGCAGATCGTCCCGCTGTGCATGCTGATCGGCGCGGCCTTCGGCTTCGTCAACGGCGTCGGCACCTCGGTCCTGAGGATCCAGTCGTTCGTGATGACCCTCGCGATGCTCTCCATCGCCCGCGGCCTCGACAGACAGATGTCCGACAACCAGTCCGTCGGCACGACCGTCGCCGGGCCCGACGGGAAACTCACCGAGAACGCCGAGGCGTTCCAGAGCCTCGGCACGCCGGGACACAACGTCGGCGTCGGATTCCTCGGACCCGACGGCGTGTACTACCCGGTGCTCGCCTTCGTCATCGTGTGCGTCGTCTTCCACCTGATCCTGTCGCGCACCGCCTTCGGCCGGCACATCTACGCGGTCGGCGGCAACCCGACGGCCGCCCGGCTCTCCGGCATCAACGTCACCCTGGTCGTCATCGCCGTCTTCACCCTCTCCGGCATGCTCGCCGGATTCGCCGGCCCGATCGACGCCGCCTACTCGGTGTCAGCCGACCCTCAGGCCGGAAACACCTACGAACTCGACGCCATCGCCGCGGCCGTCATCGGCGGCGCCTCGCTCGCCGGCGGCAAGGGCACCATCATCGGCACCTTCGTCGGCGCCCTGATCCTCACCCTGCTCGACAACGTCCTCGGCCTGAATGCCGTCAGCGACAACTGGCAGCTGGTCATCAAGGGACTCATCGTCGTCGTCGCCGTGGTCCTGCAGCGCCCCGAGCTGCTGCGCACCCTGCGGAACCGACTCACCCCGGCTCGAAAGGACTCCGCCGCATGACCCTCACACCACGCACCGGAAAGTCGCCACGTCCCGCGAAGGCCCTGGCCGCAGCGACCGCCCTGGCCGCCTCCGCCGCCCTCTGCGCGGGCTGCGCATCGAAGACCGACGACGGCGGGGGCTCGTCCGGCAAGGACGGCGACGGCACCTTCACCATCGGCTACGCCCAGGCCAACAACGCCGAGCCGTACCGGGCCCAGCTCAACAAGCAGCTCGCGTACTACGTGAAGCGGCACAAGAACCTGAAGCTGCTGCCCATCGCCGACGCCAAACAGGACAACGCCCGTCAGGTCAGCCAGGTACAGCAGTTCATCCAGCAGAAGGTCGACGTCCTCATCGTCTCGCCCAACGAGCCCGACCCGCTCACCCCGGCCGTCGAACAGGCCTGCCAGGCGAAGATCCCGGTCATCATCCTCGACCGGGCCGTCAAGACCGACTGCTACGACGCATTCATCGGCGGTGACAACTTCCAGATCGGCAAGAAGGCCGGCGAGGCCGCCATCAAGGCGCTCCCGGACGGCGGCAATGTCGCCGAGATCCGCGGACTGCTCTCCACCGACCCGCAGAAGCAGCGCCACAAGGGATTCGCCGCCGCGCTGAAGGGCCACGACGACATCAAGGTGGTCGAGCAGCGCGAGGGCAAATGGCTGCAGCCGGAAGGCACGAAGATCATGCAGCAGTGGCTGCAGCGCGGCACGAAGATCGACCTGGTGTACTCGCACAACGACCCGATGGCGATCGGCGCCCAGTCCGCCGCGTCCGGAGCGGGCAAGGCCAAGGACATCAAGTTCATCGGCATCGACGGACTCGCCATCCCCGACGGCGGCATCCGCGCCGTCCAGCAGGGCAAGATGATCGCCACCTACCTCTACCCGACCGGCGCCGAGGAGGCGGCCGAGACGGCCGCGAAACTGGCCGAGGGCAAGAAGGTGGAGAAGAAGCAGACCCTCGACACCACCGAGATCACCAAGTCCAACGCCGAGGACGTGTACGGCCGTTACGACATGACGAAGAAGACCGGCTGATCCGGCCGGCCCGAGTCAGCCCGCACTCACCAGCCCCTTGGGACCTTCATGACCCTGATCCTCGGCATCGACATCGGCACGTCCTCGTCCAAGGGCGTCCTCACCCGCCCTGACGGCACCCTGGTCACCCAGGCCGTACGCGAACACGCCACCGACACTCCGTTCCCCGGACGTGTGGAGCACGACGCGGAACGCGTGTGGTGGTCCGACTTCGTGGCGCTGGCACGGGAGTTGACCACCGCGGCGGCGGCCTCGGGCGAGCGCGTGAGCGCGCTCGGCATCAGCGGCATCGGCCCCTGCCTGCTGCCCGTCGGCGCGGCCGGCACCCCACTGCGCCCGGCGATCCTGTACGGAGTCGACACCCGGGCCGGCGACCAGATCGCCGCACAGACCGCGCGCTACGGCCAGGACCGCATCGCCGCCCGCTGCGGCTCCGTCCTCACCAGCCAGGCCATCGGCCCCAAACTCCAGTGGCTGCGCGAACGCGAGCCCGACATCTACGGCGCCACCTCCCGCTGGTACATGGCCAGTTCCTGGCTCGCGCACCGCCTCACGGGCGCCTATGTGCTCGACCACCACTCGGCCAGCCAGTGCACGCCGCTCTACGATCTGCACACCAACAGCTGGATCGAGGACTGGTGCGAGGAGATCGCGCCGGGTCTCGAATGGCCCGAACTCGTCTGGCCGGCCGACGTGGTGGGCGAGGTGACCGCCGATGCCGCCGCCGTCACCGGCATCCCCGCCGGGACCCCGGTCGTCGCCGGCACCGTCGACGCATGGGCGGAGGCGACGGCGGTCGGCGCCACCCGGCCGGGCGACCTGATGCTGATGTACGGCACCACGATGTTCCTCGTGAACTTCACCGCCCAGCCGGTCTCCAGCACCAAACTCTGGGGAACCACCGGCGCATTCCCCGGCACCTACTGCCTGGCCGGCGGCATGGCCACGTCGGGCGCGGTCACCGCCTGGCTGCGCGATCTGACCGGCTCCGACTATCCCACCCTCGTCTCCGAGGCGGCCCAAGTCCCGCCCGGCGCCGAGGGGTTGCTCATGCTGCCGTACTTCGCGGGGGAGCGGTCGCCACTCTTCGACCCGGACGCCCGGGGAGTGGTGCACGGTCTGACGTTGCGTCATGGGCGGGGCCACCTGTACCGGGCCGCCCTCGAGGGCACCGCCTTCGGCGTACGCCACAACCTCACCGCGGTGACCGAGGCGGGCGGCGACCCGCACCGGCTGATCGCGGTCGGCGGCGGAGCCCGCGAACTCTGGACGCAGATCGTCTCCGACGTCACCGGCAAACCCCAGCAGGTCCCGCGCCACACCATCGGAGCCGCCTACGGGGACACCTTCCTCGCGGCGGTCGGCGCGGGCCTCGCGGAACCGGGTGACATCGCATCGTGGAACCCCGTGGAGTCCGTCGTCGAACCGGACCCTTCCCGCGGCCCGCTCTACGAGGAGCTCTACGGCCACTACCTGGACCTCTACCTGTCCACCCGCGACACCGCACACGCCCTCGCCGCCCGCCAGCACGCCGACGCGAACTAGGAGGTGGCCCCGGCTCGCAGGTGCAGATCTTCCACCGGAACCCCACCCATGCCCGCAACCGGGCCATCCACCGGAGGACTTGAGACGTGCAGAGGCGCTCGGAGCCGATCCAGCCATACAGCGAGGAGTCCGCCGCGTTCGACGCGGACCGGCCCTGGCTGCGTCACTACCGCGGCCAGGACCGCGCCCACATCGTCCTGCCGGTCGGCGGCATCGGCACCGGGTGTATCGGGTTCGGCGGCCGCGGCCAGCTCCTGGACTGGGAGTTGTTCAACCGCCCGGCGAAGGGAACCGGGGCGGACAGCTTCTTCTCGGTGCGCCTGGACGACGGCGAGCGCGTCACCACCCGCGTCCTCGAGGCATCCCTCCTCGAGCACGAGTACGAGGGTCCGCACGGCAGCCGTTCCGCACTGCACGGACTGCCCCGGTTCCGGCACGGCGAGTTCGCCGCCGCCCACCCCTTCGGCCAGGCCCTGCTCACCGACCCCGAACTCCCCGTCGTGGCCACGGTGTCCGCGTACAACCCCTTCGTGCCGGGTGACGCGGAAGCCAGCGGCCTCCCGCTTCTCATCCACCGCACCCGCCTGCACAACACATCCGACCGCACGGTCGAGGCCGCGGTCTGCGGCAGCCTCCAGCACATCGCCGGACGCGGACCGGACGGGCGTATCCCGCCGGGCAACACCTTCTCGCTCGTCCACTCCGGCGGCGACACCACCACACTCGCGGGCCGATGCGGCGACACCGTCGCCCCCGACGACGAGGCGCGCGGAAGCCTCGCCCTCGCCGCCGTCGACGGGCCGGTCACCTCGCACCGGTTGACCTGGGCACGCCGCTCCTGGGGTGACTCGCTCCTGGACTTCTGGGACGACTTCGCAGACGACGGCCGGCTCGAGGCACCCGGCGAGGGAGCCCGTGTGCCCACCGGCTCCCTCGTCGTCACCCGGCGGATCCCGCCCGGTGCCTGCGCCGACTTCACCTTCCTGATCGCCTGGCACTTCCCCAACCGCCGTGCCTGGACCCACCACTTCGCGGGCCCACCGGACTACGGCCACGGCGGACCGCTGGTCGGCAACCACTACACGACGCGCTTCACCGACGCCGCGGACGTCGTACGCCACGCCGCGCCCCGACTGCCCGAGTACCTGCGGCGAACCCGCGGCTACGTGGAGACGGTCACCGGATCCGACCTCCCCGAAGCGGTGCAGGACGCCGTCCTGTCCAACGCCGCCGTACTCAAGTCGCCCACCTGCTTCCGGATCGCCGACGGCACCTTTCTCGCCTGGGAGGGCGGCAACACCGACCACGGCAGCTGCCACGGGAGCTGCACCCATGTCTGGAACTACCAGTACGCGCTCGAGCAGCTCTTCCCCGACCTGGCCTGGACGATGCGGGAGGTCGAGTTCGTCCACAGCCTCGACGAGCGCGGGAAGATGAGCTTCCGCGCCGGCCTCCCCCTCGCCACCGAGGGCACCAAGTGGCCGGTCGCAGCCGCCGACGGACAACTGGGCGCGCTGCTGCGCCTGCACCGGACCTGGCAGCTCACCGGCCGCGACGACCTCCTCGCCGCGTACTGGCCCGGGGCCCGCAAAGCCCTGGAATTCACCTGGATCCCGCTCGGCTGGGACGCGGACCGCGACGGCCTGCTGGAGGGCTGCCAGCACAGCACATCGGACGTCGAGTACTACGGCCCGAACGGCATCAACCAGTCCTGGTACCTGGGCGCACTCGCCGCCTCGGCCGAGATGGCCCGCGCCGTCGGTGACACCGCCTTCGCCGACGACTGCGAGGAACTCCTGACCCGCGGCGCCACCGCCACCGACGCCGAACTCTTCAACGGCGAGTACTACGCCCACACGGTGCTCCCGCCGGGCACCGCCGACCGCATCGCCGACGGGCTGCGCATCCGCTACGACGGCGACAGTCCCGACGTCGGCTCCGACGACCTCGTCGACCCGGACCTGCAGATCGGCCCCGGCTGCATGACCGACCAGCTCGCCGGCCACGCCCTGGCCCGCCTGTGCGGCCTCGACGACCGGCTCGACCCCGAGCACGTCACCACCGCCCTGCACAGCATCGTCCGGCACAACCACCGCGCGGAGTTCCACTCCCACTTCAACCACCTGCGCAGCTACGCACTCGGCGACGAGCACGGACTGCTCAACTGCACCTATCCGCACGGCGGCAGGCCCGAACGCCCCTTCCCGTACTGCAACGAGGTATGGACCGGTCTGGAGTACACGGCGGCCGTCGCACTCGCCACCCACGGGATGCACGACCTCGCCGAACACATCGTCGACGACGTGCGCGCCCGCTACTCCGGCCGCACCCGCAACCCGTTCAACGAAGTGGAATGCGGCAACCACTACGTCCGCTCGATGGCGTCCTTCGGCCTCCTGCACGCCTGGCCCCGCACGGTCGTCGATGCCCGCAGCCGCACCATCACGCTCGACCCGCTGCCCGGCCGCTGGCCGGTCATCGCCGGCGCACTCGTCGGGACCGTGGAGGTGACCGAGGCACGCACCGCGCGGTTCGCAGGCCGATACGGAGGCGAACCGTACGAGCTCGTACTGCGGCCCAGCGGATGAGTCACATGCGCAACCCCGGGACAACCCAGGACAGGAGACCCAGCGATGCACACCTTCCAGCGGGCACCCCTCACCCGGCGCCGCGCGCTGCGCATGTCGGCCGCCGCCGCCACACTCCCCGCGGCCTCCGCACTCACCGCCTGCGGTGGACCGGACGATGGCGGAGGCTCGGCCGCCACCGGTGACCTGAACCTGATCTACCTCGGCGACGCCACCCAGCAGAAGTCGTTCAACGCCCTCTTCGACGAGTTCAACAAGGCGCACCCGAAGATCCGCGTCAAGGCCCGCGGGATCGCCTCCAAGGACTGGGCGACCTTCGCCAACACCGTCTCCACCCAGATCGCCGGAGGCAAGGTCCCCGACATCGTGCAGGTCGCGACGGAAGGCCAGCGCCTGTTCGCCTCCAAGGGACTCCTCGAACCGCTCGACGCCTACATCGACAAGGACAAGAAGACCGTCGACGCCTATTTCGCGGATGTCGACCCGAAGCTGCGCCGCTGGACCCAGAAGTACGGCTCCACCGACGACGGCCGCACGTACTACATCCCCGGCGGCTACAACACCGTCGTCATGTACCTCAACACCGAGGTCTTCGCCGAGGCCGGCGTCGATCTGCCGTCGGGGGAGTGGACCTGGGACGACTTCAGGCAGGCAGGACTGCGGATCAAGGAACGCACCGGCGCCTTCCTGCTGCCGGTCGGCTACGGCTTCCCGTTCGTCGACATCCTGCCGTGGCTGCTCACCAACGGCACCAGCACCCTCAACAGCGCCTGGGACAAGGGAACGTACGACTCCCCGGAGGCCGTCGAGGCGGCGGCCTTCGTCAAGAGCCTCGTCGACGACGGCCTCTCGCCCAAGCCCGGCGGCACCTTCGACGCGGGCGCGCAGCTCGCCAAGAACAAACTCGCCGCACTCGGCGGCGGACGCTGGCCGACGGCCGACCTGCGCCGGCTCGAGATGGTCGACAAGGTGCGGATCGTCAGCTGGCCGGTGAAGGCCGGCCGGGGCTCGCCCGTCGGCTGGGACGGCTGGCCGATCCTGAAGGCGTCCAAGAAGAAGCAGGCCGCCTGGACGTTCCTCAAGTGGCTGATGACCAAGGA
This sequence comes from Streptomyces sp. YIM 130001, assembly GCF_003574445.1. Lineage (GTDB taxonomy): Bacteria > Actinomycetota > Actinomycetes > Streptomycetales > Streptomycetaceae > Streptomyces. Next base: position 180,099 of record NZ_KZ984558.1, read on the forward strand.
CGCCTCGCAGTTCTACGCCTCCATCGGCGGCACCAACGTACCGGCCCGCAACTCGGTGGCCGAGAGCGCGAGTTTCACCGACGAAGCACCTGAAGGCACCGGGGAGCTCCCCAAGGCGATCGGCTACGGCGCACCCATACCCTCACCGATCCAGGGCGCGCAGATGCAGGCCGCCGTCACACAGGGCTGGCAGGCCGCCATCACCGGCACCAAGCCGGTGCGCGAGGCGCTGGAGGCGGCGAACAGCAAGTTGAGCGGGCTGCTGTGACCGACACAGCCGCCCCTGCCGTACGGCGCGGCGGGCGGCACGGACAGCCCGGGGAGCGGCGTGCCGGACCGCGGCGCGGATGGGTGGGATACGCGTTCGTCAGCCCGGCCGTGCTGCTGTTCCTGGTGTTCGTGCTCGGACCGTTCGTCGTCGCGATCGGTCTGAGCTTCTTCCAGTGGGACATGCTCACCCCGGCCCGCTTCACCGGCACCGAGAACTTCACCCGGATGTTCTCCGACCCGCTGCTCTACACGGCCCTCGCGAACACCTTCGTCTTCGCCCTGGCCTCCGTCGTCACCCACCTGGTCGGTGGCCTGCTCCTCGCACTCGCGGTCAACAGAGCGATGAGCAGGGCCCTTTCGTACTTCGTCCGCACCGCGCTGTTCTTCCCGTTCGTCATCTCCTGGGCGGCCGTCGCGCTGCTCTGGAAGTACGTACTCGACCCGACCTTCGGCATCGTGACGCACTACGCGGGCGAGGTGGGTATCACCACTCCGGACTGGTTCACCGACCCGGCCTGGGCGCTGCCCGCGATCATCGGCATCGACTTCTGGCACACCATCGGCTTCACCTTCGTGATCATGCTCGCCGGGCTCCAGACGGTGCCGAAGGAACTCGTCGAGGCGGCGCGCTGCGACGGAGCCGACGGGCGTCAGGTCCTGTGGCACGTGACGATCCCGCTGATGTCACCGACGATCTTCTTCGCCGCGGTCATCACGTTCATCGGCGCGTTCCAGATCTTCGATCCGGTGCAGATCATCACGCCCCAAGGCGGCCCGGACGACTCGACGTTGACCGTGGTCATGTACCTCTACCAGAAGGGCTTCGAGTCCTTCCAGGTCGGCTACGCCTCGGCGGTCTCGCTGCTGGTGTTCGTCGTGATGATGGCCGTGACGCTGCTGCAGTTCTGGGGATCCAGGAAGTGGGTGCACCAACAGTGAACAAGGCAGCGGGAGCCGTGATCAACACGGTGCTACTGGTCGTCGGGCTGCTCATGGTGGCGCCCCTGGTGTGGCTGGTGGGCCAGAGCCTCACTCCGGAGAAGTCGGCCTTCTCGATCCCGCCGGAGTGGGTGCCGGCGCCGTTCACCTTCGACCATTTCGGCGGCATCCCCGAGCTGATCCCGTTCGGTCGGATGGCACTCAACAGCCTCCAGGTGGCGGTCATTTCGACCGCCGGATCGCTGCTCGTCAGTGTCCTCGCCGCGTACGCCTTCTCCCGGCTGAGCTTCCGCGGACGCGACGGACTCTTCCTTCTCATGCTCAGCGCGCTCATGGTGCCGGTACAGATGACGGTCATCCCGGTCTTCGTCCTGATGCGCAACCTCGGCCTGGTCGACACCCTCGCCGCACTCTGGCTGCCCGCCCTGATCAACGTCTTCTCGGTCTTCTTCCTGCGGCAGTACTTCAACACCATCCCGCGGGAACTCGACGAGGCGGCCCGGATCGACGGGGCGGGCCATCTGTGGATCCTCTTCCGCATGATCGTGCCGCTGTCCGGTCCGGCACTCGCCGCGATGACGATCCTGACGTTCGAGCTGTCCTGGAACAACTATTTCGGACCACTCATCTTCCTGAGCACACCCGAGCACATGACCCTGCCCATCGGTCTCGTCGCCCTGCAGAACGGCCAGTCGGGCTCGTCGGTGGTCGTGTTCGCGGCGATCACCGCGGTCGTACTGCCCGTGCTCGCCTTGTTCCTCGCCTTCCAGCGCAGCTTCGTGGCGAGCATCGCGTCCGCCGGGCTGAGGGGCTGAGCACGATGGCCGTCCGGGAACTCGGTGCGGGTGAACGCGAGGCGCTCCTCGGCACCCTGCGCGGCGCGTGGCCCGGCCTGCCCGCGCTCCTCGCCGCGAGCGTGACCGTGTGCGCGGGAGCCACCGTGACGGCGCTCCTGTCGCCGGGCATCACGCCGGTCTCGGTGCTGCTCGCCGCCGTCCTCGTGGGCCCGGGGACGGCGGCGCTGACCCGGGCCGCCGACGGCGGTGCGACGGTCCGCCAATGGTGGTGCGCCCTGAGGGAGTTGTGGCTCTACGGGATGGTGAACTGCCTGATCGCGGCGGCCCCCGCGGCCGCCCTCCTCGTCGCACTCACCATGTGGCGACAGTCCGACGCGGACTGGCTGCTGCTCTCCGTGGGGCTGAACGGAGCGGCGGCGCTGCTCGCTCTGCTCGCCCTGGCGGTGGCCCTGCCGCTCGGTGTCCTGCGCCCCGACCTGCGCGGGCGGCTCCTGTGGGCGTGTGGACTGCATCTGGTGCTGCGGCATCCGCTGCGGCACCTGGCGGGCCCGTCGCTCGCCGTGCTCGGCGTCTGGGCGTCCGTCCACTGGTCCGCCTCGCTGCTGCTCCTGACGCCGGGCCCTGCCATGGTCGTGACCGTCGCCGCGGTGCGCCTCGCGGCGGCCGACCCGTCCGAGGAGGCGGACGACGGCGGACGTGCTTGACTCGATGCATGGTCAGCATCGGATCGGTAGTGGTGGGTGTGGCGGACGTGCCGCGCGCGGTCGTGTTCTGGACGGATGTCCTGGGCTACGTGCTCCGGGAGGAGCCGGAACCCGACTGGGCGGTCCTGGTGCCCGCCGACGGCCGGGGCGTGCGCCTCTCGCTCGGCCTCAGCGACGTTCCGGTGCAGTCGTACCCGCGGATTCACCTGGACCTGTACGCGGCGGACGCGGCCGATCAGGCGGCCGAGGTGGAGCGGTTGGTGTCGCTCGGCGCGAGCCGGGTTGACTGGGACCGATACCCTCCGGACCCCGACTTCGTGGTGCTCGCCGATCCGGACGGCAACCGCTTCTGCGTGATCGACACCAGCCACGGCTGATCGGCGGGCAGGGGGCCGGCCGGGGCCCGTGGCGAAGGGTCCCCGGCCGGAGTGCTGCGGGACGTGCGCTCAGCGGGTCTCGCTCAGCGGGAGACACGGATGCGGTGGATCCGGTCCTCACCCTCGGGTCCCGAGCCGGACTTGTCCACGGCGTAGGCGGTGCCGCGGTGCACGGCGATGTGATTCGGGTCGGCGCCGGTGGCGTGGGACTCGACGACCGCGCCCTTGCGCGGGTCGACGACCGAGATCGTGCCTGCCGTACGGTTCGCCACCAGGACGCGTCCCGAGCGGGGATCGAAGACAACGTTCAGGGCTCCCTCGCCGGTGGCGACCGTACCGGTGACCTCGCCCTTGCGCAGGTTCACCACGGAGAGGCCGCCGGCGGCCTGGTCCGCGGTGTAGGCGGTGCGGCCGTCACGGGACAGGGCCACCGAGATCGGCCCGTCGCCCGCGGGGATGAACCGCGGTTCCTTGGCGTACGGCGAGATCTCGATGATGCGGTCGCCTTCGAGATCGGTCGCGTACACCGTGCCGGTGCGCTCGTTCACGGCGAGGCCCGTGGGGGAGGAGCCCTCGACCGTGACGCGCTTGTTCTCCTTGAACGTACGTGTGTCGAAGCCGATCACCGTGCCGTCGCCGAAGCCGCTGGCCCAGGCCACGTCGTGCCGCTCGTCCACGACGACCTCACGGGCGTGCGCCACGTCGGGCAGCGTCGCGAGGTGTTTGCCGTCGCGCTGGCTGTAGACCGCGACGGAGTTGTCGCGGGTGTTGGTGGTCCAGACCGTGTTGTGCTCGTCGTCCACGGCGATGCCGTACACGGCCTCGACGGCGCCGGTCTCCTGATCGGTCACCGGCGGGGTGTAGGAGGCCTTCACCTCGAGTGAGCGCGGGTCGACCTTCAGCAGGCTGGACTGGGTGACCGGCGGACGGCCTACGGCAGAGGTCGTCCACAGGACGTTGTTCCGCTCCGAGTACGCGGACTGGTACAGGCCCTGGGCCAACGGCGCCGACGTGACGGGCGAGGCCGCGGAGCCTTTGCCGGGCTGTGCGGTCGCGGTGCCGGCCACGGCCAGCGAACTCCCCGCGGCGACGGCGACGGCGATCGCTGCGGCACGACGGATACGACGGGTGAGTGAGGACATGCTGCGTCAGTCTCCTGATGCTGATGTGCCTCCTGGGAGGAGGCGACGTGGAATCAACTTAGCTTAGGCTTGCCTAAGTTAGTCAAAGGTGGGTCGGCACCGGCTCATCCGTCGATTTCCCTCAGCCGCTCCGTCAACCTGGCCCCGATCGCGTCGAGTTGGTGATCCTGCAGCAACTGCGGATGGGTGCAGTCGAGGTCCAGATTCGCGATCTCACCCACTACATGCGGCTTCCATGCCTCCCTGGTCAGCCAGTCCTCCGCGCGCGGCGCGGCCGCGGTGAAGAACAGCACGTCGCCGTCGTAGGTCCCGTGCTCGTGCTCGCGCATCATCCGCGCGTGGTTCGGCACGATGTCCACGATGCGGTTGAGCGTGTGGTCGCCGAGTCCGGCCAGCGGGCTGCCGCCCCGCCGCAGCGTGGCGAGTACGTCGTCCCGGTCGCGTTCGCCGGTTCGCTCGAAGCCCGCCATCCGCAGCACGGCCGTCAGGGCGTCACCCTCCTCGGGGGCGGGCCGCTCACGCCACTGCTCGGCCGGGAACGCGTCGAGCAGCGCCAGGAGTTGGACCTCCTCGCCCGCCTCCTGCAGCAGCACGGCGACGGTGTGCGCGAGGATCCCGCCGACCGACCATCCGATCAGCCGGTACGGGCCGTGCGGCCGGACCTCGCGGATGTGCCGCACATAGTCCGCCGCCTGCTCCTGCAGGCTCACGGGCAGCGGTGCGTCGTCCGTCAGGCCCCTCGCCTGGATCCCGTACACCGGCTGATCCGGACCGAGGCGGGCGACGAGGCCCGCGTAGCACCAGGCGATGCCGCCGGCCGGATGGAAGGCGAACAGCGGGGGCCGCGCGCCCCCCGGTCGCAGCGGAAGGACGCAGTCGAGCGCGTCCCCGGAGGTGGGGCGCCCGGATCCGAGGCGGTCCGCGAGGCGAGCCGGGGTCGGTGCCTCGAAGAGCGAACCGATGGTGAGTTCGGAGCCCAGCTCCTCGCCGATCCGGGTCACGAGCCGCACAGCGAGCAGCGAGGTGCCGCCGAGATCGAAGAACGCGTCGTCCGGGCCCACCCGTTCGACGCCGAGCACCTCCGCGAAGAGACCGACCAGCGTCCTCTCCAGCGGACCCGCCGCGTCCCGTGCTTCCTGTCCGCCCGTGTGGACGGGGGCGGGCAACTCCCGCCGGTCCAGCTTCCCGTTGGGGCTGAGCGGGAACGCATCGAGGACCAGGACCGGGGCCGGCACCATGTGCTCGGGCAGCTCACGCGCGAGCGACGTCCGCAACTCGGCCGGATCGGCGTCACCGGTCACGTAGCCGACCAGCCGCTGGTCTCCCGGACGATCCTCACGGACCAGCGTGCACGCACCCGTGACACCCGGACGTGCGGCCAACGCCGCCTCGATCTCGCCGAGTTCGATGCGCTGACCGCGCAACTTCACCTGGTGGTCGGTGCGGCCGAGATACTCCACCTCGCCCTGTTCGGTCCATCGGGCGAGGTCACCCGTGCGGTACATCCGCTCACCGGGCGGCGCGAACGGATCGTCCACGAAACGCTCGGCGGTCAGCTCGGGCCGGTTGAGATAGCCGTCGGCCAACTGTCGCCCCGCCAGGAACAGTTCACCCGGAACTCCGGGCGGGCACGGCTCGAGCGCCGCGTCCAGGACGTACAGGCGCGTGTTCCACACCGGCCGCCCGATCGGCACAGGGCCGGTGTCCCCGGCCTCGCAGGTGTGATGGCTGACGTCGACCGCGGCCTCGGTCGGCCCGTACAGGTTGTGCAGGCCGACCCGGGGCAGCACCTTGCCGAAGGCCTGCGCGGTCTCCCGCGGCAGCGCCTCGCCACTGCAGAACACCCGGCGCATTCCCGAGCACAGCCCGGCGACATCGGCGCCCCCGGTCAGGAAGACCTGCAGCATGGACGGCACGAAGTGGCAGGTGGTGACGGCCTGTTCGGCGATCAGCCGGGCCAGGTACACCGGATCCTTGTGGCCACCCGGCTCCGCCACCACAAGGGCCGCGCCCTCACGCAGCGGCCAGAAGAACTCCCACACGGACACGTCGAACGAGGACGGGGTCTTCTGCAGAACCCGGTCGTCGGACCGGAGCCCGTAGGTGTACTGCATCCAGCGCAGCCGGTTGTCGATCGCACCGTGCGACACCACCACGCCCTTGGGGCGCCCGGTCGACCCCGAGGTGTAGATGACGTAGGCCGGGTCCGCAGGCGTCAGGGGCCTCGCCGGATTCGTCGGCAGGTACTCCGCGAGTACGCCGGCGTCGAGCTCCGGCAGGACGACGAGCGGGGTCCCCGCCTCCTCCGGCAGCCGGCTCGCCCGGTCGGTCACGGCGCACACCGGCGCCGCGTCTCGAAGCATGTAGGTGAGCCGCGCCTGCGGATACTCGGGGTCGAGCGGCAGATACGCCGCACCCGACTTGAGGATCGCCAGGAGCGACACGACCAGGTCCACGGAACGCGGCACCGCGACGGCGACGAGCCGCCCCGGGCCCGCGCCGAGCGACTGCAGATGCCGGGCCAGGCGGTTGGAGCGGGCGTTCAGCGCGCCGTACGTCAGCGAGGTGTCGCCGAAGACCAGGGCCGTGGCGTCCGGGCAGCGAGCGGCACGTGACTCGATCGGACCGATCAGGGTCGTCGGCGGCAGATCACGCTCGGTGCGGTTGAACTCGTCGACCACCAGGGCGCGTTCGGCCTCGGTGGCGATGCCGTGCGCCCCGAGCTGTGCCTGCGGGTCGGTGTTCGCGAGAGCTTCGAGCAGGTGCAGGAAACGGTCCTGATGGGCCGCGAGAGCCGCGTCGTCGTACAGCGCCGGATTGCCGTCGTGATCGATGCGCAGGCCTCGGCCGTCGGCGCGGTCGTAGACGTTGACCGTCAGATCGTCGACCGGCCCGGCGGACAGATTGCGGGCGCGTGCCTCGGTGCCGGCGAAGTCCAGGGCGTAGTCGAACGGCATGACGTTCACCAGCGGACCGACCAGGCCGCGGCCCTCGCCGAGCAGACCCAGATCGCGGCGGATGTCCTCGTAGCGGTAGCGCTGGTGCCGGCGGATCTTCCGTACGCCGAGCACCACCTGCCGCACCAGTTCGGCGAACGTGTCCGTCGGCGAGACGGTGAGCCGCAGCGGCAGCACGTTCATCACCATGCCGGGGATACGCAGCGACGCCGAGCCGACCCGGCCCATCATCGGCAGCCCGAGGACCACGTCCGACTGCGCGGTGGCACGCGAGGTGTACAGGGCCTGGGCGGCGATCAGCACCTCCGGCCAGGTCGCCCGCAGCCGGCCCGCCACCTCACGGAGCCGTTCCGCGGTCACCTGCGGCAGATGGGCGGTCCGCCGGCGGAACGTACGGCCGGGCAGCGCGCCCCGGCCCGCGAGCCGAGGCACCTCGGGGCGGTCGGCGAAAGCCTCCGACCAGTGGTCGCGGTCCGTCGCGTACGCCTCGGACGCCCGGTACTCCGCGTCCTGCTCCACCAGTTCCTCGAGTGAGCCGAAGGTGCGGGCGGACGGTTCCTCGCCGCGCGCCAGGGCCGAGTAGACCTCCGCCGTACGCCGCGCGAGCAAGGAGTAGCCGAAGCCGTCGATGACCAGGTGGTGGATGCACTGGTACCACAGCCACCGGTCGTCGCCCACGCGGAACAGGGCCTGGCGGAACAGCGGACCGGCCGTGAGATCGCAGGGGGTGGCCAGGTCCTCACGCATCCACGCCTCGGCCCGCTCCTGCCCGTCGGCACGACCGCTGAAGTCCAGGACGGTGAGCGGCAGTTCGGCCTCCGCCTCCACGTACTGCCGCGGCCCGTCCGGGGTGTCCACCACACGTACCCGAAGCACATCGGCTTCCGCGGCGACCCGGCGCAGGGCGGCGGCGAACAGGGCCGGGTCGAGCGGGCCGTCCATCTCCAGGCACTCCGCGGTGTTCTGCGCGGGGCTGAGCGGGTCGAGAGCCTGGGCGAACCACATGCCCGACTGGGCGGCGGTGAGCGGGAGTTCGACCGGAGGCACCACGTCGGCCGACGTGCCCGGATCGGTGTGCAGGAGTGTCATGAGACCTTCACCCCCAGCATCGGTGCCCAGGCCTCGATGGCCGGCTGCTCGGCGAGATCGGCGAAGTCGGCGGTGACCGCGTGGTCACGACGCCAGCCCTCGAGCAGGGCCATGATCCGGACCGAGTCGAGGCCGTAGTCCAGCAGGTTCTCGTCGAAGGGGATCTCGGCCGGCTCCTCGCCGAGCGCGTCGGCGACGTCGGCGCGGATCTGTTCCACGGTGAGCGCCATCGGTTCAGGCCTCCTTGAAGAGGGCGTCGGTGGTGGTCACGACCGCGCAGCGCCCGGCGGCCCAGGTGAGAGCCATGTCGTGGTCCGCGCGGGAGAAGTCGGCCACGGCGTCGGCCACGACGAAGGCCTGGATGTCACGCATCCAGGCGTCGCAGGCCGACATCAGTACGCCGATGTGCGCGTAGACACCGACCACCACAAGCTGGTCACGGCCCGACTCCCGCATCAGATCGGCGAGTTCGGTGCGGACGAAGGCGCTGTACTTCCACTTGGTGAGCCAGGTGTCACCGGGTTCGGGTGCGACAGCGGCCGGCGTCGCGAGCGCTTCGGGGCCATCGGCCACGCCGGGCCCCCAGAAGTCGAGTTGGAGCCCGCGCTCCTCGGGAGTCTGACCGCCGCGCTGCGCCGAGTAGACCACAGGGACCGAGCGCTTGCGGCTCTCGGCGAGGACGCGCGAGGTGTTGTCGAGGAGCCCGGTGAGCGGCTCGGTCCCGGCGGGAAACGCCTTCAGGAAGTGATTCTGCAGGTCGTGCACCAGCAGTACGGCGCGGGACGGATCGACCTTCCACGACACGCGGTTGGCGGGGAGTTCGCCCTCGGTGGGCAGGGCGTAGGGGGCGATGGCGGGAAGTGCCATGAGGGTGGGGCCTTTCGGTGCGTCCCGGTCAGTGGTGCTCGGCGGTGGCCGCGGTGGAACGCAGCCCCTTCTTGCTGATCTTGCCGATACCGGTCTGCGGGAAGGTGTCGACGAACTCGACGAGGTCGGGAATCTTGTACGCGGCGAGCCCTCGCTCCCGCACGAAGCGTTTCACCGCCACGGACTTCAGGGGTTCGGCGCCGTCGCGCAGGATCACGTACGCCAGGGACCGCTCCCCGAGGTACTCGTCGGCGACCGCGACGACCGAGACGTCATGTACGGACGGATGCGCCAGGATGACGTTCTCGACCTCCTCCGGGGCGACCTTCTCGCCGCCCCGGTTGATCTGGTCCTTCGCCCGGCCCTCGACCACGAGATGACCGGTCCCGGTGCGCCGCACGATGTCACCGGTCCGGTAGAAACCGTCCCCGGTGAAGGCCGTGGCATTGTGCTCCGGTGCCCGCCAGTAACCGCGGATGGTGTACGGGCCGCGGGTCAGCAGATGTCCGAACTCCCCTTCTGCGACGTCGAGTCCGGCGTCGTCGACGACCCGCACCTCGTCGTCGGGCGAGATCGGCAGACCCTGAGTGGTCACCACCGTCTCGTGGTCGTCGTCGAGCCGTGTGTAGTTGACCAGGCCCTCCGCCATGCCGAAGACCTGCATCAGCCTGCATCCGAGCGCCGGTTCCAGGCGACGGGCCGCAGCCTCGCTGTACTTGGCGCCGCCGACGAGAACCAGCTCCAGGCTGGTCAGGTCGTACTCCGTCGACTCGGCGCTGTCCGTCCAGACCAGCGCCAGCGGCGGCACCATCCCGGTCATGGTGATCCGCTCCTGCTCGATCAGCGGGAACGCCGTCGCCGGATCGGGCCCCGGGCACAGCACGACCGTGCCGCCGGCGTACAGCACGCCCAGCCAACCCGGTGAACTCATAGGGAAGTTGTGTGCCGCCGGCAGCACCACGAGGAAGCGGGTGTCCTCGTCCACACCGCAGATGTCGTTGGACCCCCACAGCGAATACAGGTAGTCGTCGTGCGTGCGCGGGATCAGCTTCGGCACACCGGTGGTCCCGCCGGACAGCTGGAGGAACGCCAGCTGGTGCGGCGCCGGTTCGTCCGGCCGCTCCGAGGGCGGCTCGCACGGCACGTCGGCGAGCGCCGTGTGCTCCCCGGGGTCACCGGCCACGAACACATGCCGCAGGCCAGGAGTACGCGCCTTGACCGTGGAGGCGAGCGCGCGGTGGTCGAAGCCCGCGTGGCGGTCCGGGATCACATAGGCCACGGCCTCGGTGAACTCGCAGAAGTAGGAGATCTCCGTCTCCCGGTGCGCGGGCAGCGCGTACACCGGCAGCGCACCGATGCGCAGCAGCGCGAAGACCACCTCGATGAACTCACCGGCGTTGGGCAGCTGCAGCACCACCCGGTCACCGGGACCGATGCCCCGCTGCCGGAACCCTTCGGCCAACCGGTCGACGGCGCGGTCGAGTTGGGCGTACGTCCAGGTGCGGCGCTCGGGCGCGGGATCGACCAGAGCGATGCGGTCGGGGTGCTGGGCGGCGCGCTCGCGCAGGACTCCGCCGAAGGTCTCGCCGCGCCAGTAGCCGGCCGCACGGTAGCGCTCGGCGTACTCGGCGGGCCAGGTCGGCGCGTCGGCCCCGGGGGTGAGTGCGGGGATGTCGACGGTGGTCACAGGGCGGCCCCCACCGCGCCGAGGAAGGTGCGGAACTTGGCCGCGGTCTCGGCGGTCTCGGCCTCCGGCGTGGAGTCGGCGACCACGCCGGCGCCCGCGTACAGCCGCAGCCGGTTGCCCTCGGCCTCCGCGCAGCGGATGGTGACGACCCATTCGCCGTCACCGGAGTCGTCCTGCCAGCCGACCATCCCGGTGTACGCGCCCCGGTCGAAGGGTTCGGACGCCGCGATCACGTCCCGCGCCACCGCCGTCGGCGTACCGCACACCGCCGGAGTGGGATGCAGCGCGGACGCCAACTCCAGTGCGCCGGTGCCGGGTTCGGCGAGATCGCCGGTGATGGAGGTGGACAGGTGCCACATGGCCGCGGTACGTACGAGCGTCGGCCGCTCGGGCACGTCCAGGCGGGTGCAGAACGGGGCGAGGGCGGCGCCGACCGCATCCACCACCACCGCGTGCTCGTGGAGATCCTTGGCGGACTCCAGGAGCGCGGCGGCCCGGCGCACATCCTCGGCCAGGTCGGGACTGCGCGGCGCGGACCCGGCCAGCGGATTGGCGATCAACTGCCCGCCGCGGCGAGCCACGAGGAGCTCGGGGCTCGCCCCGATCAGGGTGCGGCCGGCGCCGCTCGGCAGGGCGAAGGTGTACCCGGAAGGGTCCCGGTGGGCGAGCCGCCGCAGCATCGCCGGCAGGTCCGGTGGCTGCGGCGAGGACAGCTCCAGGGTGCGCGCGAGCACCACCTTGTCGAACTCGCCGGCCCGCATCCGCGCCACGGCCGCGGCGACAGCCGCCCCGTACGCATCGGCAGCCGGTACTTCACGCACCCGCCACCCCGCGTCCGACGCCTGCTGAGGCACGGGAAGCGCGATCAGCGGGTCCTTGTGCAGTGCCGGTGCCGTCCGAAGGGACGCGGGCACGGCGAGCGAGGCCGGTGCGTCGGGTGCGAAGGGCACGGAACCGATCACCACCGGCGACGGGGCACCGGCGCGACGGGCGTCGTCCAGAGCCGCAGCCACTCGGACCGCCAACGGCCTCTCGTCGTGCGGTATTTCGGATCGGATCCCGCGTGCGAGCAGAGTGTGCCGTGGCGTGGCGAGAAAGCGGTCAGTGCCCGGCCGGTAGGCCTCGAGCAGCGCCGTCGCGGCGCCGGGAGTGAGGGGCACTTCGGTGGAGGCGTGCCCGGCCGGCGCGACGGGTTCACGCAGAGAGGCAGACATGAGGGTCTCCAGTGGGGGAGGGCCACCCGCCGCGATCGACGGCGTGCGGTGGCGCGGACGGTGGCTGGGACGAGTGGGGAAATCCGGTGGCCGGGTGGGGTGGGTCCGGGGGTACGCCTGGCCGGGTTCGCCGCGACGGCGGAGAAAGGCCGCACACGGCGGGGGAGGCGTCCGGGGCCGGCGTCACACCGTTCAGGCCCTGAGCGTGGCGCCGCCGTCGACGTACAGGTCGTGCAGAGTGATGTGGCGGGCGCGGTCGGACACCAGGAAGGCGACCGCATCCGCGATGTCCTCGGGCCCGGCGATCCGCCCGAGCGGAATGCCCGTTCGGTACGACTCCGGGTCGCCCGCGACGATCCGCCGGGCTGCCTCCGTCTCGTCGACGCCGGATTCGGCCCACATGCCGCGCTGCATCTCGGTGAGGGTCGAGCCGGGGGAGACGGTGTTGCAGCGCACTCCGCGCGCGGCGACCTCGAGGCCGAGGCACTTGGTGAACATGACCGCCGCCGCTTTCGACGCCGCGTACGCGGCCATGCCGGAGCGGGGTACCCCTGCCGCGTTGGAGGCGACGGTGACGATGCTTCCGTGACCGCGCTCCGACATCCGCCGGGCGGCCGCCCGGCTCAGGTGGAACACGCCGTCGGCGTTGACCGCGAAGGTGGCGGACCAGTCGTCGTCGCTCAGTTCGGTGACCGGGCCGCCGCGCAGAACGCCGGCGACGCTCACCGCGATGTCCAGTGCGCCCAGTTCGCGTTCGGCCTCGTCGACGAGGCGTTCCACGGCGTCGGCGTCGGTGACGTCCAAGGCGCGGGCGGTCACCCGGGTGGGATGCTTCACGGCGAGCGCCGCCACGCCCGCCGGGTCGAGGTCGGTGGCCAGGACTCGGGCACCGCGCTCCACGAGCGCGTTCACCACAGCCTCGCCGATGCCTCGGCCGGCACCCGTGACCAGGGCGAACCGCCCGGCCAGCTCCTGATCGACAGTCACTTGGCCCTGGCCTGACGCACATCGACCCTGGCCCGCGTCGAAGCGCCCGCCGCGGTGTCACCCGACGCCGCCCCGAAACAGCCGCCGTCGCCCGAGGACGAGAGGACGGCCGGCGTCGGTGCGCCGACCGCGGTCACGGCAGCCGCGGCGTTGAGGCGGCCTGGACCGCGTGAGGAGGGGGACGACTTCGCAAGCATGGACTGGCTTCTCCGTACGTATCGGTGGCCGGGACGGGTCCGGGCCGGCGTCCGGGCAGGCCGGGACCCGTCCCTGGACAGGGCAGACAGCACACCTCGGGCCAGGAGCAGCCTCCTGGAGGAGCACGGCCCTCGATGCGCAACTTAGGTTAGGCTAACCATATGTCGATCGTCCAAGGGGGTCACTGAAAACGGCCGGATCCCGTCATCCCGAACTACCGCGTCAGGAGCGGCCGTCACCCTCGTGACGATCGCCCGACTCGCCGCGCCGTGACCCCGAAGTCCCGTACCGGCAGGGCGATTTCGGTGATGCCCGGCAGCCGGGTTCACCCGGCCTCGGCAGGGCGCGGAGCGGTACGCGCGGAAGGCGGACACACCGCAGGCGCAGGGCGGCGGCTCTCGGCCACCGCGCCCGCGCCTCGAGTTGAACGGACCTCAGTTCGGTGCCGGCGCCGGTGCGTCCGCCGTGGTCTTGTGCGTCGGAGCGTCCTTCGACACCGGAACGTTCAGCCAGACCGACTCGGACGGGACCCCGCGGTCGTCCACGGCCGTGAGCATGTACCAGCCGGGCGGGACGAGCGACGGGTTGTGCGGGACGGTCACCCGCACGCCGTCGGCCGTCCGCTTGAAGTCCATCGCGATCGAACGCTGCTCGACATTGGTGACGTGCGTGAACGCGCCCGGCCTGATCAGCCGCATCTTCTTGATGGACGCGGCGTCCTTGCTGCGGAAGTCCGCCGACGCACCTAGCTTCACGGTCCGGCGTGCCCCGTCGGAGTCGCGCAGCTCCGGCCGCTCGCCCCCCTTGTGGAGATACGGCGGCGTGTAGATCTCCAGCGTCTGCTCGAACTTCCCGGGCTTGCTGTCGGCCTTGTCGGAGAAGAGCGAGTCGGAACCGAACGTCATCACCCGGCCGTCCGGCAACAGCAGACCGCCCGAGTGGTAGTTGCGCCCGACGAGCGGGGCCGCCGCTTCGGCGAACTTGTTGGTCCCCGGGTCGTAGAGGGAGGCCTTGAGGACGTTGCTCGCGCCCTTGCCGCGGTAGTCGCCCGAGCCGTTGGTGGTGAGGACGGTGTCGTCGGGCAGGATCACACTGCTCGGGTAGCGGGCCTTGTCGTACAGGTCGGGTCCGTCGGTGAAGCGCGGCTTGTCGGCCTTGAGGTCGGCGATCCCGGTGCGGTCGGTCGACTTCGGCGACTCGCCGACCCCGCCCCCGCCGAGGACCAGGAACTTCTGGTCCTGGGCGGGCGGCAGCAGGACCGACATGGACGTCTCCAGGATGTCGGGGTCGGACAGGCCCGGTACCTCGGAGAACTTGTTGGAGTCCAGATCCCACAGGCCCGGCACCCGGCCCTGGTCGTCCGGCCCGTATCCCGCGTTCGATCCGGTGAAGAAGATGCGGCTGTCCGCGGTGAGGAACAGTGCCGGATAGGTCGGGAAGAACCGCGACTTCGGCAGGTACTTCCACTTCTTCGACTTCGGGTCGTAGATCTCGTTCTTGCCGGGGACGACCTGTCCGATCTCGTCGAGACCGGAGACCGACAGGACCTTGCCGTCCTCCAGCGTGGTCAGTGTCGGGTACCAGCGGGCCTCCGCCATCGGATCGACCGTGATGTACCGCTCGGCCACGGGGTCGAACTCGAACGAGTCCTTGATCCCCTGGAAGTCCTTCTTGTCGAAGGACAGCTTCTGCGCGATGCCGTAGATGTTCTGCTTCTCGTCGCCCTTGAGGCCCTCGACCCGGTACTGGTCCTGGGTGCCGGTCTGGTACTTCTCACCCTTCTCGGGCGCCTCCACATAAACCCTGGCGCTGCTCGCGGTGACCTTGGCCTTGCCGGTCTTCTTGTCGACGGTCTTCTTCGCGCGCGGGATCAGGACACTGGCCTGCGAGACGAAGGTCTTGCCGTTCTCCTGACCCGTGAAGCGCGTCCCTTCCGGCAGGGTCTTGGGCTTGTCCGGGTTCTCGTTGTGCACGATCATCAGGCCGCCGGCCTTCTGGACGTCTCCCTTGAGCGTCTCGTAGCGCTGGGTGCCCCCGGCCACCAGGAGATTGCCGTCCGGCAGCTGGGTGTGGCCGGCGCAGAACAGGTCCTTCGGAGTGTCGATCTCCTTGAAGGAGTTCTTCTTCGGGTCCCAGAGCACGGTGCGGAACGTCTTGGCGTCGAACTGTTTGGCGTCGTTGCCCGACCCGGCGATCAGCAGCACCTTGCCGGTGTTCAGCAGCGCCGCGTGAATGGTGTTGATGCGGTACTTCTCGGGGACGTCGACGGTCCGCCAGTGGCCCTTCTCCGCCTTGTAGTCGGCCTGGTCGATCTCGTAGGCGTGATAGCGCTCGGAGGTGAAGTCGTACACCGCCGGTGCATTGGCCGCGGCGAGTGCGAGCACCGCCCCGCAGGCGAGCAGAATGCGAACGGGTCGGCGGCTCGGACGGTGTGCCATCGATTTCACTCCCAGGG
Source organism: Streptomyces sp. YIM 130001 (assembly GCF_003574445.1). GTDB lineage: Bacteria > Actinomycetota > Actinomycetes > Streptomycetales > Streptomycetaceae > Streptomyces. Next base: position 195,782 of record NZ_KZ984558.1, read on the forward strand.
CAGTGCGGCGAACGGTCGGGCGTCTATCGACGGTGCGATATGTCCGATTGTTGAGCGTATGACGGGATTGACGCATCAACGGTTCGCGACTACAGGGCCATTCGGCCCCTCTTGAGGGGTGAATCGGGCGTACCGAAGGGAAGCCGGGGCGCGGCGATGACCCGCGAGGTAATCGACCGCCGCGGCCCATTCGGAGAGGCTCGGTCAGGCACCGGTTCACAGCCCGACCGAGGAGGGCCCCATGACGTACTTCACCGCGGCCCATCTGCAGAATGACGCGCAGCACGAGGACGTACTCGTCTACCTGGAGCGCATCCAGTCGACGATGGACCCCTACGAGGGCCGGTTCGTCGTGCACGGAGCGAAGCCCGAGGTCGTCGAGGGCAGCTGGCCGGGATACCTCGTGGTGATCGCCTTCCCCGACGAGGCGCGGGCGAAGGGCTGGTACGACTCGGACGCGTACCAGGAGATCCTGCCGATGCGCACCGATCACATCGCGGCCGACGTGATCATGGTGCCCGGTGTGCCGGACGGCTACGACCCGGCGCGGACCGCCGCCCGGTTGCGGACGGCGGCCGACGCCGGCGCTGTCTAGGCCTGTCTATTTCACCTTGTCGGCGAGGAGCGGGACGACCTTGTCGATGGCGTACGAGACCGAGAGCACCGAGTCCGTCGCGAAGGCCTTGTCGACCGTCGCGGGGAAGAACAGATCGCGGCCGTCCTTCACCGACGGCACCGCCTTGTACAGCGGGTCATCGGTGATGGTCTTGGCCGGGATGCCGATCGGGGTCATCACCGTGAGGTCGGCGTCGAGGAGCGTCAGATTCTCCTTGGACACCGAGATGGAGAACGCCTTGCCGGCCTTCTTCTGCACGGCCGGCGAGTTCTCGAAGCCCAGGCTCTCGACGAAGTTGATCCGGCCGGTGCCGCGGACGTAGGCGCCGTAGCCCTCGGAGGTGCGCGAGCCGACCGTGATGGTCTTGCCCTGGAACTCGGGGTGGGCCTTCTTGGCCGCGGCGAACTTCTTCTCCACGCCGGAGATCAGCTTGTCGCCCTTCTCGGGTACGCCGAGCGCCGCCGAGACCATCTTCGTCTGCTTGTCCCACGTCACCTTGTACTGGTCGCCGCCCTTCGGGACGCCGACCGTCGGGGCGATCTTGCTGAGGGTGTCGTAACGGGTCTTGTCGCCGCTGGACTTCACGTCGAGGATCAGGTCGGGCTGCAGCTCGGCGATCTTCTCGTACTCCGGCTCGAGGGTCCCGATCAGCTGCGGCTTCTTCTCGTACTTGCCCTTGGCCCAGGGGCCGACACCGTCGCCGCCGAACGGCAGCCAGTCGCTCGCGCCGACCGGCTGCACGCCGAGGGCGAGTGCGGTCTCCGCGTCGCCCCAGCCGAGTGCGACGACCCGCTTGGGGGCCTCGTCCACGGTGACTTCGCCGAACTTGGTCGCGACCTTGGCGGGAAAGGCACCCTTCGAGCCGGTCGACGAGCTGCTCGACGACTCGTCGCCGTCGGAGGATCCGCAGGCCGTCACGGAGACGAGGACGGCGGCGAGAATGCCGGACAGCAGGGTCGCGGTGCGGCGGGAGGACTTCATCATGACGTTCACCCGGTCAGGTTAGCCTAGCCTTACTGTTGCGGTGCCACGTGGTGCCGCCCCAGCGGAACCACCACGGGTGTGGCCGAGGCAGGATCGTCGATCACCTTGCAGCGCATCCCGAACACCTCGCCGACCAGCTCCTCGTCGACGATCTCCGTCGGATCGCCCTCGGCGACGATCTGCCCGTCCTTCATCGCGATCAGATGGTCCGCGTACCGGCAGGCCAGGTTCAGGTCGTGCAGCACCGCGACCAGCGTCACCCCCCGCTCCCGGTTCAGATCCGTCAACAGGTCCAGTACGTCCAGCTGATGACTGACGTCGAGGAACGTCGTGGGCTCGTCCAGGAGCAGGATGTCCGTGCGCTGGGACAGGGCCATCGCGATCCACACCCGCTGCCGCTGGCCGCCGGACAGCTCGTCCACCGGCCGGTCGGCGAGGTCGAGGACATCGGTGGCCAGCAACGCCTCCGCGACCGCGGCGTCGTCCTCGGCCGTCCATCGCCGGAACCAGCCCTGGTGCGGATAGCGGCCCCGGCCCACCAGATCGGAGACGGTGATGCCCTCCGGAGCGATCGGGCTCTGCGGCAGGATCCCGAGCAGCGCGGCGACCTCCTTGGTCGGCGTGTGCTGGATGTCGCGGCCGTCGAGCAGCACCTGACCTGCGGTGGGCGCCAGCAGCCGGGCCATCGCCCGCAGCAGGGTCGACTTGCCGCAGGCGTTGGGACCGACGATGACGCTGATGCGGCCGCGCGGGACGGTGACGTCGAGATCCTTGACGATGTCGCGCTCGCCGTAGCCGAGGCTCACACCACGGGCCTCGAGCGTGTGTCCGTCCTGCACCGAGTCGCCCTCTCGCGTCGTCGCCGGCCCGGACCGGGCCGCCGTCTCCTTCGCCGGTCGCGGGCGCCCGCCCGCGACCGTACGCCGCAGCTCGCCGTCCGGCGATGTCCTGGAATCCTTCATGGCGGCCACCTCAGCCTCCCCGTCCCACGCGATTGGCCCGGGCCAGCAGGAACAGCAGATAGGGCGCACCGATGATGCTCGTCACCACACCAACGGGAAGCTGCGTGGACGGCAGCAGGTGCTGCGCGACGAGATCGGCGGTCAGGACCATCACGGCCCCGGTCAGGGCCGCGGGCAGCAGCGCCGGCCGGCCCGGCACGAGGCGCCGCGCGATGGGTGCGGACAGCAGCGCCACGAAGTCCACCGGGCCCGCCGCCGCCGTGGCCACACCCGCGAGCGCGGTGGCGCAGGCGAGCAGGGCGAGGCGGCTCGGCTCGACCCGGGTGCCGAGCCCCGCGGCGGTGTCGTCGCCGAGCTGCAGCGCCGGCAGCAGCCGGGCCGCCAGGACGGTCAGCGGCCCGAGCACGGACAGGCCGATGACCAGAGGCCACAACTGGTCCCAGGAACGGCCGTTGAGGCTGCCCTTCAACCAGCCGAGGAGCTGCTGCGCATCGGTCACCTCCGCCCGCGTCATCAAGTACGACACCAGGCTGACCAGACCGGCCGCCACCCCGAGACCCACCAGGACGAGCCGCTGTCCGACCACGCCGTTGCGCCACGCCAGCAGGTAGATCGCGATGCCCGCGATCATCGCGCCCGCGAGGGCGGTCATCGACAGAGCGAGACCACTGAGCTGGAAGCCGAGCGAGCCGATCGCGGCGCCGGCACTCGCACCGGCGCTGATGCCGATGATGTCCGGACTGGCCAGCGGATTGCGCAGCAACGTCTGGAAGACCGCGCCCGCGGTCCCGAAAGCCATGCCGATCAGTACCGCGAGCAGCGCCCGCGGGAGCCGCAGCTCCATGATCACGAACTCGGCGCCGCCAGGACCGTCGCCGGACAGCGTCGCCACCACATCCGCGAGGGGCACCACCATGTCGCCGACGCTGAGCGACACACAGAACACCGCCAGGGCGCACAGCGCGAGCCCCGCGCTCACCACCACCCAGCGCCGCCGTCCGGCGTGCCGCGCCCGCGACACCTCCTGGATCGCGGCCTCGGTACGGGCCCGGCGCTCGGCCGGTCCGCCGTCGATCACCGGTGCGGTCACAGTTCCACCATCTTCCGACGCCGCACCAGCCAGATGAACGGAATGCAGCCCACCGCGGCCGTGATCACACCGACCTGCACCTCGCCCGGCCGTGCGATCACCCGGCCCAGGATGTCCGCGAGCAGCAGCACGATCGGCGCCAGCAGCATGCTGTACGGCAGGACCCAGCGGTAGTCGGGGCCGGTGATGAGCCGGGCGACATGGGGAACGGCGAGTCCGACGAAGCCGATCGGCCCCGCGACGACGGTCGCCGCCCCGCACAGCAGCACGACGACCAGCGCCGACACGAGCCGTGCCCGGCCGACCCGCTGCCCGAGCCCGCGGGCCAGATCGTCACCCAGGGACAGGGCGTTGAGCTGCGGGCACAGGGCCAGCGCGAGCACGACGCCGACCGCGATGAACGGTGCGGCCTGCCACAGCACTTCCGCCTCGCGCGCGTCCAGCGAACCGACCTGCCAGAACCGGAACTGGTCGTAGCCCTCCCGGTCGTTGAGCAGCATCGCGCTGGTGAACGAGCCGAGCACCGCGCCGGTCGCCGCGCCCGCGAGTGCCAGCTTGACTGGAGTCGCGCCCTCGCGGCCGAGTGAACCCACGCCGTACACCAGGAGCGAAGCGAGCAGCGCGCCGAGGAAGCCGAACCAGATGTACTGCGAGGGCGAGGTCAGACCGAGGGCGCTGATCGCGACGACGACCGCGAGCGAAGCGCCCTGATTGATGCCGAGCAGCGTCGGGTCGGCGAGCGGATTGCGTGCCACTCCTTGCATCACGGTGCCGCCGAGGCCGAGGGCCACACCGGCGAGCAGCCCGGCGACGGTGCGGGGGATCCGCACCTCCTGGATGATCAGCTGCCCCTGGTCGCCGGGCTGCGGATCGAAGACGCCCTGCGTCACATCGGCGAGCGAGACCGGACCCGAACCGATCGCCAGGCTGGCCAGCACTGCGAGCAGCAGGACGGCCCCGACGACCAGCAGCCCGAGAGCGAGTACGGGCCTGCTGCGGGCGCGGCGCCTGGGCCCCCGCTCGCGGGGGAGGGCCTCAGCCGCAGGTGCCGTCACGACCCTGCCGCCCGTGGACCGGGCCAGCGGTTGCGCACTGTCTCTACATCCTCGTATCTGCGTCCGGTGCGGCTTGCCGCGGACAGTCGGCAAAAGTACCTGCACTCCCGCAGCCGACACGGCCGCGGGCCCAAGTAAGGTAAGGCTAACAGTGCCTGCCGGACGCTCCCTGTCCGCGTCCCCCAGCTACGGAGAAACGTTGCTTCACGCCCACACGGACGCCGCCGCCCCGGCCGGACCCGCTTCCGTCCTCGCCGGGACCACCGAACTGCGATCCGCGGAGGAGCTGAGGGACATTCTCGGCACACCGCACCCGATCGTCATCGACAAGGTGCACGACCGCCTCACCGAGCAGGACCGCGGTCTGCTCGCCAGATCCTCGTTCTGCGCACTGTCCACCGCCGACGCCGAAGGCAACTGCGACGTCTCGCCGCGCGGCGACGTACCCGGGTTCACGCAGATACTCGACGCCGGGACCCTCGCGCTGCCGGACCGCCCCGGCAACCGGCGCGGCGACAGCCTGCACAACATCCTGGTCAATCCGCACGTCGGCCTGCTCTACCTGATCCCGGGCGCCCGGGAGGTGATCCGGGTCAACGGCCGCGCCCGCATCCTCACCGACGCACCGTTCTTCGACGCGATGACGGTCAAGGGCAAGCGGCCCGATATCGCCGTCGTCGTCGAGATCGACGAGATCTACCTGCACTGCCCGCAGTCGCTGCACCGCTCCGGGATCTGGGCGCCCGAGACCTGGGAGACCGCGGCGAAACCGGCCGGCTGAACAACACGGTGGTGCGCGGGGGCGGGCGGACGCGGTCCGCCGGCCCCCGCGCGGTTCACACGCTGAAGCGGTGCCGCCCCGCGCCGACCGAGAAGACCGCGCAGCCGGCCTCCCGGCGCAGGAATTCCGCGTCCCCGTGCGAGACGTCCGCTCCCTTCTTCGCCGGGACCCAGACCTCACCACTGGTGTGCGCGGGCAGTGACACCGTCAGCCGGAAGCTGTCCGACGCCGCCTTCCACCGCGTACTGATCGGGCCGTACAGCGAGCGGTACGTGCCGCTCGCCTCCGTCACCCCGCCGCCCGGCCGGGGCCGGACGACCACCTTGCGAAAGCCCGGGCTGCCGGGTGCGATGCCCGCGATGTGCGCGTACATCCACTCGCCGACCGAGCCGTACGCGTAGTGGTTGAAGGAGTTCATGCCGGCGTCCTGGAAGCTGCCGTCCGGCCGAATCGAGTCCCAGCGTTCCCACATCGTGGTGGCGCCCTGCTCGATCTGGTAACCCCAGCTCGGGAACGTGCGCTGCGTCAACAGCCGGTAGGCGACGTCGGTGTGGCCGGTGTCGGTGAGGACGGGCAGCAGCCGCGGGGTGCCGAGGAATCCCGTCGACAGATGCCAGTCCTTCGACTTGATCAACTCGACCAGGCGGTCGGCGGCGGGGCCCCGCTCGTCGTCGGCGAGCAGATCCATCGACAAGCTCAGCACGTACGCGGTCTGGGTGTCGCCCTCGACCCGGCCCGACGCCACATAGGCCTTGCGGAAGGCGGCACGCACCCGCTCGAAGAGATCACGGTACGGCGCCGGGTCCCTGTCCAGGACTTCGGCGATCCGGGCCACCAGGTCCGCGCTGTGCGCGAAGTAGGCGGTGGCGATCACGTCCTTGGGTGTCTCGTCCTCGATGTTGAGCCAGTCGCCGTAGCCCGCGTCGGGACGCAGCAGCCCGTCGCTGTGCGCCTCGAGGTACTCCAGCCACTTGACCATCGACGCCCAGGACTCCTCGAGGACGCGGATGTCGCCGTAGGCCTGGTAGAGCGCCCACGGGACGGTCACGCCTGCGTCGCCCCAACCCGCCGCGCCGTTACCGACGTTACCGACCAGCGGCGCCACGTCCGGCAGCGAACCGTCCTCGAGCTGATCGTCCCGCAGGTCCTGCAGCCACTTGGTGAGGAACCGGGCCGACTCCATGGTGTACGCGGCCGTGGGCGCGAACACATTGATGTCACCGGTCCAGCCGAGGCGTTCGTCGCGGGCCGGGGTGTCGGTGGGCACGGACAGGAAATTGCCGCGCTGGCCCCAAGTGATGTTGCTGTGCAGCTGGTTGAGCATCGGGACGTCGGTGGTGAACTCCATGGTGAACGGCGCGTCGGTGTGCAGCACCCGCCCCACCACGGCATCCGCCGCCGGCTTCCGGGCAAGGCCCGTGATCTCGACGTAGCGGAAGCCGTGGAACGTGAAGCGCGGCTCGTACGTCTCGGTGCCGCCGCCCTTGAGCGTGTACGTGTCGGTGGCGCGGGCGGTGCGCAGATTCGCGGTGTACAGCGTCCCGTCGGGATTCAGTACCTCCGCGTGCCGCAGGGTGACCGTGGTGCCTGCCTTGCCCGACACCTTCAGGCGCACCGCACCGACCATGTTCTGGCCCAAATCGTAGACATATACGCCGGGTTGAGGCTCGGTGAGCTTCTCGGCCCGGACCTCGCCCGCCACCCGGGTGGCGCCGTCGACGGCGGCGACGACCTGTGCGTTGACCTCGTCGACCTGGACGGCGCGCTGCCACTTCCCGTCGTCGAAGCCGGGCCGCGTCCAGCCCGGCGTCTCGAGGCGCGCATCGTAGTCCTCGCCGGACAGCAGGTCCGCCGACGTGACCGGCCCCGTCCCGGCGCGCCAGTCGGCGCCGGACACCACGCGCTCGGTGGAGCCGTCCGCGTACGTCACTTCCAACTGGGCGAGAAGCGCGGGGATTTCACCGTACTGGTGCGGGCCGAACATGCCTACGTTCCCGGCGTACCAGCCCGTCGACAGAGTGACTCCGATCGCGTTGTCGCCAGGGCGCAGCAGCTTCGTCACGTCGTAGGTCTGATACTGGACGCGCTTGTCGTAGTCCGTCCAGCCGGGCGCGAGGCGGTCCTCGCCGACCCGGTGGCCGTTGACGTGTGCGTCGTACACGCCGAGGGCGGTTGCGTACAGGCGGGCGCCGCGGATCCTGCCGCGGCCGAGACGGAACTCGTGGCGCAGTTGCGGTGCGGGCGCCTGCGCGACCGCGACCTTGCCCCACGGGTCCGCGCCCCACGCGGCGGCGATCTCGGCGGCCTCCCAGGCCGAGTCGTCGAAGTCGGGGGACTGCCAGCCGTCGGCGGGCTTGTCGGCGGCACTGCGCCAGGTGTCGTCGGTGGCCACGGTCCGGACGCCGTCGGCCGTCGTCAGTTCCAGCACGGCCAGCAGGCCGGCGGGTCCTTCGGTGGCGTTGACGGCGGCGAACGCCAATACCCCTGTGCCCTCGCGGAGTTGGGCGGTGACATCCGTGACGGCCGGCTGACGCCAGTTCTCCCCTGCGTCGTCGGCCTCGACCGTGGCCACTTCGGTGCCGTTGACATACGCGGTGTGGCCGTTGTCGGCCGTGCTGACGAGTCGGGCGCTGATCACCCCGGCGGGGGCCTCGAAGTGGGCGCGGAAGTACCGGGTGCCCTCGGGGGCGCTGGTGGCCGGATCGCCCTCCGGGAACCAGATCCAGGCCGACTCCTCGAGCGAGGGGGCCGAGGCGAGGGCCTCGGGTGCCGCGATCCATTGCGCGGTCCAGTCGTCGGCGTCCCGCAGGCCGGTCTCCCACCACGACGGTTCGCTCCAGGCGGAGGCGGTCCCTTCGCCGTCCCAGCTGCGCACGGTCCAGTAGTAGCGCGTACGTGAGGCGAGGTCCGGGCCGGCGTAGGGCACCAGGACCGAGTCGGCGGAGCTGACCTTCCCGCTGTCCCACACATCGGGTTCGGCGAGGAGTTTCTCGGTGGTGGCCACCTTGATCCGGTACGCGCTCTGGGTGCGGCCCGCCGCGGCGTCGACCGGCCAACTCAGCCTGGGGTGCGGCACGTCGAGGCCGAGTGCGTTCGGCACGTACTCCACGGTGGGGGTGGTGATGCGGCCTGCCGAAGCGGCTCCGGCCGCGGCCGGCCGTCCGGCGGCACGGGCGCCCGGTACCGCTCCCGCGGAGAGGGCGGCACCCAGTGCGGTGGCGGCGCTGGTGCTGAGCAGTCGTCTTCTGCTGATCACTACACGGCTCCGATTACGACTCGATGTTGAATCGTTTCATGAAGTGGTGAAGCTAGAGCGGTCGGCGCGGTGCGTCAAGGGGGTGCGTCCGAATCAATAGGCGATACAGGTCAGTTGAAGATGGACGTGACTCTGGGGGTTGACCCGGGCCTGTCCTGCGCCTAGTTTCTGTCAGTCCACCTTGAAACCTTTCACCATCTTTCACCCAGGGGGTCGCTCGGAGCGGGCGGGAGGCCGGCCCTCAACACGCAAGGGCGGTACGGGAGTTACTCTTCCCGTACCGCCCTGACGGTTTCGCGCCGGAGACCGTACCTCAGGCCAGTTCGACCAGCAGATCTCCGCCCTCCACCTGCTGGATGGCGTTGATCGCCAAGCGTGAGACCCGGCCGGCCCGCGGAGCGGTGATCGACGCCTCCATCTTCATCGCCTCGATCGTCGCCACCGTGGCACCGGCCTCGACCTCGTCACCCTCGGCGGCCGTCAGTGTCACCACACCCGCGAACGGGGCAGCGACATGGCCCGAGTTGGACCGGTCCGCCTTCTCCGTCACGGGTACGTCGGAGGCCACCGACAGGTCGCGCACCTGGATCGGGCGCATCTGCCCGTTCAGCGTCGACATCACCGTGCGCACGCCGCGCTCGTCCGCCTCGCCGATCGCCTCCAGCTCGATCAGCAGCCGCACACCCGGCTCCAGATCGACGGTGTACTCCTTGCCGGGCCTGATGCCGTAGAAGAAGTCCTTGCTCTCCAGGACGCCCGTGTCGCCGTACGTCTGGCGGTGGTTCTCGAACTCCTTGGTCGGGCCCGGGAACAGCAGCCGGTTCAAGGTGCCCCGCGGGTCCTTGTCGAGGCCCTCGCGGTCCTCCGCCGACAGCTCACTCATCGGCTTCGGGCCGTCCCTGCCCTGCAGCGCCTTCGTACGGAACGGCTCGGGCCAGCCGCCGGGAGGCGTGCCCAACTCGCCGTGCAGGAAGCCGATCACGGAATCCGGCAGGTCGAAGGTGTCCGGCTCCGCCTCGAAGTCCTCCGGTGCCACCCCGGCACCCACCAGATGCAGCGCGAGATCGCCGACCACCTTCGACGACGGAGTGACCTTCACCAGGTGCCCGAGAATCCGGTCGGCGGCCGCGTACATCGCCTCGATGTCCTCGAAGCGGTCACCGAGACCGAGCGCGATGGCCTGCGTCCGCAGATTAGACAGCTGACCGCCCGGAATCTCGTGGTGGTACACCCGCCCGGTCGGTGCGGCCAGCCCCGCCTCGAACGGTGCGTAGATCTTGCGCACGCTCTCCCAGTACGGCTCCAGGTCGCCGACCGCCTGCAGATCGAGACCCGTGGGCCGCTCCGAGTGGTCGGTGGCCGCCACCAGCGCCGACAGGGACGGCTGCGAGGTGGTGCCGGCCATCGACGCGACCGCGCCGTCCACCGCGTCCGCACCCGCCTGAACCGCTGCCAGATACGTGGCCAGTTGACCGCCCGCCGTGTCGTGCGTGTGGATGTGCACCGGCAGGTCGAACTCCCTGCGCAGTGCCGACACCAGCTTCGCCGCGGCGGGTGCGCGCAGCAGGCCCGCCATGTCCTTCACCGCGAGCACATGGGCGCCGGCGTCGACGATCTGCTCCGCGAGCCGCAGGTAGTAGTCGAGCGTGTAGAGCTTCTCCGACGGGTCGGACAGGTCGGAGGTGTAGCACAGGGCCACCTCGGCGACCGCACTGCCCGTCTCGCGGACCGCGTCGATCGCGGGCCGCATCTGGCTCACGTCGTTCAACGCGTCGAAGATCCGGAAGATGTCGATACCGGTCGCGGTCGCCTCCTGGACGAACGCCCCTGTCACCTCCGTCGGATACGGCGTGTAGCCAACCGTGTTGCGCCCCCGCAGCAGCATCTGCAGGCAGATGTTCGGTACGGCCGCCCGGAGTTGGGCCAGCCGGTCCCACGGGTCCTCGGCCAGGAAACGCAGCGCCACGTCGTAGGTGGCTCCGCCCCAGCACTCGAGGGACAGCAGCTCCGGCAGGGTCCGGGCCACCGTGGGCGCCACCGCAAGCAGGTCCTTCGTACGGACTCGGGTGGCAAGCAGCGACTGGTGCGCGTCACGGAAGGTGGTGTCGGTGACGCCGATGGTGGGGGAGTCCCGCAGCCACTCGGCGAAACCCTCGGGACCGAGCTGGGTCAGCTTCTGCTTCGACCCCACCGGCGGTGCACCGTCGGGGAGTCGGGGCAGCTTCGTCGTCGCGTCGATCAGCTCGGGACGCTCACCGTTCGGCTTGTTGACCGTGACATCGGCCAGATACGTCAGCAGCTTCGAACCGCGGTCGGCCGAGTGCCGGGCGGTGAGCAGCTGCGGACGCTGCTCGATGAACGAGGTGGTGACCCGGCCCGCCTGGAAGTCGGAATCGTCCAACACGGCTTGCAGGAACGGGATGTTGGTCGACACGCCACGGATACGGAACTCCGCGACCGCGCGCCGCGCCCGCCCGACCGCGGTCTCGAAGTCCCGCCCCCGGCAGGTCAACTTCACCAGCATGGAGTCGAAATGGGCGCTGATCTCGGTTCCGGCGTGCGTCGTGCCACCGTCCAGACGGATGCCCGAGCCGCCGGGCGAACGGTAGGCGCTGATCATCCCGGTGTCGGGGCGGAAGCCGTTCGCGGGGTCCTCGGTGGTGATGCGGCACTGCAGAGCGGCGCCGTGCAACTGGACGGTGTCCTGCGAAAGACCCAGGTCCGCCAGGGTCGCGCCGCCTGCGATACGCAGCTGCGACTGGACCAGGTCGACATCGGTGACCTCCTCCGTCACCGTGTGCTCGACCTGGATGCGCGGATTCATCTCGATGAAGACGTGGTTGCCCTCGGGGTCGAGGAGGAACTCCACGGTGCCCGCGTTGCGGTAGCCGATCTGCCGGGCGAACTTGACCGCGTCCCCGCAGATCCGCTCCCTGAGCTCCGGGTCCAGATGCGGTGCGGGAGCGAGCTCGATGACCTTCTGGTGCCGGCGCTGCAGCGAACAGTCCCGCTCGAAGAGATGGATGACCTCGCCCGTACCGTCCGCCAGGATCTGCACCTCGATGTGCCGCGGCTCGACCACGGCCTTCTCCAGGAACACCGTCGGATCGCCGAACGCGGACTCGGCCTCGCGCGCCGCGGCCTCGATCGACTCGCGCAGCGTCGCCGGGTCCTCCACGCGCCGCATCCCGCGACCGCCGCCGCCCGCCACCGCCTTCACGAACACCGGGAATCCCAGTTCGTCCGCCGCCTGCACCAGCTCGTCCACGTCGGTGGACGGCGCCGACGAGCCGAGCACCGGAACGCCTGCGGCCCGTGCCGCGGCCACCGCACTGGCCTTGTTGCCTGTCAGCTCGAGGGTGTCCGCGCTCGGCCCGACGAAGGTGATCCCGGACCGTTCGCAGGCTCGCGCCAGCTCCGGGTTCTCGGACAGGAAGCCGTACCCCGGGTAGATCGCGTCGGCGCCCGCTCGCTGGGCCGCACGCACGATCTCGTCGACCGAGAGATACGCCCGCACGGGATGCCCCGGCTCACCGATCTCGTAGGCCTCGTCGGCCTTCATCCGGTGCAGCGAGCCCCGGTCCTCGTGCGGGAAGACGGCGACCGTTCGAGCGCCCAGTTCATATCCGGCGCGGAACGCCCGGATAGCGATCTCTCCGCGGTTTGCGACGAGCACCTTGCGGAACATGCGGGTTCCTTTCTGTCGGCCCGGGTACGACGTGAGCTCTGCGGCTGGGCTGCACCGGGCCATGCGTCCTGCGCCGCCGTCGGGGACGGGGCGGCCCCGCCCGGCTGTTGCCCATCACTACCCGCAGCATGCGCCCCGCGGACCGGATGCCCAGACTCTGGACGGTGACGTTTCCCACCTTGCGCCCGCCCGGTCGTATCGGGCAGCCCGACCGTCGGCGAGCCGTCTCGGCCCTTCGTGACCCGTCCGGAGCACTACTACTGAGCCGTCCGGGCCCTCGCGAGGAGAGTGGAGGACACAGGCGGCGCACCCCGCCCCGCCGTGGCACCGGGAGACCCTCATGACCTGCCTCAACCGACGTGACATCGGGCTGCTCGCACTCCGGGTCGGCACCGGTGCCGTACTGGCGGCGCACGGCACGCAGAAGCTCTTCGGCTGGTTCGGGGGAGGCGGACTGCAGGAGACCGCGAAGGGCATGGAGGCCATGGGTTTCACACCGGGCCGGCGCAGTGCCGTCGCGGCCGGGCTGGGCGAGGCAGGCGGGGGAGCGCTCCTCGCTCTCGGCCTCGCCACACCCGCGGCCGGCGCGGCCGCTGCCGGAACGATGGCGGGAGCAGTCGCGGTGCACGCCCCGGCCGGGTTCTTCGCCCAGTCCGGCGGCTTCGAGTACCCGGCGTTCCTCGGCTTCGCCGCGGCGGCCATCGGGGTGACGGGAGCCGGACGCTACTCACTCGACCACGCGACGTGCCACGTTCTCGACCGCCCCTGGGTCGTCGCCACCGCCTTCATCGGGGGAGCACTCGCGACCGCTTCGGTGATCGCTCCGAAGGTGCGGCGGCAGCGGGAGACGGAGCCGGCCGACGCCGGTTGATCCGGGCGGCCGGGCCGCTGCCCCGACCTCGTCGGGACAGCGGCACTTGGAGCAAGGTCCAAATTTTCAGGCAGCGGATTTTTGGGTCTTCTCAAGAGCACTGAGCCTCCCCCATAGTGCGCTGTGCGGAAGGTTGTTTCCGCATCGCAGAAGCTCAGTTGAAGGAGTGCCGTGCAGAACGCTGCCTCACCGTCGTTCGCCCGACGCGTGGCCCGATCGTTGCGTACGTCCCTGTTCGCCCAGGTCGCACTGGCCCTGATCCTCGGCGTCCTGGTCGGCAGGCTGTGGCCTCAAGTGGGCGTCGCGGCCCAGCCCTTGGGGGACGGGTTCATCCGTCTGATCAAGGCCGTCATCGCACCACTGGTGTTCTGTGTCGTCGTGTTCGGCATCGCCAAGGCAGGCGACCTCAAAGCGTTCGGCCGCATCGGGCTCAAGGCACTCGTCTGGTTCGAGGTCGCCACCACCGTGGCCCTCGTGGTCGGTCTGGTCGCCGGCAACCTGGTCAGTCCGGGCACCGGCATGAACGTCGACCCGGCCTCGCTCGACGCCTCCGCCGTGGACGAGAAGACGGGCGGCGGTGAGCTGCCGTCGACGAGCGAGTTCATCCTGCACTCACTGCCGGAGAGCGCCGTCGGTGCCTTCGCCGAGAACTCCCTGCTCCAGGTCCTCGTACTGGCCTGCCTGGTGGGCGCCGCACTGCTGCACCTCGGACACACCAAGGTCCCCGCGATCCTGCCGGCCATCGAGCAGGTGCAGAACGTCATCTTCGCGATCGTCGGCTTCATCATGAAGCTCGCCCCCATCGCCGTGTTCGGCGCCACCGCCCACCTCGTGGGGGAGTACGGCCTCGGCGCCCTGTCCACGTACGGCAAGCTCATCGCCGTCTGTTACGGAGTGGCGCTGATCTTCCTGCTCTTCCTCGCCGCCGCGCTGAAGGCGATCACCGGCCTGAGCCTGTGGAAGTTCGTGCGCTACACCCGCGAGGAGATGCTGCTCGCTCTCGGCACCGCGTCCAGCGAGGCCGTCATGCCGCGGATGATGCAGAAGCTGCGCCACGCGGGCTGCCGGGACGACTCGGTGGGGCTGGTCCTGCCGACGGGCTACTCGTTCAACCTGGACGGGGCCTCCATCTACCTCTCCATCGGCACCCTGTTCATCGCCCAGGCCGTCGGCGTCGATCTCACTCTGGGCCAACAGATCACGGTCGTGCTCGTCCTCATGCTCACCAGCAAGGGCATGGCGGGGGTGCCCGGTTCGGCGTTCCTCGCCCTGTCGGCGACCGCGGCCGCACTCGGAGTGATCCCCGCCGGAGCGGTCGCCCTGCTCCTCGGTGTCGACCGCATCATGGACGCGATGCGGGTGGCCACCAACCTGCTGGGCAACTGCGTGGCTGTCTTCGTGGTCTCCCGTTGGGAAGGCGCCCTCGACCGCGGCAAGGCGGCCCGCGTACTCGACGGCAAGGACGTGTTCGTCCCCGACGAGGAAGCCGGCAAGCGCACCGACGACGGCAACGGTGCTGACGCCACGAACGACGCGGACGGCCCGGGAGAGCCCACGACCGCGGAGGACCGCAAGGCACTCGTCGGGCAGCGCACCGGCCCCGCCCACGACGACACCACCGACGGAAGCGGTACCGAGGCCGACGGCGAACCGGTCTCGACCTGACCACCGGGCGTACGTCCGCGCCCGACGTGATGCCGGAGCATCCGCGGCGCGGACGTGCCGCCCGCTGTCACGCGGCGGCCCCGACATCGTGCGCCGCAGCCCCCGTATAAGGTCCGACTACAGCCGGAGGCGGCTGAACGGACGGAGTGGGGAGCCACGATGGCAACGGTGGGTGGGATCGAAGCGGTCGTCCTCGACATCCTGGGCACGATGGTCGACGAGCCCGGCGGGCTGCGCACCGCGCTCCACGAGGCACTGCCCACGGCCGACGACGAGCGCCTGGACCGGCTGCTGACCCGGTGGCAGGAGTACGTCGAGCGTGAGCAGCAGCGCATCGCCTCGGGCGAACGGCCCTACGCCGACAGCGAGTTCATCGACCGCGAGGCGGCCCGGCACGTCACCGGCCGCGCCGACGTCACCGACCCGGACGTCGTCGAGCGGCTCGCCTGCGCGGCCCAACGCCTCGACCCCTGGCCGGACTCGGCCGCCGGACTCGTCCGTCTGGCACGGGCATTCCCCGTCCTGGGGCTGTCCAACGCCGCCCGCTCCACCCTGCTCCGGCTCAATGCCCACGCAGGACTGAGCTGGCACCTCGCCCTGTCCGCGCAAGATGCCCGGGCGTACAAGCCGGCGCCGGAGGTCTACCGGCTCGCACTCGACGCCGTCGGCCGCCCGCCGGAGCGCGTACTCATGGTCGCGGCCCACGCCTGGGATCTGCGCGCAGCCCAGGCACTCGGCATGCGAACGGCTTATGTACGGCGGCCGGTTGGCGACCCGCCGACCAGCGCCGACACCTTCGACCTGTACGCGCAGAACCTGGACGACCTGGTCACCGCGCTCACCGCGGACGGTGCGACAGCAGGCGCCGACCTGAACTGAGACCGCCCGTACGGCGGGCCCTGCGGGCGACCAACTCCGCCTGCACGCACGCCTGTTCAGCCGGACTCCGCCGCCTCCCGCGGTGCACGCGCCAGGTCTCGCAGTGACGTGCGGTCCAGCTTGCCCACACGTGTCAGTGGCAGCTGCTCCAACACCTCGACCTGCCGCGGGTACTTGTGCGCGGCGAGCCGCCCGCGACAGTGCTCGATCAACTCCCGCGGACCGACCGAGGCCTCCGGCCGCAGGGTCACGTACGCCACCACTTCCTCGCCGAGCCGTACGTCAGGCCTGCCCACCACCCCCGCGGACGCCACGTCGGGATGCGCGAGCAGCACGTCCTCGACGTCCCGCGGGTAGACGTTGAACCCGCCGCGCAGGATCAGATCCTTCTTGCGGTCCAGCACGTACAGGAACCCGTCGGCGTCGAGGCGCCCGATGTCGCCGGTGTACAGCCACTCGTCCCGCACGGTCCGCGCGGTCAGGTCCGGCGACTTCCAGTACCCGCGCATCACACCTGCCGACCGCACACAGATCTCGCCCGCGACGCCGGCCGGCACCGCGAGTCCCTCGTCGTCACGGATCTCGACCTCGAAGTCGGGCAGTGGCTCGCCCACCGATCCCGGCCGTTCCCGCCCCGGCCGCGTGGTCGCGATCACCGACCCCGACTCCGTACAGCCATAGCCCTCCATGATGCGGCAGCCGGGCACCCGCTCCTCCCAGGCCGCCCGCGTCTCCGGCGGCAACGGGGCCGCCCCGCTCGTCACGTACCGCAACTCCGACAGGTCGGCCTCCTCGAGCGGTTGGGCGAGGAGCATCTGCATCATGCTCGGCACCAGAGTCGTCCGCTGCACCCGATACCGCTGTGCCAGTTCCACCCACTGCGCCGGATCGAACCAGCGTTGCAGTACCGCCAGTTGGGGCTCCACGGCATGCCAGCCGATCAAGGTGACGATCAGTCCGTACGCATGCGAGAGCGGCAGCGGCATCAGCGTGCGGGTCAGGCCATCGGTGACACCCTCGGCGCGCGCGGCGGCGTGCCCGCTCCTCGCGCAGGCCTGAAGGTTGCGGTGACTGAGCATCACGCCCTTGGCCCGCCCCGTCGTGCCCCCGGTGTAGAGGAGCGCGGCGAGATCGTCGTCGGCCCGCGGCCGCAACGCCGCAGGGGCGGCGGCCTCGACCTGCGCGAGCGTCGTCAGCCGGACCGACCCAGGCAGCTGCGGTACCTCGCCGTCCAGCTCGTCCGCCACCACCACATGCCGCAGCGCGGCCGCGGCGGGCGCGGCCCAGGCGAGCGTGTTCAGCAACTCGCGGCTGGTCACGACGATGCGGGCGGCCGAATCGGCGAGAATGTGCCCCAGTTCGTCCGGCCCGACCAGGAACATCACCGGAGTCACCACACCACCGGCCCGCCACACCGCCTGATAAGTGACGGTCACCTCGGGGCAGTTGGCCATCAGGACGACCACCCTGTCCCCCGGCTCCAGGCCGAGCGCCGTGAGTCCGGCGCCGAGGTGCACGGCCCGCTCGTGCAGCTGCCCCGACCGGTACACCTGCTCCTCGTACACGACCGACTCGTAGTCGCCGAGCCGTTCTCGCGCCGTTTCTGCGAGACGGGCCAGATTGAGTGAATCTCCCAGTTGCATGAGCACCTGCCTCGTCCAGTCTCTGGAGCATGTGGTGTCCCGCGGAGCACGTACGACTCGCCGCCATGGTGTCGTAATGACCATCGGCCGTCGAGAAGCCGAGCAGCACCGCATTGCCGGCAACGGACCGGCCGTGCAGCCCGGGTGACCGGCGGGTGGGACCGGAGTCGTGGCCAAGCAGGCGAAATGCGCGAGGTGTTGGACGAGGACGCCGCGCCGACCGAGGCTGCCCCTTCCGCTCGCCGGTCCTCCGTCGCCGGGCGGAGGGCGTCACCCGCAGCGACGACGGGCGAGTGGACGTTCTACGGATCCGTTCCGAGCAGCGGGGCCCGTCATCTGGACGCGGTGAGAGCAGCTCGAGGGCCTTGGCGAGGACATCGATCGAGCGCACGGAGCCGCGCGATCCAGTGGCACCTACACGCACTGATCATCAGGCGCCGGCTGTCGTGATTGTGCAGGTCGAGGCGATTATTCGGGACTTCCCCCTGTATCTCTTGCGCGATGCGAGGACAGCCCTTCATGGTGGTTGTTGAGGCGGTCGTTCCGCCGAACATGTGAAGGCATGGAGGGCACCGTGACCAATCACCGAGACCTCGCCCTGGCCAAGGCGCAACGGCTGCGGGGCATGAAAAAGGAATCGGACGGAATCGCACTCGGTGACGCCGGGCTCAGGGAAGAAGGACGGCGCGAGCAGCAGCTCGCACGCGAGCGGGAAGCTGCCGCCAAGGCCGCCCCCACTCGCGGCCGGCCCGAACGAGCACCTGAACCGCACTGATCGCGCCCGTCTGCGCACCACCCCGTACCGCTTGATCCACCAGTAAGCACCGGCCGAGGGACGGCCCCGGACCCCCGCCTCCAGTGGGCAACGCCCGGCCCGCCCCTCGGCCTCGCTCGTCATCCGGCCTCGCTCGTCATCCGCAGAGCGTGCCCACACGGCGCGGAGCAGCGGCGTACGAGCCTCGCGCGCCTGCCGCCAGGCCGGTCAGTCCAGACCGATCGCCGCGCAGTCAGCCTTGAACTCGCCCTTGCAGATGTCCCGCACCTTGTAGATGCCGTCCTTGATCACCGTGGACTTGATGGTCTCCTGCGTGAGCGCACGGACCTGCACGAGATGCGTCGGGATGTTCTCCTCGGACTCGCTGTCCGTGGTCTCTCCCGCAAACGCCTCGAAGGCGATCATGCGGTTCTGCGCGATCGACACGGCCATCTCGGCCGCCGCCTCCGCCTGCTTCGGATACGGCTTGTACACGGTCATGTACTGCTCGCCGGAGACGATGCGCTGGACCGCCGGCAGCTCCGCGTCCTGACCGGTGACCGGCGGCAGCTCGGTGAGACCCGCGGACTTCAGCGCCGAGATGGCACCCCCCGCCATTCCGTCGTTCGCCGAGTACACACCGGCTATCTCGTCCGCGCCGAGCGCCTTGATCGCCTCCGACATGTGGGCCCGGGCGCGCGCCGGACTCCAGCCCTGGGTGTCGTACGACTTGGCGACCTGCACGGTGCTGTTGAGCACGGAGAGCGCACCGCGTTTGAACACGGCAGCGTTCGGGTCGGTCGGTGCGCCGTTGATGACGACGATCTTGTCCTTCTTGCTTCCGCCGCCGTCGAGCGCCTTCAGTAGTTCCCGGCCCTGCAGTTCCCCGACGAACTCGTTGTCGAACGTCACGTACCCGTCGACCGGGCCCTCGGCGAGCCGGTCGTAGGCGATCACGTGGATACCGGCGGCCTTGGCCTTCTTGACCGACCCGGCGACGGACTTGGCGTCGACCGAGTCAAGGATCAGCGCGTCCACCTTCTGCGAGATCATGCTGGTGATCTGGGCGCGCTGCCGGGCGGCGTCCGCACCCGCGTTCGCGTACACCACCTCGCCGCGCCCGTCGGTGAGCTTCTTGACCCGCTTCTCGATGATCGGCCGGTCGAACTTCTCGTAGCGAGTGGCTTCCTTCTCGGGCAACAGCAGGCCGATGCGCACCGCCTTCCCTGCCGCCGACCGCGAGGGCTCGTCGTCCGAGGGGAGTACGGAGCCGCTGCAGGCGGCGAGGGAGAGGGCCAGCACACCGGTTACGGCCACGGTGGTGGACCGTCTCTTGCACTTCATTCTTTGCGCCTTTCCTGGCGTGATCACTCTCCTGTGGAGACCGGTGTGGCTGAAAGCAAAACCTCAGGTGAACGACGCGTCAAGGAGTTGAACCCCATAGAGATGGAATTGATCCCCGGCGTTCCACCCCTGAACAAGGGCGCGCGGCCCCTGTGAAGGCGCTGGACGCACGAGTTCAGGCCCGCCGAAGACGCGTGCGGACGGGCCTTCGGTCGTCCTCGCAAACACGCGAGCGGGCCGGCCCGGATGTCCCGGGCCGGCCCGCTCGAGGCGCCGAACGCGCCGTCGGGGTGCGGCACTTGCGCCCTCGGCCGGAGCGCCGAAGCGTGTATGTGCGCCGAACTGTCGCTCAGACCTCCAGGCTGTCCTCGATGCGCTTGAGCTGATGGCGGGCCATCGCGAGGTTCGCCCGGTCCTTCTGCAGCGCGAGGTACAGGAAGAGCCCGGCACCGCTGCGGTTCTTGAGCAGTCGGATGAGGTGGTACTGGCTGCCGAGCGTGATCAGGATGTCCTCGATCTCGTCCTGGAGGCCGAGGTGCTCCATCGTACGGACCTTGGCCCGCACCACATCGGTGTTCCCCGCCGCGGCGACGGTCAGGTCGAAGTCCTTGCCTCCCCCGATCGTGCCGAGCGCCATCCCGCTGGTGTAGTCGACGAGTGCGGCGCCGACGGCACCCTCGATGGCGACGGCTTCCTTGAGTGCGGTTTCGGTGTTGGACATGGCTGGTGCGCGTTCCTTCCGTTCGTCGGGTGTGCTGCTCGTGGTGCTCTGTGCGGGTACGGACTGTGGTGTGCGGGTGCGGCGGGCAGCGATCACGCCTCCTGGGGTCGATCGAGGGCGGTGTCGAGCAGCTCACCGATCCGGGCGCCGGAGCGCCGGGCCTCGAGGTGCAGCCGACCGACATTGATGCGTTCGTCGGCGAGCAGGGTCAGGACTGCCGAGCGGCCTGCGGCGTAACTGGCGACATAGCCGTGCTCGCCTCGCACGAGGAGCTCGCGGAAGTCGCCGCGGCCGGTGGCTTCGGTCAGCCGCAGCGCCACACCGAGTGCGGCAGCCGTGAGGGCGGCGACCCCCTCCGCCTCCCCGCTGTCCGAGGCGATCACCAGGCCGTCGGTACTGGCCGCGAGTCCGCCGGTGAGCTGCGGGACGCGAGCCCGAAGGCGTTGCAGTTCGCCGAGCACGTCGGCCTCGGCGGTCATGAGCTGTCTCCTCTCGGCGCGCAGCCGCAGCGCGCGCCTCATGACGGATCGCGCGGGGCCCGGCGGGTCGGCCGATGGGTCACAGGTGTGCCTCCAATGCGTCGCGGAGCCGGCGTAACAGGGCGACGTCCGGGTCGTCGGGGAACGCCGCGACCCAGCCGGGCAGCTGTGCGGTCGGCTCCGCCACGGGTGCGGACGGCGTCTCGACGAGTCCCGCGGCGGCCATCCGCCGCACGTCGAGAAGGGTGTGAAAGGCCGGGCGGCCGAGCAGCCGGGCGATCACGGTGGGTGTGCGTTCCCCGTCGGCGAGAGCGAGGAGCGCACGCTGGCGCGGAGCGGCCACGGGCGCATCGGGCAGGGCCGCGGGCCGAACCGGCGCGGAGTCGATCTCGGGGTACGGCCACACGGCGTCGAGCAGCTCCCTGCGGCGCCGCGCCTCACGGGCGACGTCCGTCGCCGCCACCGGCCGGACCCGGCCGAGCCAGTGGGCCACGCCGTACCGGAAACGTGTGGGCCCGCTCGCCGGGGCGAGGGTGAAGTAGGCGGCGTCGTGCAGCGCGCCCAGATGGCAGATCTCCAGTTCGCCGTCGGCCAGTTGACCGCTGTCGACGAGGAACCGGCCGACCTCGCGACGCGCCCCGGCCTGCTGCACCGCCTCGTCCCAGCCGGTGCGGGCGAGCCGGCCGCCGGCCGTGAGGAGCACGTCGATCCCGGGGGCGGCCGGGCTCTCGGCGTGCACCACCTGCCCGTCGGCCAGATAGAGGACGCCGTGGTCGCGTACGAGGACTCCGGTCGCGCCCTCGTCGGCGAGCCGGGCGAGCATCGGGGACACCGCGCCTGCTGCCGAAGTCATCCGAGTACCAGGCGGTCGGCGAGATCGGCCATCCGCAGTCGGGCCAGCGCCAGGTTGCCGGTCTCGCGATCGAGCCAGAGGTGCAGAAAGACGCAGCTGTCGAAGCTGGTCTCCACGAACCGCATCAAGTGGTATGCGGAGCGCGTGGTGACGATCAAGTCCTCGACCGGCAACCCTTTCGGCGCCTTGGTGTCGTCAGCGCCCGCATCACCGGACGGGGGCGGGGCTCCGGGCGACTCCGCCGTGAAGGACCGGTACTCGGCGGCCATGCGCGCAAGTTCCGCCGTTTCGGCGGCAGTTGCCTCCCCGTCGCCACCGGGGCTCTCGCCGGCCGCACCGAGAGCCAGACCGCTGGTCCAGTCCACGATGGACGCCCCCAGTGCGCCGGGCACATCCATCGCCTGCACCAGGCACGCGTCGATTCCGGGCACCCGAAAACTCCCCTCCCCACTCCGGCGCCGGGCACGCTCGGCCGCGTGCCGGTAATCGGGACGTTACGCAACGTGCGGAGAACTGGGGGAAGTTCTGGCAAATTCATTTGGAACATGCCCGTAGTCGATAGGGTTCCGTATCGACCCCTGCCCGGGCGCACCTTCCGCCTCCGCGTGCTGCCGTTGCACCGGAGCAGGGGCGGCCGCCCGACTCAGCCGGCGAGCGAACCGTTGAAGAGGCTTGCCAGTGCGGTCCGTTGAGCCGCCACGGACGCCACGGGGTCGACCGTTCCGATGAGCGACTTGACCACATCCCCCGGCAGGTCGAGTGCGTCGGCGAGTTGGGGGATCAGCACCTGCGAATCGGTGAAGCTGCCGTGCGCGGCGCCCCGCAGCTCCTTGCTGCGGTGCGGTCCCGTGCTGTGGCGGACCAGCTCGCCCCAGGACGGCACGGTGTCCGGACTGTGGCCGTCCTTGCCGTAGAGCAGGAACGGCCGGTCCACGCCGTCCAGGGCCACACTCGCGTAGTGCCCCGGCTGTGCGTCCTCCTGTACGAAGGCGAGTACGCCGTCGAGGTCGGCCGCAGCCCGCACCCGCCGGTCGTCGTGCATCCACTGCAGCGCGGCGAACCCGCCCGCGGACTGGCCGTAGGCACCCACCCGTGAGAAGTCGGCGACTCGACGCAGCTGCGGAGGCAGGGCGGAGCGCAGGGCATCGAGGACGAAGCGGAGGTCCGCGACCCGTACCCCGAGGGTCTTCTTCAGCAGGGCCCGTACGCGCTCCTCGTCGCCGCCCGTGGCCTCGAACTCCGCCAGCAGGCAGGTGCGTTCGACCCGGCCGCCCGGAAACTCCACCGCCGAGGCGTCGTACGTGTGGTCCACCACGACCACCAGGAAACCGCGCGAGGCCAGATCGTCCGCCGTCGTCGTTCCGTACGTGCGGGGGTCCATGACGCCGGGGGAGTAGAGCACCACCGGCAGCGACTCCGTCCCGGCGTGGACCGGAGCCTGTTCGTGTGCGTGGGTGAGTGTCGCCGCCCAGTCCACACGGTCCGCAGGCACATCGGCCAGGTTGTTGAGCTCGGCGAAGCCCGCTGCCGCGCCCGGCTGCATCTGCGCGGCCCGCGGGTGGCCGTGCACCGCCCGTGCCGGATAGCGCACGTCCACCATCAACTCCCGCTGCGGGCGGTCGGGCATCCACGGATCGCGGCGAGCCCGGTCCACCAGATGCGCCGAGACCGTACCCACGGGGTGCCGGCCGCCAGGAGCGGTCAGTTCGAGCCGCACGCCGCGACTCCCCTTCCTGCGGGGGGACTTCCGGCTGGACCCTCCTTCGCTTCCCAAGGCGGAGTGGACGGGTGCGGCGACGGCGAGGGCCCCGGCTGCGGCGGTGAGGAGGGCGGTGCGGCGGGTCGGCATTTTCGGGTCTCCGATGCGTGGGCGGTGCGAGCGGTCGAGGTCTTGGCAGGTGCCGGTTCGTCAGATGCCTCGGCATCTCGACGACCGTCCTCGACAGGTTCTCGCCCGCCGGTGCGAAGATCCATCCGGTCAGCCGGTGGACGGCTCTGGGGGATTTCCCCCACGCTGCACCCCGCACGGTTCCGGGCGCGGCCGCCACCGTAGGTCTGGACAAAGCCGCTCACGGGTGCTGTTGTATCTGATGCGCCGTGATACTCCGGCGTCGGAGGGGGAGTTGGCCTCCTCGTGTCGGCTCGGCCCGTTCCTCCGTGCCCTCTCGCAGTTGCGCTCCCCAGCACCGGAACCGTGGCCCGACGTACCGCGCCGGGCCGTCTCGCACGTATCGCCTGAGAGCGCTCTCAGGCGATGGGCGCCTCGGCGCCCGCAGCACCTGATGTTCCTCCCCACGACCACGGAACAACAGAAGGGCCCACAAGTGAGACGTACCAAGGGATTACGAGCAGGTCTGTCCACGCTGCTGTTGATCGCCGGCACTTGGGGCGGCGCGACGGCGCTCGCTCCGGCGGCCGCGGCCCAGCCGGCTCCGGAGTTGTCCCGCGGCCTGGAGGCCGCCATGGCAAGGGACTTGGGGCTCACCCAGACCCAGGCCCGTGACCGTCTCGCCGCCGAGCGCGAGGCGGCGGCGGTGGAACGCAAGGCCGAGGCGTCGGCCGGTGCGACGTACGCGGGTTCCTGGTTCGACGCGAAGAGCGAGCGCCTCACCGTCGCACTGACGAGCAGTCAAAAGGCAGAAAAGATTCGCCAGTTGGGTGCCACGACCCGCATCGTCGAGCACACCGCCGCGGACCTGGACGCCGCCAAGGAGCGCATCGACAGGATCGACGCGCCCTCGGCGGTGAGCGGCTGGCAGGTCGACCCGAAGGCGAACCGGATCGTGGTCGACGTCGTCGAGGGCCGCGAGGGCTCCGCCTCCGTACGCGCCTTCCTCGCCAAGGCCCGCGACGCAGGACCCCTGAAGGTGGAATCCGTGCCCGAGGCGGCCTCCACCTTCGCCGCCGGCACCGTCGGCGGCGACCCCTATTACACGGGCAACGTCCGCTGTTCCATAGGCTTCTCGGTACACGGCGGCTTCGTCACCGCAGGACACTGCGGCGGCGCGGGCGCAGGAGTACGAGGCTGGGACGGGTCCGACATCGGAACCTTCCAGGGTTCGTCCTTCCCCGGCGACGACTACGCCTACGTCAGCGTCGGCAACGGCTGGTGGACCGAACCGGTGGTGATCGGCTGGGGAACCATCCCCGACCAGTTGGTACGCGGCTCCGCGGAGGCACCGGTCGGCTCGTCGATCTGCCGCTCGGGTTCGACCACGGGCTGGCACTGCGGCACCTTGCTCGGCACCAACGAGACGGTCAACTACTCGGACGGCGCGGTCGTCCACGAGCTGACCAGAACCAGCGTCTGCGCCGAAGGAGGCGACTCGGGCGGCTCGTTCATCAGCGGCGACCAGGCCCAGGGCGTCACTTCCGGCGGCTGGGGCGACTGCAGCAGCGGCGGCGAGACCTGGTTCCAGCCCGTCAACGAGATCCTCGGACGCTACGGTCTGACCCTGCACACCGCGTGAGACCCGGCAGGAGTGCCTCCCAACAGGCGTGTGGCAGAGGCCCGTTCAAGCCTGCCCGGTTTCGAAACGGCTCACCTTCCCGTCGCTGACGAAGAAGGTCCAACGGGTACGCATACTGCCCCACGTGGCGTTGGTGTACGACGCAGTGAGTGAACGGCCGTCCGACGCGACCGAGTCGACGTCGAGGCGGCCGTTCGCCGTGAAGATCTCCTTGTCGACCCAGCTGGTCAGGTCGCGGTCACTGCCGTCGTCGGACATGGTGGCGTCCGGCGTGAGTGCCGCGAAGAAGGCGTCGCGGTCGCCGGAGTTGACCGCGTCGACGAACGCGGCCACAGCGGGGTCGTTGATTTCGGTGCTCACGGATTCCTCCATCGGTGAGGGGTGGGGCGGTCAGCGAGTGGTGTATCCGCCGTTGAGGAAGATGGTCTGGCCGTTGGCCCACCAGCCGTCGCTGAGCAGCAGTTTCACCCACGGCACAATGTCCTCGATCTTCGTCAACTCGCCGTTCATGGCAGAGGACTTGTGGAATGCGATCGAGGCGTCGTCCTCGGCCGGGTAGAAGAACGGGGTGTCCATGGGTCCGGGCGCGATGTTGTTCACCGAGACGCGCCGGCCGAACAGCTCCTTCGACAGGGCGCGGGCGAAGTGCTCGACGGGTGCCTTGCTGCCGGCGTACGACGAGTAAAGGCCCGTGTAGGCGGCGAGCAGTGAGGTGAGGATCGTGACGATCTTCCCGCCGTCCTCGATCCGGCGTGCCGCCTCGCGCATCACGAAGAACGCGGCCTTGGAGTTGACCGCGAACATCCGGTCGTACTCCTCCTCCGAGATCTCCGTGAGCGGCTTCTTCAGGACCATGCCGGCCGTGTTGACGCTGTAGTCGAGGCGGCCGAACCGGTCCACCACCTTGTCGAGGGTGCGTTCCACTTCGGACACCACGGTGAGGTCCGCCTGTACGGCGAAGGCCTCGCCCGGTCCGGCGTTGATCTCGGCGACGACGTCCTCGGCCTTGGCCCGCGAGGAGTCACTGTTGTAGTGCACCGCGACGCGTGCACCTTCCTCGCCGAGTGTGGTGCTGATCAGTGCGCCGAGATTGCGGGACGCGCCGCCGACGAAGGCGACCTTTCCACGCAGCGACTTCTGCGCTGTGTCTGCCATTGCGGACTCCTCCATGCACGGGTGGGGGTGACGCCGCCTCCGGAGCCGGCCGGAGGCCGTGCCACTGACCCTCCCAGCATCGGTATCGAGCCGCCTGTCGATCTTGAACGATCCGATCGCCCGTGGAACGGACCGCTCACGCACTGCCCGAGAGTCGGATTGCCCGGACACGACGGCCTACGAAGAGCTCCCGCCGGCCCCGCGCCCCGCCTCCCGCAGCATCCGCGGAGTGGCCCCTTCATGCCGCCGCATGGTCCGCGTCAGATGCGACTGGTCCGCGAAACCCGCCTCGACGGCGATCTCGGCGATGGAGCGGCTGCTGCCGAGCAGTTCCCTGCGGGCGTGCTCGAGGCGGCGCTGCATCACATACCGGTGCGGGGACTCTCCCGTGGAGGCACGGAAGACCCGGGTGAAGTGCGATTCGCTGACCCCGGCGACCGTAGCCAGGTCGGCCAGGGTGACCCGCCGCGACAGGTTCGCGTGGATGAAGTCCACGACTTCGCCGAGCCGGCGCGGTGCCAGACCCCCGTCGCGTACGGCCGCGGGGCCGCCGTCGCCCGCCACGCGCAGCATCACGGCCGCGGCGGCCTGCACCAGTGACTGTGCGTACAGCGAGTCCGCCGGCCCTGGACCCGCGTACTCCGCGACCAGTCGCTCGAGCAGCAGTTTCAGAAGCGGATCGGTGAAGTGGTACCGCGGCAGAATCTCCACCGGAGCCCTGGCGCCGCTCTCGGCCGCCAACTTCTCCAGCCACACCGGATCGATGCCGAGCAACAGCAGTTCCACGTCGTCCTGCCAGCGCGGCCGCGATGCCCACCCGGCCGGATTGACCAGCACGTCACCGGCGTGGAATCGCTCACGCCGTGCGGCACCATCGGCGGACCAGCGGAGATTCGACGATCGCCCGGTGTGCATCAGCAGGACATGGACGGGCGGACCGACCGGGGGAGGAGTCGAATCCGCGATCCCCGCAGCACGTTCCACCGACCGCTCGGCCACCGCGTGCCCGAGGTCGGCGCCGCTGCCCTGCAGGCAGCGCAGATGTGGCTTGATGTGCGATGCGCTCACCGTTCCAGTATCGCGCTGCACCGGCGTACCGCAGCGAGTTCGGAAGTTCTGCTCCCGCGGGCGCAATTTGACATTAGCGCGCCTTATGGAAGATAAAGAGATACCTTTGAGGTTGGCTTCACCCACCGTGACACCCATGGAGACGGCAGCCGGCCCGCGCTTACGTGAATGAGTGAGACCGTGCACGACGCCACCGCCCCGAACCAGCCCGTCGACGGCACGCGGGCCTGGGAAGCGTGGCGCGCCGAACGGCACCGCTCACTCACCGCACCCACCGGCAACCTCGCCCTCGTCGAGACCCGCTGGATCCCCGACGGCCGACGGCCGGATCTGGACGCGGAGCGCGCCGCGCGGCCCGACGGCATCACCGTCACCTCCGTCGAGCGCACAGACCTGGTGACCGGCGAGCCCGAGTACGGTCTGCGCGTCTGGGACGCGCACTCGTCCGCGATCGAGCACTTCCGGCACACCGAGGTCTTCCCCTACGACCCGGACTGGGTGATCGACGCCTCGTACACGCCCGTGACCGGCGCGCGCACCGTGGCATTCGAGCACCTCAGGGACAACGGCGGCACCCGGCAGAAGGTCGTCCCCGGCGACATCGCCCTCACTCTCGACGGCCGCGACCACACCCTGAGCGCCTTCGACGACGACGGCACCCTGCTCCTCGTCTTCGGCGACCCCACCAACGGCACATCGACGTATGGCGCCGGGCGCTTCCTCTTCGTCACCCACGCCGGACCCGGACGCGTGACCCTGGACTTCAACCGCGCCTTCGTACCGCCCTGCGGCTACTCCGACCAGTACAACTGTCCGATGCCGCCGCGGGAGAACCGCCTGCACCTGCCCGTCGAGGCCGGTGAGAAGCGCCCCGTCTTCCGCGACGGCTTCCCCGCGCAGTCCTGACCGCCCCGCACCCCGCCTGCCGCCCCGAGCCGGGCGACCGACCGTACCGCCACGGCCCACCTCCGTCACCGCCGCACGAAAGCGCGAACCCCGCCATGAGCCTGAACAAGACCATCCGCTATGCCGGCACCACCACCGCGGCCCTCGCCCTGACCCTCACCGCCTGCGGCGGCACCGGCACGAGCGGCGGGGGCGGAAGCCACGACAAGAACGCCACCGTGAACATCGGCTCGCTCTACGAGCCGCAGAACCTCGACAACACCGCCGGCGGCGGCCAGGGCGTCACCGAGGCTCTCAACGGCAATGTCTACGAAGGCCTGTTCAGGCTCACCGACCAGGGCAAGGTCGAAAAGCTTCTCGCCGAGGACCACAAGGTCAGCGACGACGGCCTCACCTACACCTTCACCCTGCGCGACGGCGTCACCTTCCACAGCGGTAAGGAACTCACCAGCAAGGACGTCAAGTACAGCCTGGAGAAGGTCATCGCGAAGGACTCCCAGTCCGCACGCAAGACCAACCTCGAGGTCGTC
This sequence comes from Streptomyces sp. YIM 130001, assembly GCF_003574445.1. Taxonomy (GTDB): domain Bacteria; phylum Actinomycetota; class Actinomycetes; order Streptomycetales; family Streptomycetaceae; genus Streptomyces. Next base: position 224,552 of record NZ_KZ984558.1, read on the forward strand.
AAGTCCGTAGGGACCCCCGACGCCCGCACCGTCGAGGTCAAGCTGAAGAAGAAGTCCATCTCCTTCATCTACAACCTGTCCTACGTCTGGATCATCAACTCCGAGGCCAAGAGCCTCAAGACCAGCGAGGACGGCACGGGTCCCTACCGGCTGAAGAAGTGGACCCGCGGCTCCGCCCTCAGCCTCGACCGCCACTCCGGCTACTGGGGCGACGCCGCCGCCAACAAGCAGGTCGTCTTCCACTACTACAAGGACGCCACGGCGCTGAACAACGCACTGCTCACCAACGCGGTCGACGTCGTCACCAGCGAGCAGTCGCCCGACGCGCTCGAGCAGTTCAAGAGCAACCAGAACTACAAGGTCAACGACGGCAATTCGACGACCAAGCTGCTCCTCGCCTTCAACAACCGCGCCAAGCCGTTCACCGACACCAAGGTCCGCCGGGCGGTCTCCGCGGCCATCGACGACAAGAAGCTCCTCGACTCCGTCTGGGGCGGATACGGCAAGCCCATCGGCTCCATGGTCCCGCCCACCGACCCCTGGTACGAGGACCTCACCGACGTCAACGCCCACGACGTCAAGAAGGCCAAGAAGCTGCTCGCGGACGCCGGTTACGCCAAGGGCTTCAGCTTCACCCTCGACACCCCCAACTACGACCCTCACCCGACCGCCGCCACCTTCATCAAGTCGCAGCTCGCCAAGGTCGGCGTCACCGTCAAGATCAACACGATCACGCCCGACGAGTGGTACACGAAGATCTACAAGAACCACGACTTCACCGCCACCCTCCAGGAGCACGTCAACGACCGCGACGTGGTCTGGTACGGCGACCCCGACTTCTACTGGGGCTACGACAACAAGCAGGTCACCCAGTGGGTCGACGAGGCCGAAGCGGCCTCCAGCACCTCCGAGCAGACCGCACTCCTCAAGAAGGCCAACCGCAAGACCGCCGAGGACGCCGCAAGCGACTGGCTGTACCTCTACCCGCAGATCGTCGTCGCCTCCACCAAGCTCTCCGGCTACCCGCTCAACGGCCTCAACTCCCAGTTCTTCGCCTACGACATCAAGAAGACCGGCTGATGCTGCGCTACCTGCTGCGCCGCTTCGTCTTCCTGCTCGTCTCGCTCGCCCTCGCGAGCGTGGTGCTGTTCGTGTTGCTCCGCATGCTGCCCGGTGACCCCGCCAACGCACTGACCTCGGTCGGCGCCACACCCGAGCAGATCGAGGCGGCCCGGCACTCCATCGGCTCCGACAGGCCCCTGCCCGAACAGTTCGTCCACTGGATCGGACAACTCACCCGCGGCGACCTCGGCACGTCCTTCGTCAGCTCGCTGCCCGTCGGACCCGAAGTCACCGCCCGTCTCGACGTGACCGTGCCCCTGACCCTCGCGGCCTTCGTCCTGGCCGTCGTCATCGCCGTACCCGCGGGGTTCATCGCCGCCCGCAAGCGCCACACCTGGTACGGCGCTCTGCTCAGCGGAGTATCCCAACTCGGCATCGCCATCCCGGTGTTCTGGCTCGGCATGATCCTCATCGCCGTCTTCGCCCTCAACGCCGGCTGGCTGCCCGCCGGCGGCTTCCCGCAGGACGGCTGGGGCGAACCAGCCCAAGCGGTCCGTTCGCTCGTCCTGCCCGTGCTCACCATCGCCCTCGTCATGAGCGCCTCCCTGATCCGCTACGTCAGATCCGCCACTCTCGACGTTCTGGACAGCGACTACCTGCGTACCGCCCGCGCGCTGGGCTCGTCGTTCTCACGTGCCATGTGGCGCCACGGACTGCGCAACGCCTCCGTGCCGGTCATCTCCGTGCTCGGCATGGAACTCGCCTCCACCCTGCTCGGCGCGGTCGTCGTGGAATCCGTGTTCGCCCTTCCCGGACTCGGCTCGCTCCTCGCCACCGGAATCGCCCAACACGACTACCCCGTCATCCAGGGCGTGCTGTTCGTGTCCACCCTCGCCGTGCTCCTCATCGGCTTCACCGCCGACCTCGTACAGCGCATCGTCGACCCACGGCTGCGCGGCCGGCTCTCGGGAGGCGCCCGATGAAACCCACCGCGGACCTCCTCGCTCCCGCATCTGAGCCGGTCACCGGGCGACCGCGAACTGGCCGCTCCGGCACGCTCGTTGTCGGCGCCGTCCTCACCGCGGCGATCGCCCTGTTCGCTCTGGTCTCTGTGCTCTGGCAGCCCTACGCGTCCGACGACACCAGCGGCGGACGCCTCACCGGTCCCAGTGGCGACCACCTCCTCGGCACCGACAAACTCGGCCGCGATCTCTTCACCCAGCTCATGACCGGCTCCCGTATCGCCTTCGAAGCGGGCCTCGGCTCGGTGCTCATCGCCGCCACCCTCGGCATCACTCTCGGCGTTCTCGCGGCCTTCGCGCAGGGCTGGCTCGACGACACACTCTCGGCGCTCCTCGACATCCTCATCGCGTTCCCGACGCTGCTCCTCGCGATGCTCATCGTCGCCGCACATTCCGCCACCCTCGGCTCCGCAGTCCTCGCCATCGGGCTCGCCCAGAGCGCGGTCGTCGGCCGCCTCGTACGGATCCTCGTCAAGCGGGTGCTCGCGCAGGACTACATCACCGCCGCTCGCACCTCCGGAACCTCCTGGCCCCGGACCGTCGTCGGCCACGTCCTGCCCAACATCTGGCCGACGCTCGTCGTCAACCTCGCCCTGCAGTTCGGCCTCGCCGTCCTCGCCGAAGCCGGGCTGTCCTACCTCGGCCTCGGCGCACCGCCCCCCAACGCCTCCTGGGGCGGCATGCTGCAGGAGGCACAGGCCACCTTCACCACCGCACCCGCAGGCGCCCTCGCCCCCGGCGTCCTGCTGGTCCTGCTGGTCATCGGTGTCAATCTGATCGCCGACGGCCTGCGTGACACCCTCGACCCGGCCACCCGGCAAAGGCGCTCATGACACTCCTCGACATCCGCGACCTCACCATCCGCACCGAGGCCGGACACACCCTCGTCGACCACCTGTCCCTGACCGTCGCCCCGGGGGAACGCCTCGGCCTCATCGGCGAATCCGGGTCCGGCAAGTCCCTCACCACTCTCGCCGTCCTCGGCCTCCTGCCCGACGGCATGTCCGCCACCGGCAGCATCGAGCTCGCCGGCACCCAGGTCATCGATGCCACGGAACGGCAACTCACCGCCGTACGCGGTCGGGGCGCCGCCATCGTCTTCCAGGAGCCCCTCACCGCACTCGATCCGCTGATGCGCATCGGCAAGCAGATCGCCGAACCACTCACCCGTCAACGCGGTTTGCACGGCGCCGAGTTGAAGAAGGCCGTACGTGACGCCCTCGACCAGGTCCGGCTGCCCGACCCCACGCGCATCGCCCGCGCCTTTCCGTACGAGATCTCCGGCGGACAACGCCAGCGCGCGGCCCTCGCCATGGCACTCGCCTGCGACCCCAAGCTCCTCATCGCCGACGAACCCACCACGGCCCTCGACGTCACCGTCCAGTCCGACATGCTCGACCTCCTCGACGCCCTCGTACGGGAACGCGACATGGCCGTCCTCTTCGTCAGTCACGACCTGGCCGTCGTCGCCCGCATCACCGACCGCGTACTCGTCCTCCAGCGGGGCCGCACGGTGGAAGAGGGCGACATCCACACGCTCGTGCGCCACCCCCGCGAGGCGTACACCCGGCAGCTCGTGGCCAGCGCCCGCCAACTCGAGTCCGCCCTCGACCTCGGGAGCACGCGATGAGCCCGGTACTGGAACTCGACTCCGCCGGCTACGCCTACCGCGGACGTCGCACACCCGTCGTCGAAGACATCTCCCTCACCGTCGAGGCAGGCCGGAGCCTCGCCCTCGTCGGTGAATCCGGCGCAGGCAAAACCACCCTGCTCCGCCTGCTCCTCGGCCTCAACCGGCCGACCACCGGCACCGTCCGCTTCGACGGGGCACCCCTCAACCTCCGTGACCGCACCCAGATGCGCGGCTTCCGGCGCAGTGTGCAGTGCGTCTTCCAGGACCCGTACTCGTCCCTCGACCCCCGGCAGCGCATCGGCACCCTCGTCGCCGAACCTCTGCGCTCACTGGGACTCGACACCCGCCGCACCGCCGAAGCCAAGGTCGAAGACGTACTGCGGCGGGTAGGCCTGCCCGCCGATGCCGCAGACCGCTACCCTCGTGAGTTCTCCGGCGGGCAACGCCAGCGCATCGCCATCGCCCGAGCCACCGTGTGCGACCCCCGGGTCCTCCTCGCCGACGAGCCCGTCAGCGCACTCGACGTCACCACGCGCGTCAAGGTGGTCGACCTGCTCGCCGAACTCCAGCGGGAACAGGGACTGACACTCGTGATGGTCTCGCACGACCTGTCCGTCGTCGCCTCACTGTGCGCACGTACCGCGGTGCTCGAAGGCGGCAGGATCGTCGAGCAGGGCGACACCGGTCAGGTGCTCGGTTCTCCCGCACACCCCTACACCCGCCGCCTCGTCGAGAGCGTGCCGCGGCTCCCTGCCTGACCCGCCGCCGTCACACCTGGCCGGGGCGGGCGTCCGGGCCCGGGACCTGTGCGGTCCCGGGCCGATCCGCACTCCGATGTCATGCGGAGGGCGCGGCCGCCTTGTCGGTGGGCGTCCCGGCCGAGGTGTAGAACACCGAGCTGCCCTGCTTGCTGCGCTGCGCACGGCCCTTGGCCACCAGGCCCTCCAGGGTGGTACGCACCACGGTCACCTTCATCGAGCGGTCCGGGTGTGCCTGAGTCAGCGCGGTGGTCACCTCGGCGGCCGAACGCGGCTCACTCTGATCGGTCAGGTGAGCGCCGATGAGCTCCACCAGCGTAGGACCCGACTGCGTGGAACCCTGCTTCTTGGCCGCCCGCGCGCGCTTCGGTGCCCCGACTGCGCCGCCTGCACTGCCGGTTGAGGCAGCGGCCGACTTGTCCGCAGCCGGAGCGGTCCGCGTCGCCTTGGCCTTGACCGCCTTCACGGTCTTGCCCGCCTTCGGAGCCTTCGGGGTCTTGGCCGGCTTCTCCGCCTTGGCCGCCTTCCCCGCCCCGGCGGTCGACTTCTCGGCCACCGCCTTCCTGGCCGGGGCCTTCGCCGTGCCCTTGGCGCGCGACGAAGCGGCACCACGGGTGCGGCCCGAGCCGGTCCTTCCCGCACCGCGACGCGGAGCCGGAACCGCCTTCTCGGCAACCTCCGCCGGCGCGTCCTGCGCCTCGTCGGACGCGGGCTCCGCGGCGGGCGACCGAGCCCCGGCCGCATTCGAGCCTGCCGCGTCGGCGGACGACCCCAGGGCGTCCCGCACACTCACCAGCACCGCACGGTCGTGCTCAAGAGTCGCCAACTGCTCCTGAAGCGCGGCGAGTTCACCGCCGATCCGCTCCTGCTCCTTGACGTTCGCCTCGAGGTCGGCCGTCACCTGGGCGGCGTACTGGGCCTGAACTCCGGTGGATTCCAACTGAACTTCGGACATGACACTGGCCTTTCGTCGTCGCACGCCCCACGGGCGCCGAACTGGGGGAGCGGATGGTGTCCCCGCTCCCAACTCACGCACACACGAAGGGTGTTCGTCATGTGCCTAACCGCCGTCAGCTCAACTCGTCACGGGGACAAGTGAGGTGAGTGTCCACTCAAGGTTACTGGGATGGCATCACTCAACCACGGCCAGGCCGTGGTCGCTGTTGTTCAGCCGCAATCCACCCTCCTGAGTCACCGTCACGATGTCCTCGATCCGCACCCCGAACCGCCCCGGCAGGTACACCCCTGGCTCGACCGAGAAACACATCCCCGGCACCAGCTGCTGCTCCTCGCCCTCGACCATGTACGGCGGCTCATGTGTCGTCGTGCCGATCCCGTGCCCGGTCCGGTGGATGAAGTACTCACCGAGCCCCGCAGCCTCGATCACCCTGCGCGCCGCCCGGTCCACCTCCTGGCACGAGACCCCCGGCCGGACCGCGTCGAACCCGGCCTGCTGCGCCTCCCGCACCACCGCATGCACCCGCTGCACCTCGGCACTCGGGACGCCGACGTGCACCGTGCGCGTAGTGTCCGACCCGTAACCGTACTTCAGCCCACCGAAGTCAAGAACCACGGTGTCACCCTGCTCGATCACTCGGTCGTCCGCCTCGTGGTGCGGATCCGCACCGTTCGGACCCGAGCCGACCACCGTGAAGTTCACCTGCTCATGACCGAACTCCCGCAGCAGGCGGGCCAGATCCACCGCCACATCCACCTCGCGCCGCCCCGCGAACGCCACCTTCTTGATCTCCTCGTACGCGGCATCGGCCGCAGCCCCCGCCGCGGTCACGCGTGCCAACTCCGCATCGTCCTTGACGGCCCGCAGCATCGGCAGCGCCGTGGTCACCGCCTCGAAACGGGCTCGCGACAACTCGCCCTGCAAAGCAAGGAGATGGAGCGCCCACGTGCTGTCGCTGACGGCGAACGTACCCGCAGCACTCACCAGCGGTGACACGATCCCGTACGGGTCCGTCCCGTCCGTCCAGTCGCGCAACTCAAGGGCCGGCGCACCCGCCGCCTTCGCCGCGTCTGCACGCTCCAGTTTCGGCACCACCAGGACCGGTTGTCCGCCCACCGGCAGCACCAGAAGCGTCAGCCGTTCCGTCATGGCCGACGGCCGGTATCCGGTCAGCCACACCAGATCCGGTCCCGGGGCGACCAGCAGACCGGCGAGGCCCGCTGACGAGGCGGCCAGCGCGGCCCGCTCCATCCGCGCGCGGTAATCGTCGGCAGTGAAGGGAGTGGGAGCGGCAACGGACTGAGTCACAGAGACCTCCAGAGGGGTCGAGCGGCGAGAGGCCCCCTGTCGAGGGCCACCGGTTCCATAGTGCCGGTCAGCCGATCCAGGCGCTCCTCAGGCACGCTCCTCAGGCACGCGGCGCAGGCGCGAGGCGCAGGCGCGAGGACGGGCGCCCGCCTGGGTGCGGCACCCGCGAACCCCCACCGCGTGCGTACACCCCGTGCCCCTGGGTACCCAACGGCCATGCGTATCAGCGTGATTGACGTAGGCTCGAACACGGTGCGGCTGGCGGTCGCGGATGCCAGGGGCGGCGCGCCGCTCCCCGTCCACACCTCCAAACAGCGACTGCGCCTGTCCCAACTGGTAGGGCCGGAGCGAAGGCTGGGCCCGCAGGCCGTGGAGCGTCTGTCCGAATCCGTCGCCTCGGCGTGGTCCGAGGCTGCGAGATGGGGCTCCGAAGAACCCTTCGCCTTCGCCACCGCCGTGGTCAGAGACGCCCCGAACCGCGACGAGATCCTCAGGACCGTCCGCGAGGAGACCCAAGTCCCTCTGCATGTACTGGCAGGCGAGGTCGAGGCCGAACTGACCTTCCTCGCCGCACGACGCTGGATGGGCTGGAGAGCCGGCCCGCTCGCCGTACTGGACATAGGCGGCGGATCCCTCGAGGTCGCCTTCGGCCGTGGCCGACTGCCCGACTTCGCTGTGTCCCTGCCCCTCGGTGCCAACCGCCTCACCCGTGAACACATGCAAGCCCAGGACCCACCCACCAGGGACACCCTCAAACACGTACGCCGCCGCATCCGTCACGAACTGCGTGACGTGGCCGCCCGCATCCAGTGGGAGGGCCCGCTCACCGCAGTCGCCACCTCACGCACCTTCAGTCAACTCGGGCGGCTGTGCGGGGCACCCGCCGGGCGCCACGGCCCCTTCGTGGACCGGCAGTTGAGCCGCCGCGGGTTGCGCGAGGCCATCGACCGCCTGGGTGCCCTGCCCGCCGCCCGTCGCGCGGAACTCCACGGCATCTCCGCACCGCGCGCCTCCCAGGCACTCGCCGGAGCACTCGTCGGGCACACCGCGATGAAGCTCATGGGCCTCGACACCCTCACCCTGTGCCCGTGGGCCATCCGCGAGGGCATTCTGCTGCGCCGTATCGAGGACCAGGACTCCTGGCGTCCGACCCCTCACCTGCACCACACGCTGCCCGTCCAGCTGACCGGACGCCAACTCCAGCTTGCCGGACGCTGACCCGGCTCACTCACTGCGCCTGGCCGCCACCCTCCCGGGCGGCCAGGCACGCACCGCCCGCACCGACGCGTCGCAGCGCCTGCTAACTTCCGTCCATGAACGACAGCGTCTACGTGGGCAATGCGGGCAAGGACGCGGCACTCGACCGCGGCTGGCTGCTCGGCCACTTCAAGGGCCACGACGACCCCCGTCACAGCGAAGACGTCGAGATCAAATGGGGAGTCCACCCGCCCGGCGACGAACGCGCGCAATGGGTGGAGGGGGAGGAGCGCACGGCCCTCCTCGTGCTCATCGACGGCCGCTTCCGCGTCGAACTCCCGGGCCGCAGCGTACTTCTCGCCGAGCGCGGCGACTACGTCGTATGGGGCCGAGGTGTCGACCACTCCTGGTACGCCGAGGAGGAATCTGTCGTCCTCACGGTGCGCTGGCCCTCGGTCGCCGGCTACCGAGTGCCGCAGTAGCACGTCACGGCCCGCATGTGCGGTGCCTCAGCCCCGCAGTCCGGTGGTCGGATGGGAGAGCCCCGCCCGTTTCGCACGGGCGAGACGGCCCTTGTCACGGGCGATGCTTCGGTAGCGCTCCGCGGCCGTACTGCTGCCGTGCTGGACCGTCATCAACTCCCGACCGCCCGGCTCCGCGATCACCCCACCGAAGTCGGGATCGCCGGCGAACCAGGCGCCCTGCTCCATGACGCCCGTCCACCGCTTGCGCTGCACCGGGTTCACCGCGCGCATCGGCGGCGACCATTCCCCGTCCGGCTCCACCTGCAGGTGCACCGGCAGCGCCATCACGTCCCTGACTCCGGGCGACGGACGGACCGCGGCACAGTACTGCCACGGATACACCCGCAGAATCCGTCGCATCCTCCACAGCCGCAGAATCGGCCCCAGCGAGTACAGCGCGAGCGCGAAGATGAACGGCGCCGCCACCAAGCAGACGAACCCGGCGATCCGCATCCACATCGGCTCCGACCCCGTCCGGTTCCCGAGCAGACCCATCACCGTCACCGTGGCCAGCAACAGCAGGACAACCAGTGGCACGGCCGCCCCGGCACGCAACCGCATCCGCTGCCAGGTCTCACGCGTCGGACCGTGCTCGAACGCGCACTGGTCCGGCGGAATCTGCGCGGCGGGTGTCATCGTCGGGCTCCTGCGTCGGGTTCTGCGAGTTTAGGCCAAGGCGCTACGCGGCAGCGCCTGACCTCAGTCGCAGGTCCTCGCGCAGAAGGGGCCCTGCAGCACGGCACCTCGCTGTCGCGGGCGTAACATGTGCACTTTGTTCCACCGGCGCCGAAGCACCAGACCAACCGGGAGAGTTACCTGTGACCGTAGCGTTCGACCCCGCAGCCGTAGACGGCACTGCCACCGAAGCCCACGACGGTGCGGCCGGTGACTCGGGCCGGGCCACGGCCGATGACGCGGCCCGGGGCGTTCCTGCCGACCCGGACGACGGCTTCTTCGTCGTCCCCGAACCGTCCGCACCCGTCCTCGGTGACCATCCGGGTCCGCCCGACTCGGACCGGAACGTCGCTGCCGACCGGGGCACCGACTCGGACCAGGGTGTCGACGGGGAGCAGGATCTCCACGCCGACGGAGCCGAGGTCACGGACGCGGCAGATGAACCGGACCTGACCGCCGACGACGAGGTCCCGGCCGTCGACGTGGACGAGCGCGTGGCTGAGGACGCCCGAGAGTTCGGCGTCTATGCCCGCACCGGCGGTTGGGCCTTCGCCCTCAAGGTCGCCCGCAGCGTCCGGCCCGGCGGACAGTCCGCGGGGGAGACGGTCAAGATCTCCGCGAAGCAGTTCGGCAAGCTCGCCGGCTGCTCCCCGGAGCGGATCATGCGCTACTACAAGGCGTGGGACATGGCCGCGGACGACGGTCTCGTGCCGCAGTTCGAGGCCCTGACCCCGGGTGAGGATATCGAACTGCCCGAGGCCGACGTCTGGCTCTCGTACTACACCTCCCGCAGCAGCGCCACGTCCGTACGCGGCACGGCGATCACCGCGGCCGCCGAGGCCGAGGGCATCCGCCCCACCAAGGCTCTCGAGGTCGCGGAGAACCCCACCGCCCTGCGCGCCGCGATCCTCGCCGACCCGTCCACCGCAGAGGCCGCCCGGCACGCACTCCTCGACCGCCTGCAGGACGACCCGGCCCTGCAGACGGAACTGGCGCGCGACGTCGCCCGCACCGAGGTGCTCAAGAAGGCGGTCGCCGGAGAGGCCAAGGTCGCCGACCGCATCGACTACGTCCGCCGGATCGCCGAGGAGGGCGAACTGAAGACCCCCGCGGGCCAACGTGTCGACGCCCCGGCCGAACTGCGCGAGGAGGCCGAGCGTCATCTGTCGCTGATCGACGAGCTCGACGAGTCCGAAGAGGCCGGCGAGTGGGCCGCGGAGGCGTTCGACACGATGAAGGGGCTTGCGGCCGAGGCGGTCGAGCGGGCCGTCGAGTCCGACCCCGAACTGCGTGTGCAGGAACGCCGAACCAAGTTCTACTCCAGCCTCGACAAGGCGACGAAGGTCTTCGAGGAGCTGACCCTCGACGACGCCGACGACTTCTACGAGGACGACATGGTCCGCCGGCTCGAGGACCTGCAGCAGGCCATCGGTTCCTGCATCTCCGCACTGCGCAAGGCGAGTTCGACCGAGGACTGACCGGACCCGCAGCACCACACCGAGCACCCAGGCCGCGCCGGCCCGACCGGCGCGGCCTGCGCTGTGTTCGCCTGCAGACCAGCCGGCGCGCCCGCATTCCAGCAGGTCGCAGAGCGCTCGCGGCCAGTTTTTGCAGTGCTCTGCACTTTTGCGTTACCGTGCAAAACATGGTGGAACGAGGGCAGCCCGACGGGCTACGTCAACGCAAGAGGCAGGCGACACGACACGCCCTCTTCGAGGCCGCGGTACGTCTGGCCGCGGATCAGGGCGCGGAGAACGTCACGGTCGAGGCGATCAGCGAACGCGCCGGCGTCTCGCCGCGGACCTTCTTCAACTACTTCAAGAGCCGGGAAGAGGCCTTCGTCATGGCCGACCCGGAAGCGGGCGAGCGCCTGCGCGAGGTGATGCGCGAAGCCCCGCCCGAGGGGTCCATGCTCGACGTCCTGCGCGACTACATGGCGGAGAACCTGTCGGGCCTCGACTTCGACCCGGAACTGTGGTCCCTCGTCGCGCTGGTGCTCTCCCGCTCCCCGGAGCTGACATCCCGGATGCTGTCGCTGCAGGCCGAGGACGAGAAGGCGACCGCGGACGTGGTCCTCCAGCGCCTGCGCGACCAGGGCGAACCCGACCGGCAGGCGCAGCTCTACTCGCGGATGATCGCTGCTCTGCCGGCCCTGTCGGCGCGCGTCGCTGTGACCCTCTGGCACGAGACGGCGCGCGACGAGCCGCTGCTCGACGTCTTCCACCGCGTCTTCGACCAGCTCGCCGCCGGCCTCACCAGGCCGCTCGGCGCGCGGTGACCCACTCAACTCATCCATCCCTTCGGGCAGTTCAAGGAAGTCCAGTGAATTCCGTCAGTGCTGACGCGCCTCCCACCCGGGAGAAACCCCAACAGATACTCCTGGCGATGTCGGGCCTCATGGCCGGCATGTTCGTGGCGGTACTGGCCGGCACGATCGTGTCGAACGCCCTGCCCCGGATCATCGTCGACCTCGGTGCGAGCCAGTCCTCGTACACCTGGGTGGTCACCTCGGAGCTGCTCGCCATGACGGCGACCGTGCCGCTGTGGGGCAAGCTCTCCGACCTCTTCAACCAGAAACTGCTGCTGCAGCTGTCGCTCGGCCTCTTCGTCGTCGGATCGCTGGTCGCCGGGTTCTCCCAGGGCATCGGGATGCTCATCCTCAGCCGCGTGATCCAGGGCATCGGAGCGGGCGGTCTGACCGCCCTCGCCCAGGTCGTCATGGCCGCGATCATCCCGCCGCGTGACCTGGGGCGGTACGGCGGCGTGTTCGGCGCGGTGTTCGCCGTGGGCACGGTGGCCGGTCCGCTGGTCGGCGGACTGCTCGTCGACACCGAATGGCTCGGCTGGCGCTGGTGCTTCTTCGTCGGCGTGCCGTTCGCCCTCGCCGCGATCGCCATCCTGCAGCGCACTCTGAAGCTGCCGACCACGCGGCGTGAGGTGCGGATCGACTGGCTCGGTGCGTTCCTCATCGTCGCCGGCGTCTGCGCCGTCCTGGTCTGGACGTCGCTGGCCGGCAACAACTTCGACTGGGCCTCCTGGCAGACCGCCGCGCTCACCACCACCGCAGCCGTCCTGCTCGGCGCGGCGGTCTACGTGGAGTCGAGGGTGCCGGAGCCCGTCGTCCCGCTCACCGTGTTCCGCAACCGCACCGTGTCGCTGACCACCCTGGCGAGCTTCTTCGTCGGCGTCGCGATGTTCGCCGGCACCGTCTTCCTCGCCCAGTACTTCCAGGTCGCCCTCGGCAAGTCACCCACGGTGGCGGGCCTCATGAGCCTGCCGATGATCGGCGGCCTGCTGGTCTCCTCCACCGTCGCGGGCCAGGTCATCAGCCGGACCGGCCGCTGGAAGGCCTTCCTGGTCGCCGGCGCCGTGATCATGGTCGCGGGCCTCGGTCTGCTGTCCACCCTCGACTCGAGCACCGGCTTCGGGCTGCTCAGCGCGTACATGGCGGTGTTCGGCATCGGCATCGGCATGCTGATGCAGAACCTGGTCCTGGTCGCGCAGAACGATGTGCCTGCCCATCAACTGGGCGCGGCCACCTCCACGTTGTCGTTCTTCCGTAGCCTCGGCGGCACGATCGGCACCAGCGTGCTCGGTGCCGTACTCGCCAACCGGGTCGCGACCGAGATGACCAAGGGGCTGGCCGACCTCCCGGGCGCTGGTGCCGTGGGGGAGGGCAGCGGCGGCGGGCATGGTGCGGTGCCGGACATGAGCGCGGTGCCGGGCCCGGTCAAGGCTGTCGTCGAGAACGCCTACGGAACGGCCACCGGCGACCTCTTCCTGATGTCCCTGCCGTTCGCCGTACTCGCCCTGATCGCGGTCCTGTTCATCCGCGAGAAGCCGCTGAAGACCACGACGTCCGTCGAGCGCCGCGCCGAGGAAGAGGGGGCGCAGGAGCGGACGCCGGTGTCGGTGTCCGCGACCGACTGACGTACGTACCCATCGGAGGCAGCCGTGGAGGTCGCGCCCGGTGTCCGCCGAGCAGCAGCTCCCCGTCATCGGTGACGGGGAGCTGCTGCTCGTGTCAGGTACGCCCGTGGGTCGGTGCCGGTCACGCCACCTGTCGATCGGCGAGGCGGGCGCACCGCCGGCAGGCGCGGGCCGCGGATGCGACGGACGCGTGCACGGCGGCCGCGAGCGCCCCGGCACACAGCAGCAGCGGCCATTGAGCGGCAAGTCCGGCCGTCGCCGCGAGGGTCAGTGCCGTCACGGCCATGACCGTGCTCGCCGTAGTACCGCCGAGGGCGACGGCACGTGGGAGCCGGTCGGGAGTGGGGAGCCACCGCGCGAGAGCCCCGGTCGCCGCCAGCACTCCAGCAGCGAGCAGCACGATCGCGGCCGCCGCGACCGCGAAGAACTGCACGACCTGCGGCAGGAACGTCCCCGGACCGGCCGCCGCCCGCATGAGCAGCCAGCAGACGGCGAGCAGCGGAGCCGTCAGTGTCACGGCCCGCGCCGTGTGACGGGCCTGCGCGATCGTCAACTCCTGCTGGCAGGCAGGCGCGAGCTCTGTCACGCTGCCGAACTCACGGACCGCCCGCGCCTCCGCCGTCGCGTACGGCACACCTGATGCGGCATGCGCGGCAACCGTGTCCAGCAGGCCCTGACGCATGTCGTCGAGCATCCGTTGCTTGGCCCCGTCCGGCCCGTGCAGCGCGTCCGCGAGCGAAGCGAGATGCTGCTCCACCGGGTTGGCCGACTCGGCGGCGGACTCCGCCCGTCGAGCATCACGCAGACGTCTCACGCCGGGCTCCCGGGCGGTGTCGCCGGATCGAGCACCGAGCCGATCACCGCCGTGAACTCGCGCCACGCGGCGCGCTCGCCATCGAGCGACGTGCGCCCGGCATCCGTCAGTTCGTAACAGCGGCGGCGGCGCTCGCCCGTCGTCTGCCAGCTGCTGCGGAGCAGGCCGAGGCGCTCGAGGCGGTTCAGAGCGGGATAGATGGTGCCCGTACGCAGTTCGATCGCGCCGTCGCTGCGGCCCTTGACCGCCGTGATGATCGCGTACCCGTGCAGAGGTCCCGGCTCGAGCACGGCCAGGAGGAGTCCGTCGAGGTGCCCACGCACCGCATCCGTCTTCATAGGTAGACAGCCTACCCAAGGAAGGTGTCGGCAGTGTATGTATTGGCAGCCGACTTATTTACGTTGGCTGCCAATAGGTGCGCCGGTCGGCATCCGGGGCCGGTGCGCCTACGGCATGCCCTGCTCGCAGCGCCCGGCCCGGAGGCCCACGTGACCGAACTGCTCCTGTCCCTCCATGTACTCGTCGCGATCGTCACCGTCGGCGCGATCACCGTGGCCGCCTCCATGTTTCCGCGCTTCGCACTCCAGGCCTGCGCCGACGACAGCGAGCGCGGCAGACCCGCGGGCGTCGCCGCGGTCCTGCACCGGGTGTGCAGCGGGTACGCGGTGGCCGGCGTCGCCGTTCCCGTCTTCGGCATCGCCACCGGAGCTCAGCTCGGCGTACTCACCGACGCCTGGCTCATCGCCTCACTGATCCTGACCCTGGCCGCCGCCGCGCTCCTCGGGCTCGGCGTCCTGCCCGCCCAGCGCCGCCTGCTGGACCTCGCCGCCGAGCGCACGGCTCCGGCGGGCCGCGATGCCGCCCGTTCCGTCGCCGGTCGCATCACCATGCTCACGGGCATCTTCAACCTGCTGTGGGCGATCGTCGTCGTCCTGATGATCGTCCGACCCGGATCCACCACGGGGGCATGACCGCGCATCGGCAACTCCCTTGGGTATGCGTGCCGTTGAGACGGCACTGCCGTACGTCACCCGCCGGACCAGAACCTCGAACGGCCCCCGCTGCCCCGACCGCCGCATCCGCTCGGCCAACAGCACCGTCCCGAGCCACACGCCTACGGCCAGGAGCGCGGTGCCGGACACGCTGAGGACCCCCGAAAGATCCAGCAGGAACGGAGTGAAGACCACCGCCCAGACCACGGACTGCGCGAGATAGCAGGTCATCGACCGCTGTCCGGCCGCGGCGACCGCACCCACCACACGCCCACGCCGTTCGGCAGGACGCGACGCCACCAGCGCGACCAGCGCCGCGTACCCGAACCCGCCGAGCACACCCGTCGCATCGTGCAGCGGGCCGATCGTCTCCAGTACCTGCCGACCGGGCACATCGACGATGCCCGCGGTCATGACGGACGCGGGCTGCGCACCGAGAACGGCGGCGCCGATGCCCACCACGGCAGTGACACGCAGCAGCGTCCGATACCGCTCGGCCTCCTCCAGCACGCGACGCCGCCCGGCCCACAACCCCATCGCGAACGGGCACAGAAACCCGAGGGGGCCGAGGAGTGCCACCAGCGGTGCCACCTTCAGGCGCTCGGTGAACATCGTGCCCACATCCGGGGGCAGCATCGAGCGATCCGGCGCATCGGCGCTCACGGCCAGCGAACCGTCGCTCGGCATCGCCATCATCACGAAGAACAGCAGCGCGGTCACCAGCAGCCAGCGGTCCTTCCACCGCACCATCCAGGCACCCACGAGCAGCAGTACACCGTAGGCGGCCAGGATGTCGCCGACGTACAGCAGCATCGCGTGCAGCGAGCCGACCACCACCAGCACCAGGCCGCGCCGCCAAAGCAGCCGCCGCACGGCTCGTGGCCGGGACGCGGCCTGCCGGCGCACGATGTGCGCCACCCCGTATCCGAAGAGCAGCCCGAACATCGGGAACGCCCGGCCGTCCACGAAGGTGGCGATCAGCCACGCGGTGGCCGAGTCCACCACCGATCCGCCCTGCGGAAACCCCCCGAGAACATGTGAACCCCGAAGGAAATAATGGGAGTTGGCGAGGGCGATGAACAGCAGCATGGACCCACGCGCCAGGTCCGGCGCGAGGGACCGCTTCGTCAGTGTCGTCGGTCCGGACAGCTCAGTCGTCATGCCCTCAGCAAACGCCGCGCCCCACCGGCCCTGCATCGGCCGAAGGTCGAGACGCACCCGACCTTCGTCTAGGAGCCGGTCGAGCCGCCAGGACTTCGGGCGGCCGCGGGGGAACCGAGTGGGTCCGGCGCCAGGCACAATCCGTGGCGCACGCCTATGGGAAGTGCAAGCCGTATTGGCTACTCTCCGCGGATGATTCCGACAGTGGTGTGGGGTACCGGAAATGTCGGGCGTGCAGCGATCCGTGCGGTGACGGCGCATCCTGCGCTGGAGCTCGCAGCGGTCGTGGTGCACGACCCGGCGAAGGTGGGCCAGGACGCGGGCAAGCTCGCGGGTCTCGACGATCCACTCGGTCTGGCGGCGACGGACGATGTCGCCGCCGTCCTCGACGCTCGACCGGGAGCCGTGGTGTACGCGGCATCGGGCGACGTCCGGCCCGACGGCGCGCTCGCCGACATCGTGCGAGCCCTCCGAGCGGGCGCGGTCGTCGTCACTCCCGCGCTGTACGCCCTCTACGATCCCGTCAGCGCGCCGACCGAGATCACCGATCCGGTGAACGCCGCGATCGCTGAGGGCGGCGGTTCGCTCTTCGTCTCCGGAATCGACCCGGGCTGGGGAAACGACATACTTCCGCTCCTGGTCAGCGGCCTCGGCTCGACCATCGACGCGATCCGCTGCCAGGAGATCTTCGACTACTCCACGTACGACCAGGCCCAGGCGGTGCGCGACCTGATCGGCATGGGGCACCCGCTGGACCACAGCCCGCTGATGCTGGCGCCGACGGTACCGACCATGGTCTGGGGTGGGCAGATACGCCTGATGGCCCGCGCACTCGGCGCCACCCTCGACGAGATCCGGGAAGTCGTGGAGCGCCATCCCCTCGAAGCCACGGTCAGCACCGGCACGATGGGCGTCTTCGAGGCCGGGACACAGGGCGCGGTGCGGTTCGAGGTCCAGGGGATCGTCGGTGGCGAGCCGCGGATCGTCATCGAGCACGTGACCCGCATCCACCCCTCCTGTGCACCGCACTGGCCGACGCCTCCCGCCGGCGACAGCGCCCATCGAGTCGTCGTCGAGGGCAGGCCACGTATCGAGGTGACCGTCGAGGCGACCGACGAGGGCGAGAACCGGGCAGCGGGAGGCAACGCCACCGCGGTGGGCCGGCTCGTCAACGCGATCGACTGGCTGGTGGCGGCCGAGCCCGGCCTCTACGACGCCCTGGACATCCCCCTGAGCCCGGCCGCGGGCCGACTCGGAAGGAGTCAGAAATGATCGTCAGTGTGCCCGAGGGCACAGACCCGATCGCCCACGTGTGGGGCGACATGGTTCCCGGAATCGGGACCGCCGCCGCGGAGTTCTCGCTGGCCGTGTACGCACACACCACCCTGGGGCTGCGGGAGTTCGAGGCCGCACGCCTGCGGATCGCCCAGATCAACGGCTGCCAGTTCTGCCTGGACTGGCGCACCGACCGCGACGGAGAACGCGTGGAGGACACCTTCTCCGACGCGGTCACCGAGTGGCGCACCACCGACGCCTTCGACGACCGCACCCGTCTGGCAGCCGAATACGCGGAGCGCTACGCCCTCGATCACCACGCCTTGGACGACGCCTTCTGGACCACGATGAAGGAGCACTACAGCGAAGCGGAGATCGTCGAACTCACCATGAGCATCGGCTCCTGGCTCACCTTCGGCCGCCTCAACCGCGTCCTCGGCCTGGACACGGCCTGCGTCCTGCCCGGCCACAGCCGGCCGGCTTGACCGAACCCGTTGCTCAACTGCCCCTGCCGCAGGGCGGGGACGGGACGTCCCACACGGCGTCGGAGCGACTCACGACGCTCCGGAGCTCTCGGGCGCTGCGAGGCGACAGGGCTTGCAGCACGACGTCCAGGAGGGCGCGCGCTTCGAAGGGATCGCCGCAGCAGTACCAGTGCACATCGCCCCGCTCGTGGTCCTGCCACAACTGTCGCTCGGGCCTGCGTACGTAGTCCTTCCACAGGCGCGCCGCTGCGCGGACATCGCCCGGCCGCAGGTAGTTGCGGTCGTGCTCGAGACGCGTGATCTCGTTCGTGGCACGTGCGGACAGACCGTCGATGACCGGCCCCGGAGGGCCCGTCCGGTGATCGGGTGCGCCGGCACGGATGCGGCGTGGCCGGCTACGCGCCATGGCCCCTTCGGATCGTCGTCATGCCCCACATGGTGCACGAACGGGGCTGCATCGGCATCGCTCTTTTCTCCTTTCGTCGCCGCGCCGCACGGGGTGAACTGCTCTGCGCGTGCCCCTGACAAGAATTTATGGACAGTCTGTCGTAATCTTTACGACGGACTGTCGCATAAGCGAGTCCGGGGCGGCGAAGAGCGCCACCCGAGCACGCCAGAACGGACGCTCCGGCACAGCCGCAGCGCAGGAAAGGGGTCCTCCTCATGAGCGCCACCGATCGCGCCGAAATCATCGAGCTCTTCGGCAGGTACGCCGACATCGTGGACATGAAGGAGTTCACCGAGTTGCCCGGCCTCGTCCACACCGACCCGCTCACCCTCGACTTCGAGTCGGTCGCCGGCATCCCGCCCATGGACACGCCCCTCGGCGACTACGTCGAGATCCTCCGCGGGGTGTTCGCCCCGTTCGCCGCGACCCACCACGTCATCACCGGACACGTCGTGCACATCGACGGCGACCACGCGAAGATCCACGCACACGTACGCGCCGAACACTGGCTCCCCGACGAGCTCACCGACGGCGGGCCCAACCGGTGGCTGGTGGTCGGCTTCTACGACAACGAGGCGGTCCGCACGGCGGACGGCTGGCGCCTGAGCCGCGTCAAGCTCACCTCGACGTACCAGGAGAACGCCCACCTGGTTCGTGCCGTCATGCCCTCGGAATAGCCGCGCCGGAGGCCGCTGCCCCGAGCCCCGTACGTTCTGCCCGCACGCAGGCCGTACGGGCGGGGGAGCAGACCCGGTCGACGGGGAAGTGGTGCGGGAGAGGAGGATGTGCGGATGCCGCGGATCCGGGGAGCCAGCATCGAGGAGCACCACGAGCTGGTGTGGGCCGACCTCGCCGAGGCGATGCGTCAGCTACTGCTCGAGCGCGACTACGACGCGATCAACATGGGCCACATCGCGGCCCGGGCCGGACTGGCCCGCAACACGCTGTACAACTACGCCCGCGACAAGGCGACCCTGGTCCTCGCGCTGACGCGACGGGCCGGCCGCCCCGCGGTCGAACGCGTGGCCGCGATCGCGGCCCGGTCCCAGGATCCGGCCGCGGAACGCCTCCGGGAGATCATCGAGGCAGTCCTGGAACTGGCTGCCGACCAGTCCATGCAGCTCATCTTCCGGCCGGGCGCCAATCTCCCCGCCAGCGAGGTGCCGATGGGGCCCGAGAGCCCGTTCCGGGCCATCGTGATCGAGGTGGAGAACGTCGTACGGGACGGTGCGGCCCGCGGGGAATTCCGCGACATCGACGACGTGCACCTCACCGTGGAACTGCTGTCCGGCGTCATGCGCGCCGGTACCGAACGCATCGGCCGGGACCCGGCCACCTTCGCCGCCACGGTCCGCGCGACGCAGTCGATCCTCCTCGCCTCGCTGGCGCGCTGACCGCGTCGGATCCTGACGTGCGGGTGCGGGTGCGGGGCCGCGGAGGTGCTCGGTCGCGGGTCTCGTCACATGCCGCCGAGGAATCCCGGGTCGGGGGTTCCTGTCTGGCGCGCGAACTCCTCGGCCACGGCGATGACTTCACTCATCGGCACAGGCCGCCGGCTGGTGGCCGCGAGATCGGCGTGAGCCTCATCGGACCACAGGAACGGATACACCGAGATGCCCTGGGACAAGCCCAGCGCACCGGCATCCCGGCGCCAGCCGGGCCACCGCAGCCCGTCGTAGAAAGTGTCGAGTCGGCCCGAGAGCAACCACGTGACCCACTGGGAGTGGCTCAGGCCCATCGCCTCCCAAGCGAGCGTCTCGGGAGCGAAGTACGTCATCTGTCCGGGTGCCCCGGGCCGGCCGGCGGCCGCCGGATCCGGGCCGTTGAGCGCGAAGACTCCGCCGACCACGTCGTGACCGACGACGAGCCCCGCCGCAGGCCGCCAGTGCGGATCGAAGTCGGCCGGGAAGCCGTTGACCTGCGCCAGACTTGCCAGCCCGGCACCCGCGCGCGAACCCCCGCCGTACACGCGCACCCACCCGTCGTCGACGAGCAGCCCGCCGCAGTTCCACGCCAGAGCCCCCAGCACCGATCGCGCAGTCACCTGCAACTGCACCAGACTGCGGCGGCTCTCCCCGCTGTCGGCGGGCAGTACCCGCACGGGTACGGGGCCTGCCGAAACCGTCTCCCGAAGGCCCGGCCATGCCGGATCCTCCACGTGCACCAATTCGTCGATCTGCCGCATCCGAAGATGATCCCACCCGCCTCGGCGCCGTCGGCATCACCTTCGGTGGCCGGATCGTCGTGCATTCAGGAAGCTCGACAACCCCGACTGCGCAACTGATCGGACAGTCGCGGAGGGGGCGCGGGCGCCGTCGTCGGGTACGGGCGCATCGCCGCGTACCCGGTTCAACTCCTGCTGCTGCGCGTGTTGTCGCGGCGCGTGTGCGCCGTGCGGAGTTCGGTGAGGTACCGCTTGGTGATCCGGCCTCCGTACCTGCCGTCGATCAACTCGGCGATGGACTCCAGCAGTCGGCGCCTGGCGGAGGCGGGAAGTGCCCGGTGGCCGGAGTAGGTCTGCAGCACGTCGAGGTATTGCGCTGTCGTGTAGGTGAGGTCCCATGCGTAGCGCCGACAGTCGACGGGCCCGTACCGGCCGCTTCGTGCGGTCTCGGCCTCGTGTTCCGAGGCGTCGACGTCGTCCTCGGCCGGGAGGCGCAGTCCGGGCGGAGTGGCCGGGTCGAAGCGCTCGTAACAGTCCTGGACCTCGATGAAGAACGCGTCGCTGCCGCCTGCCACATGCTGTGTGGCGACCACGGCCAGGGTGCCGCCGGGACGTAGCGCGTCAGCGGCCTTCGTCATCCGCACGGCCGGATCGATCCAGTGGAACGCGGTCGCCGCGAGGACGACGTCGAACGGTTCCCCGGGCAGCGGCCAGGACTCGAAATCCGCCCTCACGATGTCCACCGCAGGGAAGCGGGCCAGGTTACGGCGGGCGACGGCGGCCATGCCCGTACCCGGTTCGACCGCGGTGATCCGGCAGCCGCGCGCGGCGAGCGGCACGGTCGCCTTGCCGGTGCCGGCCCCCACCTCGAGGACGCGACACCCGGGACCGGTGCCCGCCACTTCGCCGAGATCGTCGAACATCCGGGGCGGATAGCCGGGCCGGGCGCGGTCGTACAGCTCCGCGTCCTCGTCGAAGGTCCGGCTCAGGCGGACACGGTGATCTTCCTCAGGTGTGTCGTCGCGCATGACAGCAGGCTAGGACGGTGGACGTACACGTGGCCCGGGAGCGCCGATCGCCGGCCGGGACACATGGTCCCGGCCGGCGATCGAAGGGGCTGGCCGTGGTGCTGCCCGGCGCCGGAACTCAGATGGTCGCCGCGTCGATGACGAAGCGGTAGCGGACGTCGCTCGCGAGGACCCGCTCGTACGCCTCGTTGATCTGGTCGGCACCGATGAGCTCGATCTCGGAGCCGATGCCGTGCGCGGCGCAGAAGTCCAGCATCTCCTGGGTCTCCTGGATGCCGCCGATCATGGACCCGGCGAGGGTCTTGCGGCCCGCGATCACGGAGAACAGGTTGAGCGAAACCGGCTCCTCGGGGGCGCCGACGTTCGCGAAGACGCCGTCGGCACGCAGCAGCCCGAGATACTTGTCCAGCGGCAGCGGCGCCGACACGGTCGACACGATCAGGTCGAACGTTCCGGCCAGTTCCTGGAAGGTCGCCTCGTCACTGGTCGCGTAGTAGTGATCGGCACCCAGCTTCAGACCGTCGTCCTTCTTGCGGAGGGACTGGGACAGGACGGTCACCTCGGCACCCATGGCGTGAGCAATCTTGACGCCGAGGTGGCCGAGGCCGCCGAGGCCCACGACGGCGACCTTCTTGCCGGGGCCCGCGTTCCAGTGTGCGAGCGGCGAGTAGGTGGTGATGCCGGCGCACAGCAGGGGCGCCGCCTCGTCGAGGGAGATGCCCTCGGGGATGCGGAGGGTGAACGCCTGGTCGACCACGACGTGCGTGGAGTAGCCGCCGTAGGTGGGCTCGCCGTCCCTGCCGAGGCCGTTGTACGTGGGGGTGTTGCCCTCGAGGCAGTACTGCTCGAGACCGGCCTTGCAGTTCTCGCACTCGCGGCAGGAGTCGACCATGCACCCGACACCCACCCGGTCACCCGCAGTGACCTTGGTGACGCCGGGGCCCACCTCGGTGACGATGCCCGCGATCTCGTGGCCGGGCACCATCGGGTAGATGCCCTCGCCCCAGCCGTCTCGAGCCTGGTGAATGTCCGAGTGGCAGATCCCGGCGTACTTGATGTCGATCAGGACGTCGAACTCGCCGACGGGCCGGCGCGGCACGGTGGTGCGCTCCAGGGGCGCCTCGGGGGCGGGAGCGGCGTATGCGGAAACGGTGGTGATCTGCTCAGTCATGTCCACCACGGTGCCAGCGGAATCCAGGGCTACCCAGACACCCGTTCTGCCTACGACCGTCGTGCGTACCACTGGCGGGGACAGCCTCAGCACCGGCGGGTCCTGGATACTGGAAGACATGGACATCCACCCCGAAGCCGCGGCCGACCACCCGCAGAACCCCGCAGACACCGCGGACCGGGAGTCTTCGGTGGTCCCCGCCGGGCCCCCGCCCTCGGCGGGCCCCGAGGGGCGGCCGCTGGACGGCCGGGCCGAGCTGAGCGAGTTCCTGCGGACCCGCAGGGCGCGGCTGCAGCCCCAGGACGTGGGCCTGCCGAACTTCGGACGGCACCGCAGAGTGCCCGGTCTGCGCCGTGAGGAGCTGGCACAGCTCGCCGGTGTCTCCGTGGCGTACTACACACGCCTCGAGCAGGGCAACGGCCGTAACGTCTCCGGCGACGTACTCGACGCCATCGCCCGTGCCCTGCGCCTCACCGACGCCGAGCGCGCGCACCTCATCCACCTGGCGAAGCCCACGGCACACAAGAAGAAGAAGTCTGTGCGCCAGCAGCACATGCGGCCCCGAGTGCAGCAGCTGCTCGACTCCATCGAGGGCGTGCCGGCCTATGTGATCGGGAGGCGCTCCGACATCCTCGGCTGGAACGCGCTCGCCGCGGCACTCTTCGGTGACTGGAGCGCACTGGCGCCCGCCGACCGGAACTGGGCCCGCATCTGCTTCCTCGACCCCCATGCACGTGATCTCTTCATCGACTGGGAGCAGAAGGCGTCGGACATCGTCAGCTACCTGCGCATGGACGCGGGCTGCTATCCCAACGACCCGCAGCTGACCGGCCTCGTCGGCGAACTCTCCGTGAAGAGCGAGGAGTTCAGGACTCTGTGGGCCACGCACGATGTGAAGGAGAAGGGGCACGGCGTCAAACGCCTGCGCCACTCGCTCGTCGGTGAACTGGCCCTGTCCTACGAGACGTTGAAGCTGCCGGACGACTGCGACCAGTCGCTGGTCATGTATCACGCGGAACCCGACTCGGCGGCGGCGCAGGGACTGCGCCTGCTCGCCAGCTGGGGGCGCGACGCGGCATCGGTCAATCCCCGGACGTAACGCCGCCGGGCTCGGCGCTCACTGAATTCCCGTGACACTTGCAGGATCCGGCCGCGAGAGGGGGACGCCGGCATGGAGGTCAGCGCGCGCGTCGAGCGACGCATCCGACACGATTTTCCCGACCCGGGTTTCGCGGACCAACTCCTCAGGCTGCTCGATGCGCTGCCGAGGGTCGCCGGATACGACCCGCACATGCTCGCGAGCGAGCGGGTGCAGGCGGCGGTGGTCCTGTCCGCGCGGGGCAGCGTCCGCGGGTTCGTGCAGGCGGTGCAGCTCGCCCGTGAGGACTGGCGCGACCTGCTGGTCGCGGCCCGACTCGCCGACCGGGACTGGCCGGACCGCCTGGACAGCGAACTGGGCCCGCCGCCCGGACGACGGCGATGGCCCTGGAGCCGCGGCCCCCGGTGAGGCCGGTCGTGGGTCCCCGCCGCTCCGTCGGACGCCTGTCGACTACAGCGCGCGGACGGCGCGAAGCGCGTTACCGCGGAGGCTGGTACGAGGAGGGCCCGCCCTCCGCCGGCGGTCCCTGGTACGGCTGCTGCGGCTGGCCGTAGGGCGGCTGTTGTGGGGCGTACGCCTGCTGGCCGTACGGCTGCTGTTGCGGCTGGCCGTAGGGCTGGTGCTGGAAGTGCTGCGGGTGAGGCTGCTGCTGAGGCGCACCGTACGGCTGCTGCTGTGGCGGATGAGGTGTTTGCTGCGGGAACGGCTGCTGCCCCTGGCCGGCGAGCCGACTGCCGGGCGGTGCGTAGTGCAGGCGCCCCCAGGAGTCGTTGACCTGCGTGAACCCGGCCGCCTGCAGCTGCTGCGCGCAGGCGACGTGCTGCCTGCGCCGCCGCAGCGTCTCGCCGCCGGCCGCGACCATGGCGAGGGCCCAGAACGCACCCCAGTACGGGGCCGCCTCGGCGCCCCGCAGCAGGATCTGGGACGCGACGATGACGGTCAGCAGCGGGACGGTGATCAGCAGCCGGCGCTTCTCGTTGTGCCGGGCGTACAGACCACACTTGATCCAGGTCTTGAGCAGCTCGGGTGCCTGGTCCGGCAGCGGCGGCAGGGGGCTGTTGCCGGTGAGCGGGTACTGCGCCCAGGCCTGCTGAGCACGCTGGCGCGCCTGCGGGCTCTGGTCCGGGACGAGCAGCATCCTCACACCGCTCTGTCCGAGATTCGGCCAGGCCACATCCACATACTGGTAGCCGAACTGCTCGGCGAGGTGCGCGATCCGCGAGAGCTTGTTCACGGACCCCCAGTAACTGGTGACCTCTGCCGGTTGCCCGTGCGCCATCGCGGTCAGCATCTTGCGGATCTGGCCACTGCTCATGATCATCCTTGCCTGGTCAGCACCTCATCCCGGTGCGGTGGCGTCACCTTTTCACGCGGCACCGCTGTTCGACTACAGGGGGTTGTCACCCCTGGCACACCTGGCTCCAGGGGCCCTCGCATCAGGGCGGCCGGTGCTTGGCCGCGATGATGCGGCGGCCGGTGGGGGAGCGGCTCAGCGCTTGGGGAAGAGGCGAGCCAACTCGTGTGCGAGACGGGTCAGTTGCGCGCGGTCGGGTTGCCCCGTGGCGGCGGACAGCTGGAGAAGTGACACGGTGCCGCGCACCGTCAGAAGCTCGGAGTCGGTGAGACCCGGCACGAAACGTCGTACGACTTCGACGGCTACCGGGTCGGCCAGCAGCACTGCCAACGGCATACGAAGTCCCATCCTGCCCTCGGGAAACTCGTCGGACCGCGGGGCCGGACCGAGCGCCACCGCCTGTGCCGACTGCTCGCGGTGTGCGGCCACCTGAAGATGGGAGGCGTCGACCTGCTCCGGCGTCCGGGGGAGGCCGAGCCGCTCGTACTGGTCGGGCGGAGCATCGTTGTCCCGCAACTGCCCCACCAGCAGGCGGATCATGCGCAGTTCGACTTCGTCGTCCCGGACCGGCCGCTCCTGGGCCGGGTCCTCGCGCAGGTCGTACAGCAGGGCGCCGAAGCGTGCGGGGTCGAAGCCGGGACCGGTTCTGGCGGGGGCTCGCAGCGTGCGTACCCCCTTGGTGAAGCTGAAGGGGCCGGCGAGGTCGGCGTCGATCAGTTCGTGCGGCGCGAAGCGTCCGCGACCGTGGGTGGGCATCAGTGTGTGTTCGTACAGCGGCTCATTCGTCCCGTCGTGGCTGGAGCGCATGTACACCCATCGGCCGTCGGTGATGTTGACATGGCCGCCGAACATGCCGAAGAGCGCGGTGTCGCGGATCGGCACCTCACCGAGCACGTCGTCGAACGCATCGCTCAGAGGGCGGCCCTGCATGTCGGGAGTGCGGTCGACGCCGAAGAACTCGAGCAGCGTCGGGGCGACGTCGATCGTCTGCACGAGGCCGCCGTGGCGCCGGCCCGCGTGCGCGGGCCGCCGCGGGTCGTGGACGAACAGCGGGATGTGCGCGAGTTCGTTGAACCAGGGCTGGACGAGCTTGCCCCACCAGCCCTTCTCACCCAGCAGCAGGCCATGGTCGGTGCAGACGTACAGCAGCGTGTCGTCCCACAGGCCGTACTCGTCCATCGCGTCGAGGACCCGGCCGAGCGAGTGGTCGCACATCGACACCAGAGCGGCGTATTCGCGGCGGGCATGGCAGGCCTGCGCGTCGGTCTCGGTCACCTTCCCGTAGTCCGGCCAGTCGAAGTGCGGGCCGTCGTAGTCGTGCGGATACAGATCCTTGTACTGCTTGTGCGAGAAGAAGGGCTCGTGCGGATCGAAGGTCTCGATCTGTACGAACCAGTTGTCCGCCGATCTGTTGGTGCGCAGGAACTCGATGCCGGCGTCGAAGGTGAGCGTCTGCGGGTGCTTGTCCTCGGTTTCCATGTGGGCGCGGTTCACCCAGTCCTGGCGCCAGAGGTCGTTGCGGTTGCTGCGCAGGTCCTCGGGAGGGTCCGGGTCGGCGACCTGCCCTTTCCAGGCGTCACCCTCCTGCCCGCGGAAGAACTCCCAGGTGTTGTAGCGCCCGTGGTAGGTGGCGCCGCCGTCCTCCCAGTAGTGCTGGTGGTCGCTGACCAGGTGGGTGTACACCCCGTGCTGCTTGAGGAGTTCGGGCATGGAGTCGTCGAACGGCTCGAGCGGGCCCCAGCTTCGGTGCAGGAAGTTGTACCGGCCCGTGTGCATCTCCCGACGGGCAGGCATGCAGGGCATCGAGCCGACGTAGCAGTTGTCGTAGCGGGTGGAGCGGGCCGCGAGGCGTTCGAAGTTCGGTGCGTGCACCCGGTCGGCACCGTAGGGAGGCAGCATGCGCCGGTTCAGACTGTCGAACATGACCATGATGGCCTTCATGCGCCCGGCTCCTCCGCGTCCCGCTGACGTGCAATCAACTCCATTGCTGCCAAACGGTGTTGTGCTCGACGGATCGGCTCGATGTCGAACTTGTGGGACCGGTCGAACCCGAAGATCCCGTTCTGCTCCTGAAAGACGTCCGTCAACTGCGTGTAGCAGTAGCCGAACATGTCCGGGTGGTCGAGCAGCGCGTCGACGAGCCCTTCGAACCGGGCGTGGAACTCCTCGATGCTGCGCACCCGTTCGCCGTACCCCCAGGATCCGGTGGCCGACTGGGGCCGGCCCGCCTCCGCGGGATTCCACCAGATGCCGCCGAACTCGCTGACGAAGAAGGGCTGTCCGCGATAGCCGATGGACCAGGACAGGCCGGTGGTGTCGGACCGGTTGACATACGGGGTGCCGTCGCTGAGCGGACGCTGGTTCGCCGCGAAGGTTTCCGGATCCTGCTCGTAGTCGTGACTGTCGAACACGTCGGACTCGGGAACCCGGTGCGCGTAGCCGGATGTGTCGAGCACCGGCCGTGAGGTGTCGTGCGCCTTCGTGGCCAGGAACATCGCGCGCATCACGTCGTCGAGTGCGGTGATCCGGTCGCCGTGGTCCTGCCAGGTCTCGTTCATCGGGCACCAGCCGACGATCGACGGATGCGAGTGGTCCCGCTCCAGCACCTCCAGCCATTCCTGTACGTACGAGGCGTCCGGCTGCTGATTGGTGGACTGGCCCTGCTCGGTGTTGCAGCCCCAGTCGCCGAACTCGCCCCACACCAGATAGCCGAGGCGGTCGGCGTGGTACAGGTAGCGCTCCTCGAAGACCTTCTGGTGCAGCCGCGCGCCGTTGAACCCGGCCTCGAGACCGAGCTCGATGTCCCGGACCAGGTCGGCATCGCTGGGCGCGGTCATCAGCCCGTCGGGGTAGTAGCCCTGGTCGAGGACCAGA
This sequence comes from Streptomyces sp. YIM 130001, assembly GCF_003574445.1. Classification (GTDB taxonomy): domain Bacteria; phylum Actinomycetota; class Actinomycetes; order Streptomycetales; family Streptomycetaceae; genus Streptomyces. Next base: position 252,484 of record NZ_KZ984558.1, read on the forward strand.
CGCTGGAAGACCACATCGCCGTTGATGCGGATCTGCTTGCCGGTGATCGAGACGCTCCGGAGACCGGCGTACGACGTCAGCGCGTCGACGACCTGTCCGCCCGAGTCGCGCAACTCGATGTCGATGTCGTAGAGATGCGGGTCCTGCGGCGACCACGGCCGGATCCGTTCCGGTGGCAGCACCACGCTCAACCGCGGGGTGAGGTCGAGGTCGGCGCGTACGGTCGCCCCGGCCACGGCGCCGGATGCGTCGCGGACGTGGAGCCGCACGGTGGCGCCCGGCAGGTTCGCGGACAGCGGCACCTGCGCATCGAACGACCCGGCCGCGACGTTCGGTGTGATGCGGGGGCGGCGCAGGGCGACCGCAGGCACCGGCTCCATCCAGACGGTCTGCCAAATGCCGGTCGTTCGCGCGTACTTGGCCGCACTGGGCGTGTACGCGACCGACTGCTTCCCCCTGGCCTGCGGCGCCTCCGGTTCATCGCGGGCCCGTACCACCAGCGGCACCGGCACCCCGGCGGGTGCCGCATCGGTGATGTCGAAGGTGAAGCTGGAGAACCCGCCCCGGTGCCGCCCGACTTCGATGCCGTTCACCCACACCGTGGTGTCGTGGTCGACCGCACCGAAGTGCAGCAGCAGCCGGTCACCGTCCCACTCCTGCGGGACCGTGATCGTGCGGCGATACCAGACCGCCCGCAGGAAGTCCTGCTCCCCGATCCCCGACAGCCTGGCCTCGGGAGCGAACGGCACCGTGATCTCGCCGGCCAGCTCCCGCTCGGCGAGCCCGCGCTCGAGGCCGGTGTCGGACCGGTCGATCTCGAACCCCCACCGCCCGTTGAGGTTCTGCCAGCGCTCGCGTCGGAATTGCGGGCGCGGATACTCCGGCCGGGGGAGGTCCTCGTGGTCAACCGACATGGAGTCACCTTTCGTTGGACCCGCTCAGGCCACCGGGTTCATCGGGCTTGTTCAGGCAGGGGGGAATCGCTCAGGCCGCGGGGTCGCGGAATCGCAGGGTGAGTAGTTCGAACGGGCGCAGTTCCACCTCGACCTCGTCCCCGGGCGCCACCGCGCGGACCGCAGAGCTGTCCGTGGCACGCTCCAGAAGGTCGGTGGCGTCGGCCGCACTCCAGGAGAAGCGGGTCCGCACGGCAGCGCGGGAGCGACTGCCATGTGCCTCGTACAGCCGCACGACGAGATCTCCGGACCGGTCCTCGGCCAGCTTCACGCTCTCCACCACGACGGCTGCGTCGGTGACCTCGAGCAGCGGCTCCGTCGCCGCTCCCGGTACGGCACGCAGAGGCAGGTGCTGGGCGTACCCGTCCACGACGGCGTCGGGAATCCCGCCGGGGCGCAGGCTCACGGTGAAGTCGTGCCGCCCCTGGTCCGCGTGCGGGTCCGGATAGCGCGGCGCGCGCAGCAGTGACAGGCGTGCGGTGGTCATCGGCCGGCCGTCGGGCGCCTGCCCGTTGCGGATGTCGTGGCCGTAGACCACGTCGTTGGCGACCGCGACTCCGTAGCCGGGCTCGCCGACATGGATCCATCGGTGCGCGACCGTCTCGAAGCGGGCGGCGTCCCAGGAGGTGTTCTCGTGGAGGGGCCGGTGCAGATGGCCGAACTGGATCTCGGAGGTGGACCGGTCCGCCCGGATGTCCAGGGGGAAGGCGAGCTTGAGCAGCTTCTGCGACTCGTGCCAGTCGATGTCGAAGGCGTAGTCGACCCGGCCGTCGGCCAGCCGGACGGTCATCACGACGACGGTCTGCCCGCGCTCGTGCCGTACCACCACCGCATCGTCGACGAGGTCGATCGACACGGGTTCGACGAGCTCCCGGCAGCTTCGCTTGTCCTCCTCGTTGATGTCCCACGCGTCCCACTCCCGCGGCGTGTCGCGGAAGAGCTGGAGTACACCGCCTGCGACGCCACGCGGCAGCAACTCCCTTTCTGCGGCAAGGTCCACGACCGAGACGAGCGTGCCACGGCGGTCGATCTCGACGTGCAGCTTCCCGTCGTCGAGCATGATCCGCTCGCCCTCCCACCGCGGTACCGCAGCCGGGGGAGCGGTCACCGCCCCGACCCCCATCGCCGGCACTCCGTGCTGCGGATAGGGGCCGGCGTTGGCAGCGAGAAGGGGCCCGTCACCATCCCCACCGAGTGCCCCCAACGAGCCGGTGACCAGCTCCGTCAGCTCCTGCGCCACCCGGTCGTAGTCCCGCTCGGCGTCGTCGTGGACCCAAGCGATCGACGTGCCCGGCAGGATGTCGTGGAACTGCAGCAGCAGCACCGTCTCCCAGATCCGGCGCAACGCGTCGTACGGATACGGGGTTCCGTGCCGAACGGCCGCCGTGGCCGCCCACAACTCGGCCTCCCGGAGCAGGGCCTCGCTGCGCCGGTTGCCCTGCTTGCCGCGGTGCTGGGACGTCAGAGTGCCGCGGTGCAGTTCGAGATACATCTCGCCGACCCACACCGGCGGAGACTCCAACTCCGCCTCGGCGGCGCGGAAGAAGCTGTCCGGGTCCGTCAGCCGCACCCGCGGCGATCCGTCCAGATCCCGCTTGCGTTCGGCCGCGGCCAGCATCTCCCGGGTGGGGCCGCCACCGCCGTCACCCCAGCCGTACAGGCCGAGGACGTTCCGCGCCTTGCCCTTCTGGCGGAACGACCGCTCGGTGCGCGCGAGATCCGCGGCCCCCAGGTCGGAGTTGTACGTCTCGGCCGGCGGGAAGTGCGTGAATACCCGGGAGCCGTCGATGCCTTCCCACTCGAAGGTGGAGTGCGGCATCGGATTGGTCTCGTTCCAGGACGGCTTCTGGGTGAGGAAGTAGCGGGTGCCCGCCGCACGGGCGATCTGCGGCATCGCCGCCGTGTAGCCGAAGGAGTCGGGCAGCCACACCTCGTCGCTGTCCACCCCGAACTCCTCGAGGAAGAAGCGCTTGCCCAGCACGAACTGGCGTGCCAGGGCCTCGCCGCCGGGCATGTTGGTGTCGGACTCGACCCACATGCCGCCGACCGGGCGGATCGCACCGTCGGCCACGGCGGCGCGGACCCGCTCGAACAGGCCCGGCTGAGTCTCCTTGAGCCAGGCGTACTGCTGTGCCGACGAAGCGGCGAACACGAACTCCGGGTGACGGTCGCTGAGTTCCAGCACATTGGCGAACGTCCGGGCCACCTTCCGTACGGTCTCCCGGGTCGGCCACAGCCAGGCGCAGTCGATGTGGGCGTGACCGGCCGCCGAGACGATCAGGGAGCTGTCCGCCGCGCGGCCGGCCAGCACCGGTGCGAGGACCTCCCGACCGCGTGCGGCCGTACCGGCCACGTCGTCCGGGTCCATGACATCGATCATGCGCTCCAGGGCGTGCACGATCTCCGCGCGTCGCGCTCCCTGCTCGGGCAGGGCGTCCGTCAGCCCGTCGAGGGCGGCCACATCCTGCAGGAGTTCCCACACCTCACCGTCGCGCAGAGCGACCGACAGATCGGTGAGCCGGTACAGCGGCTGATCGCCTGCGGTCGCCTTGTCGCCCATCGCGGTCGGCTCGTACTCGTAGGGCACCTGCACGATGGGATTCGCGGCCGCCTCGATCAGCAGGCGAAACGGGCCGGGTTCGGCGAGCGGCACCCAGGAGTTGTACGGCTCGATCGCTTTGACGACCTCCCCGTCCGGCCGGTACACCAACGCTTCGGCCTGAAAGCCCGGCTGGTCTCCGGTGAACCCCAGGTCCACGACGAGCTCGGCCTCTCCCGCCTCGGCCCAGCCGGCCGGCACCTCGCCGCGTACGTCGAACCAGGTCGTGTCCCAGGGGCGCCCCCAGGGGTCGCCGAGTGCGAACGGCTCGTACTGCCGCGTCACGGCGTCGGCGAACGGAACCGGCTCTCCGCCGACGGTCCAGGCGGAGATCTGTGTCGGACGGCTGTCCCGGTAGACGGCGGGCGCGATCCGGAACTTCGTGAACCGGCGGACCCGGAGCATCGTCAGTGCGGTGGCGTCGAGCTGCACCCGCCCATGGGGATTGTCGTCAACCAAGAGAAGGTCTCCTCTTACTCGCTGCAGGGTGGTTCTGGCAGAGCACATCGGCGTCTGGCCGACAAGCGGTACGGATGGACGGCGCGTCAGCCCTTCAGAGCGCCGCCGAGACTGGAGCGCATCAGATGCCGGCGCAGGAAGAGGTACAGCACGGCCGGTGGCGCCATGTAGACGACGGCACTGGCCGCGAGTACGCCCCAGTCGACCTGGTTGAAGGCGGTGAACGAGCGGAACAGGCCGATCGAGAGCGGGTAGAGGTCAGGTGACTGGAGCAGCACCAACGGGGTGAGGAAGTCTCCCCACACCGCCATGAACGTCAGCATCGCGGCGGCACCGAGACCTGGGCCGACCAGGGGCAGGACGATCCGCCGGATCGCCCCGAACCGGGTGTTCCCGTCGAGCCAGGCAGCCTCCTCGAGATCGAAGGGGACGGCGTCGATGGTCCCCTTCAGCAGCCACAGCGTGATGGGCAGCGCCGCCGCGGCCTCGACCAGGATCAGGCCCACGTACCCGTCGTCCAGGTGCATCTTCACCATCAGCAGGTAGAGGGCCACGATCGTCGCGGGCGGCGGGATCACGCGGATCAGCAGGATCGCGAACATGAAGGTCGTCCGGCCGCGGAACCGGTAGCGGGACAGGCCGTAGGCGCCGAAGATGCCGCAGGCCAGGTTCAGGGCAGTGGCGGAGAACGACACGATGATGCTGTTCAGGAGCAGCCTGGGAGTGCCGCCGTCGGTGAAGAAGCGCACGAAGTTGTCCAGCGTGAACGCCGGGACGCTGACCGCGGGCCCGCCGTCTCCGTCCACCGCCGTCAACACCACCCAGGCGAACGGTGCGACGCAGAACAGCGCGAGCAGAACCATCAGGACGTACTGCAGCCCTCGTTGCACGAGCTTCCACCTGGGCGTGCGCCGACGCGGGGCGGCGGGAGCCTGAGGTTCGACGGGTGCCGTGGTCGTGCTTGTCATCAGACCTTCACCTTCGCCAGTCGGGCGTACGTCAGGCCCAGGACCATCAGTACGACGAGCAGGACCACCGATGCCGCGCTGCCCAGGCCGATCTGCGAGTACTGGAAAGCGCGCTGGAAGATGTAGATGGAGGACAGCTCCGTGTCCTGTCCGGGGCCACCCTGGGTCAGGAAGTAGACCAGCCCGAACACACCGACCGTGGTGATCGTGGTGAGCAGCAGGTAGAGGAAGACCGGCCCGCGGATCAGCGGGAGCGTGACGTACCGGAACACCTGGAAGGCATTCGCGCCGTCCATCCGCGACGCCTCGATCAGTTCGTCGGGAACGTCCTCGAGCGCCGCCTGGAACATGATCATGGCGAGCGCGATACCCCGCCAGACGTTGATGATGATCACCGACAGCATCGGCGAGTCCTGCAGCGGAGCCGCGGCCCCGGAGCCGAACAGGGCAAGCAGCCGGTTGAGGGTGCCGCCGTCGTCGGAGGAGAGCACGCTGGCCCAGGTCAGTGATGCGACGACCTCGGGGACCACCATCGGCAGCAGCACCAGCGCCCCGAACAGGCCCTTGCCGCGCAGCCACTTCGCACGCAGCAGCAATGCGGCGAGCATGCCGAGCACCGTCTGCCCGACGATCGCCGACCAGAACACGAACTCGCCGGTGCGCCCGAGGGAGGCGAGGAAGTCCTCGGAGCCGAGCAGATGCCTGAAGTTCTCCAGGCCGACGAACTGCGGGTCGCGTGCGGCCCAGCCGGTCAACTGCGTGTCGGTCAGCGCGAGATAGATGCCGTAGCAGGCAGGAGCGATCACGAAGACCGCGATCAGGAGGACGGACGGTCCGAGCAGCAGTGACAGGGCGCCGCGCTCCCGCCATCGCGGGCTCAGCCGGGCCGGGGTCTTGGTCGTCGTGGTCACTTCGCCACCCGGGGCCGGCCCAGCAGTTCCTCGGCCTCTTCCGCGAAGTCGTCGGCGGCCTCACCGCCGTCCGCGTCGCCGGACACCAGTTTCGCCGTCGCTCCCTGAACCGCCTGGGACACCTGGTCCTCGCCGTCGCCCAGCGGCGGCTGCACGGTGGACTTCAGCTTGCGTTCCGCCTCGAGCAGCGTGGGCTCGTCCTTGTACGGTGCGGTGTCGGAAAGGTCCTTGCGCGGTGATACCGCACCCACCGCGGTCAGTTGCTTCGCCAGGGGCTTTCCGGAGCTCAGCCACTTCGCCAGCGCGGCCGCGACGTCGGGGTGGTCGGATTCCGCACTGACGCTGAACCCGTAGCCGCCGCCGCTGACCGAGTACGGCTTCGTGCCCGGCACCAGAGCCGGGTAGTCCCAGATGCCGACCTTCTCGCGTACGTTCTTGATCGGCGCCGCACCTTCCGGGCCCCAGTCGTACTTCCATCCCCAACTTCCCTGCGCCGCCACGGCGATCGTTCCCTCGGGGAACTTCTCGTACTTCGTGGGCTCCCACGGATTCGGGTTCTGCAGATCCTGGACCGGGAGCAGACCTTCCTCGATGAGGTCGTCGTAGAGACCGAAGGCGGCATCGAGCCCCTCGCTCTTCAGCGTCCACTTCCGGGACTCGGGGTCGAAGAGCGGGCTGCCGGTGCCGGCGGCGAGGGGGAGCAGGCCCTCCGACCATGAACCGGCGCCCCAGGCGGTTCCCGCCGGGATGACCATCGGAGCCTCGCCGGTCTTCGCCTTGACCTTCTTCATCCGGCCGATCAGCTCGTCCCAGGTGCGCGGCTGGGAGGTGTCGATGCCCAGGCGTTTCAGCACGTCCTTGCGGTAGAAGAGGCTCTGCACGCTCGCCTCGTGGGGGAGGGAGTAGAACCCCCCGTCGGGCTGTCGCGCACCGTCCTTGGCCGACGCGTAGTACTGGTCCCAGCCGTCCCAGCCGTCCAGGTACTTGTCGAGCTTCAGCAGGTATCCGGCGCCGGCCAGGCCGGTGACGTTGGTGCCGCCCATGTCGATGACGTCCGGTGCGGACCCGGAGTGGAGCTGCTGCGTGATCTTGGTGCGGAACTGGTCATCGGTGAGAGTGTCGGCGATCAACTCGACGTCGACGTCCCGCCCTTGGCGGGCCATCGCCCTCTCGAACTCCGGAATGAGGGGCTTGATCACGTCGGCGCGGGCCTTCTGGTACTCGAGCAACTTGATCGTCACTGCACCGTCGTCGTCGCGGGAGTCCGAGCAGGCCGTGAGTGCGCCCGCGAGCAGTACTCCGGCGGCGACAACTGCACGGACACGCTTGCGGCTCATCGCGTCACCTCTCCCCGACTGTGGTCCGCCCGATGCTTTTATCCAGCGGATCGGATAAAGTTCAGCGATCGTAAGGAGGCCGTTTGCGCCCCGTCAAGGCTTTGCGCACGGGATGCTATGGGGTCGTGACAACCGGAGGGCACAATCAGGTCGGCGTCAATCTCCCAACCGATTGACAAATGGGTCGATGGCTCCAGCCGACTCCAACTGACCTCAGCCCTCGACGATCGCCGGTCACCGGGAGATGCTGAACTCGACAGGCACAAGGGGGACTTGCATGCGCCGCGGCAGTAACCAGCTCCGGCTGGCCGACTACAACCAGGCGGTCGTCCTGGAACTGGTCCGCAGGTCGCACGGTGTCAGCCGCGCCGGCCTCCAGCGCAAGTCCGGTCTGAGCTCCCAGACCATCTCCAACATCACCCGCCGCCTGATAGACGAGCAGCTGATCCGCGAGAGCGCGCCGGGCGGCACCGCGCGCGGCCGGCCGAGCATCCCGCTCGTCACCGACCCCGACGGCGCGTACTCGGTCGGCGTGCACATCGACCCGGCACGGCTGACCGTCGTACTCCTCGACCTCGCGGGCAAGGTGCGCCTCGGGCGCCAGGAACGCACACCGCAGGCCACGAACCCGTCCGATGTGACCGCCTTCATCGCCGACACCGTCCACGGCCTGATCAGCGAAGCCGGCATCGCTCGGGCGCAGGTGCTCGGGCTGGGCATCGCCGCACCGGGACCGCTCGACGTCGATGCCGGAGTCCTGCTCGACCCGCCCCAGCTGCCCAACTGGCGCGACGTTCGGCTGGGCGCCGACCTCCGCGAGGCGACCGGGCTGCCCGTCCTCCTCGACAAGGACGTCACCGCCGCCGCGACAGCGGAACTCCGTGCTGCCCAGGAGACCTCGAACACCTTCGTCTTCCTCTACCTGGGCTCCGGCGTGGGCGCCTCGGTCGTGCTGGACAACCAGGTTCTCCGCGGCACCACGAACAACATCGGGGAAGTCGGCGACCTGCTCGTCGACTCCGACGCCGAACAGCTCGAGTGGAGCGGCCGCCGCGGGGGCCTGGCAGCCGCCTGCGTGCCGGAGGCCCTCGTCCTGCAGGCCGCCCGGGTGGGCCTGATGCCCCTGCCGAACCTGAACGACTACGTCGCGGTGGACGACGCCTGCTCTGCACTGTGTGCCCGCGCATCCGAGGGCGACGCCGTGGCCGGCCGGATCCTCGATCGTGCGGCACGACGGGTGGCCGTCGGTCTGGGCGTGCTGGTGAACCTGCTCGACGTACCACGGGTGGTGATCGGAGGACCGCTGTGGGACCGACTGAGCCCGGCGTTCCTTCCCGTCGTCGGCGACCTGGTCGCTGACGAACTCGTGGCGGCGCGGGACAGGGTCGAGGTCCAGGGATCCGCCGTCGGCGACCGCGTGGCCGCACTGGGCGCTGCCGAACTGGTGATGGACCATTTCCTCGCGCCGCGTCCGTCCGCGCTGATGGTGGGCTGAAGCCGCGCGAAGCGCCTGGGACAGCACTCCCGCGCGTCATGTCCTGGGTCGCCGACCATCACGAAGTTCGTGCATGCGCCGGCAGAGACAAGGCCGGCAGCACTCGGGGCCCGCCCCGCCGTCCTGCGGGTCGGCCAGGATGCGGCGCAGTCGCGCACGGCTCAGCAGCAGGCGAAGCACCTCGGCGGTCTCCGTCAGCGGCAACTGGGCTTGAACCGCCGCCCGTTGCGCCCCGGTGGCCGCGGACTCCGGGGGCTCGGCCCGGTCCGTCAGGGCCTGCCCGGGGTCGGGCGCGGGCGCCGCGAGCCATGCAGCACGCGCGGGCTGCCCCGGATGCGCCCCCCACCACACCGCAGGCGGCGTCGGTCGGCCGCGAGGACGCCGTTCTCCCCGCGCGGGCGGGCGCGTACACTCTCCGTATGGGACATACGCATACGGTGACGGAGAGCCCGTCACGGGCCCCGCATCCGTCGGGTCCCGTCGAGCGACGGGCGCGCTGCCGCGCACTGCACGGCCACGGCTAGCAACTTTCCCGCCAGGCCCGCGCGTTCGGCCTCTCCGCGTTCCCCTTCTTGCGATGCCCGTACGTCCGCGAGAAGCACCTCCACGGCGAACCCGGCGTATCGCGGCCGCCGCGCGCACCCGTCGACCGCACATCACCGCTCCCGCACCATCCCCCTGCGCCCGCGCCCTTGCGTACCGCCGGCGTCGCTTCCCGCGACCCGGCGGACCGGCCGCACCTCGAGAGGACCCCCTGTGAAGCTGAGTGACCTGCTGGCCGGGCACGACCACGAACCACTGCTGGGCGATCCGCAGACGAGGATCACCGCGGGAGCCTGCCTGGACGCCCACCGTGTCTCGCCCGGGTCACTCTTCCTCGCCGTACCCGGGCACCGCGAGGGCGGCCCCGAGGCCGTCGGTTCCGCACTGGCGCGGGGCGCCGTGGCGGTGCTCATCGAGGGGCCCGCATCCACCCTCCCCGCATCGGTACGGGCGTCGGCGGAAGGCGCCTGCGTCGTGCGGGTGGCCGACACCCGCAAGGCGGCAGCGCTCATCACCTCGCGCTACTACGGGGAGCCCGGCGCCGCGATGGACATGGTGGCCGTCACCGGCACCAACGGGAAGACGTCCGTCTCGTACATGGTCGAGTCGGTGCTGAGGATCGCCGAGGGCACGAAGGTGGGAGTGATCGGCACGGGCGGGAACCGCATCGGGGACCAACTGATCCCGATGCCGCGCTCAGTACTGACCACCCCCGAGTCACCGGACTTCCAGTACCTGCTGGGGCACATGCGCGACCACGAGGTGAACACCGTGGTCCTGGAAGCCACCTCGATGGGTCTGCTCAACCACCGGATCGACCACTCCTTCCTCGACGTCGGCATCTTCACCAACCTCACCCAGGACCATCTGGACGACCACGGCACGATGCAGCACTACCGGGACGCCAAACTCCGGCTCTTCAGCGGGCTCTGCCGTCGCGCCGTGGTCAACGCGGACGACCCCGTCGGTGCACTGATTCCGGCGATGATGCCGGGACTGGTCCGCACCTACGCCCTCGACTCGGCAGCGGACTACCGGGCGACCGACCTGGACATGGACGCCTTCGGCACGCGATTCACCCTCCACCACGACGGGCGCAAGTATCCGGCCGCGATCCCCGTCCCCGGCAGATTCTCGGTCTCCAACGCCCTGGCCACCCTCGCCGCATGCCATGTCCTCGGTCACGACCTGGCCGGACTGGTCGCGGCGCTCGACCGGATGCCCCCGGTCCCCGGTCGACTGGAACGCTTCGAGGCACCCTCGGGCGCCTCCGTGATCGTCGACTACGCGCATTCGCCCGACTCGTTGGACAAGGTACTGGCCGCCATCAGGGACTTCGCCACCGCACGCGTCATCACGGTCTTCGGCTGCGGAGGCGACCGTGACGTCACCAAGCGGACCGAGATGGGTGAGATCGCCGGGACCCACTCCGACCTGTGCGTACTCACCTCGGACAATCCCCGCCACGAGGACCCCGACGCCATCATGGACCAGATCGTCCCGGGCCTGGCGACCACCGGCACTCCCTTCGAGCGGATCGCCGACCGCCGGGACGCCATCTCCTTCGCGCTCACCGCCGCAGGGCCGTCGGACATCGTGCTGGTCGCGGGAAAGGGCAGCGAGCCGTACCAGACCGTCGGCGACCGGCTCATCCCGTTCAGCGACATGGCGACGGTGCGCGAACTGTCAGCCCCGAGGGACTAGGCGCTCCGAGCAAGTGCCGTTCGCAAAAACCTCGTCGAGGGCACCGCGAACCGCACTGTCACGTCCTGGCCGCCGCAGTGAGGGGCGGTCAGCCGACGATGGAGAAGAAGATGGTGTCCTGGGTGTACCAGTCGTCCTGTGGCCCTTGGTGTGCTGCCCACTCGCCTGCCTGGACATCGAGCTGCTGGATGAGCTCGTCCAGCTCGGTCCGGAAGTCGGGGTCGACGCCTTCGCGGGCAGCCCGGTAGGCGTCGGCTGCGGGCTTGGCTTGGGCGAGTGGCCAGCAGCCGATCTCCGGTGACCCGTCCTCGGGTGCTGGAATGGCGAACGGGATCTCGTCCGGCGGCCCGGAGTACAGAAAGTCCCCGGGCAGTAGCCCCCTGGGCACACCGGCACGGCGCAGCTGATGCTCGAGCAGTTCGAAGAACGTCGAGGGACTGGAGTAGCCGGCCAGCGTGCCCGGAGCGGAGGTGTTGCAGTCGATGATGTGCTGCAGCGCCGTGTAGTAGGCGTTGCCCGCGTACTCGGCGTCCGAATCGGCCCGGCCGGCCAGCAGGTGCTCGAGCGCCTCCGGCACCGGCAGGCCCCAGTCCACACCCTGCCGGTCGAGACTGCGCTGGTCGGCCTCGGCGCGCTCCCGGATGAAGCGGACCACACGCTCCTGCTCAGCGGTGAACTTCCCGGCCGCGCCGAGGAATCCCACGACATCGGCTCTCGTGCCGGTGCTGAAGTTGATGATTTTGCTCATGCGGCCACCGTGCCAAAGGCCTCTGACAGGACGGCCCTTGGCACTTCGGTCCTGCATAGGCCGCGAGGCCTTCGGGCCCTGTGGCCCGCAGGCGCCTGCGCCGGTGCCTCACGTGCGTGACAGACGTCCGGCTATGTCGCCGATTCCGGCGCGGCCGGCATGTACTGCTCGAACCAGTCCATCACCCGCGCCAGGAAGTCGATCTGGGCCGGGTACGCCCGTACCCCGTGCCCTTCCTGCGGATAGATCACCAGCGCCGACGGCACCCCGTGCGCACGCAGCGCCTGATGGAACTCCTGGGCCTGCCCCGGAGGCGTGCAATTGTCCAGTGCCCCGGCGACGTTCAGACACGGTGTGCGGGCCTTGCTGGCGTGCAGCACCGGACTACGGGTGTGGGCGCGCGTCCCGTGCTGCTCCGGATCGGCGTCGAGGAACCGGTTGCCCCACGCGGCGATGTTGCTCGTGAAGCCCTGGCTGTACCAATTGGTCACCGGAGAGACCGGCACGGACGCCGCGAACCGTCGGTCCTGGGTCACCAGCCACGACGACATGAAGCCCCCGTAGCTCGCGCCGATCAGGCCGACCCGGTCGCCGTCGACGACGCCGCGCTCCACGAGAGCGTCGATCCCGGACAGATAGTCCTGGGTGTCGGCGCCACCCATGTCCCCGACGACGAGACCCGCGAAGGCCTGCCCGCGACCGCTGCTGCCCCGGGGGTTGGGGTTGAGCACCGCGTACCCGCGCGACACGAGCAGCGGCACCCACTGCGACCGCATCGACCAGGTCTCACGGAACGCCCAGACCGGACCGCCGTGGATGTTCACCACCAGCGGGAAGGGCCCTTCACCGTCCGGCGTGCACAGGATGCCCTCGATCTCCGTGCCGTCGGGCGCGTGCCAGGCCACCGGCTCGGCGGTCCCGGCCACCGAGCGCAGATAGTCGGTGCCCGGATGTGTGACGGAGCCGAGCACCCGGTCGCCGTCGGGTCCGGACAGCACCAGCTGCTGGGGCAGCCGGTACGACTCCTGGATCGTGCACACGCGGCCGTCCGCGGTGAACGCCCCGTCGGGGTGGAACGTACTGCCGCCACAGGCCCGCGCGGTGGACAGGACCTCCGTCACCTCGCCGTCGGCGACCCGGACGGTCCCCGCGACCGAATTCAGGTGGCGCTGCCCGAGGTAGCCGAGCCGTTCGCCGTCGATCCACTCGAGCCGGGTCACATCGGTCCCACGGGTATCGAGACGCCGCACCGCACCGGAACCGGGATCGACGAGAAGCAGGTCACCGGCCAGCACCCAGCGGTCACTGCACACGGCCTCCGCGACCGCGAGCCACCTTCCGTCCGGAGAGCCGACCGGCAGGCCGAGCTGGACCTCGCTGCCGAGGACCTTGCGCACCGAGCCGTCCGGCTCGACCAGGCTGAGGTCCGCGCCGTACCAGTCGTCCTCGCCCGGGGCGTCGGACGTGATGGCCGCGACCCTCTCCGGTCCGCACCAGCCCGCCTCCCAGCAGTTGAGGCCCTCAGGGGTCAGGCGGTCCAGGACGCCGGTTCCCGGGGTGTACACCCACAGGCTGCGCCAGGCCTCCCCGGCGGTCTCGCCGTCGACGCGCGGAGCCCACGACGGGGCCTCGTCGCCGCCCTCGCGTCGGTTGCTGCCCGAACCCTGCCCGCCGGACAGTTCGGCGCCGAGGCCGGCGACACCCAGCAGGATGCGAGTGCCGTCCGGAGACCAGTGCAGGTACTCGATCGTGCCGGGCACCGCGGGCGCAGGCTCTGCCTCACCGAGCTGTTCGTCCACCAGCAGGTGGAGCTGGAACACCCCCGGCCCGGCACGGTCGGACAGAAACGCCAGGGTGCGGCCGTCAGGCGAGAAGCGCCCGGACCGCGCCGAGCCGCCCGAAGCCGACACCTGCCGCAGCCGGCTGTCCTGCGCGGTGCACAGCGCGGTCCGCGGCAGTCCGTCCAGGTCGTCCAGGACATCCGCCGTCACCACGGTGCGGGCTCCGTCGCGCGTCACATGAAGCTCCCGCAGGCCGCCCGAGGGCAGGCCGAATCCGGGTTCGTGGACCGACCTCAGATGCCGTAGAACCCGCTCGTACTGCGTGGTCCTCTCGGAACTCTCCGCCATGGGTGCCTCTCTCGGTTGTCGGGGCTGTTTCACAGGACGTCCCGCGGTGTCTCGTACGGCCGTCCCCCAGCGAGCGTGGCAACCCTTCCGCCTCCGTTCCACCATCGCGTGTCGGGACTACGGCCTCGTCGGGACGACACATGTCGGGATCGCGCGCACCGGCTCGCATGCGGTTATCCGAGTGCCGAGTACACGGCATCGAGGACCGCTGTCTGGCGAGCGTCGAAGGGCACCGAGCCGTAGCGGGTGGCGGTCCAGCACAGGGCGAAACCGGCATCGGGGTCTGCCATGGCGAGTGAGCCGCCGGCCCCGCCGTGCCCGAAGGCACGAGGGCTGCGGCCCAGCGGGAAAGTGCTGCTGGGCTTCTGGAAGGCCAGCGCGAATGCGGCCTCCCCGCCCATCACCGCGTCGGTGCCGCGTGTGTACTCGGTCGTCACGCAGTGGAGGGTGTCCCGGGTCCAGAGCGGGGAGACGCCTCCTCGCAGGACACGGTTCAACTCGCCGTAGAGGCGCGCGAAGTCCCGTGCGCCCGCGAACATGTTCGCGGCGGGCATGAAGGCGCTCTGTCCCGCCGGGCCGTTGACACAGGCGATCGGATCGGCCACCGCCTCGGGGATGTTGCGCATGACGCGCGACGCCAGGCTGTCCGGGTCGGCGAGGGCGGCCGTCATCTCGGGCGACGACGTGGGGGAGCCGGCCCTTGCGGCGAGGACGCGGGCGGCACGGTGGCGCTGCCCGGCGGGCAGACCGACGTACATCTCGGTCCCGATGGCGTCGTTGATCTGCTGGAGCAGTTCGGCGAAGCCGAGCCCCGAGGCGCGCTCGAAGAGGAAGTCGGCGTAGTTCCCGAAGGTCTGCGGGCTGTAGCCCGTCCTCGTTCCCGGCTCCCATGCCGGGGCCTGTGCCACCAGCGCGGCAGCCAGCTTCTCGCGGTCGGTGGTGAGGGCGAGCGGCATCGTGTCGTCCAGGTGGACCAAGCCCGTGCGGTGCGACAGCAGTTGGGCCACGGTGATGTCGCGCTTGTCGGCCGTCCCGAACTCGGGCCAGTAGGACGCCACCCGTGCATCCGGATCGAGTTGGCCGCGGTCGATGAGGAGCGCCGCGACCGCTCCGACGACTCCCTTGCCCATGCTCTGGACGATCTGGAGTGTGTCCGCGGTGTACGGCGCCCCGGTCCGGGCGTCGGCGAACCCCCAGGTCCCGTTGAGTACCTCGGTGCCGTCGACGAAGACACAGAGTGCGGCCCCGGCTTCCGGGTCGCCGGCCAGCTGCGCGGCGGCGGTGTCCCGGACCTTCTCGACGTCGAACGTCATCTGGGCTCCTCGGGTGGCGATCGGAGAACGGGTGCCGACGGTCCGGGGCTTGACGTACGGCCCGGCCGGGGCAACCCTTGGCCATATTAACAGTGTTAATTTGGAGGGCAAGGGTATGACGTGGACCGATGAAGAACTGCAGAACTTGGTGACGAAGGCCGGCCGTCGCGCCCCGTTGGAACAGGTGCGGATGATGACCGCCGGCTGGCAGGTGCCGGCCGCAGAGACGGACGAATGGAGTGGCGTGCCCCCACGCCGGTTCCGCAGGGCCGCCGTCACCGGCGACTTCCCCGGTGACTGGCTGGTGATCCCCAACGGGCGAGCCCCGTGGCGCACCAGCGATCTGACCTATCCGTTCCGTCCTGCGACGGACTTCATGTGGCTCGTGGGGGAGGCCGACCCGGGCTCGGTGCTCGTGATCGACGGTGACGGAGAACCGACCCTGTACGTGGACGAGAACCCGCCGCTCGGCCACCCGCTCGCCTTCCTCGACGCCGCCCGCGGAGCGGTCTGGAACGGCCGGCCCGAGTCGCTGTCCGCGCTACGGTCCCGCCTGGGCCTCGCCGTACGTCCGATCGCCGATCTGGAGAACGCCCTTCGGCGTGCGGACAACACCCGCACCGTCCGCGGCCTCGACCCGGTCGTCGACTCCCTCGTTCCCGAGGACGGGAGCGAACTCGAGAAGCAGCTCGCTCGACGGCGCCTGATCAAGGACGATCACGAAATCGGCCGACTGCGTGCGGCGGCGGGCGCGGCCGTGGAGGGCTTCCGGGCCGTCGGCCGGGCTCTGCCCGAAGTGATCGAACGCGGCGAGCCGTTCGTCGAGGGCCTGTTCACGCAGGTTGCCCGGACACACGGCCGCGGTGTGTCGTTCACCCCCGTGTGCGGCGGCGGGCCTCGGTCGACCATCCCGCACTGGTTCGGAAACCACGCCCCGATCGGACGCGGCGACATCCTGCTCATCGACGCCGGTGTCGAGGGCGCCGAGCTCTACAGCTCGGACGTCGCCCGGGTGTTCCCTGTCTCCGGCCGATTCTCCGCCGTGCAGCGCGACGTGCACGACATCGTGTCCGCAGCGCACCGCGCCGCACTCGACATGGTGCGGCCGGGCACGACATTCCAGGAACTGGGCGCAACGGCGGCGCACGTGCTCCTCGATGGCCTCAAGTCACTCGGCGTGCTGCCGAACCGGACCCTCGAAGTCTTCGACGACGACCTCCTCGCACGCCGCTGGACCCTGCACGGCATCGGTCACATGCTCGGCATCGACGTGCACGACTGCAATCCCGTCGTCACCGAGTACATGAACCGACCACTGGTCGAGGGCCACGTCCTCACCATCGAGCCGGGCCTCTACTTCTCACCGCACGACGACCTCGTCCCGGGTCACCTGCGCGGCCTCGGGGTGCGTATCGAGGACGACGTCGCCGTCACCGCGAACGGCTACGAGGTGCTCTCGGCGGGCCTGCCGACCTCGGCGACCGGATTCGAGGACTGGCTGGGGACCCTGTCGTGAGGCCGCCTGCGCCAACTACCGGCCGGGCTTCGCAGTATCGGGTTCCAACTCGCGCAGGACAAGGTCGAGTTGCTGCCCGAAACTGCGGTCCCAGTCGGGCGCCACGGCATTGCGCAGGTAAGTGCCGAGGAGCGCGTACTTCTCGACGCTCGCGTGCCGCTCGAATCGCTCGGTGACGGAGGTGGCACGCGGGCGGTGGTGGTTCGCGTAGGCGATGGCCTCACCGACGCACAGCGTCAGGATCGCGCGATAGAGGACGACGGCACGCTCGGGCGTCGCGCCGGCCTCCTGCAGGTCGGCGAGCATGATCTGGGCGCAGTCCAACTGCGCGGAAGGCGACTGCTCGGGCAGGTAGCCGATGATCGAGGTGAGGAGACCGGGGTGCTCGACTCCGGCGGAGAACAGCCGGTGCCCGATCAGGCGGATCCGCTCCAATGGGCCGTCCCCGTCCGGGAGTTGCTGCAGTACCTCCCGGGCCACGAAAGCGTCCGCGACGGCATCGAGCAGTTCGTCCCTGTCCCGGACGTGATGGTAGATCGCCGTCGCACTGACTCCGAGCTCGGTGGCCACCGCCCGCAGTGACAGACCGGCCAATCCGGTCCGTTCGGCGACGGCCTCGGCGGCGGCTACCACGGCCTCGCGCGTGAGCCCTGCTTGCTCGCCCCTCGAACGGCGTGCCGACGCGTTCACAGTGCTCCTTCTTAGCCGCCTGGTGCGGATCCCGCCCCGAGTTTATGCGCCTGGCTGACGACTCCGCAGCCTCTGGTCGGACGGGGTGGCAGGCACCTGTCGCCAATCCGTCGGCCGACGCCTGTTGTCACGCTGGTTCACCCATCGGGCGGGGGCTCACCCGTCGCGGCGGCTTCTTCGCTCGCCGGTGGGCGCGGCCGGTACAACGAAGACGAGCGGGGCCAGGCGGCGGACGCCCACGAACACGACGGCGACGACCCACCCGGGGACACCAGGCACGCTGCCTGCTGTGCCTGTGCCTGTGCCTGTGCCTGTGCCTGTGCCTGTGCCCGTGCCCGTGCCCGTGCGCAGCGCGATCGCCGTGACGACGGGGACGGTGCACGTCAGCAGCCGTATCGCCGAACATCTCGAACGCGTCGCACCCAGGATCGTCTCGCCGCCCCGCTCTCGTGCCGCGTGCCTCGCCGCCGTGCTCTGGACGGTCGTCGACTGCGGGCGTGCCGTCCGCACCGCGCTGCCGCTCCCACACCTCATGGATGGCCCGGACTCCCAATACATGGACAACATAGGGGTGTTGGGGGGGGGGAGGGGGCATGGGCGGGAGCGAGGCTGCGTCCATCGCGGGCGCGGGCGCAGACCACGACGAGTTCCACGGGCTCGCTTCCGCCGACGGTTCCACCGTCTTCCCCTGGAGGGCGATGACATCGCGCCAGGCAGACTCCGGACCACGTCACGCACAACGATGCGGTCCCCGCCGACGACGGTCGCACCCCTGATCATGCGCGAGCATGCACGTGAACATGAAGGCCGCGAGAGCACCGCGCGGGATGGCGAAGACGAAAGGGGCTCAACTACCTCCGCCAGCAGTTCGGTGATCGCGCCGACGGGGCCTCCGGGCCCACTGCGTGCTGGCCGCCGAGCTCGTCAACGAACTGGTTGAGGCCGCCGACGAGAAGCAACTGACCAGATCTCTCCCCCCCCGGCTCTGCCCGGCCATCGTCGACCAGCTCCCCTCCAACGGCGCCATCATCCAGACCGAGGCAGACGACTCATACCGCCTCGTCCACACCAAAGCCCAGGCCGAGCAGGCCGAGGCCAACGGAGTAAGCGCTTGAGGACTGGTTGAAAAGGGACTCACAGACGACGGGGCTCGCACAGGACGACGCCCGAGCCTGAAGAGTGACAGCCCCCTCAGGGCTGCCGAAAATGGATCGTCAGGGAGGGATGAGCCTTCTACGGTTCCGCCATGCAGATCGTCGTGACGCTGGACTGTGTCGACACCGAGGCGCAAGCCGATTTCTGGATTGCCGCGCTCGCTCCGCTGGACTATCAGCGAGGCTTCCACGGACCTCCCTACCTGAGCCTGGTCGGGCCCGCTCCTGCACCGACTCTTCTCCTGCAACACGTCCCAGAAGCCAAACAGGGCAAGAACCGCATGCACCTTGATCTCGACTTTGGCACCGCAGACCTGATGCCCGAGGTCAATCGCCTCGAACAGCTGGGCGCTACGAGACTCTCTGCAGAACTCAGCGAACACGGCTTTCGCTGGATCGTCGTAGCCGACCCGGAGGGCAACGAGTTCTGCGTATTCGATCCCCCGGACAGCACCGACACTGCGCGGTAGTTGCGAGGCGAGGCCGAGTCCCCACCTCTGGCCGGGCCGCCGAACTGCGAGCGGACCGGGCAGGGCCAGTGCCCCCCGCACGCCTCGAAACGACTCCCGTTCGGACCTCCATAGCCAATCTTGACTGCGAGTGACCCGAGACATGCGCGAATCCGAGGCCCGCCGTCCGGGGTGGAGATCTTCCTGGCGTCGCGCCGCCTCAACGCCCTTTGGATGCAGGGGAGTTCAGCGCGCTGACCTCAACAGATCGTAGGGCCGCAGCCGGAGGATGAACCTCGAAGACGCCCATCTCCCGGTCCCGCAGCCGTTCGTCGACCAACACCTCGAGCCGGCGGCCTGAGTCCCGCCCGGCAGCCCTCTCCGACATCACGTCCCAGGTCTGCCGGTACGTCGGAACGGAGAACTGACCACGACGTCCGGACACGTACCGAGAGGCAGTCCGGCCAACCAGGCGCCCAAGGCCGAAGCTTGTGCCACCCCCAGAGCGGACAGCGGCACGTCTCTGTCGCGGCCCGGCACCGGCCCGGCGAGCGGGCCCGCCGCCTCGGCTGCGCTGAACGCCACGTTGGCGGTGCTCTGCCCGTGACGCGTTGCTCAGAGCGAGCCCAACGCGTTGGGGGAGGGAAGGGCACTCCGCTCGAACACATCAATAGAAGGCGCGACGGGCACCGCGGGCAGCCCCCTCGCACACATGGGCCCGCGCAACGGACCGGCCTGCGCACTCATACGCCTGCTTCGCTGCGCGACCATTCTTCTTCGCATCGCGGAGATCCGAAATAGCACTCTCTGAGGCGACGTTGACACCCCGGGGGCGCAGCCTCCGGCGGGCGGACGGGGGGATGCGGCGCCGCGCTCGAACCGTCGTGAACCCTCCTTCCGCACGGAGCACGCACAGCCCGCGATTCGTAACCCGAAGCCTGGCCACCACTGCGCGCTGACCCACCGCAACGTAGCGCTGATCCACACGCAGACTCAGGGCGACGGCCGACGGCCCCCCGTGTACGTGGAGTTGCAATGACAATCCCGCGCGGCGGGTCAGGCACGCGGCCACCACAAGGGCCCGTAACCCGCAGACGCGGCGCCGTGGAAGGGGATGCGGGCGATGTCGGGGCGGGGGTAGTGATGCGCGGCGCGCGCCGAGCGGGGTAGTCAAGGTGCGAGGCTGCTGTCCGATGATGCTGATCAGTGGGGTCTGTGCGAGGTCTTCCCCGCTGACGGTCCGACGCACGGCGAGGGGCGGCGGTGGTGCGTACGGTCCTGGATGCCGGCCGGCCCGCAGAGCTGCTCGCGCGTGGTGTACTGCCGGTTGTGCCGTTGCTGATGGTGGATCTCGATAACACTCTGGTCGACCGCGATGCCGCCTTCGCCGAGGCGGTCACCGCGTTCCTGGCCGGGCATGATCTGCCCGGCGCCGATCTCGCGTGGGTGATGACTCTCGACGCCGGTGGCTACGCCTCGCGTGACGATGTGGCCGCTGCGATGGCGGACCGGTACCGGGGGTTGGTGTCGGCCGGAGCCGTACATGCTCTGCTGGACAAGGGCGGCGCCGATCATGTGGTGCCGGCAGAGCTGTCACGCGGGGCTCTTCGTAGAGCTGTGGCTTGTGGTTGGGCATGCGTGATCGTCACCAATGGCCGCGTCGCCCAGCAGGAGACCAAGATCCGCCGCGCAGGCCTTGACCTGCTGGTCCAGGGCTGGGTGATCTCTGAGGCAGTCGGCTGCAAGAAGCCCGCGCCGACCATCTTCCAAGCTGCGGCAGGCGAGGTCGGAATGCCGCTCGACGGGGCCTGGGTCGTCGGCGATTCCCCTCATGCCGACATCGCCGGTGCGCAGTCACTGGGCCTCGGCAGCGTGTGGGTGTCGAACGGGAAGCCGTGGACCGGGGCCGCCTCCTGCCGACCCACCCATGTCGCCGCCGACGTCGCTACCGCGATCGACTACGTCATCAGTACGGCGAGTACGGCGAATGCAGCGAGTGCGGCCCCAGGCGCGGTCCGAAGGCAGGACTGAACGGCTCACCGACCGGTCGACGCGTCGGGCACGGGCTTCGGTCGAGATGGCGGCCGTCGACCACAGGCCCGGCTCTGGTGGGGGCACGGTGGGCGTCGGCCTGCTCGTCGCGGTACGCGCGGTGGCGGGTCCGGGTCACTCCTGCTACCTGACGCCTCGGTGCCGAACTCATATCGTCTGCAGGGGAGTTGTCACGCCCACTGCCCGCAAGCCCAGCAGGGGATTTGAGATGATCGGATCCGTATCGACTTGACCTTGGGTGCTGTTGTCCGGGCTTTCGCCGCCTCACGGGGCGGTGCGGGAAGGGTTTGACTTGATGCGTTACGTCATGATCGGAGCGGGCGCGGTGGGTGCCGCCGTGGGCGGTCGGCTTGCCGAGGCAGGGCAGGAGGTGGTGCTGGTTGCTCGTGGTGCGCACTATGAGGCGCTGCGCGCACAGGGTTTGCGCCTGTCGACTCCGGACGGGGTTCGCACCCATCGGCTCCCCGTTGTTCAGCATCCGGATGAACTGGGGGAGTTGAGGGCGGACGATGTGCTGTTCCTCGCGGTGAAGACGCAGGACAGTGAGGCTGCCGTCGAAGCCTGGGGTTCGTGCCGGGTGGTGGGCGGTGGGACGGCTGCCGAGCGGCTCCCCTTGGTATGTGCGCAGAACGGTGTGGAGAGTGAACGTATCGCTCTGCGCCGATTTCGCCAGGTCTACGGGATGTGCGTCTGGTTGCCTGCGACGTTTGTCGAGCCGGGAGTTGTGTCCGCGGCGGGCGCCCCGTACACGGGGATTCTGCACCTCGGCCGTTATCCGCAGGGCGTCGACGGCACAGCCCATCGGATCGCGGCGGGACTGGAGACGGCGAAGTTGCGCGCGCCGGTGGTGCCGGACGTGATGCGCTGGAAGTACGGCAAGCTCCTCGCGAACCTGGCCAATGCCGTAGAGGCGGTCGGCGGCCAGGCCACCGGCAGCGCGGGCGCCGCACTGGTTCAGCGGGCCAGGGCCGAGGGCGAGGCCGTACTCGCGGCGGCCGGGATCGCGGCCGTCGGCAGTCAGGAACAACAGGAGGCCCGCGGTGACCTCATGCGTCTCGAGCCGGTCGAGGGTGCCCCGCAGGGCGGCAGTTCGTCGTGGCAGAGCCTGGCCCGCGGGACCGGCAGAATCGAAGCCGACTACCTGAACGGCGAGATCGTGCTCCTCGGCCGCATGCACGGCGTGCGGACGCCGGTGAACGAGGCCCTGCAGCACGCCGCC
Organism: Streptomyces sp. YIM 130001; assembly: GCF_003574445.1. Lineage (GTDB taxonomy): Bacteria > Actinomycetota > Actinomycetes > Streptomycetales > Streptomycetaceae > Streptomyces. Next base: position 274,723 of record NZ_KZ984558.1, read on the forward strand.
AACGCGTTCGCGAGAGAACAGCGGCGGCCGGGATCGATGCCCGTGAGCGAACTGACCGCACTGGCAGACCAGATGACCCCTCAGGAATAGGCCCGCGCCCCGGCACCCGGCAGAACTGCGCTGCCATGCGGCGTTCCACGGCCCGTAGCGGACCGCGTGCTGCGGGAATCCCGATGAGGCGGCAAGCGAGCAGCGCACCAGTCGCGGCACGCGCGGGTGGCGGGGATCGCCGCAGCCACCCGGCGTCCTACGAACCGGCGGCGAGCGGCGCCCTGTTGTGCCGTCCTTGCCCTGCCGGCTCGACGCGCCGGCAGATCCGAGGCCGCCGTCCGGTCAGTTCGCTGTCCGGTCGACCAATGCGGTGTCGGCGGCGTCGAGGATCTTGCCGAAGGTGTAGGTGATGACCGGTCGGGCGAGACGCCGGGTGAGTAGAGGGCCGAGCAGGGGGACAGGGATCTCGGCGCGGGTGGTCCAGCGCACATGCGTGCCACCGTCGACTTCGGTGAACGTCATCCGCCCGAGTTCGTGTCTGGCCGGCGGCAGGCTGCGCTCGACGACGTACTCGGTGGAGTACGGCGGGTCGTAGTGGGTGATGCGCTCCCTGAACCAACCGATCAGCCAGAGGTGAATGCGCACCGCGCCGACTCCGTACGGCGCGTGTGCGCCCTTGTGGGCAAGGCGGCATCGCATCACGAGCGGCGATCTCGTGTAGTTGGTGGTCGTGGTGAGCCAGTCGAACACGTCCCCGATGGGGGCGGATACAACCTTCTCCGCGGTCATGGTTTCCACGCGATGGCCTCCTCTTCGGTCGCGCGGGGAACGCGGCCGGCGTGCAGTACCGGATGTCCGGGATCACGCTCCCGGCCGGTGATGCGCCTGCCGCGAGCCTTGTACCCGGGCTGACCCGCCTAGTTGCGGCAAGGTCGGGGGCGCACGAACGACGTGCGTGCGTGGTGTGAACTGATCGTGTGCGCCCGGATATGCGGCGCGAGGAGCAACCCGGAGTGAGCGCGGGCGAGTTGACAGGAAGCGCGGGGCTGATGGACGACCATCTCGCAGCCACCGCGCCACACGCCCGCTCCGGATCGGTTCCGAAGGCCGGCATGCCGAGGCGCGCCGGAGTGGGCCACATCCAGCCGCCGTGGGTGCGTGAGGAAGTGCGGAACACGGTGATGCCTGGCCCAGGTCGATCACAGGATCGGCGGACGCCCCAGTCGGGTCATGAGCCGTACCGTCCGCCATTTCATCGGCTCACGCGAACCGCAGGGGGACCGCATGCCGTCGATGAAGCCGCCCCACCAAGCTTTCAACCCTGTCAGGGACCGCATCCGCACCATGGTGAGCAGGATCCACACGGCGAGATAGGCAGGGATCAAAGGCGCCGGCAGGCGGCGACGGGCCAGCCAGACGCGGTTGCGTGCGGTGTAACGGTAGTGGACGGCGTGCCGGGCGGGGGACGTCCTCGGGTGCTGGAGGACGATCTCGGGTTCGTAAAGGATCTTCCAGCCCGCATTGAGGGCACGCCACGCCAGGTCGGATTCTTCGTGTCCGAAGAAGAACTCTGCGGGCCACAGGCCGGTCTGGCGGAGCATGGGCATCGAGAAGGCGTGACCACCGCCGAGGAAGGCGGTCACCAGGCCGCGGCGCATCGGGTCGTCAGCCCGCAGCCGGGGAATCCACCTCCGCTCGGTATGCCCGTGCTCGTCAGCGACTCTGAACCCGATGACCCCCAACTTCGAGTCTGCCGCGAACAGTTGCTGGACTCTGCGGAACACATCATCCGCGATGAGTAGGCCGTCGTCGTCCAGTTCGAAGGCGACATCGATATCGCCCGCGTCTCGCAACATGCTCAGTCCGACGTTGCGGCCTCCGGGGCAGCCTCGGTTCTCCTCGAGCGGGACCTTCGTCGCGTCTGTCGTGACCTCGGTGAGGGGCGTGGCATTACCGACCAGCACCACCCGCGCTGCAGGGAAGTCCTGCTTCGCCACCGAAGCGAGCAGAGCCTCCAGTTCCCGCGGGCGCGTGCCCATGGTCACGATGACAACTCCGATACGCGGCATCGGCATGGAAGCAAACTCCTGTGGTCGGCGCGGTGACGATGCTAGCGCCGCTCAGCGTGGTCGTCCGACCGCATTCCCCGGCGGCGGGCACGCCTGAGACGTCGTCTCATCCGGGCAGTTCGATAAACCGGTGCGGTGGGGTTCGTGGCGCGTCTGGCCCCGGACGGGCTGTGGGAGCTGTTTCAGCGGGCGGTTCCGCCATCTCCGACGCGACCGCAGGGCGGAGGCCGACGGAGATACGGAGACCGTGAGGTCCTGGCAGCGATCGTGTTCGTCGCCACGTCGGGCCGCACCTGGCGGCAACTGGCCCCGTCCTTCGGCCCGTCTGGCCCGACCACTCACCGGCGGTTCACCGAATGGAGCACGGTTCTGGTGTGGTCCGAGCTCCACCGGCCGGTCCTGGACGAGCTGGGCTCTCGTGAGGAGCTGGACGAGCTGGGCTCTCGTGAGGAGCTGGACTGGTCTCGGTGTGCGATCGACTCGGTGAACATGCGGGCTCTGAAAGGGCGGATCTGACAGGTCCGAATCCTGTGGACCGGGGCAAGAAGGGCTCAAAGATCCACATGGTCACCGAGCGGACTGGTTCGCCCCCGCCTGTCGGCATCTCGGGGGCGAACCTGCATGACAGCCAGGCACTCGAGCTGCGCGTGCGGGCATTCCGCCCATCCGCGCCCGGCGCGGACCACGACGGCGCCGACCAGCCAAGCTGCACGCAGACCAGGGATACGACTACGACCACCGACGACGATGGATACGCCGCCGCAGCATCACTCACTGCATCGCCCGCAAGAACATCGAGACATTCAGGCGCCTTGGCCGTCACCGCTGGACCGTAGAACGGACGATGTCCTGGCTCGCTGGCTGCCGCAGACTCCACCGACATTACGAGCGCAAAGCCGACCACTTCCTCGCCTTCACCAGCATCGCCTACACCCTCAACTGCTACTGCCGACGCGCCAGTTGAGAACGCCTCGATGGCCTTGTGGTGGACGTTCATCGAGTGGCATACGGTGCTTCGATGTCCGCTTTAATACAACAACTCCCGGCACTGCTCGGCGTAGTGATCGGCGCTCTCGGCTCGTACATGGTGGTCATGCTGGGTGACGATGCGCGATTCCGTCGTGAGCAAGCGTCGCGGCGGGAGGATCGTCGACTGGCTGCCTACTCAGAGTTCGCCAGGTCCCTGAGGGCGTCCGTCAGCGTGATGTTCAGAGCTGCTGCCCAGCTTGGCAGTGATCCGCATCCTCATCCGCTCCCCCTGGAAGAGGCGGCTGCGCGGCTGGGGGAGGCGGCCGAAGCTCGTGATCTCGCGTGGGAGTCAGTGTTGCTGTTCGGGGCAGCGGAGGTTGTGGAAGCGGCCAGAGAATGGGCCGTGGCTGTCGCCGAGATGGAGCAGGCGATGCGGACTGAGGCGCACGATCGGGAGGGATGGAAGGCGCTGGTCGAGAAGCAACGCGTCGGACGTGAGGGGTTCTACGCTGCGGCCCGTCGGGATGTCAGCCTCCCAGCGGGGCACTCGGGCCGGTGGCAGACTCGCCCGGGGCGCGAGGGAGCGTAGCGCTCTCGCCCCTCCCTGGCCTTCGTTTGCAGAACCTGCACCCTCACCTGCTATTGCAGATCTACCAAATGAGACGACCTCTTAGGCAGGGGAGGTGCCGGCGTCGACAGGCACCGGGCCGGCGGATTTCTACTTCACGCACGAGGAGAGCGACGCTGCCTGGTGGCCCCGGCCACGGCTGAAACTGCACGGTGGAGCTGCTGCTCCGGGCCCGAGGCGTCTGCGGCCAGCCAGGCAGTCCGCTTCCGTACGCCTGCCAGCGATGCGGCCGGCCGAGCACGGATTGCCGATTCTGCATCTCCCGCGCCACTCGGGCGCGCGCGGCACGTCCTCGACTCCCGCCCCGGATTTGTACGCGAGGTGGTGGTCTGCGCACCTGACCGAGGGCCTGCATAGCGAGACCCGGACGAGGTGTAGCCCCCAAGCGCCCGGCTGCGGGACCAGGCGCGTGTCACGACACCACGCCCTCGTCGACGACGGCCCGGATGCAGTGTCAGATCACCGGCGACGCGGTGGCGAGCCCTATCCGCGTGTCCACGTCCGCACGCCGCCTGCAGGGGAATGGCTGCCAGTCGAGCCCAGGCGCGTATGGCCAGGGCGGGACCGACTGCGGCCATGTTTGGCTGCAACCGCTCGGTCCGCTGGGCGTCCCTGTGGGGCAGGCCGGACATCTACCTGCACAGGTCCGCCGCGGGCACATGGCAGTGTCGCGGCGCTCCGCATGCCCGACGTGACCGGCACCGTGCTCGGCCGACGTGCCCCCCTGCCGGTGGCGGCGGCCTCCCCGCGTCGTCGCGACGGGTGGGAGGCCGCCGGATGACTCAGGCGCCGCTGCTCACGGGGGAGTCGGACTGGTCTCCCGCAGACTTGCTGGTCGCGGACTTCGGAATCGCACGGTCCTGCCGCAGCGCCTCCCACACCTGCTGGGCGTCCTTGGTGAGGGGGATGACTCGCTGCTTGTGCTGGGGGTCGTAGGTGACCGGCAGGGTCGTCATATTCATGTTGCCGGGTTTGATGCCCTGCAACTCATCGGCGAGGTCCAGGAGTTCACGAGCAGAGGCGAGTTCTGAGTCGGTGCTGACGGACCGGGTGGCGGTGTCGGCGAGGTCGTAGAGCTTTGCCGGGTTGTCGGTGAGTCCGAGAGACCTGACGCGGTGCATCAGCGCCTTGATGAAGGACTGCTGGAGTTGGATCCGCCCGAGGTCGCTGCCGTCACCGACGCCGTGCCGGGTACGTACGAGCTCCAAGGCCTGCTCCCCCCGCAACGTGTGGTGGCCGGCGCTCAGGGACAGTTGACTGTCCTTGTCGGCGATGGCCCGTTCGGTCTGGATGTCCACACCGCCGAGCTCGTCGATCAGGGTGCGGAATCCCTTGAAGTCGACTTCCAGATAGTGGTCCATACGGACACCGGACATCTTCTCGACGGTCTTCACCGTGCAGGCCGGGCCGCCCGCCTGGTACGACGCGTTGAACATCGACTTCTGAGCGGCCGGTGCCGAGCCACCTCCGGGCTTCGGGCACGCGGGCCGGTTCACCAGAGTGTCCCGCGGGACACTGACCACGTCCGCCTTCCGATGTGACTTGTCAATGTGCAGGACCATCGCGGTGTCTGAACGGGCGCCGCTGACGCCGCTTCCGTACTTGCCGTGCGTGCCGGCGCGTGAATCGGAACCGAGCAGCAGAATGTTCATTGCGCCGTTGTCCCGCTTGTCGGGTCGGTCCTGCCCCAGGGCGGTGTTGATGTCCGTGCCCTGGATGTTGCCGTCGAGTTGTGACCAGAGCGCGGCGAGCCCCGCGCCTCCGAGGGCGACGACGCCGAGTGTCACCCAGCCGCCGATTTTCAGCGCACGGCGGTGGGAGCGGACCCGCTGTCCCCGACCACGGCCGACGCCACGGGCCGGAGGGCCGTACGCAGCAGGTTCGGGTTCCTCGTTGTCGCGCTCATGGGACATGGGCAGCCTCCTTCGTCGACGAGGGATCAGTAAGCGGAGTCGACGTTGTCGATGGAGCCGTACCGGTCGGCTGCGTAGTTGGCCGCGGCCGAGATGTTCGCGACGGGGTCGGTCAGGTCGTTGGGAGTTCCGGCGACGTGGTACGCGTCGAACGTCGGCTGGATGACCTGGAGCAGGCCCTTGGAAGGTGTGCCGTTCTGCGCGTTGACGTCCCAGCCGTTCTGGGCGTTCGGGTCACCGGCGGACTCGCGCATGATGTTGCGGTGCAGACCCTCGTACGTGCCGGGGATGCCCTTGTCCTTCATGACCGACAAAGCCTCCTTGATCCAGCCGTCGAGCTGGTCGTTCCCGGAAGCAGCCGCAGGCGCCTGGGCGGCGGAAGCAGCGGCGGACGTCGGCTCGGCGGCGTGAGCGGGGGAGGGGGCGACCGTCAGCGCTGCGGCTATGGCACCGATGCCGGCGACACCGGCTATGGAGAACTTACGGATTCGGGCGGGGCGGGCCTGGCTGGTCGCAGTCATGGGGAAGTACCTCGTTCTTGGGGAGTGGAGCGGATCGAGCCGGAAGGGGACGGGGCGCCGTCCACCGCCGAAGGCAGTGAGGCGGGAGCCCCGCTTCCGGAGTGCCGCCATGCTTGGCGATGCGTCGATCCAGGCGCAAAACCCCCACGTACTAAGCCACTACGCAGAAACGGTCAAAACCTCCCCCGCCGCTCAATCGTGGGGCCTCGACAGGGCGAGCGGACCTACTAAGCCCCTTCGTATGTGACGTGACTCGCATGGGCGGGGTCACAGCGGAGCACGTCGGACGGCGACACACGCCGCAGCCTGCGTGCGACACACAACACCCGTCCCGAGCGGATTCGGGGCGTGAGCAGCGGGTCGCGGCGACAGTCGCGTCCACAACCGACCGGCAGTGGTGAACAGCCACCTCTCTCCGTGGCGTCGGACTCGGCCTTGCTCAGCCGACGACGCGCAGCGGCGCGTCTCGGACAGTTCGCGAGGCTGCCCCCGTGTCGACCGTTGACGACTGCGGACGGCCGCTCGCAGTCGCGTCAGCGGCGCTGCCCACCGGCCGTTCAGGGCGCGGGGGCAAGAACGCCGGCCGCTGCCGGCAGATCACGGTGGGAGCCCGGCCGTCGGCGACCGCCGGCGGCCGAGGGCGTGCCCGTCGGTCACTGCGCCTTCGCCGACCACGACAGCGCCCCGCGGCGAGTGCCTCCCGCCGAGGTCGACACGTGCTGGCGCGCATCGTCGACAGCGCCACCGGGCCCTTGAAGCGGCTGTAGACACCGCTGGGTCGCTGAGGTGTCGGCGGACGGCGCGCCTGCTGCCGTCACGGCTGTGGCCGCGGTGTCCGTCGAGTCCGCTTGTCCTCTGTCTCCCGCTCTAGAAGGGCGGACGACACGAGAGTTCTTGGCGGTGCTGGATATCTAGTTGCCACGCTTCGCGGCCGCCGCTTCTTGAGGCTCCAGGGGCCCGAAGTACCTTTCAGCGACTGGTACTTGTCGACTGCCTGCTGCCTGCTGCCTGCTGCCTGCTGCCTGCTGCCTGGGCATTCCGGGGCCCTGGCCTCGGCCGTCACGGCGGTGACCGTGGCCTGCTGCGTAGACCGGGGTGGCCGGTCTGTCTCGGCGACACGGGCGGCCGCCCAGCCGAGTGTCGTGAGGGCTGCGGGAGCCAGGTATGCAGCGAGTGCGGGTATGTGTTGGACAGTCCCGTTCACGGAGGGAGGCTGGACCAGGGCGTCCCGGGCGTATGCCCAACACCGTTGATGCCGTGCGAGGAACGATCAATCGGGTCGTTCGAGCAGTACGGGGAAGGACTCCAGCTCGTTCTGGGTCAGTACCGGCAGATTGTGGATCTCTTCGGCGGGCACGCCGAGGTGAAGCCCGGGGAAGCGAGCGAAGAGCGCCGGCAGAGCGATCGACGCCTCGAGTCTGGACAGGGCCGCCCCAGGACAGATGTGTGGTCCGTGACCGAAGGTCATGTGGCGGATCGGGGTCTGCCGGGTGATGTCGAAGGCATCGGCGTTCGGCCCGTGGTGCCCGTCCGGGGGAAGTTTGCGGGCCCAGGTCGCCTGGCTGCGGGTACGGGCGTTTCCGTGCCATTCAGCGCCTCGGTGTACGCCCGATGTATCAGGTCCGGCGCGGGGCACGCCAGCCTGTACGCCGACGCCGCCCGACCTGCGCAGACCCTGGCCAACTCCGCTGTGGCCGCCGCACGTTCGGCCCGTGATGCGGCTGGTTCGGCATCGACCCACGTCGACAAGGCAGCCGACACCGCCGCAGATGCGGGCACGCAGGCACACGAAGCCCCCGACCCCGCGAACCTGCACCCTGCCCAGCCCCGGGAACTTGCCGACGGCCCGACCGCCGTGCCGGCTTCTCCGTTCGATGTAGCCGAGCCGAGCCGAGCCGAGCCGAGCCGAGGCGGGCGACTGGCGGGCCCAGGGCGCTTGAACGCGCAGGTTTCGTCACGTCGGGGCAACCGGGTGGTTTCGTTTGCTCATCGGGTTGACCGGGCGATGATGCCTGAGGTGCGGAGTCGGGCAGGGTGGGCGACGGCGGTCTTCACCCGGGCAGCGGTGGCCGGGCCGTATCGGCCGGGCGTCAGGACTGTTGGAGACTTTCGGGACTTGTGGGTGGGAGAGGCAGTATGCGGCGCAGGGAGGTACTCAGGCTTCTTCCTCGTCGGCCAGGATCGGTCGGGCGTAGCGCGGGAGTCGTTGCCGCGTTCATGACCGTGTTGCTGTTGGTGTGGGGGATGGTGGCCGGTGCCGGGGGCGGTCCTGCCGGTTATCGGGCTGGTAGCACCGCACATACGGTGGGTGCGGCCGAGCAGGCCACGGAAGCCAAGGGACGTGAACCGCGTTTGCGGGTGCCGTTGACGTACTTCCTCGTCCCCGCCGATGAGCGGGGAAAGAGCGGTGATCCGCGCCGCCGCCAGATGGACCTGGACGTCGAGATCGACAACCTCGCCAACGAGCCTGGGGGCCGGCCGTTCGGCCGGATCACGCTGGACGTGAGCGGTCTCTCGGGGAAGGTGGCGTTCGGCCAGGATGGCTCGGGCGAGTGCAAGGGCTACGGGACCACGAAGATCCACTGCCCTGTCGACAGTGACCGGCCCGTGTTCACGACGTATCTGCGCGCACTCGAGTCCGGCCGGAACGGCGAGTCCGGGGTGCTGCGCTACACGTTCACACCGCACAAGGGCAAGACACTCACAGCGTCCACGAAGGTGGTGATCGGCCGGCCGCGGTTGGCAGTCGTCCAGCCCCCGATGCGTAAGGGCGTCAAGCGCACCGAATCGGTGCGGGTGCCGGTCACATTCAAGAACGTGGGCGAGATCCCTGTGCACGGCATCACCGCGGACATCAGCCCGGGGCGGACTCTCGGCATGAAGCACCGTAACTGCCGCTATATCGAGGCGTCCATGACGTGCGATTTCCCCGACGCCGTCGTCCGTCCGGGACAGACGATGACCCTGAGCCCCACACCGCGGGTGCTCAATGCAGAGCCTGCGATGTACGAGTCGGTCTCCTTCTCCGTCCGCCCCCTGGAACCGTCCGGTGATCCCGGATACGGCGAACTGGGTTCGGGAAGCCCTCTGCGGCTCGTTGATGCGTCACCGGCGAGGGGCGCACTGCGCGAACCTGACGAGCCGGGAGGGGAAACCCTCATGTACTTGCAGCGGCCCACTCGCGCCGACTACGAGGTGACCGGCCTGCACCTGTCGAAAGAGTCGGACCGTCGCGTCCGGGCCCGTGTGGGCGTAAGGAACAACGGGCCCAGCAGTGTCCCCGGTCTCGGAGGGCTGTACTACGCGAAGGTGACGTTCCCGATGGGCAGCACCGTCGTGAAGACCCCGCGTGACGAGAGCCTTGAGGAGGACGCGGAGTTGTGCCAGAAGGTCAGCGGCACCGAGTATCGGTGCGAAGTGTCCCCTCGCAGCGGAGAGACGAATACTTTCGACTTCGTTGTGCGCCCCGGCTGGTGGGGGCAGACCAAGGTCGAGATCACGGACTCCGAACGGTTCCCCCGACGGGACCCCAGGCCGGCCAATGACACGGCAGCAGTGGCCACCCCTGCGGGGCCGCTCCATACGGCGCTGTCCGCCACCTTGGGGGTGGTCGTGATTGCCGGCGCGCTGGCACTGACACGACGCCACTGGTTGAAACCGCTCAAGCGCGTGGCGCGCCGGTAGCGGGGATCGTCGTCGGGCTCACCGGGCGAGTCCGGGCCCGCCGGCAGGGAATGAGCGTGGGGATCTCACGCCTTCGCAGTCAGTGAGTCAGTGAGTCAGTGAGTCAGTGAGCCAGTGAGTCGGTGAGTCAGTCGGGCGGGGGTGTCTCTGTGTCGTTGGCCTAGGGATACGGGGTGCATTGGGGTCGGTGAGCCGAGGAGCATGGCGGGGTGGCTGATCTTCTGTGGAGTGACGTGAAGTGCTTCTTCGACCCGGACTTGTTGGGGTCGTTGCCGGACGTGCGTGTCCCGGGTGCCTCGGTGGAGGACTGGCAGGCGGTCCTCGATCTTGTCGTGGAGAAGGGCTGGAAGTGCCGGTACTCCGAAGGGGAGAGGGTGCTCGCCGTGCCTCGGGCGGAGGCCGTGCTGTCCCGCCCAGCGGATACAGAGTGCCCGGCCCTGCGGGTCTGGCCGGCTGCGGATGTGTTGGCGATCTTCCGTTTCCATGCCGTCGATGAACTCGACTTCGATGTCGATCTGCGGGAGTTGCAGGGCCAGGATCGACTCGATGTGTCCTGCGACTTCCTTGGGGAGATCGGGCGCCGGGTGGGCAAGCGGGTGCTGATGGATCCGGAGGGCGACCGTGGCCATCCGGTGCTCGGCTTCGACGTCGAGGCTGATCGAGTCGTGCTCCTCGCGGATCCGCCTGCCTAGATGAGCGGGCCGCCGCCGGATGGGCCAGGTGCGCCGCGGCCGGACCTCCTGGACGTGCGCATCCTGATCGCCCCGTCGAGGGCCACAACGAGGCAAGGCTGCCCCGACTCCTCAGAGTAGTGAACCCCCTCAGCTGATCAAGGCCGGCATGCGAGTGGGGCAGTATCTGGCTGCCAGCGGGGACTTCTCGACGACCGCCAGCAGGGGGGGGAACTGCTGGCCGCTGACGGGAGTTTGGAACGACCTTGGACAGTCCAGCCGGCGCTTTCGGAGCGACAGGAATGTCAGTGATGGCCGCTATGGTGCGGACGTGGTGGGGACCGAATACAGGCGCGTGAGTCCTCATCGTCCTTGCGGGGGGTTGCAACTCAGCCGGGCGGAAGGTGAGCAACGTGGTGCCTATGACGCGCTCGGGCCGGCCGACCACGGGTCGTCATTGTTCCTTCGAGGGGCGCGCAATCGGCAACCCAGGACGAACCCGCTGACCGCCTTCGTGGTCCTCATCGCCCCTTCGAGCGCTACAGCTCGTCCAGCTCCTGGGGCAGTCGCCTGTGAGTGCCGCGTCTTCATCGCTGGCCGCGCCACATCGTGATCCGATTCAGATCGATACGGCAGGCTGGTGCCACCGCTGTCGGGCAGGCCGGGGCGTCTGCCCGACAGCGGTGACGTGGTGGCGCGCGATGCATTCTCCCTACGAGATCGGCGTTTGCTCGACGAGGACGCTGAGGTCACCTGGAAGACCGTCATGGCAGAGTTCGGCCTCTCCTACGTCACCGCCACCTGCACCCTGTCTCGACCACGAGGCGGGCGCATCGCCGACCTCCTCGCCGCCGAACCCGCACTGCCGGGCAAGACCGCAGCGCCTGGGCCACCCCAAGGCCGTACATCGCACGGCGATCGCCTACGCACCTCGTGGGAAGCCCGGTAGTCCACGAGTCTCCGGGGTCCTCCTCCGTCCTCCTCACCCCGAGGCTTGCCCGGTTGGTTGAGAACGGACCGATGGAGAAGGTCCCGTATCAGGAGAAGCCGGTGCGCTTCGAGTACCTCCTCACTCCCAAGGGGCGCGATCTCGCGCGTGCCGTCATCGCCCTTATGCAATGGGGGGGACCGGAATCTGTCCTACGGGGACGGCCCGCCGCGCCTGGTGCAGTACATCGGCTGTGAGGGGCTGGTCCATGCGCAGCTGCGCCGCGGCGAGTGTGAGCGCGAGGTGCACACCGAGGAAGTAGCGGTCCGCAGCACCCGATAGGGG
>NZ_KZ984559.1:0-125929 GCF_003574445.1 Streptomyces sp. YIM 130001
GGCGTTCTGGCTCAGGACCTGGCGACTCCTGCGCAAGCTCCGATGCCGAACCTCACGCATCACCGGTCCCGTTCAAGCCGCCGTCGCTCTCCCGCCTCACCTGCCCGAAGTGAAGATGGAAAGGCTCACCGGGTTCTGCGCAGTGAGTCCGCGCGCGGTGACGAGCCGACTGCGGCGAGGCGATGACGCGGCCGTTTCGACCGTGGACGATTGCCACTCCTCGACGAGGTCCTGCCCGAACACCGCGTGGGGCGGCGGCGACAGACACCCTTGCCCGCGCCAGCGGGGTGTTCCCGTCGGCTCAGCTTCTGGCCCCGTCAGATCAGGGGTGCCGACCTGGCGTCGGGAGGTCGAAGGGCGCCGGGTGGTGGTCGGACCAGATGTGACGGGAAGCCTGTTCCGGGTAGGGGCGGGTCTCGGGCGTGGCGTCCAGGACTCGAGTGAGTTGCTGATCCGGTTGGTAGGCGGCCCATCCTGGAGTGCCGTAGGTGACGAAGTCGATCCAGGACTGCTGGAGTTCACGGGAGACGGCGAAGGCTTCGGGTGTAGGCGGGTCGCCGATGAGTGCCGTGCCGATGGGACCGTTCAGCGTGCCGAACGCCAGCGGGATGTCGAGGCTGTGGCACGCGCCCAGGATTCCGCCGCGGGCAGGGGACGGCCATCGCAGCTCGAACAGGTACGAGGCACCACCCGCTGCAGCATTCGCCTCGCCCAACTGCAACGACGGCATACGGAAGAAGGCGTCGGAGTACACGGCTTCCAGCAGCTCCTCCGGGGTGGCCTGCGGGTGTGCGGAGCGGTAGGCGTCCGCGCCGTGCGGAGGTGGGGCGAGCAAGTCGAGTGCGGCGCGGGCGTCTTCATCGGTGAAACTGCCCCGGCGTCCGGTCGTGACGCTGAACAGCCGGAATTCGTCCCGTGTATGGCCGACGAGCAGCTCGATCCCGCTCGCACGGCCGTGGGTCAGTGCGGGCCAGGGCGTTTCGGAGAGGACCTCGCCGTCGATGACGGGGCACAGAGACGTGCCGGACTCCGTGATCCGTCCCCAGCGCTCCCGGTATGCGTGGAGGCCGGCGTTGAGGGAGGTGACCTCTGCCGCCAACCGCCAGGGTTCGATGTCCCGCAACGCCGAGGCCGTGGGGGCGACGCCGAGCCGTTTCGCGAGAGCGGCGGTGGTTTCCCGTGCCAGCGCCGCAGTGGCGTGCATTCCGGGTACTGAGTGAGTGATGGCCCGCCGGAACAGGCTGCGTGCCGGCTTCATCGTCAGCAGGGCCGCGACTGATCCCGCTCCTGCGGACACCCCGCCGACGGTGACCTGACCGGGATCCCCACCGAAGGAGGAGATGTTGCGCTGCACCCACTCCAGTGCTGCGATCTGGTCGAGGAAGCCGCGGTTGGGCGGTGCGTCGTCGAGGAACGCGAAACCTTCCGCACCCACCCGGGAGTTGACACTCACCACGACAAGGCCGCCTGCGGCCAAGGCGGTCGGGTCGTACGTCGGATCGCTGGACGTGGCAGCCACGTAGCCGCCCACGGGGAACCAGACCAGCACCGGCAGTCCTGTCGCGCCCGGGTCAGGGGTGCAGACGTTGAGCGTCAACCAGTCCGTACCCCCCGTCTCGTCCACGTCGATAGGCAGGGACAGCGGCACCACGGGGCCGAACTCGGCTGCCTGCAGGGTCCCGTCCCAGTGGTGCGGTTGGACGGGTGCGGCGAAGCGGAGACTCCCCACCGGGGGCTCGGCGTAGGAGATTCCCCGGAACACCGCGTGCCCCTGGCGCCGCCGCCCCTGCAGGATGCCTTCCGTGGTCCGCACTTTTGGTCGTTCATCCATGACGCTTCCCTCCCGTACGTGCCTGCCACCTTTATAGGTCAGATGTATTATGTCACTCGTACGGAAAAGATCGCAGGGAGAGGCCGGCCATGCCGAAGCAGGTGGATCACCGCGGGCGCCGTGAAGCGATCGCGCGCGCACTCTGGCAGGTGGTGGGTGACCGCGGCATCGGGCATCTGTCCATGCGCGAGGTCGCCGGGGAGGCGGGCATCTCTCTCGGACAGCTGCAGCACTACTTCGCCTCCCGGGCCGCCATGCTCTCCTTCGCGATGGACTTCGCATCCGAGCAGACCGCACTCCGCATCCAGCGCGGCATGAAGGAATTCGGCGATCACCCGCACCCCCGCGATGTGCTGCGCGTGACGCTCGCGGAGATGCTCCCCCTCCACGCCGACGCACGTGCCGCCAGCCGGATGAGCGCCGCCTACGTCCTCGAGGCCCTGCACGACGAGAACATCCACGAACAGGCGCGCACCGGACTCTCCCAAGGTCGCCGGCGCGTCGAGCAGTTGGTCCGCCAGGCGATCTCCGACGGGCACATCCACTCCGACCGTGACCCGGTGACCGAGACAAATCTGCTCCTCGCCCTCACCGGCTTCACCCCTCTCATCGAACTCGACGTGGTCAGCCCTCAGGAGGCACTCGACGCCATCGATCAGCACCTGGCCGGACTGTTCACCGAATAGATCCGAGCACCGAAGGGCGGGGGCCCGACCGACCGTGGGCATCCGACTCCGCACCCCGGGTGATGGAGCGTCATGCCAGCGGCGTTCGGACCGAATGCGCTGTGCTCGAACTCCATGCAACCGTTCCTGATGCGAAGCCCGCCCCGTAGCGCACTGTCGAGAGGGAGCTTGCCGCACGCCTCTGACAGTCAACTCGTCTACCTGATCAGGGAGTTCAGACGCGTCGATCAGTCCGGAGCTCGGCGGGCGAGTTCGCGTCGGAGGTGGAATTTTCTCGCCGTGGGCCTGTTCGAGCGCGTCTCGCAGGGCTCGTACTCCTTCTCGACCGTGCCTCTCCAGGCGAGAGGTCCGGCCGGTCAGTGCGGGGACGAGGACGTTGTGCTCCTCTGCCCTCCGGTCGGCTGGTCGATCCGCCCCCGAAGTGCGGCCGCGGTCACGCCACTTCTCGCCTGTGTTCCGAGCATCCGCGCGTTTCGCCCGGCCTTCAGGGGATACCCGTTCTTGCGAGATCGGCGCCTCGTCACATTCGACGTGCGGGGCCCTCATCGCGTCTGCAGGCGCTGTGCCACGGCTTCACAGGACTGCCCGGAAACACCGGTCGAGGCCGACGAGGTCTCGACTCCGCCAAGGACGTCGCTCGCGCGACGCGAGCGTGAGTGGAGGATCTTTGTCATGGATGACCGAGCGCGCGTCCGGCGAGTTGGCGAGCTGACCTTCACTGCCCACGGCGGGTTCGATGAAGCGGCTGCGCAGCGGACTCTCATAGCGATCGCCGACAGTGGTTGCGCGGACCTCTTCGTCATCGCGCACGGGGCGCACAACGACGCCGCGACGTAGGACGCGTTCGACGACCAACTGGCGGACCTGCTGGCTCCGCACAGTGCGCAGTCGGATTCTGTCGGCATATTAGGTGTGCGCTGGCCCTCTCTTCGGTTCCGCGACGAACCCGTGCCCGGCCTCAATACTCAGGAGATAGCGACGGCACGGGACGTCTTGCCCGATCTGCCGCCGCAGCTGGTGGACGACCTGCTGCGCGCATTTCCTCAGAGCACCGCCCCGATAAGGCAGTTGGCAACTCTCCTGCACGAACAACCCCTGAGGGAACCAGCCTTCGACGACTTCGGGTCGGCGCTCAGAGAACTTGCGGCCGTCTCTCTGGAAGATCCGAGGGCCGATTTCACCGAGGACACGGAGGGGGAACTGGTCCCCCAGGCCGATCCACTCATGCTGTTCGAGGACACGACCTCGGTCTGCGGCGAGTTCGCCGACGCGCTGCAAGACGTTCGCGACAGTTCCGGTGAGAAGCGCAAGCCCGAGCGTCACGAGTTTCCGCGCCCCGGTGTGACGGCGGAGGCACCGTCCACGGCCGGTACGCTGCACGAATTCCATGCTGCGGGACCGCGTCCCGCGCATCCGCTGAGTCCACGCCTCACACAGCCGGGGACCGTCGCCAAAGCCGGCCCGACCGGCGACCAGCGCTTGGCCCAGGACTGGAACAAGCTCTGGCTCGGCGCTCACGAGCTGCTGCGGCAGGTCGTCTATCACGTACTGCGCCGTCGCGCAGGACTGGTCGGCCAACTGGGACTTGGTCCCTGCGTCAGAGGGCTGGCCAGTGCGGCGGGGAACCTGCGCATCCACCTCGTGGGCCACGGCCTGGGAGGCCGTCTCGCGGGCTTCACCCTCCGCGGCTTGGAGCACAGTGGAGAACCGTCTCCGAGCGTGCAGAGCCTCACCCTCCTGCAGGCGGCCATCTCACACTTCGCCTTTGCCAGTTCCCTCCCCCACCAGGTGTCCGGCCACGGCGCACTCTGGGACCGGCAGAGACTCGTCAGGGGTGCAGTGGTGACGTGTTTCTCCGACGCGGACATCAGCCTGGGACTGATGCATCCGCTCGCCACTCAGATGGTCGGGGACGCCGCCGAACTGTCGACCGTCGGGCGCAAGTGGGGTGCCGCTGGATTCGACGGACTGCACGGCGTGGACGGCCCGCCGGCCTTGCGCCTGAATGACGTGCTGGCGGACGGCCTTCCCAGCGCATCCTTCGTGAACATCGACGCCGGCTCGGTCGTACGAGACGGCCCTGTCCCCACCGGGGCGCATCACGACGTACTACATCCCGAGGTGGCGAGGCTCCTGCTCCACCACATCCCGCGCTGACCCTGCTCCACCACATCCCGCGCGCCGCGATGCCCTCGACCAGTGCCGCCGCCGTGTGCAACTCGCGATCCACGGCCACCGCGGCTTCGAGGACGACCCGCTCTACAAGTCGCGGCGGACCCTGCACACCGGTGCCGGGCTGCTCACCGACCGACAGATCGACCGACTCAACCAGCTGTTCGCCGACGAGGGCCATGTTGAGGTCGAAGCGACCTGGGGCGTCTACCAGCGCATGATCGCGGCTTACCGCGAGGAGGACCGCAGCCGAGGACGTGAGGCGATGGTCAAGCTGATCAACGACTTCGGCACCGGTGTCCCGAAGGCGCTGGTCGAGGTCGCGAAGCTCGGCAGAACGCTGAAGAAGCGCGCCGCCGACGTGCTCTCCTACTTCGACCGGCCTGGCACCAGCAACGGCCCGACCGAAGCCATCAACGGTCGGCTCGAGCATCTGCGCGGCTCCGCACCCGGGTTCAGGAACCTGACCAACTACTTCGCCCGCAGCCTGCTCGAGACCGGCGGCTTCAGGCCACAACTGGCCCCCGTTGCGAGGGTCGGCCCGAGTGCTACGTTCGGGCCATGACTAGACCCGGTGAGATCCTCGGCAGCGTGGTCGCCGCCAGCGAGCGCGAGCAGCTCGAGACGTTCCTGGATTACCTGCGCGACGCCGTCGTGCGCAAGGCCCGCGGGGTGTCGGAGGAGGACGCCCGGCGCAGCCCGGTGCCGACCGGCACCAACCTCGGCGGCCTGATCAAACACCTGCGGTGGGTGGAACTGGGCGGGTTCGCCCAGCAGATCGGGCAGATCCCCGCCGCGGAGCTGCCCACGCCGCCGTGGACCGACGCAGACCCGGAGGCCGACCTGCGGCTGGAGCCGAACGAGAAGCTCGACGACGTCATCGGCGCCTACCAGGCGGAGTGCGACCGCTCCCGCGAGATCGCCGCCCAGCACAGCCTCGACTACGCACCGCGGGGCAAGGAGCTGACGTTGCGGTGGGTGTACCTGCACGTGATCCTGGAGACCGGCCGGCACGCGGGCCACGCGGACATCCTGCGCGAGATGATCGACGGCAGCGTCGGCGACTGACGGCTCGCGGCGCGCCGTCGGTCCGTGTTCCGGTCGTCGGAGGCGGCGTTACACCGGTATCGGCGGAGGCTGACCTCCAACACCGTGGGCCGCCACCCGAACGGCTCGTGCGCCAACCGCCGGACCACCGTGTCCCTGGCCGCGCCCTGGCAGACGCGGCGACGACACCATCTGACGGGCTCGACAACCCGGCACCGGAGAATCGCCCGATCGGGCTCCAACCGCTGCCCGAGCACTTCGAGCCCGAGATCATGGCCACCTCCATCCTCGGGAGACCTCGACCCCTACCCGGCCACCGACGCGCCGACCGGACTACACCCTCAAGTGCGAAGATCCCGCATACCGGTCAGGCCGTGGCCGAGGTAGATCGTCAGTCACGACGAGGTCGCCCGGACGATCGCGCCGGCCGGTGGGGTCCTGCTCGTCTCAGGAGCAGGAGTCGTCCCCTGCGGACGGGCACGGCAGGGGGTGCGGCACGGCGAGATCGCCGGAGGCCTGGGCAGGGATCCACGGCCCATCGACGCATGCGGCCTGCCTCCTGACCTCTCCCCCGCATCCTCCTGACCTCTCCCCCACATCCTCATGTCCCCGGGGGCCTGAGGATTTGACCGGTGCGGGTGAGGGCCTTCACGCGGTCGTCGGGCGGGTTGCGTACCGCCAGGGTGGGGCGTGTCGACGTCTTGCCCGCGGCGGTCAGTTCGGTGACGGCCCGGGAGCCGGCCGCGAGGAGATAGCGGTCTCCCTCGGACGTGCGGTACTTGACCCCCGCCACCACGTGCTGCCCGTAGCGCGAGCAGGCGGCGGTGTTGCGCGCGGATGCGGCCAGCAGCGGTTTGCCACTGGAGGGGCGTAGGCCGATGAGTACCTGCCCCGGGCCCTTCCAGGTGTCGGCGCGCATGCAGTTCCAGGTGCCGCTTCCGCCGCCCGGTAGCTTCTGGAGAGCGAAGTCCCAGGTGTTGACCGACCGTACGCCGGGGTCGAGTTGGGGCAGACCGCATGAGGTGGTGGACCAGGCCGTGAGAGCGGCGGAGCTGGTCGCTTCGACGGGACGGCCCGCGCGTGCGTTCTCGGCGCGCCCTGGCAAGGCTTGGTACGTGAGGTGAACGGGTGCGAATCCACCCAGGTCGGTGAGCAGGAATCTGTGGTTCTCCACGATCTTCGACGAGGATCGCAACTGCAGGGTGGGCCAGCTTCCGCAGCCCTTCGCCGGCGGCAGCGGGACCTCGGGGGTGACGCCCGAGGTGAGCGCCAGCGGTTGGGGAAGGCTGTCCGGCTTACGCAGGTCCCGCAGGCCCGATTCGGAGATCCACGGGGCAAGCAGATAGCGGGCTGCGGTCCGGGTCCGGGTGAGCGTCAGCGCCGACGCGTCGGTCACGTCGGAGTTGTCGGACCGCGCGATCTCGAGGGTGGCTGCCGACCCGCCGGCCTGTACCGGTTCGGTGTACCTGACGGTACGTTCACCGTCGTAGAACAGCACGATGTTGCGAGTGTCGACGTTGCCCGCGTAGAGCAGTTGCGGGGAATGGGCCGGACCCTGAGTGGAGGCGCCGGGCTCGACCGTGCGTCGTACCGATTCGGACGGATGATCCCAGACCCGCAGCGCACGTGAGAGCAGCCCGGAATCACGGGTGCGATCACCGCGTGCGGGCCAAGCGGTCAGGTCGACGCGGGAAGTGTCCGCCCAGGCCTTCGGGTCAGCCAGGACCAGTCGCTCGGGATCCAGCGCGCGGGAGACGGCAGGTTTGCCGCCTGCCGGGTCGGCCAAGGGGGCGGGTGGTGGCTGCAGAACCTGCGCGACCATGACGCCGCATCCGGCCAGAACCAGCGCGGAGACGGCCGCCGCGCCCAGCCTGCTGTTACGACGGCGACGCAGCAGGTCGTCCGGCGTGGTCTGCACGGTGCAAGGGTCGAACTCGGTGGAACGCAGAGCCTGCTGCCCGCTCTCGCCCAACTGGTCGCGCAGCGCTACCGCCTGCCGTAGCCCGTCGGCGTCGTCGACGATGCGGCGCACCTCGGCGGCCGGCAGCTCCTCCAGAACCAGCAGCGCGTACGCGGCCCGCACGGCAGGCGGCACCTCCGCAAGCCGCCGATCGAGCACAAGCTCCACGGCCCCGCCGGCCCGCGGAAACAGGCGCAGACCGATGACGACGGGAACACCGCGCCCACGGCGGGCACGCAGCGCGGTGCGCACCACGCGAGTCCTGAGCCAACCGTAGGCTCCTCCCTCCGCCCCGACGTCCACCTGACGGGACAGGCGCGGCAGCACCTGCTGCACCAGGCGGTGCGCGTCCAGGACATGTCGGTGACGGCCACGGTGGTCCGAAAGCGTCAGGTAGGCGAGCCTGACCAGACGGGCATAGTGCTCGATCAGCACGGCCTCCACCTGATCAAGCGCTATTCGCTGCTCGGAGTCGTCGGCCGGTCGGTGAGCGGAGGCGGACGACGTGATGCGCTTTTCAGACTGAGCCATGGCCTGCGCAACGAGCCGCGGACAAGGGCGACACCCCCACGTTCCGAGCGATCGACTCCTTGTCGTACCCGTCGGAAAATGGCCGGTGGGTGAGCAACTGCGGCCGAACGCAGATCAGTTCGCAGCCAAAGGCGGGAGGCGGCTGGGCCAGGCACTGCTTCTTGGATCATGTGCGGAGTCAGACGGTCAGGGTTGCGAGGGTGACCGTGCCGAGTCAGATCTGGTGCCGGAGTCTGGCCTTGTCGGGCCGAGCAGGGCTGGAGCGGCTCCAGGAGGTCGCTACCGCTACCCCGCGCTCCGCACCGGCTTCGCCGACGGGTGCAAGCGACGCCCAAGGGGTTTCCCGCTCCAGGCGCGCGAAGCGCACCTCTGCGTCGATCCCCGACTCAGCCCTCACCCGCCGTCCTCTCTTTCCCGCGACCCCACTCTTCCATCGCCTGCTCGACGAGGCGGGCGGCCGGCTCGCGGGTGACGTCATGGAGGGGCAGGGTGCACCGCGGCCCCGAGTCAGCGCCGCGAGGCCACAGAGACGATCACGTACACCAGGAACAACGCAGCGACCACAGCGCACACGAGCCGCGTTACGCGCCAGACCCCCGACGCCGGTCGACGTCGCATAACAACTCCTCTCAGGGATGAATCGGTCCGCCCAACATGCCATACGCGCACCGGTCGGCCGACCGCACGCCGACGTCCTCGACCCAGCCGCCTGCCGGCGGGCGGGAATCGTGCGTCGGCGGACGTCGCACGCGGGCCTACCTCGCACCGGGTCGTCCAGGGACATGCCGCAGGCGTCCCGTGCGGCAGCGGCGCTGCTCGTTCAGATCGCCGCCTGACTCGCGGATCAACTCCCGGGGACTTTCGCCGGGTCCGACGGAGCGGTCGGTCCCGCTTCCCCGGTCAGGACGTGTTCCACCAAGGAGATCAGGACTTCCTTGCCGGACTCGCGCTCGCGCACGTCGCACAGCACCACCGGTGTGGCGGAGTTGAGGTCGAGGGCACGGGCGACCGCTCGCGGGGAGTGGGTACGGATGCCGTCGAAGCAGTTGACGGCGACGACGAAGGGGATGTGGCGGCTCTCGAAGTAGTCGACGGCCGGGAAGCAGTCCGCGAGGCGGCGGGTGTCGGCCAGCACGACCGCGCCCAGCGAGCCGGTGGTCAACTCGTCCCAGACGAACCAGAATCGGTCCTGACCCGGGGTGCCGAAGAGATACAGGGCGAGCCCTTGGCGCAGGGTGATCCGGCCGAAGTCCATGGCGACCGTGGTGGTCGTCTTGGTTTCCACTCCGTGCAGCGAGTCCACCGGGCGGGACGCCTCGGTGAGGTGTTCTTCCGTGCGCAGGGGGCGGATCTCGCTGACTGCCTCCACCAGGGTTGTCTTGCCGACTCCGAAGCCACCGGCGATCAGGAGTTTCAGGGCCGTGAAGTCGGAGTTGTCCGCGTGCTCAGAGTGTGCGGAGGCCATGGATCACTTCTCGCAGGAGGCGGGCGTCCGGGCGGTGGGCCGTGGACGCGGAGTCGGATGCGGACGAGGGCGGGGAGATGCGGACGAGGCCGTGCGCGGTCAGGTCGCCCAGCAGGACTCGGACGACGCCCAGCGGCAGCCCCGAGTCCGATGCCAGGTCGGCGACCGGTCTCGGGGCGCCGGCGCAGAGGTCCAGGAGGGCCCGCTGTTCCGGCGGCAGCGGGGCGGACAGGGCCGTACCGGTGGTCCGGACGATGGCCATCAGATCGACACGTTCGGCGCCGTTCTCCGTGCGGGCACGGCCGGCCGTCATCGCGTAGAGGCGTACGAGCGGCCCCGCGTCGTCGTCGTACCGGTCGGTCCATGCGTCGCTCACGGAGCACCGTCCTGCCTGGTGGGTACCTCGAGGTGCTCGCGCACGCGGTCGACGAGCAGGGTCATCTCGTAGGCCACCAGGCCGATGTCCGCGTGCCCGGCGGTGAACACGGCGAGGCAGGAGCCCTCACCCGCCGCGACCACGAACAGGAAGCCGCCCTGGAGTTCGACCATCGTCTGGATGACGCCTCCGGCGCCGAAGTGGCGGCCCGCACCCTTGGCGAGGGAGTGGAAGCCGGAGGCGATCGCGGAGAAGCGCTCGGACTCGTCGCGGCCCATCCCGGTGGAGGCGCCGGTGGTGAGGCCGTCGCTGGAGAGCATGACCGCGTAACGGACTTCGGCGACCCGGTTCACCAGGTCGTCGAGGAGCCAGTCGATACCGGCGCTGCCGGACGGTTCCTCGTCGTCGCCCAGGTGCGTGACGGTGTACGTGGGGGTCATCGGGTTCCTTCTTCGTTCGCTGCGGGCGACTCGTCCCGGGTCTCGTACGCACGTCGCCGGCCCGAGCGCAGCGAGGCCATGGTGGCTCGGGCTGCTTCGGGGGAACGGCGGGCGGTGGTGTCGGGAGCGGCCTGCGCCGGACCGGCGGGATCGTCGCTGTGGGCCGTGCGCAGTTCGGGCGCGATGCTGGCCTGTCGTACGCGCTTGGGGAGGCCGTCGTCGTCCGGGGCGGGGGCTCGGGTCGGGGCCGGGGCCGGTTCGGGTTCCGCGATCGGTTCGGGTTCCGGCGGCCGGGCATGGGCCGGGATATGTGTCGGGGCGTCGTTGCCGGTCGGCGGGGTCCGCCGCGGCAGTGGCTCCACGTCAGCGGTGGCGGGCCGGGGCCGCTGCGGGAGCGTGGTGGGCTCCCGTGCCGCGGTGGGGCGTGCGTGACGCGCGTCGCGTGCGGGGAGTTCGGCGCGTGCGGGAGTTGGTTCCGGCAGCGGTCGCAGACCCGGTTGCGGGGCCTCGAGGAGTTCCTTGGGGAGGAACACGACTGCTGTGACGCCGCCGTACACGGAACGGCGCAGGGTGACGTCGATGCGTTGGCGTTCGGCGAGGCGGTTGACCACGAAGAGGCCGAGCTGGCGGGAGTCGAGCAGGTCGATGTCGGCGGCTCGGATCTTCGCGTTGGCCGCGGTCAACGCCTCGTCCCCCATGCCGAGCCCGCGGTCCTCGATCTCCAGGACGGCTCCGGCGCCGACCTCCTCGCCGCGTACCACCACGGGGGTGTGCGGCGGCGAGAACCCGGTCGCGTTCTCGGCGAGTTCGGCCACCAGGTGGATGAAGTCGGCGACGGCGCTGCCGCCGAGTTGCAGATCGGGGATGTCCTCGAGGTGGAACCGCTCGATGTCGGCGGTCTCGGCGATCGAGGCCCGGACGGCGTCGAGCAGCGGTACCGGGTTGCGCCAGGCGCGGCCGGGTGCGGAGCCGGAGAGGATGAGCAGGGACTCCGCGTGGCGGCGCATGCGGGTCGTGAGGTGGTCGAGGCGGAAAAGGTCCTCGAGGTCGGTGGGGTTCTCGGTACGGCGCTCCATCGTGTCGAGGAGTTCGAGCTGGCGGTGCAGCAGCACCTGGCTGCGGCGCGCGAGGCTGACGTAGACGCCGGAGACGCCGGTGAGTACGGCGGCCCGGCCCGCGACGGCGCGCAGCGCGGCCCGCTGCACGGTGGTGAGGGCCGCGCCGACCTGCCCGATCTCGTCGCGGGCGGCGGCGCGGTCCAGCGGGGCCTCGGCGTCCAGGTCGATCTCCTCGCCGTTGTGGATGCGCCGCATCGCAGCCGGGAGGCGGGTGGAGGCGAGCTGGAGCGCGGAGTTGCGCAGCCCCGTCAGGTCGGCGACGAGGCCGCGGCCGATGCGTACGGACAGAAGCAGGGAGATCACTACGCCGAGCAGGCCGAGGAACACGGCGAGTCCCGAACTTCCCAGTGTGGCGAGGGAGTACGGCTCGGCGTCCGCGCCCGCCGCGGTCGCCTCGGTATCGGCGCGATCGAGCCCGGCGAGGGTCGGCGCGGCGCCCGCCTGCCAGCGCTCGGCGGACACGGCCTCGGCGGCATCGGCGGGGCCCGCCTGCAGCACCGCGTTCTGGGCGGAGGCGAGGCGGTTGGCGTCGGACGAGTCGAGCGCCTTGCGGTAGGCCGTCGCGTCGGCCGGGCGCAGATCGGACACGGCGCCTTCGGCGAGCGCGCGCTGCAGGGCCACGTCGCCGACGAAGTCGCGGTACTCGGTGCCCGTCATCCGCCCCGCGGCCTGCGCGGCACTGAGCACGGCGTCCTGGCGGCTGAGTGCCTCGCGGGCGCGGGCCAGTTCGAGGACGGTACGGGTGTCGGACGCGGCGTCGGTCCGGTCGGCTCGGGCAAGCCCGGCGCGTACCGCCTGGCCCCGGTCGATCGCACTGCCGTAACCGCGCAGGACGGCGCTCCGGCCGGTGGCGTCGTCGACGGTCGCCTTGCGCGGGGCGTCGAGGCCGGCGGCGCTTGCGCGGAGCCGCTCGATCCGTTCGGGCAGGCCGGAGTCGAGGGCGGCCATGTCGGTGGTGCTCGACGCGAGGCCGCGGTCGAGTGCGGACGTGGCCTTGTCCGTACGGGACTTGGCGGTGGCCAGCGCACGGCCGGCGTCCTCGCCGGGGGCTGCCCGGTACTTCAGAGCGGCTGCTCGCTCGCTCTGCACGGCGCCGGTGAACTCCGACAACGGTGTGATCAGCGCGGAGTTGATCTGCTTGAGCTGCTCGGTGTCGGAGACCTGGGAGGCGGTGGTGACCGCCGCATGACCCCACAGGGCCATCAGGGAGACGACCGGCACGGTCAGCAGGGTGACGACCTTGGCGCGGACGGATTTGGGGCGCAGTCGTTCGGGCAGCGGAAAGCGTGCGGGCATGGGGAGAGGTCTCCTCGACGGGCAGGAGTGCGGGGAAGGACATCGCGGGGCGCGGAGTCGCGAGAGCGGGGCCCGGGGAGCCGGGGGCTGTGCGCGGGCGTGGGGAGAGTCAGCGGGTTCGGCGTAAAGGCCCCTGCTACGGCGGGAGTTGGGGACGCCGTCCGCAGGTTCGGGGCGGGGCGGAGTGTCGGCGCAGGCCGCGTCGGCTCAGGTCGCCGGAAGCTCCACCTCGTGCAGGGGCCGCGCCGCGGCGCGATCCTCGGCGCGTTCCCGCGCGGTCGGCGAAAGGGCCACGAACGCGCAGGTCAGGAAGAGGAAGGAACCGAGCACCACCGCGAGCGGGAAGATGAAGGAGGTGGCGCTGGCTCCGCTCAGCGGCACGGTGCTCGCGTGTACGGAGACCCGTACCGCGGCCATGCCGGTGTAGTGCATGCTGCTCACCGCGAGGCCCATCACCAGGGATGCGACGGTCGCGATCACCGGCCCGCGGACGGCGAGTGCGGCCCAGAGCGCCGCGGTCGCGGCTACCACAGCGATGACGACGGATGCGGCCACGGCGGTCGGGTCGTATCCGATGTCGCCGTTGATCTGGACCGCCGACATCCCGATGTAGTGCATCCCGGCGACGCCGAGGCCGGTACCGAGGCCGCCGATCAGGACGGCGCGGACGCGCGATGTGCCGTAGCCGGCGGTGAAGATGCCGGCGCCGACGACGGTGACGGCGACGAGCAGGCTCAGCAGGGTGAGTGGAATGTCGTAGCGGATCGCGGTGCCGTCGACGGTGTAGCCGAGCATCGCGATGAAGTGCATGGTCCAGATCCCGGCGCCGATCGCGGTCGACGCGGTGATC
This sequence comes from Streptomyces sp. YIM 130001, assembly GCF_003574445.1. Classification (GTDB taxonomy): domain Bacteria; phylum Actinomycetota; class Actinomycetes; order Streptomycetales; family Streptomycetaceae; genus Streptomyces. The sequence continues at coordinate 13,773 of NZ_KZ984559.1, forward strand.
AGCCAGGTGCGCTTGGACCTGCCGCCCGCGGCAAGGGCGCGCACGGTGCAGCGCAGCCCCAGGGCGGCGCCCAGGACGGCCATCGCGTACGACAGGACCGGAGTGATCCAGCCCCCCGCCATATGGTGCATGTGACCCACGGATTTCCTCTCGCTGTGTGCGGTCGGCCCCCCGGTCGACCGGGACGCTAACACGCAAGCGATCAAGGGTTCTGGGCGCGAAATTCGAGGCCGTTCAAGGGTTACCGATGCGTAGACCCCGAGATCGCGGGATGCTCGACGGGTGCGGCTGCCCGGAGCCCATGGATCGGTGCGACTCTTGTCACGCCGCGTCGCGGGGCGCTTCGGACATCCCGGTCCGGGCTCCGGACAGCCGGAACGACACCTCACCGGGCGGCCCACGATCCGAATTGCCCGGCGTACGCACTGTCCGCCGCAATTGCGTCCACAGCCGCGGGCAGTGCCGCGTGCCGGGCCCCCAGCTCTCCGCCTCCACCGGCCAACTCCCTTATGCAGACGCGCACGCGAGCATCTCGCTCCTCGACCTGAATCGCTGCCGCCACAGCACGGCGGTCTGCGCTTCCGGCGGACCGGACCCGACGACCTACGCTCGACGCATGGACATACGCGCCGTCGATCCCCGCGACACCACCTGGCAGCAGGACCACGCCCGCTTCCGTGTCCACTTCTGGGACCTGGCGGCCGTGACTGCGCATGAGTACGAAGTCCTGGACGAGGTCGACGTCGACGACCTCCTGACCTGGGCGTCCGGATACGCAGCCGAGCGAGGATGGTCCTTCACCCTTTTCGTCGCCACCACCGAGGGAGACAGCCGCGGCCTCATCCGGCTTGCCGGCGCCCTGGGTGACCCCTTCGCCGGCGCGTAGGCCTCGACCGGCAACCACTGCGTCACTTGACGCCTTGCCGGTCGGCGAGCGGATCCCCTCTGTCAACTGCCGTTGCCCCGCCCCGTGCACCATGCCGGCACCGGCCGACGGACCTCACCCTTTCCTGTAGTGCACGAGTCATTGACCGGTTCCCGGGCGAACTACACGTCACATGCCCCTCGAGAGGAGGATCAGGCCGGGGCGTGCCGCCAACAGGACCTTGCCAAAAGTGAGTTCAGTGCCTCGCCGGTCCCTCGACCACGGCCCACGGGCCGGGACACGGCCCCCTTGCCGACCACCCGCAGGAGCCCGGTAGGACGGCCCCCGGGTCGAACGGATACATTGCGCGCGTCGACAGTCCGGTCACTCGAAGGAGGGGAAGCGTGACCGACGCCAGCGACGCCCGACCCGCGGACGGTTCGGCGCACGCGCCCCGAGGGAGCCGACTGCGCCGCCTGATGCGCTACATCCCTGCGATCGCCCCCGTCCTGCTGTGGGCCGCCCCTTGCTGGGTCCTGCTGCACGCGGGCCAGCACTGGCCGATGCCCGTGACGCTGGGCGGCACCGCCCTGTTCGCCCTCTGCCTGTTCGGTATGCCGCTCGCGATGATGCGCGGCCACGGCCGCCGGCAGCAGGACCGAGCGGCGATCGTCGGGGACACCCTCCTCGGAGCGGGCTGGGTGCTGTTCACCTGGTCCGTCCTGCTCGGCATCCTGCTGCGTCTCGCCCTGGCCGTGGCCGGGGTCGGCGACGGGCAGGACCGGGCGCGTATCGTCACCTGGGCGATCGTCGGCGTAGCCGCCGTACTGCTCATCTGGGGGTACGCCGAGGCCCGCCGGGTGCCGCGGGTGCGCCAACTCGATGTGGAACTCCCGCGCCTGCAGGCCGAGTTGGACGGCACCCGCGTCGTCCTCATCACCGATACGCACTACGGCCCGCTCGACCGCGCCCGCTGGTCGGCGCGGGTCTGCGAGACCGTGAACGGCCTGGAGGCCGATCTGGTCTGCCACACCGGAGACATCGCGGACGGCACAGCCGAACGCCGTCGCGCCCAGGCCGCTCCGCTCGGCACCGTGCGAGCCACTCGGGCCCTGGTCTACGTCACCGGAAACCACGAGTACTACAGCGAGGCGCAGGGCTGGGTCGACCTGATGAACGAGCTGGGCTGGGAGCCGCTGCGCAACCGCCACCTGCTGCTCGAACGCGGCGGCGCCACCCTGGTGGTCGCCGGAGTGGACGACGTCACCGCGGAGTCCTCCGGCCTGGCCGGCCACCGGGCCGATCTCGCCGGAGCCCTGGACGGCGCCGATCCCGACCTGCCGGTCCTACTCCTGGCCCACCAGCCCAAGTTCGTCGACCAGGCAGCCGCGGGCGGTGTCGACCTTCAGCTCTCCGGCCACACCCACGGGGGCCAGATCTGGCCGTTCCATCACCTCGTGCGCCTCGACCAGCCCGCCGTCGCCGGCCTCAGCCGGCACGGCGATCGCACGCTTCTCTACACGAGCCGCGGCACCGGTTTCTGGGGCCCGCCGTTCCGCGTCTTCGCCCCCAGCGAGATCACCCTGCTCGTACTCCGCTCCCCGCAGCCGGCCCCCTCGGGATGAAGCGTCCCGGCAGTAATGGGCACCGGCCCCGCACAAGGCGTCCCGTACATGCCAAAAAGAATATAATTGCACTCCGTGCACTGCTTGCCTAAGGTGTAACCCCGTGGGCAAAACACCAGTCGGCAGCATAGGTTCGGCACCGAGCGGACCCGACCTCCGGGAGCGTCGCCGTACGGCGACCAGCCGAGAGATCACCAGCGTGACCCTTGATCTGGTCCTGGAGCACGGACTGGCCGGGGTCACCGTCGAGGACATCGCCGAGGCGGCGGGCATTTCACGGCGCACCTTCTTCAACTACTTCCCGTCCAAGAAGGCGGCAGTGATCCCCGGGCCGGGACCGCTGTCCGAGGAGGCGGTGGAGAGGTTCCTCGCGGACGCGGAGACACCGGTACTGGAGGGATTGCAGACACTCCTCACCGAGCATCTCCTCGCCTGGTCCGAGACGCGCGATGTCATGCCACGAACGCACCAGGTCCTGCTGGCGAACCCCGAGCTGATCCCGGTCATGCACGAACGGGTCGCGGCCTTCGAGTCCGCGCTCGTCGACGTGGTCGCACGCCGCATGGGCACATCGGCGGACGACAACGGTCCGCAGGTAGCGACAGCGGTCGCCGGAACGCTGGTTCGCCTGACGGTGACGCAAGGTCAGGCCGGGTGTCTACAGGCAGCGAGCCCAGAGTTCTCCACCGAGGACTTCGACCGCCTCTTCGCCACCCTGCGAGGCCTCTGCGTCGCGTGACCCACGCCCCCACCATCGATCCCGGCTCACGCTCCCCCTTCCCGCCACGGCCCGCCCGGGACCGGCCACCTGCCCCGCGGAGAGCGGAGAGGGGAATCACATGACCGTCGGCAAGACCCCTGGGTCAGTCCCACAGGTCCACGCGATCCACGCGATCCACGAACCCAACCACCTCTTCCTGGAGATTCACCTATGACCGCCGCCGCACCCCCCTCACCGGGGGCCGACGACAAGCTCGACGCCGGGACACTCAAGATCGCCGGCGTTGTCGTCATCGGCATGCTCATGGCCATTCTCGACATCACTGTCGTGAGCATCGCCCTGCCGACCTTCCAGTCGGAATTCTCGGCCAGCTACTCCACCGTCGCGTGGACCATGACCGGCTACACCCTCGCCCTCGCCACGGTCATCCCGATCACCGGCTGGGCAGCCGACCGGTTCGGTACCAAGCGCCTCTACCTGCTCGCCCTGGTGCTGTTCGTCGCAGGCTCCGTGCTCTGCAGCATGGCCTGGGACATCAGCTCACTCATCGGCTTCCGGGTCCTTCAGGGCCTGGGCGGCGGCATGTTGATGCCGCTCGGCATGACGATCATGACCCGTGTCGCCGGGCCCGCCCGGATCGGCCGTCTGATGGCCGTACTGGGTGTCCCGATGCTGCTCGGCCCGATCGGCGGCCCGATCCTCGGCGGCTGGCTCATCGAGAGCCACAGCTGGCACTGGATCTTCCTCATCAACGTTCCGGTCGGCATCATCGCGCTGCTCACCGCGATCAAGATCCTGCCCAAGGACGACCCGTCCCCGAGCCAGTCGTTCGACGTGGTCGGCATGCTGCTGATGTCCCCCGGACTCGCGCTGTTCCTGTTCGGCGTCTCGTCGATCCCTGACGAAGGCACCTTCCTGGCGACGAAGGTCATGGTCCCCATGGCCATCGGTGCCGTCCTCATCGCGTTCTTCGTCCGGCACGCGTTCAAGCCCGAGCACCCGCTCATCGACCTGCGCCTGTTCAAGAACCGGCAGCTGAGCGTGGCGGTCGGCACCATGTTCCTGTTCGCCGTCGCGTTCTTCGGCGCGATGCTGCTGATCCCCACGTACTTCCTTCAGGTGCGCGGCGAGAGCACGCTCCAGGCCGGTCTGCTCATGGCCCCGCAGGGACTGGGCGCGATGCTGACCATGCCGATCGCCGGCCGGCTCGTGGACAAGACCGGTGCCGGGCGCATCGTGCTCGTCGGGCTCGTCGGCATCGCTGTCGGCATGGGCTTCCTCACCCAGATCGGGGCGGAGACTTCGTACCCGATCCTGCTCGGCGCACTGTTCGTGATGGGCATGGGCATGGGCGCCACCATGATGCCGATGATGACGGCCGCGCTGCAGACTCTCACCGACGAGATGATCGCGCGGGGCTCCACCCTCATGAACATCGTCCAGCAGGTGGCGAGCTCGGTCGGTACGGCGGTCATGTCCGTGGTGCTGACCAACCAGCTCACCAGCTCCGACCTGGCCGGCCCCGCGATCGCCGCCCAGGAGAACGAGAAGATCGCCGCCCAGCTCCCGCCGGGTGCGATGGCGAAGGGTCTGTCCGAGGCGGCTTCCGGCTTCTCGACGACCTTCACCGTGGCATTCCTGCTGATCCTGGTGACCTTCGTCGGAGGCTTCCTGCTGCCGCGGCACAAGACACCGACCAAGCTCGACGGCGACAGCAGCCGTGGGCCCGTGATGATGCACTGACACTCGTCGGGTCGTCCGACGACGCGCACGCCCGCCTCTGTTCCACCGGCCATCCGGTGGAACAGAGGCGGGCACATTTTTGGGCTCCTGCCGGACGGTATCCGGCAGTTCACCCCCTCCCCCAAATTATTGAACGTGTTCAAAATGTGAGTGTATGCTGGCACCGAACCAGGCCGAGGGGGACCGATGAAGGTAGTACTGCCCGGGGGAACCGGACAGGTGGGCCGGATTCTCGACCGTGCGCTGACAGCGGCCGGTCACGAGGTCACGGTGGTGACACGACATCCGGTGCAGGAGCACGAAGTCGGATGGGACGGGACCACCCTCGGCGACTGGGCCACCGCGATCGACGGCTGCGACGCCGTGATCAACCTGGCCGGACGGAGCGTCTCCTGCCGGTACACCACCGAGAACCTGCAGGCCATGATGGACTCCCGGGTCGATTCGGCACGAGTGGTCGGCGAGGCGATCGCCGTCGCCGCCCAACCACCGCGCGTCTGGCTGCAGATGAGTACGGCCACGATCTACGCCCACCGTTTCGACGCCGCGCACGACGAGGCGACCGGGGTGATCGGCGGGACGGAGCCCGGCGTGCCGGACTACTGGGCCTACAGCGTCGACATCGCGAAGAACTGGGAGCGTGCGCAGGCCGAGGCCTCGACCCCCGGGACACGCAAGGTGGCACTGCGTTCGGCGATGGTGATGAGCCCGGACCGTGGCGGCGTGTTCAGCGTACTGTCGCGGCTGGCGCGACTCGGGCTGGGCGGGCCGGTGGGCGGCGGCGCACAGTACGTCTCCTGGATCCACGACGAGGACTTCGTACGAGCCGTCGAGTTCCTGATCGCCCGGGACGAATTCGACGGGCCGGTGAACCTGGCCTCGCCCGGGCCTCTGCCGCAGCGCGACCTCATGCGGGCGCTCCGGTCGGCCTGGGGCGTCCCCGTCGGACTGCCGGCGACTCGTTGGATGGCCGAGGTGGGAGCGTTCGCCCTGCGCTCGGACACCGAACTGCTCCTCAAGAGCCGTCGCGTGGTGCCGGGGCGGCTGAGTGCGGCAGGGTTCACGTTCGCCCACCCCGACTGGGAGACGGCCGCAGAGTCCCTTGTGCGGCGGGCCCGAGACCTCCGTGCGGCACCGCGCCGGACTCCTGGACAGAGCAGCCACACGGTGTAGCCGACCGGGGAGCCCGGTGGACTAACCCATGGCGCCCGGGCGCCACGACGTCAGCCCGTCCGTCGGGGTCCGGGCGTGCCAGGCACGGAACTCGTCGTAGGTGCGGACGCCGTGGTCCAGGACCGACTGATAGACCCACACCCCCTGCGCCGCCTCGCCGCGTGCCGCCGCGCCCTCCTTGACTGCGAGGACGGCGTCTCGTGTCGAGTCGCCCAGGGCGGCGCGCACCGGGGCCACCAGGTCCGCGGCGCGGGGCCCGGGGTGGTCGTCGGGGAGCCACCACATGTCGATCTTCCAGGTCTCGTCGGGCGTGAACTCGTAGTCCAGTCGCCAGTACAGGCCGCGGTCGGCCAGGTCGAGCGCCTTGCTGAAGCGCAGGGCGCGCACTCCGGGCAGCTGCGCGCAGGCAACGAGCGCGCCGAAGCCTTCGGCGACGGACGGGGCGGGCGAGTAGATCTCCATGTCGATGTCGGGCTCCACCACCAGGTCCAGCGCGACCGATCCGACGAGTACGGGTGAGCCGAGCGGGCGCCATCGGTCGAACAGGCCGAGCCGGTCGAGGATCGTGTGCGCGGTGGCGCGGCGCACACGGGCGCGATCCTGGCGTGCCTCCGGGGTGTCCATCGGTGGATCGTAAGCCGTACGTGTACGGCCACGCACACGTACGGCACTCCGGAGGACGTCAACTTCCCGGTGCGGGAAGGGAGTTCAGGAGTTATACCCGCGGTGCACCGTCACGCGGTCCAGTCGGGGTTCCGGCCCAGGTACTTCAGGAGTTCCGCGATCGCGTCGTCGTCCGGCGCAGCCGGTACCACCGGGGCGAAGGCGAACGCCCGCAGTGGCTCGACGAACTGGCGGGCCGCGTCGAGCAGTTCGGCTGCGAGTTCGGCGGTCAGGGGCGATGACTGTCCGGTGGCGACGGCGATGTCCCAAGCGTGTACGGCGGCGTCCAGGGCGCACACGTGCGCGCCGAGAGCTGCGGGCATCTTGTTGGGCGGCAGCGGGACCGTCACGTCCACAGCGTCCTCGGGTACGCGGGACCACGCCGTGGCAGCCGTACGCACCGCCGCCTCGGCGACCGCGACCGGTTCGCCGCCCAGCTTTCCCGAAGGGGCGAACGGGTCCTCGTCAGGACCCGTTCCCTCGCCCAGGAACGCGGCGTAGCCGAGCTGGTCACCTGCCGCATGCTGCAGCACTTGGGCGGCATTCCACTCGCTGCACGGCGTGTGCCGGTCCCAGTCGCCCGGCGCCACACCGCTGACGGCGGCGAGCAGAGCCTCGTGGGCCTGGGCGAGGACTGGCCAGCTGGTGGATGCGGTCACGGTGCCACCTCTCGCGATTACGGACACGACTCGCAGCACCTTACAGAGCCACGAGGCCTGGACACCTGGCCATTTGGGGCTGCCCTCGACGCACCGCGTGTGTTGTGTTGTCCCGGCTCAAGAGGGGCCACAGCGAGGGCACTTAGAGATGACCTCGCTGTGCTACCGCCGCGAGGGCTCGGCCGGCTCCGCCGGTCTCGGTCCGCCCACGGGCCCCGGTTTCAGGATCCGCCACCCGACGAGGCGGCGATGATGGCGGCACGGGTCCGGCGGACCGCCTGGCGTACTACGGGCTCGATCCACTGGCCTTCCGAGACCTCGTCCATCCGCTTGTTGACCTGCTTGCGGTCCGCGTCGGGGAACGCCTTGCCCCGCAAACGCGCGGCGTGCAGTACGGACACCAGGGCGGCCGTGCGCTCGTCCGGTTCCGCGCCGCCGAGTACGACTGCCGACAGTCGTTCACGCACCTCGCGCTCGGCGGAACCATCGGCTTCCGGATACCGCGTGAGGGGCAGCAGTCCGAGAACGCGGCTCGTCCGCTTCTTCAGCGCACCGCGCGCCACCAGCGACTCGAGGGTGCCGTCGACCGCGCCGCGGCGACAGCGGCGCAGGAGCGTCTTGACCTTCACGCCGTCCCGCTCCCCCGCGGCCTTCGCCAGTACGGAGTCAAGGACCGGGACTCCCGACGCGGCCGGGTCGAGGACGCTCACGGTGTCGTCCTCGCGCACCTCGACCCGGTGGTCGAGGGCGAGTTGGACGAGCGCCATGCCGGCGACGGCGTAGTCGATGCCGGGACGGGTCTTGCCGCCGCCGCTCTCGTCGTCGAGGGCGATCAGCATGAACTCTTCCGGCAGTGTCAGCTTCGTCATGACACCCATCTTCCTGCCTCCCGCCGCAGCCAAACTCGCCCCACGGTCCCCCCGAGTACAGCGAAGAGCGGCCGAAGTCCCGTAGTACGACAGGCTTCGGCCGCTCCGGCTGCGCGATCCGCTATCCGCGATCCGCGTCAGTCCTCCTGGACCATCATCTCACCGAGCAGGGACCAGTCGTCCTGGGGCACCTTCACGTTGATGACCCGGGGCGTGGCGACGAGGTGGGGCGGCAGAGTCCGCTGCGCCGCCTTGAAGTGCTCCGAACCGACGTGCGCCGCGCCGGCGTCGTCGTCGCGGAAGGCCTCCACCAGGACGTACTCCGTCGGGTCGTCGAGACTGCGGGACCAGTCGAACCACAGGCATCCGGGCTCGGCGCGCGTCGCGTCGGTGAACTCCTTCACCACCTCGGGCCAGCGGTCGGCGTGCTCGGGGCGGACGCGGAACTTCACGGTGATGAAAATCAAGGGGCCACTTCCTATGTCGTTCGGGGCGGGGTCACGGGGTGAGGATCGCTCGCCCCCGGATCCGGCCGTTCCCGAGATCGTCCAGGGCGTCCTGGAAGCGCTCGAGCGGGTACTTGGCGGTGTGCAGGCGCACGCGGCCCTGCGCGGCGAGAACCATCAGTTCGCACAGGTCATTGTAGGAACCGACGAGGTTGCCGATGAAGTTGATCTCGGCGGAGATGATGTCGATGGTCGGGATGTCGATGTTCTCGCCGTATCCGACCACGTGGTAATCCCCGGCCTGGCGCAGCATGCCGACGCCGTCCTTGGTGGAACCGCCCTCACCGACGAAGTCGATGACCGCCTCCGCGCCCGGCCCGCCGGTGAGTTCGCGTACGCGCTCGACGTGACTGCCGTCCGCGACGACACCCTGGTCCGCCCCGATGGAGACGGCGAGCGCCACCGCGTCGGGGTTGCGGTCGACGACGACGATCTCGGCGGCGGTGATGGCCTTGAGCACCTGGACGCCGATGTGCCCGAGCCCGCCGGCACCGATGACGACGCAGCGGTCGCCGGGCCGCAGGGTGCGGGCCGCCTTCGCCGCGGCGTGGTAAGCCGTGAGTCCCGCGTCGGCCAGGGCCGCCACATCGGCGGGCTCCAGGGAGTCGTCGATCCGGACGACGCTGCGCGCGGAGGTCTTCAGGTACTCGGCGTAGCCGCCGGCGGTGTCGATGCCGGGGAACTGGTTGTTCGCGCAGTGCACGTCGTCACCGGCCCGGCATGCCCGGCACAGTCCGCAGGTGATCAGCGGATGCACGATGACCTTGTCGCCCTCGCGGACGTTGGTGACGGCGCTGCCGACCGCATGCACCCAGCCCGCGTTCTCGTGCCCGATCGTGTAGGGCAACGTCACCCCGGACTTCTGCGCCCACTGCCCCTCGAGAATGTGGATGTCGGTGCGGCACACCCCGGCACCGCCGATCCTGACGATCACGTCGAACGGGCCGGTGGCCTCGGGAGCCGGGACCTCGGCCAGCTCGAGGTTCTTGCCGTAGCCCACGACCTGGACTGCTTTCACGAGACGTTCTCCTTCGGCGGGGCGGTGAGGTGGAGGAGCTTTCCCGCGGGCACCGGATCCGCCTCCTGTGCGGGGTCCGCGGCTCGCGGTGTCTGGTCCGCCGCGGACTGCGGATAGCGGGTACGGAGCAGGCCTCGGCAGAAGTGCGCGTTGCCGTCGATCGACACCCGGACCGCGCGGGCGAAGCGCAGCCGGAGCGGGATCTCTCCCGGCGGATAGCGTCGTCCATCCTCGTCCACCAGGACCGGGTCGGACGGTGCCACGCCGAGGCCGAGAGCCTCCCGTCGTCGCAGCAGTGCGCCGGACTCCCGCGAGTCGGGCAGGTCACCGACCACGACGTCCTGGAGCGATTCCTCGGTGAGGTCCGGTTTCTCGCGCAGCACGCGCGCCAGCACCCGCTCCATCGCCGCGGCGTGGGCCTTGCGGCGGAACGTCAGCCGGAGTGCGTCGAGGTCCTTCTCGGCCTCGGCCCCGAACGTCCCGCGGTAGCCCGCGTCCGCCGCGAGTCCGCGGTTGATCATGTCGGAGTCGTGGTGGTCGTCGAGGAGCACCACGACGTCGCGGGTCCAGGGCAGCGCGGTCAGGACGTCCTTGGAGTCGGAGGCCATCAGGTACGCGAAATTCGGCGAGCAGAACGAGGTCGGCAGCCTGAGGCGGACGGTGAGCGCTCCGTCGGGGGTGACGGTCACGGACAGCACGAAGCCGAGGTCGGTGATCGGTTCGTCCAACTCCGGGTCGTAGACCGCGTCGAGCGCCGCGCGGGCGGACTCCTCCCGCCAGCAGGCGGCCATCTCAGGCCACCGCCGGTTCGGCGACGCCGAGGCCGGCCGGCACCTCGATGTCGTACATGGCGGCCGCGTTCAGGCCGAGGATCTTCTTCTTCTGCGCCGTGGTGATCGGCGCGTACTCGGTCATGTCCTCGGGGATCTGGAAGTCGACGAACCGCTCGACGAGCCAACGCGGCGTCCACAGCGCGTAGTCGCTGGAGAACTGGATACGGTCCTCGTCCAGCCAGTACAGGAGTTCACCGATGATCTGGGCGAAGTAGCGCGGCCGGCTGTGGATGAAGGGCATCGCGACCGCGAGCCCCGCGTGCACGTTGGGCTCCTGCGTGGCGATCCAGCAGAAGTCCTCGAGCCGGGGCAGGCCGCAGTGCTCGACGACGAAGTTCATCTCGGGGAACTGTGTGGCCGCCTTGTCGACGTCCGCCACGTCGAACGCGTCCCGGTCGAGCGGCCGGATCGTCGGCCCCTTGTGGACGTGGATGTTGTTGATCCCGAGGTTCTGGCACTCCTCGAGGTAGCGGTACGTCCACGGGTCGTCGAGCTTGTAGCCTCGGCTGTCGCCCTTCCACTCGGCGGTGTAGAGCTTCGCGCCCTTGAGCTGGAACCGCTCGGCGTCGCGCCGCAGTTGGTCGAGTCCCTTCTGCTCGTACCGGGGATCCCAGGAGTGGTTGTACGTCAGCTTGTCCGGGTGCTGCCGCGCGAGCGCGAAGGATTCCTCGGTCTGCCCGAACCCGTTGCGGTAGAACGCTCCCAGCCGTGCGGGCTGGAAGATCGCGTGGTCGACGTAGCCGTCGGTGAAGAGGTCCTTCATCAGCCGCTCACCGCCGTAGTAGAGGTACTCCTCGTACGGCCACAGCTCGGACTCCGGACTCAGGTTGCGGTGGTAGTCGTAGAAGCAGTCGATGAACTGCTTGCCGTGGATGTTGAGTTGGTTCTCGGGGCGCGCGTCCCAGAGCGCGATGTGCGCGTCCACGATGAAGTAGTTCTCGCCGTCCTTGGAATACATCTCTCTCCTCAGTTCGCGATGGGGTGCTGCCGGGGACGCCTCGCGTCAGGAGAACTGGATGCCGCCGTCGATCATGACGGACTGGCCCGTCATGTAGTCCGAGTCGGGCGAGGCCAGGTAGGAGACGAAGGACGCGACGTCGGCGGGCTCCTCGACCCGGCCGAGCGCGATGGCCTCGGCGTACTTCTTGATGGCCCGGCCCTTGTCCAGGCCCTCCTCCTCGGCGAGGCGCTCGTCGATGAGGTCCCACATGTCGGTGCCGACGATGCCCGGGCAGTACGCGTTGACAGTGATGCCGTGCTTCGCCCACTCCATGGCCGCGGCCTGGGTCAGGCCGCGTACGCCCCACTTCGACGCCGAGTAGGTGCCGAGCAGCGCGAACGGCCGGTAGGCGACGATCGAGGCGGCACCGATGATCTTGCCGCCACCGCCCTGGGCGATCATCTGGCGTGCCGCGGCCTGGTAGGAGAGGAAGACACCGCGCAGGTTCACGGCCATGATCTGCTCGAACTCGTCGAGTCCGGTCTCGAGGAGCGGAGTGACCCTCGCGATACCGGCGTTGGCCACATACACGTCGACCTTGCCGAAGTGACCGGCCACTTCGGCGACCAGCGCGTCGGTCTGCTCCTTGCTGCTCGCGTCGGCGTGCACGGCGAGGGCGCGGCGTCCCTTCTTCTCGATGCCGGCTGCTACCTGCTTCAGTTCCTCGCCCATGCCGGGGAGGTCGGCGACGGCCACATCGAGTCCGTCGTCGGCCAGCCGCTCCGCGATGCTGCGGCCGATGCCACGGGCGGCGCCGGTGACGATCGCGGTACGGGCTGCGTTGTCGGCGGAAGTCATAGCTGCTCCTGTGCTCGACGGTTGGCTACCGCATCCTTCGTGCGGCGCTGTTCATCAGCGTGGGGGCGCGGAGTGCCGTCGAGTTTTTCAATGTGGAACACGGCCGGCGCACCGCCGGTCACGTCACGGCAATTACGCGGACAAGTCCCGGCCAACCACCCGTTGACAGGTACAAACGCGTTCGTAATATGGCGGAAACACGCCCCATCGGAGACGCCATGCTCAGTGACAGCCCGGAGCGGGACCGGACCATTGCACGAGCGCGCCTGCAGTTCCTGGCGAATGCGGACCCACCTGCGCCGATCGTGCCGGAGGGCATCCGTAACTCCTGGCAGCGGTCCAAGTATCTGGGGATCGGCACGGACGAGGTGGTCGTTCCCTATCAGCCGGACTACGACCGTGAAAGCCGTCTGGTCCGCGCCTCGACTCCGGTTCTCGACCGCCTCGAGCAGACCCTCGCGGGTTCGGACGCGTGTGTGATCGTGACGGACCGGAAGGGCTGGGTCCGCGACCGCCGCGTCGGGGAGAAGCGGCTCTCCGCGCACCTGGACCGCGTCCACCTGGCGCCCGGCTTCAACTACGCCGAACAGTTCGTCGGGACGAACGGCATCGGGGTCGCCCTCGAGGAGCGCCGGCCCAACGTGGTCCTCGGCACCGAGCACTTCAACGAACGCCTGCAGAACGTCTCTTGCGCCGCCGCCCCGATCCGCAACTCGGTCACCGGGCGGGTCGAGGGGGCGATGAACCTGACCTGCTGGAACGGTCCGGCGCGCACCCTGATGGCCGCCCTGGTGCAGGAAGCGGCCGGCGACATCGAGCGGGTGATGTACGAGTTCAGCAGCTCGCACCAGCGCGCGCTGCTCGAAGCGTTCCAGCAGGTGACCCATTACGGTGACCGGCTGGTGCTCTGCCTCGGCCAGGACCTCGTACTCGCCAACTCCGCCGCCTCGTCGAGGCTCACCGGTGACGATCACCGGCTGCTGCACGAGGCCGCCGCCGACCTCGGGCACGCGCCGCGCACGCGCCGGCAGGTGCAACTGTCGCGCGGGGAAACGGTGTTGATGCGCTGCCGGCAGATCGACAGCTCCGCGGGTGCGGCCGGGTACCTCCTCGAACTGTCCTTCGCGGACCGCCCCGCCGAGAAGGACCGCCCTCGTGCCGTTTCCGGCTCCCGCGAGGAGCAGGACGCGAACCGGCCGTGGCCGCTGCCGGGACTGGCCGGGACGGACCCGGCATGGAACACCGTCTCCCGTACGGTGTCGCGCTGCGCCCGCGAGCGGACGCCGCTCCTGCTGCACGGCGAGACGGGCACGGGGAAAGCGGCTCTGGCCGGTGCCGCGCACGCGCTGACCGGCGCGGCGTCGGCTCCGGCCCTCGTGGACGCGCTGGACCCACGTCCCGCCGATGTGGAGACCGACCTGCCGACCGCTCTGAGCGAGGCTCCCGCAGGCCCCGGCCGTGCCCTGGTCCTGCGGAACGTCGACGCCGTGACTGCCGAGCAGGCTCCAGCCGTAGCCCAGGCACTGGATGCGGCGGCGGCACAGGGCACGTGGATCGTGGGCACACTCCATCGCGCTCCGGGCGTACCGGAGCCCCTGCGGCACTGTTTCATCGAGGCGGCAGCCGTACCGGCCCTGCGGCACCGCCTCGCGGATCTTCCGGTCCTGGTCGACTGTCTGCTGCAGCGCATCGGCGCGGACGTCGAATGCGCGCCCGAGGTGTTGCCCTTGCTGCGCAGGCACGACTGGCCGGGCAATATCCGCCAACTGAACTTCGCCCTGCGGGAGGCGGCCGCGGGCCGGCGCACCTATCGCATCGAGCTGCGCGATCTGCCGCCGTCCCTGCACAGCGCCGGCAGCCGGTCGTTGAGCGCCTGGGAAGCGTCCGAGCGCGACACTCTGGTCCAGGCTCTCCTCGAGGTGGACGGCAACAAGCTCCTCGCGGCGCAGCGGCTCGGCATCTCCCGTACGACGATCTACCGCAAGATGCGGGCCTACGGCATCACGCTTCCCACGCGTTCCTGAGCCGGGCCGAGCTGCGGAGGAGTGCTTCTACGCCTGGGTCGGCAGCGTGAGGATCTCGGCCCCGTCGTCGGTGATGGCGATGGTGTGCTCACTGTGCGCCGTGCGGCAGCCCGTCACGCTGCGGAGCGTCCATCCGTCGGCGTCGGTGACGAGTTGAGCGGTGTCCTCCATGACCCACGGCTCCAGGGCCAGCAGCAGGCCGGGGCGGAGTGTGTAACCACGGCCGGGGCGGCCGGTGTTGGCCACGTGCGGGTCCTGGTGCATGGTCGATCCGATGCCGTGCCCGCCGAACTCCGTGTTGATCTTGTATCCCGCCTCGCCGAGGACTGTGCCGATGGCGTGCGAGAGGTCGCCGATGCGGGCTCCGGGCCCGGCGGCGGCGATCCCTGCGGCCAGTGCGCGTTCCGTCACCTCGATCAGCGCGACGCTCTGCGCCGGTCGCGCCTCGCCCACGATGAAACTGATGGCCGAGTCCGCGGCGACTCCGCCTCGGGAGACGGCGAGGTCGAGGGTGAGCAGGTCGCCGTCGGCGAGCTTGTAGTCGTGCGGCAGGCCGTGCAGTACCGCGTCGTTGACGGCGGTGCAGACGTAGTGGCCGAACGGGCCGCGCCCGAAGGACGGTGCGTAGTCGACGTAGCAGGACTGGGCTCCCGCTTCGAGGATCATTTCCTTGGTCCATCGGTCGATGTCCAGCAGGTTCGTGCCGACCGCGCTGCGGGCCCTGAGCGTCTGCAGGATGTCGGCCACCAGGGCGCCCGTGTCCTTCGCGCGGGCGAGAAGGGTGGAGTTCAGGATCTCGATCATGCGGTGCATCTCCCATGCTTCCAATAACTATCCCGGGATGACTATACCGGTACTACAATTGGCGCCATGGTCAGGTTGCCGCTCACCCCCGCAGAGGTCGAACGTGGACAGCGCCTCGGCGCGCTCCTGCGCCGAGCCAGGGGAAATCGCTCGATGCTCGACGTCGCACTCGACGCCAACGTCTCGCCGGAGACGCTCCGGAAGATCGAGTCGGGACGTGTGGCCACCCCGGCCTTCCCGACCATCGCGGCGATCGCCGACGTACTCGACCTGTCCCTCGATGCGGTATGGGCCGAGATCAGCCTGCCCGAACGCGACGCCCGGCGGACCGACATCGAGCGCACCGGCCGCGAACGCCTGCCCGCCTGACCGAGCGACCCCCGGGCCGGCAGGGCCGCGTCAGCCTGCTTCGGTCGCCCTGCGGACGCAGTCGCGGAGCAGGGCGCGACGCTGCTCATGCACGTCGGCCGGCTCCTCGCCCGTCGCGGCGTAGACGTTGCTGACCGGCGACCAGGCCATGGACATGGCGATGACCATGGCCATGATGTCGAACGGGTCGCCCTCACGGACCCGCCCCGCGGCCTGCGCGTCGGCGATCGCCGCGAGCTTGCGCTCGTCGTAACGCTCACGGGTGTCGACAAGGTGCCCGGCCGGCCGGCGCTCCAGGCGCGTCCAGGTGGCGAGCCTGATGAGGTCCGGGCGGCGCAGGTATTCGTCGTAGAGGCGCACAGCCCAGTCCGACAGATCATCGGCGTCGATGGGGACGACGTTGGTGATGCGGTCCAGCGAGCTCCGGAAGATCGCGTCGAAGAGCTGCTCCTTGTCGCCGAAGTAGGCATAGAGCTGCGCCTTGTTGGTGCGCGCGGCCTTCACGATGCGCTCGACCCGCGCTCCGGCGATGCCGTACTGGGCGAACTCCTCGGTGGCGGCTTCCACGACGCGCTGATAGGTCGCGGCGCCTCGCGAGGTCTGGGGCTGCTCCGGCATGCACCGACCTTACCAACAGAACAGTTGGTTTGCTTTGGCGGGTCGTCGTGCTTACTCTCAAATAGACCGAACAGTTTGTCTAGGAGGCTTCCTGTGCGAACGACCACCGGCTTGCGTGCGACCGGCACGGGCACGCTGCGGCGCACCCCCCTGGAGCGCCGCGACCTGCGCCCGGACGACGTCGCGGTGCGGATCGACTACTGCGGCGTGTGCCATACCGACCTGCACTCCCTGCGCGCCCACGACGAGAGCGCACCGACTCCTCTGGTCCCCGGCCACGAGTTCACCGGTGTGGTGACCGAGACCGGCGCCGAGGTGACCGGCTTCTCGGCCGGCGACCGTGTCGCGGTCGGCAACATCGTCGACTCCTGCGGCGCCTGCGCCATGTGCAAGGCGGGGCAGGAGAACTTCTGCTACTCCTTCCCGACCCTCACCTACGGCGGCACCGACCGGCAGGACGGGTCGACCACCCTGGGCGGCTACTCCCGCGAGTACGTCGTACGCGACGCCTTCGCCTACCCCCTCCCTCACGGTCTGGATCCGGCCGCGGCGGCCCCGCTGCTGTGCGCCGGAGTCACTGTCTGGGAGCCGCTGCGCGCGCTCGGCGTGGGCCCGCAGACCCGCGTCGCCGTGGCCGGACTCGGCGGTCTCGGCCATCTCGCGGTGAAGATGGCCGTGGCGCTCGGGGCGACCACCACGGTCATCAGCCGTACGCAGGACAAGCGCGACGACGCCGAGCGGCTCGGCGCTCACGGCCTCGTCGTCTCCACGGACGCGGAGCAGATGGCCGCGGCGCGCGACTCCTTCGACGTCGTCATCGACACCGTCTCCGCGCCGCATGAACTCGCCCCGTATCTGCAGCTGGTGGCGATGGACGGCACACTCTGCCTGGTCGGGTACCTGGGCACCGTCACCGTCGAGGCCATGGACCTGCTCGCCGGACGCAAGAGGCTGAGCTCCGCCGGCAGCGGCGGCCGGCCGGCGACCGCGGAGATGCTGCGGTTCTGCGCCGAGCACGGCATCACCGCCGACGTCGAGGTACTCCCCTCCTCGCAGGTGGACACCGCCCTCGACCGGCTCGGTCGCAACGATGTCCGCTACCGCTTCGTACTGGACATGTCCGACCTGGACTGAGCCCCGGACGGCCGGACGGCCGCTCCACGCGTGGTCCTTCCGTGGGCAACGGATCGCCGCCCGGCGTGCTCCTGCTCGGGCCGGCGGCCCGCTCGGTACCGTCCGCGCGCATGGACACCCTGATCTTCGGCGGCTTGCTGGCCACGTGGCTGGTCCTCTACCGCCGGCGCAGCCGGAACGTACTGCTCGTCGTCTGGTGGGTCGTGTTCGCGGCCACGCTGGTGCTGCTCTCGCACCACATCACCAGCAGCCTGGGGCTGGGGCTGAATTACTGATGGCCACCGTGACCGCACCGCTCAGGGAGACCGAGGCCTCCGGAGCACTCGGCAAGGTCCAGTACTGGTTCGCCTGCCTGTTCGCCGCCGGCTGGACGGCAATCGTCTGTGCCGGGCTCGGCGTGCAGTTCATCAGCTGGGACTATCCCTGCCCGCTGTGCATGATCCAGCGGATGTTCATGCTGCTGGCCGCGCTCGGTGCCGGAGTGATCGTGCGCAAGGGCATGACCGGCAGCCTCGCGGGCCGCGACTACATGATGGGCTGGGGACTCGCCCTGGTCGCCTGCATCGGTGGTGGCTTCACCTCCTGGCGGCAGACCATGCTGCACATCCTGCCGGGCGACAAGGGCTACGGCAGTCCGGTCCTCGGTCTGCACATGTACGTGTGGGCGTGGATCCTGTTCATGGCCTCGGTGGTGGCCATCGGCGTCGTCATGGCGCTGGCCCATCGCACGGCCGGTTCGAGTATCCCTGAGTCGGCGGTGTACCGGACGCTGGGGCGGGTCGTCCTCTGGTTCATCGGCCTGGTCATCGCCGTGAACATGGTGGCGGTCTTCTTCGAGGAGGGCTTCCACTGGTTCCTGCCCGACGACCCCGCGCGCTACGAGTTCTTCTATCAGGTGGGGATTCTGGACTGACCACCCCCAGGAGGGCGGCAGTTGAGCGGGCGCACCGTCAACTGCGCCCTCCGTGACTCGTCACTGCGCTGCGTTGAGCCTGAAGTGGAAGATGCCCCAGGTGATGTGCTCTTTGCGACCACCGTCGACCCAGTGGTCGAGGCCCTTCTTCATCTGCGTGAGGTAGTCGTGGCTGACCTTGCGGGCCAGTCCTTCCGCCTCCTGCCGCTCGGTCTCCTTCAGGACGCGGGCGTAGTGGGCCACCAACTGCTCGCGGTGCTCCTCGAACCCGCCGTCCACGGCCGAGAAACCGAGCCGGGTCAGCTCACGCGTGTAGAAGGCGGGTGACCCCATGCCGTCGAGGTGGATGCGGTCCAGGATGGGCTGCAGCACACCATTGGGACAGTCGTCCGCGGCCATGGGGTCGGTGAAGATGACGTGGCCTCCGGGGCGCAGGACCCGGGCTATCTCCTCGAGGACCTGGACGCGGTTCCCACTGTGCAGGAAGGCGTCCTGGGACCAGACGACGTCGACGGAGTCGTCCGGGTAGGGGATGTCCTCGAAGGATCCGTCCACGACCTCGATGCGGTCGCTGAGACCGCTCGCCGAGTTCAGCTCCGCGTGCCGCCGGTTCTCCACCTCGCTGAGGTTCAGAGCGAGGACCCGGCTCCCGTACGTCCCGGCCAGGTACCGCGCCGAACCGCCGTATCCCGAGCCGAGGTCGAGCACCACGGAACCGGGTTCGAGGTCCAGCTTCCCGGCCATCCGCTCGACGGTCCGGCGACTGGCGTCCGCGATGGGTTCCTCGGCGCTCTCGTACAGGCCGATGTGGATGTCCTCACCGCCCCACACGGCGGCGTAGAACGTGTCGGCGTCCGACGAGTTGTAGTAACTGCGGGCGGTGCCGACCGCACCGGTGTACCGCCCCTCGGTGTCGTCGCCGATCCGGTACTCCTTCTCCGCCACGTGCACGAAGAAGTCCGGCTGCTCACCCCGGTAGGTGTGCTGGAAGTCGCCGTAGGTCTCGATGTGCTGGAAGCCCACGTCGGACATCAGGGTACGGACGTAGTCCTTGCGCAGCGGGAACATGTTGAGGTGGTACACGGATTCGTCGGGGAACTCGTACCGCATGCGGCACAGGCCCTCGTCGACGTACTCCGGCGCCACGCTGACGTCCTCGCCGCAGTAGTAGTACGTGTGCTTGCTGGTGTATCCGTCGTCCAGGATCGTGTCGTAATTGCGTTGATCCAGGATGAGGATTCCGTCGTGCTTCAGCATGGCGTAGAACTCGGCGAGCGCCTTGCGCCGGTCACGCTCCGAGAAGAGGTGCGTGAAGGAGTTGCCGAGGCAGACGATGGCGTCGTACTCGCCGTGGACGTCCCGGTTGAGCCAGCGCCAGTCGGCCTGGACCACACGGAGAATGTGGTCGCCCTGCTTCACACCGTTCTCGAACGCCATGGCCAGCATGTCCGCGCTGCCGTCCGCACTCACGGTCTCGAATCCGGCCGAAAGCAGCCGCACGGAATGGAATCCGGTTCCCGTGGCGACGTCGAGAACGCTCTTCACCCCCCACTTGCGCAGCAGGTCGATGAAGAAGTTCCCTTCGCTCTCCGCTCTCTTTTCCCAGTCGATGAGGGAGTCCCATTTCTCGACGAAACTGGGGACGTATTCCTCGGTGTAGTGCCCGGTCTCTCGTACTTCAACGGGGTTGTCGCCGAACTCTTGGGCCGGTTGCACGGTAAGGGGGACCCTTCAGTTGTGGGTGTGTTGCCCGGTCGCGACAGTCCCGCACGGCTCCGGCGCGAGGCCTCGGCAGCATGCGGTCTGAGCGCATGGTTATCCAGGGAACACCCGTTCCATGCCTCCAATCGTCGTATACATATGCGGAGTTGAGGCGAATCGCCGCTCTGGCCAGCGCCTTTGAGGCCCGAGATTCTTCCGCGTGCCGAGAACCCCCCATCTCCCCATATAGACACCGAAGTCGGGTCTCAGTGCCGGTGCATGGTCGCCAGTGCCTCGACGAGAACCTTCGGGTCGTGGCGCCCCTTGTAGACCGCCGGGGGCTGCCGGTCGAGGCCGAGCAGACCGGCGACGGCGGTCCATGCGGTGCGTACCGAGTACTCGACGGTGAAGACGACGTCCTCGGGGACTTCCGCGTACTGCCCGATGAATGCCAGGTTCGTCGATCCCTCGGGCACGACCTGCGGTCGGTCGCCCGCGCTGCGGACCAGGAACTGACTGGTGATGTACGGCATCAGGGCGGGGATCACGATCGATCGGTCCAGGATCTGCGGCCCTTCCTCGAAGTGCAGATGCCGCAGTACTTCGTCGAGGATCTCCCGGCCGGTGCATTCACGCATCGGCTTGCGCACGAAGTCGCCCTGCTTGTCGGGGAAGAGGGCATAGCCCCACCAGACGTAGGTGTCCTCCGGCTGCTCGTGGAAATGCGGCTGGTGGTTGAGCACGATGGTGAGCAGCCAGCTGGAGTCCTTGAAGGTGATGAGGCCCCCCTTGCCGGCTTCGCTGCCGCTGAATTGCTCCATCAACTCGAAGAAGGTGGGGTCTTTTGGTGGTCACCGTGAAGGATTCCCAGGTCGAGTCGTCCACCGAGGTGTTGAAGACGGCCGGATCGCCGAGCCGTCCCGGCCGTTTCGCCGCGAGGGTTTCCCAGAGTTTCCAGGAGCCGCTGCTTTTCGAGGTGTCGAGTACGGGTGCGGCGTCGGTGGAGCCGAGGGTCGAGTCGGCGGTCATCGAGCCGTTGGTGACGAGGACGAGATCGTCCGGGCCGAGCTCGACCTCCTCGCTGTGTCCACCGCGCGTCCAGGTGATCCCTTCGACGGTGAGCGCGTCACCGTCCGCCAGCCGCAGGTCGGTTACGGACGTGCCGAGTCGGACGGTGACGCCCTGGGCGTCGAGCCAGCTCACCAGCGGGCGCACGATCGAGTCGTACTGGTTGAACCGCGTGCGGTAGATCCCCGACATCGCGTCGAAGGTCTTGAACAGGTGGACGAACCGGTTGAGGTAGCGGCGGAATTCGATCGCGCTGTGCCACGGTTCGAAGGCGAAGGTCGTGCACCACATCCACCAGAAGTTCGTCGTGAAGAACTCCGCGCTGAAGCAGTCGACGATGCGCTTGCCGTCGAGGAGCTTCTCGGGTGTGCCCACGCACTTGATCAGTTCCAGGCGGTCGCGCTCGGAGAATCCCATCGAGTGCGCGTCGACCACCTTGCCGGAGGCGTCGACGAGCCGGGCGTGGTCGTCCCAGGCGAAGTCCTCGTGGAAGGCGAAGGTGTCCTCGGTGACGGACTTCGTCGGGTCGTCCAGGGACGGGATCGATCCGAGCAGGTCGTAGGTGCAGTCGAAGTGGATCTCGAACATCCGGCCGCCGCGCATCGTGTAGCCGCTCTCGGGAGACCCCGCGGCGTCCAGGCTGCTGCCCTCGCGGTCCTGCTCCTCGAGGATCGAGATGTCCGGTCCGGCGAAGCGGCCTTCGCGGATCAGGAACGCTGCCGCCGCCAGGGACGCGATCCCGCTGCCCACCAGATACGCCTTCGCCATGAATGCTCTCCTCACTTCGTCGCGCCACCCTGGGCGGGTGGCACACGCGGGGGCTCTTCGACGTACGCCCCTGTCAGCCTCGCGTGCGGTCCCGCACCCGGCAGCGGTACGGGGCCGAACGGATGAGGCGCAGGGCGGCCGGGCCGTACCGGGATCCGTGGCCGGCCGTGGAGCGCGGTGCGCCGTTCTCGGAGAGTGAGACGGTGCGGCAGCCGTCTGCCGTGCGGCGTTCACCTGGGGATACGATCCGGGGACCGGCCACCGTTCCCGGGACTGTGAGGCGTGACGTGACGACATATGGCAGGGCGGTGCCGCGGCGCTGTACCGGCGCGGCGTGCCGCGGCTGACGGAGCTTTCCGCACCGCCGTACCGCCGCCTTCCGCACGGCCTCCCGCCCGGTCGTCCTCTTCCGCACCCGCCCGTTTCGCTGCCCCTTGCTTCCGCTGCCCGTCTCTTCTCCTTGGAGTTCCCATGACTCTCCTCACCACCTGGCCCGAGAGCGGCCCGGACACCCAGGTGCGTCGTACCGCCGACCCGGCCGAGATCAGGGAGGCGCTCGCTCCGCTCGGGGTCCGTTACGAGCAGTGGCCGGTCCGCGAGGATGTGCCGGCCGACGCGGACAGCGACACCGTTTTCGCGGCGTACGGGACCGAGATAGAGAAGCTCAACGGGGAAGAGGGCTTCACCACCGTCGACGTGCTCGGCCTGCACCCCAGTGACGACCCGGAGTTCGAGGCGAAGGCCAAGGCCGCGCGGGAGAAGTTCCTGCAGGAGCACACGCACGACGACGATGACGAGGTCCGCTTCTTCGTCTCCGGATCCGGGATCTTCTATCTGCACGTGGACGGTGAGGTACACGCCGTGCTGTGCGAGAAGGGTGACCTGCTCGGGGTGCCGCGCGGCACGACGCACTGGTTCGACATGGGCACCCGTCCGTCGTTCACGGCGATCCGGTTCTTCCACGAGGAGGACGGCTGGATCGGGAACTTCACCGGCGACCGGATCGCCGACCGTTTCCCGGACTTCGACACGATCGCGGCGGGGCACCGGGCGTGAGTGTGCAGTTCGACGTGGACACCGTGGTGCTCGACATCGAGGGCACCACGAGCGCCACCGGGTTCGTGGTGGACGTGCTCTACCCGTACTCGCGGCGGCGCTTCGGTGCGCTTCTCGCGGAGCGCGGCGACGAGCCCGCGGTAGCGCGTGCGGCCTCGCAGGTCAGGGAGCTGCTCGGCGAACCGGACGCGGACGCGGCCCGTATCGAGCGGGCCCTGAACGACTGGCTGGACGAGGATCGCAAGGCCACCCCGCTCAAGACGCTGCAGGGCATCATCTGGGCGGAGGGCTTCGCACGCGGCGATCTCGTCTCGCACTTCTACGGGGACGTGCTGCCGGTGCTGCGTGCCTGGCACGCGGCCGGCTTCGGGCTGTCCGTCTACTCGTCGGGGTCGGTCGCGGCGCAGCGCGCATGGTTCGCGAGCAGTCCCGAGGGTGACCTGCTGGCGCTGGTCGGCGGTCTGTACGACACCGAGAACGCCGGGCCCAAGCAGGAGGCGGAGTCGTACCGCCGGATCACCGCGGCCCTCGGTGTGCCCGCCGGACGCACCCTCTTCCTCTCCGACCGGCCCGGTGAGCTGGACGCGGCGCGCGAGGCGGGCTGGCAGGCCGTCGGGGTCCGGCGTCCCGGAGAGCCGTACTACGAGCAAGGCGTCGGCGACCACCCCGAGGTGGGCACGTTCGACGAGATCGAGCTGAGCACGAGGAGCACACAGTGACCACACTCCAGCTGGAGGAGGCCGGGGCGGTCCTGGCCGCGGAGTCGGCGCGGTTCGCGTCGTTCGGCTGGATGCGCGGGACGTCGGGCAATCTGTCGGCCGTGCTGTCCCGTGATCCGCTGCGGCTCGCGGTCACCGCGAGCGGCCACGACAAGGGTGAACTGACGTCCAGGGACGTGGTGTTGGTCGACGGCGGCGGAGCGGCGGTGGACGGCGGCAAGCCATCGGCCGAGGCCGAACTGCACGCCCGGGTCGCGGAGTTGACCGGGGCGAACGCCGTCGTCCATGTACACACGGTGGCTTCCGTGGCGATGGGGCGGCGCGAGCCGGGCGGGATCGTCTTCCGGGATCTGGAGATGTTGAAGGGCGTCGGACAGCCCGCGCACGACGCCGAGGTGACGCTGCCGGTCATCGCCAACAGCCAGGACATGTCGGAGCTCGGCGACCGCCTGGAGGCGGCGCGCGACGAGCGGATGCCGGCAGTCGTGGTCGCCGGGCACGGCCTGTACGTATGGGGCGACACGCCGCGGCAGGCGCGACACCACACCGAGGTGGTCGAGTGGCTCCTCGAACTCGCCCTGACAGAGCGGTAGTTCGTACGCAGTGAGCGTTGCGGGGCCGGGTGGCCGGCCCCGCGCCGGTCAGGCCGGCCGATCCCCGGGCAGCTCACCGGCGGCAACTTCGAGCACTCCGCGTTCGGTGACGAGGCCGGTCACCAGTCGTCCCGGCGTCACGTCGAAGGCCGGATTGTGGCCGCGGGAGCCGGTGGGCGCGGTTCGGATGCCGCCCCATTCCAACACCTCGTCCTCGCCGCGGAGTTCGATGCGGATGGCGGAGCCGTCCGGTGTGCCGACGTCCACCGTGGTGGTCGGCGCGGCGACCAGGAACGGGATTCCCGCGTCCGCGCAGGCGAGGGCGACTCCCACGGTGCCGACCTTGTTGGCGGTGTCGCCGTTGGCCGCGATCCGGTCGGCGCCGACGATCGCGGCGTCCACCTCGCCGCGCAGGATGGTGCCCGCCGCGGCGCCGTCGGCCTGCACGTAGTGCGGAATTCCTTCCTGGACCAGTTCCCAGGCGGTCAGGCGCGAGCCCTGGAGCAGTGGCCGGGTCTCGTCGGCGTAGACGACCTCGACCAGGCCGCGGGCGTGCAGTTCACGTATGACGCCGAGGGCGGTGCCCCAGCCGGCGGTGGCGAGGGCGCCCGTGTTGCAGTGCGTGAGCAGGCGCAGCGGCCGGTCCGCGCTCACGCGCTTCAGCAGCCAGTCGGCGCCGTGGACGCCCATGGCACGGTTCGCCTCGACATCCTCGCGCTGTACGGCGGCCGCCTCGGCGAGGACGGTGTCCAGGCCCTCGGCGAGCCGGGCCGCGACCCGGTCGACACCGACCATCAGGTTGACGGCGGTGGGGCGGGCAGCGCGGATGCGGGCGATCTCCGCATCCAGCCGTTCGGCGCTCCAGCCCTCGCGTTCGCCCTGCAGCAGGGCGAGGGCGACGCCGTACGCGCCGGCCGCACCGATGGCGGGGGCGCCGCGCACCACGAGTCGTTGGATGGCGTCCACCAGGCCGTCGACGTTCTCGACCCGGAGGATCTCGGTGCGGTGCGGCAGGACGGTCTGGTCGATGAGGGCGAGTTCGCCGCCGGTCCACTGGACGGCGCGCAGCTCCTGGGACATGCGGATTCTCCTGAATCTCTGGACGCGGACCCGGCCGCGGGCGTGGCCGGCGGGACACGGCTGAGGGTGCGCGACACCGTACATGACCAGCGCGAACCACAGTTCGAGACGTTCGGGCAGGGGTGCGAAAAGCAGTGCTACCCTCCTGCTCCACCGCACCGGGACGACAACAAGGAGGAGGGCCCGTGCTGCTGACGATGCGCCGCTTCCTCGACTACGGCCGGTGCTCGAGCGCCGCCTGTCGCGGCTGAACTCGCCCCGCGCGCACGCCGGTTCCGCAGTCCTCCTCCCCGTAGCACCACGTCCGGAAGGCCCCGCCATGCCCCGTAGATCCCGCCCTCTCCAGTTCGCCGCACTGGCCGCCGGTACCGCTCTCGTCCTCACGGGCTGCAACGCCGCGGCCAAAAAGGGTGATTCAGGCGGATCGGACGCGAAGGGGTCGAAGGCGTTCACGCTCATCACCCCGGACCCGATCGGTCAGAACGAGTTCCTCAAGCTCGCCGTGAGCGGTGCGAAGGCGGCGGCGAAGGCGCACGGCGGCACGCACAAGGTGTACCAGAGCTCCGACACGGCCTCGCAGCAGCAGAATCTGCAGGCCGCGGTGGACGCCGCTCCGGACACCGTCGTCCTGGTCGGATTCGAGTTCGCGGACGCGGTGGCCCAGCAGGCCGAGGCGCACCCGAAGCAGCAGTTCCTGATGGTCGACGCCTGCACGAAGAAGACGTTCAAGAATGTCGCCTGTGCCACGTTCCGTGAGCACGAGGGAGTGTTCCTCGCGGGCGCGGAGGCGGGGCTGCTGAGCAAGAGCGGCAAGGTCGGCGCCGTCGACGTCCTGGACACACCGCAGTTCCGGCGCTACAGCGACCCGTTCGCGGCGGGCGCCAAGCACGTCGACGCCAAGGCCCGGGCCAGCACCCGGTTCGTGGGCGGACAGTCGCCGTTCGACGACTCGGCGCGCGCCAAGGAGCAGGCGGGATCGCTGATCTCCAAGGGCACCGACCACATCATGGCGGCGGCAGCGGCGGGCAATTACGGAGTGTTCGAGGCGGCGAAGGCCAAGAACACCTTCGCCTACGGCGTGGACGTCAACCAGTGCCCGTCCGCACCCGGCACGGTCGTCGACAACGTGGTCAAGCGCACCGACGTCGCCGTCCGCAAGGGCATCGACCACATCCTCGGCGGCGACGCGGGCAAGAACGTGTCCTACGGCCTCAAGGAGAGCGGCATCACCCTCACCGGCCTCGAGAACGACGTCGCCTCGTCGAAGTGTGTGATCGCGAAGCACCCTGACGTCCTGAAGAACGTCACCGGCCTGCGCGACCAGATCGTGGACGGGAAGCTGAAGGTCGATGACCCCGCCGCCTGATCCGGCCGAGACCGCCTTCGAACTCCGAGCCGTCACCAAGGAGTTCCCCGGCACCCTCGCCAACGACCGGGTCGACCTCTCGGTGCGCCGCGGCGAGATCCACGCCCTGATGGGCGAGAACGGCGCCGGCAAGTCGACGCTCATGTCCGTCCTTTACGGGATGCTGCGCCCCGATTCCGGCACGGTGAAGGTCGACGGACGCGAGGTGTCGTTCGCCTCACCGGGCGACGCGATGGCGGCCGGGCTCGGCATGGCGCACCAGAGCTTCAAGCTGTTCGACTCGCTGACCGTGACCGAGAACGTGGTGTACGGCTCCGAGCCGCGGCGCTTCGGCTTCGTCGACCGGGCGGCCGCGCGCCGCCGCGTCGCCGAGCTGGTCGAGACGCACGGCCTCGCGGTCGCCCCCGACGCCCGTGTCGGTGATCTGCCGGTGGGTGTGCGGCAGCGCGTGGAGATCCTCAAACTCCTGCACCGCGGCGCCCGCACGCTCATCCTCGACGAGCCGACCGCCGTCCTCACCCCGTCCGAGGCGGACGCCCTGTTCGCGGTGCTGCGCTCGCTCGCCGACGAGGGCCGCACGGTGGTTCTCGTCACTCACAAACTGCGCGAGGTCCTCGAGGGCAGCGACAACGTGACGGTGATGCGCGACGGCCGGGTCGTCGCGCGCCTGCGTACGCCGGACACCACGGCGGACGAGATCGCCGCGGCGATGACCGGGCGGGCGGTCGACCTCGACCGCGTCTACGAGCCCGGCGTGCCGGGCGACGAGGTCCTCGGTGTGTCGGGGCTCTCGGCGGCCGGTGTGCACGGGGCCGACCTCACGGTGCGGGCCGGCGAGATCGTCGGGATCGCCGGTGTGGCCGGCAACGGGCAGAGCGAACTGGTCGAGGCCCTCGCCGGGCTGCGCCCGCTCGCCTCGGGGCGGGTCACGCTCTGCGGGCTGGACATCACGCATGCCTCTGCGGCCCGTCGACGCGTCCAGGGACTCGCCTACGTACCGGAGGACCGGCACGCCGTCGGCACCGCACCGGCCGCATCCGTGGCCGACAACCTGGCGATGGGCCATCACCGGACTACCCTGTCCCACAAGGGAGTTCTGCTGCCGAAGTCGGTGCGCGCACACGCCCGGTCGCTGATCGAGCGGTTCGGCGTCAGGGCGTCCTCGCCGACGGTCGCTGCCGGCGCCCTGTCCGGCGGCAACCTGCAGAAGCTCCTGATCGGCCGCGAGATGGCCCATGACGCTCCGTTGCTGCTCGTCGAGCAGCCCACCCGCGGCGTCGACATCGGTGCGGTCCAGAACATCCACGAGCAGCTGATCGCGTACCGCGACGCGGGGCACGCGGTGCTGCTCGTGTCCGCCGAACTGAGCGAGGTACGCGGGCTCGCCGACCGGGTCCTCGTGATGTACGAGGGCCGGATCGTCGCCTCGTACCCGAAGGCGGAGGCGGACGAGCGGACGCTCGGGCTCGCGATGGCCGGCGGTACGGCGGTCGCGGCGGACCAGGACCCGGTGGTGCCCGCGCAGTCCACGGCGCCCGCAGAGAAGGGGGCCTGACGTGGCGACGACCCTGCCGGGGCCCGTGCGCGTGCTGCGCTCCCCCGTCTTCTTCTCCGTGGCCGCAGCGCTCGTGATCGGGGCGCTGTTCCTGATCGGCACCGGCGCGGACCCGCTGACCGCCTACCAGGCGGTGCTGACCGGTTCGCTCGGCTCGGACGGGATCGGCTCGACGCTGACCACCGGCACCAGCGTGCTCGGGATGGCGCTGTCGCTCGCGATCCCGTTGCGGGCCGGGCTCATCAACCTGGGCGGCGACGGCCAGTTGGTGCTCGGCGGCATCTCGGCCGCCGCGGTCGGTCTGTACTCGCCCCTGCCGGCGCCGCTCACCACAGTCCTCGCGGTGCTCGCCGGTATGGCGGGCGGTGCGCTGTACGCCGCGCTCGCCGCGGTGTGCGACATCAAGTTCGGCGTACCGCTGCTGGTGAGCAGCCTGCTCCTGTCGTATCCGGCTGGGTCCCTCGCCTCGTATCTGGTGCGCTATCCGCTCAAGGAGCCCGGTTCCAGCCTGCCGCAGACGAAGCCGCTTCCCGACGGTGTGGGACTGCCCGCGTTCGGGTCGTCCACGGTGACGCTCGGCCTCGTGCTCGTGGCGCTCGCCGCCGTCGCGTACTACGTCGTCGACTCGCGCACCACGGTCGGCTACGAGATGCGGATGACCGGACTCAACCGGCGTTTCTCCGCGTACGCGGGAGTCGAGCGGGGACGGCAGACGCTGCAGCTCATGGCGGTGTCGGGGGCCATCGCCGGGCTCGTCGGGGCGGTCGGGGTGCTCAGTTTCCCGTTCCGGTTCCTGGACGGGTCGCTGACCGCACCCGGCTACACCTGGACGGGTCTGACGGCGGCGCTGCTCGCGGCGGCCGCACCGGTCGGCACCGCGCTGGCCGCGTTCTTCTTCGCGGTGCTGCAGGTCGGCGGGCTCTCGATGGAGCGGACGACCGAGGTGCCGCGCGAGTTGACCCAGGTGCTGCAGGCGATCGTGATCGTGTTCCTGGCGGCGCGGCTGCGGATCACCTGGCGGCGCAAGAAGAGTGACGAACCCCAGAAGGCCGGCGTGTGATGTTCCTCGACTCCGATCTCGCCCTGTCGGCGCTGCGCGCCCTCACTCCGATCCTGCTCGCCGCGCTCGGCGGCGCGATCTGCGAACGGGCCGGCGTCTTCAACATCGGCCTCGAGGGCATGATGCTGATGGGCTGCTTCACGGCGGTGACCACCAGTTGGTTCACCGGCAGCCCGTGGCTCGGGGTGCTGGCGGCGGCGCTGGCCGCGGCCGCGTACTCCCTGATCCTCGCCGTCGGTGCGGTCACGCTCAAGGGGGACGCCGTGGTCCTCGGCGTCGCCATGAACCTCCTCGCGGTGGGTCTGACGAGCTTCCTGCTCCGTACGGTCTTCGGCGTGCAGGGCACCTTCGACGACCCCGACCTCGCGGGGCTCGGCGAGATCGCCGGGTTCTCGCCCCTGACCTGGCTGTCGTGGGGCGCGGTCGCGGTCGCGGCCGTACTGCTCTCCCGGCACGCCTGGGGGCTGCGGCTGCGCGGCGTCGGCGAGGCGCCCGAGGCGGCGGCGACCCTTGGAGTGAGCCCGGCGAAGTACAAGTACGGGGCGGTGCTCGCCTCCGGGGTTCTGTGCGGACTCGCGGGCGCTCAACTCGCCCTGGGCAACGTCACGTTGTTCTCCGAGAACATGACGGCCGGCCGTGGCTGGATCGCCGTGGTGGCCGTGATGCTGGGCCGTGCCCTGCCGCTCGGTGTGCTGCTCGCGGCCCTGCTCTTCGGGCTCGCGGAGGCCGCCGGCTTCCGGCTGCAGGGCCTCGGCCTGCCGCAGCAGGCGACGGACGCCGCGCCGTACGTCGTCACCCTGATCGCCCTCTTCCTGACCACGGCGAAGCGCCGCCGCAAGACTGGAGCCGTCGCATGAGTGCCCCCGCAGCCGACCTGTTGCCCATCACCCGGATACCGCGCACGGGACTGCCTCCCCGGGCGGTCGTCGTCGGCGACCCGGCTCGTGCGGCGGCCGTCGCCGACCTCCTCGAAGACGCGAAGGAGGTGTCGTACCACCGTGAGTACCGCGTGTTCAGCGGGAGTTGGCAGGGGCTTCCGGTGGTCGTCGCCTCGCACGGAGTGGGTGCGCCTGGCGCGATCCTGCTGTTCCAGGAGCTCGCGGACGCAGGGGTACGCACCCTCGTCCGGTTCGGTACGGCCGGTGCGATGCGCCGGGGCATCGGCGACGGTGACCTGGTCGTCGCGGAGGCCTGCGTGCGGGACGACGGGGTGACACATCAGCTGGTGCCCGCCGAGTACCCGGCGGTGTCCGCGCCCGAGGCGGTGCTGGCTCTGAGCCGCGCGGCGCGCGAGGCCGGTGCGCCGCACCACCGGGGCCTGGTGTGGACCAGGGCGGCGTTCCAGCCGGGCCTGATCCCGCTCGCCTCGTACGACAAGGCGGGGCTCGCGGCCATCGAGATGGAGCTGTCCGCGCTGTATGTGACGGCTTCGCTGCGCGGGCTGGTCGCGGGCGGCGTTCTCGTCGTGGACGGTGCGAACGCGGACGAGCTGGTGGACGAGGACTCCCCCTTCTCGGCCGGTGGCTACAACCCGCATCGGGACGTGGTCGCCGAGGGCGTGTCCCGCGGCAGCGCCGTCGCGTTGGATGCCCTGCGCCTGCTGGCCGAGGACGAGTCCCGGTGAGTGACGGCGAGGAACTGGACCTGCTCGTCCACGGCGGCACGGTGCTGACCGTCGACGCGGCATCGACGGTCGTCGAGGACGGTGCGGTCGCGGTCCGTGACGGAGCGATCGTGGCGGTCGGCCCGGCGGACGAGCTATGTGCCCGCTACTCCCCTGCCGACGAACTCCACGCCCGCGGCGGCCTGGTGATGCCCGGGCTCGTGAACACGCACACCCACCTCGCGATGACGCTGCTGCGCGGCAGTGCCGACGACGTGACGCTGCAGGAGTTCCTCGGCCGCGTGCTGCCCGCGGAGGCCCGGCTGCTCAACCCGGCGAACGTGACCGCGGCGGTCCGCCTGGCCGTGGCGGAGAGCATACGAGCGGGCGTGACCTCCGCGCTCGACATGTACTGGTTCCACGAGGCGGCCGAACAGGCGGCGCGCGAAGCGGGATGGCGGCTGCTCACCGGACCCACCTTCATGGACGTACCCGACCCGCCGGACTCGCGCGCCTACGGCACCCGACTCGACTGGGCGCGCCGGGACTTGGCCGCGCGGCCTTCGGGCACCCGGCCCGTCCTGTTCGCGCACTCGGCCTACACCCTGTCGCCCGAGCAGCTGGCCGAGATCTTCGCGCTCGGCCGGGAGTTCGGCGCGCTGATCCACATCCATGCCTCGGAGAATGCCGCCGAAGTCGCCACCGTCGAGGTCAAGCACGGTAAGCGTCCGGTCGAACTCCTCGATTCCCTCGGCCTGTTGGGGCCGGATGTGCTGCTCGCGCATGCCGTCGACCTGACCGGCGCGGAGATCGCCGCGCTCGCCCGCACCGGCACCTCCGTGGCGCACTGCCCGGTGTCGAACCTGAAGCTGGGCTGCGGAATCGCGCCCGTGCCGCGACTGCTGAGCGCGGGTGTCACGGTCGGGCTCGGCACCGACGGCGCCGTCAGCTCCAACACACTCGACGTGCTGGGCGCGGTGCGGCAGGCCGCCCTCGTGCACAAGGCGGACGGCGACCCGACCGCGGTCGGCGCCGAGCAGGCGGTGCGCATGGCGACGGCCGAGGGGGCACGCGCCCTCGGTCTCGGCGCCGAACTCGGCTCCCTGGAGGCCGGAAAACGCGCCGACCTGATCGTGATCGATCTGGACCGGCCGCACTTCGCCCCGCGCCACGACCCCTGGTCGATGCTCGCGTACGCGGCAGGGGCCTGCGACGTGCGGGACACCGTCGTCGACGGCAGAATCCTGATGCGCGACCGCGCACTCACCACCCTCGACGAAGGGTCCGTGGTCGCGGGTCTGGAGGGCATCGTATGACCGTCCGCGCCACCCGCGGCTTCGTCGGCCGCCCCCGTGTGCACAACCCCGGACTGCCGCCGGGACAGTACGACGCGGGCGACGACTGGCCGATCCTGTCGGCCGAGGTGACGCCGCAACTCGACGCGCAGGACTGGTCGTTCCGCATCGACGGCCTGGTCGACGAACCCCGCACCTGGACGTGGCCGGAGGTGCGGCAGCTGCCCACCACCCGCTACGAGGGTGACATCCACTGCGTGACGACCTGGTCCAAGTTCGGGGTGCGCTTCGGCGGGGTGCCACTGGACACGTTCCTCGACGCCGTACGCCCGGACGCGTCCGCCACGCATGTGGTGGCGTACTCGCACACGGGCTACACCACGAACCTCCCGATCGCCGATGTCACGGGCGGCCGCGCCTGGGTCGCACTCACCTACCAGGACGCGCCGCTGCCGCCCGAACACGGCGGCCCCGCACGGCTGTTGGTGCCTCACCTGTACTTCTGGAAGAGCGCCAAGTGGCTCGCCGGTCTGCGTCTCCTCGATCACGACGAGCCCGGATTCTGGGAGCAGAACGGCTATCACGCGCGGGGCAACCCCTGGGAAGAGCAGCGGTACGCAGGTGACTGAGACACCGACGGCCTCGACGCCCCGCACCCGATTCGCCGTACCCGGCAGGATCGTGGCCAGCAACCGCGCCGCCGCGACCTGGCAGCGCGCCCGTCTCACCGACATCCGCCGGGAGACGCCGGCGGCGTCGACGTTCCGGTTCGCGGTGCCCGGCTGGCAGGGCCATCTCCCGGGCCAGCACCTGATGATGCGCCTGACGGCCGAGGACGGCTACACGGCGCAGCGCCACTATTCGCTGGCCTCGGCGCCCGACGACTCCGGTCACATCGAGCTCACCCTCGACCACGTCGAGGGCGGTGAGGTGTCGGGGTACCTGCACACGCTCGCCAGGGCCGGTGACGAGGTGGAGGTGCGGGGCCCGCTCAGCGGCTTCTTCGCCTGGCCCGGCGACCGTCCCGCGCTCCTGCTCGGCGGGGGCTCGGGCGTGGTCCCGCTGATCTCGATGCTCCGCCACCACCGGCGTCACCGACTCGACGTACCGCTACGCCTGTTGGTGTCCGCACGCACCCGTGAGGAGCTGCTCTACGCAGACGAGTACGGGGACGAGACCACGGCCGTGTTCACCCGGGAGGGCGAGGGCCGGCGCCTGTCCGCGGACCATGTGGCGCCGCTCCTCGCGGCCGGAGCGCCTGAGTGGGAGGCGTACGTGTGCGGGTCCAACGCGTTCGCCGAACATGCCTCCCGATTGCTCGTCGACCTCGGGCAGCCGGTGGACCGGATCAGGATCGAACGCTACGGCTGACGCGCTCCGCCGCCCGGCGGGGGCACAGCGACCGGGCGGGGAGGAACGGGCGTCAGTGCGGCGCCGTGCGTGATTCCGTGACCGTGAGGACGTCCACCATGCGGTCGAGTCGTCTGCGCGCCAGTGCGGCGTCCGCCCGCGGCACCACGAGTTCGGCTCGCGCCCGGGCCGTACCGGACACCTCGTAGGTCAGCTCCCCCACCGGGATGGAGTTGAGGGTGGCCACGATGCGGCCGAGCGCCGCACCGCTGTGGCGGGCCGTCACGGTGAGCCGGCAGACCGGGCCGAGTTCGGGCCGCGTGGGGGTGCCAGGCGACGTCTCGGTGCCATCGTCCACGCCGTCCGGCACGCGCAGCAGGCCGTACGTGAACGCCTTCTGCAGCGCCTCGCAGGCGGCGGAGAGCACATTGTGGGAGACGCTCTCCGAGCGCCACAGTGCGTGTCCGTCGGTGACGCTGACCTCGACGCTGCTGCGGCCCGCGGTGCCGTGCCGGCTCTCGACGACGCGGATGGTGCAGTCGACCAGTTCGAGGCGCGCCACGTCCGGGTGGCTCGGCCGCAGCGCCTGGCGCAACGCCTGCTCGAGGGCGTTGACCGGGCCGTTGCCCTCGGCGGCCGCGACGGATCGCTCTCCGTGGACGAGGATCTTGACCGT
Source organism: Streptomyces sp. YIM 130001 (assembly GCF_003574445.1). Lineage (GTDB taxonomy): Bacteria > Actinomycetota > Actinomycetes > Streptomycetales > Streptomycetaceae > Streptomyces. Next base: position 47,998 of record NZ_KZ984559.1, read on the forward strand.
CGCGTCGACCGCTCCCGGCGTGCGGGTGGCGTCCTCGGAGATCACACGCCACGACTCCCACTGGAACACCGGGTCGTCGAGCGCGGTTACGTCGTGATGCTTCATGGCGCGTGCTTCCTGTCTTGAGCTGCCGGGCGGAGGTCGCCGCCGGCATCGATGGCGAAAGCAAAAAGACCCCTCGCGGGATGCGAGAGGTCTGCGTGTGGGCGGTGCGCTCCTGGGAGGGTTGGCCTCCAGGTCACGTCGGCGCCGACACGCTGCAGCTAATAATGAGCTGGCACAGCATGGCGCAGATGCTGGCACACATCCTCCGGGACGGCAACGCCGGTCCGGATCCGCACACCCCGCCTCCCCCGCCGACTGTTCGTCGGTCGCGACGAACCCCGTACAAGCGCCTTGGTCGGAGCGACGAAGCGATCCGCGCTCGATGTGGCCTACCTTCCCGGCATCACCGGTTCGATTCCTCGGAAGTGGGGGCCTCCATGGCCACGTGGGATGAGCTCGTCCGTCGGTCCGAAACACCGGCCCGGCCGCTCGGCCTCGACGCGGATCGGCGGTGCGGCGCATGAGGAAGCCGATGCAGAGCGCCGCGCGTACCGCCTCGATCGCGACGGCCGCGGCCCTGGTGCTCAGCGGTTGCGGCGGTTCGTCCGGCAGTGGCGACGGGAAGCCGGCCGACGGCGGGACGTTCACCATGGCGTACCCGTCCGATCCGGGCACTCTCGACCCCGCGAAGACGGTCATGTCGATCGCCATCGGCGTCAACCGCTATGTGTACGACCCGCTGATCCACCTCGGCGACAAGGGCGAGCCGGTCGCCGGTCTGGCGGGCAAGTGGGAGGCGACGAACACCGAGGCGAACTTCACCCTCAGGTCCGGTGTCACGTGCTCGGACGGTTCGGCCCTGACCGCGGGCGACGTGGCGAAGAACATCAACTACATCGGTGACCCGAAGAACAAGTCACCGCTCGCGGGCGTGTACGTCCAGCCGGGCACCAAGGCGAAGGCCGACGAGGACAAGCGCACCGTCACCGTCACCAGCGGCGCCCCCGACGCGTTCCTGCTGCGCAGTGTCGGCTCCGTCCCGATCGCCTGCGGCAAGGGCCTTGCCGACCGCAAGTCGCTCGCCAAGGGCGGCAAGGGCTCCGGCACCGGCATGTTCACCATGTCCGAGGTCGTCCCGGGCGACCACTACACGCTGACCCGGCGCAAGGACTACAGCTGGGGCCCGGGCTCGTTCGACGCCAAGGCGAAGGGGCTGCCGGACAAGGTGACGATCCGGATCATCCCCAACGAGTCCACCACCGCGAACCTGCTGCTCTCCGGTGAGGTCAACGCCGCCCCGGTCTCCGGCCCCGAGCAGAAGCGGCTGTCCGCTCAGAAGCTGTTCAGCGCCGACGTCCAGGCACCGCTGGGCCAGATGTACTTCAACCAGAACGGCGGCAGGCCGGGTGCGGACGAGGCCGTACGGCGGGCACTGGTCGGGGCGTTGGACCTGCCCGAGGTGGGCAAGGTGATCTCCAACGGCACCGGTAGGCCGGCAACGGGCCTGGTGACACGCGACACGCGCGCGTGCACCGGCGACACGGTCAGCGGCGGCCTCCCCGACCACGACGTCGCGGCCGCCAAGTCCGCACTGGACAAGGCGGGTTGGAAGCCGGGCTCCGGCGGCGTCCGGGCCAAGGACGGCAAGAAGCTGAAGCTGAGCCTGATGTACGGCACCCAGATGGGCCCGACCGCGGCCGCCGGCGCCGAGCTCGTCCAGAAGGAGTGGAAGAGCCTGGGCGTCGACGTGAAACTGCAGCCGGTGGACAGCCCAGGACTGAACAGCGCACTGTTCGGCAGCGGTGACTGGGACGTGTCGATGGGGCCGGTCGCGGTCACCTCGCCGACCCAGCTGGTCCCCTTCATGGCCGGTCGGTCGGCACCCGAGGGCGTCAACTTCGCGGGGGTGGACAACGCCCCGTACGAGGCGCACGTCAAGAAGGCGTCGGCCAAGGTCGGCGAGGCCAGTTGCCCGGACTGGCAGAAGGCGGAGAAGGCGCTGATCGGCGACCTCGATGTGGTGCCGTACTACGACTCGCTCACTCCGGCCTTCGGCAAGGGCGCCCGCTTCAAGCTCAGCGAGGGCGCGATCGTCCCGTCCTCGGTCCGTATGTACAACGACTGAAGGCCTCTCGATGACGACTGCGACGGTCGAAGCACCGACGTCGACGCCGGCCGCGGGCACTCCCGGCCGGCGGAGCAACCGGTGGCTGGTGTTCGCCGGACGGCGCGCGGTCCGGCTCGTGGGCTCCCTGTGGGTCCTGGTCACCGCGGCGTTCCTGATGATCCATCTGATTCCCGGTGATCCGGTACGTGCCGCACTCGGCATGACCGCCACACTGGAGCTGGTGCAGGCACGGCGCACGGAGCTCGGTCTGGACAACCCGCTGTGGCAGCAGTATCTGGACTTCCTCAAGGGGCTGTTCACCGGGGAGCTCGGGACGTCCACGATCAGCAGTCTGCCGGTGTCCGAGGTCGTCGGGGAGAGACTGCCGGCCACGCTCGAGTTGGCCGGGCTCGCCTTCCTGGTGGCGCTCGCGGTGGCGATCCCGCTCGGGACGGTGATGGCGGCGCTCACCCGGGGCGGCCGACGGCGGGGCGGGGAGCTGGCGTTCACCTCGGTGAGCGTGCTGCTGGCCGCGGTCCCGGAGTTCCTCCTGTCCGTGCTGCTGGCGTACGTCTTCGGGGTGCAGTTCGGCTGGTTCCCGGTCGCCGGTCGGGAAGGGCCCGCCTCGTACGTGCTGCCGGTGCTCGCGCTGTCGATCGGGCCTGCCGCGATCCTGGCGCGGATCGGACGGGTGGAGATGCTGTCCGTGCTCGGCGCCGACTACGTGCGCACCGCACGGTCCAAGCGGCTCCCCTCCCGCCTGGTGTACATGCGGCACGCGCTTCCCAACGCCCTGACCGCGACGCTCACCCTGGGCGGCCTGCTGCTCTCCGCCCTGGTCGCGGGCACGGTGCTGGTGGAGAACGTGTTCGCCTGGCCGGGGCTCGGCTCGACCATCGTGCAGTCGATCCAGCAGAAGGACTATCCGGTCGTCCAGGGCATCGTCCTGGTCTACGGAGCCGGGGTGCTGGTGATCAACCTGCTGGTCGATGTGCTGCTTGCCGTGCTGGACCCGCGATCCACGATCAAGGAGGGCTGATGTCCGCACGTGAGTCCCGATGGGCCGCGGTCGTCCGCACTCCCGTCGGCCGGTGCGCGGCGGTGCTGCTGCTCGCGGTGGTCGCACTGGCGGTGCTCGCGCCCATGCTGTGGGGCGACCGCGCGACAGTGGTCGACACCTCCGCCGTTCAGCAGGGCCCTTCGTCCGCCCATCTCCTGGGTACGGACACACTCGGTCGCGACATCCTCTACCGGGTTCTGGTCGCCACGCGGCTGTCCGTGCTGCTCGCGGTCGCGGCCACGGTCCTGGGTGTGGTGCTCGGTCTGATCCTGGGCACGGCGCCCTCGGTGCTGCCGCGCCGTTCGGGACGTGTGGTGACCTGGGTGGTGCACACGGCGGTCGCGTTTCCCGCGCTGCTGCTCGCCCTGTTCTTCGCGGTGATCTTCGGGGTGGGCACCACGGGGGCGGTCCTGGCGATCGGTCTGGCGACGGCACCGTCGTTCGCCCGGCTCACCCAGACGCTCTCGGCCTCGGTGGCGGGCCAGGACTTCATCGCGGCGGCCCGGGTGGCCGGGATCGGCCGCATCCGGATGCTGGTACGGCACATCCTGCCGAACATCGCCGAACCGCTGGCCGTGAACGCCACGATCGGTGCCGGTTCCGCACTGCTCGCCTTCGCCGGACTGTCGTTCCTCGGTCTGGGTGTGCAGGCACCGGACTACGACTGGGGACGGCTCCTGGGAGAAGGGCTGACGCGGATCAGCCTCACTCCGGCGCCCGCGCTCGCGCCGTGTCTCGCGGTGGTGGTCACCGGGCTCGCGTTCAACCTCTTCGGCGAGGCGGCGGCCGCGGCACTCGGGGTGCGCACCCTGTCGGCGCGCGGCGCCGGCAAGCAGGCGAGCCCGACCCCGCTCACGCGCAACGAGGTTGAGCGCGGCTCGGAAGAAGCGGTGCTCGCGGTGCGCGATCTCCGGGTGTCCTTCCCGGGGCCCGTCGAGCCGGTGCGCGGGGTGAGTTTCGCCGTACGCCCCGGGGAAGCGGTCGGGGTGGTCGGTGAGTCCGGCTCCGGCAAGAGCCTCACCGCGCTCGCCGCCGCCCGGCTCATCGAATCGCCCGGCGAAGTGACCGCCGAACGCCTCGAGTTCGCGGGAACGGAGCTGCTCGGCGCCTCGGACCGAGAGCTCGCTCCGCTGCTCGGAGGCCGGCTGGCGATGGTCTTCCAGGACCCCATGACCTCGTTCAACCCGGTCCTGAGCGTGGGCCGGCAGCTTGCCGAAGTCGCCGAACAGCACCGGGAGATGTCGCGCGGTGAGGCTCTGGCACGTGCGGTGGACCGGCTGCGCGGGGTGCGGGTGCCGGCGCCGGAGCGCAGGGCCGAGCAGTATCCGCACGAGTTCTCGGGCGGCATGCGGCAGCGGGCGATGATCGGCATGGGCCTGATGGGCAGCCCTCGGCTGATCATCGCCGACGAGCCGACGACAGCGCTCGACGTCACGGTGCAGCAGCAGGTCCTGCGTCTGCTCGCCGACGTCCGCGCGATCGAGGGCACCGCGCTGCTGCTGATCAGCCACGACGTCACGGTGGTCGCGCAGACCTGCGACCGGATCCTGGTGATGTACGCGGGCCGGATCGTCGAAGAGCTGCCCGCCGAGGGGCTGTTCGAGTCCGCGCGGCACCCGTACACACGGGCTCTGCTCGCCGCCGTGCCGGATCTGGACACCGACCGGGACAGCCCGCTGCCGGTGATCCCCGGGCGTCCGCCGGAGCCCGACCGGGTGCCGTTCGGCTGCGCGTTCGCACCACGCTGCCCGCGCGCCCGGGACCGCTGCCTCGGCGAGGACCCGGAGCTCGCCACCGACACCGACGGCCACCGGGTCGCCTGCTGGTACCCCGTGGCGGACGGCGAACCGGCCGAGAAGGCCGCGACAGGAGGTACGGCATGAGCCGGCTCGTCTTCGACGGGGTGAGCGTGCGCTACGGGCACGGCCGACAGGCGCTGACCGCCGTGGACGGGGCGAGCCTGACCGTGCCGTCCGGTCAAGTCGTGGGTCTGGTCGGGGAGTCGGGCTCGGGGAAGTCGACCCTGGCACGGTCCGCCGTGGGTCTGGCCCCGGTCGGCGCGGGCCGTGTGCTCCTCGACGACACCGATGTGACGCGCCTTCGCGGGCGGCACCGCCCCCTGCAGATGATCTTCCAGGATCCGTATGCCTCGCTCGATCCGCGGATGACCATCGGCGACTCCATCGCCGAGGCGATCCCCCGGCATGCGGTACGCGGCCGTGCCGGCCGCCGGGCCGAGGTCGCCCGGCTGCTCGATCAGGTCAATCTGGATCCCGACCGCGCGGCGATGCTGCCGAGCCGACTGTCCGGCGGGCAGCGCCAACGGGTCGGTATCGCCCGGGCGTTGGCGGGCAGGCCGGAGGTCGTCATCGCGGACGAGATCACCTCGGCGCTCGATGTGTCCGTCCAGGGGACCGTGCTCAACCTCTTCCGCGAGGTGCAGCGCCGGCTGAACCTGACCACGCTGTTCATCACCCACAACCTGGCCGTGGTGCGGCATGTCAGTGACCACATCGCGGTGATGCACCTCGGCCGGATCGTCGAGTCCGGGCCCACGGACGAGATCCTCGCGAACCCGCGGCACCCGTACACCCGTGAGCTGCTGGCCGCCGTTCCCCGCCGTGCCGCGGCTTCGCCCGGTGGCGGGGATCCGGGTGCGCAGCAGCTGGTGTCCGCGGAGCCGGCCGACCCGCATCACCCGCCGGGCGGCTGCCGCTATCACCTGCACTGTCCGGTCGGCCCGCTGGTCCGCGACGACCGGGAGCTGTGCCGCTCCCGTGATCCCGGCGCGGACGCGGAGTCACGCCCGCATCGCGCGGCCTGCCACTTCGTGTCGACACCGAGCCTGATATCCGCGCCACCAGGGAAAGCTTCGTAACCCGCACCTCTGCCGTATCCGCACCGTCCACGAGGAGACAGCCCGCCTTGACGCGACACATGGGCATCGACGATCTCTATTCCATCGCTCTGCCGGAGCAGCCGACGCTGTCACCGGACGGCACGCGCCTGGTGTACGTCCTGCGCGCCGCCGACCGCGAACACGACCGGGACAACCGGGAGTTGTGGACCGTACCGACCGCATCAGGTGCGGCGCGGCGACTCACCCGCGGTCCGGCCGACACGGCGCCCGCCTGGTCACCCGACGGCACCCGAGTCGCCTTCCTGCGGGGCGGCGACGGGCCGGCCCAGGTGTGGCTGCTGCCCGCCGACGGCGGAGAGCCGGAGCAGGTCACGGAACTGCCGCTCGGAGCCGGCGCGCCCGCGTGGAGTCCGGACGGCACCGCGCTCGCCTTCACTGCTCCCGTCGACCGGCAGGAGTCGCCTCGGTCGGCGACGCCACCGCCCCTGGTGGTGGACCGCCGAGGCCACAAGGCGGACGGCACCGGCCTGTTGGGCACGGTCCGCAGCCATCTGCACGTCCTCGACCTCGACGGTCGGCAGGTACGGCAAGTCACCGACGGCGACTGGCACGCCGGTGCTCCGGCCTGGTCTCCCGACGGCCGGGGCCTCGCGTTCTGCGCGGCGCGCGGCGCATCCGCCGAACTGACGCTGCGCTCCGAGGCGTACGTGGTCGACGTGGCCTCCTCCGCAGCGGGCAGGCCGCGGCGCGTCGGTGGTGCCGAGGGCGTCGCAGGGGCCGTCACCTGGACCGCCGAGGGCGACGCCCTGCTGGTGGTGGGCCGGACCGACACCTCGCTCGGCCACGCGAACCTGCTGCGGGTGCCCTTGGACGGCGGCGCCACGGTCGACCTCGCCGCCGGTCTCGACCGCAATGTGATGGCGGGCGGGCCCGGCTACCCGGGCGCGCTGCCGCGGGTCGCCGACGACGGCCGTACCGTGCTCTTCTGCGTGCGGGACCGCGGCTGCAGTCAGCTGTACGCGGTGGACGTGACCGGTGGTGCTCCGCGGCTCCTCGTGGGCGGTACCGACCGCTTCGTCTCCGGCTTGTCGGCCGCGAAGGACACAGCCGTCGTCGTCCTGACGAGGCCCGACGCCTACGGCGAGATCGTGGCCGTCGAGCTGTCCACCGGCCGCGAGCAGACACTCACCCGGCACGGCGAGGCGCTCGCAGGTGTGGAGCTGTTCCCCGCACGGGAACGGGAGTTCACGATCTCGGACGGCACCACCGTGCACGGCTGGCTGCTGCGCGATCCGGACCGCACGGGCCCCGCGCCGCTCCTCCTGGACATCCACGGCGGCCCGCACAACGCGTGGAACGGAGCGGCCGATCCCGCGCACCTGTACCACCAGGAGCTGGTCGCCCGCGGCTGGTCGGTGCTCCTGCTGAATCCGCGCGGCAGCGACGGCTACGGCGAGGACTTCTTCACCGCCGTCTTCGGGGCCTGGGGCAAGGCGGACGCACAGGACTTCCTCGAACCGCTGGACACCCTGGTCGCCGAGGGCACGGCCGATCCTGCGCGGCTCGCGGTGGCGGGGTACAGCTACGGCGGCTTCATGACCTGCTATCTGACCGGCCACGACAACCGCTTCGCCGCGGCGGTCGCCGGCGGCGTCGTCAGCGATCTGACGAGTATGTGCGGCACCAGCGACGAGGCGCAGTGGCTGGCGGTCACCGAACTGGGCGGCCATCCCTGGGCCGACCGCGAGCGGTACGCCGAACTCTCCCCGTACTCCCACGTGGACAAGGTGCGCACGCCGACGCTCGTCCTGCACGGCGCCGAAGACGAACGCTGCCCGGTCGGACAGGCGGAGCAGTGGTTCAACGCGCTGAGCACGCAGGGCGTGCCCACTCAACTGGTGCTCTACCCGGGCGGTGCGCATGTGTTCCTGCTGGACGGCCCGCCCTCGCACCGCACCGACCTCTCGCGGCGCATCGTGGACTGGGTGGAACACCATGCCGGTACGTCCGGGGCGTCCGCTTCTGGGCAGGTGGCCGCTCGTCCCGTGGATGTGCCGTACTGGCAGCGGCGGTTGACCGAGCTGGCGGAGCGGCACCGGGTTCCGGGCGCGGTCCTGGGCATCTCCCGCGGAGAGCACAGCGGCGTGGCCGCGCACGGAGTGCTCAACAGGGACACCGGAGTGACCACCACACCGGACTCCCTCTTCCAGATCGGGTCCATCACGAAGGTGTGGACGGCCACCCTGGCCATGCAACTCGTCGACGAGGGCAAGCTCGACCTGGACGCACCGGTCGCCGATGTTCTGCCGGAGCTGCGTCTGTCCGATCCAGAGGTCGCACGGCAGGTGACCATGCGGCATCTGCTGACGCACTCCAGCGGCATCGACGGGGACGTGTTCACGGACACCGGCCGCGGCGACGACTGCCTGGAACTGTTCACCGGCCGGCTGGACGAGGCCGCGCAGAATCATCCGCTGGGCGCCACCGTCTCGTACTGCAACTCCGGGTTCGTACTGGCCGGACGGGTCGTCGAGAAGCTGACCGGCATGAGCTGGGACCGTGCCCTGAGCGAGCGGCTGTGTGCACCGCTGGGGCTGGAGCGCACCGTCACACTGCCGGAGGAGGCGCTCCGTTTCCGCACCGCGATGGGCCATGCCTCCGAGGGCGATCAGCCGCCCCGTCCGGCTCCGGCCTGGGGTCTGCCGCGCTCCGCGGGGCCTGCGGGCCTGATCACCGCGACCGCCGGCGACGTCCTGGCCTTCGCGCGCCTGCATCTGGCCGGCGGCACCGCCCCGGACGGGACACGGCTGCTCTCCGAGCGCGCGGCGCGGGCGATGACGGCGAAGGAGGTGGACGTACCGGACGTCCACCTGCTCGGGGACTCCTGGGGCCTGGGCTGGATCCGCTTCGGCTGGGGCGGTGACCGGCTGATCGGCCACGACGGCAACACGATCGGCCAGTCGGCGTTCCTGCGTCTGCTGCCCGAGCAGGATCTCGCCGTCACCCTCCTGACCAACGGAGGAGCGGCGCAGGACCTGTACCGGGAGCTGTTCGGGGAGATCTTCGCGGAACTGGGCGGCGTGACCATGCCCGAGCCGCTGCGGCCGCCGGCCGTCCCGGTGCCGGTGGACGCCGGCCGCCTGGTCGGACACTACGAGCGGGCCGGGACGCGCATCGACGTCCTGGAGGGCGAGGACGGTCTGCTGCTGCGGTACACGACGACGGGCCCGCTCGCCGACCTCGTGCCGGACCCGGTCCGCGAGACCGCGCTGGTGCCCGTCTCGGACAGCCTGTTCCTCGTGCAGTACGCCGGCAGCCCGGCCTGGGTCCCGGTGACGTTCTACTCCCTGCCCACCGGCGAGCGCTATGTGCACCACGGTATGCGCGCGACCCCGAAGGTGTCCTGACATGCAGCCCTACGACAGTGACGGGTCCGGCGGTGCGGTGGAGGTCGCCCCGTTCGAGGCCGCACTGCCCGCCGTCGTCGAGGACATCGGGCGCCTGGTGCGCACCGAGTCGCCGTCGTCCGACCTGGAGTCGGTGGCGCGCAGCGCGGAAGTGGTCGCGGAGCTCGGGGCCCGCCATCTCGGCGTGCGGCCGGAGGTGATCGTCCTCGACGGCCGTACCCATCTGCGCTGGCGTCTGGGCGCGGGGCCGCGGCGGGTGCTGCTGCTCGGACACCACGACACGGTGTGGCCGCTCGGCTCGCTCGCCGCCCGGCCCTTCTCGGTGCGGGACGGTGTGCTGCGCGGGCCGGGCTGCTTCGACATGAAGACCGGCCTGGTGATGGCGTTCCACGCGCTGGGGGCGCTCGACTCGGTGGACGGGGTGACCCTGCTCGTCACCGGGGACGAGGAGCTCGGCTCGCCGTCCTCACGGGAGTTGATCGAGCGCGAAGCGGCCGGATGTGCTGCCGCGCTGGTCCTGGAGGCGGCCGCGGAGGGCGGGGCCCTCAAGACCGAGCGCAAGGGCGTCTCGCTGTACGAGGTACGGGTCGGCGGCCGGGCCGCGCACGCGGGCCTCGAACCGGAGGCCGGGGTGAACGCCGGTATCGAGACCGCCCACCAGCTCCTCGCCGTCGCCGCGCTCACCGACAGCACCTCGGGAACCACCGTCACCCCGACCGTCCTCTCCGCCGGTACGACCACCAACACCGTCCCCGCCGACGGCCGGTTCGCGGTGGACGTACGCGTACGGGAGGTTGCCGAACAGGCCCGGGTCGACGCGCAGTTGAGGGGGCTGCGGCCCGTCCTGGAAGGCGCGGGCGTGGAGGTGACCGGCGGCCCGAACCGCCCGCCGCTGTCGCGGGACGCGTCGGAGGAGCTGTACCGCACCGCCGGGCGTCTGGCGGACCGGCTCGGTCTGGCTCCGCCGGCTTCCGCCGCGGTGGGCGGGGCCTCGGACGGCAACTTCACCGCGGGCGTCGGGATCCGGACGCTCGACGGCCTCGGGGCGGTGGGAGGCGGCGCGCACGCCGAGCACGAGCATGTGCTCGTCGGTGAGATTCCGTCCCGTACCGCCTTGCTCGCGGCGCTGGTGCAGGACGTGCTCGAGGCCGACTCCGGTGCGGATCAAGGGAGTTCGGCGACAGCGATCGGGGAGAACACACGATGAGCGACATACCCGCCCCCGTGGCACTCGGCTCGCCGGCCGTCGACGAGCGGCTCGTGGCCGACGCGGAGGCCGCGGCGGACGCGGCGGCCCGCGCGGCGGGCTGCCGGGTGCGGCCGATCGGCGACCTGGCGGACCTGGAGGCGGCCTGCGGGCTCTTCGAGGGGATCTGGAAGCCGGACGGCGACAACGCCCTGGCAACGCCCGAGTTGCTTCGGGCGATGGACAAGGCCGGCAGTTATGTCGCGGCCGCCTTCGACGGGACCCGGGACGACGAACTGGTCGCCGCCTGCATCGGCTTCTTCGGTCCGCCGCCCGACGGCGCACTGCACAGCCACATCGCGGGGGTGTCGGCCCGGATCCGGGGCCGCAGCGTCGGATTCGCCCTCAAGGCGCACCAGCGCAGCTGGGCGCTGCGGCGCGGCACGACGCAGGTCTCCTGGACGTTCGATCCGCTGGTGCGGCGCAACGCCTACTTCAACATCGGCAAGCTGGCCGCGCTGCCGGCGCAGTATCTGCCGGACTTCTACGGCCGGATGAACGACGGCATCAACGGCGCCGACGCCACCGACCGGCTCCTGGTGGCGTGGGAGTTGGCGGCCCCTGACGTCGCCGCGGCCTGCCACGGCCTGCCGAGGAACGCCGAGCCCTGGGACCCCTCGGCCGGCGCCGCCCTGGACATCACGGCTGACGGACGGCCCGTCGTCGCGGGAGCCACCGGTGCGCGTACCCGCGTCGCCGTACCGGCCGACATCGAACAACTGCGCCGCACCGACCCGCATTGCGCCGCCGCGTGGCGGGCCGCGCTGCGGGACGCCCTCGGCGGACTGCTCGCGGACGGGTGGCAGGTGACGGGCTTCGACCGCACCGGCTGGTATCTGCTCGAACGACCCGACCGAAAGGACGCACAGTGAAGTTGACCGGGGTCGAGATCCGGGAGATCAGGCTGCCGCTGGTGGCCCCCTTCCGTACCTCCTTCGCCACCCAGACCGAGCGCTCCGCGCTGGTGCTGCGCGCGGTGAGCGACGAGGGCGAAGGGTGGGGCGAGTGCGTGGCGATGGCGGACCCGCTGTACTCGTCCGAGTACGTCGCCGCGTCCGCCGATGTGCTGCGCCGTTTCCTCGTCCCGGCTCTCGGCCGCCGCGAGCGTCTGGACGGTGCGGCGGTCGGCCGCGCCCTGGAGCCGTTCCGTGGCCACCGGATGGCGAAGGCCGCGCTCGAAATGGCGGTCCTCGACGCCGAGTTGCGGTCGAGGGGCGTGCCGCTGGCGCGTGAGCTGGGTGCCGTGCACGACCGGGTTCCGTGCGGGGTGTCGGTCGGCATCATGGACTCGGTGCCGCAACTCCTCGACGCGGTCGCCGGGTATCTCGACGAGGGCTACGTGCGTATCAAGCTCAAGATCGAGCCCGGCTGGGACGTGGAGCCCGTCCGGGCGGTACGCGAGCGGTTCGGCGACGACGTGCTGCTCCAGGTCGACGCCAACACCGCGTACACGCTCGCCGACACGCGGCATCTGGCCCGCCTCGATCCGTTCGACCTGCTGCTGATCGAGCAGCCGCTGGAGGAGGAGGACCTCCTCGGCCACGCGGAACTCTCCAAGGCCATCACCACGCCGGTCTGCCTGGACGAGTCGATCACCTCCGCGCGCTCCGCCGCGGCCGCGATCACGCTCGGCGCGTGCAGTGTCGTCAACGTCAAGCCCGGCCGGGTCGGCGGCTATCTGGAGGCACGTCGTATCCATGACGTGTGCGCGGCCCACGGAGTGCCCGTGTGGTGCGGCGGCATGCTGGAGACCGGGCTCGGGCGTGCGGCCAACGTCGCGCTGGCGGCGCTGCCCGGTTTCACGCTGCCGGGCGACACCTCGGCCTCGGACCGCTACTACCGGACCGACATCACCGCGCCGTTCGTCCTCGCCGACGGGCATCTGCCGGTTCCGGACGGTCCCGGGCTCGGTGTCACGCCCGACCCGGACGTCCTGAAGGAGGTCACGGTAGACACCCAGTGGGTGCCGGTGTGAACGGGCCTCTTGTCGCGGACGACGAACGGAGAACACAATTCCGGTACTGCCGACGAACGGTGGGCTGACCGCGCGCGGGCGGCTGGTGCGCAGGTCAGGGAGCGGAGGAGCCAGGTGACAGTGGGCTTGAACACCCAACCACGGGCCGGCCTGCGACGTGTCCTCGAGGACCTCGGCACCACGCTGCTCGACCTGGTCTGCGGGGATCCGGAGCGGGCGGACGCCATCGGCGGCGTGGTCATCCACGATCCGCTGGACGAACCCGCACTGCCGCGCCATGCCCTGGTCCTGGGAGTCAGTGTGCACGGGGCGTCGGACATCGCCGGACTGCTGACCTCGCTCGGCGAGGCCGGGGCGGCGGCGCTGGTGGTCCGCTCCCCCGCGCCGAGCGACGCGGCGGTCACTCAGGCCGCGGAGCGTTCCGGAGTCGCACTGCTCGCGCTCACCCGGGGTGCTTCCTGGGCGCAACTCGCCGCGTTGCTCCGCTCGTTGCTCGCGGACGGCGATGTGGGGGAAGCGGAGCCGCAGACGCTCGGCGGCACTCCGTCCGGCGATATGTTCGCCCTGGCCAACGCGGTCGCGGCGCTCCTCGACGCGCCCGTCACCATCGAGGACCGCAGCTCCCGGGTCCTGGCGTTCTCCGGCCGTCAGGACGAGGCCGACGCCTCCCGGGTGGAGACGGTCCTCGGCCGGCAGGTGCCCGAGCGTTTCACTCGGCTGCTCGAGGACCGCGGCGTCTTCCGCGACCTGTACCGCAGCGACCAGCCCGTCCTGGTCAGACCGGCGGACACGGAAGGGTTCGACATCCCCCGGGTCGCGATAGCGGTGCGCGCGGGGGACGAGATCCTCGGTTCCATCTGGGCCGTCGTGGACTCCGCACTGAGCCCGCAGCGCACCCAGGCCCTGCACGACGCGGCCAAACTGGTCGCTCTGCACATGCTGCGCCTGCGGGCCGGAGCGGACGTGGAACGCCGGCTCCGCGCCGACCTTTTGTCCACCGCGCTCGAGGGCGGGCCGGGCACGTCCGAGGCGCTCGGTCGCCTGGGGCTCTCCGACTACGCCGGGGTGGTCCTGGCCCTCGCCGTCCCCGATCCGCCCGCGCCGTCCGGCTCGACCGATCTGCATGCCCGGCACGCGGCGGAGCGCCAGCGTCTGACGGACGCGTTCGCGATGCACCTCTCCGCGCTCCATGCCCGCGCGGCCACGGCCCTGATCGGCGACGTGGCGTACGGCATCCTGCCGGTCCCGCAGCATCAGACGGACGCGGAGGAGAACGCGGTGCGGGTCGCCGCGGACTTCCTGACCCGGGTCGGCGACCGTATGACCCCGCTGATCGGTGTCGGCACCGTCGCCCGGGACCGCGGCGCTCTCGCCCGCTCCCGGGACGGCGCGGACCGGGCTCTGCGGGTGCTGCGGGCCGGCGGGAGCGCTCGTCGGCACGCCCATATCTCGGACGTCCACGTCGAGGCGCTGCTGCTCGACCTGGCGGACCTCGCGGCCGAGCGGGGCGACCCGCCGACCGGTCCTCTTGCGCGGCTGCTCGCCTACGACCGGCGGCACGACTCCACACTGGTGGAGACGTTGCGGAGTTGGCTGAACAGCTTCGGTGACGTCCCCGCCGCGGCCGAGGCGATGTACGTGCACCAGAACACCTTCCGGTACCGGCTGCGTCGCGTGACGGAGGTCGCCGAGACCGACCTGACCGACCCGGACACGCGTTTCGCGCTCATGCTGCAACTGCGCCTGTTGCAGCTGCCGGGCCCGTCCGGGCGATGACGTCGACGCCGCTTCGAAGGGCACCGTGGCCCGCCGCCGGGACCGGCCGGCGTGGCACCGTCCGCCGCCGGCCAGGCCGTGGTGGTCCACATGCCCGAGCGGTCCGGCAGCACGCAGGGGCGAGACGGCTCGTCGTCGCCACGGCCGCGGTCGTGAGTGTCGCCGCCGACTCCCATCGGCCCGATGTCCGCGGCCGGCCCGGCGGTCATCGGGCTGCCTCCGCACGGGACGCGGGCTGGTGCCCTCGCACGAACCACGCCATCCGGGTTCGGCGGGAGCGACGAAGCTGCGCCCGCGCCGCCTGCCCTACCTTGCGGACAGAACTGGTCCGGTGCCTCGGAGGGGGAATTCCCGTGTCGACATGTACGGAACTTCGAGGAGTGGATACGGGTGCGGTCGACCGCACCGATTCCTGCCGGCGGAAGAGGCGGTGCCCGGGTGAGTGACCTTCACGAGCTGTCCGCGGCACGGCAACTCGGCGCCCTGCGCACCGGCGAGGTCAGTTCCCGCGAACTGACCGAGCACTATCTGGCGCGTATCGACCGGCTCGACGCCGGGCTCGGCGCGTTCGTGACCGTGACACCCGATCTCGCGCGCGAGGACGCCGCCCGCGCGGACGAGCTGCTGGCCCGCGGCGAAGGCGGCCCCTTGTGCGGGCTCCCGCTCGGCATCAAGGATCTCTTCGCGACGGCCGGTACGCGGACGACGTTCGGCTCCGCCGCGCTCGCCGACTTCGTACCGACGCAGGACAGTTGGACCGTGGGACTGCTCCGGAAGGCCGGTTCCGTCTTCGTCGGCAAGACCAACTCCCCCGAGTTCGGGGCGACGTGCTACACCGAGAACGAGGTCACCGCGCGCCCGGCGGTGACGCCCTACGCACCGGGCCGCTACGCCAGCGGATCCAGTGGCGGGGCGGCCGCGGCCGTCGCCGCCGGACTGCTGCCCGCCGCGCACGGCAGCGACGGAGCAGGCTCGATCCGCACGCCCGCGTCGACCTGCCACCTCGTCGGGGTGAAGCCGAGCCGGGGCCGGGTGAGCCCGGCGCCGGGATCCTCGTTCTTCTCCACGACCACCGAGGGACCGATCGCCCGTACGGTCGAGGACGCCGCACTGCTCCTCGACGTGATGGCGCAGCCCTGGCCCGGCGACCTGTACGCCGCACCGGCCGAGGAGAGCTTCGCCGCCGCCGTGACGCGAGAGCCGGACCGTGCGCTGCGGATCGCGATGTGGACCGATACGGGGATCGGTTCCGCACCTGCCCACCCGGAGGCCGTCGCGGCGGCACAGCGCTCGGCGGCCCTGCTGCGCGAGCTCGGCCACGAGGTCCACGAGATCGCCGTCCCGGTGCCGTGCGGTGAGCAGGTGCAGCAGGCCGTCACGGCCTGGTTCGGCTTCTTGGTCCAGGCGGCGGCCGGCACGCTCGTACCGGCCGAACGGCAGGCGCTGCTCACGCCGTACACGCGCTATCTGCACTCCCTGGGCGAGCAGTTGACCGGCATCGACGTGGTGCGCACCCAGGCGGTGCTCGCCGGGTACGCGAGTGCGTTCCTCGCGGCGCTCGACGCCTTCGATGTCGCGCTGACACCGACCATCAACGGACCACCGGTTCCGATCGGCCACTATCTCACCGGGGGTGTCGAGGGTGTGCCCGGTCTGATGCTGGACTGGTCCTGCTACACGCCCTGGGTCAACCTCACCGGACAGCCCGCCGTCGCCGTACCGTCCCATCTCGACGAGGCCGGACTGCCGTACGGAGTACAGCTCGTGGGACGGCCGCGCGGTGACGCCGAGGTACTGACGCTCGCCGCGCAGCTCGAACGCGCGGCCCGGTGGGACCTGGACCGCCGCACCCTCACGCCCCAGTGAAAGGCCCACCTCGATGTCACGTGCCCGCACCTCACCGCCCGCACCGCCCGCCGGTCCAGGCTGGGGTTTGACGGAACGCCTCGTCGGCCTGCCCGACGGACGCGCGCTGCGTACCGTCGTCGCCGGCGAGGGCCCAGGGCCGCTGGTGGTGTTCGAGGCCGGCATGAGCGCACCGGCCGCCTGCTGGGTCCACACCCAACGCGAGATCAGTGAGCACGGCCGCACGTTGTCCTACGACCGTGCGGGCTACGGAGGCAGCGACGTCGATCCGGCCGGGCGCACCCTGGAACGCATCGTCGACGATCTGACCGCGCTGCTCGACGCGGTGGACGAGACCGCCCCCGGTGGTGCTCGTCGGTCACAGCTGGGGCGGGCCGATCATCCGGCTCTTCGCCGAACGCCACCCCGAGCGGGTGGCCGGGCTCGTGTTCGTCGACGCGTCGGTCGCGGAGACGATGCCGGCCAAGAACGCCTGGATGGTCGCCGGTTCGTTCCGGATCATGGCGCTCCTGGCACGGCTCGGCGGCGCCAGGATGCTCGAGCGACAGGCTCTGCCGCACGGCGCCTCGTCCGAGATCGACAGCACCGACATGGCGATCATGATGCGCGACTACGCGTGCGTCCGGGCGATGCGCGCGGGCACCCGCGAGGCCGAACACCTCGTCTCCTCAAGGCCGTTGGTGCGACGACTGCAGGAGGCCGGAACACCCGACGTGCCCACCGTCAGCCTGCAGGGCGGCCGCGTGGACCGCGGGATGGCCAAGGCACGGCCGTTGCTCAACGCGACGGCGGAGCGGCTGATGAAGGCCGCGCCGAACGGCCGCGCCGTCGTCGTCCCGGAGGCCGGCCACCTCGTCCCGCAGGAGTGCCCCGGGGTCGTTCGTGATGCCGTACTCGAAGTGGTCCTGGCGGCCCGCACGCCCGAGTGACGTCCCGTACGCCCGAGTGACGTCCCGGGTAGCGCACCTGAGCACCGGACCCCCGGCGGCCGCCCCGAGATCCGACCGCGGGCACTCCTCACCGCCGCTCTCACCCACATCCACCCGCGGAGACGTTTCCATGTACCTGACGCAAGCGTTGCACCGGCTCCTCCAGCGAAACCCGGACGTGCCCCTGACCGTCTGCGGCGACCGGGTGCGCACCGTGCGCGAGTCGGTCGAGCGGACCGCCCGGCTCGCCGGCGCACTGCGTGATCTCGGCATACGCCCCGGGGACCGGGTCGGGATCCTCGCGTTCAACTCCGACCGCTACCACGAGTATCTGATGGCCTGTTGGTGGATCGGCGCGGCGGTGAACCCGATCAACATCCGCTGGGCGCCGCCGGAGATCCGCTACTGCCTGGAACAGTCCGGCACTCGCTGCCTGTTCGTCGACGACGCCTTCCTGCCTGTGGTCGACGGGTTGCGGGACGTCCTGGACACCGTGGTGCACTGCGGCGAACAGCCCGCGCCCGACGGCCTGTTGCCGTACGAGACGCTGCTCGCCTCGACGGATCCGGTGGAGGACGGGCGCTTCGGCGGCGACACACTGGCCGGCGTCTTCTACACCGGCGGGACCACCGGCTTCCCCAAGGGAGTGATGCTCAGCCACGCCAACATGATGGTCTCCGCCCTCGGCAGCCAGGCCTGTGAGCCGATCGCGGTGGCGGGCGGCCGGATGCTGCACGCCGCACCCCTGTTCCACAGCGCGGCCCTGGTCGCCTGGAACATCCAGACGCTCGTCGGAGGCACTCATGTGTTCACTCCGTCGTTCGAGCCCGTAGCCGTGCTGAAGGCCGTCCAGGACCACGCGGTCTCCACCTCGATGCTGCCGCCGGTCATGATCCAGCTGCTGGTGGACCATCCGGACCGCGGCGCCTACGACCTGTCGAGCTTCCGCTCGTTCCTCTACGGCGCGTCCCCGATGCCGGAGGCACTGCTCAGGCGGGCCATGGCAGCCTTCCCCTCGGCGCGCTTCCTCCAGGCGTACGGCATGACCGAAGTGGCGCCCGTGGCCACACTCCTCACCGGCGCGGACCACATCGAAGGCACCCGGCTGCGTTCCGGTGGCCGGGCCGCGCCGCACAGCGAGATCAGGATCGTCGGCGCGGACGGTGCGGAGCTCCCCGCCGGCCAGGTCGGCGAGATCGCCGTCCGCGGTGGACATGTGATGAGCGGCTACTGGAACAAGCCGGACGAGACCGCCGAGGTGCTCCGCGACGGCTGGCTGCACACCGGTGACGGCGGATATCTGGACGCCGACGGCTACCTGTACATCGTCGACCGGATCAAGGACATGATCGTGACCGGCGGCGAGAACGTCTACTCGACCGAGGTCGAGAACGCCCTGGCCCAGCATCCCGCCGTGGCCTCCTGCGCCGTGATCGGCGTACCCGACGACATCTACGGGGAGCGGGTGCATGCCGTCGTCGTCCTGAAGCCCGGCGCGGACACCTCGGGCGGGGAGCTCAGGGACCACTGCAAGACGCTGATCGCCGGCTACAAGGCCCCGCGCACCACGGAGTTCGTCGCTCGACTCCCGCTCTCGCCCGCGGGCAAGATCCTCAAGCGTGAACTGCGCAAGCCGCACTGGAAGGGCAGGGAACGCTCCGTCGGCTGACCTGCGAGGTGACGCCCCGAGGCGGCACGGCACGGGGTAGCACGGCACGGGGTGGCACCTCCTGGCGCCATCTGTGGCGCCATCTTGGCCCACCTCAATATCGCCACATCAATGCAGCTCAGAGGCCTGAGATACGGGAGCACCTCGAGTGTGACGTCATTTTGGCTTGCCCGTGGCGCCACAATGGTGCCACTATTGCGCCATGGACCTCACGCCCTACGTCGACACCCTCCGCCGTGAACTCGCGGTGGCCGCCGAAGCCGGCGGAGAGGACGCCCGCGAGCTGGCCGAGCGGCTCACTGCGCCATTGGACTCCGCGGCCCGCCTGACGATGCTCAACGTCCTGTCCGCCGCGATGGCCGAGATCACCCGCGATCTCGCCCCCGGCTCCGTCGATGTACGGCTGCGGGGACTCGACCCCGACTTCGTGGTGACACCGCCCCCCACCGACACGGCGGACCGTGCGCAGACGGCTGCCGAACCCTTCACACCGGCCGCACCCGCCGACGGTGACGAGGGCGGCACCGCGCGCGTCAACCTCCGGCTGCCCGCCCACCTCAAGGCGCGCGCGGAGGACGCCGCGAGCCGCGAGGGGTTGTCGGTGAACGCCTGGCTGGTCCGGGCCGTATCGGCCGCGGTCGACGGCGGCGGCGGCGGCCGGCCACGGGCGCCCGAGAAGGCACACCACATCGGACAGAGCTTCACCGGCTGGGCGCGCTAGCCGCACCCGGCTCCGCGCACCACACACCCTTTACGTCCCACCAGCGGGGACGCCCGACGAGCCATGAGGACGGTACAGCCATGCCTGCTTTCGACAGCCCCGAACCGATCTCGGTGACCGCCCACGTGGACGCCGGATCGGTCCGCTTCTGCGCCGACGACCGCGACGACACCCATGTGGACGTGAGCCCGCGCGACCCCAAGAGGAACCAGGACGTGCGGGCCGCCGAGCAGACCCAAGTCACCTTCGCCAACGGTATGTTGACCGTCCGGATGCCTAGGCCGAGCCTGTTCGGCCGCAACGGCACCATCGACGTCACCGTCGAACTGCCCAGCGGCTCACAGGTCCACATGACCGGCGCCTGGGCCCAGGTCCTCGGCGAGGGCCGGCTCGGCGAGGTGCGCGTGAAGACCTCCGCGGGCGATGTGCGCCTCGACGCCACCGGACCCCTGCACATCGAGGCCGCACACGGCTCCATCTCCGTCGACCGGGTCGACGGCAAGGCCGAGATCTCCACCAGTTCGGGAAGCATCCGCGTCGGACACGTCGACGGACCCGCCGTCCTGAAGAACTCCCACGGCACCACGACCCTCGGCGTGGCGACCGGCGACCTGCGGGTGAACGGCTCCAACGGCGACATCGACATCACGCGCGCCGAGTCCTCGCTCGCCGCCACCACCGCCCACGGCACCCTGCGCGTCGCCGAAGTGGCCCGCGGCGCAGTCCAGTTGGAGACCGCGCACGGCGCCATCGAGGTCGGCATCCGCGAGGGTTCCGCCGCCTGGCTCGACGTCAGTTCGGGGCAGGGCCAAGTGCGTAACACCCTCGCCCCCGCCGAGGCTCCGGAGAAGCCGGCGGACACGGTCGAGGTCCGCGCCCGCACCCGCTTCGGCAACATCGACGTCCGCCGCGCCCGCGCCTGAGCCCGGACGCCCCGACCCACCTGTCGACACGGCCGCTTCAGGCGCACCGACCCAGCACCTAGCGGCGCGCCCCCTCCAGCTCCCGTGCCCCGATCCGCCAACTCGCCGATCCACTCGGCCGTTTCGGCCCCTCCGGCACCTCACCTCCCGCCGCGACGACACGTACGCCCGAGCGCGTCCGGTCACCGATCGGCTGTCGGCGCGGCCCCTTCACGTCGCCCACCGCGCGGCGCACTCCCACCCCTCAGCCTTCGAAACGGAGGACCCCATGCCTTCATCTGTCATGCCCACAACCAGTCCACACCGCGCCACTCGGCAACCCGCCGCCATCTCCGCGGTGGGCCTGCGCAAGGCGTACGGCGCCAAGGTCGTACTCGACGGCATCGATCTGCAGATCCCGGCCGGCTCCGTCTTCGCCCTGCTCGGACCGAACGGCGCCGGCAAGACCACCGCCGTGAAGATCCTCTCCACTCTCATCACCACCGACAGCGGCCAGGCACAGGTCGCGGGCCACGACCTCACCGCCGACCCGCAGGCCGTCCGCACCGCGATCGGCGTCACCGGCCAGTTCTCCGCGGTCGACGGCCTGATCACCGGCGAGGAGAACATGCTCCTGATGGCCGACCTGCACCACCTCCCCAAGACCGAGGGACGACGGGTCACAGCCGAACTGCTCGAGCGCTTCGACCTCGTGGACGCCGCGAAGAAACCCGCCTCCACCTACTCCGGCGGCATGAAACGACGCCTCGACATCGCCATGACCCTGGTCGGCGACCCCCGCATCATCTTCCTCGACGAACCCACCACCGGCCTCGACCCCCGCTCCCGCCACAGCATGTGGCAGATCATCCGCGACCTCGTCACCGACGGCGTCACCGTCTTCCTCACCACCCAGTACCTCGAGGAAGCAGACGAACTCGCCGACCGCATCGCAGTGTTGAACCACGGCCGCATCGCAGCCGAGGGCACCGCCGAGGAACTCAAGCGACTCGTCCCCGGCGGACACGTACGTCTCGGCTTCACCGACCCGGCGACGTACCGGCATGCCGCCTCCGCACTCCAGAAGGCGGGAATCCCGCACACGCTCGGCTCGGGCCGTGCGGGCGCCGGACCGGCCGACGAATCGCTCACCCTCCAGATCCCCAGCGACGGCAGCCAGCGCGCACTGCGCTCGATCCTCGATCTGCTGGACTCCACCCGGATCGAGGCAGACGAACTCACCGTGCACACCCCGGACCTGGACGACGTGTTCTTCGCTCTGACCGGCAGCAACGTGCCGGCGCCCACCCCGCCTGCCCACGCCTCCCGATCCGAGGAGACCGCCCGATGAGCACCCTCACCCTCGCCGCCCGCGACGCGCACACGATGCTGCGCCGCAACCTGCTGCACGCCCGGCGCTACCCCTCCCTCACCCTGAACCTCCTGCTCACCCCGGTCGTCCTCCTGCTGCTCTTCGTCTACGTCTTCGGTGACGTGATGAGCGCGGGCATGGGCGGCGGCGCCGACCGCTCGGCGTACATCGCCTACGTCGTACCCGGGATCCTGATGATGACGATCGGCGGCACCGTCGTCGGCACCGCGGTCTCCGTCTCCAACGACATGACCGAGGGCATCGTCGCCCGCTTCCGCACGATGGCCATCCACCGCGGATCCGTACTGATCGGACACGTCATCGGCAGCGTGCTGCAGGCGGTGACGAGCGTGGTCGTGGTGGGTGCCGTCGCCGTGGCCATCGGTTTCCGTTCCACGGACGCGACGGCCGTCGAATGGCTCGCAGCCCTCGGCCTCACCGCGCTCATCGCCCTCGCACTCACCTGGATCGCGGTAGGAATGGGCATGATCAGCCCGAACGCCGAGGCCGCCAGCAACAACGCGCTGCCGCTGATCGTCCTGCCGCTCATCTCGAGCGCCTTCGTGCCGGTCGACGCGATGCCGGGCTGGTTCCGCCCGATCGCCGAGTACCAGCCGTTCACCCCCGCCATCGAGACCCTGCGAGGCCTCCTCCTCGGCACCGAGATCGGCCACAACGGCTGGCTCGCCCTCGCCTGGTGCCTCGCCCTGGTGACCCTCGGCTACGTCTGGTCGAAGGCACTCTTCGACCGCGACCCGAACTGACCCGCGTACGACACCCGCCGGGCCGGCGGACTCGTGCGGCACTCAGGCCCCACGCACAGCGGCCAGCACCTCCGGCCACGCGACCGCACCGAGTGCGGCATCCGCCTCCGCCGTCCCACCGTGATCGAAGCGGGACGACGGAGGCGGGGGCACCTCTCCGGGAAAGACGATCCGGTGACCGGCGTCGGGGCTGGTGAGGAGTCGCACCCCGCGGCCGGCCGCTTCCCTCCGGTCCGCCAGTTCGCGCGCGAAGCGCACGGACGGCCACATGCGGTCCGCACCGCCCGCGATGACCACGAGATCCACGTCGGCACGCTCCACGGGGATGGCCGCGGCCGTCACCCCGTCCGGATCGGCCGCGAGGCTGCGCTCGTACCAGCCGACCAGGGCATGCGGCGAACCCGCGGGCTCCACGGGAACCCAGGAGGCGTCGTAGCCGACGAACGGCACCGCCCGGCCCCGCCAGGTCCAGCTGGACCTGAACGGACGGTCGCGGCCGTCGAGCCCGGGGCCCACACCGGCCCAGGCGACCGACGTCGGGGAGACGGCGATCACGGCATCGGCACAGGTGGAGAGCGCGGACACCAGCAGCGCCGCCTCCGCCCCCTTGGACACACCGAGCATGCTGACCCGCCGCGCGCCGCGCTCGCGCAACAGCCCGGCAGCGGCGACGAAGGTCTCCAGCGGGACCTCGCAGATGCCGGGCGCCATGCCCCGGCCGCCGAACCAGCGGACCGACGCCGCCATCACCCCGGCGCGGGCGAAGGCACGGCATCGTTCACGTTCGATCCGACCGCTCGAGCCGGACAGTACGAGGACACCCGCCCCGCCGTGGTCCGAGACGGGCTCGGCGATGAAGCCCTCCCACGGATCGGGGGCCGCGTGCTCGGCGATCGTGACAGCCATGGTGTCAATCTACGGAGACGCTGATTGGGCGGAGTGCGGTGGGGGACTCGGGAGCCATGGTGCAGATCGGGTACACGATGATGACCGAGCAGGCCGGGCCGCGGGAGTTGGTGCGGCATGTCGTGGGGGCGGAGGCGGTCGGGTTCGACTTCTCCGTGACCAGCGACCACTACTTCCCCTGGCTGCGCTCCCAAGGACATTCCCCGTACGCGTGGAGTGTGCTCGGGGCCGCAGCCCAGGCCACCTCGCGGATTCCGCTGATGACGTACGTCACCTGCCCCACCGTCCGCTACCACCCGGCGGTCGTCGCGCAGAAGGCGGCGACGCTGCAACTGCTGTCCGAGGGAAGGTTCCGCCTCGGGCTCGGGTCCGGAGAGAACCTCAACGAGCATGTGGTCGGCCGTGGTTGGCCCTCCGTGGCCGTACGGCTCGAGATGTTCGAGGAGGCGGTGACGATCATCCGGGAGCTCTTCGGCGGCGGGGACGTCACCCGGCACGGCAGGCACTACGACGTGGACGCGGCACGCCTGTGGGACCTGCCCGACCCGCTGCCGCCGGTCGGGATCGCCGTGTCGGGGCCGCGGTCCTGCGCCCTGGCGGGCAAGCTCGGCGACCTCGTGATCAGTACCGAGCCCAAGGCGGAACTGCTGACCGCCTTCGACCGGCACGGCGGCGCTGGAAAGCCGCGGGTGGGCCAGCTGCCAGTGTGCTTCGACACGGACCGCCGGGCCGCGGTGGAGCGTGCGCACGATCAGTTCCGGTGGTTCGCCGGCGGCTGGAAGGTGAACTCCGAACTGCCCGGTCCTGACTCCTTCGCCGGGGCCACCCAGTTCGTCACCCCCGAGGACGTCGCGGAATCCATCCCGTGCGGCGACGACCCGGACACCTTCGTGGAAGCCGTGCGCGCCTTCACGGACGCCGGTTTCACCGAGGTCGCGCTCGTGCAGATCGGCGGCGACACACAGGAGGCGTTCCTGGAGTGGTCGGCCCGCACGCTGCTGCCGGCTCTGCGTTCCGGCCTCGGATGACCGCGGGACAGCAGGCCGGCCGGGACACGGCCGGGCCCGCACACGGCCCGGGCGCGCTCGTCGTCATCGACATGATCAACACGTACGACCACGACGACGCGGAGCAGCTCGTGCCGTCCGCGCGGCCTGTCGTGCCGGTGGTCGCGGGGCTGATCCGCCGTGCGCGCGCGGCCGGAGCACCGGTGATCTACGTGAACGACAACTTCGGTCAATGGCGCTCGCACCACGGCGAGATCGTGGACAGCGCACTAGCGGGGCCGCACGCGGGCCTGGTGGAGCCGATCCTGCCGGACGACACCTCGCTGTTCGTGATCAAGGCGCGTCATTCGATCTTCTACGAGACCCCGCTGTCGTATCTGCTGTGGCAGCTGGGCGTACGGCATGTGGTCCTGTGCGGACAGGTCACCGAGCAGTGCGTGCTCTACTCCGCGCTCGATGCCCACATCCGGCACCTGCAGGTGTCCGTCCCGCGCGACGGCGTGGCACACATCCACCCCCGACTCGCGGACGCGGCCCTGGAGATGATGCGCCGCAACATGAACGCCGAGGTCGTGGACGCCGACCAGGTCTCATTCGGTGCGGGCGCGCGTCCGCCGTCGCCGGGGCCGTGACGTCAGGTGCGCGGGCCGTGGTGTGCACCGGCCGGGCGCCCTCGCCGTGCGGGGTCGCCCGATCCGAGATGGGATGGATGGTCGTAGCACGTAGCGCGGCCCACCGTGCAGACCGCGCCACAACCGCGGAGCGCACCCACCCGAAGGGGGCAAGGCCATGGCCCGCAAACCGGACGATCACCGATCCGAGTGGGAACCCCGACGGCCCCCGCGACCGGCATCCGCAGCACCGGACGAGTCACCTCGACGTCGCCGACCGTCCTTCCTGCGCAGTCGATGGTTCCACGTCTGGCTGCTCATGCTGCTGCTCTCCCTCGCGTTCGCCCTGGTGGCGAAGGGGACCGGGAACGTCGCGGTGGTCCCCGCGTCGTTCTTCTACGGGGCGGCGGCAGGGCCGGTCGCCCTTCTCGTCGCCACCCACCACCGCACCGGCATCGCCACCAGCGCCCCCGCCTTGACCCTGATGGGCGCAGGCCTGTTCGGCGGCGGCGTCGCCCTGCTGCTCGGCGGGTTCTACGACGCCCTGCTGATCGGTGTCGACGACAGCGTGGAGATCCTGCGGGTCGGCTTCATCGAGGAACCGGCGAAGCTCGTCCCCGTGCTCGTGATGGCCCTGACGGGCAAGGTGATCAGCAAGCGCGCCGGGGTCATGGCCGGCCTGATGGTGGCCACCGGCTTCGCCGTACTGGAATCCGTGTCGTACGCGTTCTCCAACATGCACCACGACAACGTCTTCGCCGCCGACGGCATCCTGCTGATGCGCGGTCTGACGACACCGTTCAGTCACCTGGTGTGGACCGGAGCGATCTGCGCGGCCGCGTTCGCGGTGTGGGAGCGCCGGGGCAAGGTGGTCGTGACGCCCGGGATCCTCGGCGTCTTCGTCCTCGTCTGCATCCTGCACTCGGCCAACGACGGCCTCCTGGTCATGCACGACGTCCCCGGGGTCGCACACCT
Source organism: Streptomyces sp. YIM 130001 (assembly GCF_003574445.1). GTDB lineage: Bacteria > Actinomycetota > Actinomycetes > Streptomycetales > Streptomycetaceae > Streptomyces. The sequence continues at coordinate 74,196 of NZ_KZ984559.1, forward strand.
GCTGTACCTGCTGGTGTCGGTGGTCAGTTACGTGCTCTACCGACGGCTCACCCGCGACCTGACACTCCCCGTCCTGCCGGCCGCGCCGCAGACGCGCACGCCGGCCTGACCGGACGGCCCGCGCCTCTCACACTCCGGCGATCCCGTTCCACCGCTCGGACAGTTCGGGACGTTCCTCGTCGGTGATGTCGCGGGCGATGGCGAGGCGGGCACGCATGGCGTCGTCGGGGAAGATCAGCGGGTCCTCCGCGAGGGCTGCGGTCTCCTCGTCCTTGCTGGAGGCGAGGACGTCGCGTGCGGCGGGTACCGGGCAGACGTAGTTGACCCAGGCGGCGAGGCCGGCTGCGACCTCGGGGTCGTAGTAGTGGTCCACGAGGCGCTCGGCGTTGCGCTTGTGGCTGGCGAGGTTGGGGATCATCAGGGATTCCGACCAGAGTTCGGCGCCCTCTTCGGGGACGAGGAACTCGATCTCGGGCTTGTCCGCCTGGAGTTGGATGACGTCGCCGCTGTAGGCCTGGCAGGCCAGTACGTCGCCGGTCTCCAGGTCCTTGATGTAGTCGTTGCCGGTGAAGCGGCGGATGTGCCGGGCGGCGACCAGCTTCTCCACGCGGTCGCAGATCCGGTGGAAGTCGTCGGTGTTCCAGCGGGTGATGTCCGCCCCTTCGCCCTGCATCAGGAGCGCGAAGGCTTCGTCGAGCCCGGAGAGCAGGGTGACCCGGCCGCGCAGGTCGTCGGCCCACAGGTCCGACACGCTGTGCAGTTCGCGGCCGATCTTCGCCTTGTTGTACGCGATGCCGGTGATCCCGGACTGCCAGGGCACGGTGGAGCGGCGTCCGCGGTCGAAGTGGGGTGAACGCAGCAGCGGGTCGAGGTACTTGGCGACGTTCGGCTGCCGGGACCGGTCCATCTCCTGGACCCACCCGAGGCGGACGAAGCGTGCGCACATCCAGTCGCTGACGACGATGAGGTCACGGCCGGTCGCCTGGCCGTTCATCAGGGCCGGGCTGATCTTCCCGAAGAACTCGTCGTTGTCGTTGATCTCCTCGGTGTACCGGACACCGATCCCGGTACGCCGGGTGAAGGCGTCCAGAGTCGGCCGGCGGGACGTGTCGTCGTCGTCCGTGTCGATGTACAACGGCCAGTTGGCGAAGGTGAGTTGCCGGTCGCGTGCGGAGAGGTCGGCGGCGGCCCGCTCGGATGCGGGGACGTACGCGGCGGGGACCCCGCATCCGGCGAGGGCGCCGAGCGCCGCTCCCCCGCCGAGTGCACGCAGCACGGATCGGCGGGACGGCGGGGACGGGCTGCTCCCGTGGTGGGCTCGCATCACCGCAGCATGCCCGGCCGGGCAACGCCGGACAATGGACGGTGCGTCGAGCCGCCGCGGGTTGCGCGGACACGTTGTCCAGCGCGGCCGCCGGAGTCGGGAGCGGCCGGCGCCGGTCAGCCGAGCGGCTCGAAGGGGGTCGGAGTCCTGCCGGTCCAGCGGTGCAGGCGGACCTCGCCGTGCTGCTTCTCGACGCCGTCCTCCTCGACGGCCCGGCCCTCGGCCACGTAGTAGCGGCCGTCACCCAGCGCGTCGAACCCGAGACTGCCGTGGAACTCCCAGCCGCGGATGCCGGTCGCCTCGTCGCGCAGACCTGCCTCGCGGAGCTCGAGCAGCTTGCCGGTCTCCGGCTCGGGCTGTCCGGTGATCTCGCCGCGCACCGGCCTCTCGGTCCCGTCGACGGTGAAGAACGAGTAGTTGGGGAAACCCTCCTTCTCGCCCTGGTAGACGGCCATGATCCAGTTCTCGGTGTACGGGTCGTACTGGAGGTTCTGCACGCCGTACGTGGTGTTGCCGGTGCGGACGAAGTACTTGCCGTCGTGGCGCTTCGGGCCGCTGTGATGCGGGGTGGACTGCGAGAGCGGCCGCTCGTACTTGCGCCAGTCGGCGGTGTCGTACGCCAGGATCACCTGGTGGTCGTTGTCGGTGCGGCCGGTGTGGGAGTAGACGCCGTAGGCGACCTTGAGCTGCTGCTCGCCGCCTCGCCTGCCGAACTCGGGGCCGAAGGAGACGCCGTCGATTCCGCTGCAGCCGTAGCGGTGGTCCGCGGTGTCCGCGACATCGCCGTCGAAGACCCCGTCGCCGTCCATGTCGGCGGTGAAGTCCTCGGCGACCTCGTTCAGATGGACCGCGGTCATCACACCGTCGGTCTCGGCGTTCATACCGACCCGGTCGATACGGTCGACGTCGAAGACGGCGATGTAGAACGATTCCTCGGCCTTGTACTCGAGCGAGCCGTAGACCCGGCCGTCGCGGTCGTTCCGGTCGATGTCGCCGAGGTGTCCGGTGAGTCCCTCGACCGTGCCGACGACTTTGCCGTCGAGATCCGTCTTGACCAGCATCTGCGTGAACGACCAGTACACGAAGCCGCGTTCCCTGTCGACGGTCACCCCCTGGACGTGGCTGGTGGGCCAGGCTCCGCCGTCGATACGAGCCGGGAGTTCGGGTCTCCCGCCCGCGCCGGCCGAGGCCGCGGCGGTGTCGGATGCCCCGGAATCGCCCGCGCCGGACGCGAGGCCGGGTGCGGAGGCGGCGGCGAGGAGTGCCAGGAGCGCGGTCCCGGCGACGGCGGTGGAGCGCAGCGAACGAAGTGTGGCGTGCACGCGGTGTCCTTTCCACGGTGACGATGTCGCGCGCCAGTGAACGCGTACGCGACGTGGACGGGATGAGCGGCGGGCGAACCGGCGGTGCCCGGACTGCGCGGATTCCTTCACAGGACGGCCAGACGGCGGGGCAGTTCACCGGCCGGCGCCGGCCGGGTGCAGGCACACGACGACAACCGGGCACGGAAGGGCGGAATCGGCCACGGCGTCAAGCGACTGACGTCGGCCATCGCGCGCCGACCGTCCCGCACGGAGTCGATGCGCCGCGCGCCGAGGTCAGGGAGGATGAAGCGGTACAACGGACACCCGGTGCGCGACGGTGCGTGCCGATCTAAGGGAAGGCCAGTACGCCATGGCACAGGAAGTACGCGGCGTCGTCTCGCGCGCGGTGAACGAACCGGTCCGGATCGAGACCATCGTGATCCCCGATCCGGGCCCGGGCGAGGCAGTGGTCAAGGTCCAGGCCTGCGGCGTCTGTCATACGGATCTGCACTACCGCGAGGGCGGGATCAACGACGAGTTCCCCTTCCTCCTCGGACACGAGGCCGCGGGCGTGGTGGAGTCCGTCGGCGAGGGTGTGGACGAGGTCGCGCCCGGTGACTACGTGATCCTCAACTGGCGTGCTGTGTGCGGCCAGTGCCGTGCCTGCAAGCGGGGCAGGCCGTGGTACTGCTTCGCCACTCACAACGCCTCGCAGCCGATGACGCTGGCGGACGGCACCAAGCTCTCCCCCGCGCTCGGCATCGGCGCGTTCGCGGAGAAGACGCTGGTGGCCGCGGGCCAGTGCACCAAGGTCGACCCCGAGGCCTCGCCGGCCGCCGCCGGACTGCTCGGCTGCGGCGTGATGGCCGGCCTCGGCGCCGCGATCAACACCGGCCATGTGGGCCGTGGCGACTCCGTCGCGGTCATCGGCTGCGGCGGCGTGGGCAACGCGGCGATCGCCGGCGCCCGCCTGGCCGGAGCCGCGAAGATCATCGCGGTCGACCTGGACGCGAAGAAGCTCACCCAGGCCGAGTCGCTCGGCGCCACCCACACGGTCGACGGCAGCAAGGCCGACGTGGTCGAGAGCATTCAGGCCCTCACCGACGGCTTCGGCGCCGATGTGGTGATCGACGCGGTCGGCCGCCCGGAGACGTACCGACAGGCCTTCTACGCCCGGGACTTGGCGGGCACGGTGGTCCTCGTCGGCGTGCCCACTCCGGAGATGAAGCTCGAACTTCCGCTCCTGGACGTGTTCGGCCGCGGCGGCTCGCTCAAGTCGTCCTGGTACGGCGACTGTCTGCCGTCGCGGGACTTCCCGATGCTCATCGACCTGTACCAGCAGGGACGGCTCGACCTGGACGCCTTCGTCTCGGAGACCATCGCCCTCGACGACGTCGAGGAGGCCTTCGCCCGTATGCAGCGCGGCGAGGTGCTGCGTTCGGTGGTGGTCCTGTGAGCACCGCACCGAACGCGGGCGGAGCCCGTGTCGACCATCTCGTCACCTCCGGCACCTTCTCGCTCGACGGCGGCACCTGGGAGGTGGACAACAACGTCTGGCTCGTCGGTGACGACCACGAGGTCTACGTGATCGACGCGGCGCACGACGCGGACGCGATCCTGCAGGCGGTGGGCGGACGCCGGCTGCTCGGCATCATCTCCACCCACGGGCACGACGACCACATCGACGCGGCACCCGACGTCGCCGAGCGCGCCGGTGCACCGGTCCTGCTGCACCCGGCGGACGACGACCTCTGGAAGCAGCGCCACCCGTCACTGCGGCCCGACGCGGCACTGACCGACGGCGAGTCGCTGCAGGTCGGGGGCGTCGAACTGCAGGTTCTGCACACCCCGGGCCACAGCCCGGGCGCGGTCTGCCTGTACGCGCCGGGGCTCGGCACGCTCTTCTCCGGCGACACCTTGTTCCAGGGCGGGCCGGGGGCGACGGGACGGTCCTTCTCCTCGTTCCCGACGATCATCGAGTCGATCCGGGAGCGGCTGCTGACTCTGCCGCCGGAGACCGTCGTCCGTACGGGCCACGGCGACTCGACGACGATCGGTGACGAGGCTCCGCACCTCGACGAGTGGATCGCACGCGGTCACTGAAGCGTTCACGAGGCAGCGTGTGACGAGGCTCGCACCGCGCGCTCGAGGCCGGGCTCAGCGGGACGAATTCCGAGGAGAGCCCGGCCTCCGGCGTGCGTGCGGCGGGGGGGGCGGTCCTGACAGGGCGGTCCGGTGGGACTATCTTGGACCGTTCAGCCTTGTCATCGTTCGATGACATCTGGCGATGACAAGATGCGATCGGAGGGCCCCGGCAGATGAGCGGCACAGGTGAGAGTCCGGCCACGGGCAAGAGCGGCCGCAGCCGCACACGTAGCCCCCGGACACTGCTCCCGTCGCTGATGTTCACGGCCCTTTCGGTGTCCGTGATCAGCACACTCGGCGCGCCGATGGTGCCGACCATCGCCCGCGAGCAGCACGTGCCCCTGGGCGCCTCCCAGTGGATCCTCACCGCCACGCTCCTGGCCGGCGCCATCTCCGGCCCCGTGCTCGGCCGGCTCGGCGACGGTCCGCGCAGACGTGGAGCCATCCAGGGTGCGCTGGCCGGCGTACTCCTCGGCAGTGTGCTGGCCGCCGTGGCGCCGGAGTTCTGGCTGCTGCTCGTCGGCCGTGCGCTGCAGGGGCTCGGCATGGGGCTGATGCCACTGGCCATCGCCGTCGCACGCGATCACCTGCCGGCCGACCGGATGCGTTCCGGGATCGCCTCCCTGTCCATCACCACCTCCGTGGGTGCCGGGCTCGGGTATCCGGTGACCGGCGTGATCGCCCAACACCTGGACTACCGGGCGGGGTTCTGGTTCGCGGCGCTGCTGACCGCGCTGGCGCTCGCCGTCGTGACGTGGGTGGTGCCGGCCGGATCGTCCGTCTCCGGGCGCCCGCTCGACACGACCGGCGCGGTCCTCCTGTGCACCGGGCTCGCCGCGATCCTGCTCGCGCTGAGCCAGGGCGCGGTCTGGGGCTGGTCGGCGCCGGCGACCCTCGGATGCCTGGCAGGCGGGGCCGCGGTGCTCGCGCTCTGGGTCGCCCAGGCGTTGCGCGCCAGGTATCCACTGGTCGACATCCGCCTCGTACGCAATCGCGCGGTCCTCGCCGCGAACGTGACAGCCCTGCTCATGGGCATAGGCATGTACGGGGTGCTGTCGCTCGTGAATCTGTACACGCAGGTGCCGAAGGAGGCCGGGTACGGCTTTCAGCTCTCCCTCACCGCCACCGGTCTGATCCTGATGCCGCTCTCCCTCGGCAGCATCACGGCGAATCGCGCCGCCTCCGCGCTGGTGTCCCGGATCGGGCTCAACCGTGTACTGCCGCTCGGCACTCTCCTGGTCTGTGTGGACCTCGTCGTGCTCTCCGTCTGGCGGGACCACCTGGGTGTCCTCGTCCTCGGCACCTTCCTGCTCGGCAACGGCGTGGGCGCTGCCTACGCCGTGATGCCGCTGCTCATCGTGCGTCACGTACCGCCGTCCGAGACGGGCAGTGCCACCAGCTTCAATCAGGTACTGCGGACGGTCGGCGGCTCGGTGGGCAGCGCCGCCATCTCGGCGATCATGCTGGCGCACACACCTGCGGGCGGCGAGATACCCAGCAGCAACGCGTACACCGTGGCGCTCCTGGTGACCGCCGGCGCCGCGTTCCTCGGGGTCGTCGCGGCCGTGGCGCTGCCACCGCGCCGCACCCGCACCACCGGACCGGAAGACCCGGAGGGCTTGGTCGCCGCATCGAGGCCGGTCACGGAGCCGTCACCGGTCGAATCGGGGTCGGGTATCGTCCGGCGTGACTCCACCTGATGATCTCTCAGGACGGCAGGCGGGTCATGAACGAGAAAGGACGGCCGATGGGTTCGGCTTCGGGAGCGGAACGCTCGCACCGCAGGAAGCGCGACGCGGACGCGACGCGCGCCGCGCTGCTCGCCGCCGCCCGCGACCTCTTCGGCCGGCACGGGTACGAGAAGGTGACGCTGCGGGAGATCGGCGAACGGGCCGGTGTAGACGCCTCGTTGATCGCCCGCTACTTCGGTAACAAGGCAGCCGTCTACCGTTCCGCGGTCGCCGAGGACAGCCGCGAGGTGGAGGCGCCGGTGCAGGCGGGTGACCTCGGCGCGTACACCGCGTACGCGCTGCACCGCACGGACCGCCGCGGCGCACCCGGACCGCTCGTCCAGGCACTCCTGTCGCAGAGCAGCGCCCCGGAGGTCCGCGCCTCAGCCGCCGGTGAACTGCGCACCCGTCTGATCACCCCGCTCGCCGAGCGGCTCGCGGACGAGGGGCACGAGGATCCGGTCGGCCGGGCCGAGGTGCTCATCTCCTGTCTCGTCGGTGTCATCGCGCTGCGCTCGAGCAACGTGTTCGAGGGCCTGGCGTCGATGAGCCCCGAGGCGATCGGCGCCGTACTCGAAGCGGCCGCGCAGGCCTCGGAGGAACGGCCGCCTTCCGGGTCCGGTACCTGACCGGCCGCCGTGCGCAGGATCGACGGCGGGCGGCCCTCTTGTCCGTGGGCGGGCAGCCGGTCCACGGCCCGGCCTTCCTCTCCCGTGCCGGGTCTGCGGCGGTGTGCTGGGTGCTGGGTGCTGGGTGCTGGGTGCTGGGTGCTGGGTGCTGGGTGCTGGGTGCTGGGTGCTGGGTGCTGGGTGCTGGTCACGGCGTACACGGTTCCGGCCGAACTGCCCGCCGCACAGGGCTTCGTGGCCGCGTACCGGATGCACTTCAGGGCCTGTGCCGTCCCGCCCCTCGCCGTGGAGGCGTACGACGCCGTGCACTTCGTCGCCCGCGGTATGCGGGAGACCGCCTCGACCGGCGCCGAGCAGGGCGGCACAGTGCGTTTCCTCGGGAAGTACGACGAGGTGGACGAGGACTCACCCGCGCGCGGCCGACCGGACCCAAGTGCAGCGGGGGGAACGGTGAACAGCGCCCCGCGATGTGCCAGGATCGGACCCATGCTGAACGCTGAGCGCTATCTGGCCGAGGACGAGCAGCTGGTGCATGCGACGCGCCAGCACTGGACCGAGATCGTGGGCGAGTTCGCCGTCCTGGTCGTCATCTGGGCGGTGGTGGGCGTCCTGTTGTGGGTCGTACCGTCCGACGACTGGGGCAGCACCGCGCGCAACATCGTCCTCGCACTCGGCGTGATCGCCTCCATCTGGTTCTGGCTGGTGCCCCTGCTGAAGTGGCGCAGCACGGTCTACGTGGTCAGTACGAAGCGGATCTACGTACGCAGCGGATTCCTCACCAAGACCGGCCACAGCATTCCGCTGGTGCGGGTGAACGACGTGGCGTTCCGCGCGACGCTGTGGGAGCGCATCCTGCGCGAGGGGACGCTGTCCATCCAGTCGGCCTCCGAGCAGGGGATGCTCACCCTCAAGCACGTGCCGGACCCCGAAGGCCTCAAGCAGCTGATCCACCGGGCGGTCGGCGAGGAGCAGCGGGGCCAGCAGCAGTGGGGCGGTCCCACGGGGCCCGTTCCGCCCGCCTACTGAAATCCTCCGCGCGGGCCGGTCAGCCGTCGAGGAGGTGGCGGCCCCGGGCCGTCACCCGGTGCACCACATGGACGCCGCTGCGCTCGCTGTGCACGAGACCGGAGTCGCGCAGCACGGTGAGATGGCCGCTGACGGTGGACGCGGACATGCCGAGGTGCAGGGCGAGCGCTCCGGTGGTGGACGCGGCGGGCAGGGCCCCGAGCACCCGGGAGCGTCCCGCTCCGAGCAACGCCGCGAGCGCCGCAGCCCGGCCGTCCGGTGCGGCGACGGATGCGCCGGTCGGACGGACCGGATAGACCACCACCGGGGGCAGCCGTGGATCGGCGATCGCGATCGGCGCGGTGTGGCAGAAGAACGACGGGATGAGCCGCACGCCGCGGCCTCGCAGCCACAGATCGGCGTCCACCGGGTAGGGCGCGCTCAGCACGGAGTCCCGCCGGACGAACGGGTCGAGGGTGTCGAGCACCGCGGTCATTCCGTCCTCGAGCCGTTCGAGCCGGCTCTCCCGGTCGGCGGCGACGGTGGCCTGCACCTCGCTCCAGTCGGGTGCGATGAGCTGGGTGTGGAAGTGCCGTACGGCATCGGCGATCCGGCCGAGCAGGTCCCGGTCCCCCGTGGCGAGCCGACGGGTCCAGCCCGGCAGCGGCCGGTACCTGGCCGCTTCCCGCAGTTCACGTTCGAGGCGGGAACCCGGGGTGGCACGCAGCGTCTGCAGCGCCGCGGTCATGCCCTCCGCCGACTCGGCAGGAGTCAGGAAGTCGGGGAAGTACGGGGTGTCCGCCGGTGCCAGGTCGTGCAGCAGGCGGCACGCGCCGCGCAGCTCCGGGTCCCGCAGACGCTCGGTGGCGCGCCGACGCCACGGGCGCAGGCGTACGGGGACCCTGGCCGGGGACGTGGTCAGCACGTGCAGCGCCAGGAACGCCTCCCACACCGGGTCCGCGGACCGCGCCAGTTGCAGGTGCCTGAAGTCCCGGTCGCTGAAGTGGATGCGTAGCACGCCGACCATGAAGGAAGCGTAACTGCCGCCGCCACAAGGGGAATTCGGCTGTGCCCGAACTCCTCGGCCCGCGCCCTCCGCGCGGCTCCCTAGCATCCGGTACGCGCACGCCGCACCCGGCCGTACCCGGCCCGCGGCGCGCGCGGACAGACCGGGATGCCCGGACACCGGCACATACCGACTCGCGCACCCGCGATCGACACAACCCCCCTACCTGGAGGTCGAGTTGAATCAGCCTCATGTCTCCCGCCGCCGCCTGCTCAGGACCGCGGGCGGTGCCACCGCGGCGCTCGCGCTCGGTGGCGCAGGCGCCCTCGCCTGGTCCCCGTCGGCCGCTGCGGCCGACGACGCCGCCGGTCTGCGGATCGTGGACAGCAACGAGAGCGATCCGCGGATGAAGTACTACCGCTTCGCCACCGACGCGATCGGCTGGGACCCCGCGGTCAACGTCCTGCTGCCCGACGACTACGGTTCCGGCCGCCGTTACCCCGTGGTCTACCTCTTCCACGGCGGCGGCCTCGACCAGGACTTCATGACGTTCGACAAGATGGGCATCCGCGAGCTGACGGCCGGACGTCCGGTCATCGTGGTGATGCCGGACGGCGGGCACGCCGGCTGGTACAGCAACCCGGTGTCGTCCAACTCCGGGCCGCGCGACTGGGAGACCTTCCACATCGAGCAGCTGGTGCCCTGGATCGACGCGAACTTCCGTACCTACGCCGAGTACGACGGTCGCGCCGTGGCGGGCTTCTCCATGGGCGGCTTCGGCGCACTGAAGTACGCGGCCAAGTACCACGGCGACTTCGCCTCGGTGAGTGCTCACTCGGGTCCGGCCAGCCTGCGCCGAGACGCGGGCCTGGTGGCGCACTGGGCGAACATCTCCGCCGGTGCGGCGGACCTGGCGGGCGGCACCGTCTACGGCGCTCCGCTGTGGGACGAGGCGCGGGTCAGTGCCGACAACCCGGTGGAGCGCATCCCGAGCTATCGCGACAAGCGCGTCTTCCTGGTGGCCGGCACCAGCCCCGATCCGGTGAACTGGGCCGACTGGGTCAATGAGACTCAAGTCCTCGCCGGACAGCGGGAGTTCCGAGCAAAGCTCGACGAGGCGGGCCTGCCGCACGAGTCGCACGAGGAGCCCGGCGGGCACGTGTTCCGTGCCGCGCTGTTCCGGCGCGACCTGGACGGGATCGTCGAACGGCTGCGCAAGGCGTAGGGCTTGCGGCGGTCGGTCGTATCGGCCGTACGAGTGCGGTGTCGTCCTGCGAGGGGGCGGCACCGCACGTCTGTGAGGGGACGTCACGCGCGTCCGATGCGACGGTCCCTGACGCGCGACCAGAACACAGGGCAGGTCCGGACGCAAGCGGTCCCACGGGCGCGTGGCCGCACAGGTGAACAAACCCTTCGTTCGGCTGCACATGTGTCCGAGTCCGACGTGTGCCGGGTACCTCTGGCCCAGGCCGGGCATGCCGCCCGGCTTTCAGGCAGGTGACCGGGCGACGGTGCCCGCGCTCCCCCTTCGGAAAGGAACCTCATGGCCTCAGTCAAGATGGGCGTGGCAGGTCGTGCCGCCCTCGGTGCCGTCTTCGCCGCGACCCTGGTCGCACAGGCAGCCGGCATGGCGCACGCTGCCGCTGGGTCGAGCTCGGCGTACGGAGTGAAGGCCACCCTCGGGCCGATCAACGTCGCGGAAGCAGCGCCCACCGCCTACCCCGGCGGGCCCGGGGAGGCCACCGTGGCAAACGTGAGCGTCGGCGGCGTCGGCTCCGTGCAGGGCGTCAGCACCACGTCGACCGGCAACGACCAGGCCGGCACCACCAAGTCCACGTCCAAGATCGCCGGCGCGGACCTCAACCTCACGGTCGCCCAACTGGCCACGGACGCCGTCACCACGACCTGCGATGCGAAGCCGGGCAGCACCCCGACCGGAGCGGTGAGCATCGTCAACGGCACGGCCAAGGCTGTCACGCCGGGCGCCGAGATCGCTCTCGACGCCAGCCCCGCGCCCAACACCAAGGTCACCCTGCCGGCCAACGCAGGCGAGGTCGTACTCAACGAGCAGACCAGGAACGCCGACGGCTCGCTCACCGTGAACGCCCTGCATGTGAAGGCCGCCGGGGGCCCGGTCACCGGCGACCTCGTCATCGGCTCCGCCACCTGCAAGGCCGGCACCGCCGACCAGCCGAAGACCGGCGCCATCACCGCCACCTCCGTGGACGAGGACGGCGACCGGGTCGCGGGCGTCGCCTACGACCTCAAGACGCTCAAGTCCCGCGCTGCCGCGCCGTCCTGCACCGGCAACAACACCGGCAGCTGTACCTTCGACGACCTGCAGCCCGGCTCGTACCAGGTCTGCGTGACCGACGTCCCCGACGGCTACAGCATGCCCGCGCAGCGCTGCTCGGCCACGGTTGCCGTCGACGGCAACCACCGTCACGTCCGGTTCGTGATCCCGGAGGAGCACGGCAAGAAGGACTGACGCCGGTTCTGGAACGGGGCGGGCGGAGCGGCTGGTGAGCCGCTCCGCCCGCCCCGTTCCGCATGGTCCGGGTGGACGCCTGCGTCACTCCCGCAGGGCCGCTGCCACCTCCTCGGCGGTAGGGGGTACGTCCGCCGTCGGGTCCTGGGCGATGCGGTCGGAGCCGAAGCCCTGGGCGATCAGGACGTCGTCGGGGATCCGGCCGCCGTCACGCTTTCCGGTGCCGGGCTTGGTGCCCCACACGTAGACCCGGTCGCCGACCTTCAGCAGATCGAAGAGCCGCTTGGCGTCCTTGGCGTACATGTTGACGCAGCCGTGCGAGCCGGACTTGAAAAGGTCGGAGTAGGTGCCGTGGAACGCCTGCCCGCCGTCGAAGAACTGCGAGTGCGGCATCGGGGCGTTGTTGTAGATGGTCGAGAAGTGACGTTCGCGCTTGAGGTAGATCTTGTGCCAGCCGAGCCGGGTCTCGTACCCGTCCTTGCCGCTGCGGATCGGCACCGGCGCGTAGACGACCTTCTTGCCGGTCTGCACCCACAGGATCTGGCGGTTCAGATCCACACAGGTCACCCGGTACTCCCGGACCGGGCACTTGCCCTGGGCGTTGGGGTTCTTCTTCACCTCGTCGACGAGGAGCAGACGGTAGGTCTTGAGGTCGGCCTTCCCGTCGGCCGGTTTGATGCCGAGGCGGTTCTGCAGCTTGCGGATGGCGAGGCAGTCCTCGGTGCTCTGGACTCCGTCCTCCTTGAGCCCGAGCTTCTTCTCCATCTGCCACTGGTAGGAACCGGAGCCTGCCTTGCAGGCCTCCTCGGCGGCACTCGGGGCCGGGCCCTGCTGCGCGAGGGCGGGCGAGGCGGCCAGCAGCTGGCCGGCCAGGGCCGCGGAGCAGGCAAGCAGCCCTGCGGTAGACATACGCGACTTCACGCGCGCACCGACCTTCCTCCCTGAGACAGGGGGGTGGGGAGTATGACTCAGGTTCGGTTCTAGGCGCGAGCGCGGGTGTACGCAGATCAACTGCTCCGCATGGCCGAGCAGATCGTCCGGAACGTGTTCCGGATCGGCGTGTCGCGGGGGTGCCGGGCCGCCGGTCCCCGCGGGAACGTCGGATCAGGACGAGCAGGTGTCCAGCATCTCGCCGAGTACGTCCTTCTCCTCCTGAGTGACGGTCAGCTCGTAGGTCGACTTCACCGAGGTCCAGGCGCGTCCGTACGGGCACCAGTAGGTCTTGGCCGGTGGCTGCCACTCGTCGGGGCCCTGGTCGGACTTGGAGCGGTTGGAGGCGGCGGAGACCGCGAGGAGCTGGGGGTGTGTCAGATCGTTGGCGAAGGCCTTGCGCTGCTCCTGCGACCAGCCGCGTGCTCCGGAACGCCAGGCGTTGGCGAGCGGCACCATGTGGTCGATGTCGAGGTCGCCGGAGTCGGTGAACGACTTGCCGTCGTAGGCACTGACCCAGGTTCCCGATTCGGCCCGGCACTGGTCGTTCTGCCGCACGTCCTCGCCGTCGCGTTCGAGGATCGTCTCGCGGGTGTCGCAGCGTTCGCCCTGCTCGGCCCAGTGCGGGAACTTGTCCCGGTTGTACCCGCTCATCGAGCCCTGTTCCGCGACCTTGAGAGCGTCGAGTTCGGACCGCGCCCGGTCGGCCGTCGGCATCCCGGGCAGCTTCGCGGTGCCCGTCGCCTCGCCGCCGCCCGCGCCCTCGGCCCCGGAGGACGAGGCCGACGGCTTGCCGTCGCTCGCCCCCGGCGAGACGCCTTCCTGACCGGCCGTGCATCCGGCGACCGACAGCACGGCCACCACCGCCAAAACCCACTGCCAACGGCCTTGCTGACGCGCCATGACCTGCTGATTCCCCTCGCCCTGCGCACTGTTGCGACCGCAGCGCACCCTATCCGCTCCGGACGCCTGGCACTGCGGCGCGTGGGTACGCAAAAGCGTTCGGCCGGTGGCCGTGCTCCCGCTACGGTGGCGCGATGGCCCGACTGCGCACCGAACGACTGCTGCTCCGCGAGTGGCAGGCCCACGACCTCGCCCCATGGGCCGCGTTGAACGCGGATCCCGAGGTCCGTGCTCACTTTCCCGGAGTGCTCAGCCGCGCGGAGAGCGACGCCTCCGCGGCGGGCTTCCAGGCCGATCTCGAGAGCCGCGGCTGGGGGTGGTGGGCCGTCGAGGTGCGCGGGACGGGCGAGTTCGTCGGGTTCGCCGGTCTCGATCCGGTGGAGGAGGAGATGCCGTTCAGCGGCGTCGAGGCCGGCTGGCGCCTCGCGCGGCGCGCCTGGGGGCACGGGTATGCGACGGAGGCGGCGCGCGCGGTGGCGGAGTTCGCCTTCACCGGACTCGACCTGCCCGAACTCCTCGCCGTGACCGCGGCGTCCAACCTCCGCTCACAGGCGGTGATGCGCCGCATCGGCATGACCCGCGACCCCGCCGACGACTTCGACGATCCGACGGTGCCGGCCGGACCGCTACGGCCCAGCGTGCTGTTCCGGCTGACGCGCGGGGCTGCCCCGACGGTCTGAGCGAAACGGTCCGGACGATCCGTGAGATCCGCCCTGACGATCTGTGAGATCCGTCCCCTTGAGCCGTGGCCGCTCCGCGTCCGATCATGGGCTGTCTCCGGCGACCGCCGGGGCCGAGGGGAGCAGCGATGGCTGAGCAGGTACGGCCCGATTTCGGTCTGACCGCCGACGACTACGCGCGCCATCGGGCCGGGTTTCCGCCCGAGTTGGTGACGCGCCTCGCCGAGCGTGGTGCCGGTGTGGACGGTCGCGATGTCGTGGACCTCGGCACCGGGACGGGCACTCTGGCGCGGCTGTTCGCCCGGGCCGGTGGGCGGGTGACCGGCGTGGACCCGGCGGCCCCGCTGCTGCGGGAGGCCGAACGGCTCGACCGCGAGGCGGGCGTGAATGTCACCCACCGGGTCGCCACGGCCGAGGAAACGGGCCTGCCGGACGGGGAGTTCGACGTGGTGTCCGCCGGCCAGTGCTGGCACTGGTTCGATCCCGGACGGGCGACGGCCGAGGTGCGGCGGCTGCTGCGTCCCGGCGGCCGCGTGGTCATCGCGCACTTCGACTGGCTTCCGCTGCCCGGCAATGTGGTGGCCGCCACCGAGGAGTTGATCACCGAGTACAACCCGGACTGGGCGTACGGCGGCGGTACGGGCCTGTACCCGCGGTGGCTGACAGATCTTGCGGTGGCGGGCTTCAGCGGGATCGAGACCTTCTCGTTCGACCTCGACATCCCGTACACACCGGCCGCCTGGACCGGTCGCATCAGGGCCAGTGCGGGTGTGGGCGCCAGCCTGTCCGGGCCGGAGGTGGCGCGTTTCACCGACGCCCTCGAGTCCGTGCTGCGCGGTCGGTTCCCGGAGGACGTTCTCGAGATTCCGCACCGGACGTGGGCGGTCACGGCGGTTCGTCCCTGAGCGGAGTCGCGGCGCCCGGGACCAGCCCGGGCCCACCGTGTCCCGACGGCCCTGCGGACCCTGGCATGATCGAGGGATGTCCGAACGCATCATCGCGGCCTGTGACGGCGCAGCGAAGAAGAATCCGGGACCGGCCGGCTGGGGCTGGGTCGTCGCCGACGCCGGGGGGCGGCCCGAGCGCTGGGAGGCCGGGCCGCTGGGCACGGCGACCAACAACATCGCCGAGCTGACGGCCCTCGCCGAACTCCTCGAGTCCACGGATCCCGCCACACCGCTCGAGATCCGTATGGACTCCCAGTACGCCATGAACGCGGTGACGAAGTGGCTCGCCGGCTGGAAGCGCAACGGCTGGCTGACCGCCTCCAAGAAGCCGGTCGCCAACCGCGAACTGGTCATCCGTATCGACGAACTGCTGACCGGCCGTGACGTCGAGTTCCGCTACGTGCCCGCGCACCAGGTGGACGGAGATCCGCTGAACGCGATCGCGGACGCCGCGGCGAGCGACGCGGCGAGCGAGCAGCAGGCGTTCGGGACCGCGCACGGCACGGCCGAGATCCCCGGTCCGCGCCACGACGCGATGACGGGCGGCGGCACCGGCGGGACGGCGACCCGGCGCAAGGCACCCCCGAAGAAGGCGGGTGCGCGCAAGGCCGGGTCCGGCGTGATCAAGGCCAAGTTCGCCGGACGTTGCTCCTGCGGCCGGTCGTACGCGGCCGGGGAGCAGATCGCGAAGGGCGCGAGCAGTTGGGGCCATCCCGAGTGCCGCGAGTCCTGAGTCTCGTGACACTGCGCCGGGGTTGAGGGACGCCTCGGCCCCGCTCAGCCCTCTCCGCGTCCCTCGTCGACCGACTCCGGCGCACCCGCTTCGCCGAGCCAGCGGGCGAGTTTTCCGCTGCGGCCCACGGCGCGCAGCCGGCGTTCCGTCGCCTCGCGGGTGGCGGGTGTGGTGATCAGGAGCAGTTCGTCCCCGGCCCGCAGTACGGTCGCAGCTTCGGGGACCAGCGTCGTACCGTCGCGGACGATGAGTGTCACCACCGTCGGCCGGGGCAGCCGCAGCTCGAAGACGGCCACGCCCGCGAGCCGTGACCCGGGCGGCACGGTGGCCGTGAGCAGATCGGCGTCGAGGACGTCCAGGGGCGCCGTCTCGACTTCCACGTCGCGGAGCCGGCCGCTGTGCGTGAGCCCGAGGAGCCGTGCGAGGGCGGCCAGGGTCGGGCCCTGGACCAGGGTGAAGATGACGACCAGTACGAAGACGATGTTCAGCAGGTCACGGGCGCCGTCCACGCCGGCCACGATGGGGAACGTGGCGAGCACGATGGGCACGGCCCCGCGCAGCCCCGCCCAGGAGATGAAGACCTGCTCCTGCCACGGCGTACGGAACGGCAGCAGGCAGAGCGCCACCGACACCGGCCGGGCGACGAGCAGCAGGATCAGGCCGACGCCGAGTGCGGGCAGGATCGCCGACGGCAGTTCGCTGGGCGTCACGAGCAGCCCGAGCATGACGAACAGACCGATCTGCGCCAGCCATCCCGCGCCCTCGGCGAAGGACCGCGTCGCGGCCCGGTGCGGCAGCTTGGAGTTGCCGAGCACGAGGCCGGAGAGATAGGCGGCGATGATGCCGCTCGCACCGGTCGCGCCGCCCGCCGCGAAGGCGAGGATGCCGAAGGCGACGGTGGCGAGCGGATACAGGCCGGTGGCGGGCAGGGCGATGTGCCGCAGCGCGATGACACCGAGCCAGCCGATGAGCAGGCCGAGCACGGCGCCGACGGACAGCTGGAAGAGGACGTTGCCGGCGACGGCGGCGGGGCTCGGCAGATCGGCGAGCGAAGTGCTGAACACCAGGACGAGGATGATCGTCGGGGCGTCGTTGAACCCCGATTCGGCTTCCAGGAGCGCGGTGACCTTCTGCGGGAGCGGCAGGGATCTCAGTACGGCGAAGACGGCCGCGGCGTCCGTGGACGAGACGATCGCGCCGAGCAGCAGCGCGAGATGCAGGTCCATGCCGAGCAGATAGTGCGCTCCGGCGGCGGTCACGCCGACGGAGATCCCCACCCCGGCGAGGGCGAGCACACCGGCGGGTGCCAGCAGACGGCGCAGGTCGGCCCAACGGGTGGTGAGACCGCCGTCGACGAGGATCACGGCGAGGGCGGAGGTGCCGAGGGCCTGGGCGAGTTGGGCGTCGTCGAAGGGAAGCCCGATGACGTCCTCGCCGACGATGACGCCGACGGCCAGGAACAGCAGCAGGCTGGGCAGTCCGAGCCGGTGTGCGGTGCGGGCGGCGGCGATGCTCGCGAGCAGCACGACGCCGCCGATGAGCAGCACCACGTACAGCTGCTGCAGAGTCATGTCCGTGCTCCGTCGGTGGCGTGGACACCGGCCCGCCGGCCGGGCCGGTGTCCAGTCTTTCGCGGCCTGGGCGATATCACCCGATATCGGGGCCGGGGCCTTGCGGCCGGCGGCGCTGCGGGTCGAAGAGGTGACCGGCGATTCCGGCGACGACGAGTCCGGTGGCGAGCAGGAGACCGTGTCCGATACCGATGCCGAATCCGAGGCAGCCGACCGCCACGGCCAGGACGAGCCAGGCTCGGCCCCGCCGGTACTCGCGGGGGCTGCGCGGCCGCCCGTCGGCCAGCGAACGTGCGAACTCGGGGTCCTCACGCTCCATCTGCGCCTCGAGGTCGCCGAGACGACGCTTCTCGGAGTCGGTCATGTCTCCTCCCGAAGGCCCTGTCATTCGCTGTGCCACCCTCAGGCCAGGGCGAAGTAGCGGAGCCATACGTACAGCCCCGCCACACTGAGGGTGACCGCTGTGACAACCAGCCCGATGCGGCTGAACTGCCAGAACGAAATGTGGTGGCCCTCCCGCTCGGCGATGCCGATGACCACGACGTTCGCGGAGGACGCGATGATCGTCGCGTTGCCGCCGAGGTCGGCGCCGAGGGCGAAGGACCACCACAGCATCCCGGCCTCGCCCTTGCCGCCGGCCGCCGCGACGATCTCGGAGACGATGGGGCTCACGGACGCCACGAACGGAATGTTGTCGATCACCGCCGACGGGACGGCCGAGCCGAAGATCAGCGCCATCGACGTACCGAGCAGCTGCCCCTCCGTCGCGCTCGCGGCGGCCTCGCCGAGCTTCCCGATCACTCCGGTCTGCACGAGGGCGCCGACCATGACGAACAGGCCGGTGAAGAACGCGAGCGTCTCCCACTCCACGTCCTTGGCCACGGCGGTCGCGTTCAGCCGGGAGGCGGCGAGCAGGACCAGACCGCCGGTGATCGCGACGACCGACGGCTCGATGTGCAGTGCCGTGTGGAGCACGAAGGCCGCCATCACGAGGATCACGATCGTTCCGCTGACGGCGAGGAGCTTGGTGTCCTTGATCTCGTCGCGCGGGCGGAGGTCGGCGACCGCGTCCGCCATCTCGGGGTCGAAGTGGAAGTGCTTGCGGAACAGCACGCGGCACATCAGCACGAAGATGACCATCAGGACGATGACGATCGGCGTCATGTGCACCAGGAAGTCGTTGAACGACAGGTCGGCACGGGAGCCGATCATGATGTTGGGCGGGTCGCCGATCAGGGTGGCCGCACCGCCGATATTGCAGGCCATCACCTCGGCGATGAGGTACGGGACCACGGGATAGCCGAGCCGGCGGCAGACCAGGATCGTGACGGGCGCGATCAGGAGCACCGTCGTCACGTTGTCCAGCCATGGCGACAGCACCGCGGTGGCCACCACGAGCAGCACCATGAGCCGGTACGGTCTGCCGCGGGCGAGTTTGGCCGCGGTCAGCGCGATGTACTCGAAGATGCCGGTGCGTTTGAGGACCGCGACGATCAGCATCATCCCGAGCAGCAGGAAGATGACGTTCCAGTCGATACCGGCGTGCTCGGAGAAGAAGGCGTGCTCGGGGTCGGTGGCGCCGATGACGAGCATCACCACGGCACCACCGAGGGCCGCCGCGACCCGGTGCACGATCTCGGTCGCGATGAGCACGTAGACCGCCGCGAACACCACGACGGTCATCCAGGCGGTCACACTCATACCCGCCTCCCTCCTGTAGTGGGCCGCCGTCCGCAGCACTCCGCAGAAGGGACTCCTCCCGGTCCAGTTGTCCGGGTTCTACCTTTGCGTGCCGGGACCTGCGGGACCATCGGGGCCGACACCCAAAACGAACGGGGGACGACGTGCAGAGCGGTGTCCGGATGGGTGCTGTACCGGATGGACAGCGGCTCCGGGACCGGCGCACGCTGAATGGCGTCCCGCGCGCGGGCAGGGCGGACCGTCGGTCGGCCCGGCTGTCCTCGACGGGCGGGACACAGGGGACACTGGGGGTCACCGCGCTCGTACGGTCCGCTCCCGACCCCTGACCTCTAGGAGGCCTTGCTCCGTGTCCCTGTTCTGGCGGATCTTCCTGCTCAACGCCACGGTTCTGTTCGCCGCGGCCGGACTGCTGCTGCTCGGTCCGGTGACCATCTCGACACCGGTGCTGCTCACCGAGGCCCTCATCCTCGCCGTCGGGCTCGTGGCGATGCTGACGGCGAACGCCGCGCTGCTTCGGGTGGGGCTCGCCCCGCTGCAGCGGCTCACCAAGGCGATGAGCACCACGGATCTGCTGCGTCCCGGACGCCGGCCCGTGGTGTCGGGCCACGCGGAGATCGCCGGGCTCATCGAGACGTTCAACACGATGCTGGACCGGCTCGAGGCGGAGCGGGCGGCGAGCAGTGGTCTGGCCCTGTCCGCACAGGAGGCGGAACGGCGGCGTATCGCCCAGGAGCTGCACGACGAGATCGGCCAGACGCTCACGGCCGTCCTGCTCGAGCTGAAGCGGGTCGCCGACCAGGCCCCCACCGAGCTGCGGCCGCAGCTGCACTCGGTGCAGGAGACGACCCGGGCCAGCCTGGACGAGATCCGGCGGATCGCCCGGCGGCTGCGGCCAGGGGTTCTGGAGGAGCTGGGCCTGATCAGTTCGCTCAAGGCCTTGGCCAACGAGATCGCGGAGCACACCGACCTCACGGTGAAACGCCACTTCGATTCGGACCTGCCGACCCTCGACCACGAGACCGAGCTGGTGCTGTACCGGGTCGCTCAGGAGGGCCTGACCAACGCCGTACGGCACTCGGAGGCCCGGCGGGCGGACCTGACGCTGCGCACCGTCCCCGGCGGTGTCGACCTGTCGGTCGTCGACGACGGGCTCGGCATCGGCGCGGCGGCCGAGGGCGCGGGCATCCGCGGCATGCGCGAGCGCGCACTGCTGATCGGCGCCGAGCTGGTCATCGGGCCGGCTCCGGGCGGCGGCACCCGGGTACGTCTGCACGTGCCCGCAAAGAACGGGGAAAACTGACCATGGCCGACGATTCCACGACCCGCATCCTGCTCGCGGACGACCACGCGCTCGTACGCCGCGGAGTGCGCCTCATCCTGGACGGCGAGGAGGATCTGGCGGTGGTGGCCGAGGCCGGGGACGGCGCGGAGGCCATCGAGAAGGCCCGTGAGTTCCAGCCCGACCTGGCCATTCTCGACATCGCCATGCCCCGTCTCACCGGCCTGCAGGCGGCCCGCGAGCTCTCCCGGCTCCAGCCCGGTCTGCGCATCCTGATCCTGACGATGTACGACAACGAGCAGTACTTCTTCGAGGCGTTGAAGGCGGGTGCCAGCGGCTACGTGCTCAAATCGGTGGCCGACCGGGATCTGCTCGAGGCCTGCCGGGCCGCCATGCGGGACGAGCCGTTCATCTATCCGGGCGCGGTGGCCGCGCTGATCCGCAACTATCTGGACCGTGCGCGGCAGGGCGGGTCGATGCCGGAGAAGGCGATCACGGACCGGGAGGAGGAGATCCTCAAGCTGGTCGCCGAGGGACACACCTCGCAGGAGATCGCCGACCTGCTGGTGATCAGCAGCAAGACCGTCGAACGGCACCGCGCGAATCTCCTGCAGAAGCTGGGCCTGCGTGACCGCCTCGAGCTGACCCGCTACGCGATCCGGGTGGGGCTCATCGAGCCTTAGGAGGCGTGCCGGGACCCGTGCTTCCGCCGGCGGGCTCCGGCCGGAAGTTCCGGACGAAGCGCCGCTGCCAGGGCGTTTCGACGGCGTGCCCGTGGTAGTGCCGTCGGACGTAGTCGACCGCTTCGGCGGGCGGGACGCCGTCCAGGACGACGAGGCACGCCAGGGCGGTGCCGGTGCGGCCGATGCCGCCGCCGCAGGCGAGTTCGACGCGTTCTTCCGGGGCGCGCCGGAGCACCTCGGCCAGGACGGTCCGGAAGTGCGCCGGGTCCGCGGGCAGCCGGAAGTCCGGCCAGCGGATCCAGCGCGTCTCCCAGTCGGCGGGCGGCGGCTCCTTGCCGAGCAGCGCGACCGCGAAGGTCGGTCCCGGCCCGGACGGCACGGGGTGGCGCAGACCGCGGCCACGTACCAGCGCCCCGGAGGGCAGCTCCATCACACCGGGTGCGTCACGGTCCCAGGACTTCGTCATCGCGCCATCGTAGTAAGCCGTTCCGCCGCCGGGTGCCCCTCTGCACGAGATCGTCACCGGTGCCGCCCGGCGTACGGCTCAGAGCCTGCCCGACTTGCGCTCGCGCAGCAGCAGCCAGGCGAGGTACACGCCGCCTCCGACCCCGGAGACCACTCCGACCGGAAGCAGCGCCGAGCTGGAGATGCGCTGGGTCAGCAGATCGGCGGCACCGACCAGTACCGCCCCCATCCAGGCCGCCGGCAGCACGCCCGGCCCGGCGGAGCGCGTCACCCGGCGGGCCAGCTGCGGTGCCGCGAGGGCGATGAAGGGGATGGGTCCGGCGGCGGCGACGGCCATGGCGGTGAGGCCGGTGCCGGCCGCGAGCAGCGTGACCCGGCTGTGCTCGGGGCGTACGCCGAGGGCCGCGGCCGTGTCGTCGCCCATCTCCAGGAGGGTGAGGCGGCGGGCGTTGGCGAGAATCACCGGGACGAGGACGACGAGACCGATGGCGGCGATGATCACATCGCTCCAGCCGCGGCCGTTGAGTGAGCCCACCATCCAGGTGGCCGCCTGGGCTGCCTTGCCGATCTCGGCACGGACGTACAGGAAGCTCGTCGCGGCGCCGAGGACGGCGGAGGCGCCGATGCCGACGAGGACCAGGCGGTATCCGTGCACGCCGCGTTTCCAGGCGAGCAGGTAGACGGCGGCCGCCGTCAGACAGCCGCCGACGACTGCGCCGAGCGCGGTCTGCGCGGTGCCGAGGTCGAAGATGATGATGGCCATGAGCGCCCCGGCGGAGGCGCCGTTGCCGAAGCCGATGACGTCCGGGCTGCCCAGCGGATTGCGCGAGAGCGACTGGAACACGGCGCCGGACATTCCCATGGCGAAGCCGACGAGGACCGCGTCGAGCGCCCTCGGCAGCCGCAGGTCGAGGACGATGAACTCGGCTCCGGGCGGCCCGCCGCCGCCCAGTGTCTCGACCACCTCGACGGGTGTCAGCGCGTAGCGGCCGGTGCCGATGGCGAACACCGTCGCCAGCGCGCCGATCACCAGGAGCGCCGCGCAGACCAGCACGGCGCGGCGGTCGTAACGCATCGACCAGGCGCGGGTCCGCAGATGGCTGCGCCGCACCTCGAGGCCTTGGACGGGGGTCACAGCTTGGCCACCTTCCGCTGCCGTACCAGATGGATGAAGATCAGTCCGCCGATGAAGGCCGTCACGATGCCGACCTCGATCTCGGACGGCGGCACCAGGACCCGGCCCACCACGTCCGAGAACAGCAGGAGCGAGGGTGCGAAGAGGGCCGAGTACGGGAACAGCCAGCGCGGGTCCGTGCCGCAGAACGGCCGGACCGCGTGCGGGATCATCAGGCCGACGAAGCCGATCGGGCCGCACACCGCGGTCGCTCCGCCGCAGAGCAGGGTGATGGCCACGATGGACAGCACCCGGGTGCGCCCCGTGTGGGCGCCGAGCGCCTTGGCGGTGTCGTCGCCGAGAGACAGCGCGCCGAGCGGTCCCGAGAGTGCGAACGCGAGCAGGGCGCCGATGACGAGCAACGGCAGGGCGTTGACGAGGAGTTGGATGTCGCGGCCGGAGAGGGAGCCGACCGACCAGTGCCTCATGGTCTCCAGGGCGCCGAGGTCGACCAGTTGCAGTCCGTTCACGTAGCCGAAGAGCGCCGCGTTGACGGCGGTTCCGGCCAGGGCGAGCCGGACCGGTGTGGCCGCCCGGCTGCCGCCGAGCGCATTGACCAGGGTGGCGGCCACGGCGGCGCCGGCGAGGGAGAACCAGAGGTACCCGGAGAAGGAGCCGACGCCGAACACGCTGATCGCGGTGACCACGGCGGCCGACGCACCCGCGTTGACTCCGAGCAGTCCCGGATCGGCGAGCGGGTTGCGGGTCAGCGTCTGCATCAGGGCGCCGGCCAGGCCGAGGGCGGCGCCCGCGGCCACGCCGATCAGGGTGCGGGGCAGCCGCAGTTCGCGCACGATCCGATCACGCGGGGTGTCGGAGTGGTCGAAGACGGCCGACCAGACGTCCGACAGCGGGATGCGCTGGGTGCCGACGGCGAGTCCCGCGGCCAGCGCGACGACCAGCAGGGCCAGGCCGAGCACCAGACCCGCGATCCGTACCGACCGCCGGGTGCGGCGCTGCGGCTCGGGCTCGACCTCGGTCGGTCGCAGGGCAGTTGCGGTGGTCAACGGGACGCCTCCGGCACCGGGCGCACCGCGGCCGCGGTCTCGCGGCGATGCTGGAGGCAGTCCGCGTACGTCGGCAGCAGGCCCGCTGCGGACGCCTCCGCGAGGGTGGGCGCCGCGGCGTCGCGGGGTGAGAGCACGGGGGTGATGTCGGCGGGCCAGTCGATGCCGAGTTCGGGGTCCAGCGGGTGCACGCCGTGCTCGCGGCCCGGTGCGTAACCGGTGGAGCAGAGGTAGACCACGGTGGCCTCGTCACTCAGGGCGAGAAACGCGTGGCCGATCCCCTCCGAGAGATACACCGCGCTGCCTTCGCGCGCCTCGAGGAGGACGGTAGCTGACCTGCCGTACGTCGGCGATCCGGTACGCAGGTCGACCACCACGTCGAGCACGGAACCGGCCACGCAGGTCACATACTTGGCCTGCCCTGGCGGTACGTCGGCGAAGTGGATGCCCCGCAGGGCGCCTCGACGGGACACCGAGCAGTTGGCCTGGGCGAGCTGTACGGGATGGCCGACCGCCTCGCGGAAGGCGTCGTCGCGGAACCACTCGTGGAAACTTCCCCGTTCGTCGCGGTGCACGGGCGGGGTGCGGACCCATGCCCCTTCGATGCTCAGCGGGCGCACTCGGCTGCTCCTTCTCGGTCGGTGGGGTGGGCGGGGTCGGTGAGGGTCGGCATGGCCTCGGCCAGTGCGTCGGCCCAGGGTCGGGGTGGTGCGAGGCCGGCTGCCGCCCAGCGGTCGTGCGACAGGACGCTGAACTCGGGGCGTACTGCGGCCCGTTGGAGGTCGGCGCTGGATTGCGGCGAGACGAGCTCGGGGTCGGCGCCGACGCGCCGGTAGACCTCGCGGGCGAGTCCGTACCAGGTGGTGCGGCCCGCGGCGGTGGCGTGGAAGACGCCGGGATGCACGCCGGCCGCGAGGGCGAGCAGCCGGTCGGCCACGTCCCTGGCCCAGGTCGGCTGTCCGTGCTGGTCGTCGACGACGCGGACGGCGCCGCCGGCACGCGCCTTGGCGATCATGGTCGTGACGAAGTTGCGGCCTCCGCTGCCGTACATCCAGGCGGTGCGTACGACGGTGCCGGAGCGGGGCAGTTCGTCGAGTACGGCCAGCTCGCCGGCGAGTTTGGAGCGGCCGTAGGCGGTGCGGGGCGCGGCGGGGGCGTCTTCGGCGCGTGGGCTCGGGTCGTCGCCCGCGAAGACGTAGTCGGTGGAGACGTGCAGGAGGCGCGCTCCGCTGTCGGCGCAGGCGCGGGCCAGTGCGCGTACCGCGTCGCCGTTCGCCCGGGTCGCCTCGGCCTCGGCGGACTCGGCTCCGTCGACGTCGGTCCAGGCGGCGCAGTTGATGACGACGTCCGGGGTGAGGGCGCGGACGGCCGCGCGCACGGACCGTTCGTCGGTGAGGTCGAGGTCGGCCCGGGCCGGCGCGGCGTACGACTCCCCCGAGGCGGCGAGCCGGTCGCACAGTTCGCTGCCGAGCATGCCGGTGGCGCCGGTGACCAGATGGCGGATCATCCGGCTGCCTCCTGCCACAGGTCGCGGTGGTCGCGGTACCAGGCGACGGTCTCGGCGAGGCCGGAGGCCAGGTCGTGCCTCGGCCGGTAGCCGAGCTCGTCGCGGGCCTTGGACCAGTCGACGCTGTACCGCAGGTCGTGTCCGGGGCGGTCCGCGACGTGTTCGACGCTGTCCCAGGTGCGGCCGCAGGCCTCGAGGAGCCGTTCGGTCAGCTCGCGGTTGGTCAGTTCGGTACCGCCACCGATGTGGTAGACCTCGCCGGCCCTGCCCGAGTCGAGGACGAGGCGCACGGCGCGGCAGTGGTCGTCGACGTGCAGCCAGTCGCGGGAGTTCTTCCCGTCGCCGTAGAGCGGCACCCGGTGGCCGTCGAGCAGGCGGGTGGTGAACAGCGGGACGACCTTCTCGGGGTGCTGGTGGGACCCGTAGTTGTTCGAGCAGCGGGTGATCCGCACATCCAGGCCGTGGGTGCGGTGGTAGGCGAGGGCGAGCAGGTCGGAGCCCGCTTTGGAGGCGGAGTAAGGGGAGTTGGGGGCGAGTGGCTGGTCCTCGGTCCAGGAGCCGGACTCGATGGATCCGTAGACCTCGTCGGTGGAGATGTGCACGAAGCGGTCGATGCCGTTGCGCAGGGCCGATTCGAGGAGCGTCTGGGTTCCGAGGACGTTGGTGGACACGAAGTCGGTGCCGGAGGCGATGGAACGGTCCACGTGGGATTCGGCGGCGAAGTGCACGACCGCGTCGTGTTCGGCGAGCAGTGAGTCGACGAGCGGACGGTCACGGATGTCCCCGTGCACGAAGGTCAGACGCGGATCGTCCGCGACGGAGGCCAGGTTGGCACGGTTGCCGGCGTAGGTGAGCAGGTCGAGGACGGTGACGGTGCGGGGGGCGTCGTCGGCCAGCAGCGAGCGGACGAAGTGGGAGCCGATGAAGCCGGCTCCCCCGGTGACGAGCAGACGCATGGGGGACTCTCGGTTCGGGCTCCGGTGCCACGGCGGGATGCGCGGGCCGGAGCGGTGGTGTGGCGTCAGGCGGTGAGCTGGGCGAGGCTGTGGTCACCGAGAACCAACCGGTGGGCGCGCGGGGCCCGTTGCACCCCGGTGACCTGGACGCCGCGGCCGATCAGGGAACCGTCGATACGTCCGGCGTGCTCGATGCGGGAGCCGCCGAGGACGATCGAGAACTCCAGCTCGCTGCCGGTGATCGCACAGTCGCTGTCGACGGAGGTGGACGGGCCGACGTACGAGTCGGTGATCACGCTGTTCCTCCCGATCACGGCGGGGCCGACGATCCGTGAGCGGACGACGCGGGCGCCCGCCTCGATTCTGACCCGTCCGACGAGTTCGCTCGACTCGTCGACCGTGCCGAGCCGGGCCGGTTCGACGCGCTCGAGGACGGACCGGTTGACCTCGAGCATGTCGGTGACGTTCCCGGTGTCCTTCCAGTAGCCGCTGATCATGGTGGGGGTGACGGTACGTCCCTCGTCGACCAGCCACTGGATGGCGTCGGTGATCTCCAGTTCGCCGCGTGCCGAGGGTTTGATGGACCGTACGGCCTCGTGCACGGCGGGCGAGAACAAGTAGACGCCGACCAGGGCCAGGTCGCTGCGCGGCGCGGCGGGCTTCTCCTCGAGGCCCACCACTCGTCCGTCGGCGTCGAGTTCGGCGACTCCGAAGGCGGTCGGGTCGGTGACCTCGGTGAGGAGGATCTGGGCGTCGGGGCGTCTGGTGCGGAAGCCGTCGACGAGTTCGGTGATGCCGCCGACCACGAAGTTGTCGCCGAGGTACATGACGAAGTCGTCCTCGCCGAGCCAGTCGCGGGCGATGAGCACGGCGTGGGCGAGGCCGAGGGGCTGTTCCTGGGCGAGGTAGGTGACGCGGGCGCCGAAGGCCGAGCCGTCGCCGACGGCCGCCTCGATCTCCGGCGCGGTGTCACCGGTGACGATGCCGATGTCGGTGATGCCGGCGGCGACCAGGGATTCGATGCCGTAGAAGAGGACGGGTTTGTTGGCGACGGGGACGAGCTGCTTGGCGGAGGTGTGCGTGATCGGCCGCAGGCGGCTTCCGGTGCCGCCTGCGAGGACGAGTGCCTTCACGGTCGGGTCTCCTGAATCGTTCGGGTGTGGGGGGTGCGGGCTCGGGTGGTGGTCAGCTGCGGGCCGGGACGGCGTCGTCGCGGGACGGCACGTCCCCGGAGCCGCTGCGGCGCCAGAGTTCGGCGTAGCGGCCGTCGGCGGCCAGGAGTTCCTCGTGGGTTCCGTGCTCGGCGACCCGGCCGTCGTCGAGCACGATGATCCGGTCGGCGCGGGCGGCGGTGGACATGCGGTGGGCCACGAGGACGGTGGTGCGCCGGCCGGTGGCCAGGCGTTCGCCGGCCGCGGCGACGGCGCGTTCGGTGGCCGGGTCGAGGGCGGCGGTCGCCTCGTCGAGCAACAGCAGCCCGGGGTCGACGAGTTCGGCCCTGGCGAGGGCGATCAGCTGACGTTCGCCGGCGGAGAGCGAGCGCCCGCCCTCGGCCACCGGCTGGTGGAAGCCGTACGGCCGCGCGGCCACCACCTCGTGGGCGCCGACCGCGCGGGCGGCGGCCTCCACCTCGTGGTCGCCCGCGTCGGGACGCCCGTAGCGGATGTTGTCCGCGATGGTCCCGGTGAACAGGTGGGCCTCCTGCGGCACGTAGCCGATCAGCCGCCGGTACGCGGAGGGGTCCCAGCGCCGTATGTCGGTGCCGTCCACGGTGACCGAGCCGGCGTCCGGGTCGTAGAACCGGGCGAGCAGCTTGACCACGGTCGACTTGCCGGCGCCGGTCTCGCCGACCAGGGCGACCGTCTCGCCCGGTTCGACGCGCAGCGAGACCTCGGCGAGCGCGGGCCGGCCGGCGTCCGGGTAGCGGTGCTCGACGGCGGTCAGTTCGACGGCGCCGGTGAGACGGGCGGGCAGCGGCGCCGGGTCCTCGGTCTGCAGGACGGCCGGCTCGATGCGCAGCAACTGCACGATGCGCCGCAGGCCGACCGAGGCCTGCTGGTAGCTGTCGAAGGCGAGGGACAGCTGCTGGATCGGCGAGAAGAACATCCCGAGGTAGAGCATGAACGCGACCAGGACGCCGGAGCTGAGATCGCCGGACGCGACTTGGTGGGCGCCGACCAACAGCACCAGGGCTTTGGAGAGTTCGGCGCAGAGGTTGATCGCGGGGAAGTAGACGGAGGCGTAGCGCTGGGCCTTGAGCCGGGCGGCTCGGTAGGCGTCGGAGAGCTTGTCGAAGTCCGCCGCTGCTGACATTTCGCGACCTTGGGACTGGGCCGTGCGCAGTCCACTGACGTTCTCCTGGAGGCTGGAGTTGACCTCGCCGATGCGTCGTCTGGCATCGTCGTAGGCGGCGGAGGACAGTCGCCAGAAGACGGCGGTGGCGACGGCGACGAGCGGGAGCAGGGCGAGGGCGGCCAGGGCGAGCGGTGGGTGGACGATCACCATGGCGCAGACGGCGCCGGTGAGGGTGGCCGCGGAGGCGGCCGAGGTGACGAGGTTGGCCTGCAGGAACTGGGCGAGGGCGTCGATGTCGTTGACGATCCTGGTCATCACCTGGCCGCCGCGCTCGCGCTCGTAGAAGTCGAGGCCGAGGCGCTGCAGGTGGGCGAAGGTGCGCACACGCAAGCCGTACAGGACGCGCTCGCCGGCGCGGCGGGTCACCCGGGCCTGCAGGTTGAAGGCGCACCAGGCGACGGCGACGGTGACGGCGGCGAGCAGGACGTACCGGGCGAGGGTGGATCCGTCGCCGCGGCCGACTCCGTCGTCGAGTCCGTGGCGCACCAGGAGCGGCAGTGCGGTGCCGGCCACGGTGTCGACGGCGAGCAGGGCGAGGCCTACGAGCAGGGCGGCGCGGACCGGGCGGAGGAGTTTCCCGAGGCCGAACTTGCTGACCGGGGTGCGCAGTTCGCGCTCGTCCAGGCCCGGATCGCTGTCCTCGACGCGGGCCGGTCCGCCGGTGTCGTGGGGTGGCTCGGTGGGCTTGCTAGCAGATGCGGCGGATGCGGCGGCCGGCTTCTCGGGCACGACGGCCGGCTTCTCGGCATCGGCCGGCTGCGGCCACAGTTCGGGGGTCAGCCGGTCCGCGTCGGCGGCGGGCGCGGTGCGCTCGTCGACGGATCCGCTGGCGCCTGCGAGCAGTTCGCGGAACAGCGGGCAGCGTTCGGTGAGTTCGGCCTCGGTGCCGATGTCGACGAGCCGGCCTTCGTCGAGGACGGCGATCCGGTCGGCGAGCGAGAGGGTCGAGCGGCGGTGGGCGATCAGGACGGTGGTGCGGCCCTCGGTGGCGACGCGCAGGGCTTCGTGGATCTCGCTCTCGGTGGCCGGGTCGACCGCGGAGGTGGCGTCGTCGAGCACCAGGAGGCGGGGCCGGGCGACGAGGGCGCGGGCCAGGGCGATGCGCTGGCGCTGGCCGCCGGAGAGGCGGTTGCCGCGCTCGCCGGCCTCCGTGTCGTAGCCGTCGGGCAGTTCGGTGATGAATCCGTGCGCGTGGGCCGCTTCGGCTGCCGCGCGCACCTCGTCGTCGGTGGCGTCGGGGCGTCCATGGGCGATGTTCTCGCGCAGCGAGCAGGAGAAGAGGAACGGGTCCTCGAAGACGCTGTCCACCGTGCTGCGCAGCGAGGCCAGACGCAGCGCCTTGAGGTCGGCCGCGGCGCCGGGCGGGCCGAGGCGCACGCTGCCGGACTGGGGGTCGTAGAACCTGCTGACCAGCAGCGAGACGGTGGACTTGCCGGATCCGGAAGGTCCGACGACGGCGAGGGTCTCGCCGGCCGGCACGGTCAGGCTGAGGTCGCGGAGTACGGGGTCGCTGGGCGCGTAGCCGAAGGTGACGCCGCGGAGTTCGAGTTCGAGCGGTCCCTCGGCCACGTCGACGGCGTCGGGGGCATCGGTGATGTCCGGTGTGGCGTCGATGAGTTCGTGGACCCGCTCGAGGGCGGCGCGGGCCTGCTGGGCGGTGACGGTGAAGTTGGCGAGGAGGCGGGCGGGGCCGGCCAGCAGGGTCAGATATCCGGCGAAGGCGAGGAAGGTGCCGACGTCGAGGTTGCCGCGCAGCGCGAGCCAGCCACCGAGGGCGAGCACACCGACCTGGCCCGCGGCGGGCATCGCGGCCATGGTCGCGGTGGCGCCGGCCTGCAGCCGTGCGACCAGGACGCGGCGGGTGAAGAGCCCGCGCGCGGTGTGCGCGAGCCGGTCGGTCTCCCGGTCCTCCTGACCGAAGCCCTTGACGACGCGTACGCCGGTGACGGTCTCCTCGACGTGTTCGGCGACGGCTGCGGCCTGTGCCTGGGCGGCCCGCGTGGCCGGCACCAGACGCTTCCTGCTGCGGGCGGCGACGAAGGCGAGTGAGGGTACGACGGTCAGGGCGACGAGGGTCAGCGGGGCGGAGAGCCACAGCATCGCGGTGACCGAGGCGACGAAGAGGGTGATCACGCCGATCGGGATGGGGAGCATCCCGAGCATGACCTGAATCTGCTGCAGATCACTGTTGGCGCGGGACACCACCTGGCCGGTGCGCAGGACGTCCTGCTTGACTCCGTCGTAGCGCTGTACGGAGTCGAAGACCTGGGTACGCAGTTGGTGCTGGACGGCGAGCGCGAGTTTCCCGGCGTAGAAGCGGCGGGTGAACTCGGCGCCGAACTGCACCAGGGCGAGGACGACGAGCAGGACGGCCAGTTCCACCGCCCGGTGGGTGCGTCCGGCGACCGCGTCGTTCACGGCTGTCCCCGCGATCAGCGGTCCGAAGGCCTCGAGCCCGGTGCCGAAGACGGAACTGAGCACCACGGCGCTCAGCAGTCGGGGCTTACTGCGGCAGGCGGCCATGAGCCTGCGCAGACCTCTGGTCCGGAGTGGGGATCCATTCACCATGGAAGTTAGCTTAGGCTAAGCTAACTTCTAGTTGTCACACCGGATCCGGAATCGGCCACTGTTCGGGCCCGATTCCGCCTCCCGGGTGGGGGATTGACCCCACGAGTGCGCGGCTGCCCGACGGACGGACCCGCCCCGGACGTCGCCCGACCCCCCACCGCCATCCGATCGAGAAAGCGGGAAACGATGCGCGTCCTCTTCGCCGGCCCTCCCTTCTTCGGGCTCCTGTATCCGTTGGTTCCGCTCGCTCACGCGCTGCAGGCCGCCGGGCACGATGTGCTGCTCGGCACGTGCGGAGCAGCGGTCCGGCGTACCGCCGAAGCCGGCCTCCTCGCCGTCGACTGCGCACCCGGAATCGACCCCGGTGCCCTCTATGCCCAGATGGAACGGGACCGCCGCGGGAAGAAGCCGCCCTCGCCGGGCGAGCGCGGCGTTCCGGCCAAGGGCAAGGGTTTCTCGTTCTTCAGCGAGGAGATGGCCGACCGGATGGTCGCCACGGCCGAGTCCTTCGCGCCCGACCTGGTCGTGCACACCCCGAACGGTGTCGTGGGCCAGCTGGTCGCCGCCCGGCTGAAGGTGCCGTCCGTACTGCACGCGGTCGGCTTCGGGCACACCTCCGCGCACGTCGGCATGATGAACAACGCGCTCGCACCGGCCTACGAACGCCACGGCCTGTCCGGCCCCGACCCCATCGCCGCCTGGCTCGACGTGGCACCGCCGAGCATGTCCACCACGCAGGAGCCGCGCCGCTGGTTCCAGCGTTTCGTGCCGTTCAACGGCGGCGCGAGCCTGCCGCACTGGCTCTACGAGCAGCGGTCGCGGCCCCGCATCACGGTCACCCTCGGCACGGTGCGCCCGGTGGTCGACGGGGTCTCGCCGATGAAGTGGGTGGTGGACGCGGCACGCGAGACCAACGCCGAGTTCGTCCTCGCGCTCGGCGGCGCCGACCTCACCGATCTCGGCGAACTCCCCGAGAACGTAAGGGCGGTGGACTGGCTGCCGCTCACCTCGCTGCTGGCCGCGAGCGATGCGGTGATCCACCACGGCGGCGCCGGCACCACCCTGACCGCACTCGACTCGGGACTGCCGCAGATCGTGCTCGGCGAGGGCGCCGACCGTCCCGCCAACGCCGCTGCGGTGCGAGCCCGTGGCTGCGGCCTCGTCCCGGACGATCCGGACGACCTCACCCCGGAGCTGGTCGACCGCCTCCTGTCCGACCCCGGCCTGCGCCAGGCGGCCCGCAGCGTGGCCCAGGAGATGGCTGCGACCCCGAGTCCGGGCGAGACCGTGCCTCGCCTGGTCGAACTGGCGCGTACAGGAGGTGAGTTGCGATGACGAGCCCCGCTCCCCCGCAGGACGGAACCGGCCTGGCGGCCGACGTCCCGATCCCTGTCGTCAGCCCGGCCGTCGAGCGCCTGACCGCCCGCATCGAGCACGCGTCGCCCGCCGAACGGGCGGCCGCGGTGGCGGAGTTCACCCGCACCGCACACGAACACGGCACCCCGCTGGTGGAATCGCTGCCCGACGATGCGGACCACTGCGCCGTCACATTCCTCTGGTTCGGCCATCGCGCCACGCGTCGCGTCCTCCTGCTCGCGAACCGGCTGATCGACCGCGACCACCTGGCCGGCTCGCTGCTGCACCGGATCCCGGACACCGACATCTGGCATTTGTGCCTGCGGCTGCCCCGCGACCACCGCGGCTCGTACCAGCTGGTCGCCGACATCTCGCCCGGATCGCCGCCCGCCTCGGCCGACGAGGTGCAGAACCGGCTGCGCGCACTGTCCCGCTACGGCGAGGCGGATCCCCTCAACCCCCATAGGATTCCCTCGCGTTGGCGGGACGCCGCGAGCTCGGTGTTCGCCCTGCCGGACGCTCCGCCGCAGCCCTGGGCCGACCGGCGCCCGGGCATCGAACGGGGGCGTCTCGAGCGCCACCGCCAGCACAGCACCGCACTCGGCGCCGAACGCGACGTGTGGGTGTACCTGCCGGCCGGCGCGCCACCGCCCGGCGGCCTGCCCGTACTCGCCCTGTGCGACGGCGACATGTGGTTCGGCGAACTGGGGCTGCAGGACACCCTGGACGCACTGATCGCCGACGGCGCCGTACCGCCGTTCGCCGTACTGGCACCCGACGCGGTGGACAACCGCACCCGCTGGAGCGAGTTGGGCGGCCGGGACAGCTATGTCGCCTTCCTCGCCGACGAGTTGCTGCCGTGGGCGGCCGGGCGCTGGGGCATCACCACCGACCCCTCCCGCACGCTCGTCTCGGGTCAGAGCCTCGGCGGCATGACCGCCCTGTACGCGGGACATGTACGGCCCGACCGGTTCGGTCACGTACTGGCACAGTCGGCCTCGCTGTGGTGGCGGCCCGGGCTCGCCCCCGGCGTTCCGAAGACGTCCTCGGGCGCCGTCCCGTGGCTGGTCGGACTCGTCACGGACGGAGAACCGCGGCCCGTGACCGTGCGCCTGGACGTCGGCAGACACGAGGGCGAGATGGTCCGGCAGAGCCGCGCCCTGCGCGACGCCCTGCACGCCAAGGGCCAGCGCGTCCGGCTCACCGAGTACAACGGCGGCCACGACTACGCCTGTTGGCGCGGCTCACTCGCCGACGGTCTCGTCGCAGTCCTGGCGGACGGCGGCTGACCTGCCCGCCGTGAGCCCTGCCCCGAGCCACCCCCTGGGGCTATGCCCCTCCGTCCCCCGACAAGAACACCCCCGCCCTCACGGGGATCGACACATCACCTAGGAGCCGAACTTCATGTTCACCCCTCGTGCCCGTCGCGGTACCGCCCTTCTCGCCGCCGTGGCGGCCGGCGCGCTCGTTCTCGCCGGCTGCGGCAGTGACGACGACTCCGGTTCCGACAAGGCAGGTGCAGCCTCGGACACCCGTAAGGTCAAGGACGCCGACGGCAAGACCGTCGAGGTGCCCAAGGCACCCAAGAAGGTCGTGACGCTGAGCGAGCCCACGCTCGACGCCGCGCTCGCTCTCGGCATCGAGCCGATCGGCGCCACCGCGGGCCGCGGCCAGCAGGGGGTGTCGACGTATCTGGCGGACAAGGCCTCCAAGGCTGACGTGGTGGCCACTGTCGCGGAACCCGATCTCGAGAAGCTCGCCACCCTGCAGCCGGACCTGATCGTCCTGGACGAGACGGTCGGCTCCAAGCGGGTGCTGGACAAGCTCCGGGCGATCGCACCGACCGTACTGACGGCCAAGCTGAACGAGGACTGGAAGGTCGCGTTCAAGGCCACCGCGGACGCCCTGAACAAGTCCTCGGCCGCCGACGACCTGCTGAAGACCTTCGACGCGGACGTCACGAAGGCGAAGGACGCTCTCGGCAAGAACGCCAAGGCCGTGACCAGTGTCATCCGTTGGCAGGACGGCGCACCCTCGGTCGTCGGCAAGGGAGAGGGCCACGTCGGTTCCACGCTCGCCACGCTCGGCCTCGAACGGCCGAAGGACCAGCAGGGCGAGAGTGCGGGGCGCAGCGAGCCGGTGAGTCTGGAGAAGCTCGACACCATCGACGGCGACTGGCTGTTCCTGGGCGCTCTCGGCGACAAGGCGGCCGGTGAGAAGGCCTACAAGGAGGCGAAGAAGGTCCCCAACTTCTCCGCACTGAAGGCGGAGAAGGAGGGCCACGTGGTGGTCATCGAAGGCTCCGCCTGGAACAGTTCGGGCGGCCCGATCGCGGCCCGCACGGTCCTGGACGACGTGGAGAGCGCGCTGGCCGGCTGATCCGCGGCACGGGAAGGGCTCACCTCGGTCAAGGACATCGGGCAGAGCGCTGACGGGCGACGACGGTTGGGACTCGGCGGACACCGCCGGGCCGTCCCGTCATCGCCCGTCTTGCCGTCATGCACCGTCTTGTCGTCACGCACCGTCTCTTGCCGTCATGCCCCGTCTTGCCATCGTCGCCCGTCCTCGCCCGTTCGCGCACCGTCAGGCCGTCTCGGCTTCCGTGGCCGGTGCGCGGGTCTCTGCGACGACAGTCCAGGCCGCCGTGCCCCACAACGTCAGGGCCGCGAGCCCTCCGACCACCAGACGCATCGTCTCGGGTGATCCGTCGGCGAGCCGAATCCCGCATCCCGCAGCGCCCGCGAGCATCAACATGCCGCCCGGCACGCGTAGTTGAGGCTGCCCGAACACGGCCGCCAACGGCACGAAGTGCAATCCGACGACGACCGCGATCAGCGCCGGGATGTACTCCGGCACTCCCGCCCGGCCGCACACCACCGCGACGACGGCGATCACGGCCCACTGCGCGAGGTTGATCCACCCGAAGGCGCGCCGCTGTTCCTTCGGCGGCGGCCCGCCCATGGACTCCGGCAGCAGCCGCTTGGCGGCGAGCATCAGCGCCACGCTGACCGCCACGCCGGCCACCGACGCCGTGAGGACCACCGCCGTCGCCTCGAACGTACCGACTGCGGCTGCCCACCAGGCCAGTCCGAACAGCGCGAAGAACCCCACCCCTGCTTTGAACATGATCGAACCATAAGCAGCCTGGCCCCCTCGGAGCGACCCTTCGGCGGCACTGCTCGGGACGGGTACCGCGCTCCCGAGCGGCGACCGCAGCGGGACAACGTCGCACCAGCAGTCGCGGAACGCCCCAACTCCCCCTGCCGCCCCGCTCGCAGACGCTGCCGGGCTCGATTGTCAGACCCTCGCGCAAGACTGTCCGTAACGACAACGACACGAGGGAGCACCCGCGATGAACGACCTCGAAGTGGCCGCCGCACAGGCGTACGTGAGGCTTCTGCAGACCGCCCGTTCCGCGCTCGTCGCCCCGGACCGGGTTCCCGAGTCCTGGCCCCTGCTCGACGCCCCGATCGCGGAGGTCGACGCGGCACTCGACCGCGCCGGCCTCTCGGGGAACGAGGCGCATCTGTTCGACCTCGTCACCGCGC
This sequence comes from Streptomyces sp. YIM 130001, assembly GCF_003574445.1. Classification (GTDB taxonomy): domain Bacteria; phylum Actinomycetota; class Actinomycetes; order Streptomycetales; family Streptomycetaceae; genus Streptomyces. Next base: position 110,190 of record NZ_KZ984559.1, read on the forward strand.
TGTACCCCCGGGTTCCCGCGGGGGTCGATACATGAGCGGCGCCGGCCGCGGTCCCGGGGTGAGGCTTGCGCCCACCATCGACGCGGCCCCGGCAGTGACTGCCGGGGCCGCGTCGATGGTGGCGTGGGCCGGGGAGGTTCCGTCGGTCGCCTCCCCGGCCGGTGCGGTTCCCGGTCAGACGCCCGCGCCCGCGGGCTCACGCTCCTGCGGTGCGGTGGGCGGGTTCTCGCCGTCGAGTTCCTGATGGAGCTTCTCGCCCTCGACGTCGACGTTGGGCAGCGCGCGGTCGAGCCACTTGGGCAGCCACCAGGCCTTGCTGCCGAGCAGGGCCAGCACGGCGGGCACGATGGCCATCCGGACGACGAAGGCGTCGAAGAGGACGGCAATCGCCAGGCCGAAGCCCATCATCTTGATCATGTCGTCGTTCTCCATGATGAAGCCGGAGAAGACGCTGATCATGATGATCGCGGCCGCGGCCACCACCCGTCCGCCGTGTGTGAAGCCGGTGATCACCGACTGCGCCGGACTCTGGCCCTGGACGTGCGCCTCGCGCATCCGGGTCACCAGGAAGACCTCGTAGTCCATCGCCAGGCCGAACACCACACCGATCATGAAGATCGGCATCATGCTCATGATCGGGCCGGGCTGGTCGACCCCGACGAGGTCCGCCAGCCAGCCCCACTGGAAGACGGCCACGACTGCACCGAGCGCGGCCAGGACCGAGAGCAGGAAGCCGAGGGCGGCCTTGAGCGGCACGAGGATCGAGCGGAAGACGAGCATCAGGAGGAGGAAGGCCAGTCCGACGACGAGCGCCAGATAGGGGATCAGCGCGTCGTCCAGGGTCTGCGAGAAGTCGATGGTCATGGCCGTTGCGCCGGTGACCAGCATCTCGGCGCCGGTGTCCGACTCGATGCCGTCAGCGAGCGAGCGGATCGACTTGACCAGGTCCTCGGTCGCCGCGTCGCTGGGACCGCTCTTGGGCACGACGGTGAGTGTGGCGGTGTCCTTCGCCTCGTTGAACGTCGCCGGGGTGACCGCGGCGGCCTCGCCGAGATCGGTGATCGCCTTGCCGACGGCGTCCGCGGCACCCTGGGCGTTGTCCGCGCCCTGGGCGTCGACGGTGATCATCAGCGGGCCGTTGAAGCCGGCCCCGAAGGACTCCGACAGCATGTCGTAGGCCTTGCGCTGCGTGGAGTCCGGCGCTGAACTGCCCTCGTCGGGCAGGCCGAGCTCCATGCTCGCCGCAGGTACGGCGATCACACCGAGGCCGAGTACGGCGGTGAGGAGCACGGTCACCGGGCGGCGCAGGACGAATCCGGCCCAGCGGGTGCCGAGCTTCGGACGGCCCTCGGCGGGCTTGTTGCCCTCGGCCACCGCAGCAGCCGCCTTGCGGTCCTTGCGACTGAGCGCCTTGCGTCCGGCGAAGCCGAGCAGTGCGGGTGTCATCGTCAGTGCGATGAGGACGGCGATCGCGACGGTCGCGGCCGCGGCCATACCCATCTTCGTGAGGATCGGGATGTTCACGACGGCCAGACCGGCGAGCGCCACGATCACGGTGAGTCCGGCGAAGACGACGGCCGATCCCGCGGTGCCGACGGCGCGGCCCGCCGCATCCTCGGGTTCCCGGCCGTCGGCGATCTCCGCCCGATAGCGGGAGACGATGAACAGGGCGTAGTCGATCGCGACCGCCAGGCCGATCATCATGGCCAGTGTGGAGGTGGTCGCGGACAGGTCGAGCACACTGCCGAGGGCCCCGATGCCGGACACCCCGATACCGACACCGATGATCGCGGACAGCAGGGGCATTCCGGCCGCTACCAGCGACCCGAAGGTCAGCACGAGGACGACAGCGGCCACCCCGATGCCGATGAGCTCGGCGCTGCCGCCGATCTCCTGTTCCGCCATCACCGCGTCCCCGCCGGTCTCGACGGTGAATCCGGCCTGGCGGGCGTCGTCGGTGGCCCGGGTGAGGGCGTCCCTCGCCTCGTCGGTCAGCTCCATCGCGTTGACCTTGTAGGTCACCGACGCGTAGGCGGTCGTACCGTCCTTGCTGACCGCATCGGCCTTGAACGGATCGGCGACCCCGGCGACCTGCGGACTGTCGCCGAGCGCGGTCACCAGACCGTCGACCTCGGCCTTGCCGTCGGCGCCGGATATCTTCTCGCCGTCCGGCGCCCGGATCACGACGCGAGCCTGAGCGCCCTCGGCACTCGCCGCGGGGAAGCGCTCGTCGAGGAGGTCGAAGGCCTTCTGGGACTCGGTTCCCGGCATGGCGAACGAGTCGTCGGGAGGCGCGGGGGCGGTCGATGCCGCGGCACCTGCGCCCACGAGCAGCGCCACCCAGAGCAGCGCGACGAGGCCACGGCGGCGAAATGCACGACGGCCCAGTCGATAAAGGAACGTAGCCACGGGAACCAAGCTTCCTGGGGGAAGGGATACGGGCAGGAGGAACCCGACGACCACGTAGCACCGGCAGTCATCGAGGTGACGTTTTCCATGGTCGTGGCGGAACTGGGCCTTCTGATCCGCCCCAATGACCGGACTGCTGTACTGCAATCGCGGTATGTCCGACATCGCGCCGCCACCGAGAGGTGTACTCGGCCCTCATACGTGTACACCGCACACCGATCGCCGACCGCTCCCCGCCGGTGGCCGCCCCGCACCCGCACCGTGCCACCATGGCGCCCCGTGACGCACATCGACCCGGCAGACCGCCCGCAGCCCGCGCACCCGCATTCCGCGCACCCGGCGCCCGAGGAGCCGACGCCACCCGTCACGGACTCGGGCTGGCCCGACGTGCCGGGCGAGACCTCGCTCACCATCCGGGTGCCCGAGGCAGACGCCCTGGTGCACGCCGGACTGCCGCCCGCGCACGTCACCGTCCTGTACCCGTTCCTGCACCTCGGCCGGATCGACACCGCCGTGGACCGCGAACTACGTGAACTCTTCGGCGCCCACGCCCCGTTCGAGCTCTCCTTGGCACAGTTCCTGCGTTACCCCGGGGTCCTCTGCCTCGACCCCCGCCCGCGCGAACCGGTGCGGGCCCTCACCTCCGCCCTCACCTCCCGCTGGCCCGAAGCCCGCCCGTACCGGGGGATCTTCGGGGACGGCCTCGACCCGCACCTGACGCTCGCCAACCACGAGGGACCGGCTACCTGGCGCGCGGCGTACGACGCGCTCGAGTCCCGTCTCGCGCCGGCGCTCCCCCTGTCCTCCCGCGTCACCGAGATCCACCTGGGTGTCTTCGGCGCCGACGGCTGGAGTTACGCCCGGTCGTACCGCCTGGGGACAACCCCGGCGGGCAGGACGGTCCCCCGCCCGGTTGCGGGTCCCGGCCGCGTCTCCGGCAGGATGGCAGCGAGGATCGAACGCATTCCTGAGGAGAGCTGATGAGCCTGTACGACATCCCCCTGCGCACCCTGTCCGGTGACCCGACCTCCCTCGGCACCTTCGAGGGCAAGGCCGTGCTTGTGGTCAACGTGGCGTCCAAGTGCGGGCTCACACCGCAGTACGCGGGCCTCGAGCGGCTCCAACAGCGTTACGCGGAACGCGGCTTCACCGTCGTCGGCGTGCCCTGCAACCAGTTCGCCGGCCAGGAGCCCGGTTCACCGGAGGAGATCGAGACCTTCTGCTCGACGACGTACGGCACGACGTTCCCGCTCCTGGAGAAGACCGAGGTCAACGGCCCCGGCCGGCATCCGCTCTACACCGAGCTGACCCGCACCCAGGACGCCGAGGGCGAGTCGGGCGACATCCAGTGGAACTTCGAGAAGTTCCTGGCGAACGACCGCGGTGAGGTCGTGGGCCGCTTCCGCCCCCGCACCGAGCCGGAGGACGCCGAACTCGTCGCCGCGATCGAAGCGGTGCTGCCGGCCTGACCTTCCGTGGTGCGGGTGGCCGCGCCGGCCACCCGCACCACGGCGCCGGTCAGGCGCTGACGGGGTAGTCCGTGTATCCGCGGTGGTCACCGCCGAAGAACGCCGCGCGGTCGGGAGTGTTGAACGGACCGCCGGTGGCGAGCCGGGCGGGCAGATCGGGGTTGGCGAGGAAGAGCGCTCCGTAGGCGACGAGGTCGGCGGTGCCGTCCTCGATCAGCGACAGGGCGTCGGGCCCGGTGGGGTCGGATCCGGTGAACGGGTTGAGTACGAAGGTGCCGGGCCAGGCCTTGCGCAGCCGGCCGACCAGTTCTCGTACCCCGGCGGCTTCCATCTGGTGCAGATAGGCGAGACCGAGCGGGGCGAGCTCGTCCACCAGGGCCGCGTAGGTGGCCTCGATGTCCGCCGGATCGCCCTCGTCGATGTCGTTGTAGGGATTGGCGGGCGAGATCCGGAAGCCGACCTTTTCGGCACCGATGGCCTCGGCCACGGCCTTGGCGGTCTCCACGGCGAAGCGGATCCGTCCCAGCGGGCTGCCGCCCCAGCCGTCGGTACGCCGGTTGCTGCCCGGGGCGAGGAACTGATGGATCAAGTAGCCGTTCGCGCCGTGCAGTTCCACACCGTCGAAGCCGGCCTCGATCGCGTTGCGCGCGGCGGTGGCGAAGTCGGCAACGGTCTGCGCGATCTCCTCCTCGGTCAGCTCGTGCGGGACGACGAAGTCGAGCGGTCCTTCGTGGGTGTACACCTGGCCCTGGGCCTGCACGGCGGAAGGCGCCACCGGGGTGAGACCGGTCAGGGACGGGTGTCCGATCCGCCCCGTGTGCATGATCTGCACGAAGATCCGGCCACCTTCCGCGTGGACCGCATCGGTGACCTTGCGCCAGGCCGCGATCTGCTCGGCGGTGTGGATGCCTGGGGTGTCCGGGTACCCCTGGCCGACGGCGGAGGGCTGAGTGCCCTCGGTGACGATCAGGCCGGCGCCCGCGCGCTGCGCGTAGTACTCCGCCATCAGGTCCGTCGGAGTCCGGCCGGGCCCGAAGGCGCGACTGCGGGTCATCGGGGCCATCACCGTGCGGTTGCTGAGGGGCGTACCGGAGAGGTCGTACGGGTCAAAGGCAGTGGTCATGATCAGCTTCCTTGATCGGCATCACGCAACTCATTGCCTGTCCGAACAAGTAAATCGCCCGCACCATTCCCTGCCGCGTGTGACCTGGACCACTCGATCGACCCAACGGCTCGCCTCCAGGCGGCATCCGCCCATACCCCGCACTCCGGCTGAACGGGCCGCATCGGCGGTAAACTCCCCCTTGGCCGGACAGTCGACAACCACCGAAGGGCCCTGCAGCGGATGGCGAAGGAAACAGGCCCGGCGCCCGAAGAGGACTGTAAGGACCCCACGCCCCTGCCCCCATCGGTCGCCGCAGGGGCCATGAACCACGCGGTCTTCCGAGTGGCCAGGCTGCACCGCCTGCTCGCCGCCCAACTCCTGCGCCGCGTAGGGCTCCACCCCGGGCAGGAGCTGGTCATGATGCAGCTGTGGGACCGCGGCCCCCAGCGTCAGACCGACCTCGTCCGCCTGCTCGGCTCCGACGCCGCCACCATGACCCGTACGGTCAAGCGACTGGAGAACGCCGGCTTCGTCCGCCGCCGCCCGAGCGACACCGACGGACGCGCCACGATCATCGACCCCACCACCGCAAGCCTCGCGCTCCGCAAGCAGGTCGAGGACATCTGGTCAGAACTCGAACACCACACCTCCAGCGGCCTGACCCCCCAGGAACAACAGACCGCCATCACCACCCTGACCCACATCGAATCCAATCTCACCCACGCCATCGGCCACCTCCCGACGACGGACTGACGGACTGACGGACAGCGGCCGCCCTCACCCGTCGCCCCGGAGACGCGCCTTCCCGTGCCTGCGCATCGGCCCGGGAAGGGCCTATTGACGCCCTCGAGTGGCGAACCACGCGGCCAGCGCCCCGCCGGGGAGGGCCACCGCCGCGTACATCAGGACCGCTTCACCGAGCCCGCCGCCGAAGCGCTGCTGATCGCTGATGAACATGGCCAAGAAGAACAGCATCACCGCGGCGATACGACCAACGGCCGCAGCGGTCCCCGTACTCTTCACCTGCCATGCCCCCATCGCTTCAGGTCCTCGGCGCCCTTGAACTCGGCGAGGTACGAGAATCGCATCTCGATGCTCTTCTTGCACTTGGCCAGGAGCGTCTGATCGTCGCCGGCCCGGGCGATGTTGTCGGTCCGGTCGGCGTGGCCGCCGAGGTTCGGCGCAACCTTCCGTGAGCGTGACTTCGATGATCTCCATGGCGAGCCTCGTACCCGCAGCCGCCGTACTGAGCATCGAGGACCGGTAGTTGATCGCCGTCACGCCCGACCATTCAGCTGTGGCGATGCCCCGACCGGACTCGCCGCCGGAGATCTCATGGGTGACCCGTACACCGCTCCGGGGCCGAGACCATCACCGGCGCCCACGTAGGTCAGGCGCCGCTCGATCGTCACATCGCCCGCGGCCGTGCCGAAGCACTGCCGCTCGGACGCGTGCAGCTTGATCAAGAAACGCCTGCGCGCCGTCGACGCCAGCCCCTGCGGCTCAGGCGATGACGGCGGCGCTCGCCCCCACGTCCCTGGCCGCCGTTTCCTGGCCGCGGCAGGCGGAGTGGGAGGGAAGCAGGGCGGCGGTGGGGTGAAGTGGCTCCTGGGAGCCCGGGCGCCCTCCCGAGTGGCGGGCTTCGTGAGGTGGTCGGAGGGCGATCTCTGCCGCCGCCGGCCCTGAGAGCCGAGAAGCGCCCTCCCCGCTCCGGGAGGGCGCTGCTTCAGCGGGTGGCCGAGTGACGTCCGGTCAGCGGATCGGCAGGCCCGACAGTGTGCGGGCGATGACGAGGCGCTGGATCTCGCTGGTGCCCTCGAAGATGGTGTAGATCGCGGCGTCTCGGTGCATGCGCTCGACCGGGTACTCGCGGGTGAAGCCGTTACCGCCGAGGATCTGGATCGCCTGGCCGGTGACCTTCTTGGCGGTCTCGCTGGCGTAGAGCTTCGACATCGAGCCCTCCGCCGAGGTGAAGCGCTTGCCCGCGGTGGCCATCCACGAGGCGCGCCAGACCAGGAGCCGGGCCGCGTCGATCGACGTGCGCATGTCGGCCAACTGGAAGGCCACGCCCTGGTTGTCGATGATCGGGCGGCCGAACTGGCTGCGGGTCTTGGCGTACTCGAGCGCCTCCTCGTAGGCGGCGCGCGCAGTGCCGACCGCCATGGCACCCACGGCGGGGCGGGAGGCCTCGAAGGTGGCCATCGCGGCGTTCTTGACCCGCTCGCCACCGGTCTTCGCGCGCTCGTGGGCGCGGGCGAGACGCTCGTCCAGCTTCTCCTTGCCGCCGAGGAGGCAGTGCCCGGGGATCCGGACGTCCTCGAGGACGACCTCGGCGGTGTGCGAGGCGCGGATGCCGTGCTTCTTGAACTTCTGACCCTGGGAAAGGCCGGGGGTGTTCGGCGGGACGATGAAGGAGGCGTGCCCCTTGGAGCCGAGCTCCGGGTCGACGACGGCGACGACCACGTGGACGTTGGCGATGCCGCCGTTGGTCGCCCAGGTCTTGGTGCCGTTCAGGACCCACTCGTCCTTGGCCTCGTCGTACACGGCGCGGGTACGCATCGAGGCCACGTCCGAACCGGCGTCGGGCTCGGAGGAGCAGAAGGCGGCGACCTTGACGTCGTCGGCGGCGCCGTACATCTGCGGGACCCAGGTGCCGATCTGCTCCTCGGTACCGTTGGCGAGAACGCCGACGGCGGCGAGTCCGGTGCCGACGATGGACAGCGCGATTCCCGCATCACCCCAGAACAGCTCTTCCATCGTCATCGGGATGCCGAGCCCGGTCGGGTCGAAGAACTGCTGCGCGTAGAAGTCGAGCGAGTAGATGCCCAGCTTCGCGGCCTCCTGGATGACCGGCCAGGGCGTCTCCTCGCGCTCGTCCCACTCGGCGGCCGCAGGACGGATCACATCGGCGGCGAAACCGTGGAGCCAGTCCCGGACTTCCTTCTGCTCGTCGTTCAGCTCCATGGTGAACTCGGCCATGTCCCCTCCTACACCTGGTTACTTGCGGTAACCGAAGTCTGTTACCAGTGAGTAGCCGCTGTCAACTCCCGTCCGCCCGTTCGATGCCGCAACCGGCGATGGTGTTACGTTGCGCGTGCGTCACGCAATCGCACGGGCGGGGAGACAGCCATGGAGACCACTCAGCGGACCGACCAGGAACGGTCGGCCGCGCGCCGGCGCCGCGAGCTGCTCGAGGCCGCCGACCGCGTGGTCCTCCGCGACGGCCCCGGCGCCTCCATGAACGCCATCGCCGCCGAGGCCGGCATCACCAAGCCGATCCTCTACCGGCACTTCGGCGACAAGGGCGGCCTGTACCGCGCCCTGGCCGTACGGCACACCGACGCCCTCCTCGACGCCCTGCGCGCGGCCCTCGACGCCCCGGCCGAGCGCCGCGAACGCGTGGAGCGCACCCTCGACACCTATCTCGCCGCCATCGAGGCCAGGCCCCAGGTCTACCGCTTCCTGATGCACCCGCCGGAGGGCGGCAAGGACCCCGAGCAGGGCTTCGACGTCGGACGGCACTCGGCGCCGCTGCTGCGCCGGCTCGGCGAGGAGCTCGCGCAGGTGATCGCCGAGCGGGTCGACCTCGGACCCGAGGGGCAGGAACTGGCCCGTGTCTGGGGTCACGGCATCGTCGGCATGATGCACGCGGCAGGCGACTGGTGGCTGGGTGAACGCCCCTGCTCCCGGGCCCAGTTGGTGCGCAGCCTGGCGGACCTGCTGTGGGGACGGCTCGCCGAGGCGGGCGACCGGGTGGGCGGTCCCGGCTTCTAAGCCCCCGTGCCCTCGACTAAGCCCCCGGGCCCTCGACGCCCGGGTCGTGTACGACGGCCTCCCGCGAGACGCCCCTCCCCCACGGAGCACGCCGCACCGACCGCAGCAGCTTCGCACGGCGCCAGCCCGTGAGGCGGTCCGAGTAGATCCGGCCCTCCAGATGGTCCGTCTCGTGCTGCAGACAGCGCGCGAAGAAGCCGGTGCCCTCCACCCGCACCGCCTCCCCGTGCAGGTCGACGCCCTCGACCAGGGCGTGGTCGTGACGCACCGTGCCCGCCTCGAGCCCCGGCAGGGACAGACAGCCCTCGGGTCCGCGCACCTCGATGCCGTCCGCCTCCACGAGACGCGGGTTGATCACGTGACCGAGGTGGCGGCGGTCCTCGTCGTCGGGACAGTCGTGGACGAAGACCCGCAGGGGCACGCCGATCTGGTTGGCGGCGAGGCCGACGCCCCGTGCGGCGTACATGGTGGCGAAGAGGTCCTCGACGAGCTGGGCGAGCGCGGGACCGAAGTCGGTGACCTCGTCGCAGGGTGCGTGCAGGGGGTGTGCACCGAACAGGGTCAGGGGTCGTACCCGTCCCGAGCTGCCCGGGATCGCACCGTGTCGCATGCGCGTAAGGGTACGTTCCACCCTGTACCCGCCGGTGGGCGGTGGCGCCGTTCGGGCTTGCGTACGTATCTCGGTAGGCTGAGGCGGACCAGTGCCGGGGGCAGGCGCGGCGCCGGAAGCAAGGAGGAACCAGGACGATGGCAGGCAACACGGACCCGCTGTCGCCGCGGGCCAAGCTGGCCGTGACGGCGGGCAAGGCGGCCGCGGCGGTGTCGCGGGCCGCGGGGCGTGGCGGCGGATCGGTGATCGGCGGCCGCGTGGCGCTCAAGCTCGACCCCGACCTGTTGGGTCGGCTCGCCACCCACCTCGACGTGGTGCTTGTCTCCGCGACGAACGGCAAGACGACAACGACCCGGCTGATCGCCGAAGCACTCGGTGCGGCGGGGCCCGTCGTGTCGAACGCGCTCGGCGCCAACATGCCGGCCGGCATCACGTCCGCACTCGCGGGCGGCTCCGACGCCAAGTTCGGTGTGATCGAGGTCGACGAGAAGTACCTCGCGGGTGTCGCCCGTGACGTCACTCCGAAGGTGATCGCGCTGCTCAACCTCTCGCGCGACCAGCTCGACCGGGCGGGCGAGACCCGGATGCTGGCCGAGCGCTGGCGCGAGGGCCTGTCCGGCTCGAAGGCGGTCATCGTCGCCAACGCCGACGACCCGCTGGTCGTCTGGGCCGCGTCCTCCTCGCCGAATGTGGTGTGGGTGGCGGCCGGCCAGGAGTGGAAGGACGACGCCTGGTCGTGCCCGTCCTGCGGCGGTGTGATGCAGCGCCCGGGCGACGACTGGTTCTGCGGTGAGTGCGGTTTCCGTCGGCCGACGCCGAGCTGGGCGCTGAACGGCGAGCACGTGCTCGACCCGCACGGCTCCGCCTGGCCGATCCACCTGCAGCTGCCGGGCCGGGCCAACCGGGCGAACGCCGCGTCGTCGGCAGCGGTCGCCGCCGTGTTCGGTGTACCGCCCCAGGTGGCGCTCGAGCGGATGTATCAGGTGCAGGCGGTCGCCGGCCGTTACGACGTGGTGCAGTTCCTCGACCGCGACCTGAGGCTGCTGCTCGCGAAGAACCCGGCCGGCTGGCTGGAGACGTTCTCGCTGATCGACCCGCCGCCGACCCCGGTGATCCTCTCGGTGAACGCCCGCGGCGCGGACGGCACCGACACATCGTGGCTGTGGGACGTGGATTACACCCGCCTGGCAGGGCACCCGATCTTCGTGATCGGTGACCGCCGCCTCGACCTGGCCGTCCGCCTCGAGGTCGCCGGGCTCGACTTCAGGGTGTGTGAAACGGCCGACGAGGCGGTGCAGTTGGCGCCGCCCGGACGGATCGAGGCCATCGCGAATTACACCGCGTTCCAGGACCTGCGCCGGCGCGTCGGCAACTGACGGTAAGGACGAGACAGTATGAGCGACAACAGCCTGCGCGTGATCTGGGTCTACCCGGACCTGCTGAGCACGTACGGCGACCAGGGGAATGTGCTGGTGGTCGAGCGGCGGGCACGCCAGCGCGGCCTGCAGGTCGAGCGGTACGACGTGCGCAGCGACCAGCCCGTTCCGACCTCCGGCGACATCTATCTGATCGGCGGCGGTGAGGACCGGCCGCAGCGGCTGGCGGCCGAGCGGCTGCGCCGTGACGGCGGTCTGAGCCACGCGGTGGCCAACGGAGCGATCGTCTTCTCCGTCTGCGCCGGCTACCAGATCCTCGGCCACGAGTTCGTGAACGACCTCGGTCAACGCGAGCCCGGACTCGGCCTCCTCGACGTGGTCTCCACCCGCGGCGAGGGCGCGCGGTGCGTGGGCGACGTACTGGGCGACATCGACCAGCCGCTCGGGCTTCCGCAGCTGACCGGCTTCGAGAACCACCAGGGCATCACCCATCTCGGGCCCACCGCCCGGCCGTTCGCGAGGGTCCAGCTCGGGCAGGGCAACGGCACCGGCGACGGCACCGAAGGCGCGTACAACGACACGGTGTTCGGGACGTACATGCACGGCCCCGTGCTCGCGCGCAATCCGCAGATCGCGGACCTGCTGATCAAGCTGGCCCTCGATGTGAACGCGCTGCCGCCGACCGACGACCGCTGGTACGAGGAGCTGCGCGCCGAGCGCATCACCGCCGCGACCCAGCCGGCCTGAGGCTTCCGGACCGGACCCGGCGCATTCGCCGGTCATCGGCGCCCACGTAGTGGACCAATTCGGCCCCGTCACCCAGCGCTAGTAGGGTGGCGGGGTCTTTGCCGGACGACGTGGTCCGGTCATCCGCCCACGTTGCAAAGGTTTCTGGGCCATGCGTATTGGTGTGCTCACCTCCGGCGGCGACTGCCCCGGCCTCAACGCCGTCATCCGGTCGGTCGTGCACCGTGCCGTCGTCGACCACGGCGACGAGGTCATCGGCTTCCACGACGGGTGGAAGGGCCTCCTCGAGTGTGACTACCGCAAGCTCGACCTGGACGCCGTGAGCGGCATCCTGGCCCGCGGCGGCACCATCCTCGGATCCTCCCGGGTCCAGCCCGCGCACCTGCGCGATGGCGTGGAGCGCGCCAAGGGCCACCTCGCGGAGCTCGGCCTCGACGCGATCATCCCGATCGGTGGCGAGGGCACCCTCAAGGCCGCGCGCCTCCTTTCCGACGGTGGACTGCCGATCGTCGGCGTCCCGAAGACCATCGACAACGACATCGCTGTCACCGATGTGACGTTCGGCTTCGACACCGCGGTCGGTGTCGCGACCGAGGCGCTCGACCGTCTCAAGACCACCGCCGAATCGCACCAGCGCGTACTGATCGTGGAGGTGATGGGCCGGCACACCGGCTGGATCGCCCTCAACTCCGGTATGGCGGCCGGCGCCCACGCCATCGTCGTGCCGGAACGCCCCTTCGACATCGAGGAGTTGACCCGCAAGGTCGGCGCCCGCTTCGAGGCCGGAAAGAAGTTCGCGATCGTGGTCGCCGCCGAGGGCGCCAAGCCCCGCGAGGGCACGATGGAGTACGACGAGGGCGGCAAGGACATCTACGGCCACGAGCGGTTCGCCGGTATCGCCAGGCAGCTGTCGATCGAGATGGAGCAGCGCCTCGGCAAGGAGGCCCGGCCGGTGATACTCGGTCATGTGCAGCGCGGCGGTACGCCGACGGCGTACGACCGGGTGCTCGCGACCCGCTTCGGCTGGCATGCCGTGGAGGCGGTGCACCGCGGCGAGTTCGGCATGATGACGGCGCTGCAGGGCACCGAGATCGTGATGGCGCCGCTCGCCGAGGCCGTCGAGACGCTGAAGACGGTGCCGGACGAGCGGTACGCCGAGGCGGAGTGCGTGCTGTGACGCCCCGGCAGCCCCGGCTCGCGTAGGCCACGCTCGCCCGGCACTCATAGGCCTCGCTCCCCCGGCTCGAGGACCGCCCCCGCCCGCACCAGCAGGCGAGGGCGGTTCTAGTCTGGTGCGGACAACAGGCACGAATCAGGAGTGAGCGGATGGACCACAGCGGACACGGCATGACGGATCTGCCGCCGTTCACGCTTGGCCGGGCGCTGCAGCCGTCGTGGGACGGCTTCTTTCTGGTCGGCTGCGTACTCGCCCTGGTGCTCTACCTGTGGGGGATGGTGCGGCTCACCCGCCGTGGCGACTCCTGGCCGGTGGGGCGCGCGGTGGCGTTCGTGGCCGGCGTACTCACCATCGCCCTGGTGATGCTGACCAGGCTCAACGACTACGGCATGGTCATGTTCAGCGTGCACATGGTGCAGCACATGGTCATCAGCATGCTGTCGCCGATCCTCCTGCTGCTCGGGGCCCCGATCACGCTGACGCTGCGGGCGCTGCCGGTCGCGCCGCGCGGCAGCAAGGGGCCGCGGGAGCTGCTCATGATGCTGCTGCACAGCCGCTACATGCGGGTGCTCACGCATCCGGCGTTCACCATTCCGCTGTTCATCGCGAGCCTCTACGGGCTGTACTTCACGCCGCTCTTCGACTTCCTGATGGAGTCCAAGCCCGGACACGTGGCGATGATGGTGCACTTCCTCGCGGTCGGTCTGGTCTTCTTCTGGCCGATCATGGGCGTGGACCCGGGACCGCACCGTCCGGGGTATGTGATGCGGATCCTGGAGCTGTTCGCGGGGATGCCGTTCCACGCGTTCTTCGGGATCGCGCTGATGATGGCGTCCGAACCGATGGTGGGCGCGTATCTGCATCCGCCGGCCTCGCTCGGCCTGGACGCGCTCGGCGATCAGCAGGCGGCGGGCGGTATCGCCTGGGCGTTCAGCGAGATCCCGTCGGTGGCGGTCCTGGTGGCGCTCGTCTACCAGTGGAAGCGTTCGGACGATCGTCAGGCCCGCCGCAAGGACCGGAAAGCGGACCGTGACGGCGACCAGGAGCTGCAGGCCTACAACGAGTACCTCGCTTCGCTGCAGGCACGCAGCCGCTGAGTCGGCCCCGAGTCACTGATCTGCCCCCGGTCTTTCGGACCGGGGGCAGTTTCGTACGCGGAGGGTCATCTGCGCACGTCGAACGGCTTGTCACGGTCCGTCGGCCGTGCGGGCGAGGTGCCCCGGGCATGTCCGCTACCTAGCGGAAAGGGGTCCGTCCGGGTGACCATGAAGACCTGGTCGCGGTTTCCGGCTTCTGCCGGCGGCCACGGGAGGAGGGTTCGCGATGCCCGGATCCACCAAGACGATGGGGGCGCTCACTGTGGGCGCACTCGTCACAGTGAGCGCCTACACCGCAGCTCTCGGGAGCAACGGCTGGCTCTGGTTCGGCTGGGTCGTACTCGGCCTCGTCACCCTGGCCATGACGGTGTCCCGGCCCACCTGAGAACCCCGGCCACCGAGCGGGCCGTACGCGAGACGCCGGACGCGGTCAGAAGGTGAAGACCGGGTCGGAGGCGGCGTGCATCGAGCAGGCATTGGGGAAGGTCTTCGTCCACTTCACCGGCTTGCTGTCGTACGTGCCCTCGGCGGTGACCGTCACCGGGTCGTACTCCTTCGTGCACACACGCGGCTCACCGGGCAGCGCGCCGGGGTCGCCGTGGGCCTCGCCGAGTGCGGCGCAGGCCTCTGCCGCCTGCGGGTGTCCGCCTCCGGGCTCCGGGTCGCAGTGCAGCTCGGCCCCACGGATCCAGGTGTCGTCCGAACCGGAGACGGTGAGAAGGAGGCCGGGACGCTCCACCGGCGCCGAGGCACGCGCCGGCGCGACGACAGCCAGGGACGCGACGAGGGCGAACAAGGCGGGGACAGCGGCGGTGCGCGGGCGCATGCGGGTACTCCAGGGGATCGTGCGGGACGCGTGACGGCCGAGTCCGCGGGCCGTCGCGGTGCGGGAGCGGCCAGCGCATCCCGGTCGGTGCGGAGGGGCAAGCGGCCACGCGGTGTCGTCCCTCGAACGAGTGCGCGGAGTTCGTTCACGGAAGGGGTGGCCGCCGCGGCCGAGGGGCAGGCTCACGGATACGGCCGGGCCCGGTCCGGGCGCCGGCGCACAGTGACGAACAGGGGGCGTGTGACGCCATGCAGGAGAGCGAGTGGCAGTTCCAGGACGACCGCGGGCAACTGTCGAGGTCGGCGCATCGGCCCGCCAGGGTGATCGCCTACATCCAGGCCGGCGCGACGTTGTGGGACCACGGCATACGTCCGGTGGGGATCTACGGCTCGCATCATGACGGGGCGGCGCCCGACCGTGCCAAGTCCGGATCACTGCCGCTCGACGAGATCGATTACCTGGGTGCGGGCAGTGCGATCGACCTCGACCGGATCCTGGCGGCGCAGCCGGATCTGGTGGTGGCGGTCACCTACGGCGGCGGGCAGGTGTACGGGATCGATCCGGACACGGCCAAGCACTTGGAGGAGCAGGTGCCGGTGGTGGTGATCGACGTCGGCCAGGCGCACGATCTGGACGCCGTGCGCGCGCGCTTCGCGGACCTGGCCCGCGTGCTCGGCGCCGAGGAGACGGAGGCGTCCCTCGAGCCGCTGCGGCGGGCGCGGCAACGACTGCGGGACGCGACCGCTGCCGTACGCCCGGGGCCGCGGGTGCTCGCGCTGTCGCCCGCGGGGGATGATCAGGCCCACCTCGCCCGGCCCGGTGCCTGGCCGGAGTTGAGGGCGCTGACGGCCTGCGGAGTCACTCTGGCGGCGCCGCCGGAGGGGCCGGGAGCGAACTGGGCGACGCTCGGCCTGGATGCGGCCGTGGAGCTGCGCCCCGATGTGCTGCTCGTGGACGTCCGGGCGAACGCGACGCCGCTTTCGGCATTACGGGACAGCGCCGTGTGGCAGGAACTCGAGGCGCGGGCCCGGGTCGTGCCGTGGAATCCGGAGGCGCCGTGCAGTCCTGCCGGGCATGCACGCCTCTTCGAGCTGGCGGCGGAGGCGGTGACGGCGGCGGGTCCGGGCGAGGGCTGAGCGTCACGGGCGGG
>NZ_KZ984559.1:126542-286310 GCF_003574445.1 Streptomyces sp. YIM 130001
CTGGGCAGCTCGGACCGTACGGGTTCCGGAAGCGCGGAGCGGATCGCGTCGAGGGTGGGCGGCCGGCGCCAGGACTCGGTCCAGCAGGGGCCGTTGGTGGCGGCCAGGACCGCACAGACCAGCCAGTGGGTACCGGGTTCGTGCCTGGCCCGGAGGGTGGGCAGGACGGCGCGCGGGTGCAGGACGTTGGTGTTGGGGAAGGTGCGGACGGCCTCGCCCTCGCGGGTCAGCGCCGGCGACAGGTCCAGGAGCCCGGAGTGGCCTGCCGGGTAGGAGGCCTCGGCCCGGCCCGGGCCCGCGTCGGTGGAGCCCCTGAGCTCGGCCGGGTCGTCGCCGGTGCGGTCGAGGGCCCAGCCGCCCTCCGCGCTGTACAGCGGCCGGTCGGTGCCGAGCCGGTGGACCCGGATGTGCCAGGGCGAGCACGGCAGCAGCCAGGTCTCGACCTCCACTGCGGACATCGGGCTCCACCTCGCCCACAGATGACCGGCCTCGGTGCGCGCCTGCGTGCAGTTCTCCCTCACCCGCCAGTGGCTGTCGTCGTCGCTCAGCGCCAACATGCTGTCGGCGGCGGCCTGTTCGAGGCCCCTGCCGCCGGCCGGGACGCTGAAGCCGAAGGCCGTGGAGTAGGCGAACTTGGCGTACTTCTCGGCGCCGTGCCGCATGGGCGGTGCGTTCTGGCCGCCGGTGAGGGCCATCACATGGCCGGCCGCGCGCTCACGGCAGACCAGCATCCCGGGCTGCGGCTGCACCGACACCGCATACGGGTCGGCCAGCGGCTCCTCCTGCGCGCGCCAGAACGGGTGGCTCTCCTGGAGGGCGAGCGGCAGGAAGAACTTCAGGGCCCAATAGGGGGATCCGGGCGAGTTGTACTCCTCGGCCATGTTGAGATCCGGGTAGCCGTAGCCGACGGTCAGCAGACCCGCGTCGTCGGTGACCGGCTGTCGTGCCCACCAGCGCAGGTGGCGCAGGGCGAGGCCCTTGATCTGCCCCCAGGGCAGGGCCTCGACGTCCGCGTAGGCGAGTGCTCCCCAGAACGCACCCTGGGCGAACCGGTAGGTGAGGCTGCGGCCGAACGGCAGGGCCGCGCCGTCGTCCGCGAACCAGTGCGCGAAGTCGCGGGCGAACAAGGCCGCACGTTCCCGGAGTTGGCGTGCGAGCTCCGGTGCGCGGTCCTCGGCGAGGCGGCTGTGCACCAGGCCGTAGAAGTGCAGTGCGAAGGAGACGTAGTAGTCGCGCCGGGTCGTCGGTCCGTCGGTGTACCAGCCGTCGCCCAGGTAGAAGCCGTCCAGACGCTGCAGCGCGCGCCTCTCGGCGCTGGGGTCGTAGTGCGGTGAACCCACCTTGTACAGGGCGTCGTTGACGAGGACGCGGAAGAACAGCCAGTTGTTGTCCGGGGTTTCGGTCTCGTTGATCCGGGCGAGCCAGCGGGTCAGCCGCTCCTTGGCCGCCGGGGACAGCGGGTCCCAGAGGCGCTCGGGTACGAGGGCGAGCGCGAGGGCGATGGCGGCCATCTCGACGAGCCGCTGGTCGTAATCGGTGGCGGCGCCCCAGTACTCCGCATGCTCAGGGTCGGTGCCGTGGTCGAGGCCGCGCAGATACGGCGAGAAGTCGACGTCCGCGCCGCCGGCGGCGAGCGGGGCCAGGCCCCAGAGCGGGCGGGCGAATCCCTCCAGGGCGGCCGCTCGGTCCGGGAACTGCGCGCCCGTCACACCGAGTTGGGCCAGCGCGCCGCCGGGGCTGAGTCGCTCCCGTACGGGTGCGACCAGGACGTCGAGCGCCTTCTGCAGGTCGGCGCGGGTGGTGAGCGGCAGGTCGTGCAGGGCTCCACGGGTCACGCCGGGGTCTCCTGTTCCGTACGGGGGCGGGTCGCTTCGGCGCGGGGCGGACCGCTGAAGGCGCGTACGCGCAGCTCGGGCATGGGACGGATGCGCTGTGCGGGGAACGGGCGGCGCCGGTGCTCGCGGCGTGGGCGACGGCCCGCAGGCAGGCGTCGAGTCACCGCCGCGACGCCGAGCTGCGGAGCGAACTCGGCCACGCTCGGCATGCCGCGCGACCGCAGCTCGTTCATGATCGCCTCGCGGCGCTCGGAACCGATCACCCAGTACCTCCCTCGGCCCGCGGCACCGTCGTGGCGGGCGGCCGCGTGCGGAGCGGCCCGACACACGGGTGATCACCGGAGACCGGATTCGAGCAAGCGATCCATGGTGATCACACGGGGGGAGAGTACGTCCGCAGTGAGCCACCGGGAAGCCCGTCGACCCTGGTGCCGCGCCAGATTCATCGCCGCGGCAGCTCCCGGCGCACGTGTCGTTCATGACCGTTCGGCACGGACCTCCTTGACTGGCGATCGGAGGTGACCGAACAATCTCGCTAGGGACACGCCGATGCGATCCGGACGATGCGTCGCTGTGCTTTGCCCGTGCCTCACCCGCTCACGCGGGGTTCTCCTGCCTCACCTGCCAGGAACGCCTCCTCGCCGGCAGGCCGCCTGCCGTTCGGGTCCCTGTCTGTCTCAGTACGCCCAACCAGCCGGAGATGACGAGCAGTTATGCGAGATACGATCCCGACCGGCCCACCGGACAAGGCCATTCGCGACGCCTGGACGGTGGCATCGGTAGTCGGGCCGCAGTGGTCCCGCTCCGTCCTCACCGACGGGGCGAAGTCGGTCATCAGACGGCGCGCCGAACTGGTCGAGCACGACCTCGCGGCGGTCGAACTCCGCCCGGACGTACAGGTGTTGATCACCGGCTGGGGCACGCCACGGCTCACCGCCGAGATCCTCGACCGGTTCCCGGCGTTGGAACTCGTGCTGCACGCGGCCGGCAGCGTGCAGGGGCTCGTCAGCGAGGCTTTGTGGGGACGCGGCATCCGGGTCAGTACAGCCGCTTCCGCGAACGCACTCGCCGTCGCCGACTTCACGGTCGCCCAGATCCACCTGTCGCTGAAGAACATGTGGCGCTTGAGCCTTGCCGCGCGAGCCGCCCGCCGGCCCGAACCCCGCGTCGGCGTACGGGGAGTGGACGGCGCGACCGTCGGCCTGATCGGGCTCGGCCACATCGGACGCCTGGTGGCCGAGCGCCTGCACGAACGGGACGTGACCGTACTCGCCCACGATCCCTACGCCGCGCCGGAACAGGCAGCGGCACTCGGAATCCGCTCGGCCGATCTGGAGACCGTGGTCCGCGCCAGCGACGTGCTCAGCCTGCACGCCCCGCTCAACGATTCCACCCGCCACCTGGTGGGCGCCCGTGAGCTGCACCTCATGCCGCCGCACGCCACGTTCCTCAACACGGCACGCGGCGGCATCGTCGACCAGGACGCCCTGGTGGCGTTCCTCGGCCGGCGCACCGATGTCTTCGCCCTGCTCGATGTCACGGAACCCGAGGAACTCGCCCCGGGCCATCCGCTGTTCGCGCTGCCCAACGTCCTGGTCTCGCCGCACATCGCCGGGAGCCTCGGCTCCGAGGAGGCCCGCCTCGGCAACGTCGCCGCGGCCGAGTTCGTCCGCTTCGCCGACGGCGAGCCGCTCCGGCACGAACTGACCCGGGACGAGCTGGCCCGCACCGCCTGAACCACCGAGCCAGGCACATCACCCGTCACACCGCCGCCCCGACCGGCCCACCCCTCCCCCGCGGGAGACGTCCTGCCCCGTCCCGCGGCCGCCGCCGGCTGCGGAGCCCTGGCACTCGTGCCCACCCACGCGCTGTTCCGCATCAGGTGCCGGGGGGCGAGGCGGCCGACGCGGCGGTCACCATCACCTTCGGTGACCGCCCCCGGCAAGGCCGACGATGTGTACGGCCTGGTGTTCAGCACCCGGCGCGGGCCGGGGTGCGCACTGTGGTCACGGACCGCCGCTACATCCTCAACGCCGATCACGCCTCCGGAACACCGATCAGGTCTCCCTCGTCGACCCGTACCCGACGCCCGAGCCCCGGGTGGACCGCCGGCACACCAAGACCCGCCTGACGCTGCCCGCCGCCGGGGGGGCGAGGCCGTCCGGACCGACTGCATCGGCCGCACCGGCCGGGTGCCGGTGAGCGGCAGGAGGTGGCGGTCGAACTGGACGGCGCGATACGGCTGTTCGGCGGGCCGCAGCTGGGAGGCCCGCTGCGGAGGGGACGCAAGAAGACCCGATCCGGTGTCCGACCTGCGCGACAGCACCTGACTCCGGCGTTGCCCACGACACCGCAAGCCCCCGGCTTCGGGCTAGGATCGACCGGCCATGCCCGGCCGACCGGCGACTCGCGGACGCGGCGGGCGAGCCGGTCCCGCAGAGTGAGGAGCAAAGCCGTGTTCTACTACGTGCTCAAGTACGTGCTGCTCGGGCCGTTGTTGAGGCTGTTGTTCCGGCCGCGGATCGAGGGGATCGAGAACATCCCCGACGACGGTGCGGCGATCGTCGCGGGCAATCATCTGTCGTTCGCCGACCACTTCCTGATGCCGGCCATCGTCCGCCGCCGGATCACCTTCCTCGCGAAGGCGGAGTACTTCACCGGGCCCGGTATCAAGGGGCGGCTGACCGCGGCGTTCTTCCACAGTGCCGGTCAGATCCCGGTCGACCGCTCCGGCCGCGAGGCGGGCCAGGCCGCGATCCGCGAGGGGCTCGGGGTGCTGAACAAGGGGGAACTGCTCGGGATCTACCCGGAGGGCACCCGCTCGCACGACGGGCGGCTGTACAAGGGCAAGGTCGGGGTCGCCGCGATGGCCCTGAAGGCGGGGGTTCCGGTGGTGCCCTGCGCGATGATCGGCACCTTCGAGGCGCAGCCGCCCGGCAAGAAGCTGCCGCGTATGCACCAGATCACGATCCGTTTCGGCAAGCCGCTGGAGTTCTCCAGGTACGAGGGCCTCGAGAACGAGAAGGCCGCCTTGCGCGCGATCACGGACGAGATCATGTACTCGGTCCTGGAGCTGTCCGGTCAGGAGTACGTCGACCGGTACGCGGCCGAGGTGAAGGCCGAGGAGCAGGAGGCCGCGAAGGCGGCACGGGCGGAGCAGGAACGTGGGGCCAAGTTCCGGCGGTTGCCGAAGCGTTGAGGCTCCACGGTGCCAGCCGCTGACGGCGGACGACAGCAAGGGGCGGCCGGTGTGCGTACCGGCCGCCCCTCGTCGTGCGCCGGGGATCGGGCGGGAGCGGAGACTCCTGCCTACGACTTACTGCCCGCCGCCTCCGGCTCCGGCGTGGCGTGCGGGTCGCACGTCACATCGCGCCGGTCGGTCCTGCCGGTGAGCAGGTAGGTGTCGACCCGCTTGTTGATGCACGGGTTCTCCAGGTTGGTCACGCCGTGCGAACCGGCGCCCTTCTCCGTGATCAGGCGGGATCCCTCGAGCCGCTTGTGCAGCTCGACGGCGCCCGCGTACGGCGTTGCCGCGTCACGGGTCGCCTGCACGATCAGGACGGGCGGCAGGCCCTTGCCGCTCTTGACGTTCACCGGGGTCTGCTGCTTGACGCCCCAGGTGGCGCAGGGCAGGTTCATCCAGGTGTTGGCCCACGTCATGAAGGGGTGGTCCTCGTGCAGCCGGGTGCTGTCGCGGTCCCACTTCTTGAAGTTGCCGGGCCATTTGGCGTCGGTGCACTCGACCGCCGTGTACACGGCGTTGCCGTTCTCCGCGGAGGCGTTGCCCTCGGTGTCCGACATGTCGGGGGCAGCCGCGTCGATCAGCGCCTGCTCGTCACCCTCGAGGTACTTGCTCCACGTCTCGGCGGTGGGAACCCAGGCCGAGTCGTAGTACGGGGCGCTCTGGAAGAAGCTGATGAGCTCGTTCGGTCCGACGACCCCGCCGAGCGGCTCCTTCTTGGCCTTGGCGCGCAGCTTCAGCCACTGCGCCTCGACCTTCTCGGGGGTGTCCCCGATGCCGAAGGCGTCGTCGTTCTCGGCGACCCACTTCTTCCAGTCGTCCCAGCGCATCTGGAAGGCGACGTCCTGGTCCAGGTTGGCCTGGTACCAGATCTTCTCCCGCGACGGGTTGACGACGCTGTCGACGACCATGCGGCGGATGTGCCCGGGGAAGAGTGTCGCGTAGACCGCACCGAGGTAGGTGCCGTAGGAGACGCCGAGGAAGTTCAGCTTCTTCTCGCCGAGCGCGGCCCGGATGACGTCCAGGTCGCGTGCGGTGTTCGGTGTGGTCATGTGCGGCAGCATCTCGCCGCTGCGCTCCTTGCAGCCGTCCGCGTACTCGGCGGCGAGCTTGCGCTGGGCGCGCTTGTCGGCCTCGGAGTCGGGGACCGGGTCGGCCTTCGGTGCCTTGACGAACTCCTGCGGGTCGATGCAGGAGATCGGCGCCGAGTGGCCGACGCCGCGCGGGTCGAAGCCCACGAAGTCGTAGGCCTTGGCCGTCTTCTCCCAGAGCGGTGCCTTGTCGGGGATCCGCAGCGGGAAGCGCAGTCCCGATCCGCCCGGGCCGCCCGGGTTGTAGACGAGGGAGCCCTGGCGCTCCTTCTTGGTGCCGGTGTTGCCGACGCGGTCGACGGCGAGCTTGATCTGCTTGCCGTGCGGCTTGGCGTAGTCGAGCGGAACGCTGACCCAGCCGCACTGGACGGGCTTCGCGAGCCCCCAGTCCTCGGGGCAGTTCTTCCAGTCGATACCGGTCTTGGCCGCGCGCTTCGCGGCGATGGCCGCGCCGCGCTGCTGCGGGTCCTTGTGGTGGTCGCTGTCGGCGTTCGCCGTGGGTGCGACCACCGCGCTCGCTATGAGTGCGCCGGCGAGCAGTGTGCCGGCCGAGCCGAGCACTGCTGTGCGTCTCAAGTGATACCTCCCCCTGATGATGTGGTGCGTACCCGGGGATCCTTGCGTCTGTGGGGTCCCTGACAACAGGTAGGGACGGGCTTCTTTGCCAATCCGATAACCGGTCACGCCAGTACCGCTCAGGAGTCAGGAACGAACCGCGTGTCAACGAACATCGAGCAGGTCCAACGCGGCAGTCTCGAGGATCGTGCGCAGGGTCAGGGCGTCCGGTGCGACGGCGGTCACGAGCGCGGCAGGACCGGCGAGCGGGGTGAGTGCGGCGTACTCCCCGAGTGTCTGCTGCCGCACCGGACTGCGCTCGAACTCTGGTTGTACGAGGAGGAGTTGACCTACCGCTCGGCGTCCGGCGAGGACCGCGGGGCCGTCCCAGCCGGCAGCGGCTCCGGTGCCGCAGTCGAGTTCCTGGTCGAGCAGCGGGCGTCCGGCGCGGCGGACGGTGAGCCGACTGGTGAGGCGGCCGGAAAGTTCGCCGTGCCGGCCGAGTACTTGCTCCTCGCGCAGCAGCAGGCGCGATGCGGAAGCGAGTTCGGCGACGGTGGTCTGCCGGAGTTCGCTGCCTTGTACGGAGACGACGGGCTCGGGGAGCCAGCGCAGGGTGGCTCCGTCTCCGACGGTGAGGCGGGTGTCGTAGTGGGCCGGAGCCGGGTGGGTGCCGGGGAGCGCCAGGGTGGCGCCGGAGGCGGTGACCCGGAGGTCGGCGCCGGGGGTCACGGTCACGTCGATGGCGAGCCGGTCGCCGCCGAGCGGTGCGCTCATGGCTCCGACCAGCGTCACGTGTGCCTCGCCGGGTTGCCGGGACCGGGTACGACGCGGGGCGAGCGGGCCGGATCCGGCAAGCAGAGGCAAGGCGGTGCCGCCCCGGCCGTCCGGGCGGGCCTCGATGCGGGCGGTGGCCCGGACCCGGGATGCGTCGTCGCGCGGCGGGGCCTCGAGCGTTCGGCCGGCCGAGGTGGCCATGGTGGTCACGCCGCGGTCCAGTCGGCGATCCGCTCGCGTACCCAGTCCGCCACGGGCTTCACGCCCTCCTCGGTGCGCAACGACTGGAGGAGGACGGGCAGTTCACCGCGTTGCTCGGCGGCGTCGCGCGCCATCCGGTCCAGGTCCGAGCCCACGTGGGGCGCGAGGTCGGTCTTGTTGACGACGAGCAGGTCGGAACCGGTCACGCCGGGACCGCCCTTGCGTGGGATGTCGTCGCCGCCCGCCACATCGATCACGAACATCTGGGCGTCCACGAGTCCGCGCGAGAAGGTCGCCGTCAGGTTGTCCCCTCCGGACTCGACGAGGACGAGATCGAGCGGGCCGACGGCGTCCTCCAGGTCCTCGACGGCCTCCAGATTGGCGGAGATGTCGTCGCGGATGGCGGTGTGCGGGCAGGCTCCGGTCTCCACCGCGGTGATCCGCTCGGGCGGGAGTACGGCCTCGCGCACCAGGTGTTCGGCGTCCTCGCGGGTGTAGATGTCGTTGGTGACGACGGCCAGCGACAACTCGTCGCGCAGCGCCCGGCACAACGCGGCGACCGTGGCCGTCTTGCCGGACCCGACGGGGCCGCCGAGACCGATCCGCAGGGCTCGTCTGCTGCCGTCGGCTCGCACGGGCGAACTGTGGGTGTGGCGCTGCGGGAAGGGGGTGGCGTGGTCGAGGTGCATGGTGCTCCTGGGGTGAGTCGGGTGCGTGCCGGGTGCGGTGTCGCGACGGGCTCAGGACGCGAAGAGGCGGGTGTGACGGGCGGCGTGGGTCTCGGCTCCGATGTCGAGCAGTGGGGCGCCGGCGGCGGGCAGCGCCTCGACGCCGTCGGTGCGGACCAGTCGGGCGGCGGCTACCGCCCGTTCGGCGACCGCGTCGAGGTCGGGTCCGAGCCGGGCCAGCACGGCGGTGGCGTCGAAGGGATCGAGGCCGAGCAGTCGCACGGTCGCCGTGGCGGGGCCGCCCACGCTCTCGTACGCGGCACAGTGGGCCGCGTCGACGGGCCCGAGACCGGCGGCGCGTGCGGTGACACCGAGCACCACCGGCTGGTGGGCTCCACGGGGCAACGCCGTTGCCAGGGTGTCGAGTTGAGGGTCGGGCCAGGCGGCACGGGCAGCCCGCATCAGTTGGCGTCCGAGCCGACGGGAGGCGGTGCGCAGTGCGGCGGACGCGGTGCGGGCGTCGGCGGCCTCGTCGAGGGCGAGCGGGTCGGAGCCGTCGGCGGCAGCGGCCGCCAGCGCGGCGGCGACCAGGCCCGCCGTGTGCAGGCGGCCGCGGCAGAACGCGAACAGGCTCGGGGGGTCACTGATCCGCCCGGCGGTGACGGCCGCCTCGGCTCCGCCGGAGTGCGCATGTCCGCCGGCCGGAAAGCGGCCGTCCGCGAGGATGAGGAGGGCGGCTCTGCTCATGGTGAAGCCTCGTGGTCTCGTCAGGACATCGACTCGGGTGCACGGCCTACGTCACCGCTCAGAAAAGGAAGTACCGCTGAGCCATGGGCAGTTCGGCGGCCGGTGCGGGCTCTACGCGCTCGCCGTCGATGGTGACGGCGAAGCTGTCGGGGTTCACCCGGACGTCGGGCCGTGCGTCGTTCTCGCGCATGTCGGCCTTGGTGACGCCACGGGTGCTGGTGATCGCCGTGCAGCCCTTGTCGAGGCCGAGCCGTTCGGTGAGGCCGTCCTCGATGGCCGCGCCGGAGACGAAGTTGAGCGAGTTGGCTCCGGGCGCCTGGCCGTACGCACCGAACATGGGCCGGGGCAGCACGGGTTGCGGAGTCGGAATGGACGCGTTCGCGTCGCCCATCTGCGCGTAGGCGATCTGCCCGCCCTTGAGCACGAGTTGGGGCTTGACACCGAAGAACGCCGGGTTCCAGAGCACCAGGTCGGCGAGCTTGCCACTCTCGACGGATCCGACCTCGGCGTCGATGCCCTGCGCGATCGCCGGGTTGATCGTGTACTTGGCGACGTAGCGGCGGGCGCGGCGGTTGTCGGCGTGGGTGTCACCGGGCAGTGCGCCGCGGCGCTTCTTCATCACGTGGGCGGTCTGCCAGGTCCGCAGCACCACCTCGCCGATGCGCCCCATGGCCTGCGAGTCGGAGGAGATGATCGAGATGGCTCCGAGGTCGTGCAGGATGTCCTCGGCCGCGATGGTGGACGGCCGGATCCGGGACTCGGCGAAGGCCAGGTCCTCGGGCACGGCGGGGTTGAGGTGGTGGCAGACCATCAGCATGTCGAGGTGTTCCTCGACGGTGTTGCGGGTGTGCGGCCGGGTCGGGTTGGTGGAGCTGGGCAGTACGTGGGGTTCGGACACCACGGTGATGATGTCCGGAGCGTGTCCGCCACCCGCTCCCTCGGTGTGGTACGCGTGGATCGTGCGGCCGCCGATCGCGGCGAGGGTGTCGGCGACGAAGCCGGCCTCGTTCAGGGTGTCGGTGTGGATCGCCAGCTGGGCGCCGGTCTCCTCGCAGACTCCGAGGCAGGCGTCGATAACCGCGGGGGTCGCGCCCCAGTCCTCGTGAATCTTGAATCCCAGTGCACCGCCCCGTAGTTGGGCGTGCATGGCCGCGCGGGACATGGTGTTCCCGCGGCCGAGCAGACCGATGTTGAGCGGGGTGGAGTCGAGCGCCTTGAACATCCGGGCGAGGTGCCAGGAGCCGGGCGTGATCGTGGTGGCCTTGGTGCCTTCGGCCGGTCCGGTGCCGCCGCCGACGAGTGTGGTGACGCCGGAGGCGAGCGCGGTGTCGGCGAGGGTCGGTGAGATGAAGTGGACGTGCGCGTCGACGGCGCCTGCCGTGACGATCCGGCCGTTGCCCGCGATGATTTCGGTCTCGGGCCCGATGACCAGGTCGGGGTGCACGCCGTCCATGGTGTCGGGGTTGCCGGCCTTCCCGATGCCGGCGATGCGGCCGTCGCGAATGCCGATGTCGGCCTTGACGATCCCCCAGTGGTCCAGGATCACGGCGCCGGTGATGACGGTGTCGGGCGCGCCGTCCGCCCGCGTCACCGCGGACTGGCCCATGGACTCACGGATCACCTTGCCGCCGCCGAACACCGCCTCGTCGCCGGCCCGCCCGGGGCCGCCGCAGCGGTCCTCCTCGATCTCGACGAGGAGGTCGGTGTCCGCCAGTCGGATCCGGTCACCGGTGGTGGGGCCGAACAGGTCGGCGTAGGCGGCGCGGGTCAGTTCAGCCATCGAGGGCACCTCCGGTTTCGCCCCGCAGTCCGGGTACGAGGCGATGGCCGCCGAGCGGCACCAGATCGACCTCGACGGGGATGCCGGGTTCGAAGCGAACGGCGGTGCCGGCCGCGATGCCGAGCCGCTTCCCGCGGGCGGCCGCGCGGTCGAAGCGCAGTCCGGGATTGGCCTCGGCGAAGTGGTAGTGGGAGCCGACCTGGACGGACCGGTCGGCGGCGTTGAGGACGGTGAGGCGGGTGACCGGGCGGCCCTCGTTGAGCGGCACGGGCCCTTCGGCGTAGAGGATCTCTCCGGGGATCACCGGATTCATCGGGCGCTCCCCCGTCAGACGATCGGGTCGTGGACCGTGACCAGCTTGGTCCCGTCCGGGAAGGTGGCCTCCACCTGGACGTCGTGGAGCATCTCCGGGACCCCGTCCATGACCTGGTCCCGGTTGAGCACCGTGCGGCCGGAGGCCATGAGTTCGGCGACCGTGCGGCCGTCGCGTGCGCCCTCGAGGAGGTGCGAGGTGATCAGGGCGATGGCCTCCGGGTGGTTGAGCCGGAGCCCGCGGGCCCTGCGGCGCTCCGCCACGTCCGCGGCCACATGGATGAGCAGGCGTTCCTGCTCGTGCGGGGTCAGTTGCACGCGTGCCACCTCAACAGTCCGTCGGTGTCCGCCCGTTGGCGGATCCCGCGGGCACGCCGGTCGCCCGGTCGCCGTACCGCCGCATGGCTTTGTCGTCATGTCGGTACGTCGATGAAGGCCCCGTCCCGCAGGAGAGGGTGCACGCTAATGCCGAAGTTTTTCGGGCACGTTAACTGTCCGCCGGAGGCTCAGTCCCGTTCCGTGGACGCTTCCCGCCCCTGTGCCCACCGGTCGCTGTCGGCGTCCATCGAGATCAGCGCCTTCAGGCCGTTCTGCAGAGCGGACACGGGCGGCGCCCCGAACAGCGCCCGTTGCGCGGCGAGCCCCTGGGCCATCGCGATCATCGCCCGGGCCACGTGCTCGGCGGGCACGTCACTGCGCATGATCCCGGCCTCCTGATAGGCCACGACGATGCGCACCCAGGCCCCCTGCACGGCCTCGTACCCCTCGCGCATCACCGCGGAGAGCTTCTCGTCCCGCAGGGTCTCCGTCCACACCTGGACCATGAGCCGCGGGAAGGCCGATTCGTCGCCTGCGGCCAGACGCCGGCCCATCCTGAGGACCGACTCCATCACCTGCGGCAGCAGGACGTCCGGCGGGGGCGGCGGGGTCTGCTCGGCCGCTTCCTCGAAGGCGTGGCGGATCCCGCCGAGCACCTCGCCGACGATCGCACCGATGAGTTCTTCCTTGCCCTTGAAGTAGCGGTAGACCGCGCCGGCCGACAGGTCCACCTCACGCAGGACGTCCTGCATGGACGTGGCGTGGAAGCCGTTACGTGCGAAGCAGCGAGCCGCGCCGTCGAGGATCTGCCGGCGACGTGCATCGAGGTGTTCCTGGGATACGCGAGCCATGCCCCCAAAGTAAAACGAACATTCATTCTTGACAAGCGCCCGCACTTTGCGGACAGTGAGGACAGCACAGAAAACGAACGATCATTCTCTATGGTGTGAACACCCCGGAAGGCCCGGGGAGCGTCGCGGAGATCCGACACAGAAACGAGGGCATCGCCATGTCCGCCACATCCGCTGCACCCGCCGGCGCATCACCCGCCGCACCCGACGGCCCGCGCCTGACCGGCAACGGACGCCGGATGGCGGCCGTGATCGTCCTCGTCCCCATCATCGTCACGCTGGCCCTGTGGGCATTCGCCTGGCCCGCGGCCCGTAGCGCGCCGAACGACCTGCCGGTCGGTGTCGCCGGACCCACGGCGGCCGCCGCCGGAGTGGAGGAGCAACTCCAGTCACAGGGCGGCGCGTTCGAGGTCCACCGGTACGCGGACGAGGCAGCCGCCCGGGACGCGATCGAGGACCGTTCCGTATACGGCGCGGTCGTCGTGACGCAGGGCGGGCCGAAGCTTCTGACCGCCTCCGCCGCCGGACCCGTCGTGTCCCAGCTGCTCACCCAGGCGGTGACGGCGCAGGCGCCCGAAGGGACGCAGGTGGCGACCGAGGACGTGGTCGCGGCCCCGGAGAACGACCCGCGCGGCGCCGCGCTCGGCGCGAGCGTGATGCCCATGGCGATCGCCGGAGTCGCGGCCGGCGCGGTGGTCACCGTGCTCGGGCTGCGCGGGATGCGGGCGGCCCTGGCGCTGGCGGTGACCGCCGCGGTGGTCGGCGTCGTCGCCGTCGCCCTGACACACAGCTGGCTCGGGGTACTCACGGGCAACTGGTGGGCGGAAGCAGGTGCGTTCGGCCTCGCCGCGCTCGCGATCAGTGCGACCGTGGCAGGGCTCGCGGCGCTCCTCGGGTCCGCCGGGATCGGTCTGGGAGCGTTCCTCATGGTCCTGCTGGGCAACCCCTTCTCCGGTGTCACGTCCGCCCCCGAGCTCCTCCCCCAGCCGGTCGGCATGATCGGCCAGTGGCTGCCGCCCGGAGCCGGCGGCACGCTCATGCGCTCGGTGTCGTTCTTCGACGGCGCCGGAGGTGCCGGACCCGCCGTCACTCTCGGCATCTGGGCCGCGGTCGGCCTCGTGGCGGTACTCATCGGCGCACGTTCGCGCCGTAGCTCCGGGTCACGCCCGGCTCAGGCACCGGACACCGCCGCAGGGGCCCAGCCGCAGGGCGTACAGGTGTCCTGACCGGTCGCGCGCCCGCCTGCGGGGGTTGACCCCGAGCCCGCGCCCCCGCAGATCCCACCACCGACCCACGGACCGACCGTGCGCCCTCGCTGTAGCGGACGAGGGCGCACGGTCTTGCTGTACGCGGCACGGCCGCGTTCCTACGAGTAGCGGTCACGCCCTGTCCGCAATGCCTGAGACGGTGATCGGGCATCCGCGTCCCGTGGCAGCACCGGCCACCGGGCACGACCCGAAGGGCCCACCGCTGTGAGTACCGCACGACCGCACGTCCTCGACACCCGAGCCCTCAACCGGGCGACCCTCGCCCGGCAGCTGCTGCTCGAACCGTCCGACGCACCGGTCCAGGACGCCGTACGGCACGTCGGCGGACTGCAGGCCCAGGAACCGCAGGAACCCTTCGTCGCACTCTTCTCCCGGCTGCGCGCCTTCGATCCGGCAGCGCTGTCGGAGCTGCTGGTCGAACGGCACCTGGTGCGAACCCATCTCATGCGCCGCACCGTCCATCTGGTCACAGCCGACGACGCCCTCGCCTGGCGGGCCCGGCACGACGCGATGCTGCGCCAGCGCGTGCTCTCGACGTACCGCCGCGAACTCGGCCACCTGCGCGACGCGGACCTCGACGAACTCGCCACCAAGGGACGGGCGTTGATGTCCGACGGCGAGCCGCGCACCATGTCGGGTCTGGTACGCGAGGTGATGGCCGGCCACCCGACACCGCATCCGCGCGCAGTCGGCGAACTGCTCATCCCCTCCCTGCTCCCGGTGGCCCAGATCCCGCCCCGCGGCCTGTGGCGCACCAAGGCGGGCGTCCAGAACGTCCTGCTCTCCTCCTGGCTCGGCCGCGATGTCGACCCGCCGACGACGGACGGCACCGACCCGGTCGGCCGGGCACTCGTCCTGCGCTACCTGGCCGCGTTCGGCCCGGCCGCCACCGCGGATCTGCGGTCCTGGTCCGGCCTCTCCGGTCTGCCCGCCGCCGTGTCGGCCGTACGCGACGAACTCGTCAGTTTCCGCGACGAGCGCGGCCGCGAGCTACTCGATCTGCCCGACGCACCGCGCCCCGATCCGGACACCCCGGCGCCGGTCCGCTTCCTGCCGGCGTTCGACAACGCGCTGCTCGGTTACGACGACCGCAGCCGGATCGTGGACGACGCCCACCGCGGCCTCTCCGTCGCCGGTGAGCGTGTGGTCCTGCTCGACGGCCGGGTCGCGGCGACCTGGACCGTCGAGGACGGCACGGTCGCGGTCACCCCGCTGCGCCGCTTCTCCCGGTCCGACCGTACGGCCGTGGGCGAGGCCGGCCGGTCGATGGCGGCCTTCCTGTCGGACGGCGAGCACGGGCGCACACGCGTGGGGGCCTCACCCCGCTGACGGACCGGAGGCCGCGCGCCCGAGGACACCGCCTACGAAGCGCCCGGCGCCCGGTGTTCCGCCGTGATGCCGAAGCGCCCGCGTTCGCCTGCAGCAGAGCCCGGGGCGTCGACCGCGGACACCGAGCGGACCACGACCTCCTCCGCCGGCTCCGCCAGCTCTTCGAGTTTCTCCAGGTCGGCGGCCGAGACGAGGGCCACGAGCGGCTTGCCGTGGCGGGTCACGACGACGCGTTCACCGCCGTACACCACGCGATTGATGAGGTCGGCGAGCTCCGCCCGGGCTTGCGTCACCGGAATCTCGTAGGCCATGCTCCCCATCATAACGTCATGTACGTCCTGTACATTTTTTACAGAGGCCTCGGGGCGGCCCGATCCGGCCGCCCCGGTACCGACGGAGGAGGCGCTTCGCCATGCACCGACCGTCCGCCCGCTACGTCCTGCCCGAGTTCACCGAACGCACCAGCTCGGGCACGCGCACCATGGACCCGTATTCGAAGCTGCTCGAGGAGCGCATCGTCTTCCTCGGCACCGCCATCGACGACACCTCGGCCAATGACGTGATGGCGCAGTTCATGCACCTCGAGCACGCCGCTCCGGACCGGGACATCTCGCTGTACATCAACTCCCCCGGCGGCTCGTTCAGCGCGATGACCGCGATCTACGACACGATCCGGTTCGTCACCTGCGACGTGGAGACGGTCTGCCTGGGCCAAGCCGGCTCGGCCGCCGCGGTCCTGCTCGCGGGCGGAACCCCGGGCAAGCGCCTGGCACTTCCGAGCGCGCGCGTGCTGATCCATCAGCCGTCGTTCGCCGAACCGGTCGAGGGCCAGGCCACCGACCTCGCCATCCAGGCGGACGAACTCCTGCGCACCAGGCGGCTGCTCGAGGAGATGCTGGCCCGGCACAGCGGCCGGAGCGCCGGGCAGATCTCCGCCGACATCGAACGGGACAAGGTCCTCGACGCCCCGGCCGCCCTGGAGTACGGCCTGATCGACCGCATCGTCGCGAACCGATCCGCCCAACTCGCCGACCCGGGCCGGGGGTGAA
Organism: Streptomyces sp. YIM 130001; assembly: GCF_003574445.1. Classification (GTDB taxonomy): domain Bacteria; phylum Actinomycetota; class Actinomycetes; order Streptomycetales; family Streptomycetaceae; genus Streptomyces. The sequence continues at coordinate 142,565 of NZ_KZ984559.1, forward strand.
GGCGTCGTGCTGCCACCGGAGTTGCCCGCCCTGCCCGCATTGACGCGAGCGGAAGGCGAGTTGATCGACCGCTATCTCGAAGTCCTCGACCTGGTGGGCCGGATCAACCCGGCGCGGAGCCGCGACACCTACAGCGGTCTGCGCGCCGCACAGGCCCTGGTCACGAAATCCGCTGCGCTGCGCGACGCGCTGAACCGGATGCACACACGGGGCGAAACAGAGATCCACGCGGCAACACTCGCCCGAGCCCTGCGCATTCTGGACGGCGAGCGGCGGGCCGGGCGGATCGCCGTACCACCGAAGCCGCCCAACTGACCTCCGGCGCAACTCGAACGCGCCGCGCGGCCGCGAAGTCCCGCACAGGCGCCCGGAGCCGCTTCCCGATCACTCGCTACGCGCCCGCGACACCGGTCGGTTCGGCCAGACGGGCTCGCCCGCACGATGTATTCCTGTCCGGCCGGGAGCGACCAGAAGATTTGCGGGCCACCGTCGGGCACTTTCCGGAATCTCACATTCCGTCGCAGGTCGAGGCATCGCACGACGCAGGCCGAAGATCAACAAATCGGCGCCGCCCACCCGTTCAGGCCATCGGCACCGGTCTGGATGTTCAGTCGTTTCAACCGGGAATCGGACCGGTTCATGCAGCAGGATCCCTTCCGACGACAAGCCCCCGCCACAGCGACGGGGCGGTCCGGGCGGACGCCGAGTCCTGCCGCCGCCCGGATGTCAGGTCGACAGCAGTGGACCGGCAGGAGTGGAGGACCCGAGCAACACGGAGCACATCGCTCCTCGGGGTGAAGCCGCACAGCGGCCGGGCATCTTCGTTGGCCCGAATCCGACAGGTCATCCTTCACAGGCGGCTGACGAAGGGTTGCGCATGACTGCGCGTCACCGTGTTCCTTCCCTGCTCACCCGGGCCGGCACCGCCTCGGCCCTCACTCTCGCCGCCATCGGCGGCACCGTCGCGGCGCCGGGAGCCGCGACCGAGGCAGAGGCCGCCTCGCACTCCGCCAAGGCCCTGAAGGTCGCCGCCTCGAAGAAGGGCTCCCCGTACCGCTACGGAGCAGCGGGCCCCCAGCGGTTCGACTGCTCCGGCCTCACGCTCTACTCCTTCAAGCGGGCCGGCAAGAAGCTGCCGCGCACCGCAGCCCAGCAGTACAACCGCACCCGGCACATCTCAGCCGGCCAACGCCAACGTGGCGACCTGGTGTTCTTCCACTCGGGCCGCAACGTCTACCACGTCGGCATCTACGCCGGGAACGGGCGGATCTGGCACTCGCCGAAGACCGGTGACGTGGTGCGTCTGCAGAAGATCTGGACCAAGGGCGTCTGGTACGGCCGGGTCCGCTGACCGGGGCGCGCGGGGTTCCGCGGCCCGGATTCGCGCGCCGGTGACGGCGGCGTACGCGAAGCGCTCGCGGCGGGTGGCCGGGGTCGTACCCGGCGGCCCGCCCTCGGGCGGCGCCCCTGCCGCCGGCCCCGGCGCGAGGCTCAGCGCAGGCCGAAGCTCGCGGCCCAGGCGGACACGTCGGCGGTCGTGGCATTGCCTCCGCAGACGACCAGGCCGAGACGGGCGTCAGGGCCGACCCGCTCCAGGACGCGGCGGGCCGCGGGAAGCAGACATCCGGCGGCCGGTTCGGACCACACCTTGGCGTGCTCGGCCAGGTCCAGGACGCCCTGCACCGCTTCGGCGTCGCTGACCGTGAGTACGTCCTCGACCAGGGCGTGGACATGCTCGTAGGTGAGCTGCGAGGCGCTGGGGGCACTCAACGTCGAGACGATCGAGGACAGTTCCACCGGCACCGGCCCGTCCGCCTCCAACGCTTCGGACATGGCCCGGGCGCCCTCCGTCTCCACGCCCCAGACACGCAGCCCCGGGCGGCGGGCGCGCAGCGCGGTGGCGACGCCGGCGATCAGGCCTCCGCCGCCGATGCTGACCACCACATCGGTCAACGCCCCGGCGTCCTCGGCGAACTCCAGACCCACCGTGCCCTGACCGGCGACGACCACGGGATCGTCGAAGGGGTGGACCAGGGTGAGGCCCTTGACGCGCAGCTCCTCGACGAGGGCGAAGGCGCCGTCCATGGTGTCGGCGAGGATCACACTCGCTCCGGCGGCCTCGGCGGTCTCGACCGCGCGGGTGGGCGCGGACCTCGGCATCACCACGGTCGCCTCGATACCGAGTGCGCCGGCCATGACGGCGATGGCGATGCCGTGGTTGCCGCCACTGACGGCCACCACGCCGGCGGCTCGTTCCGCCTCGTCCAGCGTCAGGAGCCGGGACGTCGCTCCGCGCGCCTTGAACGAGCCGGTGCGCTGCAGGAGTTCGAGCTTGGCGGCGACGGGTGCACCGAGCAGCGCGGAGAGCCCGGGGCTCGGCACCGTCGGGGTCCGCACCACATGCCCGGCGATCCGCTCGGCCGCGGCTTCCACATCCCCGACACTGATCAACACATCCGCCTCCGGAACACGATCGGATCCACGCGGCGGCCCCGGCCCGTCCGGACGACCCGGCCGGCCCGCGCGCGTTCTGTGATCATCCTACGCCCGGTGTACCCGCCACGTTCCGTGCTCCCGAGGGTCCGGTACGTGGCCACCCGTCGCGCGTACGGCACACGCGCGGGGCACCACCGGGAGGCTCCAACCCGTCTGCGCCGCAGGGCGGTTCAGCCCTTCACGGGAGCGGTCCAGGGCAGTGCGATCCAGATGGTCTTGCCGCCCTCGGCGGTGGGTGTCACCGAGAGTCTGCCGCCGGATTCGGCGGTGAGCCAGCGGATGATCACCATGCCGCGGCCGTTGTCCTGCTGCACGGCGGCGGGCAGTCGCTGGGGCCAGCGGGGGTGACTGTCGGTGACACCGATACGCAGTTGCTCGTCCCGTGCGAGTTCAAGATCCACCGTGAAGGTGGGCGACTTGCCGAAGGTGTGCTGGACCGCGTTCGTCACCAGTTCCGAGACGATCAGGCGCACCGTGTCCGCCGCGTCCGAGTCCGCCGGCATCCCCCACTCGGTGAGGACGGTCGACACGTACTTCCGTGCCGAGGAGACCGAGGCGGGATCGCTCGGCAGCGTGACGGATGCTTCCTGATGATCTGCCATGGCGACGCTGTCCCTTTCCCACCGGAACCGTCTCTCGGCGCGCAGCGGAGTTGCGCCGGACCGGCACCGGACTGGTGCTTCGCGCCAGACTCCCACTCCGGGGCGGTCGAGGGCGACGATCCGCCGGGATATGCATATATCTGTCGCTCGAAGCGGTGAACTCTGCGACGGAAGAACGTATTTGGACGCCGGACTGACGCAGCGGCGCCCGAGCGGGAGACTGACGTCCGACAAGAGCCGCGCCGGAAGCGAATCGAGCGGCCGGAAGGAGCCGGGCAATGCACTACGGTCCCGCGGTGCGCCGCCGCAAGCTGGGCGCCGAACTGCGCACCCTGCGTGACCGCGCGGGCCTCACCAGCGGAGCGGCCGCACGACTCGTCGGCTGGCACCAGTCGAAGGTCAGCCGGATCGAGACGGGACGCAGCGCGGCGAAGCCGGCGGACGTGCGCATGCTGCTCGACGCCTATGACGTGACGGATCCTCAAGCCCGTGCCCTGCTCGAGGCGTTGGCCGGTTCGGACGACGAGCGCGGCACCAGGCACCAGTGGTGGCACGCGTACAAGGGGCTGCTGCCGCCCGAGTACCGCGACTACATCAGCCTGGAGGCGCAGGCCTGCCGGATCAGCACGCTGGAGACCTCGGTGGTGCCGGGGCTGCTGCAGACCCCCGACTACGCGCGTGCGGTGACCCGGGCCGCGCTCGACGGGCTGCCGCAGAGCCGGATCGACAAGTTCGTCGAAGTGCGTTTGGCCCGGCAGGAAGTGCTGAACGGCGATCCTCCGCTGGAACTGAGCGCCGTACTCGACGAGGCGGTGCTCCGTCGCCCGGTGGGCGGCTACCGGGTGATGGCCCGTCAACTGCAGTGGCTGGGCGAGGTCGCACGGCGGCCGCACGTCAGTCTGCAGGTGCTGCCGTTCGCCGCGGGAGCCCACATCGGTCTCACCGGCCCCTTCGTCATCTTCTCGTTCCCGGACATCGCCGACCTCGACGTCGTAGTTCTCGACCACCTGACGAGTAGCCTCTACCTCGAGCGGAAAGAAGACTTGAAGGCCTATTCCGAGGCCTTCAACTCCCTGCAGGAGCACGCACTTTCGGCACAGGACACGTTGGACTTCATCGCCGGCACGGGCGGTGGCGCGTAAGGAGGCACGATGACGAAGCCGCCTCGGCACGTACTCTCCAGCACGGTTCTGAACAGCGCGACACACGGTGCGCGGTGGCAGCGCAGCAGCCGCAGCACCGGGATGAACAACTGCGTCGAGACCGCCGGTCTCGAACGCGGTCCGCTGAGCGGGAAGCTCGCGGTGCGCGACTCGAAGTACGTCGCGGGTCCCGCGCTGCTGTTCTCCCCGGCCACCTGGGGCACCTTCCTCGACGCCGTCCGGGGCGAGGCGTTCCGTACGTACGACTGAATCCGTCCCCAGGGAGAACGGCGCCACCGGCGCCCGTACCGTCCGCGGTACGGGCGCCTCCGTATGGTCGGCGAAGAGCCAGCGCCGGGCGCGTCTGCGACAGCGCCTCCGTCAGTCCTGGACCTGGGAGGCGCCCAGGTAGCCGTCGGCGAGGGAGCGGGCGACGGTGACGCTGTCGACGAGCGGGTGCAGGGCGAAGGCCGCCACCGCCTGCTGCCGCGACCCGTCCAGGGCTGCGGCGATCACGTGACGTTCGACGTCCTTCACCTGGGCCATCAGGCCGAGCTGGTGGAGATCGGGACGGTCGGTGGTGAGCGGGTGGACGCCGCTCGCGTCGACCAGTGTCGGCACCTCGACGACACAGTCGTCCGGCAGTCCCTGGACCGTGCCGTTGTTGCGGACGTTGAGGATCATCGTCTGCCGCTCGTCACGGCTGATCGCGGCCATCACGCCGAGCGCGACACCGGCGTATCCCTCGTCCCCCGAGACGGCGGCCCCAGTCGTGCTGCCGCCGTCGGAGCGTGCCTCGGCCATGTACGAGGCACTGCGCCGCTCGACCGTGGAGCGCCACAGTCCGGCGAGACCGCCCTCCGGGCCGTGCGCGCTCGCGTTCCGATAGAAGTCGGTCTGCGAGGTGCGCAGTTGTTCGCCGCGGGTGGCGCCGGCCTCGCGGATCGCGTGCACCGCGTCCCGGTTGAAGTAGTAGTAGTACAGGTACTCGTTGGGGATCGAGCCCAGGGTGCGGATCCAGTCCGCGCCGAAGATGCGGCCCTCCTCGAGCTCGCCGAGCAGCGCGTCGTCGGCCAGCAGCTCCGGCAGTACGTCCCGGCCGTCGTACAGCAACCCGCGCAGCCAGCCGAGGTGGTTGAGGCCGACGTAGTCCATTCGCAGCCGCGCGGGGTCGAGCCGCATCAGGCGCGCGACGCGCCGGCCGAGGCCGGAGGGTGTGTCGCAGATGCCGAGGACTCGGTCGCCGAGCACCGTCTGCATGGCCTCGGTGATGATGCCGGCCGGGTTGGTGAAGTTCATGACGTACGCGTCCGGGGCGAGCTTCTTGATCGTCCTCGCGGCCCTGGTCATCACCGGGACGGTGCGCAGTGCGTACGCGAGTCCGCCGGGGCCGGTGGTCTCCTGGCCCAGGACACCGTGCCCGAGTGCGACATGTTCGTCGCGGCAGCGGCCGTCGAGACCGCCGACCCGCAGGGCGGCGAAGACGAAATCGCTGCCCTCGACGGCCGTCTCGAGCTCCAGGGTGGGCCGGATCACCGGAGCGTCCGGACGGCCCTCGGCGAGCTCGGTGAGGATCGCGACCATCGTGCGCAGGCGCGTCTCGTCGATGTCGTGCAGCGCGACCTCCTCGACGCGCGGAGCGCCCCGGTCGCGCAGCAGCGCCTGGTAGACGTGCGGGGTCCGGAATCCGCCCCCGCCGAGGATGCTGAGCTTCATACGACGGTGACCTCCCCACCGGCGTCCCGGCAGAGTGCGAGGGTGGAATCCGGCGCGCCGGTGGTGGTGACGACCGCGTCGATGTCGTCGAGCGCACAGAGCCGGAGCGCGCCGGAGCCGGGGAACTTGGTCTCCGAGGCGAGCAGCACGACCCGGTCGGCGGCAGCGATCATGGACTGTTTGATCGGGGCCTCGACGGCCATGTTGTCGACCACGCTTCCGTTGGCGCGCACGCCGGTGCACGACAGGAAGAGGATGTCGGCGCTCACGTGGCGGACGGCGAGTTCGGCCAGTGACCCGACGAGGCTGCGGTAGTTGCGCCGTACGACACCGCCGAGGAGGACGACGCGGACCGCCTCGTCCTCACGGAGTTCGTCGAGTACGGCCAGGTTCGAGGTGACGACCGTGATGTCCCGGCCGCGCAGCCGCCGGGCGATCAGCGGGGTCGTGGTGCCGATGTCGAGCAGCACGACGCTCTGATCGGGCACCATCGCGGCCGCCGCGTCGGCGAGCCGGATCTTCAGTTCGACGTCGAGGGTCTCGTCGTAGGGCAGTTCGGCCTCACCCTGCCCGTGGTCCTGCACGGTGGCGCGGGGTTTGAGTACCGCACCGCCGTAGGTACGGGTGAGTTCGCCGTTGCGGTCGAGGAGTTCGAGGTCACGGCGGATGGTCGACTCACTGACGGACAACTGCTCGGCGAGCTGTCGCACGGAGGCCGCACCCGTGGTGCGCAACGCGTGGAGTATGTGGTCTTGCCGTTCCCGCAGGATCATGACAATACTCTAGCCGCACTTGCGTGACTTCAGGCAAACTCGGTCAGAACTCAGGCGGAAGTGCGGGGTGTTGGTGATCGCGATCGGCCAAGTGCCCGCAATTCCCGCGGAGCGTGCGCGAGTTCACGCATCTGCGCTCAGCGTCCGCGGTTGCTCCACGACGACCAGAAGGAGACGACGTGCCCGACCCGAGTCCCATCGCCGGCGGGGATCTGCTGTTCGTCGGCGACGTCTTCTGCGATCTGGTCCTCGGCGGAGTGGAGATGCCGAAGCCGGGTGCCGAGGTGTACGCAGACAGCTTCGCCCTCTCCCCGGGCGGCGTCGCCAACCGTGCCGTGGCGGCGGCCCGGACCGGCGCCCGCACGCGCCTGCTCGGGCAGCTCGGCGACGACCCGCTCGGCCATCACATGTATGACGTCCTCGCGGCCGAACCCCGCCTCGACCTCACCCTGTTGGAGCGGGTGCCGGGGCTGCGTTCCCCGGTGACCGTGGCGCTCACCGGAGCGCACGACCGCAGCTTCATCACCTATCAGGAACGGCGGGAGAAGCTGCGATCCGGCCCGCCGCCGGCGCTCGGTCCCGACCCCGTCGGCGCCCTGCACATCGGCATGGAGCAGCCACTGCCCAGCTGGGTGGCCCACCTCCGGGCGGCTGGGACCACGGTCGTCGGCGGGGTGGGCCACGACCCGGACGAGGACTGGTCCCCGGCCGTACTCGGCCGGCTCGCCCACACCGACGTCTTCGTACCGAACGACGTCGAGGCGATGCGCTACACCCGTACCGACGACCCCGTCGCGGCGGCGAAGGCGCTCGCCGAGCACGTGCCCCTGGCCGTCGTCACGCGCGGCCGGCACGGTGTCGTCGCGGTCGACTCGGCGCAGGGCACGCTCACCGAGATCCCCGCAGTGCCGGTCACCGCCGTCGACCCCACGGGTGCGGGCGACGTGTTCGTAGCTACCTTCATGGCTGCCGCACGGCACAGCTGGACCCTGGCCGAACGGCTCCGCTACGCCACCCTCAGCGCCGCACTCTCGGTCACCGGCCACGGCGGCGCGGCAGCCGCACCGCGTCCGCCCGACCTGGCCCGCTTCCTCGCGGCTCGCCGCAACGGGCATGGGACGGAAGGCGATTGGTCCTTCCTCACGTCCGTCCTGGACCGGGAGGCGAGGCGATGAGACGCCGCTCTCTGCCCGCCGCAGGCGCCGGCGTACTCCTCTCTCTGACCGGCTGCGCCCCCGGAGGCTTCAACGCCGAGCGCAGCCGGCCCACGACCGGTCCGGTCTCCAAGAACCTGGGCAACGACCGCATCACCCTGCACGTCTGGGACCAGAACACCGACGAGGGCCCCGACCAGGCGCAGCGAGCGCTCAACCGGGCCTTCGAGAAGCGGCATCCGCACATCCGGATCGAGCGCGTCGCCAGGGCGTTCGGCGACCTGAAGATGACCCTGCGGCTCGCGCTCTCGGGTGAGCACCCGCCGGACGTGGTGCAGGCGAACCAGAGCTACCCGGACATGGGCGCCTTCGTGAAGGCCGGCCTGCTCCGCCCGCTGAACGACTACGCCCGCCTCTACGGCTGGGACACCTACTACCCGTCCAGCCTGCTGAAGCTCAACTCCTTCTCCCCGGACGGCCGTACGTGGCAGGGCCGCGACCTGTACGGCATCTCCCAGACCGGCGAACTCGTCGGCCTGTACTTCCATCCGGGAGTCCTCCGGGAGGCAGGGGTCCAGGAGCCCCCGCGTACGGTGGCCGACCTCACCGACGCGCTGCACAAGGTGAAGGCCACCGGCACCCTGCCCCTCGCCTTCGGCAACGTCGAGGCGTTCCCGGGCATCCATCTCTACGGGTTCGTCCACTCCGCACTGGCCGGGCGGCAGAAGGCCAACGACCTGGTGACGGCGTCCGGCGGGGCCTGGACCGATCCGGAGCCGGTCGAGGCGGCGCAGGTGATCCACGACTGGAGCGCGCGCGGCTACGTCACCTCCGGCGCGAACGGCATCAGCACGGATGACGCGCTGGCCGACTTCCGCCGCGGCCGGGCCGCCTTCCACATCAGCGGCACCTGGCAGGAGGCCCCGCTCACCGGAGCCGGCATCGGCTTCACCGTGCTCACCCCGCCCGGCTCGCCCACCCCCGTCACCATGGGCGGCGAAGGGCTCCCGTTCGCGATCACCGCCAGGTCGAAGCACCCGGACGCCGCCGCCGCGTACATCGACTTCGTCTCGGGCGCGACGGCCGCGCCCGTCCTGGCCAAGTCCGGCAACCTCCCCGTCGTCGAGCCGCGGAGCCGGACCCGGAGCCGTCTCGCCACCGACATCACGCGCGCCTACCAGCGGATCTCGAAGGCGAACGCCGTCACGCCGTACCTCGACTACACGACCCCCACCTTCTACGACACTCTCACTGCCGGGATGCAGGACCTGCTCGCCGGTGAGAAGTCTCCCCGAGAGTTCACCCGGGCCCTGCAGACCGACCACGCCGACTTCCGGGAGAGCAACCGATGACCGGGCGGCGCACGAGGCGCAGCCGAGCCGGATACCTGTACGTGCTGCCCGCGGTTCTCGTCTTCGTCGCCTTTCTCGGCTACCCGCTGGTGCAGACGCTCCAGTACTCCTTCTACGACTGGGACGGACTGTCCCCGGCTACCTGGGCCGGCTGGTCGAACTACGCATCCGTCCTCACGGACGAGACGCTGCGCGAAGCGTTCGGTCACGCGTTGGTGCTCATGGTGTTCTTCGCGGGACTTCCGGTCCTCGTCGCGCTCCTGCTGACGGCGGTCCTCTCGCGGGCGAACGCGCTGCGCGGCATGGGCTTCTTCCGCAGTGTGCTCTTCCTGCCGCAGGTGATCGCCTCGGTGGTGACGGCGACGATCTGGGTGTCCATCTACGCCCCGGACGGCCTGCTCAACAGCGCGCTCGACGCGGTCGGCCTCGGCTCGCTGGCCCGGGTGTGGCTCGCCGACTACGCGACCGCGCTCCCCGCGATCGGATTCGTCGGGACCTGGCTGAACACCGGCCTGTGCCTGGTGCTGTTCCTCTCCGGGGTCGGTTCCGTCCCGCCGTCGCTGTTCGAGGCCGCCCGGCTGGACGGCGCCGGCCCGGTGCGCGAGTTCTTCGCCATCACCCTGCCGGCGCTGCGCGGGCAGATCGCCGTGGCCCTGACGCTCACCGTCACCTCGGCGCTCAAGACCTTCGACCTGGTCTACGTGACCACCTCGGGCGGTCCGGGAAATCAGACGAAAGTGCCCGCGTACGAGGCCTATCACCGTGCGTTCGGCACCGGGGAGGTCGGCCTGGCCGCAGCCGTCGCAGTCACCCTCGCCCTCGTCATCCTGCTCGTGACGGCCCTGATCAGGCGGCTGCAACCGAAGGAGTCGGCATGAGGATCCCGGCGCGTGAGAAGACGGTCGCCTATGTGATTCTCTCGGTCTTCGCGCTGTTCGCCGTCGTCCCCCTGGTCGGGGTGGTGTTCTCGGCGGTGACCCCCGCCGCGGAGAACCACGGTGCCTTCGCCCTGCCCACCCGGATCGACCTCGGCAACTTCGCGACGGCCTGGACCGAGGGCATGCTCAGCAGCTACCTGGTCTCCAGCGTGCTCGTCACCGCCTGCGTGGTGGTGCTCACCTCGGTGCTTGCGGTCCTCGCCGGGTTCGCCTTCGCCCGGCTGGACTTCGCCGGTTCGGAGGCGATCTTCTTCGTGCTGCTCGCCGGTCTGGTGCTGCCGGCGGAGGCGTTCGTGATCCCGCTCTACTTCAACCTCAGCAGCGTGGGACTGATCGACACCTACGAGGCGTTGATCCTGCCGCAGACCGCCCAGTCCCTCGGTTTCGCGGTGTTCTGGATGCGCAACCACTTCCGGTCCTTTCCGGACGAGATCATCGAGGCGGCCCGGATGGACGGGGCGAGCGACCTGCGCGTCCTGTTCCGCGTCATGGTGCCCTCCTCCGTCGCACCGATCGTGACGATGTGCGTTCTGGTCGGCATGTGGACCTGGAACGAGTTCCTGCTGCCTCTGGTACTCGTCACCAGCGAGGACCACCGGACCGCTCCGCTCGGCCTTGCGTTCTTCAAGGGCTCCCACGTGACCGACTACTCCCTGCTGTCGGCCGGCGGCGTTCTCGTCGCCCTGCCGATCGTCGTCGCCTACGTCTTCCTCCAGAAACGGTTCATCTCCGGAATGCTCGACGGATTCGGCACACGCTGAAAGGAGCACGCCATGAAACGACCGGAAAAGCCAAGGCAGTTGGGGATGCAGAGAGAATCCAGGACCCGGCGACTGACCGTCGCGGTGGCCGCCGGAGCCCTGGTGGCTTCCGTCGTCGCGGCGGGCCATCCCTCCGCCGCTCAGCCCGACGCGCAGGAGGCCTCGGTCGGTGCGCACTTCGACCAGCAGATCGCCACCTCGAGCAACCTGATGTTCGGCCTGTCCTCCTGGCCGAAGATCGACCCCCGGTACGCCGAGCAGGTCGCCGACTCCGGGGTCACCATCGCCCGTTCCGACGTCTATCTCTACGACATCATCCCCAGCCGTGAGGTCTTCGAGAAGGACCCCGCGGACTGGAACTGGCACCCGGAGAAGCCCACCGAGACCACCAATGACGACGACATCGACGCCTTCAACGACCAGGGAGTTCAAAGGATGTTGATCATCCACGGCTTCCCGGAGTGGATGGGCACCGAGGGCCAGACCCCCACCTGGGACGGCTTCGACGACTCCCTGCCCGTCACCGACCACGAGGCGCTCGGCGAGGCGTACAAGCAGGTCTTCGCGCACTACCTCGACAAGACCGACTACTTCGAGATCGCGAACGAGCCGGACTTCGCCATGGAGTACGAGGACTACGCCGACATCTACAAGTCCGCGCTGGCCGGGATGAACCAGGTCAGCACCGACAAGCCGGTGGGCCCGCAGATCGGAGACTCCGAACCCGAATGGTTCGAGCGGCTGCTCGCCGACCCCGAGATCGGCCCGGACATCGACTTCGCGGACTGGCATTCGTACGGGGATGACTGGAGTGCGAACGCCGGCGCCTACCGGGACGTGAGCGCCGCCGCAGGCCGCGAGGACATGCCGCTCTTCGTCACGGAATGGAACTGGTCGCCGTCGTTCGAGGACGACGACCCGCTCAACCGCGACAGCCCGGAGGCCATTTCGTATGCCGGCATGAAGCTCTCGGGGATGATGGATGCCGGAGTGCACGGCGCCATGCTGTTCGGCAGCAACGACGCGCCGGACTCCTTCGACGCGGAGCTGCGGCCGCCGTTCGCCTTCATCGACAGTGAGGGCAACCTGGCGCCGAAGTCCGCCGCCTTCCGGCTGCTGTCCACGTCACTCGGTCTCGGCACCGGTGAGAACCGCATCATGCACACCACCGACAGCGGAGTCAGCGCGAGTTGCTCCGCGATCAACGCGGACGGGCAGCGGGTCGCCTGGGCGATCAACGACACCGGACAGACGGTCACCTCCTCGCTCACCCTCGAGAGCACCGGCGCCTCCGGCGACGTCAGCCTCGCGCACTACGTCGCCTCCGAGGACAACGACGCAGCGGAGCCGACGGACACCGAGACCCTGTCCGTCGATCCCGACGGCCGCGTGGACACGACGCTCACGCTGCCGCCGCACTCGATCCACGGTGTCGTCCTCGACAACTAGCTAGTCGCCCCGCGCGCCTGCGGGCGCGGTGGCGTCGACCACCGCGAGTGCCCGGGCGATCTGCTCGTCGGTGAGGTCGGCGCGGGCGGTGAAGCGGAGCCGGGAGATGCCGTCCGGCACCGACGGCGGGCGGAAGCAGCCGACCACCACGCCCGCTTCGCGACAGTCCGCCGCCCACCGGAACGCGGCCTCGGGTGAAGGAGCACGCACCGAGACGACGGCCGCGTCCGGGCGCGCCGAATCGAAGCCCGCCGCGGTGAGCCGCGCGTACAGCTCGTGCGCCACCTGCCGGGCGCGCGCGGCCCGGTGCGGCTCGTCGCGCAGCACGCCGAGTGCGGCCCGCGCCGCTCCCGCGGCGGCGGGTGCGAGGCCCGTGTCGAAGATGAACGTCCGCGCCGTGTTCAGGAGATGAGCGATGACCCGGGCAGGTCCGAGCACGGCACCACCCTGGCTGCCGAGCGACTTGGACAGCGTGATCGTGGCGACCACGTCCGGCGCACCGGCGAGGCCGGCCACATCGGCCGCGCCCCGGCCCCCGCTGCCGAGCACCCCGAGCCCGTGCGCGTCGTCGAGCAGCAGTCCGGCGCCGAACTCGCGGCAGAAACGGGCCGTTTCGACGAGCGGTGCAGCGTCGCCGTCGACGGAGAACACCGAGTCCGTGACCACCAGCCCCTCGCCGACGTGGGTCGCGAGGGCCTTGCGTACGGCGTCGGGGGCGGCGTGGGCGACGACCGAGGTGGTGCCGCGGGCCAGACGGCAACCGTCGATCAGGGAGGCGTGGTTGCCGGCGTCGGAGACGATCAGGGTGCCGTGCGGGGCCAGCGCGGTGACCGCGGCGAGGTTGGCCGCATAGCCGGAGGACAGCACCAGGGCCGCCTCGAATCCGCTGAACTCGGCGAGTTCCGCCTCCAGTCGGGTGTGCAGTGCGGTGGTGCCGGTGACCAGGCGGGAACCGGTCGCGCCGCCGCCCCAGACGTGTGCGGCATCCGCGGCGCCGGCGACGACGTCGGGGTGGCGGGTGAGCCCGAGGTAGTCGTTGCCCGCCAGATCCAGGGCGTCCGTGTGGGGCGCGCGCGGCCGCAGTACGCGTTCCAGGCCGGCGCTGCGGCGCCGGTCGGCCTGCCCGTCGATCCAGTCGAACGGCGCGCGGGGCCTGCTCGCATCCCTGTGCATCGGCCGTCCCTCGTGTCGGGGGCGGCCGGGCGGACCGGTCACCCGTGGGTCGTTCCACGGTCGTCGGCCCGCGGTGCGTTTGTCGGCAGTCAACAGACACTAGCCGGAGAATCGCCAGGCCAGTGTGTGGTAATACCCACACCTCCACCGCCGTCGATTGTGTGGTTCCTACTTGGCCCGGGACGGCGCCGTAAGCAAGGATCGGATCCCATGGACCTGCTGAACACGCTGGTGGACAAGGGGCTTCGGCGCGAGCTGCCGACCCGTGACGAGGCGCTCGCCGTACTGGCGACGACGGACGAGGAACTCCTGGATGTGGTGGCCGCGGCGGGCCGTGTGCGCCGCCAGTGGTTCGGACGCCGGGTGAAACTCAACTACCTGGTGAACCTCAAGTCAGGCCTGTGTCCCGAGGACTGCTCGTACTGCTCGCAGCGGCTCGGTTCCCAGGCCGACATCCTCAAGTACACCTGGCTGAAGCCCGATGAGGCCTCGGAAGCGGCGGCCGCCGGAGTCGCCGGTGGCGCCAAGCGGGTCTGCCTGGTGGCGAGCGGCCGCGGCCCCACCGACCGCGACGTCGACCGGGTGTCGCGCACCATCGAGGCCATCAAGTCACAGCACGAGGACGTGGAGGTGTGCGCCTGCCTCGGGTTGCTGTCGGACGGCCAGGCGGACCGGCTGCGCACCGCCGGCGCCGACGCGTACAACCACAACCTGAACACCTCCGAGGGCACGTACGGAGAGATCACCACCACTCACACGTACCAGGACCGGGTCGACACCGTGCAGCAGGCGCAGACCGCCGGTCTGTCCGCGTGCTCCGGACTGATCGCGGGCATGGGTGAGAGCGACTTTGACCTCGTCGATGTGGTCTTCGCGCTGCGTGAACTCGACCCGGACTCGGTGCCGGTCAACTTCCTGATCCCGTTCGAGGGCACCCCGCTGGGCAAGGAGTGGAACCTCACTCCGCAGCGCGCTCTGCGGATTCTCGCCATGGTCCGCTTCGTCTGCCCCGATGTGGAGGTGCGTCTGGCGGGCGGGCGCGAGGTCCACCTGCGCACGCTGCAGCCGCTGGCGCTGCATCTCGCCAACTCGATCTTCCTGGGCGACTACCTGACCAGTGAGGGACAGGCCGGCTCCGCGGACCTCGCGATGATCGCCGACGCCGGGTTCGAGGTGGAGGGCGCCGACACCGTGACGCTGCCCGAGCATCGGGCCGACGTCGCCAAGGCCGGTGGGTGCGGTTCGCACGGCGGTGGCTGCGGGTCGCACGAGGAGGACGGCTGCGGCACGCACGCGGGGCACGGACCGTGCGGTTCCACGGCCCCGGCCGAGGATCCGGTCGCCGCGGGCGAGGCCCGTACCGACCTCGTCGCCGTCCGCCGCCGTGGCGCGGGAACGGACCTCGCGCCCAATGCCTGAGCTGTCCACGGCCGAACTGCTCGCGCTCGACCGGCAGCACGTGTGGCATCCCTACGGTCCGATGCCGGGCCGCCAGGAACCGCTCGTCGTCGAGTCGGCCTCCGGAGTGCGGCTGCGTCTCGCCGACTCGGGCACCGAACTCGTCGACGGCATGTCCTCGTGGTGGTCGGCGATCCACGGCTACAACCACCCGGTCCTCAACGACGCGGTGCGCGGCCAGCTCGACCGGATGAGTCACGTGATGTTCGGAGGGCTCACCCACGAACCGGCCGTACGTCTGACAAAGCGCCTTGTCGACATGTCACCCGACGGCCTTGAGCACGTGTTCCTGGCTGACTCGGGCTCCGTGTCCGTCGAGGTGGCCCTCAAGATGTGCCTGCAGTACTGGCGTTCGCTCGGCCGCCCGGCCAAGCAGCGGCTCGCCACCTGGCGCGGCGGGTACCACGGGGACACCTGGCAGCCGATGTCCGTGTGCGACCCGGACGGCGGGATGCACGAGCTGTGGTCCGGTGCGCTGCCGCGCCAGGTCTTCGCCGACGCCCCGCCCGCCGAGTACGACGAGACGTATGCGGACCATCTGCGGGCCACCGTGGAGCGCCATGCGGACGAACTGGCGGCCGTGGTGGTGGAGCCGGTCGTGCAGGGCGCGGGCGGGATGCGGTTCCACTCCCCCGCCTATCTGCGGGTGCTTCGGGAAGCCTGCGACGCACACGACGTCCTGCTCGTCTTCGACGAGATCGCCACCGGGTTCGGGCGTACGGGCGCACTGTTCGCGGCGGATCATGCCGGGGTCACGCCCGATGTGATGTGCGTGGGCAAGGCTCTGACGGGCGGCTACCTCACGCTGGCCGCGACCTTGTGCACACCGGGGGTCGCCGAGGGGATCTCGCGCGGTGAGGTGCCCGTGCTCGCGCACGGGCCGACGTTCATGGGCAACCCGCTTGCGGCCGCGGTCGCCGACGCGTCCCTCGGACTGCTCACCGGACAGGACTGGCAGACCGAGGTGAAGCGGGTGGAGAGCGGGCTGCGCGAAGGGCTCGCGGCGGCCTCGGAGTTGCCCGGCGTACGGGATGTGCGGGTGCTCGGCGCGATCGGCGTGGTCCAGCTGGACCACGAGGTCGACATGGCGGCCGCGGGACGGGCCGCGGTCGCGGAGGGGGTGTGGCTGCGGCCGTTCCGCGATCTGGTGTACACGATGCCGCCGTACGTCACCGGCGACGAGGATGTCGCACGGATCTGCCGCGCGGTGTGCGCGGCGGCCGAGGCGGGCCGGGCCGGCCGATGACAGGGAGAGCGAGGGCGGTCGTATGACGGTCGTGGTGGTGACGGGTACCGGCACGGAGATCGGCAAGACGGTGACCGTGGCCGCTCTCGCGTCCGTCGCGGCCGCCGCAGGTCGGTCGGTCGCGGTACTGAAGCCGGCCCAGACCGGTGTCGCCGCAGGTGAGGACGGTGACGTGGCGGAGGTGCTGCGTCTGGCCGGTCCGGCCGTGACCGGCGCCGAGCTGGCCCGCTATCCCGATCCGCTTGCTCCCGCGACGGCGGCCGCGCGCGCCGCACGTCCGGCCGTGCGCCCGGCGGAGATCGCCGAGGCGGCGGAGAAGCTGGCCGCCTCGCACGATCTGGTCCTCGTCGAGGGCGCGGGCGGGCTGCTCGTACGGTTCGACGCGGAGGGAGGCACGCTCGCGGACGCTGCGACGCTGCTGCGTGCACCGGTACTCGTCGTGGCGGCCGCCGGTCTCGGCACGCTGAACACGACCGCGCTGACGACGGAGGCACTGCGGTCCCGCTCGCTGTCGGCGCTCGGGGTGGTGGTCGGCAGCCTGCCGGCGCGGCCGGACCTCGCCGCGCGCTGCAATCTGGCCGATCTGCCGGAGGTCGCCGGGGCTCCGCTGCTCGGCGCGCTGCCGGAGGGTGCGGGAGCGCTGGACGTGCCGGATTTCCGTGCACGGGCCGGCAGTTGGCTGGCGGCGGAGTTGGGCGGGTCCTGGGATGCGGAGGCGGCGCGGGCCGAGTTCGCGTGACAGGTCGAGGGGGGCGCCGACGGCCGCAGTCTCACGCGCGCGGCCTGTACGCCGGTGTTCCCGCGAGCTGACACCACGGGTCCAGGCCGCAGGGGCGAGATCCACCCCCGGGCAGAGGCGGAATATCCACCTGGGAGCCGAGACCGATTCCGCGTTCGTGGAGCAGAATGGGTGCGTTGCCGCAGCCGGAGGGATCTCCATGGCACCACTTCGTTCCAGACAGTCCCAGCGACCCCGGGAATCCGAGCGCGCCAAGCGATCCGGGGCATCCAAGGATGCCGTGCACCATCCTGTATTCGCGCGGGTGTACGCCCGCCAGAGCGTGGCTTCCGAGCGTGTCGTGGCGCCGTACCGCAGGGAGTTGCTGGCCGGGCTGTCCGGTCGGGTCATCGAGATCGGCGCGGGGAACGGACTCAATTTCTCCCATTACCCGAGCTCGGTCTCCGAGGTGGTGGCGATCGAGCCGGAGCGGCTGCTGCGGGAGATCGCGCTGACCGCGGCGCGGCGTGCCGAGGTACCGGTGGACGTGGTGCCGGCCACCGCGGAGGCGCTGCCGGTCAAGAGCGAGGCCTTCGACGCCGTGGTGCTCTGTCTGGTGCTGTGCAGTGTGCGGGACGTGCGCCGGGCGCTGGCCGAGGTGCACCGGGTGCTGCGTCCCGGGGGTGAGGTGCGGTTCTTCGAGCACGAACTGAGCCCGCAGGGGCGGGCGATGCCGATGGTCCAGCGCGGGCTCGACCGGTCCAGGGTGTGGGGGCTGTTCACCGGCGGCTGTCATGTGGCGCGTACACCGGTCGCCTCGCTCGCGGCGGCGGGCTTCGACGAGCCGGAGCACCGCCGCATGCGGCTGCCCGAGCGCGGGCCGCGTACACCCGTCTCGTACTTCGTCCTCGGTTCCGCTCGGCGTCCGGTGGCCGGGGGAGCGAACTCGCCCTGATCCGGGGCACGGTGGCGATGTCGTGATCCGGGCGGGTTCGCCCACCCGGTGGCGGCGCAGCTCCCGGCACCCCGCGTCTCGCCGGTCAACGCACGGGCGGCGATCTCCCACGCGTAGTGTCCGGAGCGGCCGGCCCGCACCCAATGCCGTCGCGCCACCCGCCCTCGTACAGAGGAGAGTTGATGCCCCGTCCCTTCCGTTTCGGAGTCAACCTGACCGATCCCGCGGACGGCGAAGCCTGGCGCGCCAAGTGCAGGCGCGCGGAGGAACTGGGGTACGACGTGATCCTGGTGCCCGACCACCTGGGCATGATGGCTCCGTTTCCGGCGCTCGTCGCCGCCGCCGAAGTGACCGAGCGGCCGAAGCTCGGCACCTTCGTACTCAACGCGGGCTTCTGGAATCCGGCCCTGCTGGCCAGGGAGATCGCCGGCACGGACGCGCTCGTCGGCGGCCGTCTGGAGATCGGCCTGGGCGCGGGGTACGTCCGCGAGGAGCATGAACGGGCGGGTCTGGAGTTCGGCTCGCCGGGCGATCGGGTGCGTCATCTGCGGCACACCGTCGACGAGTTGGACCGGCTCCTGGCGGACGACGGGTACGAGCCGCGCGGGGCGCAGCGGCCCCGGCCGCCCCTCCTGATCGGCGGAAACGGCGACCGGGTCCTGGACCTGGCGGCCGAGCGGGCGGAGACCGTCTCCTTCACCGGCGGCCGGGCCACCGAGGAAGGCATCAAGGCCCACCCTGCCGAGGCGCTGGAGGAACGCGTGAGGGCGTTCCGGGCTCTGGCGGCGCGGCACAGGAGAGATCCGGAACTGAACCTCCTGCTGCAGAACGTGACCGTCACCGACGACCGGGCCGCCGTGGCCGACTCGCTGCTCGGGCTCGCCCCCGACCTCACCCGGGACGACCTGCTGGCGATGCCGATCCTCGCCATCGGCACCGTGCCGGAGATCGTCGGCCAACTGCGGGCGCAGCGGGAGCGGTTCGGCTTCTCCTACCTCACGGTTCTCGAAGCAAACCTGGAGGCTTTCGGGCCGGTCGTGGCGGAGTTGAGCGGCGAGTGACCGTCCGGGGCTCCGCCCGTGCGGCCGTTCCCGCGTACGTGCAATCGACTGGTGTGTGGGCAGGAGCGGGTGATGGGATGCCGCCATGGAACAACCGCACCGTGCACAGACGAACGATCCGCAGATCCGGACGGCGACCGCCGACGACGTCCTCAGTGTCCTGGAGTTCTGGCGGACGGCCGCCGAGGGCACGAGCGTCAGCGACGATCCGGACGGGGTGACCCGTCTGATCTCCCGCGATCCGGACGCGCTGATCCTCGCCGAGCGGGACGGAGTGCTGGTCGGCACGGTGATCGCCGGGTTCGACGGCTGGCGCTGTCATCTCTACCGCCTCGCCGTCCACCCGGAGCACCGCCGCCGCGGGCTCTCGGCGATGCTGCTGCGGGCTGCCGAGGAACGCTTCACGGCACTCGGCGGCCGGCGCGGCGACGCCATGGTGCTGGTCGCCAACGAGACCGCGCATCCGGCCTGGCAGTCGGCGGGCTACCGCCCTCAGGAACAGTGGCGGCGCTGGACCAAGCCGCTGGGCGTCTGAGTCCGCGGCGCCCCGCTCCCCGGTCAGGCCCCGCGCCTCACCCGGCCGGTCGCGCATCGCCGCCCCTCCGTGACGGCCGCCCTCCCCGTTGATCACGGCGGCCACCGTCACCGTCGATGGGGTCCCGCGGCGCAGCCCCGGCGATGCCGTCCCCAGCCGCCGTCCCCAGCCAAGGAAAGGTGCGTGCGCTCCCCCATGGGCGACCCGTCCCGTACCGCGACCGCCCCGAACGGCGGCTCCACCGGCCCGCGCATCGGCCGCCTCTCCCACCCGTCTCCCGAGCCCGTACACCCGCTTCGCCGTCGCGCGGTCCCCAGGCCGCTGGCCGATCATGGAACGGAGGTGACCCGATGACCGAACTGCTCCTGCTCGGTGTGGCCGTCCTGCTCTGCCTGACCTGCGGCGCCTTCGTCGCGGCGGAGTTCTCGCTGACCACTGTCGAGCGCAGCGACCTCGAGCGGGCCGCGGAGCGCGGCGACCGCGGCGCGGCGAGCGCCCTCAAGGCGGTACGCAGTCTGACGTTCCAGCTCTCGGGCGCCCAGCTGGGCATCACGGTCACCAACCTGGTCGTCGGCATGCTCTCCGAGCCGTCGATCGCCAAGCTGATCGCCGGACCGCTGAGGTCGGCGGGCGTGCCCGCGTCCGCGACCTCGACGATCGCCCTGGTCATCGGCACCGCCCTGTCGACCGTCTTCTTGATGGTGGTGGGCGAACTGGTGCCGAAGAACTGGGCGATCTCCTCGCCACTGGCCGTGGCGCGCCGGGTCGCGACGCCGCAGCGCTGGTTCAGTGCGGCGTTCAAGCCGTTCATCACCCACCTGAACAACACGGCGAACCGTTCGGTGCGCCGCTTCGGCATGGAGCCCGCCGAGGAGCTGGCTTCCGCGCGCAGCCCGCAGGAGTTGGTCGCTCTGGCCCGGCACTCGGCCCAGAGCGGTGCTCTCGAGGCGGACACCGCGGAGCTGTTCGTCCGTACGCTCAACCTCGCGGACCTGACCGCGGAGAACGTGATGACGCCGCGGGTCCAGGTGATGGCACTCGACGTGCGCGCCACCGCCGAGGACGTCGCCTCCGCCACCCGGGCGACGGGCCTGTCCCGCTTCCCCGTCTACCGCTCGAGCCTGGACGCGGTGGTCGGCGTGGCCCACATCAAGGACGTTTTGGCCGTCCCCGCCGACCGCCGCGCCCGCCACCCGGTGTCCGAGTTGATGCGCGAGCCGCTCCTGGTCCCGGAGACCCTGACCGTGGACCGGCTCCTCGACCGGCTCTCCGGGCGCCGGACCATGGCGGTCGTGATCGACGAGTACGGGGGTACGGCGGGCGTCGCCACGCTCGAGGACATCGTCGAGGAGGTGGTGGGTGAGGTACGGGACGAGCACGATCCGCACGAGACGCCCGATCTGGCACCGGCCGGCGAGGACGCGGACGGGCGGCGCCTCTACTCGGCCGACGGTTCCGCCCGTACGGACCAGCTCCGCAAGATCGGCCTGCGCGCGCCGGAGGGGCCGTACGAGACGCTGGCGGGTCTGGTGGCCAGCGAACTCGGCCAGATCCCCAAGGAGGGCGACACCCTGCAGGTCGACGGCTGGCAGCTCGATGTCGTGGACGCGGCCGGACACCGGGCCGCCCGCCTGCTGCTGCACGCCCCGGCCGCCGACGCCCCCGAGCCCGGGCGCCCCGAGGAGGAGCGGCGATGATCGTCCTGCAACTGTTGATCGGCCTGGCGACGCTGGTGGTGAACGCGTTCTTCGTGGGCGCCGAGTTCGCGGTGATCTCGGTGCGGCGCAGCCAGATCGAGCCGCGCGCCGAGGCCGGCGAACGGCGGGCCCGCAGCGTGCTGTGGGGACTGCAGCACGTGTCGCAGCTCCTGGCCGCGGCCCAGCTCGGAATCACCCTGTGCACCCTGGTCCTCGGTGTCGTCGCCGAGCCGGCGATCGCACATCTGCTCGAGCCCTTGTTCGACGCGGTGGGCGTGCCGCACGGTCTGGTGCACCCGCTGTCGTTCGTGATCGCGCTGACCGTCGCCACGTATCTGCACATGCTGCTCGGCGAGATGATCCCGAAGAACATCGCACTCGCCGAGCCGGTCCGCATCGTCCTGCTGCTCGGCCCGCCGCTCGTCACCCTGACCCGCGCGCTGCGGCCGGTGATCTTCACGGTCAACGCCTTCGCCAACGCTCTGCTCAAGCTGCTGCGCGTCGAGGCCAAGGACGAGGTCGAGTCGACGTTCTCGGACGACGAACTCGCGCGCCTGGTCAAGGACTCGGGCGACGCGGGCCTGCTCGACGACCGCGCCCAGGAGCGGCTGCACGACGCCCTCGAACTGGGCCGCCGTCCGGTACGGGACGTGGTGCTGCCGTTGGAGCGGCTGGTGTACACGGAGGTCGGGGTCACGCCGGAGGAGCTGGAGGAGCTGTCGGCGCAGTCCGGTTTCTCGCGGTTCCCCGTGGTGGACGAGGGGCGCCGCATCGTCGGCTATCTGCACGTCAAGGACGCGCTCGACGCGATGCCGCGCGATCTGCCGTTCTCGGTACGGGACATGCGGTCGATCGCCCGGGTCCGCGCGGACACCCCGCTCGACGACGTGATGAGCGCGATGCGCCGCAGCCGCACGCATCTGGCGGCCGTCCTCGGGAACGACGGGCGGCTCGAGGGCCTGGTGACGATGGCGGACGTGCTGCGGGAGCTGTTCGGCCAGCCGGTGTGAGCAGGCGGGCGCGCAGCGGTCAACCCGTGCGCCGTCCCGACGTACCGGCCGGTACGTCGGGACGGCGCACGGGTTAACATCGACTCCGCCATGGAGATCAATGCCACCTACACCAGTCTGGTCGCCGTCGGCGACTCGTTCACCGAAGGCATGTCGGACCGGTTGCCCGACGGCAGCTACCGCGGCTGGGCCGATCTGCTCGCCGCGCGCCTCGCCGCCCGGCAGCCCGGCTTCCGCTACGCCAATCTCGCCGTACGCGGCAAGCTGATCGGCCAGATCGTCGAGGAACAGATCGACGTCGCCGCGGCCATGCACGCTGACGTGGTGACCCTCGTCGGTGGCCTCAACGACACCTTGCGGCCGAAGTGCGACATGGGCCGGGTGAAGGCGCTTCTCGACGAGGCGGTCGAGAAGCTCGCCCCGTCCTGCAAGCAGCTCGTCCTGATGCGCAGCCCCGGCCGGCAGGGCCCGGTGCTCGCACGCTTCAGGCCGCGGATGGAGGAGCTGTTCGCCCATATCGACGACCTGGCCGGCCGGCATGGCGCGCAGGTCGTCGACCTCTACGGCAGCGCCGTGCTCGGCGACCAGCGCATGTGGGACGTCGACCGGCTGCACCTCACGGCGGACGGGCACCGCAGGGTGGCCGCGGCCGTCGGCGAGGTGCTCGGCCTCGACTCGGAGTTCGACTGGCGCGCCCCGCTGCCGCCGGGGGTGCCGCCGCGCTGGGCGTCCCGCCGGGTCGACGACGCCCGCTTCGCGCGCGAGCACCTGCTGCCCTGGATCGGCCGCCGCCTCACCGGTCGCTCCTCGGGCGACGGCCGCGCTCCCAAGCGCGGTGACCTGCTGCCGTACGAGCCGCCGTCGTCGTAGTCCGCCGGTGCGCGGGCTCAGTCCACAAGTGCTCGGGCTCCGTGCGACGGTGTGCGCCGCCTTCCCCCGCCTGCCTCTGTGGGTTCCTACAGGTCAGGGACGGTCGGAAGCCTGTACGGACGCCCGGTAAACTCCGTACACGTGACTGCGAAGCCCCGTATCCCCAACGTCCTGGCCGGCCGCTACGCCTCCGCGGAGCTGGCCGACCTCTGGTCCCCCGAGCAGAAGGTGCGCCTGGAGCGGCAGCTCTGGCTCGCGGTCCTGCGCGCTCAGAAGGATCTCGGGATCGAGGTGCCGGACTCCGCCCTCGAGGACTACGCACGAGTGCTCGACACCGTGGACCTCGCCTCGATCGCGGAGCGCGAGAAGGTCACCCGGCACGACGTGAAGGCCCGTATCGAGGAGTTCAACGCCCTCGCCGGCCACGAACACATCCACAAGGGCATGACCTCCCGCGACCTCACGGAGAACGTGGAGCAGCTCCAGGTCCGGCTCTCCATGGAACTGGTGCGGGACCGCTCGGTCGCCGTACTCGCACGGCTCGGCAGGCTCGCGGGCGAGTACGGCGAGCTGGTGATGGCCGGCCGGTCGCACAACGTCGCGGCCCAGGCCACCACGCTCGGCAAGCGCTTCGCCACCGCGGCCGACGAACTCCTCGTCGCTCACGGCAGGATCGAGGAACTGCTCGGCCGCTATCCGCTGCGCGGCATCAAGGGCCCGGTCGGCACCGCCCAGGACATGCTGGACCTGCTCGGCGGGGACGCGGCGAAGCTGGCGGACCTGGAGCAGCGGGTCGCGGCACACCTCGGCTTCGCGCGGTCGTTCACCTCGGTCGGGCAGGTCTATCCGCGCTCCCTGGACTACGAGGTCGTGACCTCGCTCGTGCAGCTCGCGGGTGCCCCGTCGTCGCTGGCCAAGACGATCCGCCTGATGGCGGGCCACGAGCTGGTCACCGAGGGCTTCAAGCCGGGCCAGGTCGGCTCCTCGGCGATGCCGCACAAGATGAACACCCGCTCCTGTGAGCGCGTCAACGGCCTGATGGTGATCCTGCGCGGCTACGCCTCGATGACGGGCGAGCTCGCGGGCGACCAGTGGAACGAGGGCGATGTGTCGTGCTCGGTGGTACGCCGGGTCGCGCTGCCGGACGCGTTCTTCGCGCTCGACGGTCTGCTCGAGACGTTCCTGACCGTGCTCGACGAGTTCGGCGCGTTCCCCGCCGTGGTGGCCCGCGAGCTCGACCGGTACCTGCCGTTCCTCGCCACCACGAAGGTGTTGATGGGTGCGGTGCGCGGCGGCGTGGGCCGTGAGGTCGCGCACGAGGCGATCAAGGAGCACGCGGTCGCCTCGGCACTCGCGATGCGCGAGCAGGGCGCGGAGCGCAACGAACTGCTCGACCGGCTCGCCGCCGACGACCGCATCCCGCTCGACCGCGCCGGACTCGACGCCCTGATGGCCGACAAGCTGTCCTTCACCGGTGCCGCGGGCGCCCAGGTCGCGGCCGTGGTCGCCCGGGTCGAGGAACTGCTCAAGCAGCACCCGGAGGCCGCCGGCTACACCCCGGGAGCGATCCTCTGACCCGCCCCACTCCGCACGACCTCGAGGCCGCCCGCGACCGCATCGTCCCCGATGTGGCCGCGGGCGGGCTCCGTGTCCTGTTCTGCGGCATCAACCCGAGCCTGCTGACCGCGGCCACCGGCCACCACTTCGCCCGCCCCGGTAACCGGTTCTGGCCCGTACTGCACCGTTCGGGCTTCACTACGCGTCAGCTGCTCCCCGCCGAGCAGGAGGAACTTCTCTCGTACGGTCTGGGCATCACGAATGTGGTGGCGCGGGCGACGGCCCGCGCGGACGAGTTGGCGCCTGCCGAGCTCGTGGCCGGCGGCCGGGTACTCACCGGCACCGTGGAGCGGTTGCGGCCGACGTGGCTCGCGGTCGTCGGCGTCACCGCGTACCGCACAGCGTTCGCCGAACGGCAGGCGCAGATCGGGCCGCAGCAGACACGGATCGGTGGGAGCCGAGTCTGGGTGCTACCCAACCCCAGTGGGCTGAACGCCCGTTGGTCGCTGGACGCGATGTCCGAGGAGTACGGGCGGCTCCGAGAAGCGGCGGCACAGGAGTGGGCGCCGGCGTTCTCCACGGTCAGCCACACGGACTCAGGCATCCCTGCGGCGGAATGACCACCAGCCGGCGAGGACCGCGGTCAGGGACCACAGGGCGCAGACGGCGAGGCCCAGCCAGGGGCCGATGGTGCCGGACGGGTCCTGGTGCAGGATCAGTTGGCCCGCGCGGTCGGGCAGCAGGTCGGCCGCGGTCGACGACATGTCGCCGATCACGAAGGACACGATCAGGGTGAACGGGATGAGCAGGCCGAGTGTGGCGGCGCCGCTGCGCAGCAGCACCGTGAGGCCGGCCGCGAACAGGGTCATCAGGCCGAGGTAGATGCCGCCGCCGGTGCAGGCCCGGACCGCTCCGGGTGCGTCGAGCCCGATCGCGTAACTGCCCATGAAGAGCTGGCCGATGAGGAAACTGGCGTACGCGGTGACCAGGCCGGCCACGATGCCGAGCCCGGCGATCACCGCCATCTTGGACGCGTAGAGCAGACCGCGGCGCGGAACGGCACCGAGCGAGAGGCGCAGTGCTCCGTCCCGGTACTCGCAGGAGACGGCGGTCGCACCGAAGGAGATCGCGGCGATCTGGGCGAAGTTGAGGGCGTAGAAGGCGTTGAAGAGAGGTTCGGCGCCCGGGTTGTCGGCCTCGGCCCGGCCGACTGTCGGGAAGACGAGGAGGGTGACGGCGAGGGTCACTCCCACGACGCAGACCAGTGACGTGAGGCTGGCCCGCACCGATCGGATCTTGATCCACTCGGAGCGGAGTACGGCCTGGACGGACGTCCCCGCGGAGGCGGAGGCCGTGGCGGTGGCGGGCTCGGAGACGGCGGTCATGGCGGTGGTGCCTCCTCGGGTCATGTGCGGGCCTCCTGACGGCCGGCGGGCGTCCGGGCGGCGAACTCGGTGTCGTCCGCGGTGAGTGCGAAGTAGGCCTTCTCCAACGAGCCTTCTTCGTCGGCGAGTTCGAGTACGGGAACACCCTCGTGGGCGGCGATGGCGCCGACTTGTTCGGCGCGGACTCCGTCGACGAGGAGCCGGCCGCCCTCCCCGCGCTCGACGGCGTGTCCGGCGCGGGTGAGCGCGGCCTCGAGCCGGGAGCTCTCCAGGGCCCGCACGCGCACCCGCGGGCTGCTGTGCTCGTCGATGAAGGCCCGCATCGGGGTGTCCGCGAGCAGCCGTCCCCGGCCCAGGATGACCAGCTGGTCGGCGAAGGTCGCGGTCTCGTTCATCAGATGGCTGGACACCAGGACGGTTCGGCCTTCCGCCGCCAGCCGGCGTACCAGGTCGCGGATCCAGATGATGCCTTCCGGGTCGAGGCCGTTGGACGGCTCGTCGAGCATGACCACCTGCGGGTCGCCGAGCAGCGCGCCCGCGATGCCGAGGCGCTGGCGCATGCCGAGCGAGTACGTGCGGACGCGTTGTCCGGCCACGTCCGTGAGTCCGGCCTCGGCGAGGACCTCGTCGACGCGGGCGGCCGGGATGCGGTTGGCCGTCGCGAGGGCGAGGAGGTGGTTGCGTGCGGTGCGGGACCCGTGCGCCGCACCCGCGTCGAGCAACGCACCGACCACACGCAGCGGTTCGGGGATGGAACGGTAGGGGCGGTCGCCGACCGTCGCGGTGCCCGAGGTGGCGGTGTCGGTGCCGAGGACCAGGCGCATGGTGGTGGACTTGCCCGCGCCGTTGGGGCCGAGGAACCCGGTCACCTGCCCGGGATGCACGGTGAACGTCAGGTGGTCCACGGCGCGTTTCGCCCCGAAGTCCTTGGTGAGCTCCTGTACGTGGATGCTGGTCATGGGCCCATGTTCGCGGGCGCCGAAGGGCCACCGCTTCCCCCGCCGGTGGGGATCGTCTCCCCCGCCAGGGGGAGCAGTTCCGGGCGAACACGCTGGCAGGATGGCCGCATGCCCGCTCTGCTCGCCCCGCTGACCCGCGCCGTCACGTACACGCGCTGGCTGCACATGCTGATGAGCTCGGTGATCCCGGTCATCATCACGTTCGTGTATCCCGGGTGGATCGATCTGACGCCCGGTGAGTGGGCGATCATCCCGCTGCTGCCGATCCCGCTGCTCGTCCTCGCCGCGTACCTGTTCCCGGCGACCCGGCTCGCGGAGGGGCTGCAGGCGCGCCTGATGCTGCTGCCCGGTCCGCACTCCCGTGAGCGGGCGGACGCGGAGGGCGGGGAGCGGGTCGACGACATCGTGGCGGCGCCTTCGGTGTCGTGGCGGGACCGCGGGCGCACCGCCCTGTGGCTGGTGCTGCGGCTCGAAGTGGGCTGTGTGGTGGCCATGTTGAGCAGCCAGGCGTTCGCCCTCTCCCTCGACCTGATCGCCGCTGCCGCGGGCGACCGGGCGAACGCGGCGTCGGTCCTGCACCCGGCCGGCGAGCACTGGGCGTACGGCCTCCTGGTGCCGGTGCCGCCCCTTGTGCTCATCTATCTGATGGCCGGTGCGGGGGCCGCCATGACGGCTGCCGCGCGCCGGTTCCTCGGCCCTTCTCCGACCGACCGAGTCGCGGCTCTGGAGGCCCGTACCGAGTTGCTCCTGGAGCGCAACCGCATCGCACGGGAGCTGCACGACTCGATCGGGCACGCACTGACCGTCGCGGTCGTGCAGGCGGGTGCCGCGCGGGCGGCGGGCAGTCCGGAGTTCACCGGCCGTGCCCTGGACGCGATCGAGGAGACCGGCCGCGCGGCCCTCGATGACCTGGAACGCGTGCTGCGCGTACTGCGGGAGCCGTCGCCGCCGACGAGCCAGCAGCCGACCCTGGCCGATGCGCACGGTCTCCTGGACTCGGCGCGCACGGCGGGCGCCGATGTGCGGGCCGGCATCACGGGCCCGCTGGAGCGGGTTCCCGCTCCGGTCTCCCGCGAGGGGTACCGGATTCTGCAGGAGTCCCTCACCAATGTGCTGCGGCACGCCGACGGTGCTCCGGTACGGGTCCGACTCACGGTCCACGACGCGCTCCTGGAGATCGACGTCAGCAATCCGCTGCGCAGCCCGGGCGCGGACGGGAACGGCTCCGGCGGCAGCGGACTGCGCGGCATCCGCGAGCGGGCGGCACTGCTCGGCGGCCGTGCGACGGCCGGGCCCGAGGACGCCGACTGGCTGGTCCACGTGGAACTGCCGCTTGCCTGAAGGCGTCGGCGGCTCGGCGGACCACGCGGCGCGGGCGCCCGACGAGCGCCCCTAAGCTGTCCGACGTGTCGGTGACTGTGCTGCTCGTGGACGACGAGCCCTTGGTGCGTGCCGGGCTGCGTGCGGTCCTCGAGGCGCAGGCGGACATCGAGGTGGTGGGCGAGGCCGCGGACGGAGCAGCGGTGGTGCCGCTGGTGCGGCGGCTGCGTCCCGATGTCGTGGCGATGGACGTCCGCATGCCGCTGCTCGACGGGATCGAGGCCACCCGCGCGGTCCTGCGGACGGTGCCCGATCCGCCTCGCATCCTGGTGGTCACCACCTTCGAGAACGATGAGTACGTGTACCAGGCCCTGCGGGCCGGAGCCGACGGCTTCCTGCTGAAGCGGTCGCGGCCGGAGGAGATCGTGCAGGCCGTGCGCCTGGTGGCCCTCGGCGATTCGCTGCTCTTCCCGGCCGCGGTGCGCGCGCTCGCCGCCGAGTACGGGAACGCGGCGGCGCGTGCGGCCCTGGACCGTGCGGCGCTCACCGAGCGCGAGGCCGCGGTGCTGCGCCTGATGGCGCGGGGGCTGTCCAATGCGGAGATCGCCGCCGAGCTGGTCGTCGGCACCGAGACGGTCAAGTCGCATGTGAGCGCCGTACTGGCGAAGCTCGGGGCGCGGGACCGGACGCAGGCCGTGATCGCTGCTTACGAGTCCGGTTTCGTCGCGCCGGGCTGAGTACGGTCCACTTCCGCCGCCACCCGGCTCTCGCCGGACCACCGCGCTGCGAGTACGATCCGCCCATCACGCGGACGAGCTGGGAGGACGACGTTGGCGGGCCTGACCGGCGGAGATCCTTCCTTGCTGCGGCGGATCAATTCGGCCGTGGTGCTGCATGCACTGCGCGGTGCGGACTCCGCCTCCCTCACCGAGATCACCCGCAGCACCGGGCTGTCCCGGCCGACCGTCGAGGGCGTGGTGGACGGTCTCATGGGGGCGTCCCTGGTGGTCGAGGTGCCTGCCGAGGGCGGTACGGCACGCCGTCAGGGACGGCCGGCCCGACGGTTCCGCTTCCGGGCCGAGGCGGGACATCTGCTCGGCCTCGAGATCGGTTCGCACCGGGTCGCCGCGGTCGTCTCCGATCTGGACGGGCGGGTCATCGGTGCGGGGCAGAAGCCGGTCGACGTGACGGCTTCGGCCGACGAACGTATCGACCGGCTGCGCGCGGCGATCGCCGACGTGCTGCGCAGGACCGGGGTGTCGCGCGACTCGCTGCGCGCGGTCGGTGCGGGCAGTCCGGGGATCGTGGAGGCCGACGGGACCGTACGGCTCGGCACCGCGCTGCCCGGCTGGACGGGCCTGGCCCTGGGTGACCGGCTCCGGCGCTCGTTCGCCTGTCCGGTGTTCGTCGAGAACGACGCCAACGCGGCGGCTGTCGCCGAGCATTGGAAGGGTTCGGCACGGGACTGCGACGACGTGGTGTTCGTGCTCGCCGGGCTGAGTCCGGGCGCCGGGTCGCTGATCGGTGGCCGGCTGCACCGGGGATTCGGCGGCGCGGCGGGCGAGATCGGCGCGCTGCATCTGCTCGGCCGCGAAGTGACGCCCGAGACGCTCCTGTCCACGACGGACGAGCCGCTGCCGCCACTGGACGAGCAGGCCGTCACCGAGGTGTTCGCGCACGCCCGGGAGGGCGACGTCCGGGCCGCGGCGGCCGTCGAACGCTATATCCAGCGGCTGGTGCACGATGTGGCGGCCCTGGTCCTGGCGCTCGACCCGGAACTGGTCGTGATCGGCGGCTGGGCGGCCGGCCTCGACGGCGTACTGGAGCCGCTGCGGCAGGAGTTGGCGCGGTACTGCCTGCGCAGCCCCCGGGTCACGCTGTCACTGCTCGGTGAGGCGGCCGTTTCCACGGGGGCGCTGCGGCTCGCGCTCGACCATGTCGAGGCGGAGCTGTTCGCGGTGGAGAGCACCGTGACGGCGCGCCGCTGAGCGCCGCACCGCACGGCAACCGCGCCGGAGGGTCAGGAGGCCTGCGCCTGAGGGCTCGTGCCGTCGTGTATTTCCACGTCGCCGGAGTCGCCGAAGGTGAGGCGGCAGGTGTCGGCACGGTAGGTGGCCATCGACACGGCCGCGGTACGTCCCTGGGCGAAGTAGCGAGTGGTGACCAGGAGGACGGGGGCACCGGGGAGGCGGTCGAGCTCCTTGGCGTCGTCCGCGCGGGCCGAGGCCAGCTCGACCGAGCGGTCCTCGCCCTCCAGGTCGAGCCGCTGCAGCTCGCGGAGCACGGCACGCGCGCGTGCCGGTCCTGCGGGTGCGTCGATGCCGGAGAGTTCGGGGACGGCGGCCTCGGTGACGTAGAGGAGCTCGGCGGCTACGGGCTGACCGCGGCTGACCCGGGACCTGCGCACCAGGTGCACGGTCTGCGCGGGGTCCTCTTCGAGGAGGCGCGCGACGGCGACGGGTGCCAGGGTCTGCATGCAGTCGGCGGCGCGCCAGGCGTCGTCTCCGGTGCCCGGCCAGTTCTGCCGGGGCGATCCCAGGTCGACGCCCATCCGGGGCGGGGCAACGGTGGTGCCGACTCCGCGGCGTCGCTGCAGCCGGCCTTCGAGCTCGAGCTGCTCGAGTGCCTGACGCAGGGTGGCACGTGCGACACCGAAACGGGCGGCGAGGTCACGCTCGTTGGGCAGGATCTCGCCGACCGAGAACTCGGAGTCGAGTGCTTCCGCGAGGACGGTCTTGAGGTGCCAGTACTTCGGCTCCGGCACCGATTCCAGCTGCGTGGTCCCCACCCTGATCCTCCGCAATCGCCGTGTCCCGGCTCGGTTTTACGTGCCCTTGTTTATTAAAGGTTCCTGCACTATCCGCCGACGATAGGCCGGGCCCCCGGCTTGGTCAAGACCAATCCTCCGTCCGTTACGGAGCGCAGGCAGCCGGTGCCTCGATGTGTTCACACGTTGTTCGCGGCAGGCCATCGCGCTGAAATCTGCCTCTACGCGCGCGTGGCGGACGATGGCGGACGGCGTCCGGGCAGGAGGCGTCAACCTGGCACGGCCGGGGCCGAGTTCGGACGGGGGCTCGAGGCGTACGCGGCGTCGACCTCACCGGCGGCCGCCGCGCGCGGGGCCCTCAGACCGTGAAGGATGTGAGCTTGTCCGGGTTGCGGATCACGTAGACGCAGCTCACCCGGCCGTCGCGGACCTCGATCTGGAAGACCGAGTCGGGCTTGCCGGCGGACAGGACGAGGATGGCGGGCCCGCCGTTGACCTCGACGGAGCGGGTCTCGAAACCTTCGATCGACTGCCCGGAGACACCGCGCAGGAAACGCCCCACCTTGTCGGCGGACTCGATGACCCGGAGCGGAGCCTTGTGCTTGCCTCCGCTGTCGCCGACGAGGCGCGCGTCCGGGGCGAGCAACGACATCAGCCCGTCGAGGTCGCCCTCGACGGCGGCGGTGAGGAACCGTTCGGTCAGATCACGCCGTTCCACCGGGTTCACGTCGAAGCGTGGCTTGCGCTCCTGCACGTGCTTGCGGGCCCGGCCGGCGAGTTGACGTACTGCGGCCTCGCTGCGGTCCAGGGTGGTGGCGATCTCGGCGTACGGGTAGCCGAAGGCCTCGCGCAGCACGAACACCGCGCGCTCCAGCGGGGACAGCGACTCGAGGACGACGAGGACGGCGAGGGAGACCGAGTCCGCGAGGACGGCGCGCTCGGCCGAGTCCTGCACGGTGGGCCCGAAGTCGGTGACGATCGGTTCGGGCAGCCAGGGGCCGACGTAGGACTCGCGTCGGGCGGTGATCTGCCGGAGCCGGTCGATGGCCAGGCGTGTGGTCATCCGGACCAGGTAGGCGCGCGGTTCACGTACCTCCTCGCGGTCGGCGGACGACCAGCGCAGCCAGGCGTCCTGCACGACGTCCTCCGCGTCGGCGACGCGGCCGAGCATGCGGTAGGCGACACCGGTCAGCACGGAACGGTGCTCTTCGAAGACGTCGGTCGGAGTGTCCGTTGCCACGGTTCCATCCAAAGCCGCCACGGGCGCGGTGTCCAGGCGCCACGGGTGCGACACCGCGCACAGTCACGCCGGGACGGGCGTGCACGTACGTCTCTTCGCTCGGACTTTTGCCCGAACTGCCCCGATCCGCCGATGGATTGAACAGCCGGATCCAGTCAAGGGATACCCGTCGGTAACGGTTGCTGACAAACTGTCTACAAGACCGCCGCCCACGTCGAGGAGCAGCATGTCCACCACCGCTTTCCTGAGCATCGACACCCCCCACGGGCCCGAAGCGGTGTCCGTCGCCTACCACCGGGAGGGCTCGGGCGAGCCGTTGCTCCTGCTGCACGGGATCGGGCACCACCGGCAGGCCTGGGACCCGGTGCTGCGCATCCTGGCCGCCGAGCGGGACGTCATCGCCGTCGACCTGCCGGGGTTCGGGGAGTCGCCCGCGCTGCCGGACGCGGTGCCGTACGGCCTGCCGGAGGTGGGCACCGTGCTCAGTGCGTTCTGCGCCGAACTCGGGCTCGACCGGCCGCACGTGGCGGGCAACTCGCTCGGCGGCATGCTGAGCCTGGAGTTGGCGCGCAGGAAGCTGGTCCGCAGCGCCACCCTGCTCTCACCCGGCGGCTTCTGGACGCCGGGTGAACGCCGGTACGCGTTCGCCACCTTGCTCGCGATGCGCGGCGGCGCCCGCCTGCTGCCCGTGCCGGTGATCGAGCGTCTGGCCCGCACGGCGGCCGGGCGTACCGCCCTGACGAGCACCATCTACGCACGGCCGTGGCGGCGTTCACCCGAGGCGGTGGTGGCGGAGACCCTGGCGCTGCGGAACGCCACCGGATTCGATCTCACCCTCGCCGCCGGACGCGAGGTCGCCGGTGCGGCGACCGCCGAGGACGTCCCCGGAGTGCCCGTCACCATCGCCTGGGGAGAGCGCGACATGCTGCTCCCCCGCCGGCAGGGCGTGCGCGCCAAGCACGTCATCCCGTCCGCCCGCCTGATACGGCTGCCCGGCTGCGGGCACGTCCCGATGAACGACGATCCCGCGCTGGTCGCCCGCGTCCTGCTCGACGCGACCGCCGCCGCCTCGCTTCCCTCCCCGGCGAGCGAACACGCCTGACCCCAGGGCCACTCCGGCGCCGACCAGCGCGCTGCCCGCGGCCTGTGCCGCCCCGTACGTGCCCGTCCCGACGAGCGGGGCGGTGCAGGCCGCGGTGACCGGAATCAGCCCGGAGAAGAGCGTGGCGCGTTCGGCACCGATGCGCTGGATGCCCGCGTACCAGCAGACGAATCCCACCACCGTCACGACGAACGCCTGCCAGCCGAGCGCCGCGGCCTCCGCACCGGTCGGGAAGCGCAGCCAGCCGCCGCCGTCCGCGACGACACCCACGGCAGCGGATTCCAGCGCGGCCAGACCGCAGACGGTCGCGGACAGGAGCCGCGGCCCGAGCGGGCGCAGTACGGGCACCGCGAGTACGGCGAATCCGACCTCCCCGAAGAGCGCACCGGACGAGTACCCGATACCCGCCGCATCGGTACGCCCCCAGCCCTGGACGACGAACGCACCGATCGCCACCACGCTCGCGCCGATCAGCACCGTCCGGGCCGGGCGGCGCCCGTCGAGCATCGGCACCAGGACGGCGACGACGACGGGCGCGCAGCCGACGAAGACGCCGGGAACAGCCGGTTCCGCGGTGCGTTCGGCCGCGAGCACGGCCAGGTTGAAGCCGACCATGCCGACCGCGGCGAGGAGAAGCAGCCGGCCCCACTGTGCGACGGTGAGGCGGCGCAGGGTGGTGAGGCCGCGCCTCCCGCACATCGGCAGCAGGACGGCGCAGGCGAGGCCGTAGCGCAGGAACTGGCCGCCTCCGTAGGGATAGTCGCCGAGCACGCTGTTGGCGGTGAACGAGGCGCCGACCAGGCAGCAGGCGAAGGCGGCGAGCAGGGCTCCGCGCAGTGCGCCGCCGCCCGGGGCGGTGTCAGGGATCATGCACCCGACGCTAGGAACAGCGGCGGCCCGCTTTAAGGTCCACTTCCATGACGCCATCGGGGACCAATCCGCAGGCCGGTACGGGCCTGGAGCCGTCCGACGCGGCACCGGACGGCGCGGGCCGCGCGTGGACAGCCTCCTGGGAGCTGCTGCTGCCTGCCGCGCGGGCACCGGCACGCGCGCGTGGCCGCACCTTGCAGGAGGCGCTGCGGGAGTCCGTGCGGTCGGGGCGTCTCGCCCCGGGTACCCGGCTGCCGTCCAGCCGTGAGCTGGCCGCCGACCTCGGAGTGTCACGCGGTCTGATCACCGACGCCTACGAGCAGTTGACGGCGGAGGGCTATCTGCGGGCCGGCCGGGGCGCAGGTACGTGGGTCGGCGAGGCGGCGCGCGCGGGTCGGCCCGCGGCGGCCGTCGACCGCGCGCCGCGCCCGGACGCGCGGGTGGACTTCCTGCCGGGCGTCCCCGATCTGTCGCTGTTCCCGCGGGCCGCCTGGGCGTCGGCGCACCGCGAGGTGCTGGCCGAACTCCCGCACCAGGGCCTCGGGTACCCCGACCCGCGTGGGCTTCCGCGGCTGCGTACGGCGATCGCGGAGCTGCTGACCCGGCGGCGCGGGGTCGTCGCCAGTCCGGAGCGGGTGATCGTCTGCTCCGGTGTGGCACAGGCGATGGCACTGGTCGGTGCCGTGCTGCACGCGCGCGGGGAACGTGCGGTGGCCGACGAGGATCCGGGCAGCCCGGAGCACGCCCAGCTGATGGCGGCCGCGGGCCTGGACACCGCCCACGTGCCGATGGACGGGGAGGGCGTCTCGGTGCACCGGCTGCGCGAGACCGGCGTGCGGACGGTCGTAACCACGCCGTCCCACCAGTTCCCGGCCGGCATCGCCTACTCCGCACGGCGGCGGGCCGAACTCCTCGACTGGGCACGCTCGGTGGACGGCCTGGTCGTCGAGGACGACTACGACGGCGACTTCCGCTACGACCGCGATCCGGTGGGCGCACTGCAGGGTCTCGACCCGGAACGGGTGGCCTACACGGGGTCGGTGAGCAAGTCGCTTGCGCCCGGGCTCCGGCTCGGCTGGCTGCTCGTACCCGAGTCCATCGGCGAGGCGGTCGTCGCGCGCAAGCGACTGCTCGACCTGGGCAATCCGGTGATCGACCAGGAGCTGCTCGCGCGCTTCCTGCAACGCGGCACCTACGACCGCCACTTGCGCCACTGCCGCCGCGTCTACCAGGAGCGGCGCAATGCGCTCGTGGACGCCTTCCGCCGGTGCTTCCCCGGTGCCGAGCTCTCCGGGATCGCCGCCGGACTGCACGTCGTCGTACGCCTTCCGGCGCGGTACGGGCCCGAACCGGTGTTCCTGGGCCGTGCGGCGGCGGCCGGGATCGCGCTGCGGCCGCTGAGCAGCTGCACGCAGGAGCCGGACCGGGACGGTGCGGTCCGGCTGATCGTGGGCTATGCCCAACTGCCGCCCGCGCGGCTGCAGGAGGGAGTGCGACTGCTGGCCGGTGCGGTGCGGTGAGCCCTTCCGGCGCTCCCTGCACTTACGGTGCTTCCGGTGCGGCTCAGGTGTTGGTCCACGCGCGCGTGCACAGCACGAGGCGGTATCCGTCGGGGTCCTGGACAGTGACGCCCCACTCGTTCCAGTACGGGTTCGGGGAGGTCACCCGGGTGCCGCCGTGCTCCTCGAGCCGGGCCAGGAGGGCCTCGGGCACCGCCCCGTCGAAGTACAGGACCAGGAGGTCCTCTTCGGTCGGCCGGGGTTCGACGAGGGCATGTTCCTGGTGGGTGAGTTCGAGGTGCCAGTCGGCGTCGGGCGCGCCCACCATGAGCAGGTCGTGCTCACCCGGGCCCCCGGATCCCGTGGTCCGGTAGAGGACTTGGAGACCGAGGCCGCCGGTCCAGTAGCGCTCGGCGGCCTCGAGGTCGCGGGAGGGCCGGGCGATCCGCAGGTGGCGCTGTCCGATGTCGTACACGGGCTCCCGTTCCTGGCTGCGGTGCGCCGGGGGGGGGGGCAGGTGGCCGGGCCCGGCGCCGGATTTGCATGGCGTCGTCGAGCGTAGGCAGCGGGCGCGGGGCGGGACATCGGGCGTTCGTCCTGGTCCCCGTGGGTTGAGGTACGGGCCCGTGGGCGTAGGACCCTTCGCGGGGGCGACGTCGCGGGCGGGCGCGCCTCAACAGTGAGCGCCGGGCAGGGTACGGTGCGGCGGGTTCCCCTGGGGGCATGCCAGTTGTTCACTGGGGGTTCGCACGATGGCTGTGAGGCACGAGTAGGTGTGTGACCGCACACCAGCCGGTTGAAGTCTCTGGAGGCGTATCGATGTCAGACCGTCTGCCGCACTCGGCCCCGGGCCGCCGTTCCGTACTGCGCGGTTCCGTCGCCGCTTCCGCGGCGGTCGCCCTGCCCGCGCTCGGCGGCGCGGCCGCTCCGGCCCTCGCACGGTCGGGCCGTCCCGGCGCCGACTGGGGAGTGCAGGCCGGTGACGTCACCGCGCACTCGGGTCTGGTCTGGGTCCGCTCCGACCGGCCCGCCCGGATGATCGTCGAAACCTCGGCCACCGAGTCGTTCAAGAACAGCACGACCTGGCGCGGACCGCTGCTCGGCCCCGGCACCGACTTCGCGGGCACGACCCGGCTGCGCGGGCTGCCGGCCGGCGAGCAGATCCACTACCGGGTGGTACTCGCCGACCCGGACGATCCGCGGCGCACCGGCCGCCCGGTCACGGGTACCTTCCGCACCGCCGAGCGCGGGCGCGGCAAGGGCGCGCGCTTCGTGTGGTCCGGCGACATCGCGGGGCAGGGCTGGGGCATCAACCCGGACCGCGGGGGTTACCGGATCTTCGAGGACATGCGGCGTCTCGACCCGGACTTCTTCCTGTGCAGCGGCGACACCATCTACGCGGACGGGCCGATCGAGTCCAGTGTCACGCTGCCCGACGGGCGGGTGTGGCGGAACGTCACGACGGACGAGAAGGCGAAGGTGGCGGAGACGCTCGCCGAGTTCCGCGGCGCCTTCCGCTACAACCTGCTCGACGAGAATCTGCGCCGGTTCAACGCCCAGGTCCCCGGCATCGTCCAGTGGGACGACCACGAGGTGTGCAACAACTGGTATCCGGGCGAGATCCTGGACGACGAGCGGTACACGGAGAAGGACGTGGACGTGCTCGCGGCCCGTTCGCTGCGCGCCTTCAGCGAGTATTTCCCGGTGTCGTCGCTGTCCCCCGGCGCCGGCGGGCAGGACACCGACGGACGGATGTACCGGGTGGTGCGGCACGGCCCGCTGCTCGACGTCTTCGTGCTCGACATGCGCACGTACCGCAACGAGAACTCGCCCGGGCGCGGGACCGACGACCCGCAGGGCATCCTCGGTGAACGTCAACTCGCTTGGCTCAAGCGGGAGTTGTCACGTTCGCGGGCGGTGTGGAAGGTGATCGCCTCCGACATGCCGCTGGGGCTCGTCGTCCCGGACGGCGACACGGACTTCGAAGCCGTGGCGCAGGGCGACCCGGGTCAGCCACTGGGGCGTGAGCTGCAGATCGCCGAGCTGCTGCGCCACATCAAGCGCCGCCGGATCACCGGCACGCTGTGGCTGACGACGGACGTGCACTACACCTCGGCCCAGCACTACGAGCCGGACCGGGCGGCGTTCCAGGACTTCGAGCCGTTCTGGGAGTTCGTCTCGGGACCGCTGGCGGCCGGCGGCTTCCAGGCGCTGAAGCTGGACAAGACATTCGGTCCGCGGCAGGCGTTCATCAAGGCGCCGGACCGTGCGAACACGTCGCCGATGGAGTCGCCGCAGTACTTCGGCGAGGTGGACATCGACGGATCGAGCGGGGAGCTCACCGTACGGCTGCGGCAGGACGGCGGCGGCGAGGTGCTCTTCAGCAAGACGCTGGAGCCGGGGCGGGTCGGTCAGTAGGGCGATCGCTGCGGGTATCACCTGCCGTGCGGAGTGGACGTACGGCAGGTGCGAGCCACCCCGAACCTCAGCTCGCGGACGCAAAGGGGACAGGTGGTTCATTGATCAACGGAAGGGGCAGATGGGCTCTTAACCGATCAGACACAGAGCGTTTGTGATCACGCAACACCGGTCGTCCAGAGTGCTCGCATGACCCGAAAAATCGACAACGCCCGAGCGCGGAGCGCGAAGCAGGCCCGCCACACCCACCACCACTGGCGGCGCGACCTGGTGGAGCTCGCGGCCCTGTTCACCGCGGTCGCGGTGGCGGACACCATCGCGAAGACCATCGTGAACGGTCCCGACGGGCCCGTCCTGCTCGTCGCCTCCGCCGTCGCCCTGCTCGCCACGGCCGGCTTCCACACATGGTGGTCACGACACCACGGCCACGCACCGCCGCCGGGCGATACGGGCGCCCCGCGGACCGCGGGGACGACTGGGCGCGAGGAGCCGCAGGCATCAGCCATCGGCACCACGACCGCGGTAACCGGACGCCCGCAGCCGGAACTGTCCGACAAGGCGCTGTGGCGGATGCGTACCACCGTCCGGGACGAGCCGGGTTCACTGGCCGCCCTGTGCGCGGCACTCGCCTCCATCGAGGTGGACATCCTCAGCCTGCAGACGCACCCGCTCGCCGACGGCACGGTCGACGAGTTCCTGCTGCGGGCACCCGCGGACCGGCCGGCCGCGGAGCTGACCGCAACGGTGTCCCGCGCCGGCGGCACCGGCACCTGGATCGAGCGTGCCGACGCCCACGACCTGGTGGACGCCCCCACCCGCGTCCTGGCGCTGGCCACCCGCACCGCACTGGACGCCGCGGAACTCCCGCTGGCGCTCAGGCAGTTGCTCGGCCGCTGCAGCATCAGGTCGCTTCCCGGGCAGTCACCGACCGGTGCCCGTACGAACCGGGAGTCCGCGCCGGTCGAGGGTGTGCTCGAGGGCACCCTGATGCGGTTGCGCGACCCCGCGGGTGGAACGCTCACCGTGGAGCGGGCCCATCTCCCCTTCACACCCACCGAGTTCGCCAGGGCGCGTGCCCTGGTCGAGCTCGACGCGCGGCTCGGCCCGCGCATCCCCCGCAGCCAGGACGTCCTCACACTGCCCGAGGGCAACTCGATCACCGTGCAGCGGGCCGGCACCGATGACCTCGACGCCGCCCGGGCGCTGCACCAGCGCTGCTCGAAGCGGACCCTGAGCCTGCGCTACCACGGCCCGGGCGGTGACGCGGACCGCTACCTCAACCACCTGCTCAGCCCCCGCTTCGGCCGCACCCTCGCGGCCCGTACCGCCTCCGGTCGCATGGTCGCGCTCGGCCACCTGCTCTGGGACGGTGACGAGACGGAGGTGGCGCTGCTCGTCGAGGACGACTGGCAGCGGCGCGGCATCGGCCGGGAACTCCTCGGCAAGCTGGTCGCTCTGGCCCTGGAGACGGGCAGTACGAGCGTGTACGCGGTGACCCAGGCGCAGAACACCGCCATGGTCGCCTCGATGCGCGCGCTCGAACTGCCCCTCGACTACCAGGTGGAGGAAGGCACCCTGGTGATCACGGCCCGCCTCGCGCCGGTCACGGACGCTGACGCGGGCGGGATCGTCGGCGGTACGGACGCGGCCGCACCGGCCGCCACCGAAGCGGTCGCGGTCACCCGGCAGTCCGGCTACGAGGACGCACGGTCCCTGCCCGGGTCGGCTCCGCGGCGCTGAGCGCCCGGTCCAGGTCGTCCCACAGGTCGTCGACGTCCTCCAGGCCGACCGACATGCGAAGGAGCCGGTCCCCCACCCCGGACGACCTGCGGTCGCCCGCGTCGACGATGCGGTGGCTGATCGAGGCGGGGTGCTGGATGAGGGTGTCGACGCTGCCGAGACTCACCGCCGGGGTGATCAGCCGCACCGCGGCGATCACCTCGTGCGGGTCCCCGGCGGTCTCGAAGGCCACCATCGCGCCTCCGATCCGCGGGTAGTGCACCCTGCCCACCCGAGGGTCGTCCCGCAGCCGCCGCACCAGCTCCACGGCGGTCTCGGAGGCGGCCCGCATCCGTACGGGCAGCGTGGAGAGTCCGCGCAGCAGCAGATAGCCGGCGAACGGATGCAGCACACCGCCGGTCGCGAACCGGACCTGCCGCAACTTGCGGGCGAACTCCTCGGTGCAGGCGACCACTCCGCCGAGTACGTCACCGTGCCCGCCGAGGTACTTGGTGGCGCTGTGCAGCACCAGGGTGGCGCCGCTCCCGGCGGGCCGCTGCAGCACCGGTGTGGCGAAGGTGTTGTCGGCGAGCAGCGGCACCGAGCCGCAGGAGTGCGCCACCGCGCGCAGATCGACCTCGGCGAGGGTGGGGTTCGCCGGCGACTCCACGACGACGAGGCCGGTGTCGGGCCGGATCGCGTCGGCGATCCCCGCCGGGTCGACCCAGGTCACCTCGGTGCCGAGCAGGCCTGCGTCGAGGAGGTGGTCGCTGCAGCCGTAGAGCGGACGTACCGCGACGACGTGCCGCAGGCCCATGGACCCGCGGACGAGCAGGACGGCGCTGAGCGCGGCCATGCCGCTGGCGAAGGCGACGGCGCTCTCGGTGCCCTCCAGTCGGGCGAGCGCGGTCTCGAAGCGGCCGACGGTGGGGTTGCCGAGCCGGGCGTAGACCGGTGGGCCGTCGTCGAGCGCGCCCTCGGCAGCGAAAGCGTCGATGCGGGCGGCCTCGCCGCGGCTGTCGTACGAGGGGTAGGTGGTGGACAGGTCGAGCGGCGGGGCGTGCAGTCCGAGTCCCGCGAGGTCTTCGCGGCCGGCGTGCACGGCTTCGGTGGCCA
Source organism: Streptomyces sp. YIM 130001 (assembly GCF_003574445.1). Lineage (GTDB taxonomy): Bacteria > Actinomycetota > Actinomycetes > Streptomycetales > Streptomycetaceae > Streptomyces. The sequence continues at coordinate 183,623 of NZ_KZ984559.1, forward strand.
GGGCCCTGGGAGTGGTCGGGGCGGCGTGGTCGGTGTCCATGTCCGTGTCCATGGAGAGAACGGTGAGCCCTGTCCGGTGTGAACGGGGATGCGTCCGCGCTATGTTCGGCGGATGAGCGAATCCGTCGTACTGGACCCGGTGGATCTGCAGATCCTCTGTCTGCTGCAGAACGATGCCCGGACGACCTACCGCGACCTCGCGGCACAGGCGGGCGTCGCACCGTCCACCTGCCTGGACCGGGTGGCGAGGCTGCGCCGGTCCGGCGTGATTCTGGGACACCAACTGCGCCTGGATCCGGCGAAGTTGGGCCGCGGCCTGGAGGCACTGCTGTCGGTGCAGGTGCGGCCCCACCGCAGGGAGCTCATCGGCCCTTTCGTGGAGCGGATGAGGGCGCTGCCGGAGTCCCGCGCGCTGTTCCATCTCACCGGCCCGGACGACTACTTGGTGCATGTCGCGGTGACGGGTACGGCCGATCTGCAGCGTCTGGTGATCGACGAATTCACCTCGCAGCGCGAGGTGGCGCGGGTGGAGACCCGGTTGATCTTCCAGCAGTGGGACTGCGGTCCGCTACTGCCCTGAGCGAAGCGAAACGACGCATTCCGGCAGCGAAATCCGGTGACGTGAGAGACCTGCGCGTAAGAGGATGTCCGCATGTCAGACACCACTGAGAGCCCATTGCCCCGCCAGGTGGCCGACGCCTACGTCGACGACCTGATCGCCCTCGATCCCATCACCGGTACGTTCCTCGGAGTCGCGGAGAGCTCGTCGCGACTGCCCGATCTCTCCCCGGCGGGCTCTCGCCGGTGGGCCGAGCTGGCCCGTACGACGCTGGAGCGCCTCACGGCCGCGGAGCAGGCCCCGGGCGGTGACAGCGATGTGGAGCGGCGCTGTGCCCGGCTGCTGCGCGAGCGTCTGACCGCCGAACTGGCCGTGCACGAGGCGGACGAGGATCTGCGCGCGGTCGGCAATCTCTCCTCCCCCGCCCACTCGGTGCGCGAGGTCTTCACCGTCACCCCGACCGCGACGGACGAGGACTGGGCGGCCGTGGCCGAGCGGCTGCGCGCGGTACCCGCGGCCCTCGAGGGCTACCGGGAGTCCCTCACCCTCGGCCTGGAGCGCAAGCTGTACGGCGGCCCGCGGGCCACTGCGACCTTCGTCGGTCAGTTGACCGAGTGGGCGGGTACCGACGGCGGCTGGTTCGACGACTTCGCGGCCGCGGGGCCGGACTCCCTGCGGGGCGAGCTCGACGCTGCCGCCGCCGAGGCGACCGAGGCGGTGCGCACGCTGCGCGACTGGATGCGCGACGTGTACGCGCCCGCCGTGGAGGGGCAGCCGGACATCGTGGGCCGCGAGCGCTACGCCCGCTGGTCCCGCTATTTCAACGGCACCGACCTGGACCTCGACGAGGCCTACGCGTACGGCTGGTCCGAGTACCACCGCATCCTCGGCGAGATGCGCACCGAGGCGGAGAAGGTGCTGCCCGGCGCGGCCACGCCGTGGGAGGCGCTCAAGCACCTGGACGAGCACGGCACGCACATCGAGGGCGTCGACGCGGTCCAGGAATGGCTGCAGGGCCTGATGGACGAGGCGATCGAGACACTCGACGGCGAGCACTTCGAACTCGCCGACCGGGTACGGAAGGTGGAGTCGCGGATCGCCCCGCCCGGCGGCGCCGCGGCGCCTTACTACACACCGCCGTCGGAGGACTTCGCACGGCCCGGCCGCACCTGGCTGCCCACGATGGGCGACACCCGCTTCCCGGTGTACGACCTGGTGTCCACCTGGTACCACGAGGGCGTCCCCGGTCATCATCTGCAGCTGGCGCAGTGGGTGCACGTCGCCGACGACCTCTCCCGCTACCAGGCCTCGATCGGCATGGTGTCGGCGAACGCGGAGGGCTGGGCGCTCTACGCGGAGCGCCTGATGGACGAGTTGGGCTTCCTCACGGACGCGGAGCGGCGGCTCGGCTACCTGGACGCGCAGATGATGCGTGCGGTGCGGGTCATCGTCGACATCGGCATGCACCTGGAGCTCGAGATCCCGGACCACTCGCCGTTCCACCCGGGCGAGCGCTGGACTCCGGAACTGGCTCAGGAATTCTTCGGCCGGCACAGCGGCCGACCGGCCGACTTCGTGGAGAGCGAGCTGACCCGCTATCTGTCGATGGCCGGTCAGGCCATCGGCTACAAGCTGGGTGAGCGTGCCTGGCTGCTCGGCCGGGAGAACGCCCGGCGGGCGCACGGCGACGCCTTCGACGCCAAGCGCTGGCACATGGCGGCCCTCTCCCAGGGCTCCCTCGGCCTCGACGACCTGGTCGAGGAACTGTCCAAGCTCTGACCGTTCCTAAGCAGTGTCCAGGAGCGGCATTTGCTGCCAGTTCCCGGAACTGCGCGCATCCCGAACGGTGTTGGATGCGCTGGGTTCCCGCATTCGTTGTTCCCCGATCCGGCGACGTGCATCGTGTGCACGCTCCGTGACGGGTGGGCGGGTTCCCTCACGCCTCCGTGCACTCGGTTCGGCCTGGACGGTCCGATGCCCACGACGATCACTCTGGTCGTCGTGGGGCGGTGCTGTCCGTCGCCGGATCGGGTGCCCGAGGGCGCGTCGCCCGATCGCGATGCCGGCGGCGTCGTGACGGGACATTTTTCGCTTGCTGCTGGTCAGTGGCTTGCGCCAGTGCTGGTCGCCCCACATCGAGGTGTACGCCGGATCGACGGCCACGATGCTCAGGCCATGCTCGGCCGCCATGCTGACGAGCCGGGCCTTGAGTTTACCGGTCGGGATGCCGGAGATGAGCTGCCGGAACCGCTTCTTACGGCCGTGTTTCTCGCGGGTCTTCTCGGCGGTGAAGTCCAGGTTCTCGATGCCGATGGTCTTGACGCCGCATCGGTTGGCCCAGTGCAGGAGTTGGCTGATGGCATGCCGGATCTGCGCGTCACGATGCTCTGCCGACCCGGTGAGGTCGTAGAAGAACCGGCGCGGGTCACCGACCGGGTTGCCGTGCGGGTCGAGCTGGTAGGCGGCGAAGTGGTCGGCGTTCGTATCAACGCCGACCATGCCCTCGGCGCGGGCCGTCTCCAGCGGTACGGTCTTGACCGGCGGGATGCTCCAGGCCGCTGTCAGGTACCAGCGCCCGCGCTGGACGTCGTGGTGGATGCGGTAGGCCACGGCTCGGTTCGCTTCGATCCGGTCACGCCACTGGGCGCCCCGATGAGCGAAGGCCACCTTCGAGGCGAGGACGTACCGGCCGTGCTTGGCGTTGGCCAGGTGCGCGAGCGGCGCGGGCAGCTTGATGCTGACCTCGCCCTCGGGCGTGACGCGGATGGTCTCGTTGCCGAAGCGTTTGCCGGACTCGCCGTCAGCGGCCAGGAACCAGCGCTCGGCCTCCCACCGCTCACGCCATTCGGTCTCGGTGAGCTGCGCGGCTTCGAGGTGGTGACGCGTGTTGAGCAGACGCCGGCCGCCACGTACGACGTGCACGACACCGGCCTCACGCTCGGCGCGGGCGACGTCGAGGCGGTGTTCCAGGATCGCCAGACGCCGGGTCTTTTGGAACCACTCGTGCTTGGAGCGGTAGCCGCCGGGCGCCCGCTTGGTTCCCTTGTCTCCGATCGGCTGGGACAGGCGGTGCGCGACCGTCTTGACCCCGGCCTCAAGGGACTGGATGTGGGCGAGCTGGCAGCGCCTCGACAGCGCCCACTGATCGTGGGTGGCCTTGGTGACGGCACCGGCCCACCGGGACGACGACTCGGCAGTGAGGCTCTGCTTACGGGCCGCCCACGCATCCGAGTTGTGGTCCAGGCCGTCAGCGCACCGGGCCTTGAGATCGAGGGAGGCGAGGTGCCCGACGTGTTCACCGACCAGGCGCAACACCCTCTCGTCCTCGGCGGTGAGGTGCTTGAGACGGTCGCGTATCGCCACGCCGGACGGGCCGAGCGCGACGAACGGTTCCTCGATCTGGCGGAGTTGCTTCTTCTTCGCCTCAGCCATCCGAGGCCGCCGCTTCAAGAGCCTTCTCGGCTCGGTTCTTCGCCGAGCGCCGCCCATACAGGCGGGCACAGAACGACGTCAGCACCTCCACCATGTCCCGCACCAGGTCGTCTTCGACCTCGCCGTCATCAAGAACGACGAGGCGGCGCCCTGTTGCGGACAGGGCCGCTTCGACAAGTTCGACGTTCATACGGCCGAGCCGGTCTTTGTGCTCAACCACGACCGTGGTCACCTTCGGATCAGCCAGCAGCCGCTCCGCCTTCGCCCGGCAGCCGTTCACACCCGAGGCGATCTCGGACTCGACACGAACAACCTTGTGACCGGCCTTCGCAGCCCACGCCGACAACCGCGCGGTCTGTCGCTCCAGATCCGCCTTCTGATCGTGAGACGAGACACGCGCATACAAGCCCACACCACCGGTCACGGTGGGTGAGGCGTTCGCTTCCATGTTCACCAGGATCGTGCGCGGCCCCACCCGTTCCGCAGGGACCGGCAACGTGCCCTCACGGAACCAGCGGTACGCCGTGCGGGGCGCAATGCCCTGCGCTCGTGCCCATTCCGTCAGGTTCACACCGAAGACCGCACAACACTCATGACACCTGAAAGACACTCATGAACACTTACTCGAGAGCTGCTTCACCCCCCGAGCACCCGCCGGCCGTCCACCGACTGCGGCCGGCGGGTGCCACCGGTCAGGCTGCTGCCGTGCGTTGCCGCAGCGTGGAGCCGTCGCGGTGCTTCACGACTTCGAGTTGGGCGTGTACGCGGCGCCGTAGGTCGGGTACGTGGCTGACGATGCCGACGCTGCGGTCGCGTTCACGCAGGGAGTCGAGTACGTCGAGGACCTCGTCCAGGGTCTGGTCGTCGAGGCTGCCGAAGCCCTCGTCGATGAAGAGGGTGTCGAGGCGTACGCCGCCGGCCTCGTCGGTCACCACATCGGCGAGACCGAGGGCCAGGGCGAGCGAGGCGAAGAAGGTCTCGCCGCCGGAGAGTGTGGCCGTGTCCCGCTCGCGGCCGGTCCAGGCGTCGACCACGTGCAGTCCGAGGCCCGAACGGCCGCGCCCCGCACGGTCGTCCGAGTGCACCAGGGTGTAGCGGCCCGCGGACATGCGCTGCAGGCGCGCGGTCGCCGCGGCCGCGACCTGTTCGAGCCGGGCGGCGAGTACGTAGGACTCCAGACGCATCCGGCGTTCGTTCTCGCTGGCGGTGCCGGCGGCCAGGCCGGCGAGCCGCGCCACCCGGTCGTACTCGGTGCGCAGTGGCCCCAGTTGGCGGGCCTCGGCCTGCGCGTGGGTGGAGAGACGGTCGAGTTCGGTGCAGCGGCCGGCCGCCGCGTCGTCGGCCGAGACGGTGTCGCGCAGCACGCGGTCGGCGGTGTCCGCCCGTGACCTGGCGGTGTCCGGGTCGGCGGCGGGCCGGGCCTCGGCAGCGAGCGTCTCGTCCTCGGCGAGTACAGCGCGGACCGCGGCCTCCTCCTGTTGGCGACGGTCGATTCGGTGCTGCAGTTCGCGGTGCGCGGCGTCGTCGAGTGCCGCCTCGGCGGCCTGCCGCGGGGTGTCGAAGCCGGCCCGGTAGGCGGCGTCGGCGAGCCGGGAGTCCGCGTCCTTGAGGCGCTGGGCCGCGTCCGCCGCGGCGCGTACTGCGTCGGCGGCGGCGGTGAGCAGATCCGCCTGGCGCTCCAGCTGGCCGGCCCGTGCCGCCACGCTCTCGGCGTCGCCCCGCGCCTCGGCCAACTCGCTGCGCACATCGGCCCGTTCACGGTCCAGGCGTTCCGTTCTGGCCTGCCGGGAGGCGATCCGGGTCAGCGCTCGTTCGCGCCCGGAGAGGCGGCGGGCGTGTTCCTCCTCGGCGTGGGCGAGGGCTTCCTGTGCGGCGTGCAGTCCGGCCGCACGGTCCCGCACGTCCGCGTGCTCGCGCCGCAACTGCTCCACGGTGGAGGCCAGTTCGGCGGTCGTGTCGTCGCCGGTCGCCTCCACTGCGGCGGCGAGCGCGGCGGAGACGGCGCTGAGTTCGCGCTCCGCCTCCTGGCGGCGTTCGTCGGCGCTGCCGTGGGCGGCAAATGCGGCTTCCTCGGTCCCCCGGTCGACATGACCGGCGACCTTGGTGGCGGGGTCGGGGTGGTCCGTGGAGCCACAGACGGCGCAGGCGGTGCCCGGTTCGAGGCCCGCGGCGAGTTCGGCGGCGATGCCGCGCAGCCGCTGTTCCTTGAGGCCGAGCCAGTGTTCGTGCGCGGCGAGGGCCGCCTCGCGGGTCCGGAGTGCGGTGTGCTCGCACTGTTCGGCGCGTACGGCGAGTTCGTCGCGGCGGGCGGCAGCGGCGAGACGGTCCTGGGCCGACGAGAGGGCGGCGGCGAGGTGTTCGGCCCTGGCGACCGCGTCGCGGGCGGAGTCGACCGCGCCGCGGAGCGAGTGGTGGGTGGCGTCGGCGCGGTCGAGCCATTCGGTGACGTCGCGCAGGGCCTCGTCGTCGGCACGTTCCTCGCGGTCCAGGCCGGCGCGTTCCTCGGTGAGGGCGGCGAGGCGCTGTTCGGCGCGGCGGGCGGACTCCAGGCCGCCGAGTTCCTCCAGGGCCTTGCGGGCGGCGGACGCGAGGGTGGCCGCGCCCGCTCCGGCCAGGTCGGCGGGCAGGGCCGCCCTGGCGCGCTCCTCGGCGGTGGTGCAGCCGCGGTGCTCGCGCTCGGCGTCGGCGCGCAGGCGCAGCGCCGGTGCGACCGTCTCGGCCTTGCGGCCACGCTCCATGCGGGCCCGTAGCTCGGCGTACGCGGTGTCGCCCGCGGCCAGCGCCTCGGCCCGAGCGCGGGCCTCGGCGGCCCGCTGCTGCAACCGGTGGGTGGCGAGTTCGGCATCCAGCTCGCGGCGTGCGGCAGCCTGGACGCGTTCGGCCTCGGCGACGCGGGTACGGGCGAGCGTCCGCCGCTCGCGTGCTCCGGCCCGGGCTACGGCGGCCCAGCCGAGTACGTCGTCGGCGAGGCCGGGTTCGCCGGGTGCCGTGTCGGGCAGGGGCAGTTCGGCGGCCGGGCCCGCGGCCTGCTGGATGCGGTGGGCGACGGCGAGCAGCCGGTCGTCGCCCGACTGGACACGGGCCTGAGTGGCGCGGCGCAGTTCGGCGAGCTTGTCCTCGACCGCGGCGAAGCGACGGGTGTCGAAGAGCCGGCCGAGGACCCGTCCACGGGCCTCGGCGTCCGCCCGCAAGAACCGTGCGAACTCGCCCTGCGGGAGCAGCACCACCTGGCAGAACTGTTCTTTGCTCATGCCGAGCAGCCGGCCGACCTCCTCGCCGATCTCCTGGTGGGAGCGGCTGAGGTCCTGCCATGCGCCGCTCACCGCGTCCCGGGTGCGCAGCCAGGTCTGCGCCTTGTCGACCGTGGTGCCGGTGCCGCGCTTCTTGGGGCGCACCCGGGCGGGCTGCCGGGTGACCTCCAACCGGCGCCCGGCGACGGAGAGTTCGAGGGTGACGGAGGTACGTGTGCCGGCCGGCGCATGGTCGCTGCGCAGGGCGACGGACTGGCTCTGCCGGGAGCCGGGCACGGATCCGTACAGGGCGTAGCAGACCGCGTCCAGGACGGATGTCTTGCCGGCTCCGGTGGGCCCGTGCAGCAGGAAAAGGCCGGCCCCGGACAGCGCGTCGAAGTCGATCTCCTGGGTGCCGCCGAAGGGGCCGAAGGCACTGATCGTCAGCCGGTGCAGCCTCATCGGGCGACCTCCCGCAGGGTGTCGTCGGTGCGGACGGTGTCGATGGCATCGCGCAGGACGGCACGTTCGGCGTCGTCGGCTCGGCTGCCGCGGACGTGCGCGACGAAGTCCTCGGCGATCTGCTGGTCGCTGCGCCCGTCGAGCCGCTGGGCGTAGGAGCCGGTGTCGTCGCCCGGGGCACGCTCGGGGGCGAAGACGAGGCTGAGCGTGTGCGGGAAGCGTGCGCAGAGTGCGGCCATCGGTTCGGCGGGCCGTACGGCGTCGGTGAGGGTGGCCTCGACCCAGGAATCGGTGTGGGTCTCCAGGTCCGGGTCGGCGAGCAGGTCGTCCAGGGTGCCGCGGATCCGGGCGAGGCGGCGCGGCGCGGGGCAGTCGACGCGCTCGGCGCTCACGGCACCGCCGGCGTCCAGATCGACCAGCCACATGCTCTTGCGGTGGTGCTCCTCGGAGAACGAGTACGCGAGCGGGGACCCCGAGTAACGCACCCGCTCGGAGAGCTTCTGGCTGCCGTGCAGATGGCCGAGCGCCACGTAGTCCACCCCGTCGAAGATGCCGGCCGGCACCGAGTCGACGCCGCCGACGGTGATGTCGCGCTCGCTGTCGCTGGCTTCACCGCCGGTGACGAAGGCGTGCGCGAGGACGACCGATCGGGTGCCGGCGGGACGGTCGGCGAGATCGGCGCGCACTCGCTCCATGGCGGCCCCGAGCACCGCCTCGTGCCCGGCCTTTTCGACCGCGAACTCGTCCTTGACCAGGGCTGGTTCAAGGTACGGCAGCCCGTAGAAGGCGACGTCCCCGTGGGCGTCGGCGAGCATCACGGGCGTGCCGCAGGAGGCCGGCGCGGTCCGCAGGTGGATGCCCGCGCGGCCGATCAGGCCCGCTCCGACGCCGAGGCGTCGCGCCGAGTCGTGGTTGCCGGAGATCATCACCGTCGGCACCCCGAGATCGGCGAGGCGGTGCAGCGCGGAGTCGTAGAGCTCGACCGCAGCGAGCGGCGGCACTGCCCGGTCGTAGACGTCACCGGCGACGACGACGGCGTCCACCCGGTGCGTGCGGACCGTGTCCACCAGGTGCTCGATGAACGCGGACTGCGCCTCGAGCATGCTCACCCGGTGGAAGGACCGCCCCAGGTGCCAGTCGGAGGTGTGCAGGATCCTCAAGACGCGACTCCGGCCCGCATGCTCCTCATTCCACCCCTCGCTCCGCCTTGCTCCACGGCTGCGCCGCGCTTGTCGTGGCCTCGGCCCTCTCCCGGCCGTCGGCACAGGTCACGGTAACGCCGGTGGGTCCCGGATTCCCCACGGACCCCGATATTCCGCCCGGCACGGCATCGACGCGCGACGCCCGCGCCCCGCATCGCTCTGCGGCAGGCACCCACCGCCCGACCCGGCCGCTCACCGTTCCCGCACGCCCCGGTCCCCGTCGGCCTCCGTGCGGTGCCCCGCCCGCTCCAGCCCCTCGTACACCGACTCGGTGAACGCCGAGATGGTCTCGTTGTGGCGGCTCGGCACCCACACCACCGAGGTGAGCCAGGCGAGCACCGCGCCCTCCAGCGGCCGCCAGGCGAGTCCTTCGGGCAGTGCCGACGCGGGGCTCTCGTTGAGGTGGATGCCACGGCCGGCAAGGACGAGACCGTGTACGAAGTTCGGGTTTCGGGCGTGCCGGATGGAGCCGGGCAGGAAGCCCTCGTCGCGGCAGACGGTGAGCATGTGGTCGTAGAGGCGGGGGGCCATCGCCCGCGGGAAGATCACCAGAGGTGACCCGTTGAGGTCGCGCAACCGCACGCGGTCGGCTCCCGCGGCCGGGTGCCCCTGCGGCAGGACGACGCCGAGTTCGCGTCGGGCCACCGGGCCCGACTCGAGACCCACGGTGTCCGCGGGATGCCGGACCACGCCGGCGTCCAGCTCTCCCTCGCGCAGCCGCGACAGTTGCTCGTCGGTGGTCAACTCGTGCAGATCGAGCAGTACGTCGGGCACCCGGTGGGCGAAGGTCGCGGTCAAGGTGGACAGCACCACGGGGGCGGTGTCCGGCGGGACCCCGACCCGCAGCGCCCCCGCCTCACCGGGACGGATCCGGCGCATCGCCTCGCGCGCCGTCTCCACCCCGCACAGCACGGGCCGTACGTGCTCGAGCAGCAGCGCGCCGGCCTCGGTGAGCTGGACGCCGTGCCGGGTGCGGTCGAAGAGCCGGATGCCCAGCTCGCGTTCGAGGTCGCGGATGCGCTGGGAGAGCGGCGGCTGGGCCATGTGCAGGCGTTCCGCGGCCCGACCGAAGTGCAGTTCCTCGGCGAGCACGGAGAAGTAGCGCAGATGACGGAGCTCCATCCGCGGACCCTAACCCCGGGGGACGCGCGGCAGGCGTCCCCCGGACGCGACGTCTGCCCGGGCGGCCGCAGGAGACCCGCCGGCCCGGAACCTGCAGCCATATCGCAGCGATATCGCCGCCAGTCCCGATTGGTGTTGGCCGGGGCCCAACTCCCCCTGTTTGCATGACTGCTCACGGGAGTCCGCCCCGCGGACAGCCTCCCGTCATCCCCGTCTCCCCGGCATCCCCGCGCCTCGCCGCGCTCGCTGGCGCCTGCGCGCATCCCAGGAAGGGCCCGCTCATGACCGACCCCACCGCCGTACTGGTCGCCCACCACCCCGTCGCCGCCGACGACCTGCCCGCGGGCGCGTACGTGGCCGAGGTGACCCTGAACCGCCCCGAGAAACTCAACGCCTGGACGGCGGACATGCGGGCCGCGCTGGTCTCCGCCCTGCGCACCGCGGACGCCGACGCCTCCTGTCGCGCCGTGGTCCTCACCGGTGCGGGCCGGGCCTTCTGTGCGGGCCAGGACCTGGCCGAGACGGCGGCGATCGACCCCGACGACCACGCCGCGGCCGAGGCCTGGATCGACGACTTCGGCCTGCTCTTCCGGGTCGTGCGCGGCCTGGCCAAGCCGGTGATCGCGGCGGTCAACGGGGTGGCGGCCGGATCCGGTTTCCAGTTCTCGCTGCTCGCCGATCTGCGGATCGGTCACGCGGGCGTACGGATGGGCCAGCCCGAGGTCCTCTCCGGGATTCCCAGCATCACCGGGATCTGGGCGATGTGGGGAATCCTCGGCCGGGCGAAGACGACCGAGTTCGCGCTCACCGGGCGTCTGGTGGACGGCACCGAGGCGCACCGCCTCGGCCTGCTGTCCCGGCTCGTCGACGAGGAGCAGGTCCGGGACGAGGCCATCGCCGAGGCCACCCGGCTCGCGGCGCTGCCGCCCGGCGCGGTCGCCCTCACCAAGGGCCGCATCCGCGAACTCGACGACGCCGGCCTGGACGAGGCGGTGGCCGCCGCCAAGAAGGTGCACACCGCGGCCTACGCGACCGGGGAACCGCAGGCCGAGATGGCCCGCTTCCTGGCCGGCCGCCGCCGCTGACCGGCCGCGCCCCCGCACCACCCGGACGAGAGGACGACCCATCCCATGACCACCTGCGCCACGACCACGGGCGATACGCCCGCCACCGGCGGGGCCGGCGACGCCGCGTACCGCGGCCTCCTCGAGGAACACCGCTGGAGCGTTCCCGAGCGCTACAACATGGCGGCCGACGTGGCCGACCGGCACCCCGGCGACCGGCTCGCCCTGATCTTCGAGGACCACACGGGCCACCGGGAGGAGGTCCACTGGCAGCAGGTCCAGGACCGCTCCCGGCAGATCGCCGCCCATCTGCACCGGCTCGGCGTCCGCAAGGGCGACCGGGTGGCCGTACTGCTGCCGCAGCGCCCCGACACCCCCGCCACCTACCTAGGCGTGCTGCGTACCGGCGCCGTCCTGGTGACCATGTCACTGCTCTGGGCGGACGAGCCGATCCGGTACCGGCTCGCCGACTCGGGGGCGAGTGTCCTGGTCACCGAGCATGCGGCCCTCGAGAGGACCGGTGGCTTCGACGGCGCGGTCGTCGACATCGACGATCCGTCCCTCGCCGCCCTCGCCCCCGAGTTCGAGACGGCGGACACCGCCCCCGACGACCCGGCCCTGATCTTCTACACCTCGGGCACCACCGGCGCGGCCAAGGGCATCGTGCACGCCCACCGCACCCTGCTCGGGCACAACGAGTTCCGGTACTGCCACGACCTGCGGACCGGCGACGTCTTCTACGGAGCGGGCGACTGGGCCTGGTCGATGGCCAAGCTGATGGGCCCGCTGCGGGCCGGCGCCGTCCACCTCGTGTACCGCCCGGCCGGCGGCTTCGACCCGTCCGGTCTGCTGGCCTCCATGGCACGGAACAAGGTCACCACATCGCTGGTCAACCCGACCTTCATCCGTAAGATGAGGCAGCATGTCCCGGATGCCGGGAGCCGCCACCAGCTCTCTCTGCGCGTCGTCTGCTGCTCCAACGAGCCGCTCACCGAGGACCTCATCACCTGGTTCCGTGACCAGTTCGGCGTCACCCCGCTCGACTACTACGGGTCCACCGAGTCGTACCCCCTGCTCGGGAACTTCCCCGGAGTGCCGGTGAAGCCGGGCTCGATGGGCCGGCCGCTGCCCGGCTGGGACGTGGTGCTGCTCGACTCCGAGGACCGCGAGGTGCCGGCGGGTGAGCCGGGTGAGATCTGCCTGCGGGCGGGCTCCAATCCGCAGTTCCCGCTCGGCTACTGGCAGCGGCCCGAGGCGAGCGAGGAGACCTTCGGTGGCACCTGGTACCGCACGAAGGACCAGGCGGTGCGGGACGAGGACGGCTACTTCTGGTTCCTCGGACGTACCGACGACGTCATCAAGACCTCCGGGTACCGGGTCGGACCGTACGAGGTCGAGGCGGCGCTGCGCGGTCATCCGGCGGTGGCGGACGCAGGCGTGGTCGGAGTGCCCGATCCGGTGCGCGGACAGGCCGTCAAGGCGTGGATCGAGCCGGCCGACGGTCACCGGCCGAGCGAGGAACTGGCCCGGGAGATCTCCGCGTACGCACGCGACAACCACTCCCGCTTCGCCTATCCGCGGCTGATCGAGTTCGTCGAGGCCCTGCCCAGGTCGGCGACCGGCAAGATCCAGCGCGCGGCGCTGCGGGACCGCGACACCGGGCCCACCTCCCCGGCGGCCGCCGGACACAACCGAGAGGACGGACGCACATGACGGCTCAGAGCAGCACGCCCGCCTCGGCGGGCGCCGCGTCACCTGCCTCCCCGGGAACCGAACCGGGTGGCGTCACCGCCAAGGTGCGGCGCAAGGTCACCACGGCGACCGCGATCGGCAACTTCGTCGAGTGGTTCGACTCCGGCGCCTACGCCATCATGTCGGCCACCCTCGCAGGTCTCTTCTTCCCGCAGTACGACAAGACCGCGGCGCTCCTTGCCACTTGGGCGGTCTTCGCCGGCGGCTTCATCGCCCGCCCGCTCGGCGCGGCGTTCTTCGGCCGGTACGGGGACAGGATCGGCCGCAACCGGATGCTCGCTCTGAGCGTGCTGTGCATGAGCGGCTCGACGTTCCTGATCGGCGTGCTGCCCGGCTACGCGACGATCGGCATCGTGGCACCGGTGCTGCTGTTCCTGCTCCGAGCCATGCAGGGCTTCTCCACCGGCGGCGAGTACACCGGGGCTTCGGCGTTCATCATGGAGTACGCGCCGGACGGCCGCCGCGCCCGCTACGCCAGTGTCGTCCCGCTCACCGTGGGACTCGCCTCGGTGGCAGGCGCGTTGACCGGACTGCTCATCACGTCGACGCTGGACGAGGGTGCGCTCAACAGCTGGGGCTGGCGCATCCCGTTCCTGCTCGCCGGACCGCTCGGTCTGATCGGGCTCTATCTGCGCAGCCGGATCGACGACACCCCGGTGTTCCGCGCGATGGAGGAGCGCAAGGTGGTGCAGAAGGCACCGCTGCGGGAGGCCTGGCGGGTCTGTCGCCGTCAGGTGCTGACCCTCTTCGGCTACAGCATCACCAACGCGGTCGGCTACTACCTGATGAGCAGCTACATGATCGCGTACATGTCGGAGGAGGTGGGCTACACCAAGGCGGAGGCGATGCTGACGAGTGTCGTCGCGATGCTCGCGTACAGCGCGGCCTGTCCGCTGATGGCGGCCGCGAGCGACCGCTACGGGCGCAGGCCGCTGCTGCTGCTTGCCTGCGGAGGCTTCGTGGTGGCCACGTTGCCGGCGTTCTGGCTGATCGGCACGAGCCTGGTCGGGGCCGTCTTCGGGGCGTCCGTGCTCGCGGTCCTTGTCGCGGTGATCGGTACGTCGAACGTGCCGGCGATGGTGGAGATGTTCCCCGGGCAGCTGCGCGCGAGCGGTTCGGCGATCGGATACACCGCCGCGTACGTGATGTTCGGCGGCACCGCACCGTTCGTCGCGACGGGTCTGGTGTCGCTCAGCGGGACGTCGCTGGCGCCCGGCTTCTATCTGATGGCGCTCGCGGCCGTGTCCGGGGTGGTCCTGCTGCGGTCGTTCCGCGAGACCTTCCGGCTGCCGCTGAACCGGACGACGGTGCTGGAGAAGTAGCGCACCCGCCGAACGGCCGGTGTTTCCGCGCCCGCTGCGGAGCGGGGACACCGGCCGCGCCCGCGCATGTCACGCGGCGCCGTAAGCCTCGCCGCCGAGTTCGCAGTGGGCGCTGCCGGCCGTGGCGTCGGCCAGCCAGCGCCGGAAGTCGTCCACGTCGGCGTCCGGCAGGGCGACCTCGAGGGTGACGGCCTCTCCGTAGCGCACGTCGCGCACCGTGCGTCCGGTGGAGCGCAGGTCGTTCTCGAGCTTTCCCGCGCGCTGGTGGTCGACGGTGACGGTGGCGAGCCGGAACCGTCGCCTGGTGATCGTGCCCAGTGCGTCGAGCGCCTCGCCGACCGCTCCCCCGTACGCCCTGATCAGTCCGCCCGCGCCGAGCTTGACCCCGCCGAAGTAGCGGGTGACGACGGCGACGGTGTAGCGCATGTCGCGGCGGAGCAGCATCTGGAGCATGGGGACACCCGCGGTGCCGCCGGGCTCGCCGTCGTCGCTCGCCTTCTGTACGGAGGCGTCGGTGCCGATGACGTAGGCCCAGCAATTGTGGTTGGCACCGGGGTGCTGCTTGCGGATCTCGGCGACGAAGGCCTGGGCCTCGGACTCGGTGGCGGCGGGGGCGAGCGCGCAGAGAAAGCGCGAGCGGTTGACCTCGGTCTCGTGCACGCCCTCGTGAGGCACGGTGCGGTACGCGTCCTGCATCCGCCCAGGGTATGTGCACGGTGCGCGGTGCCGGCCGGGCGGGCGGGCCGGTGGGGAATCCGCCGTCGGGGGTCGGCGTTGTCGGGGACAGTGAGTGCGACAGGCGTACCCACACGAGGCCGGCTGCCCCTGCCGCCGGCCCGCGGCGCAGGAGGCTGGACGTGTACGGCGACCCCGCAACCATCGGCAGGATCCTCGACGAGCTGGGTGACACCTGGGCGGTGGTCGGCCTCTCCGCGAACCAGGAGCGCGCGGCGTACGGCGTGGCCCAGGTGCTGCAGCGCTACGGCAAGCGGATCGTGCCGGTGCATCCGAAGGCGGAGACGGTGCACGGGGAGCAGGGGTACGCCTCGCTCGAGGAGATTCCCTTCCCCGTCGATGTGGTCGACGTCTTCGTCAACAGTGAGCTGGCCGGTCCGGTCGCGGACCAGGCGGCGGCCGTGGGCGCGAAGGCGGTGTGGTTCCAGCTCGGTGTCGTGGACGAGGACGCGTACGCGCGGACCCGCGAGGCGGGCCTCGAGATGGTGATGGACCGCTGCCCGGCGATCGAGATCAACGCACGGCGGTAGACACCTGCCGCGCGGCACAACTCTGTTGGTGCGCGATGGTCTCCCGGCGGTTCTCCGGGAGGCCTTTTCGCCCGGCTCCGTTGCGGCAACGCCGCTTTCCTGCGCACAGCATTGACGGGTCCCTGAGCCTCCCTTAGCTTCTGCGTCGTACCTCGTACGTCATATATGAGACGCGGTATATGAGGGCAGGACGACGACAGAGGGTCCCGATGAACCTTGCGCCCCACCCCATCCCCTCCCGCACGCAGTACGTGCTCGAGGCCGTCAAGCACCGCATCCTGACCGGTCGACTGGCGCCGGGCCAGGCGCTGGTGGAGACAGAACTCGCTGCGCACTTCGGGGTCTCCAAGACACCGGTGCGCGAGGCGCTGAAGACCCTGGCCGGCACCGGACTCGTGGTGATGAGCCAGTACAAGGGCGCGACCGTCCGCACCGTCGACCGGGCCATGGCCCACGAGGTGTACGACGTACGGCTGTTGCTCGAACCGGAGGCACTGCGGCGCACCGTCCGGCACAGCGCCCGCCTCGACGCGGCGAGCGAGGCACTCGACCGTGCGGAGCGGGCGGTCGATGCGGCCGAACGATCCCTGGCCAACCGGGAGTTCCACCGCGCCCTGTATCTGCCGTGCGGCAATCCACTGCTCACCCGGATGCTCGACGACGTCCGCGACCAGGCCGCGCTGGTGTCGACCGCCGCCTGGTCCGTACTGCCGTCCTGGGACCGGGAGGCGGCCGAGCACCGGGAGGTCCTGCGGCTGGCACTCGACGGCGACGCCGAGGCCGCCGGCCGCCAACTGCACCAGCACATCGCCTCGTTCGTCCTGCGCGCCTTTCCCGAGGAGGATCCGGTATGACCGGACGCACCGAACCCCGCGACTTCACCGCGCTGCGCACCGCACTCGCCGATGTGGTGGCCATCCCGGTCACGCCCTTCGCCGCCGACGGTTCGGTGGCGCGCGAGGAGTACCGGGCGCTGCTGCACCGCCTGCTCGACGGCGGTGTCCGCACCCTGACACCGAACGGCAACACCGGGGAGTTCTACGCCCTCGCCCCCGAAGAGCGGCGCCTGACCGTCGAGTTGACCCTGCGCGAGGCGGGCGACGGCAGCACGGTCCTGGCCGGTGTCGGGCACGACCTGCCGACCGCGATCGACGCCGCGCGGCACGCGCGCGACACCGGGGCCCGCATGGTGATGGTGCATCAGCCGGTGCATCCGTATGTGTCGGCGGAGGGCTGGGTGGACTACCACCGCGCCGTCGCGGACGCCGTGCCGGAGCTCGGCGTCGTGCCGTACATCCGCAATCCGCGCCTGCCGGGCGGTCGGCTCGCCGAGCTGGGTGAGCTGTGCCCCAATGTGCTGGGCGCCAAGTACGCGGTGCCGGACCCGGCGGTGTTCGCGGCGTTCGCCCGGGACGCGGGCCTGGAACGGTTCGTGTGGGTGGCCGGGCTGGCCGAGCTCTACGCCCCCGCGTACTGGCCCATGGGCGCCACCGGCTTCACGTCGGGCCTGGTCAACGTGGCACCGGCGCTGTCGCTTCGGATGCTGCGAGCGCTCCGCGACGGCGACCACCCGGCGGCCGTGCGGGTGTGGGAGCAGATCCGGCCGTTCGAGGAACTGCGCGCCGCCGACCAGTCCGCCGACAACGTCTCGGTCGTCAAGGAAGCCCTCTGTGCACTCGGCCTGTGCCGCCGCGAGGTGCGTCCACCGAGTCGCGTTCTGCCCGCCGAACTGCAGGCCCGCGTAGCCGAGTTGGTGAAGGGGTGGGACCTTTGAGGCCCGAGGAGCTGCGCAGTCACGCCTGGTACGGGACGGACGGGCTGCGGTCGTTCAGCCACCGGGCCAGGACCCGCCAGCTCGGTTACCTGCCCGAGGAGCATCTGGGCAAGCCGGTCATCGCGATCCTCAACACCTGGTCCGACATCAACCCGTGCCATCAGCATCTGCGGGACCGGGCACAGGCGGTGAAGCGCGGCGTGTGGCAGGCGGGCGGATTCCCGTTGGAGTTCCCGGTCTCGACCCTGTCGGAGACGTTCCAGAAGCCGACGCCGATGCTCTACCGCAACCTCCTCGCCCTGGAGACCGAGGAACTCCTGCGCTCCTATCCGGTGGACGGCGCGGTCCTGCTCGGCGGCTGCGACAAGACGACACCCGCGCTCCTCATGGGGGCCGCCAGCGTCGACCTGCCGACGGTCTTCGTGCCGGCCGGGCCGATGCTGCCCGGACACTGGCGCGGCGAGGTGCTCGGCTCCGGCACCGACATGTGGAAGTACTGGGACGACCACCGGGCCGGATTGATCGGCGACTGTGAACTGGGCGAGCTGGAGAGCGGCCTGGCCCGCTCCCCCGGCCACTGCATGACGATGGGCACCGCCTCCACCCTGACCGCCGCCGCCGAGACACTCGGCGTGACGGTGCCGGGTGCCTCCGCCATCCCGGCCGTCGACTCGGGCCACGACCGCATGGCCGCCGCTTCGGGGCTGCGGATCGTCCCACTCGTCGAACAGGACCTGCGGTTGTCGCAGATCCTCACGAGGGAGGCGTACGAGGACGCGGTGGCCGCGGTGCTCGCCCTCGGCGGCTCCACCAACGCGGTGATCCACCTGACCGCGATGGCGGGTCGCAGCGGAGTACGGCTCGCGCTGGACGACTTCGACCGCATCGCACGGACCGTGCCCGTGCTGGCGAATGTCCGCCCGGGCGGCCGGTACCTCATGGAGGACTTCTACTTCGCGGGCGGACTGCCCGCTGTGCTGGCCGAGTTGACGGACGTACTGCACCTGGACCGGCCGACCGTCTGCCACACGAGCCTGCGCCGGCAGCTCGCCGGTGCCACGGCGCACGACCGGGAGGTGATCCGGCCGCGCGACCGGCCGCTCGCCGACGAGGGTGGGGTCGCCGTACTGCGCGGCAACCTCTGTCCGGACGGAGCCGTCATCAAGCACATCGCCGCCGAGCCCCGGCTGTTGCGCCACACCGGCCCCGCGGTGGTCTTCGACGACTACCGCACGCTCCAGCGCACCATCGACGACCCCGCACTGGGCATCACCGCCGACCATGTCCTGGTGCTGCGCGGTTCGGGCCCCAAGGGCGGCCCGGGCATGCCCGAGTACGGCATGCTCCCGATCCCGGCCCACCTCCTGGAGCAGGGGGTGCGCGACATGGTGCGGATCTCCGACGCGCGGATGAGCGGCACCTCGTACGGGACCTGTGTGCTGCATGTCGCCCCGGAGTCGCACGTCGGCGGGCCGCTCGCGCTGGTCCGCACCGGGGACACCATCACGCTCGACGTACCGGCCCGAAGTCTTCATCTGCACGTCGAGGACGAGGAGTTGGCAGCACGCCGCGCTGCCTGGACCGCTCCGGCCGCCCGCCAGGGACGGGGATACGGAGTGCTGTACGACGAGCACGTCACCCAGGCCGACGCCGGCTGCGACTTCACCTTTCTCGCGCGCCCCGGCGAGGTTCCGGAGCCTTACGCGGGCTGAACGCCGCACTTCCTCGCGGGCCCTGTACCGGCCCGCGAGGAAGTGCCGGGTCAGCGCGGCAGGCTCTCCGGTGCCGTGGCCCACTGCTTGTTCGGCTGCGCGGCGAGCCTGAAGTCGAGCCGGCCGCCGTCGGTGACCAGCTTGCCCGCGTCCCAGGAACGGTCGCTGGAGCGGCCGTCGACCCGCACCGAGTCGATGTACGGGCGGTCGTCGCCCGCGCCCGGAGCGTTGATCACGAGGTCGCGGCCGTGACGCCGGTCCACCGTGACCTTCTCGAACGACGGCGTACCGAACAGCGTCGCCGCGCTGCCGGGCTCCTGCGGGTAGAGGCCGATCGAGGCGAAGACGTACCAGGCGGACATGGTGCCGAGGTCGTCGTTGCCGGGAAGGCCGCTCGGGCCGGTGCCGTACACCGTGTCGGCGATCTGCCGGACGGTCTCCTGGGTCTTCCAGGGCTGACCGAGCGCGTTGTACAGCCACGGCGTGTGGATGCCGGGCTCGTTGGTCGGGTCGTAGCGCAGCGGGTCGCCGCCGGAGACCGACCAGGAGCCGTCCTCGTCGTGGAAGAAACCGTCGAGGCGGTCGGCGGCGGTGTCCCGCCCGCCCATCGCGGCAGCGAGTCCCGGCACGTCCTGCGGGACCATCCAGGTGTACGTGGAGCTGTTGCCCTGGGCGAAGCCCTGGTCGCTTGTCGGGTCGAATGGAGTGACCCAGGAGCCGTCGAGGTCCCGGGCCTGGATGTAGCCGGCGTCCTCGGTGGCCTGCGCGTTGTAGACGTTGCGCCAGTAGTCGGCGCGCTCACCGAAGCGGCGTGCGTCGGCCTTGCGCCCGAGCAGTTTCGCCCAGTGACCGAGCGCCGAGTCGGCGACCGCCGCCTCCAGGGTCTCGGCCGCTCCACCCCAGCAGTGGCAGTCGTCCTGCGCCGCATAGTGACTGCTCAAGTACTGCTCCAGATGGGGCCGTTGGCCCTCGCACTGGCCGGGGCAGCCGGCGTCCGAGAGCCCGTCGGGGTGCGGCACCGTGGCCTGCTCGGCCAGCGAGTCGAAGGCACCCTCGGCGTCGAAGTTCCGGACCCCCATGGCGTAGAAGGTGGCGAGGGTGGCGGCGGAGGGATCGCCGGTCATCACATGGGTGGGGCCGTTGATGTGCACCCAGCGGTCCCAGACTCCGCCGTTCTGTCGGGCGAAGTTGTACAGGGACTGCGCGAAGTCGCCCGCGACGTCCGGCTTCACAAGGGCGAGGAGCTGGATCTGGGCCCGGTACTGGTCCCAGCCGGAGAAGTTCGTGTACTGGGCGCGCTGGCCCTTGGCCAGCCGGTGCGGCTTGCCGTCCATGCCCGGATAGCGGCCGTCGGTGTCGCTGACCAGGTTGGGCTGCAGGAGCGAGTGGTAGAGGGCGGTGTAGAACGCGGTGCGGCGGTCCTCGCTGCCGCCCTTGGCGGTCACGGCGCCCAGCTCGCGGTTCCAGGCGTCGTATCCCTCGGCCGCCACCTCGTCCACGCCCGCGTCGCGCGGGATCTCGGCGCGCAGATTGGCCTCGGCGCCGGCCTGGCTCACGTACGAGATACCGAGGCGCATGGAGACTGTGCGGTCGTCGGAGGTGTCGAAGCCGACGTATCCGCCGGAGCCGCGACCCCGTCGGTCGTCGCCGGTGGCGTAGCCCTCTCCCCCGGAGGCCGAGGTGGAGCCGGGTGACAGCTTGTCGTCGTGCCAGGTGCCGTGGTCGGCGAAGTCGCGGTCGAACGTCGCGCTGAAGTGCAGTTTGTAGTAGCTCTTGCGGTTGTTCTCACCGCCGTTGGCGCGCCGGCCGCAGAATGCGCCGGTCTTCACCCAGCCGGTGACCTTGCGGGCGGCGCGGTCGATCTCGATGTGTGCGTCCTCGCTGCCGTTGAGCGAGTTGGAGGTCCTGAAGAGCAGGTTGGCGGGCTTGTCGGCCGGGAACGTGAAGTCGCCGACCCCGGCGCGTTCGCTGACCGCGAGGTCGCTGGTGACGCCGGAGTCCAGGCCGAGTGTGTAACGGCCGGGCACGGCACGCTCGTTGTCGTGCGAGAAGTCGGAGGCGTACACCTCGTCCTTGGTGTCCGCGGACGGCGAGGAGTCGACCGCGCCGGCGAACGGCATGACGGGGATGTCGCCCGCGGCACCCGGGTGGCAACCCGCGCCGTTGACGTGCGTGAGGCTGAATCCGCGGGTACGGGTGGCGTCGTAGGAGTAGCCGTTGGCGGCGCCTGTGTCGGTCTGGTCGCCTTTGGTGCTGGTGGGCGACCACGACATCATGCCGTACGGCCGCACGGCGCCGGGATAGGTGTTGCCGCCGTTGGCCGAGCCGATCAACGGGTCGACAGCAGCGGCGGGTTCGGCGGCGGGACGCCCCGACGGATCCGCGGACGCGGACCCGGGCAGGCAGGTGAGCACCACCGCGAGGCCGGTGCCGACGGCGGCGGGGACGGCCAGGCGGGATCTGCGCCAGGCGCGTGGGGACAGCAACTCTTCGGACGACACGGCTCACCACTCTCCGGGAGGCAAGGAAGGCCGCTCGGGACGGACGCGCGACGGCCGGCCCACCTTGACATCGATGTCAGACGCGCCTCGAATCCTGCAGCACGCGGCAGCGGTGGACAAGCCCCGTTCCGTACCTTGGCGGACCGTTCTCCGTACGTTCACGGGAGTCGGACGGGGTGCTCAGACACGCCCGAGCCCTTCGACGACCAGCGCGCCGGGGAGTTCGGCGAAGGCCTTGCCGGGCACGATCAGCTTGCCGCGCCGGCGCCCGCTGCCGATGAGTACATGCGGCGTATCGACCACGGCGGCGTCCACCATGACCTGCCAGTCGGCGGGCAGGCCGATGGGGGTGATCCCGCCGTACTCCATGCCGGTCTCGCCGGTCGCCGTGTCCATGGGGGCGAACGAGGCCTTGCGGGCGCCGAGTTGCTTGCGCACGGCGCCGTTCACGTCGACCCGGGCAGAGGACAGTACGACACAGGCGGCCAGGGTCGACTCGCCTCCGCGCTTACCGGCCACGACCACGCAGTTGGCCGACCGCTCCAGGAGTTCGGCCCCGTGGTGCTCGACGAAGACGGCGGTGTCGGCGATCTCCGGGTCGGTGTCCACGTAGAGGATCTGCTCGGCCGACACCGTGCCGCTCCACCGCCGTACGGCGTCGGCGACGGGTGCGGTGAGCAGGTCGAGGCAGTCCGGGGCGGGCCGGGCGTCGTCGAAGTTGCCGATGGGTGCACGCATGCCCGCAAGCTAACAGGGCTCCCGGCGTCCAGATGCGGGTGTCTCAGACTGCGGTCGCGACGACGAGCAAGCCCTTGCCGGTCAGGTCGCGGGCGGGATGGACACGGCCATCGTCAGTTCGAGCGGCTCGGGGCCCCGGTTGTGGTAGCCGTGCGGGGCGTTCGCCTCGAAGGTGACGGAGCCACCGGCCGGCACCCGGTACTCCTCGCCGTCCACGACGAGGGACAGTTCGCCCGAGGTGACGTGGAGCAGCTCCACCGTGTCCTTGAGGTGCGCGTCGGAGTCCCGGCCCTCGCCCGGCTCGAAGCGCAGCGACCACAGCTCGAACGGTCCACGCGCCCATGCGCTCACCAGCAGCCGGGACGAACTCCCCTGCTCCGTCGACCACATACGGACCGCCTGCTCGGCCGGGACCACCCGGACCCTGGCCTCCTCCTCGTGGTCGAGGAGCGCGGTGATGCTCACTCCGAGCGCGTCGGCGAGCTTCACCGTGGTGCCCACGCTGGGGTTGGTCCTGGCCTGTTCGATCTGGATGATCATGCCTCGGCTGACGCCCGACCGGGCGGCGAGCGCGTCCAGGGTGTAGCCGCACTCGCCGCGCCGGCGCCGGAGGTTGCGGGCGAGCGACTGCGTCAGCTGATCGAGGTCCGACACGCGTCCGTCCCGTCGTTTCCGAGTCCGTGGTCCCTGGCCCGGGGTCCGGGGCGCCGGAACCACGTGCGTACACCGTGGTTGTTCACCGCACTGTACTGCGGCGCGGCCCGCCGGACCCGTCGTTCACCCTGGTCACCGGGCGTCCCGGGGCGCGGACGCCGGATCAGGAGGCGGCCGGCGCCAGGCGACGGGCCAGGAACTCCTCGAACGTCAGGAGCCCCGGGTGCTCGGCCCGCAGCGCCGGGATGTCCGCCTCGTACCCCTCCTCGGCGAACCACTCGAACATCCGCTCCTCGATCGGCACCGTCACGAGCCGCGTCGGCGTCCCGGTCACCCGCTCGTAGATCTCCGCCACCTGCGGGAAGGTGAGTTCGTCACCGGCCAGCTCGATCCGGCGCCCCGTGTGGTGCGCGGGGTTCTCGAAGGCGTCGGCGGCGAAGTGCCCGATGTCGTCGGACGCCACGAACTGCATGGGGCGCTCCGGGTCGACCGGGAGCTCGAGGATCCGCTCGTCCCCGGCCTCGGCATAGTGCAGCAGGTTGTTCATGAAGAACGCGGGACGCAGGACGGTGGCCGGCAGGCCCAGCGCGCGGATGTGCCGTTCGATCTCGGCCTTCGTCTCGAAGTGGTCGATCCCGGTGGCCCGTTCGGCACCACCGACCGAGCTGTACACGAGGTGAGGTACGCCGGTCTCCGCGACCGCGTCGGCCACGGCCTTGCCCTGGCGCACCTCCGCGGCGAGCGTCTCGGGTTCGAACGCCAGCGCCTGGACGCTGAAGACGCCGCTCGCTCCGGTCATCGCCGTACGCAGCGAAGCGGGGTCGTCCAGATCGCCGCGGACCAGGATCGCGCCCTGCTCCTTCAGCTCTGCGGCCGCCGGCTTGTCCGGGTCGCGCACCAGCGCGTGCACCGGGCGGCCGCGGGCCAGGAGTTCGCGGGCGGTGGCGCCGCCCTGGTTGCCCGTGGCGCCGATGACCAGGACGAAACCGGTGTCGTTCATGGGAGCACTCCCTCCGTGGGGCGCGGAATTCGGTACTGCCGCGCCGGGAGTGACAGGTTCGTTCTTCAACCGCGGTTGAGGTCAAGCGCTGCCCGGGGACTCCGGGAGTTCGGCGAGAGCCATCAGCGCTTCGGGGGTCATGTTCTCGGGGATCGGCACCGGTGCGGGCGTACGCAACGGAGGCTGCCAGCCCTGTTCGGCGTCCCAACGTCGTACGACACGGGCAGGCGTACCGGCGACCACGCAGTGGTCCGGCACCTCGCCGCGGACGATCGAACCCGCCGCCACCACGACGTTCCGGCCGAGGCGCGACCCGGGCAGCACGACCGCGTTGGTGCCGATCCAGCAGCCGGGCCCGATGTGCACCGGCTCCATACGCGGCCACTGCTTGCCGACGGGCTGCTCGGGGTCGTCGTAACTGTGGTTGGTCGAGGTGACATACACGTACGGGCCGAAGTAGCAGTCGTCCCCGACGGTCACGGTGGTGTCCGCGATGATGTGGCTGCCGCGGCCGAGCACCACACCGTTGCCGAGGGTGAGGATCGGGTCGGGGCCGAGGTCCAGATCGGGCATCAGGCCGGCGGTGAGCGTCACCTGCTCGGCTACGACGCAGTGGTCGCCGAGCTCGATCCAGGGCTCGCCGAAGACGGTTCCCTGCGGGAAGGCGAGCCGGGTGCCGCGACCGATCGCACGGAACCGCAGCCGGCCGGGCCGCTCGGGCGTCACGGCGCCCTGCCGCTGCACCCAGCGCCAGGCCGCGTGCACCACACCGCTGGTGGCCCTGCGGCGATGCGCGGCGAGCGATGAGAACGTGTTCCGGTTCTTCGGCACGTGCCCACCGTACTCAGCGGTACTGACGTCGGAACCGGCTCTCACCTGTGATCTTCACCCCACCGCTGCACCGGCGCCGCGGGCCGTCGCCTACGGTTCCGGGTGAGCGCGACGGCCCGGTCGACCGCCATGAGCAGGAGCAGGAGCAGGACATGGGACACGAAGCACTGATCGCCCCGGTGGGCGGCAAGACCCCCGAGGTGCACCCGGAAGCCTTCGCGGCCCCGACCTCCGTCGTACTCGGCGAGGTGACCCTCGAGGCGGGATCCAGCGTCTGGTACCAGGCCGTGCTGCGCGGCGACGGCGGGCCGATCGTGCTCGGGGCGGACAGCAACATCCAGGACAACTGCACCCTGCACGTCGACCTCGGCTTCCCGCTGACGGTCGGCGAGCGGGTGTCGGTGGGGCACAACGCCACCTTGCACGGCTGCACCGTGGAGGACGACTGCCTGGTCGGTATGGGCGCGACAGTGCTCAACGGGGCGGTGATCGGGGCGGGTTCGCTGGTGGCGGCCCAGGCACTCGTACCGCAGGGCATGCAGGTGCCGCCGGGTTCGCTGGTCGCCGGGGTGCCGGCCAAGGTGCGGCGCCCGCTGACCGAGGAGGAGCGCGCGGGCCTCGAGCTCAACGCCGAGGTGTACTGCGAGCTGGCGAAGACGCACCGCGCGGCGCACGAGGACTGACCTCGACGGCGCGGCGGGTGCGTGCCGGGTCGAGTTCACCCCCGCGGCTCGACCCGCACCTGCCCCCACAGACGCAGGTCTTCGGCGGAGGCGCCGACGCGGACGGTGCGCAGGCCGGTGCCGAGCACCCAGTCGTGCCGTGCCGGATCCCAGGAGGACAGCGAGCGCCGGGACACGCGTACCGCGACCCGGCGCCGCTCCCCCGCGTCGAGGGTGAGCCTGCGGTAGCCGGCGAGCGCGGTCTCCGCCTGGTCGAGCCGGAGGCCGGGCGCCGGGCCGAGGTACACCTGCGCCACCGTGACGCCTTGCCTGGCGCCGGTGTTGCGCACCGTGAAGGTCACGTCGACCCCGCCGTCGGCGGCCCGCACATCGAGATCCTCGTAGGCGAACGCGGTGTACGACAGGCCGTGACCGAAGGGGAAGAGCGCGCGCAGTCCGCGTGCCGCGTACCAGCGGTAGCCGACGTGGATGCCCTCGGTGTACTCCTCCCGCCCGTCGACCCCGGGATAGCGGCGTGGGTCACCGGCCGTCGGATGGGTGCGCTCGTCCACCGGGAAGCTCTGGGTGAGCCGGCCACCGGGGTCGGTGTCGCCGAACAGGACGGCTGCCGTGGCGGCGGCGCCCTCCTGGCCCGGGTAGTACATCTGCAGCACCGCGCCGGTGTGCCGCAGCCAGGGCATCGAGACGGCCGACGAGGTGTTGAGGACCACCGTGGTACGGGAGTTGACCGCGGTGACGGCCTCGATGAGGGCCTCCTGGTGGCCGGGGAGTGCGAGGCTCGTGCGGTCCTGGCCCTCGGTGGCGTCCTCGTAGGCGAAGAGGACCACGGAGTCGGCGGCGCGCGCGACCTCGACCGCCGCCGCCACGTCCTCGGCGCGGGTGGCACCGGTGATGTGCCGCAGCCGGAACTTCTGGCCCTCCTCGCCGCCCTTCGCCGTGATCCTCAACCGGTGCTCGCCTGCGGTGAGTCGCAGGGTGGCACGCCGGACACCGAGGCCGTCCGGCGCGGTGCTGACGAGACCGCCGGCGAAGTACTCGGCGGTGCCGCGCCGGACGGGGTACAGCTCGCGGTCCCCGAGGTGCACCACCGGCCGGTCCTCCCCGGTGTAGTGCAGGACGAGGGTCCACTCGTCGTCCTCGGCGACCCGCAGGGTGCCGTCGTAGCGCCACTCCTCGCCGGCCGCCACGCCCTGGCCCTCGGCGTCCAGACCGCGGGTGAGTGCGCCGCCGGGCAGAGCCCGGCCGAAGACGTCCTCGCCGAGCGCGTAGCGGACCCGTGCGTCGTCACCCGCGCGCTTCCTGATCGCGTCGAGCGGGCTCGTCGCGCGGTCGGGCACCACGTGGGCGCTGCCGCCGCCGCTGACGAAGGGCACCTGGCCGGTGGGGCCGACCACGGCCACGCTCCGGTCCGCCGCGTCCGTGAGAGGGAGTGTCCCCTCCTCGTTCCGCAGCAGGGTGGCCCCCGCCTTCGCCACCTCGAGGGCGATCCGCGCACCGGCCTGAGCGTCGCGCTCGGGCCGTGCGGGGCCGTCCGCGTCGAGCAGCCCGAAGCGGTCCAGTACGCCGAGGAGCCTGCGCACCGAACGGTCGACCTCGGACTGCGGCACGTCGCCGCCGCGTACGGCCTTGGCGAGAGGCGCTCCGAACCGGGTGCCGGCCGGCATCTCCATGTCGAGGCCCGCAGCGATGGACGGGGCCGTGCTGCGCGCCGCGTCCCAGTCCGTCATCACCCATCCCCCGAAGTTCCAGCGCCGCCGCAGGACGGTGCCGAGCAGTTGTTCGCTCTCGCTCGCGAAGCGCCCGTTGACCTTGTTGTACGCCGCCATGACCGCGCCGCAGCCGGCCGCCACCGCGGCCTCGAACCCGCGCAACTCCGTTTCGTGCAGCGTCTGTTCGTCGATCCGCACATCGACGGACATCCGGTCCTTCTCCTGGTTGTTCCCGGCGAAGTGCTTGACGGTGGCGATGAGCCCTTCGCCCTGGATGCCGCGGATCTCCTCGGCGACCAGGTCGGCGGCGAGCAACGGGTCCTCGCCGAACGTCTCGAAGTTGCGCCCGGCGTACGGGGTGCGGATCAGGTTGACCATCGGCGAGAGCAGCACGTCCTGACCGAGCGCACGACCCTCACGCCCGATCACCCGTCCGTAGGCCCGCGCGAGCGACGGGTCGAAGGCGGCGGCGAGCAGGATCGGTGCGGGCAGCGCGGTGGCGTGGGCCTTGACCCGTACGCCGGCGGGGCCGTCGGCGAGGCGCAGCGGCGGGATCCCGAGGCGCGGCACACCGGGGATGTAGCCGGCCTGTCCGAGGCCGTCGGGGTCCTCGGTGCCGTGCAGCAGGGCGACCTTCTCATCGAGTGTGAGGCGACCGATCAGGGCCTCGACGCGGGGCAGGGGGCGGGGGCCGGCTCGCCGTCGGACGGCGGGCCGCCCGGGCAGTGCGTACGCGGGGCCGCCGGTCACGGCCGCCGCGGCGACCAGGGCGCAGCTGCCGAGCAGGCGCAGCGCGGACCGCCGGGACACGGTGTCGGACATGGACCGTCACTCCTCGATGTGCGCGGGCATCGGCGCGGGCCGGGACTGCGGCCCACGACGCACTATGCGACATAAGGGGCATGACGGACCGTCGGACACCGCGGGCGCGGGGCCAGGACGACGCGTCTGGCCCCGCGGCGCCACGCGAGCGGCGGGTGCGCCCGGCCGGATCGCGGGGCTCAGGGCCGGGTACACCCGCCGCGGCGGCACGGGGTGCCGACCCGGCCATCGAGGGGAGCGGCACTCGCCGCCCGGATCGGTCGTGGCGCCGACTCAGCGGTTTCGGCCGTGGCGCCGGTTCAGCGGTTGGGGCGCAGGGTCCAGACGACCGTCATCTCACTGGTGACGGCGCCGTCCTCGCGCTGGACGGAGACGGCGACCGGGAACTCGGGGCGCTCGCCCGCGTCGAGCTCGGCGACGACGTCGGCCACCGGGCGCCCCAGAGTGGCGGTGGCGGTGACCGGCCCCATGGCCAGTTTCTTGAACGCGATGTCGGCCGTCACGGGAAGCGGCACGGCGCGCGAGAGCTGGTCACCGAAGGCGGCCAGGACGACAGCGCCACTGGCCGACTCCCCGAGGGTGAACATCGCACCGGCGTGCGGGCCACCGACGTGATTGCGGTAGTCCGGCTCGTCCGGCAGGTGCACCACCGCACGTTCGGGGGTGACCTCGCCGTAGGACAGCCCCAGGGTCTTCACCATCGGCACCGTGGCGGACAGCATCTCGCCGATCGACATCTCATCAGTACTCATGAGGTGATGTTACTCGCTGGTATCCGCCCCCGACCAGCCTTTCCCTGGAGACGAACTCGCCCCCTTTGTCCGGCCGTACGGCATCAGCACGGTCACAGTCGCATCAGCACGGTCACATTGAGGGGGGCGGCCGTGGCACACCGCGGCGGGCGCCGTCTATCGTTAACCGCCATGTGGCCAGGACAGCAGCCGCCCGGGGGCGAGCAGAACCCGCAGGACCAGAGTCAGAACCCCTATCAGCAGCCGGGGTATCAGACACCGAACCCGTACCAGCAGCCGGGGTACCACACTCCGAACCCGTACCAGCAGCAAACGCAGCCGGGCGGCGCTCCGCAGTGGAACACCCCGGCCCCGCTCGGCGCGCCGGAACCGCCGCCGGGGAACGACCGCAAGAAGACCACGGTGATCGCGATCGTCGCGGCGACCGCCGTCGTGATCGCGGCCGGCGTCACGGGATTCTTCGTGCTCGGCGGGGACGACAAGGACGACAAGAAGAAGGACGAGGCGAAGGGCGGCGGCGACAAGTCGTCCTCCGCACCGAAGACCCCGAAGCCGACCCAGACGGAGGAGGGAAACCCGCGGGACGGCAGCGGCGGCGAGAAGGCGACGGTGCCGGGATGGAAGACCGTGGTCAACCCGAAGTGGGGCACCGCCTTCGACGTACCGGCCGAGTGGAGCGTCATGTCGCCCGGCACCTCGATCGGCTTCGAGGACCCGGACAGCAAGGACATGAAGCCGCTGATCACCATGTCGGCGCCCGCCGAGTACAAGGGCGAATGGTGCACGGAGGACGACGACAAGGACGGCGAGGAGGACCACACGAGGCTCGCCGCGGCCGGCACCAAGGGTGCGAACGGCGCCAAGAACGAGGACGAGGTGGCCGTCAACTCGGTGCCCTGGTGGGTCTTCGGTGGCTACACCCAGCCCGACAAGAAGAGCCTCACCGTCCCGAAGCTCGGCAAGGCCAAGGCCTACACGACGAAGGCCGGCATCAAGGGCAAGTACGCCTGGTCGCGCTCCACGAACTCGCCGCAGATCGGTAAGTCGAAGTGCGCCACGGACGGCAAGGCGATCTCGTTCGGCTTCAAGAACGCCAAGGGTGACTTCGTGTCCTGGCACTTCTACGGCGCCAAGGGCGTCAAGGAAGAGGTCAAGGAAGAGACGATCATGAAGATCCTCTCCACGCTGCGCCTCGCCAAGGACGCCCCGACGGGCTGACACCACCCCTGCGGACACCGCCGCCACACCGAGGGCCGCCCCGGACACCGGGGCGGCCCTTGGCGCGACTCGGGCGATCCGAGCTCGGCCTGTCCCGGCACCCACGACGCAGCGTCCTCGGTCGACGCTCCGTCAAGTCGCCGCAGTGGCTCAGGAGATGGTGAACGAACCGTCCGGAGGTACCGGGGACGCGACCGCGTGGTCGTCGAGTACGACCGGCGCCGAGCCGGTCAACCGGCGTAGAGCGGGGCCGTGTTCGACGCGGGCCGGGAAGGCGTCGGCGGCGGTGCGGCGAGTGAGGGCGGCGATGGGGAGTTCACGGTCGGAGGCGATCAGTACCGCGTTGCCGAACCGCCGGCCGCGCAGGACCGCCGGCTCGGCAATGACCGCCAGGTGCTCGAAGACCGCCCCGAACGTGGCCAGTTGGGAGCCCAGGAACGCGAAGGGCGCACCGTCGGCCAGATTCGCCGCGTAGACACCGCCGGGCCGCAGCACCCGCGCCGCCTCCCGGGCGTACGTGAGGGACGTGAGGTGGGCCGGCACCCGGGAGCCGCCGAACACGTCCGCCACGATCACCTCCGCGCCGGCGGCGGGCGCCGCCGTCAGCCATTCGCGCGCATCGGTGGCGTGCGTGCGGACGCCGGATCCGGGTGGCAGCGGGAGGTGCTCGGCGATCAGCGAGAGCAGCCCGCCGTCCGCCTCCACCACGTCCTGGCGCGAGCCGGGCCGAGTGACGCAGACATAACGCGGCAGGGTGAGCGCTCCGCCGCCGAGGTGCACCACGTCGAGGGGCAGACCCTCGACGGCCACCGTGTCCAGCACGTGCCCGAGCCTTCGCGCGTACTCGAACTCGAGATACGTCGGCTCGTCCAGGTCCACGTACGACTGCGGCGCACCGTCCACCGTGAGCAGCCACGCACGGTCCCGGTCCACGTCCGGCATCAGCTTGGCGTCTCCGTGGTCCACGGTGCACGACACAGGTCTCGGCTCTTCCACGGGTGCCATTGTGCCGCGCGGGCGGGGCCCGTGACCCGACGGTCGGCGCCCGGCCGTCGAGATCCCGCAGGAAGCGCCGCGTCCATGTCGGATTCCCGTACCGCGAGGGTGACCGGCCGGCGCACGGGCGGACATGCCGCCCACGCGGGCGCGGTGACCGGACGTACCGATCTGGTGGTCTCGGTGCTCTGTCGCGGCGCCGAGGACCTGTACACCTTCGTCAGCGGCGGACTGGGCCGACTCGAAGGCGTCCGCACCGCGGAGACCGCGGTGCCCCTGCGTCGGCTGAAGAGCCTGACCAACGAACCGGCCCCGCCCCGGCCTTGACCGAGACGGCCGGGGGCACCTGAACGCGACGATGCCCGGCTCGCGTACGACGTACGCGAACCGGGCACCCGTCGGACGGGGCGTCCTAACCGACCTCCGTCACCTTTCCTGCCGCGACCGTGCGGCCGCCCTCGCGGACGGCGAAGCCGAGACCCGCCTCGAGCGGGACGTCCCGGCCCAGCTCCACGGTCACGGTGACCGTGTCACCGGGGCGCGCGACGGCGGTCTCGCCCAGGTCGACGTCGCCCACCACGTCCGCGGTCCTGATGTAGAACTGCGGCCGGTAGCCGGTGGACACCGGTGTCGTACGGCCTCCCTCGCGCGCGGAGAGGACGTACACCTCGGCGGTGAACCGGCGCGCGGGCGTGACACTGCCCGGCGCCGCGACCACGTGGCCGCGCCGCACTCCGTCGCGCGGGACTCCACGCAGCAGCAGCGCGACGTTGTCGCCGGCCTCCGCGCTCTCCATCGGCTTGCCGAAGGTCTCGAGCCCGGTGACCACCGTGTCGATGTCCGCGCCGAGCACCTCGACGCGGTCACCGACGCGCACGGTGCCGCGCTCGACGGCTCCGGTGACCACCGTGCCGCGGCCGGTGATGGTGAGGACGTTCTCCACCGGCAGCAGGAACGGCGCGTCGGTGTAGCGCACCGGCATCGGCACATGGGTGTCGATGGCGTCGAGCAACTGGCGCAGGGCGGCGGTCCATTGGGGGTCACCCTCCAGAGCCTTGAGTCCCGAGACCCGTACGACGGGGACGGTGTCGCCCGCGTAGCCGTGCTCGCCGAGCAGCTCGCGGACCTCCAGCTCGACCAGGTCGGTCAGCTCGGGGTCACCGGCGTCCGCCTTGTTGAGGGCGACGACGATGTGCCGGACGCCGACCTGACGGGCGAGCAGCACGTGCTCGGCCGTCTGAGGCATGATCCCGTCTAGCGCGGAGACGACGAGTACGGCACCGTCGAGCTGGGCCGCGCCGGTGACCATGTTCTTGACGTAGTCCGCGTGTCCGGGCATGTCGACGTGCGCGTAGTGCCGGGTGTCGGTCTCGTACTCGACGTGCGAGATGTTGATGGTGATGCCGCGCAGCGCCTCCTCCGGGGCCCGGTCGATGCGGTCAAACGGCACGAAGGTGCCGCCGCCGTCCTCGCTGAGCACCTTGGTGATGGCGGCGGTCAGCGTCGTCTTGCCGTGGTCGACGTGGCCCATCGTGCCGATGTTGAGGTGGGGCTTGGTGCGCGTGTATGCCGTCTTGGACATGGCTGTTCTGCTCCGCGGAACGAAGTGAGGTCTCTTTCGGGAGACGGGGACCCCCCGGTCCGACCGACCCTCCCCCTGTGGGGTCCGCCGGAATGTCCGGGGAGGGTCAGCGTCGTGCGCCGTCCGCGGGGAATGCGGCAGCCTCGGCGGCGCCCGCGACTGCGGGCGCTGCTGCGAGGAACATCTGCCGGAACATGGCCATGATCCTGGCGCAGCGCGGGCCCCTGCGCGACTGATTTTCCGTACGGAGGCGGGGGCGCGGGCGGCCGTGCCGACCCGGGACGGGACCGTGACGCCCGTGAGACGCACCATACGGCGATCACACATACCTGTCGGTTACGCTCCCCGAATGCCCGTCCCCGTCCCCGGGCCCGCTCCCACGGGCCTCGCCGTGCGCTGCGGCCGCATCCTGCTCTCGCCGTGGTCGCGGTTCGCGCTGCTGGTGGCCGTCCTGTCGGGCGCCGGTCTGCTCGTGCTGCTCTTCGAGCCCCAGGAGCTGCTCTCGCGGGGCTGGCCGCCACAGCTGAACGGCGCCACCGCGGTGGTCGCCTTCGCGCTGGCGTACGGACTGTGCACCGCGGCGTTCGTCCCGCGCCCCCTGCTCAATCTCGCGGCGGGCGCACTCTTCGGCTCCCAACTGGGCCTGGCGGGCGCCGTGGCCGGGACGGTACTCGGCGCCGGGATCGCGTTCGGCCTCGGCCGGGTACTCGGGCAGGAGGCGCTGCGGCCGCTGATCCGGGGGCGGCTGCTCGTCGCGGTGGACGGTCAGTTCAGCCGGCACGGCTTCCGCTCGATGCTGGCGGTGCGGCTGTTTCCCGGGGTGCCGTTCGCCGTGGCCAACTACTGCGCCGCCTTCTCCCGGATGCGCTGGTTCCCGTTCCTCCTCGCCACCGGGCTCGGCTCGATACCCAACACCGCCGCCTACGTGGTGGCGGGCAGCCAAGCGGCGACACCGACGTCCCCCGCGTTCCTCGTCGCCATGGGCTTCATCGCGCTCAGCGGACTGGCCGCGGCGCTTGTCGCCTGGCGCAAGCGGAACGCCCTGCGGGGCCGCGCGGGGGCGTGAGCCCGTACCTCTCCCAGATGCGGACCGGGGCCCTCCCGGGGCGTTGACCCGCCCTTTCGGGAAGGTGAACCGGGCCGTTCACATCCGGGCGGTACTCTTCGCCGCGGCGGACCGACGATCTACGTCGCCACCGCGGCTCGACGTCGCCGCCACCACCCATTCCGCAGCCCGTCGGGCCCCTCGCGCGCGGCCCGACGCACAATCAGATCCGGGACGGCACAGGCCGCATGAGCTGGTTCGAATCATTCATCCTCGGACTCGTCCAAGGGCTCACCGAGTTCCTGCCCATCTCCTCCAGCGCGCACCTGCGGCTGACCGCGGCGTTCGCCGGATGGCACGACCCGGGGGCGGCCTTCACGGCCATCACGCAGATCGGCACGGAGACCGCCGTCCTGATCTACTTCCGCAAGGACATCGTGCGGATCGTCTCCGCGTGGTCCCGCTCGCTCCGGGACAAGTCCATGCGCGGTGATCACGACGCGCAGCTCGGCTGGCTGGTCATCGTCGGCTCGATCCCGATCGGCGTTCTCGGCA
Source organism: Streptomyces sp. YIM 130001 (assembly GCF_003574445.1). Classification (GTDB taxonomy): domain Bacteria; phylum Actinomycetota; class Actinomycetes; order Streptomycetales; family Streptomycetaceae; genus Streptomyces. The sequence continues at coordinate 217,605 of NZ_KZ984559.1, forward strand.
TCACGCTCAAGGACCAGATCGAGGGCCCGTTCCGTGACCTGCGGCTGATCGCCACGACGCTGATCGTGATGGGCGTCGTGCTCGGCGTCGCCGACCGCCTCGCCGCGCGCGACGAGGCAGGGGGACGGCACCGCGCGATCAGGGAACGCAAGACGCTCAAGGATCTGGGCGTCAAGGACGGTCTGATCTACGGCTTCTGTCAGGCGATGGCACTGATCCCCGGTGTCTCCCGCTCGGGCGCGACGATCAGCGGTGGTCTGCTGATGGGCTACACCCGTGAATCCGCGGCCCGCTACTCCTTCCTCCTCGCGATCCCGGCGGTGCTCGCCTCGGGTGCGTACGAGCTGAAGGACGCGGGGGAAGGTCATGTGTCCTGGGGGCCGACCGTTTTCGCGACGTTCATCGCTTTCGGTGTGGGTTACGCGGTCATCGCCTGGTTCATGAAGTTCATCACCACCAAGAGCTTCATGCCGTTCGTCTACTACCGGATCGTCCTCGGCCTCGCCCTCTTCGTCCTGGTCGGAACCGACGCGCTCAGCCCGCACGCGGGAGAGTCGGCGGAATGAGGGCCGGCGCGATGAGGGGCACACGGCCGGGCGGGGTGCACGAGCCGCCCGGGTTCACTCGAATGGCCTAGTCGCCCTCGGTCGCCACGTGCCGCCGTGACCGCCGCTCGCCCACCGCCCGAGACCGTCTGGCGCCCAGCCGCAGCTACGGTCGGTGAAGGCCTGGCTTGCGTACCCCTCCGCTCCAGCGCCCGATGGACATGAGGCACACGGCACCTCCGGCGATCTCGGATCGCCCCCTGTGCCTGAGGGAGTGATCACGCATGACAGAGGGCGAGACCTTCAGCAAATCCGATGCCCTCGTTGGGCTCACCGCCTACGACCGCGAGGGCGACAAGATCGGCAGCGTCGAGCGGGTCTTCCTGGACGACGACACGGGCCGCCCGGAGTGGGCGACGGTGAAGACGGGCCTCTTCGGCATGAAGGAGACGTTCGTCCCGCTCGCCGGTGCCAGCCGCAAGGGAGACGCCCTGAACGTGCCCCACAGCAAGGAGACCGTCAAGGACGCCCCGCGGGTCGACGCGGATCAGCACCTGGAGCCGCGACAGGAACAGGAGCTGTACACGCACTACGGCGTGACGCCGCCGGCCGGGACCCAGCGGGCCCCCGGCCAGGGCACGGGTCGTACCGGCCAGGGCATCGGCCAGACCGGTCAGGGCACGGGAAGCGCCGGCAGGCCGCAGGCCGTTCCCGACACCGCACTGAGCGGTGGCGTGGGCGCGGGCGCCGGTGCGGGAGCGGGCGCTGCGGCAGTCGCCGGCAGCGGCCGTGCCGACGAGAGCTCCGGACGCCACGCCGGCGCCCGTGAACCGGCGATGCGTTCGGGCCCGGGCTCGGAGGGCAAGGACCACGAGATGATCCGCTCCGAGGAGCGGCTGCACGTCGGTACCCGGGAGGAGGAGGTCGGCCAGGCTCACCTCCGCAAGGTCGTGGTGACCGAGGACGTCACGACGTCCGTACCGCTCTCGCACGAAGAGGTACGCGTGGTGCGCGAGCCGATCAAGGAGGGCGACGCCAAGGGCGCGACCATCAGCGAGGCCGAGACCGAGGTGACGCTGCACGCCGAACGGCCGGTGGTCCGCAAGGACACCGTGGCGGTGGAGCGTGTCCGTCTGGAGACCGAGAAGGTCCAGGAGACCCAGGAGGTCTCCGAGACGGTCCGCAAGGAGGAGATCCAGTTCGACAGCCCGCAGGACCACAAGGGCATGCCGGGCGAGGGTGGCCGCGGTAAGCGGGGACCGCGCCACTGACCCCCTGGTGGTCCGCGGTAGGTGCCCGGCCCGGCTCCGTCCCTCGAGGGCGGAGCCGGGCTGTTGTCCGTCGGCCCGGCACGGGGGAGGGTGGCCGGCGGCCACGCGTCCCGGGCTCCCCGGCAGGACGGCTTCCTGCTCCGATCGGACCGGGGCGCGGCCGTACCGGGAAGCGTGTGTGCGGTACGGGCGCGGGCGGACCGGTCGCACGGGGCGCGTTCGCCCCTGCCGGCGCCGCGCCCGCTGCCCGGTTCGCCCGCTCACGGGACGTGTCGCCGAAGAGGCGCCCGAGACCGAAGGCCGCACGGCTCTTGGCTCCGCGGTCCCCGTGTTCAAGACTGAGCCGATGACGCAGCGTGTGGACCTCGCGACCGTGATGGACCGGCTGGCCATCGACGCTCTCATCACCGACTACGCCAGGTCCGTGGACGACGCCGCATGGTCGGCGTACCGCGGCCTGTTCAGCCCGGACGGCCGTGCCGACTACCGGTCGGCGGGCGGCATCGAAGGCACGGCGGACGAGGTGGCCGACTGGCTCGCGCAGAATCTGCGGATCTTCACGATGCGCCAGCACCTCGTGGTGAACCGAAGGCTCCGCTTCAACCTCACCGACGGCGCCGTCGGTGACGACGCGCGGCTCGAAGCCGACTACTTCAACCCGATGCGGACCGGGTCCGCCGGCTCCGCCCCGGACTTCGAATGCGGCGGCCGCTATCTCTTCGGCCTGCGGCGGGACGACGCGGGCTGGCGGATCGCCCTGGTCGAGGTGCACGAGAAGTGGCGCCGGATCCGCCGCTCCCCCGGGGCCGATTGAGCCGGCGTGAGGCCGGGCGGTGCCACCGCGGCGCAGCCCGTGCGGAGCAACCGGTTCCACGCACCCTGTCGCGTACCGCCGTACGCCCGCACACTGGTCCTACGCAGCGGCGTGCAGGCGAGGAGGCGGGGCATGGACTTCTTGGCCGGGACGACGGGAGCCGGAATCGCACGCAGGGCGGGCCGGGCACTCGACTCGCCGTGGTGGCGGGGTGGCGCGGCGTTCGCCGCGGGGGCGTTGCCCGCGCTCGCCTTCCCCGCGCCCGCCTGGTGGTGGTTCGCCTACGTCGCCCTCGTGCCGTGGATCCTGCTGGCGGCGTCCGCGCCGACGTACCGGCGGGCGGGGCTCGACGGATGGATCGGCGGGATCGGCTTCATGCTGGCCGTGCACCACTGGCTCTTGCCCAGCCTGCATGTGTTCACGTTGCTGATCGCGGCTCTGCTGGGTCTCTTGTGGTGGCCCTGGGGCCGGCTCGTGCGGCAGCTGCTTGCGGGGCGCCCTTCGCCGCGGCGGGCCGCGGCCGCTCTGGTGGTGCTGCCGTCGGTCTGGCTGTTCGCCGAGCTGGTGCGGTCGTGGGAGAGGCTCGGTGGCCCGTGGGGGCTGCTCGGATCGAGCCAGTGGCAGGTGGAACCTGCGCTTCGGCTCGTCTCGGTGGGTGGCGTCTGGCTGGTCAGCCTGGTCATCGTCGCGGTCAACACGGCGGTGGCCCTGCTGATCGCCGTTCCGGCCGCCCGTACCCCCGCCGCCGCGGGGATGGCACTCACCGCGGTCGCCGTGAGCGCCGTGTGGGTGTGGGCGCCGCGGCCGGAACGGGACGGCACGGCGCGGATCGCGCTCGTCCAGGCCGGGATGTTCGACGGCGACAGCGGCGCCGCGCAGCGCTTCGAGAAGCAGGAGGCGCTGACCAGGGAGCTGGCCGGGCGGGACCTCGATCTGGTGGTGTGGGGCGAGAGCAGCGTCGGATTCGATCTGGCGGACCGCCCCGATCTCGCCGACCGCCTCTCCCGGCTGTCGCGGGACGTGGGCGCGGACATCCTGGTGAACGTCGACGCGCGGCGCTCGGACCGGCCCGGCATCTTCAAGTCCTCGGTCCTGGTGGGCCCGAAGGGCTTGACCGGTGACCGCTACGACAAGATGCGCCTGGTGCCGTTCGGTGAGTACGTGCCGGCGCGGGCTCTCCTCGGGTGGGCCACGTCCGTCGGCAAGGCCGCGGGCGAGGACCGGGTGCGCGGTGAGACGCCGGCCCTGATGCGGCTGTCCGGCGGGCTGCAGGCCGGGCCGCTGGTCTGCTTCGAGTCGGCGTTCCCGGACATGAGCCGGCATCTGACGCGGGAGGGTGCGGGGTTGTTGCTCGCGCAGTCCTCGACGTCGAGTTTCCAGGGCAGTTGGGCGCCGGAGCAGCACGCCTCGCTCGCCGCGATCCGGGCCGCGGAGAGCGGACGGCCCATGGCGCACGCCACGCTGACCGGCGTCTCCGCCGTGTACGGCCCGTCCGGGGAACGGATCGGCAGGCAGTTGGGTACCGACGAGCGGAGCGCCGAGGTGTACGAGGTGCCGCTGGCCTCCGGCGTCACCGCGTACGTACGGATCGGCGACTGGGCCATGCACGGAGCACTCGGCGTACTCGCCGCGTTCTGTGCGGTGGAGGGGCTGCGGGCCTTCAGACGGCCGCAGTCAGAAGGCGTTCCAGCACCCGTTCGCACAATGCGTGAGTCGCCAGCGCGTCCCGGGCGCTGAGCGTCCGGCCCACGCGGACCGCGTCGAGGAATTCGAGTACGGCCTGTTCGAGGCCGCGCTGGCGGGCGACCGGCACCCAGTCTCCGCGCCGGCGCACGCTGGGCTGCCCCCTGTGGTCGACGACCTCGGCGAGATTGCGCACCTCGCGCTTGGCGTCCTGGCCCGACACCTCGAGCAGTTCCTCGGTGGAGCCGCTGAGCCGGTTCATGGCCCCGATCGCGGTGAACCCGTCGCCCGAGAGCTGCAGAACGACATGGTGGAGCAGCCCGTCGCGCATCCTGCCGCGGACCACCACGTCGTCGACGGTGCCGGGTGCGAGGAAGCGCAGCGTGTCCACCACGTGGATGAAGTCGTCCAGGACGAAGGTGCGCGGGTCCTCGGGCAGTCCGGCACGGTGCTTCTGCAGCAGGATCAGATCGCGCGGGTGCTCGAGGCACTGGGCGTAGCCCGGTGCGTGACGGCGGTTGAAGCCGACGGCGAGGGACACTCCGCGGTCCTCGGCGAGCGCCACCAGCCGTTCGGACTCGGCGAGTTCGTACGCGATGGGCTTGTCGACGTAGGTGGGGACGCCGGCCTCGACGAGGCGTTCGACGATGGCGGGGTGGGCCGCGGTCGGGGCGTGCACCAGGGCGGCGTCGAGGCCCTGGACGAGCAGTGAGTCCAGGTCGGTGTGGAGCCGCTCGGCCGACAGGTGGTGGGCGGCTCCGATGCGCTCCAGGGTGGCCGCGGTGCGGGTCTGCAGGTGCAGTTCGACGCCGGGGAGGGTGGCGAGTACCGGAAGGTAGGCCTTCTGCGCGATGTCACCGAGCCCGATGCAGCCGACCTTCACGTCCGTCTCCCCTGCTGTCAGTGGCTTTCCGGACGGGCAGCATACGTGCGCTCGGGCGGCTGCCAGTCCAGGACCCCGTCGAAGCTGCGCAGCATGACGCTGCCGCCGAACCGTCCGACGCCTGCGATCACCGTGTCGCGCACCATGACGCCGGCTCGGCTGCGCACGGTGGTGGCCCTGCCGGTCCGGACGGACCTGCGGACGACGTCCATCGTGCGGGGCAGTCGGTCGCGGGTGTACGCGGCGAGCGCGAGGCCGAGTTCGGCTTCGCCGGGGGTGTGGTGGGCGAGGACGACGGCGTCCTCGATGGCCTGGTTGCCGCCCTGTCCCAGGCTCGGGGGCATCGCGTGTGCGGCGTCGCCGAGCAGCGCGACGCGGCCGCGATGGTAGGCGGGCAGAGGTTGCTTCACGTACCGCACGTCGTTGCGGAGGACGTCCTCGGGGGCGGCGGCGTCCAGGATCGCCGGGATCGGCTGGTGCCAACCCCCGAACACCCGGCGCAGTTCGGCCAGTTCGGAGTCGGGGGCGCTGCCTCCCGCCGGCACGGCTGCGGCGGCGTACGCGTAGATCCGGCCGTCCTTGAGCGGCTGGCTGCCCCACAGCCGGCCGCGGCCCCAGGTCTCGTGCGGGGCGAACTCGCGCCCGGCCGAGGGGACCACGCAGCGCCAGGTGGTGAATCCCGCATACACGGTTCCCGGGTGGTCGGGGAACAGGGCCCGGCGCACCTGGGAGTTGATGCCGTCGGCGCCGACCACGAGGTCGGCCTGCTCCTCACCCGCGGTGGTGGTGACGGTGGCGGGGCGGGTGGTGCCACCCGGGTCGGTGAGTTCGGCCGGACTGTCGACGCGTACGGCGTCCTGCGGGAGTTCGGCGCGGAGCCGGTCGATGAGGGTGGCCCGGTGCAGCAGCACCAGGGTGCTCCCGAAGCGGCGGGCGGTGGCGGCACTGTCGGTACGGGCCAGCCAGCGGCCGCCCGGGGTGCGCAGCCCGCCGGGCCCCTGCCAGGCGGCGAGTTCGCGGACGGGATCGCCGAGGCCGATGACGTCGAGGGCGCGCTGCCCGTTGGGGGCGAGCGAGATGCCGGCGCCGACCGGTTCCAGAGATGCGGCGCGCTCCAGGACGGTGACCTGCCAGCCGCGCCGGTGCAGGGCCACCGCCGCGGTGAGCCCGCCGATGCCCCCGCCGATGATCAGTGCGCGTGCCATGACTCCTCCTGCTGGTCGCTCCGCGTGATGACCGCAATCCGGTTACTACAGGTGTAGTCACCCCATGGCGCCGACCATACTACAGCTGTAGTCGTCGTGGGTAGAGTGGCCGCCATGACCGAGAGCACACCGGGGCGTACCCGGGCCGAGAGGATCGCGGACGCCGCGCTCGCCCTGCTCGCCGATCGTGGCATGCGGGGCCTCACCCACCGGGCGGTGGACGCGGCGGCCGGACTGCCCGAGGGATCGACGTCCAACCAGGCACGCACCCGACTCGCGCTCCTCGAAGCCGCCGTGCGCCGGCTGGCCGAGCGCGAGAGCCAGGTCCTCGCGCCGCGCGAACTGCCGGATCCGGCCAAGGGGATCGACGCGTTCGCGGACAGCCTCGCACTGGCTCTGCACCGGTCCCTCGAGGGGCACCGCCCCCTGGTGGTGGCCCGCTACGAGCTGGCGCTCGAGGCGACGCGACGCCCCGAGCTGCGGCGGTACTACGACGAGGCCGGGCGGCAGTTCAGCGAACCGCTGCTCGCACTGCTGCGGGAGTCCGGTTCGGCGGATCCGGAACGGCATGCACTGCAGCTCGTCGCCTGGTGCGACGGGATGCTGTTCTGCTGCGTGGCCGGTTCCTTCCATGCGACGACGCCGTCGGTGGCTCAGCTGCGCGCAGGCTTCGGCGAGGTACTGCGCGGGATGCTGTCGGCCTGACGGCTCATGGTCCGCGGCGTGGGCCGATCCGCTCGGGCGGGCGCCGTTCACCGTGCGGGCGCCGCCGCGCAGTCAATCGTTCCGCGGCGTCCACCCGGCTCCGCACGGCTTCCACGGGCGGGTGACCGGCGTCACCCGCCCGGGCCAACCTCATCCCTTCCCTGCTCCAAGAGGCCCGGGACGGAGCAGAGTTGCCCGGATGCACCGAATGACCACAGCGGCGCTCCTCGTCACGGTGGCGGTCACCGCCGTCTCCGGATGCGTCTCCGTCGCACAGCCCTCGGTCCGGGAGTCCGGCTCCCCCACCGCCCCTCCGGTCGCGGCTCCGAGCGCGCAGCGGGGTTCGGCACCCAGGGCAGTCGAGGCGCCGGCGCGGGAGGCCCTGCGGCTGATGGGCCCGGCCCCGAGCAAGAGCACGGACACGGCGTCGCCCGCGCCGACGCCCGGGCAGGACGCAGGCCCGGCACCGACGGCGACTCCCGGAGACCCTCCCGGGGGCGGCCCACCGGGCCAGGGCAGGGCCCGGGCGCCCCGGCTTCCGGTGGGCGGCGACCTGCCCGCCCGTGTCCTGCCCACCCAGACGGCCATCGGCGCTGAACTCTGCAAGCTCGGACGGCAGTACGGCGGCTGGCCCCCGGACAGCCCACAGGCACGGATCTGCGAACGCGCGTCCCGCGGCTAGCGCCGGGACGGCAGTGCGTGAGGCCGTCCCGGGCGCGCATGACCGGGGCACCGCACAAGTGGCTGCCCGTCGATTCGGCCGAAGGGGGCACACCGGACTTCCCCGGGGCAGCGCGCGGCACCCGCTGCCGCTGGTTCGCGACCGCCGTTCACGTCGTACGGGCATGAAGGTGGTGAACCCCGGAGTTCTATGCGGGACGCGGATGTGGCGGTCCCAGCGGCCCGCCGGGTGACGATCCGCTGGACTGCAGTCGCCGTTCGAGACGCTCGACCGCGTTCCGGATGCCGTCGCCGTGTGCGTCGTCGACGAGGGAGCCGAAGGCTGCGCGGGAGGCCGTCAGGTGCACGCGGGCCTCGGTCTCCTTGCCGAGCTTGAGGTAGTCCGCCGCCAGGTTGACGTGCAGCGACGGGTAGAAGGCACGCAACGCCAGGGACTGGTGGTGCTCCTCCTCCGCCCGTGCTTCCGCGAGCCGCTCCGCCGCGGCCAGGGCCCTGAGGTCCCAGTCCAGTTCGTCGGCGGGGTCGTCCTGGGTGTCCGCCAAGTAGTGGGCGATCGTGCAGCGGTGCAGCGGGTCGCCGGCCTCTCCGACCTCCTCCCACAGCGCGAGGAAACGGTTGCGGGCCTCTTCGCGGTCCCCGGCACGATGCAGCATGACCGCCTGCCCGGCCCGGGCCATGACGGCATCCTTCGACGCCGGCTCCTGCTCTTCAGCCACGGCTTCCTCCATGTTCGCGATGCTTGGCCGTACGTCCGACCATGCCCCGGGACCGGTCGGTCCGCGAGACGTCACCCCGCGACCGGCACCCAAGCCGGGGACGCGACCCGCACCTTCCGGGCCGTCCACTTCCTGCCGCACGCGGTATCCCGGGCCGGCGAACCGGACGGACCGGCGGAGCGCCGTAGGGAGGAGCTCGCAGGGCCTCGATGAACCGGGCGAAGACCGGCGCCGGGCTCGGCGGGAGGGTCCGTCCGTTGTTGACGGACACCAGGCGCCCATACCGTTCTGTACGGGTCCCGTTGGCGATCTCCAGGCGGGCCGGGAGCCGGCGGCGCAGGTCGATGTCGTCCGTGCGGTCGCATACCTGGGCGTGGCGGGAGGTCAGGCCGTCGACGACGGGTGACTCCTCGGCGGAGTCCGCGAGCTGCCGTCGGTGAGGGCACGACCGGCCTGCCCGCGGACCGTTTCGGTGAGGTCGTGGTGCAGCCCGGTGGCGTCGCGCCGGGCACGTTGGGCCGCCTGATGCTCGGCCATCCGGCGCACCGCGGTACGCAAGTCCTGTTCCTGGGTGGGTTCGGCGAGTTCCGCCCGGGCGTCGACCTGCTCGGGCTCGGGGTCTTCCGGCAGCTCGGGCATGGTCGGGCGCAGCATCGCGACGAGGTCGGGATCGGCGTGCGGACCACCGAAGTGGCGTGGATGAACTCGTCGATGAGACGCCGGCGTTCGTCGTCGGAGAGCCGTGCGCGCTGGTGCGTGAGAGCCGTTTCCTTTGGAGCCGGACGCAGCCCTGCGCGCGGCATGCAGGAAACCTTCGGCGGTGCTTAAGAAATCCTCGATGGACCGCGGCATCCCCGTACGGAAGAGTCGGATGCGGCGGTGGACGACCGCCCTCCACCCACTCCACTCCCTTGGGCTCGCCCTGCCGTGGGAGCCCCACGAAGGAGCCGATCCGTTGAAGGCACTGGTCAAGGACAAGGCAGAACCGGGGCTGTGGCTGGCGGACGTCCCCGAACCGTCCGTCGGCACCTCGGACGTACTGATCAAGGTGCTGCGGACCGGGATCTGCGGCACGGATCTGCACATCCGGGCCTGGGACGGCTGGGCACGGTCGACGATCGGTACGCCGCTGGTCGTCGGCCACGAGTTCGTCGGCGAGGTCGTCGGGACTGGTCGCGGCGTGACCGGCATCGCCGTCGGTGACCTGGTCAGTGGCGAGGGCCACCTGGTGTGCGGGAGCTGCCGCAACTGTCTGGCCGGGCGCCGGCATCTGTGCCGCGCGACGGTGGGACTCGGCGTGGGCCGTGACGGCGCGTTCGCCGAATACGTCGCGCTGCCCGCGTCCAATGTGTGGGTGCACCGGGCGCCGGTGGACCTGGACGTCGCGGCGATCTTCGACCCGTTCGGCAACGCGGTGCACACGGCGCTCTCTTTCCCGCTGGTGGGCGAGGACGTGCTCATCACCGGCGCCGGTCCGATCGGCCTGATGGCTGCGGCGGTCGCCCAGCACGCGGGCGCCCGCAACGTGGTGATCACCGACGTCAGCGAGGAGCGCCTCGACCTCGCCCGCAAGGTGGGGGTCAGTCTGGCCCTCGACGTGTCCGGCGCCACGATCGCCGACGGCCAGCGTGAGCTCGGTCTGCGCGAGGGCTTCGACATCGGCCTGGAGATGTCCGGCAACCCGGTCGCGATGCGGGAGATGCTCGCCAACATGACGCACGGCGGCCGGATCGCCATGCTCGGCCTGCCGTCCGAGGAGTTCGCGGTCGACTGGGCCCGCATCGTGACCTCGATGATCACCGTCAAGGGCATCTACGGCCGAGAGATGTTCGAGACCTGGTACGCGATGTCCGTGCTTCTGGAGGGCGGCCTCGACCTGTCACCGGTGATCACCGGCCGCTACCCGTACACCGACTTCGAAGCGGCCTTCGACGACGCGGCGAGCGGCCGCGGCGGCAAGGTCATCCTGGACTGGAGCGCCTGACTCCGCCTGTCCGCGGCTCCCTGAACTCCCCTCCCCGAAGGACTTCTCCCATGCTCGACGACGTACGCGACGACATCCGCACCACCCTCGACGAGATCACCGCGGCCGGCCTGCACAAGCCCGAGCGGGTCATCGGCACTCCGCAGTCCGCGAGCGTCGAGGTCACGGCCGGCGGCCGCCCCGGCGAGGTACTCAACTTCTGCGCGAACAACTACCTCGGACTCGCCGATCACCCCGAGGTCGTCGCCGCCGGACACGCCGCGCTCGACCGCTGGGGATACGGCATGGCGTCCGTCCGCTTCATCTGCGGCACGCAGGAGGTCCACAAGGAGCTCGAGGCGCGGCTGTCCGCGTTCCTCGGCCAGGAGGACACGATCCTCTACTCGTCCTGCTTCGACGCCAACGGCGGTGTCTTCGAGACGCTGCTCGGCGCGGACGACGCGGTGATCTCCGACGCCCTCAACCACGCCTCGATCATCGACGGCATCCGGCTGAGCAAGGCCCGCCGGTTCCGCTACGCCAACCGTGACATGGCCGATCTCGAGGCCCAGTTGAAGGCCGCGGACGAAGCAGGTGCGCGACGCAAGCTGGTCGTCACGGACGGCGTCTTCTCGATGGACGGCTATCTGGCCCCGCTCGCGGACATCTGCGATCTGGCGGAGCGGTTCGGCGCGATGGTGATGGTCGACGACTCGCACGCCGTCGGCTTCGTCGGCCCCGGCGGGCGCGGCACTCCGGAGCTGCACGGTGTGATGGACCGTGTCGACATCATCACCGGGACGCTCGGCAAGGCCCTCGGGGGCGCCTCCGGCGGCTACGTCGCCGCCCGCGCCGAGATCGTCGCGCTCCTGCGTCAGCGCTCGCGCCCGTACCTCTTCTCCAACTCCCTCGCCCCGGTGATCGCGGCGGCCTCCCTGAAGGTGCTCGACCTGCTCGAATCGGCCGGCGACCTGCGGGAACGTCTCGCCCGGAACACAGAGCTCTTCCGCAGCCGTATGGCAGCCGAAGGATTCGACATCCTGCCCGGCGAGCACGCCATCGCGCCGGTCATGATCGGCGATGCGACGATCGCGGGCCGGATGGCCGAGCTGCTCCTGGAGCGCGGGGTGTACGTGATCGGCTTCTCGTATCCCGTGGTGCCGCAGGGCCAGGCCCGTATCCGCGTACAGCTCTCGGCCGCGCACTCCACCGAGGACGTGAACCGTGCCGTGGACGCCTTCGTCGAGGCCCGCGCGCACCTGGACGCGACGGGTTTGGCAGTATCGGAGGCATGATCGAGGCGCGGCGGCTGCACATCCTCCGGGCGGTGGCCGACCACAACACCGTGACGGCGGCCGCCGCCGCGCTCTATCTCACGCCCTCCGCGGTCTCCCAGCAGCTGGCGGCCCTGGAGCAGGAGACGGGTCACAAGCTGGTGGAACGGGGCGCACGCGGGGTCACCCTCACCGCCGCCGGCGAGATCCTGCTCACCCACACCAACTCCGTGCTCGCCCAGCTGGAGCGGGCCGAGGCGGAGCTGGCCGCGTACAGCACGGGCGAGGCCGGCACGGTGACGCTGGCCTCGTTCGCGACCGGCATCGGGCTCGTCGTCGGTCCGGCCCTGACACAGCTGGCCGTACGGGCACCGGGCATCCGGGTGCGGGTCCAGGACGCCGAGGGCGACGCCAGCCTGCCGATGCTCCTCGACCGGCGTATCGATGTCGCGGTCGCCGTCGAGTACCGGGGCGCCCCCGGCGCCGACGACGACCGGATCACCAGGGTGCCGCTCTACGCGGAGCCGTTCGACGCGGTGCTGCCGGTGGGGCACCGGCTCACGGACGCCGAGTGGGTGCCGCTCTCCGAGCTCGCGCGGGACACCTGGATCGGACCGTACCCGGGCAATCCCTGCCACGACGTGGTGGTCCTGGCCTGTGAACACGCCGGATTCTCGCCGCAGTTCGAGCACTCCTCCGACGATTTCCGGGCAGTGGTGGCACTCGCCTCGGCCGGCGCCGGGGTGGCGCTCGTCCCGCGTTCCGCACTGCACGGCATGGACCTCACGGCGGCCGCCGTGCGGCCGGTGGACGGCGCCGCCCCGGCCCGCAAGGTGTTCGCCGCGGTACGCCATGGGGCGGAGGCGCATCCGCTGATCAGGCCGGTCATCGACGCGCTGCGCGAAGCGGCCGTCGGCTGATCCGGCGGCAGCCGCCCGTCAGCTCGAGGCCAGGTCGGGGATCCGCCAGTCGATCGGGGTGTGTCCCTGTGCGGCGACCGCGGCATCGATCTGGGTGAACGGCCGGGAACCGAAGAACTTCCGTGCGGACAGCGGCGAGGGGTGAGCACCCTTGACCACCGCATGGCGCTCCGCATCGATCAGCGGCAGCTTCTTCTGTGCGTAGTTCCCCCACAGGACGAAGACCGCCGGGTCCGGACGCGCGGACACCGCCCGGATCACCGCATCGGTGAATCGCTCCCAGCCCTTGCCCTTGTGGGAGTTGGCCTCGGACGCGCGGACGGTGAGCACCGCGTTCAGCAGCAGGACGCCCTGCTCGGCCCAGGGCATCAGATAGCCGTTGTCCGGCACCGGGGTGCCGAGTTCGGCGTGCATCTCCTTGAAGATGTTCCGCAGCGACGGCGGCGTCCGCACCCCGGGACGTACCGAGAAGCACAGACCGTGCCCCTGGCCCTCGCCGTGGTAGGGGTCCTGGCCGAGGACGAGCACCTTGACCCGGTCGAACGGTGTGGCGTCCAGGGCGGCGAAAACTTCGGACGACGGCGGGTACACCGGTCCGTTCGCCCGCTCCTTCTCGACGAACTCGGTGAGCTCCGCGAAGTACGGCTGCCTCAGCTCGTCGCCGAGTGCGTCCTGCCAGGACGCGGGGAGCGCGGCGGTTCCGGTCACGTGAACAACCTCCGTGGTGCGGTGTCTCGACTTCCCCAAAACCTACCGTCGGCCACTGACACCGCACCGCCGACCATGCGCCTACCAGCTGGTCTTCCGGTGCAGTTCCCACATCTGCATGATCGTCGACGGGTCGAGCGCCCGCTCACCGCCCGCGATCTCCTCGCTCGCCGCCACGTACTGCTTGCCCTGCCACAGCGGCAGCAGCCGCGCGTCCTTCACCAGGATCTCCTGAGCGGCCTCGAACTCCCGGGCCACCGCACCGCGGTCGGGCTCCCTGCGGGACTGCGGCAGCAGATCGGCGATGATCTTCGGCGACGGGTAGGGCGTGCCGAGTGCGTTGTTCTCGCCCACGAAGGGCGCGATGAAGTTGTCCGCATCGGGGAAGTCGGGGAACCAGCCGCGGCCGAACACCGGATACTCGCCCGCCCGGTAGCCCTTCTCGTACGTCCTCCAGGGCCGGCCCTCGAGCTTGATGTCGAACAGCTTGGACGCCTCGAGCTGCCGCTCGATCTCCTCGAACTCGGTCCGCGTCACCGATCCGTAGCGGTCGGTGGTGTACCAGAGCGTGAGCGGTACCGGCTCGTTGATTCCGGCCTCGTCGAGGATGGCGCGGGCCTTGGCGGTGCTCGGCTTGCCGAAGGTGTCGAAGAAGCCCGTGGTGTGACCGGCGACGCCCTGCGGGACCATCGAGTACAGCGGCTCGACGGTGTCCTTGTAGACGTTGTGGGCGATCGCCCAGCGGTCGATGACCTGGGCGATCGCCTTGCGCACGGCGGGGTTCTTCGTCCACCGGTCCTTGGGGTTGAACACCAGGTAGCGCGTCTCGGTGCCGGCGCCCTCGATGAGCTGGATGCCCTTCTTGGAGTTCTGCGCGTCCAGATCGACGATGTCCTCGGAGGCCAGGCCTCGGAAGGTGACGTCGATGTCCTTCTTCTTGAGGGCGCCCGCCAGTTCGGCCGAGTCCTGGAAGTAGCGGATGGTGACCGCGTTGTTCTTGCGGTCCGCCGGTCCCTTGTACTTGTCGTTGCGTACGAGTTCGGAGGTGTCGTCCTCCTTGTACTCCTGCAGCACGTACGGGCCGGAGCCGGTGACCGCGCCGTCGTTGCGGAGCTTGCCCGCCGGATAGTCCTCCTCGTTGACCAGGGACATCGCGGGGGTGGCGAGGACGAACGGGAAGGTGGCGTCGGGCTTTTCGAGGTGGAAGGTGACTCCGCGCTCGCCCTCGACGGTGACCTTGTCCAGGCTGCCGAGCATGCCCTCGGGGCCGCCTGTGACGCCGATCTTCCTGATCCGGTCGATGGAGTGCTTGACGTCCTTGGCGTCCAGGCTGCTGCCGTCGGAGAACTGGAGGCCCTTGCGCAGTTCGCAGTGGTAGACCTGGTTGTTCTCGCCCCGGAACTCGCAGTGCTCCGCGGCGTCGGGCTCGGGCGTGGAGCTGCCGGTCGGGAAGCTGACGAGCGTCTGGTAGACGTTCCGGTACAGCTCCCAGGAACCGTCCCAGGCCGCGGCGGGATCGAGGGTGGAGGGGGCGCTCGTCGTTCCGACGACGATGGGCTCCTCGTCGTCGGAGCTCTGGGATTCGAGCAGGCCACAGCCCGCGACCAAGGATATGGACACAAGTGCCGCAGCCGTCTGCAGGCTTCGGGTCCGGTTGAACACGCGCACGCTCCTCGATCGGCCACGCTAGAGGTGGGCAGACGATACCGCAGTGCCCTGCCGGTCCAACCTTCAGGACCGGCAGGGCACTTGATATGCACAAACGTCGGCTGTGCGGCGTAGTTCGGCGGCTGTACCGTTCGTCAGCCGACGCCCGCATTGAGGAAGATGCCACCATCGACGACGAGTGTCTGGCCGGTGATCCAGTCCGCCTGCTCGGACGTCAGGAAGGCCGCGGCACCGCCGATGTCCTCGGGCACGCCGAGCCGGCCGAGCGGGTAGGAGGCGGCTGCCTCCTCCTCCCGCCCCTCGTACAGCGCCTGGGCGAACTTCGTCTTGACCACTGCGGGCGCGATGGAGTTGACCCGCACCTTCGGCGCGAACTCGTGGGCGAGCTGCAGCGTCAGATTGACCATGGCCGCCTTGCTCATGCCGTACGCGCCGATGAACGGCGAGGCGGAGACGCCGGCGACCGACGCGATGTTCACGATGGCGCCCCCGTTGGCGCTCTGCCATGCCTTCCAGGTCTGCTGGGCGAAGCCGAGCGCCGAGATGACGTTGGTCTCGAACACCTTGCGGGCCACGTTCAGATCCAGGTCGGCGATCGCGCCGAACACCGGGTTGGTGCCCGCGTTGTTGACCAGGAAGTCGACGCGTCCGAAGGTCTCCATGGTGCGTTCGACGGCCACCGCCTGGTGGGCCTCGTCGTGCGCCTTGCCGGCGACGCCGATGACCCGGTCCGGGCCGAGCTTGTCGACGGCTTCCTTGAGCGCGTCCTCGTTGCGTCCGGTGATGCACACGCGGTCGCCTCGGGCCACGAGGGCCTCGGCGATGCCGTAGCCGATGCCGCGGCTGGCGCCGGTGACCAGTGCGGTCTTGCCGCTGTCCTGCACAGTCATGATGCTGATTCCCTTGATCCTGGCGTCAGTTGAGCGGGCCGCCGGCCACGTACATGACCTGTCCGGAGACGAATCCGGCCGCCTCCCCGGTGAAGAAGGCGATCGCGTTGGCGATGTCGTCGGGCCGGCCGACGCGCTGGACGGGAATCTGGGTGGCGGCCGCGGCCTGGAAGTCCTCGAAGCCCATGCCGACACGGTCGGCGGTGGCCTTGGTCATCTCGGTGACGATGAAGCCCGGGGCGACGGAGTTGGCGGTGATGCCGAACTTGCCGAGTTCCTTGGCCAGGGTCTTGGTGAAGCCCTGCAGACCGGCCTTGGCGGCCGAGTAGTTGACCTGTCCGCGGTTGCCGAGGGCGGAAGAGCTGGAGAGGTTCACGATGCGGCCGAAGCCGGCGTCGACCATGTGCTTCTGACAGGCCTTGGACATCAGGAAGGCGCCGCGCAGGTGCACGTTCATGACGGTGTCCCAGTCGGACGCCTCCATCTTGAACAGCAGGTTGTCGCGGAGTACGCCGGCGTTGTTGACGAGGATCTGCGGGGCGCCGAGCTCGGCGGCGATACGGGCCACGGCGGCCTCGACCTGAGCCTCGTCGGACACGTCGCAGCCGACCGCGAGCGCTTTGCCGCCTGCGGCGGTGATGGTCTCCACGGTGTCCTTGCAGGCGCCCTCGTCGAGGTCGATCACGGCGACCGCGCGGCCCTCGGCGGCCAGCCGGATCGCGGTGGCCGCGCCAATGCCTCGTGCGGCTCCCGTGACTACGGCCACGCGCGCTTCAGTGGTGGACATCCTTGTTCTCCTCGCCCTCGATGCGGCTGCGCACCAGCGGCGCTCCGGTCTCAGTCATTCCCGGTGAGCGACCGCTTAGTACCTTCGGCAGTCGTGACGCTAGAAGCCCTGGCACCCGGTGTCAACGGCTCATCGGCTGCTGGAGCCCTGTGTCACGCACCACGTCCGAGCACCCACCCGCGTCCGCCGACCGCCCAAGACGCCAGGACCGGCCGCCCCGGACACGGACGCCTCTCAGTGGACGAGCAGCTCGAGGAGGCGCGCCACCTCGGCGGCCGGATCGGCGGTGAGACCGGTGTGCACGGGGCCGGGCTGCACGACGGTGGACCGCGGCGCGATCAGCCAGCGGAAGCGCCGGCCCGCGTCGTCGCCCGCTGCCTGTCCTGCCGCCTCGCCGCCGCAGCAGATCCCTTCGACCGCCCGCAGCGCCGCCCGTACGCCGACCACGTCCGCCTGCGTGTCGAGGGCCTTCAACTTGGCCTCGTCGAGGTGGGTGCGGGCGGCCACGAAGGACTTGGCCCGGCAGTAGACGACCACACCGGCGTTGAACTGCTCGCCGCGCTCGACCCGCGGCACCACCCGCAGCAGTGCGTACTCGAAGACGTCTCGCTCACTCATGCGCCGACACCGCCGGTGCGCGCGGTGCGCGGCCGCAGGTCGACCTGTTCGGTCAGCCAGCCCGGGGCGTTGGACGCCGGGCGTTCGGTGCGCGGGCCGAGCGTGATGCGGTCGGCCAGGCCTCGGACCCGGGCGAGCAGAACGTCGACGTAGGCGCGGCGCACGGCGTCGGGCCCCTCGAACCCCGGCTCGTCCTCCAGCCAGGCGTCGGGGACGTCCGCGGCGACCTCGGTGAGCAGTTCCTCGGTGACCAGGGGCGCGAGCGCCGTATCAGCGGCGTTCACGTCCGGGCCGAAGGAGGCGAGTGCGTGGTCCGCGGCGTCGTAGGGCTTCTCGGCCGCGGCGGCCGCGGAGCGCCAGTTGTGGTGCCAGATCATGCTGGCGCCGTGGTCGATCAGCCACAGATCGCCGTGCCAGACCAGCAGGTTGGGGTTGCGCCAGGACCGGTCCACGTTGTTCACCAGGGCGTCGAACCAGACGACACGGCCCGCCTCCGCCGACGTCACCGCGTAGGCCAGCGGGTCGAAGCCGATGGATCCCGGCAGGAAGTCCATCCCGAGGTTCAGACCGCCGCTGGCCTTCAGGAGCTCCTGCACCTCCTGGTCCGGCTCGGACCGTCCGATCACCGGGTCGAGGTGCATCCGGACGAGGTCCGGCACCCGCAGACCGATCCGCCGGGCCAGCTGCCCGCAGATGATCTCGGCCACCAGGGTCTTCCGGCCCTGCCCTGCCCCGGTGAACTTCATGACATACGTGCCGAGGTCGTCGGCCTCGACGATCCCGGGGAGCGAGCCGCCTTCACGCAAGGGCGTGACGTAGCGGGTCGCGGTGACTTCGGTGAGCATTGCGCCAGGTTATCCAACTCCTCACCCTTGCAATCGAAGCCTCAGCCGGCGCGAGCGCCACCGACGACGCGGCCCCGATCGCCCTGGGGAGAATCTGGAGAGTTTCGCCTGCCACTCCACTTCCCGCGCTCGCCGAGCGTCCCGGCCAGGGCGGTACGCCCCTGGCTCCCGGCCTCCGGTATGCAGTGCGCGTGGTGACCGAGTGTGCTGACGGGCGAGGAGAGCCCGAGCTCTCGAAGGAGAGCAACGACCGCCTCTCCCGCCACCATGGGAGACGTCCCTCGTCGTATGCGGCGCGCTCGCGAGTTCGAGCGGCTCGCGAGTTCGAGCGGCTCGCGCCGTTCTCCTGCGACGAGGACTGAATCGAAGTCGGGGCACCAAGACGACAGAGCGGGGCAACGAAGTGGGTTCAGCACACCGCCTTCTGCTGGCGGGAGGGGCGGGTGCAGGGAAGTCCACCCTCGCCCGAAGCCTCGCAGCACACTGCGCGACCGGCGTGACGGTCGTGCATCTGGACGACTACTTCTACCGCGATCCCGGCCTCGCGCCGACCGTCCCGTCCACCGGCGTCCCCGGCACACGGATCGTCGACTTCAGCGACCCCCGGTCCATCGACACCGGCCGGCTCTGCGAAGCGCTGGCCCGGCACAGTGAGACGGACCTTCTGGTCGTGGAAGGGACGTTCGCGCTCGCGCTGCCCGAACTGCACCGGCAGGCGGCGGTGCGCGCGTACGTCGATGTCCCGCCCGACATCCGCCTCGCACGAAAGGTACTCCGTAAACTCGAAGACGCGGCCGCGGATCCACAGGCGTCAGTGCGGGGTTATCTAGCGCGCGGCCGACAGGCGCACGCCGAGCACGTCGAACCCACGCGCGCCCGCGCAGACATCGTCCTCGACGGCACTCGGAGCCCCCAAGCGCTCGTCGAGGACCTCGCGACGTTCATAGACCTGCGTGGACCACGCCCCCCGCTCAGGCCGGCCCGGAAGGCGAGGGACACCAGCGGCGACGGGCTTCGCCCGACGTGACCACCGGACGGCCTTGTTTGTTCACGCAGCCCGAACTTCGTCCGCGCGACCTCGTCGTGCCGTCCTGAGGTCGCGCAGATCGGGCCACGAGTTGCCCAACGGTTCCACGCTGCCGAACTTGAGGTCGACGTACTGGTGTGACGGCTGCGTCGCGTGGCCGACCTGTCTGCCGACGCCTCCGCGCCTCCGCAGCCATCGGCGTCCCCGTGCTCACCGCCGCACGCGGTGCTGCACGGTGCCTCCCGATGCCCGTCCAGTTACACGCCCCCGCCGAGCACCTCGGTAACCGGGAATGGGCAAGTTGAGGTGACCAGGACGGCATTCGGAATCCCAGGAGGCGTTGTCTCCGGCGTCGCTTTGAGAACGATCACTTGCTTCAGGGGCTTCCCTCGGCAGGCGGTGATGCTCGCCCGTTCTCCCGGGCACGCGCCTCCTCCGCCAGCGCCTGCCCGAAGCCGCTGGATGCGCCGCTTCGGGTGTCTCGTCGCGTGTTTCGTCAGCGCCGCCTCCACGCGCACGCTCTGGATACCCGCGGCTCTGTGTCTGAGCGGCCGCCGCAGCAGTCCGCATACTCTTTGCTACTCGCAAGCACCCACTGGCCGGTGAGGTCAAGCATGGCTTCGGCAGCGGGTCGCCCGCCGGCTGCAACGTCGAAGGCCGCCGCGTTGACCCACCCCTGGTGACCGGGATGCCGGGGCGGTGCAGGGGATCAACCAAAGTAGACAGGTGCGGCCGACTTTCCGGGACTGCGCGGGCGTGCGGGAGCGCATTAGCGTCGGGAGACATGAACGGGGACCGGAGCACGGAGGGTGCACTCGTGGCAGAGGGCGAGTACAAGGGCAGCAGCGCCGAGGAGCTGGCGGCCAAGAAGCGCGGGGACCGGATCGCGGCCGGGGTGGATCAGAGCGTGTTGTTCCCCCGGCGGGGTTCCGTGCTGATGACGGCGGGCCGGCTGGTGCTGACCGACTGGGGCGGTTCCGGAGACTTGACACTCCGACCGGGCCAAGTGGTCGGCGTGGAGAGGAAGTTCACCGATCTGTACGGCCGGTTCGTCGGCGGGCTGCTCGACTCGGGCAAGCCACTCATCCTGGAGACCACCGCGGCGGGGAAGATCTATCTCCTGGTGAACCACAAGACGTTCATGGAGACGACCGACAACAAGAAGTGGGAGAAGTTGATCAACCAGTGGCGTGCGGGCGGCCGTTGAGGACGCCACGGGATCTCCTCGTCGACTCGGCGGGAGTGATCCTGGCGGCCGTGATCGGCCTGGTCGCGGGGTGGTCGCGGCTCGCCGCGGTCGGATACGGGCCGCGCGGCGCACTGGACTTCGCGGCGGGCGCGCTGTGCTGCCT
Organism: Streptomyces sp. YIM 130001; assembly: GCF_003574445.1. Lineage (GTDB taxonomy): Bacteria > Actinomycetota > Actinomycetes > Streptomycetales > Streptomycetaceae > Streptomyces. The sequence goes on from NZ_KZ984559.1 coordinate 238,160, forward strand.
GGCCCTGGTGTGGCGGCGCCGGTGGCCGGTCGGTGTCGCGGTCGTGACCACGCTCGTTTCGGCCGTCACGGTCACACCGGCGGGCGCCGCGCTGGTGGCGACGTTCTCGCTCGCGGTGCACCGGCCGCTTCCGGTGGTGACCCGGGTGGCGATGGCGGGCGTTGCCGGCGGCGTGGTGAGCGCGCTGCTCTATCCGAGCCCCTATCTGTCCGCGGAGGCCAACGGGGCGATCAGTCTGGTGTTCTCCGCCATGGCCACCGCCCTCGTGGTCGGCTGGGGACGCCTCGTACGGGCCCGTCGTGAGGTACTCGCGGCTCTGTCCGAGCGGGTACGTCGCGCCGAGTTCGACAAGGAGGCGAGGATCGCGGCGGCGCGGCGGGCCGAACGGGACTGGCTGGCGCGGGAGATGCACGACGTGCTCGCCCATCGCATGTCGCTGCTCAGCGTGCACGCGGGAGCGCTCGAGTTCCGGCCGGACGCCTCGCCCGAGGAGATCGCACGGGGCGCGGGGGTGATCAGAGCGGCCACCCACCAGATGCTCACCGACTTGCGGGCCGTGGTCGGGGTGCTGCGCGAGAACGCCGAGGACGGGGCCGTACGCGGCGGCACCCTGGAGGATGTCGCCCCGCCCCAGCCGGTGTTGGCGGATCTGCCGCAACTGGTAGCCGAAGCGCGCGAGGCCGGCGACCGCGTGGCGGCGGCCGTCGACCTGCCCGGCGACCCGCAGGCCCCGTCGATGACCTCGGCCGCCGTGTACCGGATCGTCCAGGAGGCGCTGACCAACGCCCGTAAGCACGCACCCGGCGAACCCGTATCCCTCGACGTGACCGGCGCCCCCGGCGACGGCGTCCTGGTGACGGTCAGCCAGCCGCTCGCCCCACAACCGGCGCCGCCCATCACGCCGGGCGGTGGCCTCGGCCTGGTCGGGCTTGCGGAGCGGGCCACTCTGGCCGGCGGTACTCTCGACCACGGAGCCGTCGACGGCCGGTACCGTCTGACGGCCTGGCTTCCCTGGGAGTCTGGATGATCAAGCTGGTCCTCGTGGACGACGAATGGCTGGTCCGGGCCGGTCTGACCACCATGCTGTCCGGCTTCGAGGACCTGACCGTCGTGGGTGAGGCGGCCGACGGCCACACCGCCGTCGAGGTCGTCTCCCGTACGCGTCCCGACGTGGTCCTGATGGACGTCCGCATGCCCCGCGTCGACGGCCTGACCGCCACCGCGGCCCTGCGCTCCGCGCCCGCGCCTCCCGCACCGCCCGAGGTCGTCATGCTGACCACGTTCGGCGCCGACCATCTGGTGCTCGGCGCGCTGCGCGCGGGAGCCGCCGGGTTTCTGCTGAAGGACACTCCGCCGGCGCAGCTCGTGGAGGGGATCAGAGCGGTCGCCGCCGGGGATCCGATCCTCTCCCCCGCGGTGACCCGAGGGCTCATCGATCGTGCCCTCGACGACTCGGGGGAACGCCGGGACGACAGCCGCCGCCGGCTCGCAGTCCTCGCGCCGGGCGAGCGGCGGGTCGCCGAGGCGATCGGCACCGGGGCGTCCAACGTGGAGATCGCCGCCGACCTCCACATGACGGTCGCCACCGTGAAGACGTACACCTCGCGCATCCTCACCAAGCTCGACTACAACAACCGGGTGCAGATCGCGCTGTTGGTGCACGACTCGCACTGAGCGCTGCGCGCTGCCGTCGGTTCACGAAGCGGTCCACCGTCCACGATCCGGTCGTCGTTCACGTCTCGGTCCGATCGCCGTTCACGGTCCGATCGCCGTTCACGATGCGGTCGTTCGCTCACGGCGTGCGCGGCGCCGCCGCGCGTAGGCCACCGTGACGAGCGCGAGGACCGGGCCCGGGCGAGCAGGGCGGGCAGGCACGGGACGTCGCCCAGTACGCGGTTCCGTCCGGGGCCCACGGGGTCGCCCCTGCCGTCCGTGCCGTTCCGGCTCCAGGCGCCGAGGACGGCGACCGCGGTGAGGGCGCCGCCCGAGCGGCCCGACCGATCGGGCGAGGCGCGACGGAGGCGGACCCGGAGTACACCTGGAGAACGGTCGGTCGGGCTGGCGCGACCGACCGGACCAGCCGTTCGCGTACCGGGACGCGAGGACGTCATGGCTGTAGTCCCGTGCGCCGGCGGGGAGTTGGGGTGTGTGACCCGAGATGCCCGCGATCGAGGCCTGGCTCGTCGAGCGCGAGCTTCCTGCAGTTCAGGCTCCCAGAAACGTCCGAGCGCCAAGGTCCCTTCCGCCGCCGACCGCGCGCCTCACGCGGATCCGTTCAGTGGCGGCGGGCCGGCGGGTCATTCCCCGCTGCTCGCCGTCCGCTCCATCGTCGTACGGGAGTCGTCGAGGTAGTCGCGCAGCTGGCGTTCGGCCAGGTCCGCGTCGCCGGTGCGGAGGGTCTCCAGCAGGGTCCTGTTCAGCCCCAGGTAGGGGATGTGCAGGGCGCGCGGGTCGTCGACACAGTGAAAGGCCAGGCGCAGCTCGGCCAGCACGCTGCGCATCGTCTCGTCGATCCTGCGGATGCCGGCAAGGGCTATCAGTTCGCGGTGGAAGTGGAAGTTCGCCGCGCCCAGCGCCGCCCAGTCCTGTGCCGCCACTGCCTTGTCGCCGTCGTCGGCGGCCGCGGCGAGCCCTTCGAGGGCGAAGGGCGGATCGCCCAGGCAACGCAGGACCGCGCACTCCACCAGCATGCGCATCCGGTAGATATCGGCGATGTCCGCACTGCTGGGACGGCGCACGAAGACACCCCGGTTGAGCTCATGCGCGAGCAGACGCTCATGAGTGAGCAGACGGAATGCCTCGCGGACGGTGTTGCGCGAGACGCCGAGGGCGGTGCAGATCTCGTCCTCGGAAAGTTTCTCGCCTGGTTTGAACCGCCCCTCACCGATGCGCGTACGCAGCAGATCAGTTACCCGTTCCGTGATGCTCGAGCGCCCCAACAGGTCTTTGTCACGGGCCAGTTGATCCATGCCTGGACTCATCAGATGGCTCCTTCACCGGGCTTGTGATGATCGTATGCCACCCGAGGAAGGGTCACAATGGCTCAGACTCTTGTCTGATTGTTCAACAGTCCCCATGCTGGATGCGTCAACTCGCAGCACCATCAAGGTCCTTGAGAGGTGCACGACCATGAGCACGAGTTCCTCCCCGTCCGACAAGGCAGCCTCGAAGAAGGCCCCGGACACATCTCCGAGTGACGCCGAAGCGGGCCGCATGGCCTGGTTCAGCGAACTGAGCCCCCGCGGCCGACGCGCGTTCTTCGGCGCGTACGGCGGTTACGGCCTGGATGCGTACGACTTCTACGTTCTGCCGCTGAGCATGGCGGCGATCGGCGCGTACTTCGCACTCGACAACGGCCAGACCGGCCTGTTGGCGACCACCACCCTCGTCGTCTCCGCCGTGGGCGGTGCCCTGGCCGGTGTCTTCGCGGATCGCGTGGGCCGGGTGAAGGCCCTGATGTGGACGGTCGGTGTCTACGCCGTCTTCACGGTCGCCTGCGGACTGGCGCCGAACTTCGAAACGCTTCTGGTCTTCCGCGCGTTGCAGGGCCTGGGCTTCGGTGGTGAGTGGGCGGTCGGCGCGGTGCTGGTGGCGGAGTACGCCTCCAGCCGGCATCGCGGGCGCACACTGGGCTGGATCCAGTCGGCCTGGGCGATCGGCTGGGGCCTGGCGGTCCTCGCCTACACAGTCGTCTTCCATCTGGTCGGTGATGATCTGGCCTGGCGGGTGCTGTTCTTCACCGGCGCTCTGCCGGCGCTGCTGCTGATCTACATCCGCCGCAGCGTCACCGACGCACCGGTGGCCAAGGAGCGGCTGCAAGGCGCCGACGGGCGGCACGGCGGCCCCATCGCGTCGTTCGCGGCGATCTTCCGGGGCAGGCTGTTGCGGACGACGCTGCTGGCCGCGCTGATGTCCACCGGTGTCCAAGGCGGCTACTACACGCTGGCGACCTGGATGCCGAACTACCTGGCCACGGAACGGGGCCTGGCGGTCACCGGCGTCGGCGGCTTCCTGGTGGTGCAGATCGCCGGCGCCTTCAGCGGCTACATCACCGGCGCCCATCTCGCCGACCGGCTGGGCCGCCGCGCCACGATCCAGCTCTTCGCGGTGCTGTCCGCCGTCTGTGTCCTCGCGTACTCCCAGGTGCCGGCGGGCTGGGACGGAGTCTCGCTGCTGCTGGGCTTCCCGCTCGGCTTCTGCATGTCGGCGATCTTCTCGAGCTTCGGCTCCTTCCTCGCCGAGCTCTATCCCACCGAAGTCCGCGGCACCGGACAGGGCTTCACCTACAACATGGGCCGCGGTATCGGTGCCGTCTTTCCCACCATCGTCGGCTTCCTCTCCGACAGTTGGGGCGTCGGCGGCGCTCTGACCTTCGCCGCCGCGGGCTACGCCCTGGCCTTCGTCGCGTTGTTCGGCCTGCCCGAGACCAGCGGCACCGAACTGCGCTGAACCCAGCCGACGCCCTACCTCTGGGCGGGCCAACAGAGCGGCGACTCGGGGACGTTGGGGGGCGGAGGACGGATGAGGAACGGTTGCGATGGCGAGCACTGCGACGAGCGGGACGCAGATGAGCTCGAAAGCCACCCACCGCGAGGCGGGTGGACCTCCGGTCGGCCCGTTCCGGCGGCCCGTGGTCGGCGGGCGCCGCTGCGTCGCCGCGGCGGCGCGACAGCGCTGGCCCTGCTCCTTGCGGTGGCCGGGCCGCAGTTGTGGCGCTCCCTGGCGGATCACCTTCCGCCCCGTGCGGCGGCACAGGAACAGGACAAGGATGGGGAGGAGCGCGGAACCCAGCCGGGCTCCGCGTCGCCCGACCGCTCTCGATTCGGGCCACCTGCCTGCCGCGACAGGTCAACCTGGAAGCCCGTGGAGTGGAGGCGACCGGAATCGGCCACGGCTTCGGCCGCGGCGGGGATCGAGGTGCAGGTACGGGCGCGGTTCGAAGGCGGGCGGCTGCTCGGGCTGTGCGGCTGGTGCACGGGGCGCGGGAACTCGCGGCACACGCAGCACACGCAGCACACGCAGCACACGCAGCACACGCAGCACACGCAGCACACGACGGTCGTGTCCGCCTGCTTCCTCACGCGAAGTCCACCGGAGACCGGAGAGAAACCGGGCGCCTCATCCTCCCGGCGCGGGCCGCCGGTCGCACCGGTCGCACCGGACGCACGGACCCGGGGCGCGGCATGGAGCGCCCAGGTCGGGCGGGAAACGCTGTGGTCGGCATGTGGGCACGTCTGGCGGGCGCGCGCGGTCCTGCCCCTTCCCGACGGTGGGACGCGCACTGTCTCCACCGCCGGGTACCGGGTCGACTGCCCGGCGGGAACGGCCCCGGCGCCCAGCGAGATTCCCCAACCAGACGTCGGCACACGGGTATTGGACGCCCGCAGAACCATTGAAGGATCGTTCAACAATCCTCTACGGTGGCCACAGGGCTGAGCCGACGCGACGGCTCCATTCGCGCCCGACTACCCCTGTATGAGGTGTGCATGAGTGCGGTTCGGAGCACGTCAGCAGCCACCGCCGTCGCCGGCGGGAGAGATGCCGGCTGGTCGGGCATGCCTGTCGGCTGCTGGTGGACGGTGTTCGCCCTGCCGAGGCTGCCCGGAATCCGCGGTCGGGAGCTCGGGTGAAGGAGAGGCTCACGGCTGCTTCCGCGCCCGCTGGACTTCCGCCGGTCGACCTCAACGCCGATCTCGGCGAAGGGTTCGGCCGCTGGCAGCTGACCGACGACGAGGCCCTGCTGTCCGCCGTCACCAGCGCCAACGTGGCCTGCGGCTTCCACGCCGGCGACGCCGTGACGATGCGCCGGGTGTGTGACCTGGCCGCCGAGCGTGGCGTGCGTATCGGGGCCCAGATCTCCTATCGGGATCTGGCGGGTTTCGGGCGGCGGGCGATGGATGTGCCGCCGGACGTACTGGCGGCAGAGACCGCGTATCAGATCGGCGGCCTGGCAGTCTTCGCGCGCGCAGCCGGGCTGCGGGTCTCCTACGTCCGACCGCACGGCGCCCTCTACCACCGCGTCCTGGACGACGAAGAGCAGGCCGCTGCCGTGGTCGCGGGCATCCAACTGACCGGTGAGCGGCTGCCGGTGCTGACCATGCCCGGCTCCCGGCTGGCCGCCCGAGCCGTGGCGGCCGGGCTGCCGGCGGTGACGGAGGCGTTCGCGGACCGGGCGTACACGGCGGCGGGACGGCTGGTGCCGCGCGGCAGTGAAGGGGCGGTCGTCCAGGATCCCGAGACGGTTCTCCAGCGCGCGGTGGCTTTGGCGACCGCGGGCGTCGCGGCACCGGGGACAGACGGTGGTCCGTCGGTGGCGCAGCCGCGATCGCTGTGTGTGCATGGCGACACCCCGGGCGCCGCGGAGCTGGCGCGACGGATGCGGGACCGGCTGGTGGCGGCCGGGATCAGGGTCGAGGCCTTCACATGACGGTCGAACGCACACCGCGGTTGCGAGTGCTGCCCTACGGGCCGAACGCACTCCTCGTGGAGTGCGCCGACCATCGTCAAGTCCAGTCACTGCACGCAGAGTTGCTGCACCGTCGTACGGTCGGCGCGCTCCCACCGGTCCGAGAGATCGTGCCAGGGGAACGCACCGTACTGCTGGACGGCCTGGACGACCCGGACACGCTCGCCGGACAGCTCAGCGGCTGGACACTCGCCCGCACTCCCGACGAGGTGCCGGGCCCGGCACTCAGGATCCCGGTGCGATACGACGGTGCGGACCTCGACCACATCGCCCGGCACTGGCAGGTGGATGCCGCCGAGGCCGCCCGGCGGCACAGCGCCGCTCGGTGGCGGGTGGCGTTCTGCGGATTCGTGCCGGGGTTCGCGTATCTCACCGGCGGCTCCGGACTCCCCGCCCTCCCTCGCCGGGCGACGCCGCGCACCCGGGTGCCCGCCGGTGCGGTCGGCCTCGCCGGCCCCTACACCGGGGTCTATCCGCGCGCCTCCCCCGGCGGCTGGCAGCTCATCGGCACCGTCGTCGACATCAGGCTGTGGGATCCGCACCGGGAGCCGGCCGCCCTGCTCGCCCCGGGGGCCCAGGTGTACTTCGAGCCGGTGCCCGGATGACGCGAGGGCTCCTCGACGTCGTCAGAGCCGGGGCGCTGACCACAGTGCAGGACGCCGGCCGCCCGGGCCACGCCCACCTCGGTGTTCCCCACTCCGGCGCCCTGGACCAGCCGGCCAGTCGCCTGGCCAACCGCCTGGTCGGCAACCACTTTGAGGCGGCGGTACTGGAAACCACTTTGGACGGCTGCTCGGTACGCCCACGTCGCACCGTCCTGGCCGCGGTCACCGGCGCGCCCTGCCCGGTGAAGGTCGACGGACGGCCGGCCCCCTGGGGCGCCTGGGTGCGGGTGCCCGCGGGGGCGCTCCTCGAGGTGGGCCCCGCGGTTCGCGGCATCAGGTCCTACGTGGCTTTCGCCGGCGGCATCGACGTCGAGCCGGAGCTGGGCAGCCGGGCCACCGATCGCCTCTCCGGTCTCGGGCCGCCAGCCCTGACCGCCGGGGACACACTCGCACTGGGACCACCGTCGGCCCTCCCTCCCCCGCTCGTCGAGGCGGTTCCGCACCGGGCGCCGCCGGCCCACCTGGTGCTGCGGATCGCGCCGGGGCCGCGGGCGGACTGGTTCACCCCCGCCGCGCTGCGGCTGCTGACTGCGGCACGGTACGTCGTCTCGGCCGGCGACCGGGTCGGGCTACGCCTGCACGGTCCGGTGCTGGCCCGGCGCACCCCCGCCGAACTGCCCAGCGAAGGCGTCGTACTGGGCGCGGTGCAGGTACCGCCGGACGGGCAGCCGCTGGTCTTCCTCGCCGACCACCCCGTCACCGGCGGCTACCCGGTCATCGCGATCGTCGACCGGCGCGATCTGCCGGACGCCGCACAGGCGGTGGCGGGTGTCCCCGTGAGATTCGTTCAGTCCTCGTCCTGGGGGCAGCGGTACTGATCATCCGGTCCCCAGTGGGTGACCGTGCCGTCCTTCTGCGTGAAACGGCCGCAGTACAGGACCAGTTTCTGCTTCTCGTCGGTGTGATGCAGTATCACCAGGGCTTTGTCGCGCGGCGGCCTGGAGCCGTTGTGGGCAGGGATGTCGATCGCCCCGCTGGCGCCCTCGAAGTGCACCCCGTTGTCCAGCTTCGACTTCACCGCCTGGGCATCGGCCTCGCGCGTACTGGAGTACGCACCGTCCGCCGCGTAGGAGAGCACCGTAAGTGCGTCGTAGGCCAGCGCCACGTGCCCGTCGTCGACCCACGGATCGCGGGAGGTGTACTCCCTGATGTAATCGGCGACCAGCTCTTTCGCCTGGTAGTTCTCGTCCGGATGCCCGTCGGGCAGCACGTGCACGGTGTGATAGAGCCGCAGCCAGGACTGTGGGAACTGCCCGCCCAGTGCGGCGTTGGTCAACTCGTTGCCGCCGATCACGGTCAGCGGCCGGCCGGCGCACCCCGAGGCCGGCCCGTACTCGTTGACGAACGCGGTGAACTGCGGCACCCGCGACGCCCAGTAGACGACCGTGCGGGGCTCCAGGCGCAGGGCATCGCAGACCCGCAGTGCGGTGTCGCGGGCCGAGACCTGGGCACCGTGACGGCCGGGAAAGGACACCGTCCGGGCCCTGCCCGGCCCGAAGTTGCGTACGAACTTCTCGGCCAGCTCGTTGGTGTACAGATCACCCGGGTCCTTGACGACCACCGCCTGGGTGGCCGTGTCACAGTTCCCGCCGCCGGTGGAGACGATGCGCCCCTGGTCGGCGAACCGGGCGGCGATCTCCGTCTCACGGTCGTTGTCGGGCGACATCGGACGGTAGTAGTCGCCGGCCTGTTGCATCGCGACCGCGGTCGCCGTCGTGCCGATGATCGGGATGCGGTGCTCGGTGAGCACCTGGGCCGCCTTCTTGGTCACCGCCCGGCTCTCCCGGAAGCCGATCACGCCGACAACGGTGCGGCTGTTCTGCAGGTCCTCGGCACGCTGAGCCTCCTCGGCAACCTTCCCCGCCTCCTGGACGACGTTCCGGAACTTCCGTCCGGCATCGCGCACATCGACGTACAGCCGCACGCGATAGCCCGATTCCTCGGCGGCCAGCGCGTTCAGCCGCCGCTGCGCCAGCCAGATACCACGCAACTCCGGAATCGTCCCGTTCATGACAATCTCGTCGGGGTCATTGTCGATCCCCGAACCGAAGTAGACGACCTTGCGCACGGGCTTGCCGAATTCCGACTCCGCCCTGAGCGCCTGCCGGTTCAGCTTCCCGATCGCCTGGACAACCGCGGCGTACTGCTTACGCGGGCTGCCACCATCCGCGCCGGCACTCTCACCCATGACGGCGGGTCGGGACTGGCCCGCGACCGCGCTCCCGTCGAGGCAACCGGGCTCGGACGGAAAGATCTGCGGCCACAGCCACGGACCGATCAAGGACATCGCGGCCGTCAGTGCCACGACTTCCATCGCCGCTTCGGTGCGAGCGGACGCCCAGTTCAGCGGCCACGTGGGCTGGACAGGCGTCTGGTAGATCCCGTCCGTCGCGAAGAAGCTCTGCTGATCCGGCATCCGCACCAGCAGAGGTGCCGGTGCGGTAGAGCCGACGGGCACCGGCTCGAGCCGCTTCGCCCCCTCGGCCAGGTTCCGGCAGAGCTTCCAGTCGGGCTGCGCGTAGTCGGCCGCCCTGCCGGCTCCGGCCAACAGGAGCGAGGCGCTGCCGGGCGCGCCGAGGCTGCTGCGGTACACGGCAAGCAGCCGGCGGACCGCCACCGCCTCGGGCGCATCGCCCGGGGGCAGGCCGAGCAGGATGACGCGGCGAGTACGCCGGCGTCGGCGCCACGGGAGGAACCTGCCCGGGCGCGCACGGTGCAGATCGGCCAGCAGCGCCCGGAACATCAGCTCCTCCAGGCTCCTGAGCGCCTCCGCCGCGTCGGCGCCCCTCAGCCGTTCTGCCTCCCGGCGCAGTAGTTCGACGGCCTTGTCGAAGACGCTCCCCGAGTGCCCGGTGGGGCGCCACCGGGCATACCAGGCGTGCCGGGAGCGCAGCAGCCGCCGGGACCACCAGCGAGACCAGCACCACCGCGGGAGCGTCCGCAGCACCGGCTCCGCCAGCAGCGTCCGCAGCACCCCGACGAGACTGTCTGCGGGCCCGTCCTGCTCCCGGCCCACCCACTTCTCCATCGTGTGCAGCACCCCGGCCTCGGCACGCCGGGCGTAGCAGTGGTCGCGCAGCGCCCTGCCCTCGAACCGCACACCCGGCGGGGGCGCCATGGCCCAGGCGGCCATGTACTCGACCAGTTCCAGATTGCGTACACGCAGGCTGTCGCCACCGGCCGGCGCGCCTTTGCGCAACTCGGCACCCAGCCGGGAGGTGATGAATTCGTCGAGGAGTTGGCATCCGGCATCGCCCTGCCCCTGAGCCGGTACGGGTACCCCAGGCCACCCCTCCGCGTAGCTCACCCGCCTGTCCGCATCGCTGCCCAGCATCGCCCGCAGCCCGTCCAGCACACGCACGGCCCGACACGACACCTCACCCGGCGGCCCGTCCGTCTCCAGCAGTACCCCGGGACAGACCTCCTCCCGCAGCGACTGCGACCGGAGCGGCAGCACGGCCGCGGCGAAACTTCGCAGAAAGTCGTCGGAGGCGGCACCGAGCGGAAACGGCTTCGGGAAGTCAACTCCCATGCGAATCACCCCAGTTAGGTCATTTTCAAGCTAGAGGCTTGTAGGACGATCCGGCAATACTCCGTACCAACGATGTGCGGCGCGGACGCGTCGGCGCGGGTCGCCGAGCAGACTTCGGGGTGACCTGGTGATGGCATTCCTGGCGCCGGCAGGTGCCGCACAGCGGCACCTGGGCCCCCGAGCCCCCGAGGGGAGCACAGAGCACTGCTCGATGCGACGGTCGGTCACGACACCTCGACGCCCAGCCACTGGGGCCCGCCCACGCAACTGGGTCCAAACTGACGGATGTCATTGACAGTTGGGGGTGGTCCCTCACAACTGGAAGACCTGCATGCCGACCGAACGCGATCAGCGCCTCAACGCCCTCGCCCTCGCCCTCGCCCTCGCCCACAGGACTGACGCCGCCCGACTCGCGCCGCCAGCACCTGTCTTGGGTCGTCAGGTCCGGATCGGCGGCGCACTCATCGCTGCCGTCAGGAACGTGATCGCCCATCGCCGGGACGCCTCGCCCGCTACCGAGGACACGCAGCCGGGAGAGGGCAGCTGGTAGGCCTGGAGACGGTCGACAGCCGTCACGGCAAGGATCCCCCGCATCCGGAACCACAGCTCCTCCGGGGAGAGTCCTGGCAGGACGCGCGCAAAGGCCGCGAAGTACCGCTCACGGACCGAGTCCTCTTCCGCGCCCGTCCAGCTGCGTGCTTCCTCGGCCGGGTCGCTGAGGATCGTCACGATCAGCCGGGACGTGCGGGCGCCGCCCGCGTCGCCGGCCGGCATCTCGTCGAACAGCGGTCCCGCGAAAGCCTCCACCAGCTCGCCGACCGGCGGGTCGGGGGTCCGGGCGAGCAAGGCGTCGAGCCCGGCGCACTGAGCCGCATTGATGGGTTCGATCACCCGGCGGGCGACCGCGGCCATCAGCTCCGCCTTCGAGCCGAAGTGGTAGCCGACGGCGGCCAGGTTCGCTCCGGCAAGTCTGGTGATCGCGCGGATCGAGGTGCCGCGGTATCCGTTCTCGGCGAAGAGGTGCTCGGCCGCGTCGAGGAGCTGGGTTCGGGTGTCGGAGGTTGCCACACGAGGGACTCTACATACGCTTGAATGAAACGAACGTATGAATCAAACGAACGACTGAAAGAGGATTCGTTGTGAAGCTGCTCGTATACGGCGCCGGGGTCTGCGGCAGCGTGTTCGCCGCCCGCATGCATGAGGCCGGCCACGATGTCTCGCTTATCGCCCGGGGCAGGCGTCTGACGGCGCTGCGCGGGCAGGGAGTGCTGCTCGCGGAGTCGGGCGGCCCCGTCAGGAGGGTGCCGGTACCGGTGACAGAGCAGCCGGACGGCGGGTACGACCTGATCACCGTCTTCGTCCGCACCCACCAGGTGGACGCGGTGCTGGAATCACTCGCCGGTGTCCAGGGTGACGTGCTGTTCCTGCTCAACTGGGCAGCAGGCCCCGAGACACTGGGTGCGGCGCTCGGCCATGAGCGGGTGCTGCTCGGCTTCCCTCGACCGGCGGCACGATGGACGGCGACGTGGTCCGCTACCGCAAGACCAATTTCCTCACTCGCCGGGTCGCGATGCCGATCGGTGAACCCGACGGCCGTGCCACCCCGCGACTGGAACGGATCGTGGCGGCGTTCCGTACCGCCGGGATCAACGCCAGGGCCGAGCCGCAGATGGACGCCTGGCTCAGGACGCACGCCGCGTTCGAGGTGCCGCTCGGTCAGGCGGTGCACGCGGCGGGCGGTCCGGTGGCGCTGAGCGACGATCCGGCCGCGGTTCGCGGCATGCTCCGCCTCATGCGCCGGAATCTCGCCGCGATGGAGACACCGCCGGTACCACGGGCGTTCGCCGCGTTGCGGGCTCTGCCGCAAAAGCTCCTTGTGGCCGTGCTCCGGCGCTTCCTGAAGAGCCCGACGGCCGTGGACAGCGGACTCAGCGACCGCTCGCCCTCCACGTCGGCCGAACTCGAGCGGCTGGCCGAACAGCTCAGTGCCCCTGCCGGAGCCCGCTGAGCGACCCAGGACGGCGAAAGCCTCACCCCGCACGGCACCGCCAGTCCCGCAGCCCCGCCTCCGCTTGCTCCAGGGACGGCTACCGCTGACCCCATGACCGTTTCGGTAGCAACCGGGCGTCCGACAAACGGAGTTGGCGTGGCGTTTCCCCCTTGGGGCCGCACCCGTCAGATGGTGCGGAGCTACAGGGCGGCGAACGTCGGTTGATGCAGCACCAGTTCGTTGGTTGGTGCAGCACCAGGTTTCAGACACTGCCCAGCTCAACGTTCAAGGGAGTTGACTTCCTTGATGAGCGGCGACCGGGCAGCGAGTGGCGGGCAGGAACCCGACTGCCCGCGCGGCTCGGCACCGACTCCCTGTGCCTCGGCTGTCCGGCATGCCGTCGGCGATCTCCTGCGGAGGGTTCACATCCCGGCAGCCGCCCGCAGCCGAGGCAGTGCCCGAACCATGCGAGTCCGACATGGTATGGCCGACATACGCACCTTCTGGGATGCTGAGCGACTCTCGTCATACAGGTCGTACAGAAGGATGCTGATCCATGGCAACGGGGAAACCGACCACGTACCTCCTCGACAGCGGCACCGATCTCGGCGCTGAGCAGCTCGATCACCTGTCGCTGCTGCTCGACGCCCATTCGTTCGAGAACCTCGATCCCCTCGTCCGCCCCGGTCATCACTGCCTCGAGATCGGCGCGGGTGGCGGCACCATCGCCCGCGGCCTGGTCGAGCGCGTCGGGCCGACGGGCAAGGTGATCGCGATCGACATCGAGACGGGGCGCGTCGCCGCGACGCCGGGTCTGGAGGTGCGAGAGCACGACATCACCACCGGGGCCCCCGACGGCGGCCCGTTCGACGTGATCCACGCTCGCCTCGTCCTCATGCATCTGCCGCAGCGCCGGGAGATCATCGCGAAACTGATGGACGCCCTCGTACCCGGCGGATGGCTGGTGATCGGCGAGTTCAAGGGCCCCCACCTGGAGGTGGTCTCCGCGCCGAACCCGGACGACGCCCGCGTCTTCCAACGCGTCGTGGAAACCGTCATCACACAGATCGGCATGCCCGGCGGCATCTCGTACACGTGGGCCACAGAAGTAGACGCGTGCATGATGCGAACCGGCCTGGTCAACGTCGAGAGTCGCCGCTACGCCCGCACCGTGACCGGCGGCAGTGCCGGATGTCTCCTGCTCCGCAACTACGTTCTTCAAGTCGCATCACACTTGGGGAAAACCGACCTCACGGAGGCCGAAGTGCACCGCTTCTTCGACCTGATGGGCAATCCCGAATTCCGGTGCTGGCTCTTCGAGTTGACCTACGTGCGCGCACAGCGAATCGACGGGTGAGCGCGTTCGCACCGACCGCGACGGCAGCTGAGCAGCAGCGTCGGGCGTCGTCCGACCAACAGGTCGCGCCGGTGACGGGCGGCGGCAACTTCCGTGCCGAACAGGCCGCCCTTGCCGGAGCTGCCCGATCGGGGCGCGCTCGCCTCGTTGGGCAGCGACGCCGCGTGCAGGGGCCGCCGTGCCGGACGAGTCGAGTCGACGCCGCTTTTCGTTCCACATCCGTCTCGCGTCGGGGTCCTCCCGCGGAGCAACGAGAAAGCCCAACTCCCGTTCACTGATGCCATGTCGGCCCTCCGGACCCCGCCGCGTCCGCCAGCCGGCCCGCTACCCGGGACCTCCGGTGAACACCAGGGCTCTGCACCGCGTACCAGACATCAAGACCGGTGACGCAGGCAACGCCACGCAGACCAAGGGAGATCGACATGACCGACGTACCGACCGCACGGCGCTCCGCACCGCCTGAGTCGCCTCCGTCAGCCCCGGCGCCGGGTCGCCGGCCCACTCGGCGGGCGACGCTCGCCGCCGCGGGCGCCGTCGGTCTCACCGCGGCGGTCGCCGCCTGCGGGGGCAGCGAGGGCTCGGACCCTGGCGACAACGCTCCGGCGGAGCGAAAGCCGGATGCCGAGGGAGAGGAAGGCGGGAACTCCCCCGACGGCGGCGGTGAAAGCGGCGCAGTGCTGGCGCGGACAGCTGACATCCCGGAGGGAGGCGGGACGGTCTTCAAGGACGAAGGGGTGGTGGTCACCCAGCCGACTGCCGGGCAGTTCAGGGCCTTCTCGGCCAAGTGCACGCATCAGGGCTGTGCGGTGAAGGACGTGTCCGGCGGGGCCATCAACTGCCCTTGCCACAACAGCAGGTTCGACGTCTCCGACGGCGGTGTGCAGGGCGGTCCCGCGACCCGGCCGCTGCCCGCAGCCAAGATCTCCGTGTCCGGCGGCGCGATCCGCCTCGCGTGAGCGGCGGCGACGAGCCGGGGAAGCGCAGGGGCGGGAGGCGTCAGCGGGCAACGCGATCGGCCGGAAGCGGGAATCGTGAACAGGCACCCGCTCAGGCTCGTCCGTGCTGCTGCTTCCATGCCCCGAGTACGTCGTCCGTGGAGGTCACCGTGGCGACCAGCGCCAGCGTGTGGCGCACCACCGCGGGCGTGTAGTCGGCGGGCACCCCCGCGATGGCGTCCTGGGGAACCACGGCGGTGTACCCCAGATTGACCGCGTCGAAGACGGCGTTGGGGATCGCCACATTCGCCGATACGCCGGTGACGACCAGGGTGCGGCAGCCCAGATTGCGCAGCAGGGCGTCGACGTCGGTTCCGGCGATCGGGGACAGGCCGTGCAGCCGGCGTACGACGATGTCCGCGTCCGCGACCTGGACCGGGGCGGCGATCCGGACCGCGCGGGAGCCCGCGAGCTGCAGGACCGGTAGGCGTTCGGTGGCGCGGAACAGCCTGGCGTTGCGGTTGGCGCCGCGTCCGTCCGGACGGCGCTCGGCCACCGCGTGCAGCACCTGCACGGAGGCGGCGTGGGCGGCGGACACCAGTCGGGCGATCCGGTCGAGTGCGCCCGACGACCGCGCCTGTTCGGCCAGTTCGGGCAGCGCGCTGTCGGTGCCGACCACACCCTCCTGGCACTCCACGGTGAGCAGCACGGTGGTGGCCGGGTCGAGCAGTTCCCTGAGCTTCTCGGTCGACGGCATGCTTCCTCGCTTCAACGGCCTGAAGTTCCAAGGGGCTTGGCCCGTTGGTCATTTCGGTACGGCGGCGCCGAGTGCGGCGCGAGGGTAACGCCCATTGCGTCCGGAAGGAAGACGATCCATGCTGCACTGACGAATCATCAGAAACGGTCGGTGCGGCGCCCGCGCGGCGCCGGGACCGCCGGTGAGGAGGTCCGGATGGCCGACACCGCCCAGCGCAGGGGCCGCAGAATCATGATGACCCCGCAGGAACTGGACGCGTTCCTGTCCGAGCAACGCACCTGCCGGGTCGCGACGGTCTCCGCGGACGGCACGCCGCATGCCAGCACGCTCTGGTTCGTCTGGGACGGCGCCTCGCTGTGGCTGTACTCGATCACACGCAGCCGACGCTGGTCGGATCTCCGTCAGGACGGGCGGATCGCGGTCGTGGTGGACAGCGGGGAGGAGTACGGCGAGCTGCGCGGCGCGGAGCTGTCCGGCCGCGTGGAGTTCGTGGGCGAGTCACCCCGTACGGGCGAACCCTGCCCCGAACTCGTAGAGCCCGAGCGGCTGTTCACCCGCAAGAACTTCGGTCTCGAGACGATGCCGCACGACGGACGGCACGCCTGGGTCCGACTCACTCCGGACAAGGTGGCGTCCTGGGACTTCCGCAAACTGGCGGAGCTCTGAGGGGCCCCTTCTCCCCCGGCACTCAAGCCACCTGCTCCCCCGCCCTGCGCAACGCCCCCACCGCCGCCCGGATGGACGGGCGGCGGTCCGCGTCCGCCCGCCAGACCACGTAGATCTGCCGGCTCATACCGCGCCGCAGCGGTACCACCCGCACCCCTTCGGGCAACGGTCCCCGACCGAGGCGCGGCGCGACGCACACACCCAGACCCGCTGCCACCAAGGCGAGTTGGGTGTGATGCTCCCCCGCGGCGTGCGCGATGCGCGGCTCGATGTCCTTGGCGCGGAGGGTGAACATCAGCCAGTCGTGGCAGTACTCCCCGGCCGGCCAGGAGATCCATTCGTCATCGGCGAACTCCTCGAGACTCGCCTCACTGCGCCCGGCGAGGGGATGCGCGGCGGGCAGGGCGACATCGGCCGGGTCGTCGAGCAACGCGGCCTTGGCCAGGCCGTCGGGGACCGGCAGTGGCTTGTTGTACCAGTCGAGGACGACCGCGAGGTCCAGATCACCGCGCACCACGGCTCGGGCTCCGTCCTCCGGCTCCAACTCCTGGGAACGGACCCGCAGTCCTGGATGCTCGGCGCGCAGGGCCGCCAGGGCGGACGGGAACAGGCCGCGCGCCGCGGTGGGGAAGGCAGCCATCCGCAGCTCGCCGACGGCCTGGCCACGCTGCGCCTCGAGGTCCGATCTGGCCAGCTCGACCTGCGACAGGATCCGCCCCGCGTGCTCGGCGAGCAGCCGGCCGGCGTCGGTGAGGCGTACCCCCCGGCCGTTCTTCGCCAGCAACTGCTGCCCGACCTCGCGCTCCAGCTTGGTCATCTGCTGCGAGACCGCCGAGGTCGTGACGTGCAACCCGGCGGCGGCACCGCTGACCGAACCGTGCCTGGCGAGGGCGTCCAGCGTGCGCAGGCGCTCCAGATTCAACATGTAAGCGATACTAAGCGATAGCTGGCAGATACTCTCGCTTGTGCTACGAGGTTCGGCAACTCATCGTGGAGCCATGGCCTCCCGCACCCCGCTGCACCCCACCCCCACCGGGCCCGGCACTCCCGGCGTGCGAGCGCCCGGCGCACCCCGCTCCGGCGGCTCCCGGCGGGGCCTGCCTGCCGTGGACTGGCGGATCCGATTCGCCCTGCTCTCGCTGATCTGGGGGTTCAGCTTCCTGCTCATCAAGGTCGGCACCGAGAGCTTCGCCCCCTTCCAAGTCACTTTCGGCAGGCTGCTGTTCGGTTCCCTCGTCCTGATCGCCGCGCTGATCTGGAAACGCGAGAGGCTGCCGCGGGACGCACGCACCTGGGGTCGTCTGGCCGTCGCGGCCTTGCTCCTGAACGCCGCACCGTTCTCGCTCTTCGCCTTCGCCGAGACATCCATCCCGTCCGCGCTGGCCGGCATCTGCAATGCGACCTCACCGCTGTGGGGCATGGCCCTGTCCCTGGTCGCCCTCTCGGAGGACCGTCCCACACGACGCAGGTTCGCCGGGCTCGGCATCGGCTTCCTCGGGGTGCTGACCGTGCTCGGAGCCTGGCAGGGATTCGACGGCCTCGACGTGACCGGCGCGTCCCTGGCGCTGCTCGCCTCGCTGAGCTATCCGATCGGGTGGATCTACGTCCGGCGCACGCTGGCCGGCAGCCCCGAGTCCCATCTCTCGCTGAGCAGCGCCCAGTTGCTCGTCGCCACCGCGCAACTCGCCGTCGTGACACCCTTGTTCACGTCAACCCCGTCCGCCTTTCCGGTCGTTCCGCTCCTCGGTGTGGCGGCGCTCGGTGCGCTCGGTACGGGCCTCGCGTTCTTGCTCCAGTACGGGCTCGTCGCCGAAGTCGGCCCGACCACGGCCCAGATGGTCACCTACTTCATCCCCGTGATCGCGACCGTGGCCGGAGTCGCCGTACTCGGCGAGACGCTGACGTGGTCGACCCCGGTGGGCGCCCTGGTCATCCTCGCGGGTGCCGCGCTCACCCGCCCCGGGGCACCGTCCCGCACCCGCCCGCCGGACGCTCACTCGTAGCGGCGCACCGGTGAGGCGCCGACGGCCGCAGCCAGCACATCGGCGATGCGCGCCATGTCCGCGGGCTCGAGCGCGGAGACCGTCACCCGCACCCCGGGCCCGGCGTTCATCCGGAATCGCGCCCCGGGAGCCACCGCCCAGCCACCGTGCAGCAGCCGGGCCACCGCGGCGGTCTCGTCCGGCACCGGAATCCAGACGTTCATCCCGCTGCGCCCGCGCGAGGGGATCCCACGCGCCGCCAGCGCGGTGATCAAGGCGTCCCGCCTGCGCCCGTAACTCCCGGCCACCGCCTGCGGATCCACCGCCCCGTCCGCCCACAGACGTACCACCGCGTTCTGTACGAGCCTGCTCACCCACCCGGGCCCCAGACGCTGCCGGCCGCGCACCCGGTCGACGGTGACGGGGTCGCCGGTGAGCACGGCGAGCCGCAGATCGGGGCCGTACGCCTTGGCGGTCGACCGGACCAGGGCCCAGTGCGTGGTGACACCGGCCAGCGGACACAGCGGGTCGGAGACGATGCCGTGCCCGTGGTCGTCCTCGATCAGCAGCACGTCGGGGTGCCGGCCGAGCACCTCGCGCAGCTCCCGCGCCCGCGCCTCGCCCACCGCGGCGCCGGTGGGGTTCTGCGCCCGGTCGGTGACGACCACGGCTCGCACCCCCGCATCCAACGCCCGCTGCACATCGGACGGCAGCGGCCCCTCGTCGTCGACCCCGACCGGTACGGCACGCAGGCCGACAGCCGGGACCAGATCGAGCATGCTGCCCCAACCCGGGTCCTCCACCGCGACCGCGTCACCGGGACGCAGGTGTGCGGCCAGCACGCGCTCGATCGCGTCGAGCGACCCGGAAGTGATTACGATCGGCCCGCCGGGAATGCCGTCGGCGGCGAACGCGGCCCGCGCGAGGCGCTCCAACTCGGGCTCCACATCGCTCTCCCCGTAGAGCACGGGACGCTTGTCGGCCTCCGCCGCCGCAGCCGTGAAAGCGGCGGCCAGCGGTGGCAGCAGCGCCGGGTCCGGGTTCCCGGCGGAGATGTCGAGGACTCCGGGCGGCACCTCGACCCGGATCGAGTCCCGGGCCGTACTCACCGGCCGGGGACGGATACGACTCCCGCGCCGCCCCGCCGTCTCGATGACCCCGCGTTCCCTGAGGGTGCGGTACGCGGCGGCGACCGTATTGGGATTCACGCCCAGCTCGGCGGCCAACTCCCGCATGGCGGGCAGAAGTTGACCAGGCTCGAGCTCCCCTCGGCCGACCGCGCCTTCAATATCGGCGGCAATCTCGACTGCACGCCGCCCAGTGATCCGATAACCTTCTAGCACAAAGAACATTATGCACTAGTGCAATGGAGTTCGCCATGACAGTGTCCCAGGACGCCTATCCCGCCACCGACCGGTCGACGCCCACCCGCGGCCGGGACCGCGCCGACTACGACCGCACCCTGGTGCACTCGGTACTCGACACCGCCTACGTCTGCCACCTCGGCTTCGTACGGGACGGCGCACCCGTCGTCCTGCCGACGCTCTACGCGCGCGTGGGCGAACGTCTTTACGTTCACGGTTCGACCGGATCGCGTCCGCTGCACATGGCAGGACAGTGCGACCCCGGCCTGCCGGTGTGCCTGACGGTGACCCATGTCGACGGCCTGGTGCTCGCCAGGTCCGCCTTCCACCACTCCGTCAACTACCGGTCGGTGGTCGTGCACGGCATCGCCCGCCAGGTCACCGACCAGGACGAACGCAGCGCGGCGCTGGACGCTCTGGTGGACCACGCGATCCCCGGCCGGTCCGCCGACAGCCGCCCGGCGAACGCCAAGGAGTTGGCCGCCACCGCCGTACTGAGCATCGACCTGGCCGAGGTCTCCGCCAAGGTCCGCACCGGCGGTCCGAACGACGACGCCGAGGACACCGGACTCCCGTACTGGACCGGCGTCATCCCGCTGCAGCAGACGCAGGCCGCCCCGATCCCGGCGGACGACCTCGCGCCGGGCATTCCGGTGCCCGACTATCTGGAGGCGCGGTAGCGCGCCACGGACCTGCCGCACGTCCGGAAAATGGGGTGCCACGCGCGCGTGGCACCCCATCACTCGAGCTACGTCACCGCCGCACGCCGCGCGGCCACCGCCCCGCGCGTCTCCGCGACCGCCAGCCCGGCGACCGCGGCAAGCATCAGCAAGGTACCCACCACCGTGCCCGCCGTGAGCTCCTCACCGAGCAGCACCACGGCGATCACCGCCGCGCTGACCGGCTCTAGCAGCATGATCACCGAGACGGTCGCCGACCTGACCACGGCGGCCCCGGCGAAGTAGAGCGCGTAGGCCAGCGCGGTCGGGACCGCCGCGATGTACAGCAACAGCCAGAGCACAGAAGCGTGTTCAGCGGTGTGCGGCACCAGCCCCTCCCACCCGGCGAGCGGCAGCAGGCACAGGGCCGCCATCCCGAAGGTCCAGGCAGTCGTGGTGTACGCATCCGCGCCGCCGTCCCGGCCCCAGAACCGGGTCAGCAGAGTCATCACGGCGTACCCCGAGGCCGAGAGCAGGGCGAGGACGACACCCCAGGGCCGTACCGTCGCACCGCCGTCCCCGAGGACCATCACCACCAGACCGGTGAGTGCTCCGGCCACCGCGGCGACACCGCCCCGACCGAGCCGCTCACTCATCGCAAGG
Organism: Streptomyces sp. YIM 130001; assembly: GCF_003574445.1. GTDB lineage: Bacteria > Actinomycetota > Actinomycetes > Streptomycetales > Streptomycetaceae > Streptomyces. The sequence continues at coordinate 259,196 of NZ_KZ984559.1, forward strand.
CGGGCCCCCATCGCGATGAGTACGGGCCCGGCGCCCAGCGTGACGACCGTACCGACCGCAAGACCGGTGACCTCGACCGCGGCGAAGTAGGCGGTCTGGAACAGCGCGAGGCAGCCGCCGAGCAACGCGGTACGCCCGACACGCACCCGCCCTCTGACCGCGTCGGGCCGCAGCGCGAGCGCTCCGAGGAGGAGGACGAGACCACCGGCGCAGCGCCAGAAGGACAGTGCGACGGGACCGAGGTCACTGGCCCGGAAGACCAGGGACGCGGCCGCGCCCGCGGTGCCCCAGGCGACACCGGCGACGATCAGGTAGAGGAGTCCCCGCCCGACGGGCAGAGCGACCGCGGACACCGGTCCGGGCGCAGGGGTGGGAAGAGCATTCGACACGTGGCTTCTCCGCGAGAGACAGGGTGGATGACTGTCGTCTGCGGGCAGCGTCGAATGAGCCGGGCCACTGTGGACCCGGCCCGTGCGTAAGCCGGTGAGCCGCCCGCCTCAGGAGGCAGGGGGCGGGAGGACGAGCGCGTTCGCATGCATGATCGTCACCCTACGCGTTGGTGCGTTTGCCGGACAACGGTTTCTCCGTCGCGGGCGTCCCGCTCGCGACCGGCCCGCTCGGCGGCTTGGCCGGGGTCGAGGACTGCGCGATGAAGGCGCCGAGCAGTACCACGGCACCCCCGAAGATCTGCGGCGCCGTGAGGTGTTCGCCGAGCAGCACCCAGGCCAGGACCGTCGCGACGACCGCCTCGAGGAAGGCGACCACACCGGCCACCTGCGGCGAGAGCCGGCGTACCGCGAGTACGCCGGAACCGTAGGCGAGCACGGTCGCGATCAGGACGATCCAGGCCAGCAGCACCCAGGCCGGCACGGCGGTGCCGTGCATGTCGGCCCGCCCGGCCAGGATCGAGAAGTCGGTGTTCCAGGGCCGCGCCACCACGGTCAGCACGGCGGCGCCGATCAGCAGCCCGAAGGCGATCACCCCGAGCGGGTCGGGCGCCTCGTCGCCAGCGTCGCTGCCGTGGTCGCCCAGGATGAAGTAGCCGGCCTGGCAGAAGGCGGCCCCGAGCGCGAGCAGCACCCCGAGCGCGTCGAGCGAGAGACCCGCCCACACCTCGACGACACAGGCGAGCCCGCCCACGGCGAGCACCACACCGATGGCCGCCGCCCGGGTCACATGGCGCCGCTGCACGAAGCGGATCCAGCCGAGCACCAGGGCGGGCCCGAGGTACTCGATGAGCAGGGCCACGCCGACGGGAATCCTGGAGATGGAGGCGAAGTAGAAGGCCTGCACCCCGGCCACCGCGAAAATGCCGAATCCGGCGAGCAGCGCGGGACGCCGTCGCAGCAGATCCCGGTTCCTCCAAGCCACGGGCAGCATCACCAGGGCAGCGCCGACCACCCGGAGCCAGGTGACGTGCAGCGGGTCCATACCCGCCTCGATCAGCGGCTTGGCCGCCACTCCCGAACCGCCGAACGCGAACGCCGAGACGAGTGCGAGCACCAGCCCGACGTTCCTCCCGCGACTCCCCTGGACCCCGTGGGCCCCCGCAGACGTAGACACCGGCTCATGATGACACCCGCGGTCATGAGCGTCACCACCGATACCCCTGACATCTCAGGGCCTGAGACATCACTGCCGGCTCCGCCGAGCCGGTACGCCTCAGTCGATGCCGGGGGCCAGTTCCTCGGGCCGCACTCCGGCCCGGCGCAGCACCTCGACGGCGCGGCACTCGGGGTCGGCCACCAGGGCGTCGAGCAGATCGTTGCCGGAGGCCACCGCCGCTCCGCGCCGGGACGCCGCCTCGACCGCCGTACGCATGGCCGCCTCGGCGGAAGGCGAGAGGGCGGACGCCTCGCGGACGACGGGCACGGCACCGGAGTCCTCGACGGTGCCCTGCCACTGGAGTCCGTAGCCGATGCTGCGCTGAACCAGATAGCCCAGGAGGCGGGCCACCTGGGCGCCATCGGCGAATACCGCACGGACAGCGGGGTCGGCCTCGAGCAGGGAGTGCAGGAGATGCGCGGTGTCGATCTGGCCGTCGCCGTCACGCACGGCACGCCGTCGCGCACCGGCCACCACGGACGTCAACTCCACGCTGAGTCGGACATCGGGCTCGGCTTCGGGCGTTCCGGCCTCGGGGGCCGGGTGGGCGGAACTGTGCACATCCCCCACCTCATCAGCCCCCGAAGGCCGAGACATCCCCGGGCAGAAGCATCCCTGCGTCCGACGCAGGGTGGGGAAGCGCGTGCGAGTTCTCCTCCTTGCGGATGAGATCACCCGGATCCGGCCCCGGCGGTGCGCGCCGCCTTGCTTCCCTCGCCGACGCAACCACGACCGGCCGCCCACACGTCCAACGGAACGACTACGTCACTCCCTGCCCCCGACCGGACGAAGTACCTGAAAACGGGTGAACTCGCCACGCCAGAAGGCCCGTTGCCCTCCACGATCCACCCGACTCGACCGATACCCGACCCGCCCGCGAAGGACGGCACCCATGCCACCCGGCCCGCGCCACCTCGTTCACCCGGTGCCGTCGCGCACCGAGGACGACTGCGGCTGCTGGCTGGTCGCACTGCCGGCGGTCGACGGGAGGAGTTACGTCTACCGGGTCTACGCACCGGCCGACGCCCTGCTCGCCGACCTCTTCTGGGAGGCCTGGCACTGCCACGACGAGAGCCCGTACCCCCGCGCCTCGGACCGCTTCGACACGGCCGCGATCCGGCGGATCGGCCTGCTCGAACCGGGCGATCCACCACCGCGACCGCCCCGGTGACCGGCCCGGTGACCGGCCCGCCGCCGTTCCCGGAGCGGACATCCGCCACCCACCCCGCACCATAATTCTGACGGGCCGTCAGTCTTGTAAGTTGCCGACCCCACCGCTACGTTCCGCGACCGTGGCTGCGCCCGCAGCAGCACCCGACGAGAAGGGGTGGTCGCATGGCCGACGTCAGCGCGGAAGCACGGATCGAAGCACCGGCCGAGAAGGTCTGGGCGAAGCTCAGCGACTTCTCCGTCTACGGCGAGTGGAGCGCGACCCACACCGGCTTCCCCAAGGGGGCACCCACCTCGCTCGAACAGGGCGGCACGTTCGAGGAGAACATGAAGCTGATGGGCTTTCCCGCAGAGGTCGTCTGGACGGTCACCGAACTCGAGCCGGGCCGCGCCCTCACCATCCAGGGCAAGGGCCCGATGGGCGTGAACGTCGGAACCCGCTACAGCCTGTCCCCGGACGGCGACGCGACCTCGGTGCGCATCGACGGCGAGTTCACCGGCGCAGCCGTGTCCTTGATGGCCGGGAAGCTCAAGGACTCGGCCGGCGCCGCACTCCACGAGTCACTGCGCAAACTGGCGGCACTCGTCACGTGACCGCTCGCGCGCCGCGACACGCACCCAGACACGACAGCGGCGCCGCGCACCCTCGAGTGCGCGGCGCCGCTGTTCCGAGCGGGCCCGTACGCTCCGGCGGTCAGGACCGCCGGTCGACACGTCCCCGCGAGGATCTGTTCAGCCCTCATCGGCGAGGATCAGATACAGCTTCTTGCGGGCCTCGTTCACGACCGCCAGCGCCTTCTCGCGCTGGTCGGGCGATCCGGTCTTCCAGACCTGACCGAACGCCTCCATCAGACCGAAGCCGGCCTGCCGGATCTCGTTGACCGACTCCCAGTCGACCCCGCGGCCGACCTGATCCCAAGGAGCGTCGGGGCCTTCCTCGGCCGCCTGGACTCCCTGCTCGGTGAGCGAGAAGAGCTTCTTGCCGCCCTCGGTGGCGGAGCCGATGTGACCCTCGTCCTCGAGGAGCTGCAGCGTCGGATAGACCGACCCCGGGCTGGGCTTCCAGGCCCCGCCACTGCGCTCGGCGATCTCCTGGATCATTTCGTAACCGTGCATCGGCCGCTCCTTGAGCAGAGCCAGGATCGACGCACGTACGTCGCCTCGCCTCGCCCTGCCGCGCGGACCGCCACGGCCTCGTCCACCCCAGGGGCCACCGGGACCTCCGGGGCCTCCGAAGCCGGGGCCGAAAGGCCCGAACGCGGCCCGCAGGCCTTCGAATTCACCCCGACCGGGCCGACCAGGCCCGCCGGGTCCGCGCCGTCGGCCCTCACCGTGCCGGTGCTCGTGTTCGTACTCGTGTCCATGGGGACGCATCGCAACCACCCCTCTCATCGATGTACTGTCGCGATGCGTCAACGATATATCGCTACTGTTCGTTTGGCAATCCCCTGCCGAATGCGCAGCTCAGCGGCCCGCCACACGGACGGCACCGGGATCTACGGCCGTCGGACTGGCTTCACATGACGGCGTGAAGGGCGGGGGACGGCGGAGGCGATGATGTGGCAACGACTTTCCGCCCGCCCCTCCGCTCGGCCATCCCCCGTGGCCCGTCGCGAAACCCGGAGACCCTCGGCAGAACACGGTCATGCCGTACCGGTTCACCGCCCGGTCACAGCCGGCCAGGGGGACGGCGTACGGCGGTGTGCGTGCGGCCGTTGTGACGCGGCGACGTTCCCCACGTCTCGCTCGACCCTGGCGCTGTGGAAGAGCTGCGTGGGGAGGACAACGAGATCGAGGCCGGGGCGCGCAGCACCTGCCGAAGACGTTCTCCGGTTCCGCGAGATCCTCGCCCGGGTACGCGAAGTACGGGCGCGCGGACGCCGTGCCCAGCCGCCTCGCGCTCTGCGCCGGCATCCCTGTCGACCGGCCTCTGCTCCCGGCAATTGCACGCACGCCTGTGACAGAAGGGACTCAACCGAGCTCGAAGCTGAGTTGCGTGCCGAACTCCTCGAAACCCAAGGCGGCCGCGACTCGACGGGAGGCGGCAGGCCGCGCCCGCCACTGCGGCAGGAGCCCGGCAGCGAGGGCGTGCGCGACCGCCGCCGAACCCGTCACCCGCGCCAGGCCCCGTCCTCGCGCACCGGGCGCCGTCAGTACGCTGACATGGGCCGTCCGCCTCGGCCACCTCCGATATCCCGCAGCAGCGACCACCTGGCCGTGTTCGCGCACCACGTACGCCGGTGAGGTGATCTCGTCCAGACCGGCCTCGCCGGCGTCCGCGTCACCGGCCGCGTGCTCGAGGGCCTGCAAGTCCGGGTGACCGGCCGGCAGTTGGCCGACCGCTGGACCGGCTTCCGCCGGCCGGAAGCTCGCCGGAGATACGTAGGACAGCGCCGCGGGCCCCAGCGTCCGGACCACCGGAAGCGCCGCACCGACCAGGCCACCGTCCACGGCATCCTCCACCGGCAGTACGCACAGCGCGTCACGGACGGTCGCGGCGGCTCGGTCGCTCGGCGCAGTCACGATCGCCGATCCCGCAAGGGCGACCACGCCTACCCACCCGGCCGGACAGAGCGCGGACCCCGGGGAGACCACCACGTTCACGCCGCCCTGGAGGCCGAACGACACCGGCGCATCGGCCAGTTCCTCCCAGAGCGCGCGGGCCCGCACGACCAACTGCTCCGTGGACACGGACGTTCATCCTTCCCTTCGGCGGGAAGCGCCGGGAAGACACCCGCCGGACCGAGGCCGCGCCTCCTCAGTGCGCCGAGAATCCACCGTCCACGAAGACCGACTGGCCCGTGACGTACGCCGATGCACCGCTCGCCAGGAACACCGCCGCGCCGGCGAAGTCCTCCGCCACCCCGTTGCGTCCGACCATGGTGCGCGCCGCGAGCGCCTCCACCCGTTCGGGGTCGGAGGAGAGCCGGGCGTTCAGCGGAGTCATCACGAATCCGGGCACCAGGGTGTTGCACGTGACGCCGTAGGGGGACCAGGCCTCCGCCTGGGAGCGCGCGAGGGACTCGAGCGCTCCCTTGGACACCCCGTACGCCCCGCTCTGCACGAAGGCCCGATGGGCCTGCTGGGAGCTGATGTGGATGATGCGCCCGAAACCGCGCTCCGCCATGCCGGGACCGAAGCGGCGGCCGAGCAGGAACGGCGCCTCGAGGTTCACCGCCATCGTGGAGTCCCAGACGGCGTCGTCCAGTTCACCCATCGGCGGGCGGAGGTTGATACCCGCACAGTTCACGAGGATGTCGGGCTCACCGAAGTGGGCGACGGCCTCGTCCGCGGCCGCGCGGACCCCCGCCCGAGTGCCGAGATCGGCGCTCACCCGCGCCGCGCGGCAGCCGGCCCCGGTCAACTCCGCGACGGTCCGATCGAGACTCGACTCGGTCCTTGCTACGACCACGACGCTCGCGCCGGCCTGCGCGAGCCCGCCGGCGACTGCCCTCCCGATGCCGGAACTGCCACCGGTGACGAGGGCGGTGCGCCCGTCGAGGGAGAAGAGGTCACGGAGATAGGAGTCGTTCCTGTTCATACCCGGACCCTGTCACGGCCGTTCGCGCAGCGGTCATCGGGGACCGGCCCGAGTGCCGTCCGTACCGCACTCCGGGACCGGCGGGCGCACTGCTGCCAGGTGGTGATACCGCCGAGGCCGCCCGAGACCGAGTCCAGAGAACCCGGATTGGCCTTGGCCGACCGCTCCCCCGCCCGCCTAGCCTGCGGTCATGAGAATCCGGATCGTCGACGCCTTCACCACCCGCCCGTTCGCCGGCAACCCGGCCGGAGTCATGCTCCTCGACTCCTTCCCCACGGACGACTGGATGCAGCGCGTCGCCCTCGAGGTGAACCACGCCGAGACCGCCTTCACCCACCCACTGCCGCCCGGCGGAGAGGCGGACTGGGCGCTGCGCTGGTTCACCCCCGCGACCGAGGTCGACCTCTGCGGTCACGCCACCCTGGCCACCGCTCACGTGCTGCGCAGCACGGGCACGGCGGAGGGCACCGTCCGCTTCGCCACCAGGTCGGGCGTGCTCACCGCGCAGCACACGCCGGACGGCGCGATCACCCTCGACTTCCCCACCGCACCGCTCACCGCGGAACCGGTGCCCGAGGGACTGGCCACTGCGCTCGGCACCGAGCCGCTCTCGGCCCACGACACCGGCCCCCACTGCGGCGACCTCCTGGTCGAACTCGCCGACGAACGGACCGTGCGAGGCCTCTCCCCCGATCTGGCAGGCCTGGTCCGACACTCACGGCGCGGCATCGTCGCCACCGCGCGCGCCGCAGACCCGGACGGCGGCTACGACTACGTGTCCCGCTGCTTCTTCCCGCGGGTCGGCGTCGACGAGGACCCCGTCACCGGCAGCGCCCACACCGCCCTCGCCCCGTACTGGTCACCGCGCCTCGGCAACCCGCAACTCACCGGACTGCAGGCCTCCGCACGATCCGGCCTGGTACGCACCACCCTGAACGGCGATCGCACCCTGCTCACGGGGCACGCGGTCACCGTGATCGAGGGCGAATTGCTGGTCTGACCACCGGAACCGGCTGCCCCTCACGCGGTGGGCAGCCAGCCCACCTTCCCGGCGAGCACCGCATACCCCACGAAAGCCCCGACGTCGAGCAGGGTGTGGGCCACGACCAGGGGCCCCACCCGGCCCCAACGCCGGTACAGGAACACAAAGACCACACCCATGACCATGTTGCCGATGAAGCCACCGATGCCCTGGTAGAGGTGGTACGAGCCGCGCAGCACCGAACTCGCCCCCAGCGAGGCCATCGGCGACCACCCCAACTGGTCGAGGCGGCGCAGCAGATAGCCGACGACGATGACTTCCTCGACGATCGAGTTCTGCATCGCGGACAGCACCAGCACCGGGAATTTCCACCACACGTCGGGCAGCGCCTCCGGCACCACCGTGAGGTTGAACCCGAGCGCCCTGACGGTCAGATAGAAGGCGATCCCGGTACTGCCGATCACCGCGGCGACGCCCGCCCCGCTGCCGAGATCGAACCACGGGCGGCGCCGGTCGAAGCCGATCGCGCGCAGGCCCGCCCCCTCTCGCAGCAACAGATGCGCCACGAGTGCGACCGGCACCAGAGCGGTCGCGATACCGAACAGCTGCCAGGCCAGATCAAGCCACGGACGCCCGGGAGCGGCCGAGGCGTTGAGGGTGGCCGCCTGATCCTTGAGACCACCCGGTTTCGTCACCGACCCGACAAAGCTGATCAGCGCGGACAGGCCGCTCGCACCTAGCGAAAGCCCCAAAACGAGCAGTGTCTCGTCCCGGAGAAATCGCCGTGATCTGCCCTCCTGGGGAAAAGAACCGGCCACGGACCCCGCCTCCGACTGCACCTCTGCCTCCACTTGTTCAATCCCGCCGCATCCCTGTCCGTGCCCCACTATGGTCTCGAATGCAGGTACGAAGATCGTGTGCGACAGGCCGTTGGGGGACGGTACGCCGGATCTGGCGTTCGCACCCCCTGCACGGTTTGTTCACTCAGGGAGGGGCACCACCGTCATGGGAAGACACAACACGTCCGACCGGCACGCGACGGACGGCCCGCGGCAGGCGCCGCGTGCTCGCCGTCGGACGGTGGCGATCGCCACCGTACTGGTCCTTGCTGTGGCCGGTGGCACCGCGGTGGTGGCGCAGAACGGACTGTTGCCCTCCTTCGGCGGCTCGTGCGACGACGACGCCGTACGACTCGATGTGGTCGCCTCCCCCGACGTGGCTCCCGCCCTGACGGAGACGGCCGAGTACGTCAAGGACAACGACGTGACCTCGGACGGCCGTTGCCTGGACATCCGGGTCACCGACCGCGAGTCGTACAAGGTCGCCGACTCCCTGCATTCCGGCAAGGTCGCGCCCGACTTCCAGGTGTGGGTACCGGATTCGAGCCTGTGGACGGAGCGGGGTTCGGGAAGCGGCGAGCAGGTACCGCTCACGGCCGCGGGGAACGTCGCGGCCTCACCGGTCACCATGGGCATGGTCCCGAAGGCCGCCAAGTCGCTCGGCTGGCCGGAGAAGAAGTACTCCTGGGCCGAGTTGACGGCCGCGGCGACCGCCGGTGACAAGCTCCGCCTCGGCGCCGCCGACCCGGCACGCAGTGCCACCGGCCTCCTGGCCCTCACCAAGATCGGTGCGTCCGCCAAGAAGTCGGGCGGCGCCGACAGTGACACCCAGGTCGCCGCCACCGCCAAACAGCTCTCCCAGCGCACCAGCGACAGCGACACCCAGGCCCTGGAGACCGTGGCGCGCGACAACTCCGGCACCGAGCAGGGCAACCCGCGCCGCAACCAGGCACTGGTCGTCTCGGAGCAGGCCGCCTTCGCGCACAACGACAGCGCCGAGCGGGCCGGCAGCCTCCAGCTCTTCTACCCCGAGGACGGATCACCGCAGCTGGACTACCCGTTCACCCTCGTCGACGAATCGCAGCTCTCCACCGACGAGAGCCGGGCCGCGCTGCGCTTCATGGCCCTGCTCGGCGAGGAGCGCGGTGCCAAGATCCTTCGCTCGCACGGATTCCGCACGGGTACGGGCGAAGCCACCGGCGCACTCGTCACCTCGGCCGGCGGCAGCGCACCGCAGCCGTACCGGACGGCGGCCACCTCGGAGCCGCCCTCTGCCAAGCAGATCCAGGAGACCCTGGGGATGTGGACGATCACGGTGCAGAGCGCCCGGCTCGCCGTGGTCGTCGACGTATCCGGATCGATGGCCCAGATCGTCCCCGGCCACGACCAGTCACGTCTCGACGTGACCAAGTCGTCCCTGATCCAGGCCCTTTCACAGTTCACACCCGAGGACGAGATCGGCCTCTGGGAGTTCGCCACACTCCTCGACGGCGAACGCGACTACCGCAAGCTGGCTCCCACCCAGCGCCTCGGCGACCGCACCAAGGACGGCACCACCCACCGCGAGCGGCTCACCGCGGAGTTCGGCCGCCTGCAGCCCGTCCCGGACGGCGCCACCGGCCTCTACGACACGACGCTCGCCGCGTACAAGGAGGCCCAGTCCTCGTACGCGAGCGGGAAGTTCAACGCAGTGGTGGTGCTGACGGACGGGGCCAACGAGGACCCGGGGTCCATCTCCCGCATCACCCTGGTCGCCGAGCTGGAGAAGCGCGTCGACCCCAAGCGCCCGGTGCCCCTGATCGCGATCGCGGTCGGCCCCGACGGCGACAAGCAGGAGGTCCAGGAGGTCGCCGAGGTCACCGGCGGCTCAGGCCACCTGGTCAGCGACCCGGCGCAGATCCACCAGGTCATCCTGAAGGCCATCATGGCGGCGGGTCAGGGCTGACGGCCGAGCCCCGGATCTCGAACCCGGGCCCGCGAGCCCGGGGCCTCACGGCAGCACCGGCTCCGGCAGCACACCCACCGGCCAGGTGTGCACCGGTTCGCCGTGCCGCATCAGCTCGCCGTAGCGCCGGGTGGTGGCCGCGAGTGCCGTCTGCCGGTCGAGGCCGCTGTCGAGCGCCCGGTGGTAGGTGGCCACCTGCCAGGACGCGCCGTTCACGCGCAGCCGGCAGCGCTCCTCGATCACCCCGAGGTAGAAGTCGCGATCGGCCGGCTCCACGCCCCAGGCGTCGAGCCCGGCGGCAGCGAGCGGCAGCAGTTCCTCCCGTACGAGATCGACGGCCGCACGCTTGCCCACCGCGCCGAAGCGACCGGGGCCCGGCCACTCGAGTTCGGCGTCGATCCCGTGGCGGCAGGCCGTCTCGAAGTTCGCCGCGGCCGCCTCGAAGGGCAGTCGCGACCAGACCGGCCGCGAGTCCTCGGCGAGCGCGCGCACGATGCCGTAGTAGAAGGCGGCGTTGGCGATCACATCGGTGACCGTGGGGCCTGCGGGCAGCACACGGTTCTCCACCCGCAGGTGCGGAACGCCCTCGGCGATGCCGTAGACCGGACGGTTCCAGCGGTACACCGTGCCGTTGTGCAGCACGAGTTCGGCGAGGCTCGGCACTCCCCCGCCATCGAGCACACTCAGTGGGTCCTCGTCGTCGTGCAGCGGGAGCAGCGGCGGGAAGTAGCGAAGATTCTCCTCGAACAACTCGAGTGCAGAATCGATCCACCGCTCTCCGAACCAGGTGCGCGGCCGTACGCCCTGCGCCTGCAGCTCCGGCGGACGCGTGTCCGTGGACTGCAGGAACAACGGGGGCCTGGACTCGCGCCACAGCTCGTGGCCGAACAGGAAGGGCGCGTTGGCACCGAGGGCGATCTGCACCGCGGCGACCGCCTGCGCGGCGTTCCACACATCGGCGAACCGGTCCGGGGTGACCTGCAGATGGAGCTGTACGGAGGTGCACGCCGCCTCGGGGGCGATCGACGCGGAGGTGCATCGCAGGCGCTCCACGCCTTCGATGTCGAGCGTGAAATCCTCGCCGCGGGCGGCGACCATCTGGTCGTTCAGGAGCGCGTAACGGTCCACGGCGGAAAGGTTCGACGACACGAGATCATCCGGTGTGAGGGTCGGCAGAATGCCGATCATCACGATCCCGGCGGAAACTTCGGACGCCTTTCGATGGGCATATGCAAGGCCGGTGCGTATCTCCTCGGCGAGCTGATCGAAGACGCGTCCGCTCAACCGGTGCGGGGCTATGTTCACTTCGAGATTGAACATCCCGAGTTCCGTCTGGAAATCCCCGCTCGATATTCTCTCCAGCACCTCGCCGTTCATCATCCTCGGCAGTCCGTCCGCCCCCGCGAGGTTCAATTCGATCTCGAGGCCCATCAGGTTCCGCGGCCGATCGAAGTGCCGGTCGTCCAGAAGCCGGCGCAGAGCCGCCAGGCAATGCTGCAGCTTCTCGCGGTACCTCCGGCGGTCGGACAGGTCGAACGCCCCGCCCACGACCTTCTCCCCCATCGAAGCTTCCCTCCTCGATCGGGCAGCCCGCCGCTCCGCCGCCGCGTCACGGGGGATGATGCCCAGGTGGTGTGATCGATAACGCCTCGCACATGCCCGACCACGCGTACGCTCAACCCCATTGCCCCGTGGCACATTCACCCGGCATGCTGCATAACACAGTTGCAGCGGCCGGAAAGTATCGGGAAAAGCGCCGACGAGAACCGGCCCACCGCCTCACTCGCCTGACTTCGAGGTGAGATGGTTGATCGCCGGACAGTTCACGGGAAAACGTCCGCGGGATTCGACTGAATTACGTCTTGCCTGCAATGCGCACGACAGCTAGACGAAACACCGGGCGAACATACGTCGTATAAACTCCGCGAACGAGGCAGAGAGTTGGTGCACGCCCCCACGGCACCGACCGACGGCCCCGCGCCGACAACGCCGTCCGCACCTGCCCTGCGTTTTCCTCAGCCTGTCGAAGTGAGAGGCGACCCACCATGCCGCTGCACGTACCCCCGGCCCCAGCGCCAGCCCTCCGCAGCGTCCTCGCAGCACTCGACTCCCCCACCGCCGTGCGCGAGGCACGTACCCCGTCACTGCGTTCCGCACCGGGATCGTCCACGCCCGAACGCCCGCTACCCGTCCACGTCCTGGCCCCGGTGAATCCACTCACCGGCCCGACCCGCACCCGCCTGACCGGCTGGCGCTTCCTGATCCGCAGCGACGGCCGCACCACCGCGGCCGCGGACGCCGTCCTCAAGGCGGACGGCTGGACGTTCTCCCGCTTCTTCGAAGGCCCGTATCTGGCCTCGACCGAACGGGCCCTGCGCCAGGCCGAGTCGCTCACCGCGGCCTACCAGCCGAGGCTCCTGTCCGTACCCGAGCTCTACATGCTGACCCTCTGGCTGCACGCCGACTGCGCGTCCGACGGCACCACGGGCCCACCCGCGGACAACGATCTGCTCATCCCGCTGGCTCCAGCACCACCGGGCATCGCCGCGCACCGGCCGCACCGCGTGGCCGACCTGCTCCCTGTGCTGACCCACCGTCTCTCGTCCACCCCGGCACTCGCCGCGCCGGCCTGACCGCACGTCGCGGCACGGCGTCGAGATCGGTGTGACTAGTGCCTTTCGGCCATGTTGAACCACCCGTGCGGGCGGCGAAGTTGAACTGAACCGTCCGCACGGGTGATGCGTCCTTACCCGCAGAGGACGAGCTGCCACGAAATCCCTGCGGATCGACGTCCGTGGGGCAACACTGGGACCGACCGACTGATACGGGGGGCGGTTATGGAAACCGCATCAAGCCGCAGGACACACGTCTCGACGCAGCGAAAGAACACACCCATGTGCCAGCATCAGCCACCCTGCCCCACTGCCGACTCCGCGGACCGCGAGGCCGCAACGCTCGTCGCGCACCACCCGGAGCAGGGCTGGAGCCTGCTGTGCAACGGTGTCCTGCTCTTCGAGGACACCGGCGAACTCCTGCCGAACGGCCGGATCATCGCACCGCACCGCCCGCTCGCCGCGGACCGCGTGATGCGCGCCGCCTGACCGCGGCACGACCTGGGGCCGGCCCGGAGGAATCCTCCGAACCGGCCCCGATGCATGTCGGGCGTCAACTGCCGTGCAGCAGACCCCACCCGTACGGGCTCCCGGAACTCACTCGTCGTAGGCGTCCACCGGCGGGCACGAGCAGACCAGGTTCCGGTCTCCGTACGCCTGGTCGACACGGCGCACCGGCGGCCAGTACTTGTCGGACGCCTCGACTCCCACGGGGAACGCCGCCTCCTCGCGGGTGTACGGGTGCCCCCAGTCGCCGGCGAGAGTCGCCGCGGTGTGCGGGGCGTTGCGCAGCGGGTTGTCGTCCGCGGGCCAGGCGCCCGAGCCGACCTGCTCGATCTCCCCGCGGATGGCGATCATCGCCTCGCAGAAGCGGTCCAGTTCCCCGAGGTCCTCGCTCTCGGTCGGCTCGATCATCAGCGTTCCGGCCACCGGGAAGGACATCGTCGGCGCGTGGAATCCGTAGTCGACGAGCCGCTTGGCGATGTCGTCCACACTCACGCCGGTCGCCTTGGTCAACGGCCGTACGTCGATGATGCATTCGTGCGCGACGAGCCCGCCCGGTCCGGTGTACAGGACCGGATAGTGCGGCTCGAGCCGCTTGGCGATGTAGTTGGCCCCGAGAACGGCGACCTGGGTGGCGCGCTTGAGTCCCTCGCCACCCATGAGGCGCATGTACGCCCAGGAGATCGGAAGAATGCCGGCCGAGCCCCAGGGAGCCGCCGAGACCGGACCCACGCCGGTGTCCGGTCCTGCGGCAGGCTGCAGCGGGTGGTTCGGCAGGTGCGGGGCCAAGTGACCGCGGACCGCCACCGGTCCGACACCGGGACCGCCGCCACCGTGCGGGATGCAGAAGGTCTTGTGCAGGTTCAGGTGCGAGACGTCGCCGCCGAAGTGCCCCGGCTTGGCCAGGCCCACCAGGGCGTTGAGGTTCGCGCCGTCCACGTAGACCTGACCGCCCGCATCGTGCACGGCGGCACAGATGTCGGCGACGTGCTCCTCGAAGACGCCGTGCGTGGACGGGTAGGTGATCATCAATACGGCGAGTTCGTCGCGGTGCTTCTCGATCTTCGCGTGCAGGTCGTCGACCTCGATCTCGCCGTCGTCCGAGGTCTTCACCACGACGACCTTCATGCCTGCCATCACGGCGCTCGCGGCGTTGGTGCCGTGCGCGGAGGACGGAATCAGACAGACGGTGCGCTGCGCGTCGTCGTTGGCCCGGTGGAAGCCGCGCACCGCGAGCAGGCCCGCGAGTTCGCCCTGCGAACCGGCATTGGGCTGCAGCGACACCGTGTCGTAGCCGGTGACCTCGGCGAGGCGCTCCTCGAGCTCACGGATCAGGGTGAGGTAACCCTGCGCCTGCTCGCCCGGCGCGAAGGGGTGCAGCGCGGCGAACTCGGGCCAGGTGACGGCCTCCATCTCGGCCGTCGCGTTGAGCTTCATCGTGCACGAGCCGAGCGGGATCATGCCCCGGTCGAGTGCGTAGTCCCGGTCGGAGAGCCGGCGCAGGTAACGCAGCATCGAGGTCTCGGAGCGGTACTGATGGAAGACGGGGTGGGTCAGATACGTGTCGGTGCGCAGCAGCGCCTCCGGCAGCGTGTCACGGACCGTGCCGTCGAGCGCCTCCACTTCCGCGTCGACACCGAACGCCGCCCAGACGGCGGCCAGTTGCGCGCGCGTGGTGGTCTCGTCGCAGGCGATGGACACCCGGTCGCCGTCGACCTGGCGCAGATTGACGCCGCCCTCTCGCGCGGCGGTCACGACGTCGCCCGCCTTCTGCGGCACCCGCACGGTGACGGTGTCGAAGTACGCCCCGTGCTCGACCTCCACCCCGCCGGCCCGCAGCCCTTCGGCGAGGATCACGGCGTAGCGGTGGGTGCGGGCCGCGATCTCCTTGAGGCCCTGCGGCCCGTGGTAGACGGCGTACATCCCGGCCATCACCGCGAGCAGCACCTGGGCGGTGCAGATGTTGCTGGTCGCCTTCTCGCGGCGGATGTGCTGCTCACGCGTCTGCAACGCGAGTCGGTACGCCCGGTTCCCGTCCGCGTCCACGGATACGCCGACCAGTCGCCCGGGCAGGCTGCGCGCGAACTTCTCGCGCACGGCCATGTATCCGGCGTGCGGACCGCCGAATCCCATCGGCACACCGAAACGCTGAGTGGTGCCCACCGCGATGTCCGCCCCGAGCTCACCGGGCGAGGTGAGCAGCGTCAGGGCGAGCAGATCGGCGGCGACGGTGACGATCGCACCGAGCTCGTGCGCCTCGTCGACCAGCGGCTTCAGATCCCGTACGGCGCCGGAGGCTCCCGGGTACTGGAGCAGCACACCGAACACACCGCGCTCGGCGACCTCGGCAGGAATCCCCTGCGACAGATCGGCCACGACCACCTCGACCCCGGTCGGCTCCGCCCGCGTCCGGATCACGGCGACGGTCTGCGGCAGGGCGTCGGCGTCGATCAGGAAGACGCCCTCCTTGACCTTGCCGACCCGCCGCGCGAGCGCCATCGCCTCGGCGGCCGCCGTACTTTCATCGAGCAGTGAGGCACCGGAGGTGGGCAGACCGGTCAACTCGGCAACAACCGTCTGGAAGTTGAGCAGCGCCTCGAGCCGGCCCTGCGAGATCTCCGGCTGGTAGGGCGTGTAGGCCGTGTACCAGGCAGGGTTCTCCATGACGTTGCGCAGGATCACGGGCGGGGTGTACGTGCCGTAGTAGCCGAGGCCGATCATCGGTGTGACGACGTCGTTCCGGTCGGCGAGCGAGCGGAGCTCGGCGAGCACCTCGGCCTCACTGCGGCCCTGTTCGAGCCCCAGGGCTTCGGCGCTCTTGATCACGTCCGGCACCGCGGCCGCGGTCAGCTCGTCGAGCGATCCGTAGCCGACCTGCGCCAGCATCTTGGCCCTGGCCTCTGCGTCCGGGCCGATGTGGCGCTGCTCGAAGGGAATTCCACGCTCCAGCTCACTGAGCGGAATGCGATTGGCGGTCATTGCGGAGGCCTCCTGGTCGTTCGCGACCTACGAGGGGCACCACGGCGCGGGTACCCGGACGGCCTCCCCCTCTGTCATCTCAACCTGAGAGCTTCACCGGAAGGCTCCGCGCCATCCGGTTTGCACCGTCGGTGAGAGCGGGAGCCGTTGACACCCGCTCTGCTTTCCAGAGTGACCTCGTCCGTGCGGTACTGGGGCCTGAGAGATTCCGGGGAGGATTTGCTCCTTCGGCGCCACCGGTGTTTTCCACCGGAGAGCTCTCCCGCACGGGGTCAGCAGCCGTTTGCCAGCCTACCAGCGAGGTCCACGCCGGAACCCTCGAGTGGCCGACGCAGCAGTTCTGCACTTTCGTAGGGGATACAAGTGAGTTGCGACGTGCTGGAGGGACCGTGCAGACGGACATCGACCCGCGCAGTCTGATCGGCCGCAGGGCCTTCGACCGGGACGGCACCAAGCTCGGCACCGTCGACGAGATCTATCTCGATGACGCGACGGGCGTGCCCGAATGGGCCGCGATACGCACGGGCCTCTTCAGCCGGGACGCCTTCGTCCCCCTGGAACCCAGCGACCTCGTGGACGGCGCACTGCGCGTTCCGTTCATCCGCTCCCTGATCCGCGACGCCCCCGACTTCGGCGTGGGCCGCCACCTCTCCCCCGAGCAGGAACTGCAGCTGTACCGCCACTACGGCATCGACGTCGCGCCTCCCGCCAAGCCGACGCCACCTCCGCCGGACCGCGACTTCGGCCGCATCGCAGGCGTCGACGACACCTTCTGACCGCTCGCGCCGATCCGGCCTCACACGGCCGTCGGCGCCCCCGGCTCCTCCTTCGAACCTGTAGCCGCCTCCTGGCCGCCTTCCTCCGGCCTGCCGGACGCCGGCGTCTGCGCGGCAGCGACCAGCGGGAGCGGCTCCGCGGGAACAAGATCAGGATCCTCCGTCCGGAAGGTGCGCACCCTCCCCGGCGCCGAGTCAGGCGTCTCGAACCGCACGGTCACCCTGCCGAGCCCACTGCCCTGCACCCACCCGTGCCCGAACTCCACGTGCCGCACATCCTTCCCGGCCGCCCAGATCCGCAGCGGCTCCTCCGCCGCCACCGGCTCATGCGCCTCGCCCCCCGTGCTCATACCGCCCTCGCCCTCCGGGCCGACGCCGATCGGCTCCGCCGTCAGCTCCTCCTCCTCCACCACCCCGTCCGCATGCACATGCGCCTGCGCGAACAGGTCCTCCTGCGTGAAGTCGGCGAGCCCGCTCACCCCCACCCCGAGCAGCCGCACGCCACCCGTCGTATCCACGCTCTCCAGAAGACGCGCCGCCGCCTCCCGCACCACCGCGGGATCGTCGGTCGGGCCGCGGAGCGTCTCCGACCTGGTCAGCGTCGAGAAGTCGTAGCGCCGGATCTTCAGGACGACGGTCCGTCCGGAGCGGTCGGCGGCACGCAGCCGCTGCACGCACCGCTCGGCCAGCCGCCCCACTTCCATCCGGACGCGCACCCGGTCGTGAATGTCGACGTCGAAGGTGTCCTCCACCGACACCGACTTGGTGTCCCGCTCCGCCACCACCGGCCGCTCGTCGTGTGCGAGCGACATCGCGTGGAGAGCAGTGCCGTGCGCCTTCCCCAGGAGTCGTACGAGCTCGTCCGAACCCGCCTCGGCGATCTCCCCGACCGTGGTGATCCCACCGCGCCTGAGATGATCCGCCGTCGCCGGTCCCACCCCGGGCAGCGTACGCACCGGCATCGGCGCGATCCGCTCGCGCTCCCTGCCCGCGGGGATCAGCACCAGGCCATCGGGCTTCGCTTCCTCGGAGGCGATCTTGGCGAGCATCTTGCAGGTGGCCAGGCCTACCGATCCGGTCAGCCCCGTGACCTCCCGTATCTGCGCCCGCAGGCGCCGTCCGGCCGCCCGAGCCGAGGCCTCGTCCGAGGCCGTACCGCCCGCCTCCAGGTCCACGAACGCCTCGTCCAGACTCAGCGGCTCCACCAGCGGCGACAACGCACCGAGCAGTTCCATCACCTGCTCGCTGATGTCCCGGTAGAGACCGAACCTCGGGACCAGATAGGCCGCATTCGGCGCCAGCCGCCGCGCCTGCGCCATCGGCATCGCCGAATGCACTCCGAAGCGCCGGGCCTCGTACGAAGCGGTGGAAACGACACCACGGGGCCCGAGCCCACCGACCACGACCGCCTTGCCACGCAGGCTCGGCTTGGACGCCTGCTCCGCAGCGGCGAAGAAGGCGTCCATGTCGAGGTGAAGAATCGTAGGGACCGCTCTCACACCATCGATGCTGCCCTACGCCACTGACAATCAGCCGCCGACGGGGCCCGCCCGCCGGTGCTCAGACCGCCCGGTTGCGACGCCGCGCCAACTCGTCCGCAGGGTGGTTCCCGATCAGCGTCTCTCCGGTGTCCACCCGCTCGCCGTGAAGCTGCGACACCGCCGCCTCTACGTCCCGGCACACCACGCCCACCGCGATCCCGAAGACCCCCTGTCCCCCCTGCAGCAGGCCGACCACCTCGTCGGGCGAGGTGCACTCGTACACCGTGGCACCGTCGCTCATCAGCGTCATCCGCTCAAGATCGACGAACTCGCGGTCCCGCAGGTACTGAACGGCCGTACGGATGTTCTGCAGCGAGACCCCGGTGTCGAGGAAGCGCTTCACGATCTTCAGCACCACGACGTCCCGAAAGCTGTACAGACGCTGCGAGCCCGCCCCCTGGGCCGAACGAACGCTCGGCTCCACAAGGCCGGTACGCGCCCAGTAGTCGAGCTGCCGATAAGTGATCCCCGCCGCCGCGCACGCTGTCGGCCCGCGGTACCCGACCCGGTCGGACGTAGTCCCGGCACCCGCCTGCACATCGGCCGGCCGCATCGGAACCTGCCCGGCCGCGCCACTGTGCATCGGATACGGACCGCCCGCCGCCGAACCGTCGCCGCTGCTTCTCACGCCGACCCTCCGTCCTTGACCTGCCTTCTCGAAGGTAGGGAGTACCCAGGAGCACGTCAACGAACGCCACACTCGCCACGCCGGGTGATAATCACCCCGAAACGGGTTTCCCGGGCAAGTTGGCTGGGAATGGCTGACCGAATGGCCAGAAGCAGGCCATCGGCCACCGGTCACTGACTGTTGGTACCGAAGTCCTCGGGTGAGATCTGGTCGAGGAACTCGCGGAACTTCTCCACCTCGTCCTCCTGCTCGTCGGGAATCGCGATACCGGCGTCGTCGAGCACACCGTCACTGCCGTAGATCGGCGTCCCGGTGCGCAGGGCGAGCGCTATGGCGTCGGACGGACGGGCACTCACTTCCACGCCGCTGGCGAAGACCAGGTCCGCATAGAAGACCCCGTCCCGCAGATCCGTGATGCGCACCTCGGTGAGCTCCTGGCCCACAGCCTCCAGCACGTCCTTGAAAAGGTCGTGCGTGAGCGGCCTCGCAGGCTCCATGCCCTGCTGCGCGAAAGCGATCGCCGTCGCCTCACCTGGTCCGATCCAGATGGGAAGGTACCGGTCACCTCCCACTTCACGCAGGAGCACGATCGGTTGGTTGGAGGGCATTTCGACCCGGACACCGACAACATCGAGCTCATTCACACAGCAACCCTAGGACCTGCCCGGCTGGTTTGGGTAGTCGGGCACCCGTCCAGTCAGGGCAACCGCACTTTGAGTGCCACCTGAACCAGGGCTGCGTGCAGCTCCACGGTCAGCCGTGCCAGCTCCTTCGTACGCTCCTCCGCGGCCGCCCGGGTCTTCGGATTCCGGTGCCGGCGCAGTGCTCCGACCAGCTGGTCCACGAGGAGCGCCTCACGGTCCGCGGAGCCCTTCATGGCACGCAGATGCCGCGGTTCGATACCGAGACCGCCGAGCGCGGCGAGCAGCTTCGCGACCTCGACGCATTCCCTGGGATACCCGCCCCCGGACGCCGGAGCGAGGAGTCCGTACGACTCCCACTCCGCGAGCTCCGACTCCTCCACCTGCGCCGCGGCGAGCAACTCCGACCGCCCGACGAGCGCAACCGTGCGCCCACCCGTCCCGGCGGAGTCACCGTCCCCCGGCTGCCGGCGCTCAGGAACGGACGGCACGGCGGCCTCACCTCGCTCCACGGCCACCAGGTGCTCCCTGATGACCTTGAGCGGCAGATAGTGGTCACGCTGCATCCGCAGGACCTGAGCGAGCCGCTCGACGTCCTCAGGACTGAACTTCCGGTACCCGGAGGGTGTCCGCACCGGCTCGACCAGGCCTTCGGACTCCAGGAAACGGATCTTGGAGATGGTCACTTCGGGGAATTCGTCACGCAGCAGATTCAGCGCGGTGCCGATGCTCATCAGCCGGCTCTCCGCAGTGGCGGCGCCCTGTCCGGCGCCGCCCCTCGGTGTATGAAGCATGGACCTTCCCTGGGGGCGCGCCCCCGGACAGAGTCCGGGGGACGGTCAGATGCTCCGCTGGCTCGCGTAGAAGACCAGCCGGTACTTGCCGATCTGCACCTCGTCGCCGTTCGCCAGCGGGACGGAATCGATCCGCTCACGGTTCACGTACGTGCCGTTGAGGCTGCCGACGTCGGCCACCGTGAACTCGCCGTCCGCACCGCGACGGAACTCCACATGACGCCGTGACACGGTCACGTCGTCGAGGAGGATGTCGCTCTGGGCGTGCCTGCCCACCGTCGTCAGCTCACCGTCGAGGAGGAACCTGCTGCCCGAGTTCGGGCCGCGGCGCACCACCAGGAGGGCAGAACTCGGAGGCAGGGCATCCACGGCCGCCTGGGCCTCTGGGGAGAGCGTGGGGATCGGCGTCTGGCCGGTGACTTCGGCGTCGTAGGCCTCGAGGCCCGAGATGGAGATCGTCGACGTGGTCTCGGAGGGACGCTCGCCTGGAGCTCCGGCGCGCAAGGGCGCACCGCAGTTGGAGCAGAAGCGGCTCGCCTCTGCATTGCGGTTGCCACACCTCGTACACACCAGGGCCGACATGGACGGGTCCTCCTGCCGCGGATGCCCAGCGGGGGCATTGGATTCGTACGGGTCGGGGGTCAACCCTCCACCCGTACTTGAGGTTGACGGTTCTCCGAAACCTATGCGGCCGGATGCGGCAGGGTCAACAGACGACGCGCCCGGTCCACCCGAATTGTCACCACCAGGGCCTGCGACCTCGTCCCGGAAGAGGGGGCGCTCCCCCTGACCCTCGGCATCCGTCTGACGCGGCGCACGATGCCTGGCGGAACCCTCGCCGTCCTGGCGGGAGCTCTTGCCGAACAACTTCGCAAACAACTTCACGGGCGATTCCCCTTGACCGAAACAGACCCGCCCGTGGGGCAGGACGAACCCTGAACACTCTCGCCGGCCGAACCGGACACCCTCACAACGTCCGCGTCCACCTGACAGTTTCCATCACGCACCAGCAGTCCGGTGCCCCGACCCCCCGCAAGCTCCCGCTCCCACGCCGGAAGTCTCCTACGATCCGTCCTCACTGGGCGGACGACCGAGCGTAGTCAGGACGATTCGCCCGTCGCAAGGCATCCACGACGATCTTCTCGTCACGTGTGACCGACACCGTGGCCTGCTCCTTCTCCAGGGTCTGCACCACGCCGCCCGGGATGTTGAGCGCCGGCTCCAGGTCCTTCGGCTTGCCGATGACTTTGAACCGGTACGGGGACCCGACCTTGCGTCCGTCGATGCGCACCCCGCCCTCGGTGTCCGTGAAGTAGGTACCGGCGACGACCCGCACATCGTTGATCTGGATCGCCTCCGCGCCCGCCGCACGCAGCTCCTGGATCGCGTCGAGGAGCATGTCCGCCTCCACCTTGCCCCCCGCATCCGCGATGGTCAGGCTTATCCCGGGGCCTTCCGCAGCCACCGTGCCCGCCAGCACGCCCAGTTGGCTCTCCTTCTCCTTCGTCTGCTTACGCGCCTCTTCCGCTTGGTCCGAGCTGTTCTCCAGCTCGGTCCGCTGGTCGTCGAGACGTCGCTTCTCGTCCTCAAGACGCTGAGTCCGCCCGTCGAGTTCATCGAGGATGCGGACCAAGTCCTCCTGGCGTGCGCCGCGCAGAGCACTGCCCTCGCTGTTGGACCGCACCTGGATGGCAAGACCGAGGCCCAGCACGAACAGCAGAAGGGCCACGATCAGCTGCGCCCGCGTGACACGGGGCGGCCACAGACTCTGCCCCAGGCGCTGTCGCCCGGTGATCTTCTTCTCCTCCGACCGGTCCGGCTGTGCCTGCTCGTCAGGCTCCGGATCGGGCTGCGGCGGCGGCAACGGCTGACGCCGCTCGATCGGCGGCTCGCCCGCGCCAGGCCCGTCCCCTGCAGGCTTGTCCTCGCTGCTCATCGCCTCACGCCCGGAACACGTGCCGACGGATGGCCGCGGCGTTCGAGAAGATCCGGATACCGAGAACGACCACAACGCCCGTGGACAGCTGCGACCCCACCCCCAGCTTGTCCCCGAGGAATACGATCAGCGCCGCCACCACCACGTTGGAGAGGAAGGAGACGACGAAGACCTTGTCGTCGAAGATGCCGTCGAGCATCGCGCGCAGCCCTCCGAACACCGCGTCGAGCGCGGCCACCACAGCGATCGGAAGATACGGCTCGACCACTGCGGGAACCTCGGGCCGGACGAACAGCCCGACCACCACCCCCACCACGAGGCCCAGTACGGCGATCACGATGTGCCCTCTCCTGCTCGCGGCTCCGCGTTGCGCACGGCCAGACTCGGCGCGGCCGGGAGCCGTAGATCCTTTTCGACCGACATGGCGGTCCTGATACCGAAGTTCTCCTGCAGAGCGTTCAGATACCGGCCGTCTGCACTGTCCTTGAACTTGCTGTTCATCCGACCGCCGTTCCCCACCGCGAGAACCGTGTACGGAGGCACCAGCGGGCGGTTGTCGACGAGTATGGCGTCTCCCGCCGCCCTGATCGCCGAGAGCGAGGTGAGGCGCTGCCCATTGATGGAGATCGCCTCCGCGCCCGTCTGCCAGAGTCCGTTCACGATGTGCTGCATATCGCGGTCCCGCAGCCGCCCGTTGTCCGAGAAGTCCGAGCTCTCCCGCGGGCCACCTCCCGACGACGCGCTCCCCGAAGCGTCGTCCACGACCAGCTTGACTCCCGGTCCGGTCACCTCGGTGGCGCCGGACAACAGGGCCACCAGCGCAGCCTTGTCACCACCGTGCTCCCGCAGGGCTTCCTGCTGCCGCCGGCCCACGTCGGCACGCAGCTCGTCCACCTGGTCCTCGATCCGGTCCGCGGCGTCCGTCTCCCGCTCGATCCGGTCGATCAGTTCCTCGCGCTCCTTGGCCACCGCCGGCGCTTCCTCACGCGCCTGGGCCGCTCCGACCGTCACCACCAGGGCGGCGAGCACGAGACCGGCCGCCAGGCCGAGCTTGGCCCGCAAGGTCCGGGGCAATCCGCTCTGCCCCTGCGCCTCCCGGCGCTCGGCCGCCTCGGCGTAACCGTCATCGAGGCTGTGGTCCATCACATTGGTCAGCAGCGACATCGAAGCATCAGGGCGCGCTGCTGCGCGGGTGCTCCGCTCGGGGGGCTGCTGCGACATGCCGCACATCGTCGCACGTGCCGGTCACTACCTCCGAACGGCCCCATCGGCGCGCCGGGCAGCGGCGGTTGACCTCGCTGCCCGGCGTACCGCGGTCACCGGCCGGCGCTGTCCACGACGGCGGACCACTCGTCCAGGAGCGACTGCGCCGAAGCGTCGTCGGGGCCCTCGGCCCAGAGGTGGGTGACTGCTTCCGCGGGGTCGGGGAGCACCATGATCCAGCGCCCGTCGGTCTCGACGACCCGTACCCCGTCCGTGGTGTCCACAGCCCGGTCGCCCGCCGCCTCCACGACCGTTCGCATCACGAGACCCTTCACCGCCCAGGGAGTCGCCAGGTCCCTGCGCAGCACATGCGCACGCGGGATCCGCGCGTCGATCTGGCTCAGTGTGAGCTGCGTCCGTGCCACAAGACCGATGAGCCGTACGAACGCGGCCGCACCGTCGAACACCCCGCTGAACTCCGGGATGATGAAACCGCCGCGCCCGTCACCACCGAAGATGGCACCCTCGCTGCGCCCCACCCGTGTCAGGTCGTCGGGCGACGTCGTCGTCCAGTCGACCTGCGTGCCGTGGTACGCCGCGACCTGTTCCGCGATACGCGTCGTCGTGACGGGCAGGGCAACCCGCCCGCTACGCCGCTCCGCGGCGACCAGATCGAGCAGGACGAGCAGCGCACGATCGTCCTCGACGATCCGCCCCTTCTCATCCACCAGGGACAACCGCTCGCCGACCGGGTCGAATCGCACGCCGAAATCGGCCCGGGCCGACGCCACGATCTCGCCGAGCCGCACCAGACCGGCCCGGCGGGCGTCACGCGTCTCCGTGGGCCGGGACTCGTCGAGGCCCGGGTTGACGGTCAGCGCATCCACACCGAGCCGACCGAGCAGGCTGGGCAGCACGAGTCCGGCACTGCCATTGGATGCGTCCACGACAACCTTGAGGCCCGACTCCCGGACCCCGCTCGTGTTCACGTTCCGCAGCAGCGATCCCGTGTACGAGTCGTAGACGCTCGACGGGAAGTGCAGATCGCCGATCTCCCCGGGGAAAGCGCGCCGGTACTCCTGCCGGGCATAGACCCGGTCCAGCTTGCGCTGACTGGCCTGCGAGAGGTCAGACCCCGTCCCGTCGAAGAACATGATGTCGACCGAGTCCGGAACCCCCGGAGTCGTACGGATCATGATGCCGCCGGCGCTACCGCGCGCGGTCTGCTGCCTCGCCACCGGCAACGGCACGTTCTCCAGATCCCGTACGTCGATGGCGCTCGTCTGCAGCGCCGAGATCACGGCCCGCTTCAGAGCCCGCGCACCTCTCGAGTGGTCTCGTGCCGTCGTGACGGTCGAGCCCTTCTTCAGCGTCGTCGCATAGGCGCCGGCCAGCCGCACGGCCAGCTCAGGAGTGATCTCCACGTTGATGATCCCGGAGACACCCCTGGCCCCGAATAGATGCGCCTGTCCCCTGGACTCCCAGATCACCGAGGTGTTGACGAACGCACCCGCCTCGATGGTCTTGAACGGATAGACCCGGACGTTCCCCTGGACGATCGATTCCTCGCCGATGAAGCACTCGTCGCCGATCACCGCCCCGTCCTCGATGCGGGAGGCTCGCATGACATCGGTGTTCTTGCCGATCACACAGCCGCGGAGATTGCTCTGCGGGCCGATGTACACGTTGTCGTGCACCACGCTCTTGTGCAGGAACGCTCCGCTCTTCACGACCACGTTGGACCCGATGACCGTGTGCTCGCGGATCTCCACGTCGGCTTCGACCTTGGCGTAGTCCCCGATATAGAGCGGCCCACGCAGCACCGCGTCCGGGTGTACCTCGGCTCCTTCGGCAACCCAGACTCCCGGTGAGATCTCGAAGCCGTCGAGTTCCACATCGACCTTGCCCTCGAGGACGTCGGCCTGCGCCTTCACATAACTCTCGTGGGTGCCTACGTCCTCCCAGTAGCCCTCGGCGATATAGCCGTATACGGGCTTACCCTCCTTCATCAACTCAGGAAAAACGTCTCCCGACCAGTCGACGGACACATCCGGGTCCACGTAGTCGAAAACTTCCGGTTCCATCACGTAGATTCCGGTATTGACGGTGTCGGAGAAGACCTGCCCCCAGGTGGGCTTCTCCAGGAAGCGCTCCACCTTGCCGTCCTCGTCCACGATGGTGATGCCGAACTCCAGAGGATTGGGCACCCGCGTGAGGCACACCGTGACCAGCGCACCCTTTTCCTTGTGGAAATTGATGAGATCGGTCAGATCGAAATCCGTTAGCGCGTCCCCGGAAATCACGACGAAGGCATCGTCCTTGAGCGCCTCCTCGGCATTCTTCACGCTCCCCGCGGTCCCGAGTGGCTTCTCCTCATTGGCATAGGTGAGCTCCATACCGAGCTCTTCTCCATCACCGAAATAGTTCCTCACCAAAGAAGCAAGGAACTGTACGGTGACCACGGTCTCGGTGAGCCCATGCCGCTTGAGCAGCCGAAGCACGTGCTCCATAATCGGCCGGTTTGCCACCGGCAGGAGCGGCTTGGGCATGCTCGAGGTCATGGGGCGAAGGCGTGTGCCTTCGCCTCCAGCCATCACGACGGCCTTCATGTCGGAAGCGTCCTCCTTGAAGAGACGACTGTCTTGCCGACCAGGCCCGTCCGGAAGTGCCCGCTCAGATCGGGTGCGAGCCGACCGCCTCTTTACGGCCACGAATGGGCGGGCTCAATCGGCCTGGGAGTCCGCCCTGACCAGGCGGCGGACCTGAACCACGTAGAGGATCCCTGCCCACCAGTACAGCGTCGTACCCCAACCGGCGAACGCCCATCCGAAAATAGCAGCGAGTGAGCCGAGCCAGCCACTCGAGCCGCTGAGCAGAAGGAGCGGGAAGGCATACATCAGGTTGAACGTCGCTGCCTTGCCGAGGAAGTTCACCTGCGGCGGCGGATACCCGTGCCGGCGAAGGATGCCCACCATGACCAGCAGCATCAGCTCGCGTGCGAGCAGTAGCCCGGTCAACCAGAGAGGCAGGATCTCCCGCCAGGTGAGCCCGACGAGAGTCGACAGAATGTAGAGCCGGTCGGCAGCCGGATCGAGCAGCCGGCCAAGCTTGCTGATCTGGTTCCATCGACGCGCCAGCTTGCCGTCGAGATAGTCGCTGATGCCGCTCAGCATGAGCACCACCAGCGCCCACACGTCACAGTTCGGGCCGCCGAAGACCGGCCACAGAATCAGCCACAGGAACACGGGCACGCCGACGAGGCGAGCCATGCTCAGGATGTTGGGGATGGTGAGCACCCGGTCCGTCTGAACTCGGGTCTCCTGGACCTCCACCCGGGGGCCTCCTGTGGGGAACGTGCCGACGATGCCCCATGACTTTACCCGCATGGCGGGCCCACTCGTGCAGAGGGGTCCTGCCGG
>NZ_KZ984560.1:0-223735 GCF_003574445.1 Streptomyces sp. YIM 130001
GTCGTCCCCGATCCCTGGGCGGCGATCTCGAGCCTTCGACAGGGAGGGCGCCCCAAGAGTGGCCGGCGAAGCTCCCCTTGGCCGGCCACCATGCCAAGCATCTGCATGCTGCGCGTTCTCATGTCATGGGCTGTCTGTCCGTCCGCCAAGCCTCACCCGACTGCGCCCTGTTCTGCATGTTCGCCTTCTCCGGGGAGTTGGACGTCACCAGCGTCGGCACGTTCGCCGATACTGTCGTCCGTTCCCTCGAACAGGGCGGGCGGCACTTCTGCCTCGATCTCTCCGGCCTCACCTGGTGCGACAACGGCAGCCTCTTCACCCTGCTCGGGATCCGGAACGCCGCCAACCACGCAGGCGGCAGCCTCTCCTGCACTGCCGTCAGCACACCCGTCCGCGAAGCTCTCTACCGCACCGGCCTTAACGAACTCCTGCCGGTCGTACCTGGCTAGACGCCTCGCGGGTCCGGGCAGCCGGGGCCACATCCCTCTTCCGATCAGGCCGGGCGTCTTTCTATTCTCCATGTGGGGCCCGGCTCATAGCCGTTCCGCCCCTGGCCCCCTGCCCCCGGGTCGTGACGCAACCACCTGCCCGCTGGGGCCGCACTGCCGACAAACACGGCTCCAGCCCGGCTCTTCAGGCGCGACAGGACAGTGGGGCCACTCCCGCGGCCCGCACCTCTCATGCCAGAAGGGCCCCGCGGGGACCGAACGAAGGGGAGCTCCGGTCCCCGCGCCCGTCCCGGCTGCCGCCCTCATAGCGGCAGCCGGGGCCGTCAGCGTCCCACTCCACCGACGCCACGTCTGCACGACGGAAGCTCCGACTCAGACCACCCTGCGACCTGAACCTGAAACGCAGCACCAACAGCCCGGCGCCCCTTGCCGGACAGCGCACGTTCTCAAACAGGCACTTACCACTCCTGCGTGACATTTTGTCTCCGTGGACATGCCGGTGAGGAACTGCCGACCGAGTCGCCGCGGTGCAGCACTCTTGGCAGCGCCTGCGCCATGTCGTAAATCTTGCTGGCCGCTGTGGCATCCTGCTCGGCTCTCAGGGGGATGGTTGATGACCGAGGCTCTGTACGGCCTGCTCGGCGCGCTCGGAGGTGCTCTGATCACCAGTGCTGCCGCCTACTGGGGTCCGCTGCAGATGCAGCGCCGTGCCTTCACGGCCGACGCCGAGCGCGCCGAATTGACCCGGCGGGAGGCAGAGTCCGAACGCGAATCGGCCCGGCAAACGGCAGGAAGTCGTCGACGCCCAGGCGGTTCCACGGTGGCATCGGCATCCTGGCCGGGGCCGGGCTGGCCGCGTCGAATGCCCACAGGTCGTCCGCCGACGCCTCGCTCCACCACTTGCCGCGGCTCCACAGGAAATCGAAGAACAGGCAGTAGTCGTCCGTGTAGTTGCGTTTCGTCTCCGGCGCGAGATGGGCGAACGACGACCGGCACAGGTACCAGTTCAGCACCTCGTCGATGCGGAAGTCCGGAGAAAGAAGAATCGGATCTCCAGGATGAATCCCAACACGATCCTCACGTACAGCCAGGTCCTCCCACCCGGCCAGAACCGCTACCCGACACCCCGCCACCCGACGATCCTCGGGCACCCAGAACGTACGCCAACCCGGCACGCCACCATCCCTGCTCGATCCGCTTCAACACGCCAATCCAACAGGGAAGACCGGGACTCCGATCTCCTCCGCCACTGGCTCACCCGAGCCCTCGCCGCCGAGAACGCCCAGGACATCTTCGAGACCGACCAGCCCCACGACCTGCTGCCGGTACTCGACTTCGAGACCGAGGAGCGCCATGACCCCTGACCGGACTCCCCGAAAGCCCTACAGCCCCGTCGAGATCCAGGCCCAGGAGCAAGCCCGAAAGGGCCTGCTGCTCATCCTCGACAGCCGCGGCATCGACGTCCCCGAGGACGTCCGCCGACGCATACTCGGCTGCCAGGACCTCAAGGTTCTCCGCACCTGGCTGACTCGAGCCGCCACCGCTCCGACCGCCGCAGCCGTCACCGCCGACGCCGGCAACGAGGCGTAGTCGCGGGTCGGCGCCGCCACCCCGTCCGCTCCCCGCACCAGTGACCCAAGCCCGTCCACAGGTGACCGGAAGACCCTTGACGCTGCCCGGGGCTGGAAATATCTTTCAAGGGTGAGCAATCAGCTGAAGGAAATTTTCACCGGCGACGCGCCGCCCGCCCCGGCGGCCCTCGCGGCCAAGGTCCGCACGCTCGGGCCGTCCATGACGCGGTCGATGCACCGCGTCGCCGAGGCCGTGGCCGGTGATCCCGCAGGCTGCGCGGCGCTGACCGTCACCGGTCTCGCCGAGCTCACCGGCACCAGCGAGGCCACGGTGGTCCGTACGGCCCGCCTCCTCGGGTACCCGGGATACCGGGACCTGCGGCTCGCCCTCGCCGGGCTCGCCGCCCAGCAGCAGTCCGGCCGCGCGCCCGCCGTCACGGCCGACATCGCGGTGGACGACCCGATCGCGGACGTCGTCGCCAAGCTCGCGTACGACGAGCAGCAGACCCTCGCCGACACCGCCGCCGGACTCGACACCCACCAGCTCGGCGCCGCCGTCGGCGCGCTCGCCGCCGCCCGCCGCATCGACATCTACGGCGTCGGCGCCTCCTCGCTCGTCGGCCAGGACCTCGCCCAGAAGCTGCTGCGCATCGGCCTGATCGCCCACTCGTTCAACGACCCGCACCTCGCGGTGACGAACGCGGTGCAGCTGCGCGCCAAGGACGTGGCCATAGCGATCACGCACTCCGGTTCGACCGTCGACGCCATAGAGCCGCTGCGCGTCGCCTTCGAGCACGGCGCGACGACGGTCGCGATCACCGGCCGGCCGAGCGGCCCCGTCTCGCAGTACGCGGACCACATCCTGACCACGTCCACGGCCCGCGAGAGCGAGCTGCGCCCGGCGGCCATGTCCTCACGTACGTCCCAACTCCTCGTCGTGGACTGCCTGTTCGTCGGCGTGGCGCAGCGGACGTACGAGACCGCGGCGCCCGCGCTCAGCGCTTCGTACGAGGCGCTCGCCCACCGCCACACCCCCCGGACGAGCCGATGACCACGATCGAGTCCGCCGCCCGTGCCGCCCCCGGCCCGCGAGCCGACCCCGCTCCCCGGGCCGCCCCCGGCGACCTGGCCGAGCAGCCGACCTGACGGCCCCGGCCGCCCGAGACGTCCCGCCACCCGCACCCGTCTCCCCGCACCGCGCACACCTCCGCGTACACGAAAGAGCCGCCACCCCCATGACCTCCACCACCGACGCCACCACCCCCGCCGGCCCCGGTAATTCCACCGGCGGCTCCGGCACCTACGGCGAACTCCGCGCCCAGTTGGCCACCCTCACCACCGAGGCGTTCCGCCCGGAGCTCGCGGAGATCGACCAGCTCTCCACCGAAGAGATCGCCCGGACGATGAACGGCGAGGACAACACGGTCCCCGGCGCCGTCGCCGCCCAGCTTCCGCAGATCGCCGCCGCGATCGACGGCACCGCGGAGCGGATGGCCCGCGGCGGCCGGCTGATCTACGCGGGCGCCGGCACCGCGGGCCGGCTCGGCGTGCTGGACGCCAGCGAGTGCCCGCCCACCTTCAACACCGACCCGGCGGACGTCGTCGGCCTGATCGCGGGCGGCCCGTCCGCCATGGTCACCGCCGTCGAGGGCGCCGAGGACTCCAAGCAGCTGGCCGCCGAGGACCTGGACTCGCTCGGACTGACCGCCGACGACACGGTGGTCGGCATCTCCGCCTCCGGCCGCACCCCGTACGCGATCGGTGCCGTCGAGCACGCCCGTACGCGCGGCGCGCTCACCGTCGGCCTCTCGTGCAACGCGGACAGCGCCCTCGGCTCCGCCGCCGAGCACGGCATCGAGGTCGTCGTCGGCCCGGAGCTGCTCACCGGTTCGACCCGCCTGAAGGCGGGCACCGCCCAGAAGCTCGTACTCAACATGCTGTCGACGATCACGATGATCCGTCTCGGCAAGACGTACGGGAACCTGATGGTGGACGTCCGTGCGTCCAACGAGAAGCTGCGGGCCCGCTCCCGCCGCATCGTCGCGCTGGCGACGGACGCCTCGGACGAGGCCATCGAGTCCGCACTCACCGCTGCCGACGGCGAGGTGAAGACGGCGATCCTGATGATCCTCGCCGATGTCGACGCCGACACGGCGAACACCCTGCTCACCACCTCCAAGGGCCACCTCCGCGCGGCCCTGACCTCCCACACCCCCGCCACCGACGGTCCCTCGACCGTCTGACCCGGCACCGCCACGACCCCGTACCGCTGAGCGAACAGCGCCGAACAGCAAGGCCCCGCACCATGGCTTCAGACAACAAGAACCGCGACACCGCCGCCGCGATCCTCCCGCTTGTCGGCGGCGCCGGGAACGTCACCTCGGTCGCCCACTGCATGACCCGGCTCCGCCTGGGCCTGCGCGACTCCTCCCTCGTCCAGGAAGAGGCTCTCAAGGCCCTGCCCTCGGTGATGGGGGTCGTCGAGGACGACACGTACCAGATCGTGCTCGGCCCGGGCACGGTCGCCCGGGTCACCCCGGAGTTCGAGCGCCTCGTCGAGGAGGAGCGTCCCGACGACGAGGCCGGGGCGCCCGCCGCCCCGGGCGGAGACGGGCACGCGGCGACCGCCGAGGAACTCGCCGAGCAGGGCGCGGCGATACGCGCGGCCCGCAAGGCGAAGAACCAGACGCCGTTCAAGCTCTTCCTGCGCCGGATCGCGAACATCTTCGTTCCGCTGATCCCGGCCCTGATCGGCTGCGGCATCATCGCGGGTCTCAACGGCCTGCTGATCAACCTGGAGTGGCTGCCCTCCGTCACCCCGGCGCTCGGCGCGATGGCCTCCGGATTCATGGCGCTGATCGCCGTGTTCGTCGGCTTCAACACGGCGAAGGAATTCGGCGGTACGCCGATCCTGGGCGGTGCGGTAGCCGCGATCATCGTGTTCCCGGGTGTGGCCGACATCGAGGCCTTCGGCCAGAAGCTCGCGCCCGGACAGGGCGGTGTGCTCGGCGCTCTCGGCGCCGCTGTCCTCGCCGTGTACATCGAGAAGTGGTGCCGGCGCTGGGTCCCCGAGGCGATCGACGTCCTGGTGACCCCGACCCTGACCGTCCTGGTCTCCGGTCTGGTGACCATCTTCGGCCTGATGTTCGTGGCCGGTGAGATCTCCACGGGCATCGGTACGGCGGCGAACTGGCTGCTCGACAACACCGGCGCGTTCGCGGGCCTGGTCCTCGGCGGGCTCTTCCTGCCGCTGGTGATGCTGGGCCTGCACCAGGCGCTGATCCCGATCCACACCACGCTCATCGAGCAGCAGGGCTTCACCGTGCTGCTGCCCATCCTGGCGATGGCGGGCGCGGGTCAGGTCGGCTGCGCGATCGCGGTGTTCAAGCGCCTCAGGCACAACACCTCGATCCGCAACACCATCAAGTCCGCGCTGCCCGCGGGCTTCCTCGGGGTCGGCGAGCCGCTGATCTACGGCGTCTCGCTGCCGCTCGGGCGTCCGTTCATCACGGCGTGCGTGGGCGGTGCTGCGGGCGGTGCGTTCGTCGGCTTCTTCTCGATGATCGGCGACAAGGTCGGCTCGACGGCGATCGGCCCGTCCGGCTGGGCGCTCTTCCCGCTCCTCGACGGCAACAAGGGCCTGGGCTCGACCATCGCGATCTACGCGGGCGGTCTCCTCGTCGGCTACGTGGTCGGCTTCGTGGCCACGTACTTCTTCGGCTTCAGCCGGGAGGCACTGGTCGAGCTGAACAGCGAGCAGGCGTCCGGCCCGGTCGTCGCGGCCGGTACGGGAGACGCTTCCGACGGACCCGACGACGGCCCGGCCGGCGGGACTCCGGCGAAGGAACCAGTCACGGTCTGACCCGGCGGCATTCGGGACTTGAACGTACGAGGGCGGCTCTCACCGAGTGGGGGCCGCCCTCACGCGTTCCCGGGACTTCCGTTCCGGTTCGGGAGCGTCGCGTCCGGTCCGCCTCACCCCTCGGTCCGGTCCCGGTCCCTCCCGGCCCGCCGCGCCCAACTCGGCGCCCATGTACCGCCGTCGACGACCTCGGCTCCACCGATCGCCACCTCGGCCGCTCCATCCACCGCTCCGCCGTCCACGAGGACGGAACGCGCCCCTTCCAGGTACCGGCGGAACGCCCCGAGCCCCGGATGCGGATTGTCCGTGCGCCACAGCAGGCAGTGCGGATAGACCGGCATCGGCCGGTGCAGCGGAATGCGGCGCAGATCGTGCCCACCGGGCCACACCAGCGGCGTCCGCTCGCTCATGAACGTGCCCAGGGTCGACGACTCGGCGACGGTGTCGAGCAGCACCTCGACGCCGAAGTCCGGGCCGACCTTGTCGATGACCAGGCCGAACTCGGCGGACAGATCGTCGTAGTACACCTCCCATTCGGTGCCCGGAGCATTGCCGGGCATCCAGATGCGGCAGCCGTCGAGCTGGTCCGGCCGGACCGCACGGGCACGGGCGAACCGGTGCCCGGGTCCGACCACGAGCTGCAGCGGCTCGTCCAGGACGGGCAGGCAGCCGACACCGTCGGGCAGTACGGTCCCGGGCTTGCTGACGGCCCGGAACGTCGCGTCGATCGTGCCGTCCAGGAGCGCGGCCACGGCCTCCTCGGCGTCGAAGAGAGTGACCACGTCGAGGTCGGTCTCCGGATGCCGGCGGTGGAACTCCCGCAGCAGTCCGGCGGGCGCCACGCGGCGCCCGATCACGTCGACCCGCAACGCCCGCCGCCCGGGCCGCACCGATGCCGCGGCCCGCTCCTCCGCCTGCAGCAACGCCCTGGCGTGCGGCAGGAACGCCTGCCCGTCGATGGTGAGCCGCGCACCGCGCGCGGTGCGCACGAACAACGGCACACCGAGCGCCGCCTCGAGCGCGGCGACGCGCTTGGACACGGCCTGCTGGGTGAGCGACAGATCGACGGCGGCCTGCTGGAACTGGCCCGCGTCGGCTGCCGCGACGAAGGTGCGTACGGCGTTGAGATCCACGGAGGACACCGTATCCCCGGGGCCTCTTCGGACAACGATTGGTTGTGGCTCATGGGCAGCCAGTTGTTTGATCCCAGGCCCGGCAGCTCGCTTGGATGTGGCGGGTCAACGGGAGGTTGATTCACCGGTGCCACGTTCTCTCGCCCCGAGCAGCTCCGCCACGAGCGGTTCCGATTCATTCGTCCACCTGCACAATCACACCGAGTACTCGATGCTCGACGGCGCACAGAAGCTGCGCCCGATGTTCCAGGAGGTCGCCCGCCAAGCCATGCCGGCGATCGCCATGAGCGACCACGGCAACATGTTCGGCGCCTACGAATTCGCCCGCGTGGCCAAGGAGTTCGAGGGCGTACGGCCGATCATCGGCATCGAGGCGTACGTCGCGCCGTCCTCGCGCTTCTCGCGCCGGCAGGAGTTCTGGGGACCCGGCGGCCGGCGCGCGGTCGGCGAGGACGGCGAGGGCTCCAAGGACGTCTCGGGAGGCGGCCGCTTCACGCACATGACGATGTGGGCACGGAACGTCGAAGGGCTCAGGAACCTGTTCTGGCTGAGCACCCGGTCCAGTTACGAGGGCCAGTTCCCGGCCGGCAAGCCGCGCATGGACCGCGAGCTGATCGCCGAACGGCCGGGCGGCATCATCGCCACCACCGGCTGCCCGTCCGGCGAGATCCAGACCCGCCTGCGGCTCGGCCAGTACGCCGAGGCGCGGGCCGCGGCGGGTGCGTACCAGGACATCTTCGGTCGGGAGAACTACTTCCTGGAGCTGATGGACCACGGCCTCGGCATCGAACGGGACGTCCGCGCCGACCTGTTGCGCCTCTCCGCCGACCTCGGCATCCCGCCGCTCGCCACCAACGACGCCCACTACGTCACCGAGGACCAGGCCGACGCCCACGACAACCTGCTGTGCATCGGCGTCGGCAAGAACAAGGACGACCCGAAGCGCTTCCGCTTCAACGGCTCCGGCTACTACCTCAAGTCCCCCACCGAGATGCGCCGCCTCTTCGACGGCCTGCCCGAGGCCCCCGACAACACCCTGCTGATCGCCGAACGCATCGAGCCCTACGACGAGGTCTTCGACCAGGTCGACGAGATGCCGCGCTTCCCGGACGTGCCCGAGGGCGAGACCCAGGAGTCCTGGCTGCGCAAGGAGGCGACCGCCGGACTGGTGAAGCGCTACGGCGACCCGGTGCCCGCCCACGTCATGGAGCGTTTCGAGACCGAGATGTCGGTCATCGGCCCGATGGGCTTCAGCTCGTACTTCCTGGTGGTGGCCGACATCTGCCGGCACGCACGGGAGAACGGCGTCCCGCTCGGCCCGGGGCGCGGCTCGGCCACCGGCTCCCTGGTCGCGTACGCCACCCGCATCACCGAGCTCTGCCCGCTGGAACAGGGCCTGCTCTTCGAGCGGTTCCTCAACCCCGAGCGCATCAACCCACCTGACGTCGACCTGGACTTCGACGACCGCCGCCGCGACCGCATGGTCCGCTACGTCACCGAGAAGTACGGCGACGAGTACACGGCCATGGTCAACACCTTCGGCCGGATCAAGGCCAAGAACGCCATCAAGGACTCCTCCCGCATCCTCGGCTACCCGTACGCGCACGGCGAGCGCATCACCAAGGCGCTGCCGCCCGACCAGAACGGCAAGTCCGCCCCGCTGGACGCGATCTTCGACACCGGCCATCCGCGGTACGGGGAGGCCGGCGAGATCCGCTCGCTCTACGAGGCCGATCCGGACGTGCGCAAGGTGATCGACACCGCCCGCGGGGTGGAGGGCCTCACCCGTGGCACCGGCGTGCACGCCGCCGCGGTCATCCTCTCCAAGACCCGCCTCACCGACCGGATCCCGCTGCACATGCGGGCCGCGGACGGGGTGCGCATCACCGGCTTCGACTATCCGTCCTGCGAGGCGATGGGCCTGGTCAAGATGGACTTCCTGGGCCTCAGAAACCTGGGTGTCATCGACCAGGCCATCGAGAACATCCGGGAGAACCGCGGAATCTCGCTCGCCACCGTCGACCCCATGGACGGCGACACGTCGAAGACGGTGATCCCGCTCGACGACCCGAAGACGTACGAACTCCTCGCCGCGGGCCACACGTTGGGCGTCTTCCAGCTCGACGGCGGCGGCATGCGCGCCCTGCTCAAGCTGATGGAGCCCACCCGCTTCGAGGACATCGCCGCCGCCAACGCCCTGTACCGGCCGGGCCCGATGGCGGCGAACGCCCACACCAACTACGCCCTCCGCCAGAACGGCAAACAGCGGCCCACACCCATCCACCCGGAGCTCGCCGACGCCCTGGAACCGATCCTCGGCCCGACCCACCATCTCCTGGTCTACCAGGAGCAGATCATGGCGATCGCACGGCAGTTGGCCGGCTACTCACTCGGTGGTGCCGACATGCTGCGGCGCGCGATGGGCAAGAAGAAGCCGGAGGTACTGGCCGCCGAGTGGGAGAAGTTCCACGGCGGCATGCGCGACAACGGTTACTCGGACGAGGCGGTCCAGGCCCTGTGGGACGTGATGCTGCCGTTCTCCGGCTACGCCTTCAACAAGTCGCACACCGCCGGATACGGCCTGGTCTCCTGCTGGACCGCGTATCTGAAGGCCAACTATCCGGCCGAGTTCATGGCCGCACTGCTCACCTCGGTCGGTGACGACAAGGACAAGGCCGCGCTGTATCTCGCCGACGCCCGCCGGGGCGGCGTGCGCGTGCTTCCGCCCGATGTGAACGACTCGGTGTCCGAGTTCACGGCGGTCGGCGACCATGTGCGGTTCGGGCTCAAGTCCGTGCGCAATGTGGGGGACGCGGTGATCGAGGCGGTCGTGGCGGCCCGGCGGAGCAAGGGCCGGTTCACCTCGTTCGCCGACTTCCTCGACAAGGTCGAGCTGCCGGCGCTGCACAAGAGGGCCGTCGACTCACTGATCAAGGCGGGCGCCTTCGACTCGCTGGGGCACACCCGCAAGGGCCTGTCGGCGGTGCACGAGTCCGCCATCGACGCCCTCATCCCGGTGAAGAAGGCCGCGGGCTTCGGCCAGGACGACCTCTTCGCCGCACTCGACGGCCCCGCGGCCGATGACGGGCCGGCCTTCGGCCTCGACTTCCCCATCGCCGATGCCGAGTGGCCCCGCCTCCAACTCCTCGCCACGGAACGGGAGATGCTCGGCCTGTACGTCTCCGCCCACCCGCTGGACGGCGCCGACCACATCCTGTCCGGCGCCCGCGACTGCACGGTCGCCGAACTGCTCGCCTCCGGCCGCACCGGCGGCGACGTACGCCTCGCGGGCCTGGTGGTCGACGTCCAGCGGCGGATGACGAAGCAGGGCAACACCTGGGCCGTGGTGAACCTCGCCGACCGTGACGGCACGGTCGAGGTGCTGTTCTTCCCGGCCGCCTACCGCCTCGTCGAACCGGCCCTCACCGAGGACAACGTCCTGTCCGTCACCGGAAAGATCGAGGACCGCGACGGGAGCCTGAACGTCTTCGGCCGCGAGGTCACCGTCCTCGACGTCTCCTCCGCCGAGCACGGCGCCCATCCCCCGATCCGCCTGACCCTGCCGTCCCACCGCATCACCGAGCGCTCGGTGCACGAACTGAAGCGCATCCTCACCGACCACCCCGGCGAAAGCCCCGTCCACCTCACGGTCCGCGGCCCCCGCAGAACCACGGTCTACGCCCTGGCCGCCCACGTGGACGCCACCACGATCGCCTCCGACATCAAGGGCACCTTCGGGCCGGAGGCG
The DNA here is from genome assembly GCF_003574445.1 of Streptomyces sp. YIM 130001. Lineage (GTDB taxonomy): Bacteria > Actinomycetota > Actinomycetes > Streptomycetales > Streptomycetaceae > Streptomyces. The sequence goes on from NZ_KZ984560.1 coordinate 10,764, forward strand.
TGGACGGGGACGACGTGACCGGCCGGCCCGGCGTCGGGCGAGCGATCAGCCCGTCTCAGACCGGAAAACGTTCCGTCGGCAGGGTCGCGTCGAGCGCCTCGAGCCGGACCGCCTCACCGAACGGCACCCGCTCGGCGTGCTTGTACGCCCCGTTCAGCGGCCCGGTGAACAGAGTCGTCGTCGGTCCGTGCTCGTCGAAACGGTCGATGAGCAGGTAGGACTCGACGGGAGCATGGGCGTAGGCCCAGAGCTTCTTCGTCCGGTCGTCCCTGGCGTTGCTCTTCGAGGTGATCTCGACGACCAGCAGGGCGTCGGCCGCGTCCATCGGGTCGTTGACGTCCGGGTCCGCGCCGTCCACCAACTGCCGCTCCATCACCACCAGATCAGGGACGTACAGCTTGTCGAGCGGGGCGATGTGGATTCCGAGGGTCTGGTAGATGCCCAACTCATCGGAGATGCCCTTGTAAAGACTGCGCTGCACGGCGTCGGCGATGCCGTTGTGCAGCGCATGTGGCGGTGGTACCAAAACGATCTGCCCCTCGTCGATCTCCGCGCGCCAGCCCTCCGGCACGTCCAGGTCGCGCCATGACCGCAGCAGGTAGTCCCACTGGCGACCAGGGTGTGCCTGGCCGGACTCGACCATCGCAGCGGTCATCGCGGGTCCCTCCTCCATCGGCTTGCTGTAGGCCGAGCGTAGATCGACGGATCGGCGGACGGGCCGCCTTCTCCCAGCGTCGCACGATCGGGTGGGCGACGCAGCCACCCGTAGGGCCTGGCTGCAGGGCCGAGAACGCGATGCTGGGTGGGACCCACCGATCACAGGCGTACATGTTCCTGTACGTACAGGATTCGGTACGTGAATGATCTACACCCGAGGAGACCCTCACGCGGACGATGACTGGTCCCGCCGCATCACCGACGAGCACCGCCTCGTGTACAAGATCGTCGAGGACGAGATCCGCGTGGCCGCCTGCCGCTACCACTACGAGCGGTGAGCGACGCGGGCACGGAACGGAGAACGCCGAAGGGCGGCACCCCCCGAAAGCTGGGGTGCCGCCCTTCGGTTCAGGACGGTGATCGACCGGGGTCGATCAGAAGTCCATGTCACCGCCCGGCATGCCGCCCGGGGCGCCGCCGGCAGCGGCCTTCTCCGGCTTGTCGGCGATGACGGCCTCGGTGGTGAGGAACAGCGCGGCGATGGACGAGGCGTTCTGCAGGGCAGAGCGCGTGACCTTCGCCGGGTCGATGATGCCTTCGGCGATCATGTCGACGTACTCGCCGGTCGCAGCGTTCAGGCCGTGACCGACCTGGAGGTTGCGGACCTTCTCGACGATGACGCCACCCTCGAGACCACCGTTGACGGCGATCTGCTTGAGCGGGGCCTCGAGCGCGAGCTTCACGGCGTTGGCGCCGGTCGCCTCGTCACCCTCGAGCTCCAGCTTCTCGAAGACCGAGGAGGCCTGCAGCAGGGCCACGCCACCGCCGGCGACGATGCCCTCCTCGACGGCCGCCTTCGCGTTGCGAACGGCGTCCTCGATGCGGTGCTTGCGCTCCTTGAGCTCGACCTCGGTCGCGGCGCCGGCCTTGATGACGGCCACGCCGCCGGCCAGCTTCGCGAGGCGCTCCTGGAGCTTCTCGCGGTCGTAGTCCGAGTCGGACTGCTCGATCTCGGCGCGGATCTGGTTGACCCGGCCGTTGACCTGCTCGCTGTCGCCGGAACCGTCGACGATGGTGGTCTCGTCCTTGGTGATGACGACCTTGCGGGCGCGGCCCAGAAGGTCGATCGAGGCGTTCTCGAGCTTGAGACCGACCTCCTCGGAGATGACCTCGCCGCCGGTGAGGATGGCGATGTCGTTCAGCATCGCCTTGCGGCGGTCACCGAAGCCCGGGGCCTTGACGGCGACGGACTTGAAGGTGCCCTTGATCTTGTTGACGACCAGGGTCGAGAGGGCCTCGCCCTCGACGTCCTCGGCGATGATCAGCAGCGGCTTGCCGGACTGCATGACCTTCTCGAGGAGCGGCAGCAGGTCCTTGACCGAGCCGATCTTCGAGTTGGCGATCAGGATGTACGGGTCGTCGAGGACGGACTCCATACGCTCCATGTCGGTGGCGAAGTACGCCGAGATGTAGCCCTTGTCGAAGCGCATGCCCTCGGTGAGCTCCAGCTCCAGACCGAAGGTCTGGGCCTCCTCGACCGTGATGACGCCTTCCTTGCCGACCTTGTCCATGGCCTCGGCGATGAGCTCGCCGATCTGGCTGTCGGCGGCGGAGATGGAGGCGGTCGAAGCGATCTGCTCCTTGGTCTCCACGTCCTTGGCCTGCTCGAGCAGCGCGCCCGAGACGGCCTCGACGGCACGCTCGATGCCGCGCTTGAGGGCCATCGGGTTGGCACCCGCGGCCACGTTGCGCAGGCCCTCGCGGACCAGCGCCTGGGCGAGGACGGTCGCGGTCGTCGTGCCGTCACCGGCGACGTCGTCCGTCTTCTTCGCGACCTCCTTGACCAGCTCGGCGCCGATCTTCTCGTACGGGTCCTCGAGCTCGATCTCCTTGGCGATGGAAACACCATCGTTGGTGATCGTGGGGGCGCCCCACTTCTTCTCGAGGACGACGTTGCGACCCTTGGGGCCCAGGGTCACCTTGACGGCGTCGGCGAGCTGGTTCATGCCGCGCTCGAGGCCGCGCCGTGCCTCCTCGTCGAACGCGATGATCTTGGCCATGTGAAGTGGTCCTCCCGGACAGAAGGGGTCCCCCCACGCTCCCTTGGGAGCAGAGGGGGCGGATTTCTCCGGACCGCGCTGGCGCCCGCGACGGACGGCCTGCATGCTGTGTGGTTCCTTGCCCCACCCGGCTGCCGGCCTCACCGACCCGGTCCTTCTTTGTCACTCTCACTCGGAGAGTGCTAACGCCAATGATTAGCACTCACCCCACCCGAGTGCAAGCGCCTCGGGAGAGGCCGTACAAGGCGACCGACCGCCCGAACTCCTTGTACGGCCAGGGCTCCACCCCCTCGCACGACCCCGTCCGACGAAGGTCAGCGCAGGCTGTGAACCCGGTACGAAGCCGCGGACCACGCGGGCGCCCCGTCGACGGGCGTCAGCGTCACCGTGATCTCGCCCTTGCCGGCGGAGACCCGGCCCGGAATCTGGTAGACGTCCTCGAGCCAGCGGCGTTCGCTGTTGGCGAGCGGCTGTTGCCAGTCGGGCAGCTCGACACCGTCCACCGAGACCTTCACGTGCTGTCCCGCCGACCGCTGATCGGACAGGCGGCGCAGTTCCACTCCCTGGTTGCGGCGGTCGGTCGCGAGCGTGAAGGAGACCGGTGCCCGGGTCGCCCTGGTGTCGGCCTCGAGCGCCGGCGCGTGCCGCAGATCGCCCTCGAACCTCGAGTCGAGACCCTGGACGGGACCGGGAACGGCCGAGGTGTAGTCGTGCGCACGCTCGCTCTCGGCGTTCCCGAGGGTCAGGGTGTCGGTGCGGTGGCCGGACGGCTCGGACCGTCCGTACCAGTACGCGGTCGAGGAGTAGTCGGCCGCCACGTCGTTGGTCGGGCCGTGCTCGATGTCGAAGTCGATCGAGGAGGAGAACGGCACCGCGTCGTGCAGCATCAGGCGGAAGGCGCCGGTGCAGTCCTTGCCCTCGCCGCAGCCCGTCACGCCGCCCAGGTGAGTCGGGTTGCCGTGCCAGGGGGTGGAGAACGTCTCCCGGTTGAAGTACCAGCCCGCCTGGTAGAAGTCCTCGGACCCGGTGCCGTGGATCTGCGGGGTGCGTGCGCCGTCCACGTACACCCGCTCGTCGCCCTCCAGGAAGAACCGGTTGGCCGGGCCCTCCATGGAGTGCGTGACTCCGGCGAACTTGCCCTGTCCGGTGGCCTTCAGGAAGGTCCAGCTGCGGCCCTCCTCGGTGGGGCCCGCGTGCGAGTCGGTACGGAAGACCCCCTGGGCCCCGCTGCGCACCGCGCGGGCGTGCGCGGCCGAGGGTGCGGAGGTCACCTCGGCGTCGCCGGCGGTGACGGCGGTGTCCGAGCCGTTGTAGAGCTCGACGGTGGCCCGGGAGGAGAACGGCATCGGCCACCACGCGGACAGCGTGGACGACTCCGCGTCGATGCCGTACATCAGCGACCGCGCGTCGTTCATCGCCTGCCCGGAGCCGAAGAACTCACCGAGCGGGGAGTCGACGGTGCGGCGGCCGTCGAAGGAGATCCGCAGCCGGAGCCCTTCGAGGAGCTTGCGGGCGGCGCGTGCGTCGGCCAGCTCGTCCTCGTTCAGCGCGAGGGCGAAGGTGTGCTCGCCCTCCCAGGCCTGACCGGTGATCGCGTAGGCGTGCGCGGTCTCGTCGGCCGCGTCTGCGACGTCGACGGTGTCGGTGCGGCGCGCCTCGCCCCCGACCATGCTGTCGACCCAGTACGTGAACTCGTTGTAGTCGAGGGACGAGGAGACGAACTCGTTCGTCACGGTGATCCGGGACTTGCCTGCGGTCGCGGACGCGGGCAGCTCGACGCTCTGCTCGGCCCACACCCCGCCGCCGGCCGGCTCGCTCGCGGGCCACTCGGCGACCTTCTCGCCGTCCACGTGGATCGCGGCGACCTGCTCGTCGATGGACGGATCGAGACGCCGGGTGAGCCTGACTCCGTCGTTGTCCGGGTCCACGGCGACGGTGAACTCGCTGGAGCCGCCCTCGCCGAAGGCACGGCCCTCGTCGCTCTCGGTGCGCGGGGCGACGTGCTCGGCCTCCGGCAGCCGCACCTGGAGGGCGGAGAGCAGTCCGGGTCGGTTCGTGCGGGCGAGCGTCTGCGTCTCGCCCGGCGCGAGGTCCAGCTTCGCCTTCGCCGTGGCGGCTCCCGGGAGCGGGCTCTTCGGGTCGGCCGTGCCGGCCTTCCGCAGCGTGCGCACGACGTCCTCGGCCGGGTCGCCCGGATCGAAGGTCTCGACGCCGTCCGCGTCGGCGAAGGTGCGGTGCGAGACGTGGTGGAAGAGCGGGTTGCGCTCGGTGGTGATCCGCATCGACTCCCGGTACGGCATGGGCACTTCGATGTACACGCCGCCGGAGCTGTCGTCCGCGTTGCCGACCAGGGGGCGGACGAAGGGGGCGCCGAGTTTGCCGTCCACCACGTCCTGAAGCGGGGCGTCGACGACCTTGCGGCCGTCGAGTTCGACGGTGAGGTTGCCGGTGCGGCTGACGTCGCCGCCGTCGCGGGTGAACCAGAGGGCTCCGACCTCGCCCGCGCCACGGTGTTCGGCGATGACGCACCCGGCGTCGCTCTCGCGCAGGCAGGAGTAGCGGCCGTCGAAGCCGTCGTGGTCGTTGCCGCCGGTCCGGTCGAAGCTGGAGAACTGCTTCGTCTGCACGCCGCTGGTGAGGCCGGGCAGCCGGTCGAGCCCGCGGTACGTGTCCCAGCCGACGGGCCCCTTGGCGTCGCCGGAGCGCTGCGACGCGGCGGGGACCGGCCCGGGCGCCGCCTGCGCCGCCGCCGGTGGCCCGAGGGCGGCGGCGAGGATGAGGGCAAGGGCGGCCGCCACGGCGCCGCGTATCCCTCTGCGCTGTCGTCTCACGTGTGCCTCCTGCATCGATCGACCATGGGGCGGGCCCCTGATGACTGCTGTAATCGATTTCAAGCAATGAGCGGGAACGTAGAGGCAGTTGGAGGGCGGGTCAACGGTCCCGTACGCCTCGATTCCGAGGCATCGACCGTCACTGGAAGCTCAACAGGGGCTTTGCACAGGGCAGTTCGTGCAATCGATTTCACAACGCACGGGCGCCCGGCCGGAGTCGAAGCGGAGGTCAGCGGGTGATCGCGATCTCCGCGGCTTCGCCGGGCGCACGCCGAAGGGCCCGCACCCCGTGGGGTGCGGGCCCTTCGTCACGTCGTTGCGACCAGTCGCGCCGGCGCGTCTCAGACAGCTACGCGGACCATGTCCGCCTGCGGTCCCTTCTGGCCCTGCGAGATCTCGAACTCGACCCGCTGACCCTCTTCAAGGGTGCGGTAACCGTCCATCTGAATCGCGCTGTAGTGGACGAATACATCCGCACCACCGTCGACCGCGATGAAGCCGTACCCCTTCTCCGCGTTGAACCACTTGACGGTGCCCTGAGCCATGCCTAACTCCCCTATTACTGGCCCTTGCACGGAACCGCACTTCACGGATCCGGGTCAGACCTCACCCCCCAACGGCTTGGGGGTGTGCGCCGGAACGCGTCGACCGCGGCTGAATGTATCTGCCCAACTGCCGTCTGCAACAGGTCAATCGGACGAGAAATCTGGGCACGCCGGTTCGGGAGTATGCGGAGGATTCCCTGGAACCCAGGGCAAGTCGGGCCCGGCAAAAGGAATATAGGGAGCGAATTGCTCGAACACTTTGGCTACTTCTCATCGCAGAACCGGGCGGTTCTCATATGCTTCCGGCACACTCCAGGCACAGGGCGAAGCAGCGTTCCCAACTGTACCCCTCTCAACCATGCAGAATTGCCCCCTCCGCTTCTCTCTCGGAGGGGGCAATTCCGGTAACGCAGAGTGGTGCTGGGCTCCGGTGGCTCAGCCGCCGGCCACCGCCGGAATGATCGAGACGCCGGCGCCGTCCGGAGTCGCGGTCTCGAGGCCCTGCTCGAAGCGCACGTCGTCGTCGTTCACGTAGACGTTCACGAAGCGCCGCAGCTTGCCCTGGTCGTCCAGGACGCGCGCAGCGATCCCCGTGTGGTTCTTCTCCAGGTCCGCGATGACCTCGGCGAGAGTCCCGCCCTCGGCGGAGACCTCGGACCGGCCACCGGTGTAGGTACGAAGGATGGTGGGGATACGGACGTTCACGCTCATGAGTTCACCTCAAAATCTGGCCGCTCCGGCGGTTCGGGAGCGGGGGCCGGGGGCAGCGCCTCCGGTTTCGGGAAGGGGCGGGGTGGGGCTATTCGGCCAGCCCCGCGGCACGGAACGCGTCGAGCGACGGCTTGATCACCGCAGTGGCCTGCGACGTCGACGCCACCGCGTCCAACGTCTTCAGACCGTCCCCGGTATTGAGCACGACCGTGGTCAGCGCCGGATCCAGCGCCCCGGACGCGAGCAGCTTGCGGGTCACACCCACCGTCACCCCGCCCGCGGTCTCCGCGAAGATCCCCTCCGTACGGGCGAGCAGCTTGATCGCGTCGACGACCTGCTCGTCGTCCACGTCCTCCACACCGCCACCGGTACGCCGCGCGATGTCCAGGACGTACGGCCCGTCCGCCGGGTTGCCGATGGCGAGCGACTTCGCGATGGTGTCCGGCTTCTGCGGGCGCACCACGTCGTGGCCGTCCCGGAAGGCCGTCGACACCGGCGAGCAGCCCTCGGCCTGCGCACCGAAGATCTTGTACGGCTTGTCCTCGACCAGACCGAGCTCGATCAGCTCCTTGAGCCCCTTGTCGATCTTCGTGAGCTGGGAGCCGGAGGCCACCGGGATCACGAGCTGGTCGGGCAGCTGCCAGCCGAGCTGCTCGCAGATCTCGTACGCCAGGGTCTTGGAGCCCTCCGCGTAGTACGGGCGGAGGTTGACGTTCACGAAGCCCCAGCCCTCGCCGAGCGAGTCGCCGATGAGCTCGGAACAGAAGCGGTTCACGTCGTCGTAGTTGCCCTCGATACCCACGAGGTCGCCGCCGTAGACCGCGGCCATGACGACCTTGCCCTGCTCCAGGTCGTGCGGGATGAACACACAGGAGCGGAAGCCGGCGCGGGCGGCCGCGGCGCCGACGGCACCGGCCAGGTTGCCGGTGGAGGAGCAGGAGAGCGTGGTGAAACCGAAGGCGCGGGCGGCCTCGATGGCCTGGGCGACGACGCGGTCCTTGAAGGAGTGCGTCGGGTTGCCCGAGTCGTCCTTGATGAACAGGCCGCCGGTGACGCCCAGTTCACGGGCGAGGTTGTCGGCCTTGACGAGCTTGGTCCAGCCCGGGTTGATGTTCGGCTTCGACGCCACGTCGGCGGGGACGGGCAGCAGCGGCGCGTACCGCCAGATGTTGTCGGGGCCGGCCTCGATCTGCCGGCGCAGCGCCTCGGGGTCGCCGGTGGGCAGGTCGTAGGCCACCTCGAGCGGGCCGAAGCACAGCTCGCAGGCGAAGATCGGGCCGAGCGCGAAACGCTCGCCGCACTCGCGACAGGACAGTGCCGCGGCGGGTCCGAGATTCACGGACGCGGTGTCGGCGGCGGGGGTGGTGTCTGCTTCGGCGGATTGCACAGCCATGGAGGCGAGGCCCTTTCTCCTCATCTTTCTTGCGACGCACTTCGCCGCAAGACGGATTTGGCACCTTCCCTAGTCGGGAGCCTCACTGTGCTGATCACCGGTCCTTGGCACCGTGCGGTGCGGACGGGTGGCGAGACCGACTGGAGGGTTGCCGGGGCTTCAACGGGCCGTTCCCTCTGCCCCTCTGGATGAGCGGTATGTGGTTGTCGGCGGACGCCCCCGGCATGCGACGGTCATCCGCGTTGTTCAAGACTGTAACCGAAGGCAGTCACTGTTGAGATAGTCGTCCGAACGGCGAGATGGATCACAGCGCTACGCCTCGGACCGAACGACGACACCTGCAGGCGAGGGGACACGGGACGTGCTCGAAGAGGTGGAACGCTGGCTGACCAGGCGTTCCTGGTCGGTTTCCGACCGCCGGACGGACCTCCTGCTCGACGCGAAGGCAGGCCGGGGCAGCCGGATCAGCGTCGTGCTGCCCGCGCTCGACGAGCAGGCGACGGTCGGCGCGATCGTCTCGACCATCCGGCGCGAGCTGATGAGCCCGGCCGTCCCGCTGGTCGACGAGCTGGTCGTGATCGACTCCGGGTCCCGCGACCGCACCGCGGAGGTCGCGGCCGCGGCGGGTGCCCGGGTCGTGCACCGGGACGCGATCCTGCCGCGGATTCCCGCCCTGCCCGGCAAGGGCGAGGTGCTGTGGCGTTCACTCCTGGTGACCGGCGGCGACATCGTGTGCTTCGTGGACGCGGACCTCAGGGAGTTCTCCGCCGACTTCGTGCGCGGGATCGTCGGGCCGCTGCTCACCGATCCGGACGTGCAGTTCGTGAAGGCCATGTACGACCGGCCGCTCGGCGAGGTCGCCGACGAGGACCACGGCGGCGATCCGGGCGGCGACCAGGGCGGCCGGGTGACCGAGCTGGTGGCGCGGCCGCTGCTCAATCTGCACTGGCCGCAGCTGGCCGGTTTCGTGCAGCCGCTCGGCGGCGAGTACGCGGTCCGGCGCTCGCTGCTCGAGCAGCTCCCGTTCCCCGTCGGCTACGGCGTGGAGCTGGGCCTGCTCGTCGACGCGCTGCACACCGTGGGCCTCGACGCGCTCGCCCAGGTCGACGTCGGCGTGCGCAAGCACCGGCACCAGGACAGCCGGGCGCTCGGGCGGATGGCCGCCGCGATCTACCGCACCGCGCAGCTGCGGCTCGCCCGCGGTCATCTGGTGCGGCCGCGGCTCACCCAGTTCGAGCGCGGGCCCGGCGGTTTCGAGCCACACACCCGTCCGGTCGACACCGAAGAGCGCCCCCCGATGGGAAATCTCGCCGAGTACCAGGCCCGTCGTGTGGCGTAACGCATGATTGCTCCGCTTATTGCATAAATTCCGCCTTTATGTGGTTCAGACGGACAAAAGGGAAGCGGCCGCGGGCCGCCGCACGATTCACCGGGGCCCTGATCGCCTCGGCCACGGCCGCGACGGCGCTCGTCGGCACCGCGTCACCCGCCGCAGCTGACGTGATCGAACCCTTCACCAAGCGCTACGACGAATCCCTCTACGGCGATTTCAGGACCATCGGCAACACGGTCATGGGCTGCCCGACCACCCCCGCCGACATGGCGGCGCGATGTGCGGTCGCGGCGAGCGGCGAGGGCTCCGACAACAACAACACCTTCGACATGCAGCGGGTCGACACCACGGGCACCACCCCCGGCTACGGCTCGAGCACCGGCCAGGTCGAGATCCCGCCCGGCGCCGAGGTCGCCTACGCCCGCCTCTTCTGGGGCGGCAACGACGGCACGTACAAGTTCGGCAGGAACCAGCTGCAGCGCTGCGACGTGTCCGGCGCAGATGTCGAAGGCTCCCCCGGCGACCCGCTCGACGCCGTGCCCGAGGTGGGCGTCGCGGGCGGCGCGGCGAGCAAGGTCTCACCGCGGAACATGGTCCAGGACCCGACGGACACCAACGGCCCGCACTACTACACCGGCGAGGCCGACGTGACCTCGCTGTTCAGCGGCGTCACCGGCACCGGCGCGCCCCTCCCGGTCTCCGTCGGCGGCGTCTGGGCGCCGAACGGCAAGGGCTGTGTGGCCGGTTGGTCAATGACAGTGGTCTACCAGTACGACGCCCCGAACGAGCGGTACGCCCCGGACCGCCGCAACGTCTACGTGTACGGCGGCCACGTCCTGCAGCGCTCCACCTCGCCGGCCACCACGGTCGGCGTCGACGGCTTCTACCGCACCGCGGGCAAGCCGCGCGCGAGCGTCACGGCGTACGAGGGTGACTGGAACACGCCGGGCGACCGCTTCCTCGTCGACGGGCAGAACGTCACCGAGGCGCACACCGGCAACACCAACAACTTCTTCATCAGCGAGGACGACGGCTCGGTCGACCCCAGGTACCGCAACAACCTGAGCATCGACGCGAAGGAGTTCGACGTCCCCGAGGGCGCCATCCCGGAGGGCGCCACCGACGCCGATCTCACCTTCGAGACCAAGGGCGACACCTATGTCCCCTCCGCTCTCGCCTTCTCCGTCCCGGTGCCGGACCTGGAGGTGACCAAGACGGCGAGCCCGGCGAAGGTCCACCCCGGGGACACCGTGACGTACACGGTGAAGGCCAAGAACGTCAGCCGACTCCCGTACCCCAACGCCAAGTTGACCGACGACCTGACCGACACCCTGGACGACGCGACGTACAACAAGGACGCGAAGGCCACCATCGGGCAGGTCGGTTACGACGAGCCGCGGCTCTCCTACACCGGGGACATCCCGGCCGGTGAGACCGCGACTCTCACCTACTCGGTCACGGTCGACGACCCGATGCGCGGCGACGGCAAGCTGCGTAACGACGTGGATGTGCTGACCCCTCGCTCCAACTGCGACGAGGACAGCACCGACCCGGCCTGCGGCGCCACGCCCGAGGTCGATCCGTCGGCCCCGCCGGTGCCGCCCCTGACCGTGGAGAGCAGCCCGCAGGACGGCGAGATTCCGCCGTGCACCTCCACCACCAACACGGTCAGGATCACCAACCAGAGCAAGGACCCGCGCAGGGACGCGTCCTTCGAGTGGCCCGTCCGCAAGGGCGACAAGCCCGTCGCGAGCAGCGGCGAGATCGTCCGTGAGGGCTCGACGTACGTGTGGCGGGGCGACGTCGCCGCGCGGAGCACGGTCACCGTCACGCAGGAGGTGAAGGCGTCCTGCACCGCGGGCGAGAAGGTCGTGATCCCGGTGACCTCCCGGGTGGAGAAGACCAACTGCCCGTCCGCCGCCGAGCGTCCGGCGCGGGGCACGGGCCCCTGCGTGTCCGTGATCCTCGCGGAGCGGGAGCAGCACCGTCCGCCTCCGGCGTCGGAGTCGCCTGATCCCGGTCACCATGACGGCGGGCCGAAGCCCGGTCACGACGGTGGGCCGAAGCCCGGTCACGACGGTGGTGGCCTCGCCAATACGGGATCCAGCGACGGCACGCTGCTGTACGGGGGCCTCGCACTCGCCCTCGGCGCGCTCGGCGTCCTGATGCTGGCGCTCTCACGCCGCCGCCGGTAGCCGGAACACGGCCCCGCTCCCCGGACGCAGTCAGGGGAGCGGGGCCGACGCCGAGGGCGGCCGCAGGACACCGGGGCACCCCCGACGTTTGCCGGTCCCCCGCACCGGCTAGGTAACGCCACATGCCCGATCAAGCAGCGCAGCTGCTCGTCGCGTCGAATCGCGGCCCCGTCTCGTACCGCCTCACCGGCACCGACCCCCGCACGCTGGAAGCACAGCGTGGCGGGGGCGGTCTCGTCTCGGGGCTCTCCGCCATCGGTCCCGACGCCGGCGCCCTGTGGGTGTGCGCCGCGCTCGGTGACGGCGACCGCGAGGCGGTCGCCCGCGGGGTCGGTGAGCCGGGCGTGCGGATGATCGCGATCGAGCCGGAGGTGCAGGCCGACGCGTACAACGGCATCGCGAACTCGGTCCTGTGGTTCGTGCACCACATGCTCTACCAGACGCCCCAGGAACCGTCGTTCGGCCCGGATTTCCGCCGCCAGTGGGCACATTACGAGAGGTACAACCAGGCGTTCGCCGAGGCTCTCGCCGCCGAGGCGGCGCCGGGTGCGGCCGTGATCGTGCAGGACTACCACCTCTCGCTCGTCCCCGGAATGCTCCGCGAGCTCCGCGACGACCTCCGCATCGGCCACTTCTCGCACACCCCGTGGGCGCCCATCGAGTACTTCCGCCTGCTCCCGGACGACGTGGCGCGACAGCTCCTCGAGGGCATGCTCGGCGCCGACCGTCTCGGGTTCCTCACCCGCCGCTGGGCCGACGCCTTCACCGCCTGCTGCACGGACCTGCTCGGCCCGGACGCCCTCGACGGCACCGAGACCGGTGTGCACGGTCTCGGCGCGGACGCCGGCTTCCTGCGCGAGCGCGCCCACCGCGCGGACGTCGAGGAGCGCATCACCGCACTGCGCGAGCAGATCGGCGGCACGGACCGCCGCACGATCGTGCGCGTCGACCGCACCGAGCTGTCCAAGAACATCGTCCGCGGACTGCAGGCCTACCGGCTCCTCCTGGAGACCCGCCCCGAGTGGCGCGAACGCGTCGTACACCTCGCCTTCGCCTACCCGTCCCGCCAGGACCTGGCCGTCTACCGCGACTACACCGCGGAGGTCTCCCGGGTCGCCGAGGAGATCAACTCCACGTACGGCACGCCTGGTTGGACGCCGGTGGTGCTGCACCTGAAGGACGACTTCGCCCGCTCCCTCGCCGCGTACCGCATCGGGGACGTGGCCCTGGTCAACCCGGTCCGCGACGGCATGAACCTGGTCGCGAAGGAGGTCCCGGTGGTCTCCGACGACGGCTGTGCCCTCGTCCTGTCCCGGGAGGCGGGCGCGGCGGCGGAGCTCTCGGACGACGCCCTCGTCGTCAACCCGTACGACATCTCCGCCACCGCCGAGGCCCTGCACCAGGGCCTGACGATGCCCGCCGCGGAACGCACCGCCCGCACCGCACGCCTCACCGCCGCCGCTACCGCCCTCCCGCCGGAGCGCTGGTTCCTCGACCAACTGGACGCCCTGCGCGGTCCGGCGACCTGAGCGCCGGAAGGACGGTTTCGGCCACTCGGTGGGCCTCCTCCAGGAGGGGATTGCCGGACAGGATGAAGGTGTCGACGCGCAGATCCTCGTACTCCTTGAGGCGCTCGACGACCTGGGCGGTCGAACCGACCACTGCGGTGCCGGGACCCGGCCGGAACAGGCTCATCCCGGGCCAGAGGTTGGGGTGTTCCTCCAGTTCGCGGGCGTGCGCCGGCACCTTGCCGCCGTGCTGCCGGAACTGCCGCTTCCAGCCGACGCCGTCCTCGTCCGCCCGCTCGCCCAGCTGCCGGGCGTACGTCGCGTCGCTGGTGACGTCGAGCAGCCGGTCGGCCGCCGCCCAGGCCTCCTGCTCGGTGTCGCGGACGATGAGGTGGAGGCGCAGCCCGATGCGCAGGGTGCGACCGTACGCGGCGGCCCGTTCGCGCACCCGGTCGAGCTTCTCCTTGAGCAGGTGCGGGGGTTCGCCCCAGGTCAGGTAGACGTCCACATGTTCCGCGGCCATCTCGATGCCGGGGGCGGACGAGCCGCCGAACCAGAGCGGGATGTGCGGATCCTGTACCGGCTTCAGGTCACGGAAGGAGGCGCCCGCGTCCGAGAGGTCGTAGAACTCGCCCTTGTGGTCGAAGACTTCACCTGCGGTGAGCCGCTTCACGATCGACCAGTACTCGGCGCTGAGCTCGTAGCGCCGGTCGTGCTCGACCTGGAGGCCGTACTCGCGCAGGGTCCGGGTCGAGCCGTTGACCACGTTGAAGCGCAGCCGGCCGCCGAAGAGGGTGTCGAAGCTGAGCGCCATCTTGGCCAGCAGCGTCGGTGAGATCAGTCCCGGGTGGACGGCGAGCAGTGGCTTGAAACGGGTGCTGGTGGATGCCGCGAGCGCACTGCCGAGCGGCCATACGTCGTAGAGGTCGGTGGCCAGGAGTGCGCCGGTGAAGCCGAGACGTTCGACGGAACCGGCCAGTTGCTGGAGATAGCCCAGGTCGACGGGCCTGCGTCCGGCCGGCTCCCAGGGGTAGGCGCCTTCGCGCGGAATGATGTACCAGAGGACTTCGGAAGCCATCGCCGTCCGCCCTCAGCTCTGCGCGGTGACGGTATGCGCGACGGCGGCCGCCACGGTCACCGGGCGGTCGATGAAGCCCGTACGCAGGAAGATGTCGGCCGCTTCCTGCTGCTCGGCGAGGAACGCCTCGTCGACCTGCTCGATGCGCCACGGCAGGGACCGCAGCGCCTCTTCCCAGTCGTCGACCGTTCCGGGCTGCTGCTCGGACGCCAACCGGGCCGTCTCGTCGGGGTGTTCGGCCGCCCAGGAGTCGGCGCGCGCGAGCGCCCGGGTCAGCGCGTCGACGACCTCCGGCCGCTGCTCGGCCAGGTCACGCCGGGTGAAGAACACCGAACGGTCGCTGATCACCTCACCGGTGGGGACCAGCACCCGCAGGCCTCCGGCCCGGCGCGCGGCCGCCAACTGCGGGCCCTGCGCGACCCAGGCCGCGATCTCCCCGTCCCGCAGCAGCCGCTCGCTGCCGGCGTCGCTGCGGACGGCGGTGATGTCGGTGGCGTAGGAGAGGCCGGCGTCGTCCAGGGCCTTGGCGATCAGATGGGTCTGCCAGGAGCCGATCGCCAGGTGGACGGTGCCGCCCTTGAGGTCGGCGACGGTACGCGCCGGGCTGTCCTCGGTGACGAGGAGCGCGCCGTGCTCGGGGCGCGGCGCGGAGACGGCGGTGTAGACGAGGTCGTGGCCGGCCGCCTGGGCGGTGACGGGCGGGGTCGAGCCGGTGCCGCCGAAGTCGATCACACCCTGGCTGAGCAGCTCGCCGGTGCGGACGCCGTTCGTGTACGGGTGGAAGGCCACGGTCTCGCCGACGGTGGCGAGTTCCTCGGCCGCGAAGTCGAGGTGGGGGCGGCCGGACAGGTGGGCGAGGTGGAAGAGGGTCGGGTTGCTGTGGTGCACACCGATGGTGATGGTCATTCAGATCACTCCGGATTCGACGGGGCGGGTCGGTTCTACGGGTTCGGCGGACTCGGTGGGTTCGGCGGATTCCGCGGATTCCGCGGGTTCGGCGGGTTCAGCGGGTTCGGCGGTTCGGGCTGGTGTGGTGGCACCCGACGCCGTTGCCGGTTCGGCGAGTTCGCCTGGCGGCTCGGCAACCTGCACCCCCAGGTCGTTCAGCAGCCGTCGGCGCAGCGCCGCCAAGGCCGGGTCTCCGGGATCGCGCGGCCCCGGCACGCCGACACGTTCGTCGGTGACGAGACGGCCGTCGCGCAGGACGCACACCCGGTCGGCGAGGCGTACGGCCTCCTCCACGTCGTGGGTCACGAGCAGCACGGCGGGCCGGTGCACCCGGCACAGTTCACCCACCAGGTCCTGCATCCGCAGCCGCGTCAGTGCGTCGAGCGCCGCGAACGGCTCGTCGAGCAACAGGAGTTCGGGCTCACGCACCAGCGCACGGGCGAGCGCGACCCGCTGCGCCTCACCGCCGGACAGCGTCGCCGGCCAGGCGTCCGCGTGCCGTTCGAGACCCACCTCGGCGAGCGCCCGGCTGCCGTGCCCGGCCCTGCCGCGCGGCAGACCGACGGTCACATTGGCCAGGACCCGCTTGGACGGAACGAGCCTGGGCTCCTGGAAGACGATCGTGCGTGCCTCGGGTACGAGCACCTCTCCCCCGTCGGCCCCGTCCAGCGCACCCAGAATTCGCAGCAGGGTCGTCTTGCCGCTGCCGCTCGCTCCGAGCAGCGCCACGAACTCGCCCCTGCCGATGGTCAGATCGAGCCCGTCGAGCACGGCCCGATCCCCGAACACCCGGCGCAGGCCGCTGACTTGTACGGCGGTACTCATCGGCCCGCCCCCGCTCCCGGGCCTGCCGTGCGCCAGGGCATCAGCACCCGCTCGAGCAGCCGGACGATCCCGTCCGCCGTGAGGCCGAGCAGCCCGTACACCAGGATGCAGACGGCGAGGATGTCGGTCCGGGCGTAGCTCTGCGCCTGGGACATCAAGTAGCCGATTCCCGCAGTCGCGTTGATCTCCTCGGCGGCGATCAGAGCGATCACGCTGAGCGTCATCGAGAGCCGCAGTCCGGCCAGCAGCGACGGGAGCGCGCCGGGCAGCACGACCTCGCGCACGATGCCGATCCGGCCGACGCCGAAGCTGCGCATCGCCTCGATCAGCTTGCGGTCGGTGTTGCGGACACCGCCGGCCGTGGAGACGTACATCGGGAAGGTCGTGGCGACCGCGATCAGCAGGATCTTCGCGATCTCGTTGATGCCGAACCAGACCATGAACAGCGGCACGAGCGCCAGGAACGGGATGGTGCGCAGCGTCTGCAGCGAGGAGTCGAGCAGCTCGTCGCCGAGCCGGGTGAACCCGGTGACGACACCGAGCGTGAGGCCGACGACGAGCCCGATGAGCAGGCCGATCCCGGAGCGGGTGAGCGAGGTGGAGAGGGCGTCGGGCAGCTGACCGTTGCCCCACAGCTCGCCCGTGGCCCGTACGACGTCGGCCGGTGAGGCGAGTACGTCGGGCGTGAGCACTCCGGTCGCCGCGGCCGCCCACCACAGGGCGAGCAGCGCGAGCGGGCCGAGGGCGCGCACGGTCAGGGCGTACGTCCGGGAGCGGGCCTTGCGGGCCGGCGGGCGCGGGGCGACCAGGCCGGCGGTCGCGGTGTCCCGCTGGGGCTCGCCGGCCTTCTGCCCTTTCTCGTAGGGGAGTTGGGCCGTCGCCATCACAGTTTCCCGATGTCGAGGATGTGTTCGGCGACGTCGACCTTGGTCCGGGTCACCTTCTGTTCGGCGTAGAACTCGGCCGCTTCCTCGAACCGTGCGACGTCCTGGTCGGTGACCGGCTCGACCGTGCCGCCCTGCCGGATGAAGTCGATCTGCACGGACTTGGCCTTGCCGGTGAGCGCCTGCGGGCCGCCGTCGGTGTTCACGTTCAGGTACGCCGCCGGGTCCTTCTTCTGCCGCACGCTGCCGTCGTGCAGATAGCGGTAGAGGGCCTTGACGACCTCGGGATGCTGCTTCGCGAACTCGGTGCGTACGGCGGTGAGGCTGTAGTTGTCCGAACCGATGGTCTTGCCGTCGGTGACGAAGTGCGCCTTGCCGGTGCCGAGTTCGGACACGGAGTAGGCGGCCCAGACGGCCCAGGCGTCGACCTTGCCGGTGTTGAAGACGGATGCGGTCTGGTCGGGCCGCAGATACACCCGCTCCACCTTGTCGGGCGGGATGCCTTCCTCGGCCAGCGCCTTGAGCAGCAGGTACTCGCCGGTGCCGCCCTTGTTGACCGCGACCTTCCGGCCGACCAGATCCTTGACGGAGTCGATTCCGGAGCCCTTCCGGGCCAGGATGCCCTCGCCCGCACCGTCGGGTGCGGTGGCGGTGAAGAACTTGAAGCCGGGTGTCTGGGTCAGCGAGGTGATGCCGGAGGTGATGGAGCCGGTGGCGACGTCGAGCTGGTCGGCGTTCATGGCCTGCGCGGACGGTTCGAAGGGGCCGGAGCTGCCGGTCCAGGCGACCTTGGCATTGACCTTGCCGAGCGCCTTGTCGAGCGATCCGTCCTTCTTTCCGGCGGCGAGTACGCCCGCATTGCCGGGGTCGGGAATGCGCACGGTGACCTGCTTGCCGCCGGAGCCGGCGGACGAGTCGGCCTCCGATGTCCCGCAGCCGGAGAGCGCGGCGAGCGCCACGGCGGAGGCGAGGGCGACGACCGCGGTCCGGGGGACTCGGGGCGTTCGAGGGTCTCGGGAGGTGCGGGGGGCTCGGGAGGTGCGGGGGATGCGCGCGGGGGTGCTGGGGATACGCATGGGGGTCCTTAGATGTCCTGACGGGGCGGGGTCGGGGAATCTGGCGAGGCGGGGCCGGGCGTTCCGGCCTCGTGCAGCCGGGCCGCGGCGCGGGTCAGCGGTCCCGGGTCCGCCCACTCGCCGACGTCGACGCGCTCGGGCAGGAAGCCGTGGCCGCGCAGCGCCTCCTCCTGGCGGACGAGCAGGGCGAGCCGGTCCTCGGAGAGGCCGGGGTGCAGAGTGCGGTGGGTGCCGGGGCGGTAGGCGCCGAGCACGCCCGTCGAGCCGGCTCCGGTCTCGGCGCCGAGAATCCGGTTCACCTCGTCCGGCCGGTCCGCGGCCCAGTCGGCGGCGCGCAGCAGGACGGCGAGGAAGCGGTCGACCAGGTCGGGGCGGGCGTCGAGCAGGTCCTGGTGGACGGTGATGGGGCGCGGCGTCCCGTTGTTCACCCGGTGGGCGGGATCAGGGAGTTCGTCGAGTTCGACGGCCACCTCGGCACCTGCGTCGCGCGCCGCCTCGACGGCGAGTGCCCCCTTCACGTAGACGGCGTCGACCTCGCCGCGGCGCAGGGCGTCCAGTTCGGCCGCCCACTGCCCGGTGTGCCGGCCGGCCGGGACGTCGACCCGTACGGCGTCCTCGGGAGCGAGTCCGGCGGAGGCGAGGGCGCCGTCGAAGCCACGCAGCGCCATGGCCCGCCAGAAGTCGATGTCCAGGTCGTGCCGCGGTACGGCGAGGCGACGGCCGCGCAGGGCGCCGGCGCCCCGGATGCCGGACGTCGGCGAGACGAGCACCGTCTGCCGTTCCTCGATCCAGGTGAGGCCGACGAGCCGGGTGCGCTGTCCGCGTGAACGGGCCCACAGGGCGGGCACGTTGCCGCCCTCCCGGAAGAGTCCGGGCAGGGCGTGCGTGTAGTGCGTACGCCGGGCGGCGGCGTCCACGTCCCGGCCCCCGTCCTGGAGCGACCGTACGGCGATGCCCTCGGGGGCGAACTCGTCGGCGAGCCAACCGCGGTCGGCGGCGATACCGGTCGCGGTGGGGACGGGACAGCGGGTGTACCAGAGGGTGTCGGGTGTGGCGAGGGTGGTGGAGGGCGGTGCCGTGGTCCGGTGGGCGGGAGCGATCGGCATGGTGGTTCCCGGGGTTGGGGTGCGGAAGGGTGCGGGTGCCCTGGGCTGGGCGGGACGGGACGCGGCGGACTGGAGGCATCGCCGTCATCGCAGGCATCGACGACATCGCCGGTTCCCGTCCGGTCGTACGCAAGGGCGGCAGCAGGCGGCAAAGAGGCCGATCGGCGGGCGCGTGTCCGTCGGAGGAGGCCTACAGGGGGTGACCAGTCGGCGGTGCGTGCTCCTGGCTGTACGCATGGCCGCGCCGACGCATGCGCTCACGGCTGTCGGCGACAGCTCTGCTCACGGGTGCGCTCATGGCCCTACCGACGGATGTGTTCACGCACGTGCCCGAAGGCCCGCTGATGAGCGCGATCACGGCGACCCGTCGCCGCGGGTCAGCAACAGCAGGCGCTGGAGACGCGGCCCAGGTCGATATGGCGGCGCAGGGTGAGCCCGTACGGAGCGGGCGTGAGCGGAACGGAGGCGGTGACGGACAACGCGCTGCTCCCTTCCCGCCTGCGCCGGCCCGGTGGCCGGCGACGATGGAAGCAGCCTGGCACGGCCCACGGAAGCCGGGCAAGCACCTTCCCATGATGTGGGACTCACTGTGAACTCAGTGTTTCCTGCCCGGAGTAGGCACGTTTTCGGCTGCCGTAATGTGGGATCTCCGAGGGGCCGTAGCCGACGCCGCCGGACCGACGAGGAAGGCCACAGGTGACATTCGTGAGACAGGCGGAGGCCGGGCGCGCGCCCGGCGGCGCGCAGGCCGTGCAGCGGGCCCTCGACATACTGCACTGTTTCCACGACAACGCCCCCGACCTCAGCGCCTCGGAGCTCGCCGGACGGCTCGGGCTCTCCACCTCGACCGCGCACCGGCTGGCCAGGACCCTGCTCGGCGCCGGGTTCCTGGAGCAGGACGCCCGGACCGCCCGCTACCGACTCGGGCCGGCCGTAACGGAGTTGGGCCGCCTCTCGTACCACCAGCGCGGCCTCCACCTGGCCTCGCCGGAACTGGCCGAGCTGGCCCGGCGCACGGGCGCGACCGCCGACCTGGCGATCCGCAGCGGCCCGTACGCGGTGATCGTGGCCGGCGGTTCGGTCACTCCGAAGGTCGGCCTGCGCAGACCACTGCACTCCACGGCCCTCGGCAAGGTGCTGCTCGCCTGGCCCCGGCCGGGCGAGGGCGGCCCCGAGACGCTGCCGCCGCTGCGCGCGTTCACCGATCGCACGATCGTCGAAGTCGAGGCTTTCGCAAGAGAGTTGGAGCAGGTGCGGGAGGCCGCCCACGCCCTCAACGACGGCGAGTCGGCCCACGGCGTACGCACCCTCGCCGTCCCCGTTCTCGACCGCGGCGGCTCCGCCCGCTTCGCCCTCGCCGTCCGCGCGACCCCCGAGGTGATCACCGACGAACGCATGCCCTGGTTCGTCGACCAGGCTCGCGCCTGCACCCATGCCCTGGAAGTACTGCTGCTCCCGCCGGGCGAGCGCGGCGGCCCCGCGTCCACCTGAGCGCGCACCCAACACCCCGGTAGGTCAAGGCAGTTGGGAGGCCAGCGCAGTCAGGAGGCTTGCGACTCCGGCCGGGCCGGGGACCACCAGGTCGGCGCGGGCGGCGAGTTCGGTGACCTCCGTGCTGCCGCTGCAGACCAGCAGACCGGTGCGGCCCGTGCCGTCGGTGCGGATCCGCTCGACCGCGGCGAACGCGGGCAGGTCGCCGAGGTCGTCGCCGGCGTAGAGGACGGATCGTGCGTCGTACCGCCGCAGGTGGTCGGTGAGTGCCACGCCCTTGTCCATGCCGGGCGGGCGCAGTTCGAGGACGTAGCGACCGGGTTCGACGATCAGTTCGTGGCGGGCGGCGAGCGCGTCCAGCGGTGCGCGCAGCGCGTCGAACGCGGCCGCAGGGTCGGTGGCGCGGCGGGTGTGCACGGCCACCGCACGCCCCTTCTCCTCGATCCAGCTCTCGTCGCGCAAGCCCGAATCGGCGATCACGGAGGGGAGTTCGGCGAGCGTCGCGGCTACACCCGGGTGCGGCGGGGGCGC
This sequence comes from Streptomyces sp. YIM 130001, assembly GCF_003574445.1. GTDB lineage: Bacteria > Actinomycetota > Actinomycetes > Streptomycetales > Streptomycetaceae > Streptomyces. The sequence continues at coordinate 31,936 of NZ_KZ984560.1, forward strand.
CTGCACGGTGCGGTTGACGGCGTCCCAGCGCTCGGCTCCGTAGTGACCGAGGACCACCAGATGCTCCAGGCCCGGCACTTGGCCGAACCCGCCGTACTCGACGGCGACGGCAGCGGGCCGGCCCGTCACCACGACGACGGACGCGACCTTGGGCGCCAGCGCGGTGAGCGCGGCCAGGACCGCGGGGTGTGCGCGAGCACGGGTGGGGTCGGCGACGATCTCCGCGAGGGTCCCGTCGAAGTCCAGCGCGACGACGGCGCGCTCCGGCTCCTCCCGCACGGCCCGCAACGCGTCCCGCCCCGCGGGCGTGGTGGGTTCGGGCAGCGCGGCACGGTGCGACTCGGTCCCCATGGCAGCGACCCTACCGAGTTCCCGCCCCTCCGGCGATCGAGGACATCGTGGGTCCGGCCCGACCGGCGCTCGAAGGTGGCCCGCGGGGCCGCCGCACCGAAAGGGCCGACAAGCCCTACCGCGCGCCCCTCCGCGCCTCCCGCAGCCGACGGAGGCGGTTGACCGTGACGGGGTCGTGGGCAACGGCCCGGACATCGTCCAGGAGCGCGCCCAGGCGCTGGTAGTAGCGAGCCGGCGACATGCCGAGGTCCTCGCGGATCGCCCGCTCCTTCACCCCGGGCGAAGGCCACTCGCGCCGCTCCATGGCCAGTACGGCCAGGTCCCGCGCCGAGAGCCCGCCCTCGGGACCGTCGGCCGCCGCCTGCTCCTCCTCGCTCATGCGCCCACGCTAACGCGCACCACGGACACCCCCAGCGTCCGCTACTCCGCCGCCTCCGCGGCCGTCGCGGCGTTCTGCAGACTGCTCAGCACGTCCGCCGCGCTGCCGGCATCCGATACCGCCCCACCGATCTGCTTCTTGATCTCCGCGCTGACCTGCGCCCAGGAGGTCTTGCCGACCGGGTACAGCTGCGAGGAGTCGAGCTCCTCGATGAACGGCTTGAGCGCCTTGTGCGAGGTGTCCGCCGCCATCGCTTCGGAAGCCGACGTCGTCACCGGCAGGATGTTGTAGCGCTCGGAGAATTCGACGACGTTCTTCTCGCTGTACGCGAAGTCGAGGAACTCGCCGATCTCCTCGCGGTGGCCGTTCTGCTTGAAGCCCATCATCCAGTCGGCCACACCCATCGTGGCCTCGGACTTCCCGTCGGGCCCCGGCATCGGCACCATCCCGAAGTCGACGCCCTTCGCCCTGGCCTGCTTCATCAGCGTCGGATGGCCGTTGAGCATCCCGACGTCGCCGCTCGAGAACGCGTCGAAGGCGTCCTGCCGGTTGAGTTCGGCCGGCGCCACCGGACCGGTGAGGCCCGGGGCGACCAGCTTGTCCTTCAGCCAGCCGAAGGTCTTCACGTTCTGCTCGTCATCGAGCGTGTACGCGCCGGTGTTGTCGGTGTAACCGGCGCCGCCGCTGAGCATCCAGATCAGAGTCTCAGCCGGCGCCTCCTCGGCGCCGAGCGGCAGCGCGAAGGGGTACTTCACCCCGTTGGCCTTCAGCTTCTGCGCGTCCTCGGCGAGCTGCGGCCAGGTCTTCGGCGGCGTGAGCGAGGCGTTCTCGAAGAGCTCCTTGTTGTAGAAGAGCAGTCGGGTCGAGGACGCGAACGGCAGGCCGTACTGCGTGCGCTTGAGTTCGCCGGCCTCGGTCAACGAAGGCAGGAAGTCGGACTGCACCGGTACCGAGAGCAGTTCGTCGGCGCTGTAGAGCTTGCCGCTCGCGGCGTAGTCGGCGTACGCGCCGATCTGGGCGATGTCCGGGGCCTCGCCCTTGCGGACCATGGCGGCGACCTTCGCGTCCACGTCCTTCCAGGAGTAGACGTCGACGTCGACCTTGATGCCGGAGTGCTCGGCCTCGAAGTTCTTCGCCAGTTCGTCCCAGTACTTCTGCGAACTGTTGCCCGCGTTGTCGCCGTAATCGGCAGCGACCATCTTGAGTGTGACCTCGTCCGAGCCGGAGGTCATCCCGCACCCGGCGAGCACCGCCGTCATCCCCAGTGCGGCCGTCGCCGCCGTCAGAACAGTCCTACGCCGCTGCACCGCTTGTTGCCCCTCATATGTTGCCGCAGTCCTCCGTCGGCCGCTCCCCCGTGCAAAGGCCGCCCAATAGGTCTACACCACCCACATCTCGCTTCTGCAACGGCCAGGGCGCTGCCGCACGGCGGGCGCACCGTTGCCCGCGGTCCTTCCCACCTGCTATGCACGTGCCATCCCGCTGTCCTGCCTGTTCGAGGAGCCGCACGCGCATGTCACGTACCGCAGCAGAAATAGCAACGCAGCCGAGCTGCTGGCGCCGCGCGGCCGAGGCCGCCGCGGTCTTCGAAGGGCTCCCGCAGCCCGGCGAGCGGGTCGCGGTCACCGGTTGCGGCACGTCCTGGTTCATGGCGATCGCCTACGCGGCGCTGCGGGAGGCCGCGGGACAGGGCGAGACCGATGCCTTCGCGTCGTCGGAGTTCCCGGGCGGGCGGGCCTACGACCGGGTGGTGGCGATCACCCGGTCCGGCACCACGACCGAGGTGCTCGACCTGTTGCGCGAACTGCGCGGCACCGTACCGACGTCGGCCCTCACCGCCGATCCGGGGACGCCCGTGATGGACACCGCGGACGCCGTCGCCGTACTGGACTTCGCGGACGAGGAGTCCGTCGTACAGACCCGATTCGCGACCACCGCGCTGTCGTTCCTGCGGGCCGGGCTCGGGGACATCCCCGGGGTGAAGTCCGTCGCGGACGCGGCCGTCGACGCGGAGCTCGCGGTGACCGAGCCGCTGCCGGAGGCGGTGCTCGGCGCCGAGCAGTGGACGTTCCTCGGCCGCGGCTGGACGTACGGGCTCGCGCTCGAGGCGGGCCTGAAGATGCGGGAGGCCGCGGGCGCGTGGACCGAGGCGTACCCGGCGATGGAGTACCGGCACGGGCCGATCTCGATCACCGGACCCGGGCGGGTGGCGTGGATGTTCGGGAGCCTGCCGGAGGGTCTCGCCGGGGACGTGGACCGGGTCGGCGGCCATCTGGTGGCCCGCCAGGACGCGGACCCGCTGGCGGATCTGATCCGGGCGCAGCGGCTGGCCGTCGCGCTGGCCGAGTCGAAGGGCTACGACCCGGACCGGCCGCGGAACCTCTCGCGGAGCGTGATCCTCTCCTGACCGAGCCCGGTCCTCCGGCGTTCGACGGCGCCGGAGGACCGGGACGCGGGCCCTGCCGCACACGCCGAAAACCGGGGTGACGCACCGCCCGGAAGCGGGGATCATAGGGGCCATGTCCGGCCCCTATGTGATCCGAGGAAACGTCGCCCTGCCAGAGTCCGAACTGGCATGGCGCTTCACGCGTTCCTCAGGACCCGGCGGCCAGCACGTCAACACCAGCGATTCCCGCGTGGAGCTCCGCTTCGACCTGGCGAGGACCGAAGCGCTGCCGGACGTCTGGAAGGAGCGCGCCCTGGAGCGCCTCGCCTCCCGCCTCGTCGACGGCGTGATCACCGTACGAGCCTCCGAGCACCGCTCCCAGTGGCGCAACCGCGAGATGGCCGCCACCCGCCTCGCCTCCCTCCTCGCCGAGGCGACGGCCCCGCCACCGCGCCCCCGCCGCGCGACGAAGATCCCCCGCGGCATCAACGAACGCCGCCTCCGCCAGAAGAAGGCCCGCAGCGACACGAAGCGCGGCCGCTCCGGCAAGAACTGGACCTGAGACCGGTGCCTGCCCGGACACTCCGCCCGGCGTCGGCGGGCGACGTCGAAGCCGTGGCCGCACTCCGCGCCGTCGTCCTCCGCCCGGACCTGGAGCGCCTCGGGCGCTACGACGAGCACCGCGTACGCAGGCGCCTGCGCGACAGCTTCGCGCCCGCCCATACCCAAGTCATCGAAGTGGACGGCGAGTTCGCCGGCTGCGTGGCCCTGCGCCCGGCCGCGGACGCCCACTGGCTGGAGCACTTCTACCTGACCCCGCACCTCCAGGGCTCCGGCATCGGCACCAGCGTCCTGCGCGAACTCCTCGCCCGGTGCGACGACCACGCCGTCCCCGTCCGCCTGAACGTCCTGCGCGGCAGCCCGGCCCGCCGCCTCTACGAACGTCACGCCTTCACCGTCGACTCCGCGGACCCGGTGGACGTCTTCATGTCCCGGACGCCGGCGGTCGGGGCGATGCCACGGGTGGCGAGCTGAACACGAGTCGCCCTCAGCGCCGCGCACAGCGCATCTTCAGGCGTCCGATCCGACGGTCCCGAAGACACGGATCCGCAAGCCGCCGGGCCGGGCACGCCTGGGACCGACCGTGCGGCGCACGCCCTTCCACTCGGTGCGCAGGCCCTCGACGCCCGCCGTCGCATCGCGCGGAACCCTGATACGGGCCCCGCCGGTGCCGAGCAGCAGCTCCACACCGACCATCCAGTACTCGAGGACTGCCGGCCCGCAAACAGGCGCGGGTGCCCCCTGCCGAAGGCGGACTCGACCTTGAGTGCCCCTGGTGCGAGTGCCGCCGGCCGGCTCCAGAGACTGGCCGAAGCTCTACGCGACGCGGCAGGACTCGGCGAGCGGTCGCAGGGCGTGCACAGCGTGCGTCGCCGAGCCCCACGCGGTCACCGACTCCCGCGACGCCCTCCGCCGGATGACGCTCGACATGAAGTCCGGCAGGGCCGAGCGCCTGCTCCGAGCGGGCCGAGCCCGCGCGGGACGCGGTGACCCGGCATCGAGGCCGCCGCGGGCCCCGGTCACCATGGTGCGATGGATCATCGCTACGTCGGCATCCCGGAGTTGACCGGCGTCCCCCGCGTCGCCGTCGTCATCGACGTGATGCGCGCCTTCACCGTGGCCGCCTGGGCCTTCTCGCGCGGCGTCGAGCGGATCGTGCTCGCCTCGACGGAACGTGAAGCGCTCGACCTGAAGGACGCCAACCCGGGTTGGCTGGCGCTGAAGGACGGGGCACCGGCCGCCGGATTCGACGCGGTGAACTCGCCCGGCCTGCTCAGGTCACGCGATTTCACCGGGCGCACGTTGGTGCAGAAGACGACGGCAGGGACCGTGGGCGCGCTGGCCGTGGCGGACGCCCCGATGGTCCTGTGCGCGAGCTTCGTGGTGGCCGGCCCGACCGCGCGGTTCCTGGAGTCCGAGGGGTGCGGTCCGGTGACGTTCGTGGTCACGGGTGAGGGAGGCCGGGCCGACGAGGACCTGGCCTGCGCCGAGTACATCGGTCGGCGCATCGCCGGCAGCGAGGTCGAGGCGGACCCGTATCTGCGACGGGCCAGGTCGTCCCGTGCCGCCGCCGACCTGGCCGGCGGGCTGCGGAGCGGGTACCACCCGGACGATGTCGAACTCTGCCTGGAGATCGACGTTTTCGCGTTCGCGATGGTCGCCCGCCAGGAGGAGTCCCTGACCGTACTGCGCCCCGTCGCGGTGCCGGCCGCCCGGAGCCGGCTGCCCTGACCGGGCCGGCCCGGCCCGGCCCGGCCCGCCCGCTTTGTCACGGAACCGTCGCGTCCTCCCCCACCCCTGCAACGCCGAGCCGACCGCCCGACGTCCCTCCGAAGAGACACGTACATCGGCAGCGGTTCGGGGGAACGATGGACGGTACACAAGGACAGGAACAGGCAGGCCAGTTGGACGGGCTGATGCGCGAGATCCGCCGTCAGGCCCAGCACTCGGCAGGGCCGGACGTACAGCGCGTCCTCGACTGGCTGCACGAGCGGACCGGCGCCCAGCACGCCCTCGTCACGGACGCGCGCGGCTCGGTCGAGACGGCCACGGCCGGCTTCCCGGATGACGTGCTGCGGCCACTGGCTCCGCTGCTCACGCGGTTGTCCGGCGGGCAGTTGGGCGCTGCCGCGACCCGGTCCGGCGCGCTGCACGTGAGCTGCGAAGCCCTCGGACCGTACGAGCCACGGCCCGTGCTCGTGACGGTCGGCGGGTCGGAGCCGACCCGGGACGCCCGCGCGCTCACGTCCTACACCGGCAGTGTGCTGACGCTGCTGCGCCGTGCGGTGAGCGGCGACCGGAGCCGGCTCGGGTACCAGCACAAGGCCCGTCAGCTGCGGTTCGCGGTACTGCACGCGTTACTGGCGGGCGAGCCGCTGCTCGCCCGGCGGATGACCAACGGTGCCGTGCCGCCGCTGCTCGACGCCGCCCGTGTGCGCGTCCAGCTCCTGCGCTGCCCTGCGGACCGGGACCGGATCGCGCGGATGCGGGAGGACGCGTCCGGCTATCACGGCAGGGACCTGCTGGTGCACTGCCCGGTCTTCAAGGACCACTTGATCTGTCTCGTCGCGGAGGACGACGAGGCGGCGGGCCCGCGGGGCGACCGGGCGGACCGTCCCGGCGAGTTCCTGCGGCGCCTCGTACGGGACAACCCGGGTTACGCGCTGGGGATCAGCGGCGCGCACCCGCTCGAAGCGACGGCAGCGGCGTACGCCCAGGCCGCCCACGCCCTGTCCGCCACCCGTACCGCGGCCGACCGCGTGGTGTTCCACGACGGCCGGAGCTCTTTGGCGGATGTGCTCCCCGCCGGCCCGGCCCGGCGGTGGGCCGATTCGCTGCTGCGGCCACTGGACTCGGCGCCGAAGTCCGGCATCGAGGTCACCCGCCTGGCGATGAGCATGCCCCGGTCCGGCGTGGCCCGCCTGCTCGGCCTGAGCCGCAACACGGTGGCCGCACACCTCAGGCGTACGGAACTGTCCCTGGGCCGGAGCCTCACCCACGTCCGTTCCAGGGCGGCCGTACAACTGGCCCTGACCCTGCGCGCCGGGGACGGCAGGGGGGCCGGCGACGGCCGTCAACCGCCGCCCAGCCTGGACGACTTGCTGAGCGGTGAGCCGGCCGCGGCCTGGGCCGGCGCCACGCTCCGGCCCCTTGAACCCGGCCACCGCCGCACCCTGGAGGCCTGGATCGACGCCGACACCGACGCCAAGGAGACCGCCTGCCGGCTCGGCCTCAGCCGCAACACGGTGCGGGCCCACCTGCGCGCCGCCGAGTCCGCGATCGGCCTCGACCTGCTGACCCACGGCACAGCGGTCCACGACGTGGTCCACGCCCTGTCCATCACATCCGCCCGCACGGCCCGAGCGCAGTGAACGCAGCGGTCCGGGCGTCACCCCGCGAGCTCATGGCACGGGGTGGTCCGGACATCGCGCCGGACGGCCTGAGCACCGTGCACAACCGGCCCCGGATTCTGCGCACCGTGCACATTGGCCCTGCCCCACGACTCCGCCTACCGTCGTGGCAACGGTCATCGGGGGAGGCCGTACCGGCTCCGGGGGGAGCCGTGCCACCCCTGGCGACCGCAGCGGCCTCGGGGGAGGCCGTCGGGGGACGCACCGCCCGGGGGAATCGGTGCGGAGAAGAGAGCACATCATGAGCATCCTGAAGTCGCGCGGATTCCGCTCCGCAGTGGTCACGGCCACCGCACTCGGCACGGTCGCGGTCGCCGGTACGGCCGCCTCGGCGGAGCCCGTGGACGCGCAGGCCGGCAAGTGGAAGTCGTACGGCACCATCTACGACGGCAAGCCGGACAAGGGCGGCATCGACGTCATCACCGCCCGCTACTGGAGCGGCAACAAGAAGACCCAGGCCGCCATCAACTTCCAGTCGTACGGCGAGGTCTGGACCGCGCACAACAAGACCGCCACCACCGCGACGGTCTACGGCTACGTCAACGGCAAGCTGAAGGTCTCCAAGAAGCTGGCCGCGGGCAAGAAGTGGCGCAAGAACGACAGCTTCGGCGAGGGCAAGGACGTCTCGGTCAAGGTGAAGCTGCACAAGCGGGGATCCGCCTCGCACGGAGGCGGCCGCAGCTGACCCCTGCCGCCACTCACAGGCGATGGTCCGTCCGGTGCACCGGACGGACCATCGGCGTTCGCGTCGAGAAGGGCGCGCGAAGTCACCCCAACTGCCGGTACTTCCCCCGGAAGTACGTCAGCGGACCCCCCGAGTCGGACGGCAGCGACGCGGTGAGGACACGGCCGATGACGAGGGTGTGGTCGCCGGCCGGGACGCGCTCTTCGGTGCGGCACTCGAGCGTGGCGAGGGCGCCGCCGACCAGGGGCGCCAGGGACACCTCACCGCGGGTGTAGGGGATGTCGTCGAAGAGGAGGCGGTCGCTGATCCGGCCCTTCATGGCGAAACGGCCCGCGATGTGCCGCTGGCTCTCGGAGAGCACCGAGACGCCCCACAGCGGCTGTTCGTCGAGCAGGTCGTCCATGCGGGAGCCGTTGCGCAGGCTGACGAGCACCAGCGGCGGGTCGAGCGAGACCGACATGAAGGCCGTCGCCGTCATCCCCACGTCCTCGCCGCGCGTGATGTCGTGCCGCCCGGCAGGGGAGGCGGCGCTGGGCGGGTCCTCGCCGAGGGGCGGTTCGCAGGCCGTCACCAGGACCACGCCGGCGGCGAGCCGGGACATGGCGGCGCGGAACTCGTCGTTGCTCACCCCCTCAGCATGCACAGAGGGGTGGGGTACGCGTGGGACGACGGTGGACTCGAGCACAGGGACACGACCTTCAGTACGAGGGGTACACGTCAACGCTAATCGCGGCCGCGGCGCGGCACATCGGGCCGGGGTCCTAGGTCCGCGGCCCGGCCGGTCCTCCACGTACCCCCGCCGAGTACCCGGGCCGCGCGCCGGGCGTGTGCCCGCGCATCCGAGGGGATCATCGCTCCACCACCGACCCTGCCACCTGCGCGAAGGGCTGCTTTGCGTTCCGTAAGGGCGGGCGGCCGGCTGGGGGCGCGACGTCGCCTGCGCCCCATCTGCCGCGCCCCGCTTGTGACTTGAGTCACAGGGGTCAGAATTTGTTGACCCTGTGTACCGGGCGTACAGCTCACTGTGATTCAGTGGCGGAGACCCTAAGGCACTGAGTGCTGACTGAGTGCCGACCGCGTACGAAGAGACGGCCCGCAAGCCCTCCGCCCGGGGCGGAGGAGGCAGACGGGCGGGCGATGCGAATCCTGGAGTTGCTGTCGAGGTCTCGGGGAGAGCGAGCATGGAGACCGAGTCGGAGCCCTACGTCCGCCTTGCGACCCTGCGACAGCTGCACCAGGCCGTCGCGGAGCTGAACACCGCCCGGAGCCTGGCGGACACCCTGCAGACCGTCGCGGACGGCATGGTGAGCGGCCTCGGCTACGGACTGGCGTGCGTGAACCTCGTACGGCCCGACGGGGACCTGGTCATCGCCGCCTTCGCCGGCGACCCGGCGGCAGAGGCCCTGATCACCGGACGGGTCGGGTCCCGCAGCTCCTGGGACCGCCGCCTCGCGATGGGCGAGGCCTGGGGCGACCTGCGGTTCATCCCGCACACCGAGGGCTGGGTGCTCGACGAGGACGACGTCCCGCAGTGGCACACCGACGGCCCGGCGCCCCGCTTCGAGGACGAGTGGCACCCCGCCGACCGGCTCTTCGCCCCGATGTACTCGCCGACCGCGGGCCGCGAACTGCTCGGCGTCATCTCCGTCGACCGGCCGCGCAACGGCCGGCTGCCCGGCGCCTGGGCCCGCGAGGCGCTGCAGATGTACGCCTTCCAGGCGGCGATTGCAATCAGTAACGCCCGCCTCCGAGCAAATATGCAGCGCGCCCTGGTCCGCCTGGAGCGGGAGCAGCAGGCACTGCGTGCCAGCGAGGAGTCCTTCCGGCAGGCCTTCGAGTACGCCCCCTCCGGGATGGCCATCGCCGAGATGGGCGGCGACCAGCACGGCCGGATCCTGCGGTCCAACGACGCCCTGTGCCGGCTCCTCGGCCGGAACGCCTCGGCGATGCGGCGGTACTCGTTCTCCGATCTGGTGCACCCCGAGGACGTCGGCACCCTGCTGCGCACCTCGGCCGAGGGCGGGCGGGCCGAACTGCGCCTGGTCCGCCGTGACGGCACCTATCTGTGGGTCTCGCTGCGCAACTCGGTGGTCGCCGACGCGGCCGACGGGCCGCGCTTCCTGCTCACCCACGTCGAGGACATCGAAGAGCGCAAGCGCCGCGAACTGCAGCTCGCCCACCGCGCCTCGCACGACTCCCTCACCGGCCTGCCGAACTCGGCCGAGCTCCGCTCCCGGCTCGCCGCCCGCCTGTGCAGCATGCCGCTCTCCGTCCAGCCGACCGCCATCGACGCCCTGGACGCGGCATACGGTGCCCCGTCCGCGTACGACCCCGTGCAGGACAGCGGTGGCCACACCTTCCGCTTCGACACTCCCCCGCCGCCGCTCGGCGCCTACGACCACCACGTGCACGTGATCGGCCCCGAGGGCGAGACCGACGACGGGACGAAGGGGCTCGCGGTGCTCTTCTGCGACCTCGACGGCTTCAAGTCGATCAACGACCGCTTCGGTCACCACACCGGCGACGCCGTCCTCATCGAGGTGGCCCGCCGTCTCACCGGCGGCGTGCGGGACGGGGACACGGTGGCGCGGCTCGGCGGCGACGAGTTCGTGGTGCTCGCGGACGGCCTCGGCCGCGCGGACGCCGCCGACCTCGCGGTCCGGCTGCGCAGCGCGATCATCCCGCCGATCCGGGTCGACGGACGGGCCGTACGCGTCGGCGCGAGCTTCGGTATCGGCTGGGCACACTGCGGAATGACCGCCGACGAAGTCCTGCAGTCGGCCGACCAACGGATGTACATCGAGAAACGATCGCGTGCCAAACAGCACAGGCGGGCAGGATAAGGCCAGGTCAGAACGTTGTCAGGGGCATCGACCCCCGTGCCGCACGCCGGGAGCGGGTAGGCTCGGCCGGATTGAAGAGCGACGAGCCGTCGACAGCACCTGCACAGAGCACCACGGCGTCGCGCTGCCGACGCAGTACTCGACCTGCATGAGGAGTGACCAAGGGATGACGCCCGGCAACAACGGCGCGAGCACGCCCGAGGACGACGACCCCTTCGGCTACCTGTACGCGGACGGCCAGGCAGCCGGCGCCACCCCGCCCAGCGGCGGCGGTGGCTACGGCTACCCCGGCGGCAGCCGCTCCTACAACCAGGTCCGCACGGTCGGCGAGCGCCAGTACGGCGCCCCGCAGGCCCCGCAAGGGCAGGTACCTCCGCAGCAGCAGGCGTACGGCGCGAACCACTACGCGGCGCCCGAGACCTTCCCCGGCGCTGCCGACGGCTCCCGGCAGGGACCGCCGCCCGCGCAGTACGGGCAGGGCGCGCCCGGCGGCCGTGGCCGCGGCGGCCCGAACACCAAGGGGCTGCTGATCGGCGCGATCGCGGTGGTCGCCGCGGTGCTCATCGGGATCGGTGTCGCGATGGCGACGGGCGACGACGGTGACGAGAAGGGCGGCCAGGCCTCCGGTTCGAGCGGCCAGAACGAGGGCCCGGCCGAGAGCGTCGAGCCCAAGGACCCGGCCGACGACAAGGACAAGGACAAGCCCGAGGCGGAGCTCCCCAAGGAGGACGCCAAGGCCCTGACCCTCGCGGGCGGTACGACGACGGCCTCCGAGTACGAGGGCGCCGAGTCCGCGGGCGGCGTGTACGTGGCAGGGCTCAACAACCCCGGCGCGTCCGCGACCTGGACCGTCGACGACATCGCCGCCGCGGGCAAGTACACGCTCTACGTCAGCTACAGCGTGCCCGGCAAGGACGCCTCCACGACCCTCACGGTCAACGGCAAGTCCCAGACCCGCCCGCTGAACATGAAGAACTTCAGCGGCGCGAAGGAGGGCGACTGGGAGAAGGGCTGGACCCGCACCTTCGCGAACGTCACCCTCACCAAGGGCACCAACACCCTCAAGGTCTCCTGCGAAGAGGGCGACAAGTGCGAGGCCGACCTCGACCAGGTCTGGCTCGTGAAGGGCTGGCCGAAGAGCTGACCCGCGCCGGGCGGCGGTCGGCGGCCACCGAGTCCGCGACCGCCCGTTCAGCTGCCTGCGAGCAGTCCCAGGAAGTGGGCGACCGTCCCGGCCATCGCCTCGCGGGCCGGGACGAGGTACTTGCGGGGGTCGACGGTCGTGGGGTGGGCGGCGAGGAACGCCCGCACCTCGCCCGTGAAGGCCGTGTTGAGGGCCGTGCCCACATTGATCTTCACCATGCCGGCGGCGACCGCGCGGCGGATCTCCGTGTCCGGTACGCCACTTGAGCCGTGCAGCACCAGCGGGACCGGGACGGCGTCGCGCAGGGCCGCGATCAGTTCGTGGTCGAGGGCCGCCGTGCGTTCCGTCATCGCGTGCGAGGAGCCGACGGCGACGGCCAGGGCGTCGACGCCGGTGGCGGCCACGTAGGCGGCGGCCTCGGCGGGATCCGTACGGACTCCGGGAGCGTGTGCGTCGAGAGCCGGCTCACCCTCCTTGCCGCCCACGCGGCCGAGTTCGGCCTCGATCCACACACCGCGCTCGTGACCGCGGCGTACGGCGTCTGCGGTGGCCCGTACGTTGTCCTCGTAGGCGAGCTTCGAGGCGTCGACCATGACCGAGCCGTAGCCCGCGTCGAACGCGGCGGTCAGCAGGTCCGCGGAGACCACGTGGTCCAGGTGCAGCGCGAGGCGGGCGGAGGAGACGCGGGCGACGGCGGCGGTGGCGGCGGTGACCGCCTGGATGCTGCCGCCGTGGAACTTCACCGCGTTCTCGGATATCTGCAGGATGGCCGGGGATCCGGCCCGCTCCGCGCCGGCCGCGACGGCTTCGGCGTGCTCCAGCGTGATGACGTTGAAGGCGGCGACGGCGGTGCCCTTCTCGCCGGCCTCGTCGATGAGTTCGGCGGTGGACGTCTGCGGCATGGGTCCTGCGCTTTCCGGGGTTCGAGGGCGGCGCTCAGGGGGCGGAGGGCGGCACGGTGGCCACCTCCGTGACGGTGACTCGGGGGTGCAGCTCCACGTAGGTGGAGCGGTCGAACTCGCCTGCCACGGGGGCCGCGACGGTGGCCGCGGACAGGGCGACGGCGCTACTCAGACGGGCGGGCCAGTCGTCGCCCCGGGCGATGCCTGCCAGCAGTGCGGCGACCGCGGAGTCGCCGGCGCCGGTGGGGTTTCCGCGTACGGGAGCCGGGGGTGCTGCGCGCCAGCCCCCTTCGGGGGTCACGGCGAGGAGGCCGTCCGCGCCGAGTGAGGCGACGACGCCGTGGGCGCCGCGCCTGCGGGCGTCCCGGACGGCGCGCAACGGCTCGTGGTGGCCGGTGAGTTCGGCCAGCTCGGCGGCGTTCGGCTTGATCAGGTCGGGACGGGCTGCGATACCTCGGCGCAGGGGTGCGCCGCTGGTGTCCAGGAGCACCGGAACGTCCATCGCGCGGGCGGCGCGCACGAGGTGGGCGTACGCGCCTACGGGTACGCCCGGCGGCAGGCTGCCGCAGAGGGCGACCGCGGAGGCGGAGGGGAGCAGGTCGCGGCAGGCGCCGAGGAGGGCGTTCCATTCCTCGGAGGAGATCAGGGGGCCGGGCTCGTTGAGCTGGGTGGTGTCGCCGGTCTCGCCGTCCACCACCGCCACTGTGCGGCGCGTTGTGCCGGAGGTGGGGATCAGGGCGTCCGTGAGGGCTGTTGATCGGGGTGTGGGGGGTTCGGGGTGGTTGTGGCTCTTGGGAGCGGCGCCGTTGCGGCCTTGCGGGTCGCCGTGGCCGCTGCCGCCTTTCGCGTCGTCGGCGAGGAGGGATCTCAGGGTCTCGCCGGTGGTGCCGCCCGCGAAGCCGGTGACGGTCACCTCGTGACCGAGGGCGGCCAGCACGCGGGCCACGTTGAGGCCCTTGCCGCCGGGTCGTTCGGTGACGGCGGTGACCCGGTGGCTGGCGTGCGGGGTCAGGCGTGGGACGCGGTAGGTGATGTCCAGGGCGGTGTTCAGTGTGACCGTGAGGATCACGGGTGCCACCCCCGGTAGGACGTCTGTGCGTACACCATTCTGATCATGCCAAATCCTGGGCCCGCGGCCCAGCCCCTTGGCCCCAACCACCTTGGGTTACGTACGTCTTGGGGTGGTCCGGACGGGATGTCCGGTGGGTGGGGTCGGGGAGCGGGGTCGGGGCGGGGGCCGGAGCGTGGGCCCGAGGGCTGCGTGGATCAGGAGCTGGGCGGGAGAGTCGGTGGCGGTCGGGGCGGATCGGGGGGCCAGTCGGGGGCCGATCGGTGGCGGTCGGGGGCGGTCAGGGGCGGATCGGGAGCCGATCGGTGGCGGTCAGGGGCGGATCGGGGGCCGGTCGGGAGCCCATCGGTGGCGGTCAGAGGCGGATCGGGAACCGGTCGGGAGCCCACCGGTCGCGGTCAGAGGCGGATCGGGAACCGATCGGGAGCCGACCGGTGGCGGTCAGAGGCGGATCGGGAACCGATCGGGAGCCGACCGGTGGCGGTCAGAGGCGGATCGGGAACCGATCGGGAGCCGACCGGTGGCGGTCAGAGGCGGATCGGGAACCGATCGGGCGCGAGCGGTGTACATACGGCATGAGCGCACGGACGAACGACCCGACGAACTCGGACGACTCGACGAACCCCGCGACCGGGCCCGGCACGACGGCGGGGTCGCCCTGCGCGACGGCCGGCTGCGGCGCGCCACCGAGCCCGCGTACGAGGCCAAGTCCCGTGCGGGGGCCGGGATCAGGGTTCTGGAGGCGGCTGGCGCGTGGTGTGGTCGACGGCTGCCTCAAGCCGGCTGCGCAGCGCCTCCGGGTCCCGCGCGCTGTTTTCCCGTCGGCGCTCTCACCGCCCCGCCTCCGCGTGGGCGTGGGCGGGGGCGGGGGCGCTCCGAGGGATGCGGTGCTCGGCCGGTCGGCAGGACCGGTCCGGATCGAGCGCGGTGAAGGCGACGGCGTGCCCGAGGAGGGGGTGTCCGAGGAGGGGGTGCCCGAGGAGGGGGTGCCCGAGGAGGGGATTGTGCCGCCACCGCAGAGAGGCACGCTCCGCCCAGGCGTCATCGCGGTCGATCCGCGTCCGCGGGAAGACGGCGCTGCTGTCCGCGTCGATGGCGGCGAAGGGGATCACGTACGTGTAGGTGCCGTGCCGTTCGGTCCGCGGTACGAGCCCGTGTTCGTGCACCCGGTGCTGCCGAAGGAACCACTCGGCGAAGCCGTGGAGCGGCGGCACTCCCAGCAGAAGCAGCGTCCCGAGACCCACCGGCGGCCCGGGCGGCCCGACGGCGGCGAGCAGCACGAGCGGGACGGCGGGCACCCCCGGCAGGATCCACCCCGCGACGCGATGCGGCCGGAACACCCGCAGCGCCCCGCCCAGTTCACCCGGCAGTTCCCGGCGTGGGAACACGGCCACCCTCGTTCCGCGCGGTTCACCGGCGCGGAGGCCCCGCTTCGGCACGGCGGTTCTCGGGGCAGCGATCGCGCACCGTCCGGCGGCTGCCCGGACGGGTGTCTCCCGGGCGTTCTCCTAAACGGTCGCCGCCGCGGGCTCCACGATCCACTCGCCCTTGCGCATGACGCCCTTGACGTCGAACTCCGCGTCCAGGACGACCAGATCGGCGTCCTTGCCGGGCTCGAGGGAGCCGACGCGGTCGAAGGCACCGAGCAGCCTCGCCGGGTTCTCCGAGATGGCGCGGACGACGTCGCCCGGCGGGATCCGGTCGACCGTCACCGCCCGCTTGAACGCCCGGTCCAGGGTGAGCGTGGATCCGGCGATCGAGCCGCCCTCCACGAGCCGCGCGACGCTGTCCTTCACCTCGACCTCGAGCGGGCCGAGCATGTAGCGCCCGTCGCCGAACCCGGCCGCGTCCATCGCGTCCGTGATGAAGGCGACCCGGTCGGGGCCCGCGTGGTGGAAGGCGAGCTCGAGGGCGGCGGGATGCAGATGCGTACCGTCGTTGATCAGCTCGACCGTCACCCGCTCGTCCTCGAGCAGCGCGGCGATCGGCCCCGGCGCCCGGTGCCCGAGCGCGGGCATCGCGTTGAACAGGTGGGTCGCCACGGTGGCGCCGGCCTCGATCGCCTCGGCCGTCTGCTCGTACGTCGCGTCCGTGTGTCCGACCGCGGCGATCACCCCGTGCTCGGCGAGCAGCCGTACGGAGTCGATACCGCCGGCCATCTCGGGGGCGAGCGTGACCATCCGGGCCGCGCCGCGCGCCGCGTCGAGCAGCTTCCTGACCTCGGCCGGGTCGGGGTCGCGCAGCAGTTCCTCGCTGTGCGCGCCCTTGCGGCACGGCGAGATGAACGGACCCTCGAAGTGGATGCCCGCGATCTCACCCTGCTCGGTCAGCTCCGACAGGAAGCCCGCCCGCTGCGCGAGGAAGTCCATGTCCCCGGTGACGGTGGAGGCGACGACCGTGGTGGTGCCGTGCTCGCGGTGGGTGCGCACGCCGGTGAGCACCTCGTCCACGGTGCCGGAGGTGAAGGAGCCGCCACCGCCGCCGTGATTGTGAATGTCCACGAAGCCGGGGACGATCCAATGGCCCGACAGGTCGAGGGCGGGGGCCCCCTCCGCGGCGTGCCCGGCGATGCGGCCCGACTCGTCGACGATCACACGTCCGTCCGTGACCGTGCCGGTGGGCAGCACCACACGGGCGCCGGTGAGTACCTTGCGTGGGGCCATCAGGTGGATACCTCCGTGGACGGTCGTGGGTCGGTGCCGGGCCGGTCGTCGGGTACGGACTCGGGTGCCCCGGGGACGGGTTCCCTCGCCGTGGCGATCGCCGCCCCGGTGGCGTCGGTCGCCGCTTCCGCCGCCGCGAGCAGGTCCCAGGCGAGCAGACCCGCGCCGAGACAGCCGGCGGTGTCCCCGAGAGCTGCGGGCACGATGCCGGGCAGCGGCTGGAACGTGATGCGCTCCTCGACCGCCGCCCGCAGCGGTACGAACAAGGTTTCCCCGGCTTCGGCAAGCCCGCCACCGATGATCAGCGTCCGGGGGTCGAGCAGGGTGAGGGCGGTGACCAGACCGTCGGCGAGCGCGCCCACGGCCTGCTGCCAGACGGCGACGGCCCGCGGGTCGCCCGAGTCCACCGCCTTCGCGCAGTCCGCCGCGTCGGCTTCCGGATCACCGCTCGCGGCCGCCCAGGCCTCGGTGACGGCGGAGGCGGAGGCGAGCCGCTCGAGGCAGCCGTGCTGCCCGCAGCCGCAGGGCGGTCCGTCGGGACGTACGACGACGTGGCCGATCTCGCCCGCGGAGCCGTGCGCCCCCGGCTCGACCCGGCCGTCGATGCCGATCGCGCCCGCGATGCCCGTGCCGAGCGCCAGGAAGAGGAAGCGGTCCGCGCCGCGGCCGGCTCCGAGCCGCCCCTCGGCGAGGCCCCCGGTGCGTACGTCGTGGCCGAGTGCGACGGGTACGCCGATGCGCTCGGAGAGCAGGCGGCGCAGGGGGACGTCGCGCCAGCCCAGATTGGCCGCGAAGACGGCGATGCCCTGTTCGGCGTCGATGATGCCGGGCACCGCGACGCCGGCCGCCTCGGCCGGGACGCCGAAGCGTTCCTCGCCGACTCGGCGCAGTTCGGCGGCGAAGGCGAGGATGTTCTCCACGACCGCGTCCGCGCCGTGCTCTCGGCCGGTCGCCCGGCGGGCCTCGTGCAGCAGCGCGCCGTCCGCCCCGACCAGGGCGGCCTTCATCCCGGTGCCGCCCACATCAAGGGCGATGACGTGTCTCACGGGGACAGTGTCTGCGAGAAGCGACGAAAGGTCTAGTCCACTTTCTGGTCCACTTGCCGCGCAAGTTGCCGCGCAAAGACGACGGCGGTGCCCACCTCGGATTGCCCAGGCAGCCGAACACGCCCCCGTCCGGGATCTCTCCCGCCCCAGAAATAAGGCAAAGAAAGCAAAGGCGGCCGGAACCTGGCGGACCGTGATGGGCGTTAGGGAGAGTGACGGTAGCTTCGTCCACAGTACGAAGCCCGCGCGAACCTAAGGGGAAGGGACTTCCATGGCTGTAAGCCTGTCCAAGGGCGGCAACGTCTCGCTCACGAAGGAGGCACCCGGCCTCACCGCCGTCACGGTCGGCCTCGGCTGGGACGTCCGCACCACCACCGGTACGGACTTCGACCTCGACGCCTCGGCCATCGCGGTCAAGGCGGACGGCAAGGTCTACTCCGACGGCCACTTCGTCTTCTTCAACAACAAGGCGACGCCGGACCAGACCATCGTCCACACCGGTGACAACCGCACCGGCGAGGGCGACGGCGACGACGAGGCGATCAACGTCAACCTGGAAGGCCTGCCCGCGGAGATCGACAAGATCGTCTTCCCGGTCTCGATCTACGACGCCGAGACCCGCACGCAGAACTTCGGCCAGGTGCGTAACGCGTACATCCGCATCATCAACCAGGCCGGCGGCGCCGAGATCGCCCGCTACGACCTGAGCGAGGACGCGGCCACCGAGACCGCCATGGTCTTCGGCGAGCTCTACCGCAACGGCGCGGAGTGGAAGTTCCGCGCCGTCGGCCAGGGTTACGCCTCCGGCCTCTCGGGCATCGCCCAGGACTTCGGCGTCAACCTCTGACCCGTCGCCCCACCGTTTCGACAACGAACCCCGGCCTCCTGGGCCGGGGTTCGTTGCGTGCGCGCCGCAGCGACGCTCATCGCGTGTGGCGCCGGAGCGAGTTGTTCCGTGCGTGCGGCGCCGGGCCGCTACGGCTTCGCCGGTCTGCCGTCGCCGTTCAGCCAGGTCTTCCAGATCGAGCGGAGTGCCGCGCGGTGGCCGGCGCCGGCCTGCTTCTCGGCGTAGGCGGTGAAGTCCGCGGTACTCGCGTTTCCGTGACGGCGGCTCGAGGCCCAGCCGCGGAGCAGCGTGCGGAACGCCTTGTCCCCCACGGTCTGCCGCACCTTGTGCAGCACCATCGCCCCGCGTTCGTAGACGGGGCTGTCGAAGAGCCGGTCGCCTGAGGGAGGTTGGGCCGGGGGGAAGGCCCACAGGTTCTCGCGCTCGTCCGGGTCGTCGGTGAAGTCGCCCGAGTAGAGCGCCTGGAAGGTCTCCTCGGCGGAGTCGCCGCCGTGCTCCTCCTCCCAGAGCCACTCGGCGTAGGTCGCGAAGCCCTCGTTCAGCCACAGGTCGCGCCAGGTCTTCGGCGTCACGGAGTTGCCGTACCACTGGTGGGCCATCTCGTGCACCACCAACTCGACCTCCGGCGGCCCCGGATAGACCGGCCTCGTCTGCGTCTCCAGGGCGTAACCCGCCTCCTGCGCCCGCCCGACGACCGCGCCCGCCGAGCCGAACGGATACGGCCCGAACACCCCCTCCTGCCAGCGCACGACCTCCTCGAGCCGGCCGAGGACCTTGCGGCTGCCGGCCACCTGGGAACGCTCGACCGCGGTGTACACGGGCAGCCGGGACCGCGTTCCGGAACCGTTCGCGTCCCGCTTGCCGCCCCGCCGCTCGATGGCGTACTGCTTCGTCTCGAAGTCGCCGACGGCCACCGTGGCGAGATAGCTCGCCATCGGCTCGGCACTCCGCCAGGTGAAGGTGGTGTTCCCGCCGTGGTTGCGCTCGCCCTTCAACTCCCCGTTCGAGACGGCCTTCAGGCCCTTGGGGACGGTGACCTCGATGTCGTAGGACGCCTTGTCCGAGGGGTGGTGGTTGCCGGGGAACCACGTCATGGAGCCGGTGGGTTCGCCGAGGGCCAGGGCTCCGTCCTCGGTGGGCAGCCAGCCCTCCTGCGAATCGTCCTCGTCCGTGACCGTCCGCGGTTTGCCCCGGTACCTGACCTTCGTGACGAACTTCGCCCCGTCCGCGATGTCGCCCGGTGGCCGCACGGTCAACTCCTGGCCGGTGCGGCTCACGGCCGCCTTCTTGCCGTCGACGGTGACGGTGCGGACGGTCATACCGAGGAGATCCAGGTTGAACGCGCTCAGGTCCTGCGTCGCCCGCGCCGTCACCTCGGCCTCCCCTTCGAGCCGCCCGGACTCGGGGTCGTAGTCGAGCGTGAGTCCGTAGTGCCGTACGTCGTACCCGCCGTTGCCCAGCCGCGGGAAGTACGGGTCGTCCACCCCCGCGGCCCCCGGCTTGCCCTCACCACCGGGACCGCCGCACCCGGAGAGGAGCAAGGCGGACACCACGACGAAGACCGGGACGACGGTGAACGCGGAGGTCACGGGCGGCACGAGGGCCGTACGGATCGGCATCCCGCGATCGTAGGCGCGGCACGAGCGCGGTGCCGCTCCTCCGAGGGCGGTTCTCCGGGATGAGAGCGGCGCTGGGGTGAGAGCGGCGCTGGGGTGAGAGCGGCGATCCGCGAAGAGAGCCGTGCTCTCGGAATGGAGGCATCACTGCTCCACCCGGAGAGCGGTGATCTCAAGTGAGAGCACTGCTCTCTCCGTGAAGCACCGCTCGCTAGCGAGAGCACCGCTTCACGCAGAGAGCACCGCCTCCATTCCGAGAGCACCGCTCCACTCCCAGAGCACCGCTCCATTCCCAGAGCAGCCGTCGCAGGCGAGAACAGTGCTCCACTCCACCAGGCGACCGCCGCTCCCGAACAAGACGGCCACTCCACGCGCGGAGCACCGCTCACGACCGAGAGCAGCCGTCACAGAAGAGAGCGGTGCTCTCCCGGGGGGAGAGAGCACCGCTCTCGGTTTGAAGTGCGCCGCGCGGGCATGAACCGGTGGGCGCGGGGCGGGAGTTGGGCCCGGAGGGATCAGGCGGACCCGGGGACGCCCAGGACCGCGGCGCCCAGGGGGCGGTGGCCGGCCGGGAGGCGGCGGGTGTCGCCGCTCGCCAGGTCGACGACGGTGACACCGTCCCAGTAGCCGTCGCGGGTGAAGCCACCGGTCACATACGCCGTACCGCCGTCCGGGGACACGGCCACGTCCTCGTGCGGGCTTTCCAGCGGGATCACCCGCTCGTCGCCGTCGGGGCCCCGGACGGTGAGGGAGGGACCCTCGTCCTCGGCAGGGTTGATGGGCCCGGTGCCGACCGCGAGGAGGGTGCCGTCGGGCGTCAGTCGGGCGCCGTGCTGGTGGGTGTCGGCCGTCATGGGTTCGATGTCGACGTCGCCGGTGCGGGGATCGAGTACGGCGAGGCGTTCGCCCTCGAAGGGCAGCAGCAGTCGGCCGTCGTCGCGCACGGCCGCATAGTGCGGCTTGAGCCACGAGCCGAGTCCTCCCTCGGTTCCGTAGGGGGCGACCTCGAAGCGGCGGGTCTTCAAGGTGTCGGTGCGTACGGCGGTGACGTCGAAGGAGTCGTGGTTGGTCGCGTAGACCTCGGAGCCGTCTCGGGAGACGTCCACGTCGAAGGGGCGGCGGCCGGTCTCGACGGTGTCGGTGACCTTGCGGGTGCCGGTGTCGATGATCTCCAGGGCACCATTGCCGTCGGGGACGTTGACGCCGACGTAGACGTGCTTGCCGTCCGGCGCGAGGGCGATGCCCATGCCGCCGCCGCGGTACTCGCCCGTGGTGACGGGGCCGGTCTCGGTCTCGTACGGGATGCGGTCGATGCGGGTGCGCTTCTCGGTGTCGACGACGGCGACGCCCTCGGCGGTCGCCACCCAGGCGCGTCCGTCGTCGCCGACGACGAGCCCGTAGGGGGCGGTGCCGACCTCGACGGTGTCGAAGGCGCCCTTGCCCTCGGCGGGGTCGGCGAAGGTGACGGTGTCCGAACCGAAGTCGGTGAGCAGCAGGGTTCCGTCGGGAGTGCGCGTCGGGCCGCCGGTGGTGCGGTCGGCGTCGGCGCGTTCGGTCGTGGCGGGTGTGCCGGTGCGGCGGTCGGCGGCCTCGGAGCCGGCCCCGTCCGCGCCCGCCGAACAGCCGGCCGCGGCGAGGAGGGCCGCGGTGACGATGCCGGCGGCCCTGACCACCCGCGACCGCACGGCGCCGGTCCGCGTCCCGCGTGCCGGCGCGCGCGTCTCGCCGTGCGTTGCGGTTCGCGTCGCCGTACGGGTTCCGTTGCGCGCCGTAGTACGCATGATCGTCACCGTGCCCCTCCTGTGTGCCGGCCGGCATGCCGCGCCGGCGCCGTCCAGCCATGCCGTCCTGCGCCGCAGCACTCCCGGGTACGGCGGGAGTGCTGCGGGTGCTCCGGTGCCGCGGAGGTACCGCGGCGTGCTGCGGGGGTGTTACTTGCCGAGCGCCGCGACGCCGGCCTGGGCGAACTTCTCGTCCAGGTCGCCGCTGGGCGCACCGGCGACGCCGATGCCGGCGATCGGGGCGTCCTTGGCGGCGACCGGGGCGCCACCGGCGAGGAAGAGGGTGCCCGGGATGTCCTTCAGGGTCGGGGCGTCCTCGAGGCGCTTGGTCAGCTCGGAGGTCGGGGCGTTCCAGGAGACGGCGGTGAACGCCTTCTTCTCGGCGGCCTCGTAGGACTGCGGGCCGGCGCCGTCGCCACGGACGGTCAGGACGGTGTTGCCGTTGCGGTCGACGACGGCGACGGAGACGCGCTGGTTCTCCTTCTTCGCGGCGTCGAGGGTGGCCTGCGCGGCCTTCTGCGCGGCGGCGGCCGTCAGGTGGGTGGACTGCTGCAGGTTCTTGTTCGACGCGTCGGCCTCGACGGCGGCGGGGGCGGCGGCCTCGGGGGCGGAGGCGCTCGCCGAGACAGCGCCGAAGGTGCCCGCGCCGAGGGCGGCGACGGCGACGGTACCGGTGATGACACGGGTGCGCAGGGACAGCTTCTTCACGGTGGAGCTCCTGGGTCTGTGTAGGCGGTGACTCGGCACCGGGCGCGACGATCGGATCGGGATCGGATCGGGATCGGATCGGGATCGCCGTGGTCCGGTGGGGGTTCACCGGATCCGGTCGGACCACGGCGGCCCGGTCCGGCCGAGCGGTTTCTTGCTCTGCCTCCATGCTCGGCCCGGAACCGGGCCCGACCCCTCGACGTACCGGCTGCGCTCCGCGCGCGACTCGGTGGACAGGGGTGTCGTCCGATCGGTTGATGCGCGGCGGGGCCCAGCGGGTGCGGACGATCGCGGACCGGGGCTACGCGCGGCACCCGGGCACGCCTGACCAGGCGAAACCCGGGCACGTCACGGGCGTACGGAAGCGGTCCCGCCACCCAGCGAGGGCGACGGGACCACGGAGCGGCCTACGGAGCGGGGCACCGCCCCCGGAGGACGGGAGGGCGAGAGGACGAGAGGGCGAGAGGAAGACCGGAGCCTGCGCCTACCGCGCGGGCAGGTTCCGGTGCGCGCGCTCGTGGAGCGCGATAGCGGCGGAGACCGAGACGTTGAGCGACTCCGCGGCAGGATTGATCGGGATGGAGACCGAGTCGGCCGTGAGGCCCTCGAAGTCGTCCGACATCCCGGTCTTCTCGCTGCCGAAGAGCAGCGCGAGGCGTCCTTCGGTGTCGTGCAGATCGCGTACGGCGAGCTCGCCGTCGGCCTGGAAGGCGACGAGCCGCGTGCCCGCGTCGCGCAGCGCGGCGACCGCCTCCTCCCGCGAGGCGAGGACGACGGGGAGCGAGAACACGTACCCCCGGCTCGCCCGGACCAGGCGGCGGTCGGCGACCGTGCCGAGGTCGCTGTCCACCAGGACGATGCCGCCGGCCCCGAGGGCGAAGGCGGTGCGCACGATGGCGCCGATGTTCCCGACGATCTTCACGCCGTCCAGGATGATCAGGTCGCCGGTCGTCTCGGCCAGATCGGCGAAGCCGCGAGCCTTCGGGACGCGGACGATGCCGAAGGCCTTGGGCTTCTTGTCGCCCTTGAAGATCTGGTTGACGACAGCGGTGCCGATCAGCCGGACCGGGATGTTCCGTTCCTGGCAGGCATCGAGCAGCTCGTTCGGCAGCGGGACGGACTCCAGGCCGTACACCTCGATGAAGTCGAGACCCGCGCGGATGCTCTGCAGCAGCGGCTCCGGGTCCTCGATCAGCGCCGTCTTGACCACGGAACGGGAGGGCTTCGTGACGTCCACGATCCTCTGTACGGCGGGATCGGACCGGTTGGTGATGACGTCGAGGCTGACCATGGCGGCACCCTATCGCCGATCGCGGGGCCGCCCGAATCCGCAGGTGGCCGCCGGTCGGAGCGTCCCGTTGCGCCGTGCGGACCCCCTCCGGGGGAGACTGGGAGACGCGGTCTCCGGGCCGGTCCGAGCGGACGGCGCAGGCCCGAAGCACCGGGCGTCCCGGAACCGGCCCATCGAACGACGTGAGGAACCACCGTGGCGGACCGCGACCCGAGGCAGCGCTCGGGGCCCGACACGTCCCCTGCGAGAGCAGCGGGTGCTACGCCGGCCACGGCGGACACCGCCCCGACGGCGGGAGCCGACCCGCGCTGGCTGACCGCCGTCATGCACACGGCGTTCTTCCTGCTGCTCGCGGCCTCGCTGGGCCGCTACCTCATCCGGCACCCCGGCGCCCCGGCCACCGGCTGGGTGATCGTCGTCTCCACGCTCCTGGCGATGCTCTACGTACTCGGCCCGGCCCTCGGCAACGCGCCATCCCGGCGACGTCTCGTCTGGCTCGGTGCCGTGGTCGGCGCGTGGCTGGTCCTCGTACTGCTCGCACCGAGCTTCGCCTGGTGCGCGGTGCCGCTTTTCTACTCGGGCCTGCGCACCCTGCCCCAACGGGCCGCGCTCGTCCTGGTCGCGGTACTCACCGCGTTCGTGGTGGGCGCTCAGGTGCGGCTCTCCGGGGTCGATCTGAATCTGATCGTCGCGCCGCCCGCGGTGGCCGCGATCGCGCTCGCGGTGTTCGTGCACACGCAGCGCCAGTCGCAGCGGATCGCCGCCACCGAACGCCGCGAGGGCACCCTCGCCGAACGCCAGCGCCTCGCCATGGAGATCCACGACTCCCTGGCGCAGGGCCTGACCAGCCAGCAGATGCTGCTCCAGGCCGCCGACCGGGTGTGGGACAGCGATCCGGCCAAGGCGCGGGCCCATGTCCGTACGGCGGAGTCGTTCGCCGAGCGGAATCTCGCCGAGGCGCGCCGCTTCGTCCACGACCTGGCGCCCGCCGACCTGGCCGAGGGCGGTGGCCTCGAAGCGGCGCTGCGGGCGCTGGCCGAGCGCGAGTCGGCCACCGTCGGCGCGTCCCGGCGCGCGGACGTCGCCCCGCTGACCGTGCAGGTACGGGTGGACGGCGCGTCCGTCGCGCTGCCCGAGCGCGTGCAGTCCGCGCTGCTCCGGATCGCGCAGGGTGCGCTGGCGAACGTACGGGAGCACGCGGACGCCCGTTTCGCGGCGCTGACGCTCAGCTATCTGGACGACCAGGTGATCCTCGACGTCGCGGACGACGGCCGCGGGTTCGAGCCGGGGCCCCGGCCGGACCAGAGGGCCGCGGCCGACCGGGACGCTGCCGGGGACACCGCCGCATCCGGCGCGCGGCACGAGGCCCCGCCGTCCGGCGCCTCCCGCGGTCACGGACTCCCCGCGATGCGGGCCCGGGTACGGCAGTTGGGCGGAGCGCTGACGGTCGAGTCACGGCCCGGCGAGGGGACGTTCGTGTCGGCGACGGTTCCCCTGGAAGCCCGGACCTCTTCGGCCCACGCCGAGCAGCCCACGCCGACCGCCACCGCCACCGCCACCGCCACCGCCACCGACCGCGACGCGTCCGACCCGCGGGCCGCTCCCTCCCCCGGCATCCGGCCCGGTGCCTCCGCCGCAGCCGCACCGTCCGGGCCACGATCGTCCCGACGACCACACCCGGCGGCCCCGGGCCACCCTCCCGCCCAGGCACCCGCACCACCCGCACCACCCGCACCACCCGCCACCGAGCCCCACTCGACCCCGCAGGCCCCGGCCACCCCGCCCAAGGAGACCCCGTGACCGCCACCCCGGACCCGGCACCCCGGCCCGGTACCCATCCGGACTCCCCCGCGGACTCCACCCCGGCCCCCGCGCCGGCCGGCACCCCCGGCGGCGCGCCCGCCCGCGTACGCCTGCTGCTCTGCGACGACCACGTGGTCGTACGGGCCGGGCTGCTCGCCCTGCTCGGCAGCGCCCCCGGCATCGAGGTGGTCGGCGAGGCCGGGACGGGCGAGGAGGCGGTGGCCCTGGCGGCGAAGCTCAACCCCGACGTGGTGCTCATGGACCTCCAGCTCGGCCCGGGCATCGACGGCGTCGAGGCCACCCGCGAGATCGCCGGCACCGGCGTGCACGTCCTGGTGCTCACCACCTACGACACGGACGCCGACATCACCCGGGCAATCGAGGCCGGGGCGACCGGGTATCTGTTGAAGGCGGAGCGGCCGGAGGAGCTGTTCGCCGCGATCCACGCGGCCGCCGAGGGCCGCACCACGCTCTCGCCGCCGGTCGCCAGCCGCGTGATGGCGCGGATGCGCAGCCCCCGGCCGTCGCTCACCGACCGCGAGCTGGACATCCTCGCCCAGCTCGCCCAGGGCCTCGGCAACCGTGACATCGCCCGCGCCCTGTTCATCAGCGAGGCCACCGTGAAGACCCATCTCGGCCGTATCTACGACAAGCTCGGCGTCGACACCCGCGCCGGCGCGGTCGCCGTGGCGAAGGAACAGCGCCTGCTGTCCTGACGTCCGTCGTCCTGACGCCCGCCGTCCTGACCTACGTCCACCGTCCCGACGTACGTCCGCCGTCCTGACGTCCCACTGTCCTGATCGCCGCGCTCCCCGCACGAGTCGGGAGCCCGCGCCCACCGTGGGACCATCGCTGACGTGCTCGACATCGGCTACGCCCTCTCCAACCGCTTCCCCGACCCCCCGCAGACCGACTACCGGCAGGCGGACGTACGGGCGCTGCGGCACGACCTGTTCTGCGGGGACGTGTATCTGGCCGACACGAAGGCGGACCAGGAACTGTCCACAGCCTGGGGATGGGTTCCGGTGCTCGACTTCGCCTGGGCGCTGTGCGACATCGTCGAGCGGCTCGACCGTGATCCGCTCGGCAGCCGCGCCTCCCGTCCGCAGCACGCCGAACTCGACTTCACCGAGTCGGCGGACCGGATGCTGTTCACCCGGCGCTTCGGCTGGGTCGACATCGAGGCGGACTGGATGCCCGCCGACGAGGCGCCGCTCGCCTTCGCCCACTCCGAACTACGGCGCGAGGCCCGGGACTTCCTGCACGACCTGGTCGACGACCTGACCGACCTGCACGACGACCTCGGGGACAACCCCGCCCTGTGGACCCTCAAGGCCCGCTTCCCCCGCGCCTGACCCGCGGTCGGCGCCACCGGCTCACCCCGCCTCCACCCGCACCCCCAACTGCGCCGCGAACGCCGGTGCCAGGTCCATCAGTTGGGTGGGCGTCACCACCGCCCCGGCCAGCCTCTCCACCCCGCGCACGATGTCGATCCGCGCCGCGTACCGCAGATCGACGTCACTGAGCCGGACGCCGGAGAGATCGGCTCCGGCGATCGTGCAGTCCGGGAACTCGACGCGCTCCAGGCTCGCGCCGCCGAAATCCGGTTCGGAGAGCACACAGCCCTCGAAGACGACGTCCTTCAACTTGGCCGCGCGCAGGTTGAGATAGTCGATCTTCCCGCCGCGGATCACCACCCGTTCGAGCACCGCCCCGTGCAGCTGGACGCCGCCCAGGCGCGCGTCGATGACCTCCACGTCCCGCAGCGCGGCGCCCGACAGATCGGTGCCGACCCCGCGGACGCCGGACAGCCTGGAGTCGATCAGGCGCGCATGGCCCAGATCCGCCTCGTCGAGCGAACAGCCCTCCAGTACGCAGTCCAGGAAGCGGGCCCCGGGGCCGTGCGCTCCCGCGAGGTCCGTCCCGGCGAACTCCCGTCCGTCGTAGTCCCCGTCCGGCTCGAGCCCGCCCTCGTGTCGAGACAACGGCGGAAGCCTCAACTCCGGCCGCCGCGCCCGCCGCACCGTCCTGCCCGCAGCTCCTCCGGATCCCCCTGAACGTCCCCCGGACGCCGCGCCGCCACCTCGGCGCCGCCCCGTCTCCCCGCTTCCCGCCTGCCCTCGCGTCACCATGCACCCATCCTCGACGACACCACTGACAGTGCGGCCTGCCGTGCGGCTTGCGGACCTGCTGGGCGCGGGTCCGCCCCGGCCGCCGACCACCGCTTCGACCCACCGCCGACACCGCAGACCGCACACCGCACCGACACCGACACCGCCCCCCGACGATCCACGGCCCGCCGCCACAAGCCCACCACCGGGAGCCCGCACCCCACCCCGTGTCACATCCCCGCACCCCCGGCCCGTCACATCTCCGTACGCCATCGAGCGACCCGCGAGGAGCGCAGAATGCACCGCATCACCGTCATCGGCGGCGGTTTCGCCGGGCTCACGGCGGCCGTCACGGCAGCCGAAGCAGGCGCCCGGGTCACCCTCTACGAGAGCCACCACACCCTCGGCGGCCGCGGCCGCACCACACAGTCGGGCCCGTACCGCACCAACGAGGGTCCGCACGCCCTGTACAACGGCGGTCCGCACTGGGCCTGGCTGAGGAAGCGCGACCTGATCGGCCCGCTGGCGCCGATCCCGCCGCTCGAGGGCGCCCGGCTGCGCCTGCACCACGGCGGCAGACTGCGGCGCACACCTCCGTTCGCGATGCTGCGGCTGCTGCGGCACAGATCCCACCCCGCGCCCGTCGACCAGGATTTCCACAGCTGGGCGTCCGCACTGGTCGGAGAGGACGGGGCCAGGGCGGCGGCGCACTACGTGGCGGTCGCCGTGTTCCACCACGATCCGGGGTCGTTGTCCGCGGCCTTCGTACAGGAGCGGCTGCGCCGGACCACCAAGCTGCCGCCGGAGGCGCACTACCCGCGCGGGGGCTGGAGTTCGTTCCTTGAGCGCATCGCGGACCGTGCCTGGACGCTCGGTGTGCAGGTGGAGACGTCGGCGCGGGTCGACCGGCTCCCGCAGGACGGACCGGTCGTCGTGGCCACCCACCTGGAGTCCGCCCGCCGCCTCCTGGACGACGACACGCTGCGCTGGACCAGCGGCCGCACCGCGCTCCTGGATCTGGCGCTGCAGACGCGCGGCGGAGACGCCTTCGCCGTCTCCGACCTGGACGCACCGGGCTGGATCGAACGCTTCAGCGCCGGCGACCGCACCCTCGCACCGGCCGGCGAGCAGCTGCTCCAGGGCCAGATCCCGGTCGCACCCGACGCGACCAAGGCGGACGGGATCCGTCGCGCCGAGACCCTCCTCGACCTGGGCTTCCCCGGCTGGCGCGAGCGCACCACCTGGCGCCGTGACGCACTCGCCGCCGGCCGCACCGGCGCGGTCGACCCGCCGGGAACGACCTGGCGCGACCGCCCGGCCATCGACCGCGGAGACGGCGTCTACCTCGCCGGAGACCAGGTCGCGGCCCCGGGCGTGCTGTCCGAGGTCTCCTTCACCAGCGCCCTGCAGGCGGCCGAACTGGCCCTGGCCGCGGCGACACGCGAGGTGAGGACGAGCCGGCCCGCACCGCGGCAGCCGCTTCCGTACCTCGACCCGAGAACCCCTTGACCTCAAGTCCACTTGAGGTATGAGGCTCGGTGGTGACGGCAGGCCGCCCGGGCCCGCCCACCTCTCCGAGGAGCCATCGTGTACGCCATCCGTCTCCACTCGTACGGGCCGGCCGAGAACCTGCGCCACGAACAGGTCGGGGACCCGTCACCGGGCCCCGGGCAGGTACGCATCGCCGTCGAGGCCGCCGGCGTGCACCTGCTCGACGCCGCTCTGCGCGAAGGCATGCAGGGCCCCGCGCCGGAGCCGACGCCGCTGCCCACGATCCCCGGACGCGAGGTCGCGGGCACCGTCGAGTCGCTCGGCGAGGGCACCGATCCGGCCTGGCTCGGGCTCCGCGTCGTCGCCCACATCGGCTTCAACCCCGGCGGCTACGCCGAACTCGCCGTCACCGACGCGACCCGGCTGCACGAGATCCCCGGGTCGCTGGACGCGGCGGAGGCCGTCGCGCTGATCGGCACGGGGCGTACGGCGATGGGGATCGTGCAGTTCAGCGACCTCACCGCGCACTCGGTCGTCCTGGTACCCGCCGCGGCCGGCGGTATCGGCACGCTGCTCGTGCAGTACGCGAAGCACGCCGGCGCCACCGTCGTCGGGCTCGCGGGCGGTCCCGAGAAGGTGGCCGTGGTGAACGCCGGGGGCGCCGATCTGGCCGTCGACTACACGCGGCCCGACTGGCCGGACGAGGTACGCGCCTTCCTCGGCGAACGGCACGCCACCGTCCTCTTCGACGGAGTCGGCGGCGACGTCACGTACGCCGCCCTCGATCTGCTCGGACCGGGCGGCGAGCACGTGATCTTCGGTTGGTCGGGCCAGGGCCTGAGCAGCGGCGAAGCCCCGCTGCTCACGCAGGACGAGCGCGACCGCCGCAAGATCACACAGGTGGAGGTGCTCGGCCCGCCGATGATGGCGAAGGCGGGCGGCGACAACCCCATCCGTACCCTCGAAGTCGCCGCTCTGAACCGAGCAGCCGAAGGCGTCCTGCACCCCGCCGTCCAGCGCTACCCCCTCTCCGAGGCCGCCACCGCACACCGCGCCCTGGAGAACCGCGGCACGATCGGCAAGGTGGTCCTGGAGCCCTGAACCGTGACCGGGCGACCGAGGCGCCGCGCTCAGCGCCCGAACAGACGGACCGGCACTGCTACTTGGCGGTTGCCAGTGACACCAGTGCCTCGTCCGTCAGCCGGTACACCTGCCACTCGTCCTGCGGCCGGGCTCCGAGGGACTCGTAGAAGGCGATCGACGGGGCGAGCCACTTCAGTACGGACCACTCGAGGCGCTGATAGCCGCGCTCCGTACAGATCCCGGCGAGCTCGGCGAGCAGCGCCTTCCCGTGGCCTCCGCCGCGCCGCTCGGGCCGCACGTAGAGGTCCTCCAGGTAGATGCCGTGCACTCCGCGCCAGGTCGAGAAGGTGAGGAACCACAGGGCGAAGCCGACGGTCTCGCCGGTCCGGTCGTCCTCGGCGATGTGCGCGTACGCGGCCGGCCGCTCGCCGAAGAGCGCCTCGGTCAGCTGGGCGGGCGTGGCCCTGACCTCGTCCGACGCTTTCTCGTAGGCGGCCAGTTCACGAATCATGGCGAGAATCTCGGGGACGTCGGCGGGGCGCGCGGCACGGATCATGCGAGAAGGCTATGCAGGCGGCCACCGCGCCCCGCCACCCGCCCGCCCACTCCGCCGATACGTTCACGCGCCCGGGCGGCGCTCGTCGTCCGGTTCCCGTGCGTCGCAGGACGTGGTACCGCCGTACGCCGCCGCCGCGAGGCGGGCGCCGCGGCTCTCGGCCACGCGCAGGACCTCCCGCAGCGACTCGGTCAGCCTGGCCGAGAGGAAGCGCAGCTCGCCGCGTGCGGCCTCGGGGTCGTCGAGCAGGGCCTCCGCGTGCCCTACGAGATCGGCGCCCATGCCGAGTTGGACGGACTCGACGGTATCGGCGAGCCGGGAGAGAGCGCCGGGAACACGGCTGTCGGTGACGAGATACGCCGGCTTCCCTCCGAAGCCGGCCCAGGGCAACAGCCGAGGCGCCGAACCGTACGAGAAGCAGGGACCGTTCACGGATTCCGCGCTGGGGTGCGACACGTCTGCCTGCTTCCGTCGGTGGGTCAAGTGCACATGACCTTGCCTGGACCAGCAGCGCAAACCCATCCCAACTACCTATAGGACCGCCCTATATTGGAACCATGGGGGACTTTGCCACGGATGCGAACCTCTGGTCGCACCCACGACTCGTCACCGCCGTCACCGAACAGGCGTGGGGCGACGTGTTCCGGGCGTACCGCCGTCTGTCAGGCACGAGCCAGACGAAGCTCGGCGAGCTGGTCGGGCTCGCCCAGTCCGACGTGTCCGATATCGAGCGGGGCAGACGACGGGTCACCTCGGTCGAGGTACGGCAGCGGATCGTCGCCGGACTCGGCGTGCCCCCTGGCTTGTTGAGCGAGGCACCACCTCCGGACCCGTGCCCGGTGCCGGGACTCTCCACTCCGGTTGCGATCCCGGACGGAGACCTGCTGTCACGCGTCACGACGGCGACCCGAGGCGGGCGGCCGGTGGACGCGGCCACACTGGACTGGCTGGACCGTCTGCTGGCGGAGCACCGACGCGCGGAGGACTTCATCGGCTCCAGGCCACTGATGGACGTCATGGGCCGGCAACTTCAAACGGTCGTCGACCTGTACGGAGGCGCGCGCGGTCCGTTGACCGGCCGCGTGATCCGTCTCGCCGCCGAACACGCGCAGTTTCTGGCCTGGATGTCCCAGGACCAGGGGCGAACAGCCGGCGCACTCGGCTGGTACGACCGTTCCCACGAGTGGGCCATGGAGGCCGGGGACGTGAACATGGCGGCCACGACGCTGAGCATGAAGGCCCACCTGGCCTGGTCGGGCGGCAGCGGGGAGCGCTGCGTGCGCCTGGCCGAGGCTGCGCGATGGTCGGCCCCGGGGGCATCCCTGGGGGTGCGGGGCATGGCGGCCCAGATGGAGGCACGCGGCCATGCGCTCGCCGGGGACGGGGATCAGGCGAGGCGCCGATTCGACGAGGCGCAGGTGCTGATCGGCCGTGCTGCCGAGCACCCGGAGGACGAGCCTCCCTGGATGTACTTCTACGACGAGACGTGGTTCACGCTGCAGCGGGGCATGGCCGCGTTGCACTTCCGGGACTGGCAGGCGGCTGCGCACGACATCTCGCTCGGCCTCGCCTCGTTGCCGTCCAACTACCGCCGCGACAGGGCTTGGTACGGCGCGTGCCTCGCACACGCTCTGGCCGGTGCCGGCGATCCCGAACAGTCCCTCTCCGTAGCTCTGTCGGTCGCACCGGACGCCTCGGCCGTGGGCCGTCCGCACGCCTGGGACGAACTGCACACGACGGCCGCGGTCTTGATGCGGTCAGGCGCCGGCGAAGGTCGTCCACTGGGTGACGCACTGACCGAGTTGGATTGAGAGAGGCCGCCCCACCGCAAGGTGTGGGCGCCCCCTCACTGGCAGAGCCCTGTCGGTCCCGCCAACCTCAAATCCGCGGCTCCCACCGGAACTTCTTCATCGCGAGTCGGGCGAACAGGGCCGTCCACACCAGTGTGACGACCAGCTTCGCCAGTGCGTCGGCCGCTCCCACGTCGCCGGTCCAGCCCGACCTGACGAGGTCGATGACGCCGGTCAGCGGGAGGTACTCCAGGACCGTCTGCAGGCCGTCGGGCAGGAAATCGAGCGGGAAGTAGATGCCGGTGACCATCGGCAGGATGAACATGACCGGCATCGGAAGGATGCCCGCGCTCTCCACCGTGCGGCAGAGCGCCGCCGTCGCCGCGCCCATGGCGAGCATCAGCAGGATCCCGGCCAGCAGTCCGATCAGCGCCAGATGGGGTGCGACCGGCGCGGCGCCGGTCATCACGGAGACGATGGCGGTGACGACCACGATCTGCACCAGGGTGACCGTGACGTACACCGAGGCGCCGCCGGCCAGGATCGAGACGTCCGAGACCTCGCCGGTCCGCAGCCGCTTCATCACGAGTTCTTCGCGACGGGCGACGTAGAGGCCGACGATCGCGGTGTAGAGCGAGTAGATGAGGAACAGGCCGGTGACCGTGGCGATCATCATCGGGCCGAGGTCGAACCCCGCGGTCACCTCGTCCAGCTGCGACTTGATGAGGTCCTGTACGAACTTGAGGCCGACCACCATGACGATCGGCATGAAGAGGACGAAGAAGTAGTTCGTCTTGACGCGGTTGAACAGCTTCCACTCGATGCGGTACAGCGTCACCAGGTGCTTGGTGTTCATGCCGTCCTCCCCGTGTTCGCGCCGGCGGTGGCCATGGCGTCCTGGGCCTGGCCGGTCGTATCCACGGCGGCGTCGTCGTCCTCATCGGCGCTCGCGCCGCCCGCGATGGAGATGAAGGCCTCCTCGAGGGAGGCGGGGCGGGCGGTGAAGCGGGCCAGTCGCAGTCCGGCGCCCCCGGCCCAGGCGAGGACGGCCGCGGCGTCGGTCTGCAGGTCGTCGGTGGTGACCGTCGTCGTACCGCGTTCCGTCGACACCTGCCCGACGAGGGGTGGCAGGTCGGACGCCGTCCAGGGTTCGGGCAGTCCGAAGGCGAGCGTGGCGGGGTGGTCGGCGACGATCTGCTCGACCGTGCCGGACGCGGCGATCCGGCCGCGGTGCATGATCGCCAGGTGGTCGGCCAGCTCCTGAGCCTCTTCCAGGTAGTGCGTGGTCAGCAGGATCGTGGTGCCGGCCTCGCGCAGCCCGCCGATCAACTTCCAGGTGGCGTGGCGGCCTTCGGCGTCCATGCCGGCGGTGGGCTCGTCGAGGAAGAGGATCTCGGGAGTGGTCAGGGTGGCGGTGGCCAGGTCGAGGCGGCGCTTCTCGCCTCCCGAGAGGTTCTTGACCATGACGTCGGCGCGGTGCGCGAGGCCGGTCAACTCCAGCGCGTCGTCGACCGGACGGGGCCGGGTGCTGAGGTCGGCCCACATCTGGACGGACTCGGCGACCGTCAACTGGCTGATGAATCCGCCCTCTTGGAGCATCACCCCGGTCCGGCTGCGGATCCGCTCCCGGTCCTTGACGGGGTCCAGGTCGCCGAAGAGGCGGATGGTTCCCTCGCGCGGTGCCGCCAGTCCTTCGAGGAGCTCGACGGTCGAGGTCTTGCCCGCACCATTGGTGCCGAGCAGGGCGAACAGTTCGCCTGGCTGGACGGTGAAGCTGACACCGCGTACGGCGTCGAAGGCGTCCTTGCCCCTGCCGTAGCGGCGCCACACGCCCTCCACGTGCAGGTGGCTGCCTTGCGCGGCCTTGCCGGGCATGTCTCTCCTTTCCCCGGGAGCGGCACCCACTCCCCGGCGTACACCACTGGTCAGGTGGGGCCGCCGCCGTTTCGGCATGCGTAACGTCTCGCGCGGCGAAATCCCTGTGTGCGATACGGGCGTGCGATACCGAGGTCGACCGGCACCGGTGACCGCCGCACTCGCGAGTCGGCCCCGCCCTCTCGACGGTCAACTTTCGAGGGCGACGCAGAGTTCCGTACGCGTACCGGATAAATGGCCCCGGTACAGGTCGTCCGCCAGTACTCGACTTGCGACTCCACAGGGATAGTTGCACAGCCCGGGCCTGCATTACACCCCTGGAATGCAACCTCTTTTCCGTGAATCGGTACCCGGAGTACCGCCGCCCTCGGTACCCGGGAAGGTAAAGGCGGTACCCGGGTGCCGATTCGGCCGCGGATGCACCAGGACCATGAATCAGACCCACGCTCGTTGGGTCCTACACGTAAATTTTCCCCGGGGCGCACTCACACAATTCACACAGAAAACATGTCCGGCTATACGGCACATGAGAGCGAGAGCGCGAGAGAAGCGGACAGACTCCCCGATACACCGAAAACTCTCCACTCAGCCCCGAGTCGCCGGCCACCACTCGTCCGCGCCCCCGACGGGCAGGCACACACCCCTCACCTGCATATACGTTCCGCCGCCAGCGCGGGTGCCACCGCATCCCGGCACCACATCCAGTGGCATGACCACGCCATAAAAGTCCATCGCACGAATAATCCGTGTGCAGAATGCAGCACAAACGGAGGGCGACGCTCCGAACCGAACCCAGGGAAACCTCAGGGAAACCTCAAATAGTCGATGGATTCCTGAATGTGACCTACATCACACCCGCTTTACCTTGAAATTGCCAATCCTTGGTGACTACGTTCTCAATCCTGCAAGGCAGCACAGAAACACCAGTGCGACGACGGGGGTCGGTGTCTGTGGAATTGAGCAGCCGGCGGTACGACGGTTTTCCGCCGCCCAGGAAAGCTCACACACCCTTGTATTCCCGTTATCTCTTTCCTTGCATTCTTGCGTCCCATTGACGCGCGTTCACATCTGTCGAATTGAACGCGACAGGTGCGACCGCGTGTCAATCGGCACCCGGCAAAGCAGAAACGGAGAAGTTCATGCTTCTTGAGAAGGTCAACGAGAACGAGGCGCTCGCCGGCGAGCTCACCGCTGACGGCCCTGTGGCGTACAACGTCCCGGTCATGGCCACCCCGGCCCTGATCGCGACCCCGGTCATCGCCAAGGCCGCGGGCGCCGTTGTCGGCGCCGGCGCCGTCGGCGGTGCCGCGTACGGCGCCTACCGCGCGGTCGTCAACTAAACCTGACTCCCGCGCGCTCCGGCCCAGGCATCAGCACCGGGCCGGGCGACATTGCCGTACGGGCTGCGCGAGCAGAACTCCGGAGTGCGCCCCGGAACAGCCCGTGGGTGCTCCTGGAGCTACAAGACCCCCCTGGGTGGCGGGCGGATGAAGCGCCCGCCACCCAAGGCGGTCACGTCCGCTTTATCAGTACAGAAGGGAACATGCAATGTCGATCATGCTGGAGAGGATCAACGCCGGAGAGGGCGAGATGACCGAGCAGAGCATCGCGCCGGTCATGGCCACCCCCGCCGCCTTCGTCGCCGGTGCTGTCGCCGGCGCCAAGGTCTCGGGCGCGCTGGTCGCCGCCGCCGCCGGCGGTGCCGCTGTCGGCGCCGCGGTCAAGAAGTAACACCGGGCGTCACTCGCACAGTTAGGGCCAACAAAATCAATGTGGTCTCGCATCCGCAGATCCGTTGAGTTGGCATGTGCCCAGCCGCTCGGCACCGCCGAGCGGCTGAGCGCAGCCACTCATCTGCTCTCCAGCCTCGAATACATGGCGCGCAAGGTCGATCGGGAGCCGGGCGGCCTCAACGACTGGACGTACCTGCGCTCACAGGTCCCCAGCAAGTACAAGGTCATCACCAAGCTCAAGGACTGGGCCGCCAAGGAGTCCGTGACCCAGACCCTGCACGCCTCACGCGCCGTCGCCGCCGCCGTCGTCATCTCCCCCACGCGCAACAACAACGTGCGCATGGCGTGCGACGCGTACCTGGCGGCCACTCAGATCCTGCTCTACCCGCGCCACTTCTTCGGCACCGACGGGTCCGACCAGGTCTCCTTCCTCGTCCAGACTTCCGCCGCCCTCGGCCGCGCCGGCGGCACCGACGCCACACGCAAGGCCGCGGTCCAGTTCATCGGCGCGCAGATCGTCCTGTCGTACGGCGCCTCCGGCTGGGCCAAGCTGCCCGGCCAGCCCTGGCAGAACGGCGACGCGCTGGTGAAGATCATGCGCACCGAGACGTACGGCGACAAGTGGCTCTTCGAGCTGCTGTCCGAGTACCCGGCGGCCTCCCGCGCGCTGTGCCACCTGGTGCTCGCCATGGAATGCGGATTCCCCCTGCTGCTGCTCAAGAAGGGGAAGTACCTCGACCTCGGCCTGATCGCCATGGCCGGCTTCCACCTCGCGAACGCGCGGTTCATGGGACTGTCCCGGTTCGCCTGGGCCTTCATCGCGACCTATCCGTCGGTGCGCGCGCTGGCCAAGGGAGGGGACGCATGAGGGCGTTCACGTTCCCGAAGATCACCGGAGCCGCGCTGGCGGCGACGGCCGTCGCCGGGGTGACCCACCAGATCTATTCGTCACTCACGTCGCAGTTCTACCGCCCGCCGGGCTTCGAGCAGCACCGTCACACCTGCTCGTCCGGCAACATCATCACGTACTACCGGCGCGACGGCCTGCCCGGCGGCCCCACGGTGGTCTTCGAGTCCGGCCTGATGCACACCTCGGTGGCCTGGCTGCTGCTGTGCGAGCACCTGGATCCGGCGATCTCCGTGGTGGTCTACGACCGCGCCGGATACCGGAAGTCGCTGCGGCGCTGCAACGTCGAGTACAACCTCGCCGAGTCCGTCGGCGACCTCCTCGACATCATCGCCCGCGGCACGGACGGCGGGCCGACCTACGTCGTCGGGCACTCCCTGGGCGGTTATCTCGCCCACCGGGCCGCGGAACGGGCAGCGACCGAGGAGAAGGACGGCGGGCGCCGGGCGATCGACGGCATCGTCCTCATCGA
This sequence comes from Streptomyces sp. YIM 130001, assembly GCF_003574445.1. Lineage (GTDB taxonomy): Bacteria > Actinomycetota > Actinomycetes > Streptomycetales > Streptomycetaceae > Streptomyces. The sequence goes on from NZ_KZ984560.1 coordinate 69,439, forward strand.
CCCGACGCATCCCCAGGAACTGGTGGTCTCCCAGAGTCAGCGCGAGGGCGCACGGGGCACCAACGCCGCCATGAAGCTCGGACCGGTCACCGCCCTGTTCGGCGGCGGACTCCTGGTGGAGAAGGGGCCGCTCTTCGAGTACTGCGAAGGCAGCCCGTACTACCGGCAGTTGCGCCGCGAGGCGTCGAGTCACGCCGGCTGGGTCGCGTCCAAGCGCGAGTGGGGCTACTCGTACCGGCTGATGCTCGACGGCGGCCGGCCGCTGGCCCGCCTGTCCGTCCCGGTCTCGGTGATCGCCGCCGAGAAGACCGTGCTCGACCTGCCCGAGCAGCAGAAGCTGTACGACGAGTACGTCGCCTCCGGCGCCGGCGGCGGCAGCTGCCGCACGATTCCCGGATCGGCGCACCTGTCGATCACCGGCGGGGTCGAGCATGCCCCGCTCACCGCCGCCGCCGTGCAGGAACAGGTCACCGTGTGGGCCGAGTCCGCCGTCGGCACCGGCACCGGCACCGACAGAACTCCGGAGGTGCAGGCCCGATGAGTCTCGCCAAGACCGGCCGCAACGTCCTCGGCGTCGCCGTACCCGCGCTGTTCGCGGGCTGGTTCGTCACCACGGTGCTCTCCCAGCACCCGGACCGCGGCTACGACAAGCTGCGGTCGCTCGACAAGACCGGCACCGGCATCCTGATCCCCAACTGGCGCTTCTTCGCGCCCGTTCCGGCGATGGACGACCAGCACTTCCTCTACCGCCTGGCCAACGAGGACCGCACGGAGCACACGCCGTGGCGGGCGGTCAACGAGATCCCGCCGCGCAAGACCATCCACGCGTTCTGGTTCCCCGGCCGGCGGGAGGACAAGGCGATCTTCGACGTCGCCTCGACCCTGATGTCGAACGCGGCGTCCATGAACCCGCTGACGATCGAGGCCAAGCAGGCCGCGTACGACCTGATCTCGCACTTCGTGCGCTCGCGCATCACTCCCGACCCCGACTACCCGCTGTTCCAGGTCATGCTGGTCCGCTACCCGGGCTACGACCACAGCGAAGACCCCAAATACGACATGGTGTTCGAGTACCAACAGGTGGAAGAGCCCGCATGAGTACCCAAGGTGTGCAGTACGGACCAGAGGTCGCCTCGGTCTACGACACGATGATCGGCGCCGCGATGCCCACCGAGAGCACGGTGGAGATCCTGCGGCCGGTCGTCACCGGCAAGGACGTGCTCGAGGTCGGTGTGGGGACCGGGCGGATCGCCGGTCCGGTCGCCCCGTTGACCCGCTCGTTCACCGGCATCGACAACTCGCCCGACATGCTCGCCGTGCTGCGGAGCAAGAACCTCGGCGCCGACCATGTCACCTTCCTCCAGGCCGACTTCCGCTCCCCCTTCGCCACCGACCGCAGCTTCGACGTCGCGTACTCGACGATGGGTTCGCTGGCCTGCGTCGGCAGCCGGGCGGAGCTGGTGACCGCCCTCGAGCACATCGCGGAGCGACTGCGGCCGGGATCCCCGCTCTGGCTCGAGTACTACGCCCGCGACATCTACCTGAACCTCGCGGCGGCCGGGCAGTTCTCCGCGGCCGATCCGGAGGGCCGCGAGGTCGAGTTCACGGTGCGCCTCGACGAGGCCACCGAGGTGCTCACCATGGGCACGAGGCTCGCCTCCGAACCCGGCCGGCAGGTCGAGTTCGACGAGAGCGTGCTGCTGCTGCCCGTCGAGGACGTCGAGAAGTGCCTGGCCGAGGCCGGGTTCACCGAGGTCCGCTTCCTGAGCGGTCAGGGCATGCCCTACGACTGGTTCACCGCACAGAGGCCGTGACGATGATGACCGACAGCCGAATCGCCTGGTTCCTCGGCGTCTTCCTGCTCTCGCTGCCCCTGCTGCTCGCGGCGTTCAAGGGGGAGGGCCGGATCACCCGGCACGTACTGGCCCGCAGCCTGGGCACGGCGGCAGCCATCGGAGTGGCCAACGCGCTGCTGTGGGGGCACGCCTAGCGAGGTCGTTGCCCGCTGATCCGACGCAGACCCGCCGACCCCGTCGGCCCGACCAGGTCAAATCGAGGACGGAATGAACATTCGCGCCATCGTGTCCCGGCACCGAGTGCTGCTCGGCGTAGGCATCGCCCTGGGCCTGGTCGGGACCGCCACCACACTCGCCCAGCCCCTGCTGATCGGCGAACTCATCGAGGCCGTCGCGCTCGACGAGTCGCTGGTGTGGCCGATCGCGCTCATCGCCGGGCTGTTCGTCGCCGACGCGTTCCTGGGCGCGACGCACTTCTATCTGATCGGCCGCGCGGGCGAGAACATCGTCCTGGACATGCGCACCACGCTCACCGGCCGGCTGCTGCACTCGAAGGTCCAGGAGTTCCACCGGCTCGAGCACGGTGACGTGTTCACCCGCACCGTGGCGGACACCTCGCTCGCCCGGATCGCGCTGTCCTCGTCGGTGGCGCAGCTGGTGACGTCGAGCTTCATGGTGGTCGGCTGCGTCGTGGCGATGGCGTGGATCGACTGGCGGCTGCTGCTCATCACGTTCGTCTGCCTCGGTGTCGCGTCGACCGGCGCGCTGATGCTGGCCCGCGCGGTGCGCGCGGCCGCCGTGACGAACCGGGAGGACACCTCCAACTTCGGTTCGGCACTGGCCCGCATCCTGAGCTCGCTGACCACGGTCAAGGCGTCGCGCGCCGAGGACCGCGAGGCGGAGCTGGTGCACGTCGTCGCCAAGGACGCCTGCGCGAGCGGCATCAAGGTCACCAAGATCTCCGCGATGCTGATGCCCTCGATGAACGTGGGTACCCAGGTCTCCCTCGCCGTGGTGATCGCCTGGGGCATGGCCCGTACGGCCACGGGTGACCTTCCGGTCGAGGATCTGACGGCGTTCATCATGTACCTCTTCTATCTGGTGTCGCCGCTGGTGATGCTCTTCATGTCGCTCGGCGAACTGCAGCAGGGCAGGGCGGCGATCGACCGGGTGAAGGAGCTGGCCGAGATCGGTCAGGAGAACGACCCCGCGGACACGGCGGCGGCGCGGGCGATGTACGTGGGTGACGGATACCCGGGCGCGGCCGTGGAGTTCAACCAGGTGACGTTCGGCTACTCGCCGGAGGCCGGACCGGCGCTCAACGAGGTGTCGTTCGGTCTGCCGGCCACCGGCGTGACCGCGATCGTCGGGCCGTCCGGTGCGGGCAAGACCACGCTCTTCCAGCTGATCGAGCGCTTCTACACGCCGGACCAGGGCGTCGTACGCGTCGCCGGCCGGCCGACCACGCACTGGCCGCTCGAACAACTCCGGGCCAGGATCGGCCTGGTGGAGCAGGACAGCCCGCTGCTGCGCGGCACGCTCCGGGAGAACCTGACGTACGCCAGTCCCGACGCGTCCTACGAACGCATCGCGACGGCGCTGCAGATGGCACACCTCAGCGATGTCGTCGCCGGCCTCCCGCACGGTCTGGACACCGAGCTGGGCGAGGGCGGCGTCGGACTCTCCGGCGGGCAGCGGCAGCGGCTCGCGATCGCCCGCGCCCTGCTCACCCAGCCCGAGGTGCTGCTGCTCGACGAGGCGACCTCGCACCTCGACTCGGACTCCGAGGCGGCGCTGCGCCAGGCGATCACCACCATCGGCAGGAGCTGCCAGGTCCTGACGATCGCGCACCGCATCTCCACCGTCAGGGACGCGGACATGATCATCGTTCTGGAGAACGGCAGCATCCGGGCCTGGGGCGACCACGACTATCTGATGGCGTCGGACGAGACCTACCACCGTCTCGCCACGCACCAGCTGTCCGCCTCGATGGTCTCCGCACCCGCCGAGGTGCCGGGATGAGCCGGCCGGACGCCGCGGTCGTCGGCACCGGGCCGAACGGACTCGCCGCCGCCGTCACGCTGGCCAGGGCGGGGCTGCGGGTGGAGCTCCACGAGCAGGCCGACACCATCGGCGGAGGTCTGCGGACCCGGGCGCTCTTCGACTCCGACGTCGTGCACGACATCTGCGCCGCCGTGCATCCGATGGCCGCGGCCTCCGCGTTCTTCCGGGAGTTCGACCTGTCCGCGCGCGGCGTGCGGCTGCTGCAGCCGCCCGTCGCGTACGCCCACCCGCTGCCCGGGGGCCGCGCCGCCGCCGCGTACACCGATCTCGCGCGCACCGCGGCGGGACTCGGCCGCGACGAGCAGCGCTGGCTGCGCCTGATAGCTCCGCTGGTCGAGCACAGTTCGGGAGTCGTCGACCTGATCCTGTCCGGGCAGCGGGCGCTGCCGCCCGACCCGGTGGCCGCCCTGCGGCTCGCGCCCCGCGTCCTCGCGTACGCGGGCGGCAGGTCCCCGCTGGTCACCGAGGAGGCCGCGGCGCTGCTCACGGGCGTGGCCGCGCACGGGGTCGGCAAGCTGCCCTCGCTCGCGTCCGCCGCGGTGGGCCTGCTGCTCGGGCATCTGGCGCACTCCACCGGCTGGCCGCTGCCGCAAGGCGGCAGTGCCCGGATCGCCGAGGCGATGGCCGACGACATCCGGGCGCACGGCGGCGTCCTGCACACCGGCAGCCGGATCGACTCGCTGGCGGAACTGGACGGCGTGCCGCTGGTGTTCTGCGACACCAGCGCCAAGGGGCTGCTCGCCCTGGGCGGCGACCGGCTGCCCGCCGGCTACCGGCGTGCCCTCGGACGCTTCCGGTACGGGCCGGGCGCGGCCAAGGCCGACTTCCTGGTGAACGCCCCGATCCCGTGGACCAACCCGGTGGTCGGTGAGGCCGGAACCGTCCATCTCGGCGGCACCCAGGACGAGATGCGCCGCACCGAGACCGCGAACGCCCGCGGCGTCGCCTCCGACCGCCCGTTCGTGCTTCTCGTGGACCCGGCCGTGACCGACCCGGCTCGCGCCACGGCCGACGGCAAACGGCCGGTGTGGGCGTACGCGCACGTGCCGGCCGGCGACACCCGCGATCCGCTGGACATGATCCGGCGGCAGATCGAGCGGTACGCACCCGGCTTCACGGACACCATCGTCGCCCAACGGGCCATCCCGGCAGCCGAGTTGGAGACGTACAACCCCAACTACGTGGGCGGTGACATCGGCGCGGGGGCCATGACGGTGCGGCAGTCGCTGCTGCGGCCCGTGCCGCGCTGGAACCCGTACCGCACGCCGCTGCCCGGGGTCTATCTCTGTTCGGCGTCCACACCGCCGGGCCCCAGCGTGCACGGCATGTCCGGCTATCTGGCGGCCTGTTCGGCGCTGCGTGCGCGGCACGGGCTCACCCCGCCCTTACTCGCGCCCGAAAGATCCACCAGCAAGGCATGAGCCCGTTACGGGCGACCAAGACTCTGGTCGGCGGAATGTCCGCCGACCAGCAGCCGCCCGGAATTCCACCGGGCGGTGCACTGCAGCACAGCGGAAGGAGCACATCGTGGCCAGCATCGACAGCAACGAACTCGACGAGGTTCTCGCGACCACGTTCAAGGAACTCAAGACGGCCGTCAACAACTACAACAAGGACTCCATCGCGCTCTACAGCCAAGCGCTGAGCGCGCTGGTCGGTCTCAGGCAGCAGGTCGACGCGCAGGACCGCGCGAAGGCCTGACGGGCCTGAGCGCGTCGGCGGCCCTCCCGTCCCCCGGCGCGCGGTGAGGTGACCGGAGCCGTGCGGCAGCGGTCGGCAACGACCGTGGATCTCCCCCTCCGTACGGCTCCGGCATCCCCTCCCAGCACTCCACCCGACGACGGCACGTGGTGCCTCGGCGACGACGACTACCGGCACAGGGCGCTCTGTCGCGCCGGTGAGAAGGCAGGGACGAGTGACCGATCAAGCCGCCGGGCCGCGCTCCGCACCGGCCGACTCCCCCGTTCCCGGCCGCCGCACCGCGCTCGGGATCCGCAGCACGGCCTGGTACCTGCCGGAGCGTGTGCTCCCGGTCGACCGGGTGCGTACGCGTGACGAGAGCGAACGGACCACCCGGGACGGGCTCGGCATCGACACGGTGCGCGCCGACGACGCCGCGAGCGCGGTGGACCTGGCGGAGCGGGCCGCCCGCCGGGCTCTCGACCGGGCGGGCCTGGCGGCCCGTGACCTGGACGCGCTGATCATGATCGAGTCGCGTGCCACCGAGACGCTCCTCAGCTCGGAGACGACCCTGCTCCAGGAACGGCTCGGCGCCGACGACGCCACCGTGTTCTCGGTCGGCGGCCTCGGCTGCGTCTCCGTGACGCCGGCCCTGCTCGCCGCGCGTGGACTCCTGGCCTCCGACCCGGACATGAACCGGATCCTGATCGTGCACGGCAGCAAGCCGGCCGCAGCGGTCCGCTACCGCCATCCCGTCACGGTGAACGGCGACGGCGGACAGGCCCTCCTCGTCACCCGCGAGGCACCGGTACGGGTCACCGACATCGTCCAGCGGACCAACGGCCGGTACTGGGACCTCTTCCACGTCGACTACCGCGACCGGCCCACCTCCCAGTGGCGCGAGACCTGCACGGACCCCGGCGTCTACTCCTTCCGCCTGGCGATGGAGACCCGCAGCCGTCTGACGAAGCTGCTCGACGAGCTCCTCGACCGCAACGGCCTCGCCCGGACGGACATCGACGGATACGTCAGCCAGAACCTGTCCACCGGCAGCTTCACCTTCACCCAGGACGTCCTGGACGTCGACCTGCTGCCGGTCTGCCGGGACAACCTCCGGCGGTACGGGCACCTCGGCCCCAACGACGTCTTCCTGAACCTCTACTCCGCCCTCGCACAGGGACAACTCCCGCCGGGCGGCCGCGCCGTACTGATCAATGTGAGCCCCGTCGCCGCCTGGAGTCTGCTGCTGGTCGAGACGGACCCGGACGGGGACCGGCAGACCGCAGCACTGGAGGACGTGTCGTGAACGGAACCACCCCAGACCTCGGCAGCACCGGAACCGGCACCGCCGGCGCCCTGCCGGACCCCGAGCTGATCACCGAACGGATCACCGGATTCCTGACCGCGTCGCTGCGCGTCAGCGTCGGGCCCGACGACGACTACTTCGCCCAAGGCCTCGCGAACTCGCTGTTCTCGCTGGAGCTGGTGACCTTCGTCGAGGACACCTTCGGCCTGACGGTCGAGGTCGAGGACCTGAACCTGGACAGCTTCCGCACCGCACGCCGCGTCACGGACTTCGTGCTCAGCAAGGCCGGACCCGGCACGGGAGAAGCTCATGCCGACGCGGTCTGACGAGGCGACCGACGGCGCCGCGGGCACCGAACTGGTCTCAGCAGCACAGGAGTTGGCGCACGAGTCGCGCACCGCGGCCGCCGGCTGGGACCGGGACGGCGCCTTACCCGGGCACGTACGCAAGCAGCTGGCCGCGGCCGGTCTCCTCGCGCCCGACCTGCCGCCCGCCTACGGCGGCACCGGTATCGGCCCGCCGGCGGTCGGTGAGATCGCCGCGGCACTCGGCGGCGTGTGCAGTGCGCTGCGCGGGCTGTTCACCGTGCAGGGCATGGTGGCGGCCGCCCTGGCCCGCTGGGGCACCCCCGAACAACGGGCGACCTGGCTACCGCAGTTGGCCGCCGGCGAACTGACCGCCGCCTTCGCCGCGACCGAGGCGGACGCGGGCAGCGCGCTCGGCTCGGTGGAGACCCGGATCGAACCGGCGGACGACGGACTGGTCACGGTCGACGGACGCAAACGCTGGGTCACCTTCGGCGCGGACGCCGGCCTGCTCCTGGTCCTCGGCACCACCGGCGGCAGACCGTCCGCGGTACTGGTGGAGAGCGACCGGCCCGGCATCACCCGCGAAGAGGTGCACGGCCAGCTCGGCATGCGGGCCGCACACATCGCCCATCTGACACTGGACGGCGTACGGGTGCCGCGCAGCCACCTGGTGGCGCCCGCCGGAGCCGGACTCTCGCACGTCGCGGGCACCGCGCTCGACCACGGGCGGTTCACCGTCGCCTGGGGCTGCGTCGGGATGGCCGAGGCCTGCGTCGAGGACGCCGCCACACATGCCGCACGCCGGCGCCAGGGCGAAGTCGTCCTGGGCGACCACCAGTTGGTGCGGTCGCTCCTCGCGACCTCTGCGGTCGCCGCCGCCGGTGCGCGCGAACTCGCCCGCAGCGCCGCCGCGGCCAGGGCCCCCGGGCCCGGACGCGGGGTGTCGCAGACCCTCGTCGCCAAGTACGCCGCCGCCGCAGCGGCCGCGTCGGCGAGCCGGGACGCCGTACAGGTCCTCGGGTCGGCCGGGATCGACCCCGACAGCAGGGCAGGGCGCCACTTCCGGGACGCCAAGGTCATGGAGATCATCGAAGGAGCTCAGCAAGTGTCCGAACTGCACATAGCCGAGCGGCTGTTGCGCCGCTTCACCGCACCGGCCGCGGACACGGCACGAGTCACGGGGCAGTCGTCGTGACGGGCGCCGCGAACGCTCCGACCGTCAAGTGCCTGGTGTGGGACCTGGACGACACCCTGTGGGACGGAGTGGTCCTCGAGGGCGACTCCCCCGAGCCGTTCCCCGGCGCCGTGGCCACCCTGCGGACCCTGGACCGGCGAGGCATCCTGCACGCCGCCGCCAGCCGCGGCGAGCACTCCGTCACCGGCCGGCACCTCGACGAACACGGCCTCGCCGACTGGTTCTGCGCCGTGCGGATCGGCTGGGGCGCCAAGTCGGAGTCGGTACGACGGATCGCCGAGACCCTCAACATCGGCCTCGACACCATCGCGTTCATCGACAACGACCCGGTGGAACGCGCCCAGGTCGCCGGCGAACTGCCGATGGTGCGCTGCTACCCGGCTAAAGAGGCCCACCGGCTGCCCGAGCTCACCGAGTTCACGCCCGAGCACATCACCCCCGAGGCCAGGGGGCGCCGCGACCTGTACCGGGCGGAATGGCGGCGGCAGCAGGCCGAGGAGGAGTTCCCGGCGAGCCGGCAGGCCTTCCTCGACTCCCTCGAACTGGTCATGACCCTGCTCCCTGCGACCGAGGACGACCTGGCCAGAGCCAGTGAACTGACCGTCCGCACCCATCAGTTGAACAGCACGGGCCTCACCTACGACATCGACGAGCTCCGCCGGCTCAGCCGCTCGCCCGACCACCGGGTGCAGGTCGCCCGCCTGCGCGACCGGTTCGGCGACTACGGCATCATCGGCCTCGCACTGTCCGAACTGGACGGCAAGGACTCGGTACTGCGCCTGATGCTGATGTCCTGCCGGGTGGTGTCCCGCGGAACCGGCGGCGTACTGCTGCATCAGCTCGTCCAGGAGGCGCTGGCCGACGGCCGCCGCCCGGTCGCGCACTTCGTGCCGACCGAGGTCAACCGGAGCATGCTGGTCACGCTGCGGTTCGCGGGCTTCCGGCCGGTCACGGACGCCTCCGGCACCGGCGGCGCGGAGCAGGAGCCCCTGGTGCTCGCCCTGGACCCGGACGCGCAGCTCCCGGACCCGCCCGGCCACACCCGCGTCGTCACCACCACGGAGCGTCCGACGTGACCACCCCATCGCCCGAGCAGGCACCCCTGAGCACCGTGACCGTCGGCGCCGCACCCCACGTCCTGGCCGCGTTCCTGGAGCAGGTCGAGCGCGTCCCCGACACCACCGCCCTGATCGTCGGCGGTCAGCGGCTGACGTACCGCGAACTGGCCGACGCCTCCGCCGGGTTGGCCGGAATCCTTCAGACCCGCGGCGCCGGCCCCGGCAAGGTCGTCTGCGTACGCCTCGACCCGTGCGCCCTGGCCGTGGTCACCATGCTGGCGACCCTGCGCACCGGCGCCGCCTGGTGCGTCCTGGAACCGCAGCTGCCGCGCACCCGCCTCGAAGCCCTGTGCCGGGACACCCACTGCGTCGCCGTACTCACCGACGACGAACTGCCCGACCTCGCCTCGGACGCCGCACCGCCCCACCAACTGCGCACCGCAGACCTCGAGTTGCCGAAGCTCATCGCCCTCGGCGCCGGCGCCGGCGGACCCACCGGCGCATCGGTTCCGGGCCCCACCACGGCATACGTGATCTACACCTCCGGCTCCACCGGGACCCCCAAGGGCGTGATGGTCAGCCGCGACTCGATCGCGGTGTCCGTCGCCGACCGCTGCGCGGCCTTCGACGACGAGCCCTCGGTGTTCCTGATGGCGATGCGGCTGTCCTTCGACGGTGTCCTCATCGGCATCTTCGGAGCGCTCACCCGCGGCCACACGCTGCTTCTGCCGGACGTCCAGGAGCTGCTGCGGGTACCGGACTTCGGGCGGCTCGCACGGGAGAACGGGGCGACCCACCTCGTCGCCGTGCCGTCCTACTACCGGGCGCTCCTCGAGGAGCGCGGCCTGCTGCCGTCCAGCCTGCGGTGCGTGATCGTCGCGGGCGAGGTGTGCACACCCGAGCTGGTCGCCACCCACCTCGACCGTCTGCCGGGCGCCCAGCTGGTCAACGAGTACGGCCCCACCGAAGCCACCATCACCGCCACCGCACAGCCCGATCCGGACCCCACCCTCGATCACGTCCCGATCGGGCGCCCCTGGCCGAACATCCGGATCCGGGTGCTGGACGAGCGGCTGCAGCCGGCGCCGCCCGGGGCACGGGGCGATCTGTACATCGGCGGCCCGTTCGTGGCGCTCGGGTACGCGAGCCAACCGGCCCTGACCGCCGAGCGCTTCGTCGCCGACCCGTACGGGGTGGCCGGATCCCGCCTGTACCGGACCGGTGACATCGCGTCCGTCGACGAGGAGGGTGTCGTCCACTTCCACGGGCGGTCGGACGACCAGGTCAAGATCCGTGGCTCGCGCATCGAGATCGGCGAGGTCGAGACCGTGCTCGAGAGCCATCCCGGTCTCGGGCAGGCCGTCGTGGTCCACCACCTGACGGAGGGGACCGGTCAGCCGCGGCTGACCGCGTTCGTCCTGCCTGCCGCACCGGACCTGCCGGTGCCCGACGCGGCGGAGCTGCGCCGGCACTGCCGCGGCCGGCTGGTGGAGCCGGCGGTGCCGTCGGCCTTCGTGCCGGTGGACCGGATCCCGCTCAACACCAGCAGCAAGGCGGACCGTCCCGCGCTCCTGCGGCTCGCCGTGGACCGGCAGGCCGCCGCGGGCGACGCCGCACGGCCGCGGGAGACGGCGGCCGGAGTGCTGCTCGCGGTGGCCGGGATCTGGGCCCGGGTGCTGCAGCACCCGGACTCCGGTCCCGACGACAACTTCTTCGCGGTGGGCGGTAGTTCGCTGCGCATCATCACCCTGCACCAGCACCTCGAAGAGCGCTGGCCCGGAGTGCTGCGGGTCGGTGAACTGTTCGACCTGATCACCATCTCCGACCAGGCGTCGACGATCGCGGAGCGGCTGGCCGCGCCGGACGTTCGGTCGCGCACGGAGGCCGGGTCCCAGGCGGACGCCGGGCCCGGGCCCGGCGTAGGGGGGCGGTCCGCCACCCGCGCCGAGAGTGAGCGCACCACCGCCGGAGCCGTCCCGGCGGACCGCGCCGCCGCGCCCCGCGTCAGCGAGGCGATGGCCGCAGGCCCGCAGGACGTCTACGAGCTCTGACCGCGCGGCTCCCGCGTCCGGGGGCCACGGCGCCGGGCACGACCGCCCCGGCGGACACATCACCGAGCACCCACACCACCCGAGCACACCGAGAACGGGGTACCTCATGCACGGAGACGGAGCGGCCACATGAGCGCAACGGGAAACACCCGGGCCTCAGCGGCCATCGCGGTGATCGGCGTAGCCACCCGGTTCCCGCAGGCGGACTCTCCGGAGGCGTTCCGCAGGAACCTGCGCGCGGGCACCGATTCCGTACGCCCGATCCCCCGCGAGCGGATCGAGTCGACCGCGCTCGACCCCGGCCAGAACTATCCCGAACTGGGGTACCTGGACCGGATCGACCTGTTCGACCACGCCTTCTTCGGACTCTCCCGGCGCGAGGCCGAACTGATCGACCCGCAGCACCGGCTCGCGCTCCAACTGACCCAGGAAGTCCTGGAGAACGCGGGATACCCGCCGGTCCGACTGCGGGACAGCAATACGGCGGTGGTGTTCAGCTCGCCGAGCAACGGCTATCTGCCCCTGGTCCGTGAGCCCGGCACCCTCAGCATGCTCGGCAACATCCCGTGCGCGTTGCCGACCCGTATCTCGCATCTCTTCGGCTTCACCGGTCCGTCCTACGGCGTGGACACCGGCTGCAACGGTTCGCTCGTCGCCGTCCACCAGGCCTGCCGCGAACTGGCCGACGGCGAGGCCGATCACGCGGTGGTCGGCGGGGTGAGCCTGCGGCACATCGTGGCGCCCGCCGCGGCGCTCGCCGGCTTCCCCGGCATCCAGTCGCCGACCGCCAGGTCCCGGGCCTTCGACTCCCGTGCCGACGGCGCCGGGAACGGCGAGGGCGGCGGGGCGCTGCTGCTGACCACGCTGGAACGGGCCGAGGCCGAGGGCGCGTTCGTGCACGCGGTGATCCGCGGCACCGCGATGGCGCACAACGGCCGCCACGCGGCGACCATCAGCACCCCGAGCGCCCGATCGCAGGCGCAGGTGATCGCCAAGGCGTGGCAGCGCGCCGGCCTGGACATCGGTACGGCCGGCTACGTCGAGACGCACGGTTCGGGCACCCGGCTCGGCGACGCCGTCGAGGCGGAGGGCCTTGCGCTGGCCCGTCCCGGGGAGCGCCGCGGGCTGCGGGTCGGCTCGGTCAAGACCAACCTCGGGCATCTGGACCACGCGGCTGGTATCGCCGGCCTGATCAAGACGATCCTCAGCGTCCGCCACGGCGAGCTGTACCCGTCCCTGCACTTCGAGCGGGCTGCCGACGAGGTGGACCTGGAGGGCGCGCGGCTCGAGGTGGTGACCGGGCTGCGGCCGTGGCCGGCGGGGATCCGGCGGGCAGGCGTCAGCTCGTTCAGCCTCGGCGGGGTGAACGCCCACTGTGTGGTCGAGCAGGCGCCGGCCGAGCCGCCCACACCCGCCGCCCGGCCCCAGGGACCGACGGACCGGGCCGTCGCGGTGTCCGCGCGCAGCGCCGCCGACCTGCTCACCCTCTGCGAGCGCCTGTCCGTCGAACTCCGCTCCAGCAGAGCCGCGTTGAAGGACGTGGCCCGCACGCTCAACGAGGGCCGCACCCACCATCCGCACCGTACGGCCGTGGTGGCCCGCGACACCGAGGACCTGGCGGTACGCCTCGCCGCCGCGGCCGTCTGGCGCCGCGGCGAGGACGGCCCGCGACCGGTCGGCACCGGTGGTGACCAGCTTCCGCGCCTCATCCTGCTGCTGTCCGCCGACGCCGAGTCCCCGCCGGCGCGACGGGCGACCGACCCGGCCCTGCCGTCCCGGCTCCCGATGCCGGCGGACGCCGCGGCGACCGCGCTCGCCCAGCTCACCGCGCACCATCGCCTCACGGCCGCCGGAATTCGCGCCGACGGGATGATGACCTCGGGGATCGCCCGGTACACCGTGCGCGAGCTGCGCGGGACGCTGCAGGAGGCCGACACCGAGGCCTTGCGCGCCGCCGGCAGCGGCCACGATCCGGAGGTGTCCGGCAAACCGCTGGACACCCAGGCGCTGCACGCCGCGGCCGACGCACAACTGCGGTCGGGCCCGGTGGTGTTCCTCGAGTTGGCCCGCCGCGGCGAGTTGAGCGACCGGCTGCGGGAGTACGCCGAGGGGCGCGACGGCGTCCGGGTCCTCACCCTGGGCTCGGGGCCCGACGGCGAACTCGGCGTGCTCGCCGAGCTGTACGAGCTGGGATTCCAGCCGGACTGGAGTGCGCTGCGGGGTGCGGACGGGGCGCGGCTCGTGCCGTTGCCGGGCCATCCGTTCACCGGAGTTCCGTGCTGGGCACACCCGTTGGACGAGCCGCTGTCGTTCGACGGGCTGCTCGGCCTGGTGGCCGGTACGGACTCCGCGAAGAGTGACCGGTCCGGGCCCGGGCGGTCGGATGCTCCCGAACCTCCGCCGCCGCCCACGGCTCCGGTCGCTGCCGCGCCACCGGTCGCGGCCCCACCCGCTCCGGTCACCGTTCCGGCCCCGGAGCCCGTCGCCGCACCGGAGCCCGTCGCCGCACCGGACCAGCCCCGTGAGGCCGTACAGCCCTGGCTCGGCCGCACCCTCGCCGATCTGCTGCACGCGGACGAAGTGACTCCCGAAGCGGACTACTTCTCCATCGGCGGGAACTCCGTGATCGCGATGCAGCTGATCGAGCGCGTCCACGAGCAGTACGGCGTCCGCCTGAAGATGATCGACATCTACGACCATCCGCGCGTCGGCTCACTGGCCGACTCCATCGGCGACCGGCTGCCCGAGCCCACGGCCCCCGCAATCGCGCCCTCGCCCGTACCCGCGCCCGTACGCGAGGAGCCGGCCCCCGAGGACGCCGAGAGCACCCTGCCGCCCATCACCACCGGCGGCGAGTTGATGCTGTCGTACGGGCAGGAACGGATGTGGTTCCACCACCAGCTCGACCCGACCACCACGCTCTACAACCTGCCCGCCGCCTCCCGGCACCGGGGCCCCCTCGACGTCGGCACGCTCCGCCTCGCCTGGGAGGACCTCGCCCAGCGGCACTCGACGCTGCGCTCCAACTTCGTCGAGGTGGACGGCAGGCCGGAGCTGGTGCTCCGGCCGCAGCTCGGCGACTTCCTCACCTACGAGGACGTCTCCGCCGAGCCGGACCCGGAGGCCGCCGCTCGGGCCCTGGTGAAGTCCGCCACCTCCTACGTCTTCGACGTCGCCGAGGACTCGCTGGTACGGGCCACCGTGGTGCGGGTGGCCGAGGAGGAGTACATCTTCGGCTGGTGCATGCACCACGCGGTCAACGACGGCTGGGCCCCGCAGATCCAGATGAAGGAACTGCTCGAGTACTACCTGGCCAGAACCGAGGGCCGCAGCCCCGACCTCCCGCCGCTCCCGGTGCAGTACTCCGACTACGCCCGCTGGCAGCGGGAGTTGATGGCCGGAAACGGACTGGACCACGAACTCGCCTACTGGCGCCGCACGTTGGCCGAACCTCCGGTCCTCACGCTGCCCACCGACCGCCCCCGTCCCGCCCGGATGGACTTCGCCGGCGCGGCCCACGGCTTCGTGATCCCCGCCGATCTCACTCGCCGGCTGCGGGAGTTGGGCAGCGAGGAGACCTCGACCCTCTTCATGGTGCTGCTGACCGGCCTGAGCACGGTGCTCGCACGCTGGTCCGGCCAGCAGGACATCGTCGTCGGCACGCCCACGATCGGGCGCAGCAGGCCCGAACTCTGGGGACTGCTGGGCTTCTTCAACAACACGGTCGCGCTCCGCTCCGACCTCACCGGCCGGCCGTCGTTCCGGGAACTGCTGCGCCAGGTGCGGGCGACGGTGCTCGGCGCCCTCGACCACCAGGAGATCCCGTTCGACACCGTCGTGCGCGAGGTGGCTCCGGACCGCGATCCCGGCCGCAACCCGGTCTTCGACGTGATGTACGTCCACCAGACGCTGCCGCCGGACTTCGCCTTCGGCGAGAACCTGTTCGGACCGCAGAGCGACGAGGAGACCGGGCCGTACTTCCCCGGACTCCCGCCCGGCACCGCCAAGTTCGACCTCTCCATCGTGGTCGGCGAGCGCGCGAACGACGACGAGCTCGACGTGGTCCTCGAGTACGCCACCCAGCTCTTCGACTCCAGCACGGTCGCCGCGCTCTGCGACGACCTGGTCGGACTCCTGCGCGCGGTCGTCGCGGACCGTGCGGGACCGGACCGCCCCTGCCTGGAGCTGTCCGCCGGACCTCCCGCGCAGGCACGGCCGGGACGTCCGGACGGGACGGTCGGCGGGCTCGCCCTGCCGGCGCGCTCCGGCGGCTCACCGTCCGATCTCGCCTACTGGCGTACGGCGTTGGCCGGCCTGGACGCCTTCGTACTGCCGGCCGACCGGGCACGCCCGGTCGGCGGGGACGGCGCCACCGGCCGCCACACGTTCCGGCTCCCGGCCCCGCTCGCCCACAGCCTGGCCCGTCCTGGCGGCCACGGCGTACGCCACGGGGTCACGGCCGCGATCGCCGCGCTCCTGGCCCGCCGCGCCGAGTCCGACGAGGTGGTTATCGGGTGGACGGGGGCCGGTGGCGCCGGCCTGCCGCTGCGCCTCGGCCTGCGCGAGGAGCGGGACTTCGCCGGTCTGGTCGCACGGGTGGCACGGACCGTCGAGGAGGCGGAACGCCACGGCACGCCGACCGCGGACGAGCTCGCGGACGCGGCCGGCCTGCGCGCGGAACCGGGCCGCCACCCGCTGTTCGACATCGTCTGCACGCACCTGCGCGTCCCGGCGGGCACCCGCGCCGACGACCTGCCCGTCCCGTCGGGACCGACCGACGCAAGCACCCCCGACCTGCGGTGGACGGTCCTGGAGGGCCCGGCCCCGGACGAGGTGCTGCTGCTCGTCGACCACCGCGAGGACCTGTTCGAGACCGCGACCGTACGACTGCTCGCGGAGGAACTGATCAGCGTCCTGCGCGCCGGACTCGGCACCCCCACCGCACCCCTGCCCACCCTGCGGCACGCCGCCGCGCTCGCCGGCTGACCGCCGGACGACGGAACCGAAGGAGCTGCAACCGTGGGCAACCACAAGGACATCGACCGGGCTTCGACGGCCGCCGTGCCGGTGGGCGTGGTCGGCGCCGGAGTCATGGGCGTCGGCGTGGCCCAGTGCTTCGCCGACGCCGGACACCCGGTGGTGGTCGTGGATCCCCGTCCGCAGGCGCTGGAGGCCGGACCGGCCCGGCTGCGGGACGGCATCCGCACCGCTCGGCTGCTGCGCCCGAAGAACGCGCCCGCCGGCCCCGGAACCGGCATCGACGCACTGCCCGGAACACCGGAACGGGTGCGCTGGTCAGCCGAGTTGAGTGCGCTCGGCGACGCTCTCCTCGTCGTGGAGTGCGCCCGCGAGGACGAGCCGCTGAAGAAGGAGATCCTCGGCGAGCTCGACCGGGTGTGCCCGGCCGAGGCCGTGTTCGCCTCCAACACCTCGTGCATCCCGATCGCCGTGCTCGGCTCGTACACCGGCCGCCCGGACCGCGTGATCGGGACGCACTTCATGAACCCGGCGCCGCTGAAGCACTCGGTGGAGGTCGTCCGCGCCCCCACCACGAGCGAACGGACCCTCCGGCTCACCGAGGGCTTCCTGGCCGAGATCGGCAAGCAGGCCATCGTCGTCGGCGACGCTCCCGGCTTCGTCACCAACCGCGTCCTGATGCTGACCCTCAACGAGGCGGCCGCGGTGTACGGCGAGGGAACCGCGGACGCGGAGACCGTCGACCGCATCTTCCAGGACTGCTTCGGGCACCCCATGGGCCCGCTGCGCACCGCCGACCTGATCGGACTCGACACGATCGCGGACTCCCTCGAGGTGCTCCGGCAGCACACCGGCGAGGAGCGCTTCCGGCCCTGCCCCGAACTCGCCCGCCTGGTCGCCGAAGGCCGGCTCGGCCGCAAGTCGGGCAGCGGCTTCCACCAGTACGCGCAGCTCACGCAGCACACCCAGCAGAACCAGACCGCACGGGGAGGAGTCAGCCGTGGCTGACGTACGAAACGCAGAGGCCGTCGGGCCGGTCGGGCCCGCGCCCGACTCCGGCCACACCGCCGAGGTCGTGGAACTGACCGGCCCACTCGACACCGGCGCGCTGCGGCGCGCGGTGGCCCAGGTGGCGCGGGAGACGGACGTCCTGCGCCCGCTCGCGGACGCCGAGGAGCCGCTGCCCGTCGTGGACCTCGGCGCGGAGCCCGACCCGGCCGCCGCCGCGCACGCCTGGGTGCGCGCACACACGGAGGCCGGCCGTGCGCCGGAACCGGTCTGGGCACTGCTGCGTCTCGCACCGGACCTCCACCACTGGTTCCACCGGCACGACCGCGCGTCGGTGGACGCCTACGGCTGCTCGCTGATCAGCCGGCGCGTGGCCGAGGTGTACGGCGCGCTCACCGAGGGCCCGTCCGATCGGGCGACCGACGGCCGGCTGACCGACCACGCTCCCCGCGTGGACCCCGCCGTGCGCGCCGCGGACCGCGCCCACTGGAGCCTGCGCCTGAAGGACCGCCCCGAGCCGGTGACCCTCGCCCGCGCGGACGGTGCCGGTCCCGGCGGGGGCGCTCCGGTACGTTCCGGTGCGGTACCGCTGGGCGCGGCCGGCACCCACGCCGTGCGGGCAGCGGCCCGGTACGCGGGTGTGCCCGTGCGCACGGTCCTGTCCGCGGCCGTCGCCGCCTACGTCCACCGGGTCACCGGTGCCACCGATCTGGTCCTCGGCCTGCCTGTCGACGGCCGTACGGAACGCGCACAGCTGCGCTCCCCCGCGGCGGCCGGGCACACGGTGCCGCTGCGGCTGACCGTACGTCCGGGGACGCGCTTCGCGGACCTGGTGGAGCAGGTGGCCGAGGAGTCCCGGGCCGCGCGGGCCCATCAGCGGTCCGGGCACGCCGAGTTGTGTGCGGCGCTCGGACTGCCGCACGACCACCCGCCGCTGTACGGGCCGGTGGTCGACGTCCGGGTACCGGGTGCCGAGCTGCGTTTCGGCGCGCTCGCGGCGACCGTCCGCCGGGTCGGCCCCGAGCCGGTCGAGGACCTGCGCATCGTGCTCGACGAGGATCCCGCGGACCGCGGTCTCCTGGTCGTCCTGCACGGCGCGTCCGACCGTTACTCCACGGCCGAACTCGACGGGCACGCCGCCCGCTTCGGCCGGCTCCTCGTCGCGGCCGGCGCCGCACCGGGCCACCCCCTCGCCTCCTACGAACTGCTCGACGCGGCACAGACGTCGGCGCTGTCGTACGGGGCCGTCCCGCGGCAGGACACCACCGCGCACACCCTGACCGATCTGCTGCAGGACGCCGCGGACGCGCATGCCGACGCGGTCGCCGTCCGCGACCGTGACACCCGGCTCACCTACCGCGAACTCCACGAGCGCGCCGACAGGTTGGCGCATTTCCTGATCGCACGCGGAGTGGGGCCCGAGCAGGTCGTGGGGCTGCTCCTCGGCCGGTCGGCGCAGACCGTGGTGGCGATGCTCGCGGTCCTGAAGACCGGCGCCGCCTATCTGCCGCTCGACCCCGCCTACCCGGCCGAGCGGCTGCGCTTCATGATCGGTGACGCGCGGCCCAGCTGGGTGATCGCCGAGGGGACGGAGGCCGCGGACACCGTACGGGAGCACGCCCGGCAGGTCCTCGTACTCGACGACGCCGACACGCGCGCGGCGCTCGCCGCGAGCCCGTCCGGAGCGCCCGTCGACTCCGACCGCACCGCACCGCTGCGGCCGTCGCACCCGGCGTACGTCATCTACACCTCGGGCTCAAGCGGCACCCCCAAGGGTGTGGTGGTGCCGCACCGGGCCGTGGCGCCCCTGGTGCGCTGGGTGGCCGACGAGTTCGGTGCCGAGGCGATGGCACACACCCTGGCCGCCACCTCGTTCAGCTTCGACGTCTCGGTGGCCGAGCTGTACCCGCCGCTCACCCGCGGCGGCACCGTCGAGATCGTCGGCAATCTGCTGTCGCTGCTCGACGACGATCCGCCGGGCTGGTCCGGCGGACTGCTGTGCGCGATTCCCTCGGTGTTCAACAGCCTCCTGGAGAGCGAGGCCCTCGAAGTCTCGGCCACGACGGTGGCCATGGCGGGCGAGGCGCTGCCCGCGGCGCTGGCCGACCGGGTCCGGACCCTGCTGCCCGGCACCACCCTGCGCAACATCTACGGCCCCACCGAGGCCACCGTCTACGCGACCTCGTGGACCGACGGCGAGCAGCCGGGCGCCCCGGAGGCCGGCGCCCCACCGATCGGCAGGCCGCTGCCGCACGTGCGCGCCTACGTCCTGGACGGCGCCCTGCGCCCGGTGGAGCCGGGCCGGCCCGGCGAGCTGTACCTCGCGGGCGAGTCCCTCGCACTCGGCTATCTGCGCCGGCCCGCACTCAGCGCCGAGCGCTTCGTCGCCGATCCCTACGGGCCGCCCGGAGCCCGGATGTACCGCACGGGCGACCTGGCGAGCCGGCGCGAGGACGGCCGACTCGACTTCCTGGGACGGGTCGACGCCCAGGTCAAGGTCAACGGCTTCCGGATCGAGCCGGGCGAGGTCGAGGCGGTGCTCGCCGGGCACCCGGACGTCGCCGAGGCGATGGCCGTCGTGCACCGGGACCCGGGCGGGGCGGGCCGGCTGAGTGCGTACGTGGTGCGGGCGCCTGGGCCCGGCGGGGCTGAGGTGGAGGAATTGCGCGACTGGGTGGCGTCGCGGCTTCCCCGGCATCTGGTGCCGGCGGACTTCTCTGTGGTGGGTTCGCTGCCGCGTACCGGGAGCGGCAAGTTGGACAGGGGGGCTCCGGTGCCCGTGCCCGAACCCGGGGCGCCCGGGGGTGCCCTGCCGAGCGGGCCCCCTCAATCGCCGGAGGGGCTCGGTCTGCCGGACGGGCTCGAGAAGCCGGACGGAGGCGAGGGGCACGACGGGCCCGGGAAGCCGGACGAAAGGGGCGGTGACGAGCCCACCTCCCGTGAAGCGCTCGTCGTCCAGGTCTTCGGTGAGGTGCTGCGGAAGACGGACGTGCGGCCCGAGGACGGGTTCTTCGAGCTCGGTGGCGACAGCATCATGTCGATCCAGCTGGTCAGCCGGCTGCGCCGGGCCGGGCTCGTCCTCACCCCGCAGGACGTCTTCGAGCACAAGACCGTCCGCGCGCTGGCCCGGATCGCCCGGGAGACCCGCAAGCCCGTCCAGCGCGACGCCGCCACCGGTGTGGGCGACGTACCCCTCACCCCGATCGTGCACTGGCTGCGTGAACTGGACGGACCCATCGACGGGTTCCACCAGCTGGTGGTCCTGCAGACGCCCGCGGGCGTACGACAGGACCTGCTGCGCGGCGCGGTGCAGAAACTGATCGACCACCACGACGCGCTACGGCTCCGCCTCGATCACCGCACCCGCGACTGGCGCCTCGAGGTCCGCGCACCCGGTTCGGTGTCCGCCGATTCCTGCGTCCGCCGCGTGGACGCGCGGGGAGGCGAGAGCGTGGAGGCACTCCTCGCGGAGGCGGTCCCGCGGGCGAAGTCCGAACTCGACGTGCAGGAAGGGTCGATGGCGCGCGTCGTCTGGCTGGACGCCGGCGACGAGGCCACGGGCCGCCTGGTGTTCATGCTGCACCACCTGGCCTGCGACGGCGTCTCCTGGCGCATCCTGGTCCCGGACCTGATCAGCGCCTACCAG
The DNA here is from genome assembly GCF_003574445.1 of Streptomyces sp. YIM 130001. Taxonomy (GTDB): domain Bacteria; phylum Actinomycetota; class Actinomycetes; order Streptomycetales; family Streptomycetaceae; genus Streptomyces. Next base: position 90,528 of record NZ_KZ984560.1, read on the forward strand.
CAGCTCGAGGAGGGCTCCGCCCCGAGCCTGCGCCCGGTGGAGACCACACTGCGGGAGTGGAGTGCGGCACTGACCGAGCAGGCCGAGCAGCCGGCCCGCGTCGCCGAACTGCCCTTGTGGCAGAAGATCTTGGCCACCGGGGGCCCGCAGCTGGCCAAGCGCCCGCTGGACCCCGCGCGGGACGTCACCAGCCGTGCGCGGAACCAGGTGATGACCTACCCGGCCGACCGCGCCCGGCACCTGTACAGCACCATCCCGGCGGCGTTCCACTGCGAGATCAACGACGTACTGCTCACCACCTTCGCGGTGGCCGTCCAGCAGGTGCTCGGCACCGAGGAGGACGTGGTCCTCGACGTGGAGGCGCACGGACGTGAGCCCGTCGTCCCCGGCGCCGACCTCTCCCGTACGGCCGGCTGGTTCACCAGCATGTACCCGCTGCGGATCGCGCCGGGGTCCGTCGGCGAGGCCGGACGGCACGACTTCGGACGGCGGCTCGGCCGGGCGGTGCACCGGGTCAAGGAGGACCTGCGCGCCGTGCCGGACAAGGGCATCGGCTTCGGCATGCTCCGCCACCTCAACCCGGGGACCGCGGACGCCTTCGCGGACGCCGCCGCCCGGCACATCGGCTTCAACTACTTCGGCCGGTTCCTGCTGCCCGCGGCCGCCGGCGCCCAGGAATGGGGACCGGCTCCGGAGGCCGGCATGTCGGCGGGTGCGGACGCGGACATGCCGCTCTCGCACCCCCTGTCCGTCAACGCCCTGACCCGGGACACCGACCAGGGCCCGGCGCTCGACGTCAGCTTCATGTCGCCCGAGGACATCCTGATCGACGACGACGTGGTCGAACTGATCGGCCACACCTGGTTCGAGACCCTGGACGCGCTCGCGGCGCACGCCGAGGAGCCGGACGCGGGCGGCCGTACCCCCTCCGACTTCCCGCTGACCGCACTCACCCAGGAGGACGTCGAACGGCTCGAGGAGGCCTACCCGGGCTTCGACGACGTGCTGCCGCTCTCCCCGCTCCAGCAGGGCCTGCTGTACCACGTACTGCTCGGCGGTCTGAACGAGGACGCGGTGGACGGCACCGAGCACGGCGTCTACACCACCCAGGTATGGCTGGAGCTGGAAGGGCCGCTCGACCTCGACCGGCTGCGCCGGGCCGGCCAGGACCTGCTCGGCCGGCACGCCAACCTCAGCGCGGCCTTCGTCCACGACGGCCTGCCCGAACCGGTACAGGTCTTCGGCGCCGACGCCACGCTGCCCTGGCGGGTGGAGGAGCTCACCACCGTCCTCGGCGACCGGCTCGAGGAGGAGCTGGAGCGGCTGCTGCTGCACGAGCGCAGCAAGCCGTTCACCCCGGACGCTCCGCCGATGATGCGGATGATGCTGGTGAAGCTCGGCGATGACCGGCACCGCGTGGTGATGACGAGTCATCACATCCTGCTCGACGGTTGGTCGTTGCCGGTCATGCTGCATGACTTCTTCACCTTCTACCGGCAGGCAGGCGGCGTGGACACGGACGTCGCGCTGCCGGCGAACACACCGTTCCGCGAGTACCTGTCCTGGCTGTCCTCGGTGGACGACGCCGACGTCGAAGCCGCGTGGCGGAACGCCCTCGACGGACTCACCGGCTCCACCCACATCGCGCTCGAGGAGGGCTCCGCGGACCCGGTGCCGCCGGGAAACGTCCTGGTCGAGCTCGACGAGGCCACCACCCTGGCCCTCGTCGACACGGCCCGCCGGCACGGCGCCACCCTCAACACGGTGCTGCAGACCGGCTGGGGCATCGTGATGGGCCAGGAGACCGGCAACAGCGACGTCGTCTTCGGTTCCGTGGTCTCCGGCCGTCCGGCCGAACTGACCGGTGTGGAGACGATGGTGGGGATGTTCATCAACACCGTCCCCACCCGGGTGCGCCTCGACCCGGCGGAGACGTTCGGCGCGTTGATGTCCAGGCTCCAGCGGGAGCAGGCGGCGCTGATGCCGTACCAGCACGTCAGCCTCGGTGAGATCCGCCGGATCACCGACATCGGCAACCCGTTCGACACCGTGATGGCGTTCGAGAACTACCCGTTGGACGGCGAGGCGCTGGCCGAGCCCGCCCCCGGCCTGAAGGTCGTGGCGGCGCACGGCAACGACGCTCCGCACTTCCCGCTCAGCCTGATCGTCTCGCCCCGCGGCGAACGTCTGCAGGTGGGCTTCGACTTCCGGCCGCATCTGCTGCCGGAGGAGAAGGTCCGCGCACTCGCCGACCGGTTCGCCGCACTGCTCACCACCATCGCCGAAGAGCCCGCCCGCCCGGTCGGTTCCGCGGTCGAACTGGCCGAGTCCGCTCCGGCGGCCGACGTCGCCGATGCCGTCGAGGCGGCGGTGGACAGCGGTATCGGTGTGCTGCTTCCGCTGCGCACCACCGGGGAGCAGCCGCCGGTGTTCTGCGTGCATCCGGCGGCCGGGATCTCCTGGTCGTACGCGGGGCTCAGCCGCCCGCTGGGTACCGACCGGCCGCTGTACGGGCTGCAGGCGCGCGGCCTGGACGGGACCGACGTACTGCCCGCCTCGCTGTCCGAGATGGCGGCGGACTATCTGGAGCATGTGCGCTCGGTGCGGCCGACCGGCCCGTACCACCTGCTCGGCTGGTCGTTCGGCGGTCTCGTCGCCCACGAGATGGCCGTACAACTCCAGGCGGACGGTGAGCAGGTGGCCACACTCTCGGTACTCGACGCGTTCCCGTCGCCTCCCTCCGCGCTGCCGGACGGGGAGCCGTCGGACGGCGGTCCGGTGGCCGGACAGGACGTGCTCGCCATGGTCCTGGAGTTCTTCGGCTACGACCGGTCGGCGTGGGCGGGCGAGACCCTCACGTACCCGCGTTTCGTGCAGATCGCGCACGGTCAGGAGGGGCTGCTCGCATCCTTCGACGAGGAGCAGGTGGCCGCGGTGGCACGGATCTTCTCCAACAACGCCACCCTCTCCCGGGATCACCGGCCCGGCCGCTTCGAGGGCGACCTGCTGATGTTCCTGGCCCGTGAGTCGGCGCCGGAAGTGGCCGAGGAGCAGTGGCGGCCACTGGTGGACGGCGAGGTCGAGCTGCACGAAGTCGACTGCTCGCACGGAGAGATGGGGCGCCCGCAGCCGCTGGGCGAGATCGGCAGGACGCTGCGCACGCGTCTGTGACCCACCGCAGTACCGGACAAGCAGGAGAACCCGCATGGTCATGAGCTCGGAGCCGCAGCACATGCCGGAACCGTCCGCGGCGCCCGCCGGCGCCCCGGTCGGCCTTCCGCTCACCACCGCGCAGTACGGGATCTGGCTGGGGCAACAGCTCGCCCCGCCGGCCCGGTACCACGTGGCGGGCGGCTTCGAGATCGCCGGGGACCTGGAACCCGCCCTGTTCGAGGCGGCGTTCGCGGCCGTCGTGGCCGAGTCCGAGCCCCTGCGGGCCCGGTTCTCGGCCACGGCCTCCGGCTCGCCGCGGCAGCGGTCCGGCCCGCTGCCCGCATGGCACGTGCCGTACGTCGACCTGAGCGGCGAGAGCGCGCCGATGGTCTCGGCCACGGAGTGGATGCGCGCCGATGTGATCCTGCCCTTCGACCTCGCCTCGGGACCGCTGTTCAGGACGGCGCTGCTGCGGCTCGGTCCGCGGCGTTTCTGCTGGTACCTGGCCGTGCACCATCTCGTACTCGACGGGCTCGGCGGCGCACTGTTCGCCCGCCGGGTCGGCGAGGTGTACGCCGCGCTCGAACGCGGTGCGCAACCGGCTCCGGTGCCGGTCCGGCTCGGCTCGCTGCTCGACGAGGAACGGCGGTACCGCGACTCTCCCGAGGCCTGTGCCGACCGCGCCCACTGGCTCGGACGGATGGCCGACCGGCCCGGACCGCTCGACCCACCGCCCGCCACGGCGGCCGCGTCGGCGAACGGGCTGCCGTCGAGCGGGATCGCCCGGCTACCGGGCCCCGGCCACACGGCGCTGCGCGACCTCGCCCGGGGGCTCGGTGTGCGGTGGCCGGTGCTCGCGGTCGCGGCGACCGCTGCGCTCGCGGCCGTCCGCTCGGGCGCGCCGGAGGTCGTCATCGGCATGCCGGTGGTGGGCCGCACCCGCTCCACCGCCCGCGACGTGGGCGGCACCGCGTCGAACGTGCTGCCGCTGCGGATCGAGGTACCGGCGTCGCGTAGCGGTGCCGCCCTCGTGCGCGCGGTCGGGGCGGAGATCGACGAGGCGCTGGCGCATCAGCGGTACCGCTATGAGGACTTGAGCCGGGACCTGGGCCTCACCGGCAGCGGGCAGCGGCTGTACGCAGTGACGGCCAACGTGATGCCGTTCAGCTTCGGACACCGCTTCGCCGGACGGCCCATGACGAGCCGTCATATCGCGGTGGGCCCGGTGGAGGACCTGTCGGTGTCCGTGCGGCCCGACGGCCGCTCGGGACTCGACGTGGAGCTCTACGCCGACCCCGGCCGGTACGGGTCACGGGAGGCGGCGGCGGAGGCGCGGCGCTTCGTCCGCCTGCTCGGCCGGATCGTCGCCGACCCGGAACTACCCCTGGGACGACACGAGTTGCTCTCCTCGGGCGAACGTCGCCGCCTGCTGCCGCGCCCGGCCGACCCGCAGGCGGTCTCCCCCGGCCCGCCGCAGGAACCCGACACCCGCACCCTCCCGGACCTCTTCGAGCGGCAGGCGGCCCGCGACTCCTCGGCTCCCGCGGTGACCTGCGGATCGACCACCCTCTCGTACGGCGACCTCAACGCGCGGGCCAATCGGCTCGCCCGCGCCCTGGTCCGGCGGGGAGCCGGACCGGAACGCACCGTGGCCGTCGTGCTGCCCCGCTCGCCCGAACTCGTGGTGGCGCTCCTCGCGGTGTCCAAGACCGGGGCCGCGTATCTGCCGGTGGACCCGGACTGGCCCGCCGAGCGGCGCCGGACGGTCCTCGACGACGCCCGCCCGGTGTACGTCCTGGACTCGGCCGAATCGGGCGACCCAAGCGACGCCGGCGACTTCGGCGACTTCGGCGGCTCCGGCGACCCGACCGCTGACCTCCACGACAGCGAGCGGACCGCCCCGCTCACCGCCGGGCACGCCGCGTACGTCATCTACACCTCGGGCTCGACCGGCCGGCCCAAGGGCGTGGTCGTGCCGCACCGCAGCCCCGTGGCCCTGCTGTCCGGTGAGGGAGAGAGGTTCGGGCTCGGCGCCACCGACGTGTGGACGATGTTCCACTCCGCCGCCTTCGACTTCTCCGTATGGGAGATGTGGGGCGCGCTCGCGCACGGCGGACGCCTCGTCGTCGTCCCGCACGACGTGAGCCGTTCCCCGCGAGCGTTCCTCGACCTGCTCGCGAGGGAGCGGGTCACGGTCCTCAACCAGACACCCTCGGCGTTCCACTCCCTGGACCGGGCCGACGCCGAGGACGGGAACGCGCCACGCGAACTGGCCCTGCGGCTCGTGGTGTTCGGCGGCGAGCGGCTGCGTCCCGCCGCGCTGCACCCGTGGTTCGAGCGGCGCGGCGACTGCGCGCCGCTCCTGGTCAACATGTACGGCATCACCGAGACCACCGTGCACGCCACCCGGCTCGACCTCGGCGCCCGGCACACACGGGAGCCCGGCAGTCCCGTGGGCGGCCCGATATCCGGCGCCCGGCTCCTCGTCCTGGACGACCGGCTGCGACCGGTGCCGCCCGGCGTTCCCGGCGAGCTGTACGTCGCGGGGGACGGCGTGGCCCGTGGGTACCTCGGCCGGCCGGAGCTCACCGCCACCCGCTTCGTGGCCGACCCGTACGGCCCGCCGGGATCGCGGATGTACCGGTCGGGCGACCGGGTGAGCGCCCGCACGGACGGCAGCCTGGAGTATCTGGGGCGGGCCGACGACCAGGTGAAGATCCGCGGGTTCCGGATCGAACCCGCCGAGACCGAGTCGGCACTGCTCGCCCTGCCCGAGGTCGCGGAGGCCGCGGTGGTGGCCGCCCCGGACGAGGAGCACGGCACCCGGCTCGTCGGCTACGTGGTACCCGCCCGGCCGGACGCCGACGAGGAGGAATTGCTCGCCGGGGTCCGCGAGCGGTTGCGCGACCGGCTGCCCGCGCCGTTCGTCCCCGCGTTCCTCCGTGCGCTGCCCGCCCTGCCGCTCACCGCGAACGGCAAGGTGGACCGTGCCGCCCTGCCCGAGGCCGTCCCGCTCGCCTCCAGCGCCTCGCGCCCGCCACGCACCGCGTCCGAACGCCGCCTCGCCGGGCTGTACGCCGCACTGCTCGACGTGCCGCCCCCGGGCGCCGACGACAGCTTCTTCGACCTGGGCGGGGACAGTCTGCGGGCGACGCGTCTGGTGGCACTGATCCGCGCCGCGTTCGCCACGGACATCGACGTGCGCGACGTCTTCGACCGTCCTACCGTCGCCGATCTGGCCGCCGAACTGGACCACCGAGGGGGTGGGCGGCCGGCCCCCGCCGACCTGCCCGTCCCGGCCGGTCCCGCCCCGGTGCCCGCCGCGGGCGCTGGGCCCGCACCGCTCTCGCACGCCCAGCGCCGCCTGTGGTTCCTCGGACAACTCACCGGCCCGGACAGCGCCTACCACGTACCGCTGGTCCTGCGGCTGAGCGCGGAGCCGGACCGCGACGCGCTGCGTGCCGCCCTCGCCGACCTCGTGGACCGGCACCGGGCGCTGCGCACGGTGGTGGCCGACGGCCCCGACGGCCCCGTCCAGCACGTCATCGCCACGGACGCGTGCCCGCAGCCCGCCGAAATCACCGTCCCAGCCGACGAGTTGACCGATGCGCTGGCCGACGCGGCCCGCCGCCCGTTCCGGCTCGACGTGGAACCGCCGCTGCGGAGCGCGCTGTTCACCGTGCCGGGCCGTCCGCCGGTGCTGCTGCTGCTCCTGCACCACATCGCCTGCGACCACGCGTCCGTCGGCCCGCTCCTGGCCGACCTCGGCGCGGCCTACACCGCCCGACTCCGCGGACAGGCCCCGCACCTGCCCGAACTCCCCTTGCAGTACACGGACTTCGCGCACTGGCAGGACACGTCGGCACCTCGCGGAGGCGAACCGCCCGAGTGGATCCGCAGGCGGCTCGACCACTGGACCCGAGCGCTCGACGGGCTGCCCGAGCGGATCGAACTGCCCGACGACCGCCCGGAGTCGCCCGCGGACGGCGGCGACACGGTCACCTTCACCGTCCCCGCCGAGGTGCACCAGCGGCTCACGGCGCTCACCGCCGCCGAGGGCGCGACCGTCTTCATGGCCGCGCACACCGCACTCGCCGCGCTCCTCACCCGGCTCGGCGCGGGCGACGACATCCCGATCGGAACCGCAGTATCGGACCGCCCCGACACGCGTCTCGACGCCGTCGTCGGCTTCTTCGTCAACACCCTGGCCCTGCGCACCGACACCTCCGGCACCCCCACGTTCCGCCAACTCCTCGCCCGCGTACGGGAGTCCGACCTGGCAGCCTTCGCCCATCAGGACGTGCCCTTCGACCTGGTCGTCGACTCGGTGCGGCCGCAGCTCGGGGCCGACGAACTGCCCTTGTTCCAGGTGATGTTGATGGTCACCCCTGCCGTCCCTGACCAGGTCGGCCTCGGAGGGGCCCTGACCGCCGCCGTCGGCACCGCGCCCGTCGGGTCGGCGAAGTTCCCGCTCTCCTTCAGTCTGAGCGAACGCCGCGCCGGCGACGGCACCCCGCTCGGCCTGGACGGCGTACTCGAGTACCGCACCGGCCGCTTCGAACCGGACACCGCGGCGGAGATCGCCGCCGGACTGGTCCGGCTGCTCACCGCAGCGGCCCACGACCCGGACACCCCGCTGCACCGGGTGGACGTCATCGGCGACCGGACACGCGAGCGGCTCCTCGACTGGGGCACCGGCGCACCCCTGCCACCCGAGGCGGCGTCCACCCTCACCGGCCGCTTCGCCGAGATGGTCCGGCGCACCCCGCACGCCCCGGCCGTCCGGACCCCGCACGAGGTCTGGTCGTACGCGGACCTCGACGCGCACTCGGACCGGCTCGCCGCGCGCCTGTCCGGATACGGCGTCACCACCGGCACACCCGTCGCAGTGCTGGTCGAGCGGGGCGAGCACCTGGCCCGGACGGCGCTCGCCGTCCTCAAGTGCGGTGGTTTCTATGTGCCGTTGGACGCCCGCGCACCCCGCGCCCGCCGTCGCTCCGTCCTCCGCTCGGCCGCCGTCGCCGTCCTGGTGACCGACACCGACGAGGGCACCGCGAGCACGCCGCCGGACGGCCCGGCGGTCATCGACCTGCGTGGGGACGAATCGGTCCCGCCGCCTCTCCCCGATGCCCCCGCACCCCGCCCGGCGACCCACCCCGGCGCCCTCGCCTACACCGTCCACACCTCCGGCTCCACCGGCGTACCCAAGGCCGTGGCGATCACCCAGGGCGACGTGCTCGCCTACGCACTCGACCGGCACTGGCACCGCGAGGCCGGACCGCACCGCTGCCTGCTGCACTCGCCGTACTCCTTCGACGCCTCCTCGCAGGAGCTGTGGGTGCCGCTGCTGACCGGCGGCGAGGTGGTGGTCGCCCCGCCGCAGGAACTCGACCTCGCGACGCTCGAGCGCCTGGTGACCGGCACCGGCGTCACCTTCCTGTGGCTGACCGCCGGCCTCTTCCAGCTGGTGGCCGACGAGAACCCGCGCTGCTTGCGCGAGTTGGAGCAGGTGTGGACCGGCGGAGACGTCGTGTCACCCCGCGCGGTGGCGGCGGTGCGCGCCGCCTGCCCCGGCATCGTCGTCGTGAACGGCTACGGCCCCAGCGAGACGACCACCGGATCCACCCTGCACCGGGTCACCGACCCGCCGCCCGGATCCCCGGAGGAGACCTACGCCCGCAGCGGCGTCCCCATCGGCCTGCCGGTGGACGGCGGCCGGGCCTACGTACTCGACACACATCTCGAGCCGGTGCCGCCGGGAGTCACCGGGGAGCTCTATCTGGGCGGCACCGGGGTCTCCCGCGGATATCTGGGAGACCCCGCGCAGACCGCCGGGCGTTTCGTCGCCGACCCGCACGGGGTGCCCGGCGCCCGCATGTACCGCACGGGCGACCTGGCCCGATGGCTGCCGGGCGGCGTCCTGGCCTTCCGCGGCCGGGCCGACGGGCAGGTGAAGCTGCGCGGCTTCCGGATCGAGACCGGCGAGATCGCCGCCGCACTGACCGACGTCGACGCGGTGGGGCAGGCCGCCGTCGTCCTGCGGGAGGACCTGCCCGGCCGGCCGCGTCTGGTCGGCTATCTGGTGCCCGAGCCCGGCCGGACGGTCGACGAGAGCGCGGTACTCGACGACGTCGCCGGCCGACTGCCCGCGTACATGGTCCCCGCCGCCCTGGTCACCCTCGACCGGCTGCCGCTCACCGGCAACCAGAAGATCGACCGGGGCGCCCTGCCGGCCCCGGCCGGACCCGTCGCCGGGCCGGCCGAACCGGCCACCGACACCGAGCGCGCACTGTGCGCCATCGTCGCCGATCTGGTCGGCCGGGCCACGGTCGGCGCCGACGACGGCTTCTTCGCACTCGGCGGGGACAGCATCACCGCCATCCAGCTGGTCAATCGGGCCCGTACGGCCGGACTCGAGTTCTCGGTACGGGACGTGTTCCGCCACCAGACGGTGGCCCGGCTCGCGGCCGTCGCACGGCTCGCCGGTCCCGGGAACGCTCCCGCGCCGGACCCGGACGAGGGCACGGGAGCGCTGCCGGCCACACCGGTGATGCGCTGGTGGCGCGGCCTGCCCGACAGCGACCCGGACGGCTTCAGCCAGTGCGTCACCGTGCAGACTCCGCCGGGCCTGCGGGAGGACACGCTGGTGTCCGCCCTCCAGTGGCTCGTCGACCAGCATCCGGCGCTGCGGCTGCGGCTCGCCCCGGAAGCGCCCGCGCAGGACTCGCCGACGGCGCCCGGCTCCTGGGGGCTGGTCGCCCATCCGCCCGGCTCCGTCCGCGCCGCCGACTGCCTGCGGGTACGCCGAGCCCCCGCCCGTACCGGCGAACTGGCCGCCGCCGTCGCCGAGGCAGCACGGAGCGCACGCACCCGGCTCGATCCCGCGAACGGGCGGATGCCGGCCGTGGAGTTCCTCGACGCGGGACCGGCGCGGCCGGGCCGCCTGGTGCTCGTCGTGCACCACCTGGCGGTGGACGGCGTCTCCTGGCGCATCCTGCTGACCGACCTGGCGGACGCCTACCGCTCCTTCGCGGACGGCCGCACCCCGCAGCCACGACACCCCGGCACGTCGTTCCGCGACTGGGCCCGCCACCTCGCCCGGCAGGGCGAACAGGGCGCCCGCCAGGCCGAGTTGCCGTTCTGGGAGCGCATCCTCGACGGCGGGCCCGGCGCCGCTCTCGGGCGCCGCACGACCCAGGCGGCCACGACCGAGCGCACCGACCGCCGCGGCCCCGCAGACGTCGACAGCCGTCCCGGCCGGCCCTCGCCCACTCCCCGCGCCCCCGCCGTCCACCTCTCCCTCTCCCTGCCCGCACGCCGCACCGAACCGCTGCTCGCCGAGGTCTGCCGCGCCTTCCAGTGCGGCCTCGAGCCCGTCCTGCTCACCGCACTCACGCTCGCCCTCGAGGAGTGGCACCGCCGCCACGGCCCGTCCGAGCCACCGGGCCGGCCCGGCGGACTGCTCCTCGACCTCGAGTCCCACGGCCGCCCCGACCTGCCGGGCGACGGGCTCGAACTCTCCCGTACGGTCGGCTGGTTCACCTCCCTGCACCCCGTACGCCTGGACCCCACCAGCTGCACCTGGCAGGACGTGTGGACCGCGGGCCCCGCCCTCGGCCGCGCACTCAAGCAGGTCAAGGAACGCCTGCGGGAGATCCCGGACCGCGGTGTGGGCTACGGCGTACTGCGCCACCTCGACCCCGCGGCGGCGCCCACCCTCGCCCGCCTGGGCAGCCCCACCGTCGGCTTCAACTACCTGGGACGGCTCGCCGCCCGGTCCGGCGCCGACTGGAGCCCGACCCCGGAATTCACCGAACTCCCCGCCGGCGGACCCGTGTTGCCGGACGGGCACCGCCTCGACCTGGGCGCGATCGTGGTCGACGGGCCGGACGGGCCGCGGCTGACGACCACCTGGACCTGGGCCGAAGACCTGGGCGACGAGAGCCGGTTGAAAGAACTCGCCCAGCTCCTGCTCACCGCGCTCGACGCCCTCGTGATCCACACCCGAGCCGCCGGCGCCGGCGGCCTCACCCCCTCCGACCTGCCGCTGGTGGCCCTGGACCAGCAGGAGATCGAACGGCTGGAGGCCGGGCACCCGGGCCTCACCGACGTACTGCCGCTGACTCCGCTGCAGCACGGCCTGCTGTTCCACGCGCTGTACGCCCCGCACGTCCCCGACGTCTACCAGGCCCAGTTGAACCTCCACCTCGACGGCGAGCTCGACCCCGGCACCCTGCGCGCGGCCGCCGGGGCGCTCCTGGAGCGGCACCCGAACCTCGGCGCCGCCTTCGTCCACGACGATCTGCCCCGGCCCGTACAGCTCCTGTCGGCCCGCGCCGAACCCGGCTGGCGGACCGTGGACCTCACCGGCGTACGGGCGGACCGGCGCGAACGCGTCCTCGCCCGGATCACCGACGCCGACCTGCGCCGCCGGTTCCCGCTCGACCGTCCGCCGCTCGTCCGGTTCTCGCTCTTCCGGTGCGGGGGAGCGGACTGGCGGCTCGTCGTCACCCATCACCATCTGGTGATGGACGGCTGGTCGATGCCGCTGCTCGTCGGGGAGCTGTTCGCGCTGTACCGCGCGGGCGGACGCGCGGGCGCGCTGCCGCCGGTCACACCGTTCCGCGACCACCTCGCGGAGTTGGCCGGCCTCGACCGGGACACGGCACGCAAGGCCTGGCAAGCGGCCCTCGAGGACGGCCCGGTCGGCGCCGCTCACCTGACCGCGCCCGGTCGAGGCGCCACCGCACCCGCCGAATCACTCCTCGTCTCCGTCCCGCCACCGGTCACCGAGGCCCTTCGGACCTGGAAGTCCCGGGGGCTCACGCTCAACACCGTGGTCCAGGCCGCCTGGGCCCTGCTCCTTGCCCGCCGTACCGGGGCACGGGACGTGGTGTTCGGTACGACCGTCTCCGGGCGGCGGCCCGAACTGCCGTCCGTGGACTCCATGATCGGCCTCTTCATCAACACCGTCCCCGTACGCCTGCGGCTCACCGGGAGCGAAGGACTCGGCGAGCTCCTGCACCGCTTCCAGGACGAGCAGGCGACGCTGCAGCCGCACCAGTACCTCGGCCTGGGCGAGATCCAGCAGGCCGCCGGCCGACGCGACCTCTTCGAGACCCACGTCGTGTTCGAGAACTACCCGCTCGACCGGATCCGGCTCGCCGACGTCGCGCCCGGACTGCGCATGGTGAACAGCGAGGGCCGCGACGCGTCGCACTACGCCCTCTCCCTCACCGCCTACGCCGAGGACGACCGGCTCCACCTACGGATCGCCCACCGCCCCGACGCCGTGGACCGCCCCACGGCCCACGCCGTCGCCACGGACCTGGCACACCTCCTGACGTCGATGGCCACCCGCCCCGACCGCCCCGTATCCGATCTGCTCCCCCGGCCCACGAGGCCACTACCGTCCCGACAGAAAGGCTGAACCCGATGAGCAGCAACCCCTTCGACGACACCGAAGGCGTCTTCCACGTCCTGGTCAACGACGAGGGCCAGCACTCCCTGTGGCCCTCGTTCAGCCCGGTCCCAGCGGGCTGGACCCCGACCCTCAGCGACGTCGACCGCGAGACGGCCCTCGCCCACATCGAGCGCACCTGGCCCGACATCCGGCCCCTCAGCGTGCGTGCGACGGGCGCGGCCTGACGCTGCGCCGCACCCCGACGAGGCCGGACCGGCACCTCACCGGCCCGGCCTCATCGGCACTACGCCGCCCCGGGGGCACCACGCACACCTCATCGTCCGGTCCAGTCCAGTCCAGTCCAGTCCGGTCAGACGCCGAACACGTCGCGATGGTCACGCACCCACGCATCGAAGCCACCGGGCGGCCGGCCCAGGACGTCCTCCACTTCCCCGGTCAGGACGGCCCCGCCACCCCCTCGTACGAACTCGCTGCCGTCCATGACGCCATCGGCGAAGGCCGCGTCCATTCCGGAATCAACCAGCTGCTGACGTGCCACGTCGAGCGGCACATCGACGGTCTCGACGGCGCGTCCGAGCACGTCGCCGAGCCGGACCGCCTGGTCCGGGACGCTCAGCAGTTCGGGGCCGGTCAAGGTGTAGGCGCGGTCCGCGTGACCGGCCGAGGTCAGCGCCTCCACCGCGACCGCGGCCACATCACGGGGATCGACGACGCCCTGCTTGCCGGCTCCGGTCAGGTTCGGGATCGGGGCTCCGGCGCGCAGTGCACCGGCCCACGTCACGGCGTTCGAAGCGAAGCTCGACGGACGCAGCAGCGTCCACGCCATGCCGCTCCCCTGCACGGCCGCCTCGCCCGGAGCATGCCACGCTCCGACCCTGGCGCCGCCGGGCTCGTCGGTCCCGATGGCCGAAAGCTTCACCACCCGGCGGGTCCCCGCCGCTCGCGCCGGAGCGAGCATGGCCCGGTCGTGCAGCGAGACCGAGGGTCCGGGCGCGCTCAGCAGGAAGAGCGCGGTGGCGCCGGCCGCCGCCCGTTCGAGCGAGACGGGATCGTCGAAGTCGCCGCGCACCACATCGACGCCGGCGGGCAGCTTCGCCCGAGCCGGGTCCCGTGTCAGGGCGCGGACCTGTTCTCCTCTCGCCGCCAGGAGTCGGACCACTTCGCTGCCGATGGTGCCGGTGGCACCCGTAACCAGGATCATGCCGACCAGGCTCCCGGCGCGAAGCCGCCGTCTCTAGGAAGTTTCGGCAGTGTGCACCGCTCCGCCCGCACACCGGGTCCGACTACCGTTGATTCCGTGCACGCCAGGAACGAGAGCCCGCGGACTCCGTCGGCACCGCTGCGGCCCTGGATCGCCGGGATGAGCATCCTGAGCTTCCCTGGTGATGATCAGCAGCCGTTCGCTCACGCCCCCGATTCCGCCACCGCGCTGGTCTTCCGCACCGGAGCCGACCGACGCAGCGATCTGCTGGTCATGGGACCGCGCACCCGCGCCTCGTACCACGTGGGCAAACACCTGCCGGTCTGCGTGAAGATCCGCATCCGGCCCGGCCGCGCCCGGGCGCTCCTGGGCGTGTCCATCAGCGCGCTCACCGACCGGGTCGTCCCGCTCGACGAACTGTGGGGCGCGTACGGCGAGCGGCTGGCAGGAGATCTGGCGCGCCTCGGCCCCGACCCCGAACTGGTCCTCGCCCGCCTCCAGGCCGAACTGCGGGTCCACCTGGCCGCCCGGACGCCCGAGGACCTGGCCCGAAGCGACCTCCTGCGTACGGCCGCCCGGGCCCTGACCACAGGCACCGGTCACCGGCCGGAGCAGGTCCGTGCCCTCGCCGAGAGACTGGCCATCAGCGAACGCCAGTTGCGCAATCTGTTCACCGACGGCGTCGGCCTCTCCCCGAAGCACCTCGCCCGCATCGAGCGCGTGCGCAGTGCACTCGCACGACTCGGCCAGGAGCCCCGGGCACAACTGGCCGCCGACACCGGGTACTACGACCAGTCGCATATGACGGCCGAGTTCCGCGCCTTGATGGGAACTCCTCCGCAGGCGTTCCAGTCGGGCCGTCTTCCGCCGATCCAGCCGTGCAAGGAGCCCCTCGGCAAAGCCGCGGCACAGCACGCCGACAAGGGCCGTCCTAAAGCCTGGACGGCCCTTGCCCGCGGAATTCCGCTAACGGATGGTAATCACCTGGAATTTGCGCGTGATCGCATGTACCGGCGACCGAAGTAGAGCATTCCCACTACTCCCGCAACTGCGCCTGCGCCGCACAGTACGGTCGCCCAGCGAGCCATTTCCTGTGTCATCCACAGCAGGCTCACCGCGAGCAGTGCGACAGCGAACAGAAATCGCTCTCCGTCCCCCGGGCCACGACGTGCCATGAGTGAATCAGTCCCTCGTGGCCGTGCACTTGTAGTCGACGCCCTTCATGGTGATGGTGCGCCAGCCGGCCAGCGTGCCGATCGGTGCCGCGTTCGTGCCGGCCGGGGCGACGTCCGTGCCGCCACCGCCGCCACCGCCCTCCTTGCGGCAGTAGTAGCCGAGTGCGTCGAGCTTCTTGATGGCACTCATGGCCTGGTACTTCTTGTACGACTTCAGCATGGCCGCACGCTTTTGCGCGGGCGTCGCTTCCTTCGCCTTCGTGTACGCGTAGCACCCGATGCTGGCGCCGATCCCTACCCACGAGGCGCCCTTGGCCAGTGCCTTGGTCAGACCGGCCGCACCGCTGCCGATACCCAGCACGGCACAGATCTCGTCCGCGCCCTGCACCTGCTGATCCGCCGCCGTCCGCGCGGGTATCGCATTCCCCTCGTCGTTCACCGAAGCCGCTTGTGCCGTACCACCAGCAAGCCCGGTCAAGGCGCAGGCGATCACGACGGAGATTCCCTTGTTGCGCATGCTCACGAAGTTGTTCCCCCAACTTGCTGCATTTGCTTGGTCATTGCGCCAGGGACGCTACCAGCGAACACTCCGGGCACGCCAGGGATCTTCTGCCCCGGCCTCAACGCCCCAGGAACAGCCGAGCGATGGCCAATTGCTCCTCGTCCAGCGGATCTTCGTCCGCGACATTCCACAGGAGGTTCTGCAGCGCGCGGCCGAGCGTCCAGGCCGCGGCCCGCTCCCGGTCGAGTCCGAGGGTTCCTGTCATCAGGTCGAAGCGCCACCGCACCCCGGAAAGCGCGAAGTCATTGGCGAGCGCGGGCATCAGATCGAAACCGGGGTCCCCTGCCAGTGGTTTGGGGTCGATGGCGAGCCACGGCTCGCGGTCGCCGGCGAGCACGTTGTCGTAGTGCAGGTCCCAGTGCAGCAGCCGGTCACCGGGCTCGTCCGCGACCTCCCGTACGGCCGCGGCGCAGTCGGCGATCACGGCGCGGGCGTCCGGGTCGGCGACCCGCGCGAGCGCGGACGGCAGGCGCTCCTGCATGCCGCGGACCTCGTCGCCGAGGGTGCGCAGTCCGGGCGGCGCGGGTACGGCGGTGAGCCGGGCGAGCAGCTCGGCGAGGAGGCGGACGGCCTCCCGGGAGTCGTCGAGCCCGGAGAGGTGGCGCGTCTCGTCGAGGCGTTCCAGGAGCAGGGTGTTGGTGGGTTCGTCGTGCGCGAGCAGGCGCACCGCGCCGTCCCCGTCCCAGCGGCGCAGAGCCACCGGCTCGCCCTCGCTCTCCGCGTCGAGCACCTGCATCTTCAGGGCGGCGCGGCTCCCGTCCGCCCGCACGACGGGCAGGACGAGAGCGGCCACGCCGTGCATCGCGGGCCCGGTCACCCGCAGCTCCCAGCGTTCGGTGAACTCCTGCGCCTGCACGGGCAGTTGCTCGATGAACGCGCGCCCGGCGTCCCCGTTGTGCTTGACCTGCGCCGCCGCGAACTCCTCCGGAACATCGATCACGGAGTCGATGCTAGGCGTTGCCCCAGGTCGTCAGTGGGCGACCTTGAGCCCGATCACACTGCCGACGATCAGCGTCAGGAAGAGGATCTTCAACGCGGACACCGACTCCGTCCCGGTCACCATCGCGTAGACGATGGTCAGCACCGCTCCGATGCCCACCCACACCGCGTACGCCGTACCGACCGGCAGATCACGCATCGCGTAGGCGAGCCCGGCCATGCTGGCACCGAGACCGACGACGAACACCAGGGACGGACCGAGCCGGGAGAACCCCTCGGACTTACCGAGCGCGGTGGCCCACACCGCTTCCATGAGACCGGACAGAGTCAGAATCAGCCATGCCATGACAGCCCTCCACGGGCCGTCTTGTCGCACACCGGGTACGGCACCCCTCGTCCGGGAGCCCCTGACCAGGAGCTCCGTTCCAAGGTCTCACACCTCCCGACCACGGACCAACCAACGGCCCCACGCCTTCGGGGCGACCGCGAGTCGGGCCGCTGCCCGCTGTTCCACCTCGCGGCGTGCGAGCAGATGATCCAGCCCCAGGGGCTCGGCGCGCTCGAGGCCGGGCGGGCAAGCGTCGTGCACAGGGAGCGAGATTCCGGCGCCGGAGGCACTGAACTCGGGGACCTCGGCCCAGTCCTGCCCCGGCCCGATCGGTTGCCGACACCGGGCGCAGATCACGGGGTCACCCCCGCGCCCGCCTCCGTCGCAGCGCAGCTCGGGCAGGCCCGTGGAAACCACCACACCGTACTGGCCAGGACCCGGGCACGACGTCGGCCGAGGTCGATCGCCGTCGCATTGTCGAGGGTCACGGCGCACCTGACACACGCGACGCCTCGTACTTGCGATCCGGACAACGTCCCGATGTCCGGCAGGAATGCCCCCAGTTGGGCAGGACGGACGTCAGAGTGCGACACGTCGACTCCTCGATGATCGGTCACATCCCCAAAGCCGTTGACAGCAGCCGCAGGGTCGGTCCGATCCAGGTAACCGGAGCGTCACACACGGTGACAGGGACGCTACGTACCACTCTCACGACGCTATGCGTTCACGCCCAGGAACTCCGCCAGCGCCCCAAGGCCCGGTGGATGGTTGGGCAGCGTCCAGAGGTCACGCACGATGGCCACGGCCAGCGTGTGGTGCTGCATCCACGTCGGCGCCACACGGCGAAGGGATTCCAGGGTTTTCACGGCCCCTGCGGCGTCGCCCAGGTCGGTGTGCGCGCGGGCCACGTCGAGCATCAGCCATGTCCGCCACGAAGGCGGGGTGTCCTTGCTCAGCCGCATGCCCTTCGCGAGTTCCAGGGCATCCTCGGGGTGCCCGTACTGGACGGCCAACCGCACACGTTCGATGCGTACCGACGACGGGCTGAAGACGCTGACCATGCGGCTGTCACTGCCGGCCGGCAGCTTGGCCACCCGGGTGGCTTGCTGTTCCGCCTCTGCCATCAGGCCCGCCGCGCGTTCGTAGTCTCTGCCGCGCGCGGCGGAAGTGGCGGCGGACATGGTCAGCGCGCCCCAGACCTTCAGTCCGTCTGCAGTGCCCGTACGTCCACCGCTCTCGGTGTTCTCGGCTGCGTCCAGAGCGACCTGCAGGGCGTCGTCCAGGCGCCCCTGCCGCTGATACGTCCACGCGACGGAATTGGCGATCATCGCGGGGAGCAACGAGTCGTGCGAGCTTTCGGCGGCATCCGTCGCACGTTCCAGGGAAATCAGAGCCAGGTCCGTTTTACCCATGCGGACCGCGACGTGCCCGGCGAGTTGAAGCGCCTTCGCCAAGGCTGCGAATCCGGCTCCTCGGTCGTCCTCGTGCTGACGAACGGAGGCGGAACGCGCGTCGGCGATCAGACCGGGAAGCGCCTTGAGGACTGCCTCGAACTCGGCGGCGTGGTACTGCGACCAGCCGTCCGCGATCTGCTCACGCAGTTCGTCGAGCGAGAACTCCGGTCCGGGCAGCGGCGGTTGGGGCCCGTGCAGGAGTGGCATCACAGCGCGCCGCACGGCCACGAAACGTGGACCGTCGGTCTCGCCTCCGGAGGACACCGCGGGCGGGTCCCCGAGGAGCGTGGTCAGCTCCACGCCGAGTCCGCCCGCGAGCGCATGCAGCGTGGGCAGGCGCGCCGAGTGCTTCCGGCGCTGTTCGAGCTGACGGATCACGTCGACGGACACATCCGAGCGCTCGGAGAGTTCTTCCTGCGTCAGCGACGCCAGACGGCGCAGCCGTCGCAGAGTCCGCCCCAGTTCTTCGTTGGCCACGCACCTCAGCGTAGGACGTCATGGCCGTGCGATTGCACGGAACCTTGAGGGGGTGGTGCCCCGCTTCCTCACCCCTTGGGCGCCTTCGACGCCGCTGTCGCGAGTGCTGTGCCGAGGACGAGGAGGGCGATGCTGATGAAGATTTCGTAGCCGTCGACGTAGAGGTAGCGCAGGAAGCCCATCAGCGGGATCCAGGTGTCGAATGCCTCGTGGATGATGCCCTGGAGGCCGCCGACGAGGAGCAGGAAGCTGAGGAAACTCAGGATGCCCTTCATGGCTTCAGGCTATAAAGACCAGGTCGAGGGCGTTGTCGTCCATCGGTCTACGGAGTCGGCACGGTTGTCGTCCGAAAGTATCGGGACGCGGGGTGCGCGGCCCTCGGCGCCTGCGGCGGACGTAGATTCGTTTCATGCGCACCCGCCCGCTGCGAGAGCGGACGACCAGCCCGCGGACCCGCCGCGACTGGTACGCCGATATCGCCTTCTTCCTCTTCGCCGCCGTCTTCTCCGTGCTCTCCGCGGACTCGGTGCATCTCGACGAGGACATGTCGCGCCAGGCTCTGGTCATCGACCAGGTGGTCGGGGCGCTGGCGTGCGGGGCGGTGTTCCTGCGGCGGCGATGGCCCGTGCACCTGGCGCTCGCGCTGCTCGTGCTCGGCAACCCCTTCCACTTCCTGGCCGGGGCGACGATCGTGGCGATGTTCACCGTGGCCGTGCACCGGCCGCTGAGGGTGACGGCGTGGGTGACGGCGGCCGTCGGGGTGCCGTTCGTGCTGTTCCTCGCGCGGTCGCCGGAGGCGGACGACCCGCGGACCGGCTCCGCCCTCACCTACTTCGCGCTCATCGCCGGCTCGATCGGCTGGGGGCTGTACGTACGCCAGCGCCGGCAGATGATCGCCGCCCTCGAGGAGCGGGCCGCCGCCGAGGCAGGCCGGCGGGCCCGCGAGGAGATCGCCCGGGAGATGCACGATGTGCTGGCCCACCGGCTGTCGCTCCTGAGCGTGCACGCGGGGGCACTCGAGTTCAATCAGGACGCGTCCAAGGCGGATGTACGGCATGCGGCCGGCGTCATTCGCGACAGCGCGCACCAGGCGCTGCAGGACCTGCGCGAGGTGATCGGCGTACTGCGCGCGCCCGCGGGTGACGGCGCGTCGGGGCGCCCGCAGCCGACGTTGAGGGACGTGGACCGGTTGGTGGCGGAGTCCCGGGAGGCCGGGGCGAACGTCGTGCACCGCGGCCGGGCGGACGCGGAAGCCGCGCTCCCGCCCGTGGCCGGCCGCACCGCGTACCGCATCGTCCAGGAGGGCCTGACCAACGCCCGCAAGCACGCACCAGGCGCGCCGGTCACGGTCACCGTGTCCGGCCGGCCCGGCGAGGGCCTGACGGTCGAGGTGGTCAACCCGCTCGCCGACGGCTCCGGCACCGCGATCCCGGGCGCGAGTCAGGGCCTGATCGGTCTCGGCGAGCGCGTGGCGCTGGCCGGCGGCACCCTGGAACACGGCCCGGACGACGGCACGTTCGCGCTGCGCGCCCGACTTCCCTGGGACGCCCCGCAAGAGAGCCCGGGCCCCGGGAAGGACCGACCGCTGACGTGAAAGCCATGGTGCGCGTACTCCTCGTCGACGACGACCCGCTCGTCCGCTCCGGACTGCGGCTGATGCTCGCCGGGGCCCCGGACCTGGAGGTCGTCGCGGAGGCGGCCGACGGCGCCGGCGTCGGACCGCTGGTGGCGCGGCACTCCCCCGACGTCGTGCTGATGGACATCCGGATGCCGGGCGTGGACGGCCTCGACGCCACCGAGGCGCTACGGGCCCGCCCCGACCCGCCCGAGGTCCTGGTCCTGACCACGTTCGACACCGACGCCCACCTGCTGCGGGCGCTGCGCGCGGGCGCCGCGGGATTCGTCGTGAAGGACACCCCGCCGCAGGAGATCGTGGCGGCGGTACGGAAGGTGGCCGCCGGCGATCCGGTGCTCTCGCCCACGGTGACGCAGCGGCTCATCGACCAGGTGTCGGGTTCGGACGGCAACCGGCGCACGCGCACGGAACGGGCCCGCGAACAGCTCTCCCGGCTCGGCGACCGCGAGCGCGAGGTCGCCGTGGCGGTCGGCGCGGGCCGGTCCAACGCGGAGATCGCCGCACAGCTCCACCTCTCGGTCCCGACCGTCAAGACCCATGTCTCCCGCACCCTGGCCAAGCTGGAGCTCGACAACCGCGTCCAGATCGCCCTGCTGGTGCACGAGGCGGGGGAGGGCCCGGGGCACTGAACCCCGCTCCCTCCCCCGCCTCGAACCCGGCCCTGGCAGGGCCCCGCGAGTGAGGCCTACCGCCCCCGAGCCAGCGCGATCGCGCCCTTCAGCCGCTCGCCCGCCTCGTAGACCATGTACGGCACACCGTCCTCCGTGCCGAAGCTCGGGGCCGCCGAACGGCCGTAGTCCGGCCCCTCGTCCATCGACTCGTGCAGGACGCCGAGGTGGTCGCGGCGCGAGAAGTCCGCGCCGACCTCGGTGATCAGGATGTTGCCGCCGCTGCCCTTGTCGCAGTGGTAGACGACGTACGCGGTGCCGCCCCGGGTGAGCAGATGGGGTGCGCCGATGTCCTTCGCGCCGACGTCCGCGTGGCTGACCAGCGGCTTCTGGTCGAAGGTCCAGGAGACACCGTCGGGCGACCAACCCCAGCCGATGTCACGGTGGTTGGAGGCGTTGTTCGTCATGAAGAGCATCACGTAGCGGGCCCCGCGGTCCGGCAGGTCGTGCCGGAAGACCCGGGCGTACGAGGTCTCCGTGGTGCCCTCGGGCTGCATCGCCGTGGTCAGGACGGTGCGGTCGTAGGTGAAGTTGATGCCGTCCTTGGAGCGGGCGAGACGGGTCGTGGTGTTCTCGCCGTGGAAGTACAGCCACATCTCCTGGGCGTCCTCGTTCCACAGCACGTGCGGGGACGAGACGTGGCTGACCTTGTAGTGCGGCTGCCAGTCGTTGGACACGATCGGATTGTGCGGGTGCTCGGTGAACGGCCCCTCGAGGGAGTCCCCGTAGGCGAGGCAGATGCCGCCGGGGGCGTCGTGCGGCGCGTAGTAGAGGTAGTAGCGGCCGAGCGCACCGGGCACCCGTCCCTCGGCGCCGCGGATGCACGGGAAGATGATCTCGCCGGTGGGGTTGTACTTCAGGTCCGCCGGCTTGAGCAGGGTCTTCAGGTAGGTGTAGTCGGGGAAT
Organism: Streptomyces sp. YIM 130001; assembly: GCF_003574445.1. Classification (GTDB taxonomy): domain Bacteria; phylum Actinomycetota; class Actinomycetes; order Streptomycetales; family Streptomycetaceae; genus Streptomyces. Next base: position 112,451 of record NZ_KZ984560.1, read on the forward strand.
CCGCCGGGGGCGGCCGCCGCGGACGGTGCCAGGGTGGCACCGACCGCGAGGACCGTTCCGGTGGCGGCGGCGCCGCGCAGCAGGGTGCGGCGGCCGAAGGGGTGGGCGAGGTTGCTCTGGTTCTGCGGCTCGTGGTGCTCGTTCATGGTCCGTTCTCCGTCCCGGGAGTTGGGGTCATGCATCGGGTCTACGAGTGGTGCGTGCGTGTTACGGCGTGCGTCCTACGGCGCACGGCTCACAGATGGGCGGTCACAGGCGCACGGCTCACAGATGTGCGGCCGCGGTGACGCAGAAGCCTCCGAGGGCGACGACCCAGACGTACGGCAGGGTGCGGATCATCACCTGTTGCGGGCTGACACCCGCGTACTGGGCGCTCCACACGGTCTGCGTACTGGTCGGGTCGGCGACGCCGAAGACCTGGTTGTACGAGGCGGCGATGCCGAGCACCGCCACGGCCGGGTAGATGCCGGCCGCGATCAGGACGCCGGCGATGCCCGCGCCGAGGCCGTACACGTTGAGCGGGCCGCGGTAGAGGCACAGCGGCACGAGCAGCGTGAAGACCAGGACGAAGAGCACCGGGTTCTGCGGGCTGACGGCCTTGACCAGCGGTTCGAGCGCGTCGATGGCGCCCGGCAGCTGCACCGCGGCGAGCAGGATGCCGATCGCGATGAACAGGGCGATCGGCGGCGCGGCCACCTCGAACCCGCCGTACAGGGTGCGCAGGAGGCGCTTGTTCATCTCGCGCGGCCGGGTGGTGGTGACCAGCGCGTACAGCACGCCGGCGAGCAGCGACGGGATGATGGCCAGCTCGAAGCCGAGCGCCAGGACGAGCGGGATCACCGGAGTGATCAGCGCGTACCAGGGGGCGTCCCCGAGCCGCTGACGGCGCGAGACCGGGGCCGCGGAGGCCGACTTGAGCGACCAGGTGTGCTCGACCCCGCGCCGCCGGGACTCGATCAGTACGTAGGCGACGGCGGCGACCAGGGCGAACGGGAACAGCTTCACCATGAAGTCGCGCACCGTCGGCACCGGCAGATCGAGCGCGGTGGAGAAGAACTGCCAGATCGGCAGCTCGAAGGGCACGCCGACGGCGATGCCCATCAGGATGGTGCCGGCCGCGGTGACCTTGGGGATGCCCACGGCGATCATCGCCGGGATGCCGATGATGCCGGCGAGCATCGCGGCGGGCGCGGAGCCGGTGACCGTGCCGATCAGCGCCGATACGGCGAGCACTCCGAGCGCGACGATGGTCGGCCGGTCGCCGCCGAACTCGACGATCTTGCGGACGATGGTCCCGGCGATGCCCGTCTCGTCGAGCAGTTTGCCGAGCCAGGAACCGAGCAGCACCGCGATCATCGTCGAGGCGAGCATCGGTGAGCCCTCCTGGAGCACCGTGTCCAGGACGCTCTCCTTGCCCGTGAACGAGGCTCCGGAGACCGCCGCGATGACGACACCGAGCAGCACCAGGGCGAAGGCGGTGGGGAGTTTGCGGGTGAGCATGGCGGCGACTCCGGCCGCCATGATGATGAGGATGACAACGCCCATGACGTCACTTCTCTCTTACGGCTACGTCGACGGCGTCGGCGAGCGCGGCCGTCAGGTGCAGGGGGCTGCGGCCCAGGCCGCAGACGGTGCGCGCGTACGCGTGGGCGGCGATCTCCTCGGCGCCCGCCACATGGCCGTACCGGGTGAACCGGCCGGCCCTGAAGACCACGTGACCGAGCGCGCGCTTGAGGGCGTCGCGGTCCGGACCGTGGTGCAGCCGCTCGTGGACGGCCTCGTGGGCGAGCGCGGCGGCCCGCGGCGAGCCCGGCGGATACCAGTGCCGCCAGCCCCGTTCGTCGATGAGCGCCTCGGCGGCGTCCAGGGTGTCGGTGAACAGCTCGACGGTGGGCCTCGGCCGCGACCGGTAGCGGGCGAGCAGGCCGAGTTCCAGGCCGTCGGCCCGCTCCACGACCTCGGAGTGGAACTCCGTGGCCGGCAGCGCGGCCCCGAACTCGTCGGCGGCGTGCGCCCATTGACGCAGCAGCTCGGGATCACGGCCCTCGTGCGTGGGCGTACCGGCGAGCAGCTGCACGGCGAGCTGGATGTCGTCGGCGGCCTCGGCCGCCCGCGCGGCGGCGGTCACGACCGCACCTCGACGACCGCGATCACCGGCTCCGCTCCGCCGCGCGAGCGCAGCTCCCCGCGTGCGAGGGCGAGCAGCGGTTCCGGTTCCAGTACGCCCGAGAGGTCGGCGATACGGGAGCCGAGCAGCAGCCGCACCGCGGGTGCCCGTACGCCGCCGTCGCCGTAGGAGGTCTTCTCCTTGACCAGGCGGGCCAGGACGCTCGGCGCCTCGGCGACCGTCGTGGATTCCACATGCGCGTCGGCGACATGCAGCCTGACCACTCCGTCGGCGTCCACGATCCGTACCGGGTGGCGGGTGGCCCGCAGGCGGCGGCGCAGCTCGGTGCCGTAGACGGTGTGGGCCGCGGTGCCGGCGAGCACCTCGACGGCGGACGGGTCCGTCTTGAGGCTGGCGGCCGCGGTACGCAGCCGCTCGTCGTCGTCGGCACGGTGGGCGCGGTCCTGGGTGCGCAGTTCGGTGGCGCCGGTGGCGACCGCCCGCACCGTGTTGGTCTGCGGGTCGACGGTCACCTCGACCTCGACGCCCTCGGCCGCCGCGCCCTGTGCGACGACCGCGGCCTCCGCCTCGGCCCGTACGCCGAGGATCTGCTCCTGACCGGCGCCGGGGATGATCCGCTCGATCTGCTCGCGGACCAGGGCGAGGGCCACACCGATCGGGCTGATCACCTCGCTGTGCTTGGCGATCCGGCCCTCGACTCCGCTGACCGCGGCCAGGTGCGGGGTGACCGACGCCGCGCCACCGCCGCCGCCGACCAGTACGGCCGTGTCCTTGTCGAGCCGGTAGTCACGGACCATCGTGTCGACGACGGTGCGCACCTGCTCGGTGCCCGCGTCGAGGATCTTGGCCGCGGCGTCGTCGATGTCCGTGCCGAACCGGGCCGCGAGCGGCGCGATCGCGGCCCGCGCCACGTCCTGGTCGCAGCGGGCGAAGTCGCCCTCGGGGACCCGGCCGAGCGCGTTGGCGGCGCACGTCATGGTGATCGCGAAGCGGCCGCCCGCGGCGTCGAGCACCGCGTAGTCCGCCGGGTCGTCCGACATCGGCTTGATGGTGGCGACGGTGGCGTCCCGCAGATCGTCGGCCGTCGCGAAACAGGCGTACGGCAGTCCGGCGATGTGCGCACTGCGCGGCCCGACGCCGGTGACCTTCCCGCCGCCGATCCGCACCATCGACCCACCGCCGACACCCACGGTCCGTACGTCCAGGGCGTTGAGGTACGACTTCTTGCCGAGGATCGTGGCGTGCTGGACGGCGACCTTGCCGCGCCGCACCACGCTGATGTCGGTGGACGTGCCGCCGGTCTCCAGGAAGACGCCCTCGCTGATCCGCTCCTGCATCAGCGCGCCCGCGACCCCGGCGGCGGGCCCGGAGAGCACGGTGAGCAGCGGCCTGCGCCGCATCTCGTCCAGGGACATCACGCCGCCGTCGCAGCGCATCACCATCAGCGGTGCGGTCACGCCGGCCTTCGTGATGGAGGCGTCCACCAGGTCGGCGGTGGCGAGCATCCGCGGCAGGATCGCCGCGTTGACCACGGCGGTACGGGTGCGCTTGTGCAGCCCGTACAGCGAGGTGATCTCGTGCGCGGCGGTCATCGGCAGTCCGCGTCCGCGGGCCGCCTCGCGTACCGCCTCCTCGCCCTCCGGGCGGTCGACGCTGAAGGGCTCGCTGGCCACGAGGACCTCGGCGCCCTCCTGCTTGAGTGCGTCCGCGGCCCGCTCGACGGCGGCCCGGTCGTCGGGGTCGGCGACGTGCGCGTAGGCGAGCGGGAGCCGCTTGCCGGGGGTGAGTTCGAGCTTGCCGAAGGCGGCCAGGCGGCGGGTGAGGACCGCGCTGGGTCCGGTGCCGATGCCGATGAGCCCGACGGTGGCGACGTCGCCCTCGAGCAGGGCGTTGGTAGCCTGAGTCGTTCCGTGCGCCAGGAAGGCGACGTCCTCAGGGGCGCGGCCGGTCTCTTCGAGAAGCCGGCCGAGAGCTTCCACGATGCCGTGCGCGACGCCGTCCTCGTGGTGGTGGCTGGTGGGGACCTTCACCTGGCCGAGCAGCTCCAGGGACGTGGCGTCCACAGCCACGGCGTCGGTGAAGGTTCCGCCCACGTCGATGCCGACGCGGATGCGGTGGGTGGTCATGTCAGGGCACCTCCTTGTGCGGGTGTGGCACGTGCGCGGGCGGGCCGGGTGGGACAGGTGGAGCTGTCCCACCCGGCAACTCACGGCGGTACGGGTGGAGCCGTACCGCCCTGCCGCTACCGCGCACCTGCGGGCACGACCGGGTCAGTAGCCCCGGACGTCGGGCCAGTGGCGCTGTACTCCCTCGCGGTCGAGGAGTTGCGCGAACTCCTCGAAACGCTTGTCCTCGGCCTGTACCTGATGCGGCTCGACCGCTTCGGACAGGCAGTGCGCGGCGAGGGCTCCTGCGACCTCGCCGATGTTCCACTCCACCGGGTGCAGCCGGTAGCAGCCGTTGGTGATGTGCGTGGTGCCGATGTTCTTGCCGGCGGGGAGCAGGTTGCGCACCCGGCGCGGCACCAGGGCACCGAGCGGGATCTCGAACGGCACCGAACCGACATCGATGTAGTTGTCGCCGCCGGTGGACGGGTGCAGGTCGATGCGGTAGCTGCCGACACCCACCGAGTCCCGGTAGCGAGTGCGTCCGTGCGTGCCGACCACGTCGACGGCCACGTCCTGCTCGGTGACCGTGGTGACGGCCTTGATGCGGCGCGCCTCGCGGACGTACGGCGCCTTCGCCAGGCCGTCCGCGGTGCCGGTGATGTCGGGGCGGATGCGCAGGCCGGGGAAGCCCTTGCCGCCGTCCTCGCGGGGCGCCTCGGTCTGCAGCCAGTACAGGACCGAGAGCGACAACTGCCGTGCCTCGGCGAGTGCCTGGGCCGAGACCTCCTCGCCGGCGCCGATCAGGGGCTTCAGCCAGTAGTCGTTCAGCGGCCAGTTGACCAGCGTGATGTCGGAGTCGAAGGCGTCCGGGCGGTGCAGCTTCCTGGCCAGGATGCGGCGGAAGCCCCACAGTTCCTTGTCGCCCGCGTCGGCGCTCTGGTCGGCGTTGACGGCGAGCGGATCGATCTCCGGGTTCGGCACGAACGTACGGGGCACGGACTCGAGCGAACGCGGGTCGGGCGCGAGGAAGCCGAGCAGCGGTCCCGGCCAGAAGTCCGGCTGGTACGAACGCCAGAAGTCGTAGTCCGCGGGCCGCTCGATGACGTGGTTCTCGCCCTCGTGGTGGGAGAGCGCGAAGCACACGGTGATGCCCTGCTGGTTCAGCGGCTGCGCCTCCTCGGGCGCGTGCGGCTCGCCGAACTCGGCGCGCGACTCGGCACCCAACGCGTGCTCCACACCGCCCAGTTCGAGCAGTTCACCGGTCTCGGTGGCGTCGATGACATAGCGGGCCGGGATGGTGATCCGCTCGCCGTCGCGCAGGTTCTTCAGGGTGACGGAGCGGATGACATCGTTATCGGCTTCCGCGGCGACCGGCGCGTGCTCGGTCAGCAGGGTCAGCCGGCCCGACGCGCGGTGCGGCGCGAGCATGCCCTCCAGGACGGCGAGCGCGACGCGCGGCTCGTGGCAGAGCTTGCTGACGCGGCCGGCACCCGGGTTGAGGTTGTCGAGGGCGAGGGCCTCGGAGCGCATCGGGTACCACTGCCGGTAGTAGTCCCGGATCGACTCACGCATGCTGCGGTACGACGCGGTCGTACCGAACTGCTCGACCCACGGGTGCTCGTCGGGCGGCACGGCCTGCGAGGTCAGCTGGCCGCCGACCCAGTCGGTCTCCTCGGTGAGGACCACGGTCCGCCCGGCCCGGCAGGCGGCGAGAGCTGCGGCGACGCCGCCGAGGCCGGCGCCGACGATGAGGATGTCAGGTGCGGGTGTCACGGGTTTCGAACTCCTTGCGATGTGCGGGGGGGTTGAGATCGGTTGCTTTACGTTCCGGGGGCGGGGGGCGGTCCGGAGGTGGCGCCCGGGCGATAGGTGCAGGCCACCAGGGGCTCGTCCCCCTCCTCGCCGGCGACGAGGGTGGCGAGCAGCCGTACGGCCGCGGCACCGAGCTGGGCCCGGGGGATGTCGAAGCCGGTGGGTACGGGCTGCTCCTCCAGGTCGGGCGGCGGGCTGCCGAGCAGCGCGAGCGACACGTCTCCGGGGCAGTCGAGACCGGCCTTGCGGGCGGCCGCGATCAGCGCACGCCAGGCGCCGGAGGTGTCGGTCTCCTCGGCCACGAACGCGGTGACGCCGTCCGCGAGCCATGCGCGCAGCCGCTCGGGCGACAGGTCCTGCTCCGGGTCGGCGCAGCGCACCACCGCCTCGGGTCCCGACGGCAGGCCGGCGCTCTCGAGGCCTTCCCTGAAGCCCTGTTCACGGTCGGTGGACGCGGGGGCCTCGTCGTCCTCCCGGACCAGGACGATGCGCCGGTGGCCCTGGGCGGCGAGCGCCTCGACGACCTCGCGGCTCGCACTCACGTAGTCGGCACCGACCCAGGGCAGGCCCTCCAGCTCGCCGCGGCGGCCCACGTGCACGACGGGGAAGCCGTCGGCCACGAGGCGGCGCAGCTCGGCGGCCGGTGCGTGGCGGCCGAGGAACAGGCAGCCGTCCGCGAGCCTGGCCCGGCGCAGCGCCTGGGTGCCGGCGCCGGCGCCGCCGGTGCTCGAGCCGGTGAAGAGCACCAGGTCGTAGCCGCGAGCGGCCGCCTCCTGCTCCACTCCGACCAGGAACGGGTAGTACGAGTGCTGCACGTCGGTGGGGAAGGTGGCGGTGAAGCTGAAGACGCCGAGCAGGTCGTTGCGCGCGGCCGCGAGGCTGCGGGCCGCCGGGTCCGGTACGTAACCGAGCCGTCCGGCCGCGTCGAGCACCTTCTGCCGGGTCTCCGCGGAGATGGACGGGCCCTGCGTCTTGCCGCCGAGCACCAGCGAGACCGTGGTCTGCGATACGCCCGCAAGACGCGCGACCTCCGCCTGCCGCGGCCGCCCGGGCCGCCCTGCCGGCGCAGGCGCCCGGCCGGGACGGGCCCGCTTCCTCGGTTCCTTCACGTGCGCCCCCTCTGGACTAATGCGCATTACTGATGCGCATTAGTTAGGTACTCTGCGCCTCCGGAAACCGTGCGTCAATAGTCCGAGGCAGACGAAAATCGAGGCGGGGGCGGAGGCCGCGCAGCGGACGCGTCCAGCGATCGAGGCGGGGGCGGGAGCCACCGCGGACGTCGGACGAGGTCCGGCGGCGAGCACTCCGGCCCGATGCCCCGCCGGCGGAACGGGACCCGCGCTACCCCTCGGCCCGCGGCGGCCGGCTCCCCGCCCGGCGGCCGGACGGCCCGTGCAGGTCGAACAGGACGAGGAGCTCCACCGCCCCTCCGTCGGCGCTCCCCAGCCAGTGCGGCACGGACGTGTCGAACTCGGCCACGTCGTCCGCCCGCACGGTCAGTTCACGCTCCCCGACCACCAACCGCAACGTGCCGCCGAGTACGTACAGCCACTGAAATCCCTCATGCGTCTGCAAGGTCGGCTCGAGCACCGCCGGCCCTGCCGGGACGACCATCTTGAACGCCTGCGTCCCACCTGGCCGCCGGGACAGCGGCACGAACGCCATACCGAACCGCCGTACCGGCTTCAGGTGGATCCGCGGATCACCGGCACGCGGTGCACCGACGAGATCGTCGAGGGGTACGTCGTAGGCCCGGGACAGCTGCAGCAGGAGCTCGAGAGTCGCCCGCCGCCGCCCGCTCTCCAGCCGGGACAGGGTGCTCTCCGACACTCCGGTGGCTCCGGACAGTCCGGCCAGAGTGACGCCGCGCGCCTGCCTGAGCGCGCGCAGCCGCGGACCGACCGCGTCGAGTACTTCCTCCATCGAAGGCCCCTCCGTCGAGACGTCCATGGGACCAGCTTGCCGAGCGGACAGCGGAGCCCGCTTGCCGAAACGGCATGAATCCGTGCTCCGTCCGCGGGCGTCACCCGAAACTGGACGGGTCGGGACGGCCGCACGGACCGGTTGCGGGAGCCGACCGCACCAGCGGGTCGCACGACCCGGGTCACACGGGCCGGTCGCACACGGCCAGTCGCACGAGCCGATCGCACGGGAACGACGCAGGGACACCACTCCGGAACACCGAGCTGGGACACCACTCCGGAACACCGAGCCGGAACACCACTCCGGAACGCGACGAGGGAGTACGCCATGACCACCGACCACCCCCGCACGGACACCTCCAGGGACCCCGCCCCCAAGGACGCCCCTCCGCCCCGTACCGCGAACAGCGAGGCCGCCGTACTGCGCGGGTTCCTCGACTACCTGCGCGCCTCGGTCGCCGCGAAGGTCGAGGGCGTCGACTCCGTCCGGGCACGTACGCCGTCGGTGCCCTCCGGCACGAATCTGCTCGGCCTGCTCAGCCATCTGACCGCCGTCGAGGGCGCCACGTTCCTTGGCGAGCAAGTCACCGACTGGCAGGCGACGTTCGAGGCGGACTCCGACGACGAGGTCGCCGATGTCGTCGCCCGCTACCGGGCGACCGTCGACCGCGCGAACCAGCTGCTCGACACCTGCACCGACCTCGGCGCACCGCTCCCCCGCCCGGGAAGCGGACGGCGCCCCGCACCCAGCGCACGGTGGGCGCTCACCCACCTGATCGAGGAGACCGGCCGGCACGCGGGCCACGCGGACATCCTGCGCGAACTCATCGACGGGACGACAGGTCGCTGAGCCCGCCGTTCCACTCCCCCGCATCGGCCGTCAACTCCGCTCGGCCGACGCGTAGTTCGACGGCCACGGGCCCGAGCCGCTGCTTTCCAGGGGCCCGCACACAACCGCGCGCACGCCGCGCGCACGCCGCTCGAGCCGTCGGGTGCGTCACGGCCACGAACCCGCCACCCGCGAGCGGCCGGTGTGCGGCCGGTGTGCGGCCGCGTGCCACTGCCGGGATCATGCGCAGTGTCCGGCCTCGCGCCCATGCCAACCGCCCGCCGATGGAGCCCTCCATGCCCGACCCCGCCTCCCTCTCCCCCGTCGCCACCGTCCTCGCCGGGCTCGAGACCGTCCGCGCCGACGCCGAGGACTTCTACCGCGACCTGCACGCCCACCCCGAGCTCGGCCTCCAGGAGCACCGCACCGCCGCCCGCGTCGCCGAACGCCTCCGGTCCTGGGGCTACGACGTCGTCGACGGCATCGGCGGTACGGGCGTGACCGGCACCCTGGCCAACGGCGACGGCCCCGGCGTCCTCCTGCGCGCCGACATGGACGCCCTGCCCGTCGAGGAGGCGACCGGCCTCCCGTACGCCTCACAGGACACCGCCCCCGGCCCGGACGGCCGCCCGCACCCCGTCATGCACGCCTGCGGCCACGACCTGCACGTCACCTGCCTGCTCGCCTTCGCCCGCCTGATGGCCGAGGCGAAGGAGGCCTGGCACGGCACCCTCACCGTGCTGTTCCAGCCTTCCGAGGAGAACGGCGACGGCGCCGACGCGATGGTCGCCGACGGTCTGACCTCGCGGATCCCCCACCCGGACGTCGCCCTCGCACAGCACGTCCTGCCGCTGCCCGCAGGCCAGGTCGGCACCCGCCCCGGCCCGTTCCTCTCGGCCGCCGACAGTCTGCGGATCACGGTCCACGGGCGCGGTTCGCACGGCTCACGGCCGCAGAACGGCATCGATCCCGTCGTACTCGCCGCCATGATCGTGATCCGACTCAATCTGCTGGTCTCCCGCGAGATCGCCGCCACCACCCCGGCCGTCCTCACCGTCGGCAGCATCACCAGCGGCACCGGCCCCAACGTCATCCCGGCGTCCGCCACCCTCCTGATCAACCTGCGCACGTACGACGAACAGATCCGCACCCAGCTGCTGCAGGCGGTCCGCCGAGTGGTCCGCGCCGAGTGCGAGGCCTCCGGATCCCCGAAGGAGCCGGAGTTCGAGCGACTCACCGAATTCGCCCCGACGGTCAACGACGCCGACACGACCGCCCGTGTCGCGAGCGCGTTCCGCGACCACTTCGGCGACGCCGCGGTTCAACTCCCGCTCCAGACGGCCAGCGAGGACTTCGAGGTGATCCCGAACGCCTTCGGCGTCCCGTACACCTACTGGGGCATCGGCGGCACCGACCCCGCCGCCTACGCCGAGGCGGAGCGCGCCGGCACGGTCGACCAGGACATCCCGGTCAACCACAGCCCGTACTTCGCACCCGTCGCCCAACCCACCCTGGACACCGGCATCGCGGCCCTGACCGCGGCGGCACTGGACTGGCTGGGCTGAGCGGGCCGGTCGCGGGCGCGTATTCGGGACCTTGGCCCCGACGAATCGGGACCTTCTCCGGCACGACCCCGCTCACCGGGCGGGAAGCATAGGCAGACCGCTCCCGAACCTCCGGAGAACCATGCCTGCGCCCGCACCCGACGCCGTCGACCTTCCCGCCCACGGCGCACGGTGCGTCGCTCGCGCGCTCGTACCGCTGCTCAGCCTCGGCCTCCTGGCCTGGGCCCCGTTCACCTGGACGGCACTACGCGCACGGTCCGCCGCCGATGCGAAGCTGGCCGCCGGCGCCTTCGCCGGCGCCCTGCTCGGCGGATGCCTCATGCCGCGCGGGCTGGGCACCGCACTCCTCCTCACCCTGGCCGTCGGCGGCGCCGCACTGGCGGCCATACGTACGCCACGCACCCGCCCGTACGCGGTAACTCCCGTACGGGGAGGGATCGTTGCCACGGTCGGGGCCGCACAGGCGGTCGCCCTCCTGGCCATCATCGGCATCATCACGAGCCCCAGTCCCCAGGAAACCGCACACCCCCTGCCACCGGCCTCACTCACCACCAGACCGGCACCCGCCTCACAAACCCCTGAGGCCCCCGAGACACCGCCGACCGAATCCCCGGCCTCCACCCCTCCGGCCCCCACACCCTCAACTCCGCCAACTTCCTCGGCTCCCTCGACTCCCTCGGCTCACTCGACTCCCTCGACGCACAAGCCGAGCAACACCCCGCCGCCGCCGACATCGCACCCCGTCACCGCACCCCCTGCGACGCCGCACAACGCAGCCCCACCGGCCGCCGCGAAGTCCACCTGCGAGATCGTCTCGAACTCCGGCAACTGCTACCGCGCCGGCCAGTTCTGCCGCTCCCGCGACCGTTTCAGAACCACCCACGACGCCACGGGCCACCGCCTGAAGTGCACCCCGAACACCAGAGGCCAACGCTGGACCCGCGACTGAGCCGACTCCCGTCAGCCGCGCGCCGACGGCCTAGCTCACAATCTGCGGTCCCCGCCTACAGCGACATGCCGCAGTACAGACGCCGTCGCCGACCGGCGTCGCGGGCGAGTCCGCCGAGTCGTTCCAGGAAGTCGGCCAGGAGGCCCGGGTCCTGTCCGCCGCCGTCCTCCGTGCGGGTCCATGCGGTGGCGGTCTCCAGTACGCGCTCCGGGGTGGCCGCTGCGAGGGCGTCACGGAGGGTGTCCGTGAGCGAGATGAGCCAGGGGCCTTCATGGCTGGGGTCGTTGAGCATGCGGCAGAAGCGGGGGTCGGCTTCCACTTGCGCCTCGGGAACGCCTGTCAGCTCGGCTTCGACGGTTCCGAGGAGCAGGAACGGGTCCGCCCCTTTGAGGCCGAGCGTGCCGAACGGGTCGTCCATGCCGCCGTCTTCGAACAGCGCGAGGGCTTGCCCGTCGTCGGTGGCCGCGTAGTAGTCGTAGATGTTGCCCACGGCCGAATCGTGTCAGCCCGAGCGGCGTCGCTCACGGAATCCGTCGGATCGGACCAGGCGTCGTCGACAGCCGGCGTAGTCACACCTGCACGGCAGAAACGACACCCGCCGCGCCCGCTGCCCGTTCCCGTTCCCGACCTCGGCTTCGGCTTCGGCTTCGGCTTCGGTCCCACTGAGATCCGCGACTGAGACGGCGACTGAGACCAGAACTGAGCCTGCCGACATCCATGCGGCCGCTCTCACCGTCGGCGCCGCGCAGTCCCGACAGCGCCGCTCGTCGGAGTCAAGCCCAGCCCTGCGACGCGGTCATGCCTCGAAGTTCGCCGGTACATGCGCATCGCCCAGCGCGCGGATGATGCGGTTCAGGTCGGTCAGGGCGGCGGCGAGGCGGACCGGTGTGCCCGCATCGTCGAGGTCGGCACCATGCCAACCGCCGGGCACGATGTCGCCGTCGTCGCCTCGCGGACGCCGCACATCACGTGCCGTACGGGCTGTTCGTGCCGGTACAGCGACACCTGGACGCCGCTCTGCGGTAGCCCAACTAGGCCGTTTCGTTCGGATCACCGAACCCTTGGCATGTAAGCGACGCTCATCGAGTGCGGCGCCTCCGGCCTCTGTAGCCTGGCGTCGCTGTACATCGGGGGGAGCTGACCGTGGAGAACATACTTTCCGTGGCCATCGGGGCCGCTATCGGCCTCATCGGGGTGGTGTTCGGGTCGTGGTTCACCGCACGCCGACAGGACCGCATGTGGCTCCGAGAACAGAAGCTCAAAGCCGGGACTGGCTTCAACACAGCCATAGTTCAGCTACTGGACTACCTGAAGGAAACACAGCTGAGTGACGACGGTCCGGGAGCCAACGAGTTGGCGAACCGGCTGCAGGAAGCACGCTCAGCCCTCTACCTGCTCTGCTCCAACGACACCGTCGATCTCGCCGATGCCCTCGCGCGTCGGGTCTGGAGCACCCGGCCCACCGACGGCAGGGACGACCGCCGGGCCGAGTTCCGAGCAACGTTGGACCTCCTGCGCCGCTTCACCCACCAGCTCCGGCAAGAGATCGCCAGATCGTAGGCCCCATGGGATCACCGGGCGGACCAGAGGCAGATGCCTGCGATGTGGAGTCCGGCCAGTTAGATGGTGGCGGTCTTCTCGTACTGAGTGGCAAGACCCCGCCACTGCTCAACCGGTTGATGCACCGCTCGACGGTATTGCGCTGTTTATGGGCATCACGTCGAAGGCTGGTGGCCCGCCGCCTCGGCTGTCCCTTCGCTGCCGCTGGCCCTGCTGATCCGCCGGGACGGGGATCACCTCGCGGATGATCTAAACGAAACGGCCTAGCTGTACCTCCGGTGGAGCCGCCGACATCGACATCGACATCGACATCGACATCGACATCAAGATCGTGTCGGACACGCTCGGGCACAGTGACACCCGCATCACGCGGGACATCTACCAGAGCGTCCGGCCCCAGGTCAGCAGGAGCGCTGCCGAAGCGACCGCGAGGCTGGTCCCGCTTCAGCGCAAGGCCGAGGCGGAGGAGCCGGCACGCAAGGCCGCGAAGAAGGTGAAGACCAAGAAGGCTGCGGCCAAGAACGCCGGCCAGGTAAAGGACGGAAAGCCGAAGGAGAAGCCGAAAACCCATGCCAAGGCGAGCAAGAAGGCCAGGCGCCGGAAGCCCAAGAAGTAGGTCCCCGAACCGCTCCGCTCACGCACCGCTCACTCAAGCACCTCCACGGCATCCCCGTCGTGCGAGTCGACATGCCCTTAAGGAGAAAAAAACCCCAGGTCAGAAGCAATCTGACCTGGGGTTCACCGGAGCCCCCTGTCGGAATCGAACCGACGACCTACGCATTACAAGTGCGTCGCTCTGGCCAACTGAGCTAAGGAGGCGTGCCGTGCCGCGGGCGGGTGCGCGCGAGTGGCTCGTCCACCTTACACAGCGGGTCGGCGGCGGTTCCACGGAGAACTGGGCGAGCGCCCCACAGGCCGGGGCGACACCTGCGGCTGGTAGAAATCGGACTGCGGGTGTTCGATTTTCCAGGGACTGAGGGGCCAGACATGGAGGCTACGGCGGAGCACATCGCAGGCGAAGCCGCGCGGATCATCGCCGAAGTGCTGGAGGTGCGCGAGGCACCGCTGGACGAGAACTTTTACGACAGGGGCGGCACTTCGCTGCAGGCGATACGTATCTGCGCCCGTGTCCGCAGGGATCTCGGGGTCAAGGCGGCCGCGGAGACCGTGTTCGACAGCGACACCCTCGGGGACTTCTGCGCCGGCCTGGCCGCCGCCGGGGTAGCCGCCGCGGAACGACCGGACGCCGGCAGGCACGCAGCGGGCGGAAACGTTGTCTGAACCCGCGATACCGCCCTCCTCCGTCGGACCGATCGCGGACGTACCGGCCGTTTACGGACCGGACGGGCCCGCCCCCGGTCTGATCCACGAGGCCGTCGCCGCGCACGCGACGCGCGCGCCGGACGCCCTGGCTCTGGTGCAGGGAGGCGTACGGCTGACGTACGGCGAACTCGACCGGGCAGCCGAGGAGTACGCCGGTGAGCTGCGCCGTCGCGGGGTCGGTCCGGGCGCGCTCGTTCCGGTCGGCCTCGAGCGGTCTCCGCGGCTGGTGGCCGTACTGCTCGGCGTACTCAAGTGCGGTGCGGGATACGCCGCCCTGGACTCGTCCTGGCCGGCCGAACGGTTGCGGACGGTCGTCGCCGCGCTCGCTCCGCCCGTGTCGGTCGGCACGGCGCTGGGGGCGGCCTGCGGTGGCGATGCCGGGGTCCCGGTCTGGGAGCCGGGGCCGCTACGGGCGCCCGCCCAGGACGACGTCCACGATCCCTACGCGCGCGTAGAGCCCGACGTGGAGTCAGTGGAGTCAGCGGAGTCAGCGGAGTCAGCGGAGTCAGCGGAGTCCGAGAACGACCTCCACGCGCGCGAGGACACTGAAAACGTCAGCCACGCGCGCGTGGCCCCCGCCCCGACCAGCCCTCCGGCGGAATGCGACCCCGCAGCCGCCACCGCCGCCGTCTTCTTCACCTCCGGTACCTCGGGGGCTCCGAAGGGCGTGCTGTCTCCGCACCGCGCCACGACACGGCTCTTCGCGGGCCCGGACCGCATCGCGGGGCTCGGACCGGGGCGGGTGATGGCGCAGGCCGCGCCGGTCGCCTGGGACGCGTTCACGCTGGAGGTGTGGGGGCCGCTGACCAGTGGCGCCACCTGCGCCATGAGCGAGGCGGGCAGTCTGCTGCCGGACGATCTGCGGGAACTGGTCGCCGGTGCCGGTGTCGACACGCTGTGGATCACCTCGTCGCTGTTCAACCTGTTCATGGACGAGGCCCCGGAGGCGTTCACCGGTCTCACCCATGTGCTCACCGGCGGCGAGGTGCTGTCGCCCGCCCACGTGCGCGCCTTCCTGCACCTCCACCCGGCGACCGTGCTCGTCAACGGCTACGGGCCCGTGGAAAGCTGCGTCTTCGCCACCACCCACCGCATCACCGCGGCGGACTGCGAACGACCGGACGGCATCCCGGTGGGAACTCCCGTACCGCACACCGGAGTCCACCTCGTCGACGGCGAGATCTGGGTGTCGGGCGACGGTCTTGCGGCCGGCTATCTGGGCCTGCCCGAAGCGACCGCGCAGCGGTTCGCGACGCTCCTGGTCGACGGCCGCCCCACGCGCGCGTACCGCACCGGCGACCAGGGGTTCCTGGACGCGGACGGGCTCCTGCGCTTCACGGGCCGCACCGACCGGCAGGTGAAGATCGCCGGCCATCGCGTGGAGCCCGCCGAGACCGAGGCCGCCGCCCGGCAGGTCCCCGGCCTCAGGGACTGCGCCGTCGTGCCCGTGGACGGCCGTCTCGAGCTCTACTACACGACGCGGCAGCCCGTACCCGCAGCCACGGTCCGCCGGGCGCTGCGCGCCGCCCTGCCGCGCCACCTCGTACCGCACACCGTCCGCGAACTCCCCGCCCTCCCCGTCACCGCGAACGGCAAGGCCGACCGCGACGCCCTCACCCGCCGGAGCCGGCCATGACCCCCGAACCGTGCATGCCGACGACCGCACCCGACGCCCCCGACACGGTCCACCCGATGACTCCGGAGCAGGAGTCCATCTGGCTCAACGACCGCCTCCACGAGGGCCCTTCGCGCTACGTGGAGAACTGGGTGCACCGACTGCGCGGCCCCGTCGACCCGGCCGCCGTCGAGCACGCGCTGACCGCCGTGGTGGCCCGCCACGAGGCGCTGCGCAGCCGGCTGACGGAGGTGGCCGGTGTGCCGTCGCAGGTGGTCGTGCCGGCCGGTCCCGTACGCCTCGACCAGCGGACCGTGCTGCCAGGCGAGCTGGACGCCGCGGTCCGCGCCGCGGTGGCGCGGCCCGTGCCGCTCGACGAACCACCCCTGCTGCGGGCGACCCTGCTCGAGGTGGGTCCGCAGGACCGGGTGCTCGCCGTCGTGGCACATCACGCGGTGCTCGACGGCTGGTGCTTCCGTCTGCTCGACCTCGAGTTCAGCGAGCTGTACTCGGCGGCGGTGGCGGGCCGGGAGCCGGAACTCCCGCCTGTCCCACTCCAGTTCGGCCCGTACGCCCGTTCCCGGGCCGCGACCGTGCTCCACGCGCGCGTGGAGCACGGGAACGACAAGAACAGCCAGAACAACCAGAACAGCGAGAACAGCGAGAACAGCGAGAACAGCGACCAGAGCCAGAACAGCCAGAGCAACCAGAACACAGACAGCGAGACCGGGAAGCAGCCCGATGATCCCGAGATCGCCCACTGGCGTTCCGTGCTCGACGGGGCTCCGGCCGAATCCACCTTCCCCTCCACCCGCACCCGGCCCCCGTCCCCCAGCGGCCGAGGCGGCCAGGTGCGCTTCCGTATCGACGCCGACCTGCACGCGCGCGTACGGGCCCTTTCCCGGTCGCTGCGCATCACGCCGTTCGCGATCCTCGCCGCCGCACTGTCCACGGTGGTGGGCCGGCCGGAGGGTCGGCGCGACGTCGTCATCGGCACCCCGGTTTCTCGCCGTGACGACCCCGAACTCGAGCCGATGATCGCCTGCCTGACCGATCTGCTGCCGCTGCGCACGCGCGTGGAGGGCACGTTCGCCGAGCTGGCGCGAGCCACGAAGTCGGCGGTCTGGGACGCCGTCGCGCACCGGGAGGTGTCGTACGGCAGGCTGGTGCGGGAGGTGGCCGTCGACCGTTCACCGGCACGGTTCCCGCTGTTCCAGGTGGTCCTGACCGTCGACGACGCACAGGCGCCGGGACTGGATCTGCCGGATGTCACCGCCGAGCGCCTGCACGCGCACAACGGGACCGCGAAGTTCGACGCGTTCGTGCACCTGGTGCCGCTCGACGCCTCCTCCGGCGGCGGCTTCCTCGGCCTCCTCGAGTACGCCGACGACCTGTGGAACGCCGACGAGGCCCAGCGCCTGGCGGACCGTTTCCTCACCCTCCTCGACGACGCGGTGCGCCACCCGGACCGCCCCGTCGACGAACTGCGTCTCCTGCCCGACACCGAACTCGCCCTGCTCGAGACCTGGTCGGACGGTGCCCCCGCGCCGTACCCCGAACCCCCGCTCGCGCACGAGGCGTTCCGCTCCAGCGCCGCCCGCAGCCCCGACACCCCGGCCGTCGTACACGGCAGCCGGACGCTCTCGTACGGCGAACTGGACGCGGCCTCCGACGCGTTGGCCCGTCAGCTGGTCGAGCGCGGCCACGCGGGCCGCCGCATCGCCGTCTGCCTGCCCCGCTCCACAGCGCTGCCCACGGCCGTACTGGCCGCTCTGAAGGCCGGCGGCAGCTGTGTGCCGATCGACCCCGCCTATCCGTCCGCCCGACGCCGGCTGATGCTCACGGACAGCGGCGCGACGGCCCTGATCACCACCTCCGCCGACGACTGCGTGCCCCATCTGTCGCACCCCGGGATCGACGTGCTGCCCGTGGACGACACCACCACGCAGGGACACCGGCCGACCGTCCCCGAGCAGACCGTCGCCCTCACCGACCTCGCCTACGTCGTCTACACCTCCGGCTCCACCGGGCGGCCCAAGGGGGTGGCGATGCCGCACCGTTCGCTCGCCGCCCTCGTCGACTGGCAGCGGGAGCGCTCGTCCTGCGGCGCCGGTTCACGGACGCTGCAGTTCGCACCGTTGAGCTTCGACGTGGCGTTCCAGGAGCTGTTCGCCACCTGGGCGACCGGGGGCACGCTCGTGCTCGCGGACGACGAACTGCGCCGCGACCCGGAGCAGTTGCTCGACCTGATCGAGTCCCAGGGCGTGGACCGGCTCTTCCTGCCGTTCGTCGCGCTCCAGCAGCTGGCCGAGTACGCGACGGCCACGGGACGGCGCTGCGCTGCGCGGGAGATCGTCACGGCCGGTGAGCAGCTCCACATCACTCCCGCCCTGCGCACGTTCTTCGGGAAGCTGACGAAGGCCACCCTGGACAATCAGTACGGCCCCTCGGAGACCCACGTGGTCACCGCCCACCGCCTCGGCCCCGTGGTGGCCGACTGGCCCGAGCGGCCTCCCATAGGGCGCCCGTTGCCCGGGTCCCGCGTGCACGTCCTGGACGAGCACCGGCACCCCGTGCCTGCCGGAGCGACCGGTGAGCTGTACGTGGCCGGTGTGAGCCTGGCCGACGGCTACCTGAACCTCCCCACCGAGACGGCCACCCGTTTCGTGTCCGCACCGGAGACGGACGCCCGCCCGGCCACTGACCGCCTGTACCGCACCGGCGACCTGGCTCGCCATCTCCCGGACGGCAGCGTGGAGTTCCTCGGCCGCCGCGACACCCAGGTCAAGATCCGCGGCTTCCGCGTGGAACCGGCCGAGATCGAGACCGCGGTACGAGAACTCCCCGGCATCGCGGACGCCGTGGTCGTCGCCACCGGCACCCCGAAACGCCTCGTCGCCCACTGCACGCCCGAATCGCCCTCGATGGCCGACCACCCGCTCCGCCAGGCGCCCTGCGCGGCCGCGACAGACGGCCCCGCGGCCTCCACTGCCCCGGCGGGCGCGCCGGACGCCACGGCCGCGCTCCTCGCCGAACTCCGCACCCGCCTCCCCGCGCACCTCGTCCCCGCCGCCCTGGTCCTCACCGACGCCTTCCCGCTCACGCCCAGCGGCAAGGTCGACCGCGCGGCCCTTGCCGACGCGGTACCCGCCGCCCTCCCCACCGACCCGTCCCCGGACGCCACCCGGCACCGCACGCGACCGCGCACCCCCGTCGAGGCCCGCATCGCCGGTCTCTGGCAGCAGACCCTCGGCGGCCCGCACCCGCCCGACGTGCACGAGGACTTCTTCGAGGCGGGCGGCGACTCCCTGACCGCCGCCCGCCTCGCGCTCGCCCTGCGGCCGGTCCTCGGCACCCGGCTGCCGCTCAACTCCCTGTTCACCGCGCCCACGGTCGCAGCCCTCGCCTCCCTGGACGGCACCCGGGGGGCCACCCGTACCGCCACCGAGATCGCCCCACAGCTGCCGCCCGACATCACGGTCACCGGAGCTCCGGAAGAGGCCACCGACTCCCCCGGGACCGTGCTCCTGACGGGCGCCACCGGGTTCCTCGGCGCCTTTCTGCTGCGGGCACTCCTGGACCGTACGGACGCCACCGTGCACTGCCTGATCCGGGCCGGCACCCCGGAGCACGCCGAGCGGCGCCTCGCCGCGACGCTCGACCGCTACCGCCTCACCGTCGACCACGCGCGCGTGAAGGCCGTTCCCGGAGACCTCGCCGCCCCACGGCTCGGCCTGTCCCCGCAGACGTACGACCGCCTGGCGAGGACCGTCGACGTCGTGCACCACTGCGGCGCGGCGGTCAACCTGGTCGAGCCGTACGAGCGGCTGCGCGCGGCCAATGTGGACGGCACGGCCGAGATCCTCCGCCTGGCCGCCGCCCACCGCACCGTCCCCGTGCACCACGTCTCCACGGTCGGCGTGCTGTCCGGCGAACCGCCGTCGGGCGCCTGGCACGGGACGGATCCGCTGCCGCCGGTGACCGGACTGCGGCACGGTTACGCACAGAGCAAGTGGGCGGCCGAGTCGCTCGTCGGGCAGGCACGCGCGCGTGGACTGCCGGTGACCGTGCACCGCCCGACCCGGGTGACCGGGGACACCGCGACCGGTGTCTGCCCGGACACCGACTTCCTGTGGCTGCTCCTGCGCACCTGTGCCGAGACCGGCCTCGCGCCCGAGCCCACCCCGGACGGCGCCGACCTCGCCTTCGACCTGGTGGCGGTGGACCGGGCGGCCGAGGCCCTGGTGACCCTCGCCGGGGACCCGAGAGCAACCGGCTCGACCTTCCACCTGGCGGCCGGCCGCCGCCTCACGCTGTCCACAGCTGTGGACCGGCTGCACCGACACGGCTACCGCATCGCGCGCGTGCCGCACGACGCCTGGACCGAGGCACTGCGGCACTCCCCGGCGGGCGCGGCCCTGCTCGGCATCCTGCAGGGCGAGAGCGGCGAGATCGGCTCCGAGGGCACCCACCGCATCGCCCCGGACACCGCCCGCGCACTGCTCGCCCCGGCCGGCATCGACCTCACCGGCGACGGCCCCGACCTCTTCCACGCCTGCGTACGCCACCTG
Source organism: Streptomyces sp. YIM 130001 (assembly GCF_003574445.1). Classification (GTDB taxonomy): domain Bacteria; phylum Actinomycetota; class Actinomycetes; order Streptomycetales; family Streptomycetaceae; genus Streptomyces. The sequence continues at coordinate 132,833 of NZ_KZ984560.1, forward strand.
CGGCGCACCGGCTTCCTTCCCCCACCGCACACCCCCACCGGCAGCACCGCGCGCGCCACCGCCGCCCCCACCAGCGCCGCCGCCCCCGAACCTGCGGCACCTCAGCCGTCCCCCTGAACACAGCCCCCGACGAATCCCAGTGATCCGGCCCCTACCGCAAACCAACCCCAGCGGGTAGCGTCACAGCCAGTCCACATCTGTGGACTACACCACTTCCTTTACTCGGATCGTCCGGCACGTTCCTGCCGGTGAAGGGGGCAACAGCCCATGGCAACAGTCACGTTCGACAAGGCGACCCGCATCTACCCGGGCTCCGAGAAGCCCGCCGTGGACGGCCTCGACATCGAGATCGAGGACGGCGAGTTCCTGGTTCTGGTCGGCCCCTCGGGCTGCGGAAAGTCCACCTCGCTGCGCATGCTCGCAGGCCTCGAAGACGTCAACGGCGGGTCGATCCACATCGGCGACCGCGACGTCACGCACCTGCCGCCGAAGGACCGGGACATCGCGATGGTGTTCCAGAACTACGCGCTGTACCCGCACATGTCGGTCGCCGACAACATGGGCTTCGCCCTCAAGATCGCGGGCGTACCGAAGGCCGAGATCCGCCAGAAGGTCGAGGACGCCGCCAAGATCCTCGACCTCACCGAGTACCTCAGCCGCAAGCCGAAGGCCCTCTCCGGCGGTCAGCGCCAGCGTGTGGCGATGGGCCGCGCGATCGTCCGTGAGCCGCGGGTCTTCCTCATGGACGAGCCGCTGTCGAACCTGGACGCCAAGCTCCGCGTCTCCACCCGTACGCAGATCGCCTCGCTCCAGCGCCGCCTGGGCATCACCACGGTCTACGTCACCCACGACCAGGTCGAGGCCATGACCATGGGCGACCGGGTCGCGGTCCTCAAGGACGGCCTGCTCCAGCAGGTGGACTCGCCGCGCAACATGTACGACCGCCCGAACAACCTCTTCGTCGCCGGTTTCATCGGCTCCCCCGCCATGAACCTGGTCGAGGTCCCGATCACCGACGGCGGCGTGAAGTTCGGCAACTCGGTGGTACCGGTGGGCCGCGACGCCCTCTCCACCGCCTCCGACAAGGGCGACAGCACGGTCACCGTCGGCGTCCGCCCCGAGCACTTCGACATCGTCGAGCAGAACGGCGAGGCCGCCAAGTCGCTCTCGAAGGAGTCCACGGACTCCCCGGCGGGCCTCGCGGTCACGGTCAACGTGGTCGAGGAACTCGGCGCCGACGCCTACATCTACGGCACCGCCGAGGTGGCAGGCGGCGAGCAGAAGGACCTCGTGGTCCGCGTCAGCGGCCGCTCCGTCCCGGACAAGGGCGCGCAGCTGCACGTCGTGCCCCGCCCGGGCGAGACGCACGTCTTCTCCACCTCCACCGGCGAGCGCCTCAGCGACTGACCCGCCGCGGCGGCCACAGCGGCCCCGGCACAGCAACTGACCCGAGCGGCCCCGTACTTCGGTACGGGGCCGCTCGGCCGTTCGGCCTCCCGTCACCGACGCGTACGGCCACACCCGGACGCACACTCGCCGCGTCACCCTTCCGCCGTCAGGTCACCAAATACCCCCACAGACAGGTCAATTCGACACCCGCGCGTCAACCCCGGATTCGAAAGGGACCGTCGAAACATCCCTCAACAGGGTGACGAAATGTCGCCAAATCATCACCGAGCGCTACGCTCGCTCGCGTGACGCACTCCAACAAGCCTCTGCCGCGCCGCGGTCCCGCCCGCCGCATCGGCCGCACCATCGCACTCGTCCTGCCGGTCTTCCTGGTCCTCACCGGGACCATGGCGGTCGCCACGGTCAACTGGTCGGGGAACCCGGGGAACTCATCGTCGGTGCTCACCGCCTCCGCCGAGCGCGCCTCGGAACCGGCCAAGGCCCGCGCACCGCACACCCTGCTGCGCGACCGCCTGCTGACCGAGCTCCAGGAGAAGGACCCGGGCATCGCCCTCACCCACCTCCAGCAGGAGGTGAACGCCCGTCCGTCGCTCGCCAAGCACTGCGTGTCCCTGGCCCGCGCCCTCGGCCGCGCCGCGGTGAAGCAGTACGGGCCGACCCGCGCCCAGTCGTTCTCCCGACCGGTCTGCGACACCGCGTTCGCCGCGGGCGTCGCCCAGCAGACCTGAGCAACCGCCGGGGCACCGCGCGTGCCCCGGCCACCGACAGCCCGCGGCACCGACGCCCCGGCTCCGCCCCGCAGCCGTAGCCCGCCGGCCTTCACAGGCCCGCGTACGGCCCCCCGGGCGGCCCGGGGCGTCCGCACGCCACCGCACCGCCTCACGGCCCGCCTCGCCCCACCGCACCGCCGCCCCGTCCGTCCCGCCGCTCCCCGCATACAGTTCGGGCATGACGAGCACCCCCGAGTCCCGCCCGACGCAGGCGGTCGTCCTGGCCGGCGGCCAGGGTTCACGGCTGCGCCCCTACACCGACGACCGGCCGAAGCCGATGGTCGAGATCCCCGGCACCGGAACGCCGATCATCGGCCACCAACTGGCCTGGCTGGCCGCCGAGGGCGTCACCGACGCGGTCGTCTCCTGCGGGCACCTCGCGGAGGTCCTCGAGGACTGGCTCGCCTCCGCCGAACTGCCCCTGAGAGTCAGCACGGTGGTGGAGACCGAACCGCTCGGCCGCGGTGGCGGCCTCAAGTACGCGGCCGCCCGCCTCCCGCATCCCGACCGCTCCTGGTACGCCACCAACGGCGACATCTGGACCCGCTTCTCGCTCCGCGAGATGGCCGACTTCCACACCGAGCGGGATGCCACCGCCACCCTGGCCCTCGCCCGCCCCCGCATCCCCTGGGGCGCCGTGGAGACCGACGACTTCGGCCACATCACGGACTTCATCGAGTCCCCGACGGTCTCGTACCAGATCAACGCCGGCGTCTACGTCTTCGCTCCGTCCTTCGCAGGGCTGCTGCCGGAGCGCGGCGACCACGAGCGCACCACGTTCCCGCGGCTCGCCCGGGAACGGCGCCTGGCCGGATTCCCGCTCCCGCAGGGCGCGTACTGGCGGGCCATCGACACCGCCAAGGACCTCACCGAGGCCGCCAAGGAGCTCTCCCGGCAAAGCCGTTGACCGAACCGGCACCGAGCGGAACCGCCACCCCACGACGGCTTCGGGCCCGGCACCCCACACGGGATACCGGGCCCGAAGCCGACAACACGAGCTGTTCCACGCCGATCCGGACGACAAGCCCTAGCCGAGCAGCCCTCCGACCAGCCGCCCCTGGTTCTCGTTCGACCCGCCGTTGCCCGAGTCGGGCGGCGGGTTCTCGGCCGGAGCCTCGCCCCCGCTCGTGCCACCGCCCGTGGACGGCGCGCCCCCGGGGTCCGGCGGCGGCGCGGCGGGCTGCTGCTCCTGCGGCGGCGCCTGCCCCGTGGTGCCCTGCGGCTGGTTCGGCTGCTGCCCGGTGCCACCGGCCGGCGACGACTCGGGTGCCGTACCCGGCTGCGTCGCCCGCGCGGACGGCTCCGCGGGGCCAACCTGACCCGGCGTGCCGGACGACGACGGAGTGCGGCGCTCGTCGCGCCGCTCCCCGGGCTTCTTCGGCAGCGGCGAACCCGGCAGTTCGTTGCGCGGGGACTCCCCGGGCCCGGGAACCCGCACCCGGTCGGCGTCGCGCACCGCACCGCCGAGCAACGCGCCGACGAGCAGTGTCAGACCGACCAGGACCGCGGCGATCAACGCGCCCCTGCGCAGCACCCGGCGGCGCAGATCCCAGATGTCCGCGCGCGGCCCGAGCGTGCGCCAGGCCTCACCCGCGAGCCGCGCGTCGACCGAGTACACGGGCGCACCGGCGATGATCAACGGGCTCCAGGCGGCCAGGTAGAGCATGTCCGGCGCGTCGTAGACCGGCACGCTCCGCCAGCTGACCGTCACCAGGAGGGCGGCCGAGAGCAGCGCCCCGATACCCGCGGCGAACCGCTGCCAGAGCCCGAGCACCGTCAGGACCCCGACGCCGACCTGCAGGAACGCGATGAACAGACCGGCACCGACCGGGTGCTGGAGCGCGAAGTCGCGCAGCGGCTCGGCGAGCGCCCACGGGTGGAGCGAGGTCAGCCACTTGACCATCGAACCGCGGTCGCCGCCGTCGAAGTACACCGGGTCGCAGAGCTTGCTCATGCCGGCGTAGATCGAGATGAAGCCGAGGAAGATCCGCAGCGGGAGCAGCACCACGCCGAGGTTCATCCGGCGCCCGGGGTAGTACGCGTGCCGCACCGGGTCGCTGCCGGAGCGTCGCCGCCCGGTCGACCGGTCCGCCTGGTCACGGTCGAGGTCGTACGTGTCGTCGTCGCCGTACCCCGCGAACATGCCGGCGTCGCGCCCGCCTTCACCCGCGCCACCGCCCCCGCCGGCGGACGGGAGCAGCATCGTCTCGTCCGTGCGGGGGTGTCGGGGAGCGACGACGTGCGGCGTCTCGACGGTGCTCTCGGTGTCGCCGTACGCGGGATCCGCGACGCCGACCCGGGGGATGACCTGCGTCGCCGCACCGCCCTCGAAGGTCTCCAGCGGGGCACGGGCGTCGTCACCGTGCCGGACGCCGCTGCCGCGCACCGCCTGCAGGAGCCCGGTGGCACCCGGGTCGCCGGGCTCGCTGCGGCCGCTCCAGACGACCGGCGCCCGCCGCCTGCGGACGGCGCCGGCGGCTCCCGCCACCGGGATCACCGTGGTCGCCGCAGCGGCCCCGGTGGACGCGAAGTGCCGTGTGATGCGCGGGGACTGGGCCCGCTGAGCTGCGGGAAGCTGCACGCGGAAGCTCGCGTGGTTGACGACGACCTGCGCCGGATCGCACGGCACCTTCGCCATGCTCAGCGCGGGACCCTCGTCGAAACCCGAGGTGCTTCCGCCCGTGGGTGTGCGGGGTGTTCTGGTGTCCACACTCATCTAACCGAGTGATGTGTGGTTAGGACACTGCCTCGGACGCCCCGATCTGTCCGGACCGCGTCAAGCCCCGCCGTACGTCCGGGCCTTGGGCCCGACACCCGTCAACGGCCCGGCCGCCGCACCCACTCGGCAACGGCGGCCGGCACGCGCGCGTGCCACCGGTCAGGCGCGTCGGCGCGCCGCCTCGTACAGCACAACTCCCGTGGCCACACCGGCGTTCAAGGACTCCGCGCCACCCGGCATCGGGATCCGGGCGAGGATGTCGCAGGTCTCGCCGACGAGCCGGGACAGGCCCTTGCCCTCGCTGCCGACGACGATCACCACGGGGCCGTCCAGGGCCGCGATGTCCCCGACCTCCGTCTCGCCGTCCGCCGCCAGACCGACCACGGTGAGCCCGGCCTTCTGGTACCCCTCGAGCGCCCTGGTCAGGTTGGTCGCCCGCGCCACCGGCGTACGTGCCGCGGTACCGGCCGACGTCTTCCAGGCTCCCGCCGTCATCCCGGCGGCACGCCGCTCGGGCACCACGACGCCGTGCCCGCCGAAGGCGGTCACGGAACGCACCACCGCGCCGAGGTTGCGCGGGTCGGTGACCCCGTCCAGCGCGACGATCAGCGGCTCCTCGCCGTTGTCGTAGGCCACTGCGGCCAGGTCCTCGGGGTGGGCGTACTCGTACGGCGGTACCTGCAGGACGACGCCCTGGTGGTTCAGACCGTTCGTCATCCGGTCCAGCTCGGCGCGCGGCGCCTCCATCAGGTTGATGCCGCCGCGGTCGGCCGCCAGCTGCAGCAACTCGCGCACGCGCTCGTCGTTGTCGATGAACTGCTGCACGTAGAGCGTCTTCGCGGGCACGCCCTCGCGCAGCGCCTCGACGACCGGGTTACGGCCGACGACCATCTCCGAGGTGCCCTTGCCGCCGCGCCGCTGCGGCGGCTTGCGGGTCGCGGCCCTGGCCTGCGCCCCGGCGATCCGGTTCTTCTTGTGTCCCTTGCGCGCCTCGGCGGGCGGCGTCGGGCCCTTTCCCTCGAGCCCGCGGCGCCGCTTGCCACCGCTGCCGACCTGCGCGCCCTTCTTGTTGGACGTGCGGCGGTTCCTGCGCTGGCTGTTCCCGGCCATGACCTACCTGTTTCTGACTGCGTATGTGCGTACGTATAGGAAGTGTGCAGCCCGGCCCACCCGGCAGCACGTTCACGACGGGTTCAGTGGGCGGTCACCGGGGTCCGAGGGTCCAGCGTGGACCCTCCGGGCTGTCCTCGATGACCAGGCCCGACTGGCCGAGCTCGTCGCGGATGGCGTCGGCGGTCGCCCAGTCCTTGCGGGCGCGGGCCGCCTCCCGCTGCTGCAGCACGAGCCGCACCAAGGTGTCCACCGCACCGTGCAGTTCGTCGCCACCGCCCTGGTCGCCGGCCCAGTGCTCGGCGAGCGGGTCGAGACCGAGTACGCCGAGCATGGCACGGACCTCGGCGAGCCGGGCGACGGCCGTCTCCTTGTCGTCCGCGGCGAGCGCCGAGTTCCCCTGCCGGACCGCGGTGTGCACGATCGCCAGGGCCTGCGGCACACCGAGGTCGTCGTCCATCGCCTCGGCGAAGGCGGGCGGCACCTCGGCCGCGGCAGGGACGGCCTTCCCCGCCTTTTCGCTGACCCGCTGCACGAAGCCCTCGATCCGCGCGAACGCGGACTCCGCCTCACGCAGGGCTTCCACGCTGTACTCGATGGTCGAGCGGTAGTGCGGGGTGCCCAGGTAGTAGCGAAGGACGATCGGACGCCACTGCTTGACCATCTCGCTGACCAGCACCGAGTTGCCGAGCGACTTGGACATCTTCTCGCCGGACATGGTCACCCAGGCGTTGTGCACCCAGTACGAGGCGAAATCGTCGCCGTAACCCTTGGCCTGCGCGATCTCGTTCTCGTGGTGGGGGAAAACCAGGTCGAGCCCGCCGCCGTGGATGTCGAAAGCGGTGCCCAGGTACTTGTGCGCCATCGCCGAGCATTCCAGGTGCCAGCCCGGCCGGCCGCGGCCCCAGGGCGTCTCCCAGCTGGGCTCACCCGGCTTCACGGCCTTCCACATGGCGAAGTCCCGCGGGTCGCGCTTGCCGGTCTCGCCCTCGCCGGACGGCTGCCGCAGATCGTCCAGGTCCTGGTTGGACAGCTGCAGGTAGCCGGGGAAGGAGCGGACGTCGAAGTAGACGTTCCCGTCCGCCTCGTAGGCGTGCCCGCGCTCGATCAAGCCGCACATCATCTCGATCATCTCGGTGATGTGCCCGGTCGCGCGGGGCTCGTAGGTGGGCGGCAGGCAGCCGAGCGCGGTGTAGCCGTCGTTGAACGCGCGCTCGTTCTCGTAGCCGATCGCCCACCAGGGGCGGCCCTGCTCGGCGGACTTCTTGATGATCTTGTCGTCGATGTCCGTGACGTTCCGTACGAACGTCACGTCGTAGCCGCGGTAGTCGAACCAGCGGCGCAGGATGTCGAAGTTGAGCCCCGACCTGATGTGCCCGATGTGCGGTGCGGCCTGCACGGTGGCGCCACACAGGTAGATCGAGACACAGCCCGGCGTGAGCGGGGAGAAGTCACGGATCTGCCGGGCGCTGGTGTCGTACAGGCGAATGGTCACGCATCAAGGGTAGTGCGCCCACAGCAGTGCCCCGCGCCCTGTCCGTGGCCGCGGGACACGTTTGCGACTTTCCGGCGCGGTCCGCCGCGGGGGGCGTTCCGGCCGGACGTCTACAGCCTGCCGACGACCTTGCGGGCCTTGACCCGGACGACCACGCGCTCGCCGTCGCTGGCCGACGCCGGGTTGAACTCGCCGTACGACTTGCCCGTGTACTTGAGTGCCAGCTCGTCGATCAGTTCCTGGCCGCCCTCGGTGGTGATCTCGGCGGTGCCGCGGATCTCGGCGTACGTGTACGGGGCGTCGAAGGGCTGCACGACGACCGTGACGCGGGGATCGCGCCGCAGGTTCGCCTCCTTGCGCCGCCCGATCGTGGTGGAGAACAGCAGGTCCTCTCCGTCCCGCTTCACCCACACCGGTGACACCTGCGGACTGCCGTCCGGCTGGATGGTGGCGACGTTGATGAAGACGGGGGTGTCGAGAACTTCCTTGAGCTGGTCGGAGAGTTGAGCCGACATCGGGGTGCCTTCCTGGCGACGGGGTGCGGGTGTTCCGGGCCCGGTCGGGGCCCGGAACAGGAGCGTAGCCCTCCACCCGCTTCCGGACCCGTTCCCGGATGCGTGCTCGGCCTGGGCGCGGCCCTCGGCTCAGACGCGAACGACGAGCGCCGTCGCCAGCGCCGCCAGGCCTTCCGCCCGCCCGGTCAGACCGAGGCCGTCGGTCGTCGTGCCGGACACCGACACCGGTGCTCCGACCGCGGCGGACAGTACACGCTGCGCCTCGCCCCGCCGCTTGCCGATCTTCGGCCGTACGCCGATGACCTGGACGGAGACGTTGCCGATGGCGAAGCCGTGGGACCGCACGATGCGGGCGGCCTCGGCGAGCAGCGAGACTCCCGAGGCGCCGGACCACTCGGGCCGCGAGGTCCCGAAGTGCGCGCCGAGGTCGCCGACACCGGCCGCGGAGAACAGCGCGTCGCAGGCGGCGTGCGCCGCGACGTCCCCGTCGGAGTGCCCGGCCAGGCCGTACTCGTCACCGTCCCGGCTCTCCCACTTCAGGCCCGCGCACCACAGCTCACGACCGCGCTCGAAGGCGTGCACATCGGTGCCGATGCCGACCAGCGGCAGGCCGGCGGGGGCCGACGGTTCGGCGGGGCTCCCCGCGGGTGTCTCAGAAGCCATCGTCGGTCCTCCTGCGTGCGAGTACGGCCTCGGCCAGTACGAGATCGAGCGGCCGGGTGACCTTGAACGCCTCTTCGTGGCCCGGCACCACGACGACCGGGTGCCCGAGCTGCTCCACCATGCCGGCGTCGTCCGTGGCGCCCTCACCGTTCAGAGCCACGGCCCCGTGCGCGCGCTGCAGCACGGCACGGTCGAAGCCCTGCGGTGTCTGCACGGCGCGCAGCCGGGACCGTACGGGAGTGGCGACCACCGGTTCCGCCGCACCTGGCGCACCGGGCTCGACCTCCTTGACCGTGTCGGCCAGCGGCAGTGCGGGGACGACGGCGGGCGCACCGGCGCGCTGCGCCTCGACGACGGCGTCGACGGTGTCCACGGGGACGAGCGGACGGGCGGCGTCGTGCACCAGGACGGAGCCGATGCCGGGCGGCAGTGCCTCGAGTCCGGCGCGGACCGACTCCTGACGGGTGTCGCCGCCGGGGACCACGAGCAGTTCGGCACGGGACGCGGGCAGGTGGTCGTCGAGCAGGGTCTTCACCTCGTCGACGCCGTCCGCGGGCGCCACCACGACGACGAGGGAGACGGCGCGGGAGGCGGCCATCGCACGGACCGCGTGGATCAGCATCGGGGTGCCGTCGAGCGTCCGCAGCGCCTTGGGGGCGCCGGGGCCGAGCCGTACGCCGCGGCCGGCCGCGGGGATGACCGCGGCAGTGGCCGGCGCGGTGGACCGAGCCTCGTCCGCGGGCCGCGCGAGCGGCGTCCGGGTCGGCTCGGAGCGGGGGCTGGCTTCGTCTGACATCTGGTCCGCGTTCAGGTTTGTTTCCTCGGGCGGGTTGGGTATGGCCACAACAGTGCGGGGCTCGACGTCCCGGCCGGGACCCTTCCGTGACATCCGGCCGGAGACGGGGACGCCCGTGGTCTGAGCCCGGCACTCTCCCCCAGCGCCTTCGGGCGCTCGGGAAAGCGCAGACATGCCGCGGTGCCCGGCGACCAGAGGTCAGCGGGCACCGCGGCATGGTGTTGCACGCATGGTGGTGCGTTACAGCAGGTGGTGCTTTGCGTCAGGACGCGAGGACCTCGTCGAGCAGGGCCTCGGCCTTGTCCTCGTTGGTGTTCTCCGCGAGAGCGAGTTCACTCACCAGAATCTGCCGTGCCTTGGCGAGCATGCGCTTCTCACCTGCAGACAGACCGCGCTCACGCTCCCGGCGCCACAGATCACGGACAACTTCCGCGACCTTGATGACATCACCCGAGGCGAGCTTCTCGAGATTTGCCTTGTAGCGGCGTGACCAGTTCGTGGGTTCTTCGGCATACGGTGCGCGAAGCACCTCGAAGACCCGGTCCAGACCGTCCTGACCGACAACGTCGCGAACGCCGACGAACTCCGCATTGTCTGCCGGTACGCGAACCGTCAGGTCGCCCTGGGCGACCTTCAGCACCAAGTAGGTCTTGTCCACGCCTTTGATCTGGCGAGTTTCGATGGCCTCGATCAGCGCGGCCCCGTGATGGGGATAGACCACGGTGTCGCCAACCTTGAACGTCATGTGACAGGTACCCCTTCCGTGGCTATCCAGAGTAACACGAGAATCGCGGGTTCTGAATGGCGTTTTCGCAGGTCAGGGCATATCTCAGGGCTTGACAACAGTGACAGGAACGTGCTGCGAAGGCTTTGCGGAAGCGGGTATTCGCAGGTCGGAGCCGATGTCCGTGGAAGCCGAAACGCGCGCGTTACATCCTTCGGGGACCCCTCCGCGGGGAGCAAACGTCCCGGTTTGCCCCTCGAAGGATGCACGCATCTCGCTACTCCGTTCGACGTCCACAGAGAGATCCGGGACACGAACCGCGTGAATCCGGAATTGATCACCGGGCCGATCGGCGGAGAGGTCGAGAGAGGCGCCGGAGAGGGACGGCAGAGTCATCCGTAGATCACTCCGGATGACGATCGCGGGCATCACGGAGAGAGGCCGCAAGATCCGCCGATGATCAATTCTCCGTACCGCCACGCATTCCTTACGGGAAATCCGCAGCCGGATCGTGGCGACGACTATGTGAAAGCCGAACGAACTTCGAACGGCCGACGCGAAACAGAATCGGCCGACGCGGTACGGCCCTCCCCTCCGACGCCGCCGATCCGGTGGCAGGTGCGAAGGGGCGGGTCGGGTGCGAGGGCGGGAGGACGGCTCGGTAATCTAAGGCCGCTGACAGACCAACAGGCGGCTGTGACACCCGGTCCGCCCGCCCGAGTTCAAGGAGTTGCCGCGCCGTGAGCCTCCCCCAAACTGCTGCCGGGGGTGTCCGCACCCTCCGCCGCGGCGCCATCGCCGCCTCCGTTCTCGCCCTGTCGATCGGCGCCCTCACCGCGTGCAGCGCCGGCAACAACGCGCAGACGCTCGGGGTGCAGCCGGACGACGCGGCCGCCACCGTCGACGACATCCAGGTGCAGGGCGCGATGGTCGTCACGCAGCCCGACCTGAAGTCGACCGGGCCTGCCGCGGTCGCCGCGACGATCTACAACAACGGCGACAAGGCCCAGACCCTGGACTCGATCACCGTCGACGGGACGCCCAAGGCGGCGACCCTGAAGCCCGCGAAGGGCGGCGGCAAGATCACCGTCCCGGCGGACGGCTACGTCGTCATCGGCGGTGCCGAGAACGCCTCCGCGGTACTGCCCAGCAGCCGCGGCTCCGTGGTCGACGGCAACGCCCAGCGCGTCACCTTCACCTTCAGCAAGACCGGCAAGGTCCAGCTGCGGACCTTCGTGGTCCCGGCCAAGAGCTACTTCGGCCAGGTCGGCCCGACCGAGATCCCCAAGGCTCCGGACGCCAAGCCCAGCAAGCCCGCCAGGCCCACCGACGGCACGACACCCGCCGACGGCGAGCAGCCGTCCGGCGATGCCACGCCGACGGACGGCGCCACGGGCGCGGGAGCAGGCGACGGAGAGGGCACGGGAGCCGGCACCGGCGCCGGGGCAGCCGACGGCGCCGCCTCGAACGACGCCGGGCACTGAGCCTCGGAGCTCCCGGCCACGCACCGTCCGGCCGGGAGGTCCGAGTACGCCGAGGGCCCCACCGCCACAAGCGGTGGGGCCCTCGGCATGGGCAGGGCCGGCGGCCGGTGAGGCCTACGGCTCGAACTTGTAGCCCAGGCCGCGCACGGTCACCAGGTAGCGCGGGGCGCCCGGGTCCGGCTCGAGCTTGGCGCGCAGGCGCTTGACGTGGACGTCGAGGGTCTTGGTGTCGCCCACGTAGTCGGCGCCCCAGACGCGGTCGATGAGCTGCATCCGCGTCAGCACACGGCCGGCGTTGCGCAGCAGCATCTCCAGGAGGTCGAACTCCTTCAGCGGCAGGTCGACCTTGGAGCCGGAGACGGTGACCACGTGGCGGTCGACGTCCATCCGGACGGGTCCGGCCTCGAGGGCGGCAGGCGTGACCTCCTCGGGCTCACCGCGGCGGCGCAGTACGGCGCGGATGCGGGCGACCAGTTCGCGCGAGGAGAAGGGCTTCGTCACGTAGTCGTCGGCCCCTATCTCCAGGCCGACCACCTTGTCGATCTCGCTGTCCTTGGCGGTCACCATGATCACCGGGACGTTGGAACGGCCACGCAGCTGACGGCAGACCTCGGTGCCGGGCAGGCCGGGGAGCATCAGGTCGAGCAGGACCAGGTCGGCGCCGTTGCGCTCGAACTCGTCGAGCCCGTCGGGCCCGGTGGCGGCTATGGCCACCTCGAACCCTTCCTTGCGGAGCATGTAGGACAGAGCGTCGCTGAAGGATTCCTCGTCCTCGACGACGAGCACTCGGGTCACGGAAGGACCTCCGGGGCAGGAAGCGGCTCACGGGTCTCGCGAGTCACGCGGTGGGTCGAGCGGTCTGCGGGACGGTCCTCTTCGTCGAGGTCCGCGTCCTCGTGGTGGAGCGGCTTGCGGTCGCGTGCGGAACCCGCCTCGGGCAGCCGCAGGGTGAAGGTGGAGCCCTGTCCCTCCGAACTCCACACGGTGACCTCCCCGCCGTGCGAGGCGGCCACGTGCTTGACGATGGCGAGGCCGAGGCCGGTGCCGCCGGTGGCCCGCGAACGAGCGGGGTCGACCCGGTAGAAGCGCTCGAAGATGCGCTCCTTGTCCCGGTCGGAGATGCCGATGCCCTGGTCGGTCACGGCCAGCTCGATCAGCTCGCCGCCGGAGGCGCTGACGCGGCGGGCGGCTATGCCCACGCGGGTGCGGGCCGGGCTGTAGTTGACGGCGTTCTCGACGAGGTTGCCGAGGGCGCCGACGAGTTGGCCGCGGTGGCCCCATACGTAGAGGCCGTTGGTCCGGGGGGATCCCTCGGCGCCGTTGCCGATGTTGGAGGCCATGGTGATCTGCTTGGCGGAGGCCTGGTGGCGGCAGCGGTCGATGGCCTCGGCGACCAGTTCGTCGACGCGTACGGGTTCGGCGTCCTCCAGGGGGTCGTCGTTCTGCACGCGCGAGAGGTCGATCAGTTCCTGGACCAGATTGGTCAGCCGGGTCGCCTCGACCTGCATCCTGCCGGCGAAGCGCTCAACGGCCTCGGGGTCGTCGGCGGCGTCCATGACGGCCTCGGAGAGCAGCGAGAGGGCGCCCACGGGGGTCTTGAGCTCGTGGCTGACGTTCGCCACGAAGTCGCGGCGTACGGCCTCGATACGGCGGGCCTCCGTGAGGTCCTCGACCAGGAGCAGCACGAGGCGGGAGCCGAGCGGGGCCACGCGCGCGGAGACGGCGAGTGCCTCCCCCCGGCCGGTGCCACGGCGCGGCAGGTCCAGCTCGACCTGTCGTATCTCGCCGTCCCTGCGGGTGTCGTGGGCCATCTTGAGCATCGGGTCGACGGCGAGCTTGCCGCCGCGCACCAGGCCGAGGGCGTACGCGGCCGAGCTGGCCTTGACGACGGCGTCGGCCTCGTCGAGCACCACTGCGGAGGAGCGGAGCACGGAGAGGACCGTGTCCACGCCCGGAGGCAGGACAGGGTCGATGTGCAGAGAGGTTCTGGTGGGGCGCTTCTGCTCGCGTTCGCTCCAGCGGAACGCCAGCGTGGCGACCACCCCGGTACACACGCCGGCGATCGCAGCCGCTGCGGCGACCGCCGCGTTCACGTCCATGCCCCCAGGTTAGGCATGGGTCAGGGGCGGGCCACAGCCGTCCGCCTGTCATCTCGGACACTCGTCGCCGAGAGTTCACCGACGGTACGGGGTTGGTTCATTTGGGTGGCTCTGCAGCTGGACGAACCGGGCACCCACGCGCGGGAGGGGCGGTAGAGGACGTTCCGCGTCGCCCAGAGTTCACCTCGACGACCAGGTTGATTCATACCGGGTGCCGGTAACGGTCGCGTTCGGACCCCACCGTGGGAGCGTGGGGAGTCAGAGCCCCGGACGTACGAGAGAGGGACATCCATGCGGGACGCGTACCACGAGGAACTGGACTCGATCGGCGAAGGCCTCGTCGAGATGGCCCGGCTCGTCGGCTCGGCGATCGGGCGCGCCACCACGGCCATGCTCGACGCCGACCTGAAGCTGGCCGAGAGTGTGATCGCCGCCGACCAGAAGGTCGACGATCTGCAGCACGACCTGGAGGCACGGGCGATAGCCCTGCTCGCCCGGCAGCAGCCGGTGGCCACCGATCTGCGCATCGTCGTCACCTCGCTGCGGATGAGCGCCGACCTGGAGCGTTCCGGCGACCTCGCGCAGCATGTCGCGAAGCTGGCCAGGCTCCGCTTCCCCGAGTCGCCCGTGCCGCACGACCTGCACGCCACGCTCCTCGAGATGGGGCAGCTCGCGCAGCGGCTCATGGCCAAGGCGGCCGAGGTCATCATCACCAAGGACATCGATCTGGCGCTGCAGCTCGAGCAGGACGACGACGAGATGGACCTGCTGCACCGCACGCTCTTCCAGCACCTGATGGACGACCGCTGGAAGCACGGCATCGAGACGGCGGTCGACGTGACGCTGCTCGGCCGCTACTACGAGCGGTTCGCGGACCACGCGGTGTCGGTCGCGAAGCGTGTGGTCTACCTGGTCACCGGTGAGCACGCGGACGAGCTCCAGGCGGGCGGGGCGCAGCCGGTGGAAGGGGCCTGAGGCCGGGCCGGGCGGTTCCCGCGAGGGGCGCGCAAGGCGCGGTCGGCCCGGACGAGAGCCTCCGTGCGCCGTTGATGCGCCTCGGGAGCTGGGCATGAACTGGGCGTAGGCAACTGCGCCTTCGTGGCGCACGACGAGGAGGGTCCCATGGCCGACACCCCCACGCCCGACGCCCCACAGGAACCCGCGTCCACGGCCGAACCGGCCGGGGCTCTGCACCTCCCCCTGCTCGCCGCGTGCGGATGCGGTTCGGGCTGCGGCTGCGGCTGCCAGCAGGGGGCGCCCTGTCAGTGCGGCGGCTGACGCAGCTGCCGATCGGCTGATGCGCGCGGGCCGGGCTGGCCCAGGCGGGCCGGCGCGGGCTTCTCCGTACGGGCCGGAGCCAGCTTCTCCGTACGGGCGGGAGCCGCTCGCGAGGTCAGAGCCGTTCCGTGTGGTCAGCGCTGTTCCGTGCGGTCAGCGCCGTTCCCGTGCGGTCAGCGCTGTTTCCGCGCCGTCAGAGCTGCTCCGCGCGGAGTGCTTGGCGGAGGTCACGGGTCAGGTCGTCGGCGGCCTCGGGATCCTCGTCGAAGGCGGCCGGTGTGTTCTGGAACAGCGCGACGTGCCACCGGCCCGCCGCCCCGTCCCGTACGGCGACCAGGGACTGGACGGCGTGCGCGGCCGGATTGAGGTCCGTGCCTCCGGGCGGGACCATGCCCGCGTCGGCCCGCAACAGCGCGCTGTCCGCCCCCAGCGGGCGGACCTCCCGCACCAGGGCCACGTAGGCGGCGGGATCGTGGGCGTCGAAGAGGCCGGTCAGGTGGTCCTCGATCGCCTCGCGCCCGAGGACTGTGCTGCCGTCGAACCCGATGCTGGCGCCGTCCTCGGTGAAGTGGCCGGCGAATCCGGCGGCGTCGCGGGCGTTCCAGCTCGCGAGCAGCGAGCGGTGCAATGCCTCCGGGTCCGGCATCCCGACCACGGAATGGGTACTTCCGGTCATGGTGCCTCCCTCTGCCACCACCGTAGCCCCGGCTCCTCGCCCCAGCCCGGCGCTCGCCGGTGCGAAGATGTGCCCGCGGACGGTCGCAGGGATCGGCCGGCCGCCGGGATCCGATGAATCGGGGGCACCCATGGCGGAGCTGAGCCGAGGTCAGAACACACCCGTGGGCGCGGGCCGTGTCACGGCCGAACTGGGCCCGCCGGGTGCGCCGTTGGACCTCAGCGCCCTTCTCCTTGACGCGGCCGGCAAGGTCAGGTCCGACGCCGACATGGTCTTCCACAACCAACCCGCGGCCGAGGTGGGAGCGGTACGGCACCTTTCCGCGGACACCGCCGGGCCCGAGCGGATCGAGCTCGAACCGGCCCTGCTGCCCGCCGATGTGGACCGGGTGGTGCTGGTCGCCAGTTGCGATCCCGGGGACACGTCCCGCACCTTCGGCGACATCCCGGCCGTCTCGGTCCGGGTCACGGCACCGGGCGCGGAGCCTGTGCTGTTCGACCCGCCGCCGTTCACCGCGAGCGAGCGCGCCGTGCTGCTCCTGGAGTTCTACCGTCGGGCCGGCGCCTGGAAGCTGCGCGCCATCGGCCAGGGTTACGCGGAGGGCCTCGCCGGACTCGCCACCGACTTCGGAGTCCATGTCGACGAGCCCGCGGTGCCCGCGCAGGCTCCCGCACCTGCTCCTGGGGCACCCGCGCCTACGCCCACGCAGGTTCCGGCCCCCGCCTGCGCTCCTGCCCCCCACGCCACGGCCGAACCTCACCAAGCCACCGCTCGGCGCCGTGAGTCTGGACAAGGGCAGCCGGATCGCGACCAGCCTGGACAAAAAAGATCCGGAGCTGGTCGTCACCGCGACGCTCGAATGGGACGGCGGCAACGACCGCCGCCGCAAGCAGGGCGCCGACCTCGACCTGTACGCGCTGTTCGTCCCGGCCGCCGAGGCCCTGCGCGGTCCGACCGCCCCCGGCTCCCTGGTCAAGCGCCACGTGCCGCACGGCGACCCTGCGGTCCCCGGCATCGCGCCGCGGCGGGACGTGCGCCGACCGGCCAAGGGCGAGGGCTCGAACGCGGTCTACTACCGGAACCTCGGTTCCCTGCAGGACGCCCCGTTCCTGCGCCTCGACGGCGACTCCCTGGAGCCGGGCGTCGAGACAGTCCGGATCTCCCGGCCCGAGGAGCAGGGCTACGTGCTGTTCTGCGCCTACTCGGCGGTGAGCAACGGCTTCGGCTCGTTCCGCAGCTTCGGCGCCAAGGTCGTCGTCACGGACAGCCGCGGTTCGACGGTGACCGTGCCGCTCTTCGAGAACGCGAAGACCAGGTACTGGGTCGCCATCGCCCTCGTCGACTTCACCGTCCCCGAGGGCGCATCGATCCAGCACATCGAGGCCTACGGTGGCCGCATGGCGGAAAGCCGCCCGGTCCTGCACGCGGACGGCACCATCGAACTGAACGCGGGCCCGGCGGAGTTCAAGCGCCCCGGCTGACCCCCGCCGTCACCGCCCGGGCCCCACAGACGTACGCCCTCGACGCACACCGCGCGTGCACGTCGAGGGCGCGGATCCGGCGTCTGCGGCTACTTCTTCTTGCCCTGATTCTTGACCGCCTCGATGGCTGCCGCGGCGGCGTCCGGGTCGAGGTAGGTGCCACCGGGGTTGACCGGCTTGAAGTCGGCGTCGAGCTCGTAGG
The DNA here is from genome assembly GCF_003574445.1 of Streptomyces sp. YIM 130001. GTDB lineage: Bacteria > Actinomycetota > Actinomycetes > Streptomycetales > Streptomycetaceae > Streptomyces. The sequence goes on from NZ_KZ984560.1 coordinate 150,255, forward strand.
CGAGCGGGATGCCGGTGGGGATGTTCAGGCCTGCGATGTCCGCGTCGGAGACGCCGTCGAGGTGCTTGACGAGTGCGCGCAGCGAGTTGCCGTGCGCCGCCACCAGGACGGTGCGGCCGGCCAGGAGGTCCGGGACGATGCCGTCGTACCAGTACGGCAGCATGCGCGTGACGACGTCCTTGAGGCACTCGGTGCGGGGGCGCAGCTCCGGCGGGATGTCCGCGTAGCGCGGGTCGTCGCTCTGCGAGTACTCCGCACCGTCCTCGAGCGGCGGCGGCGGGGTGTCGTACGAGCGGCGCCACAGCATGAACTGCTCCTCGCCGAACTCCGCGAGGGTCTGCGCCTTGTCCTTGCCCTGCAGAGCGCCGTAGTGACGCTCGTTCAGACGCCAGGAGCGGTGGACCGGGATCCAGTGGCGGTCGGCGGACTCGAGGGACAGCTGCGCGGTACGGATCGCGCGCTTCTGCAGCGAGGTGTGCACGACGTCGGGCAGCAGGCCCGCGCCCGCGAGGAGTTCACCGCCGCGGACCGCCTCCTTCTCGCCCTTCTCGTTGAGATTGACGTCCACCCAGCCGGTGAACAGGTTCTTCGCGTTCCACTCGCTCTCGCCGTGGCGGAGGAGGATCAGCTTGTACGGTGCGTCGGCCATGCGTCCGAGCCTAATCGAAATCCGTTGGTGCGCCGCGCCGGGGAATCGTAAGCTGCGCGCGTCAGATTCGCCTGTTACGTGTGCTCGTCGCGGCCGTGTGAGCAGGCACCTTCCGCCTGTCATGCCTCCGGGAGCACACACGTGTCCGTCGCGTCTCTCCGAAGAGCCACGAGAGAGAGCGTCTCGGGTCTGCCCCGGGAGTTCTGGTGGCTTTGGACGAGCACCCTCGTCAACCGTCTCGGCGCCTTCGTCGCCACCTTCATGGCGCTGTACCTGACTGTCGACCGTGGCTACTCGGCCTCGTACGCCGGTCTGGTGGCAGCGCTGCACGGCCTCGGCGGTGTCGTCTCCTCGATCGGCGCCGGTGTGCTGACCGACCGGCTGGGGCGGCGCCCGACCATGCTGGTCGCCCAGATCTCGACGGCCTTGTCCGTGGCCCTGCTCGGCTTCATGACGGAGCCGCTGTCGATCGCCGCGGTGGCCTTCCTGGTGGGCATGGCCTCGAACGCCTCGCGTCCCGCGGTGCAGGCGATGATGGCGGACATCGTCGAACCCGAGGACCGGGTACGGGCGTTCGCGCTCAACTACTGGGCCATCAACCTCGGGTTCGCGCTGTCCTCGGTCGGCGCGGGGTTCGTCGCCGAGTACAGCTATCTCGCGGGCTTCCTCGGAGAGGCCGTCCTCACCCTGACCTGCGCGGTGCTGGTCTTTCTGAAGCTTCCCGAGTCCCGGCCCGAGCGGGCGGACGGGGCGGACGCCGCCGCGGACGAACCCGCGGTCAGCCTCGGCACGGTGCTGCGGGACGGCCGTTTCATGGGGGTCGTCAGCCTGTCGTTCCTGATCTCCCTGATCTTCATGCAGGCGCACGTCGGTCTGCCGGTGGCGATGGGCCAGGTGGGCTTCTCCTCATCGGACTTCGGCATCGCGATGGCCGTCAACGGCGTGCTGATCGTGGCCCTGCAGATCCCGGTGACCCGGTTCATCGAGCACCGCGATCCGCAGAAGCTGCTGATCATCTCCGCGCTGCTCGCGGGCTACGGCTTCGGGCTCACCGCCTTCGCGGGCTCGGTCGCGGTCTACTCCCTCACGGTGATCGTCTGGAGCCTCGCCGAGATCGTCAACGCACCGACCCAGATGGGCCTCGTGGTCCGTCTTTCGCCGCTCCACGGCCGTGGGCGCTACCAGGGCGTGTACTCACTGTCCTGGGCGGTGGCGGCCCTCGCGGCGCCCCTCCTCGCGGGCACCGTCATCGACCGCTTCGGCGCCGACTGGCTCTGGGCCGGCTGCGCGGCGCTCGGGACGGTGGCGGCGCTGGGCTACTGGCTGCTGATGCGGGGGCTGCCGGAGCCGGTGGTGCCGGTGCGGGTGCCGAAGCCGCAGGAGGCTGCGAGCGTGGAGCAGCCCACGGAGCCGGAAGCGGTGGAGCGGGCCGTCTGACCGCCGGGCATGAACGGCTACGGCTGCCGGGGCTCCGTGAGGTGGCTGAAGGCATCGAGGTTGCGGGTGGATTCGCCGCGGGAGACGCGCCAGGCGTACTCGCGGCGGATCGCGGAGGCGAAGCCGAGCTCGAGGAGGGTGTTGAAGGCGCCGTCCGCGGCCTCCAGGACCGAGCCGAGGAGGCGGTCGACCTCGTCGGCCGTGACGGCGGCGAGCGGGAGCTTGCCGGCCAGGTAGATGTCGCCGAGCGGGTCGATCGCGTAACTGACGCCGTAGAGCTTGAGGTTGCGCTCCAGGAGCCACCGGTGCACGCCCTCGGCGTTCTCGTCGGGGTGCCTGATGACGAAGGCGTTCACCGACAGGGAGTGGCGGCCCACGAGCAGTGAGACCGTGGTGGACAGCTTGCGGGTGCCGGGGAGCTTCGCGACGTAGGAGCCGGGTTCCGGGTTCTCCCACTCGATGCCGGCCTCCGTGAGCGCCGCCTCGAGGGTGCCGCGGGCCGCGTCCTCGGCGGCCGCCGAGGAGGCCTTGGCGTCCGTCGTGCCTACCGCTGATTCAGCCATGTTGCGAGCGTACGCGACTGCCTCGGGCTGTCCTGGTGGCGGCGTACTCGTGCATCGCCGCCGTGTAGACGTCGGCGGTGGCCGAGGCCGCGGTGCCCCAGCCGAAGGACTCGGCATGGCGGGCCGCGGCCTCGCCCATCCGGTCGGTCAGGTGCTCGTCGTCGGCGAAACGGGCCAGCACGCGCGCGTAGGCGGCCGGTTCGTGGCCCTCGACGAGGTATCCGCTGACCCCGTCCCGTACGGCCACCGGCAGACCACCGACGGAGGCGGCGATCACGGGTGTGCCGGCGGCCTGGGCCTCTATGGCGACGAGGCCGAACGATTCGTTGTACGACGGCATGACGAGGACGGAGGCGGCGCGGAACCAGTCCGCGAGCTCCGCCTGCCCGACCGGCGGCCGGAAGTGCACCACGTCGGCCACGCCGAGCCGGGACGCGAGCTTCTGCAGCCCCTCCGGTTTGGCGAGCCCGCTGCCGCTCGGCCCGCCCACGACGGGTACGACGAGCCGCCTGCGCAGCTCGGGCCGGTGGCTGAGCAGGTCTGCCACGGCCCGCAGCAGGACGTCCGGCGCCTTGAGCGGCTGGATGCGGCCGGCGAAGAGCGGGATCAGGACGTCCTGCGGCAGTCCGAGCCGCTGTCGGGCGGCTCGGCGGCCGTCGGCGGGGCGGAAGAGTTCGAGGTTGACCCCGGGGTGCACGACGGCGACCTTCGAGGGGTCGGCCGCGTAGTGGCGTACGAGCTCGTCGGCCTCCTCGTCGGTGTTCGCGACCAGGCGGTCGGCGGCGTCGACGATCTGGGACTCGCCGATGACGCGGGCGGCCGGTTCGGGGGTGTCGCCCTCGGCGAGAGCGGCGTTCTTGACCTTGGCCATGGTGTGCATGGCGTGCACCAGGGGGACGCCCCAGCGGTCGGCGGCGAGCCAGCCCACGTGACCGCTCAGCCAGTAGTGCGAGTGGACCAGGTCGTAGTAGCCGGGCCGGTGTCCTGCCCAGGCCTGCATCACGCCGTGCGTGAAGGCACACAGCTGGGCGGGCAGCTCTTCCTTGGCGAGGCCCTCGTAGGGACCGGCGTCGATGTGCCGGACCAGCACTCCCGGAGCGAGCTCCACGCGCGCGGGGAGGCCGCCGGTCGTCGCGCGCGTGAAGATCTCCACCTCGATGTCGATGGCGGCGAGGCGTTTTGCCAGCTCCACGATGTAGACGTTCATCCCGCCCGCGTCCCCGGTGCCCGGCTGGTGCAGCGGTGAGGTGTGCACGCTGAGCATGGCGACCCGGCGGGGCTTTCGGTGCCCGCCGGAGATGCGGAGCCGTGAGGGTGTGCTGACGCTGTGACGTTCGCCGAGCCCGGTCCCGTACTGGCCCACTTGGCGGTCCTCCTTGCGGACGTGAGGCACTCTTCAGCTCGAAAACACCGGAGCACGCCGCTCCATTTCCACTTTGCCAAATCATTGCCCGCCACGCTCAACCGTTTCTGCCCCACACCTGATGGGAGGGCGTCCCCCGCCCGTACGAATCCTTCCGGCGTCCCCGGATACTGGGGCTCATGGCCCGCACCCGTCCGGTAGGGACCGTCACGCGCGGGACCACCAACCCCAATCGACTGCGCCGCATGGACCGCTGGATCGCGGCCGTCCACGGCTCGGCCCTGCAGCGGGCCACCGCCCCGCTCGCGGTCGATCTCGGCTACGGCGCGGCCCCGTGGACGGCGGTCGAACTCCTGCACCGGCTGCGGCGGGCCGCCCCCGCCGCCGAGGTCGTCGGCCTGGAGATCGACCCCGCCCGGGTCGCGGCGGCCCACCCGTACGAGGTCGACGGGCTGACCTTCCGGCACGGCGGCTTCGAGGTCCCCACCGAACGCCCGCCCCTGCTGATCCGTGCGGCTAACGTGCTGCGCCAGTACGACGAGGAGCAGGTCGCCGGCGTCTGGCAGCAACTCAGGTCCCGGCTCGCGCCGGGCGGTCTCCTGGTCGAGGGCACTTGTGACGAGATCGGCCGGCGGCACGTCTGGGTGGCGCTCGGGCCGGAAGGTCCGCGCACGGTGACGTTCGCGACCCGCCTCGGCTCGCTCGAGCGCCCGTCGGATCTCGCGGAACGGCTGCCGAAGGCGCTGATCCACCGCAATGTGCCGGGCGAGCCCGTGCACGCGTTCCTGCGCGACTTCGACCGGGCCTGGGCCGTCGCAGCGCCCTATGCGGCGTACGGGGCGCGGCAGCGCTGGGTGCGCGCGGTGACGGATCTGGGCTCCGACTGGCCTGTGACGGACCGCAGTTCGCGGTGGCGGCAGGGCGAAGTCACGGTGGCGTGGGAGGCGTTGGCACCGCGAGGGGGAACGCGAGGGGGAATGCGCCCGTAGCGCGTGGTTGACGCCGATTCGACTGCTGTTGACGGCGTTTCATCCCGTAGCCGGGGCCTTGCGGTGCTCTGCCGACCGTATCCGCCCCGCGCTTCACGTAACCCACACGAGTGGCGAGCGGAGGCCGGGGAACGTCTGTCCGGGGCCGTACGTCAGAAGTGGCGGATGGGGGTTCGGGGCCGTGTGCCGGTCTGTTGGATTGGACGCGGGCGTGGCACCATCCCGGGAAACCACGGATGTTACTGACGCGACATCAGTTTTAGGGGGACAGCGTGATCGGCAGGCGTTCATCGACCATGACGGCCGCCGCGCTCCTGTGCGCGGCGACGGTACTGGCCGCGTCCGGCCCGGCGTCGGCAGACCCCCGGACCAGGCCCGTCGCCGAACCGGAGCCCCGAACTCCGGCCACCCCCAAGACACTTGCCGACATACACAAAGAGGTCGAGCGGCTCTACCACCAGGCAGCCGTGGCCACCGACGCGTACAACCTCGCGGAGGAGAAGGCCGACAAGCAGTCGACCGAGATCGTCCGCCTGGCCAAGGACCTGGAGAAGGGCCGCAAGAAGCTCAGCGGCCTGAAGCAGCGCGCCGGAGCCGCGGCCCGCGCGCAGTACCGCGGCGGCGGGATGCCGCCTCAGGCGCAGTTGATGCTCAGCGACGATCCGCAGAAGTACATCGAGAGCGCGGACCGACTGCACCAGGGCCAGAAGGCGACCAAGGGTCTCCTCGGCGAACTGACCAGGACCCAGCAGGACCTGGAGTCCTACGCCAAGAGCGCGACCGAGCAGTGGAAGAAGCTCGAGGCGAACCGCAAGAAGCGCGCCAAGGCCAAGAAGCGCATCAAGGAGCGGATCGCGGCGGCCGAGAAGCTCGAGTCGAAGCTGGCCGCGGACGAGCGCAAGCGACTGCGCAAGCTCGAGGAGAACGCCCAGCTCGAGGCACAGACCGCCTGGCTCGATTCGGGCATCCTCAAGGAGATCGACGGCCGGGCGACCGCCGCGGGCAAGAAGGCCATCGAGTACGCCACGGGCCAGATCGGCAAGCCGTACGTCTGGGGCGCCGAGGGGCCGGACTCGTTCGACTGCTCCGGGCTCACCTCGCAGGCCTGGGTGGCCGGCGGCCGCGTGATCCCGCGGACCTCCCAGGAGCAGTGGAAGCAGCTGCCCCGTATCGACATCAAGGACATGCGCCCGGGCGACCTGATCATCTATCAGAAGGACGCCAGTCACGTCGGGTTGTACATAGGAGAGGGCGCGATGGTGCACGCACCGCGGCCCGGGCGCGATGTGACGATGGCAGGCGCGGGTTCGATGCCGATCCTGGGCGTGGTCCGGCCGGACAAGTAGCACGGCGGGTCGGCACGCCGGACGGGCAGCGGCCCGGACACGTGGGGCCCCGGGCGCCGACGGCACGGAGTAGCCGGCGCTTGCGGCACCGCGCCGCCGGAAGCCGGACATGTCGGGGCGTACGGAATCCGTCCGGCGCCTCGCAGCGCGCTTCCCGTGGCCCGTCTCACGTGACCTGCCCCACCCTGACAACCCGCGCGGCGTGATGTTCGTCATTCCTGGTAGGGGCCCGCAGTGGCCAATTGCGGTACGGGATGCGGCATATGACACCGGCTCTTCACGAAGCGCCATTCCCTACCGGCCGCGGCTACCGCTATGGTCCCCGTCGGGTGGAGCGTCGAATGTCGTTCCACCGTGCCCTCGGGGGGAGGGAAGGACCAGCCGATGCCCGTACCCATACCGCGGCAGAGAGCGATCCCGGCCGCGGAAGGCGGTCAGGCTCATTCCATGCCCGCACCGCCGCCCGGTGTCGAGACCAGCACCGCAGGCGACGGGGACGCAGGAATCACCGCAAGCACGGAGAACCAGGGGAACACCGAGAACGACGAAAGCACCACAAGCACCACGAGCAACGGACTGACCCTGCTGGTCATCGAGGACGACCCGGCCGAGGCACTGCGCGTGCCGGAGCTGCTCGACACCGCCGGCAAGCCGATCCGTATCCGCACCGCACGCAACCTCACCGAGGCCGAGCGGCTGCTCACGGACGATGTGCACTGCATCGTGCTCGATCTGGCCCTGCCCGCCCCGGGCGGCAGCGGCCGCGCCGCAGGGGGCAAGGCCTCGGGCGGCGAGAGCGACGGCGACCGCGACGAGCTGGACTCGCTCCGGCACGTACTGCGCCTGGCCCCGCGGCACGCTGTCCTGGCGCTCACCGCGTCCGGTGACGTGGAGCGGGCCGCGGAGGCGGTGCGCGTGGGCGCACAGGACTACCTGTTCCGCGAGGAGCTGGACGCCCGGCTCCTGAGCCGCGCCATCCGCTACGCCGTGGAGCGCAAGCGGGCGGACGTCGCCCAGCGCCAGCTCACCGAGTCAAGGCTGCACGCCCAGGAGAACGCCCGGCTCGAGCGCGGCCTGCTGCCCACACCGCTGCTGGAGGGTTCGCCGCTCAGGTTCGCCGCGCGCTACCGGCCCGGGCGCTCCCGCGCCCTGCTCGGCGGCGACTTCTACGACACCGTGCGCACCCCGGACGGCACGGTGCACGCCATGATCGGCGACGTCTGCGGGCACGGCCCGGACGAGGCGGCGCTCGGCGTGGAACTCCGGATCGCCTGGCGTGCCCTGACCTTCGCGGGTCTGTGCGGGGACGAACTCCTTTCCACCCTGCAGCAGGTGCTCGAGCACGAGCGGCCGGACGAGGAGATCTTCGCGACGCTGTGCACGGTCGACATCTCGCCCGACGGGCGCCGCGCCGGGCTCTGCCTGGCCGGCCACCCGTCACCGCTGATCGCCCGCGCCGGCCGCCAGGCCGAGCTCCTGCCGTACGAGAACGGCGGTCCGGCACTCGGAATCCTGCCGAACGCCCGCTGGCCGCGCCAGCAGGTCGACCTCGGCGGCGCCTGGAACCTGATGCTGTACACCGACGGCCTGATCGAGGGCCGCATCGGCCGGGGGAACCAGCGCCTCGGCCAGGACGGCATGGTCTCCATGGTCCGCCGCCAGCTGTCCGACGGGCTGCGCGGCGACGACCTGCTCGAAGCGGCGGTCAACGAGGTCCGCGACCTCAACGGCGGCGAACTCACCGACGACGTCGCCGTGCTCCTGCTCGACCGCAACGGCCGCTGACCCGGCCGTACGGCCGGGGGCTCGCCACCCGCGGGGCATCCAGGGGCCCCATCCGCGACATCCCGCGGAAACGCCGAGCGGCCCGGCAAGAACCGGGCCGCGGGCGAGTGGGGCTACTCGGTGGGGCAAAGGTGCGCAGCTGCGGGAGGGGTCACCGACCGCCGTTGTACGGGCCGTAGGGGCCGTCGCTGCTGCTGCCGCCACCGCGGCGCGGGCGGCCGCCGGAGACCTCCTTGAGCGCCGGGCGCACGTCCACCATGAAGACGATGGTGGCGATGAGTCCGATGATCTGGAGGAAGACCATCTGCACGACCAGATTCACGAGCACCGTGATGCCGAGGATGATCAGCCAGAAGTTCTTGTTCTGCTTGTTCGCCGCCAGGTAAGCGTCCGGGCGGGCCATCGCCGCCATCACCAGAGCCACCACTGCCAGCACCAGAATGGCGAGGAAGATCAGCGACATAAGGCTGCTGAAGCCGGTCATCAACACTGTGCCCACCACCTGAAATCTCTACGTCTCTACGCCGTCACCGTACCCGTAGAACGCCCCGCGCACGCCGATGGTGCCCAAGCGGGACACGGGGCCGGGGGCCTCGGCCCCCGGCCCGGCGGGACGCTCCACGTCGCTGCAGCACCCCCTTCGCGGGGGTCTACTTCCCGGCCGGCGGCGTGCTCTTCTTCGCCGTGGTCCTCTTGGCGGCCGGCTTCTTCGCCGGGGCCTTCTTCGCGGGCGCGGCGGGGGCCTCGGCCTTCTTCGCCGGGGCCTCGCTCTTCGTCACGGCTGCGGCCGGCGCCTTCTTCGCGGGGGCCGTCTCGGTCCTCGGCTCCACCACCGGCACCTGCTTCGGCTCGGGCTCGACCACGACGGCCGCCTCGACGATGTCGTCGGCCGCCTCGCCACGCCAGGTCCGCACGGTCTGCTCGCCGTGCTCGGCGACCTTCTCGTACGTCTCACGGGCCTTGATCACGTACTCGGCGGCCACGCCGACCCCGCGCAGGGCCAGGTCCTGGGCCGTCTCACCGAGCTTGCGCAGGTCGGTGTCGAAGCTTCCGAACACCTCGCCCACCCGGTTCTGCAGCTGCTCCTGCGCCTCCTTGGCGCGGGCCGCGGCCTTCTCCTGGACGTCCTTCGGGTCGGTCTGACGCACCGCGTCGATCCGCCCGGGCGCCTCGGCCTGGATCTTCTCGATCAGCTCGGGCACCTTGCGGGCCTGCTGCACCGCCAGGTCGGCGGTGCCGGCCGCGAAGTACAGCGGGGTCGGGTCGCTGAGGGTCTTGCGGATGTCTTCCTTGATGGCCATGGCAGTGTTCCTCCGGGTCAGTTCGAGGGTTCGGCATCGCTGCCGTCGGCCGTGCGGGGCCCGCGACCGGAGCGGCCGGCATCATCGCCGGCCGTCGGCCCGGTGGTGTCGACGGTGTCCTTCGAGCCGGGCGCCCGACCGCTCTTCGGGCCGTGGCCCCGAGCGTCGTCCGGGTCCTGGCCCCGATCGTGCTGCGGGGCCTTGTTCCCGGCGCTCCCCTGGTCGGTCCCTTGGTCGGTCCCTTGGGCGGAACCGAAGCCGTTCTCCTTGCGGAACGACTCGTAGACCTGCAGGAGCACCTGCTTCTGCTGCTCGTTGATCGTCGGATCCGCGACGATCGCGGCGCGGGTCTCCACCTCGTCACGGTCGCGCTCGTCGAGGATCCCGGCCTGCACGTACAGCGTCTCCGCGGAGATCCGCAGCGCCTTCGCCAACTGCTGCAGAATCTCGGCACTCGGCTTGCGCAGACCGCGCTCGATCTGGCTCAGATACGGGTTGGACACCCCGGCCGCATCGGCGAGTTGCCTGAGCGAGAGCTGCGCATTGCGCCGCTGCTCTCGCAGGTACTCACCGAGGTTGCCGACGTTGAGCGATGCCATGCCCCCGATGGTGCCGCACACTCGCTAACTATTGCAAGCAGACGCTTGCAATAGTGCTACATGCCACTCCGGCCGTCCCGTCACCGCAACTTTCCCGGCTGGTACCGGGTGACCTGTCTCGCTGAAGGTGGGCCAGTCTCGGTCTATCTGAGCCATCTACCCGTGTGTCTCAGTCAACCTTGGCCATCTGCCGTTCTGTCTCGCTCTTTCTGAGCCGCTGCCGCGCTTGGCTGCCTACGGTTGTACGACTGGTGACAAGGCGACGGGGGCAACGATGCGCATCGCGGTGACTGGGGCGGCGGGCAGGCTGGGCGGGCGGGTCGTGCAGTTGCTCGCGGACCGGGCCGACGTGGACGTCGTAGCAATGACCAGGAGGAGGCTGCCTGCCGAGGCGTTTCCCCCGCAGGTGGAGATCGCCGTCGCCGACTACGCCGATCCGCCCGCTCTGCGTGCGGCGCTGAAGGGTGTGGACACTCTCGTCCTCGTCTCCAGTGACGGACCCGATGCACGGGTGCTGCTGCACCACCGCAACGTTGTCGCCGCCGTGGCGGCTGAGCGTGTCGGCCATGTCGCGGCGCTGAGCAGCGTTGACGCCGACATAGCGTCCCCGTTCTGCTACGCCGTGGCCAACCGGCTCACCGAGGATCTGCTTCTGGCTTCCGGCGTCCCATGCTCGTTCGCCAGGGCTTCGCTGTACATCGAGTTCTTCCAAGGCTGGCTCACCGAGGCGCGCGCGACCGGGCTGCTGAGGCTTCCGGCAGCGGATGGCCGGGTCTCCCTGGTGGCGCGCGACGACGTGGCGCGCGCCCTCGCCGCACTCGCGGTGGGTAAGCCGACCGGCCGTCACCATGACATCACGGGGCCCGAGTCGGTGGACCTGGCAGGCATCGCTTCGATCACGGCGGAGGCATGGGAGACGCCTGTCACCTACGTGGACATCCCGGCTGACACCTACCATGCCGAGACTGCGGCGACCGGCCTGGATCCCTGGTGGCTCTACGCCTTTTCATCCATGTTCGCCTCGGTGCGTGAACAGCGCTGGGATCGAGTCCGAAACGACTACACCCAGCTGACCGGCCGCTCCCCTCTCGCTCTCCGCGACGTCCTGTCGGCACACGGGTGAGAGTCGGACACCACCGAGCGGGCAACGACGACGATCGGCGCGGGGTGGAGGTGGCCGGTGGAGGCTGAGGACTTCTGGCTGGAGTACGTCGACGCTGGCGGTGACCTGCATGAAGGGCCTCTTGAGGTGATGTGGCCGACGCGTTTCGAGGCGGCCGGGCAGGTGCGGACGTTCCCGTCGTACCCCGGTCAGCGCAATTTTCCCGGCTGGTACTGGGCTGCCACGTGCGCCGAGTTGGTGGGTTACGAGTCGTGGGTGGAACTCGGTCAGCTGCTGCGGCTGGACTGTGATCCCGGTGTGGTGGCGATGGCGTCGCAGCCGTTCCGGCTCTCGTGGCGGTCTGACGGCCGGGCTCGGCGGATCAGCCATACCCCGGACTACTTCGTGCGCCGCCGGGACGGCACCGGTGTGGTGCTGGATGTGCGTCCCGATGACCGGATCGAGCCCGAGGACGCGGTGAAGTTCGAGGTCACGGCGGCGGCCTGCGCGCGGGTGGGCTGGGGTTTCGAGCGGGTGGGCGTGCTCGATCCGGTGCTGGCGGCGAATCTGCGCTGGTTGTCGGGCTACCGGCATCCGCGGGTGCGGCGAGAGCCGGTGGCGGCGGAGCTGCGGGCGGGATTCGCCCGGCCCCGGGGTCTGTTGGCGGGGGCCCGTGCGGTGGGTGATCCGATCGTCGTGCTCCCGGTGCTCTTCCATCTGCTCTGGCGCCGGGAGCTGGCGGTGGATCTGGAGGCCGGTCTGCTGTCGGCGGCCACGCAGGTGAGCCCGGTGTCTGTGGTCTCGGAGGAGGTGGGAGGGGATGCCGGCACGTCCGCGGCTGCTGTCGCTGGGTGACAGGGTCCGCTACGACGGGCGGGAGCACACGGTTGCCGCCCTGCACGGCACGTCGGTGCGGCTGGTCGATGACGCCCAGGCCGCCGGCGTCGTGCTGCTGGGACACCTGCTGGCGTCGGAGGGTTTCACCGTGCTCAGCACCGCGCTGAGCCGGCCGCCGCTGCCGGAGGCCGGGGTGCTGGAGGGGCTGCCGGAGGAAGCGGAGCAGCGGGCTGAGTGGTGGAGGCGGCATCTGACCGAGCTGCTCACCGGCCGCCCGGACGGCGATGCCAACGTCCCGGTGCGGGCCGAGTACGACCCGACGGTGCACTCTCTGCGGCAGCGGGAGCTGGCCAAGGTGGCCGAACTGCGGGACTGCGGTGAGGAGGTGGGGCTGAGCACGCTGCGCCGGATGCGGTCCCGCTTCGAGAACGAAGGGATAGCGGGTCTGGTCGACGGCAGGCTACGCAAGCCCGCCACCGGCACGAGCCGGGCCGATCCCCGGGTGGTCGAAGCGATCGCGAAGGTCGCGGGCAGCCGGACCGACGAGCCGACCGTCTCCGCACAGGTGCTGCGGCGCCGCGTCGAACGGCTCCTGGCCGCCGAGCACGGTGCCGGAGTGGTCCGGATGCCGTCCCGGGCGACGTTCTACCGTCTGCTGGAGGCGGTCTCGACCGGGCAGCATCTGTTCGGTTCGGCCCGCACCCGCCGCTCGCTGGGCAAGCAGCCGAAGCGGATGTTCGGGCAGCTGACGGCGGCCCGTCCCGGCGAGGTGATGGAAATCGACTCCACACCGCTGGACGTCATGGTCATCCATGATGACGGGACGGTGGACCGCTGCGAGCTGACCGGGCTGATCGATCTGGCCACCCGGACGCTGGCTGCGGTGGTGCTGCGGCCGTCGACGAAGGCGGTCGATGCCGCGTTGCTGCTGGCACGCGCGATGACGCCGGAACCGGTGCGGCCCGGCTGGTCCGACGCTCTGCGCATGTCGCGCTCCGTGCTTCCCTACGCTTCCTTGCTGCCGCTGGACGAGCGGCTGGACAAGGCCGCCGCGGTCCCGGTGATCGTTCCGGAGACGGTGGTCAGTGACCACGGCAAGGCGTTCATCTCGGACAACTTCCGTAATGCCTGCCGCCATCTGGGGATCTCGTTCCAGCCCGCGCACCCGGACACCCCGACCGACAGGCCGCACATCGAGCGGACGCTGGGCTCGGTATCGACGATGTTCGCCCAGTACGTGGCCGGCTACACAGGACGCAGTGCCGAGATGCGGGGCAAAGATCCTTCCGCACAGGCAGCCTGGTCCATCCACGAGCTCCAGGAGCTCCTCCAGGAGTGGATCGTCGTCTGGCAGGCCAGGCCGCACGACGGGCTGCGCGATCCGCTGATGCCGGACCGGCCGTTGAGCCCGAACGAGAAGTACGCCGCGCTGGTGTCAGCAGCCGGATACGTCCCCGTCGCGCTCAGCCCGGAGGAGTACGTCCAGCTGATGCCTCGTGAGTGGCGGGTTATCGGCCGCAGCGGGGTGCGGATCAACAACCGTACTTACGACGCCCCCGGACTCGCCCCTTTCCGGCGTCAGCCCTCGGGGGCAGGTCCGGACGGCAAGCTCTGGGAGGTCCACTACGACCCCTACGACATCTCCTGTGTCTGGGTACGCAACCACCACGGCACGGGTTGGATCACCGCGACCTGGCGCCATCTGCGCACGTCTCCCGTCCCGATGGGCGAGCTGGTCTTCGACCGGGCCCACCAGATCCTGACCGAACGCGGGCAGCGCAAGCCGGACGAGGATGCCGTCGCGCAGGTGGCGGCAGCGCTTTTGGACCGGGCCTCGGACGGACCCGATCACGAGCCTGACCGCCGGGCGGCGGGCAGGGGCCGGCCGGCCCGGCGACGCGACCGAAAGGTCGCTGCCCGCACCCGGGCCACCAGCGAACCCGCCTGGCCGCGGCCGGCGCCCACGCCGGAGCCGGACCCGGCGGATGACGAGGAGGTCGGCGAACTCGCCGATGTCGTCCCGCTGGAGATCTTCGATGCGCGCAAGGAGGCGGAGAAATGGTGGTGAACTCTGCGGAGCCGGGCGGGGATGAGACTGGTCTGCCCGATGACCGGACCGATCCCTCCACCCGGCTGGAGGGCTGGCGGCGGTTCGTGGGGGCCGATACGGCCATCTTCGAGTTGCTGCCCGATCAGCAGTGGCAGGCCCTGTCCCCGCAGCTGCGGGAGACCTACGACGAGGCCCGGATTTCCTATCACTCCGAGCTGCAGGTCGTGCGCACGTCCACGGTCAAGGAGATCACGCATCAGGGGCGGCTGCTGACCCTGCTCAACCAGCGTGAGCACGGCGCCCGTCGCGGGATGATCGTCTCCGGCCAGTGGACGACCGGGAAGACCACGGCACTGAAACAGCTCGGCCGCACCCACGAACTGCGTGTCCAGCAGCGGTATCCGGGCAGCGACCGCATTCCCGTTGTCTACATCACCGCCCCACCCAAAGGCTCCCCGCGCAAACTCGCCCTGGAGTTCGCCCGGTTCCTGGGCCTGCCCGTGATCAACCCGCGGCACAACACCATCGATGTCACCAGCGCCGTCTGCCAGGTGCTGATCGAGGCCCGCACGGACCTGGTGCTGGTCGACGAAATACACCTGCTCAACCACGCGACCACCGCCGGCGAAGACCTCTCCGATCACCTGAAGTACTTCACCGAGCACCTGCCGGCGACCTTCGTCTATGCGGGCATCAACGTCGAGAAGTCCGGGCTGTTCACCGGGATCCGCGGCAAGCAACTCGGGGGCCGTTGCATCCTGGTCCGCACCGGCGCCTTCCCCCGCAACACCGAGTGGCAGTCCCTGATCGCCTCGCTGGAGAGCACGCTTCGCCTGCATCGTCACACGCCCGGCACCCTGGCCGGTCTGTCGAAATACCTGCACCAGCGAACCGGCGGCATGATCGGGAGCCTCTCCCACCTGATCCGGGCCGCAGCGATCTCCGCCGTCCTCGACGGCAGCGAACGCATCACCAAAGCCTCCCTGCGCAGCATCCGGATCGACCACAACAGCGAGTCGGATTCCCCGCCTGACGCAGGCAGGGAAGCGGGGTGAACAGGCCGTTCGAGGCCGTTGTCTTCCGTCCGCTGCCGCGTCCGCTCAAGCCCTTCCCCCAGGAGACCGAAGCCTCGTTCCTGGACCGCCTCGCCACGGCCAACGCGATGCCCGTCCAGCGCCTTCGGCGGCCTTCCCACTGGCTGGAATCCCGCCTGGATCCGGTCGGCCGGCTCAGTGTCCTCAGCGGACAGCCTCAGACCTCGATCCAGTACGCGATCCCCCGCTGGGAGCGACAGGCGTGGAACATCCCGCAAGGTCCCTTCGCCGCAACTCCCCGATGGGCATGCCGACGCTGTGTCGCCCGCAGGACCGGCGCCCCCGGCCAAGGCGTCATGGTCTGGATGTCGAAACACCACGACCAGGTCTGCATCCCCCATCGCCTCTGGATCGGCCGGGCCGTCGAAGCCCCCGCCAACCAGCTCGACCTCGCTGATCTGCCGGAGATCGTCGCCGCCCAGAAGCGTCACTACCGGCTCCTTCGCCGCTACGGCCCCGACGTGATCAACGTCTGCTACGAACAGACCTCCCGCTTCTGGACCACCCTCCTGCAGCACGGCTACCGGATCAGCGACCTCACACAGCGGCTCGCCCGGCTCCAGCCCCGCCCTGCCCGCACCGTCCGGCCATGGGACCCCAAGCGCTATGCAGCGATCTATCCCGAGATCGTCAAAGCCATGGTGTTCTACGCAGCTCCACGCTGGCGCGGCCTGGCACTCTCCGGCACTGACGAGGACTTCCGGGCCTTCCACGCGGAGTTCGTCCGGCGGCTCCCCAACGAAAGCTCCCTCCGCACCACCGCCAAGCCGTGGTTCATCCACCAACTCCGCATGATCGCGCACACCATCGAGACATCCGCAGCCCTCGGCAACGGCAGGCCGCAGGACAACTCGGCTCCTGAAGGCCCAGGTTGAGCGAGACGACCCCGGCCTCTACGTCTCGCTCAACCTGAGCCACCGCTGGTCAGAGAGCCGAAGTGGCTCAGGTCCATCGAGACAGGTCACCGGGCTGCCACGTGTGCCCAGTTGGCGGGTCACGAGTCGTGTGCGGTCCCTCCGCACCACCGTCAAATCGTGGTTCTGCCGTCAATTCCGCATGATCGCCGCGCACCATCGAGGCGGCGGTGACGGGACCCTGGCGTTGAAAACTCCCGTGAGGTCGCTCAGTCTTGGGCGAAACCGTTTCGAGCATGCGGTTCAGAAGGGGGCACCGGATGCACCAGCCGGAGGACGAGCTCTTGGCGGAAGCCCTCGGCCGCATCAACTACGGCGGGAAGATTGCCTCCCGGTTCCTCAAGAACGACATCAGCGAGTTCGACAGCGAACTCCAGCTGGGTTTTGGTCCTGCTCTTGAACGCGTCCGCACGGTGCTTGTCGAGCTGGCCCCTGGCGCGCGCCCAGAGCTGGAGGCGGCAGGAACGGACCGAGTGACTCTCCGCGTGCTCACCGGAGGCGGAGCCCTCAACCTGAACCCGGTGGTTGTCACGGTCGAGGTGACTCGCAGCGGCGAGCAGACCACTGCCGTACACGTGCGGGCGATCGCCAAGGAGGGGCTGATCAAACAGCGCGCAGGTCAGAAGACGGCCGAGCGCGTCGCTGCGCTGCTGAACGGAGCCGGCCCGAGCCGATGAGCATCGCAGAGCCCCTGGCCCGGTGGGACTCCCGAAAATCGTGATCGCCGACAACGGTGACGACCCGAAATGCGGCTCAGCTCCTGACGCCCGGGGCTGAGCGAGACGGCCGTGGCCGCCGGGTCCCGCTCCATCTGAACCACAGCCGGTCGGAGAGCTGCACACCGACTCACACCGACTCAGACCCACAAGCGTTGTCGGTGGGGCCTGCCAGAGTGAGCATCGTGGACGAACTGGTGGAGCGTGTCGACGATCAGGACCGTGTGCTGGGGGTGGTCACCCGTCGGCAGGCCGTCCGGGAGGGATGGCTGCACCGGGTCGCCGTGACGGTGTGTCGTGATGAGCGAGGGCGGATCCTCGTGCACCGGCGGTCGGATCAACTGTCGCGTTATCCCGGGCTCTACGAGGTCGAGGCCGGAGGCGCCGTGCATGCCGGGGAGTCTTACGAACAGGCCGCCGCAAGGGAGTTGGCCGAGGAGCTGGGCCTTCACGTGCTGCCGCGCCTGCTGTTCACGTTCCTCAACCGCAGCGGCCAGAGCCCTCACTGGCTCGCCGTGCACGAAGCCGTGACACCCGACACCGTTACCGCCGACCCCGATGAGGTCGCCTGGCACGGCTGGCTGACCGAGCCGGAACTGCGGTCTGCCCTGCCGGGATGGCGCTTCACCCCGGACAGCCACGAGGTCTTCGGCCGGTATCTGGCGTTCCGGGCCGTACGGCTCTGACCTTGCCCGCCCCGCGGTACGGGACATTTCCAGGAGGCCAACCCGCTTTGTACGAAAGGTCGTTCATGACGGGGTGCGAACGCTTGGCCGGCCCCCGCGCGTCGCGTAGTTCACTGAGGCCGAGGTCGGCGCCGTCCAGCTGGCGTCAGGCGTGGGTCACTCGAGCAGGTGGCGGTTCGAGCGGCTCCAGGCGAGTCGGCGGCCGAGTTCCTCCAGCAGGCCTTCGCGGACCCACGTGGCCTGCGGCTCGTGACCCTGGGAAGCCAGCCTGCGCACGAGATCGATGTTCTTCCGCTGCCTGTCGATCACCGCGTCGACGACACCGCTGGTCGTGGTGAGGCCGTAGGCCGTGCAGAACCGCTCCAGACGCCGGCCCCGGTTCGGCGGCACTGGATACCGCAACCAGCGCAGACACTCGGCGTCGTCGCGGAACGGCGCGACGTAGTGCAGGGCGTAGGCCACGTCGTGCATCCGCGGCGCCGGGCGGGCGAAGTCCCAATCGATGATCCCCACGGGGCGGTTGCCCTGCCAGACCACGTTCCACGGGCCGAAGTCGCCGTGGCAGACCGACTCTTCGTCGCTCGGCACATCGACGCCGCCGGCCCACACCGCGTCGCCCGGCGGCGAGAAGTCCGCCGTCGCGTCGTGGTACTCGCGCAGCAGTCGGGCGAAGGCCGACAGACCGTCGTCGTCCACCACTTTCGCCCAACTCAAGGGCCCGGAAGCGCCTTTGATGAAGGTGAGCACCTCCCGGCCCTGCTGGTCGAAACCCAAGGGGCGAGGTGCGTAAGGGAAGCCCACCGCGTCCAGATGTCCGAGCAGGGCGTGGACCGTCGGCGTCCAGGGGTGGGCGGGGCGGCGGACGGTGTCGCCGATCCGTACCACCTGCCGGTGGGGCCGATCCTGCAACGTGTACTCACTCGCCATCCGCGGGACGCTACCGGCTCTTCACGGGCTGCCGCCTCTCCATTGCGCGTAGGACGACATCAGTTACGCGGAGGACGACACTGCGCGGAGGACGACTCTTGCGAGCCTGCCGCGAGCGCCGACGGACGAGCCTCAGGTAGTCATGTGCCGGGCGAGCTCGCGCGACTTCTGCCGCAGCGCAGCTGTCCACTCCCCGGCATGGGGATCGGACGTCGTCTCGAGAGTGCCACTCTCGGCGCGCTCCGCCCCCGGCCAGTTCACTTCGACACCCGCTGTCTCGGCCAAGGTCAGCATCGTGGCAACGAACCCTTCGGGCAGGGTGGCCATGACTGCGTGCCTGCTTTCGCCGTGCCGGGCGAGCAAAGCGTCGACGAACACTGCGAGCGCGATGGGGTCGATCTGGCACTCGTCGGCCCCCATGGGACCGATACCGGACGACAGGACCAATTCGGCTTGATAGAAGGTGACTTGGCTGGCAAACAGCCGGTGCGCACCTCGCCCGCGCCGTGCGATCGGTCGGCACCCGCCATGATCGCGCCGGCCAACGTCAGCGCGTTCACCGCCTGTTCCCGGTCGTCCGAGCCGGCTACGTCGACCAGCCGGGGCAAGGCCGCGAAGGCGGCCGAGTACACGTCGCCCTGATGGCACAGCGCCGACCAGAGGTCACTCCAGCGCTCGGAGGCCCGATCCGACGCGACCTGATCGAGCAGGGCGGGTATGTCCTCCGCAGAGCCGTACGCGTGGCTGAGCCGCGACCAGTCCGTCACACGGAAATCCAATCAGGCCCGCGGGGACGGACGGCACAGGGGCGTCGCGGTCAACCGTCCAGGAGCTCCGCGAAGAGGGGCCGGAGGCGGGCGGCGAGTGCAGGATCGGTTCGGCCCAGTTCGTCCGTCGCCACCGTGATGGATGCGTTCAGCGCGCGGTGGAGTTCCGGTTCGGTGAGCGCACGGACGAGCGTCGAATCGAGTGGTGCTGTCAGCTCGTCGGGCAGCAGGTGGGCTCCCTTGGCGTGCGCGGTGGGGTGTCCGAGGCGCAGGCAGGCGAGCGTGATCACGTGGTCGCGGATGGCACCGATCCAATGCTCGGCCTGCCACCGGTGGCCACGTCGGATGCAGATGCCCGCGTGGAGGGCGTGGTGCCAGACGAGTCCGGCCAGAGTGTTGTGGTCAGGGGGCGTGAAGGGTTGCAGGGGCTGCGTCGAGCCGAAAACAGTCCGCCACTGCGGGCCGCGAGGTCCGAATGCGTGCTCCGGTGCGAAGGTCAGGTCGATCTCGATCCAGCCGGGCAGCAGGAACACGCGGACGGCGCTCGGACCGGCTCGCAGATCCCAGTGATGGTGTGCGCCCAGTTCGTCGTACAGCCAACGGGTCCATCGGTTCAGCGTGGTGGTGAGATCGCCGCGGACCGCGAGGACGATATCGGTGTCCGACCAGCGGTCGCCGGATCCGTCGGCGTACGAGCCGGTGAACGCGGTACCGACGACGCTCCGGTCGGCTGCGGCGTTCGCGAGCAGCCGGTCGCGGACGCGGTCCCTGTCTTCGACGGTGAACATGCGTGCGTCTCCTTTCTCTTTTCTCTGCTCCGACGGGCCGCATGCAACTCTCTGCTCCGACGGGCCGCATGCAACGCTCGGTTGACCTTCACCTTGGGGGAGCCCGGAGCATCGGTGGGGCCGGGCGGTGCGCTCGGTACGAGGAGGTACGGGTATGGCTATGGGTCTGCTGGGCATCGGGGCGTTCGCGAAGGCGTCACGGCTGTCGCCGAAGGCGCTGCGTCTGTACGACGAGCTCGGTCTGCTGACTCCCGCTCGCGTCGACCCGGTGACCGGGTATCGCCGCTACGCGCCGGAGCAGCTGGATCAGGCGCGGCTGGTCGCCTGGCTCCGGCGCCTCGGGATGCCGCTCGCCCGTATCCGGCAGGTCTGCGCGCTGGAAGCAGGATCGGCGGCCGAGGAGATCCGCGCGTTCTGGGCGCAGATCGAGGCCGAGACCGCTGCGCGGCGGGACCTGGCCGCCTTCCTCGTCAACCATCTTTCCTGGAAGGACCCTGCCATGTCACCGAAATCCGAGCCCCTGAGCATCCGTTACGCGGCCCTGTCCGACACCGGGCTCGTCCGCGAGAGCAATCAGGACACCGTCTACGCGGGGTCGCGGCTGCTCGCCGTCGCCGACGGGTTCGGCGGCAGGGGCGCCCCCGCGAGCGAGGCCGCCGTCGACGCGTTCAAGCGCCTCGAGACCGACGGCCTCCCGACCGGCAGCCTCCTGAACGTCCTCGACGACGCGATCGAGCAGGCCAAGTCGGCGGTGCACGGCGTCTCCACGGCGGACGCCTCCTCCGACGAGGCCGGGACCACGCTCTCCGCGATGCTCTGGACCGGATCGCAGCTGGCCCTCGTCCACATCGGCGACTCCCGCGTCTATCTGCTGCGCGACGGCGAGCTGCTGCAGATCACGCACGACCACACCATGGTGCAGTCGATGGTCGACGAGGGACGCCTCAGCCCGGAAGAGGCCGCCTCGCACCCCCAGCGGTCGCTGTTGGCACGCGCCTTGGGCCCAGGGGCCGACGCCGCCCCCGACATGCGTCTGCACGACGCCGAGGAAGGGGACCGCTACCTGCTCTGCTCCGACGGTCTGTCCACCGTGGTGCCGGCCGAGGAGATCCGTCGGGTACTCACCGGGACCGGCGATCCGGAGCGGGCCGTACGCGAACTCGTCGCCCTCGCCATCGACTTCGGCGGCCCGGACAACGTCAGCTGTGTGGTCGCCGATGTGACGGGTCCGGAGGCCGCGGGAAGCTGAGGCGCGTGCGGTGCCCCTTGCCCTCGCCGTGGGAAGCCCTATCCGGCGAGGGTCTGGGTTCCTACGACCGTGAGGAGGGCCAGGCGTTCGGCGTCCTCGGTGCCGGGTTCGGCGGTGTAGAGCATGATGCGCAGGTCGCTGCCTTCGACGCCGAGGACGTCGCAGTCCAGGGTGATCGCGCCGATGTGGGGGTGGTCGATGGTCTTGCGGGCGGCCTCGTGCCGGCCGGCGGCGCCCGACTCCCACAGGGTGTCGAACTCGGTGCTCTCGGCGCGTAGTCGGGAGATCAGGCGGTGCAGTCGCCGGTCGGACGGGTAGCGGCCGGCGGTTCTGCGCAGGTCGGAGACCTGGAGGGCGCGGAGCGTGTCCAGGGATTCGGGGGTGTGGCGTACGCGGTTGCCGCTGCCGAGGAAGTTGCGCCATACGGCGTTGAGGTCATGGCCGTGCCACTCCCCCATCAGCGCCGTGTAGAGGGGGTTGGCGAGCAACTGGTTCCATGCGGCGTCGAAAACCGCGACAGGGGTGCCGGTGAGCCGGTCCAGCATCCGCTGGACGCCGGGCGTGATGCGGGCCGGGACCGTCTCGGGGCCGGGAGGCGCCAGTCCGGCGAGGTGGAAGAGGTCGGTGCGTGCGCGGTCGGTGAGGCGCAGCGCGCGGGAGAGGGCTTCGACGACCTGGGCGGAGGGGTTGGTGGCCCGGCCCTGCTCGAGGCGGGTGACGTAGTCGACGGAGATCCCGGCCAGCTGGGCCAGCTCCTCGCGTCGCAGACCTGCCGCGCGCCGGTGGCCGCCGGTGGGGAGGCCCACGGTCTCGGGTGAGACCTGGTCGCGCCGACGGCGCAGGGCGGCGCCGAGTTCCGTCGTTGCCATACCGGACAGTGTGGCTTATCGGCGGGAAAGTGTGCCTGGTACCGGTAGTCCCAGGAAGGCGGGTCTCCTGGCTGTTCCTGCGTCGGGTGGTCACGGTGGAGGCAGACACAGCAGCGGTCGCATCCACCCGGGGGGGGAGAGCCGCACGCCGGCCGGCGCTCGCCCGGCGGGCCCACGAAAGGACAACCGTTCATGAGCAAGCTCGCTCTCGTCACCGGAGCGACCTCCGGCATCGGCAGGGCTTTCGCCGAGCGTTTCGCCGCCGACGGTTACGACCTGATCGTCGTCGGCCGCCGCCGGGACCGCCTCGAGGAGTTCGCCGCCGCCCACCCCGAGGCCGACGTACGCACCGTCACAGCCGACCTGTCCACCGAGGACGGCATCGACACCGTCGCCGCGTACTGCGCCGACGAGCCCCTGGACATGCTGGTCAACAACGCCGGCGTCTCCCACTACATGCCGCTGGCCGACCTGCCGGCCGCCAAGGCCCGGGAACTGGTCAACGTCAAGGTGCTCGCCCCGACCCTGCTCACGCGCGCCGCGGTCGGCGGCATGCAGCGCCGAGGCGGCGGCACCGTCGTCAATGTGGCCGGAATGATCGCCTTCAGCGGTCCCGCCGACCCGTCCGTCATGCCACGCCGCGCCGTGTACGCGGGCACTCTCGCACACCTCGTGGCCATGACCCAGACGCTCAGCGCCGAGTTGCAGGGGACCGGCGTGCGCGCCCACGTGGTGTGCCCCGGAGTCGTGGCCACCGAGTTCCACTCCTCGCAGGGTCTGGACCTGAGCGCCGTACCCCGGATGAGCCCGGAGGACGTCGTCAGCGGCGCGCTGCGCGGACTGGAACTCGGCGAAACCGTCAGCGCCCCCGGCGTCGAGGACCGCCGGCTCCTCGACGACGTCTTCGCCGCCGACCTGGCGGCCTTCGCTGGCCAGAGCCCTGAACTCGCGGCCCGCTACCGGGTCGGCTGACCCGGCCGGGAATCCCCGGGGGCCGGACCGGGTTACGTGCTCTACGGAAGTTCTCCCACGAGCTCTGCCGAAGCTCTCCCGCGAGTGCCGCGGAAGCTCTCCCGCAAGCTCCGCGGAGCCTCCCGCAAGGACTACGGCAGTTCTCCCGCGAGGACCACGACTACTACCGCCGGTGAGCCCCGGTCCACCGCGGTGAGGGGACCGGGCCGATGAGCCTTCGCCAGTACGAGTACGCCCTGGCCGTCGCCGAACAGGGCTCGGTGACGGCGGCGGCGGAGCTGCTGCACGTCGCACAGCCGTCGGTGTCCCAGCAGATCCGCAGCCTGGAGCGGGAACTGGGCGTCGAGCTCTTCGCCCGCACACCGGGCGGACTGGTACCCACGGTGGTCGGTCGCGCGTTCCTGCGGGAGGCGGAGCTCGCGGTGAGCGCGTCCCGCAGGGCGCGGGCGACGGCCCGGGCGGGGGCCGACGAGCTGGTCGGTGAGCTGGTCGTCGCGGTGCAGATGGGCTTCGGCGCACGCCAGTTGCCGCGTGCGCTCGGTTCGCTGCGGCGCCGCTTCCCGCGTCTCGAGGTCACCGTCTTCGAGGAACCGAGCTCCGCCGAACTGGAGCAGCTCGGACGCCGGGGCGTCCTCGACCTCGTCCTGATGGCGGCGTGCGAGCGCAGCCCCGCCGACGCACACCGGCTCGGCAACGAGGAGTTCGTCGTGGTCCTTCCCGCCGAGCATCCTCAACTCGCCATGGAGCGCGTCGAGTTGAAGGCTCTGCAGGGAGAGCCCTGGGTACGGTTCGACCGCGACAGTGCACTCGACGGCGTACTGCTCGAGGTGTTGCGGGAACACGAACCGGCCCCGACCACGGTCGCCCGCGTCTCCCAGACAGCCACGGCCGTGCGCTGGGCCGCCCACGGGCTGGGGGCGACACTCGTCCCGGCCTCCGCGGTGCCCCGCGACCAGGTGCACCTCGCGCGCCCGGTCTCCCCGCTCGTGTCCCAGCCCGTGATCGCCGCGCTGCGGACCCACGCCGGCCCGGCGGAGACGGCGCTCCTCGAATTCCTGCGCCGGGAGACCTGGTCCGGATCGGCCGACTGCTCGCATGCGCGGGCACCGGCACCGGCACCGGTCTTCTGAAGCTTCGGATTCGGAGGGTTCGGCTGAATCCGAGGGTACGGCGGATTCGGAGCGTTCGGCGGATTCGGAGGTTCGGAAATCCGGGCGGCGCGCGAATTGCTGCCGCCCGGGGAAAATCCCTCCGCAGGACCTCCGAATACCCGCCGACATCGGCATGCATGCCCGAATTTCCCGCGGATCACTTCCTGGGGAATTCGCCCCCGTCCACCACAAGATTGCTCCCGGTCAGCCAGCCCGCCCCGCCGGACACCAGGAAGAGCACCGCGTGCGCGATGTCGTCGGGCTGCCCCTCGCGCCCGAGCGGCGGGGTGTCGGCGGCGTTGGTCTGGGCCGGCGCCTCGCCCGCACGTGCGGAGACCTCGGCCCACTGCTCCCGGGTCGTCGCGCCGCCAGGGGTGGCGACGCGGCCGGGAGTGACCGTGTTGACCCGGATCCCGTGCGGGGCCAGCTCGAGGGACTGCCCACGGCTGTACGTCTCGAGGGCCGCCTTCGCCGCCACGTAGTGCAGGAACTGCCCGACCGGGGTGAGGACCGCGGCCGACGAGACGTGCACGATCGCCCCCGAACCGCGCTCCCGCATGCCCGGCACGAGCAGCGAGTCGAGGCGCACCGACGCCAGGAAGTTCAGGTCGAGGGCGTCCCGCCACTCCTCGTCGGGGATGGCCGCGGCCGACTCGTGCGGCCGCGCTCCCCCCACGTTGTGCACCACGATGTCCACCCCGCCGAACCTGTCCTGCACGGCCGCGGCGACCTCCTCGGCACCGGCCCGCGTGCTGACGTCGGCCGTCACGAACTCCGCCCCTTCGGGCACCGTGGTCGCTGCCGACCTTGCGGTCGTGAGCACTTCGGCCCCGGCGTCCAGGAGCCGGCGCACCACGGCCGCTCCGATTCCGCGGGAACCGCCCGTGACGAGTGCCCGCTTCCCCTTGAGTTCCTGAATTCCCGAACCGTTCTCGACCCCGGTAATTGTGGTCATGCCACCGCCCCTCTCGATCGCGTAATCAAGCGCCCGTTTCCCGAGCCGTTTCACCGTACGTACGCGAAATGAGGCGGGGCAAAGACCAAATATGAGCAGGACCTATAGGGGATTCCTATGCGGCGGGCCGGAGGGTGCCCGCAGCCGCTACTGCTCCCGGCGGTGCGGTCAGGCGGTGGCCAGCAGCAGATCCTCGCCGCTCGACGGGCGCAGGCCGTCGGTCCGCCCCGCGAAGTAGCGCTCGCCGAGCGAACCTCCCGAGACATGCCGGACGTCCGCGAAGCCCGCTTCGCTCGCGAGCGCGAGCATCTCGGTCGGTGTGTAGAAGCTGACGAACGGTGTCCCCGACGCCTGCGCACCCTCCTCGCTCCGGCGCAGACCGGGGCGATCGGCGGCTTCCAGCAGTTCCGGCGGCAGCAGGAAGGTCATCGCGAGCAGCGACCCGGGCGCGAGTCCGGCGACCTGGCGCAGGGTGGCCGCGGTGGCGTCCTTGGTGAGGTACATCGTGACGCCGGTGGAGACGACCACCGCAGGCCGGCCCGGATCGAATCCGGCCGCCGCCAGCTTCCGCAGCCAGTCCTCGTTCCGCTCGAAGTCGACGGGTACCAGGTGCAGCCAGTCCGGGATGCCGAGTCCGAGTTCGTCCAGGCGGCGGCGCTTCCAGGCCTGTGGACCCGGCTGGTCGACCTCGAAGACCCCCAGGCGGGAGGCGACTTCGGGCCGGCGCTGGGCGAACGTGTCCAGGCCGGCGCCGAGCACGACGTACTGCGTGATGCCGCCGTCGGCCTGCTCGACGATCAGATCCTCGATGAACCGGGCGCGGGCCACGATCGACGCCCGGAACCCGCTGGTGGCTCCCGGATCCATGTCCGGGCGCCGCAACCAGTCGGCCCCGGGGTCCACGAGACTGAGCCCGACCTCGTCCTCGAGTACGTGGGGCGGTCGGTCGACGCGGAGGTGCGCGGCGCGCCAAAGGGCCGTCCGCACCGCGGTGTTGTCGGGCTCCCCGGCCAGGGGCGCGTCCTGCGCTCCGGCCCCCTCCCCCGTCATGACGCGTCCGTCGCGGCCGGTGCCTGCAGGCTCCACACGCGCCCGTCGGGGTCGCGTACGGTCATCTCCCGGGTGCCGAAGTGGGTGTCCTCGAACGGCGTGACCACCTCGACGCCCGGGCCCGGCCGGAAGGCCTCCGCGTCCGGCACTCGCATCACGATCTGCGTCCGGGGCTCCTGATCCTCGGGAACCTCGGCGATGAAGAGGTACGGGCCGTCGCCGTTGCGGAGCCGCCCGGAGTTGTGGTCGGTCTCGAGATCGAGGTCGTAGCCGAGGCCCTGGAAGAACTTCGCGGCGCTGCCCCAGTTGTGCGTGGTGAGGAAGACCGCCTCGATCCCTTCGGTTCCTGCCGTGCCGTCGCTTTCTGCGGGGGCCATGTCAGCTCTCCTTCTCACTGTCGCTGTCGCTGTCGCTGTCGTCCTCGTCCTCGTTCCCGCTCTCGTCGGGGTGCTCCTGCCGCCCGGGAGTGTCGTCGAGATAGGCGCGCAGAGCGTCGGCGACCAGCGCCGACAGCGACGAACCCGACTCGATGGCGCGGTACTTGACCTGCTTGATCAGCCCGATCGGCAGGTACACGTTGAACTGCTTGACCTCGTCACCAGCCATGAGGCAATGCTAGCAATCTAGCAAGCTATATACGACAGCACCACGCGATCCGCCCGACCCAGAGCCCGGAGTGAGGATTCACTCCGCTTCATCCATTGACGGAGTGAGTACTCACTCCGTAGCGTCGGTGGCATGACGAAGACACCTGCACCCCGTCGCCGCGCCCCCGGCATGAACCCCGGGCAGCGGCGCGAAATGATCATCCAGGCCGCCATCCCCCTGATCGGCGAATACGGAGCGGCCGTCACCACCAGCAAGATCGCGGCCGCCGCGGGGATCGGCGAGGCCACGATCTTCCGGGTGTTCGCGGACAAGGACGAGTTGCTCGCCGCCTGCGTCGCCGCGGCCGTACGACCGGATCACGCGGAGAGCCAACTGGCCTCCATCTCCCTCGAACAACCGCTGGCCGACCGCCTGGCCGAGGCCGCCGAGGCCCTGCAGGCTCACCTCGCCCGCATCGGCATGGTGGTCGGCTCCCTGCACGCCTCCGGTCATCGCCGGCGCGAGCGGTCGTCCGGCGAACAGCCCAGAGGCGCGGGCCGCGACGAGTCCCTGGCCGCCCTCCGCGCCTCGGTGGCCGAACTCCTGGCCCCCGACCGGGACTCGCTGCGCCTGCCTGCCGAACAGATCGCCGCACTCTTCCTCGGCCTGCTCTTCACCCAGCCACGCCAGGACGACGAACCCCAGCTCACCGCACCGGAGTTGGTCGACGTCTTCCTCAACGGCGCTCTCACCGCACGCCCGGGTGAGTCCTCATGACGGCGGACACGGGGACCGTCGCCACGTCCACCCGTCGTCGGCGCCGGGCGGGGGTCGTGCTCGCCGCGACGGGCGCCGCACTGGCCGGCCGGCTGCTCGCGGACCCGCTCCTCGGGCAGGACTTACGGATCACCGAGGGTGAGGGGTCATCTCAACAGGTCCTGGAAATAGGCCTGTTCCCGGTGATCGTGGCGTCCCTGCTCATCGGCGCGGCAGGCTGGGCGGCGCTCGCGGCGCTCGAACGGTTCACCCGGCGGGCACGTCCGGTGTGGACCGGGGTGGCCCTGCTCGTGCTCGTCGCCTCGTTCCTGCCGCTCACCGGCACCGGCATGTCCGGCGGCACCCGCGCCTCGCTGGCCCTGCTGCACCTCGCGGTGGCCGCGGTCCTCATACCGGGGCTGCTGGGCCGCCTGCCTCGATCGTCCACCGGGTAGCCGAACTACCGGCAAGCCGAACAACCGGACAGCCGGACGCGATCCTGCTCGCGAGGCGCCGCCCCGTAGCCGCTCTCAGGGTCCCGGGCCCCGGGCCCCGCCCCATGTAGCCACTTTTTTGTGGGTACTTGGCGGCGGCTCCCGGCCGGGGGACGCTTACGGGGCGGCCGACGAAGCGAGCGGGACGCAGCGACGGGACGTGCCGGCACCGCAACGGAGAGAGGGGAAGCGAACGGTGAACCGCGGCAGGACCGACCGGACCGCGGCCGGAGTCACGAGGTCCCGGTCGCCCCGGCGAGTCGCTCCAGACGCCGGTGGCCCCAGTCCGAGACAGGGGCCAGAAGCACGGAGAGCTCCCGGCCGGAGTCCGTCAGGGAGTACTCGGTCTTGAGCGGAAGTACGTCGTGGACCTCGCGGTGTACGAGCCCGTCGCCCTCCATCTCGCGCAGCGCCTGAGTCAGCACCTTCTCGCTGAGCCCGGGCAGCTGCCGGCGCAGCTCGCTGGGACGGCACGGGCCCGACTCCAGGATCCAGAGCAGCGCCGTCTTCCACTTCCCGTCGACCACGGCGATCGCGGCGGTCACCCCGCACACGTCCGGGTCCTGGGCTCGACCGCGCGTCATTGCTGCCCCTTTCATCACCAATTGCCTTATATTTTACGGGAGTTGCATCATGCCATCGCACGAGCACGAGCCCCAGCCCCAGCCCCGTCCGGGCTCCGCACCGCCCGACGCCCGCCCCTCCACCGTCACGGTACTGGGGCTCGGTCCGATGGGCCGGGCGCTCGCGGCCGCCTTCCTGGACGCCGGCCTCGACGTCACCGTCTGGAACCGGACACCGGGCCGTGACCGCGAGCTCGTCGAGCGCGGAGCGACCGGGGCGGACAGCGCGGAGGCAGCGGTCGCGGCGAGCGGGCTGACCGTCGTCTGCGTGGTCGACTACGACGCCGCGGACGCCGTGCTGCGCCGCGCCCCGGTCGCCGACGCGCTGAAGGGCCGTACGGTCGTCAATCTCTGCGCCGACACCCCGGGCCGGGCACGGGACACCGCCGTCTGGGCGGCCGAGCACGGTGTGCGCTACCTGGACGGCGCGATCATGACACCGACCACGACCATCGGAACGCCGCACGCCGTGTTCCTGCACAGCGGCCCCCGCGAGCTCTACGACGAGCACCGCGCCGTCCTCGACCTCCTCGGCGGCACCCACACCCACCTCGGCACCGACATCGGCCGGGCGGCGGCGTACGACGTGGCGCTGCTCGACATCTTCTGGACCGCGATGTCCGGGTACGCCCACGCGCTGGCGCTCGCGAAGGCGGAGGGGGTGAGCGCGCGCGAGCTGGCCCCGTTCGCCCAGGGCATCGGTGCGATCCTGCCGCCGCTCTTCGAGGAGCTGGCGACGGACGTCGACGACGGCTCCTTCTCCGGCGAGGGCAACCCGATCACCTCGGCGGTGTCGACCATGGCGCACGTCGTGAGCCTGTCCGAGGCCCACGGCATCGACGCGGCCGTGATGCGTGCCGCGGAGGGCCAGGCCCGGCGGGCGATCGGCCGAGGCCACGCCACGGACGGGTTCAGCCGCGTCACGCAGATCGTGGCTCGCTGACCTCCGGACCGCCCCGGAACCCCGTCCCGAGCCCCTCTCCCCTTCGATCACGAATCGAGAAGCGCACCCCACCCGTGCCCGCATACCGTGTGGAGCACGGGCAGCACCACGCGCCCGCGGCGCCGTCCAGGCGCCGCGGGGGCCCGGGGACACGTCCGCGAGCGCGGACCGCACGACACAGGGAGAGACAACGCGCATGGCCAAGAGGACGGACATCCAGTCGCCCGCGACGCACGCCGCCGACCGCCACGACCTGATCCGCGTGCACGGAGCGCGTGAGAACAACCTGAAGGACGTGAACATCGAGATCCCCAAGCGCCGTCTGACGGTGTTCACGGGCGTCTCCGGCTCGGGCAAGAGCTCGCTGGTGTTCGACACGGTCGCCGCCGAGTCCCAGCGGCTGATCAACGAGACGTACAGCAGCTTCGTGCAGGGCTTCATGCCGAACGTGGGCCGGCCCGAGGTGGACGTACTCGACGGCCTGACCACGGCGATCGTCGTCGACCAGCAGCCGATGGGCGCCGATCCGCGCTCCACGGTCGGCACCGCCACCGACACCAACGCGATGCTGCGCATCCTCTACAGCCGGCTCGGCAAGCCGCACATCGGCGGGCCCGGCGCGTTCGCGTTCAACGTCCCGTCGGTGAAGGCGGCGGGCGCGATCACTGTCGAGAAGGGCAACAAGAAGGCGGTCAAGGCGACCTTCTCGCGCACCGGCGGCATGTGTCCGCGCTGCGAGGGCCGCGGCTCGGTCTCCGACATCGACCTGAGCCAGCTCTACGACGACTCCAAGTCGCTCGCCGAGGGCGCCTTCACCATCCCCGGCTGGAAGTCGGACAGCTTCTGGACCGTGCGGGTGTACGCCGAGTCCGGCTTCGTCGACCCGGACAAGCCGATCGCCAAGTACACCAAGAAGGAGCTGGACGACTTCCTCTACCACGAGGCGGTCAAGGTCAAGGTCGACGGCGTCAATCTGACGTACGAAGGCCTGATCCCGAAGGTGCAGAAGTCGTTCTTCTCCAAGGACCGGGACGCGCTGCAGCCGCACATCCGGGCCTTCGTCGACCGGGCGGCGACCTTCACCGAATGCCCCGAGTGCGACGGCACCCGGCTCGCCGAGGGCGCCCGGTCCTCGAAGATCAAGCGCAAGAGCATCGCGGACCTGTGCCGGATGGAGATCAGGGACCTGGCCGAATGGGTGCGCGGACTCGACGAGCCGTCCGTGGAGCCGCTGCTCAACGCGCTGCGGCACAGCCTCGACTCGTTCGTGGAGATCGGGCTCGGTTACCTCTCCCTCGACCGGCCGACCGGCACCCTCTCCGGCGGCGAGGCGCAGCGCGTCAAGCTGATCCAGCACCTGGGATCCTCGCTCACCGACGTCACGTACGTCTTCGACGAGCCGACGATCGGACTGCACCCGCACGACATCCAGCGGATGAACAACCTGCTCCTGCGCCTGCGCGACAAGGGCAACACGGTCCTCGTCGTCGAGCACAAGCCGGAGACGATCGCCATCGCCGACCATGTGGTCGACCTCGGCCCCGGCGCGGGTACCGAGGGCGGCACCGTCTGCTACGAGGGCGCCCTCGACGGCCTGCGCACCGCGGGCACGGTCACCGGCCGCCACCTCGACGACCGCGCCACGCTCAAGGACAGCGTGCGCAAGGCCGAGGGACAGCTGCCGATCCGCGGCGCGAAGACCCACAACCTGCGCGGCGTGAACGTCGACATCCCGCTCGGCGTGCTCTGCGTGGTCACCGGCGTCGCGGGCTCGGGCAAGAGCTCGCTCGTGCACGGTTCGCTCGTCAAGGACCCGGCCGCGGCCGAGGCGGGTGTGGTGTCGATCGACCAGAGTGCGATCCGCGGTTCGCGGCGCAGCAATCCGGCTACGTACACGGGGCTGCTCGAGCCGATCCGCAAGGCGTTCGCCAAGGCCAACGGGGTCAAGCCGGCCCTGTTCAGCGCCAACTCCGAGGGCGCCTGCCCGAATTGCAACGGCGCCGGGGTGACGTTCACCGACCTCGGCTTCATGCAGAGCGTGTCCAGCCCCTGCGAGGAGTGCGAGGGGAAGCGGTTCCAGGCCTCGGTCCTCGAGTACCACCTGGGCGGGCGGGACATCAGTGAGGTGCTCTCGATGTCGGTGGACGAGGCGGAGGAGTTCTTCGGGGACGGCGAGACACGGCTGCCCGCCGCGCACCGGATCCTGCGGCGCCTCTCGGACGTCGGCCTCGGCTACCTCACGCTCGGACAGCCGCTCACCACGCTGTCCGGCGGCGAGCGCCAGCGTCTCAAGCTGGCCACGCACATGGGCGAGAAGGGCGGCGTCTACATCCTGGACGAGCCCACCACCGGCCTGCACCTCGCCGACGTGGATCAGCTGCTCGGCCTGCTCGACCGGCTGGTCGACTCCGGGAAGTCGGTGATCGTCGTGGAGCACCACCAGGCCGTCATGGCGCACGCCGACTGGATCATCGACCTCGGTCCCGGCGCGGGCCACGACGGCGGGAAGATCGTCTTCGAGGGCACGCCGGCCGAGCTGATCGAGGACGGCTCGACGCTGACGGGCGAGCACCTCGCGGAGTACGTGAAGAGCTGAACCCGCACGACCGCCGCGGTCCCCGGGGGAGCTCGCCTCGGGACCGTATCCGTGCGGCAGGAGTCAGTTGCGGGGCTCCGGGGCCGGTGCGAGTCCGTCCGCGACCAGCCCCGCGAGGACCGCCTGACCGAGTGCCTGGACGGCGGACTGCGGGCGGACCATGACCGTGAACTCCTTGATGAGGCCTGCCTCGTCGAACTGGAGCAGGTCCATGCCGTGGATCTGTTTCCCTTCCACCGTCGCCCTGAAGATCAGGATCTCCGACGGCGTCGTACTGCCGTCGTGGCTCGTCTCCGCGGAGCCCTCGAACTCGCCGACGTACCGGAAGTCCTCGAAGGTGCGAAGCAGTACGCCGAAGAGGCCGAGCACGGCCGGCCTGCCGTCGAACGGGGTGAACTTCACCGGGCTGTAGAGCCGCACGTCCTCGGTGAACAGGTCCTCGAGCGCGCCGAGTTCCCGCTTCTCGACCGCGGTGCGGAAACGCGCGGCGGTGGTCCTGGCGCTGTCGTCCATGATCCGGTTCTCCCTCGCTCGTGCTTGGCGTGCCCGTACTCGCTACGGGGTGCCCGTACTCGGCGGGCCCGTGCTTGGCTCGTACGCGGCTTGTACTCAAGGAATTGAATAGTCAGATTCTT
Source organism: Streptomyces sp. YIM 130001 (assembly GCF_003574445.1). Taxonomy (GTDB): domain Bacteria; phylum Actinomycetota; class Actinomycetes; order Streptomycetales; family Streptomycetaceae; genus Streptomyces. The sequence goes on from NZ_KZ984560.1 coordinate 183,049, forward strand.
GAGTATGATGCATGGGAAGGCCCGGAAGGGAAAGGGCCCGCGTCACCGAGCACACCCCGACACCGAGGAGCCGCCCGATGGCCCTGCGACATGCCGTGCTCGCGGCACTCGTCGACGGCGAGTTCAGCGGATACCAGCTGGCCAAGGCGTTCGACATCGGCGTCGCGAACTTCTGGCACGCCCTGCCCCAGCAGCTCTACGCCGAGCTGACCAAGCTGGAGAAGGAAGGCCTGGTCACCGGCCGGCAGGTGGTCCAGGAGACCCGGCCCAACAAGCGCGTCTTCCGGGTCACCGACACCGGTCTCGCCGAGTTGGAGAGCTTCGCCGAGGCCGCGGCGAAGCCCTCGTTCATCCGCGACGACCTGCTCGTCAAGATCTACGCGGCCGACCGCATCGACAGCGGCACCCTCATCGAGCAGCTGGCGGAACGGGCGTCCGCCGCCGAGGCCAAGGCCGCCCTTCTGAACTCGCTGCTCCTGCAGATGCGCGGCGCCCAGGACGAGGACGAGTTCCTGCGCTCCGGTCCCCGCATCGGCCCCTACCTGACCTGCCTGCGCGGCCTCGCCTTCGAACGCGAGCACCGCGACTGGTGCCTGCGGACCGCCGCGGTCCTGAGCGAGAGGCGGACGACCCGTGCCGAACACTGACTACCTGCGCTACGTCGCCCTCGGAGACAGCCAGACCGAAGGGCTCGGCGACGGCGACGAGACCACCGGCCTGCGCGGCTGGGCCGACCGCCTGGCCGAACACCTAGCCGCCACCAACCCCGGTCTGCAGTACGCGAACCTGGCCGTACGAGGACGGGTCGCGGCCCAGATCCGCGCGGAGCAGCTCGGTCCGGCTCTCGACCTGCGTCCCGACCTCGCGAGTGTCGTCGCCGGGGTGAACGACCTGCTGCGCCCCCGGTTCGACGCGGCCGAGGTGGTCGGGCAGGTGGAGGAGATGTTCGCCGCCCTGACCGGTGCAGGGGCCCGGGTGGTGACCCTGACCTTCCCCGACGTGACGCGCATCGCGCCGCTGGCCCGGCCGGTGCGCTCCCGGGTCCTGGACTACAACGCCCACGTCCGCGCGGCCGCCGCCCGCCACGGGGTCCTGGTCGCCGAGACCGCGCTGCATCCCGCCGCCGCCGACCGGCGGCTGTGGAGCCCGGACCGCCTGCACCCGGGCCCGCTCGGCCACGAGCGGATCGCCGCGGCAGCCGCGCACGCGCTCGGCCTGCCCGGCAGCGACGACTCCTGGACCCTGCCGCTGCCGCCACTGCCGGCGCCTGCGGCACGGCAGGTGGTGGCGGCGGAGCTGCGGTGGGTGGCGACGTTCCTCGGGCCTTGGCTGGGGCGGCGGGTACGCGGCCGCTCCTCCGGCGACGACCTCCTCGCGAAGCGTCCGCAGCTGCTGCCGATGGACGTTCGCTAGGTCGGGACCTGCGGGGCGGCCCGGGTCAGGTCCGGTCCGCAGCTCTCGCCTCGGCCCAAGTGGCGCTCTGGAGAAAGTAGTTGTCGTAGATCTCCTGGACCTCGAGCAGGCTCTCCGGGGTGACCTCGCCCAGTGCGATGCGCTGCAAGTGGCGGAAGTACTCGAAGCGTTCGACACCCGGGGTGATCACGATCAGCAGGTCGGCATCGCAGCCGGGGGCGGCGGCGAAGGCGTGCGGCAGGCCCGGCGGCACCACGACGAGGTTCCCGCGCTCGGCCGTGACGACCTCGTCGCCGGCGAGCAACTGGGCCTCGCCGTCGAGGAGGTAGAACATCTCGGCGGAGTTCTCGTGCCGGTGCGGGCTCGCCCCGTCCGCACCGCCCTCGAGGGTGACCCGCTGAGTGGAGAGCGCGCCTCCTGTCGCACTGCTGTCGGCCAGCAGCCGGACAGTGGTGGGCGCGCGTCCGATCACCTCCGCATCGCTCGAGCGGACGATCACGGACGCATCGAAGTCCGGAACCACCAGTGACATATCGGCTCGTACTCCCTTCTGTTGCCGCACGCCCTCACGTGCGCTCACTCGGCGGCCGGGGGCCCCAGCAGAGTCCACAGATGGCCGCAGGCCGCGGCCTGTGTGGCGTGTTCGGCGACGGGCTGGTGGGTGCCGCGTTCGTAGACGCCGGTTTCCCAGCCGCCGTCCGGCAAGGATCGGAGGTAGACGAAATCGGTTGGAGTGGGGGCGGGTTCATGGACGCCCTCGATCCAGTAGTGCCCGGCGGGCACCCCGGCCTCCCGGAGTGCCCGCGCGAGTGTGCCGCGGTCGGTCATGACGTGCTGCAGCGCTCGGCCCCGCGGCGGACGGCGACGGTCATGCGGTGGGTACGCGGGTGAGGTAGCCGTGCTCGAGCAGCCACTTGACGTTGAGCCGCTCGCCGTCGCCCGGGTCGAGGAAGGCCGCGTCGAGCTTGATCTGCCGACCGCCGCCCGGCTGCTCGAACCAGGGCGCGATGGAGCCCTCCCAGACAACGAACGGCCGGGTCACCCGGTACACGTGATAGTCGCAAGGGAAGCCCGCCTCCCGGGTGTTGAGGTTCTGCGGCGGCAGCGCGCGCTTCGCGTACGGGTCGCCGGCCGGCGCGAGGTAGCCACCGTACTCGGAGCCGAAGCGGTCCAGGCGCTCGCCGGGCGCGAGGACCTCGGGTGCCTTGTCCACAGTGCCGTTGACCTCGGCGAAGCCGTCGTTCGGCGGGTACTTCCAGCCACCGCCGGCGGCCGGACCCTCCCAGTACTTGTCGAGGAACGCCGCGGACGACAGACCGCCGGTGCGGTCGTAGCGGTCGACCAGCGGACCGACCGGCCGCTGCCACTTCTCCGGCAGCCGCTCCGGACCGAGCCGCTGATCGCCCTCGAACTCGCCCGTGCAGAAGGGCGCGGGGGCGGACGTGGACTCGGCGGCATCGACGGCCGGGGCCGCCGCGAGAGTCGCGGCCACGCCCAGGGTGGCGAGTACGGCGCGGATCCTCAGGTCGGTACGCGGCTGGTTCACTCAGGTCTCCTCATCAGGGCTGGGTGCGCGCACGCAGGGGCAGGCGCGCGAGCACACAGTAATGAATCGACCACGCACAGCAGTGATCGCTGGTTGGCGGCGCGGCGCCGACGCGGAGTGCGGGGTACGCGGTGCGCCGGGGTGACCATGTGACGGTTCGTCCATGACCCCAGCGCACAGCGGCACATCCGGCGGAGTGGGAAGCGGAACGGACATCGAGGTGCCCGGCGGCGAGGAACCGGGCTCCGGCAGAGGGCTGACCCTCGCGTCAGCCGCACTCCTCTTCCTCCTCCTGCGCCTGTTCGCCGTCTCCGACTACGACTGGCACACCGCCTTCGCCGTACTGCACACCATCGACCTGGGCGACAGCATGGGCATCGTGGTCAGCACCCTGATGGCCAACTCCCTTGCGGCCTGCGTCTTTCTGGCCCTGCTGCTCCCGGTCTCGGTGCTGCGGGTGACCGACGGCATGCGTGGCACCGTCGCGGCGCGGCGACGTCAGGCGGCGCGCGGTTCGCGGGGGCGTGACACCGTGCCGCCGGCCGAACTACGGCGCGAGCGGCCCGACTTGACGGCCGCCGTGCTCCTGGCGATCACCCTGGTCGCGGTCATCACCTACGTACGCAGCTTCGACGCCTGGTGGCTGCCCGTACTCGCCTGCGCGGTCGCGGCGCTCCTGTTCGCCCTGGCGTACGGCGCCCGCGCGGGCGCAAGGCCGCGACAGGCCGCGCTCTGGGCGAGCCACCATCTGGGCGCGCTGATCGTCCTGGGGATGCTGCTCGGCGCGGCCACACTCAGTACGCCGTGGGTCCCCCTGGAGCGCATCGGCGTACGCGGCGAGCAGCCCGTACGCGGCTACGTCCTGGAAGCGGAACCGGGCTTCGTCAAGCTGCTCACGGCCGAGAACCGCCACTTCCGCATCGTCCCGGACGTCCGGGTGACTTCGCGGGTGGAGCTTGGGGGGCACTGACCGAGGGAGCTGCTCGAGGGGCGGCTCCGGGGAGGCGGCTCGGGGGCGGGTGACGGCACTCGCGCCGGCAGCTCGGGCGTTCCCGAGCTGCCGGCGCGTTGCCAGCGCGAGCGGACCACGGCGGGCGCCGGGCCACCACAGGTCGCCCGTCAGCCGCTCACCCCGGCCTCCCTGCGGACGTGTCACCGATGGCCACCACGGTCACCGATGAACGGCCCCCCGGACTGCGGTAGTTGACGGTGTCACCGGTGTGTCCGCCGAGCAGCGCCCGGCCCAGCGGGCTGTCGACGGTGACCAGGTCCGGCGTGAGCCCTCCGGCCACCTCGGTGACCTCGAGCGTCTGCTCCGCGCCGTCCGGGAAACGCACCGTGACCGTACTGCCCACGCCCACCGCCTCGGTCGGCGGCGGACCTTGGGCGACGCCCTCCTGGAGTCGCCGGGTGAGTTCCTCGATGCGGTTGTCCAGGCGGTCGAGCGCGTCGGCACGCTGGACCTCGTCGGCGGCGTCGCCACGATCGCCGACCGCGTCGTCGGAGTCCTCGAGGGTCGCCGCGACCTTCGAGCGTTCCTCGCGAAGGGCGCTCAGCTCCTGCTCCAAGCCCTGCCGGGCCACCTCACTGATCGGCGCGGGTCCGCCGGTGGCAGGCGTCGGTTCACCGGCCATACGGACCTCCCGGTGCCCACGGGCCCGCTTCGTCCTGCGCATCGAGCGGCTCCTGCGCGTCGGCCGCTTCCTCCGCCCCTGCGACCAGCCCTGCTTCCCGGCGGTCCTCCTCCGTGCGCCTCTCGAGTTCCCGCTCGTCGGGGCGACGGGGCATGCCCCGTCCGTGACCCGTTTCCGGATCCCCGTCGACGGCCCGGTTCGACTTGTGGTGGTGCCCCATGGCTGCTCCCTGCCGGATCAGCCGGCACGGCCGACGATCCTCGCTGGCCCCCTCGGAGCCGTCCGGGTACCCGGGGAACCCGAGGGGACGGAGACTCTCCCACTGAAACGCGATGCCCCGGACACCGCAACAGGAGCGAAAAATCGGCCCCACTCCGCCCGCGCTCCGCGGCCGCTCCGGACCGTACGGCGGCACGGGGCCCGGCCCTCAGGAACTCCTCAGGAGCCGCAGGATCCTCGCGAGACGCTCGCTCCGGGCGTCGGGGGTGAGGGCCTGCAGCAGCGGCAGCATGACGAGGTACCGGCCCGTCCGGTCGAGCCGGTCGAACGCCGCAGCCGCCACGGGATCGGCCTCCAGCTCGGCGGCCAGCTCGGGCGGCGTCGTCGCCGTTCGCTGCGACTCGTAGGCGGCGTCCCACCGCCCGTCCTCCTGCGCCCTGCGCACCTCGGCGAGGCCGGGCTCCCGCATCCGGCCCGCGGCCGTCAGCATCGCGACCTTCTCCACGTTGACCCGCGACCAGAGACTGCGGCGCCGACGCGGCACGTACTTCTGCAGGTAGTACTGCTCGTCGAGGGCCCGCCGCTGACCCGAGATCCAGCCGTAGCAGAGGCCGATGTCGACCAGTTCGTCCTCGGTCACCGAGGGGATACCGGACTTCTTCTTCGCCATCCGAATCCACACCCCCTCCTGGAGCGTGTAGTTCCGGGCAACCCACCGCTCGAACGCATCCGCGTCCCCGAAGGCAACAACCTCCACCCCGTCGATCTCATCCATCCCCTCAGGCTACGGCGCCACCCGCCCGCCGACCCGCGAACAGCCTTGCCCCCGTGGGCAGTCGAGCTTCGTGCGAGGCCAGGACTCGAACGATCGATCACAGCCCTCGGACGAAAGCACCCGCCCTCGAACGAGTGAACCCACGTCAGGCAAACGTCCCTGCTCAACCTCCCCGTCCATAGCGTCCGATCCATGGTCACCTCACGCCACGAGGCCGCCCACCGGATCTTCCGGGAACGTCCGGGGCTGCTCGCCCCGTCTTCCGGATCCTCGGCGTACCGCTCCCGTCCGGAGCCGCGGTCGATGTACTGACCGCGGACGCAACCGAGTTACGCCCCTGGAGCGCCGCGTCGACAGCGTCCTGCGCATCGGCCCGTCCGGCTCCGACCCCGACGGCCCCTTCCTCCTCGCCTTCGAGGCCCAGGGCCGCCGCGACCCCGACAAGCCGGTCAGCTGGGCGTACTACCTGTCGCACCTCAAGGCGAAGTACGGCTGCCCAGCCCTGCTCCTGGTCGTGTGCCACGACGACGCCACGGCTCGCTGGACTGCGGGGCCCTTCCAGTTGGGCAGGGAGCGTCACGCCTCACTCTCGGTCCGTCCGCTGGTCCTCGGACCCGAGAACGTGCCGCTGATCACGGACCCGCGGGAGGCAGCCCGCGATCTCACTCTGGCGACCTTCTCAGCCATGACGCATGGCGACGAGTGGCGCGCCCCGGCCATACCGGAAGCCCTCTCCCGCGCCTTGATGACCACCGGCCCCGAATCCGTCCAGTACTACTCGGAACTGTCGGAGATCGGCCTGGGCGACAGCCCGGCTCGAGACACCTGGAGGAAGCTGATGCGCCCACCCACCTACTTCCCCGGCCGCGGCACCCTCTTCGAGGAGACCTATCTGGAGGGCAAAGCCGACGGTGAGGCGCGAGGACGTGCCGAGGAGCGGGCTCAGCTGATCCTGAAAGTGCTCACCAACCGAGGTGTCTCCGTCTCCGAAGAGAGCAACCAACGCATAGTCTCTTGCAGCGACTTGGACACCCTTGCCCACTGGCTGGACCGCGCCCTGAACGTCGCCACCGAACACGAAATCTTCGCCGACACCCCCTGACCTCCCCGGTCGTCCCGACCCGGCAGCCGGACGTGTCCGCCACGCGTCCGGCTCAGACCTCCCGAGTACGCCGTTCCACCAGCGCCGCAACCCCGTCGAGCACGCGCTCGAGGCCGAAGTGGAAGTCGGTGTCGGCGTCCTCGTCCGGACCTGCCGCGTAGGCGAAGACGTCCGAGTTCAGGAGGCGGGTGACGGCGGGGTTGCGCTCAGGGGTGGTGAGGTGGGTGAGGGTGCGGGCGTAGCGGCGCAGCACGACGTCGGGCGTGAGGCCGTTCGCCGTGTACGCCGCGTCCAGGTCGGACATCAGGGTCGCCTCCTGGCGGACGTAACCACTGAGCAGGGTGACCACGCCGAGCCGTTCGGCCTCGTCGAGCCCGCTGCCGTCCAGGGCGGCGAGTCCGTACTCCATCCACGCCACCGACTGCGGGCTGGCCGGGGGCCCGGAGAGCGGGATCCGCAGCATCCAGAGATGGCTGTGGTACATCGCCCGCAGGCCGATCACCCAGCGGGTGAGACCGGCCCGCCAGCCGCCCTCGGCGGGCGGCAGGGACGGGGGGTCGTCGGAGGCGGCGTCCTGCATGAGCAGGTACAACTCGCCCTTGGTGTCCACGTAGCGGTACAGGGACATGGTGGAGGCGCCGAGCTCCTTGGCGACCCGGCCCATGGAGACCGCGCCGAGACCCTCCGCCTCGGCGAGCGCGACCGCCGCGGCCACGATGCGCTCCAGGGTGAGCCCCGGCTTCGGGCCCTTGACCGGGCGCTCCCGCAACCCCCAGGCCCGTTCGAGACTCACCGGCAGACCGCTCGCCGTCTCCTCGCCGCCGCCAGGTCCGGACTCCTTGCGCACCACGCCCCACCGCCTCCTTCAGGCCTCATCGACAAGCCTAGTGATGCGTACCCCATAAGCAGAACCAGGCCGCTCCCCGTTCGTACTGCTTGACGAGCACGCTCTTTCTGCGTAACTATTACACAGTAACGCGTATGACATACGCAATAAGGCGGGCGCGACAGCCAACGGGCCGACGCACCACGCGATACGGGCTACGCAGTAGGCACTACGCAGTAGGCACTACGCAGTACGAGCCGGCGCCCGTCTCGCCCACCCCGCCGCCACGTCAGAGCAAGCCGACCCACCCCGGGAAGTGAGCCCTCCATGCCCGAGCAGCCCGCCATCGCGGCCACCGGACTGCGCAAGGCCTACGGCAGCGGAACCCGCACCATCGAAGTCCTGCGTGGCGTCGACCTCACCGTGCCGCGCGGCACGGTGCACGCCCTGCTCGGGCCGAACGGCGCCGGCAAGACGACCGCCGTACGCATCCTGGCCACCCTCTCCACCGCCGACGCCGGCACCGCACGCGTCGCCGGCCACGACGTCCGCACCGAACGCTCCGCCGTACGCCGGTCGATCAGCCTCACCGGACAGTTCGCGGCCGTCGACGAACGGCAGACCGGCGAGGAGAACCTGCGGATGATGGCCCGCCTCGTGCGCCAGTCCCGCGCCCGCGCACGCGACCGCGCCCGACAACTGCTCGAACGCTTCGGGCTCAGCGACGCGGGGGACCGACTCGTCAACACTTACTCCGGCGGTATGCGCCGCCGCCTCGACCTCGCGGCATCACTCGTCGGCGATCCGGAAGTGATCTTCCTGGACGAGCCGACGACCGGTCTCGACCCGCGCAGCCGCCAGGAACTCTGGTCCGTCGTACGAGAACTCGCCGACCAGGGCACCACGGTGTTCCTCACCACCCAGTACCTCGAGGAGGCCGACCGGCTCGCCGACCGCATCGGCGTGCTGCACGCCGGACGGCTCGTCGCCGAAGGCACCGCGGCGGACCTCAAGCGCACGGTCGCGGACCACCGCCTCGACCTCGAACTCCACGATCCGGCCGACTACCTGAGGCTCACCGGGCGCGCCGTCCACCACGCGCCGGACACCCTGACCCTCGGCATCCCGACAGACGGCACGGCCCGCGACGTACGCGCACTGCTCGACGAACTCGACCCGGACGGCACCGTGGTGGAGCGGTTCAGCCTGCGCACCGCCTCACTCGACGACGTCTTCCTCGCCCTCACCGGCAGCCCCACACCCGCCCCCTCGGACGAGGCGCCCCACCGACGCGACGGCTCCCCGGAGAGCAACCCCGTCCCCACCCGTCCCAAGGAGACCGGCCATGTCCGCTGACGCACTCGTCCTGACCGGCCGCTCGGTGCGCCTGAGCAGGCGCAACATCGACGCCCTCATCACCGCGGTCGCCCTGCCGGTGATCCTGCTCCTGATCTTCGTCTACTTCTTCGGCGGGGCGATCAACACCGGTACGCGGTACGTGACTTACGTCGTCCCGGGCGTCCTGCTCCTCTGTGCCGGATACGGCTCGGCCAACACGGCGATGGCGGTCACCGAGGATCTCAAGGGCGGCATCATCGACCGTTTCCGTTCCATGGACATCGGCGGCACGGCGATCCTGACCGGCCACGTACTCGCCTCGGCGGCCCGCAATCTCGCCGCGACCTCCCTGGTCTTCGCACTCGCCTTCGCGATCGGCTTCCGGCCGGCGGCCTCGGCCGCGGCCTGGTTCGCCGCGATCGGCGTCCTGGTCGCGTACATCCTGGCCATCTCCTGGCTCGCGGCGACGGCCGGCCTGATCGCCAAGTCACCTGAAGCGGCGGGCGGGTTCACGTTCTTCATGAGCTTCCTGCCCTACCCGAGCCCGGCGTTCGTCCCCACTCACACCCTGCCGTCCTGGCTCCAGGGATTCGCCGAGCATCAGCCGGTCGCCCCTGTGATCGAATCCCTCCGCGGGCTCCTGCTCGGCCAACAGGTCGGCCACACGCCGTGGGTGGCGCTCGCCTGGTGTGCGGGCATCGCCGCGGCGGCCATCGCAGGAGCAGCCCTTCTCTTCCGCCGCCGCACGGACTGACCCACCGCGAGAACCACCCCCGCCCGCACCCGGCCCCGCTGGCAACGGCCGCCACCCTCAGCCCAATTGGACCGACGGTGGCGGCCGGTCCGCGTCCTCCTGCACGGACACGAACCGCCACAGCGACTCGAACCACGCCTGCGTACTGCGCACGAACACCGACCCCTCCGACTGCGGATCGTCGTCCGTCACGTAATGCGTCAGCGTGGAGCCCACGCCGAGCACGTCGAGCGCCTCGATCTGCTCGCCCGAATCGAGCCGGATCGGCCGTTCCACCACCTCGTACGGCCCCTGCAGGGCCTCGACGCCGTTGAACAGATAGACCTTGAACGTCGGCGCGAGCTCCACCCGGCGCACCTCCATCCGCACGGTGGGCACGAAGCCCTGGGCCTGCAGATTGTCGAGCGCGTCGCGCAGCGCCGCGAGGTACCGGCGGCTGATGGTGTGCAGCCGCTCCTGCAGGCGCAGATCGTCCCGGTCGTGCAGGGGCCGCGGATACGGCAGGCGCAAGGTCTGTGCGGGGAGCAGCATCCGCACCGAGATCCGCTCGGGGGCGGCGACCGCGCCCGAGCGGATGTTCTCGGCCTGGATCCGGACGTGTGCGTCGAGCGACTCGGACGTCAACGTGAAGACGTCCAGGGTCACTTCGGGCTGCGCGAACGCCTCCGCGACGAGCGACCCGAGCGTCACCCGGCCGGCCTTGCCGGAGCGTTGCGCGGGGGGCGACTGGATCCGCTGCCCCTTGACCACCCGCGAGCCGCTGCCCTGCCGGGACTCGATCCACCCCTCGTCCGCCATGTCGCGCAGGACGCGCTGCACCGTGTCGCGGCTGACGCCGAACTCGTCGGCCAGCTCCCGCTGCCCCGGCAGCCGTGCGCCCACCCGGTACGTACCGTCGGCCAGTCGAGACCTCAGCGCGTCCGAAACGCGCTGGAACTCCTTGCCGCCACCGTCTCCGGCTCTCCCCTTGGACACACCGCGACCGTACCGCCACGAACGGTGCGGCAAACCGCTTTCAGTCAAATTGGGCCGCTACAAACGAACTTACGGGAAGTGGTTAAGGGATCTACTACTGCGGGGACAACCAATTCACGTCAACCAGCCCAATTGGCAGAGCAGTTGGGCGCTTGAAGGTGATTGGCAGGTGAATGCCCGATGTCGCACCACTCCCGGCCGCAACCGCACCCCCGGCCCCCACTACGCCCGCGGCTCCCGCTCGAGCCCTCGCACGACTCCGAGCACCGGAGCCAACGAACTCACCACGCATCCGGCGCCCGCCTCCCGCAGCCTTCGCTCGTGCGGCTCGTCCCGGCCGTAGCCGAGGAAGGCGACACCGGCCGAGCGGGCCGCCAGCAGGTCGTTCGGGGAGTCACCGATCATCAGGGCCGTCCCCGCACCGTGTCCCAGCGCGGCCAGCGCCCGGTGCAGACAGTCCGGGTCCGGCTTGAGCAGCTGCGGACGTCCGCCCCGGCCGTGGATTCCTCCGACGAAGCACTCCAGGAGGTCGCGGCTCTCCAGGTAACGGAACACCGCCTCGGGCGAGTTGTTACTGGCGACGGCCAGCCGCACCCCGGCGGCGTGCCACTCCCGGACGAGCCTGTCGACGTACGGGGTGGGCGCGGCCGATTTCGCGGCGAGCGCCTCCTCGTCGGACAGCCGGTTCTCCAGGGATGCCACCAGGGCACTGTCGGGGAACGCGCGGCCCGCTGCCGTCAGGATCGCGTGCGGATCCCCGCCCCGGCGTTCCGCTCCGGTCAGGAACGCGGTCTGCGCACGGTCGTCGAGCCAGTCGAGGAGACCGTCCGCCACGTCCTCGGCGGGATGTCCCGCGAAGAGCCGGCAGAGAGGTCCGTCGAAGTCGAAGAGGACGCTCTCCGCACCGCCGACCAAGTTCCGGAGAACGTCTTCCACTTGGGCCGCCCATAGGTTCCGCCTGCCGCCCGGGACCGCCCGGACGAGCCGCGTGTCGAGGCTACTGGTGTGCTGCCACCGCGCATTGAACCAGTTCCGCGTCCCGGTGACGAATGACCGGCCGCAGGCCGTGCCGCACCCGTTCCACCTCCGAACACCCGTACCGACGAACGGACTTCACCAAGCGCCCGCATCAGCGCACACTCACCCACAAGGAGACCGTCATGCCCGTCATCGCCTTCCTCGCCGCCGTCCTGGTGATCGGGTTCGAACAGCTCGTGCAGTGGCGCTACGGCCCCATGGGGGTCGTGGGCCTGCTGCTGCTCACCATCGGGGTCAAGGCCCGCAGTGCGACCTGCAGTTCGATGGGCGCGGTGGTCCTCACCCTGCTCGTCGCGCGGCCCACCCTCTGACCCGCAGGGACCCACACCGGGACCCGCACCGGGACCCGCACAGGTCAGAACTGGTCGGGGCACCAGGCCCTCCTGGACGTACGGAACAGGGCGTCGGCAACGGCGGCGGCGCCCGGCCTCAGCTCCACCACCCTGTCGACCTCGGCGAGCCGCACCGCCGACTCACCGCCCAGCCACAGCGACCCCAACTCGCCGACACTCAGGGCGAGTTCAGCCGCATCCTCGGTCGGCACGCAGCGCACACCCGCCGGCGTCACATCGAGCCGGAACCGTCCGCCGGCCAGTCCCTGCCGGTCCTCCACCTCCAGGATCAGTGCCCCCGTACCGGAGTACGTCCGCGCCTCGAGCGCCGCCGGTACGTCCAGAAGCCGCACCCACAGCCAGTCGGAGAGCGTCAGGATCCGCGCGGCCCGCGGGTCCGGGAGCACGGCGAGCAGCAGATCGTCCGGCGCGCGGCGTCCGGTACGCACCTTCGTGATCCAGTCGACCGAACACAGATAGCGCCACAGGGCCCGCTCCGCCGCCGGGCTCGCCGCGACCAGATCGAGCACCTGGACCGTGCCGGACGGCTGCTTGGTCGCGCCCCAGTCGCTGTCCGCGGTGTAGGCGACCAGGCCTTCGACCTCGCCGCCGGCCGAGTGGTACACCGCATGGAAAGGCTCGGTCCAGGCGCCGGGCGCGCGCACCCCCGCGACCCCGGTGGCCGCACGCCACCAGCGGTCGTCGCGGTCCACGGCGCCGTGCTGCCGGCCGCGCAGCCGCTCGTGCAGTGCCGGGCCGATCCGGCGTACCTCGGCGCCGTCCACCAGGTCGATCCGGCCGCCGTCGTCAGGGCCCGGCCGCTGCCGGTCGAACCCCGCACGCTGGACGTCGATCTCCCACTCCGCGATCCACGCCCCGGGCCCGAACCCGTACCGGCCGTAGATCTGGTACTCGGCGGCGATCAGCGTGGCCACCACCTCGCCGCGCTCCTTGGCGGCCGCGAGATCGGCGGCCACCATGCGGCCGAGCAGACCGCGGCGACGGTGCGTGGGCGACACGGTGACGTTCGAGATGGCGTCGGCCGCGACCGTACGGCCGCCGACGGCGGTGAGCTGCTGCGGGAACGAACGGAATGTGGCCACGCAGCGCCCGTCGTCGAAGGCGCCCAGCGTGCGGTCGAGGAGCGTGAAGGTGAGGCGGTCGGCGACATCCTCGTCGGTGGCCACCGGGGGCCGCAGAAACCCCGTGTTCAGGGCGCGCAGCCAGTCGGGATAGTCGGATTCGGCGAGCGTACGGACATCAACGGTCATGCTGGTCACGCTAGGACGGGCTTCCCCCACCCGCACCGCAATTTCCCGGCGCCCCACCGGCACCTCGCCCCTCAGAACGCCGCCCGCACCTCGCCCACCTCGTGCCCGCCGCCGAGCAGCGGCGTCCGGCCGATGCGGTCGAGGACGGGCGAGTCCACGCCGAGCAGGTCGAGCGCCCGGGCGAGTACCGGCCCGAGCGTGCGCAGGGCACCGTCGTCGACCTTGAACGCCAGCGCCCGCCCGTCCGGCAGCGCGACCGCCTGCACCGCCTCGGCGCCCATCTTCGACAGCGAGCCGGGCACCTCCCGCATGAGCCAGGTGTCGGGCCGCCGGGTGCCGGCCACGTACTCGGGATGTGCGCGCATCGCGTCCGCGACCCGTCGCCCGGGCGTACCTGGCGCCGCGAGCACCAGCTGCCGGAACGCCCGCGCGAGTCCGACCAGCGGTATCGCCATCAGCGGCGCACCGCAGCCGTCGGTACCGGTGGCCACCACTCGCTCCCCGGACGTCTCCTCGACCACGTCGTGCACCAGACGCTGCAGCGGATGGTCAGGGGCCAGGTAGTCGTCGGTGGACCAGCCGGCCCGCAGACAGGCGCCCAGCATCGCGGCGTGCTTGCCGGAGCAGTTCATGCTGATCCGGTCGCGGCCGCCGCCCGAGGCGAGGCGCGCCTCGCCCTCCACCGGGTCGAGCGGCAGGTCGGCCGGGCACTGCAGAGCCGTCTCGTCGATGCCGTACTCGGCGAGCATCTTGCGTACGAGGTCGAGGTGGAAGCGTTCTCCGGAGTGGCTGGCGGCGGCGAGAGCCAGCCGTTCACCGGCCAGTTCGAGGCCGCTGCGCAGGACGGCCACCGCCTGCAGCGGTTTGTTCGAGGAGCGCGGGAAGACCGGCGCGCGCACATCTCCGTAGGCCGCCTGCACGGTGCCGTCCGCCGCCAGCAGCACGAGCGATCCACGGTGCCGGCCCTCGACGAAACCGGAACGTACGACCTCGGCGAGCACCGGGGCCGGGCCGGGCGCCGGGGCGCTGGATATCGCGGACGCGTCGTTGCTGCCGGCGGCGGGGGACGTCATGGGCGGGCCTTCCGTGGTGCGGCGACCGCGCCGGCCCCCGCGGTGCACGGACCGCGGCAGGGCGTCAGGCGAGCAGGTCGTCTACTTGCGCTTCGCCTTCACGGTACCTGCGGGCGATCTCCGCACTGCAATCGTCGGCTGTGCGCTGCAGCTGCTGCCGATTGCGCGAGACATGCTTCTCGTACGCCGCGAGCCGGCCCATCGCCGCGTGCAACTCGTCGTCGGTACGGGCCGCGAGGTCGGAGAGCTGGATCTCGGCGAGCATCTCGGCGGCGAGCACCCGGTACTGCTCGCCGTGCGGCGTACCGAGCGTCACGTGCCGGGCCGAGCTGCGGTGCCGAGAGGGAGTGTCCGTGAGGATCTCCGGCAGCCGCTCCACCAGGTCCTCCTCGGGCAGCGGGGAGGCGGGGCCGCGGCGCCGGGCCAGCTCCGCGCGCAGGATGTCGACGCGGCCCTGGATCAGCCGGCGTACGTAGCTCAGATCGGCCTCGTCCTGCTGCGAGGTGCGGCGCAGTGAGCGCAGTTCGGGCAGCCGGAGCAGTCCGAGATCGTGCTCGGGCACCTCCGGCAGCGGACTGTCCGTGCGCTGGGCGGGCGGCCGCGCGGCACGGGCCACCGCCCCGGTGACCACCGGTACGGAGCCCGGGGGCTGCCCGGTGCTGGGTGTGCTGCTCATCTGGAACCGTCCCCTCGGCCCGTGCGGCGCACGGCATACCTGCATCGTGCCACCCCATCTGCCCGGGATGTGCCGGAGTGCACAGAATCTGCGGCCGAACAGGGCATGGCGTTAGGTGGCGGATTCCTCCGAAGGCAGGTCGGGGTGGGCCGAACGACCTGCCGGGCGCACGGCATGATGGGCCCATGCGAGCGGTGGTACAGCGAGTGGACGGCGCGAGCGTCGTCGTCGAGGACGAGGCGGAGCGTACGGGCGACGCGGCGGGCGCGGAGACCGTCGTCGGCGGGATCTCCGGCGAGGGCCTGTGCGTCCTGGTGGGCGTCACACACAAGGACACCAAGGAGAAGGCGGCCCAACTGGCCCGCAAACTCTGGAGTCTGCGGATCCTCTCCGAGGAGCGGTCCTGCTCCGACATCGGCGCCCCGCTCCTGGTCGTCAGCCAGTTCACGCTCTACGGCGATGCGCGCAAGGGGCGCCGGCCCACCTGGAACGCGGCCGCGCCGGGCCCCGTCGCCGAGCCCTTGGTCGACGAGGTGGTCGCCCAACTGCGCGCACTCGGCGCGGAGGTGGCGACCGGGCGCTTCGGGGCGAAGATGCGGGTGTCGCTCACCAACGACGGGCCGTTCACGGTGCTCCTGGAGCTTTGACAGCCGTCGGCCGCGCCTCGCCCCTTCCCGGAACTCCCGCAGGGGGGCCGGTCAGGGCTCGACGACTGTCTCCTGCGCCGCGGCCGTCGTACCCGCCAGGAGGTCCGCGTCCGTCGCGACGTTCCGCTTGATCACGGCGAGTGCGATCGGGCCGAGTTCGTGGTGGCGGGCGGACGTGGTCACCACGCCGACCTTGCGGCCCTCCGGGCCGTCCGCCGCGAGCCGGATCTCCGTACCGTGCCCGGGCAGATGCACCTCGCTGCCGTCCAGGTGCAGGAAGACCAGGCGCCGCGGCGGCTTGCCGAGGTTGTGCACCCGGGCGACCGTCTCCTGCCCGCGGTAGCAGCCCTTCTGCAGATGCACCGCCGTCCCGATCCAGCCCAACTCGTGCGGGATCGTACGGTGGTCGGTCTCGAAGCCGAGTCGTGGCCGGTGCGCCTCGACGCGGAGCGCCTCGTGGGCGAGGATGCCGATCGCCGGGCCGTTGCCCGCGGCGAAGGACTCCAGGTCCTCCCGGGGCAGGAAGACGTCACGACCGTAGGCGGTCTCGCGTACGGCGGCACCGTCCGGGACCGTCGCGATGGAACCGGCCGGCAGGTTCACCACGGCGAACTCGGCTGTACGGTCGGCGACTTCGACCCGGTAGAAGAACTTCATGGACTCCAGGTACGCGATCAGCGCCTCCTGGGTGCCGGGCTCCACATGCGCCCAGACCGTCTCGCCGTCGTCGACGAGGTAGAGCGCATGCTCGATGTGGCCGTTCGCCGTCAGGACCAGGGCCTCGGTCGCCTGTCCGGTCGGCAGCTCGCTGACGTGCTGGGTGAGCAGCAGGTGGAGCCAGCTCAGCCGGTCGTCGCCACTGACCGTCACGACCCCGCGGTGCGACAGGTCGACGAAACCGGTGCCGTCGGCCAGAGCCCGTTGCTCACGGAAGAGCTCGCCGTAGTGCGCGGCGACGCCGTCGTCCGCGCCCTCGGCCGGGACGGCGCCCGGCAGGGTCAGCAAGGGGCTGCTGCTGTGCTTCGCGTGCTGCTGCATATCCACTCACAGTACGACCCGGGGACGCTTCGCCTTATTCCCCGGGTCGATTCCTTCACGGGATGGCTTCATTTCGCTGAGCGGTGCTCGGAGCGGTCCGCCGGGCAGTCCTCGGAGCAGTCCTTGCACCGGCCGAAGATCGCGAAATGCTTCATATCGGTGTCGAACCCGAAGGTGTCGAGCAGCTTGGCCCGGAAGTCGGCGGCGACCTCGACGTCGGCCTCGACGACGTTCGTGCAGTCCCGGCACACCAGGTGCAGATGGTGGTGCCGGTCGGCGAGGTGGTACGTGGGCGCCCCGTGCCCCAGGTGGGCGTGCGAGACCAGACCGAGCTCCTCGAGGAGCTCGAGGGTGCGGTAGACGGTGGAGATGTTGACCCCGGACGCGGTTTTGCGGACCTCGGCGAGGAGGTCGTCGGGGGTCGCGTGCTCCAGGGCGTCGACGGCCTCGAGCACGAGCTGACGCTGCGGCGTCAGACGGTAACCGCGCTGCCGCAGATCGCTTTTCCAGTCGGTGCCCACCACGGGGCCAGTGTAAGCCGCCCCCGCAAACGCCTGACGCCCCGCGGAGAGCGGGGCGTCAGGGAAAAGCGCGCGTCCTGCCCGGAGCAGATCCGGGACGGCCTGCTCGAAGAACGGGACGGCCTACTTGAAGAAGGCGATCCCGTCGTCGGGCAGATCGCCCAGGTCCTTGGCCCAGGACTGGACGTCCTCGGGCGAGACGACCTTCTTCAGCTGCGCGGACATGTAGGGCCGCAGCGGCACCTCGGGCGTCTGCTTCTCGCCGACCCACATCAGGTCGCTCTTGACGTATCCGTACAACCGCTTGCCGCCGCTGTACGGCCCAGAGGCGGCGGTCCGTGCGACCGCGTCCGTGGCCAGGTCGATCTGCGGCTTCTGGTCCGCCAGCTCGCCGTACCAGACCTCGACCACGCCGTCGTCGCGGACCATCACGACCTCGACCTTGCGCTCGGCGTCGATGCGCCAGAAGCCGGACTCGTTCTCCAGCGGCTTGACCTTGTTGCCCTCGGCATCCAGGACCCAGGTGCGGGAGCGGTACTCGAGGAAGTCGCGGCCGTCGTGGCTGAAGCTGACCTCCTGCCCGAAGTTGCACTTCTCGGCACCCGGGAAGTCGGATACGCCCGCGCCCGCCCAGTCGCCCAGCAGGAAGGCGAGAGGCACGAGGGCCGGATTGAGGTCGGACGGGATCTCGATCATCAGCGACTCAGTCGATCTGTTCTAGGCGGCATGGGGGTGCGGCAGGGGGTGAGGCCGGCACGCTCGGTCAGCGCTGACCCTGGTAGAGCTTCTTCACGGCCAGTCCGGCGAAGGCGAGAACGCCGACGGCGACCAGAACCAGCAGGGCTGAGAAGAATGCCTCGAGCACGGGATTGCCCTTCGATGAGCGATGACGACGAAACGGACCGCCTACCACCTTAGTCGGCCACCGAGCACCGCTCTCGGCGAGGTGGGCGACGGCCGCGTGGCCCGGCGGCGGCGTTGATTACAGTGCAGGCATGGCGAAGAAGCTCGTGATCAAGGTGACCGCCGGGGCCGACGCACCCGAGCGCTGCTCGCAGGCCTTCACGGTGGCGGCCGTGGCCGCGGCCAGCGGGGTGGAGATCTCGCTGTGGCTGACCGGTGAGTCCGCCTGGTTCGCGCTGCCGGGCCGGGCGGCCGAGTTCGAACTGCCGCACGCGGCGCCGCTGCCCGACCTGCTCGAGTCCGTCCTGGCGGCCGGCTCGGTCACCTTGTGCACCCAGTGCGCGGCCCGCCGGGACATCGGCGAGGACGACGTACTGGACGGCATCCGCATCGCGGGCGCGCAGGTGTTCGTCGGAGAGATCACGAAGGACGACGTCCAGGCCCTCGTGTACTGAGTCGCGCGCACCCGCTCGCCGGGTACCGATGAGCCTGGCCCTGCGCGGGAGTCACCACAGGTGTACGCGAATCCCACGGAGGCGGCGACATGCGCACCCTTGCCCTGACGCAGAACATCACCCTCGACGGCGCCGTCGAGATGATCACCGACTGGTTCAGTCCGTCCCCGGACAGCCCGACGCACGACGACGAAGCGCTCGCCGAGAACAACCGCCTGGCCGAGTCCTGCGACACAGTGCTGCTCGGCCGCCGGACGTTCGAGGACTTCCGCGGCTACTGGCCGCTGCAGACCGACGACGAGACCGGCATCACGGCGTACCTCGACCAGGTGCAGAAGTACGTGGTGTCGGGCTCGCTCAAGGACCCCGAGTGGCAGAACTCGACGGTCCTGTCGGGGGACGTGGTCGACGAGGTGACCGCGCTCAAGGCGCGTGAGGGCACCCAGGACATCGTCGTCACCGGCAGCATCACCCTGTCGCACACCCTCATCGAGGCAGGTCTCGTCGACGAGTACCGCCTGTCCGTGTACCCCTCGGTCCAGGGCCGCGGCCGCCGGCTCTTCCCGGACGGCCTGGAGATCCCGCGCCTGCGGCTGATCGACGCGAAGGCGTTCGGCAACGGCGTCGTCCTGCAGCGTTACGCACCGGCCTGAGCGGACGGGACGAGGAGGCCGCGCGGCCCGTCACCGGCGGCGTCGCTTGCCGTCCAGCTCGTCCCACCACGCGTCGGACTGAGGGTCGCCGGAGTCGTCGTCCCACCAACGGTCGTCCGGGCCACGGCGGTTGGCGACGATCGCGGCGAGCGGCGGGATGACCATCGCCACCACGCACATCCCCACCGCGACCGGCACGGACCACAGCCGTACGAACGCGCAGGCGGAGACGAAGAGCACCAGGCACGTCCCCATCATCACGAAGTACACGTGGCGCCGACGGGCGTACATACATCCAGCGTAGAACCAAAAGAGCCGGAGGACCGCGCCCATGTCCTGGTAAGCGTCCAACCCCCAGGGGCACGGCCCTCCGGCCGTATCTGACCGTACGCGACGGCCGGGTCGCCGTCGGTCAGACGGCGATGGCGACGTCCGCCGGTGCGCCCTGCTGCGCGACGACCGTACGGTCGGCCGTCGCACCCGGCACCAGCGCGCGCAGCGTCCAGGTGCCCGGAGCCGCGAAGAACCGGAACTGTCCGGTCGCCGAGGTCGGGACCTCGGCGGTGAACTCACCACCGCCGTCGAGCAGCCGCACGTAGCCGGAGACGGGCTCGCCGTCACGTGTCACGGAACCCTGGATGATCGTCTCGCTCGCCACGTCGACCCCTGCCAGGTCCGGTCCGCCGGTCTTCGCTCCACACATGCTCAAGTCCTCCTGATGGTCGGGGTGTTCAGTTCGAGCCGAGCTCGATCGGGACGCCGACCAGGGAGCCGTACTCGGTCCACGAGCCGTCGTAGTTCTTCACGTTCTCCACGCCGAGCAGCTCGTGCAGGACGAACCAGGTCAGCGCGGAGCGCTCGCCGATCCTGCAGTACGCGATGGTGTCCTTGGCGAGGTCCACCTGCTCGTCGGCGTAGAGCTCCTTGAGCTGGTCGTCCGACTTGAAGGTGCCGTCGTCGTTGGCGTTCTTGGACCACGGGATGTTGCGGGCGCTCGGCACGTGGCCGGGGCGCTGCGACTGCTCCTGCGGCAGGTGCGCGGGGGCGAGGAGCTTGCCGCTGAACTCGTCGGGGGAGCGCACGTCGACGAGGTTCTCGTTGCCGATCGCCTTGACGACGTCCTCGCGGAAGGCGCGGATCGCGGTGTTCTGCGCCTTGGCCTTGTACTCGGTGGCGGGGCGCGCGGGGACCTCGGCGACGAGGTCGCGGGAGTCGAGCTCCCACTTCTTGCGGCCGCCGTCGAGGAGCTTCACGGAGTCGTGGCCGTAGAGCTTGAAGTACCAGTAGGCGTAGGACGCGAACCAGTTGTTGTTGCCGCCGTAGAGGATCACGGTGTCGTCGTTGGCGATGCCGCGCGCCGAGAGGAGCTTCTCGAAGCCCTCCTGGTCGACGAAGTCGCGGCGGACCGGGTCCTGCAGGTCGGTCTTCCAGTCGATCTTGACGGCGTTCTTGATGTGGTTCTTGTCGTACGCCGAGGTGTCCTCGTCGACCTCGACGATGACGACCTTCGGGTTGTCGAGGTTGGCCTCGACCCAGTCTGCGTCGACCAGGACGTCGCTGCGGCTCATGCTGTTTCTCCTCCGGGGCAGTTACGGCGGGGATGTCGCCAGGCAAAAAGGGGCGTGCGGGCACGCGGTCGGATACCGATGCGTACTCGGCGCGAGAGAGGGGACGGGCCGGGATGTCGCCCGGAGGCGTCAGGGGCCTGGGGGATGCGGGGGTGTCGAGATCCCGCTCAGCAGGCGCGACAGAGCATGGCGGCGACGCGGCACAGGTCCACTGCCCGCCGCTTCGTGAGATCCGCCTGTCGCTTCATGACCCCGATCGTAAGGAGGTAGCGCCGGGGATGTCACCGTTGTGTCGGATAATGAGACGCGATCGTCCGCATTGCGGGAATGTGAACGCGAGATCTCCGGGGAACCGGCTCCGTACGAGCGACGGATGCCGCATGTCATCTACAGTCCGGACGCGCCTGTCTCGCCCTTCGGACCAACGGCCTCGCGCGGACCGTTCCGCGGCCCCCCGGCGGAGTCGGCCGCGCGGTGCCAACTGCCCCTCTACCCGGCGAGCTTGACGCCTGAACCCTTCACCGTGATCGAGACCCCGTCCTTCTGCGCCTTGACCTTGTCCAGGTCGATCCCGGTCGGCAGCTCGTCGATCTTCTGCTGGAAGTCGGTGATCTCCCGCATCTTCTTGTCGGCTATCGGGACGGCGCCGAGCTTCGGCAGCGCGTCGGCGTGCACCCGCACCGTGTTGCCGTCCGTCACGTCCGCCGAGCTGAGGACCTCGGCGGGGATCTTCTGACCGAGCACGGTCCCCTCGACGGTCACCTTGATCTTCCCGTCGCCGCCGTCGGAGAGCCCGACCACCTGGGCGGTCACTCCGGGAGCGATCTCCACCGGCTTGACCTTCGCGGCCTTGAGCAGCTCGTCGTACGAGATACGCGCCGAACCGGTCGCCTCGGCGGCGGTCGCGGAGCTGTAGTCGCTGGAGAACTCGACGCCGCTCATCTTGGCCTTCAACTCGTCGATACGGACCGACTCGCCGTCCTGCGAGGCGTTCAGGCCGTCGATGCCGACCTCGACGTCGTCCAGTTCACCGCTGACGACCTGAGTGAGGAAGGGGAATCCGTTGATCGAGACGTCCGGCGCCTTGTCCAGACCCTCGCTGCTGCGCAGCTGGTCGGCGGCCTTGTCCTCGGCGAAGCCGACCAGGAGTCGGTCGGCCAGAACGAACAGGCCTCCCAGGACGACGACAATGACCAGAATTATTCGCAACGCGCGCATGCTCGGAAATTCCCCCCACCTAAGCGGTCGATGAGCGCGAGCCTAAACGACGGATCCCCCGCCGCTGACCTCGGCGGGGGACCTGTCGACCAGCTGTGACATGCCGTCGGCCGAGGTCAGCCGACCACCCTGCCGAGCAGGTAGACGGCAGGGGCGGCCGCGGCGAGCGGCAGGGCGACGCCCGCGGTCATGTGCACGAACCGGGACGGGTAGTCGTAGCTCGCCACCCGGTGGCCGATCAGCGCGCAGACGCCGGCACCGGCGCCGAGCAGCGCACCGCCGGACCCGATGTCGGTGAGCAGCCCCACCAGGAGCCCCGCGCCGGCCGCCGCGACGACCCCGGCGAGCAGGGAACCCACCGCCGGCAGCGGCAACGCCCGGCCCACCAGCGCGGCGGCCACCGCGACACCGCCGACGCACGCGGCGTCCGGGAGCGCAGCGAGGTGACCGGCCGCGACGATCGCCAGTGCCGACGAGGCGACGGTCGCCATCAGACCGGCCATCCGCTCGTCGGCGTCGGCGCGGCTGCGCAGCTGGAGTACGAGGGTGAGCAGCACCCAGATGCCGAGGGTGCCGAGGATCGCGGCAGGACCGTGGTCGCGGCCGGCCGCGAGCAGTGCGGCGTCGGCGGCGAGGCCGCCCGCGAGGGCCAGGGCGATGCCCTGCCGTGCGGGCCACATCCCGTTCAGCCGGAACCAGCCGGCCGCGGTGAGCGCCTGCAGGACCACCAGCGGTACGAGCAGCCCGTACGTGCCGACCGCGGCACCACCGGCGATCAGCACCCCGAGGCCGGCGGTGAGCAGCGCGGGCTGCATGCCCGGCGCTATCACCGGCGACCGGCCCTCGGCGCGGGCGCGCTGGGCGTCGGTGATCCGGGCGTTGCCGGTCGTGGTGGCGGGGCCGTAGTCCGGGGCGGCTTCGGGGTCGGATTCCGGGGGCGCGGACGGCGGGGGCGTCGGGGCGTTCGCGGCGGGGCCCGCGGGGGCGGGGGCGCCGGGTGGCGGAGTGCCGGCCGGGTCGGGAGTGCCGTACTGCTGCGGGGTGCCGTACTGCCCCGAGGCGCCGTACTGCTCGGGTGGGCCGTCGTAGCTCTGCGAGGGCAGATACGCGGTCTCGGTGGTGCTGGGCACCGACTGCACCGCATGCACCTGGGTGTCCCAGGTCTGCCCGTGCCAGGTCTGCGTGAACTGCTGCGGGTCCTCGGGCCCGGGCGAACCCTCGGGCCAGTGCTGCTGCGCCTGCTGCGGGTACACCCCCGGGTCGCCGGCCTGCGACGGGTACGGGTCCTGCGCCTGCTGCTGCCCGTACGCACCGGGCGCCTGCTGTCCGCCGTGGGGCGGGATCCCCTGGTACGAGCCGTCGGGGGCCTGGTACGCGGAGGTGTGCGGCGCACCGTGGGAGCCGTAGGGGTCGTACGAGCCGTACGACTCCCCGGCTGCGGGAGCGGCGTCCTGCCGATACGGGTCGTAGGGCTCGTACGGCTGAGGCTGCTGCTGGTTCGGGTCGTACGGCTGGTTCGGGTCGTACGGCTGGCGGTGCGGCTGGTTCGGGTCGTACGGCTGATTGCTCATCGCTCTCGGGTCACCCTCCTGCGAACGGCGGGAGCACCTCGACCGTGCCGCCCTCGGCCAGCCGTACGGTCTCATGCCCACGGGTCCCCACGGGGTCGCCGTCGACGAGGAAGGAGCATCGCTCGAGGACGCGCACCAGCTCGCCGGGGTGCCGTTCACGGGCCGCGGTGAGTGCCTGGGCGAGGCTCTCGGCCTCGTAACGCTCCTCGGCCACGCCCGCGGCGGACTTGGCCGCGGCCCAGTAGCGGATCGTGCCCGCTGCCATCTGCGGCTCCCTTCCTTGCTCCGCTGCTCCGCGCGGTCACGCGGACTTCTCGCCTCCGTACGGCCGGGAAGGCGCGGGCCGCAGCCACGACCGCCGTGCCC
Organism: Streptomyces sp. YIM 130001; assembly: GCF_003574445.1. Classification (GTDB taxonomy): domain Bacteria; phylum Actinomycetota; class Actinomycetes; order Streptomycetales; family Streptomycetaceae; genus Streptomyces. The sequence continues at coordinate 206,961 of NZ_KZ984560.1, forward strand.
CACCGCGCGAAGGAACGTCTCAGGTTAGCCGGGGCCCTCGGACCGCCCGGCCGGTGATCCGCCCCCGGCCGCGGCTCTGCCGACCGCCCAGTCGGCGATCCGGGCGAGCAGGGCGTCGTCCGCCGCGTGTTCGGCGTGGCCCATGCCGGGCTCGAGCCACAGCTCGGTGTCCTGGCCGCCGGCGGCGGCCAGCATCCGCGGATGGTCGACCGGGAAGTACGGATCGCGGTCCCCGTGCACGATCAGCAGCGGCGTCGGCGCGATCCGCGGCACCGCCTCGACCGGCGACAGGGGCACCGGGTCCCAGTCGCGGTGGTGGATCCGGGTGCGCATCACATGCCGCCCCACCACCCGGCCCACCGGCCGCGTGATCAGCCAGTGCAGCCGGCGCATCGGTGCCGTCCCCCGGTAGTACCAGCGCGCGGGGGCGCTCACGGCGACGACGGCGTCCGCCCATGCCTGAGTGCGCCCCTCTTCTCCCGTGCACCCCTCGTGCACCCCATCGGGTTCGGGGCGGTGCAGAGCGCCGTGCCGCAGGACCACCGAACCGCCCATCGAGAAGCCGACGGTGACCACGCGCGCGTGGCCGAGGAGACGTGCCCACGCCACCGCCGCCGCCAGATCGAGCACCTCGCGGTCGCCCACCGTGGAGTGCCCCGAGGACCGTCCGTGCCCGCGGAAGGTGAAGGTGACCACGGCCGTACGCAGGCCGAACACCTCCGCGGCCCGCCGCACGTGCGGCCGCTCCAGGTCGCCGGTGAACCCGTGCGCGACGACGATCACGGGCCCGTCCGTGCCGTGCGGCCCCGGCTCGTACGAGGCGTCGATCCGCACCCCGTCCGCCGTACCCAACGTGGTCCGGCGGGAGCGTTCGGTGACGGCTTGCGTGACGGGCTGCACAGAGGAACGCGGCTCGCGGCCTGCCGCACGGGAAGTCATGTGGGCTATTCTCCTGGGTGAAGGATCCGGGCGACGCAGCCCCCGGGTCCTTTTGTGCTTTCCGGCAGGGTTCGTATACGGCCAGTTCGTGTACCAGCAGGTTCGTGTAGGAGCCCCGGTGGCAGGCGCAAAGGGTGTCGCAGACATCCGCGGGCCCCCGGGGCGCGGGGACCCGCACCGTACGAAGCAGTGCCGCAGACTCCCGCAACCGTCCACGCGGACGGGGGAGGTGCCCCACGCAGGGACCGAGGAGGAACCGACGTAATGGGCGAGCGAAACACGCAACATCACAGTCCGACCCGGGCAGGTGGGCGGCGATGAGTTCTCTGCTGCTCCTCACCAACGCCCTTCAGCCGTCGACGGAGGTGCTGCCCGCTCTCGGCCTACTGCTGCACAACGTGCGGGTGGCACCGGCGGAGGGCCCCGCCCTCGTCGACACCCCCGGCGCCGACGTCATCATGATCGACGGCCGTCGTGACCTCCCGCAGGTCCGCAGCCTCTGTCAGCTGCTCCGTTCCACCGGGCCCGGCTGTCCGCTGGTCCTGGTGGTCACCGAGGGCGGCCTGGCCGCCGTCACCGCCGACTGGGGCATCGACGACGTCCTGCTCGACACCGCGGGCCCCGCCGAGGTCGAGGCCCGTCTCCGGCTCGCCATGGGCCGTCAGCAGATCACCGGCGACGACTCCCCCATGGAGATCCGCAACGGTGACCTGTCGGTGGACGAGGCGACCTACAGCGCCAAACTCAAGGGCCGGGTCCTCGACCTGACCTTCAAGGAATTCGAGCTTCTGAAGTACCTGGCGCAGCACCCGGGCCGCGTCTTCACCCGCGCCCAGCTCCTCCAGGAGGTCTGGGGCTACGACTACTTCGGCGGTACGCGCACGGTCGATGTGCACGTACGACGGCTGCGGGCGAAGCTCGGGCCCGAGCACGAGGCCCTGATCGGCACCGTGCGCAACGTCGGCTACCGCTTCGTCATGCCGGAGAAGTCCGAACGTCCCTCCGAGGCCAAGGCCAAGGCGGAGCGCTCGGAGGCCGAGCGCGAGCGGGCTCGCAACGCGCAGGGCACAGGCGGTGCCGGAGGCGTGGGAGGTGCTCCGTCGGGGACGGGGCGGCCGGAGGCCACGCGCGCGTAAAGCACGCAGCCGGGTATCTGCCGTCCACGCGCGCGTGGTGACCGAAAACGTCACCCCGCGCGCGTGGACGGCGGATTCGGGGTCCACGCGCGCGCGTCCGGTACCGGTGGTACTGCACCGGCCGGTACCGCTTCGTCCCGCCGCGGTGGCCGCGGCGACGTACATAACACTTCGGCCACCCGCCCCGAAGAAGGTCCTGTAGGGCCTGCTCAGGGGGCGCTCTGCACGCGTAGACTTCCGGCGTGGCCAAGGTGACGCGGGACGATGTGGCGCGGCTGGCGGGTACTTCGACCGCGGTCGTCAGTTACGTCATCAACAACGGACCCAGGCCGGTCGCCCCGGCCACGCGCGAGCGTGTACTCGCCGCGATCAAGGAGCTGGGGTACCGGCCGGACCGGGTCGCGCAGGCCATGGCCTCGCGGCGTACCGACCTGATCGGGATGATCGTGCCGGACGCCCGGCAGCCGTTCTTCGCGGAGATGGCGCACGCGGTCGAACAGGCCGCGTCCGAACGCGAGAAGATGGTCCTGGTCGGCAACTCCGACTACCTCGACGAGCGCGAGGTCCACTACCTGCGGGCCTTCCTCGGCATGCGGGTCTCGGGCCTGATCCTGGTCAGCCAGGGCCCGAGCGAGCACGCGGCCGCGGAGATCGACGCCTGGGACGCCCGCGTGGTGCTCCTGCACCGGCGGCCCGACGCCATCGAGGACGTCGCGGTCGTCACGGACGACGTGGGCGGTTCGCAGCTCGCGACCCGGCACCTCCTCGAGCACGGTCACCCCTACGTCGCCTGTCTCGGCGGCGTCGAGTCCACGCCGACCTCCGGCGACCCGGTGCACGACCACGTCGAAGGCTGGCGGCGCGCGATGAGCGAGTCCGGGCGGCCGACAGAGGGCCGCCTCTTCTCGGCCCCGTACAACCGCTACGACGCCTACCAGGTCGCCCTCGGCCTGCTGGCCGGGCCCGACCGGCCGCCGGCCATCGTGTGCGCGACGGACGACCAGGCGATCGGTGTGCTGCGGGCCGCGCGGGAGCTGCGGATCGATGTGCCGGGTGAGCTGGCGGTGGTCGGCTTCGACGACGTGAAGGAGGCGGCGCTCACGGATCCGCCGCTGACCACGGTGTTCTCGGACCGGCCGGCGATGGCGCGTGCGGCGGTCGACCTCGTCCTCGACGACGGCCTCCGCGTCGTCGGCTCCCGCCGCGAACGCCTGCGCCTCTTCCCGTCCCGCCTGGTCATCCGCCAGTCGTGCGGGTGCGCCTGACCGGCGGGGTTCCGGTTCGGCCCCTCCGGTGCTGAGCGCCTCGTCCTCGCTCTCCCCGGACTTCGTGCGCGGAGGGACCCCGGGGCGCCGGCCGCCTCTGCAGCGCGGTCCGAGTTCTACGGGGCTTCTCAGGCCGCCCTCAGCCCTCTCTCATGCAGCGTGGCAACGCTGTACGTATGACCGACAACTACCGCCAGTACGGCGCATACCCGCAGCAGCAGCCGACGTCCTACCCGCCCCTCCCGAGCGATCCGCCGGCCCCGCCGACCCCGCACCGGGCCAAGCGCCCCGTCGCCCTGCTCGCCGCCGTGGCGCTCGCCGCAGCCGCGGTCGGCGGCGGTACGGCGTACGCGGCGCAGGAGTTGTTCGGCACCCAGGAGACCACCGCCTCGGCCGGCGTCAGCGGTACGAACGCCTCCGCGGCCGGCACCGGCACGGTGCGCGGGGTCGCCAACTCCGTCAGTCCGAGCATCGTGGAGATCAGCGCCACCTCGTCCGCGGGCCAGTCCACCGGGTCCGGCGTCATCACCACCGAGGACGGCGAGATCATCACCAACAACCACGTGGTCTCCGGCGCCTCCACGGTCAAGGTGACCACCGACGACGGCAAGAGCTACACCGCCGATGTACTCGGCACGGACGCCTCCAAGGACCTGGCGATGATCAAGCTGAAGAACGCCTCGGGTCTGCAGGCCGCCAAGCTCGGCGACTCGAGCAAGGTGGGCGTCGGTGACGAGGTCGTGGCGATCGGCTCCCCCGAGGGCCTGACCGGCACCGTCACCAGCGGCATCGTCTCCGCGCTCGACCGCGACGTCACGGTCTCCACGGACGGTGACCAGGACCAGCAGGGCCAGGGACAGGGACAGGGCGACGGCGGCCAGGACGGCGGACAGGGCCCCGGCGAGTGGCCGTTCGAGTTCGACGGCCGGCAGTTCAACGGTGACACCGGCTCGTCGAAGACCACGTACAAGGCGATCCAGACCGACGCCTCGCTCAACCCCGGCAACTCCGGCGGCGCCCTGATCAACATGAACGGCGAGATCATCGGCATCAACTCCGCGATGTACTCCCCGAGTTCCACCACCGGCTCCACCGCGGGCAGCGTCGGCCTCGGCTTCGCCATCCCCGCCAACACCGTCAAGTCGGTCCTGGACGACCTGCGCGACTAGCCGACTCCAGTACCTGAAAAGGCACTTGACGGCCCCTCATGGACTGTCTCGGACAGAACATGCGTATGCCCCTCGCTCGTACCTCTGGAACAATGCGCCCCGACAGCAGAACAGAGATCAACTGCGGGCCGGAGGAGCGGAGTTCATGCAGGGAGGCAACGTCGCCGTAGTGGGCGGCAGCATCGCGGGATGCGCGGTGGCCCTGGCGGCAGCGCGCGGGGGCGCGGATAAGGTCAGCGTCCTGGAGAGAACCACCGGTGAACTCCGGTCGCGAGGCGTGGGTATCGCCATACAGAGCGACCGTTTCACGGAGCTGGAGTCCGCCGGGTACGTCCATGAGGACATGCCGTGGAGGCGGATGAACCGACGGGACTGGGTGGTACGGGACGGCGAGTCGGCGCGCGGGCGCACCATCGCCGAGCAGGCCCCCTTCAACTTCCGTGCCTACAACTGGGGTTCGCTCTGGAACGAACTGCGGCGCCGGGTCCCCGAGGACATCGACTACCGCTCGGGCACCGCCGTCACCTCGGTGGAGCCGGAGGCCGACGGTGTCGTCCTCGGCCTGACGGACGGGCGCAAGGAGCGCTTCGACATCGTGATCGGTGCGGACGGATACCGCTCCCTGATCCGCGACACGATGTTCCCCGACCTGAGCCCCGGCTACGCGGGCTACCTCGGCTGGCGCGGCACCTCACCCGGCGCGCTCACCGAGAGCGGCTCGACGGAGCTGAGCGAGGCCGCCACCGTGGTCGGGTTCCCCGGCGGCCACTGCATGATCTACACGATCCCCGACGCCTCGGGCGGGCACCGTACGAACTGGGTGCTCTACACCGTGCCGCCGGGCGACGCCACGGACGGACCGCAGGGGCCGCCCGCCGAACTCACCCCCGAACTCACCGAGTCGCTCCGCTCGTTGGTGGCCAAGCACTTCCCGCCGTACTGGGCGCAGGCGGTCCTCGACACGCCTCCCGACGAGACGCTGATGCAGCCGATCTACGACCTCGAGGTGCCGCACTACGCCACCGGCCGGCTGCTGCTCGCCGGTGACGCGGCCACCGTGGTCCGGCCGCACGTGGGCGGCGGCGCCGTGAAGGCCCTGCAGGACGCGCTCGTGCTGGAGCGTGCCTGGCACTCCGGAAACACCTGGGACGAGGTCCTGGCGGCCTACGAGCGCGACCGGACCGCCGTCGGCTCCGCGATGGTCGGCCTCGCCCGGCGGCTCGGGCGCCATCAGGTCGAGAGGACGCCGGACTGGGCGTCCATGGGGCAGCCGGAGTTCGACGCCTGGTGGCGCGAGCAGAACCAGGGCTCCGACCGGAACAGCGGTTTCGGCGGCCACGCGCTGCGGCGCGGAGACTGATCCCTGGGCCGGGCGCCTCCTCAGGGGGCGCCCGGCCCGTGGTCGGCCGGGCGCGGGCCCGTCAGCCGGCCGTCGGTGCGAGGGCGAGTGCCCCGTGCAGTTCGGCCGGGTCGGCGCGTACGGCTGTGCCGTCCAGGCGGGTCGTGATGCGGCCCGAGGTGAGCACCGAGACGGTGTCGGCGCAGCCCGCGGCGAGCGCCGGGCTCGGGGACACCAGCAGCACGGCGATGCCCTCGCCGGCGAGGGTGCCGATCAACTCGTGGATCTGCCGCACCAGTACGGGTGCGAGGCCTTCCGTGGGTTCGTCGAGGAGCAGCACGCGCGGTGTGCTGAGCAGGGCGCGGGCCAGGGCCAGCATCTGCTGTTCGCCGCCGGACAGGTCGGCGCCGCGGTGGGTGCGGCGTTCGGCGAGGCGGGGCAGCAGCTCGAGAGTGCGTTCCGGGGTCCAGGGCCGGGCCCCGTCCTCCTTCGCGGTGGCCGGTGGCCGGTACGAGAGGCGCAGATGCTCGTCCACGGTGAGGCCGGCGAAGACACGGCGGCCCTGCGGTACGAGCCCGACCCCGGCGCGGGCGATGCGGTGCGCCGCGCGGCCGGCGACCTCGGCGCCGTCCAGACGTACGGAACCCGCCGTGGGCCGCAGCAGTCCGGCGACGGCGTGCACCAGGGTGCTCTTGCCGGCGCCGTTGTGGCCGACGACGGCGTGCACGGTGCCGGGCGGCACGGTGAGGTCGACGCCGTGCAGGACGGTGCCGCCGTGGTAGCCCGCGGTCAGCCCCTTCAGTTCGAGCATCAGTGGGTCTCCGCTGTGGTGGTCCCGAGGTAGGCCTCGCGAACGGCGGGGTGGTCGAGGGCGGTGCGTACCGGACCGGTGACCAGGGTGCGGCCGTCCACGAGGACGGTCACGGCGTCGGCGATCCGCGCGACGACCTCGGTGTGGTGCTCGACCAGGAGCAGGGCGACGGCGTCGTCGACCCCGTCGAGTACGTCGAGCAGCCGGCCGATGTCACGGTCCGTCAGTCCGGCGGCCGGCTCGTCGAGCAGCAGGACCCGGGGGCGGGCGGACAGGGCGGCGGCGATGTCGAGGAGTCTGCGCCGGCCGTGGGACAGCCTGGCGGCGGGTTCGTCGGCGACGTCCGCGAGGCCGACTTCGGCCAGCTGGTCGTACGCGGTGGCGGTGCGGTGCCGTGCGCGGCGTCCGAGCAGCGGGAGGCCGGAGCCCTCCGGCCACCTCTGGTGGCGCCAGGCCGCGAGCACCAGGTTGTCCAGGACGGTCAGTTCGGGGATCACGGACGGCTGCTGGAAGCTGCGGGCGATACCGCGGCGGGCCCGTCGTGCGGGTGCGGTGCGGGTGAGGTCGCGGCCGTCCAGGACGACGGTGCCGCGGTCGGGGATCTCGGTGCCGGCGATCAGGTTGAGCAGGGTGGTCTTCCCGGCGCCGTTGGGTCCGATGACGGCGTGCCGTGCGCCGGTGGCCAGAGTGAGGCCGACGTCGTCGAGCGCGGTGAGGCTGCCGTAGCGGCGGGTGAGGCCGGTGAGGGCGAGGGCCGGACGGTCGGGGGGATCGGTGGGGGTCATGGGGTGGCCTCGATCGTCCGGTCGGTGGCGTCCTTGGTCTCCGTACGGTGCGCCGGTAGGGAGGAAGCGGCTTGCGGTGAGCCGCTTCCCGGACCGTCCGTGGAACCGCTCGCCGACGGGTCCTGGGTGCGCGGCAGCCGCAGTCCGGCGAGTCCGCGCGGCAGCAGGTAGACGGCCAGGACGAACAGGATGCCGAGCAGCAGCGACCCGTGACCGGGCCAGATCCCGGCCAGCCAGTCCCGGGTGACGACGATCAGGCCGACGCCGAACAGCGCGCCGACGACGGATGTCGCTCCGCCGATGACGACCGCGAGCAGCGCGAGCGCGGCGATCTCGAAGCCCGCGTCGGCCGGCGAGACGTACTCCTGGATCGTGACGAGCAGCGAGCCGCCGATCCCGGCGAGCGCGCCCGCGCCCACGTAAGCGAGCATCAGGTACCGGGCCACCGGGTGGCCGGACGCCCGCATCCGCTCCTCCGCTCCCCGGGTGCCGGTCAGCAGTTTCCCGGCGGACGAGCGCAGGAACAGCCAGGTGGCGGCCACGGCGAGGGCGGCGACGGTCAACACGTAGACGTAGGCGCTGCGTTCGTCGGCCAGCGGCCCGCTCCCCCAGAACGGTTCGGTCGCGGGGAAGCCGTACAGGCCGTCGGTGCCGCCGGTGACCGACTTCGCCTGGCCGATGACGGTGCTGGTGAGTTCCCCGACGGCGAGCGTGATCATCAGCACCGTGGTGCCGCGTGCCCGGATCACCGCGGGCCCGGTGACCAGCGCGAAGACGGCCGCCGCGAGTGCCGCCAGTGTCACCTGGACCGGCCCGACGGTGATGCCCCCGTCGGCGAGGAGCGCCGTTGCGTAGGCGCCCACCGCGAACGGCGCGGTCTGCCCGAGCGTCGGGAGCCCGGCGTAGCCGGTCAGGACGGTGACGCTGACGGCGACCAGGCCGAGCGCGAGCCCGTAGCCGACGAGCGAGACGCTGTACGCGTCGAGCAGCGACGGCACCGCCGCCAGGAGCCCGAGCAGCACGGCATACGGCAGGATCCGCCGCATCGTCCGGGCCCGCGGCCCTCGGCTCGCGAACCGCGGCAGCGCGCCACGTGCCCGGACCGCCCTGGCCGTGGCCGCAGCGATCCGGGCACGCAGCCGGCTCAGCGCCTCCTTCCGGCCGCCGGACGCAGCGGCGAGTTCCGGCCCGCCGCCCTCCGCGGCCATCGCCCCGCCCCGCCGTAGTACGAGCACCGCGGCCATCGACGCGAACAGCAGATACGGCGCCCAGTCCGGCGCCACCGACACCCCGAGGGTCTGCACCTGTCCGACGCCGATCGCCGCGAACAGCACACCCCACAGCGAACGGAGTCCGCCGAGCACCACGATGACGAGCGACAGCATCAGCACGGTGTCGGCCGTGTCGGGGCCGGGCCCGATGATCGGCGCACCGAGCACACCGGCCGCGCCCGCGAGCGCACCGGCCGCGGCGAGCACCCCGGCGTGCACGGCCTTCGGGTTGATCCCGGTCGCGGCGAGCATCTGCGGGTCGTCCGCGGACGCCCGTACCGCCGCGCCCGCCCGGGTCCGGGTCAGCACCCAGGTCCCGGCCGCCGCGAGCAGTACTGCCATGCCGATGAACGTCAGGCGGTACGCGGGATAGCGGTGCCCGAACAGGGAGACCGACGCGTCGAGCGCGCCGGGCACCCGCACCGGCAGTTCGTCCGCCCCGTAGATCGCCACCAGGAGATCGCCCACCACCAGTGCCAGGCCGAAGGTGAGCAAGGCTTGTGCGAGATGCCCGCGCCCGGCGAGCGGGGCCGTGGCGACCGAGAGCAGTGCTCCGGCCGCGCAGGCCGCCGCTGTTCCGGCGGCGAGACCGAGCAGCATTCCGGCCCAGGTGCCGTCGCTCAGCTCGGCGCCGAGGTAGGCGCCGATGGCGTAGAGCGCTCCGTGCGACAGGTTGAGCACTCCGGCCGTGCCGAAGGCGAGACTGAGGCCCGCGGCGACGACGAACAGGAGCAGCCCGTAGGCCACGCCGTCGATCGCGGGCACCAGATGGGCGTCGAGGACCGGCAAGGTGGTCAGCCTCCGATGGTGGCCAGGTCCTGGACCATGACGTTGGTGAGCTTCTTGCCGTCGGGCCGGACCTGGCGCAGGTACCACTTCTGCACCGGCGAGTGGTCCTTGCTGAACTCCCAGGTTCCGCGGGGGCTTTCGATCTGTCCGAGGCCGTCGATGGCCTCGTTGATGGCGTCCGGGGTGACGTCCTTGCCGTCCTTGGTGAGGCTGGCGATCGCCTTGTCGAGCACGGCGCCGGAGTCGTAGCCCGACATCGCGTACGACGTGGGCTGGCTGTTGTGCTTGGCCGTCCAGTCCGCGGTGAACTTCCGGTTGGCCTCGTTGTCCAGGTCCGGGGCGTAGTTCAGGACCGAGTAGATGTCCTTGGCGGCCTTGCCCTGGGCGTCGAGGACGCTGCCTTCGGTGAGGAAGGCGGAGTACAGCGGCAGGTGCGAGGCGTCCGACTGGGCGTACTGCTTCGCGAAGTCGATCGCCGCCTTGCCGGCGTAGAAGCAGTAGACCGCCTTGGCGTCGGTCTTCGCGATCTTCGAGAGGTACGGCAGGAAGTTGGTGGTCTCGGGGAACGGCGTCCAGGTGGTCTTGCCGTCCGGGTTGGCCAGCTTGCCGCCGATCTTCTTGAACGTGTCGGTGAAGCCGCCGAGTTCGTCGTAGCCGCCCTGGTAGTCCGGGCCGATGGCGTAGACCGGGCCGTCGACCTTGTCCTTGACGTAGGGGGCGATGGCCTCGCCCGGCTCGTTCGAGAGGAACGAGGTGTGCCAGAGCCCTTCGACGCTCTTCAGTTCGGGCCGGCCGTTGGAGGAGACCAGCGGCACCTTGGCCTTCTTCACCAGCGGCAGGACGGCGTTGTACGAACCGTTGGCGACGATACCGGTCAGTACGTCGACCTTGTCCTTCTTGAGCAGCTTGGTGGCGGCCGGGACGGCGGTGGGCGGGCCGTCGCCCTCGTCGCCGACGGTCAGCTTGACCTTCTTGCCGCCGAGCTTGTTGTCGTGCGTGTCCAGATACAGCTCGAGGCCCTTGCGCATGTCGGTGCCGACCGGCTTGTAGGTGCCCGAGAGGGAGGCGAGGAAGCCGATGTCGACGGTGTCGTCACCGCTCTCCGCGCTGCCGCCGCCGCTGCACGCCGTGACCCCGACCAGGGTGAGCGTGAGGGCCGCGGCGCCCACCGCCCGGTGCTTTCTCGGCAGCGCGGACGACCGTATGCGTGTTCTGACTGTCACGAAGTGCTCCAACTTGAGGGGGAGTTGCTCGGAGGGGCTCAGGGGTGCCCGGGGAGAGGTGCCTTCGAGGCGGCGCGAAGGCCGGGAGTGATCGCTCAGTGCTACGAGGTCATCTCGCGGGTCTCGGGAGTGAGTGCGTCCCCGACCTGGTTGATCAGCTCGGCCATCATGTAGCTGACCTCGCCGATGTCCGCGTCCCTCGTGGTGGCCACGAGCAGCGAGGCGCCGCTGGAGACCGCCATGGAGAAGAGATAGCCGCCCTCCATCGCGGTCAGGCTGTGTTCCACGGGGTCACTGCCGAGCTGTTGTGCCGCACCGGACAGCAGGTTGACGACGCCCGACGCGATGGCTGCGAGACGGTCGGCGTCGTCGCGCTCCAGGCCGGCGTAGGCGAGCGCGAGCCCGTCCACCGAGATGGCGATCACCTGGGTGACCTCCGGCGTACGGCGAGCGAAGTCGCTCAGCAGCCAGCTCAGTGAACTGGCGGTCGGTGGGGTGGTCATCACGTGCTCCGTTGTGTCGTGTCGTCGGGCGATGTGCTCGCTGCCGCGGCGGAGGCGCCACGGCTGTCCGTGCTCCTGCTGATGCCCTGGGCGTAGGCGGCCAGTACGTCGGACACCTGCCGCGAGTCACGGCGGGTGGGCGCCTTCCTGGCGGCGGCCGCGGGGCGGGCCTGGGGCCGGCCGGGCGCGGTCCCGTCGCCGGGCGTGCGGCGTTTGCGTACCGGCAGTCCGGCGGCGCTGACGCCGGACACCTGCGGCTGGGTCGGGATGCGGGGGCCGGTGGCGGGTGCCGCGGGCGTCGGTGCCCGGTCGCGGCCCGCGTCCCCGCCTTCGGCGGCCGAGGCGCCGTGTTCCCGGGCCGGTTCGCCACCCGGTCCCTGGATGCTCGGCGGCTGCAGCGCGGCGCCGATGCGCGAGCGGCCGGAGATGCTTCCCCTGACCGCGGCCGGCCTGGCACGCTCGACGACCGGCTTCGCCTCCCGCTCGTCCTCGGCCGTCCGCTCCGCGCTGCCGGCCTCGTCGCGGGTGGACGGCGCGGGCGGCTCGTACCGCGGGACGGTGGTGAGTACCTCTTTCGGCAGCGTGACCTCGACGATCGTGCCGGGCCCCGAAGAGGCCCGCATCTCCACGACGATGCCGTGCCGCGCGGCCAGCCGGGCCGCCACCTGGACGCCCATGGACCGGACGCCGCCGATGTCCGCCTGCGGCGCCGCGAGCTTGGCGTTCAGCTCGGCCCGCCGTCCGTCGCTCATGCCCACGCCGTCGTCGACGATCTGCACCACGGCGCGGTCCCACAACTGCCAGGCAGCGACCCCGACTTGAGTGTCGGGGGCCGAGAACCGGGTGGCGTTGTCGAGCAGTTCGGCAAGCAGGTGCGCGATGTCGTCGACGGCGCGTGCGGCGATGCCGATGGTGGGGTCGACGTGGCCGAGGCTGACCCTGCTGAAGCGTTCGATCTGCTGGGCGGCCGCGTAGATCACGGAGGTGCAGGGCTGGTTCGCCGTACGCACCCGGCCGCGGCCGTAACCGCCCAGTACCAGCAGGTTGTTGGCGTTGCGCTCCATGCGGATGGCGAGGTGGTCCAGGGCGAACAGGACCTCCATGCGGGACGGGTCCAGCTCCTCGCGCTGCACCGTGCTCAGCTCGTTGGTCATGACCGTGGTCAGCTGTGCGCCGCGCCGGGCCACGCCGACCAGGGTCTCGGCGAACCGCTCGTGTGCTTCGGCCTGTTGGGCCGCGAGCCGGACGGCCGCACGGTGCACCGCGTTGAAGGCGTCACCGACCTCGCCGATCTCGTCGTCGGTGATCGCCGGCAGCGGTTTCGCGGTCTTCGCGGCGATCTCGTCGGGGTTGGTGCCGGCGAGAGCGCCCGGCTGCGCCAGTTCCGTGACCTCGCGCGGCAGTCGCTCGTGGGCGACCTCGTGCGCCGCGTTCCGCAGGTGCCGCAGCCTGGCGACCATCTCCTTGCCGAGCCGGACGGCGATCAGGACCGCCACCACAAGGGCGAGCACGATGATCGCCAACTCGCCTGCGGCCCACCACATCTGACTGGTGCGCTCGCTCTTGACGGTGGCGAGAACGTCGTCGTCCACCCGGCTCTCCACCGAGCGCAGCAGCGCGAGGCGGTCGGACGACGCCTTCTGCCACGCCGACGGCGACAGGTCGAGTTTCTGTCCCGGCGTAGTGCGGGCGGCCTCGTCGGCGAGCTGCTGGGCGGCCATCGCCTTCGGACCGGCCAGCGTACGTTCGAGCCAGGTGCGCCACTGGGAGGGGCCGAGGGAGAAGACCACGGCGGTCGACTCGGTGTAGCCCAACTCGGTCTCGCCGAACGAGTTCTGAGTGGCGGGAGTGAACCCGCCGTCGGCCATCGCGCGGGCCACGGTCACCTGCTGCTGGCCCACCCATTCCCGGGACTTGGACAGGGCGGCGGCGGCCCGGATGTGGTCGGCGACGTCCGCGGGCACGCCGTCGGCCTGCGCGATGCCGTCGCGGTACGCGATGAGGTCGGCGACGACGATGCGGTAGCCGAAGGCCATCGCCGAGAGCGCGCCGGAGCCGGAGAGCGCCTGAGCACGCAGCGACGAGAGTTCGTCGAGGTCACGGTCGATCCGTTCGAGGGCGGACGCCGAGGCGGCGGGCACCTGGGACAGGCCGTCCCGGTGCCGCTGGTAGCGGGCGATGCTCTCGTCGGTGGCCTTGACGAGCTCCTGTAACTGATCCGGGTCGCCCTGCGAGGCCTGCAGTCCCGCGGCCGCGGCGCGTTCGCGCTGCAGGTGGTAGGTCAGTTCACCGGCTTGCGCGGCGGTCTGCACCATCTCGGTCAGCCGGCCGGCCTCGACGACCTGGCCGGTGGCGGGCATGAGGGCGCGCGCCGCGAAGGCGACAGCCACAAGGAGTGGGACGGCGACGAGCAGGATGAGCCGGCGGGTGATCCGCACGGCACGCGCACCTTGCTCAGGCCCTCGGCCGACGGGTAGCCGGGGTTTACGCAACACGTTGACACCTGACTTGCAGTTTGGTCGGGACAGCAGGTCGGCATCTGGTGGCCACAGTGACTGATGTGACGGGTGGCACCCCCTGATGCGCGCCCATGCTATGGCGCCTCACGTCCGAATGCGACAACTTCGGTACTACACGGGTTCGTTGCCGCACATTCTCGTTCACAAGAAGGGCGCTTACGTACGCGAAACCGACACTTCCGCCTGTGTGCGCACCCCCGGGGCGACGCCCGGGAAGCGGCGACGGCACCGTGCCCGGACACCCGCGAGCACCGGCCGCCCACAGCGCGCGTTCACGCGCAACAGATCCCCCGAGTGGGACCCTGGAGGCCGCCCCACCCTGTGCGCCGCCCCGGAGGACCACCCACATGCCCGTCGCCGAAGACGCCCGCGACCCGAGAATCCTGATCGTCGACGACGAGCCCGCCGTGCGGGAGGCACTGCAGCGCAGCCTCGCCTTCGAGGGGTACGGCACCGCCGTCGCCGAGGACGGCTTCGAGGCCCTGGAGAAGTTCGCCTCGTACCAGCCCGATCTGCTGATCCTCGACATCCAGATGCCCCGTATGGACGGCCTGACCGCCGCCCGTCGGCTGCGCGCCACCGGTTCGACGACACCGATCCTGATGCTCACCGCACGCGACACCGTCGGCGACCGCGTCACGGGCCTGGACGCGGGCGCCGACGACTACCTGGTCAAGCCCTTCGAGCTGGACGAGCTCTTCGCCCGCATCCGGGCCCTGCTGCGCCGCAGCTCGTACGCGGCGGCCGCGATCGGCGCCGAGGACGACGACGTGCTCGAGTTCGCGGACCTGCGGATGAATCTGGCCACCCGCGAGGTCTTCCGCGGCAAGCGTGCCGTGGACCTGACCCGCACCGAGTTCACGCTGCTCGAGATGTTCCTGGCCCACCCGCGCCAAGTGCTCACCCGCGAGCAGATCCTCAAGTCCGTCTGGGGCTTCGACTTCGAGCCGAGCTCCAACTCCCTCGACGTGTACGTCATGTACCTGCGCCGCAAGACCGAGGCCGGCGGCGAGCCCCGCCTCGTGCACACCGTGCGCGGCGTCGGCTACGCCCTGCGCCCCGGCGGCGCGGAGTGAACGCTGTGCCGGAAGGGCGCACCGTGCCCGCCCGCGTCCGCTCGCTCCCGCTCCGCTCCCGGCTCGCGCTGCTGGTCGCGGCGACGGCCGCCGTCGCGGTCGCTGCCGCGGCGGTGGCCTGCTGGTTCGTGGTGCGCGGCGCGCTGTACGACTCGCTCGACCAGTCCCTCAGGGAGAACCAGGTACAGCCACGGACCGTGGTCGACCTGATCGACAAATACGGCTGCCAGGCCTCGGCCCCCGACATCCCGGACAACCCCGGCGCCCCCGTCGTGCGCCTGACCATCCAGGTGGTCAATCCGCAGAGCAAGGCCTGTGTCATCCAGGGCGAGCAGCTGGACGTGACGACAGCGGACACGGCCGTCGCGGAGGGCCGCTCCCACACGGCGACGCACAACGCGGAGCGGGCCGACGGCACCGAGTACCGCGTAGTCACCTACCCGCTCACCGGCTGGAACGGCGCGGTGTCGGTGGCCCGCCCGCTCACCGAGGTCGAGTCGACCCTGCAGGACCTGACGCTGCTGCTCGTCCTGGTCGCCGGCATCGGCGTACTCGGCGCGGGTGCGGCCGGCCTGTGGGTGGCGCGTACGGGACTGCGGCCGGTGGACGAACTCGCCGGCGCCGTCGAGCACGTGGCCCGCACCGAGGATCTGACGGTCCGCATCCCCGTCGAGGGCGAGGACGAGATCGCCCGGCTCTCGCGGTCGTTCAACGCGATGACCGCCGCACTCGCCAGCTCCCGCGATCTCCAGGCCCAGCTGATCGCGGACGCGGGCCACGAACTGCGTACGCCGCTGACCTCGCTGCGGACCAACATCGAGCTGCTCGCCCGCAGTGAGGACACCGGCCGGGCCATCCCGCCCGATGACCGCAAGGCACTGCTCACCTCGGTGAAGGCGCAGATGACCGAGCTGGCCGCGCTGATCGGCGATCTGCAGGAACTGGCCCGCCCGGAGGCGGGGCCCGGCGCGCGCGTCCAGGTGGTCTCGTTGCACGAGGTGACCCGGCACGCCCTCGAACGCGCCCGGCTCCGGGGCCCCGAGCTGACCGTGACGTCCGAGCTCGCCCCCTGGTACGTCCGCGCGGAGCCGGCCGCCCTCGAGCGGGCGATCGTCAACGTCCTGGACAACGCGGTGAAGTTCAGCCCGCCGGGCGGCACGATCGAGGTCCGCCTCGACCGGGGCACACTCACCGTCCGCGACCACGGCCCCGGCGTCTCCGCCGACGAACTCCCGCACGTCTTCGACCGCTTCTGGCGCTCCCCCTCGGCCCGTGCACTGCCGGGCTCGGGCCTCGGCCTGTCGATCGTGGCACGCACGGTCCAGCAGTCCGGCGGCGAGGTCACGCTCCGCCCGGCGGACGACGGAGCGGGCGGCACCCTGGCGACGATCCGCCTCCCGGGCGCACCGACGCCCCCACCGGAGGCGACGGAGGCGCCAGAACTCTGAGCGGCTTACTGCGTACTAGGTGCGCAACGATGGCCCGATGAGGCCGAGCCGAAGCAGTACTGACGACCGCGCGACGGGGCACGCGGGGACCTTCCGCCTGGCGGCGTACGCCGTGTGCATCGAGGACGGACGAGTCCTGCTGGCCCACCACTTCTCCCGGACCTGGACGCTCCCGGGCGGCCGGGTCGAGCACGGGGAGGACCCGTTCGACACGGTGGTCAGGGAGTTCGCCGAGGAGACCGGCTGCGACGTGGTGGTCGAACGCATCCTCGGCGTGGACTCACGCCTGATCCCCGCGGCCACCGCCCACGCCGGCGTCGAGCACCAGAACGTGGGCATCTTCTACCGCGTCCGCATCACCGGCGGCCACCTCCGCCCCGAACCCAACGGCGAAACCCTCAAATCCACCTGGACCCCACTCGCCGACGTCCCCACCCTCCGCCGCTCGTCCCTGGTCGACACCGCCCTCACCCTCGCCCACACCCTGCCCCCCACCGGCCCC
>NZ_KZ984560.1:224096-269757 GCF_003574445.1 Streptomyces sp. YIM 130001
CCCCCCCCCCCCCCCCCCCCCCCCCCCCCCCCGTCCCGGTCACCGGCCTCCTCCAGCACTGACCCCACCACCCGACCGGCCCGCAGGTAGCCTGCGGCCACTCGGCGAGACGGAGCGTCTTGTGTTGTTCGGGGTGGCGGGTTACTGTGGTCGGGTAGCGAGACGGTACGTCTCGTTGCGATCGGGGATCGATGCGGCACCGCGCCGCGCGGGCCCCGGAATCTGTCGTCCATCGAGGAGTCGCCACTTGTTCCACGCGCCAGTCACCGACGCGTCCACAGCCGCCGCGAACACCGCCGCCCCGACCTCGCAGGCAGCACTCTCGGACGTCACCAAGCGGTACGGCGAGCGCATCGTGCTCGAGCGGGTCTCGTTCACCGTCCGGCCCGGCGAGAAGGCCGGCGTCATCGGGGACAACGGCTCGGGCAAGTCGACGCTGCTGCGGCTGCTCGCAAGGCAGGAGGAGCCCGACAACGGCACCGTCACCGTCGTCGCCCCGGGCGGCACCGGACATCTCACCCAGACCCTCGGCCTGCCCGGCACCGCCACGGTCGGCGACGCCGTCGACCTCGTACTCGCACCGTTCCGCGGCCTCGAGCAGCGCATCCGTAGCGCCGAGGCGAACCTCGGGCACGCGGACGAGGCCGGCCTCGAGACCTATGCGCGACTCCTCGCGGAGTACGAGGCGCGCGGCGGCTGCGACGCCGACCGGCGGGTCGAGGTCGCCCTGCGCCGCCTCGGCGAACGGCACCCGCTCGACCGCGCCCGCACTCTCGGCACCCTCTCCGGAGGGCAGCTCTCCCGGCTCGCGCTCGCCGCGACCCTGGCGTCCGCACCGGAACTGCTGCTGCTCGACGAACCCACCAACGACCTCGACGACGAGGCGATCGACTGGCTGGAGGCCCGACTACGCGCACACCGCGGCACGTTGATCGCCGTCTCGCACGACCGCACCTTCCTCGACCGGGTCACCGGCACGGTCCTGGAGGTCGACCGGGACGCGCGTACGGTCCGCCGGTACGGCAACGGCTACGCGGGCTACCTGACCGCGAAGTCCGCCCAGCGGGCACGGCAGTTGCGGGAGCACGAGGAATGGCGGCTGGAGGTCGACCGGCAGCGCCGGCTCGCCGAGGCCAACGCCGGCCGGCTCGACGCGATCCCGCGCAAGGGCGAGCGGGGCGGGCGCGTTCCGGGCGCGCTCCCGTACGCACGGCGCGATGAGCAGGATCCGCAGCGCCCGCGAGGAACTGCGGCGACTCCTGGACCACCCGGCGCCGGAGCCTCCCGAGCAGCTGCGGTTCACCGGCCGGATCGCGCGGGCACCGGGTGGCGGGCGCACCGGCTCAGGGCCGGACGACAGCGGAACCGGGACCGCCCCGGCCGGAGTCCACCTCGACTCCGTGCGCGTGCCGGGCCGCCTGGCCGTGGACGGCCTGAGCCTGGAGCCGGGCGGCCGGCTACTGGTCACCGGGCCCAACGGCGCCGGCAAGTCGACGCTCCTGCAGGTCCTGGCCGGCGAGCTGACTCCGGCGACGGGCACCGTGCGCCGGCCGTCCAGGGCCGGATTCCTGCGGCAGAGCGCACCGCCCGTCACCGACGGCCGCACCGTGCTCGACGCGTACGCCCATGGGCTTCCGGGCCCGCCGGACGAGCACGCGGACGCGCTGCTCGCGCTCGGCCTGTTCCGTGCGGCGGATCTGCGTACCCGGGTGCGGGAGCTGTCCGTGGGGCAGCAGCGCCGGCTGGAACTGGCGCGCCTGGTCGGCGACCCCGTCGACCTGCTGCTCCTCGACGAGCCGACGAACCACGTGTCCCCCGCCCTGATGGAGGAGATCGAGGCGGCCCTCGCGGACTTCACCGGCACCCTGATCGTGGTCAGCCACGACCGCCGCATCCGCGCGGGCTTCTCGGGCGCCCGACTCGCCCTGGAACCCCAGCAGCACCACCCGCGGTGACACCGGCCCTGGCCCGTACCCCCGAAGAGTCCGGCACCGCCCAAAACCGGCCAACCGGCCAACCGGCCAAACCGGCCGCGCCCTGAATCCCCTGAAACGCCTACACCCCATGAACCCCTGACACCCCCGGGACCTCACGTCCCGAACGTCACCCCGGCCCCCTCGATGCTGACCTTGATCCCGTCCTTCTCCACCCGCACGTCCCGCAGCCGTACGTCGCCGCCGCCCGGCACCTCGGGAAGGCGGAAGCCGAGGGAGAGCTGACTGGCCAGACGGGGCCGGGTCAGTTCGGACAGGCCCTCGAGCAGCGCCGGGTCGAAGCCGAGCCGCTTGAGGAGCTGGGGGTGGTCCAGGGCCACATCGATCAGGTTGACCTTCATCAGCGAACGCACGAACTCCGGCGAACCGGTCAGCTCGGCCATCTTCCGCTCACTGCGCAGCGCCGTACGGACGGCGGAATCGGGCACTCCGAGCCGCGAGACGATTTCCGGGATCGCGAACAGCGCCTTGGCCTTGTCCGTCCGCTCCCGGATGTCGCGCACCGACTTCCGGCTCAGGTGCAGACCCTCGTTCTTGCCCGTGCCCGGCCGGTACGTGGCGAGATCGCCGATGTCCAGGCGCATACCGCCGATGCTGGTGGAGATGCCACGGTCACCGCTGCGCCGGATCCGCGCGTCGGCCGCGACCTTCAGGTCGTGCCCCGCCACCGGCAGCGTGCCGCGCGCGACCACCCGGTCACCGCCGTGGCCGGTGAACGTCACCTGGGAGGCGCCCAGTTCGCGGTTCAGGTCCTCGAAGGAGAGCAGCACCTCGCCGTCCATCGTGTCGATGTCGGCCCCCTTGAACGAGGTCACGCCGCCCCGCAGCGTCACATCGTGGGCCACCGCCGTGACCTGGGCGAGCGAAACACGGTCGGCGGCGACGTCCGGCACGGTGACGCGGACCCGGTCGAGCTTGTCGTCGAAGGCCTGGGTCAGGAAGGGGAACCCCTCGATCTCCACCTCGGGCGCCGCGCTCAGCTTCATCGAGTCCTTGAGCTTGTCGGCCGCCTCGTGCTCCGCGTAGAGCAGCGCCCAGCGGTCGCCGAGGCCGAGGAACGCGGTGAGCACCACGAGCGCCACCACCGCCTTGGCCGCGAGCGGCAGCCCGGCGAACCGGTTGCGGCGGCGGCTGCCGCGCCGGTGATTGGGCGGCTGCCAGGGCTGTTCCTCGTCCGGCTCCTCCTCGTAGAGGAACTCGTCGAGCGGATTTCCGGCCAGGTCGGCCAGCTCGTCGTACGGGTTCCCGTGGGGCGGAGTGTCCGATTCCTGCAGGTGGGCGGGGTGTTGAGTGGGTATGCGGTGGGGGGTGGTTCGCATCGGCACATCGGAACACGCGTACGACCCCCTCCCGCAACTCCTTTCGTCAACTGCGAGTAAAAAATACTCACTTCACCTTCACGAACGGAGCCGTTGACGGGGCCTTTCTTCACCCGGATGTCACCCGCCCGACCGGTCTGGACCACCATCCCGAGCTGCACAAGCACCCCCGGAGACGCGCGAACCCGGCACCCCCGCGGGGTACCGGGTTCGCAGCCGCACACCACACAAGTGAACTCGCTCACTCCGGGCAGCCGTTGACTGCACCGCCCGTCGTCCGGTCACTCGCCGGCGAAGGACCGTCCCAGCCACTGTGACCGCTCAGTCGACGACCGTGATCCGGTCCGCCTTCGGCGGGTCGAGCGGCTTGTCGGCGGACGAGTTCGCCGTCAGGTAGTCGTTCAGAGCCTTCAGGTCATCGGCGCCGACCAGCGGGTTCGCCCCCTCACCGAGCGCCGCGAAGCCGTCGCCGCCACCGGCCAGGAACGAGTTCATCGCGACCCGATAGGTCTTGGCCGGGTCGATCGCCTCGTCGTTCAACAGAATCGAGTCAGCCACCACCCGGTCCGCGCCCGACTTCGTCATGTCGAGGGTGTACGTCAGACCGTCCGACGGCTGAAGGATCTTCGGCGACGCCTCGTTCGGCCCGCTGACCTGCTGCTGCAACGCCGTGACCAGCTGCTCGCCGGTCAGGTCGACCAGATTGACGGTGTTGCTGAACGGCTGCACGGTGAAGCCCTCGCCGTACGTCACCACCCCGTCGCCCTCACTGCCGCTCGCCTTGTGCACCAGGTCGGCACGGATACCGCCCGGGTTCATCAGGGCCAGATCGGACTCCTCGTCGAGCGACTTGGCATGCTCGAGCTGCGCGTCCGCGATCAGGTCACCGAGCGGCGACTCCGGAGAGGTCGAACCGCGCCCCGGGATGTCACCCGAGATATGGCCCACGGCCTGATTCGCGATCGGGGCCGCCAGCTTGTTCCAGCGCTCGATCAGCGCGGTGATGTCGGGCGCCTTGTCCTGCTCCCGGCTGACCACGTGGTTCGCGGACTTCACACTCGTCCGCACGATGTCCTTGGTCTTGCGGTCGTACGTCAGCGTGGTGTCGGTGTAGAGCTTGCCGAACGACGAGGCCGAGGTGACCGTACGCGGCTTGCCCGCCGGATCCGGCACCGTGCACGCGTACGCCTGGTGGGTGTGACCGGTGACCAGTGCGTCGACCTTCGGCGTGATGCCCTTGGCGATATCGGTGATCGGCCCCGAGATGCCGTCGCCGGGGCCGTTGCTGTCGCAGTCGTAGTTGTACGACTCGGAGGCCGGCTCACCACCCTCGTGGATCAGCGCGACGATCGACTTGACGCCCTTGCGGTCCAGCTCCTTGGCGTACTTGTCCACGGTCTCGATCTCGTCGTGGAACTTCAGCCCCTTGACGCCCTCCGCGGACACGATGTCCGGGGTGCCCTCGAGCGTGACGCCGATGAAGCCGATCTTGACGCCCTTGTGCTTCCACACCGTGTACGGCTTGAGGATCGGCTTGTCCGTCTTCTCGTCCGTCACATTCGCGGCGAGGTACGGGAAGTCGGCGCCCTCGAACTCCTTGCCCTCCTCGGCGCAGCCGTCCTCGGGGTGGCAGCCGCCCTTCTGCATACGCTCCAGCTCGGCACGGCCCTCGTCGAACTCGTGGTTGCCGACGCCGGTGACGTCGAGGTCGAGCTTGTTCAGCGCCTCGATCGTCGGCTCGTCGTGGAAGAGGCCGGAGAGCAGCGGCGACGCACCGATCATGTCCCCTGCCGCGGCGGTCACGCTGTACTTCTCGCCCTTGCGGGCCGACCGCAGCGAGGACGCGAGGTACTCGGCGCCGCCCGCGTCGACCTGCGTCGTGGTGCCGTCCGGGTGCTCCTCCGTGACCTGGCCGGAGGATCCGGCGGGCGGCTCGAGGTTCCCGTGCAGATCGTTGAACGACAGCAACTGCACGTCGACGGTGCGCCCGTGACCGTGCCCGTGGCGCTCCGCACTGTCGGCTCCCGCCGGCACGGCTGCCGTCATGACCCCGGTAGCCGCGGCGAGCGCCGCGACGCCTGCGATCAACCGACGCCCGGCCGGACGCCGTTGTGGTCTCGCTGACATCAGTTCCCCTCTTCCCGTTCCCCCGCCGACGGCGGCATGTCGGGCGGCAGCCTATGGTCAACGCGCGTAGCACAACAGGGCCTTGCGGGTTAAGAACGGATGTCCCGCGCCCACCGAGGCGGCCGGATCAAGCCCGCCCGGCGCTCGAGGGCAGGCCCGACAGGGCGAGAAGGAGCCGGTCCCGGGGTCCACTGGGCGACGTCTGCGGGGATTGCGTACAGCCCCACCCGGCACCGTGGTGCCGAGAACCATCCACCCCGACCGGCCCGAGGTCCCCGTACGCTCGGAAGCATGACCGCACCTTCCACACCTCCCCAGGGAACCCGCGAGATCCGGACCCTCACCTCCGTCTCCGCGGAAGAGGCCACCGCCGTCCTCGGCCTGCTCGACGAGGCCGCCCGCACGGACGGCCAGCAGGCCGTGTCCGAACAGGGCAGGCTCCAACTCCGCGGCGGCCCCCGCGAGGGCGTACGGCATCTGCTGCTCACCGTCGGGGACGAGGACGGTTCCGAACTGGTCGGATACGCCCAGCTCGAGGACACCGACCCGATCGAGGCCCCCGCGAGCGAACTGGTCGTACGCCCCGGCCACCGCGGCGCCGGCCACGGCCGCGCCCTCGGCAACGCGCTGCTCGCCGCCTCCGGCAAGCGACTGCGGATCTGGGCGCACGGCGGGCATGCCGCGGCGCGGCATCTGGCGCAGGTGCTCGGGCTCACCTTGTTCCGCGAACTGCGGCAGATGCGGCGGCCGTTGAGCCCCGACGCCGCGGACCTGGCCGCGGAGCCGGCGCTGCCGGAAGGCGTCACGATCCGCCCCTTCGTGCCGGGGCAGGACGACGCGGCCTGGCTCGCGGTGAACGCGGCGGCGTTCGCCCACCACCCCGAGCAGGGCTCGCTCACCCAGCGGGACCTCGACGACCGGATGGCGGAGCCCTGGTTCGACCCGGCCGGCTTCTTCCTCGCCGAGCGCGACGGCGAACTCCTCGGCTTCCACTGGACGAAGGTCCACGAGGGCCCCGAGCAGGAGCCGGAGCGCCGGCTCGGTGAGGTCTACGTCGTCGGCGTACGGCCCGGGGCGCAGGGCGGCGGCCTGGGCAAGGCCCTGACGTCCGTGGGCCTGCGGCACCTCGCGGGCCTCGGGATCCCGACGGCGATGCTGTACGTCGACGCGGACAACAAGGCGGCTGTCGCGGTGTACGAGCGGCTGGGGTTCCGTACGCACGAGACGGACCTCATGTACCGCACGGAGTCCTAGGGCCGGACGGGGTTTTCGGGGTTTCTCCGGCCCCGGCGTCCCCTGCTGTCCTCGAGGGGCCGGCGTCTGGACCCGCGCGGTGTCCTTCTCCGACCCTGGCCCGGCTTCTGGAACCGGCGCTGGGCGCCTTGTCCGCAATCACCGGACGGGCTTCTGTTCGCCCTCGGGGCAGGCTCGGTGTGTTGGGCACGCTCGATGGAGCCCGGCACACGGGCCGCCCCGTACACGGACCGCGCCGACAGGCCCCTGCAACAGTGCAGAGTCCGGAGCCGACGGAACGGGCGGGCCCGCCCCACCCCGTTCGAGGACAAACCCCCCACCGCCCACCCACAGGACATGTCCTCGTAACCATCGATTCAGATCCCCTTGCCACCCTCGGCGCATGCACCCGACCGCGTCCGGCCCCCACACCGGCGGCGAGCCGCAGACGCCTCTGCGGCTGCTCGCCGCGCCACCGCAGGGACAAGCGCGGAACAATGGGGCCATGCAGCGCTCCTCAGGTGGTCACGCGAATCCCACGGCCCCGGACGCAGCCCCCGCACAGGGCCGCGCCCAGGACGCCTCCGCCCAGGCCGACCGCCCGCCCGCCCAGGCAACGGGAACCCCGGCCCACAGCACCGGCACCGCAACCCCTCAGCCCTCCGTAGGCTCCATCGCCGCCCACCGGCCCCACACCGTCGCGGCGGCCACCAGGTCCGATCTGGACCCGGATCTGGACGCCGACCCCGACAGCTACGAGGAGAGCGCCGAGTACGCCGACGCCAACCGCGAACTCCCCCAGGGCCGCTTCCTGGACCGCGAGCGCAGCTGGCTGGCGTTCAACGAGCGCGTCCTCGAGCTGGCCGAGGACCCCGACACCCCGCTCCTGGAGCGCGCCAACTTCCTGGCGATCTTCGCGAGCAATCTGGACGAGTTCTTCATGGTCCGGGTCGCCGGCCTCAAGCGCCGCATCGCGACCGGAGTCGCCACCCGCTCGGCCTCCGGCCTGCAGCCCCGCGAGGTCCTCGACCTGATCTGGACCCGCACCCGCGAGCTCATGGCCCGGCATGCCGCCTGCTTCCAGGAGGACGTGGCCCCCGCGCTCGCCGACGAGGGCGTCCACGTGGTCCGCTGGCACGACCTGAGCGAGAAGGAACAGGCGCGCCTGTTCACCCTGTTCCGGCAGCGCATCTTCCCGGTACTGACCCCGCTGGCCGTCGACCCGGCTCACCCGTTCCCGTACATCTCGGGCCTTTCCCTGAACCTGGCCGTGGTCGTACGCAATCCGGTCAGCGGCCACCAGCACTTCGCCCGGGTCAAGGTCCCGCCGCTCCTGAACCGCTTCCTGGAGGCCTCGCCCGGCCGCTACGTCCCCATCGAGGACGTCATCGCGGCGCCGGCGCACCTGGAGGAGCTGTTCCCCGGCATGGAGGTGCTCGCGCACCACATGTTCCGGGTGACGCGGAACGAGGACCTGGAGGTCGAGGAGGACGACGCCGAGAACCTCCTGCAGGCCCTGGAGAAGGAGCTGATGCGGCGCCGCTTCGGACCGCCGGTGCGCCTCGAGGTCGAGGAGTCCATCGACCAGTACGTCCTCGACCTGCTGATCCGTGAGCTGAAGATCTCCGAGGCCGAGGTGTACCCGCTGCCGGGCCCGCTCGACCTGACCGGCCTCTTCGGCATCGGCGGCCTGGACCGGCCCGAGCTGAAGTACCCGAAGTTCATCGCCGGCACCCACCGCGACCTCGCCGAGGTGGAGTCCGCGTCCGCGCCCGACATCTTCGCCGCGCTGCGTGAGCGGGACGTCCTGCTCCACCACCCGTACGACAGCTTCTCCACCTCCGTACAGGCGTTCCTGGAGCAGGCCGCCGCCGACCCGGACGTGCTGGCCATCAAGCAGACGCTGTACCGGACTTCGGGCGACTCACCGATCGTGGACGCGCTGATAGACGCCGCCGAGTCGGGCAAGCAGGTCCTCGTCCTGGTCGAGCTGAAAGCGCGCTTCGACGAGCAGGCGAACATCAAGTGGGCCCGCAAGCTGGAAGAGTCCGGCTGCCACGTCGTCTACGGACTCGTCGGCCTCAAGACCCACTGCAAGCTGTCCCTGGTGGTCCGCCAGGAGGGCGACACCCTGCGCCGCTACTCGCACGTCGGCACCGGCAACTACCACCCGAAAACGGCCCGTCTGTACGAGGACCTCGGCCTGCTGACCACCGACCCGCAGGTCGGCGCGGACCTCTCGGACCTGTTCAACCGGCTCTCCGGCTACTCGCGCCGGGAGAACTACCGCCGGCTCCTGGTCGCCCCCAAGTCCCTGCGCGACGGCCTGATCACGAGGATCGACAAAGAGGTCCAGCACCACCGCGCCGGCCGCCCCGCCCACGTACGCATCAAGGTCAACTCGATGGTGGACGAGGCGATCATCGACGCCCTGTACCGCGCGTCGATGGCGGGCGTGCCCGTCGACATCTGGGTGCGCGGGATCTGTGCCGTACGGCCCGGAGTCGCGGGACTCTCGGAGAACATCCGGGTCAGGTCGGTGCTCGGCCGGTTCCTCGAGCACTCCCGGGTGTTCACCTTCGGCAACGGCGGCGAGTCCGAGGTGTGGATCGGCAGCGCCGACATGATGCACCGCAACCTCGACCGGCGCATCGAAGCGCTGGCCCGCGTCACCGACCCCGCGCACCGCGCCGCCCTCAACAGGCTTCTGGAGACGGGCATGTCGGACACCACGGCGTCCTGGCACCTCGGTCCCGACGGCGACTGGACCCGGCACGCCATCGACGCGGACGGCCGGCCGCTGCGCAACGTACAGGAGATGCTCATAGACGCCCGGAGGCGCCGGCGTGGCTCAGCGACACCCTGACCGCACAGACCCGACCGCGGACGACGTACTCGCCCGCTACCTGCGGGAACAGGCCACGGAATTCCTCCGCGCACTGCGCCAGCACCGCGAACGCGGCGCCGAGGACACCGCGGCACCGGCGCTCGCCCTGCGCCGCGCGGCCCGCCGGATCAGCGGCACACTGCACACGTTCCGGCCGCTGCTCGACGCGGGCTGGTCGGACGGGCTACGGACCGAACTGGCGTGGCTCTCGGGCACGTTGGCCCGCGAACACGGCTACGCGGCCCGCCAGGAGCGGCTGCTGACCGCCCTGCACCGCCTGTCCGGCGCCTCGGCGTTCCCGGACGGCCCGCGCGTCCACGGCGGCAGTACGGCCAACGGCGCCACGGCCAACGGCAGTACGGGCAGCGGCAGCACGGGCAGCGGCGGTACGGAAGCCGGCACCACGGATGGCGCCCTCGCGGGAAGCACCGGCACGGACAGCGCCGGCGCACCCGCCAAACCCGCCGGACGGGCCCCCGCGCAGACCCGCTCCACACTCACCGTCGGCGCGGCGAAGGCCGGCGCGCTCCTCGAGCGCCAGCTGACCCTCTCCCGGACCCGCGCCCATTCGACCGCGCTC
Source organism: Streptomyces sp. YIM 130001 (assembly GCF_003574445.1). GTDB lineage: Bacteria > Actinomycetota > Actinomycetes > Streptomycetales > Streptomycetaceae > Streptomyces. The sequence continues at coordinate 234,237 of NZ_KZ984560.1, forward strand.
TCCGCCCTCGGCTCGTCCCGCTTCCACGGCGTCGCCGACTCGGTGGCCGTACTCGCCAGCGAGGTGCCGCTGCGCAAGGAGGCCGCGGCGCACCGGCTCGAACCCTTCGCCGCGGACCTCGCGGCCCGGCTCGACGAGGCGGTCGCCGCCCTTCCGCTGGTACGCGCCGGCCACCCGTACAACGCGGAGGCCCTGATGCACGGCCTGGCCGCGGACACCGCACCGGACAGCCAGGACGCCCCCTGGCACCAGGTACGCCTCCTGCTGCGGCTGCACCGCTACGCGGCCGAGGTCACCGCCGGCAACCCGGCACACCTGCTCGACGCCGCCGAGGCCCTCGACCGCCACCGCGACGCGGCCCAGGCCGCCGGCGCCGCCGCCGCGGCAGCCCGCACCCCCCGCATCTCACCGGCCACGGCCTACGCCCTCGGCGTCCTCCACGCCGACCAACGCCACGAGGTGGAAGCCTCCCGCTTCACCTTCCACCGCACCTGGCACCCCGCTCTCCCCCTCCCCCACGAGGTCCCCAGCCCCTGACACCGCCACCCTGGCGACACGCCCCAGCCATCGCGTCCGGCGGCCAACACACCGACGGGCCCGCACCTCGAGCCCGCCCGGCGGTCGACGACGAGCCGGCCGGCGGCCAGGGCGAAAAGAGCGCCCGTCCGGCGCTCGAGGACAAGGCCCGCCAGGGCCGGGCCTGGAAACCCCACCCCCCTCCGGCCAGGAGAACCGCCCCGACCACGCAGGTTCACCCCCCGTTCACCCTCGCCCTGGGGCCTTGTCACCTGTCCTGCCTAATTTCGGACTCACAAGGTGCGTGGCGCAGCCGAAAGGCCCCGTCGGGCACCGACACATGAACTTCGCCCCCGCGGCCGACGCCGCGAACAGGTGGCTCCTGGAAGGAACTCCCGAAGTGAAGCTTCAGCGCAAGAACCGGCGGGCCCTCACCCTCGGCGCTCTCGCGGTCTCCGGCGCCCTGGCCCTCACGGCGTGCGGGTCGGACGACACCAGCGGAAGCGGCGAGGGCGGCGGCAAGGAAACCGCGGCCAACGCCAACATCAAGTGCGACGACGCCAAGGGCCAGCTCCTGGCGAACGGCTCGTCCGCCCAGGCCAACGCGATCCAGACCTGGGTCAAGGCGTACTCGACGGCCTGCAAGGACGTGCAGATCAACTACAAGCCGGAGGGTTCCGGCGCCGGCGTCACCGCCTTCCTGCAGGGCCAGACCGCGTTCGCCGGTTCCGACTCGGCGCTCAAGCCCGAGGAGATCGCCGAGTCGAAGAAGGTCTGCAAGGACAGCCAGGCGATCGACCTGCCCATGGTCGGCGGCCCGATCGCGGTCGGCTACAACGTCCCCGGCGTGGACGACCTCGTCCTGGACGCCAAGACCCTCGCCGAGATCTTCGACAACAAGATCCAGAAGTGGAACGACCCGGCGGTCAAGAAGCTCAACCCCGACGCCAAGCTCCCGGACACCAAGATCCAGGCGTTCCACCGCTCCGACGAGTCGGGCACCACGGACAACCTCACCAAGTACCTGCAGGCCGCGGCCCCCGACTCCTGGCCGCACGAGCCGGACAAGGCGTGGGCGGCCAAGGGCGGCCAGTCCGCGCAGGGCTCCTCCGGTGTCGCCCAGCAGGTCAAGCAGACCGCCGGCGCGATCTCGTACATGGAGCTCTCGTACGCCAAGGACGGCATCAACACCGTCGCCCTGGACACCGGCGCCGGTGAGCCGGTCGACGCCTCCGTCGACAACGCCACCAAGGCGATCGCCGACGCGAAGGTCGTCGGCAAGGGCAAGGACCTCGCGCTCGAGCTGAACTACTCGACCAAGGCCGAGGGCGCGTACCCGATCACCCTCGTCACGTACGAGATCCTCTGCGAGAAGGGCAACAAGGCGGAGACCCTGCCCGCCACCAAGTCCTTCCTCACCTACATCGCGAGCCAGGACGGCCAGGACACCCTGAAGGACCAGGGCTACGCCCCGATCCCGGCCGAGATCAACACCAAGGTCCGCGAGACGATCGCGAGCCTCGGCTGACCCAGGAGTGCGGCCTGTCCCGGGTCACTCCGGGGCGGGCCGCACCATCCGGTGCACCGCCGCCAGGAGCCGCGCCACCTGTCATCCCGTGACCGCAGCGCGAGCAAGCTCCGCAGACCGGAGAACCCCATGAATTCAGAGATAGACACCGCCCCACCCCCACCGCCTGTCCAGGACACCCCGCCGCCCACCTCACTGCAGGCCCGCGGCGCGACCCGCCCCGGAGACCGGATCTTCCTCGGCCTCTCCCGCGGCTCCGGCGTTCTGCTGCTGCTGATCATGGCGGCCATCGCGGCGTTCCTGACGTACCGCGCCTCGCTCGTCCTCACCGAGAACAAGGGCAACTTCCTCACCACCTTCGAGTGGGACGCCAACGCCATCCCGCCGGACTTCGGGATCGCCGTCCTCGCCTTCGGCACCGTCGTCTCGTCGGTCATCGCCATGGTGCTCGCGGTCCCGATCGCCGTCGGCATCGCGCTGTTCCTCACGCACTACGCGCCGCGCAGGCTCTCCGGCCCCATCGGGTACGTGATCGACCTGCTCGCCGCGGTCCCCTCGATCGTCTACGGCCTGTGGGGCGTGCTCTTCCTCGTACCGCACCTCAACGGCCTGTTCAGCTGGCTCGACGAGTACCTCGGCTGGACCGGGATCTTCGAGTGGCAGGGCGGCGCACCGCGCACCCTGCTCACCGTCGGCATCCTGCTGGCCATCATGATCCTGCCGATCATCACCAACGTGACCCGCGAGGTCTTCCGGCAGGCCCCGCAGATGCACCAGGAGGCGGCGCTCGCGCTCGGCGCGACCCGCTGGGAGGTCATCCGCATGTCGGTGCTGCCGTTCGGGCGCTCCGGCATCATCTCCGCCTCGATGCTGGGCCTCGGCCGCGCGCTCGGCGAGACGATGGCCGTCGCCACGGTTCTCTCGCCCAGCTTCGCCATCAACGCCAGCCTGCTCGACCCGGGCGGCGGCACCTTCGCCCAGAACATCGCCAGCAAGTTCAGCGAGGCCTCCGTGCAGGGCCGTGACGCCCTGATCGCCTCCGGTCTCGTGCTGTTCGTCATCACCCTCCTGGTCAACGGCCTGGCCCGGGCGATCATCGAACGCCGCAAGGAATACTCGGGGGCCAACGCATGAGCCACGCAGTCACCACCCGGCCACTGAACTCCACGCGCCTGCCGCGCTGGTCGCCCTGGGCCGTGCTCGTCGGATCCGTCGCCGCGGCCTCGGGACTCGGCCTGGCGGCCGGCCTCGACAGCCGCATCCAGTGGGGTCTGATCGCCGCGGTCCTGTTCGTCGTCGCGACGTACTTCCTGTCCGCGGCCGTCGAGGGACGCCGCCGCGCCAAGGACCGCATCGCGACCAGCCTCGTCTGGGTCGCGCTCGCCGTCGCCGTGGTCCCGCTGGCCTCCCTGATCTACGAGACCGTCGCCCGCGGCGTGAAGGTCCTGGACGGCTACTTCCTCACCCACTCGATGGGCCTCATCGCGGACTCCGAGGAAGGCGGCGGCATCTACCACGCGCTCCTCGGCACCCTGCAGCAGGTCGGCCTCGCCACCCTGATCGCCGTGCCGATCGGCCTGCTCACCGCGGTCTACCTGGTCGAGTACGGGCGCGGGCGGCTCGCGAAGGCCGTGACGTTCTTCGTCGATGTCATGACGGGCATCCCGTCGATCGTGGCCGGTCTGTTCATCCTGAGCTTCTGGATCCTGATCCTCGGCTTCGGCCCGTCCGGCTTCGCCGGTGCGATGGCGCTCGCGATCCTGATGATGCCGGTCGTGGTCCGCTCCACCGAGGAGATGCTCAAGCTCGTACCGAACGAGCTGCGCGAGGCCTCCCTGGCCCTCGGCGTGCCGAAGTGGCGCACCATCCTCAAGGTCGTCCTGCCGACCTCGATCGGCGGCATCACCACCGGTGTGATGCTCGCGGTCGCCCGCATCGCCGGCGAGACGGCCCCCGTGCTGCTCCTGGTGTGGGGCAACCCGCTGATCAACACGAACCCGTTCGAGGGCGCCCAGGCCTCGCTGCCGCTGTACATCTACCAGCAGTGGGCGAACAGCGCCGGCAGCCCCGCGGCGTACGACCGCGCGTGGGCGGCCTCGCTCGTCCTGATCGCGTTCATCATGATCCTCAACCTGGCGGCCCGCGGCATCGCCCGCTGGAAGGCGCCACAGACGGGCCGCTGATGCGGCCATACAGCGACCCCTCCCGCATTCCCCGAAAGAAGCAGTGATCCCCATGGCCAAGCGAATCGACGTATCCGGCCTCACCGCCTACTACAGCGCGCACAAGGCGATCGAGGACATCTCGATGACCGTGGAGCCCCGCTCCGTGACGGCCTTCATCGGCCCGTCCGGCTGCGGCAAGTCCACCTTCCTGCGCACCCTCAACCGCATGCACGAGGTCACCCCCGGCGGCCGCGTCGAGGGCAAGGTCCTCCTGGACGGCGACGACCTGTACGGCGCGGCCGTGGACCCGGTGAACGTCCGATCCACCATCGGCATGGTCTTCCAGCGCCCCAACCCGTTCCCGACCATGTCGATCTTCGACAACGTCGCGGCCGGCCTCCGCCTCAACGGCAAGTACGGCAAGTCCGAGCTGAACGACGTCGTCGAGCGCTCCCTGAAGGGCGCGAACCTGTGGAACGAGGTCAAGGACCGTCTCAACAAGCCCGGTTCCGGCCTCTCCGGCGGTCAGCAGCAGCGGCTGTGCATCGCCCGCGCGATCGCGGTGGAGCCGCAGGTGCTGCTGATGGACGAACCCTGCTCGGCGCTCGACCCGATCTCGACGCTGGCGATCGAGGACCTCATAGGGGACCTCAAGGAGCGTTTCACCATCGTCATCGTGACGCACAACATGCAGCAGGCGGCGCGCGTCTCCGACCGCACCGCGTTCTTCAACCTGTCCTCGGTCGGCCAGCCCGGACGCCTCATCGAGCTGGACGACACGGAGCGCATCTTCTCCAACCCGTCCGTGCAGGCGACGGAGGACTACATCTCGGGCCGCTTCGGCTGATCCGGCCCCACAAACTGCTGCGCGGTGCTGCATGGCGGTGCCACCGCACAGCACGAGCCCGCCTCCTCCTCTCCCGGGGATGAGGCGGGCTCTCTCCTTCGTTCATGCCGTGAAGCCCCTCCGGCGGGGCGAGGCCGCCAGGCCGATGCCTGGAGAGGCGACCCCCCACGGGCCGGTCAGAGGAACGCCAGATTCACAATCCAGAAACTCACCGCGGCCACCAACGCCGCGGCAGGCATCGTGATGAACCACCCGAGGATGATGTTCTTCGCGACCCCCCACCGGACCGCCCGCGTCCCCTTCGTCGCCCCGACACCCATGATCGCCGAGGTGATCACGTGCGTGGTCGAGATCGGCGCGTGGAAGATGAACGCGGTCGTGAACATGATCCCCGCCCCCGTGGTCTCGGCGGCGAATCCTTGCGGCGGATCCAGCTCGATGATCTTCCGCCCCAGCGTCCGCATGATCCGCCACCCACCGGCGTACGTACCGAGCGACAGCATGATCGCGCAGGACAGCTTGACCCAGACCGGAATCGGGTCGCCCGAGTCCTCCACATCGGCGATGACCAGCGCCATCACCACGATGCCCATCGTCTTCTGGGCGTCCTGCAGTCCGTGCCCGAGCGCCATACCCGCCGCCGAGACCGTCTGCGCGATACGGAAGCCGCGCTTGGCCTTGTGCGGGTTGGACCGCTTGAACATCCACATGATCGCGACCATCACCAGATAGCCGACGACCAGACCCACCACGGGCGACAGGAACATCGGGATGACGATCTTCTCGACGACCCCGCCCCACATGACCCCGATGCCGCCGGCGAGCGCCGCACCCACGAGCCCGCCGAACAACGCGTGCGAGGACGAGGACGGAAGCCCGAAGTACCAGGTGATCAGGTTCCAGACGATCGCGCCGACCAGACCGGCGAAGAGGATCCACATCCCCTTGTTGCCGTGCGGCGTCTCGATGATGCCTTCACTGACCGTCTTGGCGATGCCGCTGCCCAGGAAGGCGCCGGCGAGGTTCATCACCGCGGCCATCGCGAGCGCGGCGCGCGGCGTGAGGGCCCGGGTCGAGACCGAGGTGGCGATCGCGTTCGCGGAGTCGTGGAAACCGTTGGTGTACGTGAAGCCGAGCGCGACGCCGATGGTCACGACCAGTGCGAAGGTGTCCACGAGGTTCAGGACTCCTTGACCGCGATGGTCTCCACGGTGTTGGCGACGTGCTCGAACGCGTCGGCCGCCTCCTCGAGGACATCGACGATCTGTTTCAGCTTGAGCACCTCGATGGCGTCGTACTTACCGTTGAAGAGGTGGGCGAGCAGCTTGCGGTGGATCTGGTCGGCCTGGTTCTCGAGCCGGTTCACCTCGATCCAGTACTCCGTGAGGTTGTCCATCGTCCGCAGGTGCGGCATCGCCTCGGCGGTGAGCTCGGCGGCCCGGGAGAGGACCTCGATCTGCTGCTCGACGCCCTTGGGCAGTTCCTCGACGTTGTAGAGGACGACGAGGTCGACGGCCTCCTCCATGAAGTCCATGATGTCGTCGAGGCAGGACGCGAGGTTGTAGATGTCCTCGCGGTCGAACGGCGTGATGAACGAGGAGTTCAGCTGGTGGAAGATCGCATGCGTGGCGTCGTCTCCCGCGTGCTCCGCGGCCCGCATACGCTCTGCGATCTCGGCCCGGGCGGAGGGGTCAGCCCCGAGCAGTTCCATCAGGAGCTTGGAGCCCGTGACGATGTTGTCCGCGGAGGCGGCAAACATGTCGTAGAAGCTCGTCTCCCTGGGGGTCAGACGAAAGCGCACGTGGGGTCCTCGGGATGCTCTGGATTCGGTCAGGCTGATGCTAGGCGCATCATCCGGCCACGGCTAACCGGCCGTCCCCCAGTGTCGCCCATCCCACGGGCCGCTGGTCACGGGGCCCGCCACGCATCCGTTATATCCGGTACCATATACCCACCCGGGGTATCAAGGCCCTTGCGGCACAAGGCGTTCCCCGGGATACGCGAGACCTACCCCGACTCCAGGAGGACGCGATGACGACCACCGAGGCCGACGCCGTGGGTGGAGGCGCCACCTCCGTGCCGGAGTCCGGCACCCCGCACGATCACGCGGTGCACGGGTACCACAAGCAGAAGGCGGAGCACCTCAAGCGACTGCGCCGTATCGAGGGCCAGATCCGCGGCCTCCAGCGACTGGTCGAGGAGGACGTCTACTGCATCGACATACTCACGCAGGTCTCCGCGTCCACCAAGGCCCTGCAGTCGTTCGCCCTCCAGCTCCTCGAGGAGCACCTGCGGCACTGCGTCGCCGACGCGGCGGTCAAGGGCGGTGAGGAGATCGACATGAAGGTCGAGGAAGCGACGAAGGCGATCGCCAGGATGATGCGGACCTGACCCGGCCCCGGTGGTCCACCCGGACGCCGTCCGCAGGACTTCAGGGACGCGGCCGCCAGGCCGACGTCTGAACGGAACCGTCCCGCCCCGTCCGCGGTACGGCCCGCGGAGCGACCCGCAGCACTTCGTCGATCCGGTCGGCGCTCAGCCGCTCCCCCACCGCCGCCGACGCGGCGATGATCAGCTCGCCGCACAGTTCGATCTCGTCGAGGGCCACGTGGTCGTGAACCAAGGTCTTACTCGGCATAGGAGCCACGCGCATCACCTCTTCCGGAGCCGAACCGACGACTTCCTAGCGTAGGGAGCGACGCACACGCGGCGCATGGCACAGACGGGCTATTCTCGCGCCCCTCCGAACGCGCCCCCGGCGCCCCTCCACCCGGTACCCGACCGTCGGCCGACCCGGCCGAGGGGACACCTCACTGCCCGGCGATCTTCCCGGCGAAGATGTCCCCGGACTCCGGGAGCCGGGCCCTCACCTTCGCCCCGAAGTCGTACAACAGCGTCGTCGAGGCGACCTCGACCGCCTTCTGCCCGGCGGCTCCGCCCTGCTCCGTCCCCGTGCCGTTCGCGAAGCTGAAGCGGTGCCTGACCTTGCGCAGCCGCCCCTCGTCGTCCAGATACGCGTCGAACGGCACGACGTCCGTGGCGAAGCCTTTCGCCGCCGCCTGCAGCGGCCGCTGCCCGTGCTCAGGAGCGAGCCGCGCGGCCCGCCCGATCTCGGCGGTGCCGCGATAGTGCCGTACGCGTGTCCCGGCGAGATCGACCGTCCCCTCGTACGTCACCTTCCGTGCTCCGCGCAGCAGTTCGGCGGCCGCGAGCGGATCGGTGGCGCCGCCGGTGACCAGATTGCCGTCGGAGAGGGTGGCGGTGTCGATCCGCACCCATTTGTCGGCGGGTACGCCGGCGCCGCGATTCTTCATGTAGAGGGCGCCGGGCGCGAGGAGTTCGGTGATCGGCCGGTGTTCGTCGGCGCCCGCCGGGTCCTGCGGCAGGAGGACCTCGAGCCGGCCGAGCCGCCGGGTGAAGTCGTAACTGCCCTCGCCGCGGATGGTGACCCTGGTCCCGCCCGAGGCCATCTCCATCGACGTACGCGCCTTGGAACTGCCCGCCCTGACGAGCCCGTCCGCCGCCGCGCGCACCGCGTCCACCGGATCGGCCGCGCGCTGGTCGTCGGCCGCCGCACCGTCGCGGGAACACCCGGTGCTGCCGAGCATCATCGAGACGGTCACACCACTCACCACGAAGGCCGCGGTCGCCCCGCACCGGCCTCTGCGCTGCTGCACCATCGCCTGCCCTACCCCCAACACCGACTGTTCCCTCCTGGCCCCCTCGCCTTTTCGCATAACGACCGGTACGGGCGCTCGTCACGGTGAAGTCCGGCGGCCGACGGCCGCGGCCGGGGCTCGCGCGGACGGTCGGTACGGTGGACGGGTGCCGCAGCCAGCAGTCCCGAACCCGGACGCGAATCCGGGGCCGATACCCGCCTCGGCGTCCGCCCCGGCGCCGGGCGAACACCGGACCACCACCGTCGAACAGGGCCGCTTCTGCTCCGCCCGCTGCAGTTGCGGCTGGCGCGGACCGGCCCGCCGCGCCCGCTCCAAGGCGCGCAGCGACGCCACGGACCACCTGGCGAATCCGCTCGGCCCCTGACCACCGGCCGGACCCGCCCTCCGCAGCCACCACCCGAGCCCCGCCCACACAGCACACCGGCCCCGCCGTCACACAGGCCCTGCCGTCACGCCGGCCCTTCGTCCGCCCGAACGGCCCCTTCCGCACCCCCAACGGCCCCTTCCGGAACGCCCCCGGCTGGCCCGCCGCGGGGACGAGGAGTCGGCTGGGACTCCGGGCGCACACCGCGGGCACCCCGTTGTCCGGTACGCGTGCGCCGCCCCTCCTCCTCCAGGGCAGGACACATGCGAGCCATCCACCGACCCGGCCCCCGCCACCGAATAGCCGCGCTCGGCTCCGCCACCGCGGCGGCCGCCGTGCTCCTGCTGGCCCCGGCCCAGGCAGCCCACGCCACGGACACCGGGCACACCGCCCACGCCGCACGGGACGCATCTCCCGCCGCGGCCCACCGCACCACCACCGCCCACCGGGCAGCGGGACCCCTCGCCCTCGGCTCGGCCGCCATAGCCGCCGCGGCCGGCGTCACGGGCCTGGCGCTGCTGCGACGCCGCGACCGCGACGAAGAAGGCGCACCGCCGGGACTCGAGGACGGCCGGTCCTGAACCGAACCACCCCGGGCCGCCGCCCCTCTCGTGGAACGGGCCGCAGATCCGGTCGTACGGCGATCCGGCTGACGTTCACCGCATCGGTCCTCTGCGCCCTGACCGCGGCACTGCTGCACCTCCACCCGCCCCTCGAGGCGGCCCTGAGGCTCGAACTCCGGTCCATCACCGGGTCGTTGCTCGGCGACACCCGCTGAAGCCGGTGCTCGCAGAAGTGCGCGCTACGCCGCCAGGTCCTTGCGCTCCGGGCCCCGCTCCTGCTCCTCGGTGCCGTGCTGCGGCCGGTGCGGATCCGGCAGTTCCACCGCGCCGGCCACCGCGAGCCGCACCCCGCGCGCCCTGACCAGCGGGCCGAACCGGCCGGACCTGGCGACCGCGCGTGCCAGCGGCGTGAGCAGCGCCGAGGCGACCGGCGCGAGCAGCAGCGTGACCGCCGTGCCGAGCGCGAACCCGCCGATCACGTCCGTCGGATAGTGCACGCCCATATAGACCCGGCAGAAACCTTCGAGTACCGCGAGCCCGATCCCGATCAGGCCGAACTTCCGGTGCGCCACGAAGAGTCCGACGCCGAGCGCCATGGCGAGCGTGGCGTGATCACTGACGAAGGAGAAGTCCGTCTTTCCGTCGGCCAGGACCTCGAGATCGTTGAACTCGTAGAACGGCCGTCGGCGCTCGACGAACTCCCGGATCGGGATGTTGACCAGGAGCGCGACACCGGCCGCGAGCGGCGCCCAGACCAGGGCCGCGACGGACGTCTCCGCGTCCTCCTTGCGGCGCACCGTCGTCCAGCACCACAGCACGAGCAGCACCATCACCAGCGGCAGACCCCACTCGCCGACGAAACCGACCACGGAGTCGACCCAGGCGGGGGCGTCCTTGGCGAGGCCGTTGATGCCGTGCAGCAGTTCGGCGTCGGGGCCAGTACCGACAGTGCCGGGTGTGCCCTGGGAGGTCTCCGCCTCAAGCATGGTGCCCGGCCCCTCAGTCGTATGCCTGGACGAGTGCGCCCTCCCCCTGGACGCGCTCGTCGTGATCCGTTGTCCGTCGTCGCGCACCCCCGTGCCGCGTACGTCCTGCCGGCGTCCATCCTGGGGTGCCTCGACTCAAGGAACGTGCACTCCCGGCCTCAGCGTTCCACTCTCTACCGAAAGATCACCCGGACGTTATCGAAGAGTGACTCATCGCCGCAGCTCAGGGGCAGGGGTTAACAGAGAGTTCAAGCCACGTCACGCCTTCTTCGCGGCTTCCGAAAGGGCCTCGGCGCCGTCACCCGTGACCCTGGTCGCACCGAAGTAGTCGGGGGTGTCCACGGGCGCGAAACGGATCACGGCCCCGGGCCGTGGCGCATCGATCATGTAGCCGCCGCCGACGTAGATCCCGACGTGCCGGATGGCCCGCGAATTGGTCAAGTCGTCGGAGAAGAAGACCAGATCGCCGGGGAGCAGCTCCTCGCGCTTGGGATGCGGACCGGCGTTGTACTGGTCGTTCGCCACGCGCGGCAGCTCGACCCCGACCGTGTCGTACGCGGCCTTGGTCAGGCCCGAGCAGTCGAACCGGCCGCCCTCCTCCGGCGTGCCGTCACCGCCCCACAGGTACTCCGTACCGAGCTGCTCCTGCGCGAACGAGATCGCGCCGGCGGCCTGTTTCGACGGACTCACCCGCTGCGTCGGCCTGGCGAAGCTCTTCTCCAGGGTGGTGATGGTCTTCACGTAGTTCTGCGTCTCGCTGTACGGCGGAACGCCGCCGTGCTTGATCACGGCGTAGGCGCCCGCGTTGTACGCGGCGAGCATGTTGTGCGTCTGGTCGCCCGGTGCGTCCTTCACATATCCGGCCAGTTTGCAGTCGTACGAGGCGGCCGACGGGATCGCGTCGGCGGGGTCCCAGACGTCCTTCTCGCCGTCCTTGTTCCCGTCGAGTCCGTGGGTGGCCCAGGTTCCGGGGATGAACTGCGCTATGCCCTGCGCCGCGGCCGGGCTCTGCGCCTTCGGGTCCCAGCCGCTCTCCTGGTACAACTGCGCGGCGAGCAGGGCGGGGTTGATGGCCGGGCAGAGATTGCCCCACTTCTGCACGAGCGGCTGATACGCGGCGGGCACGGCTCCCTTGGCGAGGCCGACGGCGCCCTTGCCGACCCCGTTCGCCATGTTCCCGGCGACGAGGAACGTCCCCATCACGAGCAACCCGACGAACCCGACGCCACCGAAGGCCGCGCCGGCCAGGATCAGCCACGTCTTACGCACCGTCAACAACCCCTCACGCCAGGGAGGCCAAGCCGCCAGTCTAAGCGGACCCTCCGTCAGCACCCGGGCCGTTGCAGGTGTTTGTCCTCGATCGCCGGACAGCTGGAACCTGTCCGGCGATCGAGGACGCTCGAGGCCTGATCCGTGGAGCTCGGCCGCGAGGCCGCCGGGCCACCGGGCCGCGAGCTCACGCCGCGAGGGCGACGGCGGACACAGCCGGCTCCCGCAGAACCCGACGCCCCGTGAAGAGCATCGTCCCCACCGTGGCCACCACCGCGATCCCCGCGATCACGAACCACGTACCGAGCCCCTGCTCGGGCCACACCGAGTCCGTCCGTACCGCCGTGAAGGGCAGGATCCCCAGCAACCCGGCGACCGTCCCGAAGAACACCCCGGTCACGGTCAGCAGCACACTCTCGAACCCGACCATCCCCAGGACCTGACCCGGCGTCGCCCCCGACAGCCGCTGCTGCCCGAACTCCTGCCCGCGGTAGGACGTCGCCGCGTACAGGCTGTTGATCAGCATCACGCAGGAGAACGCCACGATGATGCCGACGACGATCAGGTTGAGGGACTCCATATTCTTGTCCTCGACGGACTTCGTGAGACCGGACGCCTTCAGCGCATCGTTCTCGACGGCCTGCATGTACAGCGTCGCCGTCGCGAGCCCCGTGAAGAGGATCAGCGGCATCAGCACACCGGACAGCTGCCTGGCCCGCTGCCGGATGTTGTGCACCGCCAGATATCCGCTCGGCCCGAACACGGCGCTCAGCGGCCGCTCGAGAACACCGAGCAGCCCGGCGAGCAGCCGCGGCGAGAACACCGCGAATCCGACCGCGATCATGATCGCCCCGTAAGCGGGCGCCGCCATCAGCGCAGGCTCGGTCGCGTCCATCGCGAACGTCGCCGACACCGAACCGAGTCCGAGTACGAGCGCCAGGCCGGCGAAGACCGTCCTGGCCCGGCCACGCCCGCCACCGAGACCGGCCGCGATCCGCGTCGCCCGCCGCACCGCGAGGAACGCGGCGCCGATCGACGCGAGCAGCGTCACGCTGATCCCCGAGGACAGGGCGATCGGCCCGAAGACGTGGTCGACGCTCTGCGCCACCTCGCCGTTCTCCTGGAACACGTCGAGCAGCGCCGAACCGCCGATCATCGCGGGACCGATGGCGAGCAGCGCGCCCACCAGACCGACCACCGCGGCCTCACCGACGACCATCCGCTTGATCTGCGCGGGCGTCGCCCCCGTGTTGCGCAGGAGCCGGATCTCCTCCTCCCGCTGCCGCACGTTCACGGTCAGTGTGGAGGCGACGGCGAAGAAGACGAGCAGTGTGCCGTAGCCACCGACCACCGCGGCCGCGGTCGTCAGCGAGGTGGAGCTGACGTCGTCGACGCCGGGGCCGGAGGCCGTGTCGTGCAGCGAGTTGAACACCATGATGACCGTGGCGCCCAGGAACGAGGAGAGCAGCGTGGCGGCGAACCGTCCCGGCCGCTTGCCGATGGACCGCATCGCGAGCGAGAACATGACTCACACCCCTGCCGGCGTCGAGTGGTCACCGGTGGCCTGCTCGTCGCCCAGGTGCGCGAGGCGCTCCGCGACGGCGTCCACGGTCGGCCCGTGCATCTCGCCCGTGAACCGCCCGTCGGCGAGGAAGATCACGGAGTCCGCGTAGCTGGCGGCGACCGGGTCGTGCGTCACCATCACCACGGTCCTGCCGTGCACTCGTACGGACTCCTGCAGCAGCCGCAGCACGTCGCGGGCGCTGCGGGTGTCGAGCGCACCGGTCGGCTCGTCAGCGAAGACCACACTCGGCTCGGTGACCAGCGCACGCGCGATAGCGACGCGCTGCCGCTGACCGCCGGAGAGCTGGTCGGGACGGTGGTGGAGGCGGTCGCCGAGTCCGACCTGGGCGAGGATGTGCCGGGTCCTGTCACGGTCGATCCGCTGTCGGGCGAGCTTCAGGGGCAGGGTGGTGTTCTGCTCGACGTCGAGGGTCGGCAGCAGGTTGTACTGCTGGAAGATGAAGCCGATCCGCCGGCGCCGGAACTTCGTCAGGGCCGCCTCGCTGCCGCCCGTCATCTCCTCGCCGTCCACCATCACGATGCCGCTGTCGGGACGGTCGAGGCCCGCCGCACACTGCAGCAGCGTCGACTTGCCGGAGCCGGACGGGCCCATCACCGCGGTGAAGCTGCCCGGCCTGAGGCTCAGGGTCACGCCGTCGAGCGCGGTGACGGCGTTCTCCTCGCTTCCGTAGGTCTTGCTGACCTTGACCAGCCGCAGCGCCTCGGAGCTGCTGCGGGCCGTCCCGTTCTTGTCGCTGCGACGAAACATCATTCGACTCCTCAGTCGGGCGCCGGCACTCCCTGCGCCTCGACTTCGAAGTTACGGACGGCGACGGCCCCGCACATTGGGCGTACGACCCGAGTGCGGGGTGGTGTTGAGTACACCCCCGCGCTGGTGGTACCCGCTGTCACCCCGTCCCATCGGGTCCGGGAGCGGGACCGACGGCGTCGTCGGGTCTCGCGTCCGGCGGCGCACTCGCGCCGCCCGCGAACAGCCCGGTGCCGGTACCGGACACCGTGCCCGTACGCGCCACGTCTCCCGCCCCCGTCCCGGAGACCGTGCCCTCGGCCCCGAACTGCCCTTCCCCGCCCACAGGTTGCACGTCGACCGGTCCGCCGAACCCGCCGTCGAACGGTACGAAGCGGCCGTACGAGGACGCGGTGGGTGTGGCGGCAGGGGTGCCGGGGGCTGAGGTGGCGGCGGTGGGTGTCATCGGCGTAACGGACGTCGTCCATGGGGTGGGCGGCCCGGACGGCGGGGCGAGCACGGAGACGTACGGGGGCAGGGGGCCCGGGAACGACGCCGGGGTGTGCGGCGTCACGGGCGGCGCCTGGGGCGGCGTCTCGGACTGTGTCGGGGGCTGTGTCGGGGGCTGTGTCAGGGGCTGTGTCGGGGGCTGTGTCGGGGGCTGCGACTCGCGTCGCGTCTCTGCCCCGGGATCGGCCGTCGCCGTCGTCGCCGTCGTGGCCGCCTCCCAGCCGGTCGACTCCGGCCGGGGTTCCTGCTCGCGTCCCCGCTCCCACTCCGGCTCCTGCTCCGCTTCCGGGACCAGTGCCCCCCGCTCCACGAGCCGCGCCACCTCCGGCAGCACCGCGAGGACCAGCCGCGAACGGTCCGAGCCACCGCCCGACGAGAGCCGGTCCAGATGCTCCCCGAGCGTCGGCCGACGCAGGCCCGAATTCCCCGCCTCCCCCGCCGCCGTCCCGTCCGCCGCCGGACCGACCGCGACACCGGCCGCCCGGGAAGCCTCCCGCACCACCGTCGCCACCTCCGCCGGGGCTCTCGTACGCTCGCCGGCCACTCCGGACCCGCCCGCGGCGCCCGCACCACCCGCCGCCTTCCCGCACGCACCCAACAACGCGACCGCCAACGGGCTCGTACGGTCACGCCAGTTGAGCCCGTCCGCAGGCACCCGCAGCACCTGCTCGGCAAGCTGCCACCCGCCCGAACCGGCACCGGAATCCACACCACCAGCCCCCGAACCGGAGCCCGCACCCGCGCCGTCACCCCCGAGCACCGCCTCCTGCACCAGCCGCAGCCCGGGCCCGGGCCCGAACACCGTCGCCAGCGGATCGTGGTCCCGCAACCAGTCCTGCCGCTCGAACCACCGCGCCACATGCTCGCCGTGCAACGCCCCGGCCTCCACGCTCAACTCCTCGACCCGTACCACCGGATCGAGCCGCCCGGAGTTCCGCAGCGTCACCGTCCCCGTCCCCACCGCCTCGATCTTCTGCGCCTCGAACCACCCGAGCCACACCTCCCGCTGCCCCAGATGCTCCTCGCCCCCGCACTCCTCCAACCAGCTGTCCACGTACGCCCGTACGTCCACGACCTCCTGCTGCACCGCCCACGCGTCGAGCCCCTCGCCGCCCGGCACCCACCCGGCGACCCGGTCCCGCCAGTCCTCGCCCACCACATGCGCCCACTGCGCCCGGTACTGCAGATGCCCGCCCTCGGTCAGCAACTCCCGTGCAGCCCCGGCCAGTTCCGCACCGAGCAGATCGCCGGGCCGACCCGAGTCCCGGTAGACGCTGTGCACGGTGCCGGGCCCGACGGCGTACGGCGGGTTGCTCACGACCAGATCGAAGCTCCGCCCGGCGACCGGCTGCAGCATGTCGCCCTCGAGCACCTCCCAGTCCAGACCGTTCAGCGCCGCGGTCGTAGCGGCGAACCGCGCGGCCCGCGGCGACAGGTCCGTCGCCGTCACCCGCCCGGCCCTCCCGGACAGATGCAGCGCCTGCACCCCGCATCCGGTCCCGAGGTCGAGCGCGGTGCTCACAGCGTGCGCGGGCGTCGCCCGGTGCAACTGCCGCGCACCGGGCCCGATCGGAGGCACCCGGTCCGGCCTCCGGTCGTACGGTTCGGGCCGCAGGAACAGCGGGAAGTCAGACACCGCCCACCACGCCTCGTACGGGCGCAGGTGCACGGCCGCGCGCGCGGCACCGTCACCGGCGGGCTCGAGCAGCGGCACGAGGGCCGGGTCGGCCTTCGCCGCCGGCACGGCACGGCCGCACAGGAACAGCTCGATCAGCAGCCCCAACGGGTCGTCCGCCCCCAGCACTTCGAGCGCCGGCCCCGGGTCGTAACGATTCAGCGCCTGCGCCGCGTCGCGGCCGATCCGCGCAGCGATTCCGTCGCGCGTGTACCCGTGCGTCATCAGAACGCCCCGCAACGCTTCGGTTGCCTCGGGCGACAGAAGTGGTCCGGTCATCGTCGTCATAATCCGGTTTTCGGCCGGGCCCGCACCGGACTTGACCCCACCCCCTACGGGTTAACCGCATTGAGCGAACGGGGTGAACCCCCGGACACCCCCGGCGGGTTGATCACCCACACCCCGTTTCCCCTGCTAGAGACCCCACACCCGCACCCGCCACCCCGGCAACCTCCCGCCGCTCCCCCACTCCACCTTCCACAGCCTGTGGACAGACTCCCGCTCCCGCCGATCCGTCCTCACGCCGACCCAGCCCTGCCCCTGCCGCCTTGCGGCCCTGCCGCTCTGCACGAGGTGACATCACACGAACGACGGCTTCACCCACCCTCTGCGCGCCGCGAAGCCCCGTGGAGCAGAAGAACCGGGCACCGCAAAGCTCGGCCATCGCACCCCTCGGGCACCGCACCCCTCGGGCACCGCCCGGGCTCGAAGATCGCTCAGGCTCGAAGATCGCTCAGACCGACGCCCTCACGCCCGTGTCACTTTCAAGCCGTGGTAGGCGAAATGGACCGCGAGAAGCTCGGCCAAGACGCGCGACTCGTCGTGCCTGCTCAGGAGTTGGCCCGCCTCTGCGCCCTCCGAGGGGAAGGCGGCAACCCCGGGGAGCAGGACGGCCCGCGTGAAGAAGTCACACACCACGTCGGCGAACTCGCCGGCCGGAGGCTCAGGCGCCGTCTTGCCCAGGGCCGCCAGCCCGGACTCCACGACAGCATTGAGGTGGCGCCTGCGTGCGTTCTTCTGGTGCCGGGCCTCACTGGAGCCGCCCTCCTCGCTCACCCCCACCACGCGAAAGACGTCGAGGCCACTCTCAGGCCACTGATCCGCGTCGCGGACCTTGCCGAGTGCCTCCTCGATCGAAGCCGCGTGGACAGGGAATGCCCGCCTGGTACCCCCGTCCCGACTCTCCAATTCGACCCGAAACTGCCGCTGTCCACTCTCGGACACCTCGCGCGATGCCATACCCATTCATCCTCCCCAAGCGTGTACGCCACCCACCCGCGCGGCTCGACTATACACACGATGTATAGCTGCCATGCGGGCCTTGGCGGCCGGCCGCTCAGGAGGCGGACCTCACAACACCCCCCACCAACTCCCGTGTCAGTGCCATCAACCGCTCCCGGGCAGCCGGGTCGTAGGCCTGGTCGTGGGCCCGCGCTTCCGTCCAACGGTCGAAGTAGCGGCCTGTCGTGGCCGCCAGGCCGGGGTCGGTGGCCAGCCGCACGGTCGGGCGTACCCCCTCCTCGACGCCGACGGCGGGCGTGAGCCCGTAGGCCCGGACACCGGCGGTGTCCATGAGATGGGCGGGGTGCAGGGCGTTCACGGTCACCCCCGAACCCGCCAACTCCTCGGCCAGCACGAACGTCGCCACGACGAGCGCGACCTTGCTGCGGCAGTACGCCCGCAACCCCTCGTAATCCCGCTCCAGCATCACATCGTCCAGGTCCACCGCCTCCTGCCCCATCGAAGCCACATTCACCACCCGCGCCGGAGCGCCCGGCTCGGCTGAAGCAGTGAGCAGCGGCAACAACTCCCGCGTCAGCAGGTACGGCGCCAGATGGTTCACCGCGAAGCGCAGCTCATACCCCTGCGCACTCACCTCTCGCCGCCACGGCTCCGAACCCCCGCCTGCCACAGCATTGTTGACCAGCACATCCAGCCGGCCCTCCGCCTCCCGCACTTCCCCGGCCATCCCCCGCACCTGCTCGAGATCCGCCAAGTCGGCGAGGTAGGTCCGGACTTCCGCGTCCGCTACAGCCGACCGCAGCTCCTCCGACGCCGCATCGAGCCGCTCCCGGTCCCGCCCGTGCAACAACACGGCACACCCCTGCTCGGCCAACTCGCGCGCAACACCCCGCCCGAGTCCTTGCGTGGCCCCCGTCACCAGCACCACCGCCCGGCGCCCGACGCCATCGCCATTCACATCGTTCCTACGACTCACACCGCTCTCAGGGCTCATACGCACGACCCTGCCGCGCCACCCCTCCTCCCGACAGTGCCCACCACACCTGGTGCCACCACCACCAGCCAGAGCCGGCGACCACACCTTGCCCGCCCGGACTCGCCAGCCCCCTTTTCCGCCTCTCAACGCCCAGCGAAACTCCGCGCCCCTCCCCGCCGGCCGCCGGAACACATCAACTGCCGCAAACCTGAACACCTTCCGCACCCCGAGCACCGCACCAGCTCGTCGAACCGCACCAGGTCCCACGGCTGCGCCGCCCACGGCCCGTGCCGCCTGGATCCCCCGATCTCGACAACCACACCTTCCTCCCGACAGACGATGCCCGGCCTACGGAACCGCCGCCCCGACACCGGGAACCCCAAACCGCCCCGGGTCTCCGGCACCAACCCCGCATCCCACAACCGCAACCGCAACCGCGCGATCGTCTGCGTAGGCGACCCGCACCGCTCGTCCGTCAACTCCGCCCACTGCCGCGCCCGCGCTAACCCCTGCCACACCTACGCCGCCGACTCACCTCCCCTGAATCGCCCCGACCTCGATCAACGACGGTCGCTCCCCCACTGCGCCGTGCACTCAGTGATCGCCGAGTCGGCCGCCAACCACGGCCTCGCCCCGGACCGCAGCGCAGGAGACCCCGAGCGTGCGAAGAAGTTCCGCGACCCGTAACCCATGCCGAATCCACGCCACTTCGGTGTCCTCATACGGCACTCCCGCCGCTCGACGACTCCCTCTGCACCTCCAGCGCCTCCACCCCCGGGCACCCACGCAGCCGCCCGGTGACTGATCACAAGGCGCAACCTCACCTGCTGCTCAGCCAACAGCCGCACCCGAAAACCGACCACCACCCGCCTCCACAGCCCACCGCTACAACACCACCCCATTAACCCCCAGCGCCACAAACCCCCGCTGCACCCCCAACCTTCCCCCTCTCTCTCCGATCTCGCACCCCCTGTGGATAACTCGGACTCAGCGCCGAGGTCGTCGCTCGGCCCCTAAGAGCGCGAGACATGCAGCCCCGTCGCGGAACCAAGCGCCGGATCGCCCTCCTCCGGAGAACACGAACACGAACGACCGTCGCCGAGCTCTCAACTGAGCTGCCACCAGCGCGACTTCGGCAGCACAAGACCCACCCCGTCACCCGTTCGGTCTAAAACGCCACCGAACCACTCAGCCACCGGCCGCGGCCGCGGCCGCGACGAAGATCAGCACCACGCCTCACAGCAACTCCACGAAGGCGGCCCTCCCGGCTCAGCGCCCCGCCCTTCCCGACTGGTACGGCGACCTGCTCGGCGAGATCAAGCAGACCTTCGCCCACGCCCGCATCCGCGCCCAGCGCACCGAAAACACCCAACTCATCGAGATGTACTGGGAGATCGGCCACCAGATCCTGCGCAGGCAGGCCCAGGAAGGGTGGGGGACAAAGGCCGTCGCGCGCCTCGCCACCGCCCTGAGGACGGCGTTCCCCAACCAGCGTGGCTTCTCGCGCCGCAATCTGATGTACATGCAGCAGATGGCGCGGACCTGGCCGGAGCCAATCGTGCAACGCTTCTAAACTCCCGCCGAGCTAGGCTTCTACGCCACCGAGGCCGCGCAGCACGGCTGGTCACGGGACTGGCTCGAGCAGTGCATCGCCCAGAAATCGCACCTCACCCAGGGGTCCGCGCCGTGCAACTTCGACGCCACGATCCTCGAGGATTCGAAGCTCGTACAGGACATCGCGAAGGACCCGTACCGCCTCGATTTCCTCTCCCTCGACTCCCGTCACACGGAGCGAGAGCTCGAAGATGCCCTCGTATCGAACATTGTCCGATTCCTGACCGAGCTCGGCGTGGGCTTCGCCTTCGTCGGACTCCAGTGCCCGGTACTGCTCGACAACCGGGAGTACCGCATCGACCTGCTCTTTTACCACCTGCGCCTGCACCGTTACGTCGTCATCGAGCTCAAGACGACCGAGCCGACCCCCGAGCACATCGGCAAGCTCGGTTTCTACGTGGCCGTGGTCGACCGCACGGTGCGCGACCCGGAGCGCGACGACGGGACGATCGGCATCCTCATCGGAGCCGAGCACCACCGGGCCACCATGGACATCGCACTCCACACCAGCAACCGCCCTCTCGCCGTCAGCTCGTACACCGAACTGCCCCCGCAACAGCGCTCCCTGCTCCCCAGCGAGGAGGACCTCTCCCGCGTGGTCCAGGACGTACTCGACGCGGACCTCGACACAGACCTGGACACGGAGACGGAAACCCCGGACCTCGACTGAGCAGCACCGGGGCCTGCCGTACAGTTCCAGCCAAATCCCGTACGGCCAGGACGCCCCTGGCGCTCACGCCGCGTGACGGTTACCCCCTGTTCATTGCCCGGCGTCAACCCCCGTGATACACAGAGTGACGATACGGGCCACTGCCTACCGTCCGGCACCCGCGCCGAGGCTGTCCGCAGGTGATCCACACGAAGTCCACCGAGGATTGACGCCAAAGTCGACATACGACAGCGGCATCGTCGGCGAGAATAGGCCTGGCCCCCGCACTACGGCTGGGGTCACGAACGACCGGACAGGGGCGGTGAGTTACATGCTTATGGCAGCCGAAAAGGGCGACATCACCACCATCATCGGCGGGATCGCCCCGGACTGGGGCCCCTTCGGGAGCCTGGGCAACGAAGCACGGGTGATGATCGAAGTGGTGATGGCCATCGCCATCCTGCTGTGCCTGGGCATCGCCATCTGGGGCGCGGCCAAGCAGCGCATCGGAGCAACGGCGCTCCGGGACACCTTCAGTGCCGAGCAGGGCAAGGGCCTCATCGTGGCCGGCCTGACCGGCGTCTTCATCATCGGCTCGCTCGGCACGGTTTTCACCATCGTGTACGGGATGGCCGTCTAGCGCACCAGTCCTGCAGCACCAGTCCTGCTTCACAGTCCTCGGCCGGTGCGCACCCGGCTGCCGTCCCAATCCGTCCGTCGCGCCCACCGGCTGAGGATCCGCTTCTCTGATGTCGAGTCACCACACCGCGCCCGCGCGGCAACCAGCACGGCTACCGTCGTACTACGCGGTCAACCGACAGGGTGAGGGGGCGTACGGCGCATGAGTCTCGGCGACGAGCACGGTGGCCGATCGGACGACGGCTTCGGCGACGACGCCCGGATGGGGTACGGCGGCACGGGCCAGACCCGCACCCGCCTGCCCGAACGCGACGAGCCGTACGGCAACCAGCGCCGCACACCCCGCTCTTCACGCAGCCTCATCACCGTCGTCGCGATCGTGGTCCTCCTCATCGCCGCGATCGCCTTCGCCAACCGCGGCAGCGACGGTAAGGAGGAGGGCGCCGACGCGAGCAGCGGCGGCAAGCCGGGCGCGGCACCGACCGCTGCGAGCGGCGAAAAGCCGGTGGAGGGGAAGAACGGGGCGATCCCGTCGGGGTTCGCGCACAGCAAGCAGGGGGCGGAGTCGGCTGCGGCGAATTATGCGGTGGCGCTCGTCTCGGCGGACATCCTCAAGCCTGACAAGCGGGCGGGGATCGTGGACCGCGTCTTTGTACCGGCGAAAGCCCCCGAGTTGGAAGCGAAGTTCGACAAGGCCTATTCGAAGGCGTTCCTCGGCAAACTCGGGCTCGACGAGAAGGGGAACGCGGCGAAGGGCCAGACGTACGTCTCGCGCACCGCGCCGATCGGCACCAAGACCGTGTCCTACGCGACGGACAAGGCCGCCGTCGACGTCTGGTGCACTGGCGTTTTCGGCACAGCGGGCGACGGCTCCGAAAGTCCGGTAACGAGCGACTGGTTCACGATGAAGCTGAAGCTCCAGTGGACCGGCGAGGACTGGCAGGTCGAAGGGTTCTCACAGCAGCCCGGCCCAGCACCCGTGAACGGCGACAACAAGGTCTCCGGAGCCGACGAGATCGCCGGTGCGGTGGAGCAGTACGGAGGGTTCACGTATGCCCGCTGACAAGCTTCCTCGTGCGCGGTCGGTCCTCACAGTCGTATTGGCAGTGCAGGCAGCGGCGCTCACCCTGGCCTCGCGAGCCTACGCAGCACCGGACCCAGACCCGGACGAGAACTGCGACCTCATCGTCGGCCCCGCCAAGGACTACTGCGAAGACGGCCAATCCGGCTCAGGCGACGCCCCCAAAACCCCCGCCGACGACGCCCTCTCCACCCTCGACCCCCTCTCCTCCCTGGCCAAGGGCTGCGCGGATGCCGCCTCCTGGACCGTCAACAAGCTCAGCGACGCCGTGCAGGAGACCGCGAACGTCGACTTCACGAACGCCAAGTTCCTGCAGCAGTACGCCGTCGTCTTCGCCGCCTCCGCCATCCTCACCCTGATCCTGTGGCTGCTCGCCGTCGCCAAGCGCGCCATCCGCGGCGTGCCGCTGATGACGGCCATCACGGAGGCGATCGGGTTCCTCTGGCTGACCGTGCTGGCCTCCGCGTTCACGCCGCTGATCCTCTACACGGTCGTCTCCGCCACGGACGGCGTCAGCGAGGCGATCGCGAAGACGACGGGGAACCAGACGGACGCCTTCTTCGGCACGTTCTCCGAGGCGTTGAAGAAGGGCGAGGACATCGGCGGCGGCCCGATCATGCTGATCGTGGTCTCGCTCGTGTCGATCCTGGCCGCCGGCGTGCTCTGGCTCGAGCTGGTGATCCGGGCCGCGCTGCTGTACGTCGGCGCGCTGCTCGGCACGGTCGTGTACGCAGGTCTGGTCGACAAGAACCTCTGGTCCCACGTACGCCGTTGGGCCGGAATCATGATCGCGGTGATCCTGGTGAAACCGGTGATCGTGATCGTCCTCGGTCTCGCGGGCGCGCTGTCCGCGGACGACGGGCCGAACGCCTTCTCCGCGGTCGTCTCCGGCCTCGCCATCATCCTGCTCGCCATCTTCGCCTCGGCGATGATCTACCGCTTCGTTCCCGGTTTCGGCGACGACATCGCGGCCGCCCGGAACAACCGCATCATGCAGGGCGCCGAAGGCAAGGCCGCGGCCGTCATCAGCTCCCCGGCAGCCCTCGTGTCCCAGGGCATCAAGACGCACAGCAGCCGTGGCCGCGGCGGCGAGGGCGGCGGGGCCTCCCCACCTCGCCAGGCCAACCCGGCCAGCGGCGGCGTCGCCGCGCACGGCAACCGGCCCTCCGGCGGAGCCGCCCCGTCCGGAACCAGCCCGAAGAGTGGCGCGCACACCACGCGCGGCGCGAGCAGCGGCCGCGCAGGCAAGTCGAGCAACCGCACAGGAGGTGACGGGCGTTGACGACCCAGTCCCACACGGTCACGCCCCGCCGTACATATCTCGTCGGCCGCGCCCGGCCCAACGCGATCATCGGAAAGAACCGCGAGACCGGCGAGATCACACTGATCATCGCGGGCGCGTTCCTCGGCATGATGTGCGGACTGCTCGTACCGGTCCTCTCCCTGCGCATCGTGCTGCTCATGGGCTTCCCGCTGATCGCACTGGCCGCGGTGTACGTGCCGTACAAGCGCCGGACGTTCTACCAGTGGTTCGAGATCAACCGTTCCTTCAAGCGGAGTCTGCGCGGCCGTGCCGTGTACCGCTCGGGTACGGCGGAGGCGGGCATCCACATGGACGGCAGAGAGGTCGAGGTCGGGCCGCCGCCGGGGATCGGGCGGATCAACTGGCTGGCCGCACCGTTCGGCCCGGACGAGATCGCCGTACTGCTGCACGCTGACCGCCGTACCGTCACGGCCGCGATCGAGATCGAGGGGCCGGGCGTCGGACTGCGCGACTCGGAGGACCAGGAGGCCCTGGTCGACCGTTTCGGCACCCTCCTCAAGCACGTGGCGAACGGCGACGGCTTCGTCACCCGCCTGCAGATGCTCGCCCGCACCCTGCCCGCCGACCCGGACGCACACGCCAAGGACGTCGCGGTACGCGGCGACGTGACGTCCCCGGTATGGCTGCAGGAGTCCTACGACCAGCTGCAGTCGATGGTGTCCACCAGCAGCGAGCAGCACCGCGCCTACCTCGTCGCCTGCATGCACTACAACCGCGAACTCGCCGCCGAGGCGCAGGCGATGGCCCGCGCCACCCGCTCGCACTCCGGCCGCAAGCTCGACAAGGACGGCGGTCTCGCGGTCGTCATGGCCCGCGAGCTGACCGACATCTGCTCGCGCCTGCAGGAGGCCGACATCCGGGTGCGCCAGCCCCTCGGCCAGGCCCGGCTCTCCTCGCTGGTGCACTCGATGTACGACGCGGACCATCCGATCGACCACATCCAGGCGATGACGAAGCGGAACGCCTGGCCGGCCGAGCTGGACGCCACCGAGCCGACGTATCTGCAGGCGAAGACGCGGGAGTCGAGCACGCGCGCGCCCTGGTGCCACGCCACGGCCTGGGTGAAGGAGTGGCCGATGACACCGGTGGGGGTCAACTTCCTCGCGCCGCTGCTCGTCCACACCCCGGACGTGATCCGTACGGTCGCGGTCACGATGGATCTGGAACCGACCGAGATCGCGATCGAGCGGATGCTGACGGAGAAGACCAACGACGAGGCGGAGGCCAGCCGTCAGGCCAAGATGAACCGCACCGTCGACCCGCGCGACATCGCCTCGCACTCCCGGCTCGACCAGCGCGGCGAGGACCTGGCGAGCGGAGCCGCGGGGGTGAACCTGGTCGGCTACATCACGGTGTCGTCCCGTTCCCCCGAGGCGTTGGCCCGCGACAAGCGCACCATCCGGGCGTCGGCGGGCAAGTCGTATCTGAAGCTGGAGTGGTGCGACCGGGAGCACCACCGGGCGTTCGTCAACACACTCCCGTTCGCGACCGGCATCCGAAGGTAAACGAGAAGTAGGGGAAGCAGTACTCATGCGAGATCCGCTGACCATGCTGACGGACGCCTTCACCAGCTTCCTGTTCGGCAAGGTGGAGACGACGAGACTGCCCGTCCGCACCTCGACGGGCCAGGCTCAGGCCGTCTACCTGCCGACGGCCGCCCCGGGCCTGGGCGACTCGGGCGTCATCATCGGCCGCGAGGTGTACAGCGGGAAGGGCTACATCTACGACCCGTTCCAGCTGTACGGTCAGCAGCTGCCGGCCCCCCACTGGCTGGTGCTCGGCGAGTCCGGAAACGGCAAGTCGGCGCTGGAGAAGACGTACGTCATGCGGCAGTTGAGGTTCCGTGACCGTCAGGTCGTGGTGCTCGACGCGCAGGGTGAGGACGGCGTCGGCGAGTGGAATCTGATCGCGCAGCAGCTCGGTATAACGCCGATCCGGCTCGATCCGACCGTCGCCCTGGACACGGGTATCCGCCTCAACCCGCTCGACCCGTCGATCACCACGACCGGTCAGCTCGCCCTGCTCCGCACCATCATCGAGGTGGCGATGGGCCACGGCCTCGACGAGCGCTCCGGCTTCGCGCTCAAGGTCGCGCACGCCTACGTCAACGAGACCATCGTGGAGCGCCAGCCGGTCCTCACCGACATCGTCGAGCAACTCCGCCACCCGGAACCCGAGTCGGCCCAGGCGATGAACGTCGCCACGGAGGACGTACGGGCCTGGGGCCTGGACGTGGCGCTCGTCCTCGACCGGCTCGTCGACGGCGACCTGCGCGGCATGTTCGACGGCCCGACGACCGTCGGCATCGACCTGGACGCCCCACTGATCGTCTTCGACCTCTCACACATCGACCGCAACTCGATCGCGATGCCGATCCTGATGGCGATCGTCGGTGTCTGGCTCGAGCACACCTGGATCAGGCCGGACCGCAAGAAGCGGATCTTCCTGGTCGAGGAGGCCTGGCACATCATCAACTCGCCTTTCGTGGCACAGCTGTTCCAGCGTCTGCTGAAGTTCGGCCGACGTCTCGGACTGTCCTTCGTCGCGGTCGTGCACCATCTGTCCGACGTGGTCGACGGCGCCGCGGCGAAGGAGGCGGCCGCGATCCTGAAGATGGCCTCGACCAGAACCGTGTACGCCCAGAAGGCCGACGAGGCCCGGGCCACGGGCCAGGTACTCGGCCTGCCCCGCTGGGCCGTGGAGATCATCCCGACCCTCACACCGGGTATCGCGGTCTGGGACGTCAACGGGAACGTCCAGGTGGTCAAGCACCTGATCAGCGAGTCCGAGCGCCCCCTCGTCTTCACCGACCGCGCCATGACCGAGGGATCCGCCCTGGAAGCGGCTCCGGACGAGCATGTGCTGGCCGCGGACCGCGAGGCCGAGGAACGCGCTGCCTACATCGATCGATTGAACAACCCGTCCGCCGAATCCACGGTGGCCTGAGGTGGGGTGAGATGCCCGAGCATCACGACAGACACGGCCACCGGCACGAGCGCGGCGGGGGCGGCATCCCCGACGGGCTCCTCGTCGGCATCCTGATCTTCGTGCTCGGCCTGACCGTCCTGGTCTGGACGGCGACGGGCCTGGCCGCGCAGTTCGCCCACGGCACCTGGCCGGACACGGTCACCTTCGACCGTACGCCGGGGGCGATGCGCCAACTCGCGGCGGAACCGCACGACATCGCCGGCGCCTGGCCCGACACCCCACCGACGGCGCTCTCCGGCTACGGGCTCTTCTGGGGCCTGTTGATAGGGCAACTCCTCATCCTGGTCGTCCTCACGATCTTCGTGATGGGCACGACCGCGCGCTGGCGGGCTGTACGGGCGAGGCGTCGCGCCGAGGCCCGTCGCGGTGACGATCGGTCCGCTCGCGGGGACGAACAAGCCCCTCGGATCGAGAAGGCCGGTGGCGACGAGATGCCCGCCTCCCGCGGTGAAGAGGCCCGATCCGCAAAGGATCCAGCCGGTCCGGCGCTCGAGAAGGACACCCGCAGCGCGGATGCGCTCGAAGCCGGTCCGGCGCGCGAGGACGTCCGCAGCGCCCCCCTCCACGATGCCCGAGACGAAGCCCGCAGCGCCCCACTCGGCGACACCCGGGACGACGCCCGCCATGCCCCACTCGGCGACACCCGGGACGAGACCCGAGATGACACCCGCGACGTCCGCCCCCAAGCCGACCCCCACGTCAGGGAACCCGACACCCCTCTGATCGCCGCCGCAACGATCCCCGCTCCCCGAACCCCCCTCGTCCTGGGCGACGCCCGGACTCGCCACCCCGCCGCGACGCTCGCCGTCCAGGACGCGACCGGCCCTGTCCTGATCCTCACCTCGAACCCCACCCTGTGGGAGGAGACCAAGGACGCCCGCGCCAAGCTCGGCCCCACCCTCCTCTTCGACCCCACCCACCGCTGCGACACCCCGGCCCGCATGCACTGGTCCCCGGCCTCCGGCTGCGCCGACAAGCCCACCGCCACGGACCGCGCCGCCGCCCTCCTCGCTCCCGTACGCCCCTCGGCCCGGATCGACGCCGCGGTCGCCGACACCGCGGAGACGCTCCTGCGGAGCTATCTGCACGCCGCGGCCGTCGAGGGCCGCCCCTTCAAGCACGTGCACCGCTGGGCGCAGGGCAGCCAGGTCCAGGAGGCCGTGCGGATCCTGCGGACGAACCCCAAGGCGGCATCCGGCAGCGGCGGCGAACTCGAGGCGGCCCTCACCGCGTATCCCGAACGCCGTGACATCGCACAGGAGTTGACGGCCCGCGCGCTGTCCGCCATGTTCTCCGTGAACATCCGCGAGGCCTGCACGGAAAACCGGACCGATGCGCTCGCCCTGGATTCCTTCCTGGACGAAGGGGGCACGCTTTACGTGGTGGGTGAAGCCATCGAGGACCCCAAGTCGCACCCGGGTGCCATGCCCTTGCTCACGGCACTCGCCTCCAGCGTGGTCGAGCGCGGCCGGCGCATGGCCGAACGGTCATCCTCCGGTCGCCTCGACCCACCACTTTCCCTGGTCCTCGACGACGTCGCAGCCGTGGCCCCACTCCCACAACTCCCGGACCTACTGGCCTCCGGAGCCGACCACGGCATGCCCACACTCGCCCTCCTCCGCTCCCGCGAACAGGTCCGCAGCCGCTGGCCGGGGGCCGAACTCCCGGCCTGAGACAAACCGTTCGGGCCCTCACTCCACCCCGTAGAGCCGCAGAAACGTCTCGACCCCGTCCCGCACGAGCTCCTCCACCTCTGCGGCCTGCAGCGGCAGCGCCCCGTAGTACGAATCGATCATGACGGCGCCGCCCAGGAACAGGCTCAGATGCCTGGTCGCCCGGGCGGCGTTGCTCTCGTCGACGGCAAGACGGCCCTGCTGCCCCGCCTCCAACAGATATGCCTGCAAGGCGAGTTGCGTGGAGTCCGGCCCGATGCTCTGCCATTCCGCCAGCACGTCGGCGGGCAGCCGCGGCCCTTCGGGGATGATCTGCCGTACGAGCGCGAAGTGTTCGGCGTGCACCTCGCGTTGCCGTGCCCAGTCGAGGCCGAGGTCGAGCAGATCCTCGTAGGGCTCACGGAACTTGTGGAAGTGGCGGTCGAAGAGCGCCCGGGTCGCCGCGGTGACCGCCTCCGCACTCTCCAGGAGGACCGCACGGAACAGGCTCTCCTTGCCGCCGAAGTGGTTGTACAGCGTGCGACTCGAGACCCCCGCCTCCGCGGCGATCGCGTCGATCCCGGCCCGGGTGTACCCCTCGCGCCCGAAGACGACCCGGGCGCCGCGCATCACGGCCTGCCGCTTCTCGCCACTGCCCCCGCGCGGGCGCCCCCGCCGGGCCCCCTCGCTCGCGTCCGCCATCAGGTGCTCTCCTTCGCCTCACACCACCGTCGCCGTACTCCAGTACTCCAGTACTCCATGATCCGCCACCTGCGGATCACTGTCAGGCACGCACCCACGCACCAATAATTACAATGTCTATTGTAATTACTACAACGATCGCTGTACTTTATCGTCATGACTACCGAACCCGACACTCCACCTCCCGGGGGCCGCCCCACCCTGACCCTCGCCGTCGTCCTGCTCGGCCTCCTCACCCTCCCCATGGCCATGTCCGGCACTTCCGTCGCCCTCCCGCGGATCGGCGCGGACCTCGACGCCTCCGGCGCTGCCCTCAACTGGGTGGTGGCCGGCTACTTCCTGGCCGCCTCCTCCTTCATGCTCGTCGCCGGCTCGCTCGGTGACCTCTTCGGACGGCGACGGCTCTTCGCCTCCGGCGCCGCCGTCTACACCCTCGGCACCCTCGGCTCCGCGGCCGCCCAGCACATCGTCGTCCTGGACGCGGCGCGCGTGGTCTGCGGCATCGGAGCGGCCGGTGTGATGGCGAGCGGCGGCTCGCTGCTCGCGGTCACCTTCCACGGCGCCGCCCGCGCCCGCGCGTTCGCCATGCTGGGCACCACCGCGGGCGTAGGCCTCGCACTCGGCCCGACCCTGGCCGGCTGGATCGTCGACGCGCTCGGCTGGAGGGCAGGCTTCCTGGCCTTCGCCGCCATCGGACTCGTGCTGTTCACCGGCAGCCTCCTGCTGCCGGAATCGCGGGCCGCCGTACGACCCCGGGTCGACAAGGCCGGCGCGATCACCTTCATCAGCGGACTCGCCCTCGTCCTCTTCGCCGTCACCCAGGGCTCGAAGGAAGGCTGGCTCTCACCGGCGACGGTCGGCCCGCTGGCAGCCGGAGCCGTACTGTTCACCGCGTTCGTCCGGATCGAGCGGCGTACCGAGCACCCCATCCTCGACCTCTCCCTGACCGGCAACCGCGCCTTCATCGCCTGGCCCATCGGCGTCTTCGGCCTCGGCGCGGCGACCACCGCGGTCCTGGTCTTCCTGCCCACCTACCTGCAGGCCACCAGCGGATTCACGGCGCGCGACGCCGGACTCGTCCTGCTGCTGCTCAGCGTGCCGATGCTCGCGCTGCCGCCGCTGGGAGCACGCCTGGTCAACCGCGGCGTCCCCGCCCGCCGCCTGCTCGTCACCTCACTACTGCTGCTCGCCGCCGGCAACGTCTGGCTCGCCACCATCCACCCCGGCATCACCTACCTCGGCCTCGCCGGCCCGCTCATCACCCTGGGCGCCGGCTCCGGCCTCTCGGTCGGGATCGTCGACGCGCAAGCCCTCGGGATGGTCGAGACGGACCGCTCCGGAATGGCATCCGGCTTCCTCAGCACCGTGCGAGGCGGCACCGGAGCCGTCATGCTGACCCTCTTCGGCGCCCTGCTCCTGGCCGTACTCGAAGCCCGCGTCGGCTCCCCGGGGACGGCCGCCCGCATCGCCGCGGGCACCGCCCGCACCCCGGACGCAGGCGCCGACTTCACCGCATCGCTCCGCATCGCCTTCTGGTCCGTCGCCGCCCTCACCCTGGCCCTCGCGGCCCTGGTCCACGTACTCCTGCGCCACACCGGCCGCCAGGGAGCCGGACCGGACTCGCCCGCAGTCCTCAGGCCTACGGCCGACGCAAGCCACGGACGCACAGCCGCCACGTCCCGGCCGTGACAACCAGCCCGTTCACCCCTGCGACCGCCCGGCCACCATCTCCAACTCCCGCGCCCCAGAGCCAACTTCAGCGGCCCCGGAAACCGGCACCGACTCCCCCGTGAGCTCGAACCCGCACTTCGCATACGCCGCCCGCGCCCGCCCGTTCTCCTCATGCACGAACAACCGCACCCGCTCCACCCCCTCCACCGACCGCGCCCACCCCTGCGCAGCCTCGAACAACTCCGCAAGCACCCCACGCCCGCGATACTCCGGCCGCACATACACCGCCACCAACTGAGCGCTCCCGGACGGGATCTCGTCCCCCAAGACACTCACCTCCCCCGCCTTCTCCACAAGCACCACCACGGACCCCGCCCACACCCCGTCGTCCGTCTCCGCCACGAACTGCCGCACATCCGTGCCGCTCGCAGCCCCCTCCGCCCGCGCCTGCCAGAACGAATCCGGCTGCGCCGACGCGCGCTCGTACGTCTCCAGGAACGCCACCGGCGCCGCCTCGTCACGCAGGGAAGCAAGCCGCAGCTCCCTCACCCGCTCCCACTCCTCGCCGCGTACGGCACGAACTCGCATCACCATCCTCCGATGCTCACCCCCACCCCACACCAGCGCAACGCAATTCCCCGGCCCCGGAAACCCGGCCCAGACCCCCGACCCCGCCCACCGAACCCTGAGACCACACCCCGCCCCTGGATACCCCGGTACTACGCCCCCACCCCACCTCCCACCCCCAGTCCGACGATCCGCCCCCACCCCCACGCCAGCATCGAACCCATGATTCGGGCTCACGGACTGACCAAGCGATACGGCGGCAGGAACGCCAAGACCGCCGTCGACGACCTCACCTTCGACGTACACCCCGGCACCGTCACCGGCTTCCTCGGCCCCAACGGCGCCGGCAAATCGACCACCCTGCGCATGCTGCTCGGCCTGGACACCCCCACGCACGGCCGCTCCACCATCGGCGGCCGCGCCTACGCCGCACACGCCGCACCGCTCCGCGAGGTCGGCGCCCTCCTCGAGGCCCGCTCCGTCCACCCCGGACGTACCGCGTACCACCACCTCAGGGCACTCGCCCACACCCATGCCATCCCCCGGGCCCGCGTCGACACCGTCCTCGACCTCACCGGCCTCCACGACGTCGCCGGCAAACGCGTCAAAGGCTTCTCCCTCGGCATGGGCCAGCGCCTCGGCATCGCGGCAGCCCTCCTCGGCGACCCGGACACGGTCATCCTCGACGAACCCGTCAACGGCCTCGACCCCGAGGGCGTCCTGTGGATCCGCAACCTCCTCAAGTCCCTTGCCGCGCAAGGCCGCACGGTCCTCGTCTCCTCGCACCTGATGAGCGAGATGGCCCTCACCGCCGACCACCTCGTCATCATCGGCCGCGGCCGCCTGCTCGCCGACACCACCGTCGACGCCTTCGTCCGGGCATCGGGCGCGGACACCGTACGCGTCGTCACCCCCGAGCCCACGGCCCTCGCCCAGCACCTCACCGCACCCGGCATCTCCGTCACCCCGACCGGGCCCGACACCCTCGAGATCCACGGCACGAACGGCGAACACATCGGCCGCACCGCCGCCACCCACCACATCCCGGTCTTCGAACTCACCCCGCAGACCACGTCGTTGGAACAGGCCTTCATGGACCTCACCCGGGACTCCGTCGAATACCAGGCAGCCGAGGCGCCCCGCACGTCCACCCCGACAGGAGCAGCCGCATGACCACCACGACCCAGGCAGCACTCCCCGCCTCCAGGTCCACCCACCGCGTCACCACCGCCCGCGTCCTGCGCTCGGAATGGCACAAGCTCCGGACGCTGCGCTCCACCTGGATCACCGTCGGCTCCGCCTGTGCGACCGTCCTCGCCATCGGCATCCTGATGGGCGCCACCTACGAGACGGGCGGCGGCGACGGCGACGTGGACACCGTCGTACTGACCCTGATCGGCAGCCAGTTCGCCCAGTTCTTCCTCGCGGTCCTGGCCGTTCTGAT
The DNA here is from genome assembly GCF_003574445.1 of Streptomyces sp. YIM 130001. GTDB lineage: Bacteria > Actinomycetota > Actinomycetes > Streptomycetales > Streptomycetaceae > Streptomyces. The sequence continues at coordinate 267,200 of NZ_KZ984560.1, forward strand.
GATCGCCGGCGAGTACGCGACCGGTATGATCCGCGCCTCACTCAGCGCCGTCCCCCGCCGCCTGCCCGTCCTGTGGGCGAAGGCCGGCGTCTTCGCGGCCGTCTCGTTCGCGGCGATGTCGGCCACCGCCTTGCTGACCTTCGGTCTCACCCAGCCGCTGTTCTTCCAGGACACCGACCAGGCAGCGGCGTTCAGCGACCCCGGCGTCGCACGCGCCCTCTTCGGCACCGCCGCTGCCCTCACCCTGCTCGGCCTGCTCGCCCTCGGACTCGGCGGCGTGCTCCGCTCCGTACCCGGCGCGATCGGCGCCTTCATCTGCGGAGTCCTCGTCCTCCCGGAAGTCCTCGCCATGCTCCCGTACGACGCCGTCGAAACCGCCTCGCGGTACTTCCCGCCCAAGGCCGCCGAAGCCCTCTCCAGCGCCGAGCACCTGCCGGACGCCGCCTCCCCCGGCGCGGCCCTCCTCGCCCTGACCCTCTGGGCCGCCGCCTCCCTCACTGCCGCGGCCCTGCTCCTGCGCCACCGCGACGTCTGATGCCCGCCCCGCCGACTGTACGAAGATGAACCCGTGACGGACACCGAGCGTGCGCCCAACCCCCTCACCCCCGAGCCCACTTGGGCCCCTGACGCCCCCGCCCTGACCCGTTTCGTCCAACACCGGATCAACCGCCTGCGCGCCTTCGACGGCCGCCACCCCGCCGTATGGGACCTGCTGCTCACCGCCCTGTGCGTACTGATCGCCGTCACGGACTTCGCGGGCGGCGGCTGGCGCACCATCGCCGCGAGCACCCACGCCCCCACCGCGCTCCTGCTCTGCGTCACCCTCACGTTCTGCGTCCCCCTGCTGTGGCGGCGCAGCCATCCGCTGACCGTCCTGACCGTGATGGCGGTCGCGTCGTTGGTCAACAGCTGGACCGGCGCGATCCTGCAGTACTCCCTCCTCCAGCTCCTCGTCGTCTACAACCTCGCGCTGCGACGCCCCCTCAAGCAGCTGGCCCCGGTCTTCGTCCTGCTCGCCGTCCCCCTGACCATCGGCGCCATCCGCTACCACCAGGTCAGCTGGGACCAGCAGGTCGTCCCCACCCTCTGGACAGCCGCCATGACCGCCCTCGTCGCCCTGGCCGTGAGAACCCGCCGCGACTACACCGACTCCCTCAAGGAACGCGCCCGCCAGCTGGAAGTCGAACGCGACCAGCAGGCCCAACTCGCCGCCGCGGCCGAACGCGCCCGTATCGCCCGCGAGATGCACGACATCATCGGTCACAACCTCTCGGTCATCACCGGCCTCGCCGACGGCGGCGCCTACGCGGCAGGCAAGAACCCCCAACGCGCCGTCCAGGCCCTCGATGCCATCGGCACCACCAGCCGCACCGCCCTCACCGAACTACGCCGCCTCCTCGACGTGCTCCGCGAGACCCCGCCCGACGTCGACAAGCACCCGAGAGCCCCCACCCTCGCCCCACAGCCGGGCCTCTCCGACCTCCAGTCCCTCGTGGACCGCGTACGCGCCGCCGGCCTACCCACCCGCCTCACCGTCACCGGCGACCCCGGCACCACCCCGGCCGGCCTCCAACTCACCGTCTACCGCATCGTCCAGGAAGCCCTCACCAACACCCTCAAGCACGCCGGCCCCCAGGCCACCGCCCACGTCCGCGTCTCCTACGACAACGGCGTCACCGTCACCACCACAGACACCGGCACCACCCGCCATCCGACCCCGGAGGGCCGGGGCCTCACCGGCATGCGGGAGCGAACCGATCTCTACGACGGCACACTTGAGTCCGGCCCGCTGCCCCGGGGCGGCTGGCGCATCCACCTCCACATCCCCGAACCGACCGGACTCCCCCAGGAGGACACGGCCCCGTGACCACCGTGCTCATCGTCGACGACCAGCCCATGCAGCGCTTCGGCTTCCGCATGCTCCTGGAGAGCCAGGACGACCTGTCCGTGGCGGGCGAAGCATCGGGCGGCTCGGAGGCCGTACGCGAAGTCGATCGCCTCCACCCCGACATCGTCCTCATGGACATCCGGATGCCGGGCCTCGACGGCATCGAGGCCACCCGCCGCATCGTCGCCGCCGGCGCTCGCACCAGGGTCCTCATCCTCACCACGTTCGACCTCGACGAATACGCCTACGCGGGCCTCCGGGCCGGCGCCTCCGGCTTCCTCATCAAGGACGCCCAGCCGGAGGAGCTCCTCGCAGGCATCCGCGCCGTCGCCTCAGGCGACGCGGTCGTCGCCCCGAGCCTCACCCGCCGACTCCTCGACACCTACGCCGGCCACCTCCCGACCGGCCGACCAGACGACGACACCCTCACCCCGGATCCCCGCCTCACCTCACTCACGGAACGCGAACGGGAAATCCTCACCGTCGTCGGCCAGGGCTGGACGAACCTCGAGATCGCGGCCCGCTTCCACCTCGCAGAGTCCACGGTGAAAACCCACGTCGGCCGCATCCTCGCGAAGACCGGCGCGCGCGACCGCGTCCAGGCGGTCATCCTGGCGTACGACTGCCGCCTGGTGACCCCCAACTGAATCCTGAAAGCTGCCCCAGAAAT
>NZ_KZ984561.1:0-249819 GCF_003574445.1 Streptomyces sp. YIM 130001
ACGGAGCCAAGGGCGACAAGGGAGACACCGGAGCCGTAGGGCCCCGAGGTCCTGAAGGGGCCAAGGGAGACACCGGAGCCGAAGGGCCCCGAGGTCCTGAAGGGGCCAAGGGAGACACCGGAGCCGAAGGGCCCCGAGGTCCTGAAGGGGCCAAGGGAGACACCGGAGCCAGGGGAGAACCTGGCGCAGACGGCGCCGACGGGGCGCAGGGCCCCAGAGGGCCCGAAGGCCCGGCAGGCAAGGACGCCTCCAGGGCCCCGCTCGTCAAGGTGTCGAAAACGCACGAAATGGCGCCACACAGCAACGGCCAGATGAACAGCCCAGGCTGCCCCGCAGGGACGCAGATGGTCAGCGGTGGATGGCACGCTAACACCGCGCCCGAGACCGGCACGCTCACCATCCTGGGAGATGGGCCACACGGTGGCAACTCATCGTGGATGGCCCACGTGTACAACGGGACAACCAAGACGATTCCCCTGACGATCTACGCCTTGTGTCAGGCGACGACCTGACAGGCGGTCCCACCCTGGAGCGTGGCGGGTCTCTGTCGGCTGCCTTGCCCGCCCAGGCCAGGCCAGGCGGCCGACAGTCCCCCCACCCCACCTCAGCTGACACCGGACAACCCGGCCGACCGGCCGCTCGGAGCGGCGGAACAGACAGTCTCTAAGACGGTGTCCTATGTGGTGAGGATGGGTAGGACTGTCCAACATGGTTCAGGGGATGTGGAGTTGGATTGTTCCGGACGGGCTGTGGGAGATGGCGAGGCCTCTCATCCCGTCTTCGAGGGTGCGGCCGCAGGGTGGCGGGACGCAGGACACGCCTGATGAGACGTTGTTCGCGGCGATCGTGTATGTGCTGGTCAGCGGCTGTTCGTGGCGGGCTTTGCCGCCGTGTTTCGGGGTGTCGAAGTCGACGGTGCACCGTCGGTTCATGATCTGGTCGAGAGCTGGTGTCTGGGGCCGTCTCCATGAAGCGGTGGTGCACCGCCTCGACGACGCCGGCCTCGTCAACGTCTCGCGCGTCGTGCTGGATTCCGCGCACGTGCGGGCAAAAAAGGGGGCGAACACACAGGTCCGAGCCCCGTGGACCGGGGTAAGCCGGGTTCCAGGATGCACGTCCTGTCGGACGCGAACGGACTGCCTCTGGTCGTTGGCATCTCCGCCGCGAACGTCCACGACAGCCTCGCCCTGAAGCCCATGGTTGCCGGTCACCAAACGAGACACGACCCCTGCCGCGGCCGCTACTTCAAACCCACCCGGCTGCACGCGGACAAGGCATACGACGTCCCCCACCTGCGGAAATGGTTATGGGGCAGGCACATCGGCGTCCGCATCGCACGCAAAGGAGTCGAGTCCAGCGAACGGCTGGGACGCCGCAGGTGGGTGATCGAGCGGACCATGTCGTGGCTGACCGGCTACCGCCGGCTCAGCCCACGCTACGAGCGCCACCCCTCGAACTACCTGGCCTTTCTCGGGCTCGCCGCAGCAATCTGTTGCTACAAACGCCTCGTCCGACTCACCACATCGGACACCGTCCTAGTCATTCTCGATCCACTGTTTGCGTAGCCTCGGGATCACTAACTCCTCCTCGACCGCGTTCGTGGCGAACAGCGTCGCGGCGAAGTCGGCCGGATCAGGCGGCGGGTGCGAGGCGGCGTCGATGACGAGAGTGCGGCGGCGGTAGAGCTTGTCCACCCCGCGCAGCTCGATGACGATCTCGGCCCAGACGCCCCGCCCATCCTCTCGGATGCCGAAGCTCTGGATCGCCCCCGGGATGTCCCTGGTCAGGGTGTCCTCGACCTGCGCGCGCACGATGCGCTGATAGGTGTCCAGATACTCGGCGTACTGCTCAGTGAGTGATCGCATGGCAGTGGGATGCTCTCATTTCCCCCTGCGGGATGGGGAGGGAACGGTCGAGACGCTGAGGGGCGCTTTTAGCAGGCACCGACGAGTCAGGCGCAGGGGCAAACCGGGTTGGATAGCGCTCCTGGTGACTGCCGCCGCTCTCGCGGGGCTGATCCCCCTCGCGCTCATGGCGCGGGACTCCGCTCCGGGGTACGACCGTGAGGGGCTCACGGGCGGCAGAGGGGAATGCTGAACGTTGTATGGGTGGTGGCTGACGACACCATGTGGCTGGGCCGCGCTTCTCCCGGCGCGCTGCAAGCCGCACTGACGAAACTAGGCCGGCGGTGCGGCCACGGCGACGCGGCACAGCTGCGCGCTGTCGGATCGGTGCCGGGTGCCGAGCAGATGACGGGCGACGACCGGCGACGCATCTCAGGTGCCTACAGAGCCTATTGAGACAACGCCTCCGAGAAGTGACGGAACGCGCTACAGCGCACAGCTGTTTCGCGATTAGCGGACCTGCGCGATCCCCTGGTCCAGCTTCTTCACTCCATCGTCAATTGCGTAGAACACGCCGACGATGACGAAGATCGTGAGGGCCATCCCGATGACCCCGAGGGCGATGCCCCAGATGCTCTTGCCCTTGCCAGCCCGTACTCGGCGCGCGCGTCCGATCCCCACGAAGCCGAGGACGATCGCAGCGATGGCCACAACGCCGGACACGAGGTTGACCAGCGGGATGATGCCGCCGATGACGGCGATGACGCCGCATACGAGGGCTGCTGTAGCGGGCCCGTTCTCGGCCGGAACCTGCCGAGGATCCGGATGATATTGAGGCGAGTACGGGTAGGCGTCCTGAGCCTGCGGGGTGGGGGCGGGCTGATTTTGACCCCAAGCATGTGGGTTGTGCTGTGCCATAAAACCCTGCCCTTTCACGGCCCTGACCGCTGAATCGATCCAGGCTCACACGGCGGTATTTACCCCGCAATTCGACACAGACTGGCCTGTCCGCTGCTAACGATGCACGTCGGGCTCAATACGAGCGCTTCCCGATCCGGGCACCTGCCCGCCCGTTGCGGGCTGCGATCTCCTTGCGGGAGCCCTTCGGCGTCGACACCGGCTTCGCCGACGACGGCGGCCCGAGCAGGTATTCCGCCATGAGGACGGAGGCGTCGATGCGGTCCGGTGACCATGTCGAGTCCGGCTGGTGGACAAGCCATTCGCCGATGAGGTCGGACAGGATCGCCGACAGGCGCACACAGTGACGGCCGCGATGTGGGTGAGGAGGGGTTCGACGTCGGGTGCGCAGTGCAGTTCGGACCCGGGCCCAATCTAGTGCTCTGACCGCATAGGTTCGCCGGGTTGGTGGTCGTGGCGGTTGGATGTGCGGGGTGCAACGATAACCACCAGCCGCACTGGGGCCGGCGAGCCATTAATTCATTGCCACGAGCCCTGGCTCCATGGCCTCAGAGTGCTGACGGGAGCTCCCTTGTCCGAACGGCCAGAAAAGGAAGTGCCGCGCATCCCCATGACCGCCGAGGAGATCGATGCGGTCCACGTGGTCGTGCCGCCCAAGCTCAACGGCCAAGTCACGCTGCGGGAGTACGACCCGCAGTGGCCCGCGGTCTTCGAGCAGGAGGCCGCCCGCATGCGTGAGTGCCTCAGCCATGTCGACCACCGGATCGAGCACGTCGGCTCCACGTCCGTGCCGGACCTGCCCGCCAAGCCGGTCATCGACATGCTCCTGACCGTCCCCGATCCTGGCGACGAGGCGGGCTACGTACCGGCCCTTGAGGGCCTGGGCTTCACGCTCGTCATCCGTGAGCCCGGATGGTACGAGCACCGCGTGCTGCGCAAGCACGGCCTCGACCCGAGCACCGAATCAGCCAACCTGCACGTCCTTCCCGAGGGCTGCCAGGAAGTCGTCCGTATGCTGCGCTTTCGCGACCGGCTGCGCACAGACAGCGGCGACCGCAAGCTATACGCGGACGCCAAGCGGTCGCTGTCCCGGCAGTCCTGGGAGTACATGCAGAACTACGCCGACGCCAAGTCCGAGGTCGTTGCGGCGATCCTCGACCGGGCGATGGCGGGTGATAGTTCCGAGTCGGATGCGTAGGCGGGCCGGGGTCGATCTCAGGCGCAACTCCCGGCAAAGTCGTCGGAAATGATCACTGGATGGCTGGTCATGCGGCGATGGTGAAGGGGCGTCCGCCCCATCGGATGCCTTTCTCACTGCGAGTGCGGGCGCGTTCCTTGCGTTCGGCGGCCAGGACGCCCGGGTGGCGGGCGTTGGCGTTGCGCCACCGCAGGTAGGCGTGCAGGGCCCGGGTCTGCACGGTGTGGCTGGGGGGGGTGGGAGTTGGCGATGGTGAATTGCCTCAGCGGTCCGAAGTGCGCCTCGATGGGGTTCGCCCACGAGGCGTAGGTCGGAGTGAAGCACAACTCGACCTTGTTCTTGTTCGCCCAGCGGCGGATGCCGGTGCCCTTGTGGGCGGACAGGTTGTCCATGATCACGTAGATCGGTGCGCCGTCGGGCCGGGCGGCGCGGATCGACTTCAGTGCGGCCAGCGTGTTCGCGGCACCCTTCCTGCGGCGGTTGACGCCCCACAGGCGGTCGTCGCCCAGCGAGTAGCAGCCGTGGAAGTATCGGACTCCGTGGGTGCGGTGGTAGGTGGCGGACAGCCGGTTGGGGAGCCGTTGTTCGGCCCAGCACGAGCCCGCGGTGGGCTTGATCCCGAGTGGGCCGAACTCGTCGAACGCGAACACCCGGTCCGAGAAGCGGTCCAGGACTTCGTCGATCCGGTCGAGCTTGGCGTCGCGCTCGGGGTCCGGGGACTCTTTCCACGTCTTGGTGCGCTGGAAGGTGACGCCACGGCGGGCGAGCAGACAGCGTAATGCTTCGCGGCCGATGCGGATCATCCGGCCGGCACTAGCCATCCACACGGACAGTTCGTGTCCGACTGTTTACTGTGTGTGGTTGGAGGCCCGGCGTTGCCCTCTCGCTCTCCCTCCCCGTGAGAGCCGTGGTGCACCGACGCGCCGGGCCTCCAACCACACACGGACGAAGTAGGGCCCGGACGACATCGGCCGGGCCCTACTTCGAACGACGACAAGCAGTCGTTGCACCCTTGCCGTTCCTGCTACTGCCCGGTGCGTTTACGGCGGTACGAGCGCGCCGCCCACACCCCCGCCGCGCCACCGACGAGCAGACCTCCCAGGTCTACGACGGGCGAGCGCCCGAAGGCCACTGCGAACACGACGGCGACGAGTACCGCGACACCGATCGTCGTGACGATGAAGACCGCGATTTCCCCCCACCACTGGGCGGTGGTGGGTGTCCTCTCGTCGTCGTCCTTCGGCATCAGGGCTGTCCTCACTTGGTGATGTTGTGGCACTGCACCGCGCGGGACTTTCCACCCACGTACTGGCTTCGTTCATCTCCAGGAACAGCGTTTGTCGACTGGTTCTGGAGTCAGTTGTCGATCAGCCGACTCGCAAGTGTCGAGGAGAAATGACGGCACTGCCGAGTGAGTGAGGGGAACGCGGGACGGCCAGCCGCCCGTCAGGGCGGCTGGCCGTCGAGGCAGGTAGCGGCAGAAGCGATGCGTATGTGGCGGCCGCGGTGCTATGAGACCAACAGAGCCAGCGCTTCCTTCGCGTTGTGCTCGGCGATTTCCTGCATCGCCGTGCGGTGCGGGAAATCGCCGTCGAGCAGGCGAAGGGGTCCGGCCACCAGTGAGAGACGCATGGCGAGCATGTAGAGGTCGAGCCGTGCCGGATCAAGTCCGGAGCGGGACAGAGCAGGGTACTGATCACCGAAGCGAAGCTGCAGGAACACGTGCTCCCACTCGACATCGAAGAACATCAGGCCCTCGATGTCGATGAGGACAGGGTGTCCGGAGGCATCGACCAGGACATGGTCGGGCCCGAGTTCGCCGTGGATCAGTCCGTGCTGCGTGCGCGGCGCCACTCGTGTGGCCAGCTCCTGCAAGCGATCGTGCAAAGAAGCTGCGGCTAATCCGATGCTGGGGTCGCGTTCGGCCGCCTCAGCGAGGTCCTCGATGGCACGTTCGAGCACCAGTTGCTCGCATGAATCGCCACTCGCTTTGTCGCCCCGTTCGAGCACGTCCACCCTGCCGTAGTGCTGACTGTGCTGCTGGTGCATCACGTCGAGCATGGCGGCCAGCTCACTCAAGGCATGTGATGCGCGTGCGGGATCCGTCTCTTGGAGCGCTTCCAGAGTGCCGCCGGCAACGTCCTCGACAACTGCCACGTCCGCCGGGTAGCGGCGTCGGCTGTCATCTGCGAAGAGCACCCCTGGAACCCGGACTCCAAGGCCGTCCAGTCTCCGCTGGGCCGCTAGGAAGGGGGCCAGCCCGGAGGCGGGAGCGAACGGGTGGGCCGGGTCGATGGCTTCCGCAGCCGGCCAGAAGTTCTCGGCCTCGGCCCAGCTGTAGACGATCACAGTCGCTGCACGTGATCCGCTCGTGTGAACCCGGTAGACCCCCTTCTTGCTCCCGCCGCGCAACCGGTCCACTCCGGCAACGCGGGCCTCCGCCCCCAGTGCCTCCTGCACGATCCCTGACAAGGCTTCACCATCCGTGAACTGGCGCATCCGACGACCCTATCCCTGGCCAGATGCACCGTCGGGCCGAGTCGGCTTCCCGAATCAGCCGGCCTTGGCAGGCTCTTCGGCTCGTGCTCGGGTGCTGGCGAGGCGGTAGGAGTCGGTGCCGGTCTCGATGATGGTGCCGTTGAAGGTGAGGCGGTCGACGATGGCCGCGCAGAGGCGGGGGTCGGTGAAGGTCTTGGTCCAGCCTCCGAACGACTCGTTGGAGGCGATGGCGACGCTGTTCTTCTCCTCGCGCTCGGTCAGTACCTGGAAAAGCAGTTCGGCGCCATGCCGGTCGAGTTCCATGTAGCCCAGTTCGTCGATGCAGAGGAGGTCGACTCGGCCGTAGCGGGCGATGGTCTTGTTCAGCTGCTTCTCGTCGGCGGCCTCGACCAGCTCGTTCACGAGCTTGGTGGCCAGCGTGTAGCGGACGCGGTAGCCCTTCATCGCGGCCTCGGTACCCAGGGCGATGAGCATGTGGGACTTGCCGGTGCCGGAGTCGCCGATCAGGCAGAGCGGCTGGCTCTTCTTGATCCACTCGCAGCTGGCGAGGGTGTGGATGGTGGCGGGGTCGATGTTGGGGTTGGCGTCGAAGTCGAAGGTCCGCAGGGACTTCTCCCGCGGGAAGCCTGCCGCCTTGATCCGCCGTTCCGAGCGGCGGCGGGCCCGGTCGTCGCACTCGGTCATCAGCAGCTCGGCGAGGAAGCCGCGATAGGTCATCTGGTCCTTCATCGCCCGGTCGGCGATCTCGGGGAACTCGTTGCGGATCGACGGCAGCCGCAGCATGCGGCAGGCGGTGTCGATGGCGGCGTCGGCGGCCTGCTCGGTCAAGCCTCGTTGGCGGGGCAGAGTCACTGTGCTTCTCCCTCTGGGTGGTCACCGCCGCTGGCGCGACGACGTCGGAGCAACTGGTCATAGGGGGTCACCGACGGCAGGGGCCTGGTGTCCGGCGGGAGGTGGGACAGCTTCCACTCGTGCAGGGACGTCACGTTCGTCGGCGGTGTGCCAGGCAGCGGCCGACCTGCCAGGTCGGGTTCGGTCTCGGCCTGGGCGGCCTTGCGGGCCTCCAGAGCGACTGCGTCGGCGGTCATCGCCCCGGCCCGCAGGGCCGCGGCCAGACCGGCGACGATGTGCTCGTGCGGCAGGTGCCGGCCCAGCAGCAGGACCTCGATCAGGGCCCGGGTGCCGTCCCGCTCGCCGTGGACCTTCTGAGCCTGAGCCCACCAGGCGTCGTGGACGGGGGTGAACTTGCCCGCTGAGCGGGCTTGCTCGAGGGCGGTGGAGCCGGGGAACGCACCGGGCTTGCGGACCAGGACCTCCAGGTAGTGATCCAGTTCCAGGCGGACGGCGCCCTTGGCGATCAGCCTCTCGTGCCGGGCCACTTCCACGTTCTGGTCGTAAACCACCAGGTGAGAAGCGTGCAAGACGACCCGCACACGTTTGCCGATCAACCGGATCGGCACTGAGTAGCGGTTGGTGCGGACCGGGATCTGGCCATAGCGGTCGACCCGCGGGGTGAACAGCCGGCCCGTCTCGAACGGTTCCTCGGGCAGCGGCATCAGCAGCGGCTGTTCGAGTGCGAAGTACTCGGCGACGGTCTTGGACCGGGTGCCAATGCGGCGTGTGTCGTCCTGCCGGTCCCACTGTTCGACCATTTCGTTCAGCTCGGTGAGCGAGGCGACCTCTGGAACGGGAACGAAGTGGTTGCGGCGGAAGTAGCCGATCTGCCCTTCGACACCGCCCTTCTCGTGGGCGCCTTCGATGCCCGGACGGCAGTAGAAGCTCTCGATGCCGAAGTGCGACTTGAACGCGATCCATCGTTCGGCCTCCACCCTGGCCCGACTGAGTCCCAGCACCCGTGCGACGGCGGCCTTGAGGTTGTCGTAGCGGACCTTGCTCCGCGGGACACCGCCCAGCGTCCGCAGCGCGTGGACATGGCCTTCGAAGAAGGCTTCCTGGCCGCATGAGGCGAACACCCGGTGGACGGCCTTGCCCGAATACGACAGGCGGAAGGAGAACAAGTAGCAGGTCACCAGCTCGCCGGCGAGACGGATCGTCACGTCCCCGAAGTCGACTTCCGCCTCGTGCCCGGGCTGGTGGGTCTGCGGGACGAACGCCTCCAGCGGGGCCTTGCCGGACTCGACCAGGATCTCCGGCTTCCGGGCGGCAACGTAATAGCGGACCATCCCGTAGGAGACGTCCGCCCCGTGCTCGTCGACCAGGCGGTGAAAAATGCGGGTGACGGTGTGCCGCTGCTTGCGCGGCGCATCCAGATCCCCGCGGAGGATGCCGTCAATCACCGGCTTGTACGGGTCCAGAGCGGTCGCCCGGGGCGGCAGCTTCTTCCGAGGCTCAGGCCAGGCCGAATCCAATGCCTTGCGAACCGTCCGCCACGTCACGCCGTGCTTGCGCTCAAGCTCCCGCATCGACATGCCACCGCGATGGTCACGCCGGATCGCCGCGTACAGCTCGACCCTCGACATCTGCGGCATGACCAGCACCTTTCACCAGGAGCACCCCGATGCTGCCCTGGCAAGAGACCCAGTGCCTCCCAAACTCATCAACACCACCCGTCCGTGGAACGGGGCGCCTCCCAAACTCATCGACAAGCGACGTCACTACTGCTCGATAAAGCCACACGTACAGACGGGCACAGGCCTTGCCGTACTTCTTCAGCGTCTGCGGCGCATTGTGGCGCAGGTTCGTCCCGGCGGTCTTGCACGAGTTGTGTGTCGCACCCTTGGACGTTTTGTACGTCTTGCCGTTGGTGCCGGCGTAGGCGAAGTCGATGCGCCAGTTACAGAACTTCGTGAACGCGCCCACTCCGGCGCAGTCTGCGCCGGCGAACTGGTTGGTGATTTTCTTACCCTTGCCCTTCACGGTGTGGGTGAAGAAACAGCCAGTGGGGATCTTGACCGAGACTCCGTTCCACGTGTAATTGAAGGACCCAATCACGGTGGAGCCCGTTGCACTCATCGGCACGATCTCGGTGCCGGACGGCGAAGGGGCCGGTGTAGCGTCCGCCGAGGCCAGCGGGGCCGTGCCAGTGATCAACGCTCCGGATGCAACAACCGTGACACCCATTACTGCGGCTCTGCGCTTGAAAGACATAGGAAACCCCCCACGGGTTACTGGGCGACGTAAGCGCCCGATAAACGATCTCGGGGGACCGTACACCTTCACCGAAGGAAATGCACCACTACTTCTTATGCCTGACCTGGGATTATTCACCACTAGACGGCCATTCGAGCCGACGCGTTGCCTCTATCGCCGTACTTTTTCGGAACGCAGTTCACCGGTACAGCGCCCAGGTGATGCGAGGCGAACAACAGTCTGCATTTGGGCGTAAGTTGGGGTCCGGCCGCCGCCGACAGTGGCCGGACCCCAGTCCATTGACGGTGCTATACCAGCACCGCGAACGCATACCCGATGAGAACCCCGGCTCCCACGTTCACCACCAGCAACCCCCGCCGCACGCGCCCCAATATTACAACGTTGTACGCCAGGTTCAAGTTCCCCTCCCGTCACGCCAGTTCGGCGATGCCGACGGCACCGGATAGCTGGTCAATCGTCGCGGAGTTCGGGCGGCGCACACACCTGTCGCCTCCCGGAAAATGAGGTATGGGCGGGGAGGCTGTTAGGGGTGTCGGTCGTGGAGAAACACGCATGCAGGGCCGAGGACCGCTGGGCCGGGTATCTCGCGCATGAGGTGCCCGGCCCAGAATCGTTCACCAGGCCCGGGCCGCGAGCTGGGCCACGATCTGCTCGCGGGTCCAGCGGCCGTCGGCCACCACGATCCGTTAGCGGCGGGCGAGATCGGCGCCCGGGGCGAGTACCAGTTCCTCGTGAAAGGCCCAGGACGGCCCGACCACGGGGATCGGTTCGTTGCGCACGAACCAGTGGGCCGGGTGTGTCCCGGCCTCGCCCGCGTGGTCGTTCTCCGGGGCGTGCGCGAAGACCAGGGTGGCGTGCCCGTCCCGCTCATCGAACTCGCCGGTGTACGCGAGCCAGGGGGCGACCGGGGTGCATTCAAGCCCTGAACATTGGCGAGTTCGGCGCCGTCTGACGAAGCGCCACAACGCGGGGGCCACCCCAGGGAAGTTGGGGCCGCCGCCCCGCTCGAACGGGCGACAGGACCCTACTCGCTGGGACAACCCCCTCCCCGTCGGTGCTCCAGGAAAGCGCCATGGCCAGACGAATCGTGAGCATTTCGACTCATCGGTAGCCTGCATCACCATGATGCGCGCTTGGATCCTGCCGATGCTGCTTGTTCTCAGCGGCTCAGCCCTCACGACCGGGCAGTTCAAGGAGAGCCCCGGCACAGCCGCAGCACTCTTCCTGACGTTCCTGGTGCTCGCCGGCGTGACCTCTCCCCTGATCTTCCCGAGGTCCATCGAAGCGCAGGAGGCACAACGCCGCGGCGCGGTCGACGGCCGGCCAGTCGTCTTCTGGCGGCCGGGCTGCACATACTGCATACGACTGCGCATCCGGCTGGGCCGCAGCGCCCGCCAGCTGCACTGGGTCAACATCTGGCGCGACCCGGCAGCAGCCGCAGCGGTGAGAGCAGCCAACGACGGCAACGAGACCGTGCCCACCGTCGTCGTGGCGGGCCAGCCACACACCAACCCTGATCCCGAATGGGTACGCGAACAGCTCCCCCCTTCAGCGTGATCAGAAGCCGCGCCCTACGGCGACACGCAAACTCAAGCGCACCGAGGTAAGGGCAAGTCGAGACACGGCTCGGGCTCATCGGCCGCCCCGTGCGGCACAGGGCGATCAGGACTAGGTAGGGCTGGACTGCCTCGGTCGGTCTGCTCGACCTTCAGACCTGACTATCTGATAGCCGGTCAGCGCGGACGTGGCACCGGTAGGCAGGCTCGCGCTGGTGTGGTGGTTACGGGGCGTCCCGCCCCCACGAGGGGATCGACGCGATCGCCTTGAAGTTCCAGACCGGATCGCAGTGGGTGCACCCGCCGGAGAAGTACGGCAACTGGCGAGGCGTCCACAACCGGCTACGCATGTAGGCGGCCGACGGCACGTGGGAGCGCGTGCTCGCCGCGCTGATAGCACAGGCCGACGCGGACGAGGACCTGAACTGACCACGCCATCGGGAGGTCCGCGGCAGACTGAGCACGAAGATCCATCTCACCGCTGATGCCTGCTGCCGGCCGATAGCATTCGTCCTCACGGCCGGCCAGGCCGAGGACGCGCCCGCCTTCCCCGAGGTGATGGCCCGCCTGCGCGTTCCGCGCCGTCGCGGACGGCCCCGCACCAGACCGGATCTCGTCCTGGCCGACAAGGCCTACTCCTCACGTGCCGTCCGCCAACACCCCCGAAGGCGAGGCATCCGCACAGCTATCCCTGTCCCCGCCGACCAGCAGGGCTACCGGCTGCGACGAGGCAACCGAGGCGGAAGACCACCCGCTGCCCGCCGCAGTCCTCGTCCGTACCCTCGGCATGGACATCGCCGTTGCCGTCACCGTCGAATGGCGGCGAGCCGCCGACGTCGCCAACCGGCGCCCCCAAGTATCCCGTTCAGAAGGGCAATGATGACCAGCAGTCCGAAGGTATCGCCGAACGTGGACGAGCACGGCAGTCCCGAATTCCCGCAGCTCGAACAGGCGGTCATCCTCATCACCGGCATCCAGGCTTCCGGGAAATCGACGGTCGCGCAGGCACTGGCCGAGCGGCTGCCGCGCTCCGTGCACGTGCGCGGCGACCAATTTCGCCGCATGGTGGTCAACGACCGCGCCGACATGACCTCCGCCCCCAGCGACGAGGCCATCCGCCAGCTGCGGCTCCGTCACCAGCTGACCGCACACACCAGCGACGACTACTTCCGAGCCGGCTTCACCGTGGTCGCACAAGACGTCATCCTCGGCGAGCACCTCGCCCAGACCGTCGCGCAGATCCACAGCACGCCGCTGCTGGTCGTCGTCCTCGCGCCGGAACCAGAAGCCGTCCTGGAGCGCGAGGCCGTCAGAACCAAGAACGCCTACGACACGCTGACCGTCCACATGCTCGACAAGGTCCTTCGCAAAGAGACTCCACACCTCGGCCTCTGGATCGACACATCGTTCCAGACTCCCACCGAGACTGTGGACGAGATCCTTGCACGCGCCTGGACCGAGGCCCGCATCGGGAGCCAATAGCTTGATCCAGCAAGCATTGCCGGGTTAGAGCGACGAGTCACCCCGCTGCCCGCTCAGAACCGTTCGGGCCACTCATCGTGGCGCTCATGCAAGCCTCAAAGGGCGATTCAGGAGATCTGTGCTGTGCTCCTGCGCTGGCGGATGAGATATCCGCGGCGGCAGGAAGTGCGTACGAGCCGGGCACCCACAGTTCCGGGGGACGCCTCGGATGTCACGCTCGCGCATCACGCGGGCGATGCGCTTGCGGTTCACCCGCCGCCACAGACGCCGCAGTTCGGCATGGATGCGTGGGGGGCCGGTACGTGCGGCGGGAGGCTACGTGCACCGCGGCGAACTCGTGCGCGAGCGCATCGTCAGCGGTCTGCCGGGCATGAGGGCGGGCGGCCACACCTCCGCGTCTGCGCTACTCGTGGCAGGACGAAGGTGGCCGCGAGGTGACCGAGGTCGCCTATCGGCTCGAACCGCACGGCAGTGGAACCCGCTTCACCTACGACCACACCGGCTTCACCGGCGCCGGAGGCTTCTTCATGGCCAAAATCCTCGGCTCCGTCCGCACCAAAATGCTCACCACGGGCCTGCCTGCCGTCCTCAGCGACCTCGACGACCAAGGCGCCCTGCGCCCAAAAAACCCCTGAGCCCAAAGCAGCTCTTCAGGCAAGGCCAGCACGAGAACCCGCTGAACAGCAGGCACCTCCACGCAGCACCGTTCGCTGGCCACCTGATGGCCGGGGGCACGAGACGTCACTCATACACCTGGCCATCGTCACCCTTCACAGCGGAAAGACCGGCAATGTCCACCACAATGCACCCGCCCACCATCCCCCCAGCCTCTCTGGTCAGTACACCTAGTTGAGGGTTGAAGCGAGTCGGGACATTGGTCCCGCTATGGCGGGACTTCTTACCGAGAATCTGGATTGGGGGGTCCGCTAGTTTTATGAGGGTCGGCACGGCGTCGGGGGACGCGTCGCCCCCACACGGGACATCACCGAATCACGGGACTCGCGCACACTACAGTGCCTCTGACCTGCGGAAACACCGGTCGCCCTATACGGTTAGAGACATCGCAAGCGCGGCACCCGCCACAGAACAGAAAGACACCCCCGCGCCATGAACCGCACCCGTAAAACCCTCATCGCCGCTGCCTCCGTGATCGCCCTCGGCGCCGGCGCCAACGCCTGCGCGGGCACGGTCGACGCCGAAACCGCCCCCAGCAAGAAGCCGTCCGCCGCCGCGAAGAAGAAGCCCAAGACCTCCGATAAGGCCAAGGACGTCAAGCTCGGCAAGTTCACCGTCAAGGACCAGGGCTACGGGCTCGAACAGGGCGAAGCGAAGGTCACCATCACCAACCACAGCAAGAAGACCTCGGACTACTCCATCACCGTCGAGTTCCTGAACAAGGCCGGCGAGCGCATCGGCGAGGACTTCGCCGGCGCCAGCAGCGTGCAGCCGGGGCAGGTCACGCGGGAGAAGGTCGGCGCTCTGCTGACGACCGACGATCTACCGAAGGTCGACACCGTACGGATCGCGAAGATCGCACGCTGGGCCTCCCTGTAACCCCGTACCTGCCCACAGCCCCGCGACGGGGCTGACGTCCAACGCGGAGTCGGCGGGCAGCATCAGTAGTCCCCCTCAGGTGCAGGTCATGGGCAAGCGTCGCGGGTGGCGAGAAGCAGGGCGAGTGGTCCGGCCGGTAGAAGGAATCGCCCTTGCGTTGCTGCGGTGATCGCATCGTGAATCGGCCACCAGGCGAGCTTGAAGTCCTGCTCGGATTCGGTGAGGTTCTGCGGGCCCAGGGTCAGGGAGCGTGCTTCGTACAGGTGGACGCGGCTGGTGGATCCGAGCGTGATCACGTACGAGCCGAGCGAACGCCACAGCTGCGCAGTGACGCCGGCCTCCTCGGCGAGTTCGCGGCGGGCGCACGCGGCAGGGTCCTCGCCCGTCTCGATGCGTCCGCCGGGCAGGAACAGGTACTCGCCTCCGTGCTCGGGGAAGGGCGCGGAGAGCAGGGCGACGTGGTCGCGATCGTCGCGGGCGACGATGACGGAGGCGTCACGACAGGGCTCAGTGCGGGTCTCGCTCATGCGGCGTGAGCGTAGCGGGCTGGGCGTGCCAGGCGGCGTAGGGGACGTTGACGACCTTCGGGTGAGCGATGCCCCGGCCGTGGTAACCGTTGTCGCCGTAGGTGTCGCCGTGGTCGGCGCACAGGATGATCAGCCACGGGTTGCGGCGGGTCAACGAGGTGATGAGACGGCCGAGGTGGGGGTCTGCGTAGGCGAGGGCTGCCTGTTGAGAGCGGGTGGTGTCGGCGCTGTCGTCGAGGTAGTGGCCGTGGGGGACGTGGGTGGCCGAGACGTTGACGAACAGGAACAGAGGGCGGTCGGCGTGTGCGTCGGCGACGGCCAGGGCCTGGTCGACTTGGTGGCGGGTGGAGTCCGGCTCGGGTGAGCAGAACTCCGGGCGCCAGTGGTCGTCGTCGAACATGTCCGGCAGCACTGATCCAAGGGGTGTCTCGCGCGAGAAGTAGGTGACGCCGCCAATGCACACGGTGCGGTAGCCGAACTGGGCAAGGCCAGCGAGCAGGTTCGGGGATTCGAAGACGAATGTTCCGGGTGTCACGGTCTTGAAGGCAGGCGGCCTGCACTCCCAGAGTCTCGGTGGCTGCTCTGGTTGCGGGAGCTTCGGCAGGAAGCCGGAGAAGAACGCCATGTGTGCAGGCAGCGTGAATGTGCCAGAGGTGTGCCGGCGTTCCCATGCCCCGTTGGGCAGCAGGCGTGCGAGTTGGGGTGTTTGGCCTTTGGCCAGCGCTGTATGGGCGACGTCGTAGCGCAGTGAGTCGAGCGTGACGAACAGAATGCCGGTGCCGCTGCGCACGATGTGGGCTGCGTCGATCATCCGGGCTCCTGGGGGTGCTGCAGGGGGTGATGCGCCCTTTCGCCGCGGCGTTGACGGGGATCGGCACGCGGTCGGCTGCGATCATCTGCCGGATGGCGTCGAGACCGCCGGAAGGGGTCAGGGGTGTGCCGTCCGCCTGTTGGACCCGGACGGACATGTGGGTCGTTGCGCCGTCTTGTGTGTGCGTGACGTACAACGCGGGCAGACCGTGGACCTGTTGAGCTGCGCGAAGCCGTTGGGGGGTTGCTTCGCCGAGGTCCATGACGGTGCAGGCGTAGTGCTGGGCGTTGATGGCGCCGGTGCACAGAGATTCGTGGAAGCTGCGGCTGATGGCGTGGCCGTCGTGCGCGGCGATCAGTTCGCGGGTGTGGGTGAGGACGACGAAGCAGGAGGCCAGCCACCAGGCGACGCCGGGGTGGATGCTGCCCGGGTATGTGCCGTGGGCGCCTCCGTCACGGATCACGACGTCGGGGTCAATGGGATTGAGCACGGGGCTGCTCCAGGTGCGTGCAGATGACGTCGGCCAGTTGGTCGGGCGTGCGGTGGTCGGTGTCGACGAGGACTGCTGTCGGGTCGTGTGCCGCCACGTGGTGGAAGTTGGCGGTGAGCTGCGCGTGCCGGCCTGGTATCGCGAAGAGGTCGGTGTCGTCGCGCTTGAGGTCGGTCTTCGTCTGCATTCGGCGACGCAGCGCGGTCGTGGAGCCGAGCAGGTAGAAGGTGCGATCCGGCGGCGCCAGGTAGGGGCGGAACGGGTCGATGAGGCGGGCCACGTCCGTCGGGTCGATGCCGTGTGCTGCGGCGTGGCATGCGGTGACGGAGGACGTGTAGCGGTCGGCGATCACCGGGCCGCTGGCCAGGCGCTGCCTGATCAGGTCGGAAGCGTGCAGGAGGCCAGACAGATAGAACGCCATCTGCGGCAGTGCGCCCAGTTCTTGGTTGGCCGTCGAGGACCATGCTTGATGCGGGTCGGCCAGCGTGTGGATGCTGCTGGACTTGAGACGCTGGGCCAGGAGCGCGGCGAGAGTGGATTTCCCGATCCCGGAGACACCCTCGAGAACGACGAACGGTCCCTGTCGACCTGTGGGTTGAGGCGTGTACGGGGCGGGGAGCGCGGAGGTCACAGGGTCCCCTCCGTGAAGCCGGTGACGTGGTCGGCGACGGCAGCCGCGAGCTTGTCCGGCTCGTTGAGAAGGTCTTGGACGTCGAGGCGGAGGTCGTCGCGTAGCAGGCAGGGCTGAACGCCTCCGCCGTGGTCGACGCGCAGGGCCCAGAAGCCCTCGACGCACTGCTTGCGGAGCGGGCACGGGCCGCATTGGCCGACGTGGTGGCGGCCGAGGTCGCGGTGGATGACGTCGACTTCGACGCCGTCGATCCTGAAGACCCGTCGCCCCTGGCCGACTCCAGCAATCTCCACGTGCTCCTCGCGGGTCAGCGTGCGCAGGTGGGACACGATGTCGTCGGCCGCGAGCGCGGACGAGGCGCGGTCGGCGTTGAAGTCGGTTCCGACCAGCTCGATGAACTGCACGGGCATCCGGCGTTCCAGGGCGTAGTCGAGGATCCTGCGGACCTCGTGCGCGTTCTCCTTCTGCAACAGGCAGTTCAGCTCAACGCGTTCAAACAGCTCGCGCGCGGTCTCGATGCCGTCGAGAACCCGGGAGATGGGCAGGCGGGTGCCGGCGATGGCCCGGAACGAGTCGTCGGAGAAGTAGTGCAGCGACACCTTGATCTTGTCGAGCGGTGCCTGCGCGAGCCACGAGCGGTGCGTACGGACGCGGGTTCCGTTCGTGATCAGCGTGTACGAGCCGTCCGCCCCGGCGGGCGTCAGGCCAGTGAGGACGTCTCGCGCCAGCGGCGAGGTCAAGGGCTCGCCGCCCGTGAAGTAGACGCGCTTGAGGCCTGCTTGACGCAACGCGTTGATCGTCGTCAGGAGATCGTCAGCCGTGAGCGTTCGCGCCCGGTGCTCCAGGCCCGGGGTGTTGCGGGTCAGCGCGGGCGGCGTATCGGACTCGTTGTGGCAGAACCAGCATCCGATGTTGCACACAGGTGTGAGCGACACGCGTTGCTGCCCGCGCAGGGCCGCGAAGTTCCGTAACGCGGTCCAGTCCGTGTGGGCAGGTGCGGTGGAAGCAGTCACCGGGGGTCCTTCCGTCGTTGGAACCGCTGGACCGGCCATCCGTTCGCGGGGAGGGCGCGGGCGGCGGTCGATCCCAGGCAGGGTTGGTGTCCAGCGCTCTCCCGAGCCGGACGGGCGCTTCGGGAGAGCGCTGGAGAATAGGGGGTTACAGGACTTGCCACAGGGCGAGCAGGAACGCAGACACGGTGAGGGTGGCGAGTGTGCCGGTGATGGCGTGCTCGACGAGGGCGCGCCGCCGGGCCGGGCTCACGATGTGCGCCGCTTCCCGCGGCGGGGGGGGCAGACGCAGGCCGCGTGCGTGCGGGACGTGCACAGCGAGCACTCCTGCAGATGCACGGCGGGCGCGTAGGGGACGATGCGTTGCTCGTAGCAACACCACATCGTCGGCGGGCGCTGCGTCTGCGCGTACATCATGGCTGGCCCGGTCTCGTTGCGCGCAGAGGGGGCAGCGGATCGCCGATGATCTCCGCGTAGACCACGGCGCCCGACGCGGTACGCGTCGACTGCTCGCAGAACTGGCAGGACTCCGCGGGGTTTTCCCACAGGATGAGCGCGCGGCAATTCGCGCACTTGGGTACCTTCTTCAGCTCGGTTGCGTGGCGCCGAGCGATCGACGGTCGGTCTCGCGTGGTCATGGTGCCTCCCAGGGCGCCCTCGTGTGCCGTGGATTCAGCATCGGCAGGGGCGGGGAATCTCGCTTCCCGGGCAGGGGTATCCCCATGATGGGTAGGCTTTCGTCCGCCTGATCAGCAAAGGTGATCTTCGACAAGCCAGACGCGAGGCGACACGGTATGGACGAGCTCCGGCCCCCCACTGCCCTGCCGCAACACGTCCTGGATCAGGCAGAGATGCGGGCAGCGATCACGGCGCACGACTTCGGCACCGTGTTCCGGCTTGCCCGTGAACTGGGAAAGATCAGCTACTCGAAGATCGCGGCAGAGTGCGGCATCAAGCCGGAACGGGTCGGGCAACTGGCCCGGAGCCAGGGGCAGATCACCACGACAAGATCGTGCTGATCGCGGACGCGTTCCGCATCCTGGGCCGGCTCCTCGGACTCGCCTCCCGCTACTGGGAGATGCCCGACGCGTCGGGCGCAGCTGAGTACGGAGAGAGCATGCGGCGCCGGGACTTGCTGAAGGCTTCGGGGGCAGCGGGTGCGGCGATCAGCCTCGCCAGCCTCGCCCCTCCCCCGTCAACGGGATCCAGAATCGGCAGTGACGTACCCGCCTACCTACGTCGGCGAACGGCCCGCCTCAGGCGCCTCGACAACGTGCTCGGCGGCGGCGACACCTACCGTGCCTACCTCTCCGAGTACCAGTCCACGAAAGCTCTCCTGCGCGACCGCACCTACAGCGACGCCACCGGACGCGCGCTGCGCTCGGTCCTCGCGGAACAGGGCCAGCAAGCAGGCTGGGCGGCCTTCGACGCAGGCAAGCCCGCCGACGCCCGCGGCCTGTATCTGGAGAGCCGGCAAGCCGCACTCGACGCGGATGACGCCGCACTGGCGGGCAACGCACTGGCCTTCCTCGCCTACCAGCAAGCCCATCCGAAACAAGCCGTGGAGACCGCAGCCGAGGCCTGCCGCACCGCAGGCCCCGACGCACCACGAGAGGTGCGGGCGCTTCTCCATGAACGTCTCGCATGGGCCCACGCGGTCGCCGGGCATGCCACTGAAACCGAGGCGGCCCTGGCCTGCGCGACCCTGGCTCTCGCGGAGGCACCACGCACCGACACGGTGGACTGGGCGGCCTGGGTGGACGAAGACGAACTCGACATCATGGGGGGGGCCGCTGCTGGACCGAGCTGCGCCGGCCCTTGCGCGCCGTTCCGGTACTGGAGGCCGTTCTCGACGGTTTCGAGGACTCGCACGCCCGGGACAAGAGTCTGTACATGTCGTGGCTGGCCGAGTCCTACCTCGCGGCGGGCGAGGTGGAGCACGCGGCCACGGTCACGGGGCGCGCTCTGGAACTGTGCAGTGGAGTGTCGTCCGTCAGACCGCGTCAACGCCTGGACAACGTCCTTGACCTGCTGGCCGCACACAAGGCGGTGCCAGAGGTCAGGGACGTACTGGAACAAGCGGCGTCCTAGGCCGTTTCGTTTGGATCACGACCTCGACCGGTGTCCCACTGGTTCAATGCCCGTATGCCACTTGGGAGATCGCTTGAGGTCGGCATTGGCCTGGTTGCGGATCGACGTCCGCTTCTTCTGTTAGATGTCGACGGGGTGCTGAACCCCTTTGCCGCAGATGACTGTCCTGAGGGCTATCGCGAGCACGCGTTCTTCCCCGAGGACGAGTCGCCAGTTCGTTTGTGCGACGCTCATGGCCCCTGGCTCAATGACCTCGCCCAAGGGTTCGACTTGGTCTGGGCGACAGGTTGGGAAGACGAAGCGAACACATTTATCACCCCCGTTCTGAGCCTGCCCCTCCTGCCAGTCGTCCGTTTCCCACCCGCACCGTTCGACGCTGCGGAAAAAGTGCCGGCCATCGACGCCTTCGCCGACGGCCGGCCTGCTGCCTGGGTGGATGATGCCCATGCTCCCGAAGCATGGGCCTGGGCCGACGCCCGTGTTGCACCGACGATGCTGGTCGCCACAGATCCATCGCGTGGTCTGACCGCAAAGACGGTCGAAGAGCTCTTGTGCTGGCGAACTTCCTTGTGAGGAGGTCTCGTCCCGATCCGTCTGATGACCTGGTCGCACATGCCGCCTCAAACAGCGGCGTGGAATCGCCACCCGCTACGAGAAGACGGAAACCATCTACCTCGCGGAACTCCACATCGCAGGCATTTTCCTCTCGTCAGCAAGGTGATCCGAACGGAACGGCCTAGGCGTCGAGGGTCTTGTCCATCCACGCCGTGTAGCCGTCGGACGACGCATCGAGCACCTTCGCGGTGATTTCCGGGTTCGTCCACGGGTGGTGCTCGATGAGAGTGCCCTCCAAGGCGTCGTACTTATCGCCTCGGGTCTTCAGCACCAGTCGGAATTCCTCGCCCATGCCGAACTGACCGTCATGCCAGAACGCCGAGCCGACCGGTCCGATGACCTGCGCGCCGGCAGCGAGTCGAGCCTCTACCAGCACCTTCGCCAGCGTGTTGGCCTGCTCACGGCTCTCGGTAGCGGTGGCCACCTCGATGTACTGATCCCGATCCATCTGCCCTGCCTTTCGCGAAAGAGGGTGCGCTCCTCGACGAAGGCGGAACACCCCTGGCCGCCCCGCCACAGGCTGCGATGTTGCCCTGTCTTCCCCGTCAACACCAGTGCTCCGATCCACAGATGGCACGGGTGGCGGGGCGATCGTGTGAACAGCCGGTTCCGGAAGCCGACTTCGATCGCTTACCGGCCCCTACCTCGTTATTCAGTGCCCGAAGAATTGGAGGACTCCCTCATCCGCAAGAAGGCCTTGCCGCCGGCGCGGTCGCGATGGCCGGTCTGGGAGCCTGCAGTGCTTCGGCCCACGGCGACCCGGGCGCCGTGCTCATCAACGGCGATGTGGCCGACATGGACAAGCTCTGTGTCCCGATCGCCCAGTGGCACTGGAACGGGCCGCTGAACACCCTCAGCGACGCAGCGCCGAACGAGTGCATCATCGGCGACGACACCCTGTCCTACTGACCTGCCGCCCCGCCCCGAATCTGCTACTGCGCGTCCGGGCCGCTGCCGGACCTTCCCGCAACACGGGACGTGCGCCGCTGCCTCGCCACGCGCACCGCCGAATAGACCGCCCCCGCCGCGCACAGCACGGTAGTCGCACTCGACAGCCACGCCAACGGGAGCATCCCTCCCCCGTCGAGATCGTCCACGCGCACCACCTCCTGCGGATCGCTCGCCCGGTAGCGGACGGCCCACTCGGTGCCGACGGAGTCCTTGCCTCCGGCACTGCCGATGGGAAGGCCTGCCTCCACCGTCCGCCCGCCCGCCTGGAACTCGATCCGGCAATGGCCGGCCATACAGGCACCGGCTTCAATCAGCGTGGCGTTGGCCCTAGTTCCGCCCCGGAGCGAGCGGAACTGCTCCGCCGCCGGATACAGCACCAGTACGGACAGTGCACCCAGAACCACGGCGAGAAACAGCGTCACCCACAAGGACACGCGCGGGGAGAGCGTGGTCGCAGGCATGGCCTGGTCATAGATGCTGGGGCCGCCTGCTCGCGATATGTCGTCCACGCGTCACACTCTCCGCTTCACAGGCAGGCCTTGAAGTGCTTCGTGCCCGCGCAGGCACGCGGCCCGCCGCCACCTCCGCTACCGCCGGACGACCCGCCCGACGTCACCGGCTCGTACACGGTGGCCCGGACGCGGCCGGTGTGCTTCTTGCCGTCGGCCTTCACCGTGTACGAGAAGACGTCGGAGCCCGCGAACCCGGCCTCGGGGGTGTAGACGACCGCACCGGCCTTCACCTTCGCCGTGCCGTGGTCCGGCCTGCCGACGCTGAGGAGCGTCACGTCCCGGTCCAGGTTCTCCACGTCGGAGGCGTCATCGACGTTCGTCAGGTGCACCGCGTCCTGCGGGTCGCCGTCGCCGGTCTGGCCCTGCTCGGTGGAGATCTCCATTACTCCGGCGGTGACCCGGTAGGCGGTGGGCGACTGCACGGGCGACGGCGGCGGCTCGGCCGACTCGATCCTCGGTGTGGGCGTCGGCGTGGGGGCTGCGGCGGCCGTGTCGAGCTTCGGCGGCTTGGGCAGGGGCGGGGGCTCGTAGGTGGCCACGGACACGGCGAGGCCGAGTGCGAGGACGCCCGCCCCGGTGCCGACGGCGATCTGGGTGGGCCGGTTCAGGCGGCGCCACTGTGCGGCGATGCGGCGTATGTCGACATTGGGGCGGGCCATGGTGCGGGGTGATCCTTCAGCTGTGCGAGTGGAGAGCGCACGGTAAAACGGCATTGCTGATCGAATCCACTCCGACCAGGGCATTTGTGCCGGTGATCACAGCCCGATACGCCCTGGCAGGTTCAGCTCGTACGGGGTGGTTGCACCGCGAGACGATCACGTGGAAGAGCTTCGACATCGACATCCAGGACACGCTCGACGACTCGACGTGTGAGTCGAGAGGCGGGGAGAAGTGGGCGTGCACGTCCAAGAAGAAAGTCAGCTCCATGTTCGGGAGGATGAAGGTCGTCTACACCCACGCTGACGGCCACACTCCCGACGGCCGGGCGGGCGGCGTCATCACTGCCTTCTACCTCGGAACCGACGGCTGCTTCGCTGCCCGTGACACAGTCGAAAACGCCCCGATGGACTGCTGAATGACACTCACCGAGCAGTACGCCGAGTACCTGGATACCTATCAGTGCACCGTGCGCGATCAGGTCGAGCACACCCTGACCAGTGACGCCCCGGGGGTGATCCAGAGTTTCGGCATCCGGGAGGATGAACGGGGCGTCTGGGCCGATATCGTGATCGAACTGCGCGGAGTGGACAAGCTGTACTGCCGCAGCACCCTCGTCATCGACGCCGCCTCGCACCCGCCGACGGATCCGGCCGGATTCGCCGCCACGTTGTTCTCCACGAACGGGAATGAGGAGGAATTGGTGATCACGAGACTGCGGAGGCAGTGGGTCGAGAACGATTAGCGCGGCTTGAATCGGGCATCGCGGCCTCCCCCGCCCGGCGGGAGGCCGCGACGCATTTCACGACGCCCCAGGGCCCGTACGGCAGTTGAACGGCCCCTTCCCGAGATGGCGCATCGGCAGCGCGCAGAAGTCCACGACCGCGCCCGATGACGCCCCCACCGTCAACCCCCTGTGCTTCGCCTGACTTTCCCCTACCCCTGCAAACAGTAGGCTCTGAACTGCGTCAACTCTGCGCCTCTTTCGGCTACTTCGGCGGTGGACCATACGAGACTCCCCCGGCTCGATCATCGGTGCATCCGCGCCACGAGCCACCTCAGGAGGTGCGATGTCCTGCTCGGCCCATCACCTGTCGGCCTTCCTGCCGATACTGCTTGTGCTCGGCACGTTCCTTGGTGTCGTTCTGCCTGCCGTCTGGTCCACCCAACCGACTCGGCGGCACGCCGCAGCGCAGGTCCTGGCCCAACTCCTCGCCGCCTTGCGACCGCACACCGCCTTGATCCATTCGGCTCTGCCCCCGCAGATCCACACCTCTATGCGACGGATTGACCAGTGCTGTACCGACGACGGACAGGCACCACACCGCACCTGCCCGGTCCACCACACACCGCCATGCCTCTGTCGGTCCGGCCTCGCTGGCCCCGTCCGCTGATGTCACCCTGTTGCGCACCCGGGCCAAGCCGGTGAGCATCGGCAGCGACGCCATGCGTGAGGTGGGGTATGTGCATGGTGGATCCCGACTGACCTGGCAGAGGCCAGTGCCACTACTGGAGTGGCCGTGAGCGCAACCGAGGCCGGCTGCCTCACGGCCACCAGAGCCCTTTCACCGTTAAAGAGAATGGTGGCCGCGTCGATGTTCGAGGTGGCGTCGAAGTCGAACGCCCAAAGCGACTTCTCCCGCGGGAAGCCAGCCGCCTTGATCCGTCGTTCTGAGCATCGCCGGGCCCGGTCGTCGCACCGGTCATCAGCAACTCGGCGAGACAGCCCCGGTAGGTCATCGCGTCCGTGACCGCACGGTCGGCGATGTCGGTGAACTCCTTGCGGAGCGACGGCAGTCTAAGCAAACGGCAGGCGGTGTCGATCGCGGCGTCGGCGGCCTGCTCGGTCAAGCCTCGCTGGCGGGGCAGGGTCACTGAGCTTCTCCCTCACGTTGGTCGGCACCGCTGGTGCGACGGCTTCGGAGCATTTGGTCATAGGAGGCGCCGACGGCAGAGGTCTCGTGTCCGGCGGAAGGTGTGCCAGCCGCCACTCCTGCAGGGATGTGACAGTTGTCGGGCCTGCCCAGAAACCGGCGGGATAGGTGTGCCGTCGGTTGGCTCGTCCTCTGACTGGGCGCCCTTGCGGGCCTCCAGGGCGACCGCGTCGGCGGTCAGGGCGCTGGCCTGAAGCGCGGTGACCAGGCCCGCGACCACATGTTCGACGGCGAGGTGCCGGTTCAGCAGCAGGAACTCGATCAACGCCCGGGTGCAGTCCCGCTCGCCGTGAACCTTGCGGGCCTGGGCCCACCAGGCGTCATGGACCGGGGTGAACTTGCCCGCTGAAGTTGCGACCCCTCGAGGGGCGATGAGGGCGGCGTTCGACCCGGCGCTGCCCGGCTCGTGGCTGGTGTTGTGCCACACGCCAACTCCTCCTCGACCACGCCGACGACAAACGCCGCCGCATCGAGAAGGCCTCCGACCAGGCCCGCGCCCGCCACGGCGACCACGCAGTACGGCCCGGCACACTGGCTCAACCGCATCGGGGCTGAGCCCGCTCCAACGCGAGCTGTCCATCGACATTGTTGGATAGCTCAGCACTCCGAAAGCTCGGGCTGAGTGTGGCGTTCGCTCGGGCAGCGGAGTAGGGAGCCTTGGTGAGCGTTGCGGTCGGCATGAGCTTCGGCGCCGATATTCTGCACGACGTGATCAATTCATACGTGGGGCTTGACGATGCTGGGGTCGCGATAACTGCGGCACGTGCCGGCGCGGACGTCGTGCACAACATGTACGGCCAGCGGTTCACCCACATCGACAAGGGCGCTGGGGACTTCGCCACCGCCGCCGATGTCGAGGCCGAGAAGGCGATCCTCGGCGTCATCCGTGCCGCTCGACCCGATGATGCGGTGCTCGGCGAGGAGAGCGGGCATCAGGGTGCCGCCGAGGCTGAGCGTCAGTGGTTGGTGGATCCTTTGTGCGGCACGCTGAACTATGCCGTCGGCAACATGCTGGTGGCCGTCAACGTGGCGCTGCGTGACGGGGCGGCAGCCGTGGCCGACCCGTTCAGCGGCGAAGTCTTCTTCACCGACGGTGAGACCGCCTGGGTGAAGCACGTGGGGGCCGATGCGCAATTGGCCCCCACGTCCGCGACCCAGCTGGTGGATGTCAACCTGGACCCGCCGTTCCCGAGCGCTCCCGGCTTCCGGGCCGTGGATCTGCTGGCCCACTCCGGGTTCGTTGAGCGGTTCCGACCGCGAGTCGTGTCCACGACGCTGGCGTTGGCCTGGGTCGCTGCAGGCAAGCGCGCGGCGTACGTCACCGACGGCGGTGACCTGTCCGGGAGCGTGCATTTCGCCGCCGGCATCGCTCTGTGCCAGGCCGCTGGCTGTGTAGTCACCGGAATCGATGGCGCCCCGATTGGGCAGGAAGGCCGCGGACTTGTCGTGGCCGCCGACGCCGAGACCCACGGCCTGCTGATGTCGATGATCCGCAGCCGAAGTCAGGACTACACCTGAGCAATCGTCCGAGCGCTGGCCTCAAAGCGCGATCGGGACGCAGTCCCACCTTACGGGGGTGCTCAACTGTCCGGCAGGCGTCGGTTCTGGACACGAAGGACGAGACGCCAGACACCGTCCCCGCCGCCTCGGCCTCGAAGCCGGTCTCGTGGATCGTCCTCGCCGCCGCAGCGCTGTCCTCCACCGCTCTCATACTCGCCCTGTCTGATGCGGCTCCCTCCTCACCGGTTCAGGCGGCGAAGCCGATGTTGGTGCACTACTCGTAGGCGCCGTAGTCGGAGCCGAGGTCGGGCAAGACGCCGTCGGTCCATGCGTCGTCGAGGCCCCGGTTGTTGCCTCCGGCCCAGACGTCGACGATCGAGTCTCGGCGGCGGACGTTCATGGTGCGGTAGGGCAGCACGCACTCGTGGGGCGGTTGCCCTGGGACTGGTTGAGCGGGTGGATCTCGACGCGGGCGCCGCGGCCGTCGCGGTTGAGGCGTTTGAGGAGGTGACGGGCAACGTTGTGGCGGCGCACGGTGCGGTAGGTCTACTCGATGCGGGCGAGGTTCTTCTTCGACGGGGAGCGTTTACCGTCGAGCCAGGCCTTCAGGGTGCGGTCGGTGACGGTGAGGCCGGCGTCGCGGGCGGCTGTGCGGGCGTGGTCGGTGCGGGTGAGGTAGTTCAGCCGCGCCATCAGGCCGCGCTTGTGCGGTGACGGGGGTGGCGACGCCGCCCGCGAGGTCGTCGAGGCAAAGAGCGACGAGATCGGCGCCCTTGGCGCCGCGGGCACCGAACTTGCCGAAATCCAGGTTCCTGTCGGGCATCTACCGATCCTGTTGTGGGGACGGGTCGGTTCCCGCGGTGTAGGAGTCTTTGACCTTGACCTCACTGACGCCGCGGCCTTCGGGGAACACGTCACGCCAGGCGCCGATGAGGTGGAGTTCGTCGGTGCCCATCGCGCGGACGACCGTGAGGCCTGCTTCGTGGGCCTTGACCCACACTCAGGCCCTTCTGTGACTCGCCCGACACCGCATCAGCGTCCTCTTCGCCATGCTCCGCGACGGCACCTTCTACGAACACCGAATCCTCGCACCGCTTGACGAAGAACATAGGGGCCCCACAAGTGGAATTGACGCCTCACCAGTAGCGCGCTTTGCGCCGACCGGTGTGCCCCAGCGGGCGCACGCGGATGGCCTTGCGGCATGGGACCTGGTGGTCGTCGACGAGGCGCACGATGCGATGTCACCGCTTGATACGACCGCGGACGGCGAGGACAGCGAGACCGAGCAGCACCGGCTCGCCGATACGGGAGAGCATCTCCGTGTAGGTACCCCTGGTGGTTAGTTCCTGGCCGGAGGAGCGGAATACCACCGAGTTGATGACGACTTGCAGCGACTTCTCGAACCGCCCGGCCGAAAGGCGCTCCCGGTAAGGCCCGTCGGGGTTGACCGGGTTGGCTGTGTCGGTCGTCATCGAGATGCGCTGTCCGTCGACCGTGCCAGTGCTCTCTGGCTTCGGATCGTCCTTCGGCAGGCCCCACAGCATCATCGCGAGCACCGTGGCGGTCATGGCCAGCAGCAGCCAGCCCAAGGCACGCGAGGCGCGCAGACCATAGCCGGAGATCGCCCAGTATGCGGCGAGTAGGCTCCGCTCGGCCCAGGGAATGTCGTCGGCGTGGCGGCGCATCTCCATCTCGCCGTAGTAGAAGTCGGCGGCTCCGGGCTCGTGCTTGCCGTCTTCGAAAGTCTTCCGCAGCTGCCGGTACACCGGTGCCAGCGTGGTCGGCTCCAGCACTTCCACCGTCTCAGGCGCGGATGTCCAGCCGCCGGCGGTGGTGCCACGGGCCGCCCGCCAGTGCTGCTCCTCGGCCAGCGTCCGGCGCCGCGTCCATCGCAGCGGCACCCAGTTACGCCAACGCACCCCGGAGGGTGTGAGAGGTAGGAGATATCGTCCCTCCAGCCGCAGTTGGTCGAGGTGGGTGGTCCCGGCGAAGAGGCAGTCGGTGAGGTCAACGTTGATGAGCGTCAGGTGTGCTGCGTCCGCCCCTCGCAATGACGCCACCCGCGCGCGAGCGTCCGGTAGTTCTGGTTCGGCCACCGGGCCCCGTACCGTGAAGAACGGCCGGGAGTGGGCGACGATGCTCACTGGGTGTTCCATGACCGCGTCACTTAAATCGACGGTGGCATACCGCAGCCGCAGCGATGCGGTAGAGGCCCAGCGCGTCCGTTCGCACCGCAAGACCGCGGTGGCCGCCTCAATGGTCAGGGCGCTCTCGAAAGTTGCCTGGGTGAAGTCCAATGTCCCATGGCACGTCAGCGGCCCCACTGCCCGAGCACGTTCCAGCTCCGATTCGCCTAAGTCGACGTCGCCGACTATTTCCGCTCCATGGAACCGGAACTCGCCGCCAAACTTCACGGCTCGGAACCAGGCGTTGCCACCGATCTTCACCGACGCGAACCCGGCATCGAGGCGTATTTCCGCCCTATCAAACTGGACGTTACCGCTGATCTGCGTCCCACTGAACCAGGCGTCTTTGCCGAACTCTGCCCATGTGAACGAGGCGTCGCCACCGAACTCTGCCCGGTCGAACCGGGCACTGCTGCCAAACTGCGCTAAGTCGAATCTCGCATCGCCCTCGAACTGCGCCTCCTGGAACCAGGTCTCTCCCAGTTGGGGGCGGTTGCTGATCGGGTCTTTGAGTGTGGAGAGCAGCTCATCCAGCAATTCCGTGGTCAACCGGGTTCCGCGGTGGTCGATGTCGGCTCCGGGCTGGAGGCCAGCCAAGTAGACGGCACGATCAGTGTCCGTGAGGTGGGCAAGGCATTCGGCATACGGATCGACCCGGCGGCCACGACAGCCGAACGAGTCGTCAGACGCGGCACCCTGCCTGCAATGCGGCCAGCCGGGCGTGCTGGAGGCGGCCATACGGCATCCTTCCTACGTGGTGACTCACAGCGTGCCAGGCGCCACTGACCGACCGTCATCGCGGGAAGCATCGGACGCGGCCGCAGAAGGGGACGCGCACATCGGCCCGGCCCCCCATACCGTGCGACCTGTGTACGCAGATCACTGATGACGAAAACGCCGAGACGGGAGACGAAGCTGCTTGCGCCAGCTGTACACGGTGCCCTGTGACACTCCTAGGACACCTTTCATTCGGATCATCTGATCGTTGGCTCGAGTGGCTTTAACTGACAAACAGTGGCAGCGGGTTGAGCCGTTGCTTCCGGTCGTCCGGTCCCGCCTTCCGCACCCTGGAACGGCCGTGCGGCTGCAGCGGCACCATCAACATCCACGCCACCACGCGTCGCCCACTGCAATGGCTGCGGGCCTCTGAACGAAGGGCGGGTTGTTGGTCGCCTAAGGGTTGTCCTGTAAATGATCTTCGGCGTGGCCAGGGTGCGTCCGGCCGCCGTGGGGCCCGTCGTCTATCCGGCGAGGTTGAGGTTGTGCAGGCGGGCGATGCCGAGCATGGCGTGATGGACGCCGTCACCCTTGAGTCGGCGATCGCGCAGGATCTTCCAGCACTTCATGCGGGCGAAGACGTGCTCGACGCGGGCGCGGACCTGTTTATGGGAGGTGTTGTGCGTCTTCTGTCAGTCGGCCAGTTCTTCGCCCTTACGGCGGCAGTGCGGCATGATCAGGTCGGTGCCCGGATAGCCGCCGTCCGCAATGGTCATCGTCTTGCCGACGGCGTCCTTCGCGCCGGATTCCTCCCACGCCTTGCTGTCGTTGCGGTTTCCGGGCAGTGGCCGGCCGACGACCACGACGAGCCGAGTGTCGGCATCGATGACGACCTGGTGGCTGGTGGCTGGTGGCTGGTGGCTGGTGGCTGGTGGAGTAGCGGTAGTTCTTCGACTGCTCGGCCACCGTGTGGTCGCGGGTGGGTACCAGGGTGCCGTCCACGATCAGCACGGTGTCCTTCGCGAACCGCTGCCTCGGCCGGAGCGCCAGCATCGGACCGATGTGGTCGATGATCCGGTCGGCGGCGGACTTTGAGACGCCGAACAGCGGGGCGAGTTGGCGCAGCGTCAGGTTGGTGCGCCAGTACGCCGCGACCAGCAGTACCCGGTCCTCCAATGGCAGGATCCACGGCCGTCCACGCCGTGGCTCGTCCGAGTCCTCACGTCGCACTACGGTCATCAACTTGGCGAAGCTGCACGGACTCAGCCCGGTGAACGGGGCTATCCAGGACGGCTCTGACGCCGTGATCACACCAGTCACCTGAAGATCATGTCAGGGGCGTGCAGCCGGCACCGCGCCCGCGTTACGTTCGCGGGATGCAGCAGCCTCCGGAACAGGTCCCCGCACTCCTCGATGGCCCGGCCGCCGACGTCTCCGACGCCCATGAACTGCTCCTCGGCTACCTGGAGTGGTATCGCGAGGCCCTGATGCGCAAGCTCGACGGACTCTCCGACGACCAACTGCGCACGCCCGTCGAACCGCTCGGCTGGTCGCCGCTCGGCCTGGTACAGCACCTCGGCCGGGTTGAACGCCGATGGGTGCGCTGGGGGTTCGGCGCCCAGGACGTCGTCGCCTATCCACCCGGCGGAGATGCCGAGGAGTGGACGGTCGCCGCCAACACCTCGACCGTCCAGGTCATCGCCGACTACCAAGCAGAAGTGGCCGTTGCGGGCTCGCTGACGGCACCTGCCCTGTTGAGCGACAAGGCACGTCTCGGAGGCCGCTTCAAGACACCCGACCAAGCCCCCTCGCTCGGACGGATCCTCTTTCACCTGCTTCAGGAGTACGCCCGCCACGTCGGTCACCTCGACGTCGCGCGCGAGCTCATCGACGGCCAGACCGGCGAGTGAGTCACCTGTGACTGCTGAGGCACTGCAGGACAACCCTTAGGGGGAACCTCCCTGGGCGCGGTCTTCGGTGACACCTGCTTCTGGGAAAGAAAGCGCCAACAGAAGCTGTTCGGAGACCCCTGACAGCCCAACGCCGGTGCGCCGAGAACGTGCAACACTCGCGTCCCCGGACCACCGCACGCCGGAGGATCGGGCCGCACGCCATGGAGCCGGTCGGTGGCTGCGCCCTTGCCGGTACGGCCGGCCGGCAGCCCCGGTGGCGTCGATTCCCTGCCCTGCGGCGACCAGCCGTTGAGTCAGTTCGTCAGCGTTGATCGTGTCGCGTGGTGGTGGCTCGGAGCAGTGCGCGTCCCAACCAGTGGCCGGTGGCTGCTTGCAGCAGGGCGACCAGGAGTGTCAGCGCAATGGTCACGGCCGCCGAGGCGGGTAGCCCGGCGAGGCCGGCCGTCGTGCGTGCGGTGCCGCCGATCGTGTCCCCCGCGAGCGCGCGGATGACCAGCAGTACGCCCCAGGGCACCGGTCCCAGCACGACCGGCAGCATGGCGGCGCGCAGGAGGCCTGGCCGACGCCATGCGCTGAAAGCTCCAGCGACGAGGCCGGCGACGAACGGCAGATACCAGAACTCCACCCACGCACCGAGCCCTACAACCACCACAGCCGACACAACAAGAACCGGTGCGGGCAGCGGTAGCTTTCCGGTTCCTCGTTGTGCGGTGGGTGCCGTGTCCGGGGTGATCTGGTCGGGTGGTTCCACGGCGGTGTCGGTGGCGGTCATGTCACTCTCCTGCTCGAAGGGACCAGGTTGCCGTGGCGTTCGCCTTGCCGTCCGGCGGTGGCAAGGGCAGGTATTTCTTCTCTCTCCAGGGCGTGACGAGGTTGTCGTACCAGGTGGAGGTGGGGGTGTCGCTCTGTCCGCCGGGGTAGATCGCGAGTGCTCGGCGGGTGCTCGGTCCGGTCCAGTGGACGATGAGGCGGAAGCTCGGGCCGAAGGTCGAATTCAGTTCGCCGCCTGCCGCGTTCACGGTCCAGGGGTTGCCTCCGTCGGCGTAGGGCTCGTATCCGAGTCCGGGGGCTTCGGTGATGGAGGGGATCTCTCGGGTGTGTAGTTTTCCCCAGGTCCAGGCGGAAGGGCGTGTGCCGAGCTTGTCGGTCAACTCGGCCACGGCCGTGCGGAATGCGGTCCGCATGGCTTGCGGGGCGGCGCGGTGCGCGGCGCCCGGTGGGGTGAAGGCCGCGTTGTCCGGGTCGTCGAGTGTGTAGTGCTGGAGCATCTCGCGCAGTGGGATGGGTGAGCGTTCGAGGTCGAGGATCCAGCGGTCCTTGCTCTCGGGGACCTTCTTCTCGTCCCACCACGGCTGGAAGACCTCATGAAGGTAGGAGTCCAGGAACGTCCACCACACGGAGGCGGCGGGTGAGTCGCTGTCCATCGAGTGGTCCCACTTGGTGAGCAGGTCGCGCGCGGCACGTTGCCGGTCGGTGAGTTTCGTGCCGTCGAGCGCGGTGAGGAGCTCGGGTACGAGTTGTGCGGCCAGGTCGTCGGTGACGTTGTTCTGAAGTGCGGTGTAGTCCTCGGGCTTGAGGGCGTCCCGGTCGGTGTGGAACTGCTCGATCACCGTTTGCCGGTAGCCGGGGTCGAAGTTCATGGAGGTGCCGAGGAAGTACGGGTAGTCCGGGCCGGCGGGGCGTTGGTTGGTCGAGGCGACGAGGTGGCTGGGTGGGTCGTAGCTCTGGGGCAGCGCCTCGTAGGGGATGGTGCCCACGACGTCTTCGTGTCCGGTGCCGGAGAGGGGCAGCCACGGCTGGGAGCCCTTGGGTGTCTGGGGGACGTCGCCGGCGAGGAGGGTGCCGATGTGCCCCTTGTCGTCGGCGTACACGAAGTTCAGTGCCGGGGCCTTCCAGCCGCGCAGTGCCTTGCGGAAGGAGGTGTAGTCGTGTGCTCGGTTGGCTTTGAGCAGTGCGTCCAGGTCGTTGTGTGCGAAGTTGCCCATCCAGTTGACCGAGACCTGTTGGCCGAGCACTTTCATCATCGGTCCGTGCACGGTGAGTTCGGTGGTGTGGTCGACTGTCGGGCCGCCTCGTACCGGGATGGTGTAGTGCGCCTTCTTCATCGGCCGCCAGGCGCCCTTCCAGTAGTAGGAGTCGGGCCGGGTGGGCGAGAGCTGCTCTTCGTAGTAGAGCGTGCCGACGGTCTGGGCGTTGGTCAGGGACCAGGAGATGTGTTCGTTGTGGCCGACGAGTATCCCGGGTATGCCGGGCAGGGAGCCGCCTGTGACCTGGTAGCCGGGCGAGCGCAGGGACACCTGGAACCAGTACGAGGGCAGTGTGGTCTGCAGGTGTGGGTCACCGGCCAGCATCGCGCCGCCTTTGGCCACGTTCGGGCCGTTCGCAGCCCAGGCGTTGCTGTTGAAGTCGAGTTGCCGCACGGAGTCGGGCAGGGCGGTGTCCTCGCGTGCGGGTGTGTGTGGCGTGGTCTGTGGGGCCGGGGAGGTGGATGTGCTCGCCGGGTCGGCCGCGTTGGCGTTCTGTGCGGTCAGGGGTGTCGGCGGCTCGTGCTGGTAGGGGCCGGGGTCGTAGGGGCGCTGGGAGGTGGCGGTCGGCGCCTGTACGGGGAACCAGTCCTTTGTCAGTTTCGGTCCGAGGGAGCGTTGCAGGAGTTTGTAGTCGATCGGGATGGTGTTGAAGTTCATCTGCTGGGTGAGCACGCCCTGTACGACGAGGGTGTCGGTCGGCGTCCAAGGCTTTGGCCGTACTCCGGTGAGTCCGTAGATCGTCGGCCATTCGCCGGTCTTCTCAAGCCTGCTCATCCAGGAGTTGATGCCCGAGGCGTACGCGGTCATCGCCTGGCCCGCTGCGCTGTCCGGCGCGGTGGCGTCCCATCGGGCGCGGGCGGTGCGCAGCAGTCCGAGGCTCAGTTCGAACTTGTCGCTCTTGACTCCGGCCGCTCCGATCAGTTCCGACAGGCGGCCCTGCCCCATCCTGCGCTGGAGGTCGAGTTGGGTGAACCGCAGCCGGGCGGTGACGTATCCCTGGGCGAGGAAGAGGTCGTGGTCGCTCTCGGCTTCGATGGATGCGTATCCCTCGGCGGTGAAGGACACCTTCACGGGTTTGTCGAGGTCGGGGAGTGTCAGGGACTCGGATCGGATGGTGGTCTGTGCTGCGGCGGATGCCCACGCTCCTCCGCCCGGCACGAGTGCTTTGCCGAGTGCGGGCACGGGGCCGTAGCCGACGCCGAGCAGCAGGAGCACGGCGAGGGCGACCGCGGCCGAGAAGACCAGGTGGATCGCGCGACTGACCTTGCTTGCCATCGTGTCCTCGTCTTCGCAGGGGGCTCCGCCGGGGAAGTTTTGCCGTGCTCGGCGGTACCTGTGGGTCGGGAAGGTGTGTCAAGTTCTTCGCGGCCGATGGGCCGCGCGGTGTGTGTCAGGTCCGGTGTTCGCCGTCCGTTTCCATGGCGAGGAGTGCGGAGACCTCTTCGTCGGAGAGTTCGGACAGCCATCCGAGTACGTCGTCCACCTCGTTGCTGCCGGCCTGGGTGAGCTGTCTGCTCTGTACCAGGGTGGACAGTCGCTCGACGGTCAGTGAGCCGCTGAGCAGTTCTCCGGCGGCCAGGGTGACTCCGAACGCGTCGCGCACGCGCATGGCGACGCGGGTGGCCATGAGGGAGTGCCCACCGAGTCGGAAGAAGTCGGCCGTGACTGATGGCACGGGTACGCCCAGTACATCGCTCCAGATGGCGGTCATCCGGTGTTCCACGGGGTTGCGGGGTGCGATGGTGTCCTGCGGTGTCTCCGCGGGCGGGACCGGGTCGGGCAGCGCCGCGCGGTCGAGCTTGCCGTGTGGGCCTACCGGGAGCTCTGCCAGCACGGTCACCGCGTCCGGGACCAGGCCGGAGGGCAGGGACTGTTCGAGGTGGTCGCGCAGGGCGCCGGGTGAGGGGGGTTCTGCGCCTGTCGGCACGACCCAGGCCATCAGCCGTGGCTGGCCCGAGATGTCGGGTCGTGCTTCGACGACGGAGATGCGTACGAGCGGGTGACGGTTCAACACCGCCTCGATCTCGCCGGGTTCCACGCGCTGACCGCGGATCTTGAGCTGTCGGTCGAGTCGGCCCAGGTATTCGAAGGTGCCGTCGGGGTGCATGCGTGCCCGGTCGCCGGTCCGGTACAGGCGTGCGCCGTGATGGTAGGGGTCGGGCACGAAGCGTTCGGCGGTCAGGCCGGGGCGGCCGAGGTAGCCGCGGGCCGGGGCTGTTCCGCCGATGTAGAGCTCTCCGGGGACGAGCGGCGGGGCGATGCCGCCGGACGAGTCGAAGACGTACAGGTGGGTGCCGGCGATCGCGCGGCCGATGGGGACGCGGATCGGTCGGGTCTTCGTGGGTGTGACGGGCTGGGCGGTGACGTCGATCGCGGCTTCGGTCGGCCCGTAGAGGTTGTGCAGTTCCGTGTCGGGCAGTACTTCGGCGCAGCGTTCGGCCAGGGCGGGGGACAGTTCTTCGCCGATGCATACGATTCGGCGCAGTGTCCGTGCGGCGTGTGCGGCGTCGGGGTCCTCGAGGAAGGTCTGCAGCATCGAGGGGACGAACTGGCAGCTGGTGACGGACTGTCGAGCGATCAGGTGGGCGAGGTAGTGGGGGTCGCGGTGGCCTTCCGGGCGGGCGATGACCACGGTGGCGCCGGCGACGAGTGGTCCGAGCAGTTCGAGTCCGGCCACGTCGAAGCTGACCGGGGTTTTGAGCAGGACTGCCTCGCCGGCGTTCAGTTCGTAGGCTCGCTGGAACCATACGAGTTGGTTCGCGAGGGCGGCGTGGGTGGTCATGACGGCTTTGGGTTCGCCTGTCGAGCCCGAGGTGAACAGTATGTTGGCGAGGTGGTCGGGCAGTGGTTGCGGGAGTTCGCAGGGCTGGGCGCCGCTTTCTCTCGGGTCGACCAGCACGGTTTTCTCGGGAGGGGTGAGGTCCGGCAGGGAGCCGATGAGTATCCGTGCTCCGGAGCGGCTGATCTGTTGTGCGAGGCGGGCCGCCGGGTGGGCGGTGTCCAGGGGGAGGTAGGCGCCGCCGGCGAGCAGGACGGCGTATACCGCGATGATCAGCTCGGGTGACCGCGGCAGGCAGACGGCGACCGGTTCGTCGCGGTCCACGCCGAGTTCGTGCAGTCGGGCCGCGAGTTCGCGTGCCCGTGTGGTGAGGTCTCCGTAGGCGAGGGAGCCTCCGTCCCAGGACACGGCTGGTGCTTCGGGGGCCGCTTGTGCGACGCGCTCGATGATCTGGTGGACCAGCCCGTCGCCGAGTTCCGCCGGTCCTCCGTCGGTGACGGTCCGGGTGATCCGCTTGGCTTCGGCGGGTGTCAGGGCGGGCAGGCCGGCGACTGCGGTGGCCGGTTCGGTGAGCGCCGCGTCGAGGAGGGTGGGCAGTCCGGCCAGGAGGGCGGCGACGGTCTGTTCCTCGAACAGGTCGGCCGCGTAGACGGCGTGGCCGCTCAGTGAGCCGTCGTCCTGTGGGACGAGGTGGACGGACAGTTCGAACTGGGCGCCGGGTGTGGGCAGTTCAAACGGTTCGGCGCGCACTCCCCGGGCTTCCCAGGGGGCGACGGGGAGGGCTTGGAGGGCGAGGAGGGCTCGTGCCAGTGGGGCGCGGCCGTCGGTGGGCCGTTCGGCGGCCGCGCGGACTATCTCGTCGTACGGCGGCTGCTCGTTGCCGTAGACCGCGAGGCATTGGGTCCGCACCTCGTCGATGACGGTGTGGAAGTCGGCCGAGGCTGTTCGTACGCGCAGCGGCAGTGTGTCGGCGAGCATGCCGATGGCGGTTTCGGCGCCGGGCTGGTCTCGTCGCGCGGCCACGGTGGCGACCACCACGTCGTCCTGGCCGCTCCACCGGCTGAGGAGCATGCCGAAGGCGGCCATGAGGACCATGAAGGGGGTGGCTCCCCGGTCCGCGGCGAGCGTCCTTATCCGTTCGGCGAGATCGGCTGGTATCTCCACGGGCAGGGAGGCGCCGTGCCAGGAGGGGGTGGCCGGAACGGGGTGGTCGGTGGGCAGTTCCAGTGTCTGTGCCCCCTGGAGCCGGTCTCGCCATGCGGCGAGGGTCTCGTCGCTCCAGGGTTGTCGGGCGGGGACGGCTGTCGGCAGGTGCTCGACCGTTCCGCCGTCCCGGTAGGCGTTGCCGAGCCGCTGGAGCAGCAGGCCGAGCGACCAGCCGTCGAGTACGGCGTGGTGGGCTGCGACGGCGAGCACCCAGTCCTGCGGTCCTTGCTGCAGCAGGAGCAGGCGTACGAGCGGGCCTGCGGTGAAGTCGAACGGTTCGGCGGCCAGTGCGCGCAGTTCCCCGGCCACGCTGTCTTCGCCGGAGGTCCGCAGGTCGCGGGAGGGGAGTTGGAACATGTCTGCGGTGGGGCGGACGGATGTGGTCAGTGTCCCGTCCGGTCCGGTCCGGAACACGGTGCGCAGGAGGGGGACTTCGTCGAAGAGTCCGGTGAGGCAGCGCTGAAGGAGTTGCGGGTCGAGCGGGCCGTGCAGCCGCAGTCCGCCGGCGACGTGGTAGGCGTCGCCGGCGCCCATGTGGTCGAGCAGCCACATGCGTTCCTGGTCGGGAGTGACGGCGGTGGGGTCCGCGGTCGTGGTCTCGGGCGGGTGCGCGGGCACGTTCGCCGGCAGTGCGGCGAGGTCGAGGAGGGTGAGGCCGTCCAGGAACCGGGTGAGTGGGACGTCCACGCCGCGTGTTTCGCGCAGGGCCGTCCTGAGGCGGGCGGCGCCCAGCGAGCCGAGTCGTTGTCCGATGAGCGGTGTGTCGACGACGAGCGCCGCGGGGTCGATCTCCAGTTCGGCTGCGACGAGTTCGGCGAGCTCGGCGGGGATCGTCCCGGTTCCCTGGGCGGGTTTGTGGGCCGGTCCTGTTGTGCCTACCGGCTGGAGTGTTCCGGCGAGCCAGCGTGTGCGGCATTCCGAGCGCCTGACCTTGCCGCTGCTGGTTCGTGGGATCTTGCCGGTGCGGACGAGGACGACGTCGGCGAGGGCGAGTCCGTGTTCGGCCGCCACGGCTTCGCGTACGGCTGCGACGACGAGGGGTCCGTCTTGTTCCCTGAAGCCGCGGACCACTTCGTGTACGAGGACGACCTGTTCGGAGGTTCCGTTGTCGACGGACAGCGCCGCGCTTCGGCCCGGGTGCAGGAGCGGGTGGGCGCGCTCGGCGGTCGTCTCGATGTCCGGCGGGTAGAGGTTGCGGCCCCGCACGATGATCAGGTCCTTGATCCGGCCGTTCACGTACAGCTCGGTGCCGTGTGTGAAGCCGAGGTCTCCGGTGCGCAGGAAGGTGCGTTGCGGGTGTCCGTCGGCCACGCCCGCGAAGGTCTGGGCTGTCCGCTCGGGCCGGTTCCAGTAGCCGTGGGCGACGGTGGGGCCGCTGACCCAGACCTCGCCGACGGTGCCCGGGGGCTGTGGTCGACCGGTGTCGGGGTCGACGATCAGTACGAGGTCGTGGTGGTGTGCCCAGCCGCAGCTGGTCAGTTCGACCGCGGGCTCGTCGGGTGCGGCCTCGACGGCCCGGCCCTGTTCCATGTCCGGCCGCCGCAGGCGCAGGACGGTGGGGTCGGTCGCCGGGTCCGCTCTGCCGGTGACGAACAAGGTGGCCTCGGCGAGGCCGTAGCACGGGTAGAACGCCGAGCGCCGGAAGCCGTTGTCGCGGAAGGCTTCGGCGAAGGCGTCCAAGGTGGTCGGCCGTACCGGCTCGGCGCCGACGAGAGCGTGCCGCAGTGCGGACAGGTCGAGGCCGTCGTGGTCCTTCGGCTTGGCGCGGCGCAGTACTTCGGCGTAGGCGAAGTCGGGGGCGGCGGTGACGGTGGCTCTGGTGCGGCTGAGTGCTCGCAGCCAGCGCATGGGCTGGTGGAGGAAGGTCATCGGTGGGAGCAGGGTGCAGGCGAAGCCTGCGTGCACCGGCTGCAGGATGCCGCCGATGAGGCCCATGTCGTGGTAGGGCGGCAGCCAGCTCACGGCGCGGCTGTTCTCGTCGAGGCCGAGTGCCTGTGCGGTCGTCGCCGCGTTGTGCACGAGGTTGGCGTGGCTGAGCATGACGCCTTTGGGTGTGCCGGTGGATCCCGACGTGTACTGGAGGAATGCCAGGTCGTCCGGGGCTGCCTGCGGGTCCTGCCAGTCCTCCGCCGCGGTGGCGGTGTCGTCGGTGGTGACCCACTCGAGGGGGGCGGGCAGGTCGAGGTGGTCGCGGCGCTCGTCGACGGCGGTGAGCGTGGCGGAGTCGG
The DNA here is from genome assembly GCF_003574445.1 of Streptomyces sp. YIM 130001. Lineage (GTDB taxonomy): Bacteria > Actinomycetota > Actinomycetes > Streptomycetales > Streptomycetaceae > Streptomyces. The sequence continues at coordinate 38,948 of NZ_KZ984561.1, forward strand.
TCAGGGCGAGCGTGGCGCCGCAGTCGGCGGCGATGGCCCGTACCCGCTCGAGGCCGCCTGTGCCGAGTGGCGGGTAGACGGGGACGGCGACCGCTCCTGCGTACAGGCAGCCGAAGAACGCGGTCACGTAGTCGGGGCCGGGCTGGTGGAGGAGCAGGACCCGGTCGCCGCGGCCGGCACGCTGCTGGATCAGTGCGGCCACCGCTCTGGCGCCGCGGTCGAGTTCGGCGTAGTCGAGCGCGCGGATCTCGGTCTCGGAGAGTTCGAACTCCAGGGCCAGGCGGTGGGGGGTGTTCTCAGCCCGCCGGCGGAGCGTCTCGATGAAGGTCGGGTACACGTGAACTCCTCGAACGACGGTCGGTCAGCGGTAGCGGAGCATGAGGTCGTGGAAGCGGTCGGCACCGAAGCGCACGGCTTCGACGGGCACTCGCTCGTCGGCGGCGTGCATGGCGTCCTGGTAGCGGCTGCCGGCCGGGAGCAGCATCGGTACCCAGCCGTAGCAGGCGATGCCGAGTCCGGCGAAGAGCCGGGCGTCGGTGGACGCCGGGGTGATCATGGGCAGGGGCAGTCCGTCGGGGTCGGCGTCGCGCATCACGGAGGCGATGGTGTCGAAGAAGCCGCCGAAGGCCGGCGGGGGCATGGCGTCGCCTTCCAGCAGCAGTTCGAGTTCGCCGTCCGGTCCGATGAGTGTGCGCAGTTCCGTTTCGAAGTCCTCGACCGTCCAGTCGCCCGGCAGGATGCGTCCGTCGAAGTCCACGGAGAACTCGCTCGGCAGCATGTTGATCTTCTCGGGCGTGCGGATGATGGTCGTGTTGACGGTGTTGCGCAGTACGGAGTCCAGGTAGACGGCGTCGGCCTCGGGCAGCAGGTCGTAGGGGATCTGCGCGGTGCTGTCGGGATCGCGCAGGTCGCGCAGCCGGCCGGCGAGCGGTTCGTCGGCGGCAGCGGCGAGGGCGTCGAGCATGCGGTCGAGGGCGGGGGTCACATGCTTCGGCAGGCGGCCCTCCTCCAGGCGCCCGAGCAGGTGGGCGAGTTTGCTCATCGCGGTGCCGGACCAGCCCTGCCGCGAGGCGTGACCACCGCGTCCTCGACGTGAAAGGCGCATCCAGCAGGCGCGCTTCTCGGCGACCACGATGGGGTGCACACGGCCGGGCAGGCAGCTCAGTACCGCCCCGCCGTCCTCGCCCACTCCGTAGGCGATGCCGTCGAACAGGTCGGGGTGTTCCCTGACGAGATAGCCGGCGCCGACCTTGCTGCCTGCCTCCTCGTCGGGTGAGACGGCGAGGATGATGTCGCCCGCCGGCGCGGTGCCTTCGGCTCGCAACCGGTTCAGCGCGGAGACCATCATCGACAGGCTGCCCAGCATGTCGATGGCGCCACGGCCCCAGACGTGGCCGTCGATGATCCGCCCTTCGAAGGGCGGATGCGTCCAGTGCTGGCCGTCGGTGGGCACCACATCGGCGTGTGCGTGCAGCAGCAACGGAGGCGCGAGACCCGCTCCGCGTACGCGGGCGACCAGGTTCGGGCGTTCGGGATCGGATCCGAGCAGTCGTACGTCCGCGCCGGCGTTCTCCATGAGGGCGGCGACGTGACGGACACAGGCGCCTTCGTTCCCGGGTGGGTTGACTCCGCGGAACCTGATCATCTGCTGGAGCAGGGGCACCGGGTCGCTCATCGGGGTGTTCTCCTTGTCCGGGCGGGCGTGCGCGGTGGGCCGCGCCGTGCGGGTCACGGCCGTGCCGCGGCGGGTGCGGCGGCGCCGACGATCCGGGTGCCGCCTCGCCCGTCCAACGCGTCGGCGACGGTTTTGGGGTAGCGGCCGTCGGCGATCCGTACGTCCTCGACTCCGGCCTCCAACGCCTCGCGCGCCGCGGTGAGTTTGACGGTCATGCCGCCGCCGACCGCCGGGTCACGGCCGTCGTGCGTGCGGTACTCCGTGTGTACCGATCCCGGGTCGGAGCTGTCGGCGAGCACGCCCGGTGCGCCGGTGAGCAGTACCAGCCGCTGGGCACCCATCGCCGCGGCGACGCAGGCGGCGACCCGGTCGGCGTTGACGTTGACGGGCCGGCCGTCCTCGGCGAGTGCGGGCGGTGACAGTACGGGCACCATCCCGTCGGCCAGCAAGGTGTGCAGCAGCGGCGTCTTGACCGAGGAGATCCGGCCGCTGCGGTCGTCGCGGACCACCACGGTCCGGCCGTCGACGACGGAGCGCAGCGCGGTCTTGCGCCGGGCGCGCAGCAGGCCGGCGTCGAGTCCGGTCAGTCCGACGGCGGGCACGGCGAGACGAGCCAGTTCCAGCAGCAGCGCCGGTTTGGCCTTCCCGGCGAGTGCCAGGGTGAGGACTTCGAGTGTGGCCGGGTCGGTGCGCCGGCTGACGGTGCCGTCCGGTGCCACCAGTTCACCGAGCGGCACGCCGAGGCGGCCGGCCAGTTCGGTGACCATCGCGGATCCGCCGTGCACCAGGACGACCTGCCTGCCTTCGCGGACCAGGTCGGCCACACCGGCGCATACTGCCTCGGTCTGCACTTCTGCGGTGCCGCCGCACTTCACCACGGTCAGTCCCGTGCCCACGCGGTCTCCTTCCTGAGTGGATGTACCGGACGCTGTGCGCTTCGGTTGTGGCCGGTGCCGTCCGCGGGACGGACGGCCGGAAGGCTCGCGGCCGGGTCGGGAGCCGGCGAGCCGTTCCGGACACCGCTCTAGACGGGGTGCAGGCCGGGGAATTCGAGGCCGAGGTTCTCCGGCCATCCCATGCGCACGTTCAGGCACTGAACCGCGCCGCCTGCGCCGCCTTTGACGAGGTTGTCCAGCGCTGCGACGGCCACCACGGTGGACGTGGCCGGGTCGGTGGCGAATCCGACGTCGCAGTAGTTGGTGCCGGACAGGATCTTGGGCTCGGGAAGCCGGTAGAGGCCGCGGCGCTGGGCGATGATGCGGACGAAGGGTTCGTCCTGGTAGTGGCCGCGGTACAGCCGCCGTACCGCCTTGTCGTCCAGGGGTTCGCGCACCGGCACCCGGCAGACCACCTGGGCACCGCGTACCGCCTCCACGCCGGTCGCGCCCATCCGTGCCTCGATGCCGGTCGCCTGCGCGATCTCGGCTTCGTGCCGGTGGCCCGTGGGTGCGAACAGCCGCATGGTGCCGCTGCGTTCGGCGTGCAGGTTCATCTGCTCTGCGCGCACGCCGGAGCCGCTCGAACCGATCCGCCCGTCCACCGTTACGGGTCCGTCGACCACGCCCGCCTCGGCGAGGGGGCGCAGTGCCAGGATCGATGCGACGGCCATGCAGCCGGGCATGCTGATGGCGTCGGCTCCGGCCAGTTCGGCGCGGTGTGTCTCCGGCAGTCCGGGGACGAACGAGGCGAGCAACTCGGGTGCGGTGTGCGCCGTTTTGTAATAGCGCTCGTAGAGTTCCGGGTCCCGCAGCCGGAAGTCGGATCCGAGGTCGATCAGGCACTTGGCCTGTTCGCGCAATCGGGGTACGAGTTCCAGGCCGGCGGCCTGACCGACTGCCACGAACACCACGTCGTGATCACCCAGCGCGTCGGGGCCGATGAACGTGAGGTCGGTCCGGCCGCGCAGGTTCGGGTGGACGCGGTCCACCCTGCTGCCTGCGAGCCTGGTGGACACCGCGGCGGCCACCCGCACCTCTCGGTGGTCGAGCAGCAACCGCAGCAGTTCACCGCCGATGTAGCCCGAGGCCCCGACTACCGCGACATCGATCACGGCTACTCGCCCCAGTCCTCGTCGGCGTCGGGTGCCAGCGCCAGCAGCAGCGGTGACACTCCCACGACCTCGAGTTCGGCCGCGCACTCCGGGCATTCGACGATCTCGCCGGCCCGTGCGTCGCTCTCCACTCCTACCCGGCCCTCGCACTCCGGGCAGGCTTCCACGGTCGTCTCCGCTGTGGGCATAAGGTCCTCTCCTCCTGGTCGGACACCTGCGGGCCTCAGCTTCGTTCCTGCGCCGTGACCCCAGTAGTCAGGTAGATCCCGGACTTGTGGGCCGGGGCAGGGTCGGCAAATACTCTGAGGCTCCGTCCGCACGACTAGGAGTGACATGACGAGCAGATTCACGGAACTGGCAGTCGACTGTCGCGATCCGGAGAGGCTCGCGGCCTTCTGGTGCGAGGTCTTGGGCTTCGAGGTGATCGACCGGAGCGAGGGCAAGGTCGAGATCGGCTCCTGGGTGCCGACCGTCGAGGAGGTCCGGGCCCGTCAGATGCCGCCCACGGTGCTGTTCATCGAGGTGCCCGAGGGCAGGTCGGTGAAGAACCGGCTTCACCTCGACGTCAGTCCGATCGACCGCAGTACCGACGACGAGGCGAACAGGCTGCTCGCCCTCGGGGCCACCAGGGCCGATGTCGGGCAGGGCCCGGACCGGAAATGGGTGGTCATGGCCGACCCCGAGGGCAACGAGTTCTGTGTGCTGCGCAGCCTGGCCCCGAAGAGCTAGGGCGTCGTTCGGATCAGCGGGGAACGGGCCGTGCGAGGAGATCGAGGGCGCGGTCCTGGTCGGCCAGGAGCGCCGCGGACCTGCGCTCGAGGTCGTCCGCCGCTGCCGCGGTGTCGGCACGGGCGTTGGCGACGATGATCCGTACCGCGCTCCAGTGGTGGGCGACCCGCTCCACCTGACGGGATGCCTCCGTCAATTCGGGCCGGCCGAAGGTGTGGCCCGCGGCGGCGAGCCAGTCGGCGTGCACTCCGGTCTCGGCGAGTACGGTGCCGGCCACGACGAAGGTCTCGTCCACCACCTCGGTATCGCCGCCCGTGCGCATCCGCGCTGCGGCGGCGTCGAGGTAGCGGGCCAGGCCGCGGCGCCCGGCGAACAGTTCCGCGCCGTCGTCGGCGTATCCGTCCCGCAGGGTGCGATCGCCTTCCAGCGCGGCCACGTTGGCGCTGATCACCGTGCGCACATGGTCGAGGTCCCAGGGCGGCATGTCGGGGCCGACCGTGACCTCCAGCCATCGCCCGTCGATCGGATTGCGGGTGAAGAACAGGTCCCGGTCGTGGTCCTCGGGGTTGGCCGAGGCGCGTGCGGCGGCGAACTCGGCTCGTGTGATGGCGCCTTGGAAGCGTGGCGGCACCGGATCGGCCAGCAGCACCTCGTCCCGTTCGTCGTCGAACCCGTACACGGTCAGCAGGTGGTTGGTGTGCACGTCCCGGTATGCCGGACGGAAAGGCAGATGGAAGTTGTCGACCGCCGCGGCGACGGCGTGTCCGTCCCTGAGCGCGTCGCGTACTTGTGTCCAGGCCGTCTCGGGGTCCGGTGGGCGGTGCCAGCGCGATGTCACCGGATGGTGCGGGGCCACTGCCCCGAGCAGCGACTCGACGCCGAAGGGGACGTAGTACTCCTCGCGCCGCAGATCGCCCGACCGGTAGCCGAATCCCCAGGCCGCGCCGAGTACGTGGAGCGGGTCGGCGCCATGGCAGCCGAGCAGCACCCCCATCGTCGCGTGCAGGCAGTGTCCGAGGTCGTGGCGCCACGGCCGCACGTTGTCCAGCTCGACTCTCATGCCGCCTCCGTCACCAGGGTCAGCGCGAACAGATGCATGGCCGGGTTGTGGGGCAGGACGAGCGCGCTCAATCCGTCGGCCACCGCGAGAGGCACCCGCTGGTGCCAGATCGACGGGCTCATCGTGTTCTGCTCGTGTCTCGGGTACAGCATCGCGGTGGTCCGGAAGGCGAGACGCTCACCGAACCGCGGACCGGTCTGGGGCCAGAAATCCGACAGCCGCAGCCATTGCCTGCGGACGGTTCCGTCGGCGTACTCGACGAGCACGCTGTCTTCGGTACGGCGCTCGGCGGCGCCGAGGACGTGGATCCAGTCGGCCCGCACGGCAGGCAGCGGGATGCGTTGGCCGCGGCAGCGCAGATGGTCCGGCCGCTTCCCGTCGGCCGCGGGGAAGCGAAACGGCACCCGGTCGAGTTCCGTGAGGTTGCCGCAGGGCAGTTCCTCGGCCGGAAAGGCATTGCCCCAGATGTTGAACGCACCGCGACCGGAGCGGCTGTTCGGTTCGACGCCGACGCTGTCGAGGTAGTCCTCGATCGCGACCGGGTGGGCCGCTCCGACCGTGGACCGGACGAGAGTGGGAGTGACGTGCTTGACCACAGGAACCTCCTTGGAGCACAGGACGCGATACGGACGGTGGAGACGCGTGAGCGTGATCCGGCCGTCATGGAGCGGACCGCGGCGCTGGTCCGGGCCGCGTTCGCCGTGGGCGACCGGTATCCCGGTCTGCCGCCCGCCGACGGTTCCGCGGAGACGGGCGCCGACGTACTGGCCGAGCTGGAGCGCGGGACACGGATGTGGACGGGCTTGGACCGGCGCGGCGACGTGGTCGGCTGTGTGCGCGCGATACCCGGCGCGGACGTGTGGGCGGTACGGCGGCTCGCGGTCGCACCGCGGGCCAGGGGCAGGTCGGTCGGACGGCTCTTGATGCACGCGATCGAGGACGGTGCGCGCGCCGGTGGTGCGGCACGCGTGGTCCTCGACGCCGTGGTCGAGCGCGGCAACCCGCCGTTCTACTGCCGGCTGGGCTATCGCACCACGGCTCATTTCCCCGGGCCTGACAAGCCGTTGTCCGAGGTCCGTATGGTGAAGGATCTCGCCGCTGCGGATGAGGAGTTGCCCTATCCGTGGGGCGGCGAGCCCGTCCCGTTGTGGGACGGGCCGATGCGGGTGTGGTTCGGCGGGCCGCGGGGCAGTGTGGCGCTGCCCGCCCAGACCGGCGCCGCCCTCGAGGCGGGGCTTGCGGCGCTGGCCGGGCTCGCGGCACTGCATGTGGGCACTCCGGCGCGGTTCCTCGGCGGCGACGGACTCCCCCGCTCCGGTGGCCTCCTGGTGGATTCCCGGCCCACCGAGGCCGTGCCCGCGTTCCGGATGCCGCGGCGCGTGGACGGCGGTGCGCTCGCGCTGTGGCGCATCGGCGGCTGAGTCCATCAGTTCACCGCTGCGGTCAGCAGCCGGGCCTCGGCGACGATCCGTTCCGGGGTGATTCCGGCGTGCTCGAGCAGGTCGAGCTCTCCGCCGACCCGGTCGCTGAACCGGTCGGGCACCCCGATCCTGCGCACCGGGCAGCCGCCGCGGGCTGCGACGGTCTCGCAGACCGCGCTGCCCAGTCCGCCGACGACCAGGTGGTCCTCGATCGTGATGATGCCGCGGGTCTCGGCCGCTGCGCGCAGGACCGCTTCCTCGTCCAACGGTTTGATGGTGTGCATGTTGAGCACACGGGCCCGGATGCCTGCGGCGGCCAGCGTCTCGGCGGCGCGCAGCGCCATCACCACCGGATACGGCCCGGAAGCGATGAGCGTGACGTCGTCGCCGTCGGCGAGGGTCACGGCCCGGCCGATGCGGAAGTCGTAGGGCTGCCGGTAGACGAGTGGTGTTTCGGTGCGGCCCAACCGCAGGAAGACCGGGCCGGGAAGGCCGGCGGAGGCGATCAGTGCCTGTTCCGCCTCCACCGCGTCGGCGGGCACCAGCACGGTGAGGTTGGGCATCAGCCGCATGATCCCGAGGTCGTCCACCGCGTGGTGGGTGGGCCCGTAGTGTCCGGCGGACAGGCCGCCGTGGGAGACGACGATGCGCACGGGCAGGTCGTTGCCCGCCACGTCCACCTTGATCTGCTCGCAGGCGCGGGTCGCTGCGAAGCCGCTCAGGGTGTGCGCGAACGGTACGAGACCGGCGGCCGCCATGCCCGCGGCCGTGCCGATCAGGTTGGACTCGGCGATGCCCACGTTGACGTACTGCTCGGGCAGGTCGGCGAAGAGGCTCTCCAGTCCGCCGACGTCGGAGTCCACACACATGATCCGCGGGTCGCGCCGGGCCAGGTCGACGAGCGCGAGCCGGCAGATCTCCCGGCTCGGTCCCCCGTACCGTTCCTGCCACGAGGGTTCCTGCTCGGAGGGCGCCTCCTGGGCGATCGTCAGCTCGGTCACTGTTGTCGCTCCCTGCGGTTGCGGAGTCCCGCCAACGCGCGCAGGTGGAGCTTCGGCGTCAGCTTGACGAAATGGCTCTTCTTGCGGTCCTCGAGCATCGGGACGCCACGGCCCTTGACCGTGCGGGCCAGTACGACCGTGGGCCGTCCCTCGGTGTCCGGCAGCCCGTCGAAGGTGGTGAGCAGCGCGTTCAGGTCGTGTCCGTCCACCTCGCGTACGGCCCAGCCGAAGGCGCGCCAGCGGTCGGCCAGCGGTTCCAGCGACAGGCACTCCTCCGTGGTGCCGCTGATCTGCCAGCCGTTGCGGTCCACTACGGCGATCAGGTTGTCCAGGCGGTGGTGGGCCGCGCCCATCACCGCCTCCCATACCGAGCCCTCCTGGAGTTCGCCGTCGCCGAGCAGTGCGAACGCCCGGGCGGGGCTGCCGAGTCGGCGGGCGGCGAGTGCGGTGCCCGCGGCCAGCGAGAGGCCGTGGCCCAGGGAGCCGGTGGGGAATTCCACGCCCTCGACGCGGCGTAGCGGATGGGCGGCGAGCCGGCTTCCCGGTTTCGCGTAGTCGGCGCATTCCTCGGCCGGGATGAATCCGTACTCGGCGAGCACGGCGTACAGGGCTGCGCCCGCGTGGCCCTTGCTGAGCACGAAGCGGTCGCGGTCGGGCCAGTCGGGGCTCTCGGGTCGTACGCGCAGCACCGAGCCGTAGAGCACGGTCAGCAGGTCGGTGGCGGAGAGGCTGCCACCGAGGTGGGTGCCGGTCTCGCCGGCCCCCATCTCCAGCACGCGCTCGCGTATTCGGTGCGCCCGTTCGGCGAGCACGTCGACGTCGTCTGTGCTCATCGCACGGCCTCCGACGGGGTGGGGCTCATCGCACGGGCGAGCGTCGCCACCTGGTCGAGGTTCGCCCAGACCTTCTCGAACGCGGCCGCGCAGTCCTGGAGGACCGGGCCTGCGGCCGGGTTGAGGTGCCAGCGCTGGAGGGTCAGGGAGTCCTCGATGACGGCGAGGGTGTTCGGGTAGGTGTCGGTCGGCCCGTACTCGCCGGGCCGCAGTTTCCACGGGTATCCGCCGAAGCCCTTGCGGCTCACGAGCGCCTCCTGCTCGGGCAGGGGGACGGGCTGGTACTGCTGGAGCGGAACGCCCTCTGCGCGCATCACCCGCTCGACGGCGGCACGGACTGCGCCCGGTGAAGCGTCCTCGATGCCCATCCGTCCGGGAGAGAAGCGGAAGCGGAGGATGTGCCAGGCGTGCGTGCGGTCGTCGGGGCAGTGCGGTGTCTGGAGGCCGGGCAGCACGCTGAGCCGGTCGAGCATGGCCCGGACATTGCGGTCACGGGCCTGGTGGTACTCCTCGAGCCGGTCGAGCTGGCAGCGGGTGAAGGCCGCCTGGATGGCGCTGAGTTTGGCGTTGCCGGCCAGTTCGTGGGAGATGTAGTCGCGCTTGCCGCGTCCTTCGAGCTGTTCGCCGAACTGGCGGTGGCGCAGCAGCCGGTTGTGCAGGGCGGAGTCGTCCGTGGTGATGAGGCCGCCCTCCCCGCAGGTCGGCAGGTTCTTGACCACGTTGAGGCTGAAGGCGGCTACGTCGCCGAGCGCGCCGGTGCGGGTTCCGCGGTACTGCGCGGCGTGGGCCTGGGCGGCGTCCTCGACGAGCAGCAGATCGTGGCGGCGGGCGAGATCGTTCAGCTCGTCCATGTCGCAGGGCAGTCCGTGCAGATGGACGGCGAGGATCGCGGCGGTGCGTGGGGTGATGGCCGCGGCGGCGGCGCGCGGGTCCATGGTGAAGGTGACCGGGTCGATGTCCACGAAGACGGGGACGACGAGCCGGTGCACCGGGGCCACGGCGCTCGCGATGAACGACAGCGCAGGGACCAGGATTTCCGAGCCCGGTTCGACTCCGGCGGCGGCGAGGGCGAGTTCCAGTGCGGTGGTGCCGTTGGAGACCGCCGCGCAGTGTGCGGTGCCCACCAGGTCGGCCCACTCGCGCTCGAGGAGCTGCACTTGTCCGGAGCCGGGGTTGTTCGAGGTGAACTGGCCGCTGTCGAGTACGCCGACGACCGCGTGGCGCTCGGCGTCGGTGATCACCGGCCAGCCGACCAGGTCCTTCGCGGCCCGTTCCCGTGGGACGGCGCGGGGACCGCCGAACATAGCCAGCCCGTTACGGGTCATGCGGCAGCCTCCTCGATGTGGACCCATACGCCCGGACGGTCGGGCAGGCGGATCGCGATGGGGTTCTCGGGCCGGATGAGCGGGACGCGGGCCCGGCCCAGGCCCGGCGGGCAGTGGATCCATTCGGGCTCCACCGCGTCGGGGTAGTGCACCAGGACTTCGGCCCCGTCGACGGCTCGCGCCTGGTCGTGGCCGTCGAACACCAGCGGCAGCCAGTCCCGGTGGCCGTGGGGCAGGGGCACGAGGCCGCCTCGGCACTCGATGGAGTCGTCACGCACCGGATCGCCCCGTCCTGCTCAGGACGTGGTCGACATAGCGGCCGACCAGATCCACCTGGAGTACTTCCAAGGCGCCATGGAACTCCGGGGTGTGGTTGACCTCGTTGACGTAGTAGGCCCCCGAGCGGTCCTCCAGTACGTCGATGCCGAGGACACCGTCGCCGATCGCGTCGGCCGTGGCCGTGAGGAGCTTCAGGAGGTCGTCGTCCGGCGTGCACACCGAAGGGGTGCCGCCGCGCTTGGTGTTGGTGCGCCATTCGTCCGAGCTCTTGTAGATCGCTCCGATCGTCTCGCCGCCCATCACATAGGCCTTGATCTCGCGGCCGGGCTTGTCGATGTACTCCTGGATGTAGGTGATCCGGTTGACCGGGCCGGGCAGCGCGTCGCGGTGTTCGAGGACCGCCTCGGCGGCGTCGTGGCTCTCGAGGCGGGCGGCCAGCCGGCCCCAGGACCCGACGACGGGCTTGGCCACGGCGGGGTATCCGAAGTCCGCGAGCGCGGGCAGTGCCCCCTGCGGGGTGAGGGTCGTCATCCAGCGGGGCACCGGCAGCCCGGCCGCCTCCAGCGCGAGTGTGGTGAGCAGCTTGTCGCCGCAGGTGTCCAGGATGGAGGAGTCGTTCACCACCCTCACGCCCGCGTGCTCGAGCAGCCGTGTGGCGTAGAGATTGCGGGTGTGTCCGATCTCGCGGGTGAGGGCGCCGTGGTAGCGGAGGTCGTTGCCGGGCCCGAAGACGGTCGTCCTGGTGTCCACGACTTCGAACGGGACCCGGCGCCGTTCGAGTTCGGCGAGGAGCAGTTTCTCCTCGAGTCTGATCCGGGAGGCCAGCACGGCCAGCGGGAGGTCGTCGACGCTCACGTTCGCCTCTCTTCGGGGTAGGGGCCGGCGGCTCGTACCGGCCGGGCCAGGGAGCTCGCGATGTCCGGGAGTGCCTCGGCCAGGATGTCGATGGCGAGCAGGTACTCCTCCAGCCGGATGTGTTCCTCGTCTGTGTGGTCGAGCTTCGAGTCCCCGGGGCCGTAGGCGAGGGCGGGCGCCGACCAGTGGGGCGCCAGGACGTTCATGTCGGAGGTGCCGAGCTTGACCTTGACGGCGACCGCGCCGGTGCTGCGGCGCACCGCACCGGCGAACGCGCGGACCAGGGGCGCGCCGCGCCCCGTCCGGACGGCCGGCACCTGCTCGACCACGGTGATCTCGCCGTCCGCCGCGTGCTTGCGTACCTCGTCCAGGAATCCGGTGGTGTCGAAGCCGCGCGGGATCCGGCAGGAGATCTCGGCGCGTGCGTGGGTGAGGCCGCCGTCCAGGCCGACAAGTGCCGGCGAGGCGTGGTCGAAGAGGGGGGCGTCGACGGGCGCGGGAGGCAGCAGGGTCCGCACCTGCTGCCACAGGTCGCTCGCGAGCTCCACCGCCCGTTCCGCGGGGCTGCTCGTGTGTGCGGGCGGGCGGCGCACCTCGTAGCAGAACCGCAGGACTCCGCGGTAGCCGACGACCAGGGTGCCGGCTCCGCTGGGCTCGCCGATGAGCAGGGCGTCCGGGGGTGCCAGGGTGGTGGTGAGGTGGTGGGCGCCTCGCGAGGCGGCCTCCTCCTCCACCGCGCCGATGACGACGATCCGCCCGCATCCGGACGAGGCCGCCCGTGCACCGGCGTGCACCATGGTGGCGAGCGGGCCCTTTGCGTCCACCGTGCCCCGCCCGAACAGCAGGCCGCCGGACTCGTGTACCGGGAGTGTCCCCGCCACGGTGTCAAGGTGGCCGACCATCATGATCACCGGTCCGGTGGGGTCGCCGATCTCGCCGATCACGTTCCCGACGGCGTCGGTGCGCACGTCGTACCCGAGTGCTGTCATCCGCGCGGCGAGGAAGGCGCCCGCCGCGGCCTCTGATCCGGACGGCGAGGGGATCTCCACCAGGCCGCGCAGCGTCCGCGTCTCCTCGACGCGCGTGGGGTCAGCGCTCATTGATGTCGACCAGCAGCATGTCCCGTACGCCGGTGGTGCCGTCGGCGACGGTGGGCGTGACCTCGTGGGTTATCCGGGTGTCGGACACGACCAGCGAGTCCAGCCGATCGGTGAGCGTCATCCGCGTCTGCGGCAGGCCGTCGCGGTGGATCACGGACTCGCCGCCCGCGCAGTGCACCCGGCCCATCAGGTGCATGCCGATGAAGTCGTGGCCGTCGCGGTGCCTGCCCTCGGGGGTCGGGCTGCCCGGCGCATCGGGGGTGGCCAGCACCCGGATCTGATGCAGTCCCACCTCGGCCCTGGACAGTTGCGGGGCGGCCGCTGCGACGACGGCCAGGTCGATGCCGATCAGTTCGGTCAGCGCCGGATCGGTCAGCGTGCTCTCCGGGATCGGGCTGAACATCCTGGCCTGTCCGTCGTAGAGCGGGATGTGTTCCGCGGTCTGCTGGAAGGCCCGGTGCGGCAGTGGGGCGAAACTCCACTGACCGGTGGGGCCGCGCGAGGCCATCAGGCGCCCGTACCTTCGCTCGCGGACCACGCCGCCGGTGACCGTCTCGTCGCGTGGCAGGTGTTCCCAGGTGGCGGCGAATCGCGCGAGGTCCGCCGGCGGGAACCAGCCGGTCAACTCGCTGCCCGGCAGTGCGACGAAGTCGTCGCCCGCCAGGGCGTCCCCCCACTTCCCGAGTGCTTCAGCCCGACGCGTCAGGGCCACTGTTGCAACCGACATCCTTCCCACTTTCTGTGTGCGCTGTTGGTAGGCGGACCTCATAGCAGTCGATCGATGTCGTGCAGGGTCTCGCCGGAGCTGGTGGCGAGACCGGCCGCCAGCTGTTCGATGGTGTGGTCGCCGAGCATGGGCTCGAGGGCCATCAGGAGTCCTTCTTCCTGGGTGCGCTGGAAGACCCGTACCGCCCGCAGCGAATTGCCGCCGAGCTCGTAGAAGTTGTCCCGGATGCCGACGTCGCCGAGTTGGAGCACGTCCGTCCAGATCCCGGCCAGCAGCCTCTCGGCAGGTGTGCGCGGCGGTACGGTCTGCGTCTTGTCCTGTCGGCCGGGGCCGGCCTCGGGTAACGCGGCGCGGTCGAGTTTGCCGTTGGATGTCACCGGCAGCGCCGCAAGGACGACATACGTGCTCGGCACCAGGGCCGCGGGCAGCGTCCGCAGCAGGAAGCTGCGCAGGTCCTCACCGGTCGGCTGGTGTCCCGGGCATCCCACGTAGGCGACTGGCCGGATGTCGGCGCCGGAGCCTCGCACCAGGACCACGGTCTGTGCGACGCCCGGATACCGGCCGAGCGCGGCCTCGATCTCTCCCAACTCCACGCGGATGCCCCGGAGTTTCACCTGGTGGTCGTAGCGGCCGAGGAACTCCAGTGCGCCGTCGGGGAGTCGGCGGACCCGGTCGCCGGTGCGGTACAGGCGGGCGCCGTCGGCGGCGAACGGGTCGGGGACGAACCGTTGTGCGGTGAGCGCGGGCGCCGACAGGTAGCCGCGGCCCACCGCGACCCCGCCGATGTGCAGTTCACCGGGCACGCCCGGCGGCACCGGCTCGCCGCGCCGGTCGAGAACGTGCAGCCTGGAGCCGGGAATCTGGTGTCCGATGGGCAGTCGGGAGTGGTCGAGGTCCTGGGGGGCGACCTGGTGGTAGCTGACGTCGACGCAGGTCTCGGCCGGCCCGTAGAGGTTCCAGAGTTCGGTGTCCGGCAGGATCTCCTTGAAACGCCGGGCCGTCGCGACCGGCAGCTCCTCACCGCTGCACTGCACACGGCGCAGTACGCCCGCGCACGTGGCGGCGGCGGGGTCGGCGAGGAAGGCCTGGAGCATCGACGGAACGAAGTGGCAGGTCGTCACCGACTCCTCGGTGACGAGGCCGGCGAGGTACCGGGGGTCACGGTGGCCGCCCGGTTCCGCGAGGACGATCCGGGCCGCCGCGGTGAGCGGCCACAGCCACTCGGCGGCGGAGACGTCGAAGCTCCACGGGGTCTTGTGCAGGACGGCCTCGCCGGGCTCGAGTCCGAAGACCCGCTGCGCCCAGCCCACCCGGTTCGCCAGGGCCCGGTGGGTGTTCATCGCCCCCTTCGGGGTGCCGGTGGAGCCGGAGGTGTGGATGACGTAGACGAGGGAGTCCGGGTTCTGGTCCTGCGCTGCGCGCGATGGGCCGTCGTACGGGACATCCTCCGGCACGGTGTCGGCGCGCAGCAGCTCGGCGGCGGTGCTGTCCGCGAAGAGGCCGGCCGTGGTCGCGTCGGTCAGGACGACGGGCGTGCCGGTGTCCGCGACGAGGCAGGCCAGTCGCTCCTCGGGGTGGGCGGGGTCGAGCGGCAGATAGGCCGCGCCGCTCTTGAGGATGCCTAGGGCCGCGACGAGTTGGGCGATCGAGCGCTGCATGCAGATGGCGACCGGGCGTTCCGGTCCGACGCCGACGCCGTGCGAGCGCAGCAGCCGCGCCCACCGGCCCGACCTCTCCTCCAGCTCGCGGTAGGTGATCTCGTCGTCGGCACTGCTGATCGCGATCCTGTCGGGGTGTTCCCTGGCCGCCGCGGAGATCCAGTGGTGCACCAGGCCGTCGGCGACGGGCGGTCGGGCCTCCTCGGCACCGTCTCCCTGCACGCCGAGTGACAGCTGTCCGACCGGTTCGGCCGGGTCGGCCAGCGCGTCGGTGAGCAGGGCGAGCCAGCCCGCCACGAGGCGCCGCACGTCAGCGGGGTCCCATTGGGCGTTGTGCACCAGCCGCCCGGTCAGTCCCGCGTCCGCCGTCTCCGACAGGTAGAGGTTGAGGCCGAACTGGGCGGGGAGGTCGGCGAGTTCGACCGGTTCGGCCGTGATGCCGGGCAGGTCCCATCGTGGGGTGGGCGTGTTCTGCAGGGCGATGAGCGCGCCGACCAGCGGGGTGCGGCCCTGGACCCGGTCGGCTCCCGAGACCTCGACGATCCGCTCGAACGGCAGGTCCTGGTGCTCGAAGGCGCCCAGGCAGGTCTCGCGTACCGCACCGAGCAGCGTACGGAACGATGATCCGGTGTCCACGCGGGTGCGAAGCGGCAACGTGTTGACGAAGAAGCCGACGAGGTGGTGGAGTTCGGGCCGCGGCCGGCCGGCGACCGGCGTGCCCACCACGACGTCGTCCCGTTCGGTCCAGCGTGCGAGGACCGCCATGTATGCGGCGGTCAGCACCATGAAGGGCGTCGCGGACTCCTGCTTCGCCAGTCGGCCGACGGCCTCCATCAGCGCTGCGGGCACCTCGACGGGCACGTCCGACGAGGTGCCGTCGACGGGTTCCGCGGGCTCCAGCGCAACGGCGCCCGCCATGCGCTCCTGCCAGTAGTCGGTGAACTCCGGTCCGGCGGCGGCAACGGTCTCGCGCTGCCATGCGGCGAAGTCGCCGTACTGGATGGGCAGTTCGGGCAGTTCGGGCAGTTCGGGCAGTTCGGCCGGGCCGGTGGCGGTCTCGGCACGGTAGAACGCGGCGAGTTCGTGGTGGAACACACCGATCGACCAGCCGTCGGACACGATGTGGTGCATCGAGACGCCGAACAACCAGGACGTCTCGCCGAATCGGACGAGCGCGGTGCGCAGCAGGGGGCCGGTGGCGAGGTCGAAGGGCGCGTCGAGATGCTCGGCCAGGGTGTGGCGGGCGGCGGCGAGCGTGGGCTGCGGTGCTTGGAGCCGGGCGGTCGTCGCCCGGGTGCCCGGGTGGACGAGCTGCACCAGTTGCCCGTCGGGGCCCAGTTCCAGTGTGGTGCGCAGGATCTCGTGCCGTTCGACGAGACATGTGACGGCGCGGGCGAGGGCGTCCGGGTCGAGCTGACCGTCCAGGCGGATGGCGCCGCCGAGATGGTAGGCGTTGCCGGCGCCGAGCCGGTCGAGCAGCCACAGCCGTTCCTGCCCGAACGAGGCGGGCAGTTCGAACGGTTCGTCGTCGGCCAGGGCCTGTTCGCTCATGGTCGGGCTCCTTGTTCGGCCGGGGTCGCGAGACCGGGTCCGCGGTGCCGGCGGGCGGCGCGCGCGATGGGTGCGAGCCGCGGCGCCCGGCTGCCGGAGTGCTGGGTGATCCATGTGCCGACGGCGGCGATCGTCGGGGCGCGCAGCAGCACGCCGAGCGGCAGTTCGCAGGCGAACGCGTCCTGGATCCGGCCGACGATCTGGACGGCGAGCAGGGAGTGCCCGCCCAGCGAGAAGAAGTCGTCGTGGACGCCGATCCGGTCGAGGCCGAGAGCTTCCTGCCACATCCGGGTGATGATCCGCTCGGTGTCGTCGCGCGGGGCGACGTAGCCGGTCGCGAGGGCCGGCCTGAGCGAGCTGGGCGACGGCAGTGCGGCGCGGTCCAACTTGCCGTTGGGTCCGATCGGCCACTGGTCGACCACCATCAGGGAGGCGGGGACCATGTAGTCGGGCAGTGTCCGGTGCAGATGTTCGCGCAGCCCCGCCACGGTCAGCCGCTCGCGGATCGCGCGCCGGGGGTCGTTCGCGAAGGCCCCGTCGGTGGGCGGCAGTTGAGCGGGACGGCCACCCGCCGGGCGGTTCGCCCCGCGAAACTCCGGGTCGAGCACACCGGGTGCGGCGCCGAGCCGGGGCATCAGGGTGTATCCGTCGGGTACGGGCAGGTCCGCGGGTTCACCTGCCGGCTGCGGATCGCGATCGGCGAGGGCGCGGCGCAACGCGCCCACGGTGTCCGCGTCTGCCTCGCGCAGCAGCCGCACCCTGGCCAGGTCCTCGCTCAGTCGTGCGTCGGGCAGGCCCGACAGGCCGTACGACCCGTCCTGGTCGGGCGGGCCGGATGCCCAGGGGCGCCAGGCGTCCGGCACCTCGGGGGCGGATTCCCCGCCCGGCGCGGCGATGATCACGTCGTAGCGGAACCGGGTCAACTCGTTGCGGTGCGGGGAGGACTTGGCGAGCAGGCAGACCTGGGAGCTGGGGGCGACCGTCTCGAAGAGGGCCGGGTGGATGAGCAGTTCCTCCTCGTGGGCGATCTGCTGGTCCACGAGCCTGCGCAGGTCGGCGGCCGGTGTGCGGTCGGGCAGCCTGGCCGCCTGCACGGAGCAGTGGAACGCCTCGATCAGGCGCAGGTCCCGTACGTCGCCCACGTAGAGGTGGCCGCCGGGCGCGAGCAGGGCGAGTGCGCCGCGCAGGACCCGCTGCAGATAGTCGACGTCGGGGAAGTACTGCACGACCGAGTTGAGGATGATCGTGTCGAACTCGCCCTCGGCGAATTTGGTGAAGTCGTCGGCCGGCTGTTGCGACAGCTCCACGTTCGTGTCCGTGTCCAGGTGCGCGGCGAGCCGGGTGAGGGCCTCGGGCGAGATTTCGGTTCCGACGTATCGCGCGCAGTGCGGGGCGAGCCGAAGGAGGAACTGTCCGGTGCCGCAGCCGATCTCGAGCACGTTCGACGGCCGCAGCGCGGTGATCCTGTCCACGGTCTCGTCGACCCAGACGCGCATCTCCTCCTCCGGGATGGGCTCTCCGGTGGCGGAGTCGTTCCATCCGGCGAGGTCGATCGCGTCCGCTGAGGGGGTGGATGCCTGGTAGGTGTCGTCGAAGACCGTGCGCCAGCGGTCGGCGTGATCGCTGTTGTCCTCCGGCTGGGCCGCACTCTCCTCGTGGGGTCCGAGGCCGGCGTAGGCCGCGAGCTGAAGGTCTCCCTCCGCGTCGCGGTACGGCAGGACGACGGCCCGTTCGACGGCCGGGTGCGCGCCGAGGACGGCCTCGATCTCGCCCGGCTCGATCCGCTGGCCGCGGACCTTGAGCTGATGGTCGGCCCGTCCGAGGTAGTCGATCGTGCCGTCGGCGCCCCACCGTGCCCGGTCACCGGTGCGGTAGAGCCGTCCGCCCGGCGTGAACGGGTCGGGCAGGAATTTCTCGGCGGTCAGGCCGGGCCTGCCCCGGTAGCCGCGGGCGAGCGGGATTCCGCCGATGTACAGGTCGCCGGCCGCTCCCGGTGGCACCGGTTCGAAGTGGGCGTCGAGGACGTAGAGCCGGGCACCGGCGATCGGGGTGCCGATGGGCAGGCGTGCCTCGTGCTCCGGTGCGAGGGGCCTCGGCACCTGCCAGGCCGTCACGTCGATGGCGGCCTCGGTGGGCCCGTAGAGGTTGTACAGCCGGGTGCCGGGCAGCGCGTTCATGAATCGGCGCGCGGTCGCGGGCGGGAGTTCCTCGCCGCTGCACACGACCCGGCGCAGTACGCCCGCGCAGTCCGCGGCGGGCCCGTCGAGGAAGGCGCGCAGCATGGAGGGGACGAAGTGGCAGGTGGTGACCGCGTGTTCGCGGATCAGGTGGGCGATGACGCGCGGGTCGCGGCGGCCGTCGTCGCCCGCCACGACGATGCGCGCGCCGACGGCCAGCGGCCAGAGCCACTCCCACCCGGAGACATCGAAGCCGAGCGGAGTCTTGTGCAGTACCGCTTCCCCGGGCTGCAGGCCGTAGGCCTCCTGCATCCACAGGATCCGGTTGGCGACCGCCGCGTGCTCGTTGGTCACGCCCTTGGGCCGGCCGGTCGAGCCGGAGGTGTAGAGCACGTACGCACTCGCGCCCGGTGGGACGGCGACGGCGGGACGGGTGGCGGGAGCCGACGGATCGCCGGTGGTCTCGGTGATCACGAGGCGGGCGCCCGCGTCCTGGGCGAGTTCCGCCAGTCGTTGCGGCGGATGCGCGGGATCGAGCGGCAGGTAGGCGGCGCCGGCCTTGAGCACCGCGAGCATCGCGACGACGGCGTCGGCCGAGCGGGAGAGTTGTACGCCCACGACATCGTCGACGTGTACGTCCCGGGCGATCAGATGGTGTGCCAGGCGGTTGGCGCGCGCCTCCAGCTCCGCGTAGGTCAGTGTGAGCGCGCCGTCGACCAGGGCGACCGCTTCCGGTGCCCGGTCCGCGGCGCTTTCGAACAGCTGGTGGAGCAGGCCGGAGCCGGCCGGAGCCGCCGCCGATCCGCTCCACTGTGCAAGGACGGTCTGCCGGTCGGTGCCGGACAGCATCCGCAGCTCGTCGGCGGGGGCGTCCGGCCGTTCGACACCGTCGTCGAGCAACGCCAGCAGGCCTTCGGTCAGCCGGGCCGCCGTGGCCTCGTCGAACAGGTCCGTAGCGTATTCGAGCCAGCCGCCGAGACCGCCGTCCTCGGTGGGGGTCAGTTCGATCTGGATCTCGAACTTGGCGGTGCCGGTGTCCAGGGGGAGCACCTCGACCTCGAGGCCGGGCAGGTTCAGCTTGGGACGCGGGCTGTTGTGCAGCACGAGCATGTGTCGTACCAGTGGCACCCGGGCGCCCGGTTCCCGGTCCGGCTGAAGCCGCTCGACGATCTGCTCGAAGGGAACGTCCTGGCCGGCGTAGCCGTCCAGGCAGGCGGTTCGCGCCCGGCCCACCAGAGTGCGCAACGAGGGCTGTCCGCCGAGATCCAGGCGCAGCGGGAGGGTGTTCACGAAGAAGCCGATGAGCGGCTCGATCTCACTGCGGTTGCGGCCGGCGACGGCGCAGCCCAGGACGACGTCCTCGCGGCCGCCGCTCCATCTGCCGAGCAGGGCGGTGAGGGCCGCCACGAGCACCATGTAGGGCGTCGCCCGTTCCTGGTCGGCCAGTTGCTTGATCCGGGCCATCAGATCGGCGGACAGGGTCAGCGGCACCTGGCCGCCCACGAAGGATCCCGATTCCCGCCGCGGGCGATCCGTGGGCAGGTCCAGGGCGGAGGCTCCCTCGAGGCGGTCGACCCAGGCGTGCAGCGCCTCCTCGTGGCCGGGCTCGCGCATGCGCTCGTTGAGCCAGGCCGCGTAGTCGGCGTACTGCACGGCGGGTTCGGGCAGCGGCGAGGGCTCGCCCTGTGAGAAGGCCGGGTAGAGCGCGCCCAGTTCGCGCAGCAGCACACCGAGCGACCAGCCGTCGGCGGCGATGTGGTGCATCGACAGCTGCAACAGGTGCAGGTCGGGGGCGAGGCGCAGCAGCCCTGCGCGCAGCATCAGGTCACCGGAGAGGTCGAAGGGGCGCAGGGCCTCGGCGTCGAGCCTCTCGCGCACCGCGTGCTGCCGGGTGGCCTCCGGCAGCGCGGACAGGTCGGCGAACTCCAGCGGTACGGGTGCCACCGGCTCGACCCGGGTGAACAGTTCGTCGCCGTCACCGTGGAAGGTGGTGCGCAGCGTCTCGTGCCGGCGTACGACCTCGGTCAGGCAGCGGGAGAGCACCTCGGGATCGAGGGCGCCGCGCAGTTCGGCGACGCCGGTGATGGTGTAGAGCGCGGAGCCGGGCTGGAGTCGGTCGAAGAACCAGATGCGGTGCTGGGCGGAGGACGGCTCGGCGTGCGCGCGGTCCACGGCGTTCGGCCGTATCTCCGGGCGCGGCGCGGGTGCGGAGTCCTGTTCGGCCAGCAGGCGTTCCAGCAGGCGGAGTTGGTCGGGGGCCATGCTCCCGGGGCGGAACCCGGCGGCGTCGGAGAGAGTCATGCGCCGAGCCTCCTGGTCACCTGGTCGGCGTCCATGCCGCTTACCTGGAGGATCAGCTCCGCGACATGGTCGGCGTCCGATCCCGCCTCGGCTGCCGCGGAGCGCAGCCGGCCGGCCAGCGCGCGGACGGTGCCCGCCGTGAGGAAGCCGCGGATCGGGAAGTCCACCCGGAACAGGTCGCGGATCCGGGAGACCACCTGTGTCACGAGCAGCGAGTGACCGCCGAGGTCGAAGAAGTCGTCGCTCACCCCCACCCGGTCGAGTTCGAGTACCTCGGCCCAGATTCCGGCGAGGACCTTCTCCAGGGCATCGGCGGGCTCGGTGTAGCCGCCGGACAGTTCGGGCCGGATCGCGGCCGGGTCCGGCAGCGCGGTCCGGTCGAGCTTGCCGCTCGGCTGGAGCGGGAACTCGTCCATGAGGACGAACGCCGAGGGCACCATGTGGTCGGGTACGCGGTCGAGCAGGTACTGGCGCAGTTCTCCGACGCTCGGTGGCAGTGGGCCCCGGGTGGTCAGGTAGGCCACCAGACGCCGGTCGGCGCCCTCGCCGCGCAGGAGGACGGCGCAGCGCTTGACGTCCTCGTGGGAGGTGAGCGCGGCCTCGATCTCACCCGGCTCGATCCGCAGTCCGCGCAGCTTCACCTGGTGGTCGAGCCTGCCCAGGAACTCCAGCTCACCCGAGGTGCGCCAGCGGGCGGCGTCCCCGGTGCGGTAGAGCCGCCCCGAGGAGGTGGGGTCGAACGGGTCGGGGATGAACCGCTCGGCCGACAGGCCCGGCCGTCGCCAGTATCCGCGGCGCACACCGGCGCCGCCGATGAAGAGCTCGCCGCGCACGCCCACGGGGACGGGTTCACCGTGCGCGTCCAGGACGTACAGGTGCTGGTTGGGCAGCGGGCGGCCCCAGGGGATGGTGCCGGGGACCGGCTCGGGCCGGCGCACGAGGTGGTAGGTCGAGCAGTACGAGACCTCCGTCATGCCGGCGAGGTTGTACAGCCGCAGATCCGGCAGGAGTTCACCGAGCCGGTCGGCGAGCGCGGAGGGCGGCCGGTCGCCGCCGAGGGCGGCCAGGCGCAGCGCGGCTCCGTCGAGACCGGGGCCGCCGTGCGCGTGGTTGACCAGCAGTTCGAGCAGTGCCGGCGCGGAACTCCACGCGGTGACCTGGGCGTCGATGAGCAGCTGGCGCAGCCGCACCGGGTCGGTGACCTCGAGGTCGTCCGGCGGGACGACCACACAGGCGCCCGCGAGCAGGCTGCCGAGTATCTCGTAGACCGACATGTCGTAGTTGAGGCTGGACACCGCGAGCATCCGGTCCGCGGGGCCGAGACCGAGGGTGCGGTTCAGTCCGGTCAGGGTGTTGACCACGCCGCCGTGTTCGTTGGCCGAGCCCTTGGGCACGCCGGTGGAGCCGGAGGTGTAGATGACGTAGGCCAGCGTGCGCGGGTGCACCGGGCCGGGCCGGGCCGCCCGCGGGCCGTCGGCGCCGATGTCGTCCATGAGCACCAGTTCGGGGCCGGTGTCCGCGTCGTCGGATGCGTGCAGCCGGCCGGTGTCGGCCACCGTGTGGTCGGTGATGATCAGCGAGACGCCCGAGTCGCGGACCATCAACTCGACGCGGCTCTGCGGGTAGCCGGGGTCGAGCGGCATGTATCCGGCGCCCGACTTGAGCACCCCGAGCACGGCCACCACCATGTCGGCCGAGCGCGGAAGGCTGATCCCGACGACGTGTTCGGGACCCGCGCCCAGCGAACGCAGCCGGTGCGCGAGCCGGTCGGCGCGCTCGGTCAGCTCGCGGTAGGTGAGCACGGTGTCGCCGCACTCGACCGCCGGGGCATCGGGCCCGGCGTCCGCCGTCGCGTCGATGAGGGTGTGCAGGCAGCCCGCTTCGTCGGCGGCGCTCGCGTCGCCGGCGCCGGACAACTCGCCGACGAGGCGCCCCCGTTCGTCCGCGGACAGCAGGGGCAGTCGGTCGACCGGTTGGTCCGGGCCGGCCAGCGCGGTCTCGATCACCCGGACGAACGCGTCGGCGATACGGCCCGCGGTGTCGGCCTCGAAGAGGTCGGTGCTGTATTCGACCCGGCTGCGCAACTGGCCGTCGGGCTCCGGGACCAGGTCGAGCACCAGGTCGAACTTGCTGGCGTCCTGGCTGCTCGCCAGGTCCAGTTCCTCCACGTCGAGGCCGGCGAGTGCGGGCCGCTGTCCCGGTACGTCACGCAGTGCGAGCATCACCTGCACCAGCGGCACGGGGCCCAGGGAGCGGTCCGGCCGCAGGGCCTGGACCAACTTGCCGAAGGGGACGTCCTGATGGGCGTACGCCTCGGTGCAGGACTGCTTGACCTCGCCGAGCAGTGAAGTGAACGTGGACGTGCCCGGCACGCCCACCCGCAGCGGCAGGGTGTTGACGAAGAACCCGGTCAGCGGCTCCAGTTCGGGGTGGGCCCGCCCGGCGACCGGCGAGCCGATCACGACGTCCCTCTGGCCGCTCCACCGGGCGAGTACGACGGCGAACGCGGCGACCAGGACCATGTACGGGGTCGTCCCGCGTTCCTCGGCGAAGGAGACCACGGCCTTCCACAGGTGCGGCGGGAAGGAGAACGGTTCGGACGCTCCGTGCCAGGTGCGTGCCGCGCTGGGTGCGGTGTCCGCGGGCAGCTCCAGCACCGGGGCGTCGTCGAGGCGCTCGCGCCAGTAGGCGATCTGCTCGTCCAGCGGACCGGTGGCGAGCCAGTCTCGCTGCCAGACGGCGTAGTCGGCGTACTGGATGTCGAGTTCCGGCAGCGGCGAGTCCTGCCCGCGCCGGTAGGTGTCGTAGAGGACACCGAGCTCGTGCAGCAGGACGCCGAGCGACCAGCCGTCGGCGGCGATGTGGTGCAGGCCGAGGACGAGCACGTGGTGGTCGTCGGACAGGCGAAGCAGCCGGGCGCGCACCATGAGGTCGGACGCGAGGTCGAAAGGTGTGGTGGCCTCGGCCCGGCACGCGGCGAGCGTGTCCTCGTCGTCGGCGTCCACCACGGGAAGCGGCACGGGCCGGGGAGGTCCGACGCGCTGCTCGGGCAGGCCGTCCTGGTCGGGGAAGGTGGTGCGGAGCACCTCGTGGCGGCGCACGATCTCGTCGAGGGCCGCGCTGAGCGCCGTCCGGTCGAGTGCGCCGCGAAGGCGCAGCGCGCCGGACATCACATACGCGGTCGAACCCGGGTCGGCCTGGGCGAGGAACCAGAGCCGCTCCTGTGCGTAGGAGAGCGGGAAGCGCGGCTCGGCGCCATCGCGGGGCAGCGGCCGCGGCTTGAGTGCCGCCGCCTTACGCCGGGCGAGCTCCAGCGTGAGCAGCGACCGGCGCTCCGCCGACAGCCCCTCGAGAGCGGGCTTCCCCTCCGGTCCGGCCGTCACCGTCGCCGTGCCGCCGGCCGTGTCACGTCCTCCGGACGAATCCGCCTTGCCCATGCCTGTTCCTCCCAATCGGCCTTGCGGCCGTGCGTCCGACATGCTCATCGGGACCGAAGGAGCCGGCCGCCGACCGCCGCATCCGCGTCCTCGGCCAGTGCTGCCAGCACGCGTTCGGCGGATTCCTGAACGAAGAAGTGGCCACCCGGGAAGCTGCGGGGCGGCTGTTCACGCGTCGTGTGCGCGGCCCAGCCGCGCTGCGCCGCAGTGCCGTCGACCATCGGGTCGTGTTCGCCGAGGTAGACGTGGATCGGGCAGCCGAGCGGCGGCGGCGCTCGCCGCGTCCGGCGTTCGAGGAGGCCGAGGTCGGCGCGCAGTACCGGCAGCAGCTCGGCGAGGTACTCCGGGTCGGCGAGCAGTTCCTCGGGCGTGCCGCCGAGGGTGCGCAGCCATCGCACCAGTTCTTCGTCTCCGGCGTCGGAGGGGGTCTGCCGGATTTGCCGCTTCAGCGGCCCGCTGGCGGCGGCGATCAGCGCCAGCGGCTCAATGCCTTGCCGGGAGCGCAGTTCGTGGGCCAGATCGAGGGCGAGGACCGCCCCCATGCTGTGCCCGTAGAACATCACCGGCCGTTCGAGCAGCGGTGCCGCGGCGTCGGCGAATTCCCCGACGGCGGCCTCGATGCTCGCGGCCCACGGTTCGCCCTGCCGGCCGCCGTGGCCGGGCAGTTCGAGCGCCGCCACTCCCATGCTCTCGGGAAGGTGCGCGGGCCAGTTTCTGAACAGTCGTGCGTCACCGCCACCGGGAGGCAGGCAGAGCAGCCACATCCGGACCTCGTCCGCCTTCGACCACACCCGTAGCGCGTTCATGCGACACCACACTGTTCCCGTCGAGTCGGACGATCCCTCAGAGCTGGTTCGAGGTTCGCAGCCGGTACGGGGGCCGGACAGTCGGGGAGTTCCCCTACCCGGCCGAGAGCGGCAACGCCTCGGACAGGGCGCCGTTCCGTGCCAGACTGCGGGGCTCGACAGCCGAGACGGTGAAGGGGTGAGGGCGACGGTGACCAGGTGGCACGACGCTGACGACCGGCCGCGCGTCATCGCACTGTGGGGCATGCCGCGCAGTCGCTCCACGGCGTTCTTCCGGATGATGACCGAACGCGGTGACTTCCACGTCCTGCACGAACCCTTCTCCAACCTGGCCGAGTTCGGCAGCGTGGAGGTCGGCGACCTGACGGTCAGGAAGGAGTCGGAACTGACCTCGGCGATCCGGGAGCTGTCCCGGTCCGAGCCGGTCTTCTTCAAGGACACGACCGACGAGCGCTATCCCGCGCTCCTCGACGACGAGGCCTTCCTCGGCCGCGACGCCACCCACACGTTCATCATCCGCCACCCCGCGCAGACCATCGCGTCCTACCACGCGCTCAACCCTGAGGTGCGGCTCCACCAGATCGGCGCGGAGGCCCAGTTCGAGATCTATCAGGCGGTCGCCGAGCGGAGTTCGGGGCCGCCGGTGGTCTTCGACTCGTCCGACCTGGTGGCTGACGCCCCGGGCCTGGTCGCGGCGTACTGCGCCGCCGTCGGCATTCCGTTTTTGCCCGACGCGCTGAACTGGCGGCCCGGAGAGCGCGACGAGTGGCACCGCACCTCCCGTTGGCACGCCGACGCCAGCGCGTCGGCCGGCTTTCGCACGACGCCGCGCGAGTACGGGACGGACCTGGCGACCGACCCGGTGCTGTCCTCCTATCTCCGGCACCACCTGCCGTTCTACGAGTCCTTGCACCGGCGCCGGCTACACCCGGCCGGGCTCGAGTAGCCGCGCGGTGGCCGGCCGGTCGGCCTTGCCCGTGGAGGTCAGTGGCAGGGCGTCCACCATGACGAAGCGCCGCGGCACCATCGACGGGTGCACCCGGGCGCTCAGGAACGAGCGCAGCTCCGACTGCTCCGCACCGCCCACGACGACCGCGGCCAGGGAACGCTCGAGGGACTCCTGACCGGTGACGAGGCACACCGCCTCCTTCACCCGGGGGTGTTCGAGCAGCATGCTCTCGACCCCCTGGAGCTCGACCCGATGGCCGTCGATCTTGACCTGCTGGTCCTTGCGCCCGGCGAACCGGAGAAGCCCCGCGCGTTCGCTCGCGAAGTCGCCCGTGCGGTAGTACCCGTCGGTGAGGGCGCGCGCGCTCGCTTCGGCCGCGTTCTCGCCCACGTAGCCGCGCATGATGATCCCGCCGACGCACAACTCGCCCTGCTCGCCCGGCTCGACCTCGGCCCCGTGGCGTCCCGCAGTGTCACCCGCACTCCCGGGACGGCGGTGCCGAGCGGCGGGAGCGCGGGCCACTGGGCCGGGTCTCCGGGCAGCGCGTAGCGGGTGATGATGTAGCTCTCCGACGGGCCGTACTGGTTGGTCAGCCGGGTGCTCGGCAGGCGCAGGAACATGCGCACGATGTCCGGGCTGCACTTGAGTGTCTCCCCCGCGGTGATCACCTCGGTGAGTCGCAGACGTGGCACGAGCGGGCTCGTGGCGGCCTGTGCGGCGAGCATCTGCAGTGCGACGTAGGGCAGGTGGAGCACCTCGATCCGGGTCTCGACGAGCCAGGCGAGGAACGCGTCCGGGTTGGCGCGGATCTCCTCGGGCACCACGGCGAGCGTCCCGCCCGATGCGAGCGTGCAGGTGATCTCCTGCAGCGAGACGTCGAAGGCGACCGAGGCGAACCACGCGACCCTGCGGTGCGGGCGTTCACCCAGTTCGGGAAGCTGCCAGTCCAGCAGATTGTCGAGCGCGGCGCGGGGCATGGCGATGCCCTTCGGCCGACCGGTGGACCCCGAGGTGAACACGTAGTAGCCGTCGTCGGTGCTGCGGCCGAGGCCCAGGGGCGCGGTGTCGTCGGGTCCCGGTCCGCCGTGCCGCTCCACGGTCTGGTCGTCTGCGATCGTGGCGGCCGGAGCCGTGGCGCGCAGCATCTGCTCCCGCCGCAGCGGGGCTGCGCCGGGGTCGAGGGGGACGATCGCGGCGCCCGCGCGCCAGACGCCCAGTGCCGCCACGATGTGTCCGGCGCTCCGTCCGGCGGCGAGGGCGACCCGGCTGCCCGGCCCGATACCTGCTTCGGTGAGCCGGGCCGCGGTCCGGCCCGACTCCGCCCACAACTCCGCGTACGAGAGGGCACCGCCCTCGTCCAGGATCGCGGCCGCGTGCGGGTCCGCCGCGGCGTGGGCCGCGATCCGGTCGATGAGTCTCATCCCTCGGCCTCCACTAGGTCGTGCTCCACGTGATCAGGGGTCTTGCCGAGTGAACGCACCGTCCGGTGCACCAGGGGCAGCACGGCCGCGGTGAACACGAACGGAAGGATCCACAGCGTCGCCTGCGCACCGATCCGCTCCACGAGCAGGCCGCCCAGCAGAGCACCCACCGGGACGGTGCCGTAGGTGACCATGCGATAGCTGGCGTTCATCCGGGAATGGAGGCGCGGGGGCGTCAGGAGCTGTCGCACCGTCACACTCACGACGCCTCCGACGCCCGTGCCCACCGAGGTGATGCCCAGGGCCAGTGCGAACGACGTCACCACGACCGTGCGCGAACCGTCCACCAGGGGCAGGATCCAGAACGCGTTCACCGAGATCGCGAGCACGCCGAGCATGGCCCGGCCGTACCCGAACGTCCGGATGAGCCGGGGTGCGGCCAGGGTGCCGACGACGGCGCCGACGCCGCCGCACACCAGGACGAGGCCGTAGGCGGCGCTGCCGTATCCGCGGTCCCGTACGAGGTGGATGACGAGGACGACGTTCAGGAGTTGGGCGCCGGCGTTGTTGAGTGCCGCGTGCACGGCGATGTTGCGCACCGAGGGCGTTCGGAAGACGGTGTGCAGTCCCTCCCGTACCTCCTTGGGCAGGTTGCGGGCGGGGCGGTCGGCCGGCGGCGGGGGTTCGCGGTGCAGCAGCCGGCTGGTCATCAGCGCGCACCAGAGGTAGGAACACCCGTCGAGGACGAGTGCGTTCGACGCACCGACCAGCGCGGTCAGCCAGCCGGCGAGCCCGGGGCCCGCGGTGCCGCCCACGGCGAGGCCCACGTTGAGCCGGCTGTTGGCCGAGGCCAGTTTGTCGGGGCCGACGAGCTGGGGCACCAGGGAGACCTTGGCGATGTCCGAGATGACGGCCCCCGCGCCGCCCATCAGGGCGACGGCGTAGAGGTGGGCCAGGCTGAGCGAGCCGACGGCGTCCACGATCGGGACCGAGAGGACGAGACCGGCGCTGATCAGGCACATCCAGATGAGCACCGGCCGCCTGGCCCGGTTCTCCAGCCACACTCCGGCGGGCAGCGGCACCAGCAGGAACGCCAGTGTGTAGAGCGCCTGGAGCAGGCCGACCTGATCGGCCGAGGCGTGCAGGGTGGTCACTGCCATGTAGGGCAGCACGAAGAGCGTGATCTGCGAGCCGAGTTGCGACACGACGTCCCCGGCCCACAGGCGCCGGAAGTCACCGTCCTGCCGTGCCGGGCGCGGGTCCGCCTGCGGTTGCCTTCGGGTCAGCACCGGTGCACCACCTCACTTCGCGCCCCAGCGCTTCGAGAAACTCCCGAGTCACGCTCGGGGATCGGGGCCCGGACCGACCAGTCGGGAGAAGTCCCGATAGCCGCCCCGCACCGCGCGCGCCACAGTTGCCAGGCACCAGGAGTCTGCGCAGAGGAGATGCCGCATGCCGAGGTTCGAAGCCGGCGGGCCGATCCAGGCACGTGCCCGCACCACTCGCACGACCACCGGCGAGGTCACCGAGGCCAAGCGTCTGCTGAAGGAGCTGGGCGCGCGCCGGAACGCCACGGCGCGGCTGTCCCCCGTGCCGCGCGACCGTCCGCTGCCCCTGTCCTTCGCCGGCCAGCGGCTCTGGTTCCTCGACAAGTGGACGCCGGGGCAGCCCGTCTACAACTCACCGCTGGGGCTGCGCCTGTACGGGGAGCTCGACCACGAGAAGCTGGTCGCGGCGCTCACCCTCGTCGTCGGCCGGCACGAGAGCCTGCGCACCCGCTACAGCGAAGAGCACGGCGTGCCCCACCAGATCATCGATCCGGCCCCGGACCGCGTGGACATCGCGCTGACCGATCTGACGGGACGGCCGGACGCCGAGGAGGAGGCCCGTGCCCTCGCGCACGAAGTGGCCACCGGTGCCTTCGACCTGGCGTCGGGGCCGCTGTTGCGTGCCCGGCTGATCCGGCTCGCGCCCACGGAGCACCTGCTGGTCCTGTGCATCCACCACATCGCGACCGACGGCTGGTCCACCGCCATCCTGGTCTCGGAACTGACGGCCTGTTACTCCGCCGCGGTCGCCGGTACCGAGCCCGCACTGCCTCAACTACCGGTCCAGTACGCGGACTTCGCGGCCTGGGAACGGGAGCGGGCGTCGGCCGACGCGACCGAGCGGCTGCTCGCCTACTGGCGCGAGCGCCTCACGGACCTGCCGACCCTGGACCTGCCCACCGACCGGCCGCGCCCGGCCGAGCAGAGCTTCCGCGGCGCGACCACTGTGCTACGGCTGCCCGAAGGGCTGCGCACACGCCTCACCGAGCTGGCGCGCGCCGAGCAGGCGACGCTGCTCAGTGTGCTGTTGGCCGGCTTCAACGCGCTACTCACCTGCTACACCGGTGCCGAGGACGTGGCCGTGGGCTCGGTGTTCTCCGGGCGCGACCACCCCGACATCGAGCCGCTCATCGGCTTCTTCGCCAACACGCTGGTGCTGCGCACGGACACCTCCGGTGACCCGGCCTTCAGCGAGCTGGTCTCCCGGACCAGGCAGACCGTCCTCGGCGCCCATCTCCACCAGGGACTCGGCTTCGACCGGCTCGTCCGGGAGCTCCACCCCGAGCGGGACGCCAGCCGCAACCCGCTCTTCCAGGTCTCCTTCACCCTCCAGAACGCGACGGCCGGCAGCGGCGGGGCGGGCGGTCTGCGGGTCGCCCACGAGCCCGTCGGGCAGGGGACCGCCCGGTTCGATCTCGCCGTGCAGGTCACCGAGGTTCCGGGTGAGGGCCTCGACCTCTGGGCCGAGTACGCCACCGACCTCTTCGACGGGGACCGGATCGAGCGGCTGCTGACGCAGTACGCCGCCGTGCTCGACCAGGTGTGCGCCGACCCCGCCGTCCCGCTGTCCCGCCTCGACCTGCTCGACCCCGGCCAGCGGTCCCGCGCGCTGCGCCACAGCACTGGGCCGGCCGCGCCCGGTGCTCGCGGCCGGCTGCTCCACCAGCTCTTCGAGGAGTGCGCCGACGCCGACCCCGCTGCACCGGCCTGCGTCTTCGAGGGTGCCACCGTCTCCTACGGCGAACTGAACGCCCGGGCCGACCGGTTGGCCCGGCGGCTCACCGACGCCGGCGGCATCGTCGGCGTGCTGCTGCCGCGGGGCCCCGATCTGCCCGCGGCGCTGCTCGGGGTGCTCAAGGCGGGCGCGGCGTATCTGCCGCTCGACCCGGGCTATCCGGCGGACCGGATCGCGTGGATGCTCGACGACGCGGACTGCCGGACCGTCGTGACCGTGCGCGAGGTCGCCGGGCTCCTGCCGGCGGGCGTGTCTCGCGTCCTGCTGGACGCCGAGGACGCCGAGGACGCCGAGGACACCGACGACGCCGCTCACGCGGACGGCCACGCTCCCGCGCCGGTCATCGACCCTGCTTCCGCCGCGTATGTCATCTACACCTCGGGCTCGACGGGCCGTCCCAAGGGTGTGGTGGTGGAGCACCGGCACGTCGTCGAATTCGTGCTCGGCATCGTCGAGACCTTCCAGCTCGCGCCCGGCGACCGAGTGCTCCAGTTCGCCAACCCCGCCTTCGACGTCAGCATCTTCGACTTCTTCTCTGCGCTCACCAGCGGCGCGGCGCTCGTGCAGGCACCGGTCGAGGTGCTGCACGACCTGGACCGCCTCGCGGAATTGATGCGCCGCACGGCGGTCACGGTGACCGACCTGCCTCCGTCGATCCTCGCCGAGCTCGACGCCGGCTCCTTCCCCGACCTGCGGGCCCTGTTCGTGGGCCTCGAGCCCTACCCCGGCGACCTGGTCAACCGGTGGAACATCCCCGGCCGGGAGTTCCACAACGCCTATGGACCCACCGAGGCGACCGTGGCCTGCATCGACCATCTCGTCCCCGATGTGCTGGACGGGCCTCCGCCGATCGGTCTGCCGCTCGCCGGCTACCGGGCCTACGTCATGGACGAACGCGGCGATCTGGCGCCCGACGGAGTACCCGGTGAGCTCTACATCGGCGGGACGGGCGTGGCCCGCGGCTATCTCGGCCGCCCGGGGCTGACCGCCGAGAAGTTCCTTCCCGACCCCTTCGGCCCGCCGGGCAGCCGGGTCTACCGCACGGGTGATCTCGCGATCCGCCGCCCCGACGGCGTCCTCACCTTCCACGGCCGGGTGGACCGCCAGCTCAAGCTGCGCGGCCTGCGCATCGAGCCCGGCGAGATCGAGGCGGTTCTCACCGATCAGCCGGGGATCAGGCAGGCCCTGGTGACGCTGCGGGACGGTGCCCTCGTCGCCCACGTCGTGACGACGGACGGTGCCGCCCCCGACACGACAGCCTTGCGCGCAGAGCTCGCGGCGCGGCTGCCCGCCGGCGTGGTCCCCTCCTCGTTCGTCACCCTCGACGGCTTCCCGCTGAACGCCAACGGGAAGATCGACCACGCGAAGCTGCCCGACCCCGACCGCCCGTCCACGCCCGAACGGTCCGAACCGCGCACGCCGACGGAGACTCGGCTCGCCGAGATCTGGAGCGAGATCCTCGGCACCGAGGACCTCGGGGTGCACGACGACTTCTTCTCCCTCGGCGGCAACTCGCTGCGGATCACCCAGATCACGTCACGGGTACGCGACGCCTTCGGAGTCAGCCTGGAACTGCGCGCCTTCTTCCGCGCCTCGACCATCGCCGGTCTGGCGGCACTCATAGACAGCGAGGAACTGGCCGCGGCCGACGAGGACCTGCTGGCCGAGCTGCTCGACGATCTGGAGGACCATTGATGGACACCGATCTGCGCGAGCGCCTCGCCACGCTGTCCCCCGAGCGGCGTGCCGAGTTGCTCGCCCGCCTCCGCGCCGAGGGACCTGCGCGTCGACGGGGCGGCATGCCCGGGCCCGTCCCCCCGCTGCCGCCGGACACGGTCGCCCCCATGTCGTACGCGCAGCAGCGCATGTGGTTCCTCGACCAGCTGATGGAGCATCAGGCGATCTACCACACGCCCGTGGTGCTGCGGCTGCGCGGCCCGCTGGACGTATCCGCCCTCGGTCGGGCGCTCACCGCTCTGGTCGCCCGGCACGCGGTGCTGCGCACCAGGTTCGCCCGGGACCAGCAGATCGTCGAGGACCCGCCCGCCTCGGTGCCGCTGCCGCTGGAGGACCTGTCAGGACTCGACGCGTCAGGGCGGGAGCGGGCGGTGTACGAGCACGTCGCGCAGGCGGCCCGGCAGCCGTTCGACCTCACCGCGGCCGCCCCGCTGCGGGCCCGCCTGTACCGGTTCGCCCCCGACGACCACGTCTTCGCTCTGATCCTGCACCACGCCGTCGTGGACGACTGGTCGATACCCCTGCTCGTCGGCGAACTCAGCCGGGACTACGCCACCGATCCCGGTGAGTCCGGCGCCCGCCCGCCGGCCCCGGACGTGCAGTACACGGACTACGCCGCCTGGCAGCGCGACCGGATCGCCGGGCCCGTGGGCGAGCGGCAGGCGGACTACTGGGCGCGGCAGTTGGCGGGAGCCGTACCCACGGTGCTGCCCGCAGACCGGCCGCGCCCGCACCGGCCGACCTGGGCCGGCGAGACGATCACCGGGGTGACATTGCCACCCCACCTGGCCGAAAAGCTGACCGCGGTGCACGACGGCCCGCTGCTCACCGTGCTCGCCACCGCTCTGAACGCGCTGCTGACGCGCTGGACCGAGAGCACCGACATCACGATCGGCACCGTCTTCGCCGGCCGGATCAGGCCCGAACTCGAGTCGCTGATCGGCTTCTTCACCAATACGGTCGCGCTGCGCACGTCCAGCGCGGGAGACCCGTCGCTGGACGTTCTGCTCGAGCGCACCGCCGACACCGTCACGGACGCCTACCGCCACCAGGAGCTGCCGTTCGACCAGGTGGTGGCCCGGCGCCGGCCCGCGCGCTCCGGCGCCCGCAACCCGCTGTTCCAGGTCGCGCTGGTGACGAGCGAGGCCCCGGTCGAGGAGTTCACACTCGGCGACCTGCGGGTGGAGTCGTGCGACGTACCGCTCGGCACCTCGCGTTTCGATCTCACCCTCAGCGCCGCCCGGACCTCCGAGAACGCCCTCGTACTGAACGCCGAGTACTCGACCGAGCTGTTCGACCGTGCACGCATCGACAGTCTCCTGGCCGACCTGCGGACCGTGCTGGAGCACATGGTGACGGCGCCCGGCACTGCGGTGAGTGCCCTCGCGCTGCAAGGGCCGGTCCCCGGTGTCACGCTCGCCGGGACACCGGACGACGCCGAGCCGCTCCCCACTGCCGAGCCGCGGCCCGCGTCCGAACTGAGGACCGCGCTGGGGCAGTCGGTCTCCGAGCTGTGGCGCGAGAGGCTGGGTGTGGACCACGTGCGGGCGGACGACGACTTCTTCGCCCTCGGCGGCGGGTCGCTCCAGGCGGCGGCGCTCGTGGTCGAGATCCGGGAATGGACCGGGACCGACCTGAGTCTCGGCGAGTTCCTCAGCCGTCCCACCCTGGGCGCCCTGGTGGCCGCGGCAGAGGACGCCCTGGCCGCGAAGCGTTCCGATCGGCCGGACGCGGCCACCGTCGCGCAGGCGGATCTCGTGGTTCCGCTGCTGCCCGGAGACCCTGGAGTCACCCCGGTCTTCTTCTTCCACGCGAGCAGCGGATCGTCGTTGGCGTACGCGGCCCTGTGCCGTGAGCTTCCGGCCGGCATCCCGTACTACGGAATCTCGGTGCCGGGCCTGGACGAGGGCGACCTTCCCGGGTCCGTGGCCGAGATGGCGGATGCCTACGCCGACGCCGTGTGCGAGGTGGCGCCCGAGGGTCCCTACCGGCTCGTCGGCTGGTCGGTCGGCGGTGGGCTCGCCCACGCCACCGCCGTGCGGCTGCGCGCGCGGGGCCGGCACGTCACGCTGCTCGCGATGCTCGACACCCAGCAGCCGACCATGCTGGACGAGGCACCGGATGCGGCGCTGCTGCGCGCCATGTTCGCCGAGAACCTCGCACTGACGGCCGGTCTCGAACCACCCGAGGAGTGGTCGGCCGCGGAGCTGTCCGGGCTCGACGAGAAGGCACAGGCCGACCGGATCATCGGCGCGCTGGTGGACGAGGGCCTGGTGCCGCCCGGATCCGCTGCCCTGATGAGGCGCCGGATGGAGGTATTCCGCGTGATCATCTCGACGGCGGCGGTATGGCGGCCGGAGCGTTACGACGGACAGATCGACCTGGTACACGCCGGGACCACCCCGGCCTCCACCGTCGAGGACTGGATGCCTTGGACCAGTGGGCCGGTGATCGGGCACCACACACCGGGCGACCACTACGGGATGATGCGGCCTCCGCAGGTGGCTCAGTTGGGCCGAACGCTCGGTCCGCTGCTGGCGCGGGAGGTGCGGTGAACACGACGAGCCTGCCCGTCGCCGACGCGCCCGGCATCCGCCCGACACCCGCGCAGCGCTCCTTCCGCGCGGACGTGCGCGCGCTGCTGCGCTCGCCCCGCGTCCAGGACGAGGTCGACCGGATCCGGCGGCTTCCCCCCGGGGACGAGCCCGGACTGCTCGAGACCTACCGGCTGCTCGGCGAGCGCGGCTGGCTCGCGCCGAGCTGGCCCGAACAGTACGGCGGTCTCGGGCTCGGGCACCATGAGTCCGCCGTGGTCACCGAGGAGATGATCCTCGCCTCAGTGCCGGACGACGCACATGTGCTGAGCGTCGACATCGTGGGGCGCTTCGTCCTCGACAGCGGCACCGACGCCCAACGCACGCGGCTGCTCCCGGCGTTGGCGCGAGGCGAGCAGATCGCCACCGTACTGTTCACCGAACCGCAGGCGGGCTCCGACCTCGGACGGATGACCACCAGGGCCGAGCCGGACGGCGACGGCGCCTGGCGGCTCTACGGCACCAAGGTGTTCAACCAGAAGTCCGGCTTCGCCGATACGGCCCTGTGCGCGGCGGTCACGGTGCCGGGGCCGATGCCCGGGATCGGGCTCTTCCTGCTGCCGCTGCGCTCCCCCGGCGTGACCATCCGCACGCTGTCGAACCTAACCGACGACGCCTTCTGTGAGATCTCCATCGACGGGGTCCGGCTGACGCGAGACGACGTCCTCGGCGAGGTGGACGACGGCTGGCGGCTGATCAGCGAGCTTCTCGTGCTGGAGCGGACCGGCGTCGACTTCCACGCCAAGATCCGCCACTGGCTCGACTCGGTGGCCGACGCGGTGCCCGACGCACTGCGGGAGCGGTACACCGAGCTCGACGCGCGGCTGACGGCCGGACATGCCCTTGCCTGGCGGATGGTGGCCGGCCTGGACGCCGGTCACGCCGATCCGGTCCTGGCCGCGATGTCGAAGTGGTACGTCACCGAGCAGGCCCGCGAGGTGGCCCGGTTCGGTCTCGAACTGCGCGGCCGGGAGGGCCTGTTGACCAACCAGGACCCCGACGCGCCGGACCTCGGCCGCGTCGAGCGGGCCTTGCGCTACGCCCCGACGCTCACCCTCGCCTCGGGGACCTCCGAGGTGATGCTGCGCGCCATCGCGACCTCTCACCTGGAGCTGCTGTGACGACCACCGCCGCCCCGCTGACCGACATCTTCTCGCCCGAACTGCGGCCCGTACTGCGCAGGCTCGGAGAACGCCCGCTGTCCGCGGAGGCGGCGACCGCCCAGGGCGCGGTGTGGGCGGCACTGTCCGAGGCCGGCGCGCTGCACGAGAAGTACGCCGTGCTGCCTGTCGCCGAGCTCCTCGGCGAAACCCTCTACCGCGGGCCGTACCTCGACACCGTGGCGGCCGTCGCGGCCCTGGCCGCGCTGCCCGGCTCGCCTCCGGCGGAGCAGCTGCTCGACGGGATGCGGTGCGGCGACCTCGCGGCGGCGATCGCCGGGCCCGACCGGCGCTTCGTCCGCTGTGCGGACCAGGCCGACCTCTTGATCACCGTCGACGGGGCCGAGTTCACCGTCGTCGAGTTCGACCGTCCGGGTGTCAGGCTCTCGGAGCACGCGGACCTCGGCCGCGGCGGGCTCTTCAGCGTCGACGTGGACGCCGGCGTGCCCTCGGTGCTGTCCGGCCGGCTCGCCGATCCCGGAGCCCTCAGAGACCGGATCCGCTCCGCTCAGGCCGCCTACCTGGCCGGCCTGAGCCGCGGCGCACTCGACCTCGCCACCGAGCACGTCCGCCGCAGGACGGTGTTCGGCCGGCCGCTCGGCGCGCACCAGTCCCCCGCCTTCCGGCTGGCGGCGCTGTCCGCCCGGCTCGAGGCCGTGCGCAGCCTCGTCCACCGCGAGGACGAGCCCGCCCACGCGCTGCGTCTGGCCCGTGAGTTGGCCGTCGACACCACGACGGAGGCCCTCCAGCTGCACGGCGCGTCCGGTCTGCTCGACGAGGACGACGCGCAGCTCTTCTACCGCCGTGCCCTGACCGAGTCCGCCCTGAGCCGATGACCACCGCCACGCTGACCGAACGCGGCCTGTGGGTCCGGCAGTTCCGCCCCGCGCGTCCGCGGGCACCGCGCCTGCTGTGTGTTCCGCACGCGGGCGGCTCGGCCGGCTTCTACCTCCCGTTCTCCGATGCCCTGTCACCGGAGTTGAACGTCCTGGCCGTGCAGTACCCCGGCCGTCAGGACCGGCGCCGAGAGCCCGCGGCCCGGTCCATCGCGCCGCTCGCCGACGCGCTCTTCGGCCTGCTGGACCCAGAGGACACCACGCCTCTGGCACTGTTCGGCCACAGCATGGGCGCCGTCGTCGCCTTCGAGCTGGCCCGCAGGCTGGAGGCCGACGGGCGCCCCGTCTCCCTCCTCGTCGCCTCCGCCCGCCGCGGCCCGTTCCTGCCCCCCGGCCCGTCGTTCCACCACCTCGGCGACGCCGCGATACTCGCCGAAGTGGAGCGTCTGAACGGCGCCGACGGCCTTCCCCCGGAGCATCCCGGTCTCCTGAAGCTGGCCCTGCCCGCGCTGCGCGCCGACTTCCAGGCCGTGGAGACCTACCGCGCCGCCCCGGCTCCGCTGCTCACCTGCCCGGTCATCGCCATGACGGGAGTCGACGATCCCCGCGTTCCCCCCGCCGACGCCCGGGCGTGGTCCGCCGTCACCACCGCTCCTGTCACCCTGTCCGTCCATCCGGGCGGCCACTTCTACCTCCTCGCCCGTGTCCCCGAGATCGCCACCGAGCTCGGACACGCACTCACCGGGCAGGGCCGAGAGGTGCACGGAGCCGGGGGCGTCCGACGGCTTTCCCAACGATTCGACCTGCACGCAAACATGACGTCGGAGATTTTTTGACCGCTTTCTCGACTCGCCTGCCGCGCCGTCTCGAGCCATCGAGCCTATTTCCCAAGTCCGTCTTGAGTCGCGGCTAATAGGATTCCGGACCATCGGCTCAACGGGCAGATCGACAGCCCACGCCTGCAGTTGCCACCAGACAAAGGTCATGTAGGGAGATGAGTGTGTCTACCGACAGCTTCGAGCACCATGTCGTTGTCATCAACGACGAAGAGCAGTACTCGATCTGGCCCGAGGGAAAGGCGATACCGTCCGGCTGGCGAGCCGTCCTCGAGCCGACTCCCAAAGAGCAGTGCCTGGAATACATCGAGGCGCACTGGACCGACATGCGGCCGTTGAGCCTGCGCCGCGCGATGGCGGGCGAAAATCAATCGCCGGACGCGACGACTCACCCGTCACAGGAGGAGATCACCGTCCATGGACGGTGACGGAGCAATTCCACGGCCGGCACCGGTCGGGCGTTCCACGTCGGCTGATGCGGCGCACTTATTCGACCCCGAGGGTTCTCCGTCCGCCGTTGTGGAAATTCTGGGACAGCCCTGGATCGGAAAGACCCGGTTGCTGCACCGGATACTCGATGACGCCAGAAAGCAGGGCTGGTCCGTCGCGCACGCCGCGGCGGGTCCCGCCGCGACCGCCGCGCCTTATCAGCTCTTCTCCGACGCATTCGACGAGATTCTCTCCGAACGCGCCGAGACGGTTCTCCAGTGCGTGCCGATCGCCAGTCGGCGCGTTCTCGGCCGGCTGTTCCCCGCGCTGGACCCGGCGGACCTGCCTCCGTCCGAGCCGCTCCAGTCCCCCGTTCCGACGGGGCTGGTGGGATCGGCACTGCGGCAGGCGGTCCGCGGGCTGACGGGGTCGAGCGGCCTGGTGCTGGCGCTGGACAACGTGCACTGGGCGGACCCGGCCTCGCTGGAACTGCTGGAGAGTCTGGTGCGCAGGCCGCCCGACGCCCGGCTGGTCATCGTGGTCGCCCATCGCGACCGTCAGTCGCCGCTGCGCCTGCGCGGACTGCTGGCCTCCGTGGCCGGCTCCCACCGGATCGAACTCGGCCCGCTGCCCGGCCAGGAGCTCGACGCGCTGCTGCCCGGCGAGACGCCACGGCCCTTGCGCAGGGCCTTGCTCGGCCGGGCGAACGGCAACCCGGGGCTGCTCCTTGCTCTGGCGGCCGCCCCCCGTTCGTACGGAGGAACCGCGCCGGACGCGCCGGGGCTGACCCCATTCACCCGCTTCCTGGAAGAGTTCCGCGCCGTGTCCGACGACGGCTGGCTCGCCGCGCAGTCCGCAGCGGTACTCGGCGACGCGTTCACCCTCCAGGAGATGCGGTCCATCAGCGCGTTGCCCGCCGATCGCCTCGCGGACGCCGTGGCGGAGCTGCTGCGCGAGGACATCGTGCAGCCCGGTGAGTTGGCGGACCACTACCGGTTCCGGCACGCCCTGCTGGGGGCCACGGCGTATCACAGCACCGGTGAGCAGTGGCGGCTCGCCGCGCACACAGCGGCCACCGGGCTCGTCCGGCTGCCCGCCCCGTGCATCCACACTCATGCCGGGCCGGTGCCGCACCGGAAGCCGGTGGCCGACCGGGTCCGCTCGGGGCTGCTGCCGCGCGAAGCCGGCGCGGCCGTCGGGG
This sequence comes from Streptomyces sp. YIM 130001, assembly GCF_003574445.1. Classification (GTDB taxonomy): domain Bacteria; phylum Actinomycetota; class Actinomycetes; order Streptomycetales; family Streptomycetaceae; genus Streptomyces. The sequence continues at coordinate 78,159 of NZ_KZ984561.1, forward strand.
ACGCGACCCTGCTCTGCGAGCAGCGGGTGCGCACCGGCAAGGCCCTGGTCGTCGCGGGAAGGCCGAGCGAGGCCCTCGACGTCCTGGACCGGACCTCGTCACCCGGCGCCGAAGTGCCGCTCGTCCTGCGGGCCGAGGCGGCCGAATGGCGGGCTCGCGCTCAGCGCCTGCTGGGCAGATACGCCCTCGCTCAGTCGCTCCTGGAAGCAGTGCGACCTGAGGTGGCCGACGAACCCGAGGCGCTCGCGCTGGTCGACCTGGCCCGGCTCGCGGCAGCACTGGAGCGCGGAAGCCCGCTGCCCGGCGGCGAACCGCCCGCGGTGCACTGGGCGACCGGCCTGGCCGATCCGCTGGCCCGGGGATACGCCTGGGCCCTGCTCGGCGCCCACGACGCGGACGCGGGCCGCACCGCACAGGCCGCCCTGCGGCTCGGCGAGGTGGCCGGCCTGCTCGACGACCTCGACGACGCCACGCTCATCGGCCGGCTCGACATCCTGTACTGGCTGGCCAGGTCCCTGGCACGGTGCGAGCGGGACGCGGAGGCCGCACGACACTTCGAACGGGGTCTCGGCATCGCCTCGGCACATGAACTCGACTACCTGGTGACGCAGTTCGCCACCGGGCTCGCCGAAGTCCGGCTGCGGCTCGGGCGCATCGACCGGGCGATCGAGTCGGGTCACCGGGCGATGCGCGCCGCAGCCCGGATCGGGAGCGACTGCCTGTTGGCCGAGGCCGGTGCCGGACTGGCCCGGGCGGCGTGGATCAGCGGCGACCGGACGACTGCCCGGCACACGGCGCGCGAGGCCGCACGGCGGGCGGAGTCGTGGCGCGAGCCGTGGTCGGACCGGGTACGTCTGTCGCTGCTCGAGACGACCTTCGACACGGGCGACCAGGAGCTGTGCAAGGAGCTTCTGTCGACGGGGACGGTACGGCGCGCCGCGTCGTTCCCCGTCGTCTCGATGGTTCCGGCCGTCGCCGAGGTCCTCGCCCGGCTGGAGGGGGAGCGTCGCGGTTCGGCGACCGAAGCGGGGCGCTGGGCCACGGCGGCCGAAGAGGCCGCCGGCCGCATGCGGTTGCCGGGTGCGACGGGCCTGGCGCTGTTGGCCCGCGCACACCACCACCGGGTCACCGATCCGCTCAGGGCCGCCGTCTTCGCTTCCAGTGCGGTGGTCACACTGACCCGGGCCGGCCGGCCGCTCGACGCGGTCCGCGCTCACCTGGCCGTCGCGGCCGCCTGGGCCGGCATCGACTCCGACGTGGCACGCGGCCAGCTCGACGAGGCACAGCTCCTGCTGCAGGGACGCGGGGCACACGGATACCAGGACCACGCGGCCGACCTGGCCACGAACGCGCCCGCGCAGTCGGCCGACGCGCGACTGGCCAAGTTGAGCAGCCGCGAGCGGGAGATCTCGGTGCTGGTCAGCGACGGTTGTACGAATCAGCAGATCGCCCGTGCGCTGCGGCTCAGTCACAAGACCGTGGAGACCCATCTCGGCCGGATCTTCAAGAAACTCGGCGTCGGCTCGCGGGCCCAGGTCGCCACCTCGATCGGCCGGGCGGCCAGGTTCACGGAAGCGCGGTTCGCCGACCGGCCGGCGCCGGTCGGCGCCTCACACCAGATCGCGTAGCAGCTCGCTGGCACCGGCCGCGATCGTGCCCGCGGAGGCGTCGCGGTAGAGCCGGGCCGCTGTGGACTCGTCCAGGCACCCTTGCGCCCCATGGAATTGGAGACAGACGTGAGCAGCCTGCACCGCGAGTTCGGTCGCCTTGAGCTTGAGCACGGTGGCCGTCCGGCTGTCCAACTCACCGCGGCTGTGCAGCAGGGCCGCGTGCCGGCCGTACTGGGTGACCAGTTCGTGGTCGGCCGTGAGCTCGGCGAACGCGTGGCGGACGGCCTGATGCCCGTACAGCGGCATGTTCTTGACCCGGCGGCGGCGTATGTGCGCGTTCAGCAGCTCCAGGCAGTGGGCGACACCGCCGACGGCGAGGAGACCGGCGGCCAGGCGCTCGAAATCCAGGCCCTGGACCACGTGCATCAGCGCACGATCCCAGCGGCCCAGTACACGGTCCTCGGGTACGACGACGTCCTCGAAGACGACCTTGCTGATGTCGGCGGAACGCCAGCCGAGCATCCGTTGTCCGGTGCGGTGCACGCCCGGGCTGTCGGCGTCGATCAGCAGGAGGCTCGCACCGGTCAGTCCGTGCGCGGTCGCCGTGTCGTCCCGTGTCCGCACGAGCGTGACGAAGAACGACGCCTGGGTGCCGTTGGCGACATAGAGCTTCTCGCCGTCGACCAGCAGCCCGCCGCCGTCGCGGCGGCGCGCGCGGGTCCCGAGCCGGCTGAGGTCCGAACCCGCTTCCGCTTCGGTGATGGCGAGGGCCGCGAGGCGTTCGCCCCGCCGGGCCGGCTCCAGGTACGCCTCCTTCTGCGCAGGCGTCCCGAACATGTCGAGATACGAGGTGGCCATGTAGGCGTGCACGCCCACGCCGGCGCGGACGCCCGCGTATCCGGTGCGGCCCAGCTCCTCGAGGAGGATCGCGCTCTCCAGGAACGCCTCGCCCCGGTGGCCGCGAGCGAGGAGTCCTTCCTCCGCGAGGAGCTTCCACGCGGACGGGTCCGGGTGGCCCTGCTCCTCCCACCGGTCGGCGTGCGGGAGGACCACGTTCCGCAGGACATCACGCACCCGCGTGCGGAACTCCTCGTGCCGGGAGGTCTCCCAGGAGGCGCGGTTCATCGCGCACCGCCCATGGCGTGCTCCGTCAGCAGGGCCCGCCGGTCCACTTTTCCGTTGCCGGACAAGGGGAGGGAGTCACGGAAGTGGATCGCCGTCGGAATCATGTAGCCCGGCAGATGGTCGCCGAGGAAATCCGTGATCTCCCGCGCCGTGCACCGCTCCTCGTGCGGGACCACGAACGCGGTCAGCGCCTTGTCACCGGCGCCGTTCTCACCGACCACCACGTGGCTGAGCCGCACACCGGGGTGCAGGTCGAGATGATGGGCCACCTCACTCAGTTCGATCCGGAATCCGTTGATCTTCACCTGGTCGTCGAGCCGCCCTTCGAAGACGACCTCGCCGTCCGGAAGCAGACGCCCGCGATCGCCGGTGCGGTACAGCCGTTCGGGCACTCCGCCGATCTCACGGTCCACGAAGTGGCCCCGGTCCGCGTCGCGCGCGTCGAGGTAACCGGGCGACAGTCCCGGCCCGGCCAGGCAGATCTCGCCGACCCGGCCGGGCGGGCACAGGGCATCGCCGTCCACCACGTACAGGCGGGTGTTCTGCAGGGGGCGGCCGATCGGGAGGTCCCCCACGGACTCCGGCAGCCGGCTCAGCTCGAGCGGGTGGTACGTGGCGAACGTCGTGCACTCGGTGGGGCCGTACACATTGACGACCTTGCCCGGCCCGTAGCGGGCCACCGCCGTGCGCAGGTGCCGCATCGAGTGCAACTCGCCTCCGGTCAGGACGGTTTCGGCCTGGTCGAGGGCGGCCGGTCCTTCGTCCACCACCGTGTTGAACAGCGCGGTGGTCAGGAAGATCACGGTCACGCCGTGCGAGGCGACGGTTCTCCTGAGCTCCGACAGGCGAATCCGCTGCGACGGATAGAGCACGCACGTCCCGCCGTGCAGCAGGGCGCCCCAGATCTCGAACGTCGCCGCGTCGAAGTACACCGGGGCGAGCTGGAGGATCCTGGAACGCTCACCGAGCCTGGCGTAGGGGGCGTTGAAGACCAGGCGGGCGATGCTCCGGTGCCGGATCGGCACGCCCTTGGGCCGGCCGGTGGAGCCAGAGGTGAAATTGACGTAGGCGAGATCGTCCGGCCGCGTACGCAGCACGGGATCCGCTTCGACCGGCGGGGCGTCCGGCGAGAGGACGTCGAGGCCGGGGAATCGACCGGCTACCGCTTCGGGCACGTCGGTGACCAGGTGGGCGGCGCCGGTCTGCGTGAGGACGGAGCGCAGGCGCTCCGTCGGCCACGCGAGGTCCACCGGGACGTAGTGGCCGCCGCACTTGAGGACGCCGAGTATCGCGGCGATCAGCTCGGGCGAGCGGGCGACACCGATCACGACGGCGGCGCCGGCGGCCACACCGCGCCGCTGCAATCGCGCCGCGATCCCGTTCGCCGCCCGGTTCAGGTCGCGGTACGTGATCACCCGGTCCCGGTGGACGAGCGCGGTGGCTTCCGGCAAGCGGGCGGCAACCTCCTCGAACAGCTCCTTGACGCCCCGGTCGTCGGGATAGGGCGCGGCGGTGCGATTGATCCGCCGATGCACGGCGAGCGCCACATCGTCACCGGTCAGCCTGTCCATGCCGCAACTCCGTCAGCCCAGGACCCGGGAACGGTCCCGGGTCGCCTGGATCGTCGCGGCGATCTCCTTCATCGTGCTGCGCTCGAAGAGGTCGTCGGGCGACAGGCAGTCCTCGCCGAAACGCTCCTCGGCCTGCGCGATGAGCCGTACCGCGGTCAACGAGTTGCCGCCCCCGCCGAAGAAGTCGTCGCCAGGGCTCCCCACCAGAAGTCCCAGCTCCCGGCAGGTGTCCACGACCCAGGACTCGATCTCTGTGCTGGCCATCGAGACGGCCTCCTAACGCGTGACGAAGGGACGACCGGTGACGGTCCGGTCGACGAAACGGTTGTGTCCGTACCCGTCCTGGCCGGAGACCAGGACGTTGCCGAACTTCTCCAGACTGGCCTCGCCTCCGAACTCCACGAGCGCGTCGGAGTACGGGTAGACGCGGACGGACGTCGGCAGATAGCGCGCCGCGAAACCGAGCCGCATCTGGTCGGTCAGACCGCTGTGCGGGTGCGATGCGTGCATGAGCGTCGACCAGAAGACGATGCACTGGCCTTTCCGCATCTCCATCGACACGGCGTTGGACTCGTCCGGACTCCAATTCGGGTCCTTCTGGAGCTGCCGGTAGTCGTAGCCGAAGAAGCCGCGCCTGACTCCGTCCTTGTCCTTCTTGTTGATGGAATCCGCGTCGTATTCCATCACCTTGGACTCGTCGTAGTTCATCGTCTTGTGCGAGCCCGGGATGAACTGCAGGCAGCCGTTTTCCACGGTGGCGTCGGTGAAAGCGGTCCAGACGGTGATGGTGCCGCCGAACTCCGCGTCCTCGGGCCACACGATCTGGGGGTACTTCGAGCCCGCGACGTTGGAGAAGTTGTCTGCCTGGTGCCAGTCGGTCCCCTCGTCCCCCGGGTACTTCGGGAAGAACTCGGAACGCCAGCAGAGCGCGTCGGGGCCGAGCAGGCTCGACACCGGCCCCACGATCTGCGGCCGCGTGATGTGGTCGGCCAGGAAGTCGACGTCCAGGTGACGGTCGTAGTTGGCCAGGTTGGTGGTGCCGGAGACGGCCCCGCTCTGCTGGTAGATCGCCGTCTTCGTGTTGATCAGTTTGGGCCGCAGCGCCCGCAGACTGCTCTCCATCTCGTCCGGGTCGTACACGTCGAACGGACCGATGAATCCATTCTCGTTGAACTGCTCGATTTCAGTGGCAGAAAGCGCGAAATCCAATACCTGCTGAGCCATGACCCACCTTATGCTAGGAGGTTTCATCTCACTTTCAATAGGTGAACACGCCGCCGAGTTCTCTGTCAAGACGACTTATCGTTCCGATTCCGGAACGCCGAGCGCAAGGCATTGAGGTTCCTTTTTCGGAACGGAAAGGAATGTAGAGAAAATGGCCAAACTATTCGCCGTTGAGGTCGGACAGCGCGTCCGAAAACTACGACGGTTGCACGGTCTGTCGCTGTCGGAACTGGCCCAGCGCGCGTCGATCGGCAAGGCGACCTTGTCGGGCCTGGAAACCGGGACCCGCAATCCCACCCTCGAGACCCTCTACGCCATATCCACGCAGCTCAACCTCCCGCTGGCCGTACTGCTCGCCGACCCCGACCCGACCGAGCGCCCCGAAGAGATCCACGGCACCGCGATCTCCGCCACGCTCCTGGAGACCTTCTCCGACCACGGGGTCACATCGGAGCTGTACCGCATCCGGATCCGGCCGGGCATCACGCAGGTCTCCCCTCCGCACCAGCGCGGCGTCACCGAGCACTTGACCGTCTTCGCGGGCAGCGCCCGAGTGGGGCCGGCCCAGAAGCCGATCGTCGTCCCGGCCGGCACCCACGCCCACTGGCCCGCCGACATCCCGCACATCTACACCACGGACAACGGCGTCGAGGTACACGCCTCTCTCACCATCCGCCACCGCGGCCGCGTGGCGGCCATGACCTTCCCGCCGTCCACCAGCCTCGACATGCAGGAGGTGGTGTCATGAACCGCCGGCGCCCAGGGTCAACGGCGAAGCCGCACACCGACCTTCGCCCCGAGCCGGCTGCCGCCCACGGGCGAACCGGCGTGATCAACGCCGCACCGGCCGAGGCGATCTCGATCGGTGAGGGCCCGTCGGAGCAGGGGCCGATATGCACCTGCCGGCCGGGGTCGACGGTGTGGCTGACCGGCCTGCCCAGCGCCGGCAAGACCACCCTCGCCCGCGCACTGGCCGGGAGGCTGCGTGCCGAAGGACGTCGTGTCGAGGTACTGGACGGTGATGAGATGCGGTCGTCCCTCTGCGCGGACCTGGGCTTCAGCCGCGCCGACCGCAACGCCTCCGTCCAGCGCCTCGGCCTGATGGCCGAGGTGCTGGCCCGCAACGGCGTCACCACCCTGGTGTCGGTGATCGCGCCCTACGCGACCGGCCGGGAAGCCGTCCGCGAGCGCCATGAGCGCAGCGGCACCCACTACCTGGAGGTCCACGTCGCCGCACCGGTCGAGGTATGTGCCGCACGCGACGTGAAAGGGCTCTACGCCCGGCAGGCGTCCGGGGAGATCTCCGGCCTGACCGGGGTGGACGATCCCTACGAGGAACCACAGACGCCTGACCTGCGGCTCGAGACACACACCCGCGACGTGCGGGAGTGCGCGGCGCAGCTGCACGCGCTGCTGGCCGAAAGGGGACTGGCATGACGATGGCCGCAGCCCCCGGGGCCGCCCCGCAACGCGGTGGCCGCCCCAGGCACGTCCCCCGCAAGCCGCTCCGCGACGTTCCCCGCGCCCTGAGTCATCTGGACGCGCTGGAGTCCGAGGTGGTGCACATCTTCCGCGAGGTGGCGGGTGAGTTCGAGCGGCCGGTGATCCTGTTCTCCGGCGGCAAGGACTCGATTCTCATGCTGCACCTGGCGCTGAAGTCGTTCACGCCCGCCCCGTTGCCCTTCGGCCTGCTGCATGTGGACACCGGGCACAACTTCCCCGAGGTCCTCGAGTACCGCGACCGGGTGGTGGCCCGGCACGGGCTGCGCCTGCACGTGGCCTCGGTGCAGGACTACATCGACCGCGGTGCGCTGCGTGAACGGCCCGACGGCACCCGCAACCCGCTGCAGACGGTTCCGTTGACGGAGAAGATCCAGCAGGAGAGGTTCGACGCGGTCTTCGGCGGCGGACGGCGCGACGAGGAGAAGGCACGCGCCAAAGAGCGGGTCTTCTCGCTGCGCGACGAGTTCTCCCAGTGGGACCCGCGCCGCCAGCGCCCCGAGCTGTGGCAGCTGTACAACGGCCGGCACGCACCGGGCGAACACGTACGGGTCTTCCCGCTGTCCAACTGGACCGAGCTGGACGTGTGGCAGTACATCGCCCGTGAGGAGATCGAGCTGCCGGAGCTCTACTTCGCGCACCGGCGTGAGGTGTTCGCGCGGGGCGGCATGTGGCTGACCGCCGGCGAATGGGGCGGTCCGGGGGACGGCGAGACAGTCGAGAAGCGTCAGGTCCGCTACCGCACCGTCGGCGACATGTCCTGCACCGGCGCCGTCGACTCCGACGCCGACACCGTCGAGAAGGTCGTCAAGGAGATCGCGGCGTCCCGGCTCACCGAGCGCGGCGCGACCCGCGCCGACGACAGGTTGTCCGAGGCCGCGATGGAGGACCGCAAGCGTGAGGGGTACTTCTAGAGATGTCGATCGACACACTGCGTTTCGCCACCGCCGGATCCGTGGACGACGGCAAGTCCACCCTGGTCGGGCGGCTGTTGCATGATTCCAAGTCCGTCCTCGCCGACCAGCTCGAGGCCGTCGCGCACGTCTCGCGCGACCGCGGCCAGGAGACGCCCGACCTGGCGTTGCTGACCGACGGGCTGCGCGCCGAGCGCGAGCAGGGCATCACCATCGACGTGGCCTACCGCTACTTCGCCACGCCACGCCGCCGCTTCATCCTCGCCGACACCCCCGGCCATGTGCAGTACACCCGGAACATGGTCACCGGCGCCTCCACCGCCGAACTGACGGTCATCCTGGTCGACGCCCGCAACGGCGTCGTCGAGCAGACCCGCCGGCACGCCGCCCTCGCCGCCCTGCTGCGCGTCCCGCACGTCGTCCTCGCGGTCAACAAGATGGACCTCGTCGACTACGCGGAGCCGGCCTTCGAGGCGCCGGCGAAGGAATTCACCGCCTACGCAGACGAGTTGGGCATCCCGGAGATCACCTCCATCCCGGTCTCCGCGCTCACCGGCGACAACGTCGTGGAACCCTCGGCGACCATGGACTGGTACGACGGCCCGACCGTCCTGCAGCACCTGGAGAGCGTCGCCGTCGGCGGTCGCCCGGGCGAGGGACCCGCACGGCTCCCGGTGCAGTACGTGATCCGGCCCCGGAGCGCCGAGCACCGTGACTACCGTGGCTACGCCGGGCAGATCACCTCCGGCATCATCCGCGTCGGTGATCCGGTGGCGGTGCTGCCCACGGGCCGCACCAGCACCGTCGAGGCGATCGACCTGCTCGGTGAGCCTGTGGACACCGCCTGGGCGCCGCAGTCGGTGACCCTGCGGCTCCGTGACGACATCGACATCTCACGCGGCGACCTGATCGCTCCGACCGGCACGGCGCCCACGGTCACCAGGAACGTGGCCGCCGTCGTCTGCCATGTGGCCGACCAGCCCCTCACCGTGGGCCAACGGGTGCTGCTCAAGCACACCTCTCGTACGGTCAAGGCGGTCGTCGACGCGATCCCCTCGCGGCTCACCCTGGACGATCTCTCCCAGCACGCGGACCCCGGGCAGTTGACGGCGAACGACATCGGCCGGGTTGTGGTGCGTACCGCCGAGCCGCTCGCACTCGATCTGTACGCCGAGTGCCGCCGTACGGGATCCTTCCTGCTGATCGACCCCGTCGACGGCGGCACGCTCACGGCCTGTATGGCCGACGGCACAGGCTGAGCGGGGCCGCCGACCGGTGTTTCGGCCTGCGGGCCGTATCGCGGCCGGCGGTCGCTCAGGGAGTCAGCTCTCCGCCGTACACCTCCTCCGGCGTGGTGTCGCGCAGTTGCCCCTCGAGCAGGACCCAGCGGGTGATGCCGATGGATTCCAGGAAGGGCACGTCGTGGCTGGCCACGATCAACGCGCCCTCGTAGGAGGCCAATGCCGATGTCAGCTGCCGCACGCTGGCCATGTCCAGATTGTTCGTCGGCTCGTCGAGCATCAGGAGCTGCGGGGCCGGCTCGGCGAGCATCAGTGCGGCGAGCGTCGCACGGAAGCGTTCCCCGCCCGACAGCGTCGCCGCCTGCTGGTCGGCCTTCGCCCCCTTGAACAGGAAGCGGGCGAGGCGGGAGCGGATGCGGTTGTTGGTCGCCTGGGGTGCGAACCGCGCGACGTTCTCCGCGACGCTCAACTCCTCGTCGAGGACGTCGAGTCGCTGCGGCAGGAATCGCAGCGGAACATGGGTGACGGCGTCGCCCTCCATGGCCTCCAGCTCCCCGGTGATCGTGCGCAGAAGCGTGGTCTTGCCCGCTCCGTTGCGGCCGACCAGCGCGATCCGCTCGGGCCCACGGAGTTCGAACTCGCCCTCCACCCGCGCCCCGTAGGCGAGTTGCAGGTTCCGCAGGGTCAGTACGGTCCGGCCGGGCGGCACCGCCGTGTACGGCAGGTCGACATGGATCTCCTCGTCGTCACGTACCGCGTCCACCGCCTCGTCGAGGCGCTCCTTGGCCTCCGCGAACCGCTCCTCGTGCATGATGCGATGCTTGCCGGCGGACACCTGTGCCTGCCGTTTGCGCTCGCCCATGACCACCTTGGGCTCACGCTTGGTGTCCCACATCTTCTGGCCGTAGCGCTTGCGCCGGGCCAACTTCACCTGGGCATCGGCCAGTTCGCGCTTCTGCTTCTTCAGATCCGACTCGGCGACCCGGACCATCCGCTGGGCCGCCTCCTGTTCGGCGGCCAAAGCCTCCTCGTACGCGGACAGGTTGCCCCCGTACCAGGTGATCTCGCCGGCGCGCAGGTCGGCGATCTGCTCCACCCGCTCCAGGAGCTCACGGTCGTGACTCACCACGACCATCACGCCCGACCATGCCTCGACCGCCGCGTACAGGCGCCGGCGGGCGCGCAGGTCGAGGTTGTTGGTGGGTTCGTCCAGGAGCAGCACATCGGGGCGGCTCAGGAGCAGCGCGGCCAGGCGGAGCAACACCGACTCACCGCCGGAGACCTCGCCGATCGTGCGATCGAGGCCGATGTGTCCGAGACCGAGGCTCGACAGTGTGGCCACCGCCCGTTCCTCTACGTCCCAGTCGTCGCCCACCGCCGTGAAGTGCTCCTCGCTCGCGTCGCCCGCCTCGATGGCGTGCAACGCCGCACGCGTGTGCGCGATACCGAGCGCCACGTCGACCCGTAGGGCTGTGTCGAGTGTGATGTTCTGCGGCAGGTACCCGACCTCTCCGGACACCCGGACGGAGCCGGAGGCCGGCGTCAGGTCTCCCGCGATGAGCTTCAGGAGGGTCGATTTGCCCGACCCGTTGAGTCCGATCAGGCCGGTCCGTCCCGCCCCGAAGGCGACCTGGAGATCGTCGAAGACCGGAGTGCCGTCGGGCCATGCGTAGGTGAGGCCGGCGCAGGTGATGGCAGCGGCACCAGAGAAGTTCGGTTGGGTTGTCATGGGGGCCTCGCGATGGCTCGATGCGAACGTGTAAAAGGACAACGCGTTCGAGGCACCGGACGGGCGCGACAGCGACGGGGGGAGGTGCTCGGATTCCGGGCCGGTGTCCCTGGAAGGGGATCACCGGGCGAAGACGGCACGTGACGTCGAGGTCGCACACAACGCACGCAGTGCCGAACGAGCGGCATGAGCTGCGTGACGCGAGAGTGCCTCAGGACCTCAGACGAGCAACGTCCCACTCCTATCGAAGACAACAGAACCGTTATACACCGTATGGTGACGCGCAGGAGTTGTCAACGCACACCTCTCGATCCGAATTGCACGGCCTCTCCCCCACAGGAGACCTGTCCTCCCCGTCCGGCACCACCCCAGCACCGGACGTGGGAGAACTTCCCGGGCTCGGACGCTCGGACGCTCGGACACTCGGGGCGCCCTCACACTCCGCCGACGGCATACCGGCTCGCCGGGCGCTCCAGCCCCAGCCGCTCACGCAGAGTAACGAACGTGCCGTCGGTGCGGCCCCCCGCGGGGGCGCACCTGGTGAGAAACGGGTCATGCGCACCCTCCAGCGTGACGACGATCCCGTCGGCGTCCGACGCGGCCGGCAGCGCTCCGGCATCGGCCTCGCCCGGCAAGCCGACGAGAATCCGGGCACCGGGCGCCTCGGCCCGTACTCCGGGCACATCCCGCGGGTCATCGAGCAGGACGAGGTCGGCGTCCGCGGCGAGCGCGGGGCCGTGCACCGCGACGACCGGGTGGCCCTGTGGCGGGCGGGCGACGTTGAGCGGGCCGGCCACGTCGAAGTGGCGCCCGTGGTGGTCGAGTCGGTGGATGGTGTCCAGCCGCCAGTACAGACCGTCGGCGCGGTCGTGGACGTAGGCGTCGTCGTCGAAGCTGTCCCACAGGCCGCGGGCGATCTCGATCGTCTCGGCCGTCCGGCCCTCGTCGTCGGCGGTGCCCGCGAGCCAGCCGATGCGGCCCCGGCCGAGGTGGTCCAGGGAGGCGACGATCCGGGCCACGTGGTAGGGCGCCTGGTCGGCGGGGAACGGCGAGACGATCAGTCCGATGTGCTCGGTACGGGCGGCGAGCGCGGCGACCAGGGTCGTCGTCTCGAAGCGGGACTGTCGGCCCGCCGCCCCGGTGTCGTCCAGGAGCAGTGCGTCGAGGCCCGCGGCCTCCGCGGCCCGCGCCACGGCGGTGAGCCCGTCGAGTGTGGTGTCGGCGCCGTTCGTGGTGACCCGGCCGACGAGTGCGGGGGCGCTCATGCGGTCGCTCCTTTTGCGGTGAGGACGGCCGCCGGCTGACCCGGGGTGTCCAGGCCGAGGTTCTCGCGCAGCGTGCTGCCCTCGTACGACGACCGGTACAGGCCTCGGCGCTGCAGCTCGGGGATCACGTGGTCGACGAAGTCGTCGGCGGAGCCCGGCAGGTACGGGAAGTCGATGTTGAAGCCGTCGGCTCCGCGTCCGGTGAACCAGCTCTCCATGTGATCGGCGAGCTGCTCGGGCGTACCGACGACTATGTCGCCCATCAGCCGCAGGGCGAGCTCCCGGATGGACAGGTTCTCGCGCCGGGCGAGCCCCACCAGGCGCTCGGTCGTCGACTGGGACTGATTGGTGTACGGGATGTCGGGCACCGGGCCGTCGATCGGGTGCGCGCTCAGGTCGATGCCACCGAGGAAGTCCTGCAGGGTCCGCAGCGCGACATGGTCGTGGGTGAGGTCCTGGAGCTCCTGCAGGCGCTGCCGTGCCTCGGCCTCGGTGGCGGCGACGATCGGTGCGAGGGTCGGCCAGACGAGGACCTTGTCCGGATCGCGTCCCTGGCCGGACACCCGCTTCTTCAGGTCGCTGTAGAAGTCCTGGGCGTCGGGGAGCGTGTTGTGCCGGGTGAAGATCACCTCGGCGTGACGGGCGGCGAACTCCCGCCCCACGGGCGAGGATCCGGCTTGGATGATCACCGGTCGGCCCTGCGGCGGGCGGGCGATGTCCAGCGGCCCTTCGACGGCGAAGTGCGTGCCGTGGTGGGCGATCGGACGCTCGCCGCTGTCCCAGAGCTGCTTGACGACGTCGATGAACTCCTCGGCCCGCTGATAGCGCAGGCCGTGCTCGAGGTGCTCGGGAAAGCCGAAGTTCGCGGACTCCCAGGGAGCGGCGGAGGTGACGACGTTCCAGCCGGCCCGCCCGCCGCTGAGATGGTCGAGGGACGCGAACCGGCGGGCGACGTGGGCCGGTTCGTTGTACGTGGTCGTCGCGGTGGCGCACAGGCCGATGTGTTCCGTGGCGGCGGCGTACGCGGCGAGCAGTGTCAGCGGCTCGAAGTGCTCGGTGCGCGACGTACGGCACAGCGAATCGAGCCGGGTGCCCCACACAGCGACGATGTCGGCGATGAACACCGCGTCGAACAGCCCGCGTTCCAGGGTCCTGGCGTTCTTCTTGTGGGCCTCGAAGTCGAGTTGGGCGTCCGCCTGGGTGGAGGGATGACGCCAGGCGGCGACGTGGCCGCCCGGGCCGTCGATGATGCCGGCGAGGGTGATGCGCCGGCGAGGGGTGGTCATGTCTGGTGGTCTCCTCGATGCTCGGTGCGATCGCCGTCAGTGTCGGACGGCCGATGCCAGGATCCGGGCGAGCCCGCGCACGTTGGTTCCGGTCAGCATCGTCACGTGGTTGCCCGGGACGACACGGATGGCCAGATCCTCGACGTGGTCCTCCCAGCCCAGTCCGGCCCGTGCGTGGAAGCGGTCGCTCTCGTCGTAGTCGGTGCCGCGGCCGAATCCGGCGTCTCCGGCTCGCAGCACGGCCACCGGCCCCGCGTACGGACCGGGCAGATAGCGCTGCACCGCCTCGACGCTGTCGCGCATGAGCGCGACCGGGTCACCGCCGCCGTCGTTGCGCAGCCAGTCGGCGATCTGGGCGAGCTCGGTCAGGTAGCCGGCGGAGCTGTCCGGGTCGGTGATGCCGGAGGCCGGCTCCGCCCCGGCGGCGGTGTCCGCGGGACCCGCGCCGGGGCCTTCCGCGTCCGGGGCCGGGGTACGGCCTTCCGCGACGGCGCGCAGTTGGTTGGCGAAGGAGCCGTCGGCGTCGGCATCGGTGAGCTCGCCGTCCGGGGCGCCCGCGTCGACCATCACGACCAGCGGTGGGCGGTAGCCCTCCGCGGCGATCTGCCGGGCCATCTCGTAGGCGATGACACCGCCTCCGGAGAATCCGCCCAGGACGATCCGTTCACCTGCGTCCAGAAGGCGGCGCAGTGCCTGGAGGTAGTGCTCGGCGAGTTGCTCGGCCGTCCGGTGCTCCGGCTCCGGGTCGTTGACCCGTGGGTCGCGGATGCCGACCAGGGCCTCGGGGCCCTCGTACGAGTGGGCGAGCTGCGCGTAGCAGGCGACTTGGCCCCCGGGCGGGTGCACGAGGTAGATGGTGCCGGCGCCGGGATCCGTGGCGGGACGCAGCGGTACCAGGACGTCGCCGGAACCGGTGCTGTCGGCGTCCGCCGGCTCCTGGGTGAGCAGGTGGGCGAGCTCACCGGCCCTGGGATGGCTGAGGAGTTCGTCGAGACGCACGGTGCGGCCGGAGCGCACGTTGATCTCCCGCAGCAGCCGCATCGCCAGGAGCGAGTGACCGCCCGCCTCGAAGAAGTGCACACCCGGGTCGGTGACGTCGGCGGCGAAGACGGCCCGCCAGGCCTCTTGCACCACCTGGGTCTGCGGTCCATCGGGCCAGGTGACTTCGGCGCCCGCGGAGTCGGTCGCGGGCTCCGCACGGACCGCCATCCGCGGCTGGTCCGCCGCGGGCAGGCGGGTGAGGATGTCGCCGACGGTCGTCGGACCGTCGGCGGTGTCGGGCAGCTCGCGCAGCAGCCGGGCGCACTGGTCGACGAGCATGGCGGTGTCGGCCGCGGCGATCCGGCCTCGGTCGTGTACCGCGGTCAGGACCAGGCTGCCGTCCACGTCACGGAAGGCGAGGAGGGTGACGGGGAAGGCGGTCTGGGACCCGGCCGCCTCGGGGAGGCCGACGCGGATGCCGTGCTCGGCGAGCGTGGTGTCCAGTTCCTCGGAGGAGCGCGGGTAGTTCTCGAAGACGATCAGGCTCTCGACGAGCTTCTCGTCCGCCCTGCGTCCGCTCCACTCGTGGATCTGACCGGTCGAAACCCACTCGTACGCGGCCATGTCGAGGGCGTGGTCGCGCAGTTCGGTGAGCAGCTCGGGGACGGTGTGCGCCGGATCGACCTCGATGGTCATGGGCAGCGAGTTCATCAGCAGGCCGGGAAGCCGCTCGACGGAGTCGAGGGCGATACCGCGGCCGGACACGGTGACTCCGAACCCGACGGGCGCCGTGTCCTCTCCCCCGCCCGCCCGGTACAACAGCATGGCCCATACCGCCTGCAGGGCACTGGACTCGGTGGTCGCGTGGCCGGCCGCCCAGACCCGCAGCCGGTCGGCCTCCGCACGGCTGAGCCGTACCTCCGCGCGGCCCCAGCCGCTCTGGCCGGTCGGTGGGCCATCCTGGGCGGGCCGTACGAGCGGTGTGGTGGCCGGTACCGCCGCCGACCAGAAGTCCCGAGCCGGGGCCGTGTCCTGCTCGGCCAGCCAGCGGGAGTAGTCACGGATGTCGGGACGCCGCTCGTCGCCGGCCAGGACGCCGTCGGTGAAGTAGGCCCGGTAGAACTCCTGCAGCAGCACGGACACGCTCCAGCCGTCCAGAAGCACGTGGTGGAAGGTGACCAGGACACGGGTCGACGGGGCGCCGTCCGCTTCGCCGCCGTGATCCGCACCCACGACGCCCTCGTCGTCGAGGAGGGTCGCCCGCAGCAGTCCCGGCTCGCGCAGGTCGAAGCCGCGCAGCCGGTCCTGCTCCTTCAGCTCGTCCCAGTCGACGGAGCCGGCCGGGTGGCGGACGACCTCCGCGGTGACCTCGTCGTGCAGGACCAGGCACGGCGCTTCCTCCCATTCGAACGCCGCCCGCAGCACGGTCTCGCGGTCGAACACGGATTGCCAGGCCGCCTTGAACCGGTCGGTGTCCAGCGGGCCGTGCCAGCGCCAGAACAGCTGCTCCACATAGCGGCCACTGCCGGAGTGGGCCAGCGCGTCGAGGAGCAGGCCGTTCTGCTGGGGTGTCACGGGCACCCGCTCCTGCCTGTCGGCCGGGACGTCCGCGCCGCCGGGCACCGGCAGTTCGCGGGCACCGGGCCGACCGTTCGGGCGCGCCGGGGCGGCCGGTGCGCCGGGGGCCGTGATCTCGGCCGCGGACACCGCGTCCGGGTCCGTGCCCGCGAGCGTCGCGAGCACCCAGCTCATCTGGTCCACGAGCGCCTCGACAGCGCTCTCGTCGACACCGTCCGCGGGGCTGGGCACCCAGGTGAGTCCCATACGCAGCCGGCCGCCGTGGACGATGCCGTACACCTCGATGCCGTAGACCCGCTCGCAGCGTGCCGAGTGTTCACGGGGAATGGGGCGGCCGGACATGGTGAAGCCGCCGTTCGCGGTCAACTGGTCCGCCTGGCCGTAGTAGTTGAAGCAGGCCAGCGCGGCCGGCAGGTCGCGCAGCGCGGTACGCAGACCGGGATCGGAGGAGAACTCACGGCAGGCACCGAAGCCGACGCCGCCGTCCGGTACGGCGGTCAGGTCGTCGGCGACCTGGGCGAGCCAGTGCTCCGGGTCCAGAGCGCGGTCGGCGGCCAGGACCACCGGGTGGATGGAGGTGAACCATCCCACCGTGCGGAACAGATCGTCGCGCCCGTGCCGGCCGTGGGTCTCCACATCGAAGGTCACCTGCCGCGTACCGCGCCACCGGGCGAGGGCGTGGGCGAACGCACCGGTCATCACCTGGTGGACCTGGAGACCGAGCCGGCGCGGCAGCGGGCCGATCAGCCGAGTGGTTGCTTCGGGGTCGAGGGAGAACTCGACCCGGCGGATATCCCGCTCATCGGGTGCCGGCAGGGTGAGCAGCAGACTCTGTATCCCGCCCCTCGCTGCGGCCAGGGCACGCCAGTAGCCGGCCTCACCCTCGCGTTCGGCGACCGCGGGAAGAGAGGCCACCCACTCCTCGTACCGGCACGCCTCCTGGGGCAGGGAGGGCAGCGCACCGCCGGCCAGGGAAGCCAGCGCGTGCTCCAGGTCCTCGAGGAGGATCCGCCAGGAGACGCCGTCGACGACCAGGTGGTGGACGACGAGGAGCAGCAGGCCGTGGCTCTCGGGCTGCCGGCTGTCGTGGGCGAGCAGGGCGCGGACGTGAACTCCCTTGAGGGGGTCGAGACTTCGCTCCACCTCTTCCAGGGCCTCGTCGAGTTCGGTGTCGTCGGCGATGTCGCGTTCACGCAGGACGTCACGGGGGTCGTAGGCGGCGAACGGCGCGTCCGCGGCCATCCGCCCCTCGGCGAAGTCGCCGTGCGCGTCCGCCGTGAAACGTGCGCTCAGCGCGGGATGCGCGGCGACGACGGCCTGCAGGGCGAGTCGCAGCACGGTGGGGTCGACCGGGGCGTTGAGTTCCAGGAGCACCGACTGGTTCCACTGATGCAGATCCGTCTTGATGTGCCGGAAGAACCAGGACTGCACCGGTGCGAGCGGCGACACGTCACCACCCCGGGCCGCGGCGGCCGGCGCACCGGGCGTGGGCGCGGATACGGCGTCGGCCGGTGGAGTGGTGCCGGCGTCCAGGTGCGCGGCGAGGTCGGCCAGCACCGGGTGGCGGTAGATCTCGCGCATGGCGAGGGTGAAGCCCGCGCGGCGCAGCCGGGAGACCATCTGCATGGCGAGGATGGAGTCGCCCCCGGCCTCGAAGAACTGCGCGTCGTCGCCCGTCTCCCCCAGCAGCTCCGTCCAGACGCTGCGCACGGCGGGCAGTGAGCTCCGGACAGCCGGTCCCGGTACGGAAGTCGAGGGTACGGCGGCCTTCTGGTCCGCCGCCTCGGTCACCTCGGCCGCTCGGCCCTGATCCGCCGCTTCGGCCTGCTTTGGCGGTGCGGCCACGGTTTCGGTGACCTGGCCACCACCTGCCACCAGCTGGTCCAGGGCCCGGCGGTCGGTCTTCCCGTTCGGCAGGACGGGGATCCTGGGAACCAGGTGGAAGATCGCGGGGACCATGTGAGCTGGCAGCAACGGCCCGAGAGCCGCGCGCAGACGGGCCGGCTCGTCCCGTGTCACCACATGGGCCACGATCTGCAGGCTGCCCCGGGCGTGGCGGGACACCTGGACCGAGGCGTCCGTGACGGCCGGCAGCGACATCAACGCCGCACGGACCTCGCCGAGTTCGACGCGGTTTCCGTTGATCTTCACCTGGTCGTCGATGCGGCCCAGGTGGGCGAGGACGCCGCCCGGCAGAAGCCGGACCAGGTCGCCGGTGCCGTACACGGTCTCGCTGCGCCCGCCCAGTTCGAGGGTGCGGTAGCGCTCCGCGGTGCGTTCCGGGTCACCGACGTAGCCGTCGGACACCGTGCCGCCCCCGATCCACAGTTCGCCCGGGGCGCCCGGAGGCACTTCACGCAGCGATGCGTCGAGCACATGGCAGCGGATGTTGTCGAAGGGCACTCCGATAGGCACGTCACCGCGGCGCGTCCAGAAGGAGCTGTCGCCACGGCCCCAGGAGAAGACCGTGGAGTAGGACGTCTCGGTCGGCCCGTAGGCGTTGTGCAGCCGGGCCGGGTGCGCTGCCTCGAAGGCGACACGCAGTTCGTTGGGGAGGGACTCGCCGGTCGAAACGACCGTCCGCAGAGTGCGGTTGGCCGTGAATCCCTCGGCTTCCAGCAGCAGGCGCAGCTGTGAGGGGACTGCGTGCAGCAGGGTGACGCCGTGCTGTTCCAGGGTCTCGGCCAGCAGGTCAGGGTCGCGTTCGGCGTCCGGCGGCGCCACGACCAGACGGGCTCCCGCCACGAGCGGTACGAGCATCTCGTGGGCGCCGACGTCGAAGGTGAAGGGTGCTTTGAGCAGCATCGCGTCGTCCGGGCCGATGCCGAAGTGCCGTACGGCGGCGAGGGCGTCGGTGACCAGGGCGCGGTGGCTGAGCTGGACCCCCTTGGGGGTGCCGGTCGAACCGGACGTGTACAGGACGTGCAGCGCGTCGGCGGGCGTGGGGCCCGGCGTGGGCGCCGCGCCGGAGCGGGGCAGATCGGCCGGCTGAACCTGGTCGAGGTCCGCCGGGCAGGCCGCCGCGATGTCGGGGGCCACGATCGCGAGCCGCATCCCGCTGCTGTCGACGATGTGGCGGCGCCGCGCCTCGGGGTGGGCGGCGTCCAGCGGCACGTACGCGGCGCCGGCGCGCAGGATCCCGAGCATCACGGCGACGGCCTCGTCGCTGCGGGGCAGCATGACGCCGACCCGGTCGCCCGCGCGCACACCGCGGGCCGCGAGACCGGCGGCGTATCCCTCGATACGTGCGTCCAGTTCCCGGCGGGTCCAGCGGCGGTCGCCGAACTCGACGGCGACCGCGTCCGGACGGGTCCGTGCCACGCCACGGATCAGGGTGTCGATGTCCGTGTCCTCGAAGGGGCGGTCGGTGGCGTTGAGGAAGTCGAGCGTGGTGCGGGCACGCGGCCCGATCCCGTCGAGTTCGGTGACGGGACCGTCCGGCCGGCGCACCAGCTGTCGGGCGAGCTGCGCGATGTGCTCGGTGAACGC
This sequence comes from Streptomyces sp. YIM 130001, assembly GCF_003574445.1. GTDB lineage: Bacteria > Actinomycetota > Actinomycetes > Streptomycetales > Streptomycetaceae > Streptomyces. The sequence continues at coordinate 97,672 of NZ_KZ984561.1, forward strand.
CTCGGCGGTCGCCGCCTCGATGCGGGCGGCGTCGTACTTGAGTCGTCCGCGCAGCGTGCCCCCGCCCTCGTACAGCTCCAGAGTGAGCAGGCCGAGGCCGGGCGTGCACACGTCCTGGCGCCAGTGGGCGCGCAGCCCGCCACGCAGGTCGATGCCCTCGTCCGCGGCAGCGTCCGGTGCGGCCCAACTGTGCAGGACGAAGGTGCAGTTGAACGGGTCGGTGGTGGCGCCCCCCGCAATGAGCTTGGCGATGCGGGGGAACGGCAGGCGGGAGTGGTCGACGGCACGGGCGAGTTCCGTCTGCACTCCGGTGACGAAGGCCGCCGCGGTCCGGCCGGGGTCCTGGTCGGGGGCCCGCACCAGGAGGGTGCGCACGAAGTAGCCGACCGTGCGGTCGAAGCGCGGGTCGGTGCGGGCACCCAGCGGGACGCCGACGGTGGGCGCCTGCTGCCGGCTGTAGGTGCCCAGGGCCAAGAGGTAGGCGGCGAGCAGTACGGCGGCGCCACCGGCCCGGCGCTCGCGGGAGAACGTGGTGATCTCGCCCCACAGTTCGGCGTCCAGGTCCAGCGGCACCGTCGCCTCGCGCGGAGTGCCGGCACCTCGGGAGTCCGGGCTGTGGGTGTCCGGGCTGTGGGTGTCCAGCGGGAAGTCGATGTTGAGGTCGGCGCCGTCGAGCCGGCCGCGCCAGTACTCCTCGGCCGCGGTGTCCTGCGCGGACTCCTGGGTGCGGGCGGCGACGTAGTCGCCGAACGGGGCGGGGGCGGCGCCGGGCACCTCTCCGTACTCGTACGCGCCGAGCAGATCGGCGAGGAGCAGACCTGTGGACTCTCCGTCGACGACGAGGTGGTGCACGACGAGCAGCAGGGTGTGGTGTTCGGGCCCGTGTGCGAACAGCACGGCGCGCAGCACACCGTCACGTTCCAGATCGAGCTCCGTGCGTGCCTCGGCGAGGAGCGCGGCCGCCTGCTCGGGTCCGGTCTGCGGAGCGGCCGTACGGCGCTCGAGTCGGGGGGCACGCACCGGATCGACCTCGAGGTACGGCCGCCCGTCACCGCTGCCGGTGTCGTCGTCGCGGACACGCGCGGACAGCAGCGGATGGCGGGCGACGACACGGGCGAGCGCGGCTTCGAGGCCGGTGTCGTCCAGAGGGCCGCGCAGATCGATGGCGAGCGGCACGTTGTAGGGCGAGTTCTGCGGGTCTGCCCGGTGCTGGAGCAGCAGTCCGAGCTGCTCCTCGGTCAGGGGGACGGTGCCCGCCTCGGCCGCCTCTGGGCCGGCGGTCGCGGCGATCTGCGCTCCTGAGCGTTGGAGCATGGTCATCAGGTGTCTCCCGAGTCGGAATCCGAGGCTTGGTTCGTCCGGCGCCGCTGCCCGGTGATCCGCACGGTCCGGGCCCGGGTGTGGTGCTCACCGCCGCGTCGTCGACGCGCGGCGCGTGCGACGCGTGGCGGCGGCCGCGCGCGGTGCCGCGGAACGTGGTCAGCTGCTGCCCGAGCGGGCCTCGACCAGGGCCGCGAGGCGGTCCAGACCGATGGTGATGTCGCGGGGGTTGAGTACCGAGTAGGACAGCCGGAGTTGACGCAGTCCCCCGGTCCCCGCGTAGAAGTGGTACATCGGCGTCCACAGCAGGCCGAAGTTGCGGGCGGAGTCCTCCAGTGCCTCCTCGTCGGCGATGAACGGCACGGTGACGACGGCGAAGAGGCCGCCCGTGGGCACGTTCCAGCTCACCCCGTTGCCCCCGTTCGGTCCGAAGCGCGCGGCGAGACCGTCGAGCAGGGTGCGCAGATTGCGGCGGTAGACGGCGGCCTCGCGGGCGCAGGCCTGCTCCATGCTGCAGTCGTGCTCGAGCAGCAGCCCGCCGATCGCCGCCTGCGCGAGTGACGAGGTGTTGAGCGTGAACATGCTTTTGAGCTTGGCGAGTTGGTCCGTGAACAGGCCGCCCTGGGTGACTTCCTGGTCGGCGACGACGTATCCGATACGGGCGCCGGGATAGGCGGTCTTGGAGTACGAGCCGATGTAGACGACGTGTCCGCTGGTGTCCAGGGACTTGAGGGTGGGCAGCCTGCCCTGGCCGTCGTGGAACATCGAGTACGGGTTGTCCTCGATCAGCAGGATGTCCTGCTCCTCGGCGACGCGGAGCAGGCGCCTGCGGTCGTCCAGCGACATCCGGGAGCCGCCGGGGTTGGCGAAGTCCGGGACGATGTAACAGGCCCGCGGGTTCAGGCCGTCGGCGCGGGCCCGGGTGATGGTGCGCGCCATGTCGTCGGCGTCGAGCCCGCCGGCGCCCTCGGGCACCAGGTGGACGGCTGTCTCGGTGAGACGGGCGGCACCGGTGAATCCGACATAGGTCGGCGCGGCGGCGAGCACGACGTCGCGTGCGTCGCGGCGCAGCGCCCGCAGCAGCAGGACCATGGCCTCCTGGCAGCCGGTGGTGACGAGCACCGCCTGCGGGTCCGCCGTGATCCCTTCGTCCGTCCGGAGCTGCCGGGCGATCAGGTCGTTGATGATCCCCTTGGTGGGGCCGTACTGGAACAGGCTCCGGCGTACCTGCTCCGCGCTGAGACCGCGCTCCTGTTCCAGGTACCGGGTGAACCGCCGCAGGTGCCGGTGCACCGCGTCGGTCCGGTAGTGGCCCTCGTAGGGGCGGCCGGCGGCGAACGACACGGCCTCGGGGTAGTTGCCGGTGATCTCGTTGAGCAGCGTCATCGAGGTCAGTGCGGGATCGGTGAGGCTGGCATGCAGGTCGGCGGTGGCCAACAGGGGTTTGGCCCGGGGGGATTCGAGCAGCGCCGCAGTGTTCATGTGGCGGCCTCGTCCATGGCGGCCACCAGGCTCTTGGGCCGCATGTCGGTCCAGTTCTCGCTGATGTGACCGAGCGCGCTCTCGCGGTCGGTGGCCGGCAGGGCGATGCTCCATCCGGCGGGGACCTCGGCGAAGGACGGCCACAGCGAGTACTGGCCCTCGTGGTTGACCAGGACGAGATACGTGCCTTCGGGGTCCTCGAAGGGGTTGCTCATGACGGTCTCCCGGTTCCTTGTACTAGGCGTGGTGGGACAGCGGTCGGGATGGTCCCCATCCAGGCTGGCCGGGCGGACCGACACGGAGCTGACATGGCGCTGACGAGGCCGCCCTGCGGGGCCCCGCAGGGCGGGCACCGGCCGGCTCGTGGGACACGGGGAAGCGGCCGCCGGGGACGGTGCCGCGGGTGCGGGCATCCACGGGGTACGGCATATCTGCGGGCCATGGCTGCGTGATCGGTGCGGGCGCCCCGCCGCATACCGTCACCCCTGGCTCGCGGTGGCCCCCGATGCGCCTCGGCTCCGGTTGACCCAGGTGTTCTCCAGGGTGGTGATCAGCCCCGGGCTGTGCAGCTGCCTGGCCTGCTCGTAGGCGTACTGGGCCAGGTAGCGGCGGAACAGGTCGATGGGCTCCTCCACCAGGTTGAGCATGCGCCGGTTGGCTCCCACGGCCGGCTGGTCGAGGTGCCCTGCGGCCGCGCGCACGGCCCCGTCCATGGCGTCCGCCGGCACCGTCTCGTCGACGAAGAGGGATGCCTCGGGGTCGGTCGCCCGCAGTTTCCGGCCCCAGAAGATGAGGCGGCGCGAGAGCCGGGAGCCGGTCAGGTGCAGCAGGCGCATATTGGCGACGCCGGGGACCAGGCCCTCCTCCATGGCCGGCAGGCTGAACCAGGAGTCGTCGGCCGCGACGACCCGGTCCATGGTCGGCAGGATCTGCATACCGCCGCCGATGGCGAAGGCGTCGACGGCCGCGACCCACGGCTTGTCGGCGTCCGGCCACCAGCCCTCGCCCGCCGAGTCGTCCAGGCACAGACCGCGCACGAACTTGGCGATGTAGCCGGCCTCGCGGCGCAGCAGGAAGCCCAGCAGCGAGATGTCGCCGTTGTAGAGATGCGTCAGGTTGATGCCGGCACTGAAGACCCGGCGGCCCGCGTAGGCGGGGTGGGTCTGCGGCGCGCCGCGCAGCACGCCGACGTGGCTGGCCGGGTCGAGCAGGACCAGATCGGTGCCGGTCTCCAGCGCTTCGGTGGCGGCGTCGTCCTCGGCGTTGAGGAACTCGGTGTTGCGCAGTTCGAGTTGGGCGATGCCGTCTTGCCGGGTGACGGTGGCGATGCCCAGGTCGGCGTGCCCGGTGAGTTGGTAGTCGAGGAGCGCGGCGCGGGCGCGGGCGGTGGGGCGCAGCATGGAGCGCAGCAGGTGGTTGCCCGCGGTGGGGGCGTTCAGTACGGCCTGGAAGAAGAGGCCGACGGCGACCTCCCAGCCTTCCTTGGTGCGCTGCGAGTGCCGTGCTTCCGCCTCGAGGCGGTCACGGGTGGGCACCAGGCCCGGGAAGTACGCGGCCGCCGACTCGGTCAGTTCCTCGAGGCGCGGGCTGCGGGTGAGGCCGTCGGTGAGTTCGGCGTAGATCCGGTCGGCGTACGAGGCGAGGAACCGGCGGCGCAGGGTGTCGGCCGCGTCGTGCAGGGCCGCCGCGACCCGCTGCTCGGCGGCGGTGCGTTCGGTGCGGGGCGGCATCGCGTCGACGGACCGCACAGCGGACTCGAGATGGGCGGTGACGGCGCTGCGGTCCCGGTCGAAGTCGCCGCTGAGGACGGGTGGGTGGCCCGGGCCGGACCGCAACAGCAGCGCGGGGCCCGCGGCGGTGTCCCCGGGGGCGGAGTCCGCGAAGGTGGGTGTGCGCATCGGTGTGTCTCCGATCGTTCTAGTGGGAGTCCCGCAGGGCACGGCGGTCCGCGAGGGCACGGGCGATCCGGCCCAGGACCTCGGGCCCGGCCATCCCGGCGTGGTCGGTGTCCAGGTAGTGCGTCTCGATCCGGCCGGCCACGAAGGGGTGCCAGCTGTCCGGGGTGAGTGCGGGGCCGGCGGGTGCGACTGCCGCGCCGAAGAAGACCATGTCGCCGGCGAACGGCTGCGGCCGGAAGTCCCTGATGAGCTGCGTGTTGTTGAGGAAGACGGTGACCATCCGGCCCACCGACGCGTCGTCGAGATGCGCCAGCGCGCTGCCGGTCTGCGCCAGCTGCTCGAGTACGGCGCCCCGCTCCAGGGGCGCGTCGCCGAACGTCGCGGCCCGGTCGACACCCGCGGAGCTGAGCAGGATCGCGAGGACCTGTTCCTCGCCGACCTCTTGCTCGGTGCCGTCGTAGGCGTCGTAGGCGTCGGGGTAGCTGTCCAGCACGGCGAGCAAGCTCACTTCGGCGCCCTCGTCCTGCAGGCGGGTGGCCACGGCTTGGGCGAGAAGTCCGCCGAAGGACCAGCCGAGGATCTCGTACGGGCCCTCCGGCACCGTCTTGCGGATCTGCTCCGCGTAGTCGCGGGCCATGGTGTCGATGTCCGGGGGCAGCGGCTCGGTGCGGGTCAGTCCGCGTGCCTGCAGCGCGTACAGCGGCTGCTCGCGGTCTATGTGGGGCAGCAGCCCGGAGTAGATCCAGCCGAAGCCTCCGGCCGGGTGGACACAGAACAGCGGGGTGCCGCTGCCCGTGGCGCGCAGCGGGAGCACCACGCCGAACGGGTCGTGCGGGGTGGTCGAGCTTCCGTCGATACGGGCGGTGAGCGCGGCGACGGTGGGTGCCTCGAAGAGGGTGCGGACACCTATCTCGGCTCCGAGCTGCGCCCTGATGCGGCCGACCAGCCGGGTGGCCAGCATGGAGTGTCCACCCAGTTCGAAGAAGTTGTCGTCGATGCCGACCCGCTCGGCCTCCAGGATCTCCGCGAACAGGCCGCACAGCAGTTCCTCGCGCGGCCCGCGTGGCAGCCGTCCGGTGCCGCCGCCCCACTCGGGTTCGGGAAGGGCCGCGCGGTCGAGCTTGCCGTTGGGGGTGACCGGCAGGGCGGACATCGGCACGAACGCGGCCGGGACCATGTAGTCGGGCAGCAACTGGTCCAGTTCGGCCCGGAGTTCGCCTGGCCGGACGTCCGGGCCCACGACGTAGGCGACCAGCACGCGGTCCTCGCCGCGCGGGCGGGCGACCACGGCGGCGCGGGTGACCCCCGGGTGTTCGGCGAGCGCGGTCTCGATCTCGCCCGGTTCGATGCGGAAGCCCCGGATCTTCACCTGCTGATCGGCGCGGCCGAGGAACTCCAGGATTCCGTGGGCGCTGTGCCGGGCGATGTCTCCGGTGCGGTACATGCGGCCGCCGTCGTCGTCGAAGAGTCCGGCGTAGGGATCGGCCGTGAAGCGCTCGGCGGTACGGGCGGCCTGGGCCAGGTAGCCACGGGCGAGTCCGGCGCCGGCGATGTAGAGCTCGCCGGGTACGCCGGGCGGCACCGGCCGCAGCCGCTCGTCGAGGACGTAGGCCCGGGTCTCGTCCAGGGGGCTGCCGATCGGCACGGCGGCGGGCACCTGCGCCGCCTCGGTGAAGCGGTGCCAGGTGCAGCCGAGGGTGATCTCGGTGGGCCCGTAGAGCGCCTTGACGGTGGTGCCGGGGCAGGCTTCGAGAACCCGGCGCACTGCGGTGGGCGGGACCACGTCGCCGCCGGTCCACACGTCCTTGACCCCGTCGAAGACCTCGGGGGCCTCGTCGGCGACGGCACCGAACAGGCCGGCGGTCAGCAGCAGCGAGGTGACACCCTGCCCGGGCAGGATGCGGCGCAGCAGGTGCGCGTCGATGTCCCCACGGGGGGCGACGACGATGCGGCCGCCCGCGATCAGGGGGCTCCACAGCTCGTAGGTGGAGATGTCGAAGGCGTACGGGGAGTGCATGAGGACCCGGGAATCGGCGGTGGTCTCCCAGCAGCGGTCCACCGCCAGGGCGATGGCGTCGCGATGGGTGATACCGATGCCCTTGGGCACTCCCGTGGAACCGGAGGTGTACATGATGTACGCCAACTGGTCGGGCAGCAGCGTGACTTCGGGGCTGGTCGTCGGCTCCTCGGGGAATGGATCGGCGTCGACGGTGAGGGTCCGGGTGCCCAGGCGGGCGGCGGTCGGTGCGTGGTGGTCGTCGGTGAGCAGCAGGGCCGCACCGGTGTCCGTGAGGACGTGCCGCATCCGGTCCTCGGGGTAGCCGGTGTGCAGCGGCACATACACGCCGCCCGCCTTGAGGACGGCGAGGGTGGCGACGACGAGGTGTGCGGAACGTTCCTGGAGGACGGCGACCGGTGTCTCGGGCCGGATGCCCGCGACGATCAGTCCGTGTGCCAACCGATTCGCCCGCGCCTCGAGTTGAGCGTAGGTGAGGGTGGTGCCGCCGGGTTCGGTGACGGCGACGGCGTCGGGGGTGCGGGCCGCGCGCTCGGCGACGCGCTGCGGCAGACAAGCGTCGGCGGCGGCCCTGCCGGGGTGGTGGGTGGTGGCGTTCCAGCCGGTCAGCACCAGGTCCCGTTCGTCGTCGCCGAGGATCGGCACCTCGGCGACGGTGGTGCCGGGGGCGTCGGCGACGTACCGCAGGAAGGCGGCGAAGCGGTCCGTGAGCGCCTGTGCGGTGGCCTTGTCGAACAGGTCGGTGTTGTATTCGAGCACGGCGTCGATGCCCTGCGGTTCGCCGCTCGTGCCGTGCCGTTCGGCCAGGTTGAGGGTCAGGTCGAACTTGGCGGCGCCGAGCGCGACGACCTCGGGCACGGCGGTGAGCCCGGGCAGTTCCAGGACGGCCTCAGGGGTGTTCTGGAGGGCGAGCAGGACCTGGAAGAGCGGGTGTCGTGCGGGCGAGCGACCGGGGCTCAGTTCCTCGACGAGTTTGTCGAAGGGCACGTCCTGGTTGGCGTACGCGGCGAGGTCGGATTCCCTGACCCGGTCCAGGAGTTCACGGAACGTCGGATCACCCGAGGTGTCGGTACGCAGCACCAGCGTGTTGACGAAGAAGCCGACCAGATCGTCGAGCGCCTCGTCCGTGCGCCCCGCGATCGGACTGCCGACCGGAATATCCGTGCCCGCACCATGCCGCGTCAACAACCCCGCGAACGCCGCCTGCAACACCATGAACAGGCTCGCACCGCTGGAGCGGGCAAGTCGCAGGAGCCGCCGGTGCAGGTCGCCGTCGAGTGCGTGGAAGACGGCCTCGCCGCGGTGTGCGGGAACGGTGGGGCGGGGGCGGTCCGTGGGCAGTTGCAGTTCGTCGGGGAGTTTGGCCAGCGTCTGCTTCCAGTACGCGCTCTGCCGGGCGGCGATGCCGGTCGGGTCACCCTCGTCGCCGAGGACCTCGCGCTGCCACAGGGTGTAGTCGGCGTACTGGACCGGCAGCGGCGCGAACGCGGGTGTTCGACCCGCTGAGCGGGCCCCGTAGGCGGTGACCAGGTCGCGGGTGAGCGGGGCGAGCGACCAGCCGTCACCCGCGATGTGGTGCATCAGGAGCAGCAGGACATGCTCGCGCTCGCCGAGGCGGAACAGGGTGGTCCTGAGCGGCAGATCGCAGGTGAGGTCGAAGGAGTGCCGGGCGGCGGCGGCCAGTTCGGTGGCGAGCGCGTCCTCGGTGGTGTCCAGCCGGTGCAGGGCGGGGCGTGCGTCGGCCGGGGCGAGGATGTGCTGGCGGGGGGTGCCGTCCTCGCCCTCGGGGAAGACGGTGCGCAGCGTCTCGTGGCGGTCGCTGACGTCGGCCAGGGCCGCGGTGAGCGCCTCGGTGTCGAGGTCCCCGGTCAGGCGCAGGCCCACGGGCATGTTGTAGCCGGGGTCGCCGCCGGTGAGGCGGCCGAGGAACCACAGCCGGCGCTGGGCGGGGGAAAGCGGCAGGTGTGCCGGGCGCCGCACGGGGCGCAGTGCCGGGCGGCTGCCGAGTTCGGCGGCGCCTACGACTTCGTCGAGGCGGGCCACGGTGGGTCCCTCGAACAGGTCGCGCAGCGAGACCTCGACGCCCAGGGCCGTACGGATGCGGCTGAGCAGCCGGGTCGCGAGCAGCGAGTGGCCGCCCAGGTCGAAGAAGTTGTCGTCGACGCAGACCTGCGGGGTACCGAGGACTTCGGCGAACAGGCCGCAGAGGATCTCCTCGCGCGCGGTGCCCGGGGCGCGCCCCGCAGTCCGGGTGGGGTCCGGGGAGGGCAGCGCCGCCCGGTCGAGTTTGCCGTTCGCCGTGAGCGGCAGCGCCTCCAGGACGGTGTACGCGGAGGGGACCATGAAGTCCGGCAGTCGCGCGGCCAGTCGGGCGCGTACGTCGTCGAGGTCGGCGCCCTCACGGGTGACGACGTAGGCCACGAGCCGGTCTTGGCGGGCGAGGACGGCGGCGGTGGCGATGTGCGGATGCGCGGTGAGCGCCGCCTCGACCTCACCGGGCTCGATACGGAACCCGCGGACCTTGACCTGGTGGTCGCTGCGGCCCGCGAACTCGAGCAGCCCGTCCGGCCGCCACCGGCCCAGGTCACCCGTGCGGTACATGCGCGCACCCGGCGCGCCGAACGGATCGGCGACGAACCGCTCCGCCGTCAGACCGGACCGGCCGAGGTAACCGCGCGCGATACCCGCCCCGGCCAGGTACAACTCGCCGTTCACACCCGGCGGGACCGGACGCAGCGCACCATCCAGGACATACACACGGTCGTGGTCGACGGGGCGGCCGATGGGGCCGACGGGCGGCCAGGCGGCCGGGTCGGCGGGCAGTGTGTGGGTGGTGACGGCGTGGGTCTCGGCCGGTCCGTACACGTTGTGCAGGCGCCGGCCGGGGACTGCGGCGGCGAAGGCGCGCATCCGCTCGGACGGGGTGAGGGCTTCGCCGCCCTGGAGGATGTCGGTGAGGTGAGGCAGGGTGCGGCCTGCTTCGGCAGCGGCCTCGGCTACCGCCTCGACGACCAGGTTCGGTGCGAACAGCTCGCAGACCTGCTGTGTGTCGAGCCACTCGGTGAGCAACTCGGCGCTGCGGCGGACCTCCTCGGACGGCACGACGAGGGCCTTGCCCATGACGAGCGGGGAGAAGATCTCCTGGACGGAGAAGTCGAATCCGATCGCGGTGAACTGGGCGGTGCGCACGCCCTGTCCGCCGGGGAAGCGGCGGCCGTGCCAGGTCAGCAGATTGACCAGGCCGCTGCCCGGCATGACGACGGCCTTCGGGGTGCCCGTGGACCCGGAGGTGTAGATGACGTAGGCGGGATGCTCGGGCAGCAGCGGCGCGGTCCGGTCCGCGTCGGTGAGGTCCGTGTCCGGATAACCGGACAGGTCCTCGGGCAGCCGGTCGAGCACGATCGCCGGGCAGGCGTCCTCGATCATCAAGGCGATGCGTTCGGCCGGGTAGGACAGGTCGACGGGAAGGTAGGCGGCGCCGGCCTTGAGGACAGCGGCCATCGCCACGTACAGGTCGGTGCAGCGCTCCATCCGCAGGGCCACGATCTGCTCGGGTCCCGCGCCGCGTGCCACGAGGTGGCGCGCCAGCCGGTTGGCCCGGGCGTTGAACTGCCCGTAGGTCAGCGACTCATCGCCGTGCACCAGCGCCACAGCATCCGGCGTACGCGCCACTTGGCGTTCGAGAAGGTCGGGGACGCGTGCATCGGTGCCGTTCTCCGTTCCGTCGGTCTTGTTCCAGTCGTCCAGGATGCGGCGGCGTTCGGCGGGGTGCAGGAGTTCCACGCCGCTGACGGTGGTGTCGGGATCGTCGGCGACGGCATCGAGGAGTCGCTCGAACCGGTCGACGAGCGCTTCGGCGGTCGACCGGTCGAACAGGTCCGTGCTGTATTCCAGGGCGGCCTGGATGCCCCCCGGGCCTCCGTCGCCCGCCCGCAGTTCGACCATGCTCAGGTGCAGGTCGAACTTGGCGACTCCGACGCCCACAGGCAGCGCCTCGGCGTCCAGGCCGGGCAGGGCGAGGCGGGCATCGCCGCTGTTCTGGAAGGCGAGCATGACCTGGAACAGGGGGTGCCGGGCGAGGGAGCGCTGCGGACGCAGCCGCTCCACGAGCTTCTCGAAGGGCACGTCCTGGTTGGCGTACGCGGCGAGGTCGGATTCCCTCACTCGCTCCAGGAGTTCACGGAACGTCGGATCACCCGAGGTGTCGGTACGCAGCACCAGCGTGTTGACGAAGAAACCGACCAGATCGTCGAGCGCCTCGTCCGTGCGCCCCGCGATCGGACTGCCGACCGGAATATCCGTGCCCGCACCATGCCGCGTCAACAACCCCGCGAACGCCGCCTGCAACACCATGAACAGGCTCGCCCGGCTCGTACCGGCGAGTGCCGCCAGGCGCTGGTGCAACTCGGGCGTGATCCGGAACGGCACGCTGTCGCCCCGGTGTGTGGCGACGGCCGGCCGCGGCCGGTCGGTGGGCAGTTCCAGTTCCCCGGTGATGCCGTCGAGCCGGTCCGTCCAGTAGGCGAGTTGGCGCCCGTAGCGGCTGTCGGGATCGTGTTCGTCACCGAGCAGTTCGCTCTGCCACAGGGTGTAGTCGGCGTACTGGACCGGCAGCGGCGCGAACGCGGGGGCGTGTCCCGCGCAGCGCGCGGCGTAGGCCTCGCTGAGGTCCCGGGCGAGCGGCGGCCAGGACCAGCCGTCTCCCGCGATGTGGTGCATCAGGAGCAGCAGGACGTGTTCGCGCTCGCCGAGGCGGAACAAGGTGGCGCGCAGCGGGAGTTCACCGGCCAGGTCGAAGCCGTGGCGGGCGGCCGCGGTCAGTTCGGCGTCGAGGCGTTCGGTGGTGGTGGACACGGTCTCGAAGCAGGGGGTGGCTTCGTGAAGGACCTGTTGGTGTGGCACGCCGGCGTGCTCCGGGTAGACCGTGCGCAGCGTTTCGTGCCGCCGCGTCAGGTCGGTGAGGGCTGCCCGCAGGGCGTCCTGGTCGAGGTCGCCGGTCAGACGCAGGCTCATCGGGATGTTGTAGGTGGCGCTCGGGCCTTCCATGCGGTGCAGGAACCACAGTCGGTACTGGGCGAAGGACAGCGGCATCGCGTCCGGACGGGTGCCTGCGGTCAGCGGCGGGCGGGCGTCGTTGCGGTCCTCGGCACGTGTCGCGAGCGCGGCGACGGTCGGTGCCTGGAACAGGTCACGGACGGCGAGTTCGACGCCGAGGACGGTGCGGATGCGGCTGAGCAGCCGGGTCGCGAGGAGCGAGTGGCCGCCCAGGTCGAAGAAGCTGCGGTCGACGCCGACCTGCGGCAGTCCGAGCACTTCGGCGAACAGGGTGGACAGGATCTCCTCACGGCGGGTGCGCGGTGCCTGGCCGGTGGCCTCGGCGCCCTGGTCGGGGGCGGGGAGCGCGTCCCGGTCGAGCTTGCCGTTGGCCGTCAGCGGCAGGGCGTCGAGCGTGACGTAGGCGGCGGGGGCCATGTGCGCGGGGAGCCGTTCGGCGACGAGGTCGCGCAGCTCGCCGATGAGCCGGGAGTCCTCGTGGCCGCGGGCGGGATCGTTGGCGAGCGGGCTGCCGCTGCGGCGTGCGGCGCGGGCGCAGCCGTCACCGGCGTACGCGTCGAAGGTGTCGTCCTGCGCGCCCCAGGTGGCCACCGCGCCGAGGCCGGTCACCGCGTCGGGGTCGACGGCCCCGGCGGGCAAGGGCCCGTCGAGGAGCCCGGCGGCGTCGGCAGCGCTGCCCGCGGTGAGGGCGGCGAGCGCGGAAGTCTCCCGCAGCAGACGGGCGTTGGGTATCCCGGCGATACGCACCGGACGGTCACGCAGTGCCTCGGCGATGTCGTCGACGCCGTGCACGTCGACGTTCCAGCGCAGGGTGCGCCCTGGCGCCTCGGGCACCGGTGCGGTGCGCAGGGTGACGTCGTAGCGGTGGCGGCTCATCTCGTTGTGGTGGGCGCCGCCGCGCAGGGTGATGTCCGCCGAGGTGAACAGCGGGTCCCGCGCCGCGAAGTCCGTGAAGAAGTCGGGGTCGAGGAGGAGTTCCTTCTCGGTGACCAGGGACTGCTCGACGGCGCGCCGTACGGCCGCGGGGTCGGCGAAGGCACCGGCCCTGCGTAGTTCGACCGCGGTGCGGAAGGTGCGCAGGGTGCGCAGATTGCGGAGGTCTCCGAGGAGGACGGTGCCGCCCGGGGCGAGCAGTCGGGCGGCGGTGCGCAGTACCTCGGCGAGGTAGTCGGCGTTCGGGAAGTACTGGACCACCGAGTTGACGACGATGGTGTCGAACCGGCCCTCGGGCAGGCCCTGCGCCTCGTGCGCCGCCTGGGCGCGGACGGTGACCTTCGTCTTCAGGTCGGGCCGGGCGTCCAGGTGGGCCCGCAGCTGCGCGACGACACCGGCCGACAGGTCCGTGCCCCAGTACTCCTCGACGTGCGGGGCCACCTGGGACAGGACCAGGCCCGTGCCGCAGCCGATCTCCAGGACGCGGCGCGGCTCCAGCGCGAGGACCCGGTCGACGGTCGCGGTCCGCCACTCGCGCATCTCGTCGAGCGGAATCGCCTCGCCGGTGTAGCTGCTGTTCCAGCCGGAGAAGTCCTCTCCGAAGACGCCACCGGGCTCGGCCTCGTAGAGCTGCTCGTACGTCTCCTGCCACCTGCCGACCTGTTCGGTGTCGAGGGCACCGTCGTGCGGGCCGTGGTGCGTGGCACGCTCCAGGTAGGCGACGAGGCGCTTGTCCCCGGGCTCGTCCTCGCGGGCGACGACCGCGGCGGCGGCGACGGACGGGTGCGCGGTGAGCGCCGCCTCCACCTCTCCGGGCTCGATACGGAAGCCGCGGATCTTGAGCTGCTGATCGGCGCGCCCGGCGAACTCGAGCTGGCCGTCGGCCCGCAGCCGGGCGAGGTCGCCGGTGCGGTACATGCGGGCGCCGGTCTCACCGAACAGGAGCGCGTGCGGATCGGGTACGAAGCGTTCGGCAGTCAGCTCCTGGCGGCCCAGGTAGCCGCGGGCGAGTCCGGCGCCGGCGACGTACATCTCGCCTGTGACACCGGGTGGCACGGGCCGCAGCCGGGAGTCGAGCACATACACCCGCGCGCCGTCGACGGGGCGGCCGATCGGAGGGACGACGGCTCCGGCGAGGGGTGCGCTCATGGTGGCGCACACGGTCGTCTCGGTGAGTCCGTAGGCGTTGACCATGCGCCGGCCGGGGGCGAAGCGGGCCGTCTGATCGGGAGCGGTGGTGTCACCCGCGACGATCAGGTCGGTGCCGGGCGGCAGTGCGCCCTCGGGCAGGGCGGGAAGGGCGCTCGGCGGCAGGGCGACGAGCGTGACGCCCTGCTCGCGCACGAGATGCGCCAGACCGGGGCCGGGCAACAGCTCGTCGGGAGTGCCGAGGACCAGTGCGGCGCCGGTGAGCAGGGCCGAGGTCAGCTCCCACAGGGCGGCGTCGAAGCTGATCGAGGCGAAGTTGAGGACCCGGCTGCGCGGACCGAGCCCGAAGGCCGCGGCCTGTGCGGGGATCGTCGTCGCGGCGGCGCCGTGCGGCACCACGACGCCCTTGGGCAGGCCGGTGGATCCGGAGGTGTAGATGACGTACGCGGGGTGCTCGGGCAACAGCGGGCTCAGCCGGTCGGCGTCGGTGAGGGCTGTGTCCGGATACCCGGTGAGGTCCTGCGGCAGCGCGTCGAGGACGAGCGCCGGCCGGGCGTCGTCGCGCATGTGCGTGATGCGGTCGGCGGGGTAGTCCGGGTCGATGGGGAGGTAGGCGGCTCCGGACTTCCACACGGCGAGCAGCGCGGTGATCAGGTCGAGGGAGCGGGGCAGTTGGACGGCGACGATGCGCTCCGGTCCCGCGCCCTGCTCGACGAGGTGGCGGGCGAGCCGGTTGGCCCGGGCGTCCGCTTGGGCGTACGAGAGCGACTGGGACCCCATGACCAGGGCGGTCGCGTCGGGGGTGCGGGCGGCCTGGTCCTCGAACAGCGCGGTGAGGGTCCGCCCGGGCCGGGCCGGGCCGTCCTTGGAGAGGTTGAGGTCGACGAGCAGGCGGTGCCGTTCGGCGGGGCCGAGCAGATCGATGGATCCGATGGTGCGCTGCGGGTCGTCGGCCACGGCCTCCAGGAGGCGCACCAGCCGCTCGCCGAGGCCCACCACCGTGGCCCGCTCGAAGAGCTCGGTGCTGAACTCCCAGTCGCCCCTGATGCCGGCGCGGGACCCGTCGGCGGCGTGATCCTCGACGACGGCGAGGCCGAGGTCGAACTTGGCGAAGCCGACGCGTACCGGCTCGGTGGCGACCTGAATGCCGTCCATGTCGAGGCCGGCGGCAGGCATGGACTGCAGGGCGAGCACGACCTGGAAGAGGGGGTTGCGGGCGAGGGTGCGCTCCGGATTGAGCTCCTCGACGAGCTTCTCGAACGGAAGGTCCTGATGCGTGTACGCGGCGAGGTCGAACTGCCGGACACGGTCCAGGAGTTCACGGAACGTCGGGTCGCCCGAGGTGTCGGTACGCAGCACCAGCGTGTTGACGAAGAAGCCGACCAGGTCGTCGAGCGCGTCATCGGTACGCCCCGCGATCGGGCTGCCGACCGGAATGTCGGTGCCCGCACCGTGCCGCGTCAGCAGCGCCGCGAACGCGGCCTGCAGCACCATGAACAGGCTGCTGTCCGAGGTCTTGGCGAGTTCGGTCAGCTTCTCGTGCAGTGCGGGCGGGATGTCGAAGGGAACGGTCTCGCCGCGGTGGTCGGCGACGGCGGGCCGCGGATGGTCGGCCGGCAGTTCGAGGTGCGCCGGTGATCCGGCCAACGCCGTGCGCCAGTGGGCGAGTTGGTCGCCGTACAGGCCGCCGCCGTCGTCCGCGTCGCCGAGCAGCTCACGCTGCCACAGGGTGTAGTCGGCGTACTGGACCGGCACGGGGGCCCAGTCGGGCGCGTGCCCGGCGCGGCGCGCGGTGTAGGCGCGGCCGAGATCACGGCTGAGCGGGGCGAGCGACCAGCCGTCGCCCGCTATGTGGTGCAGCAGCAGGAGCAGTACGTGTTCGCGCTCGCCGGTCTCGAACAGCGTTGCCCTCAGCGGGAGTTCACAGGTGACGTCGTAGGGCTGCGCGGCGGCGGCGGAGAGCCGTTCGGCCAGTGTGGCCTCCTCGGCGGGCAGCACCTCAAGGGTGGGGACGGCCTCGGCCGGGCCCAGGATGTGCTGGTAGGGCTCACCCTCGTGGCTCGGGTAGACGGTGCGCAGTGTCTCGTGTCGGGCGGTCAGGTCGGCGAGGGCGGCACGCAGCGCGGCCCGGTCCAGGCCGCCTCGAAGTCGCAGCGCCAGCGGGATGTTGTAGGTGGAGTTGGGCCCGTCGAGGCGGCCGAGGAACCACAGCCGGCGCTGGGCGTACGACAACGGGAGCCGCTCGGGACGCTCGGCGGGGGCCAGAGCGGGGCGGGTGCCAAAGGCCGGGTCGAGGCGTTCGCCCAGGCCCGCGACGGTCGGGGCGTCGAACAGATCGCGCAGCGAGACCTCGGCGCCAAGGACGCTGCGTATGCGGCTGATCAGGCGGGTGGCGAGCAGCGAGTGGCCGCCCAGGTCGAAGAAGTTGTCGTCGATGCCGACCTGCGGGACCTTCAGGACGGATGCGAAGAGGGTGCACAGCATCTCCTCGCGGGGTGAGCGCGGGCCGCGTCGGACCGTCGTCGTCCGGGGCGCGGGCAGCGCGGCCCGGTCGAGCTTGCCGTTGGGGGTGAGGGGCAGCGCGTCCAGTACGACGATGGCGGCCGGGATCATGAAGTCCGGTAGCGACAGGGCGAGTTGGGCACGCAGGGCGGCGGTGTCCGGCCTGGTTCCCGGCTGGTGGGCCGGGACGACGTAGGCGACGAGCCGCTTGTCGCCCGGCCGGTCTTCGCGGGCGAGGACGGCGGCGGTGGCGATGTGCGGATGCGCGGTGAGCGCCGCCTCGACCTCACCGGGCTCGATACGGAACCCGCGGATCTTCACCTGGTGGTCGCTGCGGCCCGCGAACTCGAGCAGCCCGTCCGGCCGCCACCGGCCCAGGTCGCCCGTGCGGTACATGCGCGCACCCGGCGCGCCGAACGGATCGGCGACGAACCGCTCCGCCGTCAGACCGGACCGGCCGAGGTAACCGCGCGCGACACCCGCCCCGGCCAGGTACAACTCGCCGTTCACACCCGGCGGGACCGGACGCAGCGCACCATCCAGGACATACACACGGGCGCCCGGGA
Source organism: Streptomyces sp. YIM 130001 (assembly GCF_003574445.1). Classification (GTDB taxonomy): domain Bacteria; phylum Actinomycetota; class Actinomycetes; order Streptomycetales; family Streptomycetaceae; genus Streptomyces. Next base: position 114,594 of record NZ_KZ984561.1, read on the forward strand.
TGGGGCGCCCGATCGGGGCGGGCTCGCCCCAGGCCGCCGAGTCGCCGGGCACCGCGGTGCCGGTCATGACATGTGTCTCCGCGGGCCCGTAGTGGTTGTGCAGCGTCCGGCCGGGCACGGCGGTGACGAAATCGTGCAGGGCGGGGCCGAGTGCCAGGGCTTCGCCGGCCTGAGCGATGTGGCGCAGGGCGGGCAGGGTGCGGCCCTGTTCTGCCGCTGCCTCGACGACCGCCTGGATCACGAGGTCGGGCGCATACAGTTCGGCGACGCCGTGTTCGTCGAGCCAGGCGGTGAACTGCTCCGCGCTGCGCCGCACCTCCTCGTCGGGGACCGCGAGGGTCCCGCCGCGCAGCAGCGTGCCGAGGATCTCCTGGGTGGCCACGTCGAACCCGATGGTGGTGAACTGCGCGACGACGGTGCCGGTTTCGGCCGCCGGCTCGCGGTCGTCCCAGGACAGCAGGTTTCCCAGGGCGCTGCCCGGCATGACGACGGCCTTCGGGGTGCCGGTGGACCCGGAGGTGTAGATGACGTAGGCGGGATGCTCGGGCAGCAGCGGCGCGGTCCGGTCCGCGTCGGTGAGGTCCGTGTCCGGATAACCGGACAGGTCCTCGGGCAGCCGGTCGAGCACGATCGCCGGGCAGGCGTCCTCGATCATCAAGGCGATGCGTTCGGCCGGGAGTTGGACGTCCACCGGCAGGTAGGCGGCACCGGACTTGCACACGGCGAGCAGCGCCACATACAGGTCGAGGGAGCGCGGCAGGTGCAGCGCGACGGTCGCCTCGGGGCCGGCGCCCCGTGCGGCCAGGTGGTGGGCGAGTCGGTTGGCGCGGGCGTTGAGTTCGGCGTACGTCAGTGAGTCGCCGCCCACGACGATCGCGGTGGTGTGGGGGGTCCGGGCGGCCTGTTCCTCGAACAGCGCGGCGAGGGTGTGCTCGGTCGCCGGGTCCCCGGTCGCGTTGAACTCCTCGATGACGCGCCGGCGGTCCCCGTCGCCGAGCAGAGCGAGGCGGCCGACGGGCAGGTCGCCGCCGTGCTCGGCGATGCCGCGAAGGAGTACGTCCAAACGCCCGAGCATCATGTGCGCGGCCGGCCCGTCCAGGACGTCGCCCCGGTGGTCGAGTCGGAAGTTGATGGTGTCGCCGGGGATGGCGAGCAGACTGAGCGGGTAGTGGGTGGCGTCGCCGACCTCGAAGTCGGTGAGGCGCAGGCCACGGGCCTCGGCGCGCAGTACGGCGGGGTCGAGCGGATAGTTCTCGAACACCACCACGGTGTCGAAGAGTTCACCGCTGCCCGCCGCCGCCTGCACCTCGGTGAGCGAGAGGTGGCGGTGCTCGATGAGAGCGGCCTGCTCCTGCTGGACGCGGGCGAGCAGCTCGGTGAGGCTGTCGCCGGGCCGTACCCGGACGCGGACCGGCAGGGTGTTGATGAACATGCCGATGGTCGACTCGATGCCGGGTATCTCCGGCGGGCGGTGGGCGACCGTGGCGCCGAAGACGACGTCGTCGCGGCCCAGTTCCTGGCCGAGGAGCAGTGCCCAGGCGGCCTGCACGAGGGTGTTGAGGGTGACATTGCGGGAGCGCGCGAGGGTGGTGAGCCGCGTGGTGGTGGCGGCATCGATCTCGTGCCAGATCTGGCCGGGCAGCGCGGACGCGCCCGCCGCACCCCGGCCGGCCCCGGAGCCCGCGATCAGGCTCGGTCCTTCCAGGTCCGCGAAGGCCGCTCGCCACGCGGCACGGGCCGCCTCGTCGTCGCGCCCGGCGAGCCAGCCCAGGTAGGCGCGGTACGGGGCAACCGGCGGCATCCCGACGTCGTCGCCGGACTGCTCGTACAGCGTGAACAGTTCCCGTACCAGCAGCGGCATCGACCAGCCGTCGAGGAGCAGGTGGTGGGTGGTCAGGACGAGCTTGTGGTGCTCCGGGCCGAGGGCCAGGAGCCCGAAGCGGATCAGCGGCGGAGCGCCCGGGTCGAAGCGCCGGGCACGGTCGTCGGCGATGTACGCGGCGACGGCGCGCTCGCGCTCCTGGTCACCGAGGCCGGTGAGGTCGCGGGTCTGCCAGGGCAGCGGCACCTCGTGGGGCACGAACTGGACGGGCCGCTCCACGTCCTGCTGCCAGAATCCCGCGCGCAGATTGGGATGGCGCCGCAGCAGCGTGCGGACCGCCGCCTGCAGGCCGCTCTCGTCGAGCGGACCCTGCAGTTCGAAGACCATCTGGATGGAGTAGACGTCGGTGCCCTCGGTCTCGGCGCCGTAACTGACCTGGAAGAGCAGGCCTTCCTGGAGCGGGGACAGGGGCAGGACGTCGGCGAGTCCGGACTGCGTCATCGGGAAACCTTCCAGGCGGCTTCGAGCTGGTCGATCTGGTCCTGGCTGAGCGAGACCAGAGACAGGTCGGAGGGGGTGATGCCGCCCGCGTCGGGGCGCATCGCATGAGTGACGAGGGCCTTGAGGGCGCCGAACCAGCTCTCGCCGAGTTCGCGTACGTCCGTCTCGTCGAGGAGGCGGCCCGCCCAGGTCCACACGGCCTGCAGCGTGGGACCTGCGGTGTCGTCCCGGGTGAAGGAGTTGACCTCGACGGAGTGCGCCAGCGGCAGCGCGCCGTCGGTACCGTCGCCGATCGATTCGGCGTCGGGGGCGGCGGCCCACAGTCCGTCAGCCTCGCTCCGGAACCGGCCCAGATAGTTGAACCCGAGGGCGGGTGTGCCGTGCGGTGCGAGCGCGGCCAGGCTGCGGCCGGTGCGGGCGTCGAGGTGACGGAGCAGGCCGTGGCCGATGCCGCCGTCGGGGATCTCGCGCAGCTGCTCCTTGATCCGCTTCACCGCCTTCCCGGCGGCGGGTCCGCCCGCGAGGGCGTCGGCACGGTCGAGCGGGCCGGGGGTCAGGCGCACGGGATACATGCTGGTGAACCAGCCGACGGTGCGGTCGAGTTCGCCGCCGCCGGCGCCGGGCTCTCGGCCGTGCCCTTCGAGGTCGAGGAGGACGGCGTCCGCGTCACCGAGGCCGCGGCGGCTGCGCCAGTCGGCGACGGCGAGCGCGAACGCGGTGAGCAGGACGTCGTCGACGCGGCCGTTGAACGTGGACGTGACGGTGGTGAGCAGTGCATCGGTGGTCGCGGCGTCCAGGCTGAGGCTCAGGCTGCGCGCGGTGGCGGCGGTGTCCTGTTCGGGGTCGAGTGCCTGCCTGGTCACCGGCGCGGACTCGGCAGCCAAGGTCCGTGTCCACAGGGCGAGTTCGGCGATCCGCTCGGGCCGCTCGGCCTCGTCGGCGAGGTACTGCGCCCAGGCCCTGAAGGAGGTGCCCACCGGCTGCAGCGTTGCGGTGGCGCCGGGTGCGGTGGCCTCCCAGGCCACCTTCAGGTCGGGCAGCAGGATGCGCCAGGAGACGCCGTCGACGACCAAGTGGTGGAGGGTCAGCAGCAGCCGGCCGGGCCGGTGGGGGCCGGCATCGAGCCAGACGGCACGGCCGTTGCGGCCGGCGAACGGGTCGAGATGCGAGCGGGCGGCCGCGGCCTCCTCGGCGGCCAGCGCCCGCAGTCGCGTGTCGTCGAGGCCGGTGGCGTCCACGCGGCGCACCCAGTCCTCGGCGTGTCCGGCGCGGGGTGCGTCGATCCGCATCGACCAGGCGTCGCCGTCGCGTGAGAACACCGCGCGCAGTACGTCGTGGTGGTCGATGAGGGTCTGCAGCGCGGCGACGAGCCGCTCCTCGCCCAGGTCCGGGGGCACCGTGACCACCATCGACTGGCTGAACGCCTCGACGGGGCCGCCCCGTTCGCGAAGCCAGTGCATGATCGGGGTGAGCGGCACCTCCCCGGTCGCCTCCGGCTGCGGGCCGTCCTTCCCCGCGGGGGCAGGCTCGTCGGCGAGGGTCTCGGCGACGGTGGCGAGCTCGGCGACCGTCTTGTGCTCGAAGATCTGCTTGGCGGTCAGGGACAGTCCGGCCCGGCGGGCCATGCCGACGAGCTGGATGACCATGATGCTGTCGCCGCCGCGGTCGAAGAAGCCGTCGTCGATCGAGACGGTGTCGATGCCGAGCACCTCGGCGAAGAGCGTCGTGAGCAGTTCCTCGCGGGGTGTGCGCGCGGCGCGCCCGTCGGATCCGGCCGCGCCGAAGTCGGGGGCGGGCAGGGCCCGGCGGTCCAGTTTGCCGTTGGGGGTGAGCGGCAGTGCGCCGAGGGCGACGAACGCCGCCGGCACCATGTAGTCGGGCAGTGCCGCCGCGACGTGCGGGCGCAGCACGGCGGCGTCGACGTCGGTGCCGGGTGCGGCGACCACGTAGGCGACGAGCCGCTTGTCTCCGGGCCGGTCCTCGCGCACCAGGACGGCGGACTGGGCCACCCGCGGGTGGGCGCCGAGCACGGACTCGATCTCGCCGAGCTCGATGCGGAACCCACGGACCTTGACCTGCTGGTCGGCCCGTCCGAGGAACTCCAGGATGCCGTCGGGGCGGCGGCGCACCAGATCGCCGGTGCGGTACATCCGGGCGCCGCTCTGCGGCGCGAACGGGTCGGCGACGAACCGCTCGGCGGTGGCGTCGGGGCGTCTCAGGTAGCCGCGGGCGAGCCGTGCGCCGCCGATGTAGAGCTCACCGGTCACTCCGGGGACCACGGGCCGCAGCCGGTCGTCGAGCACGTGGCATGCGGTGTTGTCGAGCGGGGTGCCGATGGGGACGGTGGTCTCCTGCTCCCAGGGCGCCGCCATGAAGTGATGGGTGGCGAACGTGGTGGCCTCGGTGGGCCCGTACCCGTCGACGATCATCGTGTTCGGGGAGACGGCCAGCACCCGGCCGACGGCGGCCGGGGAGACGACGTCACCGCCGGTCCACACCTCGCGTACGCCCGTGAAGCAGTCCGGTGACTCCTCGGCCAGCAGGTTGAACAGGCCGGAGGTGAGCCACATGCCGGTGACCCCGCCGTCCACGATCGCCCGCTGCAGGGCCCGGGTGTCCAGGTCTCCGGGGGGTGCGACGACGACGGCACCGCCGGACAGCAGGGGCACCCACAGCTCGTACTGGGAGGTGTCGAAGGAGTACGGGGAGTGGAGCAGTACGCGCTCCTGGTTGCCGGTGCGCCAGCACCGGTCGGCGGCGAGGACGGTGACGTCGCCGTGGGTGATGGCGACGCCCTTGGGGTTGCCGGTGGAGCCCGAGGTGTACATGGCGTAGGCGAGCTGGTGCGGGTGGACGGGGACGACGGGCAGCGGATCGCCCTCGTCGGGTGTCGCGTCGACGACCAGCACCCGGGCGTCGCCCGCCCAGGAGGCGCAGGCGTGCTCGGCGTCGGTGACGCGGTCGGTCAGCAGGACTCGTGCGCCGACGTCGCGGGTGATCAGGCTCATCCGGGAGGCCGGGTAGCGGGTGTTGAGCGGCACGTAGAAGCCGCCCGCGCGCACCACGGCGAGCAGCGACACGACCAGGTCGGCCGAGCGTTCCTGGAGGACGGCGACGGCCGACTCCCGGACGACGCCGGACGCGGCGAGGTGGCGTGCGAGCCGGCCCGCACGCAGGTCGAGCTCGGCGTAGGTGAGGCGGGTGCCGTCGTCCCCGACGACGGCGACGGCGTCCGGCGTGCGGGCGGCCTGTGCGGCGAACTGCTCGGCGAGCCCGGTGGCGGGGACGGCGTGTGCCGTGTCGTTCCCCTGGGCGAGCAGGGCGCTCTCGGCGTCGTCGAGGAGGTGGTGGGCACCCACGGGCTCGTCCGGGGCGGTGACGGCGGCGTCCAGCAGCATGAGGAGCCGGTGTACGACCCTCTGCGCGGTCGACCGGTCGTAGAGCGCGACGTCGTACTCGAGGTCGCCGTCGATTCCGGTGGTCTCCCCGGCGCTCGTGCGGTGCTCGACCAGATTGAAGGTGAGGTCGAACTTGGCGACCTGGAGGTCGACCGTCTCGCGGTGGACGTCGAGACCCCCGAGCTCGGCCGTCGCCTCGAAGTCCTGGTAGGAGAGGACCACTTGGAACAGCGGATGGCGGGCGGCCGAGCGTTCGGGCTGGAGTCGTTCCACGACGCGGTCGAAGGGCACGTCCTGGTGGGCGTACGCGGCCACGGCGGCGGTACGCACCCGGGAGAGCAGTTCGGCGAAGGTCGGGTCGCCCGAGGTGTCGGTGCGCAGCACGACGGGGTTGACGAAGAAGCCCACCAGGTCGTCGAGGGCGGGGACGGGGCGTGAGGCGGTGGGGCAGCCGATGGAGATGTCGGTGCCCGCCCCCAGGCGGGTGAGCAGCGCGGCCAGCGCGGCCTGGAGCACCATGTGGCAGGTGGATCCGTGCGTACGGGCGAACGCGTCGAGGCGGGCGTGCAGTGCGGGCGGGATGTCGAAGGGGATCGAGCCGCCCCGGTGTTCGGCCACCGGCGGGCGCGGACGGTCCGCGAACAGCTCCAGTTGGTCGGGAGCCCCGGCCAATACCCTTTCCCAGTAGGCGAGTTGACGTCCGGCGAGACTGTCAGGATCACGCTCGTCACCGAGCAGGTCGCGCTGCCAGACGGCGAAGTCGGCGTAGCCGACCTCCAGCGGCGGGAAGTCGGGGGCGCGTCCGTCGATTCGGGCCGCGTAGGCGGTGGACAGGTCGCCGAGCAGCGGGCGCAGGGACCAGCCGTCGCCGGCCACGTGGTGCATCATCAGCAGCAGTACGTAGTCCTCGCCGCCGGGGAGCGTGAACAGGTGGGCGCGCAGGGGCGGTTGGGAGTCGAGGGCGAACGGGGTGCGGGCGGCGGCGGTGAGGTCGCTGTGCAGCCGGTCCGGTTCGGTGCGGGTCTCGGTGACCGGGGGCAGGGCCTCGTCGGGCGGCAGCAGCCGGGTCGTGGCGCCGTGCTCGCCGTGCGGGTAGACGGTCCGCAGGATCGCGTGCCGGGCGACCAGGTCGTGCAGTGCCTCGCGCAGGGCGGTCCGGTCGAGGGCGCCGCTGATCCGCAGGGCGATCGGCAGGTTGTAGGTGGGCGCCTCTCCCTCGACCTCCCGCAGGACCCACATCCGGTGCTGTGCGAACGACATGGGTGGCTCGGCGGAGTGCGGGGCGGGCCGCAGCGGGGGCCGGTCGGCTTGTGCGGCCCCGGCCACCCGTGCGGCGAGGCCGGCCGGGGTCGGGGCCTCGAACAGGTCCTGGATCGTGATTTCGGCGCCGAGCGTGTCGCGCACCACGGCGATGAGCCGTCCGGCGAGCAGCGAGTGTCCGCCGAGGTTGAAGAAGTCGCTGTCGCCGCCTATTCGGGCGCTGTCTCCGGCGTCGAGGACGTCGGCGAAGATCCGGCGCAGCGCCTCTTCCTCGGGGCTCGCGGCGGGCTCGGGTGGGTCGACGGGGTGGTCCACGGCAGGTGCGGCATCGGGCGTGGGCAGCGCGGCCCGGTCGAGCTTCCCGTTGGCGGTCAACGGCAGGGCCTTCAGCGGGGTGAAGGAGGCCGGGACGCAGTGGGCGGGCAGCGTCGCGGCGAGCAGCCGCCGCCAGTCGGACGGCTCGGGGTCACGGCCGGTGACCGGCACGACGTAGGCGGCCAGCCGCTTGTCGCCCTGCCGGTCCTCGCGGACCACGACGGCGGCCTCGGCGACGTCCGGGTGCGTGACGAGCACGGACTCGATCTCGCCGAGCTCGATACGGAACCCGCGGATCTTCACCTGGTGGTCGCTGCGGCCCAGGTAGTCGAAGGTGCCGTCGTCGTGCGGTCGCACCAGGTCACCGGTGCGGTACATCCGGGTGCCAGGCGGTCCGTAGGGGTCCGCTACGAAGCGTTCGGCGGTCAGGTCGGGGCGTTTCAGGTAGCCGCGGGCGAGACCGGCTCCCGACACGTACAGCTCGCCGGTGAACCCCGCAGGGACGGGTCGCAGGGCGGAGTCGAGGACGCGGGTGCGCAGGTCGGTGAGGGGGCCGCCGACGAGCGAGCGTGCTCCGGGTACGGCGTGTTCCGGGCCGAGGAGCGCGCAGGTGACGTGCACCGTCGTCTCGGTGATGCCGTACATGTTGACCAGCTGAGCGGCGTCGGCGCCGCGGCGCGCGTACCAGTCGGCCAGGCGTGCGGGCTCCAGTGCCTCGCCGCCGAACACCACGTAGCGCAGGTCGAGTGCGGGTGCGCCGGATCCGCGGGCACGGTCCGCGGTGTCGAGCTGGTGGAAGGCGGTCGGCGTCTGGCTGAGGACGGTGACCCGTTCGCGGGCGATCAGGTCGAGGAAGTCGCCGGGCGACCGGCTGACCGTGTACGGGACGACGACGAGGCGGCCGCCGTGCAGCAGGGCTCCCCAGATCTCCCAGACGGAGAAGTCGAAGGCGTAGGAGTGGAACAGGGTCCACACGTCGTCGGCTCCGAGGTCCAGCCAGGGCCGCGTGGCGGAGAACAGCCGCAGCACGTTGGAGTGCGGGACCACGACGCCCTTGGGGCGGCCGGTCGAGCCTGAGGTGTAGATGACGTACGCGGGGTGCGCGGCGTCCGTCGCCGCGCCCGGATCGGTGTCCGGGTGGGCACTCAGGTCCTCGCTCATCTCCTCGGGGCCGAGGACGAGGACGGGCCGCGCGTCCTGGAGCATCCAGGCACGCCGGTCGGCCGGGTAGTCGGGGTCGAGTGGCAGGTACGCGGCGCCGGATTTCAGGACGGCGAGGAGCGCGACGACCAGATCGAGGGAGCGGGGCAGGGCGAGGGCGACGAGCTGCCCGGGGCCGGCGCCGGCCGCGACGAGGCGGTGGGCCAGGCGATTGGCGCGGGCGTCGAGTTCGGCGTACGTGAGGTGGTCGCCCTCATGGCTGACGGCCAGGGCGTCGGGGGCGGCGGCGGCCCGGGCCGCGAACAGGGCATGGAGGGTGCCGGTGGTGGCCGGTCGTTCCGCGGCCGGGTCCGGTGCTGCCTCGGGTGTCCGCTCCGTATCGGGCGCCGACGGCTCCGCGTGCAGGCGGGCCAGCGGCAGGTCGGGGTCGGCGGTGGCCAGCACGCGCAGGAACCGGGTGAAACGCTCCAGGTGTGTGGCGGTCTCGGCCTCGCCGTACAGGTCGGGGTTGGCCTCGACGTCGATCCGCAGGCCGGTGTCCCCCGGCTCCTCGTACACGGAGAACTTCAGGTCGTCGACGGGGCCCGTGGAAACCGGGTGCACCGCCGCGGTGACCTCGCCGAAGTCCAGGGCCCGCTGGTAGGGCATCACGTTGACGATGGGCCCGTAGCTGCGTTCGCCGACCAGAGCGAGGTCGCGGCGCACCTGGTCGTACGGGTAGCGCTGGTGCCGCAGCACGGAGGCGAGCGCGTCACGGACATCGGCCACCAGCTCGGCGAGCGGGGCGGTGGGGCGCGGCTCGGCGTACAGCGGGGGGACGTTGGCGACGGAGCCGGGGGTGCGGCGGGCGGCCGCGGTGGCGCGCGCGGTGACGGGCATGCCGAGGGTGACGGCGGACTCTCCGGTCAGCCACTGCAGATACGCGGCGACGGCGGCGGGCACCACGACCGGCCAGCCCGTCTCGGCGGCCCGGGCGACGGTGTCGAGGCCGGCCAGCACGTCGCGGCCGACGAAGGCGGTGTGCCGCCGTGCGTGCGGGACGGCCGGCGCGGTGGCCCCGGCCAGGGTCACTGGCGTGGCGCGCGGGGCGGCGAGCCAGTAGGCGCGGGCCCGGTCGTGGGCGGGCGAGGCGGCCCAAGCGGCCTCGGCCTCGACCAACTCCCGTATGGAGCCGTCGGCTTCGGTGGATCCCTCGGTGGGCCCCTCGATGTAGGAGCGGGCGACCTGCTCGGCGACGAGCCGGAACCCGTAGCCGTCCAGGAGCAGGTGGTGGACGTGGCTGAACCAGCGGTGGCGGTCCTCGGCCAGGGTGAACAGCGCCTGGGTGAAGAGGGGTCGGCCGCTGGTGACGTCGAGGGGGCGGGCCATGACGTCCCGCATCCAGGCGTCGGCGGCGGCCTCCGGATCGCCGGCGCGGCTGACGTCGACCCGGTGGACGGTGAAGGAGGGGGCGGGGTCGATGCTCTGCGTGACCGTCCCGTCGGCGTCGGTGTGGAACCGCAGCCGCAGCGTGTCGGTGCGGGCCACGACATCGCGCAGCGCCTCCTCGAAGCGGTCCGCGTCCAGCGGGCCGGTGAGTTCGACGTACTCACCGGTGTTGTAGACGGGGCTGCGCGGGGCGCCGGCCTGGGCGAACCAGATGCCGAGCTGGGCCGCCGTCAGCGGCAGCCGCGCGTCGTCAAAAGCGGGAACGGGAACAGGCACTCTTCCCCCAAAAGTCCAGACCGTCCGCTGCTGTTCGGCGGAGCGGAGTACCGGCTCAGCCTCACGCGGCGGGTTGACGGCACGCTGACCCGGACCTGATGCGAGGCGTGTCAGCGCAGGCCGGTCTCGAAGGCGTAGATCGCCACCTGGACGCGGTTGCGCAGGTGGAGTTTGTGCAGCAGGTTCTGCACGTGGGTCTTGACGGTGTGCTCGGACAGCGTCAGCGAACCCGCTATCTCCGTGTTGGACAGCCCGCGCGCCACCAGGTCGAGGACCTGCCCCTCACGGCCTGTCAGCGCGTCCGGCCGCACGTCGGACACGCGGGTGGTGGCCCGCGGGCGGGCGGGCGGGCCGGGCACGGCCGGCAGCGGACTGCGGGTAAGGGCGTAGCCGGCCGCGGCCAGCGCCACGGCGGCGGCGAGCTGCCGCGCGGTCGTGGTGGCGGGCAGGTGGCCGTGCAGGGCGGGCGCGGTGCGGGCGTCGGGTTCACAGCCCCCCACGGTGAGCACGGGCAGCTGCGGGTCGACGTCCTCCAGGAGCGCCGCGACCTCACGTGCGTCCCGCAGGCCGTGCAGGACGAGCACGTCGGGGCGGTGCGTGCGCAGCGCCGCCACGGCGCGGGGGCCCGGGTCCTCGTCGCCGATCAACGTGATGTCGTCATGGCTGCCGAGCAGTGACACCACCCCCGCACGTGCGAGGGCATCGGCCCCCACCAGGAAGATCCGTACCCCGCCTGGCGTGGACGCCGCGGCGCCGCCGGGCAGCACCCGCAGCTTGGCGGACGGTGCGAAGCTGATCGCCGCTTCCGGCATGACGCGCCCCCTTACGCACTTGTGTCACGCACTCGTGGACGTCAAGCACGCTATCCGGCGCAGGGCAGACTGCCGTGGTCCCTCCACCGGGCCTCAAGGGCCGGGCTAGCGCTTCCGGATCCACAGCCGTTCCCCGGGGGGCCGGGGTGGGTCACACGGGATCCGCCATGACCGCCGCGAAGCGCGGGTCGAGCATGGTGGACACCGACGTGTCGTGCGCCGAGTCGAGCCCCTCGTCACGGCAGGCGGCGCTGAGGAGGTAGCGGCCGAGTACCCGGTGCGTGGCGAAGGTCCATTCGCCGCGTGAGGCGGGGGTGCCGTCGGGTGTCAGGAGGCGGCCGGTGCCCAGCTCGAATCCGAACTCCGTGAAGTCCAGGCGCATGCCCTGCCCGAGTGCCTTGGTGTAGGACTCCTTGAGCGTCCACAGACGCAGCATCTCGGCGGCCTGTTCACGCTCCGCCAGCGGTGCCAGCTCCGCCGCCTCGGTCGGCGTGCACATCTGGGTCCGCAGCAGATTGAAACGTATCCGGCGGTCGGCGGGCTCGGCGTCGACCCCGATCCGGCCCTCCCTGCTGAGCCCGACAGCCATCAGATCGCCGGTGTGGGTGAGACTCATGTCGATCTGGTCGAAGCCGCGCAAGTACGGGCGTCCGCCCAGCCGGTAGGAGAGGTCGAGCGACTCCGCGTCGGTCCGCAGCACGGCCGCCGCCGTGTACTTGAGCAGCAGGCGCGCGGCGACGAAGCGGTAGCGGACCGTGGGGTCGGCCGTCCGGCGGTAGCGCGCCCAGTCCCTGCCGAGCAGCCGGCGCAGCCGGGGGTGGGTGAGCGCCGTCGGCAGCCACTCGCCCCAGGTCGCGTACACCACCGCGTTGCCGTGGGCCGTCAGTTGCTCCTGCACCCGGCGCCACGGTCCGGTGGGCCGGACGTGGATGGGCTCCCCGGTCCCCGGCTGTTCCATAGATTCTCCTTCTCCTGAGTCCGGGACCTGCCGGTACCGGGGCGGCCCTCAGCCCGAGATCCGCTCGTCGTACACGTCGAAACTGCGGCCCTCACGAAAGCGCAGCAGCACTTCCGACAGGACGGACTCCGCGACACCGTCGGGCAGTTCGGGCACCGGCAGGCCGATCCTGCGGCCGATCCGGGACAGGGCGAGCAGCACCCAGGCCGGCTGCCCCAGGAAGGTGTCCATGCCGTCCTGGCCTTCCCACACGCCCAGGCACGCGGCCGCAGCGAGCATCAGGGCGTACCGGTCGGCGAGTGCGCAGGCGCGCGAGTCGGTGAGCGTGGCGTGCACGGAGTCCGGGAACGCGGCGCACTGTTCGCGCAGGGCGCGCAACTCCTGGACGAAGGTGTCGGCGAGGCCGGCCAGTGCCGACCAGACCGGGCCGGCCGACCGCAGCGGCGCGAGGCGCTCGCAGGCGCCGACCAGGGCCGCGGTCAGCGCGTCGTCGGTGCCCGACAGGGACAGTCTGCGGTAGTCGAGCGCCGGTACGGGTGCGGACAATTGGAAGAGCCGTGCGGTGGGTTCCTCGGTGCGCAGCCACGACGTCCTGGCGAGCGTGCGCAGCCGGGGTATCAGCACCGCCTGGCAGGCCGCGCTGCCGGTGTGTCCCAGTCCGGCGAGGGGCAGGTCGCGGACGAGTTTCTGGAAGCCGCCGTAGAGCGGGCTCCGGTCGTAACCGTGGTACCCGAGGACGGTGGCCAGTTCCTCCAGGTTCTCGCGCAGCAGGTCCGGCACGGTCAACTTGGCTGCCGCGGCCATCAGATGGGCGCTGTCGGGCAGCAGGCTCAGCGCACGCAGCCCGGTGACGGCCATGCTGTCGCAGGCCAGCAGGTCCGCGAAGACACCGGCGAGCACCCTCTCGTGACGGCGGGCCGGCTGTCCGGCGGTACGGCCCGTGGTGGCGGCCCGTACCGCGAGCCGCAGCGCACTGTCCGCGCCGGCGACCACGGTGCCGGGAATCAGACACCGGTTGACCATGAAGGTGCGCAGTGCGAGGGACACGCCCTCACCGACTTCTCCGACCAACGTGTCGGCGGGCACCTGGCAGTCGGTGAACTCCACTCCGGAGAAGCGGCTGCCCCACATCCCGGCGGTGGGGATCCGCTGCAGCCGGCGCATGCCGCCCGGTGGAAGCCGCTCGCCGTCGAGCAGCAGTACCGAGTGGCTCTCCGGGCCGTCGGATGCCGCCGTACGGGCGTACATGACGAACGCGCGCGCACGGTCGGCGTTGACGACGACGTCCTTGCGCCCGCCGAGCACGAAGCCGCCGCCGGGAGTGGAGCGCGCGGTGAACCCGTCCCGCATATGAGCGTTCGCGTGGGCGAACTCGTGGTGCAGGATCGCGACGCCACCGCCGCCGGCGTCGAGCAACGTCCGGGCGGTACGGGCGCGTTGCGCGTCGTCGCCGGCCGCCCACACGGCCGACGCGGCGAACAGGGACGTCACCCCGTAGCCGAAGCCGAGTCCCACGTCGCGCCGGAACAGCGGCCGCAGGACGCGCGCGAGCACGTCGGGGCGGGCGAGCCTGCCGCCGAGCTCGCGGGGGACGAACTCGGCGGCCAGGCCGGTGTCGGTGAGCAGCTTCTCGGTGGCCTCCGGAATCCGGCGCCGGTCGTCGGCGTCGAGCAGGGCGCGATAGCCGTGCGGGTTGCGCGGGTCGGCGGGGTCGCCGAGGAGGCGCTCGGTCCTGGCGGCGCGCCGGGCCCCGTCGAGCGGTGCGGTGTCGGCCACTCGCCCGGCCGGAGCGTGCGGCACCGCCCCGGCGGCAGCGGGTACCCGTGGCGTCACTGTCCCGGTCACAGGACGGTGACCGCGCTCTCGGCATGTTCCTTGGCGAGGTCGAGCATCGCGGTGCTGGTGCGGCCCAGGGCGTCCCTGACGTACCGGCGGGCCGTTGCCGTGTCCGCGTCCTCGCCGAGCTCCTCGGTGATGTGCTCCTCGTTCAGCACGACTGTGTGCTGGGCGATGACCGTGGCGCCCGTCTCGTCGGGTACGACGTCCCATGCGCCGCTGTGCGCCGACACCAGACGCGGCGTCGCCGTCTGCTTGTGGACGATGCGTCCGGCGTGCGGGAAGCAGACCCGGACGGATTCGGTCGTGTGCGAGGAGCCGTCGGCGGTACGGGTCTGCGTCGACATGATCTGGACGCCCGGCGCGTCCTCGGTGAAGTCGACCCGGGTGACGTGCGGCACCGACTCGGGCCAGTCGCCGATCCGGTAGAGGAAGTCGTAGGCCAGTTCGGCCGGGCCGTGGACCCGGACCGACTGCTCGAACGACAGCACCAGCTCGTCGAAGCGGGGCCAGCACTCGGCGAGCCTGCGCAGACTGGCCAGCTCGGCGCGGCTGTTGGTGTCGATGCCCCGCCGGACCCATGCCGCCCGGTCCACGTCGTCGTCGGCGACGGTGAAGTCGTGCAGCAGCGCCAGTCGCGTCCGGCCGGCTCCGGCCGGCTCCATGATCCAGCTGCCGCCCATGGACTGGACAGGGGTGGCAGGCAGCTCATGGCGGAACTCGACGCGCCAGGTCTGCGGGTCCAGAGTCCGGCGCGACGTCCACGACTCGACCTGGCCGTTGACGGTGGCCCACATGCGCAGCCGCTCGTACACGCCGTCGGACTCCAGCGGCTCCACATGCACACTGGGCGGGAAGTACAGCGGACCCCTGACAGCGTCGGAGACCAGACCGTAGACCACACCCACGGGCGCGGCCACCGTCTCCTCGTGCGTCGTGCGGTGCACTCGCTCGGAGGACATGTCCAGTTCCTCACTTTCCTGATCAGGAAGCGGCCCCGTGGGCCGAGCGGTCAGGATTTTCGGGGCGCCGCGGACGTCGGACCTCCGGTGGTGTCGGTGACGGCACGGCGCTTCTGCGCCCATGGCAACCCATGGTGGTCTCGACCCTGTCGTGACCGCCTCGAAGGCCGCCGGAGGCGCACTTGACCGCAATGGCACGGCCCATGGGCGCCTCGCGGGCGACGGGTGCGTCGGGCATCATGACGCTGTGAGAGTTCCCCTCGCGGGCCTTCACGCGCGTCTCCCCCGCGGCTCTCCACGGTTTACAGGACCGTTCGCGGGCTCTTCACGAGGTGTTCGCGGGCTTTTGCGGGATTCTTCTCCGGCTGTTTCTGACACGCCGCTGACGGGGCCCTGACCCATTCCGTCGGGCACTCGACATCGCCTTCCGCGAAATCCTGTGCGCTATTACTTTCCCTTCCATGGATACCCGTGCAGAGCATGATGTGCCGACGGAAGCGGACCCGTTGACCCGGCAGATGCTGCGTCAGATGACTGCCCGCGCCATGCAGTTGGAGCCGTCGGAACTGCCGGACGACGAAGAGGATCTGATCAATTACGGACTGGATTCGATCAACACCCTTCAGCTGATAGCCGCGTGGCACCAGCGCGGGATCGAGGTGGGTTTTCCCGAGCTGATGGCGAAGCCCACGCTCAACCACTGGTGGGAGCTGGTTTCGCACCCCGCCGACAACGCCCCCGCCGCCTGAAGGAGGCGGCGCCCGTGGGTGGTTGCGGGCTCGAGGCCCTCGAGGCTGCTCCCACAACCCCTCGAGAGGCAGTCGCGTCCACTGCGTGATCTTCCCGATCCGTCTATGGTCCGGTACCCGAAGAGCTGTTCGTGCTCTCCCGTAAGCCGGAAATCGGACCACCAGACGGAGCCCCCATGAAATTCGGCGTGAACTTCTTCCCGGTAGTCGCTCCGGAGAAGAGTGCGAGCATCCACGACGACGAGAGTCCGCGTCCGGTCGAGCCTGCCGAGGCGCTGGACTTCGAACACGTCCAGCCCCGCGAGCCGTCCGGCTCCGCCCCCGGCGGCTCCGTACCCGACCCGGTCGTGTTCCCGGCCGCAGCATCGGGGCGCACCCGCCGGCTACGCCAGGTGTCCGGCGCGGGCGTCGAGTCATCCGCCCGTCCCGTGTCGATCGCCGCGCCTCCCGCACCCCTCGACGACCTCTCGCACGGCCGCCTCGACGCCGCCTGCGACCAAACGCCGGACGACCACACGATGCCGGTCGGCGCTCCGGACGGCGTAGGCGCAGGGGCCGCCGCGATCCGCGGCCGGCACGACTCGGGCGTCCGTCCGAGCCCGCGACTCACCCCGGCTCATCAGCCACGCCGGCGCACCACGCGCGCCATGGAGCTGTCCGCCGCCGACGTCCCCCCCGTCTGCGCCCCTGTCCTCGCCGGTGACGTCGTCGCCGCGGCCGCCTGAGAGGGGTTCGCCATGCAGCAGTCTCTGCGCCTGTTCGTCTTCCATCACGCGGGCGGATCTCATCTGTTGTACCGCGACTGGCCGGACCGGTTGCCCGCGCACTGGGACGTCCGGCTCATGGACGCGCCCGGCCGCGGCCGGCTGACCGGTCAGCCACCGATCGACGACGCCCGTGAGCTGGCCGGCTTCTTTCTGCGCGAGCTGGCCGCCGACATGACCGGCCCGTTCGCCTTCTTCGGGCACAGCATGGGCGCGCTCGTCGCCTACGAGATGACCCAGCGTCTGGCTGCCGAGGGGCGTCAACAGCCCGTGTGGCTGGGCCTGTCGGCGCGCGGCGCGCCGCGTCCGCGGGGCGAGGACACCCGCCGTCACGCCCTGCCCGACGACGAACTGCGGCTCCACCTCGCCGCGATGGGCGGCACCCCCGTCGAGGTGCTGCAGGATGCGGACCTCTGGGAGATGTTCGCCCCGGCGATCCGTAACGACCTGAAACTCGTGGAGAGTTGGCGCCCGCTGCCGGGCACACCCGCACTGACCGTGCCGGTCGCCGTGTACGGCGGCGTGGGGGACGTCGTCGTGCCCGTCGAACGACTGGCCGCATGGGAGCAGCACACCGAGCGCTTCCAGGGGCTGCGGTTGTCCGAGGGCGGACACTTCTACTTCCAGAGCGATCCGCGCCGGCTGCTCGACATGGTCGCCCGGGACGCGAACGCCGCCCTGTCCGCGGCGGTGAGCCGCGCGTGACCCGGCCCCGCACGGACGCCGTCGTCTCCATCGCCGTCGCAGGGCCGAGTGTCCCGCGGGCGAGCGCCCGGTGTCGGCCCGCCCCGCGCGGCGTTCGGACGATGGCCGCGGGCGGATGCAGCAATCACGGCTTCAAGCACTCCACGGGGATCGGCGAAGCGGTCGCCGGCCTCGTCCAGACGAATGAGCCCACGTTCCCCCTGGGGTTCACCGCCCCGGACCGGTTCGAGTGACGCGTGCCGCGTGACACGTCGCGCGCGAGGAAGAAACGAGGGAGAGATGCAGTTCCGCATTCTCGGTCCCGTGGAGATCCAGGACGAGCGAACCGGCCTGAGGATCCTTCCGACGGGCGCCAAACAACGCGCCTTGCTGGGTGCACTCGTGGTGAAGTCGGGACAGGTCGTGTCCGTCCACCGGCTGATCGACGAACTGTGGGGCGAACACCCGCCCGCCAACGCCACCAACGCACTGCAGGCCCATGTGGCCCGACTGCGCCGACTCCTGCCCCAGCCGGAACCGGGGTCGGGCGAGCAGCACCACGAGTGGATCGTGACCCGATCGCTCGGCTATGTGCTGCGTCTGGGCCGGAACACGACATGCACCACCGACGCCGACCGGTTCAACGAGCTGGCCGCACAGGGCAGGGCCGCCACCGCCGACCCGCAGCGCGCGGCCGAACTGCTGCGCAGCGCGCTGGCGTTGTGGCGCGGACCCGCGCTCGAGGGCAGTGTGCGCGGCGACATCTGCGCGGCCGAGGCGGCGCAGTTGGAGGAGAATCGGCTGACCGTTCTGGAGACGCTGTACGACGCGTATCTGCGTGCGTCCCGGCACGACGAGATCATCGGCCAGCTGGAGGAGCTGACCACGGATCATCCGATGCGGGAGCGGTTCTACGACCTGCTGATGGTGGCGCTCTACCGATGCGGCCGCCAGGCGGAGGCACTGAGCGTCTACGACCGTGCCCGCAAACGCCTGGTGCACGAACTGGGGGTCGAGCCCGGACCCGTGCTGCGCCGCCGGATGGACGCGATCCTCCAGCACGACCCGGGCCTCGCGGCGCCGGGATCCGACGACCATGTGGCCCCGGTCCTCCAGATGCCGCTGCCGTCCCGCCCGGGCGGCGCGAGCGGGGGCACCGGGACGGATGCGACGGTACTCGGCCTGAACGGCGAGCTCTCCCGGCTACGGCATCGCATCGAGCGGATCTCCCTGGAACAGCAGGAGTTGATGCGCCGGTTCAATCAACTCGTCGCCCACCCGGCTGCCGGACAGTGAGCGCCTGTCTGCGAGCCCCACACCCGGGCGGCGCCGGCCCACCCGAGGCGTATCCGGTCCGAGACCGCCGATGAGGCAGTCCGACGTCACGTGCCCGCGCGGACGGCATCCGGAGCGCTGCCATGGCGAGTGGGCGACGGGCGGGCACGCAACTCAGCGCAACGAGGCCCGGACCGGAGGTGGTCGACCCCGGTCCGGGCCTCGGGCGCACACACCGGCCGCCCGCACCTGTCGGCCTCCACGTCTTCGGGCGTGCAGGGGCCGGGTCACTCCGCCGGTATGCGACGGCGTCGGTGCCGAACTTGTCAGGCGTGCAGGCTCCGGGTCCGAGTACTGCGGGCCGGCGCCGGCCGTTCACCCGTCGTGCTCGCGCGCGGTGTGAAAGCCGCGCCGGAACCACAGCAGGGCGCCGGCCGCTCCGGGGCCTGAGCAGATCTCCCGCGGTGTCCCGAACACCAGGTCGTGGTCACCGGCGCGGATGATCCGCTCGGTGCGGCACCGGATCAGGAGCGCGGCGTCCGGAAGGTAGGGCGTGCCGGTGCCCTGCCATGCCGCGAAGCCGCCGCCGGTGAACCGGTCGACGTCCTGCGTGGCGAAGCGCCGTGCGACGGACCGGTGTTCCTCTCCGAGGACGTTGACCACGAACTCCTCGCTGGTGGTCAGCGTCGCGTGGCAACTGGAGGTCAGCGCGATCCCGACCATGATCAGCGGTGGCTCCAGCGATACGGAGGTCACCGAGCTGGCCGTGAAGCCGCGCCGCCGCCCGTCCGGGGCGAGGGTGGTGACGATGCTGACCGGCGCGGCCAGTTGAGCCATGGCGTCCCGGAAATCCTGCGCGGACACCACGGGACGCGTCTGTTCCTGAACAGCCGTCATGCGTACTCCTCGGTCCGCGACCCGGCGTTCACCAGCGGACGCAGTTCGCGATGCGGTGCGGGAAGCGGCAGCACGCGCGGTGCGGCCCGGCCCCAGGGGAAGCCGTCATGCACCTCGAGCCGCCGCGGCACGGAGCCGTCCGCGCCGCGCTCCACGGCGAGGGACACCAGCGCCTGGCGGCGCGGCGTCAGTTCGGCGAACGCCCAGCGGTCCGCGCTGTCTCCGGCCGGGGGCCGAAACCCGCGCACCCCCTGTTCGTCGTCGAGTTCGAAGGCGAACGAGTCGAAGGGCAGGCCGAGTCCGAGTCCGCGGGCCTTGGCATACGCCTCCTTCAGCGTCCACAGCCGCAGGGTGGCCCGGTCGCGTGTGGCGCCCTCGGCCAGGGAGGCCAGGTACGAGCGTTCCTCGGCGGCGAAGGACTCCACGATCGACTCCAGGCCGCCGTCGCCTCCCCGGTCGCTGCGCTCGATGTCGACACCGACACGGCGGTCGCGGACGACGGCGACGACGTTGAAGCCGTGCGCGTGCGAAAGGTTGAAGTCCAGGTCGTGCCCGCCGCCCGGCAGGCTGTCGGGCGGCTGCTGGAGGAAGGGGCGACCGCGCGTCGAGCGCCAGATCGTGGCCTCCGCCTCCGGGATGCCGGTCTCCAGGGACAGCACGCGCCGCACCAGGCTGTGGGCGACGAGGTACTGGCGCCGGTCACGCTCGAACAGGAACCGGTCCGCTGTCTCCCGCTCGTACTCGTCCAGCCAGTGCCCCGCCAGAAGGGTGCTGGTCGCCTCACTGAGACCGTCGTTGGGGCAGAACCAGATCCCCACGGTGTCCTGGCCGTGGTCGGGCCGCACACCGGTCATCGGGTACCTGCCCCGGTCAGTGCCGTCTCCCGCTCGCGCCGGATGTGCCGCAGCATGCCGGTGAGCACCCGGCCGGGGCCGATCTCGGTGAACTCGGGTTCGGGGCCGTAGAGCCCGCTGAGGATCGCCTCGACGGTTTCGTACCAGCGGACCGGCTGGTGGATCTGCTGGAGCAGCGTCTCGGCGATGCGGTGCTGCTCGTAGGGGCGGGCGGTGGCGTTGGCGAGTACCGGGCAGGTGAGGGGAGCGAAGACGGTCGCCCGGACAACGCGCTCCAGGCTGTCGGCCGCCGGTGTCATGTAACGCGAGTGGAAGGGCCCGCTGACGTCGAGACGCCGCACCATCCGGGCGCCCGCGTCCTCCAGGATCGGGCCCGCCTCGGCCAGGTCCTCGACCGGTCCCGCGAGTGCGATCTGACCGGGGGTGTTGAGGTTGGCCAGGTCGAGGGAGCCGAAGCCGGCGCGCAGCAGCAGGAAGCGCAGACGGCTCTCGGGCATGCCGATGACGGCGCTCATGCCGCCCCCCGTGGCCCCGGCCATCGCCGCGGCCCGTGCGGCGACGAGGCGCAGCCCGGCATCGAACCCGAACGCGCCCGCCGCGTGCAGGGCGTTGTACTCACCGAGGCTGTGCCCGAGGGCGAGGTCCGCGCGCTCGCCGCCGTCCTCCAGATGGGCCCGGTGGGCCAGGGCGTTGACGACGAACAGGGCGGGCTGGGTGTAGAGGGTGTTGCCGAGCCGGCCCTCGGGGTCCTCGAGGCACAGGCTGCGCAGGCTGTATCCGAGCACATCGGAAGCCTCCTGCTCCGCTGCGGGGAAGCGGTCGAACAGCTCCCGGCCCATGCCGACGCTCTGCGCGCCCTGGCCGGGGAACATGAAGATCCGCGTCATGGTGGTCACTTCCTTCCATCGGCTCAGACGGTCACGGGTACGGGAAAGGCGTGGTCGGCGAGTTCACCGAGGTCGGCTGCGCTGAACAGCACCTCGAGCGGGAGTTCGCGGCCACCGTCGGCAGCTATCCGGGCGGTCAGACGCAGCAGCTGCCTGCTGGTGGCCCCGAGCTCGAACAGGTTCTGTGCGGCGCGCAACTGCCGGGCGTCGGCGCCCAGTTCGACTGCGACGATCCCGGACAACCGGTCGAAGGGAGCCACCTCCTGGGTTGCTGCGTGCTCGCCGTCGCCGTCCGGGCCGAGAGCCGGGCCGCCGACCGAGGCGGGCGCCGGGGTGGGCGCCGGGGTGGGCGCCGGGGTGGGCGCCGGGGTGGGCGCCGGGGTGGGCGCCGGGGTGGGCGCCGGGGTGGGCGCCGGGGTGGAGGGCTGGGTGGGTGGCTGGGCCGCGAGGCCGATTCCCCAGACGGCGCCGAGTCGGGCCGAGAGGCTGTCGGCGGCCGGGGCCGATGGGGCCGGTCCGGTCGGAAGCGGATAGCGCACGCGGGTCAGGGGGGTGGCCGGGAGTGCGGCCCTGGCTGCGGTACTCCGGGGCCAGTCGACCTGCTCCCCGGACGCCCACCGCGTCAGCGTGTCCGTCTCCCGACGCGGGCTGTCCGCGGACGCGACGACGACGCCACCGCCTTGTCGGCGCACGCGCCGGGCCAAGGTGCGCAAGGCAGTGACCGCCCCGGCGGCATCGGTGACCAGACCTGCGCGGACCGGCCGATCCGCACGCCCCTCCCGCAGTGTTCGGGCGACCCGCCCGGCGCCCAGGGACGGATCCCGCGCCCAGGCGTCGGCGAGGCTGTCGGCGAACGCGGCGAGGTTCTCCTGCGTATCGGCGGACAGGGGCAGCGCCCAGGTTCCCCGGTCGTCAGGTCCGGGCTGCGCGGCGGGCGGCTCCTCCACGACGAGGCTGCCGTACGATCCGCCGCCCGCGAAGCCATTGACCAGGGCGCGGCGGGGCGCACCGTCGGCGGTGCGCCAGCGGTCGGTGCCTTCGCGGGCCAACGCGACCGGGCCTCCTCCGGCGCGGGCGAGTCCCGGGTTCACCGCCGAGGTGAGCAGCGTCCGGTACACCTCGCTGTGACGGAACTGGGTGACGACCTTGCCGAGTTGAGCGAATACGGAGGCCGCTTCCAGGTGTCCGGTGTGCGGTTTGACCGTACCGACCGGAACCGGGGCAGCCGCACCACCGCCGTCGCCGCCGTCGCCGAACAGCCGGCCGAGCGCCGAGAATTCGAGGACGTCGGCCAGTGCGGCTCCGGCCGCGGCGGCCTCGACGTAGCCGATGTCGGCCGGCCGGAGCCCGGCGTCGTCGAGCGCGGCGCGCATGACGGCTTCCTGCCGCTCGGGGTCCGGGACGCCGAACTGCCGGGTGGTACCGGAATGCTGGAGCGCACCGCCCCGCAGCACGGCGTGTACCGGGTCCCCGTCGGCGAGTGCCCGCGCCAGCGGTTTGAGCAGGACGGCACCCACGCCTTCGCCGACCAGCCAGCCGCTGGCCCGGTCGGTGAAGGCGCAGGAGTCGCCGTCCTCGGCGATGAGGCCCATCTCGGACAGGACGTCGAGGTGGTCGGGGTGGAGAACCAGGTTGGATCCGGCCGCGAGTGCGCTCTCGCAGCGTCCTTCGGCGACGGCCCGGTAGGCGGCCTCGACCGCTGCGAGGCCGGACACGCAGCCGCTGTCGATCAGCAGGCTGGGGCCGGTGAGTCCGAAGGCGTGCGAGGTGCGGTGGGCGAGACCGCCACGGGTGGCGTGGGTGCCGTCCTCGGCCCGCCGGCCCGCGCGGGCGGCCACGCCGTACAGCGCGTGGTCCTGCCACATGGATCCGACGAAGACTCCGACCCGGCCCTCGACCCGGTCCGTGGTGAGCGCGGCGTCCTCGAAGCAGCGGCGGGCGACGGACAGCAGGAGGCGCTCCTGCGGGTCGATGGCAACGCCCTCGGCCTCGGAGATGCCGAACTCCTCGGCTTCCACGGCGAGTACGTCGTCGAGGTAGCCGCCGACCGCCGCGCCGGCCCGCCGGGCATGGGAGTCCAGGGGCGCCCAACGGTGGGCCGGTGTGGGGCCGGTGGCCGTGGCGGAGCGGGTGATGAGGTCGTCGAGTTCGTCGAGGGTGCGGGCTCCTGGCAGTTCGGCGGCGAAGCCGATGACGGCGACAGCCTGGTCGTCCTGCCGGGCGGCGGGCGCCGTGGGGGCGGGCGTAGCGGCCGGAGCGGACGTGGCGGCCGGAGCGGCCGGGGCAGAGGCGGCGGCGGAAGCAGGCGCCGGCGCGGGGACGAGCGCGGCGCGCCTGGCGCGGGTCTCGTCGGTGAGGGCTCCGCCCCACAGGGACAGCAGCAGCTCCTGGTCGTCCAGGATGCCGAAGTCACCGCGTACGGCGTCGAAGTCCATCTCGCCGACCGCGCACATCCCGAGCCCCCGCCCGGGGGCTCCGGTCAGCAGCAACTGCGCCATGTGCCCGGCCTCGACGGTGGAGAAGCGGGTGGCGTTGCGTTCCCCGTACGCGGGAGCGATGGCGGCCGGGGTGGAGACCAGGAACACGCCGAAACCGGAGCCCGCCACCAGGTCACGGTTGTGGTGGACGTGCAGGTCGGTGCCGTATCTGGCCTCGGGTGCCAGAGCGATCAGGGCGCGCTCGGCCGGGTGCAGGTAGTACAGGCCCGCGGCGAGGCCCTGTACGGCGCCGGGTGCGACGTACACATAGGTCTGCACCGGGTAGAAGCCGCCGCCGGACGGGTAGCGCCGTTTGGCGCGGCCGTCGAGCTCGCCCCAGGTGACGGTGGCGAGGAGGCCCAGGAGGTCGTCGGCGGGCAGGCCGGCGTCGGTGAACTCGCGGAACGAGGCGGCGTCGAAGAGGGCGAGCGGGTCGTCGGGGGCGGCCGGCGGGACGGGGACGCGGGGCAGCGTCGGGGGCAGTACCCGCTCGGCGACCCGGGCCTCCTTGAAGGCTGCCTTGGCCGCCGGGTCGAGGGCGATCCGGACGTCGGGGCCGCCGGTGGTGGTCACCTCGGGCGCGGTCGCCTCCGGCGCGGCCTGCGGGGCGACGCTCCGCGCGATGGAGCGTGCGGTGGGGCTCTGGATGAGGACGTCGACGGGGACGGGTGCCCCTGCTGCCGCCTCGATCTCCTGGGCCAGGCGGATCATGGTGAACGAGGTCGCGCCCAGGTCGAACAGGTCGGCTTCCAGGTCGACTTGACCGATCCCGAGGATCTCCGCGGCGCGCCGGGCGACCTTCTCGGCGTCGATGGCGGGGGATGCGTCCGGTGCGGTGTCCGACACCGGTGCGGGCGCGGACGCCGCGGTGGGTGCCGGCTCGCTGCTGCCGGGTGCGTCCACCGGCACGGATGCGGGTGCCGCGCCGAAGAGCTGTGCGGCGCCGGAGCGGTCCAGTTTGCCGTTCCTCGTCAACGGAAGGTCCTCCACGAAGCGGAAGCGGCTCGGTATCAGGTAGGCGGGCAGCGTGTCGCCGAGGGCGCGGCGGATCTCCCCCACCGGGGGTGCACCGTCCTCGGCGCGGGCCACGCAGACGGCAGCCAGGGTCTGTTCGCCCGATGCCTCGTCGTGGACCGGAAGCACCCGCGCCTCGGCGACGCCGGCTACATCGGCGAGGGCTTGTTCGATCTCCTCGGGCTCGATGCGCAGCCCGCGCAGCTTGAACTGATCGTCGATCCGGCCGAGGCAGCGGATCTCTCCGTCCTCGGCCACCATCCCGAGGTCCCCGGTGCGGTAGAGACGCGGCGAGGGGTCGAGGTCGGGGAAGGGGGAGTCGACGAACCTCTGCGCGGTCAGTTCCGGCCGCCCGTGGTAGCCGAGCGCGACCTGCCGGCCGCCGATGAGGATCTCCCCGGGGGTGCCGGGGGGCACCGGGCGCAGCCGGTCGTCCACCACGTGGATGCGGGTGTGCGCGACGGGCCTTCCGATCGGCACGGTCGGTTCGTCCCAGTCGGGCCGGCAGGCCCAGTGCGTGACGTCGACGGCGGCCTCCGTCGGCCCGTAGAGGTTGTGCAGCTCGGGGCCGCCGTCGGCGGAGCCCGGTGAACCGAGCACCTCGAAGAACTGCCGCATCGTGGCGACGGGGAGTGCCTCGCCGCTGACGAACACCCTGCGCAGTGCGGTGCACTCCGGGGCGCCGGAGTGGCGCAGGAACATGCCGAGCATGGACGGCACGAAGTGGGTGACGGTCACCTTCTCGTCGCGGAGCAGCCCCGCGAGATAGCCCGGGTCGACGTGGCCACCCGGCCTGGCGACCACGATGGACGCGCCCGCCAGGAGCGGCCAGAAGAACTCCCACACCGAGACGTCGAACCCGTACGGCGTCTTCTGCGCGACCCGGTCGTCCGGAGTGAGCGGGAAGCGGTCCTGCATCCACAACAGCCGGTTGGCGATGCCCTGTTGGGTGTTGCGGCAGCCCTTGGGGCGGCCGGTCGTACCGGAGGTGTAGATCGTGTAGACCGGGTCTTCGGGGCTTACCGACACGGCCGGCGGCGTGCCGGGCAGCGCGTGCAGTGCGGCCCGGTCCGCCTCGCGGTCCGGGCAGACGACGACCGCGCCGGCTTCGGTGGGTACAGCGGCGAGCGCCTCGTCGGCGACCACCACTCGGGCGCCGCTGTCCTGGAGGAGGTAGCGCACGCGATCCGGCGGATTGGCCGGGTCGACGGGCACGTAGACGGCGCCGGCCCGCACGATGCCGAGGAGCGTCGAGACCAGACGCTCGGAACGGTCCATGTGGACGGCGACGTGGTCACCGGGGCGTACCCCGAGAGCGTGCAGGTGACGGGCCAATCGGGCGGAGTCGCGGTCGAGTTCACCGTAGGTGAGGGTCTGCCCGGCGTGGTGGACGGCGGCACGGCCGGCACGACCGGTGAACGCGGCCTCGACCAGCTCGACGAGCGTGCCGGGCCCGTCGCCGCCGGGTGTGTCCGTGGGGCCTGCGGAGCCCGACAGCGCAAGGCCCGGGGCCGGCGTGGCACTCCACGCGGGCTCCTCGTCCTGCGCGATGAACTCCCGCACCCGGCGCGCGTACCGCTCGAACATCGCGTCCAGGCGGTCCGGTTCGACCGAGCCGTCGGCTGCGTCCCACTGACCGACCAGTTCGTCGCCGACGAGCAGCGGCACGTGGTCGAGTGCC
Organism: Streptomyces sp. YIM 130001; assembly: GCF_003574445.1. GTDB lineage: Bacteria > Actinomycetota > Actinomycetes > Streptomycetales > Streptomycetaceae > Streptomyces. The sequence goes on from NZ_KZ984561.1 coordinate 140,605, forward strand.
ACCTGGGCGGTCTGCGACTGGCTGTCGCGCAGCTGCACGCCGTCCGGGTGCAGGGCGGGGTCGATCTCCGGGACGCGGGTGAACACGACCGGCAGCCGCAGCGCGCCGCCCGAGCGGAACACCCGGGTGCGCAACTCGGCGAGCCCCGGGACCAGTTCGGCCCGCTCGAGATCCGCGCGGACCCGGTTGAACAACTCCCGGGCACGCTCGGCGAAGCCGTCCGGCAGGGTGTCGTCGACAACGACCCACGCGAGCTGGGTGAAGTCGGCGACCATCGCGTCCGCGTGCGGGAGGCCGCGGGGGCGGTCCCAGGAGACGACGGTGACGGTGAACGGGCCATCGGCCCCGTGCTCGGCCCGCAACTCGTCGACGTACGCGGTGAACAGAACGAGGTCGGCCGGGACGCCGATGGCCGCGGCCCGCTCCGCGAGGGCGCTCCACGATCCGAGGGGCGCCCTGCGGTGGGCGCGCGGTGCATCGGGTGCGGGTTCGGGAAGGCCGGGCCCGGACGGCATCGCGGCGAACTTCTCGCGCCAGGCGGCGCGCGCCCGCCCCCCTGCCTCGGTGCGCCGCAGTTCGGGCAGTGAACGCAGGTGGGCGGTCGGATCGGCCGGTGTGCTCAGGACGTTCTCGTCGCCGTCGTGCAGAGCGAAGAGCTGGCTGAACAGGAGCGCGAAGCTGCGGGCGTCGGCGAGCAGCGCGTCGAGAACCACGTGCAGCACGGCCGTTCCGTCGGGCAGTGTGCTGGCCTCGATGGCGTACATCGGGCTGCTGCCCAGCGGGAACATGGTGTCGCGCAGTCGCGCGGCCACGTCCGCGAGCGCGGCGCCCGGATCGGCGGCCGCGCTCAGGTCGTGGCGGGCGATGCGATACGGGGAGGCGGTGGGGGCGACGGTGAGCGTGCCGTCCTCGTGGACGGCGGCCCGCATCATGGGGTGGTGCGCGACCAGCCTGTTCCAGGCCCGCTCGAGCACGTCGATGTCGTGCCGTTCGAGCAGGAACTCCTGGTACACGCGTGTCTGCGCGTCTCCGCCCAGGGCACCGATCCGGCCGACGAGATAGGCCGACTGGACATCGGTGAGCGGGAGAGGACTGCCGGCATCGCCGTCCTGGGCCCCGGTCGCCTCGTCGGCAGCGGCAGCGTCGTCGGCAGGGGCAGGGTGCGTACGGGTCCGGGTGAGAGCGGCGGGCAGCGCGAAGGCGGCCGTCCCCTCCTGTGCGATCCCCTCGAGCGCCGAGCGCAGTGCGTCGAAGGCGCGCTCGGTGCCGGCCTCGTCCACGGCGTTCGGTGCGAAGTCCCACGAGACCAGGAGCGCCCCGTCGCGTTCCTGTACGCAGCTCTCCAGCTGGACACCGGGGGTGAGCGTGGCGGACGCCTCCAGGTCCACGCGGGCGGCCCAGTTGTCCGGGTCGCCGGTCAGGGCGCTCAGGCTGCCGAGGAGGCTGGTGAAGACCATCGGGACCGCGAGGCCGCGTCGTCCCGGCTCGTCACGCGCCCGCTCGCGCAGCGCCCGCACCCCGCTGACCGCCGCGTGCTCCAGGTCGTTCCACAGCCGGGCGCGCACCAGGGCGAGCCGCTCGCCCGACGTCCCCGTCGCGGGCGGTGCGACGAAGACGGACGTGGAGATGAAAGGGCCGACGACGCGCGGCACGTCGGGGTGCACGCGATGCCGGTTGTACGTGGTGAGAACGACGGGCAGCGGTGCCGATGCGGCGTCGTCGCCCTGCACGGCGGCCGTGCACAGGGCGAGCAGCAGGGCGGTCGGTGTGGCCTTGGCCTGTGTGGCCGCGGCCTTCACCCGCTCCCAGCGGTCGGGCTCGAGGCGCAGCGCGAGCCTGCGGTGTTCCGGCCCGGCCGCGGCGCCGTCCCCGAGCGGCAGCGGCCGTTCGAGGTCGACGTCCCTGAGCTGGTCGCGCCAGTACGCCAGGGAGGCCGCGGGCACCTCGGCGCCCGTGCCCGCGGCGCAGTACGCGCGGAAGGTCAGAGCGAGCTCGGGGACGGCGGTCCCGTGGGCGTACCGCTCGTACCACTGCTGAAGCAGCAGGGACACGCTCGGGCCGTCGGCGATCAGTTCGTCCACGGTGAACAGCACCCGGGCACGGCCCTGTGGCAGGTGGGCGACGCGGATCGCGAAGAGCGGCCAGCGGTGCGGGTCGAATCCGGCCAGTGCCTCGCGGCGCAGCCGGGCGAGCTCCGCGTCCTGTTCGGCGGGCGTGCAAGCGGTCAGGTCGGCCCGGACGAACCGGTGGACGGGCACCTCCTCCCGGACCACCTGACGCGCGTCGGGCAGGACGTGGGCCCGCAGCATGTCGGTGGCCGCGATGACGTCGTTCCAGGCGGCCTGCGCACGGTCGGCGTCGAAGTCGTCGGCCTCGAACTCCAGGTGGATCTGGGTCCCGGGACCGGTGCCGCCACCGAGCGTGCGGCCCACGTAGAAGGACTCCTGGACCTCCGTGAGAGGGAACGGTTCGAACCGGGCGGTGGGGTCGGTCTGCGGCATGACTGGGGTCTCCGGTTCCCTCTACTGGCTCTGCAGGGCGGACAGGTGGGCGACGAGTTCGTCGACGGTGAACTCACTGAGCAGCTGGAGCGGCAGCGTCTCGCCGAACCGCTCGGTGATCTCGAAGCGCAGGTTCATCGCGCCGATGGAATCCACGCCGAGTTCGACGAGGGTCCTGTCGGTTTCGACGGGCCCCTCCGCACCGGGCCCGGCGGCCAGTTCGGCGACGAACGTGACGATGTGGGCGAGACGGGGATCGGCCGGGGGCTCGCCGGGGCTCGACGGCAGGTGGTCGCGGCGGCCCTCGGCCCCGGGCGCCGTGGTGTCCACGACGGCGGTCGGTGCGCTGGGCCGGGGTTCACCCGCCACGGGGGCGGCCGGGGCCGCTACCGGCTCGCTGCCGGCGTCGTGATCGATCCGGGTGTCCTGACCGATGTCGGTGTCCTGACCGGTGTGGGTGTCCTGACCGGTGTGGGTGTCCTGGCCGGTGTGGGTGTCCTGGCCGCCGAGCCAGTACCGGCTCCTGAGGAACGCCGACGGCGGTACGGGCACGATGCGCCCGGCCACGGGGTCGAGTTCCGTCCAGGCGATGTCCCAGCCGGTCACCCACATATCGGCCAGCCGGTCCAGGCGGTCCGCCCACCACAGCGCGGACACCAGCTCGTCGGTCTCCGGGGCCTGGGTACGGACCGCGGACGCGATGCCGGCGCGCAGCACGACGGAGTCGGTGCCCTCCTGCGCGAACCGGGCCAGTTCCGTGGCGAGTTGGGCGGTGGAGTCGGCGACCACGGCGAGGCGGTGCTCGTACACCGCGCGTCCCTCGCGCAGGGTGCGGGCCACATCGGCGAGCGAAGTGCCCGCGTCGGGCAGCCAATGGGCCAGACGAGCGGCGGTGGCGGCCAGGTGGGCGGCGGTGGGCGCGGACAGGACGACGAGCTGCGCTCGTTCCTGCGGTCGCGGGACACGGACGCCGGAGGCCGGCGCCGGATACTCCTCGAGGACGACGTGGGCGTTGACTCCGCCCGCACCGAACGAGCTGACGCCCGCACGGCGCGGCAGTTCACGGCCGGCGGCGTCGCTCAACCGCGGCCAGGACGCGGCCTCGTGCTGCAGAGCGAAGCGGGTGCCGGCGATATCAAGGCCGGGGTTGACGGGTTCGGCGTGCCGAGTGGGCGCAAGAGTGCCGTGCCGCAGCTGCAGCAGCACCTTGGTGAGGGCGGTGATGCCCGCGGCCGACTCCCCGTGGCCGACGGCGGACTTGACCGAGCCGAGCGAGCAGGCCGTCGCCGCCGCATCGCCTCGGCCGTACGACTCCTGGAGACCGGCCAGCTCGACGGGGTCGCCGAGGTCCGTGCCGGTGCCGTGGGCCTCGATCACGTTCACGGTGGCCGGATCCACGCCGGAGCGTTCGAGGGCCTGGCGCATCACCCGGGCCTGGGCCCATGGACTGGGCGCGGTGAAGCCGTTGGTACGGCCTCCGTGGGCGACGGCGGTGCCGCGGATCACGGCATGCACGGTGTCGCCGTCGGCGACGGCGCGGGCCAACGGTTTGACGACGACGGCCCCCGCCGCCTCACCGGGCCCGAACCCGGCACCGCCCGCGCCGAAGCTGCGGCACAGGCCGTCCTCGGCGAGGAACCCGGACTGCCGCAGCATGCGGAACCGGGACGGGTGCAGATAGAGGTTGACTCCGCCGACGAGTGCGGCCGCACACTCACCGCGGCGCAGTGCCTCAACTGCCTGATGCAGGGCGACGAGTGAGGACGAGCAGGCGGTGTCGACCGGCTGGCTCGGACCACGCAGATCCAGGAGATACGACAGCCGGTTCGGCAGCGACCAGTAGTGGCCGGAGGGCATGTCCCGTTGTCCTGCCGCCCAGCGCTCGGCGCCCAGCAGCGGATAGTCGGCGGACGTGATGCCCGCGAAGACGCCGACGCTGCGCGGTTCACCGTCGGCGGCGGTCAGTGCCTCGAGCCGGACACCGGTCAGTCCGGCGTCCTCCAGCGCCTCCCAGGCAACCTCGAGGAACAGCCGCTCCTGGGGATCGGTGAAGGCGGCCTCCCTCGAGGACAGACCGAAGAAGGCGGGGTCGAAGGCGTCCACCCGGTCGAGGAAGTGCCCCCTGGCGCGTACGCCCCCGGCGTCGCTCCACCGGTCGGTGGGCAGGTCGCCGACGGTGTCCTTGCCGACGAGCAGGTTCTCCCAGAACGCTTCGGGGTCGTCCGCTCCCGGGTAGCGCCCGGCGAGCCCGACCACGGCGACGGCGTCACGGAGGTCTTCGGGCAGGTCCACGGGGAGCTCCTGCTCGGAGTTGTCGGGCTTCTCGCGGGTCTCGCAGTCTGCGCGGCTCTCCGATGCCCGTGCGCTCCCGGCGCTCCCGGTGCCGCGGTCGGCTGCCGAGTCACGTACGGGCGGCTCGACGGCCATGGCAGCCGGCTCAGGAGCGGACGAGACAACCGGCTCAGGAGCGGACACGCCAACCGGGCCGGGCGCTGCTGCGACCGGTGCTCGGTGCGGGGCCAACCGGTCGAGGTGGCCCGCCAGTTCTGTCAGATCGCGCAGTCCGAAGAGCATCTCCGGGCCGATGGGGGCCACCTGAGCACTCAGCTTCGACGCCAGCGTGCGGATCATCACCGAGTCCAGGCCGAGCGCCTCCAGGGAGGTGCGCGGTCCGATCGCCGACGGGTCGTGCCCGAGCGTGTCGGCGACGGTCCGGCAGACCAGTTCCAGCAGACCGTCCGGCTCAACGCCGCCCGACGTGGCGACACTTGCCGGCGCTACGGTCGCCGGCTCAGTGGGCGACGGGACGACAGCGGACGCGACATCCGCGGGATCCGCCACGGCCGGCGCCGCACTCTCCCGGTCCGGCAACAGGTTCAGTTCGGTGAGGTGGTCGTGCCAGGCGTCCGCCCGTCCGTGAAAGACCGACACGACTCCCGGCCCCCCGGGCCCGAGCAGCCGTTCCAGGGCGTCGAGCCCCTGCTCGGCGGGGAGCGGAACCATACCGACACGCTCCTCGACGACCTCGCGCACCGGCGCGGGGATCGTCATGCCCGGCACGTCCCACAGCGGCCACTGCACCGACACGGTGCGGCCGTGCCGCTCCCCCGCCGCGACCAGTCCCGCGCGGTGCTCGGCCAGGGCGTCCAGAGCGCCGTTGGCGTAGGAGTAGTCGGCCTGGCCGAGGTTGCCGCTGACTGCTGCGACCGAGGAGAAGAGGGCGAAGACGTCCAGCGGCAGTCGTGCCGTCGCCTCGTCGAGCGCGGCGGCACCGACCGTCTTGGGCGCGAGCACCGCGGCCACGTCCTGGTCCGTCTTGCGCAGCAGGTACGCGTCACGGACCACACCCGCCGCGTGGAACACACCGTGCAGCGCGCCCTCGTGGGCGAGGATCCCGGCGACCAGGCCGGCGGCCCCGTCCGGCGCGGTGACGTCGGCGCACACGTAGCGGATACCCCCGGCCCCGTCCGCCGGCGGACGCAGATCCGGATCCAGCTCGTCCCACGGGGTACGCCCGCACACCACGACCCGGATGCCCCGGCGCGCGGCGAGCCGGCGAGCCAGCACCCGCCCCACACCGCCCATCCCGCCGGTGACCAGGTACACACCGCCGTGCCGTGGCACGAAGGACTGCTCGGGCAGGGCGGCGGCGCGCAGCACACGACGGATGCGGCGCCCGCCGCGCACGTCCGCGAGATGCCCCGACTCGGCCTGGGGCACCGCGAGTTCGGCCTTGACGTACGGTGCGGCCGCGGCTCCGTCGTCGTTGACGAGCAGGGCGCGTCCGTCCAGGCGCGGGTTCTCCTGGCGCAGCGTCTGCACGAGGGCCCGCGCCGCATCGGCCCGCAGGGCGTCCGCGGTGACGACGAGCACGGTCAGCCGCTGGGTGCGAAAGGCGGAAAGCGCCGTGCGCAGAGCTGCGAACGCCGCTGCCTCGGCATCCGGGTCCGACGCGAGACGCACCACGAGGGTGACGGCGTCAGGGTCCGTCGCACGCACCGTGTCGATCCGGTCGAATCCGGTACCGCCCAGCGCAGCGGCCAGATCGCCCCGTCCGTCGTCGTGCACGATCAGTGGTCCACGGGCGGGGTCGGGGGCCGTTGCGGGCAAGGGGGCGTCCTGCCAGCCGGGCGCGTACAGGATCAGGTCGTCGAGGCTCCCGCCGGCGCCGGTCGAGGCGGGCGTGTCCTGGCCGCCGCTCACGGCGGGCGGCTCCGTCACGTAATGGCGGTCGCGTGCGAAGGCGTAGCCCGGCACGGAGATGCGGCGGCAGGGGCCGCCCGGCGGGCACAGCCGGGCGAAGTCGATGGTGTGGCCCGCGGTGTAGAGCCGGGCGAGCTCGCGCAGGTGCCCGGGGTTGGTGGGCTCGTCCCTGATCCGGTCGAGCACGCGGTGCTGGAGCACCGCACCGTCCCGCCGGGCGTCGGAGCCGGTGCCGCGCGCGTCTGCGGCGGATGCGTCGACGCGCCGCGGGTCGTCCCCGCCCGCCGCCAGCCGGTCCAGCGAGTCGAGGAGTTGCTCCCGGTCGGCGACGAGCAGGGCGGTCCGGTGCGGGTGGTGGTCGCGCGCACACGACAGGGTGTGCGCGAGGTCGGCGAGCGCCGCGTCCGCTCCGCCGGACGAGCGCAGCCAGCCGGCGAGTTCGGCCGCCCGGTCGGCGAGCGCGCCGGGACGGCGGCCGGACAGCGGAACCAGTACGGGCCTGTCGGGTGCCGCAGTGGCAGGGACGGGCGGGGGCTGCTCGACCACGACATACGCGTTGGTGCCGCTGAAACCGAACGAGCTGACGGAGGCACGCCGCGGCCGTCCCGTGGCGGGCAGCGTCACGCGCTCGGTGGCCACGGCGAACGGGCCGTCGTCGAAGGGGATCTGCGGGTTGAGGGTGGCGTCCGTGCTGTGCAGCGAGGGAGGCACCTGACCGGTGCGTACGACGCCGATGGCCTTGATCAGCCCGGCGAGGCCCGCCGCGGCCGACGTGTGGCCGATGTTGCCCTTGACCGAGCCGATCGGCACGCTGCCGGCCGGACGACCCGCGGGCCCGAACACCTCGTTGAGCCCGGTGATCTCGATGGGGTCGCCCAACGGGGTGCCGGTGCCGTGGCATTCGACGTAGTCGATTCCGTGCGGGTCGAGGCCGAACCGGTCGAGCGTGGTGCCGATGAGCCTGGCCTGCGAGGCGGCGCTGGGCGCGGTGATCCCGTTCGTCCTGCCGTCCTGGTTGAGGCCTCCGGCACGGATCACCGCGTGTACGGGGTCCTTGTCGGCCACCGCTTTGGACAGCAGCTTGAGTACGACGACGGCGCATCCCTCGCCGGGGACGATGCCGTCGGCCGACGCGTCGAAGGGGCGGCAGCGTCCGCTGGGCGAGAGCATCCCGGCGCGGCTCATGAAGACGTGCGGCAGTTCGGTGAGGTAGAGAGTGACTCCGCCGGCGAGCATCATGTCGGCGTCGCCGAGCCACAGCGACTGGCAGGCCTGGTAGAGGGCGACCAAGGAGGACGAGCACGCCGTGTCGACGGTGATGGCCGGCCCTGTCAGGTCGAGGTGGTAGGCGATGCGTGCGGCGAGCAGCGAGTGGGAGTTGCCCTGCATGACCTGCGCGAGCCGGCGATGCTCGCTCTCCCGCTCGATCAGGTCCTGGTAGTCGCCCAACATGACTCCGGCGTGCACGCCGACCCGTGCTCCCGCGAGCGATCCGGTGCGCGAGCCCGCGTGTTCGAGGGCGCGCCACGCCTCCTGGAGGAAGAGCCTGGCCTGCGGGTCGGTGAGCTCGGCCTCGCGCGGGGTCATCCGGAAGAAGTCGGCGTCGAACCGGTCGGCCCCGTCCACGAACGCGCCCCATTTGGAGACCGACTTGCCCTCGGCCCCGGGATCGGCGTCGTAGTGGTCCTCGATGCGCCACCGCTCGGCCGGCACCTCGGTGACGAGGTCGTCCCCGTCCAGGATCCGCTGCCAGAAGCCGTCGGCGTCGTCGGCGCCGGGGAACCGGGCGCTGTAGCCGATGACGGCGACCGGCTCGGGCACCCCCGCGGGCGGGGCGGGCTGCGCGGGGCCGGTGTCGGCGACGGCCGCCCTCAGCAGGGCCGCGGCGGTGGCACCGTCCACGCCTGCGGACGGGGTCCGGTCCGGCACGGGGGCGGCCTGGGCCCGCAGCAGCGCTGCGGCGGACGGGGCGTCCAGCACACCGTCCTTGACTCGGGTCAGGATCTCTTTCGCGTCCATGCCGTCCATGCCGTCCTTCGGTCCTGGGGCTCGTGCCGGTGGGGGCTTCAGTGGGCTTCGGTGCCGTAGGCGCCGACGATGCGTTCCATCACTTCGGGCAGCCGGAACGAGGTGCGGTGCAGGTCTGCCTCGCGGGCCACCGCCTCGTCCGTCGCGGCCAGCAGCGGTACGGCCAGCTCCCGCTTGAGCAACTCGATCGACGCCCGCGGGGCGCCGGTCATCGACCGCGCCAGTTCCCGCGCCGTGCCCGGCACGTCCTGGTGCGGGACGATCCTGACCGGGGCGCCACGCTCACGCAGTTCGGCACCCCGGTAGTTGCGGGCGGTGAAGAGCATCTCGGTCCCCAGCTCACGGCCGAACCGGCTCGGGAAGAGATGGCTGGCGCCCATACCGGGCGTGAAGCCGTACTTCATGAAGTTGCCCGCGTACACGGAACGTTCGCTGAAGACGGCGAAGTCGGCGTAGAGGGCGAGCACGAGTCCGCCGCCGATGGCATGGCCCTGCACCGAGGCGATCACGGGCAGCGGGCACCGCGCGAAGACCCGGAAGAAGTCGTCGGTGTCGAAACTCCCCTCGCCCCGGGCGAAGTTGACCAGCTCGCGCTGGGTCCCGCCCGCACAGAACAGCTCGGGCCTGCCCTCGACGACGACGGCCCTGGTGTCCGGGTGTGCGGCGGCCTGCTCCATCGCCTCGACGAGTCCCGCGGTCAGGCCGGGCGAGAACGTGTTGCGGCCGCCCGGGTCGTCCATGGTGACGACGGCGACGGGCCCCTGCCGGGACAGCCGTACGACGGGCGGAGCCGTCTCGGTGGTCGGTGCGCTCATGCGGCACGCTCCCCGATCAGCCGGCGAACGGCAGGGTCGGTGAGCCGGTCCAGGAAGACCCGGCCCGCGTCGCGGCCGAGCCGCTCGTCGCGGGGGGAGAGCCGGGCCCGGTACTCCTTGAGCGCTGCGGCGGTGGGGCGGTCGACCCGGCTGAGCCCCACCAGGACGTGCCGCAGGGCCTGTTCGGCGTCTTCGGCTGCCCGGTCGGCGAGTCCCGCGTCGGCGGCGGCGGCCGCATCCAGGTCCTCGGCGAGCAGCGTGGCCGAGAACGCCCGCTGCTCGCCGGTCCTGCGCGCCACGAACGGCAGGGCCATGGCAGGCACGAGGCCGACGAGCGCCTCGGTCAGCCGGAAGCGCGCCCGCGGCCCGGCGATCACCAGGTCGCAGGCTGCCGCGAGGCCGACGCCGCCCGCGCTCGCGCGGCCGTCGACCAGGGCGACGGTGACCACAGGGGTGCGGGTGAGCCGCTCCAGGAGTGTCCAGTACGGCAGTTCGCCGGCTGTCGGCTCCGGTACCTCGGCCGGGACCCCGTCCGACAGGTCGGTTCCGGCGCAGAAGTCGTCGCCGCGGGCGGACAGCACCAGGACCCTGCAGTGCGGGTCGGCCTCGGCGCTGTCGACGGCCGCGTGCAGGGCGTCGAGGAGCGCCGGCGTGACGGAGTTGCGCAACTCGGGCCGGTCGAGGCGGGCGTGGAGGACTCCGCGGGCCCGGGTCAGGGTGACGTCGGTCATCCCTGCTCGCCTCCCAGCCACACGTACTCACGGTGGTAGTCCCGCACGCCCTGGAGCACCAGGCGGCGGCCGCCGTCGAAGCGTGCCTTGGTGATCTGTGGGAAACGGTCGAGGTCGAAGCTGAAGTCCTGTGTTCCGAACTTCAACTCCGCTGTGGCCGTGAGGAGTTCGTCGTACTCGTCGGTGCTCAGCGCGTAGCGTGCGTCCAGCGCCTCACGGATGCCCATGGCGCGCACCGTGCGCTGCGACTGCGGGGTGATGACCACGCTGTAGAACTCGGAGGCGCAGCCGGATCCGTAGGAGAAGACTCCGACACGGCGCTCACGGTCGACGACGGCGTTGTCGATGGTGGAGGCGAGGGCGAGGAAGACCGTGCCTGCGTAGATGTTGCCGACCTGCTGCGGGTACTGGATCGCCGCGCCGAGGCGGGTGGTGAAGTCGTCCTCGATCGCCTGCGGGGACGTGCCCCGCTTCAGCTTGCGCAGCGCGGCCCGGTGGGCGCCCTTGACCATGCCGGGGAACGGTGTGTGCATGGCGAGCAGGTCGAAGGAGTCCACGAAGTCGGCCCCGTCGACCTTGCCGGCGTAGTCGGTGAAGGAGCCCTTGAGGCACTCGATGTAGGTCAGCAGCGACAGGTCCGTGTCACCGGCCTCGCGCTCCGGGTCGGGGCGGCAGGTGTCCATGACCTCGTAGGCGTGCAGGCCGTTGGCGCCGTGGTCGAAGGCCGCGACCACCGGGTTGTCGCTGACCAGCATGGCCATGGCACCCGCGCCCTGGCTGGGTTCGACGTAGGTGTGCGGCACCGGGCGGGCGACGTCGCTGCTGATGACCAGCGCCCTGGCCCCGTCGAAAGGACTGGCCCCGACGACGGCGGCGGCCATCTGGAGGGCTGCCGTGCCGCTGTAGCAGGCCTGCTTGGTCTCGAACAGGCGGCAGCTGCGCGACAGTCCCAGGTAGTCGTGGACGTAGGTGGCCAACGACTTGCCGAAGTCGACGCCGGACTCGGTGCCGACGATCAGGAGCTCGATGGAGTCGCGCTCCTCGTCGCTGAGGGCGTCGACGATGGGCTTGGCCGCGTTGACGGCGAAGGACACCGCGTCCTCGCAGTGCAGGGCGACACTCTTGCGCGCCATCATCAGATTGTCGATCCGGCTGTCGTCCAGGCCGCGGGCCGCAAACAGGGCCGGGACGTCGATGTACGTCTCACCGCAGTAGGCGTTGATGGCTTCGATGCCAACCTGTTTCATGGTCTTCTCCGTAACTGCAGGGCTGCTTCAGGGCTGGGCCCGGATGACGACAGAGGCGTTGATGCCACCGAAGGCGAAGCTGTTGCTGAGGGCGGTGCGCAGCGGGCGCGGCTCGGCGGTGCGGCCCACCAACGGCAGGTCCGTGATGGCGTGTTCGAGGTTCGGGTTGGGGTGGACGGCCCCGGCCCGGAGCTGCCCGATCACGGCCACGGCTTCGATCAGCCCCGCGGCGGCGAGACCGTGGCCGGTGAGCGGCTTGGTGGAGTTCACCCGGTAGCTGGTGCGGCTGCCGAACACCTGGCGGACAGAGGCCGCTTCGGTCTCGTCGCCGAGCACCGAGCCGGTGCCGTGGGCGTTGACGTAGTCGATGTCGTCGGGCGTGAGGCCGGCTGTCGACAGGGCCGCACGCATGGCCGCGGCCTGGCCCGCGGCGTCGGGTGCGGTGCCGCGTCGCGCGTCGAGACGCTGCCCGTGCCCGATGATCTCGGCCAGTACCTCCGCCCCGCGTTCCCGGGCGGCGTCGGGCCGCTCGAGTACGACGGCGGCCGCCGCCTCGCCCCGGACGAAGCCTTGGCGGTCGCGGTCGAACGGGCGGCACATCCGGGCGGGTTCGTCCCGGAACTGCTCGTGGGCCATGGCGCTGCTGCGCCGGAAGGACTCTGCTTCCACCGGCGAGAGTTCGGCGACCGGGGCGACGACGAGCACGCGGTCGGCCCAGCCGGCGGCGATGGTGCGGGCGGCCTGGACGAGCGCGAGAGTGCCACTGGCGGACGCGCCGCCCAGCGTCCAGCCTTCGCCGTGGATGCCGGCCAGCTCACCGACCGTGCCGACCACGTCCACGTCGAGGTGGGTGAGTGCGTACGAGGCGCGCAGCCGGCCGGGGTTGCGGGCGTGGCCGATGACGGTCTCGGCCTGATGGGCCAGGGCGAGGTTGCTCCCGGCGACGATCAGCGCGGTGCCCTCGGCGAGCTGGTCCCGGGTGAGGCCGCTGTCGCGGACGGCCCGCAGCGCAACACATGCGGCCGTACGCGCCGGCAGCGCGGCACGCCCGGCGACCTTCCGCAGCCGGGCGGCCGTCTCGGGATCGTCCGCCAGATGCCGCTGAGCCCAGCCCGCGACGGTGAACCCGTCGAGTGCGGCGACGGCCAGCGGCTCGGCACCGTCGTCCGCCGCGGCCGGCAGCGTCACGGCGCTGCGTCCGGCGAGCAGCGCGGCGGTGAAGCCGTCGAGGTCGTCGGCGAGCGGAGTGAGCAGCGCGGCGGCGGTGACGGCCACGGCACCGGGTGGACGGCTCACGCGTGTGCGCTCGCGTGTGCGCTGAACAGCTCGACCAGGGACCGCAGGTCGTTCGCCCGGGTCAGTTCCGCGTTGGGCACCTTGATGCCCAGTTCGTCCTGAACGGTGATCACGACGTCCATGCGGTCGATGGAGTTGGCGCCGAGGTCGCGCATGCTGTGGTCGAGGGTGATCTCGACGTCGGCGGCCTCGGGCACGATCTCGATGAGCTGGGCGCGGATGAGGGCGAATATCTCTGCTTCGTTCACGGTGGCGGCTCCTCGTTCGTGGGCGGGCGGTTGTGGTGCTCAGGAATGCTGGGGCAGCAGAGCGAGGGCCTGCTCGATGGTGAGCTGGTTGCCGCGCACGGCGCCGAGCAGAGCTTCCAGGTCGGCGGCGCTGATCTGCCCTTCCGCGACGGGAGCTACGGGTGCCGGCACTGCGGGCGCGGGCGCCTGCGGAGCGCCGTGGGCCTGTCGGGCCGCGACGTACGTGGCGAGCGCCGTCAGGCTCGGGTGGTCGTAGAGCACACCGGCCTTCTCGTCGAGGCCGTAGGCACTGTTGAGGAAGGCGACGAACTCGACGCCGAGGATCGAGTCCAGGCCCAGGGTGTTGAAGGTGGCATGGACGTCGATGTCCCAGACGTCGCAGTACAAGGTCTCGGCGAGCTGCTCGCGCAGGGTCTCCAGGACGGCGGCGCCACTCTCGCCGCCGGCAGGGGCCGCCTGGACTGCGGGATCCTGGGCCGGCCGGGCGTCCGACCGGACCGGCTGTGCGGGCAGTTCCGGCGGTGCGGGCAGCGGTGCGGGCTGTGCGGGCTCGTCCCCCGCGGCCTTGGCGACCTGGCGCGCAAAGGCGCTCGGCGTGGGGTGGTCGTACAGCTCGGTGGCCTTGATGTCGGTACCGAACCGGGCGTTGACGAGGGCCACGAACTCCACACTGAGGATCGAGTCGACACCGAGTGTCTGGAACGTCTGCTCCAGGTCGAGGCCGCCCGGTTCCATGTAGAGCACCTCGGCGAGGACCTCACCGACCTGCTCGGCCACCCGGCCGGTCCGCGCAGCGTTCTGGGCCGGGGCGGGCGGGACGGGCGCCACCGCGGCCGGGGCGGGTGCGGGTGCGGCCGGGGCAGGCGCGGGTCCGGGTGCAGGCGCGGGTTCCGTGTCCAGTGGCCGGAGCGAGATCTTGCGGTCACGCGTCATGGATGACATCTCCAGTGAAGTGGTCGTGTTCGTCGCGGGCACCGGCGCCGCCCGACGCGGGGACTGTGACCGCGGCTTGGAAGGGGCGGACGGCTGCGGCGGAGCAGGTGCGGGGACGGGCGAGGGTTCGGGGGCGGGCGCTGCTGTACGGGGAGCGGCGGCAGCGGACACAGTGGCCGGATCCCGGCCGAAGTCGCGCAAGTGACCACGCGTCGAAGCCGGTTCGGCTCCGGTCGTGCCAAGGCCCTGCCGGTGCAGGCGCTCGATCTGCAGGTCGTACCAGCAGCGGACACGTTCGAAGGGATAGTGCGGCAGCGGCACTCGCCGCGCCCGGGGCCCGGCCGCCGATGCCACGACCCGGTCGATCCGGCCCCCCTCGAGCCATACCCGTACAAGATCGTCGGAGGCGGCGTCGGTCGCCGGCCACGGCAGGGGGCGCCCCGCGGCGACGGCTTCCAGGCCGGAGCGCAGTTCCGACAGCGACCGCGCCCGCACGGCCGCCCTGCACTCCAGGTCGGCGCGCCCGGCCGCGAAGGTGTACGCGACGTCGGCGAGCTCGATCCGCGTGGACCGGCCCGCCGCGGCGGCCAGTTCGCCGTGCAGCGCCGCAGCGTACGCCGCCAGTGCCGTCTCGGTACGCGCGGACAGGAACACCACCACGGGCCGCGGCTCCTCGGCGACGCGGGGCGCCTGCGGCGGCGGGCCCTCGACGACGATGTGGGCGTTGGCCCCTCCGGCACCGAAGGAGCTGATGCCCGCGCGCAGCGTCCCGTCCGAGCCCTCTCGGGTGGTCCAGGGCGCGACTTCCTGCTGGACCCTGAACGGCACACGGTCGAAGTCGATCTCGGGATTGGCGGGGGTCGCGTGCAGGGAGGGCACCAGGGTCCGGTGCCGCATCTGGAGCAGCACCTTGGCGAGCGCGACCGCGCCCGCGGCCGATTCCAGGTGCCCGACGTTCGACTTCACGGAGCCGATGGGCAGGTCACCCGCTCCCTTGATGCCGTCCCGCGCGAACGCGGAGGCCAGCCCGCGCACCTCGATGGGGTCGCCGAGCGAGGTGCCGGTTCCGTGGGTCTCGAGATAGTCGAGGTCGGCGGCGGTCAAACCGGCGTCCCGCAGCGCCTTGGTGACGAGGTCGGCCTGGGCCCTGGGGTTGGGCACGGTGTAGCCGTTGGTCCGGCCGCCGTGGTTCACCGACGTTCCCCGGATCACGCCGTGAACGTGGTCCCCGTCGCGCACCGCGTCGGCGAGCGGCTTGAGGACGAACGCCCCGACGCCCTCGCCCGGCACATAGCCGTCGCCTCCCGCGCCGAAGCTGCGGCAGCGGCCGTCGCTGGCGGCGAACCGGCCCTGGCCGAGCATGAAGTACTTGTTGGGATGGATCGTTACGTTGACGCCGCCCGCGATGGCCACCTTGGAGCTTCCGGCGCGCAGTGACTCGACCGCGAGGTGGATCGAGGTGAGCGCGGACGAGCAGGCGGTGTCGACCGCGGTGCTCGGGCCTTGGAAGTCGAAGTAGTACGAGACGCGGTTGGCTATGGACCAGTAGGCGCTGTTGGCGAGCACGTGGTTGCCGCGCAGCCGCTCCTCGGCCTCGTGCAGCTGGTACTCGCCGTACATGGCGCCCACGAAGACGCCGACGTCCTTGCGGTGCACAGGGTCTTCGGCCGTGACGAGCGTGTCCGGGGTGTACCCGGCGTCGTCGAGAGCGGCCCAGCAGGACTCGAGGAAGAGCCGGGACTGCGGATCGACGGTTCCGGCCTCGCGCGGCGAGATGCTGAACAGCGGCGCATCGAAGTTCTCCACGCCTGCGACGAACCCGCCCCATTTCGTGTACGTACGGTCCACGCGGGTCTTGTCGGCGTCGTACAGGGCCTCCGCGTCCCAGCGTTCCGGCGGCACTTCGGTGATGCTGTCGCGTCCGGCGAGGAGGTTGGTCCACAGCTCGTCCAGGCTGTCGGCCTCGGGGAAGCGTCCGGCGGCACCGATGATGGCCACCGCGCGAGGATCGATACCGGCGTCCGGATCCGCGGCGTCCCTGCCCGCGGCGTCCGGCGGTCCTGCCCGGTCGCCGCCCGCGTCGCGGCGCGCTTCGTCCGCGCCGCGGAGGCCGGTTCGCCGGGACGCGCTCGACGGGGCCGGCGGCTCGGCCGGCGGCTCGGGCGCGGTGTCGGTGACGCCGACGAGTTCGGCGCACCGCTCGGGGTACTCATCGGCGAGGTGCTCGGCCAGTTCGGCGACGGTGCGGCATTCGAAGAGGAGCGTTTTGGAGAGCCGTCCGAAATCGGGCTCCAGGAGTTCGACCACACGGATGGCGAGCAGCGAGTCGATACCGAGGTCGTCGAAGGACCGGTCCGCGCCGACCTGACCGACCGGGGCCCGAGTGGCTTCGGCGACGACGGCGCTCAGCCGCGCCTCCAGCAGATCGGTGCGGGGGCCGGATGCGGGGACCGGTGCGGGGGCCGTGGTGGCCGCCGCAGGGGCCGGGGCGGTGGCCGGTCCGGTGGTGAGCAGCGGGAACGACTCCCGCAGCCGGTCCAGATCGCCGCACAGCACGACGGGTGCGCTCGCCTCGCCGTCGTGTCCGGGGGCGCCGAGCAGTGCTTCAAGGACGGCGATTCCGGTGTCGGACGGCATCGGGCGC
This sequence comes from Streptomyces sp. YIM 130001, assembly GCF_003574445.1. Classification (GTDB taxonomy): domain Bacteria; phylum Actinomycetota; class Actinomycetes; order Streptomycetales; family Streptomycetaceae; genus Streptomyces. The sequence continues at coordinate 157,251 of NZ_KZ984561.1, forward strand.
ATGCCGAGTTCACCGAGTGCCTGCTCCGCGTCGTCGCCCGCCTGCATTCCGCCGTCCGCCCAGTAGGGCCAGCCCACAGAGAGCGAACGGCCGCTACGCGTACCGGACTTGACGTGGCGGGCGCGGCGGGCGACGAGCTCGTCCACGGCGGCGTTGGCGAACGAGTAGTCGGCCTGACCGGGGCTGCCGAGAGCGCCGGAGACCGACGAGTAGGCCACGAAGAAGTCCAGGTCCCAGTCGGCGGTGGCGGCGTCGAGCGCACGGGCCGAGGTCAGCTTCGCCGCGATCACGGCGGCTGCGTCGGCGGTGTCCTTGCGCAGGACGTACGCGTCGCGCAGCGTGCCGGCGCAGTGCAGGACACCGTGCACGGGCCCTTCGGCGTGCAGTCGGTCCGCGAGGTGCTGCACCGCCTGCGGGTCGGAACTGTCCAGGCGGTGGTACGTCACCGACCCGCCGTTGCGCGCGGCGGATTCGGCGAGCCGGGCGATGTCGGCACCGCGCTCGCCCTCGACGGCGGAGCGGCCGGTGAGGACGAGGTGCGCGGCACGGGTGTCGATCAAGTGGTGGGCGAGGTGCGTGGCGAGACCGCCCATGCCGTTGATCCAGTAGCGTCCGCCCGCGCGGAACGGCGTGCTGCCGGGTGCGGGTGCCTCGGCGTCGCGCAGTACGGACGTGGTGAGCGCGCCGTCGCGGTCGACGCCGAGCCACCGCGACACGGGCGCCCGTACGGCTGCGCGTACGGCGGTGGTGAGAGCTGCGGGACCGGACTCGGGATCCAGGGCCACGGCGGTCAGTTCGAAGCGCGGGTTCTCCTCGGCGAGCGAGCGGCCGAGCGCGGCGATGCCGTGACCGGTGACAGCCGCGGAGTCGTCGACCGGGTCGGCGGTGTAGGGCACGACGATCCGGGCTCCGCGCCGGGACATCGGGCGCAGCAGAGCCCGGAGCAGGGCGAGCAGGCGGACGGCATCGGTTGCCGGTCCGGCGCTCGCCCTGGTGAGCGGCCACACCACGACGGGCGGCCGGGTGTCCTCGCCGAGCCGCGCGACCAACTCACCTGCGAGGGCGGCGGCTTCCTCGGTGTCCGCGGGGTCGGCCAGCCGTACGGCGGCCCCGTCCAGGGGTGCTTCACCGATGACGACCAGCGGGTCGAGCCCGCCGTGTCCGCCGTCGAAGGGGACGGTCTCGGCGGTGAAGAGGTGCACCCCGTCCGGAAGCAGAGGTGCGGCGGCGGCACCTTCCGCACGGAAGGTGGTGGCCGCCGTGCCGGCCGCGGACGCGTCCCCCGGGACGGGGCGCAGCGCCAGACCGGCCAGCGTAAGCACGGCGACACCGTCCGGACCGGTGACCGTCACGTCGTACTTGCGCACCCGCCGCCCGCCGCCGGCGAGGCGGACCGGCCGGACCCGTACCCAGGCCTCGGGCGGCAGCGGAGCGTGCAGGGTCAGCCGGTCGACGGCGAACGGGATGAACGTCTCGCCGCCCAGGTCCTCGCGCAGCACGCACCCGATGACCGTCTGCAGCGCGCCGTCGAGGACGTAGGGGCACAGGGTGTCGCCGGCGGCCGGAGCGCTCGTCACGACGCGGGCCAGCGCGCCCTCATGGCCGTGCCGCAGTTCTCGCAGTACCTGGAAGGCGGGCCCGTAGACGACGCCGTGATCGGCGAAGTACCGGTACAGGTCGGCCGGTTCGGCGGAGTCGGGATACGCGGCGCGCAGTGCGGCCGGGTCGATGCGTTCCGGCGCTGCCGGGGCGTCGGTGACCGGGCGCGCCTCGGCGTGCGCGGTGTCGGACAGGACGCGTACGGCGTCGCCGTCGACGACGGCGCGCAGCGTCACGGGTCCGGTGACCTCCACCGGCCGCGCGAAGGCGACGTCGGCGAGGCCCACCGTGGCCGGTGCGGCGCGGCGGGCGGCGGTCAGAGCCAGGTCGAGCTGGGCGGCGGCGGGCAACACCGGCCTGCCGGCCACGACATGGTCGGCCGCGACCGGTTGTTCGGGGCGCACGGTGCGGGTGTACGCGGCGCCGGGGCGCGGCCAGACCGTACGGGCGAAGGGGTAGCCGGGCAGCGGCACGCGCCGAGCTCCCGCCCCTGCACGCTCCGGCAGTCCTGCCTTGCCCGCCGCCCAGTCCCGGTAGCCGTCGGGCGCATCGGCTCCGGTGCCGAGGGGTCCGCCGTCCGCCAACTCGCGCAGTGATGCGGCGAGTTCCTGCACGCAGGATGCGCCGAGCACCGCACGGACCCGGCGCCGGCTGCGGCCGGTGTGCAGGGTGTGCGCCACGTCGGCCAGAGACAGGCCGGTGACTGCGCCGGCGAGGTCACCGGCGAGGGTGCGCAGCGCCGTTTCGGTGTCGGCGGACAGCACGATCCACTCCGGTTCGCCGCCGTCACCCTGTCCGGGCAGCGGTCGTGACACCGGTGGGGCCTCCTCGAGGACCACGTGCGCGTTGGTACCGCCGATGCCGAAGGAGCTGACGGCGGCGCGCCGGGGCCCTTCCGGGACGGGCCAGCCACCCTGGACGACGCCGCGGTCGGCGACGCGCAGACCGCCCGCGCCGCGTAGCTCGCGGTTGGGCTCGTGGAACGGCGTCTGCAGCGGCACGGTGGCGTTCTCCAGGGCCAGGACGGCCTTGGCGATGCCCGCGATACCGGCTGCGGTGTTGAGGTGGCCGAGCACGGACTTGACCGAGCCGACGGCCGCCGGGTGCGGGCGCTCGCCTCCGTAGACCCGTTCCAGAGCCGCGAATTCGACGGGATCGCCGAGCGGGGTGCCGGTGCCGTGGGTCTCCAGGTAGCCGACCGAGTGCGGGTCGGTGCGGGCGACGGCCAGCGCCTCGCGGATCACGGCCTCCTGCCCCTCGGGGGAAGGCGCGTGGTAGTCCATCTTGCGGCTGCCGTCGTTGTTGACGGCGCTGCCGCGCAGCACGGCGCGCACCGGGTCTCCGTCGCGCACCGCGTCGGCGAGCCGGCGCAGCACCAGGGCCCCGCCGCCGTTGCCGAAGACGGTTCCGTCGGCGGTGTCGTCGAAGGGACGGCACTGTCCGGTCGGCGACAGGATCATGCCGGGTGCGGCCAGATATCCGGCCTGCGGGAAGTGCAGGGACGCCGCTGCCACCACGGCCAGGTCGCACTCCTCGCCGAGCAGGCTCTCCGCGGCCAGGTGCACCCCGACGAGAGCGCTGGAGCAGGCGGTCTGCACCGCGAGGCTGGGGCCGGTGAGTCCGAGCTTGTACGAGACGCGGCTGGCCGCGAAGTCCTTGTCGAGGGAGGAGAAGCGGATCATTCCGGCCGCGTCGAGCTCTGTGATGCCCACGGCGGGCAGGGTCGGCTGGCCGACGGAGCCGTAGACGGCGGTGCGCAGCCCGGTGCGGTCGGGGGCGAAGCCGGCGTCCTCCAGGCCGTGCCAGGCGACTTCGAGGAGCAGGCGCTGCTGCGGGTCGAGCCACTCCGCGTGCTGGGCGCTGTAGCCGAAGAACTCGGCGTCGAAGGCGTCGGCGTCCTCCAGGACCACTCCGGCGGGGACGAACTCCTCGCGGGTCACGGTGGCGGGGTCGTGGCCGAAGCCGATCAGCTCGGCGTCGGTGTAGCGGTGGATGCCGGTCCGCCCCTCCTCGATCAGCTTCCACAGTCGCTCGGCGGAGGTCGCGGGCCCGAACCGGCAGGCCATGCCGACGATGGCGATGGCGTCGGGGTCGATTCCCGGGGCGTCGTGGGTCATCGTTCGTCTCCGAGTCGGAACGCGCGCCGCAGCTCACGGCGGGAGGGGCGGACGGGTGCGGCGCCGGGCGCTGCGGGGCTCTTCGGGGCGGGGGCGAGTCGTTCGGCGACGAGGCCGGTGATGTCGTCGACGGTGGGCCGGGCGAACAGGTCGGCGAGCTCGATGCCGGTGTCCGGGTAGGTCTCGTCGAGCCGGGCGAAGAGCCGCCCGAGGAGCAGGGAGTTCCCGCCTATGTCGAAGAACCTCCGGTCGGTCGGGATGTCGTCCGACTCCAGCAACTCCCGCCACAGCGCGAGCACTTCGTCCCGCACGGCCTCGGTCCGGGCGGGCGTGGGCGCGGGTGCCGCGGACGGCTCCGGGAGGTCCGCCGAGGCGACAGGCTCCTGCGGCCCCTTTCCGGCGTCCGGCAGGGCGCGTTGCGCGGCGAGCCGCACGGCCTCCTTGCGGTCGACCTTGCCGTTGGGCGTCAGGGGCAGAGCCTGAGCGGCCACCAGGCGGTCGGGAAGCATCCACGCCGGCAGCGTCGCCGAGGCGAACTCGCGGAGCTCGTCCAGGTTCGGCAGCGACGCGCCGGCCGGCGGTACGGCGATCGCCAGGAGCCGGGCCGAGGGGCCTTCGCCGTGCACGGCGAGGACGCAGCGGGCGAGCGCGGGGTGCGCGCTCAACACCGCCTCGATCTCGCCCAGTTCGACCCGGTGGCCGCGGATCTTGACCTGACTGTCCGCCCGGCCGAGGAAGAGCAGCCGCCCCTGCGCGTCGTGGCGCACCAGGTCGCCGGTGCGGAACCAGCGTCCGCCGCCGACGGAGCGCAGCGGGTGAGAGGTGAAGCGCTCGGCGGTCAGCTCGGGCCGGCGCCAGTATCCCCGGGCCACACTCGGGCCGCCGATCCACAGCTCGCCCGGCTCCCCCGCCGCAGGGGGCCGGTGGCCGTCGACCTCGGTGAGGAGCAGTTCCGTCGCGCCGATCGGCCTGCCCAGGTGCACCGGTCCCTCACCCGTGACACGGGCGATGGTGGACCAGATCGTCGTCTCGGTGGGTCCGTAGACGTTCCACAGGGCACTGGTGCGGGCGGTCAGCGCGGTGGCCAGGTTGCCCGGCAGGGCCTCGCCGCCGCACAGCGCGGTGAGGCCGGGCGCTCCGGTCCAGCCGCCGTCGACGAGCAGTTGCCAGCCGGCCGGTGTGGCCTGCATGACGGTGATCTCGCGGGTGTCGAGGAGCCGGGCCATGCGCCGGGCGTCGACGACGTCGGCCCGTTCGGCGACGACGACCGTGCCGCCCAGGATCAGCGGCAGGAACAGTTCCAGGACCGAGATGTCGAAGCACACGGTCGTCACGGCGAGCAGCCTGCCGGGCGCCCGCCGGTCGATGCCGACGGTGGCCGCGATGGCCTCCAGGGTGTGCACGACGTTGCCGTGCGTGACGCCGACGCCCTTGGGGCTGCCCGTGCTGCCGGAGGTGAACATCAGGTATGCCAGGTCGGAGGGTACGGCGGGCTCGCCGGTGCGGGCGGCGTCCCGCGCACCCTGGACGTCGGCCGGGTCGATGGTGCGCAGTCGCCGCGGCAGCAGCGGGGCCAGATCCCGGTCGGCGAACGCCACCTGGCAGCCGGCTCCTTCGACCACCGCCGCCAGCCGCTCGCCCGGGTAGGAGTCGTCCAGCGGTACGTAAGGGCGGCCGCTCTTGAGGATGCCGAGGAGCACGGCGGGCAGCCGCGCGCTGCGGTTCATCAGGACGGCGACGGGCTCGCCCGGCGCCGCGGCGCTGTCGGCCCGGTGGGCGACCGCGTCCGAGAGGGCGTCGAGCTCGGCGTAGGTGAGCGTCTCGTGGTGGTCCTCGACGGCGTTCGCGTCCGGGTGGCGGCTCACGCTCGCGGCGAAGCGCGACACGAGCGTGCCCGCGGCCGGGTCGAGCACGTCGCCGACGGTCGTGCCGGTGTCGTGGGCCAGTGCGTCGACGGTGCGGCGCAGGTCGTCGACGATGCGGTCGACGGCGGCGCCGTCGAGGACCGCGGTGCGGTGGTTGGCCAGGATGTCGACACCCTCACGGGTCTCGGTGACCTCGAGGCCGAGGTCGAAGTGCCCTTGCTGGCCGCGCCGGTGCACCGGTTCCCAGCCGTCGGTGGTCTCCTCGCCGCTGCCCTCCCAGTTCTGGTACGCGAGGGTGACGGTCGGCACGCCTTCCTCCCCGTACGCGGCGCGGCCCAGCGCGGCGAACCGCGGATAGGGCAGCGTGGCGTGCCCGAGTGCCTCGCGCACCCCGTGGCCGAGGTCCTGGAGCCAGTCGGCCAGGGGAAGACCGGGATCCAGGTCGATCCGCAGCGGGACGGTGTTGACGAAGCAGCCGACGGTGGCCTCGTCCTGCGCGGAGCCCCGGCCGTACGTGGGGACGGCCATCAGCATCGAGCGGTGGCCGGTGGCCCGGGCGAGGGTCAGGGCGAACGCGCCGAGCAGTGCGGTGAACCGCGGCACCGCGGCGGCGCGCGCGATGTCGCCGAGCGCGTCGGACAGGCTGCCCGGCAGACCGTACTCACGGTGGGTTCCTGCCGCGCCTGCCCGCTCTCCCCCGCCCGGGAAGAGCACCCCGGCGGGTGCCGTTCCGGCCAGCCGTGCCTTCCAGTAGTGCTCGGCCTGCTCCCACACGGTGGCCACGGCGGCCCCCCGTTCGCGGCGCAGGGCCCCGGCGAACGAGCCCGGCTCCGGCAGATCCGCCGGTGTGCCGCGGGACAGTGCCGTGCACAGGGCGGTCACGTCGCGGCGCAGCAGATCGGCCGAGTGTCCGTCCACAGCGATGTGATGCGTGGTCAGCTGCAGGACAGGGCGCTCCTGGGCCACCTCCCAGAGCACGGCCCGCAGCAGGGGTTCGGTGGAGGTCCGCAGCCTGAGGTCGGCCTCCTCGGTGACGGCGCGTTCCAGGGAGTCGGCATCGACGGCGCGGATGTCGAGCGCGGGCTGGTCCGCGGCCGGCACGAAGGCCGGGTTTCCGTCGAGGGGACGGACCGAGCACCCGAGCACGGGGTGGCGCCGCACCAGTTCGGCGACGGCTTCGCGTACCGCCTCCCGGCCGGCGTCGGCGGGCAGCCGCCAGGACAGGGAGATGTTGTACGGGGCGTGCGGCGCGGCCAACTGGTCCGCGGCCCACATCCCCAGCAGGCGGTCGGGCAGAGCGGCGGGGAACGTGTCGGGAGCGCCGGCAGGCCCCGTCTGCTGCGGCGCGGACCGGGCGGTGGTGGATCCGGCGGTGGCCGCGGACTGCTCCACCGATCCTGAACCGGCCGCCAGCGCGGCCAACTGGTCGGGACGGGAGGCGAGCAGACGGCCCGTCAGGTCATTCAGGTCGATGCTGTCCAGGAGTACGGACAGCGGCACCCGGCCGAGGTCGTCCTCCAGGATCCGCCCGAGCCGCATCAGGGCGATGGAGTCGACGCCGTAGGTGGAAAGGGGCGTTCCGGGGGAGAGTTCGCCCGGGCGGCGGCCCACGGTGCGGGCGACGCACTCGGTGATCCAGCGCAGCGCGGCCTCGCGCGGCTCCGGCGCGGACTGCGGTGCGGGGACGGCCGAGGCGGGGGCGGCCGAGGCCTGGGACTGCGCGGGTGCGGTCGGCGCGGACACCGGCACGGAGGCGGTCGGCGCGGCGGGCGCCCCCTGAGGGACGGGCGCTGCGGGTGCGGCCGGCGCGGCGTCGCGCACGTCGAGCGCTCGGTCCCAGGCCGCCACGTCCCCGGCCACCAGCGCCGCGTACGGCGTCGGGGCGCTCTTGTGCGGGTCGAGCAGCGGCCATACGGAGCGCAGGGCCGTGCGGGTGGCGACCGGGTGCAGTCCGTACGCCCCGGAAAGGTAGGCGAGGACGTCCGGCTGCGGCGCCATGCCGGCGTCCTCGAGGACCGGCCAGCCGACGGACAGGGTGCGGCCGGCCCGTCCCCACGCCGTGCGGCAGGCCGCGAAGCCGTCGAGGAAGCCGTTGGCGAAGGCGTAGTCCGACTGTCCCTGGTTGCCCACCAGTGCGGCGAGCGAGGACGCGAGGACGAAGAAGTCCATCGGGTGCCCGGCGAGTGCCGCGTCCAGACGGAGCGCGCCGAGGATCTTCGCCCGGCACACCTCCTGGACCGCCTCGGCTGTCTTGCCGCGCAGGAATCCGTCGCGCAGCACGCCGGCCGTGTGGACGACGCCTCGAAGCGTCACGTCCTCCTGCTCCATCCACCGGGCCAGTCGGGCCACGTCGTCCGCGTCGGCGACGTCGCAGCGTCGGTAGGTGACGTGCCCAGTGCGGCGCAACACCGCAAGCGCCGCCTCGTCGGGCTCCGACCGTCCGACGAGGATCAGCCGCGCTCCGGGTGCGCGGGTCAGGATGTCGGCCGCGACATGCCGGCCGAGTCCGCCGAGCCCGCCGGTGACCAGATACGTCCCGTCGGGGTCGAGCGCGGGAACCGCCGTGCCGGCACCCGCAGGTGCCGTGGCCGGAAGCGGGCTGAGTTCCGCCGCCCGGCGCCCCTGCGGTCCCAGTCGCACCCAGTCGGCGCCTTCCGCGCCGCGCAGCGCCTCGGCCACCAGATCGCCGGCGGCCGGGTCGGCACCGTCCGCGTCGAGCGTGGCCAGCCGCAGCACGAAGCGGCCGGTCTCGCCGGCGACGGTGCGCGCCAGGCTGTGCAGCGCGTGGACGAACGGCGCGGCGGCGCCGCCGTCCTCGGCCCGCGTCACCAGCAGGACCTGCGCCGCGTCCAGGGCCCTGCTGCGCACGAACGCCCGCAGCAGCCCGAACACGCCGGTCAGTGCACCGCTCGCGAAGCTGGTCCACTGCGCCGTGACCTCGTCAGGGGTCAGCGGCGCGGACCCGAGCCCGCCGGCGGTCAGTCCCCGCGTGAGGTCGACCAGGACCACTCCCGGCGTCCCGGCGCGTTCGGCCGTGGCCGCGAGCACCTGCTCGTCGCCGGCCTGTGCCAACGAGAGGGTGGCGGCCGCCTGTTCGCTCCAGGGCGTCGCGGCCCCGACGACCCACAGCGCCGGCTGTGGGCCGGCCGGTGCGGCGGCGTCGACCGGGGCGGGCCGCCAGCCGAGGCGGTACCCGGCGACGGGCACCCCGGCAGACGTTGCCTCGGTGGTCTCGGAGGCGGTGTCCGCCGCGGTGGCCGTACCAGTCTGCGCGCGGGTGTCCGCACCGGCCTCCGTGGTGCCGTCCGCGTGCGTGTCCGTCCCCGCGTCCGTGCAGGTGGGTGCGGACGGTGGCGCGTCCTGCTGCGGGCCGGCGTCCACGCGGACCCGGAAGCCCGACACGTCGACGAGCACGTCACCGCTGTCCGGATCGATGAGGTGCAGGTCGAAGATGTGGATGCCGGCCACGTCGTCGCGCCGTACCCGGCGGGCATGCACATAGGCGCGACCGGTGGCCGGCTGATGTGTCGTCATCCGCTCCACCGCGAGCGGGCGCAGCGTGCGCGGCGCCCCGGTCTCCTCGGTGAGCAGCAGGTACGCGGCCGTCTGGCAGGCGCCGTCGAGCAGCGCCGGGTGCACGACGTGCCGCCCGTCCGGGTCCTCGCCCTCGGCGAGCCGGAGCTCGGAGGTGATGTCGTCACCGTGGACGGCGACCCGACGCACGGTGCGGTACATCGGTCCGTAGGCGAAACCGTGCTCCGTGAAGGACCGGTAGAAGTCGTCCTGGCCTTCGTCGCCCAGGTGGGAGTCGAGGTCCTCGGTCCGGTAGACCAGGTCGGGCCGCACCGTGCCCGCCGCCTCGCCGTCGTCGAGGGGATCGGCCCAGCCCTGGGCGACCACGGTGTCGGCGACGGATGTGCAAAAGCGCCGCGAGCCCCGTGCGTCCGCCTCGTCGAGGACGGTGACGACCGTCATCGGGAGCCCGGCGGCCGGCTGCGGCCAGACCAGGTCGCGCAGCACGGCGCGGTACGGACTCTCGCCCGCACCGAGCAGAGCCTCGTACGCGAGCTCGGGGTGGAACGCCCCGGGCAGCAGCGGCTCACCCGCCACGACGTGATCGGCCACCCAGCGCGACGCGCCACCCAGTCGGGCGGTCACCGTCCGGGAGGCGGGCACCGTCACCGTGTCCGTGAGCGGCATCGGGGACGAGGAGCTCTCGGGCAGCACGCAGCGCACCCGGGCGAGCGGTGTCGCCGGCAGCGGGACGCGCCTGCCGGTGGCGGGGCCGGAGTACCGGCCGTCGGCGACCCAGGCACGGGCGTCCGCGTCGGCCCCGGCCGGCACGGGCTCCGTCACCAGGGCCGGGTGGGGTGCTCCCTCGGCCAACGCCCGCAGCGCGGCGCGTAGTTCGCCCGGATCATGGGCGATCACGGCAGCCCGGTGGGGCCCGTGGTCCCGGCCGGTCGCCAGGGTGTGGGCGATGTCGTCGAGCGCCAGTGTTTCGACGGCACCGGCGAGCGCGCGGGCCGTGACGGCCAGCCGCTGTGCGTCCGGCGCCGCGACGGGGATCAGGACCGGGCCGCGGGCCGGTGGAGCGGCCGGGCCCGCCGCGTACTCCTCCAGGACCACGTGGGCGTTGGCGCCGCCCGCACCGAAGGAGCTGACGGCCGCGCGGCGCGGCTGTCCGCCGGCTTCCCAGGACTCGGCGGCGGTCTGGATGCGCAGTCCGGTGCCGGCGAGCGGGAGCTTCGGATTGAGCTGCTCGGCGTGCAGGGTCGGCACGAAGCGGGCGCGCTGCAACTGGAGGATGGCCTTGGTGAGCCCCGCGATTCCGGCGGCCGCCTCGCCGTGGCCGATGTTGGACTTGACCGAACCGACGCGCAACGGTCCGTCGGAGCCCGATTCCTCGAACGCCAGGGCCAGGGCGCGCAGTTCGATGGGGTCGCCCAGATCGGTGCCGGTGCCGTGCGCCTCCAGGTAGCCGACCGCCGACGGGGCGACACCGGCGTTGCGCAGCGTCGCACCGATCAGGGCGGCCTGGGCGCGGGGGTTGGGGACGGTGTAACCGCCGGTGCCGCCACCGTGGTTGAGTCCGGTGCCGCGGATCACCGCGTGGATGGTGTCGCCGTCGGCCTCCGCCCGGTCGAGTCGCTTGAGTACGACGGCGCCCGCGCCCTCACCGGGTACGAAACCGTCGCCGCCCGCGCCGAACGCCCGGGTGTGCTCGCCGCGCGAAGGCATACCGAGCGCGCACAGGCCGGCGAACCGGTCGGGGTGGAGGTAGAGGTTGACGCCTCCCGCGAGCGCCAGATCGGCGTCGTCGTCCGCCAGGGCACGGCAGGCCAGGTGCAGTGCGGTCAACGACGACGAGCACATGGTGTCGACGGTGAGGCTCGGGCCGCAGAGGTCGAAGACGTGGGACACCCGGTTGGCGACGGACGCGGCTGCCGTGACGGCGTACTCGGGATTGTCGGCGCCCGCGGCGCGGGCGTCGCGCTGGGCGAGCAGATGGCTGTTGGCGGTGACGCCGGCGAACACCCCGACGCGGGGGCCGCCCTCGGTGCCGGCGAGGGAGCGCCGGGCGTATCCGGCGTTCTCGAAGGCCTCCTTGGCGATCTCCAGGAACAGCCGCTCCTGTGGGTCCATCAGGGCGGCGTCGCGCGGAGTGAGCCGGAACATCTCCGGGTCGAACGTGTCCGTACCGTCGACGAAGCAGCCCCAGCGGGCGTAGCCGCCGCCCAGTGTGCGGGCGGTGCGCCAGTCCCACCGCTCGGCGGGCACCTCCCGCACGGGGGTGCGCCCGGCGCTCAGCAACTCCCAGAAGGCGGCGAGGTCCTGGGCGCCCGGATAGCGTCCGGCCAGGCCGACGACGGCGACGGGCGGGGTTTCGGTGCCGCGGTCGCGGGGTGCGGGAGGGGGTGCGGCCTCGGCAGCCCTCGCCTGCGGGACGGATTTCAGCGGCGGCTCGGTCGTGGCCGGGCTCGGTACCGGCGGCACATACGGCTCGACTTGCCCGTCCGGCTGCCCGGATACGTGGCGCACGGGCGCGGTGGGGGCGAGATGGCGGGCGAGCGCCCTCGGGGTCGGGTGCTCGAAGAGCAGCGTCGCCGCGAAGGTGCGCCCGGGGAACATCACGCGGAGCCGCTCGCAGAACTCCTCGTTGAGGAGCGAGTCCACGCCGAGGCCGGGGAAGGGGGTGTCCGGATCGAGCAGGTCCACGTCGCGGGCGGTGAGTTCGCCGACCAGGCTCAGCAGACGTGCCACCAGGGACGGGTCGTCGTCAGCGGGCGTCGGGGCGGGCGGAGCCGGTGCGGTGACCGGAACCGGCGGCGGCGCGGCGACTGTGCGGGCCGCACCGGCCCGCGCCGCGGACTCCAGCAGGGACGTGCCGCGCTCCGCCAGCATGGCGGCCAGTTCGTCCACGGTCCTGTGCTCGAACAGCACGGTCGCGGCGACCGTCCCGTACCGCCGGGACACCGCCTCGACGAGCTCCATGTTGAGCAGCGAGTCCACACCCAGTTCCTGCCAGGGCAGGTAGCCGGGAACATCGGTGTCGATCCCGCCGAGCAGGTCCCGCACTATGCCGCGCAGCCCCTCGGCGATCTCGGCGGCCGTGGCGGCGGCCACGGCCGCCGGCTCGTCGGGGGCGCCGGGCGGCAGGCACGTCAACAGGGCCACGCACCCCGGCGCGTCACGCACGTGGTCCACCTCGGCGAGATTCCAGCCGTGCTCCTCGAGCAGGGACCGCCAACGCGGTACGTCGAGCAGCGGGCCGTGCGGGAGGCGCCGGTCGGTGTCGACGTAGCTCCACCAGCCGTCCGTCAGACCGAAGGTGAGGGTGTAGACGGCGGCCGGGTTGACCATCTCGACCAGCAGCAGCCGGCCGCCGGGAACCAGCAGCTGCTCGACGTGGGCGAGCGTGCGAGCCAGGTCGCGGGTCGCGTGGATCACGTTGCTCGCGACCACCAGGTCGACGGCTGCGGGTGTGAAGCCCTGCGCCTCGGGACTCTTCTCGATGTCGAGCAGGCGCGGCTGCACACGGTCGCCGAAGCGGCGTCGCCCGTACTGGAGGAAGGCCGGGGAGACGTCGGTGTACGTGTAGGCGGCGCCGCGCACACCGCGGGCGTCGAGGGCGGCCAGCGCGGAGGCGGTGGTGCCGCCGACGCCCGCGCCGATCTCCAGCACACGCGGTGCGGCAAGCATCATGGCGGCGTCGCCGAGGGCCTCGGCGGCGGCGGAGTTGACCGGGTCGAACAGCTGGTTGCCGCTGTAGACGGCGGTGACTCCGCTCAGGTCGCCGCCGGGGAACAGAACGGCGGGGACGGGAAGTTCGCCGCGCAGGACGGGCCCGTACGACTCCAGTGTCCGGTCGAGCAGCGTGATGTGCCCGGCCAGGTCCGGGTGGTCGGCCAGCAGTGTGTCGCGGGTGCGGGCCAGGTCGGCCGCCTCGGGTACGGGCTGCCCCGATCCGGCGTACTGCGTGAGGAGTTCGAGGACGGCGGCGATCAGCCTGCGGTGCTCGGGGACGGCCGCGAGCTGTCGGGCCGCCGTCTCCGTGTCGGTGCCGGGCCGGGCGGCGAGCTCGGGAGACAGGCCGAGGACGGTCATCCGGTGGGCGAGCGCGGCGCGGGAGTACTGGTCGAGCCGGTGCGCGGCGTCCTGCGCCCGCGGGGTCGCGGCCGGGCCGGCTGCCGGCCGCGCGGTGAGCGGGCGAAGTGGCTCGGGGTCACCGGCCAGTACGAGGGACTGCGGTCGGTTGCCGGACATGCCCGCTTCCAAGGCGGCCACTCCCCTTTCCGGATCGAATGCGGTGATCCCGGGATATTCGCGCTTGACGTGTGCGGTGTAGCGGCGGGCGAGCCCCGTGCCGTGCCACAGGCCCCAGTCGAAGGTGCGCACGGTGAGACCCGCGTCCCCGTCGACGGCGGTGGCGTAGTGGTCGAGGAAGGCGTTGGCGGCGGCGTAGTTGAGTCCGCCGACGCTGCCGAGGAGTCCGGCGGCGGAGGAGAACAGGACGAGCGCGGCGGGCCGGCCCGCCGGTCGGTTGCGCAGGGCGCGGCGCAGGGCGAGGACCGCGGACACCTTGGGCGCGAGCACCTGGTCGAGGCCGGCGGGGCTCAGCTCGGCAAGGTGGGCCGGGCTGATCGATCCGACGCTGTGCACGATGCCGTCCGGTTCGCCGTACGCGGACCGGCAGACCTCCAGGGCCCGCTCCACGGAGCCCGGTTCGGTGACATCGGCGCTCAGATAGCGGGCGCTTCCCCCGAGGTCCGCGAGGTCGTCGAGCAGGGCTCGGGTGCGCTCACCGGCCGTCGAGCGCCCGACGAGCAGCAGCCGGGCGCCGTACCGCCGTGCGAGGTGGCGGGCCACCTCGGCGCCGATGCCTCCGGCGCCACCGAACAGGAGGTACGTCCCACCGTCGGTGAACGCGGTGCCGGTGGCGGCCGGGGCAGGCTCGGGGCCGTCCGCGTAGATCTGGCGCAGGCGTCGTTCGCCGCGCAGGGCGATGAGCGGTACCGCGTCGGAGCAGGGTTCGGCCAGGGCGGCGGCGAGCCGGCCGGGCCCTGCGGCCGTGTCGAGGTCGACGGCCGCGGCGCCGATTTTGGTGCTCTCCCTGGGCAGAGTGCGGACGGCGCCGAGCAGCGCGCCCTGAAGCGATGCACCGGGTGAAGGAGCGTCGCCGTCCGGGTCGGTGAGGCCGGTCGTGACGAGGGTGAGGCGGGCGGGGCCGCCGGCGTCGAGTGTCCGTGCCACCGTCAGCAGGGCCTCGAGCCAGCCGCGCAGCAGGCGGATGCCGGCGGAGTCCTCGGTCCACCGGGAGCCGTCCACGACGAGGGCGACGTGACCGGCGCCCCGTACGGCCTCCTCGAGGGTGGGAGAGTCGAAGGCCACGGTGCGCGCGTCGAGGCCTTCGACGCGGGTCAGACCGGCGTCATCGTGCACCACCACGAGTCCGTCGAGCGGGGCGGCTTCGGACTGGGCGGTCCCCGAAGGCTCGGCACACCACTGCGGCACGAGCACCCGGACGGCGCGCGCATCGGCGGCCGGCTCCGGCAGCGGCGAGGTGTCAGGCGTCGAGACGGACGCGAAGGCGGGTGGGACGTCCGGTACCGAGGCGGAGACCGGCGAGGCGTCCGACACCGGCGCGGCGTCCGGCGGGGAAGTCACCGCCGCGCCGGAGGTGTTCCCGGGCGGGATGTGGGCGGCGGCTGCGGACGTTGAGGGCGTGGCCGCCCCCGTGGCCTGCAGGCGAAGCCCGGTGACCCGCAGGACCGTCCTGGCGTCGGCCTCGGCTTCCGGGTCGACCGCTTCCAGGTCGACGACCGTGTACGTGGCCCCTTGTCCGGTGCGCCGGACCCGCAGTTCCGCGGACTCGGGGATCACGCCGGACCACTGGAGGTACTCGGCGGCCACGGCGACGCGGGGCGCGGAGCCGTCCATCAGGGCACAGGATGTCTGCAGCGCGGCGTCCAGCCATGCCACCCGCCGGGTACGCAGACCCGCGGCGGTGGGAGCGGCGATCCGGGCGACGGCCTGTCCGCCCCGCCGGCGCAGGTCGTGCACCACGCGGTAGACGGGCCCCACCTCGACGCCGTTGCGCGCGAGGGCGGCGCCGAGATCGACATGCTCCTGCGGGCCGTCAGCTTCCTCGACGGCCGGCGCCGTGCGGCCGGTCGCCGCAGCGGCTCGCGCGACGGCGACGACTTCGTGTCCGGCGGTGAGACGCACGGCCGCGCCGGTGTCCTCGACGGTGCGCACCAGACGCGCGGCACCGCCTCGGGGCACGAGCACGGGCCGCTGGAAGCGCAGGTGCTCGAAGGCGACGGGCCCGCCGTCCGCGAGCGCGTCGACGAGCGCGGCTCCGGGCAGGGTGGCCCGGCCGCCGACGCGGTGCTCGGCCAGCGGGTGACCGTCCTCGACGACGTAGGCGGCCGCACCGGTCGCGGCA
This sequence comes from Streptomyces sp. YIM 130001, assembly GCF_003574445.1. Classification (GTDB taxonomy): domain Bacteria; phylum Actinomycetota; class Actinomycetes; order Streptomycetales; family Streptomycetaceae; genus Streptomyces. Next base: position 172,781 of record NZ_KZ984561.1, read on the forward strand.
GACACGGCAGACACGGCGGGCACGGCCGGTACGGCCGGCGCGACCGGCGCGACCGGCGCGACCGGCGCGACCGGCGCGACCGGCGCGACCGGCGCGACCGGCGCGGCAGAGGCGGACGCGGCCGGGACGGCAGAGGTGGCAGACGCAGCCGGCGCCGCGCCCGGCAGCCAGTAGGAGTGGCGCTCGAAGGGATACGGCACCAGGGGAACGCGGCGGGGACGGGGACCGTCGGGCAGGCGCGCAGCCCAGTCGGCGACCGTGGTGACGGCTCCGCCGAGCCAGTCGCGCAGCCATCCGTCGGCAGGCTGTTCCTGTGTGCCGTGTGCGGCGAACTCCCGTGCGGCACGGGCCAGTTCGGACAGATCCCGGACGACGAAGAGCGCACGGTGCGGCAGGTGACGCCGCCCGGACTGGAGGGTCCAGGCGATCTCGTCCAGGGCGGGTGCGTGGCGCGCCGCGACCAGTTCGGCCAGGCCCGCGGCCAGCCGGGTCAGCGCGCCGGGTGTACCGGCCGACAGCGGTACGGCGAGGGGCCCTTCGACCGCCGCGTGCACACGCGGCAGGTCCGGCGCTTCCTCCAGGACCACATGGGCGTTGCTGCCGCCGAACCCGAACGCGCTGACGGCCGCACGGCGGGGCGCACCGTCGGCGGGCGCCGGCCAGAGCACGGGCTGCGCGGCGACGCGCAGCGGGGTCCCGTCCAGCTCGATGTGCGGATTGAGACGGCTGAAGCCGGGCGTGCCCGGTATCAGCCGGTGGCGCAGGACCTGCACCGCCTTGACTACCCCTGCCAGGCCCGAAGCACCCTCCAGGTGACCGATGTTGGCCTTGGCCGATCCCACCCAGATCCGGCCGCCCGGTCCGGCGGCACGTTCGGGCATACCCTGCGGATCCGCTCCGAGCACCTCCCGGACGGCGTCCAGCTCGATCGGGTCGCCGAGCGGCGTGCCGGTGCCGTGGGCCTCGAGGAAGCCGAGATCGGCGGCGGTCAGTCCGGCACGGTCGAGCGTGGTGCGGATCAGTGCGCTCTGCGCCCGGGGACTTGGCGCGGTCAGCGCGGCGGCACGGCCGCCGTGGTTGACGGCGGCGCCCCGGATGACGGCGAGCACGGGATCGCCGTCCGCGACGGCGCGGCGAAGCGACTTGAGCACGAGCCAGCCCGCGCCCTCGCCCCGCACGAACCCGTCGGCATCCGCATCGAAGACGCGGCTTCCGCCTTCGGGCGAGAGCATGCCCGCCCTGCGGTAGGCCTGGGTGTTGAACCCGTTGCTGAGCAGGTTCGCGGCTCCGGCGAGGGCGACCTCGCAGTCCCCGGCGAGCACTGCCGTCCGGGCGAGGGCCAGTGCGGTGAGTGCTCCGGAGCAGGCGGTGTCGACGGTGACGCTGGGCCCGGTGAAGTCGTACAGGTGGGAGACGCGGTTGGCGAGGAAGGCGGGCAGCGTGCCGGTGGTGGCGTACCCGTCGGCCGAGGCGTCGCGCTCGACGAGCTGCTCACGGTAGTCGTAGCTGCAGGCCGCGGCGTACACACCGACGGCCGTGCCCGCCAGGCTGTCGGGGGCGAGCCCGGCGTGTTCCAGTGCGTGCCAGCTGAGTTCGAGAAGGGCGCGCTGCTGAGGGTCCATGGAGGCGGCCTGGCGGGGTGTCACATCGAAGAACGGCGCGTCGAACAGGTCGATACGGTCGAGCAGCCCGGCCCGGAATCCGGCGGGCACCTCCCCCGCCAGCCGTCCGGCCGCCACCGGCTCGATGTGGCACTCGCCCCGGCTCAGCAGACGCCAGAAGGCCTCGGCGTCAGCGCCCCCGGGCACCCGGCAGGACATGCCGATGACGGCGACATCGTCGTCCGTCCCAGGCCCGGCGTCACTCGCCACGGCGGGCGCGGGCTCCGGGGCCGGCGCGGCCGCGGCGGGTGCGGCCGCGGCGGGTGCGGGTGCCTCGGGCTCTTCGCGTGCTGCGGATGCTTCAGGTGCTTCAGGTGCTTCGGGCGCCCGGGATGCCTCAAGGCCCCCCGGCCCGATGGGCTCTCCAGGCGCCTCAAGTCCCTTGCCTTCAGTGGTTTCTGTCGACCCGGCAGGCCCGCCCGCTGCCGCATCCGCATCCGCATCGTCAGGTGCGCCGTCCTGCGGATGTCCCGGAAGCAGGGTCGCCAGTTCCTTGAGCGTCGGGTGGCGCCAGACGGCCGTCGCCGGCAGCCGCACACCGAATGCGGCTCGGATCTCACGGCCCAGGCGCAGCGCACGGGCGGAGTCGAGTCCTTGCTCACCGAGCGGACGGACGGCGTCCGCTCGGTGCCCGAGCACGTCGGAGGCAAGGTCGACGAGCCGCTCCAACACGGCGGCAGCCGGCTCCCGGACGCCTGCGGCCGCAACGGCGGCGGGCCCCCGGACGTCCGCGGCCGCAGCGGTGGCGGCCTGTTCGGCGGGGACCGCGGCGCTCGGCCCGGCTGCCGCAAGGGTTCGCTGTACGGAGTCCAAGTAGGCGGACGCGTCGCGCCCGTTGAGCACACTGTGGTCGAAGGCGAGGACCAGCCTGCGTACGGGGGCCGGGCCGGTGTCGTCGACCGCTCCGAGGAACAGGGTCGCCACCGCCGGCGGCACGACCACCGGAACCGCCAGCGTCGGCCCCCGGTCGCCCAGGTGGGAGAGCATCAGTGTGACCCGCCCGTCCGCCTGCGACGGCCCGTCGAGTGCCCCTTCCACGGCCTGCGCGTACCGGGCGTCGAACTCCTCGGCCGAGACCGCGTCCGCATCCCGCACCACCCCGACGGTGAGGTCTCCGTCCTCGGTCGCCACCGCGACCCCGAGGTCCACGTGCTCGTACACACGCAGCGTGGACGCGTCGAGCCGCCGCGAGCGCAGCCGCGCGGCGGCGGGCTCGGCCGCGCAGCGGGCCGCCACACGGGCGAAGGCCTGGAAGGGGGTGGAGAAGCGGCTGCCCCGGTGTTCCTGCAGTGCCCGCTGCAGCGCCTCCTCGGGCACGGTGACGGAGACGGCCGCGGGGACCACCTGGTCGCGGGCCCCCGACATGGCCCGGTTCAGGGCGCGTTGCCGGACCGACTGGGTGACGTCCTCGAACCCCGACGGCGCCGGATCCGACACACCTGTCCCCTCGTCAGCGGCGAGGGGACGGGCGTCCGTGGTGCTCTGCCGGCGCTGGGCCACGTACTGCTGCACGTCGGCGGGCATCAGGCTCGTGCCCACCGCGGGTATGTCGCACAGCAGCGCCTCGTCGATGCCCAGTCGCCTGGCATGGGCGCGTGTACGGGGAGGGATGCGGCGGACCGGCGTCGGCTCCCGCCCGGGCTCACCCTGCACGGAAGCCCCGGGCGCGCGCCCATCCGCCGTCTGCGCATGCGGTGTTGCTCCGGCCTGCTCCCCGCCGAGAGTGATCCGGCCGACGGCCTCGCCGATGGCGACGGTGTCGCCCTCCCGGACCAGCCACGTGCCGAGCACTCCTGCCACCGGGGCCTCGATCTCGACGGCCGCCTTGTCGTGCTCCATCTCGTAGACGACCTCGTCCTTGGCGACCGCATCGCCCGGCTCCTTGAGGAACCGGACGATGCGGACCTCGACGATCCCCTCGCCGAGACGCGGAACGGACAGCACCGACTCCATGCTCATCTGCGCTTCCTTCTCCATGCGGTCAGGCCAGAACGGAACGGACGGCCGCGATCACGTCGCCCACGGCGGGCAGCACGGCCCGCTCCAGGTCGGGGTGGAACGGGACGTGTACGTCCTCGCGGCTCACCAGGCGCGGCGGGGCGAGCAGCGAGTAGAACTCCTCGTCCGCCGACAGGAGTTCGGTGATGAGGCCGGCGCCGAAGCTGCTCGTGCGGTTGTCCTCCTGCACCACGACCAGACGTCCGGTGCGGCGTACGGAGGCGGCGACGGTCTCGCGGTCGAGCGGAACCAGCCAGCGCAGGTCGATGACGTCGGCCGCGACCCCCTCGTCGGCGAGCGTGTCGGCGGCCTCGGCGGCGAGTTCGGTCCCGTTGCCCCAGCTGACGAGGGTGACATCGGTGCCGGAGCGCAGTGTGTGGGCACCTAGCGCCGGTGCCGGCCGCGCGGCGGGCTCCCGGCGCTGCCGCATCAGATGCTTGGGCAGCAGGATGAGGGTCGGGTCGGGCGCGGTGAACGAATCCAGGAAGGCGGCGTGGGTGTCCTCGGGCGTCGACGGGACGACGACCCGCAGACCGGGCAGATGAGTGAACAGGCTCTCGTTGCTCTGGCTGTGCCAGATTCCGCCGCCGGGCAGATAGCCGCCCCAGGGCGCGTAGATGACGACCGGGCACTGCCACGTGGAGACCGTGCGCCAGCGCAACGTGGTGAGCTGAGAGGCGAGTTGGTTCCAGGCAGGGCCGGCGAAGTCGATGAACTGGAGCTCCACGACGGGCCGCATGCCGGCTGCGGCGAGCCCCACGGCAGCACCGACGATGGTGGCCTCGGCCAGCGGCGCGTTGGTCATGCGCTCGCCCGCGGCCTTCCCGAGTCCCTTGGTGAAGCCGAAGACGCCGCCCTTGGGGTCGTCGATGTCCTCGCCGAACAGGACGAGTTCACGGTGGCGGTCGAGGCCGGTCGCCAGTGCACGGTTGACTGCGGAGACGATCGTCCCGCCGCACGGTTCGGTGAGCGGCTCCGGGGCCGGCTCCGGCGCGGTGAGCTGCGCCGGCGCGTAGAGGTGCTCCATGATCAGCTTCGGATCGGCGGCCGGCTCGGCCGCGACCTGCCCGAAGACCGCTTCGGCCTGTTCGGCCTGGCGCGCGCGGGTGCGCTCCAGCCACGCCTGGTCGACGGTGCCCTCCGACAGGAGCCGCGCGGTGAACGTCTCCACCGGGTCGCGCAGGGCGGCCAGATCCTCGCTGCTGCGGTAGACGCGATGGTCGTCCGACGAGGTGTGCGGGTCGAGCCGGTCGAGATTGCACCACAGGATTACGGGGCCTTTGCCTCCTCGCACCGTTTTGAGTGCCTTGCGGGAGGCGGCGTACAGCGCGTCGGGGTCGGCTCCGTCGACGACGGTCGTGCGTGCCTGGGGAAGCAGGCCGAGGGCGTGCGGCGACATGTGCTCGGTCGGCGTGGAGATGCCGTAGCCGTTGTCGGAGACGAGGAAGAGGACGGGCAGTCGGCGCTCCACCGCGAAGGCGACCGCCTCGAAGAACTCGCCCTGCCGGGTGGAGGCGTCGCCGATGGAACAGACGACGGCCTGTTCCCTGCCCCTCAATCGCGAGGCCCAGGCGGCACCCACGGCGGGGAGGCACTGGCTGCCGGTGGGGCTCGCGATCGAGAAGACGTTTCCGGCGCGGTGGCCGAAGTGGGCACTCATATTGCGTCCGGCGGAATGGGATTCGGCCTTGGCCATCAGATCCCTGGCCTGGTCCTCAAGTCCCATTCCCCGGGCCATGAGGAGCGTGCGGTCGCGATAGTGGGGGAATATCAGGTCCTCGGGATCCAGCAGCTCGCAGAGTGCCGCCAGTCCCTCGTGACCGGAGGAGGAAATATGGAACCAGGCCTCGCCCTGGCGCAGCACGATGCCCGATCTGCGGTCGCATTCCCTGGACAGCAGCATCAGTTCGAGGAAGTCCGCCCGGCGTTCGGCGGGTATCCCCGAAGGCCGGGATTCCTTCGTCCGATTCTTCACAGATAAATAGTGCCGTGCTCCCCACTCTTCGAGTATCGCCCTCGATAACCAATTCACGGAGCGGTGGTACTGGCTCACGGGAGTGAGTTCCGGTGAATCGGATACAGAGAAATAGTGACTCCTCCCTCCTGAGAGGGAGGCGCGGAAGCCGGGGAAGGGAGCGACTCGCCCCCACGGCCCCACGACAGCACGGCAGCACCGCGCCACCTCGGCCGCACGACGGCACCGCAGCCCTGCGCCAGCCCTACGCCGGCACCGCCGCACCACGACCGAACCGCGAAACCATACCGTGTAGCCTGTTTTTCATGAGTCGCCGGCCACGCGGGCAACGCCCGTCACGGAGTGCGGCCGGCCGTCTCGCCCCGGACGGCGGTCAGGCACCCGTCGTTGCACGTGGCGCGCGAGACAGCGGTGACCCAGCGGCCGGTCCCTGCGAACAGCCGGGGCACGGACTCCAGTTGATAGCCGCCGTGCTCGAGGAGCAGCACCCCTCGGGGCCGGAGCAGCCGACCGGCCGTCAGTTCCATCGCACGGATCATCCCGAGTCCCCCCTCGTCGGCCCACAGAGCCATCGGGGGGTCGTAGTCGAGCACTTCCGGGGAGCTGGTGCGCAGGCCGACGGGGATGTAGGGCGGGTTGGTGACGACCAGATCGACGGTGCCGTCGAGTTCGGGGAAGGCGTCGCGCGCGTCACCCTGCACGATCGTCGCGCCCGTACCACGGGCGTTGTGCACGGCGACCTGTGCCGCGTCCTCGGCGAGTTCGATCCCGTACACCCTGGCCTGCGGCACCCGATGTGCGAGGGTGACCGCCATGGTGCCGGGACCGGCACACAGATCGACCACCACAGGCGAGCGCACCCCGGTCTCAAGCAGGCCGTGAAGTCTGCCGAGTGCGTCGTCGACGATCTCCGCGGTCTCCGGCTTCGGTACGAAGACACCCGAAGCCAGGTCGAAGCGGTGCCCCATGAACCAGGCGTGGCCCACGATGCGTTCAGCGGGCTCCCGGGCGCAGCGCCGCTCCACGTACGCCCAGAAGTCTGCGGGGACCTGCTCTTGCAGCTGTCCGTCGAGGTCGCCGGGGTCGACCCGGGCCGCATGTGCGGCCAGGAGCCGGGCGTCGTCGTGCGCCGCCGCCTGCTCGATGCCCGCGTCGACGAGACGTGCGACGGCGGTGTCCACAGCGGCGGCGAGGGTGTCCCGGGCCGGTACGGCGGTCGTCACGAGGCCCGCCGTTCCACCGCGCCGGCGGCTCCGCCCGCCGCGATCCACTCGTCCTCCAGGCGGCACGTCTCGGCGATGATCGTGTCGTACAGGCTGCGCAGGAACGCGGGGTCGATGCCGTGCTCCTGCGCGTACCGTGCAGCACGTCCCTGCACCGTGGCGATGCGGTGCGGCTGCATCATCGCCACCTCGTGCACGCGCTTGTACTCACCGATGCGCAGGCAGATCTCCAGGCGCTCACGCACCGTGTCGAGCAGGGCGGCGTCGACGGCGTCGAGCCGTGCGCGCAGTGACTCCAGGTCCTCGGACACGTCCGCGGGTCCGGCAGGTAGTGACATGACGATTCCTCTCCTGATCAATTCGGCTCGACTAGGCCTTCGGCGTGCGGCCCTGGGCCAGGGGGTGACAGATGTTCAAGCACTGTGTGGTGGCGGGCGGTACCGGTGAGGTGGGTCGGATGTTCGCCGCGCACCTCGCCGCGTCGGGGGCGACGGTCCGCTGCGTGGATCCGGCCGCATCGGGCCCCGGCGCCCTTGCCGACGACATCCGCGCTCCGGGTCCGGCTGCCGCCGGCGAGCTGTCGGCGGCCGACCTGGTGCTGCTCGCCGTACCGGAGCCGGTGGCGCTGGAGGCGATCGGCCCGGTGACCCGACTGATGCGTGCCGACGCGCTGTTCGCGGACACGCTGTCGGTGAAGGCCGGTGTCGCGGAGCGACTGCGCGCGCTGGCACCCGGGATCCAGGCCGTGGGGCTCAACCCGATGTTCGCACCGTCGCTGCCCCTGCCCGGCCGCCCGGTGGCCGCGGCGACCGTGACCGACGGGCCCGCCGTACGGGCGTTCCTGGCCTTGGTCGCCCAGTGGGGCGCCCGGGTGGTCGAGGTGTCGGCGCGGGAGCACGACACACTGACGGCCACGCAGCAGGCGGCCACGCACGCGGCCGTGCTCGCCTTCGGCCTGGCTCTCAAGGAGCTCGGTGCGGACGTCGGGGCGCTGCGCGCCACCGCGCCTCCGCCGCACCGCACACTGCTCGAGCTTCTCGCCCGCATCACCTCCGGCGCCCCGGAGGTGTACTGGGACGTCCAGGCGGGCAACCCGCATGCGCAGGACGCCCGGCGCGCCGTGGGCCACGGCCTTCAGCGACTCGGTCGGGCGGTGGCGAGCGGCGACGAGTCGCAGTTCGAGGCGCTCTTCGAAGAGCTGCGCGCCACCCTCGGTGAGCACCACCGCGGCGAACTGGCCGCTGCCTGTGCCGAGTCGTTCGCCCGGCTGCGGTGAGAGCCGGGCCGGACCGGACCGGACCCCGGCGGTGGTCATCGCACGCTGCCGGCCAGCAGTTCGCGCTTCCCGGCGGGGACGGCGGACTGCGCCTGCCGCAGCGCACGCAGAGTGGTGCGGGCCTTGAGCAGCATCTCCTGCACTTCGTCATCAGGGTCGGACAGGGCGATGACCGCCCCGCCCACGCCGATGGTGGCGGCGTCCTCGGTGGCGACGATCGTGCGGATGACGATGCTGAGGTCGACGGCGCCGCTCAGGGCGAAGTAGCCGAGCGCTCCGGAGTAGACGCCGCGCGGCCCGCCCTCGAGCCGGTCGATGAACTGCATGGTGCGCACCTTCGGCGCCCCTGTCATCGACCCGCCGGGGAATGCGGCCCGCACCGCCTCGGGACGCGAGACGTCCGGGCAGACGCGTCCGCGTACGGTACTCACCAGCTGGTGCACGGCGGCGTACGACTCGACGTCGAACAGCTTCGGTACATGGACGCTGCCGATCTCGCAGACCTGTCCGAGATCGTTGCGGACCAGGTCCACGATCATCAGGTTCTCCGAGCGGTCCTTCTCGGCCGCGGCCAGCCCACGCGCCAGGGCCTCGTCCTCGGACGGGGTGGCGCCACGCGGCCGAGTGCCCTTGATCGGCTTGGACTCGGCGGTGCCCGCGGCGTCGATGCGCAGATACCGCTCGGGTGAGGACGAGAGCACGGCGCCGTCGGGGAACTGCAGATAGGCGGCGTACGGCGCGGGACTGATGGCCCGCAGCGCCCGGTAGGCGGTGAGCGGGTCGACCCGGCCGGGCACCCGCAGCAGATTGGTCAGGCACACCTCGTAGGTCTCACCGTCACGGATCAGGCGCCTGCACTCCTCCACCAGCTTCCGGTACGCGGCGGCGTCGTGCCGGAACTCCACGTCGAGCGGCAGGAGTTCCTCGTCGGGCAGCAGTCTGAACGGCGGGCCCGGCACGGTGCCGGCCAGCGACCGGGCCGCGTCGGCGAGCCAGCGCTCGGCCGTGCGGGCGCTCCCCGGGTGCCCGTCGCCGCTCAGGGCGAGCAGCCAGGCGCGGTGGCCGGTGTGATCGATGGCGACCATCCGGTCCGCGAACATGAATGCCCCGTCGGGCAGTTCGGCGGTGTGGGCACGCTCGCCGCCGCTGTCGGCCTTGGTCTCGTACCCGAGGTAGCCGACGTAGCCGAGGTTGAACTCGAAGGGCAGGTTCGGCACCGGCAGTCGGCGCTCGGCCAGCTCCCGCTCCAGGTGCGCGAAGAGCGTGCCGGGCTGCTGCCGCACCTTGTCACCACGGGGGTCGCTCACCCGCACGAGGTGTTCGGCGACGTCGTAGGTGAGGGTCTCGCCGAGCGGCCCCCGGGGGGCGCCGAGAAAGCTGAAGCGGGACAGGCCCGCGTCGACGCGGCTGCTGTCCAGCCAGAAGCGGACGGGGGCGTCCCCGAAGAGCTCTTCGAACGCGGCGTCCGCATCGGGTACCTCCGCCAGTTCCCGTACATGCAGCCGCAGTTCGCCGGACGGCTCGGGCCCGTCCTGGTCGAGGTGCTCGCGGGCGCCGGGCACCTCGATGCCCAGCGGCGGGCTCCCCTGGGCATCGAGGCTCAGGTCGCGGAAGTTGGCGAGCAGGCGGTGACCGTACTCGGTGCTGATGGACTCCGGATGGAACTGCACGCCCCAGCGCGGTGCGTCGCGATGGCGTACGGCCATCCGCAGTCCGTCCAGGGTCCAGGCGGTGGCCTCGAGGTCGGCGGGGAGGCTGTGGACGGTGAGCGAGTGGTAGCGCACCACACGCAGGGGCGAGGGGATCGACGCGAACAGGTCGCGTCCGTCGTGCTCGATCCGGCTGGTGCGGCCGTGCACGGGCTCGGGCGCGTGGCCCACCTCGCCGCCGCCCAGCAGGCACAGTGCCTGGTGGCCCAGGCACACGCCGAGGAGCGGCAGGTCCCATTCCTCGATGACCCGCCTGCTGAGTCCGAGATCGGCGTCGGTGCCGGGGTGGCCGGGGCCGGGCGAGATGACCACGTTGTCGAAGTCCCGCGGGTCCAGGGCCTCCCAGGCGGCGTAGTCGTCGTTCTTGATGACGACGGGTGGGCCGGCGTTCACCTCGGCCAGCATCTGGAAGAGGTTGTAGGTGAACGAGTCGTAGTTGTCGATCAGCAGAGTTCGCACGGTACGCAACGGTGTCTCCTCGTCTCAGGCTCGCCGCACGGTCAACGGGAGGTTCCGGGCACCGCGCGGCCCGTCGCGGTGGCAGCGCGGTTCCGCGCCGGGCGCGAGGGACACGTCGGCGTACCGGTGGACGGCGCGGACACCGTGTTCGTCCTCGTCCACTGTGTGTGCGTCGCGCGTGCTGCGCGGTCGGCCGAAGCGACGGCGTCCGCCGTCCTCGACGGCCGGCCGGGGGCGGGCAGGGTCGTGTGGGCCATCGAGGCGTCTCCTTCGCGGGTACGGGCCGGGGTGGTGGACGCGCCTGGTTCAGCGCGGGGCCGGGGCGGCGACGGGCAGCGGCTGCAGCGCGTACGGGTCGACGGTGTCGACCGGGTGGTGCTCGATCTGCAGCCGGCTGCCGAACCCGTGCTCGGCCGCCGCTTCCAGGAAGACCTCCATGGCCAGGGCGTCCTCGAAGGCGAATCCTGTGGAGTCGAACACGCTCAGTCCGCCGCGTCGCTCGTCGGCGAGGGCGGGTTCGGCGGTCAGCCTGGCCAGGCCCGGTCCGCTCTCGTGCGGTGCGAGCTGCTGGGACTCGCCTTCGCGGTGGGCCTGCTCGGGGTGGTCCGCGGTGACGAACGCGCGGCGCAGCAGCGAGAGCGGCAGTTCGGTCTTGCCGACGAGGTCGGCGCCGACGGCGTTGATGTGCAGGTGCTCGCGGTGCGGGCCGTCGGGCAGCACGGGACCGGCGCCCACGGGCACCGAGGTGGCGGTCGTGATGATGTCGGCCTCGGCGGCGATCCGGGCCGGGTCGGCGATCTCTACGGGGATCCCGGTGAACGCGGCGCGGCGCGCGAAGCTGTCGCGGTGCGCGGGGTCGGTGTCCCACACCAGGACCCGCTCCAGCGGGAACACCAGGGACTGGGCGTGGAGTTGGGTGACGGCCTGGGCGCCGGCACCGATCAGTCCGAGTGTGCGGCTGTCGGGGCGGGCAAGGAGTTTGGCGGCGACCGCCGATGCGGCGCCGGTACGCATGGCCGTCAGCAGCACGCCGTCCATCAGGGCGGTGAGAGCGCCGGTGGTGTCGTCGTAGCGCGCGACCGTTCCGATGATGGTGGGCAGCCCGAAGTGGCCGGGGTTTCCCGGGCTGTAGCCGACGGTCTTGATGGTGATGCTGTCGCCCGGGTCGCGGTGCGGCATCCACTCGAAGATGCCGTGCACCGGTTCCGGGCGCACGAACCCGTCGCGCAGGGGCGAGAGTTCGCGTCCGCCGTGACCGATCTCCGCGAATCCCTCGGTGAGCCGGTCGATGACCCGGCCCATCAGGGCGTCACGACCGACCGCGGACACGATGTCCGCGATGTCATGCCTGCTCAGGACCCAGGTCTCCATCGGGTGCGCTCCCATTTCGTCAGCCGCTCACGGCATTGCTTCCATCAGCTCGTACGCCGTCATGGTGAGGTCCGGTGCTGACGCAGAGCTGACGCCACCTGACGCGCCGGACGGCCGCGGCACCCGCGCATCAGCGCCGCGTCAACACAGCTGCGGAGACTGGGGCGGACGAGAACGACGGAAGGACGAGCGATGCTGGACGGATGCGTCCCCTGGCCCGAGGAGCTGGCTTCGCGCTATCGCGAGGCCGGGTACTGGAAGGGCGAGACGCTGGGTTCGCTGCTGCGGCAGTGGGCGGACGAGTACCGCGACCGGGAGGCCCTGGTCAGCGCGGACGGCGGGCGCCGCATCACCTACCGCGCCCTGGACGAGTGGTGCGACCGGCTCGCGGCCGGTTTCGCGGCCCACGGTGTCGCCCCCGGCGACCGGGTGCTGGTGCAGTTGCCGAACACCCCCGATTTCGTGGCGGTGTGTTTCGCGCTCTTCCGTCTCGGGGCGCTTCCGGTGTTCGTGCTGCCGGTCTACCGCGACAACGAGATCGAGCATCTGGCCGAGTTGTCGGGCGCGAGCGCGTACATCGTGCCCGACACCTTCAACGGCTTCGACCACCGCACGCTCGCGCGGTCGGTCCAGGGCCGGCTCCCGCAGATCTCGCGGGTGTTCGTCGCCGGTGAGGTGGACGAGCCGGGCGAGGGCTGGACGGCGCTCGCGGACGTGGACGCCGAACCGGTGAGCCTCGCCGAACCGGACGCGTCGGACGTGGCGTTCTTCCTGCTCTCCGGGGGGACGACGGCGCTGCCGAAGCTGATCCCCCGTACCCACGAGAGCTACGCGTACCAGACACGGCGCACCGGCGAGATCTGCGGTGCGGACGCCTCCACCGTCTATCTGGCGGCCCTGCCTGTCGAGTTCAACTTCCCGTGGGGCTGTCCCGGTGTCATCGGCACGATGCAGGTCGGGGGCCGGGTCGTCCTCGCCGATTCGCCGCAGCCGCTCGCCTGTTTCCCGCTGATCGAGCGGGAGGGCGTCACGCTCACCTCGCTCAATCCGACGATCATCCACCTGTGGCTGGCGGCCGCCGAGGAGGGCGGGGCCTTCGACCTGGGCAGTCTCGAGGTCGTCCAGGTGGCGAGCGCCAAACTGCACACCGAGGTGGCGGAGCGCATCGAACCGCTCCTGGGCGTACGGCTCCAGCAGGTCTTCGGCATGTCGGAAGGGCTGCTGACCTTCACCCGGTACGACGATCCGCACGAGACGGTCATGACGACGCAGGGCCGTCCGGTCTCTGCGGCCGACGAGATCCGCATCGTGGACTCGAGCGGCGCCGAAGTGGCTCCCGGCGAGGTCGGCGAACTGCTCACCCGGGGCCCGTACACACTGCAGGGCTACTACCGTTCGCCCGAGCACAATGCCCGGGCGTTCACCGAGGACGGTTTCTACCGCAGCGGCGATCTGGTGCGCCGCACCTCAGGCGGGAACATCGTGATCGAGGGCCGGATCAAGGACGTCGTCAACCGCGGTGGCAACAAGGTCTCGGCGACCGAGATCGAGGGCCATCTGGCGAGGCACCCCGACGTCCAGCAGGCGGCGGTCGTGGCCATGCCCGATCCGGTTCTCGGCGAGAAGGTCTGCGCGTACGTCATCGCGGCGCCCGGCCGCTCGGCGCCGAAGCTGCCGGTCCTGCGCGAACTGCTGCGCTCCCGCGGCCTCGCGTCCTTCAAGCTGCCGGACCGTGTGGAGGCCGTCGACTCCTTCCCGCTGACCGGCCTGAACAAGATCGACAAGAAGGTCCTGCGGGCCCGGATCGCCGACAAGTTGGAGCGGCTCGCCAGGCAGGCGGCATGAGCGATCCCGTCCTCGGCGGCGGCACGTGCCCCGTGCCGCGGGCGGGACGGGTGCTGCCTCGGCGGACCGGGGCCGCCTGCCGCCCGGTCGCGGACACGGCGGGCCCCCAGGAGCACCGTGGTGTCCTGGGGGCCCGCTCGTTGCGGTGGAGCGCGCGGCTATCCGTTGGTCGGGGCCTCGGCCGGGTCGGCGGCCTTCTCCTCGGCCGCGGCGGCCCGGTCGGCCAGGTGCAGCAGGCATCCGGCCAGCAGTCCGCCGGCGAACACAGCGGCCGCGCCGATCAGTTGACTGGTGCTCACCGCGTCACCGAAGGCGTCGTGCACTTGCTCAAGCAACTGCGGGTCGTCCCCGGCATCCGCCTGCGCGGCGGCCAGCGACCCCGAGGCTCCGATGCCCGCCGGAAGCAGTGCCGCGAACCGCGATCCGAGGATCGCGCCGAGCACCGCCACGCCGAGCCCGCCACCGAACTCGGTCAGCGTTCCCTGCACGCCGGCCCCGACGCCCGCCTTGGCGGGCGGGATCGACGACATGATCGATACGGCCATCGCGGGCATGGCGACCGCGATGCCGGATCCCATCACGATCAGGCCGACGAGCATCCCGCCGTAGCCCGCGTCGTCGCCGGAGCCGAGTACGGCCACCGTGGCCAGACCTACCGCGAGCAGGGTCATCCCGAGCGCGATCGCCCGCGCCGCACCCAGCTTGGTGAGCAGCTTGGCACCGATCCCCGCGAGGTTGAGACCGACGATCATCAAGGCGAGCGGCGCGGTCCGCAGACCGGCCTGGAGCGCGTCGTAGCCGAGCACCAGCTGGAGATGCTGGGTCAGCAGGAACAGCGACCCGGCCATCCCGAGCGCCACGAGGAGTCCGCCCGCGATCGCTCCGTTGAAGCGGCGGCTGCGGAAGAAGCTCATGTCGAGCATCGGGTAGGGGACGTGCAACTCCCAGCGCGCGAAGGCGAACAGGGCGATGACGCCCACCACCACCGGCACCAGTACCCGGGCCGACGACCAGCCGTGCTCGGGTCCCGAGATGATCGCGTAGACCACGGCCACCATGCCGAGCGTGGACAGCACGGCACCGAGGATGTCGGGCCGGTCGCCCTGCGGGTTCTTGGTCTCCGGTACGAGCCGGGAGACGGCCGCCAGGCCGATCAACGCGACGGGGATGTTGATCAGGAAGATGGAGCCCCACCAGAAGTGCTCGAGCAGGACCCCGCCGATCAGCGGCCCGCCCGCGAAGCCCAGCGAACTCACGGCGCCCCACAGGGCGATGGCGCGTGCCCGCTCGTCCTCGTCGAAGACCTGCATGATCACGGCGAGGGTGGTGGTGGCGAGCAGTGCGCCGCCGATGCCCATTCCGGCCCGGGCCGCGATGAGTTGCCCGGAGCTCTGGGCGAGGGCCGCCGACGTGGAGCCGATGCCGAACAGGACGAGTCCGGTCATGAGCATCAGCTTGCGGCCGTACCGGTCGGCCACGCTGCCCGCGGTGAGCAGCAGCCCGGACTGCACCAGGGCGTAGGCGTTGACCATCCACTGGATGTCGGCCGTGGTCGCGCTCAAGTCCTTGGTGAGGACGGGGATCGCCACGTTGAGCACGGTGTTGTCGAGCAGGACGACAAGCTGGGCCAGGCAGATCACCCCCAGGATGACCCAGCGCCTCGGATCGCGCTCCACCGAAACTCCTGGATCGGTACTGTTCAAGGAAATTCCTCCTGGGGGTGGGGGCCAACGGTCGGCGTAGGCCCGGAGTACTCAAGAACCGGGGGCCGTCGACCCGGTGCGTCCTGGCCGACCGGACGCCGGCCGGTGTCTGCAGAAGGGGGAGCACAGCGACGCGCCCCTCCCCCGGCCCGGCTGCCGGCCCCGCCGGCGGGGAGTATCCCGCTGCGGCGATGGCCCGCCAGCGGGCCCGCGTGTTCCTCGCGGTCCCGGTGGCGGACCCCCGGCCATTCCCTCCCCGGCCTGCGCGGGCACAGTCGTTGTCACCATCCCAAGTCCCCTCCTGGGACAAGACCGTGAGATCCCGCTCGGCCCGCCCACACGTTAACAAACCGCTCGGGCGGTTTACAGGTAATCCCTCAAGGACGGCTAGAGACCGCGCCCCGACCACCGGTGCCGGCACCGGACGGCGCGAGACCCCGTCGAGCACCTGGTCCCGGTTCCCAACAGGCCTGAACGGTCGGCAGCTTGAGGGGGTTGCGTGGTCCCGGCGGCCCGGTCACGGCAGGTCGCGCGGTTCGGACGTGTCCTGGTTGAAGACTCCGGCGGATGCGGCGAGCGCGGCGCTGCGGGCGGCCCGGGCGGGCAGGGCCGGGCCGGGCGCGGTTCGCAGCAGGACCACCTGGTGATAGAGCGGCGCCGTAGCGACGACGAGTACCGCGCGGGCCGCCGTGTCCGGCGGAACCTCTCCGCGCTCGACGGCCCGCTCGACGGTGATCTCGCAGCGTGCGTAGCGGGCCTCCCAGAAGTCCCTGAGGGCACCGGCGGCTTCCTCGGAGCGGAAGGAGGCGGCGATCAGAGCCGCGGTGATGGAGGGCTGCTCGGACAGGGCCGCGTGGATCTCGCCGTTCATCGCCGCCAGGTCGCCCTCGAGCGTGCCGGTGTCCGGCGGCTGCCAGCCGTCGCCCGTGTCGGCGTCCAGCGCGTCGGCGAGCAGCCCGCCGACGTCGCGCCAGCGCCGGTAGACAGTGGTGCGGTGGACGCCCGCGCGGTCCGCGACGCTGTCCACGGTGAGTGCGTCGAAGCCGTGCTCGACGAGTTCACTGCGGACCGCGTCGAGTACCTGGGTGCGGATGCGCGCGGTGCGGCCGCCCGGCCGGCGGGCCGGAGCAGGCGGGGTCGCGGAGTGGGGTCCACTGTCGCGCGAGGCGGTATCCGGCGTTCCGGTTGCTTGCGGAGGTTGCGGCATGACAGCATCTTAATGCAACTGTTGTCGGACTAGTGGAGTGGTCGATGCTCTTCCGAAGTATTCACCCGACCCTGCGGCCCCTGCCGGCCGCCCCGTCCTCGAATACTCCGGAGACTTCGCATGCCCACACAGATCACCGTCCGTTCGGTCACCAAGTCCTTCGACGACCGTCTCGTCCTCGACGCGGTGTCGTGCTCGCTCCCCTCTGACGAGCGGGCCGGGATCATCGGTGAGAACGGTTCCGGGAAGAGCACCCTGCTGCGCCTGCTCGCCGGCTGCGAGCAGCCGGATCAGGGCACGGTCGTCGTCCAGGCCGACGGCGGCGTCGGCTACCTCGCCCAGGACGAACAACTCCCGCCACACTCCACCGTCCAGGACGTGATCGACCGCGCCCTGGGCGACCTGCGCGCCGTCGAGGCGCGTATGCACCACCTGGAGGCCGCGATGGCCGACGGGGACGAGAGCGGCGTGGCCGAGTACGGAGACCTGATGACGGTCTTCGAACTGCGCGGCGGATACGAAGCGGACGCCCGCGTCGAGCGCGCCCTGTACGGCCTCGGTCTCGGGATGCTGGAGCGGAGCCGCACCGTGGGCGGACTCTCGGGCGGGGAGCAGGTGCGGCTGCGGCTTGCGGCCGTCCTCGCGGCCGGTCCCGAGGTACTGCTCCTCGACGAGCCGACCAACCATCTCGACGAGGACGCCCTGAACTGGCTCGAGGACCACCTGCGCACCCGGCGCGGCACCACCGTGGCGGTCTCCCACGACCGCATGTTCCTCGAGCGCGTGGCGACGACCCTGCTGGAGGTGGACGCCGACACCCACGGTGTCCTGCGGTACGGCAACGGCTACGCGGGCTACCTCGCCGAGAAGGCGGCGGCCCGTGAGCGCGGCGTCCAGGCGTACGCGCAGTGGCAGACCGACGTGGCCGGGCTCCGTGAGGCGGCGGCGACCACCGCCCGGCGGGTGGCGCCGGGGCGGGCGATGAAGGACGGCAACAAGATGGCCTACGACCGGGCGGCCGGCCGCGTGCAGCAGTCCCTGGCCAGCCGGGTGCGCCAGGCCGAGGAGCGGCTGCGGCGCCTGTTGGCGGAGCCAGTACCCCCGCCCCCTGAGCCCTTGCGGTTCACCCCCGTGCTGCGGGCGGCGCGCGTACAGGGCAGTGCTCTGGACGCGTCCGGTATCGGTGTCACCGGCCGGCTCGGCCGCACGGATCTGCGGATCGCGGCGGGCGAACGGCTGTTGGTCACCGGCCCGAACGGTGCGGGCAAGACCAGCCTGCTGCGTGTCCTGGCCGGGGAACTGGAGCCGGACACCGGGTCGCTCACCCGCCGGGGCCGTGTCGGCTATCTCCCGCAGGAGCCGCCGCCGGGACGGCCGGGCGAGACGCTGCTCGGCGCGTTCGCACGGGGGCGATCGGGACCGGCGGCCGAGCATCGCGAACACCTGCTCCGCCTCGGCCTGTTCACGGCGGAGCAGCTCACGGTGCCGGTGCGGGGTCTGTCCAGCGGGCAGCGGCAGCGGCTCGCCCTGGCGCGGCTCGTCACCCAGCCCTCGGACGTACTGCTCCTGGACGAGCCCACCAACCATCTGTCGCCCGCACTCGTCGAGGAGCTCGAAACGGCCCTGGCGGGATATGACGGCGCACTGGTGATCGTCAGCCACGACCGGCGGCTCCGGCAGCGCTGGCAGGGCGCGCAACTCGCCCTGTCGGCGGCCGCACCGCAGGCCGTCGGAGCCTGAGAAAAGGGCTGTCCCGACGTAGTGGGGGCAGCCCGCCCGGGCACCCGCGCCGCCGCCGAAGTCGCCCGGCCGCACCGTGGCTCGGCACACGGCCTGCCCCATACCGCCCCGAAAACAGGGTTGTTGATGTGGCGTCAGCTACGTGTGCCCGGATCCCCACTCCGCGAGGGGTTCACCGTTCGCCGCCCACGGATGTGTGCTGCCGTTCGTTCACCCAACGGACCGTCTGTATGCGTCCGTCGAGGATGTCGAGGGCCAGCGCGCTGAGGGTCCGGTGGTTGCGGTCCTTGAACACCGCTCCAGGGCTTCCGAGCACATGATCGTGCTCCATGGTGACGCCGACGCCCACCAGTGCCGGGACGACGGTGGCCAGCATCCGGGACACCTGCTCCGCGCCGACCACACGGTCGGGCCAGGTCGGGGCCGTGCCGTCGATGCGGGTGGCCGCAGCGGCGGAGGCGAGCCGTCGGCAGGCCGCTTCGGACAACCCTACGGCGGCGGCTATGTCCGCGTAGTCGCACCCGAATGCTTCCCGCAGGACGAAGACGGCCCGCTCGAGCGGGGGCATCTGCTCCAGCAGTTGGGGGGCCGTGGGCGGTTGCGGCTCCGGTGGTGTCCACCGGACCGTGTCCGGGCGCGGCACGCTCGGCAGCGGCTCCTCGGGGCGGGGCCCGCGTTCTTCGATCCGGCTCACGGAGACTCCTTCATTGGTCCCACGGCAGCGCACGGGTCGGCAGGGGCGTCTGACCGGACGTGCTCCTCAGCCGTCGCCGACTCGCCCGGTGCGGGTTCGTCGCCTGCCACCGGGCGGGAACGCCCCGATGGGTTCGGCAGTGAGGAGGTCCGGTGCGCCGTCCGCCGCAGAAGCCGACGTGCCCGTCGGCCTCCCGGGGGAGGAGAGGCCGGCGGGCACGGGGGCTTACGAGTCCCTACGGTAAGGGCATTCTCGGCTCAAGTCCCGTACCCATGAGGCACATTCGACTGATTCTGGAGCGTAATTCGAGAGAGCGTACGCGAGCGCTCCCTGACATGGTTCTACGTCGCCTCGCATTCCCTTCCCCGCGCCGGGGAAATTTCGCGCTGAGCAATATAGGCGATGACTCAGTTCGATTACTCCCGGCACACTCACTTCCATGAACGCGCTCCGCCGACAAATCAATCAGCTGTCGGCGGACGCGGCCGGATCGAATGGGGAAGGTCTCGCATGTCGTCCACTCTGAACGGGTTTCCTGACGATTTCGACGTCATCGTGATCGGCGGCGGACCCGCCGGTGCGACTACGGGCGCGCTGCTCGCCCGGGAAGGGCACCGAGTCCTGGTGCTCGACCGGGAGCGCTTCCCGCGTTACCACATCGGCGAGTCCCTCATCCCCGGCGTGATGGTGCCGTTCGAGGAGCTCGGCCTCGTCGAGCGCATGGAGGCCAAGGGCTTCGAGCGCAAGTACGGGGGCACCCTGATCTGGGGCAACAACGAGGTTCCGTGGAACTTCTCGTTCACCACGGGCGGCCGGATCCCCTACGCCTTCCACACGCGTCGCGCCGACCTGGACACCATGATCCTCGACCGGGCGCGCGAGCTGGGCGCCTTCGTCCAGGAGGAAGCCACCGTCAAGTCCCCCATCGAGGAGGACGGTCGTGTCGTCGGCGTCGAGTACGCCGTGCGCGGTCTGACCGGCACCCGGCAGGCGCGGTCCAAGCTGGTCATCGACGCATCGGGCCAGGCCCGTGTGCTGGGCCGCAAGTTCTCCGAGGTCCAGTGGAACGAACAGCTGCGCAACGTCGCGGTGTGGACGTACTTCGACAACTGCCACCGGCTGCCCGGCGACGAGTGGAGCAACATCCTCATCGAGGGCACCAGCGAGGGTTGGTTCTGGGGCATCCCGATCGACAAGGGCGTCTTCAGCGTCGGCTATGTGACGCGCTCGGACGTGGCGGGCGAGAGCGACAAGTCGCTGGAGGACCTGTTCACCTCGGAGATAGCGAACACCACCAAGCTGAAGGACATCCTCAAGGACGCCACTCCGGCGGCCGGTTACCGCTCCGCGCGTGACTGGTCCTACACCAACGAGCGGTTCCACGGCGACGGCTGGGTGCTCGTCGGTGACGCGGCGGCATTCGTCGACCCGCTCTTCTCGACCGGTGTGGCGCTCGCGACCCTGGCCGGCAGCACCCTGTCGAAGATCGTCAGCGAGATCCTCAAGCACCCGGAGATCGAGGAGAAGGCGCTCGACCGGTATTCGGCCGCCTATCAGAGCTTCTTCGACGACATTCGCAAGTTCGTCGAGGGTTTCTACGACCGTTCGAAGACCAAGGGTTTCTACTTCGACCTGGCGCAGGAGATCAACGACCCGGAGAAGAAGAACGACGCGCAGGTGGACTTCGTTCAGCTGGTCTCCGGCCTCAGCGGAAGCGAGGGCGGGCTCTTCGCGGTCGAACTCGACGACCTGATCGCTGACAGTTCCACCGAACCGGCTGCGGTCCGCAGCTGACGTTCGGCAGGACATGAACGGGCGTGGCGGCCGGTATCCGTTGACGGACCGGCCGTCGCGCTCCCTTTTGTGCTGCCGCTCCGCGCGCTTCGCCGGCCGCCCCGCGGCGATCCGATTCCTCCCCGCCCCGCAGGGCGGGTCTCCTCGGAGGTACCCGTGAACCTGACGCTGTGGATCGGCACCGGCGTACTCGCCTTCATCGCCCTGGCCGGAGGCGTCTCCAAGGCCTTCCTGCCGAAGGAGAAACTCTCCGCCCACGAGGGCGGCCGCTGGACTCGGGAGACCAGTCCGCTGTTCATCCGGGTGCTCGGCGTCCTGGAGATCCTGGCCGCCGTGGGGCTCGTGCTGCCGGCGGTGCTCGACGTCGCACCGGTCATGGTTCCGGTGACGGCCGTGTGCTGGGTGTTGCTGATGCTCGGCGCCATCGTCACGCACGGCAAGTTGGGGCAGTCCAAGCTCGTGGCGCTGACGTCGGTCTATCTCCTGATCGCGGTCTTCGTGGCGTGGGGGCGGTTCGGTCCTGAGGCGTTCCCGGCCTGACAGGGCGGTGGGCGCAGCCACGGAAAGCGCGGCACGGCGGTGGGCACCTCCTTCGGGGGAGGTGCCCACCGCCGTGCCGTCGTGCCGCCGTCCGACGGCCCGGCCGGAGCGGCCCGCGGTGTGCCGGCCGCGTGGCGTGTCAGGCCGCGGAGCCCAGCAGCCCCTTCGCTTCGACCGTGCCAGGGGCGAGTTGGTAGTAGGTCTGCAGCTTGAAGTACTCGCCGCCGGAGTAACCGGCGGCGTTGTAGAGGCCCTTGCCGGTGGCGTCGTAGGTGTAGCCGACGTTGCGGGCGAACTTCTCGATCTCGGGGGCGACATCGAGTTCGTCGGGCAGCTGCCGGAAGTCCGGCACCATCGTGGCGAAGGTGATCCGGTGGATGTTCGGGGAGTCCCAGCTGAGCGTGGTGTAGATACCGGCGGCCCGCTGTGCCATCTCCAGCATGCGCTCGCTGGGCTCGGGGAGTCCGAGGTCCTTGAGCATCGCCCGGACCGTCTCCGGCTCGCGGCACTCGGCGGGTGCGCCGAGGAAGTAGATGTTGACGGTACGGCTCGGGTAGTCGACGCCGATCATGCTGAGCTTGTCGTCGAGGCCGTAGCGCTTGTAGAAGTCGATGTTCTCGGCGAGGCTCTTCGGCATCGACGGGGTGTCGATGAGCGTCGCGAGATTCTGCAGATCGGTCATCGGCAGGAACGTCCACGTCTTCTTGAACCCGCCGACGACCCCGAAGTCGATCCCGTGGGCCAGGAAGGGCATCTTGTCCTCGAGGTCCGCCAACAGGGATCCGACCGGGTGGTCCGTCGCCGGCGTGATCCCCTTGTGCACGGCGTCGAGATACGGATTCACGTCTCCCGGAAGTGCGGTGAACCGGCAGTCGAGGTCCTCCGCGCCGCGGGTGGTCACCCGGAAGGCCACGACGAGCTTCGCCAAGTCGTCCTGGTACGCCTCGAGGATGGGGAGGACCTTCTCGCGGGAGGGGGCTATGCCCAGCAGTTCAGCTGATTCCTCCATGGCGGCGTAGAGGGCTTCCAACTCGCCTGTCCTGGCCATGCTTCCTCCAGTGTGGATCGACACGTCTCGATGGGTCGGGGCAGTTGTCAAAGGCAGCGCGTCGTGCGGATGCCGCGTCGAAGACGTGACCGGGCTCTGGCGCACAACGTGTCCGACCAGCCGGCCCGGCAGGTGAGCCTGCGGAGGCGTCGCATCGCGTGCCCCCGCAGGGGCGCACCGCCGCAGGGGGCGGCCGAACCGTCATCGGACATGGCACTTTCCCATTCTCGCTGCTCGGGAAATTGTCTTCTTCAAGAAGTGCCTGCGTCAAGGAATTCTATAAGCTTAGTGAATTTCCACCGGGACTCTAGCAATCCGTAGATATCATCACGAGAAGCTCGCTCGCGGAATTCTGCGCGGCGTCAGGCCGGCGCGGACCGACGGAACGTACCGAAGCCTGATCTAAGGAAATCACCCATGACATCATCCGGACCGAAGCTTGCATTCGACTTCGACAACGGAAATTTCATCCGCGATCTGGTCACCACGAATGGTGGCGGAGGGTTCCCTCCGGCGGATGCCATGGCTCCGGGTGACGTGTCCACGTACACCTGGATCACTCACCTGTTCCAGACCTCGTGGTTCGACGCGGTGGCCCCGTACCACCCGACGGCGGTCGGCGTGTACTCGCGCATCCCGCGGCGGCCCGCCGAGGAGGCGGCGACCAACCGGAACAAGAACATCGCCGCGCTGTACGCCTCGTACCAGGTGGTGAAGGTGGTCTTCGAGGAGCGCGCGGCCGTGATGCGGCAGGCGCTGACCGCCCTCGGACTCGACCCCGACGACGATTCGCAGGACCCGGCCACCGCCGTCGGTATCGGCAACATCGCCGGCCAGGCCATCGTCCGTGCACGCGCGAACGACGCGATGAACCACAGCGGCGCCAAGGCTCGCACCTACAACGGCCACGCCTTCGCGGACTACACCGGCTACCGCCCCGTGAACTCGGCGTTCGAGCTGAGCGACCCGGCGCGCTGGCAGCCGGCCGCCGGCCCCCACCAGCGCCGGGTCGACGGTGGCCCGGGCGACCACGGCGTGTTCACCGTCCAGCAGTTCGCCACGCCCCAGCTCGGTCTGGTCGAGGCGGAGTCCTTCAAGGACCCGGCGCAGTTCGCACCGGCCCGGCCCGCCCACCTGGACCCGTCCGACGAGGCCGCGTACCGCAAGGCGGTCGACGAGGTGCTGGCGGCGTCGGCCGGACTGACCGATGCGCAGAAGGTGAAGGCCGAGTTCTTCGAGCACACCCCGCTGTCGGTGACGCTGTCGCCGCGCGCGGCCGCCGAGGCGCACGACCTGGATCTGGACGGCTGGGTCCACCTGTTCATGGCCACGTCGGTGGCGCGGTTCGACAGCCTGATCGCCGCGTGGCACCACAAGCGGGACGTCGACGCGGTGCGCCCGTTCAGCGCGATACGCCACGTCTACGGCAGCGACCCGGTCACCGCCTGGGGCGGTCCGGGCAAGGGGACGGTCGACGACATCCCGGCCGACGAGTGGACGGGCTACCTGCCGGTGGTCAACCATCCCGAGTACCCGTCCGGCTTCACCTCGCTCACCTCGGCTCAAGCACAGGCGGCGCGGCGGCAGCTCGGCGACGATGCTCTCGGGTGGAGCCACGCCTTCGCGGCCGGCTCGACCCAGCGCGAGCCCGGGATCGTGCCGGCGCAGGACCTGGAGCTGACCTGGCGGACGTGGACCGAGTTCGAGGAGGACTGCGCCGCGAGCCGGGTGTGGGCCGGTGCGCACTTCCCGGAGACCGTGGAGACGTCGCGGGCCTGGGGCTCACAGTTCGGCGACCTGGCGCACGAGTTCGTACAGCGGCACGTGGCCGGTGACGTGCAGGACTGACGGGCGGCCGGGAACGGCCCGAGTAACCCGCCGGCGGGGATGGTGTGACGGCATCTCCGCCGGCGTTCTTGTGTGTTCTCCGCGGACCGCGTGCGGCGCCGCCGGCGGTGCGCTGCCCGGCTTTTCGTCATCCCGTACCTCCGGTGTCACGTCGATCCGGTCATGGGCGAAAAGCGGAATAAATTCCCCCTCTTTCTGCGCCAGGTACCGCCTCCGGCACGCTCGGTAATTTTGTTCTCCTTTTCCTCGATCTCTGCTCGAGCTCTGGATGAGACCTCCTGGAGGTGCCCCTTATTTCCCCAATTCTCTGTAAAGCTGCGCGCAGTTGATACACATCGCAGCGTTGACACTGAGAAGTGAGGAATCAGAAATGACGAGCTCAGGAGCGACACGGCGCAGATTCATGGCGGGGTCGGCGGCAGCCGCGGCGGGACTGGCGCTCACCGGCGCCGCGAACGCGACCGTCGGGCAGGGCGAGAAGGGCCGCCGCGGAAACGGACGTGACGTCGCGGTGCTCGGCGGCGGCATCGCCGGTCTGACGGCGGCGCACGAGCTGGCCGAGCGCGGCTTCGACGTGACGGTCTACGAGCGGCGGGCCCTCGGGGGCAAGGCACGCAGCATCGACGTGCAGGGGAGCGCGGCCGGCAACCGCAAACCGCTGCCCGGCGAGCACGGGTTCCGCCTGGTGCCCGGCTTTTACCACAACTTCCCCGACACACTGCGCCGCATCCCGTTCGGCGACAACGCAGGCGGCGTCTGGGACAACCTGGTCATGCCGACCGAGACGATGATGGCGCTCACCGGTCAGGTGGACGTCGCCCAGCCGGTGTCGTGGAAGGCCAACCCGGACGCACTGACGCTCGAGCAGCTCCGGGCCGCGCTGACGGCGAGCAACAGCGCGATGGGGAACGTCCCCGAGGACGAAGTCGCGTTCTACGTGAACCGCCTCCTCACCTTCATGACGAGCTGCGACGAACGGCGCGAGGACACCTGGGAGTCGACGCCGTGGTGGGACTTCACGCGAGCGGAGGAGATGTCCGAGGACTACAAGTTCTTCCTCGCGGTCGGCATCACCCGCAGCATCGTGGTCGCCAAGGCCGAGGTCGCCAGCACGCGCACGATCGGCACGATGATCGAGGCGTCCGTCTTCAACGCGCTCGGCCGCGGCGCCGACGGCCCCAACCAGCGCTTCCTCACACTGCCCACCAACGAGGCGCTGTTCGACCCCTGGGTGGCACTTCTGCGCAAGCTGGGCGTGCAGTTCAAGATGGGCTGGGACGTGCAGAAGCTGGCCTACGACGGGGAGCGGATCTCCAAGGCCGTCGTCCGCGACGACCAGGGCGTCAGCCGTGACGTGCAGGCCGACCACTATGTGCAGGCGATGCCGGTGCAGCACGCACGCCGGACCTGGGGCCGTGAACTGCGGGCCGCTGACCCGCAGTTGGGGCGTTGCGACGATCTCGTCACGGACTGGATGACCGGCATCCAGTACTACCTGACGGAGCGGCCCGGCCTGCCGCACGGACTCGTCAACTGCCTCGACTCCCCCTGGTCGCTGACGGCGATCACGCAGGCGGAGTTGTGGCCCACCCGGGACTTCCCCGCGGACTACGGCGACGGGGTCGCGGTCGACTGTCTGTCGGTGGACATCTCCGACTGGCACACGCCCGGCATCCTGTACAACAAGCCGGCCAAGCAGTGCACGCGCGAGGAGGTCGCCAAGGAGGTGTGGGCGCAGCTGAAGGCCGCGCTCAACGACTCCGGCAAGGACGTGCTCAAGGACAGCACGCTGCACACCTGGCAACTCGACCCGGGCGTACAGGACATCGGCACCCCGCATCCGACCAACGAGGACGAGCTGCTGTTCCACCCGGTGGGCACGCTGCACAACCGGCCGACGGCGAAGACGGCGGTGCCCAACTTCTTCCTCGCCGGCGACTACATCCGGGTGCCCATCGAGCTGGCTTCGATGGAGGGCGCCAACTCCGCCGCCCGTATGGCCGTCAACGCCCTTCTCGACCAGACCGGTTCGGACGCCGAGCGGTGCAAGCTGACGCCGATGCACCGCGAGGCCGCGCTGGAGGCTCTCAAGGAGGAGGACCTGGTGCGCTTCCGCAAGGGGCTGCCGAACGCCATGGACGAGGCGTGATCCCTGAGCCGCCCTTTCGCTGTGGCGGGTGACACCGCCAAGCCCGGCGGCACCGGAGCACCCCGGACATACGTAAAGGGCCCCTCGGAATCCGGTCGGCGTGCGCGTCACCGGATGGCCGAGAGGCCCTTACGTCATGCGTCCTGCGGGGTCAGGCCGCGTTCCAGTACGGCCATGACCCGGTCGATCATCTCCGGCAGGTCGCCCTGCTGACCGTGGTCGCCCCAGTCGAGGACGACCTGGTGCAGGCCGCCGGTCATGGCGCCCACCAGGGCCCGCAGTTCGAGGTCGTTCGCCGGCCTGCCGGTCCGTTCGGCGAGAGCGCCGGTCAGGACGGTGATCGTCCGTTCCTGGCTCTCGTACATCTGCGCCCGCAGCGCAGGCACCGTGCGCACCAGCTCCATCCGCCACCGGTAGTCGGCGTTGAACTCCTGGTACGTGGTGCGTGCCATCGCCGTCAGCGCTTGGCGCAGCGCCACCAGCGGCGACTCGTGCAATGGGCGGGAGCGGAGGAAGTCGATGCCGGATTCGGCATAGTCCTCGTCCCGCAGGACGATCTGTTCCTTGTTCGGGAAGTAGCGGAAGACCGTGCTCGGCGAGACCTCGGCCGCCGCGGCGATCTGCTCGACCGTGGTGTGCTCGTAGCCCTGGGCGTCGATCAGTCCGCGCGCCGCTTCCCGGATCATCTGTCGAGTGCGCAGTTTCTTGCGCTCGCGCAGACCTAGGCGGGCTTCGGAACCCGCCTGGGTCTGCGCAACCGTGTCGCTGTGCATGACGGTCGGTGTCCGACTCAACTGCGGGCACCGTCGACTTGATCGAGCACCGGCTCGACCGGGGCGTGCGCGTCCGGACCGGGTTCGGGCGTCACCGCAGACTGCTCGCCGGCCTCCGACTCGGGAGAGACGGTGTCCGCCTCTTCCTTGTTCCTGCGGTCGTCCGGCAGGAAGAAGAAGCTCAGCGCTGCGGTGATCAGAGCGGCGCAGGCGCAGACGATGAGGACCACGCCCATGCCGTCGACGAACGCGGTCTCGGCCGACTTCGCCAGCTGCCCGATACCGAGCTTCTCCGCGACCGCCTGCGCGGCCACGATCGACTCCCCGGCGGCGTCGGCCGCCTTCGCGGGAAGGCCGCCGGTGTCGAGACGGTCGGTGAACGCCGCGTTGAGGATCGCGCCCAGTACGGCGATACCGACGGCGCCGCCGACCTGGCGCAGCGTGCTCATCAGACCGCTGCCGGTGCCTTCCTTGCCCCTGGGCAGCGCGGCGAGCGCACTGTCCAGTGCGGGCACCATGACGAAACCCGCACCGAGGCCGGTGAAGGTCATCCACAGAGCCGCGAAGCCGTAGCCGCTGTCGGCGTCGGTGGCCGTACCCAGGAGCATCGAGCCGCCCATGAGGAGCAGTCCGGCGATGACCAGCGGGCGGGTACCGAAGCGGGCCGTCAGCGGCGGCACCGCGCGGGCGACGACGATCAGGCCGGCCATGAGCGGCATCAGGCGCAGTCCGGTGCCGAAGGCGTCGTTGCCCTGCACCGCCTGCAGGTACTGCGGCAGGACGAACATCAGGCCGGTGAAGACGAACATGCCGAGCGTGCTGACGATCGTGTTCCAGCGCACGGCGGGGTTGCGCAGCAGCGGGACGTCCACCATCGGGCGGGACTGGCGGCGCTCGCGCCTGACGAGGCCCACGAGCATCGCGGCGCCTACGACGAGGCAACCGGCGATGACCGGGTCGGTGATGCCCTCGGTGGGCGCCTCGATCACGCCGTAGATGAAGACACCGAGGCCGAGGATGCCGAGCGCGGTGCTGATGGGGTCGATACGGGGCGAGGACGGGTCACGGGTCTCGGGGACCAGGGCGATACAGGCGATGATGCCCAGGATGATCAACGGGATGTTGACGACGAAGACCGAGCCCCACCAGAAGTGGTTGAGCAGCCAGCCGCCGACCAGCGGACCGAGCGGCAGCCCGACCGAGAGGCCCACGGTGATGATGGCGATGGCCTTCGTCTGCTCCTTGCCCTTGAACAGGGTCGGGATGACGGACAGCGTGAGCGGCATGATCAGCGCGGCACCGAAGCCCATGATCGTACGGGCGACGATGACGGGTTCCGGACTGGAGACCAGTGAGCCGAGGATCGAGCCGCCGAGGAAGATGACGAGTCCGGCGACCAGCAGCTTGCGCCGTCCGAACCGGTCGCCGAGGAGCCCTGCGGGGAGCATCGCAGCGGCGTAGACGACAGCGTAGGAGTCGACGATCCACTGCAACTGGCCCGTGTCGGCCCCGATGTCGGAGGCCATGGTGGGCAGAGCGACGTTGAGGATCGTCAGGTCGAAGCCGATGACGAGAACGCTGAGGGTGAGACCCACCAACGCGAACCAGCGGTTTTTGATAGCCATAATTAAATGGTGGCCGCTGTCACTAGAGAGCCACTCGAATGAACCTCGAACCGGATCAGTGCAGTTCGGGCCCCTGCTCGCGGGAAGGGGCCCGGTGGTCGTCCGGCGTCCGGCGCATGTGCCGGACGATCACCGGGCCCCTTCCCGCGGGTCTCAGACCTGCTCCGACACGAGCGCGGCCACCGGCCGGGCGTCCGCGTTCGTCTCCGGCTCGACGGCGGCCACGGTCGTGGGCCCGACGGCGGTCTCGGTGCGGTGTCCGCGGCTGCGGGCACGCAGCGCCACGGTCGTCAGCAGGCCCAAGCCCACGGGCACCAGGAGCGCGAGCAGCACCGTGCCGAGCGACCAGCCGGCGTTGACCATGGCGCCGCCGATCACACCGGTGACGACCGGGCCCACCTTGCCCATGCTGTTCGCCCAACTCATGCCGGTGGCCCGTGCGGACGACGGGTAGGCCACCGCCGCGACGGCCTGCAGCACGGCGGCCGCGGCGGGCAGGCACAGGCCGAGGACGAAGGCCGAGGCGAGCAGCGCGGCGAACTGGACGGCCCACAGGCCGGCCGCACCGAGCCCGACGGCGCTGAGCACCCACAGCAGGGCGAGCACCTGGAAGCGGTCGAACCGCTTCAGGGCGAAGGACACCGAGAGCTGACCGGTCAGGCCGCCCCAGCCGAACGCCGCTACGGCCACGGCGGCCTGACCGGACGTCATGCCCTCGCGCTCGACGAGCAGCGGCAGGTAGCTGAGGATGAGGAACACCACGCCCTGCACCAGGAAGAAGCCCAGCCACACCAGCAGGGTCGTCGGCAGGAACTCGCGGCCCAGGATGATCCGCGGCGCCGGCCGGCGGTGGCGCTTGACGGCGGTCTGCTCCCAGTCCACGACGGACAGGTTCTCCTGCGGCAGCACCGAGGTGACCGCGGCCCGCAGTTCCGATGTGGGGCGGCGCCGGGAGGCGAGCACGCCGAGTGACTCGGGGACGAAGCGGGCGACGGCCGGCACCAGCAGCAGCGGCGCCACTCCGGCCACCATCAGCAGGACGGGCCAGCCGAAGGCGGGCACGAGGGCGGAGGCGAGAATGCCGCCCGTCGTCGTGCCCGCGGTCACGCCGGCGAAAGCGAGGGCGACCATCTGGACCCGGCGCCGGACGGGTGTCCAGTCCGCGACGAGCGCCATCACCGTGGGCATCACGGCGCCGAGGCCGAGGCAGGCGACGATGCGCAGTCCGGTGAAGACGACGATTCCCTGTGAGAGCCCCATGCCGATCGTGCCGAGGCCGAAAGCGATCGTGCCCACGATGGTGACGTTCTTGCGGCCGTAGCGGTCGGCGAGCGGGCCGGCCACGACACCGCCGATGATCATCGCCAGGACTCCCATGGTCACCGTGGCGGTGACCGTGTCCATGTCCGTGCCCCAGTCCTTGACGATCCGGGGGTAGACGAAGGAGGCGACCGTGGTGTCGAGGCCCTCCGCCACCATCATGAGCAGCCCCAGAGCGACGATGAGCCGCTGTCGGCGGCTCATCGGCGCCCGGTCGATGAGCTCCTGAGGGCTCATCCGTGGCACATCATCCGTAGTCATGCTCGACCCCTTTCGTCCGAGGTGAATGCGGGAAACAGCTCCGCCGTCGGCTGCGGAGCACGCCGACGGCCCGCGTCGTCGGCCGGGACACGGGCGCACGGCTGTGTGCGCACGGCTTCGGGCACACGGGTGCACGCGCACGGCTGCGGGCGGGCGGAGAAGAGGGGGGCGGGAGCGAGGGGTGCGCGCGGAGATGGCGCGCGGAAGGCACCCCGCGCGGCGAGGTGGCGGCCTAGGCGCGGCGCACGTGAGGAGGTACGACGTCCACCGGGCCGAGGAGGGACGGTGCGAGACACCGGTCCGGGCGGGGACGGGCCGGCGGCCGGGGCCGGCAGGCGGTCAGCGGCCCTGCGGTGCCACCAGGCCGCACTCGTAGGCGAGGAAGACGAGATGCGCCCGGTCCCGGGCGCGGAGCTTGGACTTGGCCCGCTTGATGTGGGTCTTCGCGGTGAGCGGGCTGATCACCATGCTCGCGGCGATCTGGTCGGTGGAGAGCCCGCGTGCGACCAGGCAGACCGTCTCGCGTTCGCGGGCGGTCAGCTCCCCGAGCCGCTCCGTTTCCAGGATGTCGAGGGGCTGGGTGAGCATCTGGTCGATCACCGTGCGCGTGACGGCGGGAGCGAGGACGGCCTCGCCCGCGGCGACCACCCGCACCGCGTGCCGTACGTCCTCGGCGTGACTGTCCTTGAGCAGGAAGCCCGCCGCGCCCGCGCGCAGTGCTTCGAAGACGTGCTCCGGCCGTCCGTAGCCGGTCAGCATGATGACGCCGACACCGTTGAGTTCGGCGTCCGCGGCGATGCCGCGGGCGACCTCGATGCCGTCGGCGCCCGGCATCCGGATGTCGGTGAGGACGATGTGCGGCCGGTGCGCGCGGGCGAGGGCCAGGGCCCGCAGCCCGTCGGCTGCCTCCGCCACGACCTCGATGTCACGCTCCGCCTCCAGCAGCGTGCGGAACCCGCTGCGCAGCAGGGGCTGGTCGTCCGCCACCAGCACCCGGATCACAGCACCGGGCCTGCGGGTAGTTCGGCCCGCACGGTGAAGCCGCGTGAGGTGCGGGGCTCCGCCCGGAAGCGGCCGCCGAGGGCGAGGACGCGCTCGCGCATTCCCGACAGGCCCGTGCCCCGGGGAGGCCGGACGTCATCGGCCGTCCGTCGACCGTCGTCGTCGATGGCGACGGCGACGGTCGCCTGCCGGTATTCGACTCTGACGCTCACGGCGCTGGCGGCCGCGTGCCGCATCGTGTTGGTGAGCGACTCCTGTACGACGCGGTACACGGCCTCGCCCACCGCGCGGGACAGTACGCGGGGCGCGCCGTCGACCGTCAGGGTCGCGTCGAGCCCGGTGGCACGGACCCGGGCGAGCAACTCCGGGAGTTGCTCGACGCCTTGGCAGGGGGTGTCATCGCGGCCGCGCAGCTCCGAGAGGGTGGCGCGCAGTTCGCGGGCCGCGTCCCGGCCGGCCGTGCGGATGGCCGGCAGGTGTTCCGGCACGGGGGCGTCGTGACGTCGCGCGATCTGCACGGCGGCATCGGCCTGCACGGTGATCACGGCGAGCTGGTGGGTGAGCGAGTCGTGGAGGTCGCGTGCGATGCGGCGTCTCTCCTGTGCGGCGCCGGCCTCGGCCGCCTCGTCGCGGGCTCGTTCGGCGTCGGCTGCCCGCCACTCGGCGCGGAAGCGTTCCACTTCGGCGTTCTCCGCCGCTTCCTTCGCCACGCGCACGGATTCCCGCGCCTGGGTCTCGAACGCCGACACGCGCGCGGCGGCGGCTCCGAGGTCGCTGCAGACCCGGCCCAACTGCCGCTCCATATCGCGGTGTTGTGCCGCGAGCTGACGCACCGCACGGCGAAGGACCGCGTTCTCGGCCTCCACACGCACGCGACGGCGTTCCTCGTCCGGCACGCGGTGGCGCTCGGGTCCGCTGGTCCTGGCGGGCGGCTGTGAGCGGGAGCCTCCCGTGGTCAGGCGGTTGCGCACGGTGGAATCACCCGTGGGGGGAGTGATCGTCATCCTGTCGCTTTCGTATGGGGGTGGGGAGTCTTCCCCGCTGTGTGCCGGACCGGCGGGGCGGATGCGGCCGGACACCGGAGGCCGTGAGGTGGGGCCTGGGCTGCGGCGCGGGGCGGCCGGAACCCGTAGGGCCACCGGTCAGCGCGCCGCGGGCACGGGGCCCCCGTCCACCGTCTCGGGGTGGTCGACCCATCTGAGCGTCTGGACGCGGCCGTCGACGATGTCGAACGCCGCGGCGCCCAGGACCCGTCCGTCGCGGTCGCGGAAGACGGCGCCCGGCCCACGGTCCACGTCCCGCGGTGCGAAGGTGATCCCTATGCGGGCCAGCGCCGGCACGATCACGGCCAGCAGGCGGTCCACCTGGTCGGCGCCCGCTGTCCGTCGCGGCCGGCCGGGCCCCGGCCCCGCACCGCCGCGGGACTCCACTGCGCCGACGAGCTGCCGGCACGCGGACTCTGAACAGCCCACCGCCGCCGCCACGGCCGGCCAGTCGCAGCCGAAGAGGTCCCGCAGGACGAGGACGGCCCGCTCCAGCGGGGACAGCCGCTCCAGCATCAGCAGGGATGCCGTGGACAGCGACTCCTCCAGGTCCGGAGCCCGGTCGGGGCTCTCGTCGCGCAGGTCGAGGAGCGGCTCGGCGAGCCACGGGCCGATGCCCGCTCCGCTGTCCGTACGCGCCGTGCGCAGCTGCTCCTTGGCGATCTGTGTGACCGCGGCGGGCAGGAACGCACTGCCGGACACCGGCTCCGCGGACACGGTCCGATAGCGCAGCCAGGTGTCGCGTACGGCTTGCTCGGCCCCGCTCGCGCTGCCCAGGATGCGGTGGGCGAGCTCGTACAGCAGGGGCTTCGACTCCTCGAACTCCTCGATCCGGGTCACGCAAGCTCCTTCACTCTGCCCACCACCGCGGGATCGGCGACGAGCATGTGGTGGGGTGTTGCGGCTTCGCGGTATACGCCGGCCCTGCCCCGGCCGTGCCGTGCTGCTGTCGGGTCCGATGTGAGCGGCGCCGTGCCCCGGTGCCCGGCCGGGGCAGGGCCGGTTCGGGATGCGGCGTCTTGGGTGCGGGCGCACGTGCCCGCCCACCGTGCGGGCATCGCAGGGGAAACATGCTGGTGGGCGGGCACGAGCACCTGCACACTCACCCTAGGGGCGCGGGCACGGTACGTCCCGTGCTCCCGAGTGGGGTTCGGGCGTATCTGGAGCGCAGCTCCAGTGACCGCTCCGTCAGGAGAAGATCCTCAACTGCGCTTCCATGGCCTGATGGTAGGAAGCGACGTCTACGAACTCGTCTCCGTCCTCTGTCCACTTGACGGCCGAGGCGTTCACCCGGGGGCCGTCGTAGGTGTACGGGGCCGCGGTCATGAACTTCTCGACGCCCGAAGGCAGTTCGGCCGGGAGCCGGTTCGGGTCCAGGTCACGGCTCGGCCGGGGGGCGAAGGAGATGCGCCGGATGTCCGAGGAGTCCCAGCTGAGCGTGGTGTAGATCCGGTAGGACTTCGTGGCGTACTGCACCATCTGCTCGTCCGGATACTCCACCCCGACCTCGCTGAGCATGGACCTGACGTCGTCCGCGTCCACGTCCCCGGCGATCGACGGCGGCAGCTGGAAGTACAGGTTCATCGTCCTGCGGCGCAGGTCGACTCCCATCAGCACGACGTCGGTGAGGCCGTAGCGGGCGAAGAAGCCGGCGTTGGCGGCGACGGCGTCGGGGACCGACGGGATGCCGGCGAGCCGGTCCACGCTCTGCGGGTCGTTCATGAACTGGGCGTAGAGCTTCTTGAACCCGCCGGCCACACCGCAGTCGATGAACGACTCCCCGACATCGATGTGCTCGCGGATGTCGCCGTACAGCCGACCGACGGGATGGTCGGTGTCGGCGGCGAACCCGTGCTCGACCGCGAGCGCGTACGGATCGTCGACGCCCGGGGTGACCTGCACGGTGTACTCCAGTTCCCCGCCCGGCCCACCGCCGACCTGGGTACTGAGAATGATCGGCCCCGATGTGAGGCCGTCCTCGAACGCGGTCAGGACCGCCAGGGTGCGTTCGCGGTCGAAGGGGGCATCCACCAGGCCGGCGGACTCCTCGATGGCCGCGCACAGTTGTTCGCTCGCGGGGCCTGTGGACATGTTCCCTCCCGGGAGTTGACGTCGTTCGCTGGTGGTGACGGTCAGACGGTCGTCTTCTCGAGGCCGGGTGCCGGTGACGTCAGCGCGTCCGGCTCGGGCCGGTCCTGATCGCCCGGCCGGCCGAGAATCCAGCTCAGCAGCGGCCCGGCCAGCGCGGTGGTGACCACCGCCATGACGACCATGAGCGAGTAGAGATCCTGTTGCAGGAAGCCCAGTTGCAGGCCGACGTTCAAGACGATGAGTTCGGTCAGGCCGCGGGTGTTCATGAGAGTGGCGAGCGCGGCGGACTGCCGCAACGGCATCCGGTTCAGGCGGGCTCCGACGAAGGCGCCGATGAACTTCCCGCCGACCGCGACGAGCAGGATCAGGCCGAGGGCTCCGAGACCGCTCATGTCGAGCCCGGACAGGTCGACCTTGAGCCCGGCCACCAGGAAGAACACCGGCAGCAGGAGTGTGCCGGTCATCTGGCCGAGGCGCTCCTCGACGTCGCTGCGCAGCTGCTCCGCGCCGGTGCGCGGGAGGATGACGCCGAACAGGAAGGCGCCGAAGATGTAGTGCAGTCCCACCCACTCGGTGACGGCGGCGGAGAGCAGCAGGCCGGCCAGGATGGCGCCGAGGTTGGTCGTGGTGAGGCGCAGGTTCGGCCGGCGGGCGGCGTAGCGGCGCAGCAGCGGACGCAGGACGAAGAGCATCCCGATCAGGTACGGGACGGCGAGCAGGATTCGCCACTGGTCGGGCCCTGCCGATCCGCTGAAGGCCACCACGGCGGCGAGCAGAGACCAAGCGAGGACGTCGTCGATCGAGGCGCAGGCCAGGGCGACGACACCGAGCGGGGTGCGGGACATCTTCCGGTCGGTGAGGATGCGGGCCAGGACCGGGAAGGCCGTGATCGACATGGCGATGCCCATGAAGAGCATGAAGCTGGTCCGGTTCTCGGTCCCGTAGTCGTCCATGAGATAGAGCGCCAGGACGAGACCGAGGCCGAAGGGCAGCAGGATGGAGCTCAACGACACGGTGGCGGCGAGGCTTCCGCTGCCGCGGATCATCGTGGCGTCCCACTCCAGGCCGACGATGAACATGAAGACGGTGATGCCTACGGCGGCCAGGGCGCTCAGCAGCGGCTGAATGTCGCCGGGAAAGAGGGCGTCGGAGAAGGCGCCGTTGAACAGGGTGGGGCCGAGGGCGATACCGGCGAGGACTTCACCGATCACCGCGGGCTGTCCGAGCCGGCGGGCCAACAGGCCCAGGAGGCGGGCCAGGACGACGATCGCACTGAGGCCGACGAGGAGTGAGGTGGTCTGTTCCGTGGTCATGGATGCGTCTCCGGAAACCGGTGGGGCGGGGGACGGCGGAGGCGGCCGAGCAGGCCGGCCCGCTCGACTCGGGCCTGTTCGGGCCGTTCGGTACGGGGAACACGAAGTGCCCGCGTCGGGCCACCAGGAGTTCGGTGGCCCGACGCGGGCACTTCAGGCCGCGAGAGCGGCGACGGCTCAGACCGGGTAGACCCCGTAACGGCGGTCCCGCTTGCGCAGGTCGGCGAGTGCCTCCTCGAAGTCGGACCGTTGCATGTCGGGGAAGAGGACCTCGCTGAAGTGCAGTTCGGCGAACGGCGACATCAACGGGTAGAAGTTCGACAGGCGCGTGTGCCCGCCCGGACGCATGACGTAGTCGACCGGCTCCGGGATGTAGGCGTGCTCGGCGAGCAGCTCCTCGGTGAGGGCCGGCACCTTGCCGTTGAGCTTGTTGAAGATGGTCAGGAGCTCGCGGGTGAGAGACATGCCGAGAATGAAGTGGAGGGTGTAGGGCGCGTTCTTGTCCGAGGTGTCCCGCAGCTCCTCCAGTTCCTTGAGGTAGCGCTCGGGCACCAGGTCGAGCGCCCCGGAGAACTCGAAGTTGAGGTTGCCGTGGACCCGGCGTGCGACGTCGTTGAAGGCCTCGAGGAAGGTGACGACCGCGGCCTCCGGCCGGTCGTAGTTCTGGGCGGAGTTGGTCGCCACGTAGAGCTTGGTGAACCCCTCCTCCCGGGCCCATCCGGAGAACTCGACGAGCTTGTCCGCCATATCGGAGTAGCCCTGCTCGAGCGTCAGGCTGTGCGACTGGGAGTAGCGGCGCATGCCGTCGGGAAGCAGCAGCAGATTGGCCACGGTGATCTCCTTCGATGACGTGATCTCGGATGCGGCCCGGGTGGGGCCCGTGCGGTCGCCCTGAGGCGCAAGCTGTCAGGTGTGCGGGGCGGCAACGGCCCGCGGATACACGGTCGTTCAGGCCGCCGCGGGCAGCAGCTGGTCGATGTCCATGGCTGCCGAGAGGATCGGGGGACGGCTCCAGTCGAGCGGCGCGAGCGTCATGTCGACGAGCGATCCGGCCCCGCCCGACACCTCCACCGGGCCCACGGTGGCCGCCAGCGCGTCGGGGTCCGGGCCGACCGCGCGGGCGGGCCGGGCGCTGTGGGCCACCGCGTGGATGTACCAAGTGCCGGTGGGCACATCGGCGAGAGTGAAGCGGCCCGATGCTCGCACGTTGCTCCAGCGCACCGGTGAGCCCTCCAGGATGGCGCCGTCGTATGCGCCGACGAAGACCGATGACAGGTCGCTCGCGGGGGCTCGCAGTGTCCCCCGCAGCGAGCCCGTGGGCCGCGGCGCAGCCGGCTGCCCGGGTGCCGGCTCGTCCTCGGCGCCGGTGAGATCGGGGGTCTGTATCGCGGGGTCGAGGGACAGCCGGCGGTACTGGGTGGGTGAGATGCCCACTGACGCGGTGAAGCGGCGGGTGAAGCTGCCGGTGCTGCTGTAGCCGACCTGGGCCGAGACGTCGGCGACGGTCACCGAGGTGCTCAGCAGCAGGCGCTTGGCCTCCTGGAGCCGCACGGCGGTCAGGAAGCGGCCTGGGGTGACGCCGGTGACGCGGGTGAACACGCGCAGGAAGTGGAACTTGCTCACCATCGCGCCGCGGGCCAGATCGTCGAGGCTCAACGGCTCCCAGTACCGTTCGCGGATCGTGCCGACGGCGTACTGCACTACGTGCTCCATCACAAGCACTCCTGATCGCGATCAAGTGGCCGGTGCCGCAGCCGGAGATCTGACAGGCGGGCAGCGAGCGGCAGGACTGCATGTCCTGTCGGAGCCTGCGTGCCTGGCGTGGACGACGCCGGCGCGGCGGCTTGGGAAACCGTTCGGCAAAGACTTCCCGGCCCGTGGACCGTCCGAGGACTCCGGCCACTCGGACGGCGGACAGCGGGACCGGATTCCGCACGCTAGGAAGGCCGCGTCGGGCTGTCAATCACGGTCCCCGGGGCTTGTGCCCCACGCTCGCCTGACCATCAACACCCCACTGAGCAGGGTGTTCTCACACTCGCCTGTCGTTCACCGGATGGTGGCGGGCTCCCTCTCCATGCACATTCCGGGCACCTGCCCCTGCCCTGCGACCGCCCGCGCAGCGAGGCTCGAGAAAGGCGGCAGCAGGGTTCAGGCGCAGCGCGAGTCAGGGCGTCGGCGGGCCCGCGGAATCATGACGAGCCGGTGGGGGTGCAAGGTGGTGTCCGCGGCCGGACGGACCCGGGTTCCGGGACTGACGTCCAGGGACCATTCCCGGAGCACCTCACCGAGGATGACGACGAGTTCCTGCCAGGCGAAGGCCTCGCCGACACAGCCCTTGGCGCCGATGCCGAACGGAATGTACGAGGCATCGTCCGCGCTGGGCCGGTGGGTGAGCCAGCGGTCGGGGTCGAAGCAGTCCGGGTCACGATGGTGCGCCGGATCGCGGTGCAGCAGGTACGAGCTGAACAGCACCTGGGTGCCGGGCGGAAGCAGTTCGTCGCCCAGTGCCACCTCCCGCAGGGTGCGGCGGCAGGTGATCCACACCGGCGGATACAGACGCAGGACCTCCATCAGGAAGCGCAGGGTGTAGTCGGGCGAACCGCCGGTGCGGCGCCGGTCGGTGACGGGGCAGCCGCTGCCCGCGGCGTCCTTGAGCAGCTGCCGTTCGGCATGCGGGTGGGTGGAGACCAGGTGGAAGGCCCAGGACAGCACCGACGCCGTCGTCACCGTGGCGGCGGTCAGCATCATGACCGCCTCGTCGCAGATCTGCTCCTCGGTCAGGGCCGGACCGCGCCGGGCGCCGTCGTCGTCGTCGAGGAGCTGCGCCAGATAGCCGCGGGTCGCGCGGGGGCAGGGCTCCCGGTCCGCGACACAGGCCGCGATCAGGCGGCGGAACTCCTTTCGGGCGTGGACCAGGGTGCTGGATGCACCCCGGTGGTTCGCGAGGGCGGCCGCCGTGCCGTACAGCGGCTTCTTCATCATCTCCCAGGACAGGACGGCGAGTTGAGCGGCGAGTCGGCGGGTGCGTGCTTCCGGCAGGGTGCCGAGCAGGGTCCTGATCGCGATCGTGCTGGAGATCGTGCACATCTGCGCCTGGACGTCCACGGCCTGTCCGGAACGCCACGTCCCGATCGTCTGCCGGACGGTCCGGCGCATGGTGGCGGCGTGCTCCGTGGCCGCCGCGTTGCTGAGCAGCGGGTGGGCCAGTCGGCGGTAGTGCCGGTGCGCGGCCTCGTCGTCGGTGAGCAGTCCGGCCCTGCTGAGGTTCCGGGCCTTCTGGAAGAGCTCGCCCTTGCCGAAGTCCTTGTGCGCGCCTACGAGTATCTGCCGTACGAGTGCGGGGTCGTTGACGAAGACGGCCGGGGTGCCGTCGACGACGACGGGGCTGGTGGGCCGGCCGGTGAAGTGGTCCTCGATACGGTCGAAGTCGAAGACGGGTGCCGTCGGGGTGACTGTCGTTTCCATGGGAATCCCGCCGTCAGATCGCGGGGGTCACGGCGTCGGCGGACGGCATCAGGTCGAGCCGGCTGCGCGACTCGAACCGGAAGTACGTCTGGAGCTTGTAGTACTCCTCGCCCGAGGCGGTCATGGCCGCGTAGACCATCTTGGGATCGCCGAGGCCGTAGCGCACGCTGCGGGCGAACATCTCGATCTTCGGACCGAGCCGGCCGGGCAGTGCCAGCGGGTCGTGAGTCTTCACGCTGAAGGAGATGCGTTCGACCTTCGGCGAGTCCCAGCTCAACGTGGCATAGAAACCGAAGGAGTTGGCGCAAAAGCGCGTCATCTGCTCGCTCGGTTCCGGCAGGCCTACGGCGCGGTGCACCTCGCGGACGGCGTCCGGCCGGCGCAGTTCGGCGGGGAAGTCGGCGAAGTACAGGTTGACCGTGCGGCTGCGGTAGTCGACGGCGATCAGGTCGACCTTGTCGTCGAGGCCCCGCTCGGCGAAGAAGTCGAAGTTCTCCGTCAAGCTCACCGGCATGGACGGCAGATCACACAGCGCGGACAGCTTCTGGTACGCGTCACCCGGGAAGTAGGCCCAGATCTTGCGGAAGCCGCCGACGACGCCGAAGTCGACCCCGTAGCTGTCCACCGGGCAGACGGCTTCCACGTCCGCCAGCACACGCTCCGCGGGGTGCCCGCTCTCGACGTACAGTCCGGTCGTACGGGCACGGGCATAGGGGTCGATGGTGCGCGGCACGGTGAACCGGCAGTCGAACTCGCCCTCGTGCCG
Organism: Streptomyces sp. YIM 130001; assembly: GCF_003574445.1. Lineage (GTDB taxonomy): Bacteria > Actinomycetota > Actinomycetes > Streptomycetales > Streptomycetaceae > Streptomyces. Next base: position 212,680 of record NZ_KZ984561.1, read on the forward strand.
CTTGTTCGTCGCGACCCGGAAGGCGACCAGTGCGTCGTCCAGGGCGTCCTCGTAGGCGCCGAGCACGGGCAGCACCCGGCTTTGCGACACGGGCACGCCGAGGATGGCTGCCGAGTCCTTGACCCCTGCGTACAGCTCTGTCAGTCGGGTTCTGGACATTGCTCCTCCAAGCGCCTCGTCGGGTGGCATGCCGTGCGTCGCGGGTCAGCTGTCGCGGAACGCGGCGCGTACGGCCATGTCACGCAGCACGTCGCGCCACACCGGGTCCATGGGGGCGTCATCGAGAGCGTCGCAGCCACGCTCGACGAGACTGGCGATGTACCTCTCGACGTTCTCCTGCACACCGGTGTCGAGGAGTCGGCGGCGCACCTCGTCGGGGGTGTGGCCCGGTTCCGTGATGAGGCTGCGGATGCGCTCGTCGCGCTGCATCGCCCAGCCGAGCAGCAGCGTCATCTTGTGCTGGGTGAAGTCCAGGCCGGTGGGCTTGCCGGTCCGGGCGGAGTCGCCGAACACGTCCAGCAGGTCGTCGCGCAGCTGGAACGCCTCCCCCACGGCCTCCCCGTACTCGGCGAACGCGGGCGCCAGGTCGGCCCGTCCGGCGCCCATGGCTCCCATGACCAGCGGCCGGTGGATGGTGTAGCGGCCGGACTTGATCACCGCGATGAGCCGGGAGAGGCGGGGATCGACCGAGAACTCGGCGGCCGCCGCCACGTCCAGGTACTGGCCGATGATCACTTCGGAGCGGAGTTTCTGCCACTCCTTGCGGGCGGCGGCCGGCCCGAGGGAGACGAGGTCGTCCGCGTACACCAGAGCGAGGTCGCCCACCAGAATGGCCACGCCCTCGCCGAAGCGGCGCGCTTCGCCCTGCCAATCGCGCTCGGCGTGCCGGCCGGCGAAGACGGTGTGCACGGTCGGCTTGCCGCGCCGCTGGCCGGAGTCGTCGAGGACGTCGTCGTGGATGAGGGCGGAGACGTGCATCATCTCGAGTCCGCTCGCCGCTTCGACGATGCCGAGGCCCTCGGGGTCACCGCCGGCGGCGAGCCAGCCGGTGAGGCAGAACGCCGGCCTGACGCGTTTGCCGCCGGACATGACGAGGGAGGCCAGGGCGTCCAGAGCGTCGGTCGCCCGGGGGTCGATGCCGTCGGCGTCCGCGCGCTGCTCGGCGAGGAAGGAGCTCAGCCGCTGCTCCACCCGTTGCATCAGGTCGTCGGTGCGACGCAGCGCGTCAGCAGCCGGATCCTGGTCGGTGCGGTGCCTGGAGGTCACATGGGTGAGCACTGCATAGCTCCTTGGGCGAAGGTCCTTCGGGCGGTGGCCGGCGTTCTGGCCCGGGCATGGGGGCGGGGAGCAGCGAAGGGGGGAAGGACGCTGCTCCCCGCGGACAAGGGCGAGGCCGGTGCGTCCGGGAGCCGGCCCCGCCGGTCTTTGAGGGCCGGCGCCGTTTTTGGCGCCGGCCCGTGTCGGGTCAGGCCTGCAGCTGCTTCTCCAGGCGCTGGGCGAGTGCCACCCGCTGCACCTTGAGCGTCGCGGTGCGCGGCAGTTCGGCCTGTGGGAACTGCACCGGGTCGGCGAGCTGCGGGAAGCCGGCGGCAGCCGCACGCCACCGTTCGCGATCCAACGGCCGGTCGTCGACCGTGCAGATCACCGGTACGGGCTCGGAGTTGGGGCCCTGCACCACGACCAGCTCGCTGAGCTCGTCGAGTTTGCCCAGCATCACGTCCTCGATCTCCAGCGAGCTGCGCACCCCGTCGATCATGTCGATCTCGCGGTCGAGCATGTGCAGACAGCCGAACTTGGTGCGGTAGCCGACGTCGCCGGTGTGCCACCAGTCGCCCTGGCGGTTGGCGTCGTACCGGTCCTGCTCGGCGAAGTAGCTCTTGGCCAGACCGTCCCAGGCCACCTCGATGTAGCCGGGGTTCGCCTCGGACGGGGTCTCGCCGTTGCGGCTGACGACGCGGACCTTGGCGGCTCCCTTGGGCATCGCCCAGCCCACGCAGCGGCCGTTGGCCTTGTGGGCGGAGTGGCGGAAGTAGGCGCGTCCGACGGCCGGTCCCACCTCGCTCTGCCCGTAGATCTGGAAGAAGAGGGCGCCGCGCCGGCCGGAGGCCTTGAGCAGCTTGCTCATGGTGCCCGGGTGGATCGCGTCGAAGGTGCTGCTGAACACCTTCACGGAGCCGAACGGCGCGCGCGGGTCGTCGGCCAGACCCTCCCACTCCATCAGGGAGTTGGGCAGCGCCTCGATGAACGCCGGGCGGTGTGTGATGAGTTGCTCGGCCACGACGGCGGGGTCCGCCTCGCGCATGAGCAGGACCGGGTACTCCTTCAGCAGCGCGAGGGACATGGCCGCGACCATCCGCGAGTGCACGAACGGCACGTGGATGGCGACGGTCTCCTTCTTGCGCATCAAGGAGAGCAGGCGCCACTGCGGCAGCAGCCGGATGCCCTGCGTACGGGGAGTGTGGACCACAAGCTTGGGGATGCCGGTGGTTCCGGAGGTATGGGTGATCACCGCCGCTTCGTCGATCGGCCGGACCACGGGCCTGACGCGCGGGGAGCCGGCGAGATCGGCGAGGGCGACGGCCCCGGGCCGCTCACCGGACGCGCTGAGCACCCGGCGGGTCAGGTCGGCGAGCGGCACCGCGGCCAGTACGTCCAGTTTGGCCCCGTCGGTGAGCAGCGTGGGCTGGTCCACCCGTTGCAGCAGGACGCGCACGGTCTCCGCGTCGAGGGCCGGGGACAGGTTCACGACCACGCCGCCGATCCGGGAGACCGCGGCGGCCAGCATCCAGTGGTCGGCGTTGGCCGTCTTGTAGATGACGACATGTTCGTCGGGACGGACGCCGGCCGCCCACAGGCGGGCCGCGAGGTCGTCGACGTGGCCCGCGTACTGCGACACCGTCAGGTGCCGTCCCACCTCGGGCAGGACGCCGAGATCGTGGTCGAGGGTGATCGGCGTCGACGGGTTCACGGCTGCCGCCATCTCCGGCAGGAGACCGATGTGCAGACCGCGCTTTTGTATCGATCGGTAGGCTGTGGAGCCCTTCATGGGCACTTCTCCTTCTGGCACAGGGCGGCCGGTCGCGGCACGATGCGGGCTTCGCTGCGCGGCAGGCCGGTGTCGTCGTTACGGCCGGACGCTGCGCCGGCCGGGGACCGGGCCGCGGCCGGTGGGTGCGATGCGGGTGTCGTGCAGGTGCGCGCGCTCCCGGGCCCCCGTCCGAGGACGGGGGCGTACGGCTCGCCCTTGAGCCCACACGGGACGCGGCGGGTCCAGGTCGCTTCGCCCGACGACCCGGGACCCGCCGCGCGCCGGCCACGCCGGGCCGTGTCGCTCAGGCTGCGCGCGCCCCGGGCGCCACGTGGTTGTGCACGGACTTGCGTACGGCCTGGACGACCTCCTCGACCTGGCTCTCGGTCAACTCGGCGTGCATGGGGATGCCGAGATTGCGCCGGAACAGGTCGGCGGAGACCGGACACACCTGCCGGGACTCGAACGCGGGCTGGACGTGACTCGCCCAGGTGCCGTGCAGGCAGCCGATGCCCTGCTCCCGCAGGTCGGTGGCGACGGCCGCCCGGTCGACGCGCGGGTCCAGGGTCACGATGTAGGACTGCCAGGCGTGCGTGCGGTCGTCGGGCACGTGCGGCACGGTCAGCAGTTCCTCGTCGGCGAACAGTTCGGCGTAGGCGTTCGCGACGCGGTTGCGCCTCTCCAGCAGCTCCCCGATCCGGCCGATCTGCACCTGGAGGATCGCGGAGGCGATGTCGGACAGTTTGAAGTTGTAGCCGATCTCGGTGAACTGCGGCACGGGCAGCCCGATGACCTGCCCCTGGTCGTAGATGCTGCCGATACCGAAGGACGCGAGCCGGCGTGCGTGCGCGCCGATCGCGGGATCGGCCGCGATGAGCGCGCCGCCCTCTCCACTGGTCGCGCCCTTGCGGCCGTGGAAGGACAGGCAGGCCACCTCGGCCAGCGAACCCGCCTCGCGCCCCTGGTAGGTGGCGCCCACCGCACAGGCGGCGTCCTCCACCAGGAACAGCCCGTGCCGGTCGGCTATCGCCTGCAGTTCGGTGTAGTCGGCGGGCATTCCGACGGTGTCGACGGCGATGATGCCGACGGTTTTCGGGCCCACCAGGTCGGCGACCGCCTGCGGGTCCACGGTCGCGGTGTCGGCGCGGACGTCCGCGAACACCGGGGTCGCGCCCACGTAGCGCACCGCGTGAGCCGGTGCGGGGAAGGTGTAGTCGGCGACGATCACCTCGTCACCCGGTTTGACGCCGAAGGCGATCATCGCCACGTGCAGGGCCGCGCCGCAGTTGCTCAGTGCGACGGCGTCGCCCGCGCCGTAGCGCTCCCTCAGGAGGGTCTCCAGGGCCTTGCCCTGCGGCCCTTGGCCGGCGGGCCATCCGGAGGCGAACACTTCGGCGACGGCGGCGAGTTCCTTTTCTCCGAGGCTGGCGTGCACCAGCGGGATCCTGTCTACCTTGCTCATGTTCGTCACACTCCGCGCGCGGTGGCCTGCTGGGGTACGGAGACGGCGGGCGGGTCGTAGCGCAACGGCGTGATCTGGCCGACGTCGTAGCGCTGCCGCATCTCGTCGATGGCGTCGGGGTCGATGCCGTCGCCGGAGGACCAGAGCTTGGCGATCTCCTCGAAGTAGAGCTCGTGCACGGGCGAGGGGAGGCACTGGAAGAGCATGCGGGCCGGGTGCTTCGACGCGTTGCGGAACGCGTGCGGGGTCTTCGGCGGCACGAACATGCTGGCGCCCGCGGTCGCGCGGACCATCTTGTCCCCGGTGGGGGACTCCCACTCGTGCCAGTTCTCCTTCGTGCGCTGCGTCGGCTCGAAAGCCAGCAGCTCCAACTCGCCGTCGAGGACGTAGAAGAACTCCTGTGCGTCCCCGTGTACATGGGCACCGACGTCGAAGCCCGGCGGTACGACCACCTCGAAGATCGAGACGGAGGAGCCGTCCGCCTCGGTGGCCTTGAAGGTCACCTCCTGGGCCTTCGTGATCAGCTTGCGCCCCTGCCCCGGGGGGAGAATGAGGCCAGTCATACGGTTCCATTCCTTCGTCTGTTCGGCCTGTCGTCCATGGGTGGCGGCGGCACGGTGCTCAGTCGAGCTCGTCCGGCGCGTCGACACTCCAGGTGCCCAGGGCCATCTCGGCGGTGATGCCGGGGCCGAAGCCCGCGATGAGGCCCTTGGCGTCGGGGCTTGGGGCGTCTTCCTCGAACAGGCGGCGGGCGGCGTCGAAGACGACGGCGCTGGCGATGTTCCCGTACTCGGTCAGGGTCGACCAGCTGTGCCGGAAGACCTTGCGGTCGACCTCGAGGAACTTGGCGAGGTCGTCGAGAATGCGCGGTCCGCCCGCGTGCACGATGTAGAAGTCGAGGTTGCCGGCGTCCCAGCTGTGGTCCTTGGCGAACTCCCGCAGTACGGGGGCCAGTGGCTCCATGGTGCCCGGCACGCGGCGGTCCAGCTGGAAGTGGAATCCGGTGTCCCTGACCGCGTAGGAGATCCAGTCCTCGGTGTTCGGGATGAGGTAGGAGGCGTTGCGCTCCAGCTCGATACCGACGCCTCCGTCGCCGCGCACGACGGCGGCAGCGACCGCGTCGCCGAACAGTCCGTCGGACAGCAGCGATCCGATGTCGTCCGCGTCGGGCTGGTAGCACAGCGAGCACAGCTCGCACGAGACGATGAGGACGTTGCTGCCGGGGTGGGCCGCGCAGAAGTCGTGGGCCCGATTGACCGCGGCGCCGCCCGCGGCGCATCCCAGCTGGGCGATGGGTATCTGGCGGGTGTCCGACCGGAATCCCATCTTGTTGATCAGCCAGGCGGTCAGCGACGGCATCAGGAAGCCGGTGCACGATACGTAGATGATCGCGTCGACGTCCGTGGCCGCCACGTCTGCGTTACGCAACGCCTCCTCGATGACCGGCGGCGTCCAGCGCTTGGACTCGACCTCGTAGATGCGGTTGCGTTCGGTCAGCCCGGGGTGGCCGAGTGTCTTCTCGATGGGCTGGACGATGTGCCGCTTCTGCACACCGGTGTTGCGGATGAGGCGTAGGGCGAGCGGGAGTTGGGGTTTTCCGGCATGAGCCTGCTCGGCGAACGCCAGCGTCTCGTCCAGCGTGATGATGTTGTCCGGCGCCAGCACGGCGGGCTTGCACAGCCTGGGCATATCTGGCCTGCTTTCTCGAGAGTCTGCCTTGAGGACGTGTCGGGTCTGCGCGTGCCGGTCCGGCACCGGCGGCGTCTCGGGTCGCGCCAGGTCGCGTCCGACCTGGGTGAGGTACGGCACCGGATCCGTAGCCGGGACCGTGTCGACATGGCCTGTCGGGGGTCTCCACGGCCCGCTGAGCGCGAGGGAGTTCAGGACGGCGTGCGGCCGGTGGCCTGAAGCCCGCGCGGGCGTCCCGCAACAGCTGAGCGGACCGGGAACACCGATGGTGTTCCCGGCCCGCTCAGGTGTGCGGAATGGGCGTGAAGAGGATTTCCGGACCGGCGGCTTCGTCGCTGCCGCCCGGTGGTGGATCTCGCGCTCGAATCGCGGCCCGAGATGTTTTCGGGCAGGAGAGGCGTGCCGGAATAGTGACACGGTCGAGAGTTCCACGCCAAGGGAAGCAAATTGTGACCTGGATCACTTGAGCGGAACCAATACCGTGCGCCCGGCGGAACTTGAGCTTCCCTCTATCCGCACATCACCCAAGGGCCGACCCTCGGACACTCTTCAGCAGGTCGGGGCGGGGGCACCGCTCATCGCTTGTACACGCCACCGATTCCCTGCCCGTTCTGTAGGACACAGCTGTCAGCATCGGCGGCGGACACGTATCGAAACTGGACGCGGAGGGCTCATGTCTCAGCACGCCGAGAATGCCACCGTCGAGGGCGTGCCGGCGCCGCGTAAGACGCAATCCGCGACAGCGCCACCGGGCACCGGCACCGCGGCCGCCCGGCGTCGCACGAGTCTCCTCGTCACCTTCCTGCTCGGAGCCCTGGCCGCGGTACCGCCGTTGTCGATGGACATGTACCTTCCAGCGCTCCCCGAGGTGGCACACACCCTCGGGTCCGACTCGGCCACGGTCCAACTCACCCTGACCGCCTGCCTCGTCGGCATGGCCGTCGGCCAGGTCGTGGTCGGCCCGATGAGCGACAAGTGGGGGCGTCGGCGTCCGCTGCTGACCGGCCTGGTCACCTACGTCCTCGCCGCGGCCATCTGTGCGTGTGCACCCAGCGCGGAGCTCCTGATCGGGTTCCGGCTCGTCCAGGGACTCGCCGGGGCGGCGGGCATCGTCATCGCCCGCGCCATGGTGCGCGACCTCTACGACGGTCTCGCGATGGCCCGCTTCTTCTCCACTCTGCTGCTCATCTCCAGCCTCGCCCCGATCATCGCCCCGGTCATCGGCGCGCAGGTCCTGCATGTCACCGACTGGCGCGGCATCTTCGTGGTGCTCACCGTGGTCGGCATCGCCCTCACCCTGCTGGTCTGGCGACGCCTGCCCGAGTCCCTGCCGCCGGAGAAGCGGCAGAGCGGGGGCGTGCGCTCGGCGCTGTGGGTCATGCGCGGCCTGTTCGCCGACCGTGTCTTCACCGGCTACATGCTCACCAACGGCTTCGCCTACGGTGCGCTGTTCTCGTACATCGCCGCCTCGCCGTTCGTCATCCAGGAGGTCTACGGCGCCTCGCCGCAGACGTTCTCGCTGCTCTTCGGCCTCAACTCACTGGGTCTGATGGCCGTCGGACAGATCAACGGCAGGCTCCTGGTCGGCCGCGTGAAGCTGGACAAGGCGCTCGGCTGGGGCCTGGCCATCCTGCTGGCCGGCGCCGGCTACCTGCTGCTCGTGACGACCGGGGTCCTCGGCCGCATGGGGACGCTGCCGCTCGCGATCGGCCTGTTCGTCATGATCTCCTCGCTCGGGCTGATCCTGCCGAACACCAACGCCCTGGCCCTGATGCGCACGCCGCACGCGGCCGGCTCGGCCGCCGCGCTCGTGGGCACCTCCTGCTTCATCATGGGTGCCATCGCCTCGTCCCTCGTCGGCGTCGTCGCCGACTCGGCCGTCCCGATGGCCATCGTCCAGCTGACCAGTGCGGTGACGGCGGCCGCGTCCTTCGTACTCGTGTGCCGACCCTGGCGCGGCGACGAGGCGACTGCGACGGAGACCGGGACCGGGACGGACGACTGATCGGCGCCGTTCGTCCGCTGTCGTCCCGGTCGCCTCGCAGGGACCGGGACATCCGCTTGTCCGCGGATTCCTGAACGGTTGCCGCGGCATCGGACGACTGCGGGACGCCCCGTGGGTGGCGGTCGTCCGTTCCTCGGGCCTGCGCGGTTCGGTACGACCCGACGCTGCGCGATGCGGTACGACCTTGCGAGGGTCGCTGCGCGCCGCTGCCCGCGCCTGCAGTTCACGCGGGGACGGCCCGCACGGACGACGGGTGAGTGGGTGGACGCTGTGTGAGGGCCCGGGCGGTGGGTGAGTGCGCGTCAGGGCGAGCCACACGAAGCTGACGGCGCGGAGGGCTCCACCCTCAACCGGCCGCGGAGCGCTCAGGTTCAGGTTCAGGTTCAGGTTCAGGTGGCAGGATCAACGTCGGTTCGAGGACGACGGGAGTGGCGGGGGCCGGAGCGGCCGCGGCGAGTTCCGGGCGGGCTCCACGGCCTTGACGCCATCCGGCCTGCGCGACCACGACGGCTATGTACGGGATGGCGACGGCGCCGACGAGTGCGGCGACGGCGAGGACCGGCCAACGGTCCCAGGTGAGGGCCATGACCACGACGCAGACGCTGCGGATGAGCATGGCCACGATGTAGCGGCGCTGACGGGCCCGCACATCCTGCGTCAGGCTCGTGCGGGCGCCGGTGATGGATTCGGCCGGGGGGCCGTCCCGGCCTCTGGGTGTGCGGCGCATCGGGGACCTCCGTCGTCGCTGAGGCGTGTCGGCCGGACGCACGCCGGGCAGGACGGGCCCTCAGAGCCCGCCTCAGTGCCGCGGCCCGCGGCAGACGCACCGCGGGAAATCGTCGTTGCTCAACTCCTTCGACAATGCGGCGACGCGGGTGGGACGTCCCCTGCACACCCGCGTCGCCGCACACCGACCTGGCCCGCTTCGACCGGGGTCAGCGCACCTGCTGGTCGTGTTTGACCAAGGTGTCCGGCTCCTCGCCTTCAGCCGGACCATGGCCGTTCACTGCCGGGGGGTGCTCCGCGTGGTCGAAGTGCTCGATCGCCTCGCGCATCTGCGCCCGGGTCGGCTTGGCGACCTGGTTGCCGTACAGCCAGCGGCTGAGCCGGTAGCGGATGCGTTCGCTGCGGTTACGCGGATTGGGGATGCCGCTCTCGTCCTCCGTCTCGGGGGCCGGCAGCGGCTTGTAGGCATGCCGGTCCAACAGGGTGAACTCCTGGCTCCGTGTCAGGCGCTCGTGCCCCTCGACGAACTCGCCGTGCGGCAACCGCTTGATCTTTCCGGTCTCCCGGCCGTGCAGGAGCTTGTCGCGGTCGCGCAATTGCATCGCCAGACAGAGTCTGCGGGTGATGACGTAGGTGAGCGCCGGGACGAGGAACACCCCGATCCGTACGCACCACGTGATCGCGTTCATCGACAGATGGAACCGTTCGGCCAGGACGTCGTTCGCACCACCGAAGAACAGCACGAGGTACAGGGACACGAAGGAGATGCCGAAGGCGGTCCGTGTGGGATGGTCGCGCGGCCGGTCCAGGAGGTGGTGTTCGCGCTTGTCCCCGGTGACCCAGGCCTCGAGGAAGGGCCAGCCGGCGATCACGATCATCATCACCGTCGGCAGGATCACCCCGGGTACCAGAACACCCATGTTGATCGTGTAGCCGCCTGGGATCGTGAACTGCCAGGAGGGGAAGGCGCGCAGAGCCCCCTCGAGGAAGCCCATGTACCAGTCGGGCTGGGATCCCTGGGAGATCTGATCGGGGCGGTAGGGGCCGTACACCCACACCGCGTTGATCTGGGCGACGGCCGCGAGGATCGCGATGACACCGGTCACCAGGAAGAAGAACCCGCCGGCCTTGGCCGTGTAGTGCGGCATCAGCGGCTGGCCGACGACGTTCTTCTCGGTACGGCCGGGGCCCCTGAACTGCGTGTGCTTGTGGTAGAAGACCAGGATCAGGTGGACGGTGAGCAGCGCGACGATCAGGCCGGGCAGCAGCAGGATGTGGAAGCTGTAGAGCCGTGGGATGACGTCGGTGCCGGGGAACTCGCCGCCGAAGAAGAACATCTGCGCGTACGTGCCGACCAGCGGAATGGCCAGGGTGATGCCCTCGGCGATGCGCAGGCCGGTTCCGGAGAGCAGGTCGTCGGGCAGCGAGTAGCCGAAGAATCCTTCCAGGGTCACCAGGACCAGGAGGATGAAGCCGATCAGCCAGTTGGCCTCGCGGGGCCGGCGGAACGATCCGGTCAGGAAGTGCCGCAACAGGTGCAGGCAGAGCGCACCGATCATGAGCAGCGCCGACCAGTGGTGCAGCTGCCGGATGAGCAGCCCGCCGCGCACCTCGAAGCTGATCTCGAGGGTGGAGGCGTAGGCCTGCGACATGGTCTGGCCCTGCAACGGGGCGTGCGGGCCGTGGTAGACGGTCTCCGCCATGCTCGGGTCGAAGAAGAACGTGAGGTAGACGCCGGTCAGGAGCAGCAGGATGAAGCTGTAGAGCGCCACCTCGCCGAACATGAACGACCAGTGGTCGGGAAAGACCTTCCGGATCAGGAACTTGAAGTTGTAGAGCCCCAGGCGTGAGTCCCCCCAGTCCGCCAGGCGTTCACCCTTCCCGGCCGGCGTGCGCGTGCTCTCGGGTGCCGTGTCGGTCGTGCTCATGCTCCCGCGTCCTCCCCTCGCCGCTCGGCTGTGATGGGCAGCCCCGCTCCCGGTCGTGAACCGGCGGGAGCGGATTCGGCCTGCTGCGGCGCAAGTCGGCCTGTACCCATGGGCGTTGGGAACGGTAGCGAGTTTGATCTAGGGGTTACAACCACGCTCGAGTGAGACATCTGCCCAGGTCCGAGCGTTTCTCGAGCGTTTCTCGAGTGTTGCGGTGTACGGACGGGACGCACGGCATCCGCGAGGGCCGGCAGGTCCGCGCGAGGACCTTCTGGGCACATCTGACGCCACCTCAACTCTGAATCGTCACGGCCTGGTTGATGCCCCCGCGGGCAGCATCGTGCGTAGCGTTCGGCCTCGGGTCGTCCTGTGTCACGTGTGGCAGAGGGCGTAGCGATGACTACGTCACCTTCCTCTTCCGTCGCCGGTGGGCAGGGCGGACGGCCAGTTCGCCGAGGTGCCTCTGGACTGCGACAGGCGCGAGCCGGCCGCGACCCCGATCTGATACGTGGCCGGGGTGCGCGGGCGTCGCCGGCGGGCACCCGCCCCGTGCGTCCTGCTCGGCGGATACTGCGACGCGGGGTCCTGCACCGGCGCCGCGGCGCCGCGCACGGCGGCGCCGAGCAGCAGGGGCCAGCTGGCGGCCCCCGGGAAGACGCCCGTCTGCACCATCGCGAGGAGCCGCGCCGCGGCTCGTGGGTCGGTGGGTGCCGCCGCGCACTGCAGGGCCGTGTACTTCTGGCCGAGCCGCGCGGCGAGGTCGGCGTCCGCGCCGCGCTCCGTGCCGAGGCGGCGGGTGCTCAGGCGCCAGGCGGGGGCCAGGGCGTGTGCGAGGGCGCGGCGCAGCCGGTAGGTGATGCCGACGGCCGTGCCGTGGCTCGCCAGCATGTGCTGAAGCGTCAGGGCGCATTCCACGGCGATCGCCATGCCCTGCCCGTGGGCCGGATCGACTGCGGCGAGGGCGTCCCCGACGACGAGGAACTGGTCGGGCCAGCGGCGCAGCTTCTCGTAGTGCCGCCAGCGGGTGCCGAGGGCGGCTTCGCCGTAGACGGGGCCGAGCGGTGTGGCGGACTCCAGCACCTCGCGCAACAGCGGATGGCGCAAGGCGCCGGCGGCCCCGATGAACTCGTTCAGGTCGGCGGGCGGCGCCGCTCCGTCGCCGAGAGCGAGCGAGACCGACCAACGGCCGCCCTCGATGGTGTGGAGCATCCCTTGGTGCGGCTCTCCGGGCGCAGCCATGAGCAGCAGGCCCTTCCAGTCGGCGACATGGCCGACGGGTGGGGCGAACATGGCCGTGGCGTAGGAGGTCCTGGCTTCGCCGGCCGTCTCTTCCGGGGCCGGGTAGCCCATGTCCGCAAGCCACTGCGGGGCGCGTGAGGTGCTACCGGTGGCGTCGATGACGAAGTCGGCGGTGAGCAGGCGGGGTTCGGACCATCCGCCGTCCTTCTTGCGGTCCCGGGCGCGCACCAGGACGCCGGTGACGGTGTCCTGGCGGCCGGGCCGGAGTCCGACGGCCTCGTGCTGCTGGAGAAACGTCACCTTCGGGTCCCCGCGTACGCGGTCGCGGATGACGGAGTCGACCAGGTCCCGGCTCGCGCTCACCATCGTGGCGTCCGACGTGGTGCGGGGCAGCCACCCTCCCGGGCCGAGCAGCAGCAGGCCGTCGGACATGGGTATGTGCTCCGCGCCGGCTCGGGTCAGATCACGGACGATGCCGGGGAAGAGCCGCTCCAGGCCTCGGTGGACCTCGGGCATGAGGGCGTGGGGATGGCGGGCCTGGGCGACGCCGCGGCGACGGCCGGGGCCGCGCGGCACCCAGTCGCGTTCGATGACAGTCACCCGGTCCATGAGGACGGTGAGGGCACGCGCCGCGGTGAGACCCGCGAGACTGGAGCCGATGACCACGGCATGGCCGTGGCCGCCACTCGTACCTTCGGGATTCAGGTGCGTACTCAACTCGGCAGCCCCCTCCCTGTCGTTGGTGTTTGCATCATGGGCCGCCCCGGCAGACTCGAGGGCTGTCAAGAGGGCGCACTGGAGCAGGTCTCCAGCGGGTCGCGAGGGGGGCTCGAGCGGCGGGCTCCCGGGCGGGCTGCCACGGCTCACACGGGCGACGGACACGTGGGACGAGTACGTGGGACCCGGTACGCGAGAGCCGCACATGAGAACCGATGCACGAGAACCGGCACATGAGAGCCGGCACATGAGAGCCGACGCGTGGAAAAGGGCGCGCGCTCAGCCCGCGTCAGGGTGTTCGCGGGCTGAGCGCGCCTCCGGGCGGTCGCGGGTCTGCGAACGCGTCACGGCGCTCGCGGGTGGCGAGCACGATGGCAGAGCGGGCGGGCGTGCCGAGGTCAGGTGTCAACGGCGCCCGGTCGTACGGGACTCGAGCTGTCCCCTGCCCCCTGGGCCGGCGGTCGCAGCGCGCGGTCCACCAGCGCACCGGCGGCCCCGGTGTAACCGGCCGGGTCGAGCAGGGCGTTCACCTCGTCCACGTCCAACAGCCCCTTGATTTCCGGCACTTCGGCCAGTACGTCGCCCAGTGGCCTGCCGGCCGCGGTCGCCAGGTGGGAAGCCTCGGTGAGCAGTTCCCTGGCCCGGGCCTTGCCCAGCCGCGGCGCCAGTACCGCGCAGACGCGTTCGGAGACCAACTGCCCGCCGGTGGCGGACAGGTTGGCCCACATGCGCTCGGTGTGGACGGTCAGCCCCTGCACCAGTTCGACCGCGGTGTGCGCGGCGCCGCCGGTCAGGCGGAGGCACTCCCGCAGTGGCTGCCACTCCGCGTGCCAGACGCCGGCGGACCGCTCGTCCTCGGTCGGAAGACTCTGCAGCAGGACCGTCGTCAGGGCCGGCACCTGCAGCGAGGCGGACCGGATCAGCGTCGCCAGGACCGGGTTGCGCTTGTGCGGCATGGCGGACGAGGTGCCGCGCCCCAACCCCCCTGCCGGTTCGGACACTTCGCCGATCTCGGTGCGGCTGAGCACCAGCACGTCGACGGCGATCTTGCCGAGGGCTCCGGCCGCGTGGGCGAGCGCCGACCCCAGGTCGGCGATCGGGGTGCGCAGGGCGTGCCAGGGCAGCACGGGGGCGGTCAGTCCCGTCTCGGCGGCGTAGGCGTCGCCGAGACGGTCCAGTACGACGGCGGGATCGCCGCCGTCGCCCGCGTACTGCAGATAGCCGGCCAGGGTGCCGGCCGCCCCGCCGAGGGACGCCGGGAGTCCTGCGTCGAGCACACGGTCGAGGCGCTCGAGTGCGTCCACGACGAGCCGGTGCCAGCCCGCCGCTTTCAGCCCGAAGGTGGTCGGCACGGCGTGCAGCGCCAGGGTGCGTCCGGCCATGACGGTTTCCCGGTGGGCGGCCGCGAGGCCGGCCAGGGCGTCCGCCGCCGTGCGCAGATCAGCGGTGATCAACCGCAGTGCGCGGGCCGCCACCAGCATGGCGCCGGTGTCGAAGACGTCCTGGCTGGTGGAGCCGCGGTGCACGTACTCCGCCGCCTCCGGCGAACGCTCGGCGACCACGGCCGTCAGCGCCTTGACCAGACAGACCACGGGATTCGCGGTCTCGCGGGCGGCCAGGGCCAGTTCTCGCACGTCCAACAGGTCGGCGCGGGCGGCCGCCGTGATGGTCTCGGCGGCGTGCGCCGGCACGGTGCCGTACCGGGCCTGGGCACGGGCGAGGCCGGCTTCGGCGTCGAGCATCGCCTGGAGCCAGGCCCGGTCGCTCACGGCTGCTTCAACGGGGGTGCCGGCGCGCACCGGCGACAGCAGCCCCTCGTCCAGATGGCATGCGGCCGCCCGCGTCGCCGGAGCATCGTGCACGGCACTCATACGCCCGCCTTCGCACTCGGCGCCGACGCCCGGTCCGCGCCTGCAAGCTCACCTGCTGGTTCGACGAACTCGCTTCTGTGCCAAGGGAGTTCGGGGAGGGCGAGCAGCGCGGCGGCGATCGCGTCGGAATCCTCGAGGGTGACCGAGCCGACGCCGGGCCGGATCCCCGCCGCGGTGACCCAGTGCACGGACTCGGTGGGCACCCCGTAGGCGAAACGCCGCGGGTGGGGCGCATCCGTCGCGTCGAGCAGGTGGTAGGGCCGCTCGGACACGGCCAGTCCACCCGTCTCGTAGTCGTCGGATCCGCTCGGGTCGACGCCCGGCACACGGTGCGTGGTGCACTGGCCGGTGCGCAACAGGTGCTGCATCAGCGGATCCCCGGTGCGCCGCAGGTCGATGTCGGGCAGCCGCGCCTCGATGAGCACCGTGGCCCGTACGCGGACGTCCAGCAGCTCGCTCGAGGTGCCGACGAAGCACGCGCCCAGCGGATCGTCCTCGACGGCATCCACTTGCAGGCCGGGCCCGGTGACTTCGAGGATGCCGGCGTCGATCAGCGCGGTCATCTCCTCGATGCGCGAGACGGGCGGGCCGATGGACAGGAAGGCGTTCAGAGGGGTGTACCAGCCGTCGAGGTCACGGCGGTGGGAGGCCGCGGTCAGTCCGGCGTGGTCGATGGCGAGCCGCAGCTCGTTGCGCAGGTCGCGCAGGAGGTCGAGCGCCGCCTTGAGCGGGCCGGTGACGTTGCCCTGCCGGGCCAGCCGGACGTCGTCGTCCAGATAGGCTCGCAGCCAGGCGCGGAAGTCGGACCGGTCGCGGAAGGAGAGGTGGCCGAAGGGCCGCGCCACCCGCTCCCAGTCCCACCGCTCCGCGGCGGCGAAGCCCTCGGCGTCGAGCAGTGCCTCCTCCTCCGCGTCCGGTTCGGCGTCCAGGAAGCTCTCGACGAACTCCTCGACCCGGTCGGTGTGCGCGCCGCGCTGGGTGAGCACTCCCGCGTAGTAGACGCTGCGGACCTCCTTGGATATCAGCGGCCACAGGTCCTCGGCGAAGTCGATGGCGCCGCGGTCCGTCGAGCGGGCCCGCAGGCTCGCGATGTAGCCGGCGGTGAGCAGGCGGGGGAAGTAGCGTCCGTGGGCGCCCTTCTCGTTCTCACCGCGTGCCTGATAGGGCACACCGCGGCGCGATCCGGCGTACAGGCGCGGTTCGCGGCCCGACGGCCGGTAGACGACGCGGCCGCCGCTGCGGGTGAAGACACCTCCGCGCCCGTGGGTGAACAGGGCGAGATAGTCGAAGAAGTTGAGTCCGAGCCCGCGCAGCAGGACGTGTTCGCCCGGTGCCACACCGGTCAGGTCGACGTCGGCCGGGTTGGATGGTGCCAGATAGGTCAGTTGGTGGCGTACGGCGAACTGGGCCATCGTCTCCTCGGCCGCAGTGGGCCGGGCGGGCACATGTCCCTGCGCGAGGACCACGGCGGACAGGCCGGTGAGCCGGGTGCCGTCGTCGAGGACGACCGTCTGGGCGCCCTCGCGCCCGGTGTCCTTCTCGTCCTCGAGCGCCACGGCGCGGTGCGGGTGGGTGCGCACGGTCACGTGCACCGCGGCCCCCTCCACGACCTGGTCGAAGGCCCAGTTGAGGTAACTGCCGTACAGGGCGCGCGTGGGATACGTGTCCGGGCCCAGCCGGCGTGCGTCGGCGAGGACTTCCTCGCCGTACCCGCCGTCGGGTACGGAGCCGAGCGTGCCCGACACCAGGGACCTGGCCCATTCGTACAGGCTCGGGCCCTCGTCGAGCGGACCGTCGATCCGCACACTCGCATCGGTGTAGACCGTGACCTGCGAGGCCACGGTGTTCATGAGTAGATGCCGGGACTGCGCGGGGCGCCAGACCCGGCCGGCTCCCGGCGGGTCCGGGTCCACCACGTGCACGGTGATCCGGTCCCAGCTGGGCGACTTGTTCTCCCGCGCGCAGAGCCGTTCGAGGACCGACAGCCCTCGCGGTCCCGCGCCGACCAGACAGATCTCGACGTGCGCCGCTGCTTCACCTCCCCCGTTCCAGCCAAGGTTTCGGGGATGGGCCGCCGTCGCGGGCGGACCTGCGGTGAGACCGACGCTTCCTGCGTATTCGCTGCCATGCATACCGTCCACAGCGCCTCCTTCCTCCGCCACAGTCGGGGTAGCTGCTCAATCGGAGCTAGGTGGCCGGTGGAAACCCACTCGAGAAATGAACGCAGGCGAGTATCAGCGGACCGCGAGTCGAGTGTGGCTATATCGAACAGGCCGCGAACGATTCTGCAGCGGCGCTCAAGGAACCCTAGGTACGTTCCTTGAAAAGTTTCGCCGGAACTGCCTCGGCAGCGGCACAACGGAATTCATGAAGAAACCCCTCTCCGGGCCCGCTCAAGCGTTCCCCGAGGGGCACCGGCCGCAAGGAGCGCACACCGCGGCCTCGAGGGATTTCTGCGTCATGAAGGAGTTTCGATGAAGCCACACCCCTGCCCGCGGCGGCATGCACGGGGAGAGAACCCGGCGGGCGACCCCCCGCTGTGCACGTCCTGCATCCGCCAGGTGGAGCGTCACCTGCGGCTGCTGCCGGCGCTCCACCAGGAGTGCCTGCACCAGGTCTCCCCCACGTCCCGTCGCACCAACCCGACGAAGGTGTCGGGCAGTCGCAGGCGTGAGGTGCTGAACGTGGCCGTGCTCGACACCCGGCACGACGTGCTCGCCACACTCGGCTCCTGGTCGGACCTGGTCGTCCAGGAGCTGTCGGTGACCGCTCCGCGCCGTGACGTGTCGCAGCTCTCGCAGTTCCTGCTGCACCATCTGAACTGGCTTGCCGAGCAATTCCCGGCAGCCGACTTCGCGGACGAGGTGGAAGAACTCATCGCGCAACTGCGCAGCACCATAGACCCCGATATCCGGAATACCGGCTCGTACGGAAGACCCTGTGTCGTACCGGACTGTGACGGGTCAATAAACCCTGAACAGACACGTCACGGCGCAGGCAGGGCCGCCAGCATCGACTGTTCTGCAGGCCATTCCTGGGAAATTCATGAATTGCTGAACATACGGCAGCTCATGGAACAGCAGCGAGAGGATGTCACCGCATGATCAGGCCACCGCACCACCGGCTCGTCCCCACCAATGTCGCGGCACTCGCCGTGGGCGTCTCCGAAGCGACCATCCGCAAGTGGGTGAGCCGCGGGAAGATCACCCGCTACGGGGCGCCCAACTGCCCCTCGACGTTCGACATCGAGGAGCTCACCCGCATCACCGTGCAGCGCGGCGCGGTGCGTTCCTCCGCCTGCCGTGTCAGTGGCGGCGCCGGCGCCACGAAGGTGCCTGCCGCCGCCCGTTGACGCACCGGAATCGGTCCGCGCGCCCGGTCCCGCTCCCGCGCGGCGCTGGTGCGACGCATCCGCGGCGCACGCCGCCCCACCACGTTCGGTGGCTCACTTCACCCATCGGCCCACTCGGCTCGAGGAACTGCAGATGTCGCTCTCACCGCACCCCCGTTTCGACCGAACTCCGGTCGCAGTCACGGCAGTCCGGCTGCCGCGGCCACCGGCCCGCACGGACCGGACCACCGGCTCACGTGCACAAACTCTCCGGGCGGTCCGCTCCATGTCCGGCCCGGACGGCACGTACCCGAAAGACGACCCGCCTCCCCCGTATCCGACGGGACCCGACGCGGCGGCGTGAGCAGCGATCACCATGACCAGCGCTTCCGCAGGTCCCACAGCGCCGGCCCCTGTCGCGGCGACCGCGCCCGGGGCAGGCACGTCCGCCAGGCCGGCACACGTCCGGGCCCAGGCGGCCGGTCCGTCGCACTTCCGCAGGCAAGCGCAGCGGGGAGCGTTCCGCACCCGGCGTGCACTCCATTCGTTCCTGGACATCCGGCCGATGCAATCACCACGCAGAAGAGACAAGGGGAGCTGAGTGCGTTGACTCTACGGACCACGGTGGAGGGGGTTTCCGAAGACAGCCGCGCCCGCTCTGTCGGCATCGGCCGGGCCCATGCCAAGGCGATCCTGCTGGGCGAACACTCGGTCGTCTACGGGGCTCCCGCGCTCGCCCTGCCGATCCCCCAGCTCACGGCCACGGCCAGTGCCGGATGGTCCTCCCACCGCGCCGACAGCCAAGGCAACCTGTCCTTCACCATGACGGGTTCGGCCTCCCGGGCGGTCGTCACCCGCGCGTCGGACGGCCTGCAGCAGCTGGCCGCCGCGTTCAAGCAGCGCATGCGCGTACCGGGCAGCCCGCATCTGGATGTGATCCTGGACGGCGCCATCCCGCCGGGCCGTGGCCTCGGGTCGAGCGCCGCGAACTCGCGGGCGATCGTCCTCGCGCTCGCCGACCTCTTCGGCCGAAGGCTCTCGGACGACACCGCCTTCGACCTGGTGCAGACCGCCGAGAACCTGACGCACGGCCGGGCTAGCGGCGTCGATGCCCGCACCGTCGGTGCCTCGCGGCCGCTGCGCTTCCAGGCGGGCACCGTGCAGCAACTCGCCATCGGCTGCGAGGGGTTGTTCATCATCGCCGACAGCGGCGTCGCCGGCAGCACGAAGGAGGCCGTCGACCTGCTGCGCGACGACTTCGGCCGCCGCCCCGGCGCACAGGACGCCTTCCTGCGCCGGGCGACCGACCTCACCGAGGACGCCACCCGCGCGCTCGCCGACGGCCGCATCGAGGATCTGGGCGCCCAACTGACCACCTATCACGGCCTGTTGCGCGATGTGGGGCTCAGTGTCGACCGGATCGAGGCGATGGTCGCCGCCGCGCAGGCGGCGGGCAGCCTCGGGACCAAGATCACCGGCGGCGGCCTCGGAGGCTGCGTCCTCGCCCTGACCCGTACGGATCAGGCCCGCGAGGTCACCCGCGAACTCCACGAAGCCGGTGCCGTGCAGACCTGGGTCGTACCGCTGAGGAAGGTCCACCATCATGTCTGAGCAGCAGGCCACCGTCCTGCCCGAGCGCGGGCACCAGGCCGTCGACGAGGCGACCGCCGTGGCGCACCCGAACATCGCGCTGATCAAGTACTGGGGCAAGAGCGACGAGAAACTCTTCCTCCCGCGCACCTCCAGCCTGTCGATGACGCTGGACATCTTCCCCACGACCACGCGCGTCGGCCTCGACGCCGGGGCGCGCGAGGATGCGGTGACGTTCAACGGCGCCGCCGCCACCGGCGATGCCCTGCGGCGCATCTCCGCCTTCCTCGACCTGGTGCGGGAGCGGGCGGGCGTGACGCACCGCGCCGTCGTGGACACCGAGAACGCCGTGCCCACCGGCGCCGGTCTCGCCTCCTCCGCGAGCGGTTTCGCCGCACTCGCCGTGGCCGCCGCCCGCGCGTACGGGCTCGACCTGGACGCGACCGCGCTGTCCCGGCTCGCCCGGCGCGGCTCGGGTTCGGCGTCCCGGTCGCTCTTCGGCGGCTTCGCCGTCTGGCACGCCGGCGACCACCGGCGCCCCGCCGCCGAGGCCGACCTCACCTCCTACGCCGAACCCGTCCCGGCACGGGGCATCGACCCCGCACTCGTCGTCGCGGTGGTCAACGCGGGCCCCAAGGACATCTCGAGCCGCGCCGCCATGCGCCACACCGTCGACACCTCGCCGCTGTACGAGCCGTGGGCCCGGTCCAGCCGCGCCGACCTCACCACCATGCATGCGGCCCTGGCGCAAGGCGACTTCACGGCCGTCGGCGAGATCGCGGAACACAATGCCCTCGGCATGCACGCGACGATGCTGGCCGCCCGTCCGGCCGTGCGCTATCTCTCGCCCGCCACGCTCACCGTTCTCGACAGCGTGCAGCAGCTGCGGCGCGACGGCATCGCCGCCTACGCCACCATGGACGCCGGCCCGAACGTCAAGGTGCTCTGCCCACGGGCGGATGCGGCCACGGTGGCCTCGGTCGTGGGCGAGGCAGCGCCGGCCTGCCAGGTGCACGTCGCCGGGCCGGGCCCGGGCGCCCGGCTCATCGAGGGGCCGCAACGATGAGCTCCGCCCCGGCCGTCGTGCGTCGCGCGCCCGGCAAGCTCTTCGTCGCCGGCGAGTACGCGGTGGTGGAGCCCGGCCACTCGGCCCTCCTGGTCGCGGTGGACCGCTACGTCACCGTCACCGCCACCGCGGCCGCCCGTCCCGGCGTGACGGTCTCCTCCGACCTGGGGCCGCACGAAGTGCACTGGACGTGGCGCGACGGCACGTTGCGCCTGAGCGGTCCCGGCGACGAGAGCGGCCTGCGCGAGAAGCTCGTGCACGTCCTGTCCGCGGTCGAGACCGTGCACACGCTGCTCGCCGAACACGGGCTCCCCGCACCGCAGTTGGCCCTGACCGTACGGAGCGACCTGCACGAGGGCGGCCGGAAGTTCGGGCTCGGCTCCAGCGGGGCCGTGACCGTGGCGACCATCGAGGCCGTCGCCGAGGTCTGCGAACTCGCCCTCACCCGGGAGCAGGTGTTCCGCCTCGCTCTCGTCACCGGCGCCGGGATCGACATCAAGGGCTCCGGCGGCGACCTGGCCGCCGCCGTCTGGGGCGGCTGGCTGGCCTACCGGGCACCGGATCGCGCCCACGTCCTCGACCTGGTCCACGAGCGGGGCATCGGCCACACGCTGCGTGCGCCCTGGCCCGGCTTCCAGGCGCGCCCACTTCCGCCACCGGCCGGGTTGAGCCTGGAGGTCGGCTGGACCGGCACCCCGGCCTCCACCACGTCACTCGTGGCGGACCTGCACCGAAGGACCTGGCGTGGCACCCCGACACACGAGAGGTTCCTGGCCGCTTCCGCCGAGTTCGTCGACGCCGCGGCGGCCGCCATCGAGGCCGGTGACGCGCCGGGCGTGCAGCAGCAGATCCGGCGGGCCCGGCAGGAACTGTCCCACCTGGACGACGCAGTGGGACTCGGCATCTTCACACCGCAACTGACAGCCCTGTGCTCCATCGCCGAAGCCGACGGCGGAGCCGCCAAACCCTCCGGCGCCGGCGGCGGCGACTGCGGCATCGCGCTGTTCGCCACCGACGCCCCGGACCACATCGCGCACGTACGTGACCGCTGGGCCGCGGCCGGGGTCACTCCCCTGCCCGTGAGTCCCGCTGTGAAAGGGATCGAGGAATGAGCGCTCGACGCAAGGACGACCACGTCCGGCTCGCCATGGAACAGGCACACGCGCACGACGGACACAACCAGTTCGACGACGTGTCCTTCGTGCACCACGCGCTGGCCGGCATCGACCGGCCCGACGTGTCCCTGGCCACGACCTTCGCCGGCATCCACTGGAACGCGCCGCTCTACATCAACGCGATGACCGGCGGCAGCCCCAAGACCGGCGCCATCAACCGCGACCTGGCCACCGCCGCACGCGAGACGGGCCTGGCCATCGCCTCCGGCTCCATGCACGCCTACTTCAAGGACCCGTCCTGCGCGGAGACCTTCCGCGTACTGCGCACGGAGAACCCGCACGGGTTCGTGATGGCCAACGTCAACGCCACGGCGTCGGTCGACAACGCACAGCGCGCCATCGACCTGATCGAGGCCGACGCGCTGCAGATCCACGTCAACACCGCGCAGGAGACCCCGATGCCGGAGGGCGACCGCTCCTTCGGCTCCTGGGCGACGCAGATCGAGCGGATCGCGGCGGCGGTCGCGGTTCCCGTCATCGTCAAGGAGGTGGGCAACGGCCTGAGCCGGCAGACCATCCTGGCGCTGCCCGGCCTGGGGGTCCGGGTCGCGGACGTCAGCGGCCGCGGCGGCACCGACTTCGCACGCATCGAGAACGGCCGGCGCGACCTCGCCGACTACGCGTTCCTGCACGACTGGGGCCAGTCGACCGCCGCATGTCTCCTGGACGCGCAGGACGTCGGCCTCCCGGTCCTCGCGTCCGGCGGTGTCCGCAACGCACTCGACGTCGTCCGCTCACTGGCCCTCGGCGCCTCGGCCGTCGGCTCCTCCGGCGGCTTCCTGCGCACCCTGCTCGACGCCGACGTGGCGACGCTGATCGGCAAGATCTCCACCTGGCTCGACCAGGTGGCCGCCCTGCAGACCATGCTCGGCGCCCGCTCCCCGGCCGAGCTTGCGCAGTGCGATCTGCAGGTCCACCGCGAACTGCGGGACTTCTGCCTGGATCGCGGCATCGACACCCAGCGCCTCGCCCAGCGTTCCAGCTCCATCGACACCCTCCACGAGATGACGGGAAGCACACGATGACCGAAGCACACGCCATTGCCGGTGTCCCGATGCGATGGATCGGCCCGCTGCGCATCTCGGGCAACGTCGCCACCACCGAGACACATGTCCCGCTGGCCACCTACGAATCACCCCTGTGGCCCTCCGTGGGCCGCGGCGCGAAGGTCTCCCGCCTGGCGGAGAAGGGCATCGTCGCCACCCTCGTGGACGAGCGTATGACCCGCTCCGTCCTGGTGGAGGCCACCGACGCGCTCACCGCCCTCACCGCCGCACGGAGCATCGAGGCCCGGATCGACGAGCTGCGCGACGTGGTGCGCACCTGCAGCCGGTTCGCCGAACTGCTCACCATCCGGCACGAGATCTCCTCCAACCTGCTGTTCCTGCGCT
Source organism: Streptomyces sp. YIM 130001 (assembly GCF_003574445.1). Classification (GTDB taxonomy): domain Bacteria; phylum Actinomycetota; class Actinomycetes; order Streptomycetales; family Streptomycetaceae; genus Streptomyces. Next base: position 235,898 of record NZ_KZ984561.1, read on the forward strand.
TCGAGTTCAGCACCGGGGACGCCTCCGGACACAACATGGCGACCCTCGCGTCCGACACGCTCCTGAAGCACCTGCTCGAGACGGTGCCGGGCATCTCCTACGGGTCGATCTCCGCGAACTACTGCACGGACAAGAAGGCCACCGCCATCAACGGCATCCTCGGCCGCGGCAAGAACGTCGTCACCGAGCTGCTCGTACCGCGCGACGTGGTCACCGACGTCCTGCACACCACGGCGGCCAAGATCGTCGAGCTGAACGTCCGCAAGAACCTCCTCGGCACCCTGCTCGCGGGCGGGATCCGCTCGGCCAACGCCCACTACGCGAACATGCTGCTCGCCTTCTACCTGGCGACGGGCCAGGACGCCGCGAACATCGTCGAGGGCTCCCAGGGCATCGTCATGGCCGAGGACCGCGACGGCGACCTGTACTTCTCCTGCAACCTGCCGAACCTGATCGTCGGCAGCGTCGGCAACGGCAAGGGCCTCGGCTTCGTGGAGACGAACCTGACCCGGCTCGGCTGCCGCGAGGACCGCATCCCCGGTGAGAACGCGCGGCGTCTAGCGGTCATCGCCGCCGCGACCGTGCTGTGCGGCGAGTTGTCGCTGCTCGCCGCACAGACCAATCCCGGTGAACTGATGCGTGCACACGTCCAGTTGGAACGCGCGAACCCCGACCACAAGGCCGTCAAGGTAGGTGCATAGCCATGTCCATAGCCGTCGGAATCCACGATCTGTCCTTCGCCACCGCGGAGTTCGTCCTCCCGCACGTCGCGCTCGCCGACCACAACGGCACCGACATCGACAAGTACCACCTGGGCATCGGACAGGAGTCCATGAGTGTGCCCGCCGCCGACGAGGACATCGTCACGATGGCCGCCTCGGCGGCCGCACCGATCGTCGCCCGCCACGGAAGTGACCGCATCCGTACGGTCGTTTTCGCCACCGAGTCGTCCATCGACCAGGCGAAGTCGGCCGGTGTGTATGTGCACTCCCTGCTGGGACTGCCCTCGGCCAGTCGTGTCGTGGAACTCAAGCAGGCCTGCTACGGCGCCACGGCGGCGCTGCAGTTCGCCATCGGCCTGGTGCACCGCGACCCCGCGCAACAGGTGCTGGTGATCGCCAGTGACGTCTCCAAGTACGACCTGGACAGTCCCGGCGAGGCCACCCAGGGCGCCGCCGCGGTCGCCATGCTCGTCAGCGTCGACCCCGCGCTCGTGCGCATCGAGGACCCGTCCGGCCTCTTCACCGCCGACGTGATGGACTTCTGGCGGCCCAACTACCGCGACACCGCGCTGGTCGACGGCCAGGAGTCCATCGCGGCCTACCTGCAGGCCGTCGAGGGCTGCTGGAAGGACCACACCGAGCAGGGCGGCAAGTCGCTCGACGAGTTCGCGGCGTTCGTCTACCACCAGCCGTTCACGAAGATGGCGTACAAGGCGCACCACCATCTGCTGAACACCAACGGACTCGACACCGACACGGCGGACATCACCCGTGCGGTCGGTCTGACCACCGCCTACAACAAGGTGATCGGCAACAGCTACACCGCCTCCGTCTACCTTGCTCTGGCCGCACTCCTCGACCAGCACGAGGACCTCGCCGGCCGCTCCATCGGCTTCCTCAGCTACGGCTCCGGCAGTGTCGCCGAGTTCTTCGCCGGCACCGTCGCCGAGGACTACAAGAAGCACCTGCGCACCGAGGCGAACCACGAGGCGATCGCGCGGCGCAAGCCGGTCGACTACGCGGGCTACCGCGAGCTGCACCGTCAGAAGCTGCCCGCCGACGGCGGTTCGCACTCCACCCGTGAGCAGACCACGGGTTCCTTCCGGCTCGCCGGGATCAACAGCCACAAGCGTGTGTACACCACGCGCTGAGCGCACCGTGCAGCCCCGGAGGGTGGGCGGCCAGGACGGCCGCCCACCCTCCGGGGCCCCGCCGGCCGCTCCGCGCCGGCCCGAATTCCGCTGACCACAGACCATTTGAGGGGAGGGCACGCCCATGAACGACCTGAGCGGCCTCAGCACCGGCACGTCCGGGCCGGACCGGATCGTCCCCCATATCGACGTCAGAATCCTCGGTACCGGCACCTGCGTGCCGGATCGGATCGTCTCCAACGACGAAGTCGGCGGTCCGGCCGGCGTCGACGACGCGTGGATCACCCGAAAGACCGGCATCCGCGAACGCCGCTGGGCCGCCCCCGAGCAGGCCACGTCCGACCTCGCCACGGCCGCGGCCCGCTCCGCGATGCAGGCCGCCGGCATCACGGCCGAACAGCTCTCCGTGATCGCGGTGGCCACCTCCACCCCGGACCGGCCCCAGCCACCCACGGCGGCCTACGTCCAGCAGAACCTCGGGGCGTCCGGCACGGCGGCGTTCGACGTCAACGCGGTCTGCTCCGGGACCGTGTTCGCCCTTTCGGCCGTCGGCAGCGTCATCCTGCGCCGCGGCGGCTACGCGCTCGTCATCGGTGCGGACGTCTACTCCCGCATCCTGAACCCGGCCGACCGCAAGACCGTCGTCCTGTTCGGTGACGGCGCCGGCGCCATGGTGCTCGGCACCACCGACCGCGGCCCGCTGGTGCGGCACGTCGCCCTGCACACCTTCGGCGAACTGTCGCACCTGATCCAGGTGCCCGCGGGCGGCAGCCGGCAGCCCCTCGACCGGGCGGGGCTCGACGACGGGCTGCAGTACTTCGCGATGGACGGGCGCGAGGTGCGCCGTTTCGTTGTCGAGCAACTGCCGCAGATGGTGAAGGGCTTCCTGCACGAGGCCGGCGTCGAGCGCACGGACATCAGCCACTTCGTGCCGCACCAGGCCAACAGCGTGATGCTCGACGAGGTCCTGCCGGAACTGGGCCTGCCGCGCGCCACCATGCACCGCACGGTGACGCACTACGGCAACACCGGGGCCGCCTCCATCCCGATCACACTGGACGCGGCCGCACGCGAGGGCGCCTTCCGCCCGGGCGAGTTGATCTTGCTGGCCGGCTTCGGCGGCGGCATGGCCGCGAGCTTCGCACTGGTGGAGTGGTGAGCCGACCTCCGCCGGCGGCACCGCGTCCGAGGCTCCGCCGACTCAGGCGCGTGGGGCACCCGCCCCACGCGCACCGCCCCCGAACGCCGGCCCGCTCCGGCCGGCCGACGGCCAGAACCAGGACGCTCCCCCATGACCCTCTGCCTTGACGCCGCGGCCCAGGACCTCCTCTTCCGCGAGGCCCGCACCGCCAACACGTTCACCGACGAACCGGTGACCGACGAACAGATCCAGGCGATCCATGACCTGGTGAAGTACGGCCCCACGGCCTACAACCAGTCACCGCTGCGCATCACCCTGGTCCGCTCCCCCGAGGCCCGTACCCGCCTGGTCCGGCACATGTCGGGTGCCAACCAGTCCAAGACAGCCACCGCACCGCTGGTCGCGATCCTGTCGGCGGACAACGAGTTCCACGCCGAACTGCCGCGCCTGTTCCCGCACTTCCCCCAGGCGAAGGACGTCTTCTTCGCCGAGCGCCCGGCCCGCGAACGCTCCGCCGGCCTCAACGCCGCACTGCAGGCCGCGTACTTCGTCATCGGCGTACGCGCCGCAGGCCTGGCCGCCGGCCCGATGACCGGAGCCGACTTCGCCGGCATCCAGAAGGAGTTCCTGGACGACGACCACACGCCGTTCGTCGTCATCAACATCGGCAGGCCGGGCGAGGACGCCTGGTTCCCGCGATCGCCGCGCCTCACCTACGAAGAGGTCTTCACGACGGTCTGATCCCGCCGACGGTGGGCGAAGCCCCGATCCCAGGATGTCGTTCTGCGGACCGGGGCTCTGTCAGTTCATCTCCACGCGCGGCCGGCGAGGGGGCTCGGGCCCCGACTCCCCTGCGAGGGACCGCTCCTGCGGGGACCGGTGCCGGCGCTCGCTCAGCTCCTCGGACACGCAGGCACGCAGTCAAGTCCTCAGACGCTCGGAGTACGCGTGCGGCGGCCCGGCGCACGGCCGCGGAGGCCGGAGTGTGGCGCCGCGGGCGCAGCTCCGCCTTCCGGGCCCTCCCAGAGCGCGTGGTAGTACACCAGGGGGCCGGCGACCGTGGCGCCGAAGGTGACAACGGCGCGCAGCAACGGTCGCCAGCAGCAGGCCGCGAGGAGTTGCCGGGCACTGCGCCGAGAGGCGTCCATACCGCCCTCTTCACCGTCGCTCGGCGTCGTGGGCCGAGCGGGCCGAGGGGCCGCGGCGGTCAGTCGATGCCCCTGACCAGATGCGGCTCCCAGGTCTCCTCCTCGTCGCTGCCGGCCAGGATCAGCGGGGGCGGGAACGACAGTGTCAGTTCGTCGAGTTCCTTGGCGGGGCCGGCGTCTGCCTCGGTGATGTCAAGCACCTGGTCCTCCTGCTCGTACGGTCGACAGCAGTGGTCATCGGTGGTGCGCGGGTGCCCGGCCGACCGGGCCGGCGGCTCGTGGCGGTACCCCGCCGAGCACGGGTCGACGTGATCCGTGCCACATGACCACCATGGAGAACACCGCACGAAGGAGGGTCGAGCACCGCCTGACGTTCACTGGAGCGGCGGTGTCCGACGCGACCTCGGTGCGACGGGGCCCAACAGGCCGTTCCTGTCGCCCTGTTGGGGTCGTAGCGCTCGGTTCGTCAGTTGTCGGTGTCGAGGGCGTGGGGCAGGGCTTCGGCGAGTTGGTGGGAGCGTCGCTCGTCATCGGACGCCGCTCCGGCCACAAGGACCCGGGGAGGACGTCCACCGCCCGCGGCTACGCGCCGGGCGATGTCGTAGGCGAGGGCGCCCGCGCCGGAGAACCCGGCGAGGGCGAGCGGCCGGCCGATGCTGTGTGCGACGAGAGCCGACTGGGCCGCGCCGCCCGGGGCGGTGAGCACCAGCAGTTCCTCCGGGCCCGGGTAGGTGCGGGCCAGCAGGTCGTAGCAGGTGGCGGGGGCGCCGGGCGGGGGGATCAGGCAGATGGTGCCGGTGTCCTCCTGGGTGGCGGCGCGCAGCACGACCAGGGGTTTGTCGGCGGCCCGTGCGGGTGTCTCCGCCATCCGCGGCACCGCGCTGCCGTCCAGCAGGTGCAGTGCCTGCGCCACGAGCGTCGACTCGTCGGCACGCAGGGGCAGTTCACGCAGCAGCAGCACGCTCTGGGCGAGCAGTTCGGCCGCGGCCTCGGCGTCGAGCAGCGCTCGGTCGTGCACTGCGGTCAGGACCAGTCCCCCGCCGGCGTCGTGGTGGGCGATCAGCGCGACGGGCAGTCGCGACCGTGCCGGCAGGGTGCCGGGGAACTCGGCGCGGATGCCGTGCTGGGCGAGCTCGCTCTCCAGGCCCTTCACGGGGTGCGGCGGATCCTCGAAGACGATCACGGTGTCGGCGGGATCGTGGCGCGGGTCGGCGTCGTCGCGGGTCCACTCGCCGGGGAACCACTCGTAGGCGGCCATGTCGAGCGCGCGGTCCCGCAGGGTCCGCAGCAGGTTGTACAGGGTGTCGTCGGGGTCCACCTCGACGCCCATCGGCAGGGCGTTGCGCAGGGGTCCCGGCATGCGGGCGACGCCGTCCAGCGGGATGCCGCGGCCGGGTACGGTCACGGCGAAGCAGACCGGCGCCGGGCCGTCGGTGCCGGTGGCGCGGTGGATGAGCAGTGCCCATACGCCTTGCAGCACGCTGCTCTCCGATACGCCCCACCCGGCGGCCCAGTGCACCAGGCGGGTGGTCTCGTCGGGTTCGAGGCGCAGGCGTGGCCTGCCGACGCCGGTGAGTCCGGTGGGTCCCGCGCCGCGGCCGGGACGGGAGGCCGCACTGTCGGGGGGCGCCGCACGGGTCCAGTACGCCTGGGCGGCCTGGGAGTCCTGGGCGGTGGTCCAGGCCACGTAGTCGCGCAGGTCCGGCCGTCGCTCGCCGCCGGCCAGCGTGCCGCCGGAGAGGTAGGCGCGGTGGAAGGCGCGTACGAGGAGGTGGGCGCTCCAGTTGTCGAGGAGCGCCTGGTGGTAGGTGAGCAGGATCCGGGTCGGCGTGGAGTCGGCACCGGGCGCGGGGCGATCGGGGTCCAGGACGGTGACCCGCAGGGCGCCGGGGCGGCGCAGGTCGAAACCGCGCAGCCGGTCGTCCTCGAGGAGCGTGGACAGTTCGTCCGCAGGGCAGGTGCGGTGGGTGATGTCGGGGACGACGTTGTCGTGCAGCAGAAGCAGCGCTTCGGGGCCGTCGGCGAACGCGGTGCGCAGCACGGTCTCGTGGTCGAAGACCGACTGCCAGGCCGCGGAGAACCGGGCGGGCTCGAGAGGGCCGTGCCAGAACCACAGGAGCTGTTCGACGTGGCGTCCGGTGCCGGGCCGTGCGTCGCCGCTGCGGTGGAGGGACGCCTGTTGTTCGGTGGCCGGGAAGGCGGTCAGCAGCCCGGCCGGCGCCTCTGCCAGGTCGACCATCAACTCCATGAAGATCCGGGCGAGTTCGGCTACGGACTCCTCGGTGAGACGCGCCTCGGCCGCGCGGTCGAGGCGGACGTCGAGGCGGCCCTCGACGAGCCTGGCTCGCACCTCCAGATCGGGCGGTCTGCCGGTGGTGTGCGTCCTGTCGAGCGTGACGGAGTCGGGCAGGGGTTCGACGGTGCCGGCCAGTTCCGCGAGGTCGAGGCTGATGGCGGCAGGTGTCACTTCGCGCAGGGCGTGGCGCAGCAGTGGGTCCGGGCTCCACTCGCGGCAGGCGCCGAACCCCGCACCGCTCCCGGCTTTGCCGGTGGCTGCGGCGAGGGCGCCCGCGAGGACGAGGAGTCGCTCGAGGGGCGGGGCGCCGGAGGCGACGGTGAGATGGACCGGATAGGGGTCGTCGAAGCGTCCGACCAGGTCGCGCAGGTCACGTCGCAGGGTCCGCGGATCGCTGCGTACGTCGAAGACGGCTTCGCTCGTGCCCTGCCACTGGGCGAGCGCGAGGGCGAAGGCTCCGGTCATCACCTGCTCGGCGGTGAGCGCCAGTCGCCTGGCCAGGTCGCCGAGGAGCAGGTCGGCGGAGCCTTCGCCGAGGACGAAGGCGGTGTGCTGCCGGTCGTCCGCGGCGCGCGCTGTGTCCGCGCCGGACGTGGGCGGGCTGCTCGCGTGGCCCGTCGTCGCGACGCCGTCAACCGGCCGTCGGGGGGCGGATGCGCGGGCTCTGCGTTCGGCGACGTGGCGCCAGTGCCGGGTCTCGGCGGGGTCGCGCGCTGCGCGCCGCAGCTCGGCCAGCCGGCGTGCGGCGAGCTCCCTTGCGCTGTGCAGTCGAGGCGGCGTCGTGTCGCCGGCCGCGCGCAGTGCGTCGGCCAGGTCCGCGGTGAGGGTGTGCCAGGAAGCCCGGTCGACGGCGGCCTCGTGGACGATGAGGGCGAGCCGCGCGGCACCTCGGCCGGGGCCGCGGTCATGGGCGAGCAGACCGCGCACCAGGGGGCCGGCGGCGGCGTCCAGAGGGCGGCCGGCGTGCAGCAGTGCCTCGGCGAAGCCGGACTCGTCGGTGAACTCGCTCTCGGCCAGCAGGTCCTGGCGTTCGGCAGAGCTCTCCCGAGCCGGCTGCGGGGTGCCGTCGCGTGGGCGGTCGTGGAAGGCTCCGCTCAGGTGCGGATGGGCTTCCACCAGGGCCTGTAGCGCCCCGTGCACCGCGTCACGGTCCAGGGAGCGTGGCACGTCGAGTACCGCCGCCTCGAATCCATGCGCGGCACCCGGCGTGCGGGCGGCGCGACGGACACAGGGCAGCAGTCCGGTGTAGGACGGCAGGTCGGTGAGGCGGTCGGCCAGCCGTCCGGCCAGGTCGGCGAGGCCGGGTTCCTCCGTCGCGGGCAGGTGCAGGAGGTGGTGGCCGAAGGCGGTCTGCGACACCACGTGCGGCTGTTCGGGGCCGGGGGCCCCGGTGTTGAGGTCGCCGATGGCGCCGTCCAGGACGGCAGGGTCGTACGGCCCGTGCAGGACGAGGTCCCACGGACGGGTGTAGGGCGGCGGCCCGGGGTCGATGACGACACAGAAGGACTCGCGTGAGAAGCGGTTCTCGGTCATGGGCATGCGGGTGCTCGGTCCATGGCCAGGCACCAGGCCCCCTCGCTCCTTCCTCGCAGAGCCGGGCGGGAGCGAATGCCGTACGTGTGCAGCGCGCCGTCGCGGTATCCGTTCGCCGCGTGTTGTGCGATGTGTCCCATGACGGCCTCTCACCTGCCTTTCCGTCACGCCGTTGTCAGGCGAACGACGCTACTGGCAGCAGGGGGGCCGCGTCCGTTTTCGCGAGCCGGGGTGCAGCGGGGCCCGAGCGGAGTCCTAGTTGTGTCCGGAAAGTCCTGTGCGGTGCTCGCGGTGTCCGGTGCGTGCGCCCGGTGCGCCGGCCGGAAGCCCTCGTACTGGATGTACTCGGGCTTTCGTCCGGTGCGGCGAGTGGGCCCCCGGCCGGAGGCGGGCGGAGTGCCGTGAGTGCCGTGAGTGCCGTGCAGGCGCTCACCGAGGGCCACGCCCACGGATGGCCACTGTGGTGCTTCGTCATGCTCGCCGCCGGCGTCCTTGTCCTCGTCGTCTTCCTGCGTCACCAGCGGCGCAGGCAGGACAACGCCCCGCTGGTGCCCCTGTCCCTCTTCCGGATCAGGCAGTTCTCCGGGGGCATGACCGCGGACCTGATGCACGGCCTGCTGTGCGGCCTGTTCTTCATGACCTGGACGCTGTACCTGCAGCGCGGACTGGACATGAGTCCGCTCGAGGCGGCCGTGGCCTTCGTGCTGCTCTCCGTGGGAGAACTGGGCGGCGCGACCATCGCCGCGAAGACCTCCGGACGTTTCGCCCGCCGTCTGCCGCAGGCCGGAGCCCTCACCGCGACCGCTGCGATGGTCGCCTACGGGCTCCAGATCGGCAGCCACCAGGCCGACCTGACCCTGCTGGCGATGACCGCTCCGGTGGTGCTGATCGGCTTCGGACTGGGCATGGTCTCCGGCCCGCTCGCCGACCTGTCGCTGGCCAGGGTCCCGCACGAGGACGCAGGCTCGGCCTCGGGCTTGTTCAACACCGCCATTCACCTGGGCATCGCGCTGGGCACCGCGCTCACCGCCGTGGTGTTCTTCGCCATCACCGGCGGCTCCCCCGACGCCGCGGTCAACCGCGACGCGTTCGTCACCGTGCTGTGCTGGGTCGGCGGCCTCCTCGCCCTGATGTGGGCCCTGATGTTCTGCCTGCCCAAACAGGCCGACAACCAGGCCGACAACCAGGCCAGCTGAGCCACCCCCAGGTCCCGGCCGGCACATCGGCCGGGACCTGGGCCCTCAACCCTCCTCGCAGCTTGGGAACCCGGTAATGGCACCGGACCCGTGATGGCCGCGACATCTGCCCCGCCTGCTGGATGAAAGAACGACGATGATCGCCAACTGACACGCGACTCGCGCCCAGGTTCGGGGCGTCGAGTGCTCAGTGTTCGCGAACTCAGGCGCTTTCGTGAACGGCCATACGGGAGCGGCCTGTCGGCACGCGGTCGCGTTCGCCTCCACGGGCGGGCGCGACCTCGTGCGGTCGGGCGGCTTACAGCATGCGGACGGCGGTCTCCGCGTGGCGGCGAGCGAGGTCGAGCAGTGTCCGGCTCTCCCCGCCGAGGTCGTCGCGCACCTGCCGGCGCAGCGCCGCGAGGCTTCCGTGCTCGTGGCGTGCGTGGCGGGCGTGTTCCTCGTCGAGCAGGACGCGCTGGTGCGAGGTCACGGTCACGCCCGTTTCGTCCGGGACGACGGACCACTCGCCGGCGCGGGCGGACAACAGCGGTCCGGGCGTGGTGTGTTTGTGCACGATGCGCCCGGCGTGCGGGAAGCAGATGCGCACCGCCTCCGTCGTGTACGGGCCGCCCGGACAAAGGATCTGCGAGGTCAGCTCCTGGATACCGGGGGTGTCCTCCGTCAGGTCGGTCCGTGCGATGTGCGGCACGTGCTCGGGCCAGTCACCCGCCCGGTACAACAGGTCGTAGGCCAGCTCGGCCGGGCCGTTGATGCGTACCGAGTCCTCGAAGGTGAGCATCAAGTCGTCGAGCCGGTACCAGAGTTCGGCGAAGTCCTTGATGTCGCCGAGCTGCGTGCGGGTGTGCCGTTCGGTGGCGAGCCGGGCCCACTCGGCGGACTCCGGCTGGTCGTCGACGACGCTGTAGTCGTAGTAGACGTTCAGTGTGCTGTTCCGCGGTCCGTCGGGGTACACGTTGAGCGTTCCGCCCAGCGAGCGTATGGGCGGTGCGGGCAGTTCCTGCCAGAACTGGACCCGTCTCGCGAGCGGGTCGAGGTGGCGGTAGGCGATCCAGGACTTGAGCTGGCCGCCGAGCTGCGACCACATGCGCAGGCGCTCGCGCTCACCGTCGAACTCCAGCTGCTCCACATGGATCATGGTGGAGAAATAGAGGGGCCATTTGTCTGCGTCGGCGATCAGCGCGTAGACCACTCCCGCGGGAGCGTCCACCTTCACGCTGCGTGTCGCCCCGTTTGCACGCGCCTCAGACACCTGCGCACCTCTCTTTCTTCTCTCGGACACCGGCGGGTCGGGGTGGACGGCGTTGCACACAGCTGCCCGGCGGCGGTGCCCCGAGGGGCGTCCGCGCCGGAGCAGGTGGTTCACGGCTCTTGCGTGCGGCACTTCGGCTCTCGCGCCGTCCTTGTGGGGGGGGGGGAATCGGGCGGGTGCGCCGCCCGTGGGTTCAGCCGACCGGGACGGGCTGGGCCTCGACCCGGCGTACGACCCGGCAGGCGCGGCCCAGGAGGCGGGGCAGCTCGTGGCTCCCCGAGAAGAAGTGCCGGCCGGGGACGGTGCGCGAGTGGATCGGGCCCTGCGTCCAGGCCTGCCAGTCTCCGGTGGCGGAGTCCCTCGCCAGCGGGTTCTCCTGCGAGGAGATGACCAGCAGCGGTGTCCGTAAGGGGCCTGCGGGTGACGGCCTGCCGAGGGCCGCGTGCAGCGACTCGGCGAGTTCCATGTCGGCCCGGATGACCGGTAGCGCGGCGCGCAGCCAGACGCCCTCGTCACTGGTGAGGGGAACGCCGCCGCGGGAACTGAGCCGCTGCAGCAGTTCGTCGTCCGTGGCTCCGCGGGTGTCGGGCAGGTCCGCGGGGGCGGGCGGCGGCGGCCAGGCGGCGACCGCGAGCAGCGCGGGGCCGGGAAGTCCTGCCTCGTGCAGAGCTCGGGTCACGCAGAGCGCGACCATCGCACCGAGTCCGTGGCCGTAGAGCACATACGGCTCCCGGCCCACGTCGGTGAAGTGCGGCAGTAGATCGGCGATCAGTGCCTCGTGCGTCGTCACCCGCGGCTCGCCGGGGCGTCGTTCACCGCCCGGCAGCAGGACCGGTACGGGTACCACGCCCGGGCCCACGTCGACGGTCCAGTTCTGGAACGGAGAAGCGCCTCCGGAGTGCGCGAAGCAGTGCAGCCGCACGGGCCGGTCGTCCGCCATGGCAACCTCCTCGAATCAGCCCGTGGAACTGTGGGCAGAGTCCGAGGATGACCGAACCGCCTGGATTGTCACTCAAGGATGGACTGAGAACGACGTGAGGCTGAACGAGCGGGGTGCGGACCGCGTCCCGCGTGTGCCACGAGCCGCGGCCGGCTCCCCCGCTCGCACGCTAGGACACGGCTTGGTGCCCGAGCGCCTCTTCCTTCGGTTCCTCAGGCCGCGTACCGGTCGAAGGTGGAGCCCCGGCGAGGGCCGGCGATGATGTCGAGATCGGGGTCGACCGCGAGCAACGCCTGGTGCATTCGCTGGAGTTGGGGCGAGGGTTCCACGCCCAGCTCCTCCACGAGGCGGCCCCGCAGCTTGCGGTAGACGTCCAGCGCGGACGCCTGTCGTCCCGAGCGGTACAGCGCCAGCATCGCCTGGGCGTGCAGCCCTTCGTGCTGAGGGTGACGGGCTATCAGATCAGCGAGCTCGGCCAGGAGTTCGGCGTGCCGGCCAAGGCGCAGATCGGCGTCGATGCGCCGCTCGGTGGTGACGAGCTTGGACTCCTCGAGGCGCATGACCTCGATCTCCAGTACGGGACCGAGCCGGACGTCCACGAGTACCGGCCCCTGCCAGAGCGCCAGTGCCTGGCGGAAGCTCCGGGCGGCCCGCTCGTCGTCGCCCTGCTCGAAGGCGTCCTGCCCCTCGCCCGCGAGGCGTTCGTAGGCATGCACGTCGACCGATTCCGGGGGGATCTGCAGCAGGTACCCGCCGTGGCGGGTCGCCAGGACGTCCTTGGCCGCGCCAGGGGCGTCGGGCCCCATGGCGGTGCCGAGGCCGCGGCGCAATTGCATGATGTAGGTCTGCAGCGTGGTCATCGCGCTGGGGGGTGGTTCCGTCCCCCAAATCTCCTCCATCAGCGTCGAGATGGGCATGACGCGACGCGGGTACAGCGCGAGCAGGGAGAGAACCTGCCGGGGTTTCCCGGCGGTCGGAACGATCGACCCCCCGTTCACGGCGGCACACAGCGGACCCAGAACCTGAATCTCCATGATCTCCTCCGTTCGTCGACAGGAAACTCCCTGTGGTGGAAGTCGTCGGCGAACCGGCACGCTAGTCCTGCTTGCGTCTCAGGTACCTGTTCCTTGAGTCGCCATTGAGCGACTTCCGAAGAACCGACGGGGGAACGAAGCGGCATACAGCGCGAACTGACACCGATCTTCACCAACGGGTGCTGTTCCCGGCCTTTTTCAGAATGCTGAGCAACCGCTTTCCCTAGGGTGACCGTCTGGCACCCCGAGGAAATCCGGTCTTGGATGTACCCGGTCCCACCGGGCGTTACGGATGGAATTTCCGCAGATGATCTGGCGGGAGAACAACACGTGGCTGTGCGTTCTCCGTTACGTATCCGCGCAGGCCGCGAGTGACTTCCTCGCGGTGCACGGCGCCACCCGCCGCACGGGTCAGCGACTGCGCAGGAGTCGTTCTCGAGTACCGTTCGCCGCCGCGGCCAGGGCAGCCTCCGGGCGGGCCATGAGAATCATCCGCTGAACACGCTGCAGATCAGCAGAGGGCTCCAGGCCCAGTTCACGCACGAGGTTCGTGCGCATGCGCTGGTAGGCCTCCAGGGCTTCACTTCGCCGGCCCGAGCGGTGCAGGGCGAGCATGAACTGCCCGTAGAGGTTCTCGTGCGTCGGGTAGCGGTTGGTGAGCACGGTGAGTTCGGCCAGCAGATCGCGGTGGCGGCCGAGCCGCAGGTCCGCCTCGATGCGCTGGTCGAGCGCGCACAGCCGCGTCTCCTCGAGGCGCTTGACCTCCATCTGGAGCTGCTCGCCCACCTGTACGTCGGCGAACGCGGGGCCGCTCCACAGCGCCAGCGCCTCCCGCAGGTGGCGTGCCGCTTCAGGGAAGTCCCCGGCGTCCATGGCCCGGTAGCCGAGCCCGGAGAGCCGCTGGAACTCCAGGACGTCGCTGACGCCTTCGCCGCTGTCGAGGAGGTAGCCGCCGGGCACGGTGGCCAGGACGCTCTTGGCCGTGCGGCGCATCTCCGGATCGGGCTCGGTCTGTTCCAGCGCGGTTCCGATCAGTTCCCGCAGCTGCAGCACATACGTCTGCAGGGTGGTGCGGGCGCTACGCGGAGGCGTCGCGCCCCACAGCTCCTCGGTGAGCGAGGCGACCGAGACGACCCGTCCGGCGTGGAGTGCGAGCAAAGCAAGCACCCTTCGCGGTTTTGGTGCCGTCGGGGTCACCGAGACGCCCTGAAGCCTTACTTCCAGTGTTCCCAGTACCTCGATCTCCACGCGATTCCCCATCCCCTGCCCGATGCAGGCCCCGCTCCGGCGCTTCCGGAGCTCCGCAGGTACCAGTCCGGTGTCGTAGAGACTAAAAACAGCACGAGCGGTCTGTCAATATCAGACCGCACTGCCTGTATTTATTTGACCAAGGGAGAGACCGCCTGCACCCGTTGCACATGCGCAGTCGCGCGGGCGGACCCTGCCGGGCTGGAAGGGAGAAGCGCAGGAGAGACGGTGCACAGGTGAGCCAGGACGCCGACAGGGCGG
>NZ_KZ984561.1:250567-256711 GCF_003574445.1 Streptomyces sp. YIM 130001
AAGTAGTCCCCGTCGTCGACGAGTTCTTCGATCACCCGATGCATGTCGTAGGGACGGTTGCCGTCCGCGGGCACCAGGTCGAGGAGGCTCTCGCACCGTCGGCCGGCCGGGTCGTCGTTGCGCGTCCTCGGAGCGCTCTCGCGGTTGTTCTGCGGCAGCATCGCGAGGAGGTAGCGCACCTCGGCGAGGCAGGTCTCCTCGTCGTCGTAGGCGAAGTGGGCCACGCCCGAGGTCTCGGCGTGCACGTCCGCGCCGCCGAGGCCGTTCTGCGTGATCTCCTCACCGGTCACGGCCTTGACCACGTCAGGACCGGTGATGAACATCTGCGAGGTGTCCCGCACCATGAACACGAAGTCGGTCAGCGCCGGACTGTAGGCCGCGCCGCCGGCACACGGCCCCAGCATCACGCTGATCTGCGGGATGACCCCGGAGGCCCGGGTGTTGCGCTGGAAGATACCGCCGTAACCGGCGAGCGCGGAGACGCCCTCCTGGATACGGGCACCGGCACCGTCGTTGAGCGAGACCAGCGGAGCACCGGCCGCGATGGCCATGTCCATGATCTTGTGGATCTTCGTGGCGTGCGCCTCACCGAGCGCGCCTCCGAAGATCCGGAAGTCGTGCGCGTAGACGAAGACCGTCCGCCCCTCGACCGTGCCCCAGCCAGTGATCACACCATCCGTGTACGGACGCTTCGCCTCCATGCCAAAACCGGTCGCCCGGTGCCGACGCAACTGCTCCACCTCACGAAACGACCCAGGATCGAGGAGAAGCTCGATACGCTCACGCGCCGTCAACTTCCCCTTGGCGTGCTGCGCCTCCGTCGCCTTCTCACTCGGGCCCTGCTCGACTTCCGCATGAATCGCATGCAGTTCGGCCACACGACCACGGATGTCGGCGGGCTCCAGCTCTGCAGGAGCAGGGTCAAGAGCGGGGTCAAGAATCGCCGTCATGACAGGTCCCTTCTCGGGCTTGATGGTCCGCTTTTCGCTCGATTACCAAACCGCAGTCGCGGTTTCTTGCGACTGAAACAGCGCCGGGCTCCGGAAAACAGGGCGGGTCGGCGCAGGTGCGGCTCAGTGCCAGCTGTCGGGCGCCGAGTAGCGCTGGGGGCGGTTCCACCACTGCGACTCCGCCAGCGGACGCGCCGCCTCGTCCTCCTCGCCGGCACCGCTCAAGGACAGCAACACAACGGCGAGGGCGGCCAACTCCTCCTCGCGTGGCTGCCCCCGCTCCACCCGGAACAGGACGTGCTGACCGTCGCGCATAGGCCGCGACCCCCTCTCGACGTCCCGCCACCGTCCTCCACGCCACTCAACGCGCGCTCACGGACGGCTTGAAGCCCATCGGAAAGGCGGCAGAAGCGACGCGGCGGCCGGGCGTCTTGACGTTGTGGCGGACGGGGCCGCGGTGGGTCGACGCGGCGCATCAGCGACTCAAGCGACCCAGACCACGACTCGACTCAACGGGACGCGAACGCTGCCGGTGAGGCGCGGGACCGGCCGCGCACACACCGGCACACACTCATTCACCGGGTCACCACCGAGACCTGCCGGCCTCACAAGGGCAGCGTGATGCCCATCTCCCGCATCGCGCGCGACGGCGGGCCGCCCTCGGACCGTTCGGTCTTGCGGCCCTTGTCCCCGGGGCTCAGCGTCCGCGGGTCGACCGCCTCGGCCGGCGCCGAACCGGCGTACAGGCCTTCAGGCGCCGTGTCCCGGTCGTGCGGAAGCAGCCAGAAGACCCGCCGCCTGAAGGTGCCCGAGGACCGCGAGGCCTTCGCCTGTGACCCCAGCACCGCGTAGCCGACCATGCGTCCGGCGCGGTGATAGGCGGGACGGCCACGCCGGGTGGGCAGCCGGTCAAGGCTCTGCCGTACGTAGTCGAGCGCCTCGATATCCTCCAGCCAAACAATTCCGGCCTCGTGCGACAACTCGTCCTTCGCAATGAGAGCGCTCATGCTGTCTCCTCGCCAGCAAGCAGTCCAATACCTGGGTAGTACTTGCGCTGATTGGACAGGATCATCTCCTTGGGCGAGGCGAGCCCCACGGCTTCACGCACCCGCGCCGCGAATGCGCGCGACGATACGGCGGGAGCTCCTTCATTCTGGCACCACGTTCTGTACACGGTGTAGAGATGGGCTTGTTCCACTCTTAATCCGGGCTGGTATGCACAGGTCTCGTCGAGGAATCGTCCGGTGTGGTCCTCGGTTTCCGCGTAGGCGGTGGTCGCGATTCGCACACGCTCCGGACCGGTCAGGTCCTTCTCTCCACCGAGATAGCGACGAGCCCCGTCCACCAGCCAGTTGAGGATTCCGGGTCCCTCCTCGGTGACGAGGATGTCCGCCAGGTTGTCGATCTTCCGCTCGTCCGAGATGACGCGCTCGAACGGGATGAGCCGCATGCGGCGCCAGAACGCGAACCCGCCGGTTCCCACCTCGGGACGGTGATTGCCGAGCAGCCAGAGCTTGTGCGTCGGTTCGAAGGAGAAGAAGTCCTGGCGCATGCGCCGTGCCTTGATGCGGTCCCCGCCCGTGAGGAGTTTGACCCGGGCCTCGTCGAACTTGTCACCCGGTTTGACCTCACTGCAGACGATGACGCGCCGGCCGTGGAGCTCCGCGAGATCGGTGGGATGCCCCTCGTAGGGCCGGGCCATCAAGAAGCCGGGCGGAGAGGCGTCCGCGTAGTCGCCGAGCAGCTTCATGAGGACGTCGAGGAGGACCGACTTGCCGTTCTTGCCGGAGCCGAAGAGGAACGGCAGGACCTGGCCGCCGACATCACCGGTGATCGAGTAGCCGAGCATCAGGTGCAGGAAGCCGATCATCTCGGCCCCCTCCGCGCCCTGCCCGAAGGTGTCGGAGAGGAAGCGCAGCCACCGCGGGGTCGGCATCGTCTGCGGAGGGATCGCAGTGGACCTCGAGTGAAAGTCCTTGTCGGGATGGGCCTCACGCAGATTGCCGGTCCGCAGATCGACGATGCCCGCGGGCGTGCACAGGACATAGGGGTCGGAGTCCAGCAGCGCCGCGTTGAGCACCATGCCGGGGGCCGACTTGGCCTGCGCCAGCATCGCGTTCATCCCGCTGGTGGACAGGGCGCGGCGGCGGTGCTGCTGCAGAGCAGCCGCCGTGTGCGTGCCCCGCGGGTCGTCGTCGGCGAGCGCTTCGGCGAGATCGCCGGCCGCCCAGAGGACTGTGTCGTCCTCGTCGATCTGCCAGCGTGTGCCGTCCCAGCGGTACCAGCCGAGACCGGGGACGTGCCGGTAGTCCCCGGCGTACAGCTTGACGAAGAGCTTGGCGTTTCCTCGGTCGGTGAGGGTGTCGGGCAGCAGCCCCCGCGGGTCGGCCAGGCCGACCGCCTGCTGCGATGCCGGCTCTTGCCCCTGCTCCTCCTGCAGCCGTGCGGAGATTCCGGCGGCGACGGCATGTGCGTCGAAGCTGAACAGCGGGTTGTCGTGGTAGCTGTTCACGCGCGGCCCCTGAGCGTCAGGGGCCGTCGCTCGCCGGCGCGCATTCCGCTGCTGATGATGGCCGAGCAGCGCCGTTCCTGCCCCGGGCGCGCTTCGATGGCCGCTTCGGTGAGTGCCCGCTCGGCCCGCTCCCGGTCGAGGTGTCCGGCGGCCGTGAGCCCGCCGGCGGTGAACGCGGCCCGGTTGAGCCGCTCCGAGAATCCAGCGCCCTCGGGCACCGCGCCACAGGCCACGACATCCGCCAGGACCGTCCCCAGAGCCCGCCAGGCCGCGCCCGCTCCCCCGCCGGCGACGGCGACGGCCTGGCGGGCGCGCGGCGGCGGTGCCGGCGTGACGGCGGGGCGGGAGACTGCGAGGTGGCCGGTGCGCTCCAACTCGCGGGCCAGCCAGGCGGGCAGCGGCGCGGGGACGCGCGTGGTGCCCAGCGCGGTGTAACTGCCGGCGTCGGTCCGGGTTCCTGGGGCGACGATGTAGCCACCGTGCGCACGTATGTCGACCTGCCAGGCCAGGGCGCGTCCACGGCCGGAGCCGGTGGAGGACTGCCAGCTGTGTCCGGCTGCGGAGCGGTACCAGACGTGTAGCCCGCCCGACGGCGTCCGCACGCGCAGGGTGTCCGTGTCCTCGGCGGGATGCGCCGCATCGTGCAGGGCAGCCAGTACCCCCAGTGTGTGGAAGCCGTTGCTCAGGCCCGTCAGGTCGATGTCCTCGGGAATCGGAACTCCCGGCAGGAGGTGGTTGCGCTCCGGCGGTTCCTGCGCGTGCGCATCGATGTCGACGACGACGAGTCCTGCCGGCCCGCACGAGACGGCGACGCCGAGCTCCGCGCCGAAGGCTGATCCCCACCAACGTTGGATGTGCTCCGGATCGAGTGTCGCCGCCCGGAAGCCGTGGCACCAGCGGCCGTTCCGCAGACAGGCGCAGGACTGCCGTTGATGCCCCGGGGCCTTGCAGACCCGGCAGTTGGCCACGGGCGTCTTGCGTCGAGCGGCGAGCGGATGCACGGGCCAGCCCCGTCTCGCACACCACTCGGCTGTCTCCAGCGAGCGATGGCGACGTGAAATCGGCAACTCAGCAGTCACGTCTCTCCCCCTCAGCGACTGAAGCGACCCACCGTTTCGGACACGTTAGCGAAGCACGGGACGAGACGCGCCTGTTGTGATCGCATGAGATTCAAGGGGCCAGCGACTGGAACACGGCTGCCCGGCCCGCCCGTTCGGCTCTGGGTAGCTGAACTGCCGCCGATAAACGTGCAGTTCACAGCGGCACTCACGCCAAAACAGCGACTGAAGCGACTGAAGGTCGCCATATATGACGCACCCGTACATCTGGATGTCCTGGGATATACCCGCACGCTGCGTCGCTTGGGTCGCTGTCTGCCGCTCAACACCCCCTGTGAACTGGCTCTTTTCACGGCGCGGGCGGAGCGACGGAATGCAGTGCCGGTCGCTGGGCTCCGGTCGCTGTCCGCTCGCGGTTCTTGACCAGACCTTGAGGAGAGTTCAACCGTGTCCGGGCTTTGGTCGCTTGGGTCGCTGCCGGTCGCTGACAGGGGCCTGTCAGCGCACATGCCTCGTACCCCCGCCCAGCGGGCGCCCCTCCGGGGCACAGTGAGCGCCGACAGAACATACCTGCGGGGTGGTTTTCGCTACCGGGCGACAGTTCTACTCTCGTGCCCCACTGGATCGCCGCTGGAGCCCTTCGCGGATACAGCCCTGCCACGGGCAACGGCGGCGGAGATCACGCTGCCACCGCCTACTTGCAGAGCGACGATGCGGGTAGCCTCAGCACAATCCCAGTAAGTTACCGCTTAGTAAGCGCAGTTGGTGTCCGCAGGCCCGAGGAGCCCCTATGCAACTCGCCGCGATTATCGTGTCGTTGTCCATGATCGTGGTCGGATTCGGCCTGTTCGGGCGCGCTGTCGCCCAGCTGGTCGCGTACTTCCGGCTGGGGTCGCCACTGCCTCCTGGCGGCAGGCTCGACAACCCCTACCAGCGCAGCGTCACGCTGGTGCGGGAGTTCCTCGGGCACACCCGGATGAACCGGTGGGGCATCGTGGGCGTCGCCCACTGGTTCGTGGCCATCGGCTTCTACACACTGCTGCTCACCCTGGTGAACGCCACGGGCCAGTTGTTCAAGCCTGACTGGGTCCTGCCGGTCCTCGGCCACTGGCTCCCGTACGAGCTCTTCGTCGAGTGGATCGGCACGCTCACCGCGCTCGGCATCCTCACGCTGATCGTCATCCGGCAGCTGTCGAGCCCCGGCGACGCCGGCCGCAAGTCCCGCTTCGCGGGCTCGAAGACGGGCCAGGCGTACTTCGTCGAGAGCGTCATCCTCACGATCGGCGTGGCCATCATGACGCTGCGCGGCATCGAGGGCGCCTTCGCCGGCGTGGAGCACTGGGAGCCAGCGTACTTCTTCTCCTACCCGCTGGTCGCGGCGTTCTCCGGCCTGGAGCTGTCGACGCTCGAGACCGTCACCTACATCGTCGCGATGACCAAGATCACGGTGTCCTTCGCCTGGATGATCGTGGTGAGTCTGAACACCAACATGGGTGTGGCTTGGCACCGTTTCCTGGCGTTTCCCAACATTTGGTTCAAGCGGGACGCGCAGGGCGGCACTGCGCTGGGTGAGTTGCAGCCGATGACTTCCGGTGGTGAGCCGATCGATTTCACGGACCCGGGT
>NZ_KZ984562.1:0-20234 GCF_003574445.1 Streptomyces sp. YIM 130001
ACCTTCGGCAGGGCCCACTCCGAGGTCGGGGGCTGCCGACGTAGCCCGGCTTGGGTGTCCCTGGCCCGCGTGTTGAGTACACCCGCCACAGCTCAGGCCGCAGCGGCGGCGTGGTGGGGCTGGTCTCTGCGGCAGTCGCGGCAGGGGCCCGGAGTGGGGGAGCGGAAGGCTCGGTCGCAGTTGTCGCAGTTCTGCAGGGGGACGGTGGTCGTGGGGTGGTCGGCCGGAGGCGCCGGGAGTGGGGTTTCGCGGAGGCGGAAGGCGAGGATCGCGGCCGGGCGGGCGACGAAGGTGGCGGGCAGCCGGGTGGTGAGTAACTCGGCGATACGGGCCGCCTGGACGCCTGCCGCGAGCCACTGAGTGACGGCCGGGGCGAGCCTGGCCGCCTCCGGCGCGGAGAGGATCAGCCGGGGGTCGGTGCGGCGGAGGCTTGCGAGTACGGCGATGGCCTCGGGGTCGGGCGTGGGGAGGGCCGGGGGTGCGGGCTCGGGGTGCGGCGCCTGAGTGGGTACCGGCGCGGGCTCAGGCGCGGTTGCGGGCGCGGGTGTTTGCGCAGGTACGGGCGTCGAGTGCTGCGCCCGTACGCGGCGGGGGCGCGGTGGTTCGGGGTGGTGAGTCGGCTTCGGCTCCGGGCCCGGCGGCTCGGCGTCGGCTCCGGGGTCGGTGTGGAAGAAGGTCCGGGTGCGGACGTTGCCCATCGCAGTCCGTTCGCGGCGGCGTTCCAGATAGCCGGCCGTTTCCAGTTCCCTGAGGGCCCGGGAGATCAGGATCTCGCCCTCGGTGAAGTGGGCGCACAGGGCGCGGATGCTGACGGGGGAGCCGTCCGGCAGGGAGAGGATGTACGCCGCGACGCCGATCGTGACCGCGCTGCCGCCGCGCTGCAGAAGGGCGTTGGAGATCACGGTGAAGTCGGACGTGAGGCGGGTCCTGACGTGGATCACGCCGGACGAGGGAGCTCCGTCGGGGGCGCGCAGGCGCGCGTTAGACTGCGTTTCAGCCATCGGGAAGCGGTTTTCTTCCTGAGAGGTCAGGCCCTCGTTCGGGATGCCAGTCCCGGCGGGGGCCGAACTATGTGCGGTTGTCGGGTGTTGCTGCCGCGAACGTAACCCTATGCATCCGGCTGCGGCAAGTGGGTCACTCGAACGGGTGGCGCAGGCCGGGAGGGTGGGTGGGCGGGTAGTTCTTTCCCAAGTTCTTCGGGGAGGTCCGTGGCCCACCGGGACGAGGCCGGCCGGGACCCGGCACCCTCAAATCCCGGCGTATTACCGGGTCTTGGCGCACCGGGCCCCGGTGCTCACCGACGCCTTACTGCACTGATGAACGCACTCCACGCACCGCGCCCAAACGTCAACTCGGCGCCATGGGGCACCTTGCTGTCACGGACGGGGATGAGATGGGGGAGGCCGTCGGCTACCTCTACGCAGTCTCCGCCCGCCTGGTTGCTGTAGCTGCTCTTGCGCCAGGTGGTGGCCCTTGGTTCAGGAAGGGTCGTTCGCTCCATCGTCGTGGCCTTACGTCGCGGATCAGGCTGTCCCTACGAGGACTTGGCGTCGCTGATGAACCTGGACCAGGCGACGGCAGTGAAAACGACCACGTCGCCGCGCTGGACTTTGCTGTCACGGACGGGGACGAGGCCGGGGATGCCGTCGGCTACTTCCACGCAGTCTCCGCCCGCCTGGTTGCTGTAGCTGCTCTTGCGCCAAGCGGCGGCGTTCAGATCGGGATGGACCTTTCGCAGCACGGTAATCGCCCTCCATCGCGGACCGGATCATGTCGAGAGACATGGTCGGGGGCAGGGCTGCTGCCCTCAGGCGATCGTAAATCACTTTGTATCGAAGGACATTGGGCGGATCCTCAATGAGATGCCCGTAGTCCGCCCCTTCCGTATAGGCGACTTCCGAGCCGTCCGGGAGCGCAAGCATCGTCAACGAGCCGCCCATCGCTTCGTGGCCACCTGCTTCGAACGGCAACACCTGCACGGTGATGTGCCGTTCCGTCGCTGCATCGAGTAGTTGGGCCAACTGGTCGTGGAAGACGGCCAATCCACCGATCGGGCGCTGAAGGACGGCCTCATCCAGGATTGCCCACAGCTCTGGCCGTTCAGGCGAGCCGAGCCGGTCCTGCCGTCGCAATCGTGCTGCGACGCGTTCTTCTAGTTGGCCTTGGCCATCGAGCATGGCGTCCATGCTGAGTACCGCTCGTGCATAGCCCTCCGTCTGCAACAAACCCGGCACCACGTGCGCCGCGTACTGGTTGACCCCCACCGCCCTCTCCGAATGCGCCATGAACGCCCGCGACCAGTCCGGGAACGCCTCCCGGTACACATACGGCCACAGCTCGACGAGTAACTGGTCCGCTTCCAGGGCGGCGTCCAGCGCGCGGGCCAGTTCCAGGGTCGGTTTGGCTCCCGATGCCCGCTCGATCTGGGTGATGCGGGTGCTCACCACGTGTGTGAGGCGGCCGAGTTCGGCCTGGGTCAGTCCGGCGGCTTTGCGGAGCCGGCGCACGCGCGCTCCGAACAGCGGTGCTGCGCGCCTTCACCGGCATCCTCATCGGCCGGGCAGGCAGACACGGTCTCGCTGGAGGCAAGGCCACCTGGGGTCCACCCGCCCATGCCGCAGTGGGGCGCCTCACCGCAGCGATCCACCAGTGATCGGGCCATCCGGCGCCGGGTCGACGCCAAGCTGAGGCACGGCGACGACGTCCGGCAGAGAGCGGCTACCGGGAAGACCGCGCCCGCCCCGACAGGCCCGACACCCCTGCCAGTTGGGACCGGACGTGAGCGAGTGCTGCCCGCGCATCGAGCGTTCCGGTGTCCACGTTCAGTACGTCCCACCCGGTCCGCGCCAGCAGGCGGCGGGTCAGGGCGGTCTCGTAGCGCAGGTGTGTGGCGGCGGAAGTGAGGTCGTGTACGGAACGGGTGCCGGGGGAGCCGGCGAGTTTCGTTACGTACCAGTCCTCCCAGGCGTCGCCTTCCCGCTCGACCGCGCGCCGTAGCGCCGTCTCCGGGTCGTCGTGGACGTAGACCACCGTGACGTCGGCCGGCGCGACGGCGCCGGTCAGGTCGTCCATGACCTGGGTGAGGGCTTCCTCGTCGTGTCCCCATGCGACGAGGGACGGGACGAAGGGCAGCAGGGCGTCCGTCACCAGGTAGTCCTTGCCGGCCGCGAGTGACTCCGCGACGTAGGCGCGAGTGCACTCGACCAGGGTCGCGGGCCGGACGTCGGTGGCCCCACCGGCGAACTCCTCGGCCACGGGCCGGAACGCCGGCCGCGTGAGGATGTCGGCCTCCTCGAAGTGATCGACAGCTGCGCCGGTACCGGCGAGCCACTGGGCCACCGCCCGGCACAGCGTCGACTTGCCGACGCCCGGGCTGCTGCCGATGACCGAGATCAGACGCATGACCATGACGGCAGTCTCGCATTCAGGGGCGGACACCTCACCGGCCTCATCCAGGGACAGCTCGACGACGACCGATGATTCCTGTGCTCGGCCGCGGTCTCTTACTCAGGCGTCCGGACGAGAGACGCGCTGACACGCACCAACGTCTCCACGAGCGGGCGCGACGTGAGGAGCAACGTGATCATCATCGCCGGAAAACTGTGGGTGGACGCCGACGACCGCGAGGCGTATCTGACGGGATGCGAGGCGGTCGTCGAGCAGGCCCGAACTGCCGCCGGATGCCTGGACTTCGCCCTGTCGCCCGACCTCAACGACCCGGGCCGTATCAACGTCTACGAACGCTGGGAGACCGACGAGGATCTCGCCCGCTTCCGCGGTGCGGGCCCGGACGCCGAGCAGGCGGCCCGGATCCGCGACGCGGAGGTGAGCAAGTACCGGATCTCCGGAGTCGAGGCCGCGTAGCCGCAGTTCATGCGGACTCGGCGGTTCACGCTCCCCGAACGAGCTCCTGGGCCCGGCGGACCACCTCCGCCGCCGTCAGCTCCTCCACGCGCGTGAGGAAGACCCAGACGTGCCCGTACGGGTCCCGCAGCATGGCCGTACGGTCCCCGTGGAACTGGTCGGCGGGCGGCTGGAGCAGTTCTGCCCCGGCGGCGACGGCCCGGTCGGCGAGACCGTCGACATCCTCGACGAAGACGTGCAGCCCTACGGTCGTGCTGCCGATGGTGGTGGGTGCGCTGAAGAGCGGGCCTTCGGCGTCGCCGAGCATGACGGTGGACCCCTGCACGCTGACCTCGGCGTGCAGAACCCGCCCGTCCGGGCCGTCGATACGGAACAACTCCTCGGCCCCGAACGCCTCGGCGTAGAAGCCGATCGCGCCTGCGGCGCCGTCGACCATGACGTGGGCGACGGCGGCGTTGCGGTAGGTCTCGGGAACGGTGTGCGTGGCCATGGGAAGTGCCTCCTCGGATGATTCCTGCCGATGACCACAAGCTAGAAGTTCAACCAAACTTGAAGTCAACGACGTTGGCCAAACTTGAAGTCAACGACATCAGCCAACCTCGAAGTCGAAGAAGGCAAGCTGAACAACCAGTGCTCTGACTGCATACGTTCGCCGGGGCAGCGCGACCTCGCTGCACTTATCGGCGGGGCGCCGATGCTGCCGGCCTCTCGGCGATTCCCGCCTGGCGTGAGCTTTCGCGATGCCCGGCGACGTCGCCCGGTTCGTCGAAAGCGATGACGCCGTCTACCCACCGGAGGTCGCCGCCGCACTCCGACCGGGAACCAAGGTGCTGCTGACGTGCGGCACGAACGACGCCCAGGTCCCTTGTGCCACAACGAACGCCCTGACGACCGCCCTGCGCCACGCGCATACCGGGCGACCGGGCCGGGTGACACTGCCGGCAGTGGACCATCTGATGCTGATGCACGACCCCGACCACCCGCACAGGCTCGCGCCGCCCGTAATCGACGCCTTGCACCGGTTGACCCGACACTGACGCCGGCCGAGGACGTCCCCGGACCGCAACTACTTTGACGGTCGCCGACAGCCGTCGCTGACTGCGATGAGACCTTGCCGCCTTACGGTCCGGTTCTCGGCGCGCTCCCAAAAGGGGCGGAACGCGTCTAAAGCGCCCCGCTCCCAGCGGACCAAGCTTCGTGGCGAGGGGGGGAGGGGCCAGGGGCGAGGCGTCGGCACGAGCCGGGACGCCCGGCGCATCCCGACCGGTACCGGCGGTGGGCCTCGTTCAGCGCTTCACCTTCTGCAGGTACGTGGCGAAGGATTCCAGGCCGTCGATGTTGCGGGGCCCGCTGATGCCCTCGTTGTAGTCGAGGATGAAGAACTGGTTCTTCTCGACGGCAGGGAGGTGCTTCGTGTGGGGAGACTTCTTCAGGAAGTCGATCTTCTTGCCGGCGGGCTGGTCGCCGTAGTCGAGGATCATGATGACCTCCGGTTCGGCCTTGGCGACGGCCTCCCAACTCACCTCGGTCCAGCGTTCGTCGAGTCCGGCGAAGATGTTGCGGGCGCCGGCGGACTTGATGATGTCGTTGGGCGGGACCTGGCTGCCGGCGGTGAACGGCTTGTCGGTGCCGGAGTCGTAGAGGAAGACGGGCAGGTCCTGGGTCTTGTCGGCCTTCGCCTCGACGGCGCGGACGCGGTCGCGCAGGTCGCCCACGACTCGGTCGGCTCGCTTCTCGACACCGAAGATCTGGCCGAGGCGGTCCAGGTCGGCGTAGAGGCCGTCGAACGGGGCCTTCTTCTCGGGGTACTTGGGGTAGTTGTAGCAGGATTCGGTGTGCATGAAGCTCTGGACGCCGAGGCGGTCGAGGATCTCCGGGGTGATGCCGCGCTGGTCGCTGAAACCGGAGTTCCAGCCCGCCACGACGAAGTCGGACTTGGCGTCGACGACGATCTCCTTGTTGAGCAGGTCGTCGCTCAACTTCTTGACCTTCTTGTACTCCTCGGCCCACGGGGATTCGGATACGGGAGGGTTCGCGGGCGGCATGACGTAGCCGTGCACGCGGTCGGTGAGGCCGAGGGAGAACAACTTGTCGGCGCTGCCGCCCTCGTAGGCCACGGCCCGTTTCGGTGTCGTGTACTCGACCTTCTCGCCGCAGCGTTGGACGGTGGTCTTGCGGGCGGACGCCGCCTCGTCCTTCCCGTCGCCGGAGTCCACCGACGCCCCGCACCCGCTCAGGAGCAGGGCGGAGGAGAGGGCTGCGCAGGCGAGGGAGGGGCGGCGGCGGAACGGCAGGGTGGATCTGGACATGGGCGGGATGTGCCTTTCGTGAACGAGGACGAGGTGGCGGGGAGAGAGGTCTCAACTGGCGGGCGGAACAAGGGAGTAGAGAAGTTGTGGGTCCCCCGACCCCGGATGCGTGACCACCTCCGCCTCCACCCCGAACACCTCTCGGACGAGGTCCGTGGTGAGGACGTCCTTCGGTGAGCCGGAGGCGACGAGCCGGCCCTCGGAGAGGACGCCGATGCGGTCGCAGGCGGCGGCAGCCAGGTTGAGGTCGTGCAGGACGACGAGGACGGTGAAGTCGGCGCCGCGCAGGAAGGAGAGGAGCTCCACCTGGTGGCGTACGTCCAGGTGGTTGGTCGGCTCGTCGAGGACCAGGATGTGCGGCTCCTGGGTCAACGCCCGCGCCAGTAGCACCCGTTGACGTTCGCCACCGGAGAGGGACAGCACCCCGCGCGTGGCGAGGTGGCGGATGCCGAGGCGGTCCATGGTGGCCTCGCACAATGCGCGTTCGCGCGGGCCGAGTGCCGCGTTGCCGCGCAGGTGCGGTGCGCGGCCGAGCGCCACCACCTCCTCGACGGTGAAGTCCAGGTCCACGGCGCCGTCCTGGGTCATGGCGGCGATGAGTTGTGCGCTGCGGCGCAGCGGCAGGCCGAGCAGGTCGTCACCGTCCACCCGGACCGTGCCGGAACTCGGCCGCAGCGCTCGGTACACGCACCGAAGCGCGGTCGATTTGCCGCTGCCGTTGGGGCCGACCAGGCCGACGACACCGCCGCTCGGCACGTCGAGGGACAAGTCGCGTACGAGGGCCCGGCCGTCCGTGACGACGGTGAGGCCGTGGAGTCGCAGTTCCATCTCAACGGCCCCCGAACACATAGGACTTGCGTCGCATCAGGCCGATGAACACCGGGACACCGACCAGCGCGGTGATCACCCCGAGCGGCAGCTCGCGCGGAGCCGCGAGGGTGCGCGCCACCAGGTCGACCCACACCATGAACACCGCCCCGGCGAGTGGCGCGACGGCCAGTACCCGGGAGTGCGTCGCCCCGACGACCATCCGCACCAGGTGCGGCAGGATCAGGCCGACGAAGGCGATCGCCCCGCTCACCGCGACCATCACGCCGGTCACCAGGGAGACCAGGACGAGCAGCCCGCGCCGGTACCGGTCGGGCCCGATGCCCAGACTGGTCGCCGTCTCGTCGCCGAGCGCGAGCAGGTCGAGTGCGCGGCTCGAGCGGTGCAGGAGGACGACTCCGAGTACCACCACGATCGTCACCAGCGGCAGCGCGCCCCAGGTCGCGGCGCCGAAGCCGCCGAGCGTCCAGTGCAGGATCGTGCTGGTCGCCTCGCCGTCGGGAGCGAAGTAGACGATGACGCTCATCACCGCCTGGAAGCCGAACGACAGGGCCACACCGGTCAGTACGAGCCGTAGCGGCGCCAGCGCACCGCCCCGCCCCGCCGAGGCCGCGTACACCAGGACCGATGCCGCGAGCGCCCCCAGGAACGCTCCCGCCGACACCGCGTGGATGCCGAGCGCGGCCAGCCCGCCGGTCACCGTGACGAGGACCGCGCCGACCGAGGCCCCGGAGGAGACGCCGAGCACGAACGGGTCGGCGAGCGCGTTGCGCACCATCGCCTGCACGGCCACCCCGACCGCGCTCAGGCCTGCCCCGACCAGCGCGGCGAGCAGCACGCGCGGTGTGCGGATCTCCCACACGATGCGGTACGTGGTGAGCTCGTCCGCCCCGATCTCGCCGCCGCTCAGCGCGGCCCACAGGTACCGGACGGTGTCCCCCGGCGCGACGGTGGCGGCCCCGAGTCCGATGGCCGCCACGACGGACAGCAGGAGCAGTACGGCGAGTGCGGCGCACAGCGCGACCAGGCGCGCGGGTGAGGTGAACCGATGCCGGAGGGGGCCGGCTGCCGGTGGCGGGGGCGCGTCGGACCCGGGGGCCGTCTTCGGCGCCGCGGTGACGGGAGGTGACATGGCGGAGGGCCTTTCGGTCACCCGGCCGCGACCGTGGCGGAGGCCGGGGCGGGGGAGTGGTTCCAGTCCATCCGGCACCAGGGCAGGGCGAGTTGGGACTGCGAGGTGACGGTGAGCGGGGCGAGGCCGTCGATCGGTGCGGCCTCGCGGTGGCGGGCGAAGACGCTGTCCACGTACCGGTGTCCGGTGTCGGCGGCGATGAAGACGGTGGTGCGTTCGGGGTCGAGGCCGCGTTCCCAGCGGGCGGCGAGATAGGCGGCGCCCGTGGACAGTCCGGCGAAGACGGCGTGCCGGCGCAGCAGGTCGACGCTGCCCGCGAGTGCGGCCTCGAAGGCCAGCCAGTGCACGGTGTCGTAGAGGTCGTGGTGGACGTTCCCGAACGGGATGGAGCTGCCGATCCCGGCGATGATGATCTCCGGGTCGGCGACCTGCTCGCTGCCGAAGGTGAGGCTCCCGTACGGCTGCACTCCGGCCAGGCGCACATCCGCGCCGCCTGTCCGCAGTCCCTCGGCGAGGGCGCCGGTGGAGGCGCCGGATCCCACACCGCCGACCAGGGTGAGCGGGGCGGTGCCGGTCTCCTCGTGGACGCGTCGGGCGACGGCCCGGTAGCCGAGGTAGTGGATGGCGTCGTGGTACTGGCGCATCCAGTGGTACTCGGGGTGTTCGGCGAGGATCTCGCGGATGCGCGCGACACGGCGCTTCTGGTCGAGCCCGAGGTCGCTGCTGGGTTCCATCTGTTCGAACGTCGCGCCCAGTACGGCCAGTTGAGTGCGGAGTGAGTGGTCGACGGTGGTGGAGCCGACGATGTGGCAGTGCATGCCGTGCCGGTGGCAGGCGAGCGCGAGGGCGTAGGCGTAGATGCCGCTGGAGCTGTCGAGGAGAGTGTCGCCGGGGCGTACGGCACCGGTGTCGAGGAGGTGCTCGACGGCGGCGAGTGCGGAGACGACCTTCATGGTCTCAAAGCGCAGGCACACGAGGCGGTCGTCGAGGCGTATCAGGTCCGGCCGGCCGACGGCCTGCGCGATGTGCTGATCCATGCGGGGACTCCTCGGGGGTGAGCGGCGACGGGGCGGACGGCGATGGCGCGGTGTGCTCCGTTGCGGTCGGTGGGGTGAAGACGCGGGTGACGGGCAGGCCCTCGTGTTTCAAGTCCTTTGTGCATGCGTGGAGTTGGGTGCGGAAGGAGGATGCGTGCGGGTCGAGGAGTACGCCCGCGACGGAGCCGCTGTGGGCGATCTGCACGCCGAGCGCGCCGTGGCGCCCGGCGATACGGGTGAGGGTGCTGAACTCGCTGTGGTGCAAGCGCTGTTGGCCGATGCGGGCGCTCGCGGTCGCCACCGCGCCGAGCAGGGCGGGGCTGCGGTGTGCGACCGCCCGGCGCAGTTGACGGCGCAGTCGCTCGAAGTGCCGTACGTCGGTACGGTCGTAGCGGGGTTCGGGGAGCGACAGGGTGTCGACCGGGGCTCCGCCGCCGAGTGCGCAGCCGACCACGACCACGGGCGGCAGCGCCTCGCCGAACACTTCGAGGACCTGCCCCTCCCGCTGGGCGAACAGCTGCGGGCGCCGGTCGTGCATCAGCGGGTCGCAGGCCAACTCGGCGCGGACCGCGAGCCGGGCGATCGCGGGCGGTGCGAGCCGGTGGCCGAACGCGTCCGCCACAGCCCGCACGGACGCGATGACATCACTGGTGGAACTGCCCATCCCGAGCCCGAGCGGAATACCCGACCGGATCGTCAACAGGCCTCCGGACACTGGTAGTTCGGGGTCGGTGGCAGACAGTGCCTCCAGGGTGAGCGAGGCTGCCCGCAGTGCCTTCGCGCGATCGGCGGGCCGCACGTCCACGTCGGCCGGCGTACGGCCCGGGTCGGGCGCGAACTCGGCCGAGCTGCCCGGCTCGCTCATCGGCAGCGTCACCAGACCGGGGCAGGGCCGCCCTCGCGCGTCCCGGAAGACGCCCTGGAGGATCTCACCGTGGTGGCAGGGTGCGTGGCCGGTGCCGGTGCCGGTGCCGGTCACGGTGGAGGCGTCCGCGTGGGGCAGGTTCGTCACGAGCGGACCTCGGCCCGGTACCGGTACAGCGGCGTGGGATCCGCGCTGAACTGCGAGAACGGGAAGGGCTCCGCCGACAGCGCGGTCACCCCGTCGGCCAGGAACTCGCGGGCCACGGCGGCCCCGGACTGCGCGTACACGACGAGCGGGACGCCGCGTTCGCGGCAGCGCGTCAGGACGGTGTCGAAGCTGCCGTTGCCGAGGGTCATCCCGGTGGCGACCACGGCGTCGGCGGTGTCGAGCACCTGGTGCATGTCGTCGGTGACCGCGTCGCCCCACTGTGTCGTCCGCAGGTTGAAGTCGCAGGGCAGCGGCTCCCCGCCGCGCTCCCGGATCGCCGCGATCAGCGGGTTGACCACGCCGATCAGGCCGACCTTCGCGCCGCGCGGGATGTCGAGCAGCCCCGCGATGGCGGTGTCCCTGGCCACGGCCCGTACCTCCGGCGGTCCCGCCGGCAGGGTCACGGCTTCGGCGCCCGGGTGCTGCCGGTGGGGGCGCAGTTCGGAAAGGTAGGCGTCGAGGGCCGCGATCCGCAGCGGCCTCGGGCCCTCGCGCAGCAGTTCGTCGAGGCGGCTGCCCGAGGCGTCGCGGCACAGCTCGGGCCCGATCTCGCCCGCCTCGAACGCGCAGGCGCCGAACGATCCGCCGACCCGGACGAGCACGTACTGGTTGAGGTACGTCACGTCACCGCCCGCGAGGCGTGTGCCGTGGTGCACCCAGAACACACTCGTCGCGGTCAACTCGGCTGGTGGGGTGCCTGGTCGGCCGGACAGTGCGGAGCGGAAGACCGCCTCGGTGTCGACGGCGAGCGGTGGGGTGTCCGGCGGGGCGGTCCGTTCCAAGGGGGTGCTCCTTGCGGGCGGGGTGAGTGTCTTCAGGGAGGGCAGGTGGCGGCGGATGCCCGGGTGCCTGTCGGACGGCGACCGAGCCAGGGGTACTGTAACGACAATCGTTTTCGATAAGCTACCCCGGGTCGCTGCGTGCCCCGCGTCAGGGTGGCTGCCGACAGACCCGGCATCCACCCTGAATACCGGCTGTGTACAGGCATGTTGTGCCATGTGCCGCTCACGTCGTGCGCCTCGCCCGCGACCTCGAAATCTCATACGCCGGCCGACCGACAGGAGCCCCCAACCGTGACCGCGTCACCTCCGCAGACGCCCCTCGACGACCCGCCACCGCCCCGCTCCGTGCTGCTCGACCCCGCCTTCCTGCGCCTGTGGACCGGTACGACCGCGTCCGGCCTCGCCACCTGGGCGTTGCCCTTCGTGCTGGGGCTCGCCGTGCTCGAGGGCACCCTCTCCGCGTCCGGCCTCGGCCTGGTCCTGGCCGCCCGTACCGCGGGATTCCTGCTGGCCGTGGCGGTGGGCGGCGTGCTGGCCGACCGGCACTCGCGCCGCACGGTCGTCCGCTGGTCGGGACTCGCGGCGGCTGTGGCGGCGCCTGTGCTGGCCGCGGGGCTCGACCGTTCGCTGCCTTTGATGGCCGCGGCGGCGCTGGTCGCCGGTGGTGGTCAGGGTGCCTGCCGGCCCGCCTTCCAGGCACTGACCGCCGAGGTGGTCGACGCCGACCGGCGCCAGCAGGCCAACGCCGCGATGACCCTCGCCGTCCGGGTGACCACGCTCCTCGGGCCGTCCCTGTCCGCACTGCTCGCGGTCGTCCTCGACGTGCGTGCGCTGCTCATCGGCATCGGGATCGTGTGGCTGGCGGCGGCCTTCGTCCCCGGCCCCGGCACAGGTACGGCCCATGCGGGCGAAGCGCCTCAACGGGCCTCCATCCGCGCCGAGTTCGCCGAAGGCGTCCGGGAGGCGCGACGGCATCCCTGGTTCGTGGCGGGACTGGCCGCTCTCACCTCGGTGATCGCCACCGGCTACTCGGCGACCGGCGTCGCGCTGCCGCTGATCAGCCACGACCGCTACGACAGCGGGGTGGTGCTCGCCGCGGCCACCACCGCGTACACCCTGGGCGCGCTCGGCGGCGCGCTGATCATCGCCCGGGTGCGGCCGCGGTCGCAGGGCTGGTCGGCGCTGGCCGGGCTCGCGGTGTACGGATTCGCGCCGCTGAGCCTGCTGCTGCCGGTGCATCCGGCCGTGATCGTGGCGGCCTACGCGGTCGCCGGTCTCGGCATCGAACTCTTCAACGTCCCCTGGTTCACGGCGATTCAGCGCGAGGTCGCCCCGGACAAGCTGGCCCGTGTCTCGTCGCTCGACTTCCTGCTCTCGTACGGTCTGGCCCCGGTGGGCCTCGCCCTGATCGCCCCGGCGATCGACAGCTTCGGGCCGCGCCCGGTCCTGGCGGCCTGCGCGGCGGCGTGCTTCCTCGCCCCGGCGCTCGCGGCGCTCACGCCCACGGCGCGGCATTTCTCCGGAGGAGGCTCCGCCAAACCGGCAGCGGCCAAGGGAACAGACAGCTGAGGGTCCGTCACCAGCCGGTCAGCAGAAGGTGGTTGACGAGGACGGCCACCGTGGCCTGGGCCGCGAGCCATGTCCGTGGGCGGGGCAGGAGGGCGCAGGCCGGCAGGAGCCAGATCGCGAACGGCAGCCAGATCCGCTCGGTCTCCGCCTTGCTCATGCCCGAGAGGTCGGCCGCGAGCAGCGCCAGTGCGGCGGCCGCCACGAGCAGCACGAGACGGAGGGTGAAGTCCGGTCGTCGGTCCCTGAGTTGTCGTTCCCGGAGCCGTCGGGGCAGTCGCGTGAGCAGCACACCTCCTGCTCGCCGCAGGCCCGCGACCGTCGCGAGCCCCACGAGGAGCACCGTGCACGCGAGGTTCGCCCATACCCAGTAGCCGTACGGACGGATGCCGGCCGCGCCCTGGTAGTAGCGCTCCACCAACAGGTGGTACGCCTCCCACCAGTTGAAGCCGCTCAGGGTGAACAGCAGCGGGAAGACCGCGAACCCGGCGATCCAGCAAGGGAGCCAGGAGGCGAGATCGCGTGCCTTCGGGCGCACGAGGAGCAGTACGCCCGCCCCGATCAGGGCGAACAGGGTGAGTCCGTAGGAGAGATAGCAGGTCAGACCGAACAGCAGTCCTGAGCCGAGCGCCGCGGCCCGGCGCCGGGACGGCGTACGTGCCGTCCCGGCGAGCGCGAACAGCGCCACGGCCCAGGCCGCGACCGCCGTGAAGTAGCCGTCCGCCGAGGCGCCCATCCACACGGCGGCCGGCGCGAGCACCAGGAACGGCGCCGCCCGTCGCGCATGCCCTTCGCCGGCCACGGCCCGCACGGTCACCAGTACGGCGGCGCACGCGGCGGCTCCGACCGTGATGCACCAGACGCCGGCCCATGCTCCGCCGCCCAGGCCGATCCGGTCGAGGAGTACGAAGGTCAGGGGCGCCGCCGGAGGGTGCCCGGCCACGTGCGCCGGCCAATGGTCGGGGGAGCCCACCAGGATGTGGCCGGTGAAACCGCGCAAGGTGCCGGGGATGTCGTTGAAGCGGTCGATGACCTGCAGGTATTCGTACTTGGTGGTCAGCCGGCGGGCGATACCCCGGTGCCAGCCGTCGATCAGGGCGAGCGAGAAGATCCACGCCGCCGAGCCGGCCCAGGAGGCCCAGAGCAGCCGGTGCCAGGGGAGGCGGGCGGCGAGGGACGGGCCGTATGCCACCGTGGCCGCGGCGACGATCAGCGCGGCCGGGGTACCGGGGCCGAGGTGCGGCAGCCAGTGGGCGTACAGGGGCGGAAAGTGCACCCGCAGGACGTCCTCGTCGCTCTTGATCCAGACACCGGTCAGGGCGGCGGCCAGGAACAGGAGCGCGCCGGCGGCCGCGGCGTACAGATCACGGCGGCCGCCGCCGTCGCGAGGGGTGACGCTGTCCGGGTCGGACGGGTCGGACGGGTCGGACGGATCGGACGGGTCGGACGGATCGTGCGGGTCGCCGGCGCCGGCGCCGGTGCGCGGGGCGGGGCTGCGGGGAGCGGGGGTCACACGAGAACGCTAGATCGGGCAGCGGCCACAACCGGTCCGACCGGCGCGGACGTCAGAGTTTCGTCATGGGTCGTACCGTCCTGCGGGGGGTGCCGCGGACCTACCGTCGGAGTATGGCTCGGACCCCTCTCTCGCCCGGCTTCTGGCGCAGTCCGCTGCGCGGGCCCCGGTTCACGGCACTGCTCGGAGTGGTGCTGCTCGCCGGGATCACCGTGCTGTTCGTGACGGGCATGCTGTCGTACGCGGCATACAACCCGGACCTCACCGCGGTGAACGACAAGACCCCCGGCAAGGGGCTGCTCGGCTTCTTCCTCTTCGACTGGCCGACCGACCCGTCGTGGCTGTACCGCCTCACTCAGGGGGTGCACGTCACGCTGGGCGTCGCGCTGATCCCCGTACTGCTCGCCAAGCTGTGGTCCGTGGTGCCGCGGCTGTTCCAGATGCCGCCCGCGCGCTCGCTCACGCACGCGCTCGAGCGGCTCTCGGTACTCCTGCTCGTGGGCGGTGCGCTCTTCGAGTTCGTGACCGGCGTGCTCAACGTCCAGTTGGACTACCTCTTTCCGGGCTCCTTCTATCCGCTGCACCTCTACGGGGCCTGGGTGTTCATCGCGGCATTCGTGGCGCATGTGGTGCTGCGGGCGCCGATGGCCTTCCGGTATCTGCGCGAGCGCCGCGAGGCGGGAGCCGGTGGACCGGATACGGGGACGGAGGCCGCCGACGTACCGGATACGCCTGCGGAGGCCGCCGACGCACCGAAGTCCGCCGACGCATCGAAGTCCGCATACGGTCCGGGCCCTGCGGGCGAGTCCCGGCCGCCGGGCCCCGGCGACGAGCCGTCTCTCGTGGCCCCCGAACCCGAGGAGCCGAGTACGACGCGGCGTGGGGCGCTTCTCCTGGTCGGCGGCGGATCGCTGCTGCTGCTCGCGACGACCGCAGGCCGCAGCTTCGACGGTCCACTGCGGGCCACCGCCGTACTGGCCCCGCACGGTGGCGCCGAACCGGACGGCGGGGGCGCTGGTTTCCAGGTCAACAAGACGGCGGCCTCCCGCGGCATCACCGCCACGGAGACCAGCGAGGAGGCATGGCGCCTGACGGTGACCGGGCCCGGCGGGACGGTACGGCTCGCACAGGCGCAGTTGCGTCGAATGCCGCAGCACAGTGCCGAGCTGCCCATCGCCTGCGTGGAGGGCTGGTCGACGTCCGACCAGCGGTGGCGCGGGGTCCGGCTGCGGGACCTGGCGGCACTCGTCGGCCACCACGCCGACGAGGCGCCCGACGTACTGGTGGAGTCGCTGCAGCGCAGCGGTTCGTTCCGTACGGCCGGGCTGCGGGCCAACCAAGTACGGGACCCACGCGCCCTGTTGGCTCTCGACGTCAACGGCGAGCCGCTGACCGCCGACCACGGCGCCCCGGCCCGCGTCATCGTGCCCGCCGCTCCCGGGGTGCTCAACACCAAATGGGTGTCCCGCCTGACCTTCGAGGACCTGTGACGCTCAAATACCGCTGGCAGTAGGGGACTTTGAGTCTCCCGGGCCCGCCCCCTCCGGCGGTCGGTGACCGACTGCCCTTCCCAAACCCGTGACGACCGGAGTCCGGCCCCGTCACGGCGAGGTTCGGAGAATTGTGATGAATCGTCAGGATCTGCTGGGCAGGCTGGCCCAGCGCATCGGCAGTCCGTTCCAACTCCTCGTCCTGGTCTGCTCGTTCACGCTCGCCGGCTATGCGGGCGTACGGCTGCTCGAAGACGACTGGTTCGGCGTCGCACTCTGGTTCGTGGGCGCGGCCCTCGTGCACGACCTGGTGCTGGTGCCGCTGTACGCGCTCGCGGACCGGGCCGTCGTCCGGGCGTACGGCGCGATCGGCCGGCGCGAGTGGACGAACTGGGTGCGGGTGCCGGCCGTGCTGTCCGGGCTGCTGCTGCTCGTGTGGTTCCCGATGATCAGCGGGAGGGTCGCGGACCGCTACGAGTCGGCGACCGGCATGCCGCCGGAGGGGTTCCTCGGGCGCTGGCTGCTGATCACGGGCCTGCTGTTCGGCGGCTCCGGGCTGCTCATGCTGGTGCGGCTGCGCAGGGCGGCGAAGGAGCGCCCGCCCGTCGTCCACTGACCCGCGGTGCGCCAGCCGAGCGAGCCGGCGTGCCGCAGCAGCGCCGGGGTGCCGAGCCGGGCCCACGGGAACGTGGTGCCATCGGCGCGCCCGGCGCCGTCCGGGTCGGGGTGCGGGGCGACGAGGGCGCGGACGAGGCGTACCTCGGCGCGTTCGTCCACGTCGTCCGGGACCGTCTCGGCGATCAACAGACCGCCGGGGGCGAGCAGTTCGGATGCCCGGCGGAGCAGGGCGCGCGGGTCGCCGCCGATGCCGAGATTGCCGTCCAGGAGCAGCACCGTGCCCCAGCGTCCCTCGCCGGGCAGTGGTGCGAAGACCGAACGCTGCACGGCCTGACCGCCCAGCCGCACCGTGCGGGCGACGGCGGCCTCGCTGACGTCGACACCGAGCACGGGCCGTCCGAGTGCGCCGAGTTCGAGCACGATCCGTCCCGGGCCGCACCCCACGTCGAGCACCGTGCCCTCGCACCGCCGCAGCACCTCCCGGTCGACCGCGTCGGCGCGGGAGCACCACCGCTCCACCTCCAGGGGCAGCAGCCAGCCGTCCCGGCGGCGCAGGAAGAGCGGACCCCGGCCGGCGCGCAGTGCGTCGGCGTACGGGTCCGCCGACCAGGTCCTTTCGGTGGTGGGGCGGGATGCGGTGCTCATCGCCTCGCCACCGTTCGCAGCTCGGCGAGGCGGGCCGCGAACCGGCTGTGCGGCGCGGCCTTCGCGACCGCCGCCGCGTCGGCCGCCGTGTCCACGTCCCGGAGCGGAGGCAGATCGCGTACGCGCAGACCGGCGGTGACGAGCCGTTCACGCTGCAGCGCGCCGGTGGTCGGGGTCGACATCGGGATGCCGCGCAGCAGTGCGGGGTCGGGCTCGGCGAGGCCCAGGGCCCAGAAGCCGCCGTCCTCGGCCGGTCCGAAGTACGCGTCGCAACCGTCGAAGTCCACGGTGAGGAGCTGCGGGGTGACCTGCGGGGTGTCCATGCCGATGAGCAGGGCCGGGCCGTCGCAGGCGGCGAACGCGGCGGCGAGCCGTTCGTCCAGACCGCCCGGACACTGGGCCGTCACCTCGAAACCGGGCGGCAGCCACGGGCCGGGTTCCCCGGCCAGTACCAGCGTCCTGCGCTGTGCGGGCGTCGACGCGACCGCGTCCAGGGTGTCGGCGAGCGACGCCTCGGCGAGCGAGGCCGCCTCGGTGGGTGTGAACGGCGGGGTGAGCCGGGTCTTCACCCGGCCGGGGCGCGGTTCCTTGGCGATGACGATCAGGGTGGTCACCGGGCGGCTCCTTCGCTGGGTGGCTCGGCCAGGACGCGGCTCATGTCCCGCACCGCGCGCACGGTGCCCCGCCAGGTGCCGGTGACCTTGGAGGCGCCGGTGCGCGGCAGGTACGGCACGTCGTACTCGTCCACGCGCCAGCCCGCGTCGGCGGCGCGCACCACCATCTGCAGCGGATAGCCGCTGCGGCGGTCGGTGAGGCCGAGGGAGAGCAGGGGTTCACGGCGTGCGGCGCGCAGCGGGCCGAGATCGTGCAGGCGCAGGCCGGTGCGGCGGCGCACCATCCGGGCGAGTACGAGATTGCCCGCCCGGGCGTGCGCGGGCCAGGCGCGCCAGGTCTCCGGACGGCGTCTGCCGAGTACGAGATCGGCCCCTCCTGCGGCCACTTCCCTGACGAACGGGACGAGTTGGCCGGGATCGAGAGATGCGTCGCAGTCGCAGAAGCACACGATGTCCGCCGTGGCGGCTTCGAGTCCCGCGTGGCAGGCGGCGCCGAATCCGCGGCGCGACTCGTGGACCACGGTCGCGCCGAGCTCCCGTGCGATGCCGGCGGAGCCGTCGGTCGAGCCGTTGTCGACGACGAGGGCGCGCCAGCCGGCGGGGATGCGGTCCAGCACCCAGGGCAGGGCCTCGGCTTCGTCGAGGCAGGGGAGGACGACGTCGACGTCCGCAGGGGGCGTGGCGTCGGCGTCGGGTCGGTCGGGAGAGGTCGTCACGGCTTTCACCCTACGAGCGCGAAAAGGGCATATCGGGCCGTCGCTCCTTACGAAACGCGGACGTCGCCCGTCACCGGGGTCCGGCGGCCGACACGTACGGCGGCGCGGTGCGAGGCTGGCGTCATGGAGCAATCACAGGAACCCGCCGCCGAGGCGAACGCGGAGGGGCGCCGGGTGCTGGTCGTCGATGACGACCCCACCGTCGCCGAGGTCGTGGCCGGGTACCTCCACCGGGCCGGATACACGGTGGACCGGGCTGCGGACGGTCCGGCGGCGCTCGCCGGCGCCGCGGCGCACTGGCCCGACCTGGTGGTGCTCGACCTGATGCTCCCGGGCATGGACGGCCTCGAGGTGTGCCGGCGGATACACGCGCGCGGTCCGGTGCCGGTCATCATGCTCACCGCCAGGGGCGACGAGGGCGACCGTATCGAGGGCCTCGAGGTGGGCGCCGACGACTACGTCACCAAGCCCTTCAGCCCTCGCGAGCTGGTCCTGCGGGTCGAGTCGGTACTCAGGCGGGCCCGCCCCGCGAGTCGGCCGGGAGCCGCCGCGCCCGTCAGTTCGGCCGGCCTGACCGTCGACCCCGCGGCCCGCCGTGCCACCAAGCACGGCGACGAACTCGCCCTGACACTCCGGGAGTTCGACCTGCTGGCGTTCTTCCTGCGGAATCCGGGACGTGCGTACGCGCGCGAGGAGCTGATGCGCGAGGTGTGGGGCTGGGACTTCGGTGACCTCTCCACGGTCACCGTCCACGTCCGGCGGCTGCGCGGCAAGGTCGAGGACGATCCGGCCGTGCCCAGGCTGATCCAGACGGTGTGGGGCGTCGGCTACCGCTTCGATCCGGACGGCGACGCGGGAAGCAGCGGTATGTCCGCCGAATCCGGAGGGAGTTGACCGTGTCGGACACCCTGCTGATCGCGTTCTTCGCCTTCCTCGGCGCGGCGGCGGCCGGAGTGCTCGGCGCGGTCGCGCTGTGGCTGCTGCGCCGGCGTTCGCTCACCGCCTCGCTCGCCGTGGTGGCCGCCGTCGCGGTGGCCGCGATGCTCGCGGGCACGCTGGCCGTGGCCTGGGCGATGTTCCTGTCCCCGCACGACCTGTCCGTGGTCACCACCGTCGTCGCGATGGCCGCGGTCGTCTCGTTCGCGACCGCGCTGCTGCTCGGCCGCTGGGTCGTCGCCCGCAGCCGCGCCCTGCAGAACGCCGCCCGCTCCTTCGGTGAGGACGGCGACTACGCGGCCCCCGACCGTCCCGCCACCGCAGAACTCACCGCGCTCAGCGACGAGTTGGCGGCCACCAGCGCGAAACTCGCGGTCTCGCGCGAACGCGAGCGCGCACTGGAGTCCTCCCGGCGCGAACTCGTCGCCTGGATCTCGCACGACCTGCGCACCCCGCTGGCCGGCCTGCGCGCCATGGCGGAGGCGGTCGAGGACGGGGTGGCCACCGACCCGAACCGCTATCTGCGCCAGATCCGCACCGAGGTCGAGCGCCTCAACGGCATGGTCGGCGACTTGTTCGAGCTCTCCCGCATCCACGCCGGCGCCCTCGAACTCACC
This sequence comes from Streptomyces sp. YIM 130001, assembly GCF_003574445.1. GTDB lineage: Bacteria > Actinomycetota > Actinomycetes > Streptomycetales > Streptomycetaceae > Streptomyces. The sequence goes on from NZ_KZ984562.1 coordinate 19,740, forward strand.
CGCTCCCGGATCTCGGTCTACGACCTGGTCGGAGATGCTCTCGCGGGAGCCGATCCGCTGGCCCGCCAGCACGGCGTACGGCTCGTCGGCGACCGCATCGACCAGGTGCCGGTCGAGGTGGACGGCCGGGAGATGAGCCGGGTCCTCGGCAATCTGCTGGTGAACGCGATCCGGCGCACCCCGGCCGACGGCACCGTCGCCGTCACGGCCGAACGCTCGCCCGAAGGCGTCGTCGTGTCCGTGACGGACGGCTGCGGCGGCATTCCCGAGGAGGACCTGCCCCGGGTCTTCGACACCGGCTGGCGCGGCACCCATGCCCGTACGCCACCGGCGGGCGCGGGCCTCGGCCTCGCCATCGTCCGCGGGATCGTGGAGGCCCACCGGGGCATGGCCACCGTGCGCAACATCCCCGGAGGCTGCCGCTTCGAGGTCACGCTGCCCACGGGCTGAGCCGCCATCGGCGGAGGCGGACCCCGCCGACCGGGACTTGGCTCA
>NZ_KZ984562.1:21012-153764 GCF_003574445.1 Streptomyces sp. YIM 130001
CTCATTGGGTCGGGGCCTTCGCCGGGACTTGGCTCATTGGGTCGGGGCCTTCGCCGGGACTTGGCTCATTGGGTCGGGGCCTTCGCCGGGACTTGGCTCGTCGGGCCGGAACCTCCCCCGCGACCTTGCTCACCCCGCCGCAACCTCCCCCGCGAACTCCCGCATCCCCTCCGTGAATCCGACCCGAGCCCGCCAGCCCAGCGTGGCCCGCAGCCGTGACGAGTCGGCGGTGACGTGCCGGACGTCCCCGAGGCGGTACTCGCCCGTCACCACCGGCCGCGGCCCGCCGTACGCATCGGCGATCGCCCCCGCCATCTCGCCGACCGTGTGCGGATCGCCGCTGCCGGTGTTGTAGACAGCCAACGCCCCTGGCGCGGCTGCGTCCTCGAGCGCCGTCGCATTGGCCGCCGCCACATCGCGTACGTGCACGAAGTCCCGGCGCTGCAGCCCGTCCTCGAACACGCGGGGCGTCTCGCCGCGTGCAAGGGCCGAGCGGAAGAGGGCGGCCACCCCGGCGTACGGGGTGTCCCGGGGCATCCGCGGCCCGTACACGTTGTGGTACCGCAGCGACACCGCCGTCCCGTCCGTCGCCCGGGCCCAGGCGGCGGCCAGATGTTCCTGGGCCAGCTTGGTCGTGGCGTAGACGTTGCGCGGATCCGTCGGAGCGTCCTCGCCGACGAGACCCGGCGCCAACTCCGCACCGCACACCGGGCACAGCGGCTCGAACCGGCCGGCCGCCAGTTCGGCCACCGCCCGCGGCCCCGGCCGCACCACCCCGTGGTGCGCGCAGGTGTACCTGCCCTCCCCGTACACGACCATCGAGCCCGCAAGGACCAGGCGGCGCACGCCCGCGTCCGCCATGGCGGACAGCAGCACCGCCGTACCCAGGTCGTTGTGCGAGACGTAGTCCGGTGCGTCGCCGAATCCGGTGCCGAGGCCCACCTTGGCCGCCTGGTGACTGACGGCGTCGACCCCGGCGAGCGCTTCGCGGACCGCCTTCTCGTCCCGCACGTCCGCGCCTTCGTCCTGTCGCAGGTCGAACACCACGGGTTCGTGCCCGCGAGCCGCGAGCTCCTGGACGACATGGGACCCGATGAACCCGGCACCGCCGGTGACCAGTACACGCATGAGCCCCACGCTAGGGCGGAGCACCGGCCGAACCGAGGCAGCCCGGCGTCACGTCACAGGTCCGTAAGACCATCGGCGGTACGGTCCGGCGGCCGGTCGGCTCGGCCGGGCGGCTCGATCCCGCGGCTCGACCGGGCGCGCCTCGCTCAACGGTCGAGATACGCCGGTACGGCCGGCCCGCGCCGGTGGTCCGTGTCCGACTGCGGCAGACCCGGCTTCGGGAAGATGTGCCCGATGCGCTTCGCCACCGCCTTCCCGGACATGAACAGCGCCTCCGCGATCCCCTTCCCCTCGTCGGACCGGCCCTGCGCCAGACACTCCAGCACCTCGCGCTCCCGGCCCGTCAGGGAACTCATCGGCTCCTCGCGGTCCCTGCCCGTCACCGGCTGCGAGACCACCTCGGGGTCCATCGCCGTGCCGCCGGCCGCGACCCGTGCGACGGTGGCGACGAACTCGGCGCCGTCGGTGACCCGTTCCTTCAGTACGCATCCGGCGCCCTGCGAGCCCGTCGTCAGCAACTCGCGCGCGTACGGCGCCTCCACGTACTGGGAGAGCGGCAGGACCGAGAGGTTCGGCGGCCGCTCGCGGGCCGCCACCGCAGCCCCTCGTCGGTGAAGTCCGGCTCCCGCACGGGCGGGCCCTCAGGTTCTCGAGCCCTCAGCCGGTCTCGCCCAGATGTGCGCGCCCCGCCTGCGACCGGGCGAGCCAGGACCCGGCACCGGAACCGGCAGCACGTGCCGGGCCGCCCGTGGTGTTCAGCGTCAGGTGGAGCCGCGTACCGCTGCCCCCGGCAGCCGGATAGCTGCGGGGCTCGTCGGAGTCGAAGAACCGGCTGAGGAGCAGCGCGACCTCCCGCGCCGAATCGGGATCACCGGCGACGATGCGGATCTCGACGCGTGCCTCGGCGGTGGCCGACTGTTCACTGCGGCGCGGCCCGGTCGGGCCGAGCGGCTTCGGTGTCTGCAGGGTCATGTCTTCGTGCCCTTCGTGCCCTTCGTGCCCTTCGTGGCTCTGTCGGCTCCGCTGTCGCCTCTGTGCTGCGGGCGCAGGCGTGCGCGTATCCCGGCGCCCAGGTCGCGGCGGGACGGGGCGGCGGCCGGTGCGGGGCCGCCGACCGGCGGCCGTGTCGCCCGGTGGGTGCCGCGCGGGCCCCGCACGCTGCGGCTGTAGCGGTGCAGCGCGATCCGTTCGTCGTGCTGGGCGTTGAGGCGGCGGATGAGGTAGATGCCGATCACGATCATCGCCAGGATGACCGCGACGGTGATTCCGGTGTCCATGGCCCGTTACCTCCCGACGCGGGCGCCGGACGGCGGGGCCATGGCCCCGCCCTCCGCTTCCCACGCCGCTGCCTGTGAGCCGCCCGGCGGGACTACCGCGGCGGGGGCGGTCGGATGGTGTTCCCGCTCGTCGGCGATCAGCGCACTGCCCGTACGGGCCATCCGGGGCGTGCACGCGGCGACCATCAACCGCTCGGCCGCCTCAGGTGCGGTCTCCGGCGGGATGATCAACAGGTCCCAGCGGCCCACATGGTAGGAGAACAGCAGGAGTTGGTGCGGGTCCTGCTCGCCGCGGAACCAGCCGACCTTCACCACATGGCCGTTGACGGGAATCTTGCGCGGTACGTGGGGCCAGTGCGTCGGATTGACCGTGAGGCGCGTGATGCGTCCCCAGAGCGGGTCCAACATGTCGGCCAGGGCGGGGAGTTCGCGTTCCAGGTCCCGGGAGCGGGGCCACCAGGCGCCGTCGAGGAGTCCGGTGCGCGGGCCCGGGGGCTTGAGGGACAGCCGCAGTGGCGGGTGCCCGGGGGGCTCGGAGGCCGGCGTGACCGGCGGGGTTCGTGCGGTGATCACCGTCATGGTGTCGACCTGTCCCCGGGCCTGTCGCGCTCGGCCCGGTGCAATAGAACCGAGAGACAAACCGGCACGGAAGCCGGTCGAGAAGCGCTCTCGGTCCTGCCCACGCTACTCCGGCAGCCGCCCCGACCACGACTGTCCGACGAGCGCCCTTCCGCTTACGGACGCCGGTGCGGCTTTGCGGGCGCGTACGGGACGGGTGTCAGTGGCCGCCGTCGGCGGAGGCGAAGTCGGGCAGTTCCGTGGACAGCAGGTCGTCCGCGGCGCCGTCGAGGAGCTTGGCCGTCTCGGTGGAGCGGGGAAGCATGATGTCCTCGTACGCGCGGACGGCGTCGTCGACCGAGTCGTGCTCGACGAGGGCGCGGGCGATGTCGGCGGCGTCCAGCAGCGCGAGGTTGACCCCGACACCGAGCGGCGGCATGAGGTGGGCGGCGTCGCCGAGCAGCGTCACGGTGGGGTGGTGGTCCCAGATGTGGGGGACGGGCAGGGCGTGGATGGGGCGGTCGACGTAGTGGCCGTCGTTGTCGGTGATCAGGCGGCGCAGACGGGGTGACCAGTCGCGGTAGCGGTCCAGGAGCAGCGCGCGGATGCCGTCGGTGTCCGTGGGCGCCAGTCCCGCTGCGGTGATCCAGTCGGCCGGGACGCGCTGGATGAGGTACACGCGGATGTGGTCGCCGCTGTTCCGCTGGGCGAACAGGCCACGCTCGCCGTCGGCGGCCGCGGCCCCGCCGAGGCCGACGAGTTCGGCGATGTCGGGGTGCCGGCGGTCCACGTCGTGGAACCAGGCTTCGAGGAAGCTGACTCCGCTGTACCGGGGTGCGGCGTCGGAGACGGCCGGGCGGACCTTGGACCAGGCGCCGTCCGCGCCGATGACGAGGTCGGCCTCGACGGTGGTGCCGTCGGCGAAACGCAGCTGCCGCGGTCCGTCCGAGGGGCCGGTGACGTGCGTGAGGGTGCGGCCCCAGCGCACGGTGCCGGGCTCGAGCGATGCGAGGAGCAGGTCGCGCAGTTGGCCGCGGTCGATCTCCGGCTTGAAGCGTTCGCCCTCCTCGGGGACATGGTGGAAGAGGGTCGCGCCGGACGGGTCGAGCTGGCGCATTTCCTGCCCCTCGGGGCGAGCGAGCTCGAAGAACTCGTCCAGCAGACCGGCTTCGCGCAGGGCCGACTGTCCGTTGTCGGCGTGCAGATCGAGGGTGCCGCCCTGATCGCGGGTGTCCGGTCCGGCGTCCCGGTCGTGCACGGTGGCGTCGATGCCGTGCCGCTGGAGGATGCGGGCGCAGGTCAGGCCGCCGGGGCCGGCGCCGATGATGGCGATGCGGGGGGTGTGGGTGGCGTTCATGGGGTGCTCCGTTCGTGACGCGTGGCAGCACGGCGGCCGGCGGCCGGCGTGCGGTGACTGGCGTGCGGTGGCCGCCGTACGGCTCGAGGAAGTGGGCGGGGTGGTGGGCCGCGGCGGCGTGCTGGGCCGCGACGCGGGCCGGGGCGGCCGGCACGGCGGCGTTCGGCGGGCCCGGCGGGCAGCCGTGAGGAGCCGGAGGTCCGGCGGTGCGGGCCCGGGATTCCGCGGTGAACGGCGACCCGGGGCTGGGGCCCGTCCGCCTGCTACGAGAAAAGCACACCGGATCCCTAAGTGCAACCGTTCAACTTTTGCATCGGGTCAACCCACAGGTACAGTGCAGCCATGCCCAGTCCCGAGCCCGCGGACGCCGCGTCGTCACCGCAGCCCACCGCCGCGCCGGCCGCCCCCCTCGGGCGCCGCGAGCGCAAGAAGGCAGCCACCCGGCAGGCCATCGCGGATGCGGCCCTGCGCCTGTTCCTGGAGCGCGGATACGACGACGTCGGCATCCGCGAGATCGCCGACGCCGCCGATGTGTCCACCACCACGCTGTTCAAGCACTTCCCGGCCAAGGAGGCCCTCGTCTTCGACGAGGACGTCGAGCAGGAGGCCCGCCTGCTGGGTGCCGTACGCGACCGGCCCGACGGGCAGTCCATCCCCGCGGCGCTGCGGGAGCACGCGCTGGCCGACCGCGCGGCGGGCGGAGGCGGCGACCCGGAATTCACGGCGTTCCGGGACCTCGTGACCAGCACTCCCGCCCTGCGCGACTACCTCCAGGGCATGTGGTTGCGGCACGCCGCCGCCCTGTCCCAGGTCATCGCCGAGGAAAGCGGCCTGCCCGCCGACGACCCGGCCTGCAGCGCGCTGGCCCACTTCGCCCTCGAGGCCCCCCGCGCCGTCCACCCCCACGCCGACCCGCGGCACGCCATCACCCGCGCCTTCGACCTGCTGGAGCTCGGCTGGAACGCCCTGCCCCGCACCGGGAAGTGAGGACGCAGCTTCCGCGCCCCCGGGTGCACGCCTCAGTCGATGCGGAACCGGCTCCCCTCGGTGTCCTGCACCGGGATGCACGAGTCGTGGCCGCAGTCAGGCGTGCGCACCTGCACCGCGCCGAGCGGGACCGGGCGTGCGCACTCGGCCCCGAGCGCGGCGAGGCGCTCTTCGCCCAAGAGCCCGTCTCCAGAGGCGGCGCACCGTGACGAGGTGGTTCGGCAGGGCCGGGGTGCGCTCCGTCCCCGGTGCACCTACCGCGCGTTCACCTGCTCCGTGAGTCTGCCCTTGCGCAGGTGGAGAATCCGGTCGGACTGGGCGGCCAGGTGCTGGGAATGGGTGACGACGACCACGCATTTGCCCTGTACGTGGGCGAGTTCGGCGAAGGTGTCGATGATGCCCTGGGCGGTGTCCTCGTCGAGATTGCCGGTGGGTTCGTCGGCGAACAGGATGTCGACGTCGCAGGCGAGGGCCCGCGCGATGGCGACGCGCTGCTGCTGGCCGCCGGACAGCTGCAGCACATTGCTCATGGCCATCGCCCGGTCGAGGCCGATGTCCTCAAGTATCCGCAGTGCACGGGCCCTTCGGCTTCCGATGGCGGGCTTGGCACCGGTGATCTCCATGGCGGTCGTGACGTTCTGCAGGGCGGTCATGTAGGTGAGCAGGTTGTACTGCTGGAAGATCGTGGCGGCGTGCTTGTTGCGGTACCGGCCGAGACCGAGGGTGGTGAGGTCCTGGCCGTCGAAGCTGATCGTTCCCTTGGTGGGGGTGTCGAGGCCGCTGGCGAGGCTCAGCAGCGTGGTCTTGCCGCTGCCCGAGGGGCCCAGGATGGTGGAGAAGGTGCCGCGTTCGAAGGCGTGGTCGATGCCCTTGAGGACTGTGGTCCTGCGGCGCTGACCGGAGTAGGTGTGGCTGACGTCCGTCAGGCGCAGTACGGGCACGGAGGTGGCGTTGACGCTGGTCATGGCGGGTCAGTTGCCCTTCGTGAGGATGGAACGGGGACTCAGGCGCAGCACCGCACCGGCCGGGACGGCCGTGGCGAGCAGGCCGATACCGAGGCCGACGGCGCCGACCGTGGCGAGGTCGGCCGGGTCGAGTCGTACGGTGATCTCGTCGATGGGGTCGGCGTTCTCGACCGGCTTGTCGTTCATGTCGATGCCTTCACCGACGCCCGTACGCCCAGGGGCCGGTGGCTCCCAGGAGTCCAACTTCTCCTGGGCGGCGGAGGCTTCCGTGCCGAGCAGCGCCTGGCCGGCGCTCTGCGTGAGCCGCGGTGCGAACAGCGCGCTCACACCGATGGCGAGAGCGGCCACCACCACGATTTCCAGGGCCTGTTGGGCTATCAGCCTGCTCTTCTTCTCGCCCATCGCGAGGAGTACGCCGTACTCCTTGCGGCGCTGCTTGACGGCGAGGTTGACGAGCAGGGCCAGTACGGCCGCGCCGGCGAAGCCCATCAGCCACATGGCGACGGTGGCCGTCGAGCTGATGCTCTTGAGCGGGCCGGTCATCTGCCGGACGGCCTTGTCGTTGGCGGCCAGCTCGAATCCGTCCAGTGCCGAGCCCGCGACTTGCTCGGCCTCCTCCTTGAACTCGCCCTGTGCATCGGCGTCCTGGAGAAGGAACGTCGCACTGCCGGCCTGCTGCGCACCGTCGTTCTCGGAGCTGAGCGAGGAGAGGCCGCCGACCGCGCCGTACAGCATGTTGGCCGGGCTGACGCCGTACTCCGGCTCGGGCTCCGAAGTGGCGCGCGGGTCACGGTAGATGCCGGCCACGGTGAAGTCGGCCGTGGTCTTCTCGTCGTTACCGGTCAGCGCGAACGTGTCGCCGACCGCGAGGCCGTTCTGCTTCGCCAGTCGCTCCTCGATCAACAGCCGTCGGCTGTCCTTGTCGGCGGCCGTGAGGTGCTTGCCGGACAGGAGCGTGAAGTTGCCGCTGCGGAAGTCGGGCAGCAGTGCGGAGTCGAGGACTCCGACGGCCGCGGTGCCGCCCGGCCCCATCGGCTCCTGCGGTCCGCCCTCGACCAGCTTGTTCTTGCCCTTGATGATGCCGCGATCCCACAACGAGTAGGTGTACTTCTGCACTTGGGGCAGCTTCCCGAGCTTGTCGACCGTGCCCGCGTCGATCCGCGGTGCCTGCAGACCGCCACCTGATCCGGCCGAACTGCCCAGGTCCATCTGGAGGTTGACCTCCGCGCCGACGGACCGCTTCGCGTCCTGCTCGGCCCGTGCCGTGGCGCCGTTGATGAGGACGCCGGCCAGCACCATCAGGGAGATGACGAGGAAGGTGGCCCAGGTGATCAGAGTGCGGCCCTTGCGGGCCCACAGGCTGAGCCCTGCGCGTTTGACGAAATTCATGGGGGTATCGGCTCTCTGGTCCGTGCGGATGGATGGGTGGATGGATGGGTGGTCGTTTCGGGCGGGGTGTCGGCACGGGCGGCTCACCGGCCGGGGCGGCTGGCCGGTCTCACCGGCTACGGGCGGCTGTTCGGCCCCACCGGCCGTGCGGGGACCCGGTCATTCGGTGTCGGTGAGGATGGACCGCGGGTGCAGACGGACGATTCCGATGCCCGGGACGACCGTGGAGACCAGGGAGATGCCGAGCCCGATGGCGGCCACCTTGCCGACGGTTGCGGGCTCGACCCGTACCTCCGGCGCAGCCACCTCGGCGCCCCGTGCATCGCGCCCGCCGGCCGGGGCCGGACGGTCGTCACGACCGCCGAGCAGCGCGTCGCCCACGTGCTGCCCGGCGAGCGACCCGGCGAGCGCGGCGAGCGCGACGGCCGGCAGCGCCAACGCCGCCACCTCCACGGCGTGCTGGCCGATCAGCTTCCACTTCTTCTCGCCCATCGAGAGCAGCACGCCGAGCTCGGCCCGCCGCTCACGGATCTGCAGCAGCACGACGAGACCGAGGACCAGCGCTCCGGCCAGGGCGATCACCCGGACGATCAGGCCCGCGAACGTGCCGACCTGCTGGATCGGCCGCACCTGGTCCCGGTACGCCTTGTCGTTCACCCGGAAGTCGAAGTCGCCCTTGCCGAGCAGGCGTCGGGCCTCCGCGTGCAGCTGCTCGGCCCGGTCCGGCGACCCGATCCTGAACACCGCCTCGCGGACCGGCTCGGTGCCGTCGCCGAGCTTCTGGGCCGTGGCCATCGGTACGTAGAGCGTGTTGCCGGGCAGTTCGTGCGGCGGCTGCCACTCCTGCGGATCCTGCGTCGGGTCCTGGAAGACGCCCACGATCTTCATCGGTACGGTGCGCTCGCCGTCGGCCGACCGCGCATGGACGGTGCCGCCCACCCGGAGACCGTTCTTCTCGGCCAGGCGCTGCTCGATCACCGCGACGTGACGGGCCGCGTCCGATGGGGAGATACCGCGGCCGTCCGTGATCTTCATCGATCCGTACGAGAAGGGGAGCAGCATGCCGGAGTCGCGGACGCCGTGTGCGGAGAGGGGGCTCCGGTCCTCCTTTCCGGCACCGGTTCCGGTGCCTCCGGGCCTCGGTACGTCCGACGCCAGCGGAACGACACCTCGCGCCGCCCCCGCCCGTACCGGAAGCTCCGGGTTGTAGCGGTGCACCAGCTCCGAGGCGCCGAGCCGGTCCGCGCGGGCCGGGGTGAGGCCCTGCTTCTCGACCGTGACATCGACGCCGATGGTGCGCTGCGCATCCGCCTCCTGGCGGGCGGCGGCGCCCTCGAGCAGGAAGCCGCCGAGCAGCAGGGTGCAGATGACGACGAAGACCGCGAACAGTCCGGCGGTCCTGGACCTCCTGGCACCCAGGCTCATCCCGGCGCGCTTGACGAAGTTCATGCCGCGACACAAGCAGGCGGCCGTGTGCAGCGGGATAAGCGTGTTACGCCGGGATAAGCGCGTTACAGCGGCGTAAGCCCTGCCGTCCCCCACCGTGACCCGTGACCCGTGACCCGTGACCCGTGACCCGTGACCCGTGACCCGTGACGCGTGACCCGTGAGGCGTGGCCGTGCCCCGCGGCCCCCACCGCCCCGCGTCCTTATCCGCCTGCAATCCCGGCCTTGATTCCATGAGCCCATGAGAGTTCTCGTAGCGGAGGACCACCGCATCCTCGCCCGCACCGTGGCCACCGGTCTGCGCCGCGAGGCCATGGCCGTCGACATCGCCGCCACCGGGGACGAGGCCGAGCGGATGTGCCTGCTCACCGCCTACGACGTGCTGATCCTCGACCGCGACCTGCCGGTCCTCAGCGGCGACGAGGTGTGCAGACGGCTGCGCGAACTCTCCGACCCGCCGCGCATCCTGATGCTGACCGCGGCCGGCGAACTCACCGACAAGATCTACGGCCTCGCCACGCTCGGCGCCGACGACTACCTGACGAAACCCTTCGACTTCACCGAACTCGTCGCCCGGGTAAGGACGTTGAGCCGCCGTGTCGCCAAACTGCCGCCCGCCGTGCAGCACTTCGGTCCCGTAGCCCTCGACGGGACGCGGCGCGAGGTGTCCGTCGACGGCCGGCCGCTGGAACTGACGTCGAAGGAATTCGCGGTCCTGCACCTGCTCCTGAAGGCCGGTGGAGCCCCCGTACCGCACGACGAACTCGTCCGCACCGTCTGGGACGAGCACCTCGACCCGCGCACCAGCGCGGTCCGCGCCACCGTCAGCCGACTGCGCGCCAAGCTCGGCGACCAGGTCCTCATCGCCGCCGACAAGGGAGAGGGCTACCGGCTGTGCGACTGAACCCGCGGGCCCTGCTGCGCAGGCTGCCGTTCCGCTCCCGCCTGGCCGTGGCCTTCTCCGGGCTCTTCCTGGTCGCCGGCATCATCCTGCTCGCCTTCGTGGTCGTCCTCGCGCGCTACGGAACGGACCAGCAGGTCCAGGGCATGTCGGTCAGGTACGGCGACCTGCCGGACGAGGAGGCGCCACCCTTCGGGCCCGTACGCCCCACCACCCCGCACGGCACGACGGAGCCGCAGGGGCGGGTCGCCGACGTCGCCGTCCAGAAGATCGACCAGACCGTGCAGGCCGTCCAGGACACCGCCCTGCGTCAGATGATGGTCTGGTCGGCCGTCGGCCTCCTGGTGATGGCGCTCCTCGCCGGACTGCTCGGCCGGTGGCTGGCGGGCCGGGCCCTGCGCCCCGTCGCCTCCATGACCGAGGCGGCCCGCCGCATCAGCGAACAGAACCTGCACCAACGCCTCGCGCTCACCGGCCCCGACGACGAACTCCACCGTCTCGCCGACACCTTCGACACCATGCTCGACCGCCTGGAGAAGTCGTTCGAGAGCCAGCGCCGCTTCGTCGCCAACGCCTCCCACGAACTCAAGACACCCCTCGCCGTCCAGCGCACGAGCCTCCAGGTCGGCCTCGCCGACCCCTTGCCGGACGCTCTCACCGGCGTACGCGAGGACCTGCTCACCGCCAACCGGGAAGCCGAACAGCTCGTCGACGCCTTGCTGTTGCTGGCCCGCAGCGACCGCGGCCTGGAGCGGACCGAGCCCGTGGACCTCGCGGCCACGGCCCGATCCGCCCTCGCCGAACTCGCCCCGCTCGCCGCCCGGTACGACGTCCGCATCGCCCTCGAGGCCGGCGCCGCACCGACCGTCCCCGGCGACCCGGTCCTCCTCCGCCACCTGCTCACGAACCTGATCCGCAACGCAGTCCAGTACAACCAACCCGCCGGCCACGTCCGCGTCCACCTCGACGCCCGCACCCTGACGGTCACCAACACCGGACCCGTCGTACCCCCGGAACGCATCCCCGGCCTCTTCGACCCGTTCCGCCGGCTGGCCACCGACCGCACCACCACCACCGGCCACGGCCTCGGTCTCTCCATCGCCGCATCCATCGCCACGGCCCACCACGCCACCCTCACAGCCGCCCCGGCCCCCGACGGAGGCCTCACCCTCACCCTGCACTTCCCCTGACCCGCGGAGCCCCCGCCGGATGAGCCACGAACGGTCAGGCCGCCACTCGTGATACCTCTCCCGGCTATGGGCGATCTTGTGACAGCGCGGCTGGTGCTCCATCCGATGACGGCCGGCGAGGCGGAGCGAGTGCTGGCGGGCGAGTCGGGCGGTGGCACCCGATGGGCGCCCGGGTACCCCACCGAGGGCGACGCCTCCGCCGTCGAGCGCTTCCTGCGCACCTGCGCGGACACCGGTGATCCCCAGCCGTTCGGCACCTACGAGATCCGTCGCCGCGAGGACGGCCGGGTGATCGGCGGCGTGGACTTCCACGGACCGGTGGACGAGCACGGCAGCGTCACGATCGGCTACGGCCTCGTCCCGTCGGAGCGGGGCAAGGGATACGCGTCCGAAGCCCTGCGCGCACTGCTGCTGTATGCACGGGAACGCGGTGTCACCAGCGTGAAAGGCGACGCCGACCACGACAACATCGCGTCCCACCACGTCATGACGGCGGCCGGCATGCGGCCGACCGGCCAGGACGAACGCGTCCGGTACTTCGAAGCCTCCTGGACGGACGCGACGGACGCGACGGACGCGACGGACGCGACGGACGCGACGGACGGTACCGGACCGTGCTCCTAGCGATCGCGGCGTGCCGCGCCGTGCCGTGCCGGGGTGGACTACTCGCCTCTCGGCGCCGGGCCGAGGCGGCTCACCGCTCCCGCGTCTCCTGCGCCTCCTCGAACTCGCGGCGGATGGCCTCGCCGCCGCGAGCGCGCCAGTCCTTCATGGTCTCGTCCCAGCTGGACACGGGCTTGCGGCCGCGGTAGATGTCCTTCGCCGCGTTGTCGAGGAGGGTTCCCAGGAGCGCCTGCTTGGACGCGTACGTCGGCGAATAGAGACCGTAACCGGCGTTGAGGATCATGGATTCGGCGGAATGCCTGAGGTTCTCGTACACCGCGTCGGCCGCGTCGGGAAAGCCCGCGTAGTAGATGGGGGGCGCGGTGTCGACGAAGTACCCGAGGGGGAAGTAGGTCAGTACGGTCTCGCTGTTTCCCGCCCTCGTCGACCTCGGCTCTCCGTCCTTGAAATTGAAGTCGTGCCCCTCGATGCCGTACTTACGGAAGGTGTACTCCTTCGTACCGAAGGGCGCCGCCGCCCAGTTGAGGACTTCCAGGATCATGCGGGTGCGTTCCGGTGACGTCGCGGAGATCGCCGTGATGGAGTTGTTGGGGGCGAACCACACCTTCCCCGGCTTTCCGTCGGGACCGGGAATCGTGGGCATCGCGATCTCGAAGTCGTCGACGGTCGCCTGCTGGTAGAAGCTGGGCAGCCCGCTGAAGGTGTCCTGGATCATGGCCGTGGCTCCCTGCGGGAACCACACTTTCCCGTTGAACGAGTTGATGGCGTCCGGGTGCAGCATTCCCTCCGCACTCATGCGCCGCCCGACCTCCAACTGCTCCTTGCGCTCCTCCATTTCGCTCTCGTGCGTGAACCTGCCGTTCTCCTCCTTCCAGACGTTCGGCATGTCGAGCATGGTGGACAGCACCGTGTTGGGTACCTGCGAGAACGCCCACATGTTCCGGCGCTCGTCGGTCATCTTGCGGCCGATCTCCAGGAGTTCGTCGATCGACGTGAAATTCGGGTCGACGCCGCGCTTACGGAAGAGGTCCGCCCTCGACAGCATCGTGTTCGCGGCAAGCACGCCTCGTACGACCGGAACGGCATAGATTTTTCCGGCGAACACGCAGCCCCGCCAGGATTCCGTCGGCAGATTCGCCAGGAACGGGTACTTCAGGATCTCGGAGCCGGACAGATAGGGAGTCAGGTCCTGCGCCTTCGCCTGCAGGAGCTGCGGCAGATAGGGCGGGGTGCCGAAGATGTTCCAGACGTCGCCGAGTGTGTCACCGGCGATGGAGGTCTGCAGCTTGTCGGGGAAGTCGGGGCCGGGAGCCATATTCAGCTCGATGTCGAGATTGAGCTGCCGATTGAGCTCGCGCCAGTAGCGGTTCTGGTCGACTCCCGGCGGAATGGGCCCGGAAACCGGCACCGTGCCGGACAGCCTGGACCCGTCTCCCGGACGGCGGGTGATCGTCCGCTCGGTGTCCTTCGGATAGTGCCGGAAGGCAGCGGGTATCCGGCCCGAGGCGGGCAGGTCCGGCTTGGGCCCTTCCCAGGGCCGGTACGCGGGGAGCTTCACACCCCTGTTCATGGCCTTGATGTCGGTGGAGCGGGTCACCGTGGAACATCCCGCCAGGCTCGCGATCCCCGTGGAGCCGAGGAGCAGCCCGCCCACGCCGCTCACGAAGGAACGACGGTTCATCGGCTTTCCCATGTTCATCCCTTCACTGCCCCGGTCAGCATTCCCTTGGCGAAGTGGCGCTGCAGGAACGGATACGCGATCAGAATCGGCACGATGGAGATGACCAGGATCGCCATCTGGATCGACGCCTGCGGCGGCAACTGGTCGGCGCTGGTGCCCAGATCGGCACCCCCGAGTTCGGTGTTCTTGACCACGTAGGTGCGCAGCACGAGCTGGAGCGGCCACTTGGCGGTGTCGCTGATGTACAGCAGGGCGTTGAAGAAGGCGTTCCAGTACCCGACGGCGTAGAAGAGCCCGATGACCGCCAACACCGCACGCGACAGCGGCAGTACGACGCGCCAGAAGATGCCGAACTCGCCGGCGCCGTCGATACGCGCGCTGTCGATCAGCTCCTGCGGGATGCCCATGAAGAAGGCCCTCAGGACGATGATGTTGAAGCCGTTGATCGCCGTCGGGATGATCAGCGCCCAGTAGGAGTCGAGCAGCCCGAACTCCTTGACGACCAGGTAGTTGGGGATGAGCCCCGGCGCGATCAGCAGGGTCACCAGGACCAGCATCAGGATCGGCTTCTGGCCGAAGGCCCCCGGGCGGCTCAACGAGTAGGCGAGCATGGTCGATCCGACGAGGCTGACCAGCGTGCCCACGAAGGTGATCCCGACACTCACCAGGATCGCCTGCGTGACGACACCGCCGGCGAAGATCGTCGAGTACGCCGTGGTGTCGAACCCTTCGGGCCAGAGTACGAAGCCTCCGGCGTCCGTGACCTGGTCCGGGGTGGCGATGCTGGTGGAGACGATCCCGAAGAACGGGATGATCACCAGCGCGCAGATCACCACGAGGACGACGCCCTTCAATGCCCTGACCGGCATCGACGGAGCATCCAGGTTCCGGGGACGGCGCTGCTTGGGCCTCGGTGGCCGCTCGGTGCGGGCGGAGTGTTCGGTCGTGTCGATCATCGCTTCTGGTACACCCCTGCCTCGCCGAATACGTGGGCGACCCGGTTGGCGCCGTAGACCAGCACGACACCGACGAGCCCCTTGACCAGTCCGACCGCGGCAGCCACACCCCATTGGCCCCCGATGACACCGTTGTTGTAGACGTAGGTGTCCAGGACTTCGCTCGATTCCCGTCCGAATGCGCCCTGTTGGAGAATGATCTGCTCGAATCCGACGGACAGTGAGTCACCGAGCCGGAGGATGAGCAGCAGGATGATGATCCCGCGCATTCCGGGCAGCGTGACGTGCCACAACTGCCGCATTTTCGACGCCCCGTCGACCTTGGCCGCTTCGTAGAGCGCAGGGGATATCTGGGACAGCACGGCGAGGAACAGGATCGTCGCCCAGCCGGTGTCCTTCCAGATCACCTGGCTCGTGATGACGGCGATGAACGCGTCGGGATTTCCGAGGATGTTGACCGTGCCGTGCCCGCCCGCACGCAGTGCGTTGTTGATGAGGCCGGCGCCGCCGAGCATCTGCTGGAAGACCGCGACGACGATCACCCAGGAGAGGAAGTGCGGCAGATAGAGGATCGACTGCACGATCCGCTTGAGCCGTTCCGACAGCAGGCTGTTGAGGAGCAGCGCCAGCAGGATCGGCGCGGGGAACACGAACACCACCTGGACGATGGTGATTTCGAGGGTGTTCCGCAGCGCGTTCAGGAACTCCGGGTTCCCGTCGAAGATGACCGAGAAGTTGTCGAAGCCGACCCATGGGCTGCGCCCGATCGGAACGAACGGCAGGTACTCCTGGAACGCGATGAGGTTGCCGAGCAGCGGAAGGTAGAAGAACCCGAGCAGCAATGCCACACCGGGCACAGCCATGAGGATCAGGACCCGGTCACGGCGCGCGCGTTGAATCCAGCTCAGCTTCTTGACCGGGGGAGGTGGCTTCCCCGCCGAGGAAGGCGGCGGAGATTCCTCGGCTACCGCCTGCTCATCCAGCAGACGATCGCGGGCCCGGGGGCCGAACGCGACGCGATAGACGTGTCGGAGTCCGGCCTCGTCGACGGCATCCTCTTCCAGCCCGTCACCTTGTCCGCGGCCGACATCTCGACGATCGGCGGCCGCAAGCATCCGCTGGTCCTGCTCGGCGAGGAGGAAGCACCCCCGGAGTTCGACCGCGTGATGATCGACAACGTCGCCGCGGCGGCCGAAGCCGTAGCCGTCATCGCCGCCCTCGGCCGCCGCCGCATCGCCTACCTCGGCATCGAACCGGAGCCGCTCACCGCCGCGACCGTCGACCGCACGGCCGGCTACCGGGCCGGGATGCGCGACGCCGGGCTGCCGGTCACGAAGAACCGCCTGCTCCCGCTCGACGGACTCCAACCGTCGGACGGCGAACGTGCCGTACGGCGGGCGATCGAGCGGGGCCTCCGCTTCGACGGACTCCTGTGCAGGGACGACGGGTTGGCCGTCGGTGCGCTCCGCGCCCTGCGCGCCGCGGACGTCTGCGTACCGGACGACGTGGCCGTCGTCGGCTGGGACGGCGACGCCGTCGGCGCCTTCCTCGAGACGAGCCTGACCACCGTCAGCCCGGACACGGACGCGATCGTCGGCACGGCACTGGACTTCCTCACCGAACGCATCGAGGGCTACACGGGCCCGGGCCGCCACGTCATCGCCCCCCACACGATCGTCTTCCGGGAGAGCGCTCCGGGGGCGTAGGCGCCCCCCCGGGCACCGGCTCGCCTTCGGTCGCCCACGGGGGTGCGCCCCGGACTTCGACGCCTCGGGTGTTCCGCACGGCCATCTCGGCGCGCACCCGGTGGATCTGAACACCTTCGCCGCCGCCCAACTGCAGGGCGGCGGGCGGGGCGTGCTCTCCCCGGTCTGATGCCTGCAGATCCACGAGCGGACCGTCTCCGTCACGACCGCCACCGATACGAACCGGGCCGACGCGACGACGACACACGGCCATGGGCCGACGACGGCCACGTTGAGCGCCCGCGGACGGCTCGGACACCGATCCGTCGTCCCTCGATGCGACGCCTTATTCGGGGCTCCGCGCTCCGGGCAGCCCCAGAGACGGTTGAACGTCGGCATTCACTTGACCGCCCAAGGTCATGACATTAAGGGTTGCGGAATTCTCGTTGGCAATTGCGCTCTCTACGCGCGCAACCAGTGTTGTGAACGCTTCGTCATCCGAAAGTTCCCTGTACGGACCAACCTTGGTCTCGAAGTAGACACGCTCATGAGCCAGGAGCTGCTCGGTCGACCGGTAGTTCTTCCACTGCTCCCGGTATCGATACACGCTCTCGAGGGAGACGGAACCAACTACTACCAAGCTCAGGACGGTGGCGGTCAGCTTGGCGAACGACAGATCGAGGTTCACCAAGACAGGTACCAGAGCACCACCAACCACCGAGACCGTGCGCATGCGAAGGTGCATGGCCTTCGTCTTCACAGCCTTCTTGTCGTACCACGCTTGGTATTGCGTCAGCCTGCCGTCCACATAATCCTGCGCTGCAGCCACTGAGCGAGTAGGCGACGGGTGGGCTTCAAGTGACTGCTTCCCGCTCTTCTCCGGCATGCCGGGAGTACATCGGTACGTGCTCATGGCGTCAACTCACCAACTCGGAACGCACTGACCGAATCACCCCATGCTCCAGAGCCTTCGTCCCGTCCGCCGTCGCTCGGCTCCGGCCGGGTCGATGGTGGGCGGGATGGAAGGGGACGGAAGCTCCCCACGCACCGCGTGTTGTTCCACCTGCCGCAACAAGCAGGAGAGTGGTCCGGGCCCACGGAGTCGCCGTCATGGCCGCGGCGCGTTGGTGGCGAGTCCCGGGGTGACGAGATCCGCAGCGTCGGCGGTGCCCATCAGGCGCCGGCCCGAGCGGGCGAGCGGGCGCGGGTGGGGCGGCCACCCCCAGCCGCCCCGTGGCCAAGGCCGAGTATCTCTGCCTCTGACTCGCAGAAATCTATGTCGGCTGGAGTAGACATTCGGGTGGTGGCGTGGTTATGGTTTCTCTCGTAACGCAGAGAGACAGTGAGGCCTGGCAGAGACGAACTGCCGGCAGCAGGATCCGCAGTTGCAGTGCGCAGGACGGTGCGGTGGTGGAGTTTCGAAGCCAGGGCTGTTGCAGGACGGCGACGGGACTGACGACCGGACCGGGTGGCCCGCAGTGATCAGGGGCCGCCACGAGCAGTACCGCGCTTCATCCATGGTGCTATCCGCGGGTGTAGCGCACCGCAGTGCAGTCAGTGAGTAGTTCCTCGGCGAAGGCGCCGGCTGCGGGCGCGCGTACCGGGAAGTTCGGCAGTGGGGTTCCAAGCCAGAGCAGACGCAGGACGGGCAACGGGGCTGGCTGTCGAAGAGTGGCGCTGTCGCAGGCCACAGAGCAGAAGGAAAGCAGTACCAACAGCAGTAGATAAGTGCGTTGAACCCAGAGGGAAGAAACGGAGGAGCCAGGCGCCATCAGGATCGCCCGGACGGAAGTCATGAGTCCGGGTACCGCAGGACATCGATAGTGAGGTGGTCTCCGGTCAAGAAACCGCGATCCCCGCAAACCCGACGCCTCCCAGGCCGGGTCAGCGGAAACAGAGAGCCGGCGCAGCACCAAGGCCGGCAGATGGTGTAGCAGTTCCTTCGGGGCCCGGGTGCCATACGGCACTCGGGCCCCTCAACGCGTTCCACAGAGAGGTGCAAATGACAGCAGATGACACGTTCGGCCGTCTCGACGACGACGATTACCCCGCTTACACGATGGGCCGCGCCGCCGAAATGCTCGGCACCACGCAGGGCTTTCTCCGCGCCATCGGAGAGGCCCGCCTCATCACCCCGCTGCGTTCCGAAGGCGGCCACCGCCGCTACTCCCGCTACCAGCTACGCATCGCCGCCCGCGCCCGCGAGCTCGTCGACCAGGGCACCGCCATCGAAGCGGCCTGCCGCATCGTCGTCCTGGAAGACCAGCTCGAAGAAGCCCAACGCATCAACGCCGAATACCGCAACGCCGCCGAATCGCAGAACCCGCCAACCGCGGGCTGAGGCGGAGCGTGCCCACCGCATACCGCACCCGGGCGCCCTGCACCGAGGCCAGCGCCCTGCCTGAAGCGTCCCCCGGCTCGGCACGTACAGCCGCCCCCGGGCGGGCTCTGCTGGTCGGAGTCGGCGCTGCTGGCGAACCCGGACGCCAGTGCCGGCCTTTCGGTGAAGGGGCGGTCGGCTCTGCAGGCCGTGGCCGCCGGCGACTCCACCCAGCTGGAGGCCAAGGGTGTCGTGAGCGCGCTCTGGAAACTGATCAAGAAGGCGAGACAGTCATCGGGCGGCTTCCTCCTTGTGACCGTCATCGGATTTCTCTTCCTTCTCGTGGGCGGCGCCCGAGGCGACGCCGGTGTCGTGAGCATCGGCCGGATCCTGCACTGGACGGGTGGGGCCGGAGCGGTCATCACGATCGCGATGACCCGCACGCTCCTACGGGGATGGCGTTCCGGGTTCGACTGGATCCTCTTGGCACCCCTGGCCGTCCTGACCCTCTTCGGGTGGCTGAACGGTGACCTCTGACGCAGGGGCCGCCCGCGCGATACCGGCCGGCGCCGCGCACCGGAGCGAGGACCTGCCCGACGCCCGCCGCATCGCCGAGATCGACGCGCTGCGCGGCTTCGCGCTGCTCGGCATCCTGCTCGTGAACGCCCTGATGATGGCCGGACCGTACGGCCTCGGCGGTGAGTTGGGGACGAGCGCCCTGGACCGCGCGGTCCAGTGGCTGGTGACGGCGCTGGTGACGAGCAAGTTCTACGTGCTGTTCGCCTTCCTCTTCGGCTGCAGCTTCACCCTGCAGCAGCGGTCCGCCGAGCGCGCCGGGGTGCGCTTCGGGCCGAGACGGCTGCGCCGCTCGGCCGGAATGCTGATCCTGGGGTTCACGCACGCGGTCCTGCTGTATCCCGGCGACATCCTCATGGCGTACGCGCTGCTCGGACTCGTGCTGTTCGCCGGGCGCAAGGCCGGCCGCGGTGCGGTGAGGACGGCCTGGTGGTGGTTCGGTTTGGCCGGCGCCGTACTGCTGCTGATCGGCACCGCACTCGCCCTTCTTCCACAGGAAGCCGCCCGCTTCAGCACCGAGCTGAGCGCGGAGGCAGCCCAGCTGACGGACGGCTACCGCGGGGACGCCGCGTCGGTGGTGGCGACCAATGCCGGGCAGCTCGACGAGGTGCTGTTCGGCGTGGTGCAGACCGCCGGCCATGTCGTCCCCGCGTTCCTGCTCGGCATGGTGGCGGCCCGCCACGGCCGGCCGGCTCTCTCCGGCGTGATGCGGCGGAGGCTGCACCGCACGCTGCGGCTGGGCCTCGCCGCCGGCCTCCCCGGAGGAGCGTTCATGGCGCTGGCGATGACCGGGCCCCTCGGACCCCGCTGGGAGATCCTCGGCACGGCGGTGGGAACGGTCACCGCCCCCGCGCTGACCGCCGCGTACACGAGCGCGATGCTGCTGTGGCTGGGACGCCCGTCCAGCCGGCGAGTGTGGCCGCTCCTGGCTGCCGCCGGACGGATGTCCCTGACGAACTACCTCCTCCAGTCCCTCGTGCTGGCCCTCGTCTTCACCGGCTACGGCCTCGCCCTGTACGGACGCCTGGGCGCAGCCACCGTGACCGTCGGAGCCCTCTTGCTGTACACCGGCCAACTCCTGCTCAGCCACCGCGCGTTGCGCCGGTTCCGCTACGGCCCCGCGGAGTGGCTGCTACGAGCCGTCACCCACGGCAGACGGCCGGCGAAAACCGGACGGCCACGTCTCCCCCGACGATGATCCGCCCGCCACCGCGCCCCTCGCCCCCGCCACCCTCGACGATCGAGCCCTGGCCTTCGCTCGCGGCTGTACGTCGTACTGGTCACGCAACCCGCCCCCACAACGAGACCTGCCACCGCGTACACGCAGACCACCCCGGAACGCCCGTGACGGAGGAGATCTACCCCCAGACCGATCCGCCCCGTGACCATGGAGGCATCGCCAGCCAGCACCCGAAGCGGCAGGCACGCAGATAGACACGCACACAGAAACAGGTGAGGCGCCTACCAAGCCTGGTAGGCGCCTCACCTGCTATTTCACTGTCGGGGTGGCGGGATTTGAACCCACGACCTCTTCGTCCCGAACGAAGCGCGCTGCCAAGCTGCGCTACACCCCGATGTCCGCCTGCGCGGGGGATCCCGTCGCAGCGACATCGATTACTTTAGCGGACCGGGGGCCGGAGGCGAAATCCGGTTTCTGGCGGCCTCCGGGCCGCCCCGGTTCAGGCGTCCCGCTCGACCAGGGTCAGGAGCGTCGCCTCCGGCGGGCAGGCGAAGCGGACCGGGGTGTAGCGGTTGGTGCCGCAGCCGGCCGAGACGTGCAGGTACGAGGTGCGGCCCTCGGCCGTGTGCGTGGACAGGCCCCGTGCGCGCTCGGTGTCGATGTCGCAGTTGGTGACGAGTGCGCCGTACAGCGGGATCCGGAGCTGGCCACCGTGGGTGTGCCCGGCGAGGACCAGCGGATAGCCGTCCGCCGTGAAGGCGTCGAGGCTGCGCAGGTAAGGGGCGTGCACGAGGCCGATCGAGAAGTCGGCGCCGGACTCGGGGCCGCCGGCCACGCGCGCGTAGCGGTCGCGCTTGATGTGCGGGTCGTCGAGGCCGGTGAGGCCGATCTCGTAACCGTCGATCTTGAGGGAGCCCCGGCCGTTGCTCAGGCCGACCCAGCCCGCCGCGTCGAAGCCGTCGCGGATCTCCTCCCAGGGGTTGTGGAGCGCGCCGACGACCGGAGCGTTGCCGTTCAGGCCGTGCCGGCCCTGCGCCTTCTCGAGGAGGTAACGGGCGGGGTTGCGGAGCTTCGGGCCGTAGTAGTCGTTCGAGCCGAAGACGTACGTGCCCGGATACTCGAGGAGCGGGCCGAGGGCGTCGAGGACCTCGGGCACGCCCTCGGGATCCGAGAGGTTGTCGCCGGTGTTGACGACGAAGTCGGGGCGCAGGGCGGCGAGCGAGCGCAGCCAGCGCTGCTTCTTGCGCTGGCCGCTGACCATGTGGATGTCCGAGACCTGAAGGACCCTCAACGGCCGCATGCCGCGCGGCAGTACGGGAACGGTGACGCGTCGCAGGCGGAACGAGCGCACCTCGATCCCCGCCGAGTACGCCACCGCGGCTGCCGCGGTGGCCGTGATTCCCAGGGGTACTCCGTATCGCGCACGCATGCGCCCCATCGTCGCAGACCCCGGTGCGCCGAGAAATCGGCGGCGTGCGAAATCGGCGGGCGCCCGCCGGTGGGCACCTGCGACACTGCAGGTATGACCACGCTCAAGGCCCAGCTGCAGGAAGACCTGACCGCGGCGATCAGGGAGCGCGACGAGCTGCGCTCCTCGACGCTCCGGCTGACCCTTTCGGCGATCACCAAGGAGGAGGTCTCGGGCACCTCCGCGCGCGAGCTCTCCGACGACGAGGTGCTCAAGGTGATCACGAAGGAGGCGAAGAAGCGCCGCGAGGCGGCCGACGCGTTCGCCTCCGGCGGCCGTGCCGAGCAGGCCGAGCGGGAGAAGGCCGAGGGCGAGATCCTCGCCGTCTACCTGCCGAAGCAGCTGAGTGACGACGAACTGCAGGCGATCGTGGCCCAGGCCGTCGCGGAGGCCAAGGCCGCGGGTGCCGAGGGCCCCCGCGCGATGGGCCAGGTCATGAAGATCGTGAACTCGAAGGTGGCCGGCCAGGCCGAGGGCGGCCGCGTCGCCGCCGCGGTGAAGCAGCAGCTGGCCGGCTGAGCCGACGCCCGGCGGGCTCAACCGGCAGGCCCCAGACGTACGGCCGTACCTCCAAGTCCCGGACACAAGGGTGCTCCCCGACGGAACCATCCCGTCAGGGAGCACCCTTACGCACGTCACCTCACCCGGCGGCGGCCGTCCGTCCTGTCACCGAGGCTGCGGCCACCCGCCCCCACCGTCGTCGCCGCCGTTCCCGCCGCCGCCGATCACGTCCGGCGGAAGGGAGATGTCCGGCCACGGTTTGTCGTTGCCGCCTCCGCCGCCGGTGACGCCGCCCGGACGGCCGGGCTTGCCGTCGTCGGGCTTCTTGTCCTTGTCCTTGTCTTTGCCCTTGTCCTTGTCCTTGTCGTCCGGGATGTTGATCGTGTGGAAGCCCGGGGCGTCCTTGCCCTCCAGCGCGCCGCTCATCGCCTGCTTCCAGATCGGACCCGGGACCTCGCCACCGAAGACCTTGTCGAAGTAACGGTCACCGATGGTGATGTCGGACATCTGGCGCTTGTGGGACGGGTCGCCGACCCAGACCGCACCGGACAGGTTCGGCGTGTACCCGACGAACCAAGCCGCGTACCGGAAGTCGGTCGTACCCGTCTTGCCCGCGCTCGGCCGTGCGTCCCCGAGACCGGCCTGCTGGCCCGTACCGTCCTCGACCACGCCCTTGAGCAGGGTGTTGATCGTGTCGGCGGTCTTCTCGGACATCGCCCGCCGGCAGGTCGACTTCGGAACGTCGAGCGCCTTCCCGTCCGGGCCCGTGATCCCCTCGATCGCGATCGGGGAGCAGTACGTGCCGCGGCTCGCGAACGTCGCGTACGCCGATGCCATCGTCAGCGGCGACATCTCCTGGGTGCCGAGCGCGATCGACGGCGCCTGCGCCAACTGCCCGCCGTCGGCGCGGTGCACGCCCATCTTCTTGGCCATGTCCGTGACCGGGCAGATGCCGATGTCGCTGATCAGCTGCACGTAGTAGGTGTTGACCGACTTCGCGGTCGCTTCCTTCATGCCGTACGGGCCGACCTCGGTCTCGTTCTCGTTCTCCAGCTTCTCGCCCTGGGTGTTGACCCAGTCGCCCTTGCACGTCGGTACGGGGCTCGGGTACTCCATCTGGTAGGGCGCGCTGTACTTCTGCGTCGGCGACTTGCCCTGCTCTATGGCGGCCGCGGCGACGATCGGCTTGAACGTCGAACCGGGCTGGTAGCCGGCGCCGCCGCTCATCCGGCTGTCGGCGGAGAGGTTCATCGTCGTCTCGTTGTCCTTGGCGTCCGAGCCGTACGGCCTGGACTGGCCCATGCCGCGGATCTTGCCCGTGCCGGGTTCGACGATGGAGACGGCGGTGGCCACGTCGTCGCTCTGCTTGACGTTGCCCTCTATCGACGCCTGGACGCTGTCCTGTGCCTGTGGGTCCAGGGTGGTGCGGATCTTCATACCGCCCTGCGCCCAGAGCTTGGCGCGTTCTTCGCGGGTCTCTCCGAACGACGGGTCGTTGTAGAAGACGTCCTTGACGTACTGGCAGAAGAAGCCGGCGCTGCGAGTGGCCGTGATGCAGCCGTTCTGCGGCTTGCTGACCTTCAGACGGATCTCGGCCTTCTTGGCCTCCTCGATCTCCTTGCGGGGGACGACTCCCGTCTCGCCCATGCGCTCGAGCACGACGTTCCGGCGCTTGGTGGCTTCCTGCGTGTCGTTGACCGGGTCGTAGCGGCTCGGCGACTGCACGATGCCGGCCAGCAGCGCGGCCTCCTCCAGCTTCAGGTCCTTCGCGGACTTGGAGAAGTAACGCTGGGCCGCGGCCTCGACGCCGTAGGCCTGCTGGCCGAAGAACGTGATGTTCAGGTAGTTCTCGAGGATCCGCTTCTTGCCCAGCTCCTCCTCGACCTGGATCGCGAACTTGAGCTCGCGGACCTTACGGCCGAGCGTCTGCTGGGTGGCCTCGGCGACCTTCTCCGGGTCGTCACCGGCCTCCTCGACGAAGACGTTCTTGACGTACTGCTGGGTCAGGGTGGACGCGCCCTGCGAGACGCCGCCCGACTGCGCGTTCTGATTGACCGCGCGCAGGATGCCCTTGAGGTCGACGGCCCCGTGCTCGTAGAAGCGCGAGTCCTCGATCGCGACGATCGCCTTCTGCATGTACGGCGAGATGTCCTTGAGGTCCACGAGCGTGCGGTCGCGGGCGTAGACCGTGGCGAAGGTGTCGCCGTTCACGTCCTGGATCGTGGTCCGCTGCATCAGCGGGGGCCGCTTCAGGTTCGCCGGGATCTCGTCGAACCCCTCGACGGAACCCTTGGAAGCGAGGCCGAGCACACCCGCCGCGGGCAGAGCGATACCGGCCATGACCGCCCCGGCGAGGACGCTGACTCCGAGGAACTTGGCGGCCTGCTGCGTGGGTGACAGACCACCGCCCGAGCGCTTCTTTCCCATGGGGGCAGCCTACGTTCTGATTCGCCGGACAGGCGTATATGCCTTGGCCTAAGCTGCTCACAACTGTCACAGCTGTGCGGTTCCACATCAAGTCCTCGGCGTGCCCGAATCGTTGAGACGGGTCCGTGGGGTTTTGTTGCCACCGGATGACATGAAGGCGTGTCTGAATCCGCCCCATGCGTCACCCGGTGTCCGCTGTGACTCAACTGAACTGTCCCGGTCTGTCGGTTTGATCACGCATGTCGGCAGGTCACTCCGTCGGGTGATCTGCCGCTTACCCATAGTCCGTTCGGGCCATTCGAGATTGGGCCCGAAGGGGGTGTTGCGCTGTCGAGACCTTCCGTAACGTCCTCAACTGGCGGCGGTGAATATGCCGCTGCCGCCGTGGGGGAGCCTCGATTCGGGAGAGGACGGCGCCGGCATGGGCTGGGTTACCGACTGGAGTGCGCAGGCGGCCTGCCGCACTACCGATCCGGATGAACTGTTCGTACAAGGTGCAGCGCAGAACAGAGCCAAGGCGGTGTGCACCGGATGTCCGGTGCGTACCGAGTGCCTGGCCGATGCGCTGGACAATCGCGTCGAGTTCGGCGTGTGGGGGGGTATGACCGAGCGGGAGCGGCGCGCATTGCTGCGCAGGCGTCCGACGGTCACCTCCTGGCGCCGCCTGCTCGAGACGGCGCGCTCGGAGTACGAGCGCAGCACGGGCATCCTGCCCGTGGACGTCGATGTGGACGAGGTGGTCGACGATGTCGTCGACGACCCGGAGCGCTACGTGGACTACGCCGCGGTGGGGTAGCCCCCGCGCGCGGAGCCGGGCCGGGGTGAGCCGAAGGGCGGCCACGGGCCCGGCTCGAGAGCGATGCGTGTCTCGGGACGGATGCCCGGCTGTGCCGGGTGAGTTCCGCGGCGTCCCTGCGGGGCCGGGGTTTCCCGGGTGACTCGCGGGGGCGATGCGTGGCGTCGTGCGCAGTCGATAGATACGTGCGGCGTTGAGATGCGTAGGTCGATAGATACGTGCGGCGTCGAGATGCGTAGGTCGTTGATGTGCGCAGGCCGATGCGCACGGGTCGGCGAGGCGTGTGTCAGTGCGCGCTGTCGTTGTCGCCGTCGGTCCCTGAGCCGTCCGTGCGCGTGCCGTCGGTCGCGAGTCGGTTGCCGATGTCCCGCAGTCCGGCCAGATCGTGTACGTCGCCGGGAAGTGCGGCCACCTCGGCCACCGCGACCTCGGGGTGCAGCGCCGTGAAGCGATCGCGGGTGCGCTGCTCGCGGGCGAGCAGATGCATCCGTTCGGCGTGCAACTTCAGCAGTCCTGCGGTGAGTTGAGCTGCGGGATCCGGCGCCGACGCGTCCTGCGCCGCCCGGTCTTCGGGTGTGGTCGTGTCTTCGTCCTGTGCGGCTCTGTCTTCGTCCTGTGCGGCGCCGTTGTGTGCGGCGCTGTCGTCCGCTGCGGTGTCCGTGGAGGATCCGGCCGCCGCAGTGGGGTCGTGCTGAGAGTCCCGCTCCGCGGGGTCTGCCGCGCGGCCGGGAGATTCGGGAGTGGTACGTAGTGCGTCCTTCCCGCCCTCCTGATCCACAATGCGGGCCTCGTCAAGATTTTCCGCCGCCGCCAGCGCACGTTCGGCGGACAGCCGCGCGGCCCCGCTGCCGTGCACCCGGTTCAGTACGAGACCGGCCAGCGGCATCCGGTCCGCGGCGAGCCGTTCCACGAAGTACGCCGCCTCGCGCAGCGCGTCCCGCTCCGGCGCCGCCACCACGAGAAACGCCGTACCGGGCGCCTGCAGGAGGCGGTACGTGGCGTCCGCCCGCGTACGGAACCCGCCGAACATCGTGTCCATCGCGGCCACGAACGTCTGTACGTCGCGCAGGAACTGGCCCCCGAGCAGCTTGCCGAGGGTGCCGGTCATCATCGACATCCCGACGTTCAGGAACTTCATCCCGGCCCGTCCGCCGACCTTCGCCGGAGCCATCAGGACCCGGATGAACTTCCCGTCGAGGAACGAGCCGAGCCGGCTCGGCGCATCCAGGAAGTCGAGCGCGGAACGCGACGGCGGGGTGTCCACGACGATCAGGTCCCACTCGCCCTCCGCCCGCAACTGCCCCAGCTTCTCCATCGCCATGTACTCCTGCGTGCCCGCGAAGCCGGCCGACAGGGACTGGTAGAAGGGGTTCTCCAGGATGGCCCGGGCTCGCTCGGGGTCGGCGTGCGCCTCGACGATCTCGTCGAAGGTCCGCTTCATGTCGAGCATCATGGCGTGGAGTTCGCCGTGGCCGTCCTGCCGCTTCGTGCCCTTGCGGCGTCCCTCGGGCTCCGCGGCCTGCCGGCTCTCCGCTGTCTTCTGCGTCCTCGCGGTCTCCGCCGTCGCCTGCGGCTCGATCCCCTTGACGCGTCGTGGCGTGTTGTCGAGCGAGTCGATGCCCATGGACTGGGCCAGGCGGCGGGCCGGGTCGATGGTGAGGACGACCACCCGGCGACCGCGTTCGGCGGCCCGCAGCCCGAGGGCCGCGGCGGTCGTCGTCTTGCCGACGCCGCCGGAGCCGCAGCAGACCACGATGCGGGTCTCGGGGTCGTCGAGCAGCGCGTCGACGTCGAGCGCCGGGGCCGGATCGAGCGTCATGACACTCCCTGCGTCCGCAGATCCGTCGCGAGCCGGTACAGGCCCGCCAGGTCGATCCCCTCGGGGAGAAGCTCCAACTCGGTCACGGGCAGGCCGAGTTCGGTCAGCTCGGCCCGCTGGCGGCGTTCCAGGGCGACCCGCTCCTCGTACTCGGACGCCTGCTCGAGCAGTGGGTCGACCAGCTGCTCGGCGAGGCCGCCGCGGCGGGCGCCGCCGAGGCCGGCCCGGGACAGCGCCTTGGCGATGTCGGTACGGCGGACGTCCGCGGGCACGGGGGAGGGGAGGACCGCCGGGCGGACCATGTTGACCAGGACGCGCCCCACCGGAAGGGCGGCGGCGCGCAGTTCGGCGATGCCGTCGACCGTCTCCTGGACCGGCATCTCCTCGAGCAGAGTCACCAAGTGCACAGCGGTTTCAGGGGACTTGAGGACCCGCATCACCGCCTGTGCCTGATTGTGTATCGGCCCGATCTTGGCGAGGCCCGCCACCTCGTCGTTCACGTTGAGGAAGCGGGTGATGCGGCCCGTCGGCGGGGCGTCCATCACCACGTGGTCGTACACGAACCGGCCGCGCTTGTCCTTGCGGCGTACCGCCTCGCAGGCCTTGCCGGTCAGCAGGACGTCGCGGACGCCGGGCGCGACGGTGGTCGCGAAGTCGACCGCGCCGAGCTTCTTGAGTGCTCGTCCCGCGCTGCCGAGCCGGTAGAACATCTGGAGATAGTCGAGCAGCGCCAACTCGGCGTCGATGGCGAGCGCGAACACCTCGCCGCCGCCCGGCGCGACGGCGATCTTCCGCTCCTCGTAGGGCAGCGCCTCCGTCTCGAAAAGCTGCGCGATGCCCTGCCGGCCCTCCACCTCGACCAGGAGGGTGCGCTTGCCCTCGGTCGCGAGGGCCAGCGCGAGGGCCGCGGCGACCGTGGTCTTGCCGGTCCCGCCCTTACCACTGACGACCTGGAACCTGCTCACACCTTCGAGCCTAATTCCTCGCCGGGCGTGCCGGTGGCTCCGGGTGGGAACACCGGGGTGTTCGGGGCGTGAGGTCCGTTACGTGCGCTTCGGGGTTCGGTGGGGGGTGGGTGGGGGTGGGGGAGCGAGGCGCCCATACGTTCGTTGCTGTTCCGGTGCCGTGTGCCGTGTGCCGTGTGCCGTTCGCGTTCCCGAAGATTCCGGCGGCCGTACGGGAGGAGGCGTCCGTACCGGAGGGGCGTCCGTACGGGAGAAGGGGCGAGGGCGTTGTCCGGTGGGCGGCGCGAGGGCATTACAGTCGCCGTATGACGAAGTGGGAATACGCGACCGTGCCGCTGCTCGTACACGCGACGAAGCAGATTCTGGACACCTGGGGCGAGGACGGCTGGGAGCTCGTCCAGGTCGTGCCGGGGCCCAACAACCCCGAGCAGCTGGTGGCCTACCTGAAGCGCGAGAAGCCGTGAGCGGGGCGACCGGCACGACCGGCTCCGTGGAGTCGAAGCTCGCCGAACTCGGGCTGACGCTGCCCGAGGTCGTGCCACCGCTCGCCGCGTATCAGCCGGCCGTCACCACCGGCCCGTACGTGTACACCTCCGGCCAGCTGCCGATCGTGGACGGCACTCTGCGGGCCACCGGCAAGGTGGGTGCGGAGGTGACCGCCGACGAGGCGAAGGAACTCGCCGCGGTCTGCGCGCTGAACGCGCTCGCCGCGGTCAAGTCCGTCGCCGGTGACCTCGACCGGGTCGCCCGCATCGTCAAAGTCACCGGATTTGTCGCCTCCGCCACGGACTTCACCGGCCAGCCGGGCGTGCTGAACGGCGCGAGCGAGCTGCTCGGCGCGGTCTTCGGCGACCGTGGTGTGCACGCGCGCAGCGCGGTCGGCGTGGCGGTACTGCCGCTGGACGCGCCGGTCGAGGTCGAGATCCAGGTGGAGTTGACCGAGCAGACCTGAGCGCGCCCTTCGGCGCGCGGGCCCGTGCCTCTGGCGCCGGCCGGAGCTTGTGACAGGACCCC
Source organism: Streptomyces sp. YIM 130001 (assembly GCF_003574445.1). Classification (GTDB taxonomy): domain Bacteria; phylum Actinomycetota; class Actinomycetes; order Streptomycetales; family Streptomycetaceae; genus Streptomyces. Next base: position 50,223 of record NZ_KZ984562.1, read on the forward strand.
GCAGGGTTTTCCCCGCGGGGTCCTGCTGCGTCGTGGTGACCTGGGCCCCGGCTGTCGGCGCCGACCGGGCCGTCGCGCGATTCGTACGTACGGTCGGTGGCCTCTCGAACATCACGGCGCGAGCGGATAGCCTCCGGCCATGTCCAATGGTCAGTGGTACCCGCCGGAGTGGCCCGAGCGCATCCGCGCGCTCGCCGCCGGGGAGATCACCGCCGTGACCCCGCGCCGGGCCGCGACCGTCATGCTCCTCAGGGACACCGCGGAGGGGCCGGCCGTGTACATGCTGCGCCGGCGGGCCTCGATGGCGTTCGCCGGTGGTGCGTACGCCTATCCCGGCGGTTCGGTGGACCCGCGGGACGACGACCGGCTGGTCGGCTGGGCCGGGCCGGGGCTCGATGTCTGGGCCGCTCGCCTGGGCGTGGCACCGGCCGAGGCACAGGCCGTCGTCTGCGCCGCCGTACGGGAGACGTACGAGGAAGCGGGCGTACTGCTCGCCGGGCCGAGCCCGGACACGGTCGTCGGTGACACCACCGGCGCGGACTGGGAACGCGACCGGGCGGCGCTGGTGGAGCGGGAGCTGTCGTTCGCCGAGTTCCTGGACCGGCGCGGGCTCTGTCTGCGTGCCGACCTGCTCGGGGCATGGGCGCGGTGGATCACGCCGGAGTTCGAGCCGAAACGGTTCGACACCTGGTTCTTCGTCGCCTCCCTGCCCGGCGGTCAACGCACCCGGAACGCCTCCACCGAGGCCGACCGCACCGTGTGGGCGCTCCCGTCGGCGGCGGCCGATGGCTATGACCGCGGCGACCTCCTGATGATGCCGCCGACCATCGCGACCCTGCGTCAGCTGCTGCCGTACGCGGACGTCGCCGGTGCGCTGGCGGCGTCCGCGGACCGCGATCTGACGCCGGTACTCGCCCGGGCGCGCCTCACCGACGGGGAACTCGTCCTCAGCTGGCCGGGCCACGACGAGTTCACCAAGCACATCGGCCTCGGGGGCTCCGCGTGATCGACTGCTCCGTGGCCGTGTTTATGTCCGTGGCCGCCGCCGTGGCCATGTCCGTGTCCGTATGAACGAGCGCAAGGGTTCCGTGGGTTTCCGTATGACAGACCGCAAGGGCTCCGTATGACCGACGCAGCCGCACTGCCGGGCCAGCCGAGGGGGACGGTCCTGTCGGGTCCGGCGACGGAACGGGCGGTCAACGTCCTCGCCCCCAACCCCTCCGCCATGACCCTCGACGGCACCAACACCTGGATCGTGGCCGAACCCGACTCCGACCTGGCCGTCGTGATCGACCCCGGGCCCCTCGACGACGCCCACCTGCGGCAGGTCGTCGACACCGCGGAACGTGCCGGGAAACGAGTCGCCCTCACCCTCCTCACGCACGGCCACCCCGACCACGCCGAGGGCGCGGCCCGCTTCGCCGAACTGACGCGGACCGACGTCCGTGCCCTCGACCCGGCGCTCCGGCTCGGTGACGAGGGCCTCGCCGCGGGCGACGTGGTGGAACTCGGCGGTCTCGAACTCCGGGTCGTTCCCGCCCCCGGCCACACCGCGGACTCGCTGTGCTTCCATCTCCCCGCCGACCAGGCGCTGTTGACCGGTGACACGATTCTGGGGCGAGGTACGACGGTGGTGGCGCACCCCGACGGCAGGCTCGGGGACTACTTGGACACGCTGCGCCGGATCCGTTCCCTGACGGTGGACGACGGGGTGCACACGGTGCTGCCCGGGCACGGGCCGGTGCTCGACGACGCGCAGGGGGCCGTGGAGTTCTACCTCGCGCACCGGGCCGGCCGGCTCGCCCAGGTCGAGACGGCGGTCGAGGCCGGCTACCGGACACCCTCCGAGGTGGTCGCCCACGTATACGCCGACGTGGACCACTCCCTCTGGCCGGCCGCGGAACTCTCGGTACGAGCACAGCTCGAGTACCTCCGGGAGCACGGTCTGATCTGAGAGCGGCGCTCTGGTGCGTGAGCGGTGCTCTCGTTTGTGGGTGGTGCTCCGGGGTGAGAGCGGCGCTCTGGTGCGTGAGCGGTGCTCTCGTTTGTGGGTGGTGCTCCGGAGTGAGAGCGGCGCTCTCGTTCGTGAGCGCTCCTCTTCATCGTGAGCGGTGCTCTGCTATGGGAGCAGCGCTCTTCGGTGAGGGTGGTGCTCTTCGGCGAGAGCAGCGCTCTGCTTCGCGAGCGGCGCTCTCGTCCGTACCGGCGGAAGAGGCCCGGCTCGGGAACGTGACGAAGGCCCACCTCAGAGGCGGGCCTTCGTCGTGCCGGGCCGGGCCCGGGGTGGTGCGTGGATCAGCGGGAGCGCTTGGCGAGGCGCTCCACGTCGAGCAGGATCACCGCACGGGCTTCGAGGCGGAGCCAGCCGCGGCCGGCGAAGTCGGCGAGAGCCTTGTTCACCGTCTCGCGGGAGGCGCCGACCAGCTGGGCCAGCTCTTCCTGCGTGAGGTCGTGGACGACGTGGATGCCCTCCTCCGACTGCACGCCGAACCGGCGCGACAGGTCGAGCAGCGCGCGGGCCACACGGCCCGGCACATCGGAGAACACCAGGTCGGACATCTGGTCGTTGGTCTTGCGCAGCCGTCGGGCGATGGCGCGCAGGAGGGCGGAGGCCACCTCGGGCCGGATGTTCAGCCACGGCTGGAGGTCGCCGTGGCCGAGGCCGAGGAGTTTCACCTCGGTCAGGGCGCTGGCGGTGGCCGTACGCGGGCCGGGGTCGAAGAGCGAGAGCTCACCGATCAGCTCGCCGGGGCCGAGGACGGCGAGCATGTTCTCGCGCCCGTCGGGCGAGGTGCGGTGCAGCTTCACCTTGCCCTCGGTGACCACGTAGAGGCGGTCACCGGGGTCGCCCTCATGGAAAAGTGCGTCTCCGCGCGCGAGCGTCACCTCACTCATGGAGGTGCGCAGGTCCGCGGCCTGCTCGTCATCGAGCGCCGCGAAGAGCGGGGCGCGCCGCAGAACGTCGTCCACGAGTTCTCTCCTAGGTCGACCTGCATCAAGGGAACGAGGTCCCCATGATGCCGGACGGTCAAAACAGTGTGATCAGTCACAAGTTTGCCGTACGGAAGAGGGGTGTCGTACGCCAGGGGGCCCAATCGGGGCTGTTGTGCGGGCTCCGGGGCGGATGTCAGTGGCTGGCTCTACGCTGGCCGAGTGTCCAATACGCCGGTGAGAGCACAGGCCAAGGGGGCTGGGGCAGTGTCCGCACACCGCAATTCCGCTGTGGGCGAACAGCCTGCGGCGCCCGCAAAAGATCCCGCAAAAACCCTGTCCGGGGGCGAGGAACCGCCCACCGGCACGGCGCGGCGCGCCGCGGCCGAGAAGCGGCCCGCCCCGGCCAAGGCGACAGCGAAAAGGACCGCAGCGCAAAGGTCCGCAGCAGAGACGACGGCGGCGAAGAAGACGACGGCGGCGAAGAAGGCACAGGCACCAGCGAAGAAGACCGCAGCGAAGAAGGCCCCAGCCCAAAAGGCGGCGAAGACCACGAACACGCCGCCCCCGGCACCGACCACCAAGTCCGCCGAAGCCGCCAAGGCCCTCACCCTCAAGCCTGTCCGCGTCCCGCCGGACGAGTCACGGACCGCCCTGGTCCGCCGCGCCCGCCGCATCAATCGCGAGCTCGCCGAGGTCTACCCGTACGCCCACCCGGAGCTCGACTTCGAGAATCCGTTCCAGCTCCTGGTGGCCACGGTGCTGTCGGCGCAGACCACGGACCTGAGGGTGAACCAGACGACGCCCGGCCTGTTCGCCGCGTACCCCACGCCGGAGGACCTGGCCGCGGCGAACCCGGAGGCGGTCGAGGAGCTGATCCGCCCGACCGGCTTCTTCCGGGCGAAGACCCGCTCGATCATGGGGCTCGCCGTGGCCCTGCGGGACCGGCACGGCGGCGAGGTCCCGGGCCGCCTCGACGACCTGGTCAAACTCCCGGGCGTGGGCCGCAAGACGGCGAACGTGGTGCTCGGCAACGCCTTCGGCGTCCCCGGAATCACCGTCGACACCCACTTCGGCCGCCTGGTCCGCCGCTGGAAATGGACCGACTCCGAAGACCCCGAAAAGGTCGAGGCCGTGGTCTGCGACCTCTTCCCGAAGAGCGACTGGACGATGCTCTCGCACCGGGTCGTCTTCCACGGCCGACGCATCTGCCACGCCCGCAAGCCCGCGTGCGGCGCCTGCCCGATCGCCCACCTCTGCCCGTCGTACGGCGAGGGCGAGACCGACCCGGACAAGGCGCAGAAGCTCCTGAAGTACGAGATGGGCGGCCTCCCGGGTCAGCGACTCAAGCCCCCGCCGGACTACCCGGGCAAGCCCGCCCCGCCGCTCGGCGCCTCGTAGCAGCGCGATGGGGTACGACGCCGCCGCTGGAACGAACCGGCGGGCGGCGAGCGTTGTCCTCCACAGCAACGGACCGAACGCCATCGGTACGCGGCACGACCACAGGGCTGTCCGTACGCACCCGGACCCACAGCCGCCGAGAACTACGGAGAACGGAGGGGGATGCCCGTGACCCGCGCCAGCGAGACCGCCCGCAGCGGTGACGAGGTGACCGTCAGCCGGGACCAACTGCCTGAGTGGCTGGCCCCCGTGGCCGCGGCGGCCGAGAGCGTCGCGCCGAGCGAGCTGAGCCGTTTCCTCCCGCCGGAGAGCGGCGCCGGCCGGCAGTCCGCCGTACTCGTCCTGTTCGGCGAGGGTGAGCAGGGGCCCGAGCTGCTGTTGATGGAGCGGGCGAGCTCGTTGCGCTCACACGCCGGGCAGCCTTCCTTCCCCGGCGGCGCACTCGATCCGGAGGACGGCGATCCGGCCACAACCGGGCCGCTGCGTGCCGCGCTCCGGGAGGCGGAGGAGGAGACCGGACTCGATCCCTCCGGGGTCCAGATCTTCGGCGTACTCCCGAAGCTCTACATCCCGGTGAGCGGTTTCGTGGTCACGCCCGTACTGGCTTGGTGGCGGCGGCCCAGCGCGATCAGGGTCGTCGATCCGGCCGAGACCGCACGGGTCTTCACGGTTCCCGTGTCCCATCTCACGGATCCCGAGCACCGTGTGACGTCGGTGCACCCGCGGGGACACCAAGGGGCGGCATTCCTGGTGGGACCCGCCCTGGTCTGGGGTTTTACGGCCGGCGTGATCGACCGGATTCTGCACTTCGCAGGCTGGGAGCGGCCGTGGGACCGCTCGAAGCAGGTCCCGCTCGACTGGCACGCATGACAGGGTGGGCACTCGCGCCATGCGCCGCGGGGGCCACGACCGTCTGGATCCGGCCACCGGACTGTGCGGACATGGCAGGGAAGAGGCGATTGGCCGGTAAGGGGCGATCCGTGATGCGAGGCGAGGTTTGACTCGGTGAACGTGCTGGACATCCTGCTCCTCCTCGCCGCCGTGTGGTTCGCGATCGTCGGATACCGCCAGGGCTTCGTGGTGGGCGTTCTCTCGGTGATCGGCTTCATCGGCGGTGGTCTCGTCGCCGTCTATCTGCTGCCGGTCATCTGGGACGCGATGACCGACGAGCAGAAGGTGAGCACGTCGGCGGCGATCGTCGCGGTGGTCGTGATCATCATCTGCGCCTCCATCGGCCAGGCCTTCACCACCCACCTGGGCAACAAACTCCGCCGGTACATCACGTGGTCGCCCGCCCGCGCCGTGGACGCCACCGGCGGCGCCCTGGTCAACGTGCTCGCGATGCTCCTCGTCGCCTGGCTGATCGGTTCGGCCCTGGCCGGCACCACCCTGCCGACGCTCGGCAAGGAGGTCCGTAGCTCCAAGGTGCTCACCGGCGTCTCGCAGGCGCTGCCGGAGCAGGCGGGCACCTGGTTCGCGGACTTCTCCTCGGTCCTCGCGCAGAACGGCTTCCCGCAGGTCTTCAGCCCGTTCGCCAACGAGCCGATCACCGAGGTCCAGCCGCCCGACCCGAAGCTGGCCGGCAGCCCGGTCGCCGCCCGCGCCAAGAAGTCCATCGTGAAGGTCGTCGGCACCGCGGAGAGCTGCAACAAGGTCCTCGAGGGCACCGGCTTCGTCTTCTCCGAGCGTCGTGTGATGACCAACGCCCACGTGGTCGGCGGCGTGGACGAGCCGACCGTCCAGATCGGCGGCGAGGGCAGGCAGTACGACGCCAAGGTGGTGCTCTACGACTGGGAGCGGGACATCGCCGTCCTGGACGTACCGGATCTGCGGGCGAAGCCGCTGCAGTTCACCGACCAGGACGCGAACGGCGGCAAGAGCGCCATCGTCGCGGGCTTCCCGGAGAACGGCGCGTACGACGTCCGCTCCGCCCGGGTCCGCGGCCGGATCAACGCGAACGGTCCGGACATCTACCACCGCGGCACCGTGCAGCGAGACGTCTACTCCCTCTACGCCACCGTGCGGCAGGGCAACTCCGGCGGCCCGCTGCTGACCCCGGACGGCAAGGTCTACGGCGTGGTGTTCGCCAAGTCGCTGGACGACCCGGACACCGGATACGCGCTGACGGCCGACGAGGTCCGCGAGGACGTCAAGCTCGGCCGGTCCGCCAAGCAGCAGGTGGACAGCGAGGGTTGCGCACTGTGACCCGGAGCGGAGCTGCCGGCCCGAAGCCGTAAGGCTCGGGCCTGCGGTCCGTGTGTGGTGCCCGGGCGCTCCGGCTGGAAGAGCCACGCTTCACAGCGCGGATGCCTCGCCACGCTTCACAGCGCGGATGCCTCAGCGCGGATGCCTCAGCGCGGATGCCTCAGCCGTGCCGACACCCACCGTGCCCGGCGCCGGAGAATGCGGGGAATGCCCACCGCAAATCCGGAGTCGTCGGCCCCTCGGCCCGGGGAACCACCGCCGGGATGTGCTTTCGAGGCGCCGGAGGAGCGGCGGCGATTGCGTACTACGTCACTGTAGTCGTGCGTCCAGCCCATACCGGGACGTGTGCCCGTGGCCCATGGTCGGTAACCGCGAGGGCGGTGCCTAATCGGCGTATGCGTGGGGCAATTGGCGTTCGTAGCACAGGAGTTCACCACCAGCGAACCCCGGCCTGGGGCCCTGCTACCGGTCGGGCTCGGGGTCCTTCAGCCAGTTGATGAGCTCGGTGGAGAAGGCGACCGGGTCCTCCTCGTGCGGGAAGTGCCCGAGCCCGTCGAACAGCCGCCAGCGGTACGGCGCTTCGACGTATTCGCCCGAGCCCGCCGCACTGCGTGTGCGCATCACCGGGTCGAGCGAGCCGTGCAGGTGCAGCGTCGGCACCCGGACCGGCATCTTCATCCGGCGGTTGAACTGGATGCCGTCCGGCCGCGCGAGTGAGCGCACCATCCAGCGGTACGGCTCGATCGCGCAGTGCGCCGTGGACGGTACGCACATGGCGCGCCGGTACACCTCCACCGTCTCGTCGTCCGGCAGCTGCGGCCCCGACCACTCGCGGATCAGACGCCCGGTCAGCGCGGCATCGTCCGCGGTGAGTCGGCGCTCGGGGATCCATGGGCGCTGGAAGCCCCAGATGTAGGAACCGGCAGCCGTCTGCTTGACGTCCGAGAGCATCGCCGAACGCCAGCGGCGCGGATGAGGCATCGAGGAGACCGCGAGCCGGCGCACCAGCTTGGGGCGCATCACGGCGGCCGTCCAGGCCAGATACCCGCCGAGGTCGTGCCCGACGATCGCGGCGTCCGGCTCGCCGAGGGACCGTACGACTCCGGTGATGTCGAGCGCCAGGTTCGCCGGGTCGTAGCCCCGGGGCGTGCGGTCGCTGCCGCCCACGCCCCGCAAGTCCATCGCCACCGCGCGGAATCCGGCGTCGGCGAGTGCGGTGAGCTGGTGCCGCCAGCTCCACCAGAACTGCGGGAAGCCGTGCAGCAGCAGGACGAGAGGGCCGTCCCCCGCCTCGGCCACATGAAAGCGCGCGCCGTTGGCGGCGACGTCCCGGTGCGTCCAGGGGCCGTCGATGCGTACGGCCGAGGCGGGCGCGGCAGGTGTGGCGGGTTCCGTCATGAGGACGAGCGTGTCACAGACGCCGCTTCGATCGGGGTCGTGGCCGGCAGCTCCCTGGTCCCGGCGGGGACGGCGCGCGGATGCGGCTTGACGTTCCCCAGTACGGCAGCCGATTCCTTGGCCGAAGCGGCGACCTTCTGCGGGCCCTTGCCCTTCTTGGCCTTCTTGGCGAAGACCAGGCCGATCAGCGCGAGCAGCCCTGCGAACAGGACGTTCGCCGCGAAGGAGAGCAGGAAGCAGACGGACAGGTGCCAGTCGCTCCAGGCGTGGATGCCGTACGCGAGGGCGAAACTCAGCATCGGCAGCGAGAAGATCAGCACGGCCACGGCTGCGGCGAACGCGCCACCGCCGATCCCGGCCCGCTTGGCGTCCTGCCGCAACTGCGCCTTGGCCAGCGCGATCTCGTCGTGCATGAGTGCGGACATCTCGGCGGTGGCCGAGGCGACCAGCTGTCCAAGGCTGCGGTCGGCGCCATCGGCTGCGCTCATCGCGGTCTCCCTCTTCTCTTCTGCTGCGGTGCCCCGGCCGGACGGCCGGGTGCCCGGGGGCCTACCCGGTCGTGCCGGGTCTACCCGAGAGTACGGGGCCGGTCCGCAGCGCGGGCCTGGAGTTGAATCATGCCGGACCGGAGTCGTCGGCGCCGCCCGCGGCAGCCGAATCGGCGAGCTTGCGGTGCTCGGCCGCCTTGCGCTCGTGGAGCGCGGCCATCCGCAGGTGGTACGCGGGGTCGCCCACCTCGTAGATGTCGGGGATGCCCGACTGGTCCTCGTCCCGCTCCTCGTCCTCGGTGAGCTTGCGGTACTTGGCGTTCCGGAACTTGAGCAGGATTCCGGAGAGCACCGCGGCGATGAGCGAACCGCAGAGCACCGCGGCCTTCACACCGTCGGTCAACTGCGCGTCGCCGTCGAACGCGAGTTCGCCGATCAGCAGCGAGACCGTGAAGCCGATGCCGGCCAGTGAGGCCACCGCGAACAGGTCGGGCCAGGCCAGATCGTCGCTCAGCTCCGCCCGGGTGAAGCGGGCGGCGAGCCAGGTGCCGCCGAAGATGCCGATCGTCTTGCCCACCACGAGGCCGAGCACGACACCGAGCGTCTCCGGCTGGGCGAAGACATCGCCGATCGCGCCGCCGGAGATGGCGACACCGGCGGAGAACAGGGCGAACAGCGGTACGGCGAGGCCCGCGGACAGCGGTCGCACCAGGTGCTCGATGTGCTCGCCGGGGGAGTGCGCCTCGCCGTCGCGGCGGGAGCAGCGCAGCATCAGGCCCATCGCGACACCGGCGATGGTGGCGTGCACGCCGCTGTTGTACATCAGTGCCCAGACGGCGAGGCCGAGCGGAACGTAGACGTACCAGCCGCGTACCCCCTTGCGCAGCAGCAGCCAGAACAGGGCGAGCCCGAACACCGCGCCGGCCAGCGGCAGGAAGCTGATCTGGCTGGTGAAGAAGACGGCGATGATCAGGATCGCGAAGAGGTCGTCGACCACGGCCAGGGTCAGCAGGAAGGCGCGCAGCGCGGACGGCAACGAGGTGCCGATCACGGCCAGCACGGCGAGCGCGAAGGCGATGTCGGTGGCGGTCGGCACGGCCCAGCCGCTCAGTGATCCGTCGCCGGTGACGTTGACCAGGACGTAGACGAGGGCGGGGGCGATCATTCCGCAGAGGGCGGCGACGACGGGGAGGATCGCGGCCTTGGGGTCGCGGAGCTCGCCGGCGACGAGTTCCCGCTTGAGTTCGATACCGGCGACGAAGAAGAAGACCGCGAGCAGGCCGTCGGCTGCCCAGTGCTGGATGCTCAGGTCGAGGCCGAGCGACTCGGGGCCGATGTGGAAGCCGCGAACCGATTCGTAGGCGTCGCTCAGCGGGGTGTTCGCCCAGATCAGGGCGGCGATCGCGGCGAGCAGGAGCAGGATGCCGCCGACGGTCTCGGTGCGCAGCGCCTCGGCGACGAAGTTCCGCTCGGGAAGGGACAGTTGTCCCATGACCTTGCGGTTGTTGCGGGGAGCGGGCGCGGCCACGGTGCGATACCTCCGAGAAGACGGGCACAACGAACTCGTTGCCGACCAGACTTCCCGGCGCACCTAGTTTTGCGTCTCATGTGATGGACGCGGTCGTCACCCTACCCGCCTGGCGCAAGGCCGTACACGCGGTGATCTTCGCACCGCGGGAGCACGGCCGCTTGTCGTGGAGGCCGGGTGCCTGCGGATGCGGAGACGGACAGGGCACCCGGCGGGAGGCCGGGTGCCCTGTCCGTATGCAGCGGTCCGCTCGTGGTGAGCGGCCTGGGAGCGTGTCCTGGGTGACTCAGTCCTCGGAGGACGCCGAGGGGAGCTGGGTCTGGATCAGGTTCATCACGGAGGAGTCGGCCAGGGTGGTGACGTCACCGACCTGGCGGTTCTCGGCGACGTCCCGCAGGAGGCGGCGCATGATCTTGCCGGAGCGGGTCTTCGGCAGCTCGGCCACCGGCAGGACGCGCTTGGGCTTGGCGATCGGGCCGAGGGTGGCCCCGACGTGGTTGCGCAGCTCCGCGATCAGTTCCTCGGACTGGTCCGCCGTGCCGCGCAGGATGACGAACGCGACGATCGCCTGTCCGGTGGTCTCGTCGTTGGCGCCGACGACCGCGGCCTCGGCGACGGACGGGTGCGAGACGAGTGCGGACTCGACCTCGGTCGTCGAGATGTTGTGCCCGGAGACGAGCATGACGTCGTCGACCCGGCCGAGCAGCCAGATGTCGCCGTCCTCGTCCTTCTTGGCGCCGTCACCGGCGAAGTACTTGTCCTCGAAGCGCGACCAGTAGGTGTCGATGAAGCGCTGGTCGTCGCCCCAGATGGTGCGCAGCATCGACGGCCACGGCTCGGTCAGGACGAGATAGCCGCCGCCACCGTCCGGCACTTCGTGCGCCTCGTCGTCCACGACGGTGGCCGCGATACCGGGCAGGGCACGCTGGGCGGAGCCCGGCTTGGTCTCGGTGACACCGGGCAGCGGCGAGATCATCATCGCGCCGGTCTCGGTCTGCCACCAGGTGTCGACGATCGGGCAGCGGTCGCCGCCGATGTGCTTGCGGTACCACATCCAGGCCTCGGGGTTGATCGGCTCACCGACCGAACCGAGGACCCTGAGGCTGGACAGGTCGAACTTCGCGGGGATGTCGTCCCCCCACTTCATGAACGTACGGATCGCGGTCGGCGCCGTGTAGAGGATCGAGACGCCGTACTTCTGCACGATCTCCCAGAAGCGGCCCTGGTGCGGGGAGTCCGGGGTGCCTTCGTACATGACCTGCGTCGCGCCGTTGGCCAGCGGGCCGTAGACGATGTACGAGTGGCCGGTGACCCAGCCGACGTCGGCGGTGCACCAGTAGACGTCGGTCTCCGGCTTGAGGTCGAAGACCGCGTGGTGGGTGTACGCGGCCTGCGTGAGGTATCCGCCCGAGGTGTGCAGGATGCCCTTCGGCTTACCCGTGGTGCCCGAGGTGTAGAGGATGAAGAGCGGCTGCTCGGCCTCGAAGGCCTCCGGCGTGTGCTCGGCGCTCTGCCGCTCGACGACCTCGTGCCACCACAGGTCGCGGTCCTCGTTCCACTCCACGTCCTGGCCGGTGCGGCGGACCACGAGGACGTGGTCGACGCTGTCCACGCGGGAGACGGCGTCGTCGACGGCCGGCTTCAGGGCGGACGGCTTGCCGCGGCGGTAACCGCCGTCGGAGGTGATGACGACCTTGGCGTCGGCGTCCTCGACGCGCTTGGCGATCGCGTCCGCGGAGAAGCCGCCGAAGACCACCGAGTGGGCGGCGCCGATGCGGGCGCAGGCCAGCATGGCGATGGCCGTCTCGGGGATCATCGGCATGTAGACGGCGACCCGGTCGCCCTTGCCGACGCCGAGTTCGGTCAGGGCGTTGGCCGCCTTGGAGACCTCGTCCTTGAGCTCGGCGTAGGTGATCGCGCGGCTGTCGCCGGGCTCTCCCTCGAAGTGGATGGCGACCCGGTCGCCGTTACCGGCTTCGACGTGGCGGTCGACGCAGTTGTACGCGACATTGAGCCGGCCGTCGGCGAACCACTTGGCGAACGGCGGGTTCGACCAGTCGAGGGTCTCGGTCGGTTCGGTCGCCCAGCTCAGCCGCCGGGCCTGCTCGGCCCAGAAGCCCAGCCGGTCAGCCTTGGCCTGCTCGTACGCCTCCGCCGTGACGTTGGCGTTCGCGGCCAGGTCGGCAGGCGGCGCAAAGCGTCGCTCCTCCTTCAAGAGGTTGGCCAGGCTTTCGTTGCTCACGACATCTCCCTTACGGTGCTTTGTCGGGGGGCGACCGTTGTGTCCCAGGCCACAGCTCATCAGACGCCCGCCCCTGGTGACAAGGGCCCTTGGACAACTGGTTTAGACCTGTGCGTGGCGTGTGGCCCCGGAAGCGGGGCCACACAGTCTCACGGAGCCCGGGCGCTCCCGGTTCAGACGCGCGCCGTCTGCAGTGCCGCGGGGGCGACCACGTCGAAGAGATCGTCGCCGCCGGTCAGCAGATACGCCTGGGCCTCGCCCACGTGGAAGTACATGCCGTGCAGCGCGAGGCTGCCGTCCGCGAGCCGCCGCTTGACCGACTCGTGGCCGCGCAGATGCTCCAATTGCTGGACGACATTGGTCAGGCACAGCTGCTCGATCGGGTCGCCGGGCGGCCGGCCCGCGACCCGCGCCCAGTTGTGCCCCTGCCGGGACATCCGCTCCACGCTGGGTGCACCGTGCCGCAGCCAGCGACGCAACGGAGTGGCGGGCAGCTCGTCGGGGCCGGACGGCACCGTCGGTCCGCTCGCCGCGTCGTCCGTCCCGTCAGCCGTGTCCTGGGCGCCTTGCAGCAGGGCCTGCATGCCGCCGCAGCCGGAGTGCCCGCACACCGTGATCGAGTCGACCTCGAGCACGTCCACCGCGTACTCGATGGCGGCCGCCACCGAATCGTCCCCGCTCTCCTCGCCGGGCGGCGGCACCAGATTGCCCACGTTCCGTACGACGAAGAGGTCGCCGGGGCCGCTGGACGTGATCATCGATGTGACGACCCGGGAGTCGGCGCAGGTCAGAAAGAGCTGCGAGGGGCGCTGGCCCTCCTCGGCGAGCCGGGCCAGTTCGTCGCGCACCAGCGGCGCGGTGTCCCGCTGGAACGCGCTGATCCCGCTGGCGAGTTGGTGTACCTGAGGCTCGCCGTGCTCGGCGGGACGCTCACAACGGTGGTTGCGCCAGGCGGTCCAGGGGCGGCAGCAGTGGTCGCCTCCTCCGGCGGGTTCGGCGATCCGTCCGCCGGAACGGCCGGTCAGCTCGACCGAGCCCCCGTGTGTGGTGTGCGCGTCCTGCCAGTCCTGCAGCGCCTCGTACGCGGCGTGGTCCATGAACGAACCGTCCAGCTCCACCACCGCACCGGCTGTGTGCGGTACGAGATGCAGTGTCCGGCTCAGCCGCGGCACGGCGAGGAACGTCAACTGGCCCCGCACCCGTACATGGTGGACCCCGTCCCGCTCCTCGTGGGTGATCCGCGTACGCGAAAGCCGGTGCAGCGCGACGGCAACCGCGACGGCGATACCGATCGCCACGCCTTCCAGGACCCCGAGCAGCACGACGCCGGCCGTGGTCACGCCGTACACCAGCACCTCGCGGTGACGGGTGACGTTACGGATATGGGTGAGCGAGACCATCTGTACGCCGACCGCCATCACGAGCGCGGCCAGGGCGGCGAGCGGGATCAGGTCGAGGACCGCGACCAGGAGCAGGGCGGCGATCACTACCCAGAAGCCGTGCAGGATGGCCGAGTTGCTGCTCACCGCGCCGGCCCGGACGTTCGCCGCGCTGCGTACGGCCACACCTGTGACGGGCAGGCCGCCGAGGGTGCCGGAGACGATATTGGCCGCGCCCTGACCGCGCAGCTCGCGGTCGAGGTCGGCGCGCGGCACGCGCGGTCCGGACTTGCGCCCCGCGGCCAGCTTGTCGACGGCGACGGCGGAGAGCAGCGATTCCACGCTGCCGACCAGGGTGATGGTGAGTACGGCGGCGATGAGCCCGAGCACCGGGCCGTCGGGCAGTCCGGCGAGCGCGTGGCTGCTCCAGGACGGCAGGTCGACCCGGTCCAGACGCAGTCCGCCGAGCGCGGCGACGAGGGTGGCGACGGTCACCGCGGCGAGCGCGGCGGGCACCGTGCGCACCAGTCGCCCGGCCCGGCCGGGAATCCTGGGCCAGCCGAGCAGGACGACCAGGGTGAGCACGCTGACCGAGACGGCCGCGGGGTGCAGGTCGGCCAGCTGGGAGGGCAACTGGCGGACGTTGTCCACGACCGAGCTGTGCGGGCTGCCGCCGAGGACGATGTGCAGCTGCGCGAAGGCGATCGTGATGCCGATTCCGGCCAGCATGCCGTGCACGATGGCCGGACTGACTGCGAGGGCCGAACGGGCCACTCTGAGGAAGGCCAGGCCGAGTTGGGCGAGTCCGGCGAGCACGGTGATGGCGCACGTGGTGCGCCAGCCGTACTGCTGGATCAGATCGGCGGTCACCACCGTCAGGCCTGCCGCCGGGCCGCTGACCTGGAGGGGTGCACCGCCGAGCGTGCCGGCGACGATTCCGCCGACGGCGGCGGCGACGAGTCCGGCCTGCAGCGGGGCGCCGGTGGCGAGAGCGATCCCGAGGGACAGCGGGAGGGCGATCAGGAAGACGGCGATCGATGCGGAGACGTCGGCTCCGGCGATACGCAGGCGTCGGGTCGGCGGCCCGTGCGGCCGCTGGTCTTTGGTGGGGCCGGAGTCGTCGGCACGGGTGGGGACAGAGGCGGACATGTTTTCCCGTCTCGTGAGGGATTTCGCGGTCGCTTGACAGCCCCGCTGGTGGGCGGGGTCGGGATGGGATGCGGCCGTGGGTCACGGCATACGCCGGCGGCATCGGCCGGTGGGGCGGGGTGGTGGCGCGGGGTGTGCGAAGGGGGCGGGGACGGCGTACCGAGAGCGCCGTGGAGTGCCAACTCTCGGTAAATGAACAGTAATGGAGAGTAAAGAATGGAGTCGGGCAAGCCGGGCAAATGGTTCATCCGTTCACTCAGGTGAGCGAATAGAGCAGCTTTACGGCTTGTCGCACCTTTCGCTCCGTAAGGCCATGCGATTTTGGCGGCGCCATCGGCAGGACCGCGCAGCAGGCCACCCGCGTAGTTCCGGCGTATCCACGTCACCCCTGCCGAAGAGACCCCGACCCGAAAGAAGAGGTGGGCGGATGAACGCCGCCACCAGGAGACTTGCCGCGGGTGTCGCCGTCGCGGCATGCGCCGTGGGACTTGTCAGCTGCTCGGGCGGAGAGTCCGGGCAGAAGAAGGAGGAGGGGGCGCACGGCCCCAAGAAGGCCGCAGCGGCCCCGAAGAGTCCCGTTCGGCTCATCGGTGACGGCTCGACCGCGTACACCGGGACCCAGCCGAAGCAGCCCAAGCCCGAGCGCCTGAAGCCCGGTCAGAAGCCTCCGCAGTTCGTGGTGTTCTCCTGGGACGGCGCCGGCGAGGACAGCCAGAAGCTCTTCTCGCACTTCCGTGAAGTGGGCAAGGCCAACAACGCCACCATGACGTACTTCCTCAGCGGTGTGTACATGCTGCCGGAGGGCAAGAAGGGCCAGTACAGCCCGCCGCAGCACGAGCAGGGCAGCTCCGACATCGGTTTCAATGACGCCGCGGGCATCAAGGACACCGTCGACCAACTGCGCGGCGCCTGGCTCGAGGGCAACGAGATCGGCACCCACTTCAACGGCCACTTCTGCGGCAAGGGCCGCGGGGTGGGCGAGTGGTCCGTCGAGGACTGGAAGAGCGAGATCACCCAGGCCAAGTCCTTCGTCAAGCAGTGGAAGACCAACACCGGCGACAAGAAGGCCGAGCCGCTGCCCTTCGACTACGACAAGGAACTCGTCGGCGCCCGCACACCCTGCCTCGAGGGCCAGCAGAACTTCATGAAGGCCGCCCGCGAACTCGGCTTCCGCTACGACACCAGCGGCGTCAACAACCAGGTCTGGCCCAAGAAGAAGGAGGGTCTGTGGGACCTGTCCATGCAGCTGGTCCCCGTGCCCGGCCGGGCCTTCGAGACGCTGACCATGGACTACAACTTCATGGTCAACCAGTCGGGCAGCACCACGAAGGGCGACCCCTCCAAGCACGAGTACTGGGGCGACCAGATGCGTGACGGCCTGCTCCAGGGCTTCGAGCGCGCCTATCAGGGCAACCGCGCCCCGCTGGTCATCGGCAACCACTTCGAGTCGTGGAACGGCGGCACCTACATGAGTGCCATCGAGGAGACGATCGAGGGCGTCTGCACCAAGAAGGAGGTGCGCTGCGTCTCCTTCCGCCAGCTCGCCGACTGGCTCGACGCCCAGGACCCGAAGGTGCTGCAGAAGATGCGCAAGCTCGGTGTCGGTCAGGCGCCGAAGGAGGGCTGGCCGGCATACCTCTCCGGAAAGCCCGCTCCGGCGCCCAAGGGCGTACCGGGTGCTCCGGCCGTCAAGCCGGGAGAGGAGCACAAGGAGCGGAGCTGACGCCCGCGTCCTGAGCCCCACTTACTGCGAGGTCTCCTTCGAGGCCTCCGCCGATTCCGTCGGCAAGACCCTCACCGAGTACGAAGGCGGGGTCGATCTGGTCCGCCAGGTCGGCACCCGTCTTCGCGTTTCCCCAACTCGCCGCGTTCTTACGGTGGAAGTGCACCATCTGCCGGGTGTAGCGCGCCCAGTCCCGGTGCTCGTACGAGGCGTCCGCGGCGTCCGTCATGGTCCGCAGGGCGGTGGCGTTCGCCTCTTCGAGCTGCTCGAAGGGATGCGGACGGCCCTTCTCCATCGCGCGTACCCAGTCGGAGTGGGCGAAGGTGACGAGCAGGTCGTCGCCTACCTCCTCACGCAGGAAGGCCAGGTCGTCCTCGCCCTGCACCTTGTTCCCCACCACCGCGAGTGCGATGCCGAAGTCCTGGGCGTAGCTCTTGTACTGCCGGTAGACGGAGACGCCCTTGCGGGTGGGCTCGGCGACCAGGAACGTCAGGTCGAAGCGGGTGAACATGCCGGAGGCGAAGGAGTCGGAACCGGCCGTCATGTCGACGACCACGTACTCGTCGCGGGCGTCGACGAGGTGATTCAGGCAGAGCTCCACCGCTCCGACCTTGGAGTGGTAGCAGGCGACGCCCAGATCGGACTCGGTGAAGGGGCCGGTGACCATCAAACGGGCGGCGCCGCCGTCGAGTTCCACGTTCCGGGCGCAGGCCGCGTACACCGGATTGTCCTCACGCACCCGCAGCAGCCGCGAACCCTCGCCGGGCGGGGTCGTCTTGATCATGGTCTCCGCGGAGGGGATCCGGGGGTTGGTGCCGCGCAGGTAGTCCTTGATGAGGGGCAGTTGCGCGCCCATCGGGGGCAGTGCGGCGGCCTCCTCGTCGGTCAGACCGAGGGCGGCTGCGAGGTGCTGGTTGATGTCCGCGTCCACTGCGATGACCGGGGTTCCGGAGGCGGTGACGTGACGGACGAAGAGCGAGGACAGCGTCGTCTTGCCGCTGCCGCCCTTCCCGACGAAAGCAATTTTCATGTTCACCAAGAGTAGTGGTGTCATCTCGGTGAGTGGTCGACCAGCGTGAAGAAGACCACTCCTTCGTGGGGTGCGGCCCTCGGGTGCGTAGTGTCGTACTTATGAGTACGACAGCCGATCCGCTCTCCGTTCTCGGCTCGCTCCCGGGTGTGGCCGACAGCGTGGAGTCGGTGCGCAAGTCCGTGGACCAGGTCTACGGCCACCGGGTCATGCGCCGCCGCAGCAACGAGATCACCTCGGAGGCCGCGCTGCGCGGAGCCCGCGGCTCCGCCGCACTCGCCGGCGCCGACTGGGCCCTCGAAGAGGTGCGCAGGCGCAGCGACTTCGGCAGCGAGGACGAGGCGCGTGGGGTCGGCGCGGCGCTGCGGTTGACCGCGGAGGCGGGGCAACTGCTGTCCATCTGGCGGCAGTCGCCGTTGCGCGTACTGGCCCGGCTCCACCTGGTGGCCGCAGGGGTGCAGGACGAGACGGTGGGCCGGCCCCGGCAGGCCGGTGAGCCGGTCGAGGAGCCGCTGATCGAGCTCGCACTGCCTGATGCGGACGAGGTCGCCGGCCGTCTCGACGGCCTGTCCCGGCTGATCATCGACGGCAGCTCCGCCCCTGCGCTGGTCACCGCGGCGGTGGTGCACGGAGAGCTGCTCGCACTGCGCCCGTTCGGCTCGTACAACGGACTCGTGGCGCGGGCGGCGGAGCGCATCGTGTTGATCGGTAGCGGTCTCGATCCGAAGTCGGTGTGCCCGGCCGAGGTGGGCCATGCGGAGCTGGGGCGGGCCGCGTACTGCGGGGCGCTCGACGCTTATGCCTCCGGTAAGCCGGACGGTATGGCGGCCTGGATCACCCACTGCGGCAAGGCCGTTGAACTCGGGGCGCGGGAATCGACGGCTGTCTGTGAGGCGCTGCAGCGCGGAGCTGCCTGAGGTGCCTGCTGGTGGCGGGGCGCGAAGTTCCCGGAAAAGTCCCTGAACAGGGTTGCGGCGGTACCGGTCCCGGTACCGCCGCTGGCATGTCCGCCCAGTTACCAAGCGTCCTCGTGTATTTGCCCATCAGGTCGGGGTCTTTGCCCGTTGCCTGGTGCGGCTGGCCCGTATTCGACGGGTCGACGTCGCGTGGGTGCTGTACGACCATGCGCGGTCCGTGGGGCCGAATTGCGTTGGAAGGTAATCCTCTCGGATGTCCTTGGTCTCGCGGGCCGTTGAATCCTTTGTACTCCTGTCACCGGGGATGCGAAAGCCCTGGCCGCGGTTCTTTACTTTTAGCTTCAAATACGTGCAAAACGGGCGCAGAATGCAGAGGTCAGATCGGGACGTGGTGACGGGCGGGGTCCCGCGCGTCAGGAAGCCGCGATGCGGCGTCTGCTCGCGTACCAGACGAGCCCGGCGGTGGCCGCCGCGGCGCCGACGGCGGCCACGGCCACCAGGGCGGGCCGCGGTGGGACCGACAGGGACGGGACGCGCTGCTTGAGTGGGACCGGGCGGTGGAAGTCGAGAATCGGCCAGTCACGGGCGACCGCCTCGCGGCGCAGGCCCCGGCTGGGGTTCACCGCGTGCGGGTGGCCGACGGCCTCCAGCATCGGCACGTCCGTCGCGGAATCGCTGTACGCGTAGCAGCGCTCCAGGTCGTAGCCCTCGGTCCGGGCCAGCTCGCGGACCGCCTCCGCCTTCGTCGGGCCGTACGCGTAGTACTCCACCTCGCCGGTGAAGCAGCCGTCGTCGCCGACCACCATGCGGGTGGCCACCACGCGGTCCGCGCCGAGCAGTTCGCCGATCGGCTCCACCACCTCGGCGCCGGAGGTCGAGACGATCACCACGTCCCGTCCGGCGGTGTGATGCTCCTCGATGAGGGACGCGGCCTCGTCGTAGATGATCGGGTCGATCAGGTCGTGCAGAGTCTCCGCGACGATCTCCTTGACCTGCTGCACATTCCAGCCACGGCAGAGCGCGGAGAGATATTCGCGCATCCGCTCCATCTGATCGTGGTCCGCACCGCCCGCGAGAAACACAAACTGGGCGTAGGCAGTACGCAGTACTGCCCTGCGGTTGATCAGTCCACCCTGGTAGAAGGACTTGCTGAAGGTGAGCGTGCTCGACTTCGCAATGACCGTCTTGTCCAGGTCAAAGAAGGCTGCTGTCCGGGGTGACGAGTGGTTTTCCACGGGGTCGAGCATAGGCGCCCACCATTCGGCGTAAGGTGTGGCGCGTGGGTTTGCCTGAGAAGGCTCTCGGGTACACCATGGAAGTCACGGATCGTTCGCGACCGTGCTAACCCGGTCCGACTCCTCCCCCCCCGAGTCGGCCGTGGGGACGACCCCCGCTCTCCCCCCCGGCGGGGGTCGTCGCATGTCCGGGCCCGTTTTGGCCCTCTTTTTTTGATCAAATTCGCCTCCTGGTCGCTTCGTCGGGCGTGCGCCTCGACCAGCCGATCCGGTCACTGTGCGTGATGGTTGGGCTGCTGTGAGGGAGATCCGTAGACCTCACTGCTTTGAGTGAGCGAGTTATTCACAACCCGCGAGTTGTCCACAGTTTTGGACCAAGATCCACACGATTTCCGAAGCTCGCTCATGGTGAATCCCGCTCGCGAAGTTCGGCGTTGTGTTCACGGCCCACTTCGCGACTGCGGATTCACCACGTTCACAGCGAGAGGGGGCGGAGATCGTGACCGCATCGATCACGAACGACCGGCCGTCGGCCGGTGAAGGGCAGCTCGACGGACCGCTGATCGTCACGGAGGACGCAGCACTGCTCGACGACTTGTTGCGGCTGTGCGCCGCGGCGGGGGCGCGGCCGGAAGTACACCCTGCCCTGCCGGAGCGCGGGGGCGGCTGGGAGACGGCACCGCTGGTCCTGGTGGGGGACGACGCGGCCCGGCGCCTGCGCGGCGCCACTCGCAGACGCGGCGTCTGCCTGGTGGGCAGGGACCAGGACGATCCGGACGTGTGGCAGCGGGCGGTCGAGATCGGTGCGGACCACGTGCTGCGGTTGCCGGACGGCGAGCAATGGCTGGTGGACCGGATCGCGGATGTGGTCGAAGGCGTCGGTGGGCAGGCCCTGACGGTCGGCGTACTCGGCGGGTGCGGGGGTGCCGGCGCCTCCACGCTGGCGTGCGCCCTCGCGGTGACGGCCGCCAAGGCCGGGCGGCGGACCATGCTGGTGGACGCCGATCCGCTCGGGGGCGGTCTCGATGTGCTGCTCGGCGGCGAGACGGTCAAGGGGCTGCGCTGGCCCGCGTTCGCGGAATCGCGTGGCCGGCTCGGCAGCGGGGCCCTCGAGGGCGCGCTCCCCGAGCTGCACGCGCTACGCGTGCTGAGCTGGGACCGGGGTGATTCGGTGGCGGTGCCGGCGGAGGCGATGCGGGCCGTGCTCTCCGCGGCGCGACGGCGAGGGGGTGTGGTCGTCGTGGATCTGCCCCGCAGGATCGACGCCGCGGTCGCCGAGGCCCTGACCCAACTCGACCTCGGGCTGCTCGTGGTACCGGCGGCGTTGCGGCCCGTGGCGGCTTCCGGGCGGGTGGCCGCGGCGGCGCGGATGGTGCTCGGGGATCTGCGTGCGGTGGTCAGAGGGCCGTTCACGGTCGGCATCGGGGCCGAGGAGATCGCCAGGTTGCTCGGTGTGCCACTCGCCGGTGAGCTGCCGGAGGAGCCCGGGCTGGCACGGGACGACGCGCCTCCGGGCGCGCGGGCACGTGGACCGCTCGCCCGGTTCTGCGAGGCCTTCTGGGAGCGGGTGCCGGCGGGCGGTACGGCATGACCCGCACACTGCTCGACGGCGTGCGCCACTGGCTCGCCGAGCACGGGGCCGAGCCCACCCCGGCGCGGGTCGCCGAGGCCCTGCGGGAGCAGGGGAGGGTGCTTGGTGACTGCGAACTCCTCGATGTAGTAGGTGAGTTGCGCTCCGAGCTGGTCGGGTCGGGGCCTCTGCAGGCCCTGCTCGCGGACCCCGAGGTCACCGACGTCCTGGTGTCCGCGCCGGACCAGGTATGGGTCGACCGCGGGCACGGGCTCGAACTGGCCCCGGTCACCTTCTCCGACGCGGCCGCCGTACGGCGACTCGCGCAGCGTCTCGCTACGGTGGCCGGGCGCCGCCTCGACGACGCGCGGCCCTGGGTGGACGCCCGGCTCCCGGACGGCACCCGCCTGCATGCCGTTCTTCCGCCGGTCGCGGTCGGTTCGACGTGTCTGTCGCTGCGCGTGGTGCGGCCGAAGGCCTTCTCGCTGGCCGAGTTGGTGGCCGCCGGCACTGTGCCGCCGGGTGGGGACGCCGTACTGCGGGCGCTCGTGGCGGCCAGGCTCTCGTACGTCATCAGTGGGGGCACGGGGTCGGGGAAGACCACCCTGCTGTCCGCGTTGCTCGGGCTCGTCGGGGACCGTGAACGGATCGTGCTCGCCGAGGACTCGGCGGAACTGCGGCCCGACCATCCGCATGTGGTGCGCCTGGAGGCCCGTCCTGCGAACCAGGAGGGCGTCGGTCTGGTCACGCTGCAGGATCTCGTACGACAGGCGCTGCGGATGAGGCCGGACCGGCTGGTCGTCGGGGAGGTGCGGGGCGCCGAGGTCGTACATCTGCTGGCGGCTCTCAACACGGGGCACGACGGATCGGGGACCGTTCACGCGAACGCTGCGGCGGATGTGCCGACGAGGCTGGAGGCGCTGGCCACCGCGGCCGGGCTCGATCGTGCCGCTCTGCACAGTCAGTTGGCGGCCGCGGTGTCCGTCGTCCTGCATCTCGATCGTGACCGGGGTGGCCGGCGGCGTATCGCTGAGGTGCGGGTGCTCGAGCGGGGTGGCGACGGGCTGGTGCGGGCCGTGCCTGCTCTGCGGTGGGGGCCGGCTGCGTTCGAGCGTGCGGAGGGGTGGGAGCGGCTGCGGGGGCTTCTCGGAGGATCGGGGGGTGAGTTGTGAGGCTTCGGGGGCGGGGTCAGCGGCGGGTGCGGGCGTTGTTCGCGGTTGGCGCGGGGAGTGGTGGGGCTGGCGCCGGACGGGTGTCGGGGTGGGTCGTGAGAGGGCGTGCGGTGGGGTGCCGGCCCGAAGTCTGGTGTCTGGCCGGTGGGTTGGTGCTTGCGGTCCTCGGCGGCTCGGTGCTGCCGCTCGTGCTCGGGGGCGTGGCGGCACCGGTCTTGGCGAGGGCCTGGCGGGTGCGTGCGCTGGGGCGGGTGGCGCAGGAGCGGGGGGATGCCGTCATCGCGTTGTGCGGTGCGGTGATTGCCGAGGTGCGGGCGGGGTGCCAGCCGGCCGAGGCGCTGCTGACTGCGGCGCGGGAGACCGGTGGGGTGGGAGGTGGGGAGGGTTCGGTGCTGGCGGCGGCGCGGTTCGGCGGCGATGTGCCGGCAGCGTTGCGGGATGCGGCGAAGGAGCCGGGAGCTCAGGGGTTGCTCGGGCTTGCGGCGTGCTGGTCGGTGGCGGTGGAGCGAGGGGCCGGGCTGGATCGGGGGCTCGCCCGGCTCGAAGGGGCTCTGCGTGCTGATCGGGACCAACAAGCCGATTTGCACGCTCAGTTGGCGGGTGCGCGGGCGACTGCTGTGCTGTTGGCCGGGTTGCCTGTGGTCGGTCTGCTGATGGGCGCCGCGCTCGGGGCGAGCCCGTTGCGTGTCCTGCTGCATACGGGGGTGGGGCTCGGGTGTCTCGCCGTGGGGGTGGTGCTGGAAGGGGTCGGGCTGTGGTGGGCCGCGTGGATCGTGCGCCGGGCAGAGGCGTGAGGAGCGAGCGGCGAACGGTGAGGGGTGAACGGTGAGGGATGGGACGAGGGGAGTGGCGGTGCTGGGTGCGGAAGTTGTCCACAGGCTGGGGGTGGGGCTGTTGATCGGGGCCGCGCTTGTGGGGATGGTGTCGGTGGTGTGGGCCGTGGTGGTCGGGCGGCGGGTGCGGGAGGTTCGGGCGCGAGTGCGGGCGGTGGGGGAAGAGGTGCCGGAGAGTTCGAGGGCGGAGGCGAGTCCGGGATCGAGGGTGGCGTCGGCGGTGCAGCCGGTGTCGTGGTCGGGGGAGCGGTCGGGGCGATGGTCGTCGGGGGCGGGGTGGGTGTCTGTGGTGGGGGTTGCTTGCGCGGGATATGCGGTGTGGGGAGGTGTGGTTGGCGGGCTGATCGGCCTGACTGTGGGATACGCCGTACGGCATCGCAGGCGCCGGGGCGCAGCGGCGGGTGAGGTGGAAACGGCCGAGGCGGAACGGCAGTTGCCGTTGGCCGCAGATCTGCTGGCCGCGTGTGTGGCGGCGGGTGCCGGGCCCGCTGTCGCGGCCGAGTCCGTGGGGCGTTCGCTGCCGGGGCCGGTGGGGCGATGTCTGGCGAGGGTGGCAGCGGAGTTGCGGCTCGGCGGTGAACCAGCGGAAGCCTGGCGGAGGTTGGCCGCGATACCGGGGCCTGGCGCGGGACCGCTCGCCCGGTGTCTCGAGCGGGCGGACGCGTCCGGGGCGCCGGCGGCGGACCAAGTGGCGGGTCTGGCTGCCGAGTGCAGGTCGGCTTGGGCCAGAGCGGCTACGGCCAGGGCGCGGCGGGCGGCGGTGCTGATGGCCGCGCCGGTGGGGCTCTGCTTTCTTCCCGCGTTCTTGGTGGTGGGCATCGCGCCGGTGTTGGTCGGGATGGCTGGCCGGATCTTGAACGGGGGGTGAGGGGTGGGCTGTTGAGGGAGGTGGTGCGAAGGGTTGAGGGACGTCGGGCTTTGAGGCTCGGGGTGCGGGATCTGTGGGGCGATGTTTTGTGGGGGTTGTGATGGGTTTCGTCGGGCGGTTGCAGTTGCGGGTGCGGAAGGGGTCCGGGCGGGCGTGCTGGTCGAGGCGGCGGGTCTGGTGGTCTCGGCTGGTGTGCGGAGAGACGAGCGGGTCGGGGGACGCGGGGATGATCACGTCCGAGTACGCGCTGGGGACGGTCGCCGCTTGCGGATTCGCGGCGGTGCTCTACCGGGTGGTCACCAGCGACACGGTCAAGGGGGCACTGGAGGCGGTCATCGGTAAGGGGCTTGATGCCCAGTTCTGAGCGGGTTGACGGGGACGAGGGCTATGTGACGGCGGAGACCGCTGTGGTGCTGCCGGTGCTGGCGATCGTCGCGGTGTCGCTGCTCTGGGGCCTGATGGCTGCGTGCGCGCAGATCCAGTGTGTGGACGCCGCCCGGGCCGGCGCCAGGGCGGCGGCCCGTCAGGAGCCGCAGGCGGTCACGGTGGCCGTCGCGGAGCAGGCGGCTCCGCGCGGGGCTCGCGTGGCGGTGCGTAGGGAGGGGGAGTTGGTGCGGGTGTCGGTCGAGGCACGTACGGCGGGGATCGGAGGTCTGGCGCTTGATGTGGGGGCAGAGGCGGTCGCGATGGCGGAGGGTGGCGCGGTCGGAGAAGTCGGGGAGGCCGCAAGGGCCGGGGAGGCCGGGGGAGTCGGGGAGGCCGGAACGGCAGGTGAGGCCGGGGAAGTCGGAACGGCCGGGGAGGCCGGGGAAGTCGGAAGGGCCGGGGAAACCGGAAGGGCCGGGGAAGTTGGAGAGGGCGGCCTGGTGGAAGGCGGATGACGGGGTGGCCAGTGTGTGGGTGGTGTTCGTGGTCGGGGTGTTGGCCGTCGTGGTCGGGGCCGTGTTGCTCCTGGGGCAGGCGGTCCTGGGCCGTCATCGGGCAGGCGGGGCCGCGGACCTGGCCGCGCTCGCGGTGGCGGACCGTGCGCTGGAGGGGCCGCGGGTGGCCTGTGCGGCAGGGGCTCGGGTGGCGCGGGCTCAGCGGGGTGAGGTGGTGCGGTGCGCGGTCAGTGGCGAGATCGCGGATGTGACCGTGCGGGCGGCGGCGGGACCGTTTGTGTCGGAGGTGCGGGCGAGGGCGGGGCCCGCGTACGGGGGTGGGGGTTCGTCGGGTGTAGAGGCGAAGTCGGGAGCGGAGGTGCGAGGAGAGGGGCGGTGACGGGTGAAGTGGAGCCGGAAGCAGGGGTGTTCGAGGCGGTGGTGGGGGCGGAGGCGTTCGATGAGGGGTGAGGTCCGGGCCGGGCGCCGGGTGGAGGCCGTACGCGCGCCTGGGGGTGACTGAGGGGTGAGGGAGAGGTGTGCGGAGGGGATGGAGTGTGGAGATCTGGTCGTCAAGAAGGGAAGTCAAATCGGGAGTGTTGATCTAGGGTTGCAATATTCCCTATTTCGCATGGGAGTTCGGTGTGCCGGAAGGGGCAGTCGTGGTGACCGGGGTGCGCAGGGGCGTCGGGGCGGGTGTGCCGTGGTGACCCGCGGTTTCGCAGGTCGTACGGCTGCGGTGTGGGCCGCGGCCGTGATGGTCGCGGGCGGGATCGCGGTCCTCGTGCTGATGGGCGCGGCGGACGACTGGCGCGCGGCGTTGGCCGCCGGCTGCGCTTCGTTGGCGGTGCTGCTGTTGACCGGGCTGCTCGTGCAGTCACGGCGGCTGTCCGGCGAGCGGGCGGAGCGTGACCGTGCGGAGCGGCTGGCCGCGGCCCGGAGCGCGGAGGTCGTACACCTCGCGGGCGTACGGGCCCCGGCGATCGCCGAACGGGTGCGTGCCGGCCAGCGGTTGGAAGGCGTGCCGGGCCCGATCGCGGCGCCCGGCGAGACCGGTGCCGAGTTCGAGCGGGCGGTATCCGCGATGATCGTGGCGCTGGGGTCGGACGAGGCGATGCGGCGCGAGCGCGGACTGCGTGATTCCGTCCAGGCCGCATTCGAATCCGTCGCCCGGACCATGCACGCGATGGCCTCCGTGCAGCAGCAACTTCTGGACCAGGTCGAGCAGTCCATCGACGATTCCCGGGTGATGGCCGACGTCATGAAGGCGGACCACGCGGCCGCCCAGATGACCCGTAAGGCCCAGACGCTCCTGGTGATGTGCGGGGTGTGGCCCGCGCGACGGGAGAACCGTCCGGTGTCGCTGTACGACTGCGTGCGGGGCGCGCAGTCCCGGATCGTGGAGTACAGCCGTATCGAGGTACGGGGCGGGCAGACGCTGTACGCCGTGGCACCGGCCGTCGAGGGTCTGATGCACGCCATCGCCGAACTCCTGGACAACGCCACCACGTTCTCGCCCCAGAACCATCCGGTGGTGGTCAATATCCGGGAAGTCGGTGCGGGCGCGGTCATCGAGATCGAGGACGCCGGGCGTGGCATGCCGCAGGACGTGCTGGAGCAGGCCACGCGGCTGCTCCGCGACGACCAGGACCTGGCCCGGCTCGGCGCTGTGCCCCGTCTCGGGCTGGCCTGCGTCGGGCGGTGGAGCCGTGAGCTGGGGTTCGAGGTGAAGCTGAACGGAACGTCGGCGTACGGCGGTACGTGTGCGGTGACGTTCGTACCGTTCCATCTCATGACCGAGCCGGCGGGGCAGTCGGCGTCGCCGGCGCGGTGGCCGGAACCGTACGGAGTGCCGCAGCAGCGGCGGGACGAACCGGCCACCGTGCTGATGTCGGGTCACGGTCAACCGGCTGCTGGAGCAGGCCCGTCGGCGGCGTGGGCTGAGTCCGCCGATCTGGCCTCTGCCTCTGCGGGGGCCGGTGCGCCGGTTCCGTCGGCGACCACGAATGGTGGGCAATTGCCTTTCTCCGCACAGCCGTTGCCGGACACGGCGCCTCCGCAGCCGCCTGCCCCTGCCGGGGGACCGGCGGCGCCCGCGGTCCAGGCCCAGCCCGCTGCCCAGGCCCAGCCCCCCGCCCAGGCGGCCCCGGACCGGACCACCCGTTCCACCGCTCCGACCCCGGCGGAGGCCACAGGATCACCGGCACCCCCCGCCGCGCCCCACGTCACCTCCGGCCCCCTCGAGAGTTCCGCGACCTCCGCCGCCCAGCCGGACCCGTCGGAGCCGGCCGCCCCCGCCGAGACCCCGACCGGTCTGCCGCGCCGTCGTAGTCGCCGCGGCGCCGCGCATGCGGCCATGCAGTCCCTGCCTGCCGCAGCACAGCAGCAACGGCCCGCTCCCGTACCGCAGCCCGCTCCGGCCACCGACCCCTGGACCCCGGAGGCGGCGGGCGCGTCGATCGCCAGCGTCGTGTCCGGCACCCTGCGCGGTCGAGCGGAACTGCACGCCGACGAACCCCCGACGGATCCGCCGGCTCCCGGCCCCGGCACGACGGCGGCCCCGCTGCCTCCCCTCGAACCGTCTCCACCCCCAACCCCCGACGAGTACGACGGAGGCCGGCCGTGACCGGAACCATCGCCCCCCTTCCCGACCTGGGCTGGATGCTCCGCCCGCTGACCGAGATACCGGGCGTCCGGCACGCCGTGGTCGTCTCCGAGGACGGGCTGCGGCTCGGCCACATGTCCGCGGCGAACCTCACCGGCCCGGTGGCGGCGCTCAGCGTGGACGAGGCCGAGGCGCTCTCGGCGGCGTGCGCGGCGATGACGATGACGGGGCGTTCCACCACGTCACTGCTGTTCGGCACCGGGGCTCGCGTACGGCAGCAGATGGTGGAGTCCGACCACGGGTTCGTGCTCTTCACCCATGCCGGGGAGGGGGCGTATCTCGGCGTCGCGACCGACCCTCAGGCGGATGTCGGCCTGGTGGCGCAGCAGATGCAGTTGCTGGTCGCGAAGATCGGCGCCCATCTGACCAGCCAGCCGCGGGACCCAGCCGCCGCCTCGTCATGACCGACCGCCGGCCACAGGAGCGGACGACCTCGGCGATCCGCCCGTACGTCATCACGCGCGGCCGGGAGATGTCCGATGCCCAGACGCTGGCCTGGGAGTCGCTGGTGATGGCGACCGACGAGGCGTTCCCCGCGTCGCTCCAGCCCGAGCACCAGAAGATCCTGGCGCACTGTCAGGGGCTTCTCTCGGTCGCCGAGGTGGCCGCGCACATCGGTCAGCCGCCCTCCGTCGTCCAGGTGCTGCTCGCCGATCTCATCGAGTGGGGACTGATCGTGACCCGCCCGCCCATACCTACGGCCGAACGCGCCGATGTGACCATGCTCAGAAAGGTCCTCCATGGTCTCGAAAGCCGCCTCTGACGTGCCGCGCGAGGCCGCCGCCGGGCCGGACCCCGCGGTTTCCGCCCCGCCGGCCCCGGTCGCGCCGCCGACGTTCCCCGCGCCACCGACCGCCCCCGTGCCGCCTGCCACCGAGGCGGGCAAGTACGTCGCCCCGAGCGTCGCGGGCGCCGCGAAGATCCTGGTCGTAGGCCCGCTCGGGGTCGGCAAGACCACGCTGATCGGCACCGTCTCGGAGATCAAACCGCTGTTCACCGAGGCGGTCATGACCCAGGCGGGCGCCCGGGTCGACACCGCGGTGTCCGGCACCAAGACCACCACCACCGTGGCCCTCGACTTCGGGCGGATCACGCTGGACGGGGACCTGGTCCTGTACCTGTTCGGCACTCCCGGACAGCAGCGGTTCCTGCCCGCCTGGCGGGACTTGGCCAAGGGAGCGCTCGGTGCGCTCGCCCTGATCGACACCCGCGATCTGGAGGCGTCGTTCGACGCGCTCGGCAATCTGGAGGATCTCGGACTGCCGTTCGCGGTGGCGGCCAACGTCTTTCCCGGCAGCCCTCAGCACCCCGACGACGAACTGCGGGCGGCCCTCGACCTGTTGCCGGAGACCCCGTTGGTGGCCTGCGACGCCCGCGATCCGGCGTCGTCCGTGCGGGCCTTGATCGCCCTCGTACGCCACCTCATCCACGTTGCCACGGAGTCCAGATGACATCGCCGCACTCGCCGGCCGGGCAACCGCAGCCCCATCCCGGCACCGAGCAGCCCCATCCCGGCACCGAGCCGTCCGCCCCCGGCACCGAGCCGTCCGCCCCCGGCACGGATCCGTCCCACCCCGGCCGGCCGGGCGGCCCTGCGCAAGGGTTCTCGTCGGGCCCGCCCGGCCAGTGCCCCGTCACCGGAGTCCGGTCCGGCTCCGCGGAGACCGGCCCGACCGCCCTGTACGGCCCGGACGTGGACGGCGACCGCCTGCCCGGGCTGTACGAGGAACTGCGCCAGGTGTACGGCCCGGTGGCGCCCGTGTCGGTGGCCCCGGGCATCAACGCCTGGCTCGTACTCGGCTACCACGAACTGCTCCGGCTGACCCGAGACGAGCAGGACTTCTCCCACGACCCGCGCCGCTGGCGCCTGTTGAGGGAGAACCGGGTGCCCGCGGACTCCCCGATCCTGCCGATGGTCGGGTGGCGGCCCGCGCTGCTGTTCTCCGACGGGCAGCAGCACCGCAGGATGCGAGCCGCGGTCTCCACCGCGCTGTCCGGGATCAACGGCCACGAGCTGCGGCGCCTGGTGCGCGACACCGCGGAGCAGATCATCCACTCCTTCGCGGCGACCGGCCGGGCCGACCTGGTGGCCGACTACGCGCGCCAACTGCCGATGCGGGTCATCACCGCGCTCCTCGGTGTCGACGAACGGACCGGCCGGCAGCTGGTGGAGGCACTCGCCGGCACCGTCGCCGCCACCAGCGCGTCGGCGGACGCGAGCAGGCGCGTGGGCGCCATCCTCGACGCCCTCATCAAGGAGAAGCGCCTGAGGCCGGGCCACGACGTCACCTCGGCCCTGCTCCACCACCCCGCCCAACTCACCGACGACGAGGTGCTGCACAACCTCGTGGTCATGTTCGTCGCCGGCAACCAGACCACCGTCAACTGGATCGCGACCACCCTGCGGGTGCTGCTCTGCGACCCGCAGTTCCGCTCCTCGCTGACCGGCGGGAGGCTCAGCGTCGACGACGCGCTCGACCTGGTCCTGTGGCGCTTCCCGCCCACCCAGAACTTCCCGGCCCGCTACGCCACACGCGACATGGTCTTCGGCGGCCGGCAGATCCGTACGGGCGACATGCTCATCCTCGGCCTCGCCGCGGCGAACATGGACCCCGCGATCCTGCCGGACGACGGCGGCCCGGTGGTCGGCAACCGCGCGCACCTCGCCTTCGGTGCCGGACCGCACCTGTGCCCCGCGCAGGACCCGGCCCGGCTCATCACCCGTACCGCGGTGGACACCATCCTGCACCGGCTGCCGGATCTCGAACTGTCCATCCCGCAAGAGCAGTTGGAGTGGATCAAGTCTCCCTGGAGCAAGGGGCTCGCCGCACTCCCGGTCACCTTCACCGACCTCCGCAGGCGCCGCCCGAGCGACGCCCAGGAGCCCTCCGCAGACGCCCACCCCCCGGCCGTATCTCCGTCCCACGAGCAGGAGAGCCTCCGTTGACCACACATCCCGACGCACCCACGACCGGCGGCGACGCAGCCGCACCCGGGCCGTCCCACCGTCTCGACCCGGCGGGCGGCTGCCCGCACGCCTCCAACGCCCGGCTGCTCGCCCAGGGAGCCGTCGCCCCGGTGACGCTTCCGGGAGACGTGGCCGGCATGGCCGTACTCGGTCATGACGCGCTCAAGGAGTTCCTCGCCCACCCCGACGTGGCCAAGAACGCCGAGCACTTCACCGACCTGCGGGAAGGCCGGATACCCGACGGCTGGCCGCTGAAGACGTTCGCCACCGTGCAGGGTATGACCACCGCGGACGGCGCCGACCACCGGCGCCTGCGGTCGTTGATGAGCAAGGCGTTCACCGCCCGGCGGGTAGCCGAACTGCAGCCGCGTATCGAGGCGTTGACCCTGTCGCTCCTGGACGGTCTGGACGCCGCGGCGGCCGACGGCGACGGGGTCGCCGACCTGCGCGCACACTTCGCGCTGCCGCTCCCGATGGGCGTCATCTGCGAACTCCTCGGTGTCGACGCCGAGCACCACGACCGCCTGCACCACCTGTCCAACCAGATCGTCGCCACCGACATCGGCCCCGAGGAGGCCATGGCGGCGAACAAGGAGATGGTGGAGGTGCTCGGTCAGGTCGCGGCCTCGCGTGCCGCCGAGCCGGGCGACGACCTGACGAGTGCTCTCATCGCCGCCCGCGAGGAGAACGGCGACCGTCTCGGCCCGCACGAACTTCTCGGCACACTGATGCTGACGATCATCGCCGGACACGAGACCACCCTGAACCTGATCACCAACGCGGTCCGCGCCCTGTGCACCCACCGCGACCAACTCGCCCTCGTACAGGCGGGGAAGGCCACCTGGTCGGACGTGGTGGAGGAGACGCTGCGCTGGGACAGCCCGGTCAGCTACTTCCCGTTCCGCTACCCGACCCGCGACCTCACCCTGGACGGTACGACCATCCCCAAGGGCACCCCGGTGCTCGCGGGCTACTCGGCGGCCGGCCGCGACCCGAAGGCGCACGGCCCCGAGGCCGACCGCTTCGACATCACCCGCGGTACGACCCGCCACCTCTCCCTCGGCCACGGCGCGCACTTCTGCATGGGTGCGCCGCTGGCGCGGATGGAGGCGACGATCGCCCTGGAGCAGCTCTTCGGCCGCTTCCCGGACCTCGATCTCGCGGTGCCGGAACCCGAACTCCCCCGCCACGCCTCGTTCGTGGGCAACAGCGTCAACCGGCTTCCGGTACGGCCGCACGCGGGCCGTTCGTCGGCGCCGCGCACCTGACAAGGCAGCGCGCCGTCAGGATTTAGGCGCGCCCTTGAGCAGTTCCGTCAGGAGGCGGACGGCGCCCCGCTTGTGCAGGGGCTCGTTGCCGTTGCCGCACTTCGGGGACTGGATGCAGGACGGGCAGCCGGCTTCGCACTCGCAGGACGCGATCGCCCCGTGAGTGGCGGTGAGCCACTCACGGGCGGTACGGAAGGCCTGCTCGGCGAAGCCCGCGCCGCCCGGCTCCCCGTCGTGGACGAACACGGTCGGCAGCAGGGTGTCCGGATGCAGCGGCACCGAGACGCCGCCGATGTCCCACCGGTCGCAGGTCGCGAAGAGCGGCAGGATGCCGATCGAGGCGTGCTCGGCGGCGTGCAGGGCGCCGCCGAGGATCTCCGGGTTGATCCGCGCCGCGTCCAGCTGGTCCTCGGTGACCGTCCACCACACGGCCCGGGTACGCAGCGTGCGCGGCGGCAGGTCCAGCTTGGACTCGCCGAGCACCTCACCGGTGATCAGGCGCCGGCGCAGGAAGGCGACAACCTGGTTGGTGACCTCGACGGAGCCGTAGTGCAGCCGTCCCTCGCCCCACGGGACCGTCACCTCCGTCTCCAGTACGGAGATGGCGGTGGTGTCCCGTGCCGTCGTCGAGTACGGCGGGCTGGCCTCCTTCACCAGCGCGACGGAATCCTCCAGGTCCAGCTTCTCGACGAGATACGTACGCCCCTGGTGGAGGTGGACGGCGCCCTCGTGAACGGCGGTGTGCGAGGCGGCGGCGTCCACCGTGCCGAGCAGCCGCCCGGTGCCTGACTCCACGACCTGCACGGGCGGACCGCCCTGCCCCCGGATGTCGGTCAGGTCGGCGGCCCGCTCCCGGCGCGTCCAGTGCCAGGCCTTGGCACGGCGCCGCAGCAGCTTCGCCGCCTCCAGCTGCGGCAGCACCTCCTCCGTCCCCGGCCCGAAGAGCGACAGATCACTTTCGGTCAAAGGGAGTTCGGCCGCGGCGGCGCACAGGTGCGGCGCCAGGACATACGGATTGCCCGGGTCGAGGACGGTGGTCTCCACCGGCCGCTGGAAGATCGCCTCCGGGTGGTGCACGAGATAGGTGTCGAGCGGATCGTCCCGTGCGACCAGGACCGCCAGTGCCCCGCCTCCGGTCCGCCCCGCGCGTCCCGCCTGCTGCCACAGCGAGGCGCGGGTTCCGGGATATCCGGCGATGACGACGGCGTCGAGTCCTGAGACGTCCACGCCGAGCTCGAGCGCGGTGGTCGCGGCGAGTCCGAGCAGGTCGCCCGAGTGCAGGGCCCGCTCGAGAGCGCGGCGCTCCTGCGGCAGATAGCCGCCCCGGTACGCGGCGACGCGCCCGACCAGGGACCGGTCGATCTCGGCCAGTCGTTCCTTGGCGATCACGGAGATCAGCTCGGCGCCTCTGCGGGACCGTACGAAGGCGACCGAGCGCACCCCCTGCAAGGTCAGATCGGTGAGCAGGTCGGCGGTCTCCGCGGTGGCCGTACGGCGCACCGGGGCGCCCTGCTCGCCGTGGAGTTCGGTCAACGGCGGTTCCCACAGGGCGAAGACCAGATCGCCGCGGGGTGAGGCGTCGTCGGCGACCTCTTCGACGGGCAGCCCGGTGAGCCGCCCGGCGGCGGCCGACGGCTCGGCCGCGGTGGCCGAGGCGAGCAGGAACACAGGCTCCGATCCGTAGCGCGCGCACAGCCGCCGCAGCCGGCGCAGCACCTGTGCGACGTGCGAGCCGAAGACTCCGCGGTACGTGTGGCACTCGTCGATCACGACGTAGCGCAGGGCGCGCAGGAACGAGGACCAGCGGGGGTGGGAGGGAAGTATCCCGCGGTGCAGCATGTCCGGGTTGGTCAGTACGTAGTTGGCGTACTGGCGCACCCACTCGCGCTCCTCGAACGGGGTGTCCCCGTCGTAGACCGCGGGCCGTACCGACTTGCCCAGTGGATCGGCGAGTTCCTTCACCGCGCGGCACTGGTCGGCCGCGAGTGCCTTGGTGGGCGCCAGGTAGAGCGCGGTGGCCCCGCGGCCGTTGGGCGCCTCGGAGCCGTCCAGGAGGGCCGACAGGACGGGGACGAGATAGGCCAGCGACTTGCCCGACGCCGTGCCGGTCGCGACGACCACGCTGCGGCCGTCGAGAGC
Organism: Streptomyces sp. YIM 130001; assembly: GCF_003574445.1. Lineage (GTDB taxonomy): Bacteria > Actinomycetota > Actinomycetes > Streptomycetales > Streptomycetaceae > Streptomyces. Next base: position 84,192 of record NZ_KZ984562.1, read on the forward strand.
CAGCTCGGCGGCCTGCGCCTGGTGGGCCCACGGGTCCGCGATCCCGGCCTTCTGCACCGCCGCGACGACCTCGGGGCGGATGCGGTGCGGCCAGACGGCATGGCGACCGGCCCGCGGGGGCAGGTGCTCCGTATGAGTGATGCGCGCAGCCCGGTCTCCCCCCGCGGCCAGCCGGTCCAGGACCGTCTGCGGCGAGGGCCGCACGGACGTGCCCGGCGGGGTGTGCCCGGGGCGCTGATTCTTGGCCATCGGCACCGAGTGTGTCACTGGCGTGACGGACAATGGTCCGAAGGCGTCGTGCACGCCTGCCTATAGGTGATTGAATGCCATCGCGGCTGGCGACCGCCTCAGGCCTGGGATTCCAGGCGTCCGAGGGGCGAGCGCTCGATAGCAAGGTGCTGGAGGATCCGTGGACCTGTCCCTGTCGACCCGTACCGTCGGCGATCGTACGGTCGTCGAGGTCGGTGGCGAAATTGATGTTTATACCGCGCCCAAGCTGCGCGAGCAGCTGGTCGAGTTGGTGAACGACGGCAGTTTTCACCTGGTCGTCGACATGGAGGGCGTGGACTTCCTCGACTCGACCGGACTTGGCGTGCTGGTCGGCGGTCTCAAGAGAGTGCGGGCCCATGAGGGTTCACTTCGCCTGGTGTGCAACCAGGAGCGCATTCTGAAGATCTTCCGGATCACCGGCCTGACCAAGGTGTTCCCGATCCACGCCTCGGTCGACGAGGCGGTGGCGGCCACCGACTGACGGTGGGTGCGCCCGGGCTCTGTGCCCGGGAAGCTCGATCAAGGGGGGTACCGGGCCATCGGCCCGGCCCCCCGCAAGCACGCTCGAAGATCCGAGGGGGACGCATGCCCACCGTTGAACTCCGCTTCAGTGCGCTGCCGGAGCACGTGAGGACCGCGAGGCTGGTGGCGGCCGCGGTGGCGCGCAGGGCCGGAGTGGACGAGGCGGTTCTCGACGAGGTCAGACTGGCGGTGGGGGAAGCCTGTTCCCGCGCCGTGGGCCTGCACCAGAGCCATGGGATCGAGGCTCCGGTCCGGGTGGCGCTGACCGAGGACGAGAAGCAGTTCTCCATCGAGGTCGGTGACGAGGCCCCGCACGCGACGGTGAGCAACGGCTCCGTGCCGCGCGTCCTCGCGGCCCTCGACGACCCCGAGGCGGAGGGCGAGGACGAGATGGGCCTCGCCGTCATCAGCGGGCTCGTCGACGATGTGGAGGTCTCCTCGTCGCCGGACGGCGGGCTCATCAGGATGAGCTGGCCGACGGCACCGGAACCGCTGCCGACCTGAGCGACGACGGGCGCGGCCGCCGCGCCCCCGGTCCAGACCCCGCGCGAAGGCTCCGCCCGAAGGCCCTGTTTGAGCAGGGCCTTTTTCTTTTTCCCGCAGTACGGTCGCGGATGATTTTCCCGGTGGCGAACTGATCGTCGATCTTCGAGTGAAGTACGGTCAATGCCTCTGGGGCATTAGCACTATCGGGCGTAATCTTTAAGTGCGATCATTTGCTGACGAGCGGACGAAGATTAATTCCGTTTGCAGCCCACTGTTTTGATCAGATCCCGCTCCCTACAATCCGTCCACATCTTGAGCTCAGCCCAAGCGTCAAGGAGGACGAATGGCGGGGCTTTCTACCCCTCATCAGCTGGACCATCCCTCAACCTTCGCAGCCGCAGTGCTCACCTCCGACAACCGCCTCATCGTGGTACTCGTCGGAGTCGTCGCCCTGGCGGCCCTCGCCGTCGCCGGTGTCCTGGTGCGCCAGGTGCTCGCCGCGGGCGAGGGCACCGACAGCATGAAGAAGATCGCGGCAGCCGTACAGGAAGGGGCAAACGCATATCTGGCACGGCAGTTGCGCACGCTCGGCGTATTCGCAGTCGTCGTGTTCTTCCTGCTCCTGCTGCTACCTGCGGACGACTGGAATCAGCGGGCGGGGCGCTCGATCTTCTTCCTGATCGGAGCGCTCTTCTCCGCGGCCACCGGCTATATCGGTATGTGGCTCGCAGTCCGCAGTAATGTCCGGGTGGCGGCAGCCGCTCGCGAAGCGACCGCGGTCTCGTCCTCCGCGATCACCGGCACGGCCTCCGATACGGATTCGGGGGCGGCCACCGACGAAAAGGGCGCCACCGTCCAGGCCGCGTCGGCGCAGGATCTCACCGCCGTTTCCCACAAGGCCATGAAGATCGCGTTTCGTACGGGTGGCGTGGTCGGCATGTTCACCGTCGGGCTCGGTCTGCTCGGCGCCGCCTGCGTGGTGCTCGTGTACGCGGCGGATGCGCCCAAGGTGCTCGAGGGCTTCGGTCTCGGAGCCGCTCTCATCGCCATGTTCATGCGGGTCGGCGGCGGCATCTTCACCAAGGCCGCCGACGTGGGCGCGGACCTGGTCGGCAAGGTCGAGCAGGGCATCCCGGAGGACGACCCGCGCAACGCCGCGACCATCGCGGACAACGTGGGCGACAACGTCGGCGACTGCGCGGGAATGGCCGCCGACCTCTTCGAGAGCTACGCCGTCACGCTGGTCGCCGCGTTGATCCTCGGCAAGGCCGCCTTCGGCGACGCCGGCCTCGCGTTCCCGCTGATCGTGCCCGCGATCGGTGTGGTCACGGCGATCATCGGCATCTTCGCGGTCGCCCCACGCCGCAGCGATCGCAACAACATGAGCGCCATCAACCGCGGGTTCTTCATCTCCGCGGTCATCTCGCTGGTGCTCGTCGCGGGCGCGGTGTACGCGTATCTGCCGGCCACTTACGCCGAACTCGACGGTGTCACCGATGCGGTGATCCAGTCCAAGGGAGGCGATCCGCGGATCCTCGCCGTGGTCGCCGTGGCCATCGGCATCGTGCTGGCCGCCCTGATCCAGCAGTTGACCGGGTACTTCACCGAGACCAGCAGGCGTCCCGTGAAGGATGTCGGCAAGAGCTCGCTGACCGGTCCGGCGACCGTGATCCTGGCCGGTATCTCGCTCGGTCTCGAATCGGCCGTGTACACCGCCCTGTTGATCGGTCTCGGGGTGTACGGCGCGTTCCTGCTCGGCGGCACGTCGATCATGCTGGCGCTCTTCGCGGTGGCACTGGCCGGCACCGGACTGCTCACCACGGTCGGCGTGATCGTCGCCATGGACACCTTCGGTCCGGTGTCCGACAACGCGCAGGGCATCGCCGAGATGTCCGGCGACGTCGAGGGCGCGGGCGCCCAGGTGCTCACCGACCTGGACGCGGTGGGCAACACCACCAAGGCCATCACCAAGGGCATCGCCATCGCCACCGCCGTACTCGCGGCGGCGGCGCTCTTCGGCTCGTACCGCGACGCCATCGCGGGCGCGGCGAAGGACGTGGGCGAGAAACTCGGTGACGGGGCTCCGATGAACCTCGTCATGGACATCTCGCAGCCCAACAACCTGGTCGGTCTGATCCTCGGCGCCGCGGTCGTGTTCCTCTTCTCGGGGCTCGCGATCAACGCGGTGGCGCGGTCCGCCGGTGCCGTGGTCTACGAGGTGCGGCGGCAGTTCCGCGAGCACCCCGGGATCATGGACTACACGGAGAAACCGGAGTACGGACGGGTCGTCGACATCTGCACCAAGGACGCGCTGCGGGAGCTGGCGACGCCGGGTCTGCTCGCGGTGATGACGCCGATCGCGGTCGGCTTCACCTTCGGTGTCGGAGCGCTCGGCGCGTTCCTGGCCGGGGCGATCGGGACGGGCACCCTGATGGCGGTCTTCCTCGCCAACTCCGGTGGCGCCTGGGACAACGCCAAGAAGCTCGTCGAGGACGGCCATCACGGCGGCAAGGGCAGCGAGGCCCATTCCGCGACGGTCATCGGCGACACCGTGGGCGACCCGTTCAAGGACACCGCGGGCCCCGCGATCAACCCGCTGCTCAAGGTGATGAACCTGGTGGCACTGCTGATCGCACCCGCGGTCGTGCAGTTCAGCTACGGCGACGACGCGAGTGCGGGGGTGCGGGCGGTGATCGCCGTACTCTCGATCGTGGTCATCGTCGTCGCGGTCTATGTCTCCAAACGGCGCGGTATCACCGTCGGGGACGACGAGGAGGCCGACCGGGGCGCCAACTCGGCGGATGCGGCCGCGGTTTCGTCCTGAGTTCAGGACGGGCCGGGATCGGGCCCGCCCGCCGGGCGGTCCTCCGGCCCGTCGGCCGAGTGGACCGCTGAGTACACCGCTGGGCTCAACGCCGGGGCGGGCGACGCTTTTTGATGCGTCGTCCGCCCCGCTTTTGTTTCCGTGATACTGCTCTCCTTGGTGCAAATGGCTTCAATAGCGTTCGAACCGGACGTACGACTCGCGGTTGTCGCCCACTTGGCGTGTATGTTCCGGGGCCGAGAGCCATGGAAGGGACCAATCCGGTGAACAAGAAGCTTGCAGCCGCACTGTCCGGCGGTGCGGTACTGGTACTGGCCTTGTCGGGCTGCAGCGACAACAAGGACGACGAGCTGAACGACTGGGCGAAGTCGCTGTGCGGCCAGATCCAGCCGCAGCTCGAGAAGAGCGTGAAGGCCCAGCAGACCATCATCTCGACCGCGGCGGACGGCAAGCCGGAGGACGTCAAGAAGGCCGACTCGGAGGCCTTCCAGGCCATTTCCGACGCGGACAAGGCCATCGCGAGCGCCCTGAAGAAGGCGGGCCCGCCGCCGGTCGACGACGGAGAGAAGATCCAGAAGGACGCCATCGCGGACCTCACCTCCGCCTCCAAGGGCTACGCCGACCTCAAGACCCAGGTCGACAAGCTGGACGCCAAGGACGACTCCCCGGAGGGCCTCGACGCCTTCTCCAAGGGCCTCGAGAAGGTAGGCAAGGACCTCGGCAAGATCCAGAAGCAGGGCGACGGCGCGCTGAAGTCGCTGCTCGAGGGCGAGGTCGGCGACGCCATCTCCAAGCAGTCCGAGTGCAAGTCGGAGAGCATCTCGCCGAAGCCCTCCAGCGCCTGACCCGAACGGGGACCCGTCCGACGGGCTCTCGACCGGCACGGATGCGCTCCTCGACGGGCCTGTACGCGCGCGTACGGGCCCGTTCGGCGTGGGTGCGGCCGCCGAGTGGCGCCCCGCGGAGGACAATGGCCGGGTGCGTACGACGACTCTGCCCAGGACCGACCATCCCCTGACCGCGGCCCGGCTGCGGGAGGCCTTCCTCGCCGCCGGCTTCACCGTCGACGGACTCCTCGACCTGCTCGGTGCCCCGGCCTACACCGCCCTCGCCCGCAGCGAGACCGTGCCCGCGCTGCGCGCCACCCGCGGCGACGGCCCGCTGCCGACCCTGGTGCGGCTCTTCCTGCTCCAGGAGAACGTGCCCCACGCGCGCGTGTCCGGCGTTCTGCCGGTCGACGACTGCCTGGCGGCCGGCTGGCTGACGGCCGACGGGGAGGACGCCGGGGGAGAACTCCGCGCGAACGTGGACGTGCGGCCGTACGGCGGCCCTTCGGGCGAGGACTGGTACATCGTCTCCGACCTCGGCTGCGCGGTCGGCGGCGCGGCGGGGATCGGCAGCCACGACGAGGGCGTGGTGCTCGGCGTCGGCGGCGCCTCCACCACCCTGGCCGGCCTCACCGTCCGTACTCCGGTGGCGAGCGCACTCGACCTCGGCACCGGTTCCGGCATCCAGGCGCTGCACGCGGCACAGCACGCGACGCGGGTGACGGCCACCGACCTCAACCCCCGTGCCCTGCACATCACCCGGCTCACTCTCGCGCTGTCCGGGGCGCCGGACGCCGAGCTCGTCGAGGGGTCCCTCTTCGAGCCGGTCGGGGACGCCCGTTACGACCTGATCGTGTCCAATCCGCCGTTCGTCATCTCGCCGGGCGCCCGGCTCACCTACCGGGACGGCGGCATGGCCGGTGACGATCTGTGCCGCACCCTCGTGCAGGAGGCGGGCGAGCGGCTGAACGAGGGCGGGTACGCGCACTTCCTCGCCAACTGGCAGCACGTGGCGGGCGAGGAGTGGCAGGACCGGCTGCGCTCTTGGGTGCCGCGCGGTTGCGACGCCTGGATCGTGCAGCGCGAGGTCCAGGACGTCACGCAGTACGCCGAACTGTGGTTGCGCGACGCCGGTGACCACCGCACCGAGCCGGACGCGTACGCGGCCCGCTACGAGGCCTGGCTCGACGAGTTCGAGGAACTGCGGACCAGGGCGGTCGGCTTCGGCTGGATCACCCTGCGCAAGTCCGGTGCCCAGGAGCCGTCCATCGTCGCGGAGGAGTGGCCCCACCCCGTCGAGCAGCCGCTCGGCGAGACCACCCGGGCACACTTCGAGCGGCAGGACTGGCTGCGGGCGCACGACGACGCGGCGTTGCTCGCCGGGCATTTCAAGCTGGCCGACGAGGTGGTCCAGGAGCAGGTCGGACTGCCGGGTTCCGAGGACCCCGAGCATGTGGTGCTGCGTCAGCACCGCGGTATGCGCCGGGCCACCCAGGTGGACACGGTCGGCGCGGGCTTCGCCGGAGTGTGCGACGGCACGCTGAGCGCGGGCCGGATCCTGGACGCGATCGCGCAGCTGGTGGGCGAGGACCCGGTGGTGCTGCGGGAGCGCAGCCCGGAGCAGATCAGGCTCCTCGTCGAACAGGGCTTCCTGGAGCCGGTGGTCTGAGACCGGGCGGGCCGCCGTACCGGGTGTTCCCGTCCGTCGTTCACCCGGGGTTCGGCCCGGCGACGTTCCGCCGTAGCTCTGCCGTGTCAGCGTCGCCCCCTGGACCACGGGTGGAAGGAAGACGGGCATGGAGAGCGGACCAGCGATCTTCGCCGGCATCGTGTTCGCACTGTTCGGCGCGGGCCTGCTGACGTGGACGGGCGCCCGGGTCGTGCATCGCGCGCCGGTCGCACACGGAGCGAACCCCGTGACGTCCGCCGCACTGACCTCGCTCGCCGGGGCCGCGGCGCTGGTGCTCGGGGTGTGGTGCTTCACACGAATCTGAGCGGGGAGCTCCCGGAATACCGGAGACGGCCGCTGGGCAATAAGGCGCGCGCGCAGGGGCGGCATGAATCGCAGGAAGAGCCCCGCCGGGGAAGCCGGTGGAGATCACCCGGGAATCTGAGAGGGAGCACTCCGGAAACGGCCGCGGTGGCAGCTCGGTACTCCGGGCGGCAGGAATGGCGGTAGTCGGGTTACCGTTCGAGTGGCCGTTGCGGGCTTTTCCCGTTTGACACGGGGGCGGGATGTACCGTCACACTCCGCAGCGTCAGCGTACTGACCGCAGTGTCGGTGAACTGTCTGACCGCAATCCAGTGTCGACCGGAGAGAAGAGCCACGTTGTCCCCGACCAGCGAGACCGCACCAGGCGGCCGCCGACTCGTCATCGTCGAGTCGCCTGCCAAGGCGAAGACGATCAAGGGCTACCTGGGCCCCGGCTATGTCGTCGAGGCGAGTGTCGGGCACATCCGCGACCTCCCGAACGGCGCCGCCGAGGTGCCCGACAAGTACACGGGCGAGGTGCGCCGCCTCGGGGTGGACGTCGAGCACGACTTCCAGCCGATCTACGTGGTCAACGCGGACAAGAAAGCACAGGTCAAAAAGCTCAAGGACCTGCTCAAGGATTCCGACGAACTCTTCCTCGCCACGGATGAGGACCGCGAGGGCGAGGCCATCGCGTGGCATCTCCTCGAAGTCCTGAAGCCCAAGGTCCCGGTCAAGCGCATGGTGTTCCACGAGATCACCAAGGCCGCCATTCAGGGCGCCGTCGCCAATCCGCGCGAGCTCAACAAGCGCATGGTCGATGCCCAGGAGACCCGCCGCATCCTCGACCGCCTCTACGGCTACGAGGTCTCGCCGGTCCTGTGGAAGAAGGTCATGCCGCGCCTGTCGGCCGGCCGCGTGCAGTCGGTCGCCACCCGGCTCGTCGTCGAGCGTGAACGCGAGCGCATCGCCTTCCGCTCCGCCGAGTACTGGGACCTCACCGGCACCTTCGGCACCGGCCGCACCGGTGACGCGTCCGACCCGTCGAAGCTGGTCGCACGGCTCACCGCCGTCGACGGCAAGCGCATCGCGCAGGGCCGCGACTTCGACTCGGTCGGGCAGCTCAAGAGCGACACCCTGCACCTGGACGAGACCAACGCCCGCGCTCTCGCCGCGGCTCTCGAGGACACGCAGTTCGCGGTCCGCTCCGTCGAGTCCAAGCCGTACCGCCGCTCGCCGTACGCCCCGTTCCGTACGACGACCCTGCAGCAGGAGGCCTCGCGCAAGCTCGGCTTCGGCGCGAAGGCGACCATGCAGGTGGCCCAGAAGCTGTACGAGAACGGCTTCATCACCTACATGCGTACGGACTCCACGACCCTGTCCGACACGGCGGTCACCGCGGCCCGCGCCCAGGTCACCCAGCTCTACGGCAGCAGCTACCTGCCGGACAAGCCCCGCACGTACGCCGGCAAGGTCAAGAACGCGCAGGAGGCGCACGAGGCGATCCGTCCCTCCGGCGACCGCTTCCGCACTCCGGCCGAAACCGGCCTGGGCGGCGACCAGTTCCGGCTCTACGAGCTGATCTGGAAGCGGACCGTCGCCTCCCAGATGAAGGACGCGACCGGCAACTCGGTCACCGTCAAGATCGCCGGTACCGCGAGCGACGGCCGCGACGCCGAGTTCAGCGCCTCCGGCAAGACGATCACCTTCCACGGCTTCCTCAAGGCCTACGTCGAGGGCGCCGACGACCCGAACGCGGAGCTGGACGACCGCGAGCGGCGCCTCCCGCAGGTAGCCGAGGGCGACGGCCTGAGCGCCGACGAGCTCGCGGTCGACGGCCACGCGACCAAGCCTCCGGCCCGGTACACCGAGGCCAGCCTGGTCAAGGAGCTCGAAGAGCGCGAGATCGGCCGCCCGTCCACCTACGCCTCGATCATCGGGACGATCCTGGACCGCGGTTACGTCTTCAAGAAGGGCACCGCCCTGGTGCCGTCCTTCCTGTCCTTCGCCGTGGTCAATCTCCTGGAGAAGCACTTCGGCCGGCTCGTCGACTACGGGTTCACGGCCAGCATGGAGGACGACCTCGACCGCATCGCGCGCGGCGAGGCACAGTCCGTGCCGTGGCTGAGGCGCTTCTACTTCGGCGAGGGCGACGCCTCGGGCGCGGCCTCGGACGCGGGCAACGGCGACGGGGACCACCTCGGCGGCCTCAAGGAACTCGTCACCGACCTGGGCGCGATCGACGCCCGCGAGGTCTCCTCGTTCCCCATCAGCGACGACGTCGTACTCCGCGTCGGCCGCTACGGCCCCTACGTCGAGCGCGGCGAGAAGGGTGCCGAGAACCACCAGCGCGCCGACGTGCCCGACGACCTCGCACCCGACGAGCTGACCGTCGATCTCGCGGAGGAGCTGCTCGCCAAGCCCAGCGGCGACTTCGCGCTCGGCACGGACCCGTCGACCGGCCGCGAGATCATCGCCAAGGACGGCCGGTACGGCCCCTACGTCACCGAGGTGCTCCCCGAGGGCACCCCGAAGACGGGCAAGAACGCCGTGAAGCCGCGGACCGCCTCGCTGTTCAAGTCGATGTCCCTGGACACCGTCACGCTCGAGGACGCGCTCAAGCTGATGTCGCTGCCGCGCGTGGTCGGCCAGGACGCCGAGGGCGTCGACATCACCGCGCAGAACGGCCGGTACGGCCCGTACCTCAAGAAGGGCACCGACTCGCGCTCCCTGGAGACCGAGGAGCAGCTCTTCGCGATCACCGTCGACGAAGCGCTCGCGATCTACGCCCAGCCCAAGCAGCGCGGCCGGGCCGCCGCCAAGCCGCCGCTCAAGGAGCTCGGTGAGGACCCGGTCAGCGGCAAGCCCGTGGTGGTGAAGGACGGCCGCTTCGGCGCGTACGTCACCGACGGCGAGACGAACGCGACGCTCAGGGCCGCCGACTCCGTCGAGGAGATCACCGCCGAGCGCGGCTTCGAACTGCTCGAGGAGAAGCGGGCCAAGGGCCCCGCCAAGAAGACCGCGAAGAAGGCGGCCAAGAAGGCGCCCGCCAAGAAGACCGCGGCCAAGAAGACGACGGCGAAGAAGACCGCCGCCAAGAAGACCACGACGGCCAAGAAGGCCGCCGAGAAGGCGCCCGCCAAGAAGACGACGGCCAAGAAGGCCGCCCCGGCGAAGAAGACGACCGCATCGGCGGCGTCCGCGTCCTCGGAGGACTGAAAAGCGCCGTTCTGCACCACCCTGAAGCCCCGTCCGTTTGTTCGGACGGGGCTTCGGAGTGTCAGGGCCTGCCGATAGGCTGTCGGGATGACGCGAGCGGACCAGCAGGCGGTCGGGAACGGCGACCGCGACGATGCCCTGGCGGCCGATTCCCGGGAGCGCGCCGTCCGCGCCCTCCTCAGGACCGCCCCGCTGAAGCGCCTGTGGAGCGCCCACTTCGTGGGGAGCGTGGGCGACGCACTCGCCCTCCTCGTCCTGGTGGTACTCGCCTGGCAGGCAGCCCGGGTCGAAGGGGCCTTCGGCGGCGGGTACCGCGGGGAGGCCTTCGCCGTCGCGTCCGTCTTCGGCGTACGGATCCTCGCGACCCTGCTCTTCGGCGCGGTCCTGCTCGGGCCGCTCACCGCCCTGACCGCGCCCGGCGGCCCGCTGGACCGGCGCTGGACCATGATCGTGTCCGACGGTCTGCGGGCACTGCTGCTCATCGTGGCGCCGCTGTGGGTCGACTGGACGCCGGACAGCGCACTCGCCGTGCTGCTCGTGACGGGGTTCGTGGTCGGAGTCACCGAGCGGTTCTGGACGGTCGCGCGGGAGAGTGCGGCGCCCGCGCTGCTGCCCGCGCCGCCGATCGAGGGCGCGGCGGTCCGGCCGCTGCCCGACCATCTGGACGCGCTCCGCCGGCTGTCGCTGCGCACGGCGTTCGTCTCGTTGCCCGTGGCGGCGCTGGCGCTGATCGGGTTCACGCTGATCGGCAATCTGATCGGCGCCGGTGTCGTCTGGTTCGAGCAGCACCAGGCCGCCCTCGCCTCGTACGTCGCGGCCGGACTCTTCGCGGCCTCGCTGTCCGTCATCTACTTCATCGAATTCCCCGACACCGAGACGCCGCGAGCGCGCTCCCCGCTGGAGGGACTGCGCCGGCCCAAGAACGGATCGGGTGTCGACAAGGGACGCACCAGCGCCGTCCCGCTGATCGTCCTCGCCTGCGCCGCGGTCGCCGGCGCGATCGCGGCCTCGGTCGCCGTCGCCGTACTGCACACCGAGGACCTCTCCGGCGGGCCCGTCCTCTTCGGGCTTCTGGTCGTCGGCCTGACCGGCGGCTCCGCGGTCGGGATCCGGGTGGCGCCCTCGGTGCTGCCGGCCCTGTCCCGGCGTCGGCTGCTCGCCCTCGCGACCGCCGTCACCGGCGTCGCCCTGCTTGCCGCGGGTCTGGTGCCCGACCCGACGACCGTGCTCCTGATCGTCACGCTCGCCGGCCTCGCCGCCGGTGTCGCGGCCAACACCGGGCACGCCCTCCTCGACCTCGAGGTCGAGGACTCCCGCCGTGCCCGGACCACCGAGCACCTGCAGGCCGTGGTCCGGCTGACGATCGGCGTCGGGGCACTCGCCGCGCCGCTGCTCGCGGCGGCCATCGGCCCGCACCGCCTGGTCTCCGGCAAGTTCGTGTTCGCCCACGGCGGCGCCGCCTTCACGCTGATGCTGGCCGGCGCGCTGCTGCTGCCGGTCGCCGCCCTGGTTCTCGCCCGTACCGACGACCGTTCCGGAGTCCCGCTGCGGCGCGACCTCGGTGAGGCGCTGCGCGGCGGCGACCCGGTGCAGGCACCGGCCGCCACCGGCTTCTTCCTCGCTCTCGAGGGCGGGGACGGCGCGGGCAAGTCGACCCAGGCCCAGGCTCTGGCCGACTGGATCAGGTCCAAGGGCCACGAGGTCGTGCTCACCCGCGAGCCGGGCGCCACCCCGGTCGGCAAGCGGCTCCGCTCGATCCTGCTCGACGTCTCGTCGGCCGGACTCTCGCACCGCGCGGAGGCCCTGCTCTACGCGGCGGACCGCGCCGAGCACGTCGACACCGTCGTACGGCCCGCCCTGGAGCGCGGCGCCGTGGTCATCTCCGACCGGTACATCGACTCCTCCGTCGCCTACCAGGGCGCGGGCCGCGACCTGTCGCCGACCGAGGTGGCGCGGATCTCGCGCTGGGCCACCGACGGCCTGGTGCCGCATCTGACGGTGCTGCTCGACGTCTCGCCGGAGGCCGCCCGCGAGCGCTTCACGGAGGCGCCGGACCGGCTCGAGTCGGAGCCGGCCGAGTTCCACGCGCGCGTACGGTCCGGCTTCCTGACCCTCGCCGCGGCCGACCCGGGCCGCTACGTGGTGGTCGACGCGGCGCAGGACCCCGAGGCCGTCACCACGGTCGTACGGCACCGGCTGGACCGCATGCTGCCGCTCTCCGACGCCGAGGTGAAGGCCCAGGAGGAGGCGCGCAAGGCGGCCGAGGAGGAGGCCAGGCGGAAGGCCGAGGAGGAGGCCGCGCGCAAGGCCGAGGAGGAGCGGCTCGAGCGCGAGCGCCAGGAGCAGCTCGCCCAGCTCCGCGCCGAGGAGGAGGAACGCAAGCGGCGCGAGGTCGAGGAGGCCCGCCGGGTCGAGGCCGAACGCCGCGCGGAGGAGGCCCGGCAGCAGGCCGAGGAGGCCCGCCGTCTCGCCGAGGAGGAGCGCAGGCGGCGCGAGGCCGAGGAGCAGGTGCGGGCGGCCGAGGAGGAGCGCCGGCGCCGGCAGGCCGAGGAGGAGGAGCGGCTGCGCGCCGAGGCCGAGGAACGGCGCCTTGAGAAGCAGCGCAAGGCCGAGGAATCCCTGCTGCGGGCGGAAGAGGCACGTCGGGCCGCGGAGGCCGCGGCCGCGGCGGGGGCCGGTCCGCAGGTCGATTCCGGCTCAGGTTCCGCTTCCGGCTCGGGTGACGATTCCCCTGCCGCCGAGCAATCGGCGCAACCGGTCGCCGACAACGAGACCACGGTGCCCACCCCGGTCGTGGGCAACGAAGTGACCGTGCCCACGCCGATTCCGGACAGCGAGACGACGGTGCCGACGCCGGTCTTCCTACCGCCGTCCGACGGCTCCGCCTCGCCCGCCGACGAGACGACGGTCCTGCCCGCGGTGCCCGACGGCCCCGCGAACGACGAGACGGCCGTACTGCCGCAGCCGCCCGCTCCGGAGGACGGCGGACCGGCCGGCACCGACACCGGTTCCGGCCGGGTACCGCCCGGCTACTTCCGGGGCGAGCGCCCGGCGCAGGGCGGCGAGGACCACACCCGCGAACTCCCGCAGGTCGACTCGTCCGCCGAGCCCCAGCGCCGCCGTCCGCGTTCGGACTGGGCGGAGGAGACCCCGCTCGACGACCTGCCCACCCTTGCCGACGAACTCCTCGGCCCGCACGACGAGGACAAGGGCGGCCGCGGCCGCCGCTGAGCACCGGCGGTCCGCCGCGTGGTCCGGCGTTGTCGGACCCGTGCTCCACAATGGACCGGCACGATCGGGCGCGCCGCCGCAGTCCCGGCAGGCCCGGGCGCCCGGGCCGGGGGAGCGCGCGACGGGCAGCTGTGGAACGACGCGAAAGGCGGTGCCGCATGGCCGTATGGGACGACCTGGTGGGCCAGGAACGGGTCTCGGCGCAGCTCGACGGCGCGGCCAGGGACGCGGACGCCCGGGTCACGGCCGAGGCGCAGCGGGCGGAGGTGCCCGAGGCGTCGAGGATGACCCACGCCTGGCTGTTCACCGGTCCGCCGGGCTCCGGCCGTTCCACCGCAGCCCGCGCGTTCGCCGCCGCCCTGCAGTGCACCAGCCCGGACCGCGCGCTCGGCGGCGCACCGGGCTGCGGCTTCTGCGACGGCTGCCACACCAGCCTCGTCGGCACCCACGCGGACGTCGAGGTGGTCCGCACCGACCTGCTGAGCATCGGCGTCAAGGAGACCCGTGACCTCGTACGCCGCGCGCAGATGTCGCCCGCGGGCGGCCGTTGGCAGGTCATCGTGCTCGAGGACGCCGACCGCCTCACCGAGGGCGCGGGGAACGTCCTCCTGAAGGCCGTCGAGGAGCCCGCCCCCCGCACGGTGTGGCTCCTGTGCGCGCCCTCCATCGAGGACGTCCTGCCGACGATCCGCTCCCGCTGCCGCCACCTCGTCCTGAGTACCCCGTCGGTGGCCGCGGTCGCGGACATGCTGGTCCGCAGGGACGGCATCGAACCGGAGGTGGCCGCGACCGCCGCCGCCGCGACCCAGGGACACATCGGCCGCGCCCGCCGGCTCGCCACCGACGAGCGGGCACGCGCGCGCCGGGCGGCGGTACTGCGTATGCCGCTCCGGGTGGCCGACGTCGGTGGCTGCCTCAAGGCGGCCCAGGAGCTGATCGACGCCGCCGCCGAGGACGCGAAACAGGTCGCCGAGGAGATCGACACCAAGGAGACCGAGGAACTGCGGGCCGCCATGGGCGCGGCCGAGGGCGGCCGGATGCCGCGCGGCACGGCCGGCGCCATGAAGGAGCTCGAGGACCGCCAGAAGCGCCGCAGGACCAGAACCCAGCGCGACAGTCTCGACCTCGCCCTGATCGACCTGACGGCCTTCTACCGCGACGTCCTCGCGCTCCAGCTCGGCTCCCGCATCGCCCTGGCCAACACCGACCAGCAGGACGCGCTCGAGCGGCTGTCCCGGGAGGGATCCCCGGAGGGCACGCTCCGCCGCATCGAGGCGATCGGCGCCTGCCGCACGGCCCTCGACCGCAACGTCGCACCGCTGCTCGCCGTCGAGGCGATGGCCGTCTCGCTGCGCTCCGGCTGACCGGAGCCGCGGCCCGCACGGCCCGTACGCCGCCGGACGCGCAGCCGCGACGTCCCTCACCCGTACGAGCCCGGCCGGACACGGAGTGTGCATGCATGCTCGTCGGAGAGTTACGCTCGCGGGCATGGAATCCAGGCGACCTCTGCTCCGCACCGGCGGCTCCCTGCTCGCGGCCGCTGCGCTGCTCATCTCCGGCTGTTCGTCGGGGAGTTCGTCCACAGGCGCCTCGTCCTCCGCGCTCCCCGCCAGTACTCCGGAGGGTCTCGAGAAGTACTACGACCAGAAGCTCGACTGGCGCGACTGCGGTGTCCCCGGCTTCCAGTGCAGCACCATGAGGGCGCCCCTCGACTACGAGGAGCCCTCGGCCGGCGACATCAAGCTCGCGGTCGCCCGCAAGAAGGCCACCGGCCCCGGCAAGCGACTCGGCACCCTCCAGGTCAACCCGGGCGGCCCGGGTGGCTCCGCGATCGAGTACCTCCAGGCGTACGCGGGCATCGGCTTCCCCGAGCCGGTCCGCGCGCAGTACGACATGGTCGCCGTCGACCCCCGCGGCGTGGCCCGCAGCGAGCCGGTGAAGTGCCTGGACGGCGCCCGCATGGACGCCTACACCGAGACCGACATGACTCCGGACGACAAGGGCGAGCAGAAGCAGCTGGTGGCCTCGTTCAAGGAGTTCGCGCAGGGCTGCGAGAAGAACTCGCGCCGGATGCTGCCGCACGTCTCCACGGTCGAGGCGGCCCGCGACATGGACGTCCTGCGGGCCGCACTCGGCGACAAGAAGCTGCAGTACGTCGGCGCCTCGTACGGCACGTTCCTCGGCGCGACGTACGCCGGTCTCTTCCCGCAGCGCACGGGCCGCCTCGTCCTGGACGGCGCCATGGACCCGTCGCTGCCGGCCCGCCGGATGAACCGGGACCAGACGGCCGGCTTCGAGACCGCCTTCCAGGCCTTCGCCCGTGACTGCGTCAAGCTCAAGGACTGCCCCCTCGGCACCAAGTCACCGGCGGACGCGGGCAGCCGCCTGAAGGACTTCTTCCGCCGCCTCGACTCCAAGCCGATCCCGACCGGCGAGAACCGCACTCTCGGTGAGGCGCTCGCCACCACCGGCGTGATCGCCGCGATGTACGACGAGGCGACCTGGCCCCAGCTCAGGGACAGCCTCACCACCGCCATCAAGGAGAACGACGGCTCGGGCCTGCTCGCCCTCTCGGACAGCTACTACGAGCGCGAGCCGAACGGCAAGTACGCGAACCTGATGTCCGCCAACGCCGCGGTCAACTGCCTGGACCTGCCCCCCGCGTTCAAGAACCCCGAGGACGTCGTCAAGGGCCTCCCCGACTTCGAGAAGGCGTCCCCGGTCTTCGGCGAGGGCCTCGCCTGGGCCTCCCTGAACTGCTCGAACTGGCCGGTCGACGCCTCCGGCACCGCCCACCGCATCCAGGCCGAGGACGCGGCCCCGATCCTGGTCGTCGGCACCACCCGCGACCCCGCCACGCCCTACAAGTGGGCGCAGGCCCTCGCCGGCCAGCTCAGCTCCGGCACCCTCCTGACCTACGACGGCGACGGCCACACCGCGTACGGCCGCGGCAGCGACTGCATCGACACCGCGATCAACCGCTACCTCCTCGAGGGCAAGCCCCCGAAGGACGGCAAGAAGTGCTGACCGGGGGCCCTTCGGGGCCCTCACCGCCCCTGGTCCGGGGCACCCGCAAAAGCCTGTAGACTTATGGTCGCCGCTGATGCGAACCTCTTCCCGTGCGGGAGAGGTCTTTCCGTGTCCAGCAGGCAGGCCGCCTTAGCTCAGATGGCCAGAGCAACGCACTCGTAATGCGTAGGTCTCGGGTTCGAATCCCGAAGGCGGCTCAGTAAAGGCCCAGGACAGACAGCCTCTGACCTGGGCCTTTGTGCTTTTCTTGATCTATTCTCGGCGGTGATGTGTCCCGCTCGGGGCGCCATGATCGCCACCGGTGGACAACCGGTGGACAGGCGTGCAGGCGGCCGACGGTCAGGTACTGGGGCAAGGGAGTCTCCGTGAACGGTGGACCTTGAGAGGGCTGGTCGGCCTGACAACGGGGAGTCGTCGAGCCGTCGGTGGATGTATGAGCGGAGCCTGATTGGCAGTCAGCACGAGGAGTTGGTGACCAAGGCGGCGAGGAATCCGGCAACGGCCTCGGAGGGGGTGTGGAGACCGAACTCCTGGACCCATGCGTCGCCATCGGCGGGCTGCACCCGGACGTGCCAGACGATGTTGCGCTGCCAGGCCGACGGGTCCTCGGGGAGCCAGTCGACGTAGACACAACCGTCGGGGCTGGTCGCGTGGACGTTGGCCTCGGGGGTGTCGACGATCGCCCACCCGAGTGCGTCCAGGAGATCGAGCACCGCGCCCGCACCGTGGTCGGCGGAGAGCCAGTTGAGAGCATCCGCTGCGGGGCGGATAACGGCCGGAAGGAGGGTGGAAGAGGGGCTCACGGTTAGATGGATCCCTTCGTTGAGCTGCGGTTTTCCCAACACCCGTACGTTGGCATGCGGCATGCCGAAGTGCGTAGTCGTTTCCCCGGGGATGCCGTCTGCCGTGGGCGAACTGGAGACCACCAGCGAGCGGTCGCCGGGACGGGAATGGATCTGCGACCGCGGTTGTCGTACCTGGGTTGCGGTGAGGGACCGCACGTCGGTGAAGGGGAGCAGGGGATGGCCGAGGCGAGCAGACACTGGGACGGCGCCGGACTGGAACGCAAGATCCGCGCCGCCGGACGGCCCTGGACCGTGGGCGACATCGCGATGGTCGCCGACGGCCAGTGGGGAGTCGGCGCACAGCCCGACCGGTGGCCGGACGAGGAGACGGTGGAGCGCCGGGTCGCCGAAGGCCGGCGCGTGGAGCTGACGGTGGAGGAGCTGGTCCGCGCGGTGGGCCCCCGGGCCGAAGAGGGCCACCGCGACGAGAATCGGAGCTAAGCCTTCAACGTCGGGGCCCCGTTGTGGGCGCTGACGGCCCTACGACCGCCGCCGGAGAGGACGGTTCGGGCGCGGCCCCCGGGGCGTGCCGCGTCTTCCCGGAGCGGGCGACAGCGGCCTGAGCCAGCCGAACCGCCGGTGCCTCAACCTCGGGTGCGGCGGCCTCCCGAGCCTCCACCACGCGCCGGATCGCCTGGAGGTACGCACGGCTCTCGGCGTGGGCGACGCGGAGGCTGACTGCCGTTTCGGTGATCCGGTCCAGTTCGTAGAAGTCCGGCACGTACCCACGCCGGGACAGGGCGTGCAGACGGTCCTGGTGGACGGTTCATTCTCACCCATCGCGTATGCCGTGGATTTGACAGCGCGGCCCGCAGTGGGAGGGTTGGTAGGGCACGGCTCGGCGGCCTCACCAGCGAGGAGCACCTTCGGTGAGCGAGAGCCCGCCCCAGCTGCGATCGTGGGGCGTCCTGGGCCGTGCGTTGTCACCAGGCTGGCGCCGCGGGCGGGCCGGGGGTCAGCAAGAGCCACACCTCATCCGCCGCCAGGCATCGGCGCGGCCGTACAGGAGACCCGTTTCGACGCCAACCGGTCACGGCAGTGCCCGGCCGCTCCCGGGCGACCGAGCACCCGAAAGGAGTCCCCTCATGGCTAACATCAACGTCGCGCTGCACGTACAGGTCGAGGCCCAGCCCGGCAAGGAGGAAGAGGTCGCCGCCTTTCTCCGCGACGGTCTTGCCATCGTGCTGGAGGAGCCCGACACCGTCGCCTGGTTCGCCGTACGCCTGAGCCCGTCCACCTTCGCCATCTTCGACGCCTTCCCTCACGACGACGCACGCCAGGCCCACCTCGCCGGCCGTCTGGGCAGCGCCTTGACGGAACGAGCCGGTGAGCTGTTCGCCCAACCGCCGTCCGTCGAGCAACTCGACGTCCTCGCCCACAAACTCCCCTGAAGACCAAACTGCCTGGTCCACGCGCCGGCGAGCGCGTCGGACTGGTCCCGGTCGGCGCCCGAATTGCCGCACCGGTGATCGATTGGGCCGTCATGGGGTGGGCCTGCCGTGCGCATCGGAGCACGCGAGGTTCGGCTCGGTAGGCGGAGCGCGGGGTCGGAATACACCAGGCGACAACCGCGTACCCACAGCAGAAGGGACCTTGCCATGACCATCAAGATGGAGTCCGTGTCCCTGGAGGACGCCCGGCGAGTCCTCGCTGCGGGGGAGGCCAAGGCCGACGAGATCGGCTCGCCGAGCAACATCGCCGTCGTCGACGTCGGTGGCAACCTCGTCGCGCACATCCGGATGGACGAGGCGTGGATCGGGAGCGTCGACATCTCCATCAGTAAGGCATTCACGTCCCGGGCCTTCGACATCAGTACCGCCGACCTGGCCGCCAACGCGGGTCCCGGTGAGCAGTTCTTCGGGATCAACGCATCCAACAACGGACGCGTCATGATCTTCGCGGGCGGTGTCCCGCTGCGGCACGGCGGCCGGATCGTCGGCGCCGTGGGCGTCAGCGGCGGCAGCGGTGAGCAGGACCAGACCGTGGCCGAGGCTGCGGCGACGGCCTTCTGACGACTGGCCGGCCACCGCGAGGACGGTTGGACCAAGGTCCTCCTCCACCTCGACGGCAGCGCGGACCCGAACCGGTCCCCCGCCGACAACCGGAAGGAACCACGCACCATGACCAACGAACTGCACGGCTGGAAGGTCGCCATCCTGGCCACGGACGGCGTTGAGCGCGTCGAGCTCGAACAGCCTCTCGGCGCACTGCTGGGCGCTGGAGCGCAGGCCGAACTCCTCTCCCTCCACACCGGCGAGATCAACGCGCGCCAGATGGACATCGACCCGGCCGGAACCTTCACCGTGGACAAGACGGTCGCTGACGCCCGCGTGAGCGACTACGAGGCGCTCCTGCTGCCCGGCGGCACCATGAACCCCGACCAGCTGCGCACCGACCCCGACGCCGTCGCCTTCGTGAGGGCGTTCGTAGAGAGCGGGAAGCCCGTTGCCACCATCTGCCACGGACCTTGGATACTGGCGGAGGCTGGCGTGCTACGCGGGCGCCGCCTCACCTCATGGCCCAGCATTCGTACTGACCTGCGCAACGCCGGCGCCGAGGTCGTCGACGAGGAGGTCGTGATCGACGACCAGCTGATCTCCAGCCGCAGCCCGCAGGACCTCCCCGCCTTCTGCAAGGCGATCATCGAACGCTTCGCCGCCGCAGTGCAACCCGCCTGACCCGGAGAAGTCGCAAGCCACCGAATGATATCCGGCACCCCCACGGCCGAGTCGCCGTGGATCAGCAGAGGAGATCGTCATGGCAAGCAGCAACCGCGCCGTCACCTTCCAGAACCCCAAAGACATGCGTGTTGAGTCCCTGGACTTCCCGAAGCTTCAGATGCCGAACGGGAAGAAGGCCCCGCACGGAGTCATCCTCAGGATCGTCGCCACCAACATCTGCGGTAGCGACCTGCACATCTACCGCGGATCCTTCCCGGTGCCCCAGGGCATGGTGGTGGGGCACGAGATGACCGGGGAGGTCATCGAGATCGGCCCCGACGTCGAGTTCCTCAGTGAGGGCGACCTCGTATCCGTCCCGTTCAACGTCGCCTGCGGCCGATGCCGCAACTGCAGGGCGCGCCGGACCGAAGTCTGCGAGACCACGAACCCCGAGGTGTCCTGCGCAGCGTACGGCTTCAACCTGGGCGACTGGACCGGCGGCCAGGCCGAATACCTGTTCGTCCCCTACGCCGACTTCCAGCTCCTGCGCTTCCCGGACAGGGACCAGGCCATGGCGAAGATCCGTGACCTGGCGCTGCTCTCGGACATCCTGCCCACCGCGTTCCACGGTCTCATGGAGGCCGGTGCCAAGCCGGGCTCGACCGTGTACATCGCCGGCGCCGGCCCGGTCGGCCGTTGCGCCGCAGCAGCGGCGCGCCTCCTCGGGGCGTCCTGCATCATCGTCGGCGACTACCACAAGGACCGCCTGGAACTGGTGAAGAAGAACGGCTGCGAGACGATCGACCTGAGCCAGGACACAGCGCTCACCGACCAGATCGAGGCCATCCTGGGCGAACCCATGGTCGACTGCGCAGTCGACTACGTCGGCACCGAGGCACACGGCATCGGCAGCGAGGCCAAGGACATGGACCCGGCCCACGCCATCAACCAGGTGATCGACGCCACCCGCGCGGGCGGAGCCACCGGAGTCATCGGCGTCTACGGCGCCGACCCGCTCGCGAAGTCGAAGGCCGAGCAAGAGGGAACGTACCCGATCGACTTCGGCAAGGCATGGATCAAGTCGCCGCGGATCGCCGGCGGGCAGGCACCGATCATGCACTACAACCGCGAGCTGATGATGGCGATCCTTTGGGACCGCATGCCCTACCTGAGCGCCATGCTCAACACGAAGGTGATCAGCCTCGACGACGCCCCCGACGCCTACGCGACCTTCGACGCGGGAGCGTCCGAGAAGTTCATCATCGACCCCCACGGCCTCATTCCCGCCTGAGGCCCGCGATCCGAGAAACAATGCCTACCTCGCCGCCCCTCACGTTGCCGCACCGAGCAGGCGTGAGAATGGGCAGTCCGTCGCTTCGCGACGGCCTGCTCACTACGCCGTCGCTCGTGAGTTCGCAGGGGCGGATGAGGGGGTGTCCCAGCGTTCACCGGCCCAGAAGTGCGGCTCGTACGAGGTGAGCGTGTTGCGGAACTCGTAGCGCACGTACCAGGGGCTGCCGTGGGCCTCAGGCCAGGATCATCCCTCCGGCCGTCGGGCCTCCCGGACGTCGCCACTGCCGAACGCAGCGGTCTCCACCAGGTCTGCCCGCATTCTCGGCCGACGCTGCTTCTATGTACGCGCAGTCGACGATCAGGAGTTCCAAACACAGGCCCACGTGGTGAGCGTAGACCAGCCCTTCGCAGAGCCGGGACTGTGCGTGTACGAGATCAACAGGGATTCAAAGATGGGCTCTCAGCGTCCGCGCCGGGGCGCCGGCGAGCTAGCCGGCAGGCGGGCAGAGGTCGCGGGCGCGGGGTGTCCCGTCCGTTTCTGGCCCGGCCCCGTGGAGCGGCTCTGGGCGGCCATCACCCGGAGGTCGGCTGCCGTGCGTGGAGCCCGCGCGGCACGGTGTACGGCCTGGGTGACGGCGGTGCGGCGTACGTCCAGCGGAGTTGGAGCGCGCGAGACGTGAGCCTCGGCGATCGGCGTGGCCGACGCGACAGGGGTCATAGTGACCAGGTGCTGCATCCGCCGGTCGACTTGGTGGCGCTCGCGGACCACCGGGGTCGACTTCGCCATCACAGCGGCGGTTTCGGCGATCAAGTGGGACGGGGTGCGGGCCGTGAACGTCGCTTCGGCACGAGTGCCCCAGCCCGGCGGGCCAGCCCACAGCTCGACGGTCGTGCGGTCGGAGCCGTATCCGCGCCGATCGATAAGGATGCCCGCTTGGTCGTCAGGAGCGATGATCTCGACGGTGCCGAGTTCAGCAGCTCCGTCAAGGTTCCAGCCGGCATCGGTCAGCGGCCGGACGGTGTCCCTCCAGGGGACGGTTGGCCCTGTCAAGAAGCGGCCGAGGGTGTCGGAGGCGATGGCTTCGTCGTAGTCCTGGACCAGTGCGGCGGTGAGGCCGGCGACCATCTCGGCCGGGGTGACGTGGTTGAACGTCGCCGTCCAGCGAGACGCCGAGAAGGCGTCCTCGGCTGCGCTGATCTTCCACAGTTCGAAGTCGTCGCCGAGCCAGCCGATCCGAATCCGTTGGTCGGGAGAGGTCACGAGGAGCTGGCAGGGGCCCTCATCGAGGTACTGATGGGGCCAGTGGGCGACGGGCGCGAAGCCAGCCTCGCCGGTCCCGTTGGAACCAGCCAGATACATGGCGGGCGGACGGTGCGCTGCTGATCAGCCCTCACGGGGCGTACGGGCCCGGCGGCCGGTCCGACTACGAGCCCCGTGACGACCCCGGCTGGTGGGAGTGGCAGAGCGACACCGCCTGACGTGCTGCTACACCTCGACGTAGGCGACAACGATCACGGTACCCAAGCTGCTGGTCCAGTACGGGAGCCGTACGCGCTCAACCGTGTCGGTGTACTCACGCAGCCTCGGGTTGACCGGGTCGCCGGGCAGCAGCTCCCCCGCCTCGGGGTCCACGGAGACGACGACCGGGGCGCGGTCCAGGGCATGAAGCTCGGCCTCGGAGGTGATGGCCTCCACCTGTTTCGCGGCGGCGTCGCTGAACGCGATCCGGGCGCGCTGTCGGGCCGTCAGGCGACGGCCGGGTGCTGCGCGGCGAGCCGGGCGAGCTGGGCCTCAGGCAGCTCCTCCCACGGCGTACGGTCCTCTACCGAGGGCAGGCCGTCGGCGGCGATGTCGTCCAGGACGGCGGCGTACCGGTCAGCGTCCGAGCGCGGGCGTTCGGCGCGCGCCTGGAGCCCGGCGACGGCCGTGGAATCCAGCTGTCGCCCGACAGGGGTTGGCTGATCCGGTCATCGGGCCCACCCGGACAGTCACGCAACTGCGTCGGTACCACGAAAGCGCCGGGCCCGGGGGCCGGGGCCGAGTTCCGGTGCTGAACCAACACGTCGGCCCGTCCCGGAGAGTTGTGCAGTGCAGCACTGCGCTCTGGCAGAGTCCGGCCATCGTGCAAACGGCGCTGATAGGCCTGGCCCCTCCGGGGACGCGGTGTCAGCCGGCGCCGTTCGGGTGCAGCACGACCTTCGTCCAGCCGTCGTCGCGGGCGTCGAAGTGGTCGTAGGCCGTTGCGGCCTCGTCGAGGTTCAGCTCGTGCGAGACGAGGAAGCTCGGCTCTGCCTTGCCGCCCGCGATGAGGTCGCGCAGCGCCCGGTTGTACCGCTTCACCGGTGCCTGCCCTGTGCCGACCTTCTGGCCCTTGAACCACATCATGCCGAAATCGATCGGCACCTTGCCCTTGGCCTCGAGTTCTCCCTGTGCTTCGGCTCCGCCCGGATCCTCGGGGAGGAAGACGCCCACAACACCCAGGGCACCGGTGAATCGGACGGCGTCGATCAGCCCGTTCATCGTCAGCGCTGCGTCCTCGTGCCCCTGCGGATCGTGGGCCTGGTAGCCGACGCACTCACAGCCGTTGTCGGCACCCAGCCCGAGCGTCGCTTCCTTGACGACCTCGGACGGGTCCTGGTCGTTGGTGTTGATCGGGATCGCACCGATCTCCTCCGCGAGCCGCAGCCGGTCCGGGTGGTGGTCGGCAACCCACACCCGTCCGGCGCCCTTGAGTATCGCGGAGTAGGCGGCCATCAGTCCTACCGGTCCGGCGCCGAAGACGACGGTCTGGTCGCCGGGTTTGACGCCTGCCATCTCGGTGGCGTGATACCCGGTGGGGAAGATGTCGGCGAGCATGACGTAGTCCAGCTGGCGCTCGGCGGCGTCCTCGCCCAGCCGCAGGGCGTTGAAGTCGCCGTACGGCACGCGCAGCAGTTCGGCCTGGCCGCCCTGGTATGGGCCCATCTCGGCGAAGCCGTATGCCGCGCCGGCCAGGGCGGGCTCCGGCTGCATCGTCAGGCAGTAGTTGGTCAGGCCCTGCTCGCACTGCTTGCAGAAACCGCACGCGATGTTGAACGGCAAACACACGTACTCGCCGACCTTGACCTTGGTGACCGCGGAGCCGACCTCGACGACCTGCCCCAGGTTCTCGTGGCCCAGTGTGCGGCCGGTCTCGAACGAGGTGCGGCCTTCGTACATGTGCAGGTCGGAACCGCAGATGTTGGTACTCGTGATCTTCACGAGGATGTCGGTCGGGTGCTCGATCTTCGCGTCCGGCACTTCCTTCACCGCTATGGTGCGGGGTCCTTCGTACACCGCAGCCTTCATGATCAATCCCTCTTCGCCGTTACACGCGAGCGCCATCGCTGCATGCGCTTGGCGGCGGATAGTCGACGGCACCACGGCGGCTTTGCCAGCCGTCCGGCGTGTTTCGAAGGGGACGTCTCCGCGTCTCTCCCTCTCTCCACACTCCCACTTGCCTTGGCTGTACGCGACTCTTCAGAAGACAGATATCCGCCGCGCTCGATGATCAGCAATATCGCGCAGTCACTTCCCCGACGCTCCGAGGTCGAAAGCAACCCCTGAGGCGAGTGAGGATTCTCGACGCACTGCGGAGGTCACCTGTCCCGACCCCTTCCGGGTCACGAGCCTGCGAGCCGGGCCGCGAGATAGCGCGCCGTGGCGCTGCGGCGGGCCTTCGCGACCTTGGCCGGCGGGCCCGCCGCGACTACTCGCCCGCCGGTGTCGCCGCCGCCCGGTCCGAGGTCGATGACCCAGTCGGCGGTGGTGATCGTGTCCAGGTCGTGCTCGACGAGGACGACCGTGTTGCCCGCGTCGACGAGGCGGTGCAGCTGCCGCAGCAGCAGTGCGACGTCCGAGGGGTGCAGGCCCGCCGTCGGTTCGTCGAGCAGGTAGAGCGCGTGGCCGCGGCGGGCCCGCTGCAGTTCGGTGGCCAGTTTGATGCGTTGTGCCTCACCGCCGCTGAGCTCCGTTGCGGGCTGCCCCAGCCGCAGGTATCCCAGTCCCACCTCGCGCAACGTCTCCAGACTGCGGGCGGCGGCCGGGACGGCGGACAGGAACTCGGCGGCGGCGTCGACGGACAGCGCCAGTACGTCCGCGATGTTCTTGCCGCGGTAGGTGACTTCCAGCGTTTCGGCGTTGTACCGCGCGCCCTGGCAGGTCGGGCAGGGTGCATAGGTACCGGGCAGGAACAGCAGTTCCACCGCGACGAATCCTTCGCCCTGGCAGGTCTCGCACCGCCCTTCGGGCACGTTGAAGGAGAACCGGCCGGCCGTGTAGCCGCGCGCCCTGGCCTCGTCCGTCGCCGCGTACAGCTTGCGCACCGCGTCGAACATCCCCGTGTACGTGGCCAGATTGGACCGGGGAGTACGCCCGATGGGCCGCTGGTCGACCAGGACCAGCCGGTCGAACGACTCGACCCCCGAAGCGTCCTGAACATCGACCTCCAGTCGCGCCTCGCCCGTCTCCTCGGGGGCGAGTCCGAGGTGGCCTCGGACGACCTCGGCGAGTACCTGCGTGACCAGCGTCGACTTCCCGGAACCCGACACGCCCGTCACCGCCGTCAGGACGCACAGCGGTACGTCCACGGACACGTCGTGCAGATTGTGGCGGGACACGCCGCTCAGGTGCAGCCAGCCGTGCGGTGTGCGCGGCCGGTGTTCGAGCGGCTCGGCGCGCCCGAACAGATACTGGCTCGTGGCCGACTCCTCCACCTGCTCCAGACCGGCGACAGGGCCGCTGTACAGCACGCGGCCACCGCCCTCACCCGCGCCGGGGCCGATGTCGACCACCCAGTCCGCCCGCCGTACGACGTCCATGTCGTGCTCCACGACGAACAGCGAATTGCCCGCCGCTTTGAGGCGCTCCAGCACCTGCAGCAGCGGTTCCGCGTCGGCCGGGTGCAGGCCCGCGGAGGGTTCGTCGAGGACGTAGACGACGCCGAACAGCCCCGAGCGCAGTTGTGTGGCGATCCGCAGGCGCTGCGCCTCGCCGGGCGACAGGGTCGTCGAGCGGCGCCCGAGGCTGAGATATCCGAGGCCCAGGTCGAGCAGTACGTCGACCCGCGCGATCAGATCGCCGCAGATCCGGACCGCGACCTCGGTCGTCTCCCCGGACCGGGCCGTGGAAGTGGTGGCGTCGGCCTCGGACCGCTCCGCGGCTGGTCGCAGCAGCGCCGCGACCTCGGTCAGCGGCATCGCGTTGACTTCAGCGATGGAACGTCCGGCGAAGGTCACGGCGAGCGCCTCGGGCAGCAGTCCGCTGCCGTGGCACTCGGGGCAGGGCACGCTCCTGACGAACCGGAGCGCCCGTTCGCGCATCTTCTCGCTCTTGGAGTCGGCAAGGACGTGCATGATGTGCTTGCGGGCGCTCCAGAACGTGCCCTGGTAGCCGTAGTCGACGCGGTCCTCCTCCGGCTCGATGTAGACGGAGGGCTGCTCGTGGGTGTACAGGAGCCAATCCCGGTCCTTCTTCCTGAGCCTGCGCCACGGCCGGTCGATGTCGATGCCCAGGCCGCTCACGACGCTGCGCAGGTTGGCGCCCTGCCAGGCCCCGGGCCAGGCGGCGATCGCGCCCTCGCGGATGCTCAGCGAGGGGTCCGGGACGAGCAGTTCCTCGGCGACATCGTGGACGACACCCAGTCCGTGGCAATGCGGGCAGGCACCCGCTGCGGTGTTGGGTGAGAACGACTCGGCCTCCAGCCGCGCGGCCCGGGGCGGATAGGTACCGGCACGGGAGTACAGCATGCGCAGCAGGTTGGACAACGTGGTGATCGTGCCCACCGTCGATCGGGAGCTGGGCGACCCGCGTCGCTGCTGCAGGGCCACCGCCGGCGGCAGTCCGGTGATCTCCTGCACATGCGGTGCACCGACCTGCTGCAACAGCCTCCGGGCATACGGCGCCACAGACTCGAAGTAGCGCCGCTGCGCCTCCGCGTAGAGCGTGCCGAACGCGAGCGAGGACTTGCCGGAGCCGGAGACGCCCGTGAAGGCGACCATCGCGTCCCGCGGAACATCGACATCGATGTTCCGCAGGTTGTTCTCACTGGCACCCCGGACATGTACGAAGGGGTCGATCGCGTCCTCGTCCACCCTTCCTGAGTACCTGATCGCGCCGGGAACCGCGCGGCAGGCACCTTCGGGCCTCGGTCACCCGAGCGCCCGAATCGCTGTTCCGAGTCTGCCGATGCCTGACGACGTGCAGCGAGCACGATCAGTCCGTCCGGGTCAGAGCTCCGGACGGGTGGCCGGTGGCGCGGTATGCGGTTCGGGCGTGAGCGGGTGTTCGGGGTGCCGGAGGAGTCCTGGCCGCATCACCTGTACCTGTCGGCGCGAGCCGGACACTCGCGTGGCGACGGTGCCATCCCGGGGGCATCCTGTGGACACCTGCGTTCGCGGGAAGAGCCGACCAGAAGGGTCCTGCCATGGCGGCGGCATCGCAGGGCGTTACGAACGTGGTTCTCCTCGCGGACCCGGATGCCCCGACGGAGATCGCGCAGCGCATGGCCCGGATGCTTCCTGATCGGCTCGCCGGCAAATCAGGCCAGGGGCGACGGTTCGACGTCAGAGTGGTCAGCGAGCCCTTCACCGCAGGAACCGAGGACCCACTCACCTTGATGAGCCGGGTCATCGACCGCGGAAGTGCCGAGAACTGGGACATCGTCGTGGCCCTCACCGACCTTCCGCTGCACTCCCACAGGCGCAAGCTCGTCGTGGATCTGAATCACGAACACGGCGTTGCGCTGCTGTCTCTTCCGTCCTTGGGGGGCTGGCGGCTGCAGAAGAAGGCGCGGCGGGCCGTGGAAGAGGCCGTGCTCAGCTTGGCAAGCCCGAGGGCCCACGGGGTTGAGGGAGCTTTGCGAAGCCAGCCACCGCTGGAGCCTTTCGATGGTCCTCTCGCACCTGTCCGCCGGGGCCCGGTCGATGAGGAGGAACCCGTCGATCTGCGCTACGTCACCGGCGGCCCGCGCGGATACCTCAGAGTGCTCGTGGGTATGGTCCGCGCCAACCGGCCGTGGCGGCTGGTGCCGGGGCTGTCCAAGGCCCTGGCGGCCGCACTCGCCACAGGAGCCATCGCCACCGTGAACTCCACCGTCTGGAGCCTGGCCGCGTCCCTGAGCACGCCACGCCTCGTGATCGCCATGGTCGGTTCCGTTGGACTCATGATCGGCTGGTTGATCGTAGACGCGAATCTGTGGCATCGAACAGGGCGAGGCTCGCCGGAGGAGAAACAGAAAGCCCGGCTCTACAACACCTCAACCGTCCTGACCGTGGGGATCGGGGTGCTCGTCTGCTACGTGGGTCTGCTGGTTATCAACTTGCTGTGGGCGCTGTTCATCCTCAACGACCAGGTGTTCGCCTCCATGACCCGGAACCCGCTTCACGCGACGGAGTACTGGACGCTGTCTTGGTTCGTAGCCTCGGTCGCCACGGTGGGCGGCGCACTGGGATCGGGCCTTGAAAGCGACGAAGCGATCCGGGCAGCCGCGTACCCCAAACGTGAGCAGGAACGTCGCCGCGCCCTGCGGGACGACCGCGGCGACTAGGCAGATTGACGGGCCCCCGCATACGCCGAATCCATCGGCGCCCAGACGAACTGAGGCCGCGACGTCGAGGGCCGGATTATTGAGCGGACCAGAATGGCCGCGACCCGCACCCGCGGGCCATTCGAGGGAGCAGCACGTTTCGTCACTGTCCGTAAGGGTGAAGGAGGGGTGCGGCTCGGGCTCGTCGGGCAGGCACAGCCACGGCAACGTTCCCCCAGTAGAAAGATCTGTCGATGCGTTTTCGTTCCGCCCTGGCCGCCGCTCTCGGCGTCGGCGTCCTCCTCATCACCACCCCGCCTCGGCGTCGGCCGCCACCGGGCAGTTCCGCTACGACTACACGACCGTGGAGGGATACGAGGCCTCGGGCTTCCTCAACAGCCCGCCCAGCGGCCAGTGTCTGAACCTTCCTGGTGTCGGCGAGGACAACCCACGGCCCGCCCACTCGCCCAAGAACCGCACAGATGCCTGGGCGACCGTCTTCACCGGCACCGACTGCGAGGGCGATTCCTTCCCCCTGCGACCCCACACCGGCGGTGCTTCGGAGCGGCTCAAGGTCCGCTCCGTCGTCTTCAACTGACCCTGCAGCGCCGGGGCGCGGTTCACCGCATAAGTGCTTTACCGCGCTCAGCCCTACGGCGGAGGCCTGGGCGGGGCCTGGTGCCGGTGGCAGGGCCGCCACCGGCACCAGAGGTCCGGGCCCTCCGGGGACCCGGGCCTGTCCCGCACACCCATACGGCGCGGTCTGCCGCAGGCCCTATCCAGCGCGGCACCGGGCCTGGTGCTCGGCGAAGTCTGCCGAAGTCGGGTGGAGCGGGGCGGGCGCTGCCGGTGCGTCCTGGCCTCAGGCCCGAGTGCCCGCTTGGCGCACTTTCGGTCGATGGGCCGGTCGGCCACTCCTCCTTCTTCTCCCAGGAAGCACCCCCTGCATCCTCCGCTTCCAGGAGGCCTACGCCGAGGCCGCGCAGGCGCCCCCACCGGGCCCAGGGCCCCCGGTGCGGAACGGCTGCCGGGGGACCCGCCCCCCCCCGGCCGGGGTCAGGACTGCGGCAGGGCCCCCTGCTCACACACCGCCAGAGCTTGACGTTGTTGTTCTGCGAGTAGCCGCGCAGCACGTTGAACGCCTCGTTCTCGGCGATACGGCGTCTCGCCATCAGGATGCCCATGGCCTCACCGATCACATGCCGGGTGGTCACGGCCTCCGCCAACTGGGCGTGGTTGCGGGCGCTGGACAGGGCGATGGCGGCGTGGGAGGCGAGCACCCACCCGGCTGTCTCGCTGGTCTCGGTGAACCGGCCCGGGAGCCGCGAGTAGAGGTTCAGGGCACCGAGGTTCTCCTCGTCGGTGAACAGCAGGAAGCCCATCATGCTGCCGATGCCCAGCTCGGCCGCCCGAGGGGCGAAAGCGGGCCATCGCTGCTGAAGGGTGGTCATGTCGGGGATCCGGAAGACCCGCTCCCCGTCCCGGCGGCGGGCCGCGTCGAAACACGGCCCCTCCTTCAGGCGCTCCTGCAACCGATGGCTCTCCTCGGCCAACGCCCCGGTCGCCGCCAGCGTCTGCACCTTGTCGCCGCGCAGGATCAGGATCCCGGCCGCGTCGCATCCCTCGACCAGCTCCGTCGCCGACCCGGCGATCCGCTCCAGCGTCCCGGCCAGCGACTCCTGCTCCAGCAAGTCATGCGCCATCGCCGCTATCTGCTGCGCGAAACGCTGCCAGTCCATACCCATCCCGACCCAGCCTCCTGCAAGACCCGGTCCTTGTGTCTACCACCAGCTATCTGCCCCGAGCTCCACTACTCACGCGAGTGCTCTCGGCCACAACCACCCCCACCGAACTACCCCAAGCCCTCGCGCACCTCGCTGAGTTACTGCCGGTTGAACACGCGGTCCGGGCGGCACACCGCGCACGGCTGCGCACCACCAGCCAGCTCGGTGACGGCGGGCACGCTCCGCACTGACCGCCACCAACGACCGGCCCCGGGCCCAGCAGTCACCTCGGTGCACCTCGGTGGTGGGGGCCCCGATACCGGCCTCCGCCAGGCCCCATTCCGGTGTACGGGCATGGCCCGGCCCGGCGGCGGGCCGCGACGGAGGCGCGGCCGTGGGCGCCGGGGGCTGCTGCTGGGCCTGCTGCCGCTCGACGGCCGCGATCCGAGCACGGATAGCGTAAGGTAGCGGGCCGCCCATATCTCCAGGATCCGCACACACGAAAGGTCAGGGGGCAGGTCGTCGCCCATACCCGTCCGCTCCCACGCCGGGCCCCCGGCTCCGCAGGCCCGGCCGTCGTGCGGGCGGCTCCTTGACCAGGACGCACGTGCTCCAGTCCCGGCCGGTCCGGGAGATCAGGCCCCGTGCTTCGAGCCGGCCGAGCTGGTGGGCCACGGAACTGGTGCTGGCAAGACCGACCCGGGCACCGATCTCCCTCACCGTGGGCCCGTGTCCGTGCTCGGTGAGCCACACCCGGCTCACCGCCAGGACCGCTTCCTGCCGGGCGGTAAGGAGGCGGAGCTCCCGGCTCACGCCGCGTCCGCCGGCCGATCCCCGGCCGTCATCCGGCGCAGCTCCACCCGCGCCGCCCCCTGCCCCGTCAGATCGAGCATCCACCAGGTAGCCGGCCAGCACCACGAATCTCAGCGGCACTTTGCGGACGCCAGCCACGCGACGCCGGGATCAGAGCTTGTACCCGCCGCTTGCTTCGATGATCTGGGCGGTGACCCAGCGGCTCTCGTCGGAGGCGAGGAAGGCCACGACGGAGGCGATGTCGGTGACTTCGCCGAAGCGCCCCAGGGCGGTGTCGGCCTCGATCGCGGTTGTCATCTCGGTGTTCTCGCGGACGGCTGCGTTCATGTCGGTGCGTACCCAGCCGGGGGCGACGGCGTTCACAGTGATGCCCCGGGGGCCGAGCTCCATCGCGAGGGCGTGGGTGAGGTTGTTGATGCTGGCCTTGGCCATGGAGTAGACGGGGACGGCTTGCATCGGTCGCGTGGCGGCGCCGGAGGAGACGTTGATGATCCGTCCGCCGTCCGCGATGCGGCTCAGCGCTGACTGGACGATGAAGAAGGGGGCGCGGGCGTGGACGGCGAACATGGTGTCCCAGCTGTCCGGTGTGGCGTCCGCGAGGCTGCCCCAGCCCGAGTTTCCTGCGTTGTTGATGAGCAGGTCGAGGGTCCGGGTTCCCGTGCGCTGCAAGAAGTCGTCGTCGAGACGGTTGAACAGGTGGGGGATGGACTCCGCGTCGGCCAGGTCAGCGTGGAGCGCGAAAGCGTTCCCGCCGGCCTTCTCGATCGTGGCGACCGTCTCTTCGGCACCGTCCTTGCTGGCGTTGTAGGTGAGCGCGACGAGCGCGCCTTCCTGCGCGAGGCGCTCGGCGATCTAGCGCCCGATTCCGCGCGAGCCTCCGGTGACGAGGGCGGTCTTTCCGGTGAGCGACTTCGACATGGGTAGTTCCTTACCGAGAAGGGGATTTGTTCGGTCGTTCGCGTGCTGCGCCATGCTTCAGCCGTCTGGGCAGCGAGCACTGCGGGCAGGGACTGAGTTGAGGGCCGTCCGGGTCCGGGCACTCTGTCCAGGTGGCCCGCTTTCTTCACTGTGCGGGATGTGGGCCGGCGCATTCCATAACGTGAAGTCCGGGAAACTTCATTGATCGTCCAGAAAGGAGGCGGCGGTAGGCGCCGCCCCCTCGGGCGACCCGGGCGTGGATAGGCTGCGGCGCAGCGGGGTGGGTCGCCCGAGGCTCGTTCCGCGGACGGGCTTTCCCCGGTTGGTCTCAGTTGCCGCGGCGCTCACTCTCGCGGGCGTCGAGCCACGTGATGACCTCGCGGTTGAACACGTCGGGGGCGTTGCGGGCGATGAAGTGCCCGGCGCCGCCGATGCGCTTGAGGGTGAAGGGGCCCTTGATGAACTCCCGGCCGGTGATCAGCTGCTCCGGGCCGATGTAGGGGTCGTTCATGGAGTAGAGCTGGAGGACGGGCACGCTCACGTCGAGCAGCGGCTCGGCCTTGGGGGCGTGGTCGGGGTGGACGGTCGCGTGGTACCAGTTGAGCCAGCTGGCGTTCAGGCCGTTGGGCCGTTCCCAGTCGGCGATGATGTGCTCCATGTCGGGGTGCCAGTCGAAGAACTCCCGGGCCAGTGCCCAGTCGTTTGCGCGAAGCGCTTCTTCCGCGGCCTCAAACTGGAAGTAGGACATGTACCAGGACCGCTTGCGCTGGTCGAGGGCCGGGTCGATGAAGAAGCCGTTGAGGTGACTGACGTTCTCCGAGATGAGCCCGAGGACCCGCTCGGGGTTGAGGGCCGCGAGCATCCACAGCGGGAGGCTTCCGCGGTCGCCGCCCTCTACGTAGAACGTGTCGATGCCCAGGGCGTCGACGACCGCCAGGGCGCGCTCGTAGTCGTGGTGGCCCGCGTACAGCTCGACGTTTTCGGGGCGGTCGGATCCGCCGGCACCCAGGTGCTCCGGGATGACGACGCGGTATCCGGCCTGCACGAGCGCGGGTACGTTGAAGCGGAATTCGAGGGAGTTGTGCGGGGCGCCGTGGAACATCACCAGGGTCGGCGCGTCTGTCGGCCCCTCGTCGTACACCCGCAGCTGGTGGTCGAGCGCATCGATCATCTTGTAGTTCTTGGCAGGCAGGGCGTCTGTGGTGGGGGTGCCGGTTGCGGGCACCGTCTGTGCGTTGCTCATGGGCTTAACCGTAGGAGCACCCGCGCGTATGATGAATAATGTGTCTTCTGAGAAACTTTACGCATCGTCCAGCAGGGGTGGCGCTGTCGGATCAGGCGACCCGATCGTCGACGTACTGCGCCTGCTGCGCACGCAGGCCGTCGTCCCTGCGCGGGTGCACGCCGCCTCGCCCTGGGCCGTGCGCTTCGCCCCCTATGCGCACGTGAAGCTGGGCGTCGTCCTCGACGGCG
The DNA here is from genome assembly GCF_003574445.1 of Streptomyces sp. YIM 130001. Classification (GTDB taxonomy): domain Bacteria; phylum Actinomycetota; class Actinomycetes; order Streptomycetales; family Streptomycetaceae; genus Streptomyces. The sequence continues at coordinate 117,843 of NZ_KZ984562.1, forward strand.
AGTGCTGGATGGAGGTGGAGGGCTGCGAGCAACTGCTCCTGGGCAAGGGCGACTTTTTCCTGCTGAACAATCCCCCCGCGTACACCCTGGCCAGCGCCTTCGACGTGCCTGCGGACCGGGCCACGGTGTTCCACGAGCGCGAGACCGGCGGCGAGGTGCGCATCGGTGCGACGGCGGACGAGGACACCTACGTCTGCTGCATCGACTTCGTCTTCGAGGAGGCCAACGCCTCGGTGCTCTTCGACGTGCTGCCGCCCGTCGTCCTCGTCCGGGCAGGCGACCCGCGCGGGGCCCTTTTGTCGAACCTGTCCGCCCTCACGGTCGCGGAGATGGAATCCGCCGGCGTCGGCCGGTCCCTGGTCCTGGAGCATCTCGCCCAGCTCATCCTCGTCCACATGCTGCGCGTCCACGCCGACCAGACCGACCGGCCCATCGGCTGGCTCGGTGCCCTGGTCGAGGACGGCATCGGCGCGGCCCTGCGCGCCATGCATGCGAACGTCGGCAGGCGCTGGACGCTCGACGACCTCGCCGCGATCAGCCACATGTCCCGGTCCGCGTTCGCCGCCACGTTCAAGGCCAAGGTCGGCACAGCGCCCCTGACCTACCTCATCGAATGGCGGATGAGCCTGGCCCGCGACGCTCTGCGCAGCGACACCCGCTCCATCTCCGAGCTGGCCGCCGCGACGGGCTACGAATCGGAGAGCGCCTTTAGCACGGCATTCCGGCGCGTCGTCGGAACGTCCCCCCGGTACTACCGCGACGAAGCACGACTGCAAACTCAGCTCGCATAGTTCGACGCCGATGCCCCGCCCCACTCGGGCCCGCACGAGAAGCCCCTTGAGCAAGGTGTCCGCGCTTTCCAGAGCGAGGCGCCGACGGAATAGCCCGACCCCTGCAAGGTAAATCTCGGCGGCGCTTTCTGGACCCTGGCTACTCACACCCGGTGCCGCACCACCCACATCGGCTGGGTCGCAACATCGAGCGAGGAGGTCGCCGAGAGCGCGAGCAGCAGTTGTGAGACTCTGACAAGTGCGTCGGACGGAGGGGTCATGTCGGTTCGGGTCGTCCCACGCGCGCAACTCAATGGTCACTGGAAGCCGCCCGGAGGGGCGCTCCGGTGGACAGCCGGTGGACAGACGCCTTTGGACGAGCCAGTACGAGGCCGCACGGGGAAGACCGGCGCACATGGTCTGATCTGGGAAAACGTCATCAGGGAGCACGGCGCGGCACCACTCGGCACGATCGCTCTCGGTCTCGTAATGCGTAGGTCTCGGGTTCGAATCCCGAAGGCGGCTCGGAATTACCCCAGGGATCACTCGCCGTGACCTGGGGTTTTTTCATGTTCGGCGCGTGCCGGGCCGCGCGGCGGGGCTGCCGTGGGAGTGCTTGGGTGAGCGGAGCCGCTCGGGGGCCTACTTCTTGGGCTTCCGGTGCTCTCGGCCCTCTTGCCCGCCTTGGCCTGGGCTCTCGCCTTGTCCTTCGGATCGCCGCGAGCTACCGCGGAGCGGCGTCCAGGTGTCGCTGTACCGGCACGAACAGCCTGTACGGCACGTACTCCGGGATCTCGCCGTGGGCGACCCATGTCAGTGCGGCCAGTTCTTCGGTGTGCGCGACGTCAACGGCGGCCGCCCGCCCGGACTCAACCCCGACCACTTCGAGATCGAGCCGCCCGAGGGCACGACGGACGTCGGAGCTCCGTACGAGGTGGATGGCGGTCCCATGCCCGACGCCTGCCGAGATGCGCCGGGCCGGCCGGGCGTGCGGATCTGCCCGCTGTGGACGGAGGCCCTCGACGACCTGGCCGGCGAGAAGGGCGCCGAGGGCACGCTGAACGTGCGCATCCGCGTCGATCGGAAGGTGCCCGGCGCCCGGGGCGCGGTCCATGCGGTGGGCAAGTGCGACCGCACGCCCGGGAACGACACGGTCGCGCTGACCATCGAGGTCTCGGCGCCGAGCCGATTCGGGATCGGCCTCACCGCGGTCGGTGGGGTGGCGACGTTGGGTGGCTGGATCGTGCTGCTGCGTCGTCGGGGCCGGCGGGTGGGGTAGGGGCGGGTCGCTTACAGTCGGCCGAAGTCCGGGCGCCTGTCCGGGCGCCTGTCCGGGCGCTGGTCCGGGTGTCGATGTCCGGGTGTCGATGTCTGGGTGTCGATGTCGGGGTGGTGGCGGGGATGGTCAGCGGGAGGGCGCCGGGGATCGTTCTGGTGCACGGGACGCGTTTCAGTGCGGCGCAGTGGAGTCCTCAACTGGGGCCGCTGCGCGAGGAGTTCGACGTCGAGGCGGTGGATCTGCCCGGGCACGGGGCGCGGCGTGGTGAGCCGTGGAGCCTGGCTGCGGCCGCGGAGGTCGTGGCGGAGGCGGTGGATGCGCTCGGCCGGGGTCCCGCTCTGGTCGTCGGGCATTCGCTCGGCGGGTACGTCGGGCTCGAATTCGCGCGGGTGCGGCCCGAGTTGCTGGGCGGACTGGTGCTCGCGGGTGCCAGCGCCTCGACCCGGGGCCGGTGGGCGACTCCGTACCGTTGGGTGGCAGGTCTGGTGCCGCGAGTCTCCGAGGAGCGGTTGACGCGGTGGAACGACTGGTTGTTGCGCCGGATGTACACGCCGGACGTGGCGGGTCCGACCGTGCGGGCCGGGTACGGCTTCGCTGCGCTGCCCGCCGCGTGGGGCGAGGTGCTCGGGCGGTTCGGCGCGGAGGCGATGCGGGACGTCGCGGCGCCGGTGCTGATCCTGAACGGCGAGAAGGACATGGTGTTCCGGGCCGGGGAGCGGGAGTTCGCGGCTGAGCACCCGCAGGCGCGTATCGAACTCATCCCGCGGGCACGGCATTTGGTCAACTTCGACCAGCCGGAGGCCTTTACGGACGCGGTACGGCGTTTCGCCCGGGAACTGGATACCGCCTGACGGTTCGGGCGACCCTGATCAGGGTCGGCGCCGCTGGCGCTCGATCAGGGTCTCGATGCCGTCCAGGAGGCGGTCCAGGCCGAACTCGAAGAGGGAGTCGAGCTCCAGGTCGAAGTCGCCGTCGCCGAAGAGGGTGGAGAGGACCGGGTACGCGCCGGACGTCTGGATCTGCTCCATCCGCGGCTCGTGGGAGGCCATCCACTCCTCGGGTGACATGCCGGTGTCCTGCCGGGCCTGCGACTCCGACTCGATGGCGAGCGCGATGCCTTGGGCGTATCCGAGGACGCTCAGATGGATGTGGAGCATCTGCTCCGGGCTGAGGCCGAGGCCTTTCACCGAGCTCAGGACGCGTTCCGCGTAGTGCATCGCGTGCGGGGACGCCATCGGTCGGGTGAGGGACGCCATCGCCCGTGCGAGCCACGGATGACGTTCGTACGCCGACCACAACCACCGTGCCTCGCGGGTCAGTCGGGCCCGCCACCCGACCGGGACCGGGCCCGGCGGCTCCTCCTGGAACACCGCCTCCGACATCAGCCGCACCAGTTCACCCTTGTTCGGCACGTGTCGGTACAAGGCCATCGTGGAGACGCCGAACTCGGTCGCGACGCGGCGCATCGAGAGGACGGCGAGTCCTTCGGTGTCGACGAGGGCCATGGCGGTGCGCACGATGCGTTCGCGGGTCAGGGCCGCGCCCGGCGCGACCCGGCGTTCGGTCGTCGGCTCGGTGACCACCGTGCCGACTCCGGGCACGGCCCGCACCAGACCCTCCTGCCGCAGCGTCGCCAGCGCCTTGGTGGCGGTCGCCATCGCCACGCCCCATTCCTCGGTGATCCGCCGCGTCGACGGCACCGGGTCGCCGGGTGCGAGGCTGCCGGACTCGATACGGCGACGGATGCCGGCCGCGATACGGAGGTAGGGCGGGGCGGTGCTCATGGGTGAACTGTACTAGTGCACCAGATGGTGAATATGGCAGGTGGTACAGGGGATAGGGGGAGGTGCACTAGGGGGGTGTTTGTGGCGTACGCAGGTGTTCGGTTCTGGTGGCGGACATGGAGAACACAGCACCCGGCCCCCGCGCGGGCCGCAAGGAATGGATCGCCCTCGCCGTACTGATGCTGCCGCTGCTGCTCGTCTCGATGGACGTCTCGATCCTGTACTTCGCCATCCCCTACGTCAGCGAGGATCTGGCGCCGAGCGCGACGCAGCAGCTGTGGATCCTCGACATGTACGGCTTCGTGCTCGCCGGGCTGCTCATCACCATGGGAGCGCTCGGTGACCGGATCGGCAGGCGCCGTCTCGTCCTCGCGGGAGCCGCCGTCTTCGGCGCGGCCTCGGTGCTCGCGGCGTACGCCCACACGTCCGAACTGCTCATCGCCGCGAGGGCGTTGCTCGGCATCGGTGGCGCCGCGCTGATGCCCTCGACGCTCGCCCTGATCCGCAACCTCTTCGCCGACGCCCGCCAGCGTGCCGTCGCGGTCACCGTGTGGACGGCCGTGATGACCACCGGGATCTCGCTCGGGCCGGTGCTCAGCGGGCTGCTGCTCGAGCACTTCTGGTGGGGGTCGGTGTTCCTGGTGAACCTGCCGGCGATGGTGCTGCTGCTGGTCCTCGTACCGTTCCTGGTACCGGAGTTCAGGCCGCGGCCCGACGGCCGCTTCGATCTGCCGGGGTCGGTGCTGTCGCTCGCCGCGCTGCTCCCGTTCATCCACGGGCTCAAGGAGCTGGCCCGGGACGGCTGGCACCCGCTGCCCGCGCTCGCGCTGTCCACCGGTCTGGTGCTCGGGGTGGTCTTCGTCCTGCGGCAGCGGCACGCGGCGCACCCGATGGTCGACCTCGGACTGCTGGGGCGGCGGGCGTTCGGCGGTCCGGTGTGCGCCAACCTGCTCGCGATGTTCGCGACGGTCGGGATGGCCGTCTTCCTCACGCAGTACCTGCAGTCGGTACTCGGTCTGGGGCCCTTCGAGGCGGCCCTGTGGAGCCTGGTGCCGGCGGCCGGGGTGGCCGTCGTGGCACCGTGCGCGGCGGTGCTCGCGCAACGCTTCGAGCGTGCTCATGTGATGGCCGGCGGCTTCCTGCTGTCCGCGTGCGGCTTCCTGTGGATGACGCAGGTACGGGTCGACTCGCCCCTGTGGTTCACCCTGGCCGGCGGTGCGCTCTACGCCGGTGGTCTGGTCGCCGCGATGACCCTGGCCAACGAACTCGCCCTCGGCGCCGCCCCGCCGGACCGCGCCGGATCGGCCGCGGCCGTGCTCGAGTCGGGCCAGGAGCTGGGTGGTTCGCTGGGCATGGCGCTGCTCGGGTCGATCGGTGCCGCCGTATACGGCCGGGACATGGCCGACGCGGTGCCGCCCGGCCTGCTGCCGGACGCCGGCCAGAGGGAGGCGGTACGCGAAACGCTGGGCGGCGCGGCGGCGGTGGCCGGCCGACTGCCCGGCGCGGACGCGGACCGGCTCCTGACGGCCGCGCGTGAGGCCTTCACCCACGGCATGGGCCTGGCGGCGGTCGCCGCGGCCGGGGTGATGGCTGCGGCGGGGGTGGTCTCGGTGCTGGTGCTGCGGGGGGTGGCTGGGGGCGGGGGTCCGTCCGTATCGTCGGCTTCGGCTTCGGCTCCGGCTCCGGCGGCGACGTCGGCGGCGACGTCGGCCTCGACCTCGACCGCGGATCCGACCCCGGCGTCCGTGTCCGGGAGGGCGGCGGATGGGGCGGCGGATCGCGGTAAGTCGGCTGAGTACAAGGGGCGTTGACTGCGTGCGCTTGCGCGAGGCGGGCGGCCGCGAGAAGGGGAGCTGTGGACACGAGTACGGGGCGCCGGCTGTCGAGGGCACGCGCGCAGCTGGTCGGCGGGCAGGCGAGGGCCGCGTCCGTCGCCGGTGCTCTGGAGCAGGTGTGTGCCGTTCAGGCGCAGGATTTCGGTGCCGCCGGTCTGGGGCTGCGCGCTCGTGTCGTCGGCCTGGACGCGGACGGGGTGCGGGATGCCATCGAGGTCGAACGCACCGCGGTACGCGGGTGGTTCATGCGGGGCACGCTTCAGATCGTGCCCGCCGCCGATGTCCGCCGGCTGCTGGGGCTGTTCGGTCCGGTGCACCTCGCGCGGGGCGCGCGTCGACTGCGTGAGCTGGGCCTCGACGAGGGGATGTGCGCGCGGGCCGAGCGTTTGATCGTGCGGGCGATCGACGGTGAAGGTCCGTTGAACCGGACGCAACTGACGGCTCTGCTCGGGACGTCGGGCGTCCCAAGGCGAGGCCAGTCCGCCTTTCACCTCATTCGTCGGGCTGCGTTGTCGGGGCTCATCTGCCACGGTCCGCATCGGGACGGGGAGGCGGCCTTCGTACTGCTCGACGACTGGCTGCCGGACTCCGGTCCGCTCTCCTTCTCCGGCCGGGACGCGGAGGTCGAGCTTGCCCGGCGGTACCGGTCGGCACACGGGCCGAGCGATGCTCAAGACTTCGCCCGCTGGAGCGGGTTGCGGAAGTCCGTGGCTCAACGGGCCTGGGCGGAAGCCGGGACGAGCGCGGCCGGGGAGGCGGCGACGGGCGAGGACGGCTCCGCCGGTGCCCCGGAACCCGATGTGCGGCTGCTCCCCGCCTTCGACAACTACCTTCTGGCGTACGGGAGTAGAGAGCTGTCCGTACCCGCAGCGGACGAGCGCCGGGTCTGGCCCGGCGGCGGGATGATCCGTCCCACGGTCATGGTCGACGGCCGGGCGGTGGGCACCTGGTCGGGCGGGCGTGGCGGCGTCGAGCCGCGGGTGGAGCCGTTCCCCGGCAGCGAGCCGTTCACGGCGGGAGTGGTGGCGGGCATCGCCCGCGAGAGCGCCGACGTGGCCCGCTTCCACGCGTCCGGCGACCAGGGTGCGCTGCGGGGTTGACCTTGCCTACCTCCGAGGTAATCGCCCCCGCTGAACACCGCTGGCTAGCCTGAGGCTTCGCCGCGTGAGCGGACCGCGGATCAGACGGAGGGGCCGAGCATGTCCACAGCCACGTCCATGAACACACGTACCGCGGTGGAGGAGTTGCTTCGCAGGATCGGTGCGGGCGACCCCGACCACATCGCGGAGCTGTACGCCGAGCGGGGCGAATGGAAGCTGAACTGGCCGGAGTCCGAGCACGGCCGTGCTGCCACGCCCTGGATCCGTCATCGGTCCACCCGGGCCGACGCGGCCGCGCACTATCGCGAACTTGCCGAGCACCACGTGCCGGACCAGGTGGCGACCGAGGTGGAGCGCATCCTCGTCGACGGGAACGACGCCGTCGTGACCGGCGAGATCCGCCAGGCCGCCCGGCCCACCGGACGTGCGTACCGCGCTCGGTTCGCCATGCACCTCACCTTCGAGGGCGGCTTGGTGGTCCGGCACCACATCTACGAGGACAGCCTCGCCGTTCACCGGGCGTTCGACACCGAAGGACGGTAGGAGCCGCCGGCACGACGGGGCGGCGGGGACGGCGCCGTGCGGAAGGACCTCGTCGCAGACGCGCCCCGTGAGAGGTTCGCGCCCGAGCCTCCCCCGAGGCCGGTCCGGGCACGGTCCCGTTCGGTCCGTGCCGTCCCGCGTTGCTCCCCCTGAGCGCAGGCGGACCGGCGCAGGCTCGGGCGCGGGATCAGTCTGGACCATCGATGTGCCGAAGTGGAAGGCATTTCTAGAAGATCGCTCTAGAAACGGGCGTCCGGAAGCGGAATCTGCGTGCTTTACGCTGATGTCCACCATGAGTCCGAAGCAGCAGCGTGGAGAGGAGACGGCCGCCCGTCTCCTGGACACAGCACTCCGCCTGTATGCGGAATCCGGCGAACAGGGCGTCACGGTCAGTGCCCTCACCGGAGCGAGCGGTGTCAGCCTCGGCAGTCTCTACCACCACTTCGGCAGTGTGGACGGGCTGATGAAGGCGTTGCTCGGGCGCTGGCTCGGCCGCCTCCTCGAAGCACTCGTCACGGCGGTCGCCCGGTCCCGTTCCGCGCGGTCCGGTGTACAGGACCTGGTCAGCGGCTATCTCACCTTCGTCCAGGAACACCCGGACGCCGCCCGTCTGTTGCACTCGGCCTACGCCGACCGGTACGGAATGGCGGACACACGGCGGATTCGCGACGCTCAGGAGGCGCGGCTCTCGCCGCTGGCGGAGTGGCTCGACGGGTACGTGGCGGCAGGAGAACTCGCCCCGCTGTCCACCCCGTTGCTCGAGGCGCTGATCATGGGCCCGGTCGTCGCTGTGGCCCGCCGCTGGGTCTCGGGCCTCGGCGACGTCGACCTCGATGAGGCCGCGGCCGTCCTGCCGGACCGGATCTGGAACTCCATCAAGCCCTGAAGCAGGGGTTGTTCGGGCATCGCAAGCCTGCCCGGAGTTCCTACGGGGCCGACTCCGCACCTCCTCGATCGCCGAGCTCCCCCGATGGGGACGACCTCCGCCGCCCGATCGACAGCGTGGCCGCGAGGGCGAGTACCAGCAGTCCCGCCGCCAGGAGGCCGGACCACTGGAGCGCTGTGGTCATCGCCTCGCGCGCGGACTGCGCGGCCGCCTCGGTCCGTGGGTCGGCGGACAGTGCGGGGATGGCCGAGCCCGCGCTGTCCGTGACCGTCCCGCTCAGGTGTTCCGCGGCAGCGGCCGGAGTCCCGTCCGACCTGAGCCGGTCGTACAGGCCGGAGGACAGAGTGCTGAAGAACAGGGTGGTGAGGACGGCGATGCCGAGGGCCGCGCCGAGTTCGCGCGCCGCGCTCTGGATGCCGGAGCCCTGTCCGGCGCTCTCGGCGGGCACGTCCGCCAGGACGACGTTGGTGACCTGGGCGGTGGCGAGGCCCACTCCGGTCCCGTACAGGAAGAGGGCGAGGGCGATGGGCCACCAGGGGCTGTCCGCCGCGGCGACGAGGGCGAGCAGCGTGAGACCTACGGCCTCGAGAGTGAGTCCGGCCCGTACCTGGGCGAGCGCCGACGCGGACGTCGAGAAGCTCATCCCGCTGGCGCAGAAGCTGCCCACGGCCAGGGCGACGAGTGCCAGGCCGGCCTGGAACGCGCTGTAGCCGAGGGTGAATTGGAGCCAGAGCGGCAGCACCGCGATGATCCCGAACTCGCCGAGGCCGACGAGCAGGGTCACCGCGTTGCCGTTGCGGAAGGAGGGCAGGGCGAAGAGCCGTACGTCCACCAGGGGTTGGGCGTCACGGCGGGCGAGTGCGGACTGGCGGCGCCAGAACGCCCGGAGCGCGCAGGCCGACAGTGCGAAGGCCGTCAGGGTGGGGGAGGGGCCGCCGGACCAGGACAGGCCGCCGGCCCCCAGCGGCTGCGTGGTGAGCAGCCAGCCGTGGGTGCGGCCCTCGATCAGACCGAACGCCAGCAGCCCGAGCCCGGCCGCGGACAGGGCGCCGCCTGCGAGGTCCACCCGGCCGGGGCGGCGCGGCGACACGGGCAGGTACCGCAGGACACCGACGAGGATGAGTGCCCCGAGCGGGATGTTGATGCCGAAGGCCCAGCGCCAGGAGTGGTCCGCGAGGTAGCCGCCGAGCAGCGGCCCGACCGCCGCGGCGGCGCCGATCGTCGAGCCCCAGACGGCGAACGCCTGCCCGCGGGCCCGGCCCGAGAACGTCGCGTTCACCAGGGCCAGGGAGGCGGGCAGGATCATCGCGCCGCCCACACCCTGCAGGAACCGGGCCAGGATGAGCGGCGCACCGCTCGGCGCGAGCGCGGCCAGCAGGCTCGTCGCGGCGAACACGAGCAGGCCGACGACGAAGACGCGGCGTGCTCCGAGCAGATCGCAGAGCCGTCCGGTGATCAGCAGGAGCGCCGCGAAGACGATCGCGTACGACTCCTGGATCCACTGTGCCTGGACGGAGTTGATGCCGAGGTCGTCGATGACCGGCGCCAGGATGACGTTGACGATCGTCAGGTCGACGACGATCAGGGCGACGCCGAGGGCCACCGCGATGAGACCGAGCCAGGGGTGGGGGTGCGGCGACGGCTCCGCACCTGTCGTTCCGCCCTTCGCCCCTGTCGCCCCGCCCTCCGGCCGATCCGTGCTGTCCACCACGACCCCGCTCCAGTCCGCCCCGCCACGGAGAGTACGAGAAAGTACCTCTATGACAAAGCTAAATAGCTTTGTGGCAAAGGTAAAACTCGGAGGGTAGGTTGTCAATCGACGTGGTGGAACGGCGATCCGCGCCGGACGGAGAGTGGAGTACGGGATGGCGAAGCCCGAGTTCGACCGCATGACGGCGCAGCACGTCCGGGTCATCGACGGTCTGCGCGCCTACGGCGCCAACTACGCCGAGTTCACCCGGCGCTTCGCGGAGTGGCTCGGCCTGCACTCCACCGATGCCGTGGCCCTCACCGAGATCCTCTTCGCGGAGGACCAGGGCCAGCCGCTGTCGCCGGCCCGGCTGCGCGCGCGCATCGGCCTGTCCTCGGGCGCCACGACGATCCTGCTCAACCGGCTCGAGCAGGCCGGACACGTCGTCCGCACCCGTGAGGCCACCGACGGCCGGGTGGTGACCCTGCGCAGCAGTCCGGACATCCGGCCGCGTGCGGAGGAATTCTTCGGCCCGTACTCGACCCGGATGACGGCCGAGATGGCGCGCTACACCCCGGAACGGCTCCAGGAGTTCGAGGACTTCGTGGGTCACCTCACCCGCGCCATGGACGCCCTGCTCGGCGACGAGTACCGGCCGCCGGGGCCGGGCGCCGGCGGGAGCGCGGGCTGAGACCCTGGGTCTGCGGTGCGGTCAGGCCGGCAACCGACTCCACGCGCCGACCAGTTGGGGCATGAAGACGGTGGCGCGAGAGGTGGTGAGCTGCTCGCGGAGCCGGCTCTCCAGGGTGTCGGTGTCCAGCTCCTCGGCCGTGATCATCCCGTGCGCGATCAGTACGGGGGCCAGGCCGCGGACGGTCGCGGCGGGCAGGTCGGCGGCCTGCGCGGGGTCCACGAACGCGGGGGAGGCGGTGGCCATGCCGTCGACGGGCAGGTCCGCGCCGCGGAACATCGCCGCCAGATTGTCCCCCGCGTACGGATCCACTCCCGCGGCGAGCAAGGCGTCGATCACCCAGGAGCGGGACTTCTCGACCAGCGGCACCGAGGGCATGGAGCGGAACACGGACATGGTGAGCTCGAGAAAGGCCACCAGCCCCGCGGGACGGACCAGTTGACGCAACGAGTCGAGAGCGCCGGCCGGGTCGGGCAGGTGCAGCAGGATGATGCGGCCGACCACCGCGTCCACCTGTCCGTCGAGGGCCAGAGCGGTGATGTCGTCCTGCCGGAACTCGATCCGGTCGCCGAGCCCCGCGGCGGCAGCCCGGTCCTTGGCGACGCCGAGCAGGTGCTCGTCGAGGTCGACGCCGATCACCGAACCGCTCGGCCCGACCAGTTCCGCCAGCAGCATGCTCACGTCCCCGGGGCCGCACCCCACGTCGAGGACCCGCATCCCGGGGACGATTCCGGCGCGCCGCAGCAGATGCTCGGAGGCCTGCCGGTACACCGCGCTCTGCAGCTGCAGCCGCCGGGTCTCCTCGGACGTACTGTCCATCACATACGACTGAGACGTCCGCTCGTTCTCGCTCACGCGCTGCTCCCCCGGCTCGCAAGGCAGCCGTCGCGGTGGAGGGACGGCCGGATGTACTTCCATGGAACATCCGCTCCGCCCCTCGGGCACCCTCGTACCTCTCAGGGTGCGGCAGGCGACCAGGACCGTGCGGCCACGGCTTACGCCCGCGTGAGCCCCGCCCGGTCCAGGCACTCGGCCACCCGGGCTGTCTCGGCGGCGTCGAGTGCGCGCATCGGCGGGCTCATGGTGTGGGACGTGATGACGCCGCGCAGCATCAGGGCCGTCTTGAAGGCGCCGAGGCCCGCCGCGGTCGCGGAGGCCGTGGTGCCGTCGGCGGCCGAGAAGATCCCGGCGAGGCCGACCAGGCGGTCCTGCTCGGCGCGGGCCGTCTCCCAGTCGCCGCGTACGGCGGCCTCGTGGAGGCGTACGTAGCCGTGCGGGTCCACGTTGCCGAGGCCCGGCACCGAGCCGTCGGCGCCGGACAACATGGCGGCGTCCACGACGAGTTCGTGCCCGGTCAGGACCGAGAACTCCGGCAGCGCCCGCGCGCCGATGATCAGCCGCCGCAGCGAGCCGTCGTCGCCGCTGGAGTCCTTCACTCCGGCGATCACCCCGTCCGCGGCGAGCGGCAGCAGCATTTCGGGCGTCAGCTTGGTGTGTACGCAGACCGGCACGTCGTAGGCGAGGACCGGGACGTCGAGGGCCGCGGCGATCGTACGGAAGTGCCGGTCGATCTCGGTGTCGTGGGTGCGGGTGTAGAACGGCGCGGTGACGACGACGGCGTCCGCGCCGAGTCCGACGGCGGCGCGCCCGCGCCCCACGGCCCGGTTGGTGGTGGTCTCGATGGCGCCGACGACCACGGGCACCTGACCGGCCGAGGCCGCGCCGATGACCTTGATCACCTCGTCCTGCTGCGCGGGCGTCAGATACGCCGTCTCGCCGGAGCTGCCGAGGGCGAAGAGTCCGCTGACGCCACCGTCGATGAGATGGCCGACGACCCGCTCGAGCGAGGGCCGGTCGATGTCGCCGTCGGGGGTCAGCGGGGTGACGACGGGCGGGATCACGCCGGTGTAGCGGGGGGCGCGAGCGGTCATGCGTGGCTCCTTGCGGACGTTGCGGGGGCCGGGGTTCCGGTGTCGGGCCCGGGAGTTGAGAGCTGGGCCTCGGGAAGGGACGTCGGTGTGTCGGGGGTTCGGGGATGGACGCAGTGCCAGCGGTGTCCGCCCGTGCCGGTCGAAGGCTCGGGGAACACCCCGGCGCACGCCGAGTCGGCCGAGGGGCATCGGGTACGGAAGGGGCAGCCCGACGGCGGGTTGGTGGCCGAGGGGACCGGGCCGGTCAGGACGATGCGTTCGGTCGTCTCGAGCAGGCTCGGCGTCGCCGAGAGCAGTGCCTCGGTGTAGGGGTGGCGGGGCGCGGACGCGACCTGCTCGGCCGGGCCCTGCTCGACGATGCGGCCGAGGTAGAGCACGGCGATCCGGTCGGCCAGGTAGCGCACCGTCTGGATGTCGTGGGAGATGAACACCAGGGCGAGGCCGAGGCGTTCGCGCAGGTCGATGAGGAGATTGAGGACCTGGGCGCGGACCGAGACGTCGAGCGCGGAGGTCGGTTCGTCGGCGACGATCAGCTCCGGTTCGAGCGCCAGGGCGCGGGCGATCGCCACGCGCTGGCGCTGGCCGCCGGAGAGCTGGCCCGGCAGCGATCCGAGCGTGTGGCCGGGAAGGCCGACCAGGCCGAGGAGTTCGCGCACCCGGGCCGTGCGTTCCTCGCGGCTGCCGCGCCGGTGCACGTCGAGCGGGTCGCGCAGGATCTGCTCGACGGTGAGCCGCGGATTGAGCGCCGTGGCGGGATCCTGGAAGACGACGCCCACGGACGAACCGAAGTTGTCACGCCGGTCGGAACCGGTCATCTTCCACAAGTCACCGCCATGGAAGGCGACTTGGCCCTCGGTGGGCTTCTGTAGTCCGATCAGGACCCGGGCCAGGGTGGACTTTCCGCAGCCGGACTCGCCGACGATCCCGACGATCTCGCCCTTGCCGATCTCCAGGGTCGCGTCGGTGAGCGCGTACACGGCATCCCGCCGGAACAGGCCTCCGCTGCGCGCCTTGTGGCGTACGTGGACGCTGTCGAGCCTGATCACAGGGCGCTCTCCTCCAGCTGTACGGCGGCCTCGGCCGGGTGGTGGCAGGCGAAGCCGTGGTCGTGGGCGTCGCCTCGGACGGTCATGTCGGGCGGTGTCGTGCGACAGGTGTCGGTAACGGCCGCGCACCGGGAGGCGAACCGGCAGCCCGTCCCGAACTCCCGTGGCGCCGGCACCACTCCGCGGATCTGGTGCAGCCGCTGCGCACCCGCCTCGAGCGAGACGACCGACCCGAGCAGGCCGCGGCTGTAGTGGTGCGACGGGTCGGTGAGTACGGACCGGATGGCGCCGGTCTCGGCGAGTCGGCCCGCGTACATCACGGCGACGCGGTGCGCGAGATCGCCGACCAGGGCCAGGTCGTGGCTGACCAGGACCATGGCGAAGCCGAGTTCGTCGCGCAGCTCGACCAGCAGATCGACGACCTGGGCCTGCACGGTGACGTCGAGCGCGGTGGTCGGCTCGTCGGCGATCAGCAGCCGCGGGTTGCGGGACAGGGCCATGGCGATCAGGACGCGTTGGCGCTGGCCGCCGGAGAGTTCGTGCGGGTAGCTGCGCAGGGTGCGTTCCGGCGAGAGGCCGACGAGACCGAGCAGCTCGGCGGGTGTCCTGGTGCCGCCGCGCGAGGTCAGTTGGCGCAGTTGGGTGCCGACCAGGACCGACGGGTTCAGGGAGGACAGGGCGTCCTGGTAGACCATCGCGATCTCCGGGCCCATCAGGGCGTGCCGCTGCTTCGGCGGCAGCTTCAGCAGGTCCTTGCCGCGGTACAGGATCTCGCCGCTCGTCTCGGCGTTGCGGGCGAGCAGGCCCATCACCGCGAGGCTGGTGATCGACTTGCCGCAGCCGGATTCGCCGACGAGGCCGAGGGTCTCGCCCTCGTGCACGGTGAAGTTCAGCGAGTCGACGACGGCCGTGTCGCCGTAGCGGTCCGGGAAGCGGATGGACAGGTCGCGTACGACGAGGAGTTCGGTGGCGTCCTCGGCGACGGGTTTGATGTGCGGCTCGGTGGCGTTGACGCGTGCGGCGAGCTTGGCGAGTGCGGCGTCGACGTCGGGGCCGGAGGGGTCCTTCTGCACGTCGGGGGCCGGCTCGTCGGCGTTCTCGGTGGTGGGGGCGGCCGCCGCCTTCGGCGCGGCCGAGGCGTCGGTGAGGCCCTCGGAGAGGATGTTCAGGGCGAGCACGGTGATCAGCAGGGCGAGGCCCGGGAAGAACGTCGCCCACCAGCCGCCGGCCAGCAGGATCTGCCGTCCGTAGGCGAGGACGCTGCCCCAGCTGGGGTCGGGGTCCTGCACGCCCGCGCCGATGAAGGACAGGCTGGCCTCGAAGATGATCGCCTCGGCGACCATGACGGTCGCGAACACCATGACCGGCGCCATGCAGTTGACGGCGACGTGCTTGACCACGATGAAGCCCCGGCGCGCTCCGATCACCTTCTCGGCGGCCACGTAGTCCTCGCCGTACTGGGCGAGGACGTTGGCGCGTACGACCCGGGCCAGGGACGGCGTGTAGACGAAGGCGATGGTGAAGATGATGACCGGGACGCTGGTGCCGAAGACCGCGACGAGCACCGCGGCGAGCGCGATCGGCGGGAACGACATGACGACGTCGAGGGTCCGCATCACGGACTCGTCGCCGAGCCCCCGCGAGGTGGCGGCGAGTGACCCGAGGATCGAGCCGAGTACGAGGGAGGCGGCGGTCGCGCCGAGTCCGATGATCAGCGAGTAGCGCGAGCCGTGCACGACGCGGGCGAAGACGTCGCGCCCGGCCCGGTCGGTGCCGAACCAGTGCTCGCCGCTCGGGGCCTGCACGGGTGTGCCGGTGGCCAGCGGATTCTGCGTGAGCAGCGGGGCGAGTACGGCACCGAGGATGACGACGAGCAGGACGCCGAGTGCGATGCGGGAGGTGGTCGGGAGCCTGCGGAAGGCGATGCCCGGCCGGGAGAGTTTGGTGGCCAGAGAGCCGGTGGCGAACATGTCACACCGTCCTGATGCGCGGATTGACCAGCAGGTAGAGCAGGTCGACGATGACGTTGACCACCAGGAACGCGATGGCGATGGTCAGTACGGTGCCCTGCACCAGGGCGACATCGCCGCCGGTGACACCTTCGAGAATGAGCTTGCCCATGCCGGGCAGGTCGAAGATCGCCTCGATCACGACCGCGCCGCTGAGCAGATAGCCGACCTTCACGCCGAGCACGGTGAGCGGGGTGACGAGCGCGTTGCGCAGCACCGAGCGGATCACCAGGCTGTTCGGCAGTCCGTTGCCGCGGGCCGTCCGTACGTAGTCGCGGTCGAGTTCGGCGACCATCGAGGTGCGGACCAGGCGGGCGAGCGAGGCGGCGACCGGGACGGCCAGCGAAACGGCGGGCAGCGCCATGGAGTTGAGCCAGCCGCTGAAGGAGTCGGCCGGGTTGGTGTAGCCGCCGGTCGGGAAGAGTTTGACGTTCAGTGAGAACTGCTGGATGAGCAGCACACCGAGCCAGAACGAGGGGATGGCGACACCGGCCATCGACAGGACGCGGAAGAGCTGGTCGGGCCAGCGGTCGCGGTACACGGCGCCGAGCACGCCGCCGATGACGGCGAGGACCACCGCGAGCAGCAGGCCGAGGAAGGTGAGCTGCAGGGTCAGCGGGAAGGCGGCGGAGATCCGGTCACCGACCGGCTGGCTCGGGGGCACGGTCACCCCGAGGTCGAACTGGACCAGCTGCTGGAGGAAGGTCAGGTAGCGCAGCGGCAGCGGGTCGTTGAGACCGTTCGCCTCTTCGAAGGCGGCGCGCGCCGCGGGACTGGCGCCCTCGCCGAGCGCCTGCAGGGCGGGGTCTGCCGGGGAGAACTGAAGTACCACGAAGACGAGCAGCGCGATACCGAGGATCATCACCGGCATCATGGCGACGCGCCGCATCGCGAGCCGGAGAAAAGCAACCATCGAGGTGTTCCTAGCGGTCGGGCGGATCGGGCCCGGGGCGCGCTGGGTGCCCCGGGCCGATGCCGATGGTCAGGCGCGTGCCACGTCGATGAACGACAGGCCCGTGGTGGGCAGCGGCTTGAAGCCGGAGAGCGCCTCGTCGGACCAGGCCGTGGGCAGCTTGCGGTGCAGGATCGGGTAGAGCGGGGCCTCGTCGGCGACGAGGTCGGTCACCTCGCCCCACAGCTGCTTGCGCTTGTCCTCGTCGGCGGACTGGGCGGCCTGGTCGAGGAGCTTCTTGACCTTCTTGTACTCGGCGCTCTCGGCCCAGCCGTAGCGGGTCTCGGGCCAGATGCCGTAGTAGAACCAGCGCAGCAGCAGGTCGACGTCGTTGCCGAACACCGAGGGGTCGCCGGGGGCGGCGAGAACCTCGTAGTTGCCCTTGTCGACCTTGGCGTACTGGGCGGGGGACTGGGCGATGTTCAGCTTGGCCTCGATGCCGGCCGCCTGCCAACTCTCCTTGAGGAGCGGGGCGATGTCCTTGACCCAGCCGGTGTCGGCGACCAGGAGCGTGAACGACAGGTCCGCCACTCCGGCATCGGCGAGCAGCTTCTTGGCCTTGGCGACGTCGTGCGTGTAGACCGTCGACGCCTTGTGGTAGTCGGGGTGCGTGGCCGGGACGTAGCCGGTGGCGGCCTCCGCCTGGCCGACCATCGCGGTCTTGATGATCTTCTCGGTGTCCAGGGCGTAGTGCAGTGCCTGGCGCACACGCTTGTCGGCGAAGCGCTCGTCCTCGGTGTTGAACATCAGGAAGAGCAGACCGAACGACTGCACCGACTTGGTCTTCGTGGTCCCGGCGAGCCGCTTCACGTCGATGTACGGCACGTCTTCGATGGCCTGCACGCGGCCGGACTCCATCGCGCTGACGCGGGCCGACGGGTCCGACATCAGGCGCCAGACCAGCTTCTTGACCTTCGCGGGATGCGGGCCGTTGTACTTGTCGTAGGCCGACATCACGATCTTGTTCTCGCGCACTGCCTCGACGAACCGGTACGGGCCGGAGCCGACCGGCTTCGCGTCGAAGGCCTTGACATCGGCCTCGACGATCTTCTTCGGAACGATCCGGGCGACCGCGATCCGGGACGGGAAGAGCGCGAACGGATACCTGAGCTTGAACTCCACCGTCCGCTTGTCCACGGCCTTCACCGTGTCGATGAACGGTACGAACTGCGCCATCAGCGACGCGTTCTTCGGATCGAGGATGCGCTCGAAGCTGAAGACGACGTCCTCGGAGGTGACATCGGAGCCGTCGTGGAAGGTGGCGCCCTCGCGCAGCGTCGCGCGGTACGTCGTGGCGTTGATCTTCTTCGGCATCTCGGTGGCGAGGGTCGGCCGGGCTGCCAGGGTGGCCGGATCGAGGTCCACCAGCCCCTCGAAGATGTGCATGTTCGCCGCGTAGGGCGTCGCGCCCGAGGTGATCATCGGGTCGAAGCCGGTCGAGAGCGGATAGGAGAAGCCCGCCTCGATCGTGTCGCTCGCACCGCCGGCGCCCGAACCGCCCTCCGTGTTGGAGGCCGGGCCACCGCACGCGGTCAGGGTGGTGGCGAAGGCCGTCGTCGCGCCGACGGCGCTCGCGGCACGCAGGAAGGTGCGGCGTTCGAAGCCGGCGATTCGGGGATCGGGCACGGGTCCTCCAGGACGTACGGAGCGGTGACGAGCGATGGCGCGGGAAGCCGGACGGAGCCGAACTCCGGTGCGGCGAGACTGAGTTGGACGGCAGTGGGGTCGGCAGAGGTGCAGGTGGCGGCAGCAGCGGCGGTGGCGGTCAGGTCACCGGCGGACGATCGGCGGGGCGTCGCCGTGCGGTGCCGCACGGCGTGAACGGCCCCGTCCTCGGCCTCGATGGCTTCAAGCATCAGACATCAGACGTCTGATGCCCTGATAACGTGGGAAGGTAGCCCGACCTACCGAGAGGGGTCAAGAGGTGAGTGGTAAGCCTGAGCCCGGCGCGAAGACCGGCCGGCAGTCGCTGCGGCAGGAAGTCGTCGAGGGCATCAAGCGCTACATCCTCGAGGAGAAGCTGCGCCCGGGAGACCCGCTGCCCAGCGAGACGGCCCTGTGCGAGGAGCTCGGCGCCAGCCGCTCGAGCGTCCGCGAGGCCGTGAAGATCCTCAACGCCCTGGACATCGTCGAGGTGCGCCACGGCCACGGCACCTACGTGGGCAGGCTCAGTCTGTCCGCACTGGTGGAGAGCCTGACCTTCCGCGGGATGCTCTCGCCCGACGACGACTTCCGGGTGATGGCCGACCTGGTCGACGTACGGGAACTCTTCGAGCGCGGGATGGCCGAGCGCATCGTCGCACTCCTCACCACGTCCCAACTCGACGTGCTGGAGGGCCTCGTGGCTCGCATGCGGGAGACCGGTGCGAAGGACGGCCACGGTTTCGTGGAGGTCGACCGGGAGTTCCACGCCCAGCTCGTGAAGCCGCTCGGGAACGTGCTGATCGGTCAGCTGTCGATGGCGTTCTGGGAGGTGTACACGGTCGTCGCGCCGCATCTCGACGGGTTCGACGCGGCCTACGAGGCGTCCACGATCGCGGACCACCAGGCCATCGTGGACGCGGCGCGAGCCGGTGACGTACCCGGCTTTCTGAATGCTCTGACCAGGCACTACACGCCGGTGCGGCGGCGCATCGCGGATGCGCGGGAGCGGCGCGAGGCGGGCTGAGGCGCCTCGGTCGCGGTGTCCGTCACCGCGACGATCCGGCCGGCGCCGGCCGGAGCCGGCCGTGCTGCGCGGACTCTTGACGGGCCTCGGGACCGCTGCCTAGGGTCCCGCTTGCCGACAGGACATCAGACGTCTTCTGTCCGAGAAGAGAGAGATCGTCATGAAGCGCACCGTGCTCACCGCCGCTCTGTCCGCCGCGGTCCTGTCGTTGACCACGGCACTGCCCGCGGGGGCAGCCGAGCCCGCTCCGGGTGAACTCACCAGCCAGGACCTGACGGTGAAGGGCGAGGGCTCGCCGTTCTACCGGATCCCCGCGCTCACCAGATCGACCGAAGGAACCCTGCTCGCCGCCTACGACGCCCGCCCCACCCTCGGCGACCTGCCGGGCAACCTCGGTGTCGTACTGCGCCGCAGCACCGACGGCGGCACCACCTGGCAGGACCAGCAGGTCATCCGCAAGAGCGACGCCCCGAAGGGGCACGGCGACCCGAGCCTGCTCGTCGACCGCGAGACGGGCCGGATCTTCGTCTTCTACGCCAGCTCCGTGAACCAGGGCTTCCCCGGCTCCGGCACCGGCAACGACGAGACCGACCCGGACATCCTGCAGGCCGACTACAGCTACTCCGACGACGACGGCGTCACCTGGAAGCACCGCCGGATCACCAAGCAGGTCAAGAACCCTGCCTGGGCAGGCATGTTCGCCGCATCGGGCGAGGGCATCCAGCTGCGGCACGGCACGCACAAGGGCCGTCTGATCCAGCAGTACGCGATACGCCACGACGGCGCCAACTACGCGGTCAGCGCCTACAGCGACGACCACGGCGAGACCTGGCGGACGGGCACCCCGGTCGGCCCCGGCGGCGACGAGAACAAGACCGTCGAGCTCTCCGACGGCCGGATCATGCTCAACAACCGCTCCGCGCCGTACCGCACGGTCGCGTACTCCAGCGACGGCGGCGTCACCTACACGCCCCTCGAACAGGACACGGAGCTGCCCGACCCGGCCAACAACGGCTCGATCATGCGGCTGGAGCCGGACGCACCCGCCTCGGACCCGAAGTCGAAGTGGCTGCTGTTCAGCAACACCGCGAGCAGGACCGCGCGCGAGAACACGACCGTCAAGATGTCCTGCGACGACGGCGAGACCTGGAACATCCAGAAGACCGTCGACGCGGGTCCGTCCGCCTACTCGACGCTCACCAGGCTGGCGGGCGACCGTATCGGCATGCTCCACGAGCGCGGAAACGTCGACCACATCACCTACAAGTCCTTCGACCTGCGCTGGCTCGGCGGCACCTGCGCCGACCTGACCGTCACCCCGCCGGCGGCCCTGAAGGCGGGCGCGGCCTCGGAGTTCACCGTCCGGGTGGTCAACCGGATGGACACGCGTCGCGAGGCGGGGACCATGAACCTGGTGGTGCCGGGTGGTTGGTCGACCCGGCAGGTGACCGTGCCCGCGTTGGACCCGGGTCAGGGCGCCGACGTCAAGGTGCCGGTGACTCCGGCGGCCGGCGCCTCCGGGGACGCCGAGATCACGGCGCGCTACGTCTCGGGGGAGGGCAAGCAGGCCTCCACCGCCAGGACGGTCACGGTCACTCCCTGACCCGTCGGCCTGCCCGAGCATCCGAGTACGCGAACTCATCGTTCATGTAGGGGAGTTCGCGGCCGCACACGAACCGCGTTCACGGACGCACAAGCACCGCGCGCCCGTACGCAGCGCCCCCTCGGCTGCGTACGGGCCCCGATACGAACTGGAGCCATCGATGCCACGTGCCGCCGGCCCCCTGCCCGGCACCGGCGCCCCCGTGATCGGGCTCGATCTCGGCGGGACGAAGATCGCCGCCGCGCGCTTCGCGCCCGACGGCGCCGTGCTCGCCCGTGACACCCGGCCGACCCCCGCTCAGGACGGACCCGAGGCGGTGCTCGACGCGCTGGCCGCCGCCGCGCACGCGGTCGACCCGAAGCGGATCGCCTCGGCCGTCGGCGTCGCGGCCGCGGGGGTCATCGACCCGCGGGCCGGCCGCGTCACCAGCGCCACCGACTCGTTGCCCGGCTGGGCCGGCACCGCACTCGGCGCCGGACTCGCGGACCGTACGGGCCTCCCGGTGGCCTGCGACAACGACGTACGGGCGACCGCCGGCCCCGAACTCGCGACTCTGGAAAGCGAGTTCGGATCACTCCTGTACGCCGCCATCGGCACCGGAGTCGGAGGCGCGGTCGCCGTGGACGGGCGGATGCTGCACGGCGCCTTCGGGATCGCCGGTCACCTCGGGCACCTGCCCAGTGCCCAGGCGGCCGGACTGCCCTGCACCTGCGGAGCCACCGGGCACCTGGAGGTCATCGCCTCGGGACCGGCCATCACCGCCCATTACGCACGGCTCACCGCGGCGCCCGTCGACCGGCTGCAGACCGTCGCGGCCCGCGCCGCGGCGGGCGACTCCCTCGCCGTGCACGCCATCACCACCGGAGCGGCCGCGGCGGGCCAGGTACTCGGCGGACTGGCCAACGCCCTCGGCCCCGACCGCGTCGTGGTCGGCGGTGGCGTGACCGGCATCGGTGCGCTGTACCGGGACGCCCTGGACGCCGCGTTCCAGGCGGAGTTGATGCCGCGCCTGCGCGGACTCGCCCCGAGCCCACCGCACTTCGGCGCCGATGCCGCCGTACACGGCGCCGCCGCACTCACCGCCACCCTGCCCCTCCACCACCCGGGAGCCCGCCGATGACCGCACCCCGCCGCCCCTGGACCGCCGCCGCACTGGCCGCCGCGCTCGAGGGCCGCCTGATCGTCTCCTGCCAGGCGCCGCCCGGAGACCCCATGCGGGACACCGGCACTCTGGTGCGGATGGCCCGTTCCGCCGAACTCGGCGGCGGCGCCGCGATCCGGGCCAACGCCCCGGAGGTCGTCGCAGCGATCGCCGAGGCCGTGGACCTGCCCGTCATCGGCCTGTGGAAGGACGGCGAGACCGGCGGCGACGCGGTCTACATCACGCCCACGGTCCGCCACGCCCTCGCCGTCGTCGAGGCGGGCGCGGCGGTCGTCGCCGCCGACGCAGGTGATCGGACCCGGCCGGACGCCACCACCTTCCCTGACCTGGTCCGCGCCGTGCACGAGGCGGGGGCCCTGGTGATGGCGGACGTCGGCAGCCTGGCGGAGGGTGTCGCGGCGGCCGCCGCCGGTGCTGACCTGGTCTCGACCACGCTGTCCGGTTACGTCCCGGGTCGCCCGAAGCAGGACGGCCCGGACCTCGCCCTCGTCACCGAACTCGCCGCCGCCGTCCGTGTCCCGGTCGTCGCCGAGGGTCGTATCCGTACGCCGGAGGAGGCCGCCGCCGCCCTCGCCCACGGCGCCCACAGCGTCGTCGTCGGCACCGCCATCACCGCGCCCACCGCTCTGACCACCCGTTTCGTCGAGGGGCTCGGTGCGGGGTGAGTGCGTTACCGCTGGGCTCGGCAACAGCTCGCGGCGGCCGGATCCTTACTGGGGGGTAGGCAGCTCGGTGGCCTTGTTATACGTTGCGTCTAACAACGGCTCG
This sequence comes from Streptomyces sp. YIM 130001, assembly GCF_003574445.1. Classification (GTDB taxonomy): domain Bacteria; phylum Actinomycetota; class Actinomycetes; order Streptomycetales; family Streptomycetaceae; genus Streptomyces. The sequence continues at coordinate 140,560 of NZ_KZ984562.1, forward strand.
GGCCGCGCCCTGCGGCACGTACGCCCGAGGCGTGCCACGCGTACCCCTGCGTGCGGCACGTCCGGCCAACTGCCTTCAAGGCCAAGGATCTTCAGACTCGATTCGACTCGAGGAGCCGCACCATGGCAAGCAGCACCGTTCCCCCGCGAAACCAGCACAGGTCGGGCAAGCACGAGGTTGCCCAGCGGCTGCTCGACTCGGCCGCGAAGCTGGCGTACGACCCGGCCACCGAGGTCGACTGGGAGACGCCCCTCGACAAGGACTTCCACGGCGCGAGCCCGGAGTGGAGCACGCTCTACGGCACCGCGTACTGGGAGGAGATGACCGAGGCGCAGCGCAAGGAGCTGACCCGGCAGGAAGCCGCCTCGGTCGCCAGCACCGGCATCTGGTTCGAGATGATCCTGCAGCAGATGGTGCTGCGTGACATCTACGCCAAGGACGCGACGGACCCCGAGTTCCAGTGGGCGCTCACCGAGATCGCCGAGGAGTGCCGGCACTCGATCATGTTCGCCCGCGGCGCCGAGAAGCTCGGGGCGCCGCCGTACCGCCCGCACCGGGCGGCCGTCGAACTCGGGCGCGCCTTCAAGACGTTGGCGTTCGGAGAGTCCGCGTACGCGGCGATCCTCGTCGCCGAGGAGGTGCTCGACGTCATGCAGCGCGACTGGATGCGCGACGAGCGGGTGGTGCCGTTCGTGCGGACCATCAACAACATCCATGTGGTCGAGGAGTCCCGCCACATGAAGTTCGCCCGCGACGAGACCCGCAAGCGGCTGCGGAAGGCGGGCTTCGTGCGCCGCCAGATCAGCTCCCTGGTGGTCGCGATCGCCTCGTACGTCATCGTGACCAGCATGGTGAACAAGAAGGTCTACAAGAACGCGGGCCTCGACTCCGAGCGCGCCCTCGCCGAGGCCGCGGCCAACGAGCACCACAAGTCGATGATGCGCTCCAGCTGCTCCGGCCTGATGGAGTTCCTCGCCTCGGCCCGCCTGCTCACCAAGCCGGCCCTGATCTTCTACAAGCGCGCCCACCTGATCTGAGCCGATCACTCCGAGTCGATCGCTTCGAGTCGATCGCTCCGAGTCGATCGCTCCGAGCCGATCGCCCGTGCGGCTGCCGCCGCGACTTCCGACGGCTGAATCCTCGACAGCGGACGGCCTCTTAGCACCGGGACCGGAACCATGACCTACGCCATCACCCAGACCTGCTGCAACGACGCGACCTGCATCGCCGTCTGCCCGGTCAACTGCATCCATCCGACGCCCGAGGAGCGGGCGTTCGGCAGCACGGACATGCTGCACATCGATCCGAAGACCTGCATCGACTGCGGCGCCTGCGCGGACGCCTGCCCGGTGGACGCGATCTTCCCGGCGGACCGCCTCCTGGACGGCCGGCGGGAGTACCTCCGGCTGAATGCGGAGTACTACGAGACGGGGCCGGGGCAGCAGCCCCCGGCCGGCGAACAGGCAGTAGGGGAAGGGGACTTGGCCCCGACCGCCGACAGTCCGAACTTCCACGTCTGGGGCCGGCCGTCGTTCGAACGCGTCCTGCCGTCCGACTTCGCGCCGATCCGGGTCGCCGTGGTCGGCACCGGACCGGCCGGCATGTACGCGGCCGAGGACCTGCTCCTGCACACCAACGCCGAAGTCACGCTGGTCGACCGGCTCCCGGTGGCAGGCGGTCTGGTGCGGTACGGGGTGGCGCCGGACCACCCGGCGACCAAGAAGGTCGGCGACACCTTCGCGCGCCTGCACACCCACCCCCGGGTCCGGATGCACCTCGGGGTCGAGATCGGCAAGCACGTCACGGCCGAGGAACTGGCCGCCCACCACGATGCGGTGATCTACGCGGTGGGCGCCTCCGCGGACCGCCGGCTCGACATCCCCGGCGCGGATCTGCCCGGCAGCGTCTCGGCCACCGATTTCGTCTCCTGGTACAACGCCCACCCCGAGGCGGTCATCGGCACCCCGGACCTGAGTACGGAACGCGTGGTGGTGGTCGGCAACGGCAACGTGGCCCTCGACGTCGCCCGCATCCTGGTCGCCGACCCCGAGCAGCTGGCCGGTACGGACATCGCCGACCACGCACTCGCCGCCCTGCGGGACAGCAAGGTGCGCGAGGTCGTCGTGCTCGGCCGCCGCGGCCCGAAGGACGCCTCGTACACCCGCTCCGAACTGCTGGCCCTCAAGCACCTGCCCGGCGTCGAGCTGCTCGTCGACGGCCACGATCCGCGGATCGGCGCCGCGATCGACGCTGCGGACCCGTCCAGCAGGGCCGGGCTGCTGCAGGGCGTGACCCGCTCCACCCCGGACCTCACGGCGTCACCCGCGCCCGGCCGCCGTATCGTCCTGCGCTTCCACTCCTCGACCACCGAGGCGCTCGCAGGCTCGACTCCCGCCGGTGACACCGCTCTTCGGGGCGTACGTGTCACGGGTGGCGGGGGCGACGGCGGTACGGAGGTGCCGGCCGGCCTGATGCTGCGGGCCATCGGCTACCGGGGACTGCCGGTCGCGGGACTGCCGTTCGACGAGGCCACCGGCACGGTGCCGCACGAGGACGGACGGGTCGTCGGTATGCCGGGCACCTACGTGGTCGGCTGGATCAAGCGCGGCCCGTCCGGCGGCATCGGTGCGAACCGCAGCTGTTCGGCGGAGACGGTCGGCACCCTGCTCGCCGACGCGGTCGCGGGTGCGCTGCCGGCCCCCTCCCGGGAGCCGAAGTCCTTCTCGCGCCTCGTCCGCGGCCGAAACCGCCGTGTGATCGACGCCCGCGGTCTGGCGGCCATCCACCGCGCCGAAACCGCTCGAGGTGACCAACAAGGCCGCCCTCGGGTCAAGTTGACGACCATCGACGATCTGGTCGCGGCAGCCAGGCCCTCCCGCTGGAACCTCCTGCGCTGATCCGCCCACCCGGGCGGTACCGGGCGCGCCCCACCTGCCCGGACGGCTACCGTGGGCCCTCCGCACCTACCTGCCCGGAGGGCCCCGCATGGCGATCGTCCACCGCACAACGCTGACGCCGACGAAGGTCGAGCTCATCGGCGCCTGGCTCACCGCTCAGCCCTGGTACCAGGGCGACGGCAAGGCGGATCCGGAGGCGCTGACGAGGCTCGGCGGCTTCCGCCTGGACGACCCGGCGGGCGAGGTCGGCATCGAGCTCCTGGTGGTCGGCGACTCCGGCGGCGAGACGCCGCAGCACTACCTGATCCCGCTCACCTACCGCGGTGCCCCGCTCCCCGACGCCGCCGAGGATGCCCTGCTCGGCACCGCGGAGCACGGCGTCCTGGGCACCCGCTGGGTCTACGACGCCGCCCACGACCCGGTCTTCGTCACCCAGCTCTGCGCCCTCGTCCTCGGTGAGGCCGAACCGCAGGCCCAGCGCGAGAGCAACACCCCCGACCCGTCGGTGGCCCACCACTACACGGGCACCGCCCGCACCGCCGCCGACTGCCGGTCCGTGCGGACGGAATCGGGGCCGCGTACGACGGACATCGTCGTCGAGCCCGGCCCGTTGACGCTGCGCATCAACCGCGTACTGACGAACGAAGGCATCGGCGAGGGCCCGATCGGTGAGCCCTGGTCCGCGCTCGGCCACGTCACCGCGGACTGGACCCTGCTCGACGAGACGCCTGCCCGCGGCAAGTACGTCGTGGTCCACGACGGTTCGCCCGACGAGCCGCGGTCCTGAGCCGACGGCCCGCCGCTGCCCGTGAACCGAGGGGCAGCGGCGGGCCGTGATCGCCCTCGTCCGGCGGCGGTGCGCGGTCACCGGGCGGCCGGCGGATACACCGCCTCGTGCACCGAGTCGAGGAGAGCCCGGACGTCCTCGGGGCCGAGTCCCTGGCCGCGGGCCCGTTCCATCCACTCGACCAGTGCCGTACGCAGCGGAGAATCCGGTTCTGACTCGGCGCGCGCGAGGGAGCGCGTGATGAACGTGCCCGCGCCCTGGCGGACTTCGGCGAGCCCCATCCGTTCCAGCTCGCGGTAGGCCTTGAGCGTCGTGTTCGGATTGACCTTGGTGGACGCCGCCACCTGCGCGGCGGTGGGCAGCCGGTCGCCCTCGCCCAACGCGCCCATCCGCAGGGCCTGTTCGACCTGGCGCACGATCTGCAGATACGTCGCCACCCCGCTGCGCCGGTCGATCCGGAACACGACCACCGCCCTCTCCTCCCGCTGGATTTCCGACACTGTACGGAGCGCCGCGCGCCCCGCAGGGGACCTCGCCTACAGCGGCCTCCGGGTCACTCGCCACACGGTGAACGCGGTGAGCAGCGCAGCGGCCGCGAGCAGAACGCCCGCTCCGGTCCACTGCAGAGCCGCCATCTGGTCGTAACCCAGGTACTCCACCACGTCGTTGACGATGCCGTTCTGCTTCACGCAGGCGTCCGATGCGGCCTCGGTCGGCTCCGCGCAGTGGCCCCAGCCGAACAGCTTGCCGTCGGCCGCGCCGATCCACCGGTCCACCTCGAAGGCGTCGTCGAGCACGGCCGGCTGACCGGAGTCGATCGGGTAGGTGACGGTGCGGGTGGGCGCCAACTTGTCGCGGACCTCGGCCCACACGATCTGCACGGCGAAGCAGAACATGAAGGTGAACCCCATCGCCGGCAGCATCCGCCGGATCAACAGCCCGGCCGTCATCCCGGCGGCGGCGAGGAACAGGCAGAGCGCCGGCAGTACCGGACCGGTGTTGTCGAAGATCTGGCCGTCCATCCAGGAACTCATCACGTGGTCCCGGTGCGAGCGCCACGACCAGGTGAAGAACGCGGACAGGAGCACACCCGCCACCGTGGTCAGGCCGAGGCACCACAGCACCTTCGCGAACACCCAGCGGCCACGCGTCATGGACTGCGTGGTGACCAGCCGCGAGGTGCCGTTCTCCTGGTCGCCGGCGAACAGCGGGGCCGCGACGAAGACGGCGATCAGCACCGGCAGCGAGGTGAGGGCGAAGGCCAACGAGTCGAAGCCGCTGTTGTTCATCATCGGCGTGTCGGCTTCCGGGCCGGAGCCCGCCGCCTCGATCGCGCCGCTCATGTCGTGGTGCTGGTACAGGATCCAGGCCGGTCCGAGGACGAACACGGCGAGGTACAGGTACGTCGCGGCGCGGTGCTGGGTGAGCACCAGCCAGGCCGGCCCGCGCAGCAGCCGGCGCCGCGGTACGTGCGCGGTGTCCGTGGGCTCGGGTGGGACGGCGCTCATGCGGTGGGGTTCCCTTCGGCGTCGCGGTGGGGGGCGTCGGGGTCTTCGGGATCGGAGGTGTCGGGTTCCGAGGCGCCGGGTTCGGGGGCTTCGGGCTCGGGGGCTTCGGGTTCGGAGGCGCCGCTGAGCAGTGCGGGCGCGTCCGGTGCGCGCAGATGGGCCAGGAGGACTTCCTCCAGGCTCGGTTCGGCCGTCTCCCAGTCGTCCCGCAGCGCACCTGTGGGGCGTACGAGGGCGTGGAACTGCCGTCCCTGCACCTGGGTCTCGATCACCGTGTGGGCGTCCAGCGCCTTGGGGGCGCGGCCGTCCGGGGCGAGTCCGGTGACCAGGGTGTGCGCGGGGACCAGGGTGTCGACGTCACCGGCGAGGCGGAGCCGGCCGCCGGCGACGACGAGGAGGTGGTCGCACATGTCCTCGAGCTCGGTGAGCAGGTGGGACGACATCAGCACGGTGGTGCCGCGCTCGGCGGCCTCCGCCATCAGCAGGGCGCCCATCTCGTCCCGCGCGACCGGGTCGAGGTCGGCCATCGGCTCGTCGAGCAGCAGCAGTTCGGGCCGCTTGCCGAAGGCGAGCGCGAAGGCCACGCGCGTGTGCTGGCCGCCGGAGAGCGAGCCGATCCGTGCGTCGAGCGGTACGTCGCCGGCGCGTACGATCCGTTCCGCCTCGGCGGCGTCCCAGAGCGGGTTGAGCTCCAGGCCCATCCGCAGCGTCTGGGCCACCGTGAAGCGCTTGAACAGCGGCTTGTCCTGCCCGAGATAGGCGAATCGGGGGAGAGCGGCGGAGTCCGTGGCCGGTACGCCGCAGACGTCCAGGCGGCCCTCGGTCGCGGCGACCTGCTGGGCCGCGATCCTCAGGAGGGTGGTCTTGCCCGCGCCGTTCGGCCCGACGAGACCGCAGATCCGGCCCGCGGGCAGCCGGAACGAGCAGTCCCGCAACGCCCAGCCGCGTCGATAGCGCTTCCCGAGCCCACGAGCGTCGAGCGCCCAGGGCCCGACCGGGCCACCCGGGAGTTCGGTGTCTGCCACGCGCTTCCCCTCAATCCATGATTCCACTATTCGACTAGTGGAATCATGATCCGGAGGCCCTCCGGTGTCAACCGGCCTTGCACCGCCATCCCTTGACACCCCGATCCGGCCCCTGCAGCCCGTCCGGCGTTCGAGGACAAGGCCCGCCAGGGCCGGTGGCTGCTCAGCCCGCCCGGCACTCGAGGGCAAGGACGACCACGGGGAAACCCGCGGACGAACGACGGACGGGGCGCCCTCACAAAACGGGGGACGGTGCGCACCCACAAAACGGCGGAGGCTGCGCACCCACAGACAAGGAAGACCGCAAACAACCGTCACTTCGCGGAGGCGTAGCACTCCACAACAGCCGTGGTGAACGGAAACCGCACGGGACTCTCCCCGAAGGCGACAACCCCCGCCTCCTCCGCCGCCGCGGAAATCGCCGCGACAACCCCCTCCGCCTCCTCCGCAGGACAGTGCACGATCACCTCGTCGTGCTGGAAGAACACCAACTCCGCCGCCATCCCCGCGGCATGAAGGGACCGCCGCAGCGCCGCAAGCACCAGCAGTGTCCAGTCCGCCGCACTGCCCTGCACCACGAAGTTGCGCGCGAACCGGCCGCGCGCGCGGACATCGGTCGAGGCATAGCCCGGGACCCACCCGTCCTCCCGCCCGGCCCCCGACTCGTCCGGCTCGTCCTGCGGAATGCCGGCCTCCTCCCGCACGTCGGCCCCCGGCGCCGGCGGACACGTGCGCCCCAGCCACGTCCGTACGAGCCGCCCCTCCTCGCCCGCCCGCGCCGCATCGTCCACGTACGACACCGCGCGGGGGAAACGGCGGCGCAGCTGAGCCAGGTTCTTCAGGCCGTCGCCGGACGTCTGTCCGTAGACGGCACCGAGCACCGCGATCTTCGCCGTCTCGCGGTCACCGGCGAACGCCCGGTCGGACACCGCCTGGTAGAGGTCACCGGGCCGCGACGCCACCTCCATCAGCCCGGGATCGCGCGAGATCGCGGCCAGCACCCTGGGCTCCATCTGGTCCGCGTCGGCCACCACGAGCCGCCAGCCGGGATCGGCCACCACCGCGCGGCGGATCACCTTCGGGATCTGCAGGGCCCCGCCGCCGTTCGTCACCCACCGCCCCGTGACCGTGCCGCCGGGCAGATAGGCGGGCCGGAAGCGGCCGTCCGCCACCCAGTCCTGCAGCCAGGACCAGCCGTGCGCCACCCAGATCCGGTACAGCCGCTTGTACTCGAGGAGCGGGCCGACGGCGGGATGGTCGAGCGACTCCAACTCCCAGCGCCGCGTGGACTTCACCCGGATCCCCGCCTGTGTGAACGCCCTCAGGACGTCCGCCGGCAGATCGGGCCGCACCCGGCGGCCGAACGCCGCCGACACCTCGTCCGCCAGCTCCGTGAGCCGCCGCGGCTCGCCTCCGCCCGCGTACCGCTCGCCCAACAGCTCGTCGAGGACCCCGCGGTGTACGTCCGCGCTCCAGGGCAGCCCCGTCGCGTTCATCTCCGCCGCGGTCAGCATGCCCGCGGACTCGGACGCGGTCAGCAGCCGCATACGGCCCGGATGTTCGGCCTGCTCGTGCCGGCGCATCTGGTCCGCGTAGACCTCGAGCAGGCCGTCGAGCGGCACCGGCGTGGACTCGGCCCCCGGCTCGAAGAGCGAGGACTGGGCGCCCGCGCCCTTCTCCGCGGCGCGCTGCGGCGGATCGTCGGGCACCGGCAGCCCGTGCAGGCGGGCCAACGCGGCGGCGGCGGAACGAGGTTCACCGAGCCGCCCCTCGTGCCCGAGCAGCAGGGTCTCGGCGTCCTCGATGTCATAGCACTTGTCGACCCGTACGCCCGCGGCGAGCAGCCGGGGATACACGTCCGCGGTCGAGCGCCACACCCACCGGGCGGCGTCCGGCCGCGCCCGTACCGCCGCGGCGACGTCCGGCTCCCGCACAGGTGTGGCGGCGGGCGACCCGTCCTCCCGCAACGGCACGACGAGAACGGCATCCCCCGGACCGTCCTCACCCCCCGCAACCGCCCACCGCACACCCATACCGCCGATTGAAACAGCCCCCACTGACAACGGGGCCCGCACCGGCTCGGCGATCCGGCCCGCACAACGGCGAAGCCGGCACCGGCAACCGGTCTCAGCCGACGGTCACCCCGCCTCGGACAGCCTCGCCGACTGCGACTCCGTGAGCTTCAGATCCACCGCCTGAAGACTCTCGTCCAACTGCGCCACGGACGACGCCCCGACCAACGGAATCGCCGGCACCTCCGCATCGAGCAGCAGGGCGAGCACCACCTGATTGACCGTCGCCCCGGTCTCCGCCGCCACCTCCCGCAGCGCGGCAAGCCGCGCCCGCGTGCCCGGGTGGTCGGCGATCTCGGGCGGCAGGGGCCGGTCCGCGCGCGAGTAGGCCCCGGACAGCAGCGGCGTGTACGCGACGAGCGCGAGCTCGGGAGCTTCGCGGACGTAACTGAGCAGATCGCCCCCGACGACACCCTGCGAACCGTCCGGCGACAGCTCACCGGGCAGATCGGTGCGGCGCCGCAGATACGTGTGGTGGTACTGCAGAACCTCGTACCCGGGCAGGCCGGCCGCCGCGGCGATCGCGCGCGCCCGCTCCACCCGCCAGGCCCAGTGGTTGCTCACGCCGAGCAGCCCGACCGTGCCCTCCGCGACGAGCTCGGCGAACCCGTGCACGGTCTCCTCGAGCGGCACCGAGGTGTCCTCGATGTGCGCGTACAGCACGTCCAGGCGCTCCACACCGAGCCGCTCCCGGCTGGCCTCCGCGGACTCGCGGATGACGCGCGCGGAGAGGCCCTCCGGGTTGTCGACGTAGCCGGTGCCGGGGGCGAGCGGCCGGGCACCGAGCTTGGTGGCGATGACGAGCTCGTCCCGGATGCCGCGGCTGGCCAGCCAGCGGCCGAGGACGAATTCGCTCTCACCGCCCTGGGTGCCGTTCTCCCAGAACGCGTAGTTGTCGGAGGTGTCGATGAACGTGCCGCCCGCCTCCACGTACCGGTCGAGCAGCGCGAACGACGTCTCCTCGTCCGTCCGGGTCCCGAACAGCATGGCCCCGAGGCTCAGCACGCTCACCTCGCGACGGGTGGCCGGGTCCGTGCCGATGGTGCGATAACGCATACGGTTCCTCCCTGATCCAGCGAACACGGGACCGACCCGACGAGCGCCGGCCCTTCCTGGGGAGTCTGAATGTTGAAGCGCACCCGAAGGCAAGCCCTGTCCCACGCCGAAATACCTCGACCTGAAATGCCCCTCCACGCACGCGTGGAGCGGCATTTCAGGTCCGTGAGAACGAACGCCTGTCAGGCGCGCGGAGTCCTGGGAAGATCGCCCGCATGGTGCGAGAGCTGAGCCGATGACGACGGAGTCGGGGACGACACGGTCCGCCGCCCTGCCCACGTCCACGGTCCAGGGGGATGCACCGGCTCGCACCGTGTGCGCGGGGATCGCCGTCGTCGCGTTGGGAGGCCTGGCAGTGCTGCCGCCGTCGTTGCCGACAGCGGTCCGCGTCGACGTGCTCGTGGCTGCCCTGTCTCTGACGGCGTGCACGTTCCTGCTGCGCACGCCTGCGGCGATCCGCGCCGGCGTCTTCAGCACCGCGCTCATGATCTGCTTCTCCGCCGGCGCCTTGGCCGACCTGCCACCCGCGGTCACCACGATCGCCGTCTGCGTCGTGCCACCGGCCCTGCTGTATGCCATCGGCCGCCGGGTCCTGCGCCTGCGGCCCGCCCTGAGCTGGCTGGCCCGGGGGCGACTCACTCGGGAAGCACCCTGGCTCGGCCTGGCCACCGTCGTCGTCAGCGGCGCCGCGCTGACCACCTGGGCCCTGCTCGCCCGCCCCGAACCCGCCCCCTTCCTGCGTGACCTGCAGGACTTGCCCGTCGCGGTGGCGCTGCTGGGCGTGTGCGGGTTCGCCCTGGTCAATCCGATCTGGGAAGAGATGCTGTTCCGCGGCGTCATCCTCACCGAACTCGCCTCACTCTGGGGCGCGAAGACCGCGGCGGTGCTCCAGGCCCTGCTGTTCGGTGCCGCTCACTACGGCGGATTCCCTTCGGGCGTCATCGGCATGATCATGGCCGCCGGATGGGGATTCGTCCTCGGCGTCATGCGGCTGCGCAGCGGCGGCATCGCCATTCCCTACCTGGTCCACGTGACCGCGAACGCCGTCATCGGCAGCCTCGCCGTCTTCGTCCTGCGCTGAAGCGGTCCCACCGTCCCTCCGGCGCTCACCGTCCCTTCGGCGTCCGCTGTCCCTTCGGCGTCCGCTGTCCCTTCGGCGTCCGCTGTCCCTTCGGCGCTCACTGTCCCTTCGGCGTCCACTGTCCCTTCGGCGTCCACCGTCCCTTCGGCGTCCACTGTCCCTCTGGCGTCCACCGTCCCTTCGGCGTCCACCGTCCCTCCGGCGCGTCCACCGTCCCTCTGGCGTCCACCGTCCCTCCAGCGCTCACCGTCATTCCGGCGTCCACGGTCTCCTCTGATCCACCCGAAACCGTCCTCCACGCGCGCGTGGAAGCCGCCTCCCCACGCCTCGAAACCGTCCTCCACGCGCGCGTGGAGGACGCCCCGCCGCCGACCCCGCACCGCCTGGGACCATGGACGGGCGCAGCCGGGCCCGTCCCGTACCCCGGCCCCGGATGCGCGCGAGGCAGAGCGGCGACGTGGAGGAGGCAGTCGGATGGCGAGCGAGAGCGTGGTGGACAAGGCGTTCGCCGCGGCGCTCTACAGCGCCCCCGGGCGCCGCCGTGACGACGGCGGCCTCGACGCGGGGGCCGCGCTGCTCGCAGCAAGTGCGCAGGACCGGGCGGAAGCGTTCCGGCGGGGCGCGGGGTTCGTGCGCAGGGCCTGGGAACGCGGGTGGCAGCCCGCCGACCTGGTCCGTATGGTGCGGCGCGGGCTCGACCCCGTGCACGTGTCCCTCGCCGCGGACCTGATCAGGGACGAGACCGCGAGGTACGGCTCCGGCCCCGCCGACCTCCCGCCCCGCTGGCGCGAACAGCTCGACGGTCTGCCCGCCGGTGGCCCGCCCCGTGACCCGTTCCTGTACGCCACGGCTCTGCTCGAGCTGTACCGGCTGCTCCTCGGCCTGCCCGCGATCGAACCGGCAGGCCCGGTCCCGGGAACCGCCGTACACATCCCGCCGCCCCACCCCGAGGCCCGCGTCCCCGCCCGCATCCGCGCCCTGCTCGCCAAGGCGGAGGCCACCGGCTATCCGGCGGAGGCCGAGGCGCTCAGCGCCAAGGCGCAGGAGCTGATGGCCCGGCACAGCCTCGACGCGGCGGCCCTGTCGGGGCACACTCCGACCCCCGACACCCCCGTCACCCGCCGCCTCGGCATCGAACCGCCCTACGAGACCGCCCAGGCGATCCTTCTGCACGCGGTGGCGGGCGCGAACCACTGCCGGGCGGTCTGGAGCGAGCCGTTCGGCTTCTCGACGGTCGTCGGGTACGCGCCCGATCTGGAGGCGGTGGAGGTCCTGTACGTCTCGCTGCTCGTCCAGGGCACGGCGGCGATGACGGTCGCGGAGGCGGAGCAGCGGGCGGCGGGACGCCGCCGGACGAAGACGTTCCGCCAAGCGTTCCAGCTCGCCTATGCCGACCGGATCGGACACCGGCTCGCGGCCACCGCGCACAGGGCGGCGGACGAGGCGCCGCGCGATCTGCTGCCGGCCGTCGCGGCGCGCGACGTCGCCGTGACGGCGCACGCCGAGGAACTCTTTCCCGATACGACCACCACGCGGGTCCGGGGCGCGGACGACCTCTCGGGCCGGCACCACGGTGCACGGGCCGCGGACCGCGCGACCGGTCTGTGACCGCCGCCGTCGCGGGCGCCGGACCGGCCGTCCCTGGTCATCGAGCACGCGAGGGCCCGAACGCTCAAGGGCCGGACGGGCCCGAAGCCCTTATCCTCACGGAATGAGCTGGCTGCGAGCCTTTCGCGTCACCGCCCGCTCCGGCCTGCAGGTCGAGCGGAAGCGGCTCGAGCCGCTGATCGCGGTACGGGCCGCTCTCGGGCTTGCCGTGATCGTGGGAGTGAGCCTCGAGCTGTTCGGCCCGGCCGTCGCCGCGAGTTCGGCGTTCGGTGCGTTCCAGGCGGCGATCGCGACGTTCCAGCGCAGTTGGCGTCCGCGGCCGGTGCTCGCCCTCGCCTCGGGCCTGAGCCTCGGGATCAGTACCTTCCTCGGCTACCTCGCCGGGCCGAGACCCGCGATCTTCCTCGCTCTGCTCGCCCTGTGGATCTTCCTCGCCGGACTGAGCTGGACGGTCGGACCGACCGTCGGCATCCTGGCCTCCTCCAACGTGGCGATCATGCTGATCACCATCACGCTGCCCACCAGCGTTCTGGAGGCCGCGGGCCACGCCGCGATGATCGTCTGCGGTGGTCTGGTGCAGGCAGCCCTCATCGTGCTGTTCCCGGTCCGCCGGTGGGGCGCGCAGCGCGACGCCCTGGCGGACGCGCTGGCCGCGGAGGCGGACTACGCCCGGCGGCTGCGGCACGATCCCGTCGCTCCCTTCGACCCCGCCCCGCTGATGACGGCCAGGGACGCCGCAGCGCTCACCCCGCGCCAGGCCCGCAGACGCCCCGCGGACCTACGGGGCTCCCGCGGCCTCGCCGAACGCATCCGCCCCGTACTCGCCTCCCTCGCCGACCCCGCCGTGGGCGTACCGGAGGAGGGCCCGGACCGGGCGCGGGTACGCGAACTCCTCGCCGCCGCAGGCCAGGTCCTCGACGCCGCGGCGCGTGCGGTGCGGCACGGGGAGCCCGTACGGCTGCCGTCTCCCGCGCTCGCCGTGTTGCGCACCCCGGACACCGAGGCCGTACTGACCGGTCCCGCGCACCGGGCCGCGGTCCGCCTCACCGCCCTCCTCGGCGACGTGGCGGAGGCGGCCGGCGCACCTCCCGACCCGGACCGCGGCCCGGGCAGCCGCTGGGCCACGCTGCTGCCGGGCCTCCTCCTCGACGACCCGCACGCCCCCACTTCC
>NZ_KZ984562.1:154461-238859 GCF_003574445.1 Streptomyces sp. YIM 130001
GCCCCGGAGTCCGACCCCGGCGCCGCATCAGCACCCCTCGACGGTTCCGCGGCCGACCCCGGGCTGCCCAGCGCCCAAAACGAACCCGAACCAGAATCCGACCCCGACGCGGACACCCCCGAACCACCGCCCGTCCCCCTCGTCCGCCCTTCCCTCCTCGAGCTGATCCCGGTCGCCCTGCGCGCCATGCGCGACCAGGTGCGACGGAAAGGCCCGATCAGACGCCACGCGATCCGGGTCACGGCCGTCGGAGTCACCGGCTACCTGATCGGCAACGCGCTGCCGCTGGGACACGGCTACTGGGCCCCGCTGACATCCGTGATGGTGATGCGCCCGGACTTCTCCCAGACGTACGGCCGCGCCGTCGCGCGCTTCGGCGGCACCCTGCTAGGCGTGGGTCTGGCCACCGGCGTGGTCCAGCTGGTCGACCCGGACGCCCCACTCGCCGGCGTGCTCGCGATCGCCTGCGCGGGCCTGACGTACCTCCTGATGCGTACCGGATACGCGGTCTCCCAGGTGACCATCTCCGCCTACGTCGTCTTCCTGCTCGGCATGGGTGGCGAGGCCCTGTCCCAGACCGTGCCGGAGCGCGTGCTCCTCACCCTGGTCGGCGGCGTGCTCGCGATGCTCGGCTACGCCCTCTACCCGGCCTGGGAGACGCCTCGGCTGCGCAACCGCCTCGCCGACTGGCTGGCCGCGGACGGCCGGTACGCCGCGGCCGTGGTCCGTCACTACGCGGAGCCCGTGGACCACCCCAACAGTGCGGTGCGGGACACCCTCCTCGACGCCCGTACCGCCAGGCTGGCCTGGCAGGACGCCGTGGCGCGGGCGCAGAGCGAACCGGTGCGCCACCGCGGCCTCTCGCGCTCCGCGGCCGACGACGCCGAACATGCGCTCGCCCGGATCGCCCGCGCGGCGATGCTGATGGAGGCCCATCTGCCGGAGCACGGCACCACGCCCGTGCCGTCCGCGGCACGGCTCGCGGACGCGATCGAGGAGGGGACGAAGGACGCGGCGCGAGCGGTACGCGAGCGTCAGGTCCCCGACTGGGAGCCGATCCGCGCGGCCCTGGAGGCATGGACGGGCGAAGGAGTCCCGGACCGAGTCGTCCGGCAGGGCGCGGACCTGCTGATGGAGGCCTTCGAGGAACTCTCGGAGGCGATGGGCACCACCGACGTCCCCATGTCCGTCCAGGGGACGGACAACTCGGCCAGGAACAAGGTCACTTCACGCAACGAGACGAAGCCGCGCGACAGCGACGGGTCGCAGCAGCCCGGCAAGGACGCGCAGAGCGGCAAGGAGAACGGGACCCAGCGCGGCGGCAAGCAGAACGGGACGCAGCCCCCTGACGGAACCACGCCCCGCTGACCTCCTCGACGCATCGGGCGGAGGCCGGCGTATCGGCCAACCGCCCCACCTCGATCAGGACTTGGGCAGCCCCTCCGTAGGCAGACCGTCCGGAAGCTCCTTGCCGTCGGCCTTGCTGAAGGCCTCCTCGCCGGCGCCCTCCCACTTCACCTTCAGCGTCTTGTCGTCGACGGAGGTGACGACACCCTGAGTACGGTCGGTGTTGCCGTCCTTGCACGACAGCTTGAGCGTCTGCGAGCCGCCCTCCTCGGACGCGGTCCCGCTGCACACGTGCTCGCCGGCGATCGCCACCCGCGTGCCCTGCACGACGAGAGCGACCGGCTTGCCGCTCGCCACCGTGGCCCAGTTGCCCTCGATGCTGCCCGTCGCACCGTCGCCCGGAGCCTCGGACTCACCCGAACCACCCGACGTGCCCTCGCCGTTGTCGCTCGCCGACGGCGTCTCGTCCTTGTTGCCGTCGTCCCCGCTGTCGGTGCTGCATCCGCTCACGGCGAGAACGGCGGCGACGGCCGCCGCGGCGGCGCAGATGCGTACGTGCTTCAGCACTGGAAGGTCCCCCAATGGATGTTCATAGGCCTCGATTTGAAGCCGGGACAAGCTACCAAAGTGGCCGCCGTCGAAGCGTGCTTGTGAGGGTCCGGTGAGGGCCGCGTGCGGAGCCGGGCAAGGGGTCGGTCAGTGGCCGACAGGGGCTGTAACCAGGCAAACACCGCGCGTGCACGTGCATTTGCCCATGCATCGGCATGTGAACATAGCTATGATCCAAGGCAGTTGACCGCTGCTTCAATGTTGCATCATCAGTCACAGTCCCACGGGGACAGTCCACGGGGAGCGACCTGTGCACCACGCGTACAACGGCATGGCGGCCACAGAGCTCCAAGGTGCCGTCTGGCAGAAGAGCAGGCACAGCAACTCACAGGGTTCCTGTGTGGAATTCGCCCGGCTTCCCGGCGGCGACGTCGCCGTGCGCAACTCGCGCTTCCCCGAGGGGCCGGCTCTGGTCTACACCCGGGCCGAGATCGAGGCCATGCTCCTCGGCATGAAGGACGGGGAGTTCGACCACCTCATAGCGGGCGCCTGACCGGCGCCGGAGTCCCGGCCGAAGACACGGGGGCGTGCCACGACGCGGACCGCGTCACGCGTCCTCGGTCAGCCTGAACAGCGCCCAGACGACCTTCCCGCTCAGTCGTCCGGCCAGCGGATGCCAGCCCCAGCTGTCGCTGAACGAGTCGACGAGGAAGAGTCCACGCCCCGACTCGGCGGAGAAATCGGCCAGTTCCTCGTCATCGGGAGTGGCGGGCGACTGGCGGCTGGGGTCGCGCACGGCGCACACCAGGCGCGAGGCCCAGTGCATGAGGTGCAGACGTACGGGAGGCTCGTCGTCGCGCGGGGTGTCGGCGGGGAGTGCGTGCCGCAGGGCGTTGGTGACGAGTTCGGACACGACCAGGGCGACGTCGTCGAAGCGTTCGTCCAACTGCCAGTCGGTGAGGGTCCGTCGGGTGAAGCGGCGTGCCCCGCCCACTGCGTCGTACCGCGCAGGCAGCGAGCAGACCGCTGCACTCGACACGGCCGAGGGGTCGATGGGGGGAAGCCCCTGCCTTAACGGCTCGAGCATGGTTGATCCGTTCGTCCCCATGCGAGGCACTCCCCGGTTTCGCGGCCGTAGCGATGTTGCGGTGGTGCGCGCGGCCCATCGTTCCGAATGCGTAGGGCGGATGCAAGGGCAGATGCACGTGCACGCGCCGGAGTTGGGGGATCCCGTACCGTTTCTTGGTCATTTCTTCTTGTGACTTCTTTCGTAGCCGTTCTGTGAGGGACCTGTTTCCGTAATCGAACGTGTACGGGCTGGAGCGTTTAATGGCAGAATCCGGGTCCTGAGTGATGGGGAAGGGTTGACGCAGTGACTGCAGGGGAGTCGTGGGGAGCGCCCGGGGCCGGCGCCGTCGAGGCCGGAGGCGGGTCGGTGGTGCGACGGATCCTGCTCGGCTCGCAGCTGCGCCGCCTGCGGGAGTCGCGCGGCATAACCCGTGAACAGGCCGGTTACTCGATCCGCGCTTCGGAATCCAAGATCAGCCGCATGGAGTTGGGCCGGGTGAGCTTCAAGGCGAGGGACGTCGAGGACTTGCTGACGTTGTACGGAGTCTCCGCCGAGGCCGAGCGCGGCCCGCTGCTCGGCCTCGCCAAGGAAGCCAACGTCGCGGGCTGGTGGCACAGTTACTCCGACGTCCTGCCCGGCTGGTTCCAGACGTACGTCGGACTCGAGGGCGCCGCAACGCTGTTGCGGGTCTACGAGGTCCAGTTCGTGCACGGACTCCTGCAGACCGAGGCGTACGCGCACGCCGTGGTCACGCGCGGCGGCGGCGAACTGACCGAGGCCGAGATCGACCGTCGCGTCGCCCTGCGTCTCGAGCGCCAGAAGATCCTCGTCTCCGAGCGGGCCCCGCGCCTGCACTGCGTGCTCGACGAGGCCGCGCTGCGCCGCCCGTACGGCGACCGGGACGTCATGCGGGGGCAGTTGGAGCATCTGATCGAGATCTCCGAGCGGCCCAATGTGACCCTGCAGGTGATGCCGTTCAGCTTCGGCGGCCACTCCGGCGAGTCCGGTTCCTTCGCCATGCTGCGCTTCCCCGAGTCCGACCTCTCGGACGTCGTGTACCTGGAGCAGCTCACCAGCGCCCTCTACCTCGACAAGGGAGAGGAAGTGGCCCATTACGAAAAGGCCATGGAGCGCCTCGTCGAGGACTGCCCGTCACCGTCGGAAACCCGAGATCTTCTTCGTGGTCTACTCCAACTCTCCTGAAACGCCAGTACGATGACGTGACATCAGACGCAGAGCAGACGCAGCCCAGCAGCAACTCAGGGAAGCAGCAGGGGTATCGACGGCGCACCGGCGCCCGGGTAAGGGGTCGCATGTCCTTCTTCACCGACCTGGCGCACCAGTACATCGACGGCAATTGGCGCTCCGGCAACGGCTCGTGGGACATCATCGACTTCAATCCGTACAACGGTGAGAAGCTCGCCGCGATCACGGTGGCCACGCGCTACGAGATCGACGAGGCCTACCGGGCGGCCGAGCGGGCCCAGCGCGCCTGGGCCGCCGAGAGCCCCTTCACTCGCCGCGACATCATCGAGCGCGCCCTGAAGGTCACCGAGGAGTACGAGGACGACATCGTCGATGCGATCATCGAGGAGGTCGGCGGCACCCGCCTGAAGGCGGCACTCGAAGTACACCTGGCGAAGGAATTCCTGCGCGAGGCAGTGCAGTTGGCACTGCGCCCCGAGGGGCGCATCGTGCCGTCGCCGACCCCGGGCCGGGAGAACCGCCTGGTGCGGCTGCCGGTCGGTGTGGTCGGTGTGGTCGGCCCGTTCAACTTCCCGCTCCTGATCACCCTCAAGTCCGTCGCCCCCGCCCTCGCCCTCGGCAACGGTGTCGTGGTGAAGCCCAACCAGAACACCCCGGTGGTCGGCGGCGGCCTGGTCGCCCGGATCTTCGAGGCCGCGGGCCTGCCCAAGGGCCTCCTGAACGTGGTGGTCACGGACATCGCCGAGATCGGCGACGCCCTGCTCGAGCACCCGGTGCCGAAGGTCATCTCGTTCTGCGGCTCGGACCGCGTGGGCCGGCACGTGGCGGCGGTCACGGCCAGCCACTTCAAGCGCTCCGTACTCCAACTCGGCGGCAACAGCGCCCTGGTGGTGCTCGACGACGCGGACGTGGACTACGCCGTGGACGCGGCGGTCTTCAGCCGCTTCGTGAACCAGGGGCAGGTCTGCATGGCCGCCAACCGCATCCTGATCGACCGCTCCGTCGAGGTCGAGTTCACGGAGAAGTTCCTCGCCAGGGTCAGGGCGCTGAGGACCGGCGATCCGCGCGATCCGGGCGTCCAGATCGGCCCGGTCATCAACGCCTCGCAGGCGGAGGCCGTCGGTGCCGCCGTCGACCTGGCGCTCGCCGAGGGGGCGACGGCCCTGGTGCAGGGTCGCACCGTGGGCAACCTGGTCGAGCCGACGGTGCTCACCGGGCTGCCGGTCGACTCGCCGGTCCTGCGCCAGGAGATCTTCGGCCCGGTCGCGCTGCTCATCCCGTTCGAGGACGAGGAGCAGGCCGTACGCCTGGCGAACGACACCCTCTACGGGCTCGGCGGGGCCGTGCACACGGCCGATGTGGAGCGCGGTGTGCGCTTCGCACGGCGGGTGGAGACCGGCATGTTCCACGTCAACGACTCGACGGTGCAGGACGATCCGTCGGTGGCGTTCGGCGGGGAGCGGAATTCGGGGCTCGGCCGGCTCAACGGCGACTCCGCGGTGGACGCCTTCACCACCCAGAAGTGGATCTCGGTGCAGCACGGCAGGGCCGGCTTCCCGCTCTGAGACCGACGGTTCTCCGGTGCTGTGAGCAGGTCTTCTGTGCGCGGAACGACTTTTCGCGGACCCCAGCCACTTGCGGACAGAAGCTGACCGCAAGTGTCCGTAGATTCGATCCCAGGAAGTCGGCAAGAGGCCGGCTTCGGGTCGGAAGGCGGTCCAGTCATGGTTGCTCACGTATCCGCGGAGGCTCACGGCGACGAGCGCGGCGCCCTGCTCGGTTTCCTGGAAGAGGCCCGCGGCGGCATCCGCCGTTCGCTGCTCGGACTCAGCGAGGAGCAGGCGGCGAGCACGCCGAGCGCCAGCGAGCTCTCGCTGTCCGGACTGCTCAAGCACGTGGTCGAGGTGGAGCAGGGCTGGACGGCGCGCGCCAAGGGCGAGGACGCGGCCGTCGCCCGTGACGAGACGAACTGGCACGAGTGCTTCCGGCTCGTCGGCGACGAGACCATCGCCGGTCAACTCGCCTACTGGGAGCGGGTGTCGAAGGACCTGGAGGACTTCATCCGGTCCGCACCCAGCCTCGATGACACGTTCGCGCTCCCGGACCAGCCGTGGTTCCCGAAGGAGGACGTCTCGCTGCGCTGGCTGCTGCTCCGGCTGATCAGCGAGATGGACCGGCACGCGGGCCACGCGGACATCATCCGCGAGAGCCTCGACGGCAGGACCGCCTTCGAGCTGGTCGCGGAGGCCGATACGCTGGCCGGGTAGGGACGTCAAACTTGAATAGAAAGGTTCGGGAGATGTCTGCGATCCGGCTCCTCGTCCTCGGCGCCGTCCGCCAGCACGGCCGGGCGCACGGCTACCAGGTGCGTAACGACCTCGAGTTCTGGGGTGCGCACGAGTGGTCGAACGGGAAGCCGGGTTCGATCTACCACGCGCTCAAGCAGATGGCGAAGCAAGGCCTGTTGAAGGCCCACGAGGTCGCGCCGTCCACGGTCGGCGGCCCGCCCCGCACCGAGTACGAGATGACGGAGCTCGGCACCGAGGAGTTCTTCGCGATGCTGCGCGAGTACCTGACCTCCTACGACCAGAAGATGGACGTGCAGTCGGCCGCCGTCGGATTCATCGTGGATCTGCCGCGGGACGAGGCGGTCCGGCTGCTGCGGACCCGGATCGAGCGCATCGAGGAGTGGCGGCGCGGCATCCGCGAGGAGTACACGCCGGAGGGAAGCAACCCCGAGGAGTTCGGGCACATCGGCGAGATCATGAACCTCTGGCTGCACACCGCCGCCGCGGGGCGCAAGTGGACCCTCGGCCTGATCGAGCGGATCGAGGGCGGCGCCTACGTGTTCGCCGGTGAGGGCGAACCGTTCGTGGGCGTGCTCAAGGACGGCGAGGAGAACCCGTACGCGACCGGGGAGAAGCACCCCGAGGACGCCGGCTGACCTTCTCCGGGGGAGCCGCGGCCGCCCGGCGACTTCATTAATCAAGTTTGACCAATCGCTCGCAAGGCGCTACCTTCCCTCAGTGGTCAAGTTTGACTACGGAAGGAGGAGCGGTGATCGTCGTCGAAGGACTGCGTAAGAAGTACGGGGAGAAATGGGCTCTCGACGGGCTCGACCTGACCGTCGGCCGAGGCACGGTGCACGGCGTGCTCGGCCCCAACGGCGCGGGCAAGACCACGGCCGTACGCGTCATGGCCACGCTCCTTGACCCGGACGAAGGACGCGTCGAGGTGGCGGGCCTCGACGCACTGACCCGGCAGCGCGAGGTGCGCTCCCGGATCGGACTCCTCGGCCAGCACGCGGCGCTGGACGAGGAGCTCAGCGGCCGGCAGAACCTGGACATGTTCGGGCGGCTCTACCACCTCGGCGCACGCCGGGCGCGGGAGCGGGCCGACGTGCTCCTGGAGCGGTTCGACCTCGCCGACACCGGCCGCAAGGCCGTGAAGCAGTACAGCGGGGGTATGCGGCGCCGGCTCGACCTGGCCGCGTCCCTCATCACCGACCCGGAGGTGCTGTTCCTCGACGAACCCACCACCGGGCTCGACCCGCGCGGCCGTACCGAGGTGTGGAGCGCGGTCCGTTCGCTGGTCGGCGGCGGCACCACGGTGCTGCTCACCACCCAGTACCTGGAGGAGGCGGACCAACTGGCCGACCGCATCTCGGTGATCGACAAGGGGCGGGCGATCGCCGTCGGCACCGCGGACGAACTCAAGTCCCGGACGGGCGGCGACCGGATCGACGTCGTCCTGCACGACGCCGGCCGGCTCTCTGAGGCCGCCGCGCTGATCGGCCACCGGGTCGGCACCGCGGACGTCACCACCGACCCGGACCGGCGCATGGTCGGCGCCCCGGTCGTGGACCGGATGGCTGCGCTGTTCTCGGTCGTGCGTGCCCTGGAGGAGGCCGGTATCGACGCGGAGGACGTGGCCGTGCGGCGGCCGACCCTCGACGAGGTCTTCCTGCACCTCACGGGCGGGCCGTCCGGTCCGCCTCGGGGCGCGGGCGAGGCAGCGGTGAAGACGGCACAGGAGGTGTCCGCATGAGTACGGCAGGCTGGGCGATCACCGATTCCTGGACCATGACGCGACGCGAACTCGCGCACTGGGCGCGGCAGCCCGTACAGCTCGTCGTCGGGCTCGTGTTCCCGGTGATGCTGCTGCTGATGTTCGGCTACCTGATCGGCGGTGGCGTGGGGGTCGCGGGCGACTACCGCGAATACCTGGTGCCGGGCATGTTCGCCCTGACCATGGCCTTCGGCCTGGACGCCACGATGGTCGCGGTCACCCAGGACCTCAACAAGGGCGTGGTCGACCGCTTCCGCGCGATGCCGATGGCCGACGGCGCGGTGCTCGTCGGACGTTCGGCCGCCGACATGCTGCAGTCCGCGGTGTCGCTCCTGGTGCTCGTGGGAGTGGGCCTCGCGGTCGGCTGGCGCTGGCACGGCTCGTTCGGCGCGTTCCTCGGGGCGATCGGGCTGCTTCTGCTGCTGCGGTTCGCGATGCTCTGGCTCGGCATCCATCTGGCGATGGTCGCGGGCCGGCCGGAGCTGGTCGCCGCGGTGCAGATCCTCGTCTGGCCGATCGGCTTCCTGTCCAACGCCTTCGCCACCCCCGAGTCCATGCCCGGCTGGCTCGGTGCGACGGTCGAGTGGAACCCGATGTCGGCCACGGCCACGGCGGTCCGCGACCTGTTCGGGAACGGCGGCGGAGGCGCCGGGACCTCCTGGGCGTCGGAACACGCCATGCTGCTCGCGGTGGTGTGGCCCGTGGCGATCGTCGCGGTCTTCTTCCCCCTGGCCGTACGACGCTTCCGGGGACTGAGCAAGTGACGTCGGGCGGGCGGCCGGTGCACCCTCGCTCCGGCCGCCCGCGCGCGTGCGGCCGTACGGGCACGACGGCCGATCCGAACCGGGCACGGCGGGGTGGGAGGACCGGGCGTCGGTGACCGGCTTGCACCTCACGCGACGTGAGGGGCCAGTCTGCTGCGTACCGGCAAAAGGCCGGACGGACCACGGCCGGACGAAAGGGAGCGGACGGTGAGCTACACGGTCGGACGGGTCGCGGATGTCGCGGGCGTCATGGTGCGCACACTGCACCACTACGACGAGATCGGCCTGCTCAACCCGAGCGGGCGCAGCGGCGCCGGCCACCGCCGCTACGACGACAGGGACCTCGACCGGCTCCAGCAGATCCTCTTCTATCGAGAGCTCGGCTTCTCGCTGGGCGAGGTCGCCGCGCTCCTCGACGACCCGGAGGTGGACCTACGGGACCACCTGCGGCGCCGGCACGAGGTGCTCACCGGACGGATCCGGAAGCTCCAGCAGATGGCCGAGGCCGTCGAGACCGCGATGGAGGCACGGAAGATGGGCATCAACCTCACGCCCGAGGAGAAGTTCGAGGTGTTCGGCGGCGCATTCGACGCCGACGGCTATGCCGAGGAGGCCGAGGAGCGCTGGGGCGGCACCGACGCCTACCGCGAGTCCCAGCGAAGGACCGGCTCGTACAGCAAGGAGGACTGGCAGCGCATCCAGGCCGAGGCCGACGACCTCAACCGCCGCTTCGCCGAGTCCCTGTCCGCCGGATCCGCGTCGGACTCCGAGGCCGCGACGGACCTGGCCGAGGCACACCGGCAGCACATCCGTCGGTACTACTACGACTGCACCTACGAGATCCACCGAGGTCTCGCCGGGATGTACGTCGACGACCCCCGCTTCACCGCCGCTTACGAGAACGTGGCCCCGGGGCTCGCGGCCTACGTGAGCGAGGCCATCCTCGCCAACGCGGCCCGTCGTGCCTGAACCGATCGCGTACGACCACCCTTCACGCGCGCGTGGAGGGTGGTCGTACGTCTCGTACGATCGCCCTCCACGCGCGCGTGGACACCGCCTCCTCAGGCCCGGGCGATGACCGCGGCCGTCCCGTACGCGCAGACCTCCGTGCCGACGTCGGCCGCCTCGGTGACGTCGAAGCGCATCATCAGGACCGCGTTCGCGCCACGCGCGCGTGCCTGCTCGACGAGGCGTTCCATCGCCTGGTTACGGGTCTCCACCAGGGTCTTGGTGAGGCCCTTCAGTTCGCCGCCGACCATCGACTTGAGGCCCGCGCCGATCTGGCTGCCGAGATGGCGCGAGCGCACGGTCAGGCCGAAGACCTCACCGATGATCCGCTCCACCTGGTATCCCGGTACGTCGTTGGTGGTCACCACCAGTACGTCCGACTGCGGCGTCTGTCCGCCGCCGAAGTCCTCGATGCCCATCTCTGCCTCCCGCGCAGCCTGGTCGTTGTCCCCGACCAGCTTTCTCCCGGTCTGCGCCCACCGCACCCGGAGTCCGGGCACGGCGGTCCTGGCGGCGGCGCGGGCAGAGCCCGGCCGCCCCTAGGGGGGTCGGCCCGGGTGGAACTGGGTGCAGTATTGCTGCGTTGATACTTTTGGGGCGGCCACACGGCCGTTTCCGCACACGACACTCCAGGAGCCCGGACCCGTGATGACGCTTGCGCTCGGACCAAGCTGGCTCGATCCGGACTATCTGATCCCGACGTTCGGCCTCATCGGCGTGCTGGTCATCGTCTTCGCCGAGTCGGGGCTGCTGATCGGCTTCTTCCTGCCGGGCGACTCGCTGCTCTTCACCACCGGTCTGCTGGTCACCGCGGGGACCCTCGACCAGCCGCTCTGGCTGGTGTGCCTCCTTGTCGTCCTCGCCGCGATCGCCGGTGACCAGGTGGGGTATCTCTTCGGCCGCAAGGTGGGCCCCGCCCTCTTCACCCGCCCCGACTCCCGCCTCTTCAAGCAGGAGAACGTCGAGAAGGCGCACGAATTCTTCGAGAAGCACGGTCCGAAATCGCTGGTGCTGGCGCGCTTCGTGCCCATCGTGCGGACCTTCACGCCGATCATCGCCGGTGTGAGCCGGATGAACTACCGCTCGTTCATCACGTTCAACGTCATCGGCGGTGTGCTGTGGGGCGCCGGCGTCACGCTGCTCGGCGCCGCGCTCGGCAAGGTCGAGTTCGTGCACAAGAACATCGAGGCCATCCTCGTCGCCATCGTGCTGCTGTCGGTGCTGCCGATCGCCATCGAGTTCCTCCGCGCGCGCAGCAAGTCGAAGAAGGCCGCCGCGGCCCAGGGTGACGGCGGCGAGGGCCCGTCCGCGGCCCCGCGCGGCCGCCACGCCAAGCGCTGACCGCCGGAGCCCCGCCCGCCGTGAGGGGCGGGGCTCCGCAGTCCGTCAGAAGCCGCGGGTCCGCTTGGCCGCGCGGCGTCCGGTCGGATCCTCCTGGCCCGGCACCTTGATGAAGAGCCGGGCCATCTCGCTGCCCAGGTTCACGCCGATCGCGATGGCGAGCGCCAGCGCCGCCGCCTTGGAGAGCGAGGCCAGGCCTGCGTTCAGATCGTTCCTGGCGATCTCGAGCAGCCCGAAGTACGTGGCACTACCCGGCAGCAGCGGCCCGATCGCTGCCGTCACGAACGGCAGCGCCGAGGCGAACCGATAGCGCGAGAGCAGCTGCCCGAACAGCCCCACCAGACCAGCCGCGAGCGCGGTGGCCGCCACCGGCGAATACCGGCCCGCATGGGCGATCGCACCGAAGATCACCCAGGCCACCCCTCCGTTGAGGGTCACCAGAAGCACGGTCGAACGCTCCTGCTGGAGCAGGATGGCGAAGGCCAGACTCAGCGACATCGCGACCAGGATCTGGATCACCGGCCGGTTCGGGCCTTGGACGGTGGTCTCCGGATTGAGCCCGGCGTCCAGGATCACCCCGAGGTACAGCACCATCAGGACGCCGCAGACGATGCCGACGACCAGGTACGCGACCTCGAGAAGCCGCGCCGCGGCGGTGATGTAGTAGCCGGTCAGCCCGTCCTGCACACCCGCGACCAGGGCCCGCCCCGGGATCAGCGCGAAGAGCCCACCGGTGATCACCGCGGAGGCCCGTACCCCCGGCAGCTCCCACAGGCTCATCGCCACACCCACCGCGGCAGGCGGCATCGCGGCCACCACGAACTGGTAGAACTCCGGCATTCCGCGCCCGGCGAGCAGCCAGGCGAAGCGGTCGCCGAGCATCGCGCCGATGGCCGCCGCGAAGAACACCGCCGTATTACCGCCGACCAGGACGGAGGCCGAGCCGGAGAGCAGTCCCGCCGCGGCGGTCAGGGCCCAACCGGGGTACGGGTGGCGGTTCCTGCGGATCGCGGCGAGGCGCCGGTAGGCCTCCTCGAGGGTGACGTCGACGCTCTCGTCGCTGATGTCGTGCACGAGCCGGAACACGGCCCCGAGCCGGGTGTAGTCGGTGCCGCGCCGCCGCACGGTCCGCGAGGCCGTCACCGGATCGTCGACCAGGGACGGCTGGTACGAGATCGAGATCAGCGTGAACGTGACTGTCGGTTCGCACCGGTCGAGCCCGTAACTGCGGCAGACCGCGAACATCGCCGCCTCCACGTCCTCGGCGCCCTCACCGCCCGCGAGCAGCAGTTCGCCGATACGCAGCGTCAGGTCGAGGACGCGCGGCACTGCCGGCCCCTCTTCCTCCGGCCGCTGCGTCGCCTCGGGTGCGGGACGGTCGGCCACCGGGGTACGCAGCATGGTGCGCATCCGGTCCTGCCAGGGCACGTCCTTCGTCAGCCGGACGATCGGAACACCCTCGGGCGGCGTGAACGTCACGGCCACCCGGGCCGCGTCGTACGTTTCCGGGGGAGTGAACGCCGACGACTCCTGCTCGTCCACGGGCGCCGGCTGGATCCGCAGCCCCTGCGGGACGGTGAACTCCGAGGTCGGATGCTCGTCCTCGGAAACGCCCGGTGCCTCGACTCCGCCGACCGGAGCGAACGCGCTTCGCGCTTCGTCCGACTGCGGTTTGCGGTCGTCCTCCTCGGCCTCGGCCACGGCTGTCAGCTCCTCCTTCCTGCTCTGGTCACAGGGCTCACGCCCAGTATGCGCACGTACACACGAACGGGCCGCCCGATCCTCCGTTGGATCGCGCGGCCCGTCCGGCTAGGACAGTCGGGAGGCTCTGCACGCC
Source organism: Streptomyces sp. YIM 130001 (assembly GCF_003574445.1). Lineage (GTDB taxonomy): Bacteria > Actinomycetota > Actinomycetes > Streptomycetales > Streptomycetaceae > Streptomyces. Next base: position 167,651 of record NZ_KZ984562.1, read on the forward strand.
TCCCGGAGGCTCAGTGCCCCTTCGCCTCCTGGCGCTTGTACGACTTCTCGATCTCGGCCTCGGCCTCCGTGCGGCCGACCCAGTCGGCACCCTCCACGGACTTGCCGGGCTCCAGGTCCTTGTAGACCTCGAAGAAGTGCTGGATCTCCAGGCGGTCGAACTCGGAGACGTGGTGGATGTCCCGCAGGTGCTCCACTCGGGGGTCGGACGCCGGCACGCACAGCAGCTTGTCGTCGCCGCCCGCCTCGTCGGTCATCCGGAACATGCCGATCGCGCGGCAGGTGATGAGACAGCCGGGGAAGGTCGGCTCGTCCAGGATGACCAGCGCGTCCAGCGGGTCGCCGTCCTCGCCGAGGGTGTTCTCGACGAAGCCGTAGTCGGCCGGGTAACTGGTCGACGTGAACAGCCGGCGGTCCAGACGGATCCGACCGGTCTCGTGGTCCACCTCGTACTTGTTCCGCGAACCCTTCGGAATCTCGATCGTGACGTCGAACTCCACCGGTGGCTCCTCCATGATCAGCACATACAACGAGTGATTAAGTGTCCCTCACGCAGGAGTGTGATCGCGAAAGGGGCTGGTCCGAGGTGCCCGAGTCCAAGGCCGGAGGGCCGGCGCAGTGGCTTCGGCAACTTCCGAAGTCCACGACGCCCAGTACGCTCTCGACGCTGAAGCTCACGGCGGGAGCGGCCACCGCGGGCCTGGCACTGGCCGCTGCCGTGGCGACCGCGGCCGGTCCCTGGGACTCAGGCCAGCGTACGGCCGAGCGGGACAGGGCGGTCACCCAGGAGGGCGTGGGTGGCGCAGATCACGGCCGTACGGGGCCGGCGCCCGTGCCGAGCGCGCCGAGTGTGCTCGCGGCGCTCGGTGCCTCCGAGGGAGGCGACGGATCGGGCGGTTCGGTCCCCGCACCGACCGCGGTCGCCCTCGCCGACGTACTGGAACCGCTCCTGAAGGACTCCGCGCTCGGGCCGGAGCGCACGGCTTCCGTGGTCGACGCCGCCACCGGCGACACGGTGTACCGGTCCAAGGCGGACACGGCCGTCGTCCCCGCCTCCACCACGAAGATCGCCACCGCGACCGCCGCCCTCGCGGCCCTCGGCCCCGACCACCGCCTGACCACCCGGGTGGTGGCCGAGGACGGTTCCGGCGAACTGACCCTGGTCGGCGCCGGCGACCCGACACTGACCGCCCACAAGAACGCCGACGGCGCCGCGAGCCTGCGCGAACTGGCCGACCGGACGGCAGCCGCCCTGAAGAAACGCTCCAGCGGCTCCGACGCCCCGGCCTCCGACGACAAGCCGGCAGGCAAGAAGGACGCCAAGGACGCCAAGGACGGCAAGAACGGCAAGAACGACGCCGGCAAGGACAAGTCGTCCGGCGGCATCAAGCTCGCCTACGACACCTCCCTCTATTCCGGTACCGCCAAGCACCCCCTCGGCCCCAACGACAACCTGGCCCCCGTCACCGCCCTGATGGCCGACGAGGGCCGCCTCGACGACTCCGCCAAGGGCCCGGCCCCGCGCAGCGGCAACCCGGCGGGCGACGCGGCCCGCACCTTCGCGGACCTGCTCGCGGACCGGGGCGTGAAGATCGACGGCGCACCGCGCGAGGACAAGGCCCCGAAGAAGGCGAAACCGCTGGCCGGGACCTCCTCGGCGCCGTTGTCCGCCCTCGTCGAGCGCATGCTGACCAACAGCGACAACGACATCGGCGAGGCCCTGGCCCGCCAGGTCGCGCTCGACGCAGGCGAACCGGCCTCCTTCGACGGCGCCGAGAAGGCGGTCAAGGCCCGCCTCGACAAGCTCGGACTCCCGGTCTCCGGAACCCGTTTCGCCGACGGCAGCGGCCTCGACCGCGACGACCGGATCACCGCCCAGCTCCTCACCGGCCTGCTCTCCGCGGCAGCCGACCCGAAGCGCCCCGAACTGCGCCCCGTCCTGACCGGCCTCCCGGTCGCCGGCTTCACGGGCACCCTGGCCGGCCGCTACGACAGTGAGGGCGCGGCCCCGGGCACCGGCCTGGTCCGCGCCAAGACGGGCACCCTGACCGGTATCAACACGCTCGCCGGCTCCGTCGTCGACGCCGACGGCCGTCTCCTGGTCTTCGCCTTCACGGCGTCCAAGACCGTCGCCCCGCAGGCCGCCCAGGACGCCCTCGACCGCCTCGCCTCCGCCATCGCCAACTGCGGCTGCCGCTGAGAGCCGCACACGCCTGCCGCCCACCGGATCCGCCCGCTCCGTCCCGTTCCGCCGTTCCAAGGACCTCCGTCCTGCGGGCGGAGCACGTACGGTTGACGCATGACGAGCATCGGTGGTGCGGAGATGGTCGACTGGAATCTCGCGGTGGCGACCGCGACCCGGCTCGCGAGGCCGGGTCCCGAGATCGGCCGCGAGGAGGCGCGGGCTGTCGTCGCCGAGTTGCGCGCGCACGCCAAGTCCTCGGAGGAGCACGTCCGTTCGTTCACCAGGATGGCGACGGACGAGATGCACGACACCCCCGTCCTCGTGGTGGACCGCCCCGGCTGGGTGCGGGCGAACGTCGCGGGCTTCCGCGCGGTCCTCAGGCCGCTCCTGGACAAGATGAGCGAGCGCCGCCCGAGCGGCCCCGGCGGTGCGGTCCTGGGGGCGGTGGGCGGCAAGGTCACCGGCGTCGAGGTCGGCATGCTCCTGTCGTTCCTCTCCTCGCGCGTCCTCGGCCAGTACGAGACGTTCGCCCCGCCGAGCCGCGAGCTGCCGGCTGCGGCGGGCGGCGGCCGGCTCCTCCTCGTCGCGCCGAACATCGTCCACGTGGAGCGCGAACTCGACGTGGACCCGCACGACTTCCGCCTCTGGGTCTGCCTGCACGAGGAGGCGCACCGCACCCAGTTCACCGGGGTGCCGTGGCTGCGCGATCACCTCGAGGGCGAGATCCAGACGTTCCTCGGCGAGACCGAGGTCGATCCGATGACCGTCCTGGAGCGCCTGCGCGAGGCCGCCGGTGCCTTCACCGGCAACCGCACGGACGAGGCCGACGGTGACGACGGCGGCCGCTCCCTGGTCGAACTGGTGCAGACCCCCGAGCAGCGCGAGACGCTCGGCCGCCTCACCGCCGTGATGTCCCTGCTCGAGGGGCACGCGGACTTCGTGATGGACGGCGTCGGTCCGGCCGTGGTGCCCTCCGTCGCGGAGATCCGGGAGAAGTTCAAGGAACGCAGGGCGAAGGGCGCGTCCCGCCTGGACCTGGCCCTGCGCAAGCTGCTCGGCATGGACGCCAAGCTCCGCCAGTACCGCGACGGAGAGCGGTTCGTACGGGCGGTCGTCGAGGAGGTCGGCATGGACGGCTTCAACCGCGTCTGGACCTCGCCGAACACGCTGCCCACCAAGGCCGAGATCGCCGAACCGTCGGACTGGATCGCGAGGGTGCACCGTAAGGCAGAGTCCTAGAAGGCCCGCCTGCGACGGCAGAATGAAGACCCGCCAATCACCCGTCCGAGGGACCGTGGGCTCTCGGTAGGCGTGCGATGCTCGGGGAACGGCTCGCTTCTGTCACCATCGACGCACTCTGTGTGACCGATCTCGAAGGTCCCTGGCGTTTCGGACCCCCGAGTGACTGAACCGAAGCACCCTCCCGAACTTCACGAAGGGAACCGGACCATGGGTCCCCATCCTGCGGTCGCGGCGATACGCCTGGCGGTCCGCCGCGTACTCCACGACGTACTGTCCGACCAGGCGGCGCGCGGGTGCGCGGCGCAAACCGTTTCCGCGAACGGCGCTCCCGCACCGTCGAGCGTCCCCACCCCCACCGTGCCCGCCACCCGCGAGGCGGTCCGCCCGCCGCTCGTGCTCGTGGCCTGCTCCGGCGGTGCCGACTCCATGGCACTCGCCTCCGCCCTCGCCTTCGAGGCCCCCAAGCTCGGCATCCGGGCCGGCGGCGTCACCGTCGACCACGGACTGCAGCCCGGCTCCGACGCCCGCGCGGCCGATGTCGTCGCACGTCTGACCGCCCTCCGTCTCGATCCCGTCGATTCCGTCGCCGTCGCCGTCGGCCGTGACGGCGGCCCCGAGGCCGCAGCCCGCGATGCGCGCTACGCCGCGCTCGACGCCGTCGCCGAGCGCCACGGCGCCGCCGCAGTGCTGCTCGGCCACACCCGCGACGACCAGGCCGAAACCGTTCTGCTCGGCCTCGCCCGCGGCTCCGGCATCCGCTCGCTCTCCGGCATGGCCGCTGTCTCCCCGGGCCGCGGCGCCGCCGGCCGCTATCGCCGTCCGTTCCTGCACCTCGACCGGCAGACCGCCCGCAAGGCCTGCCTGGTCCAGTCGCTGCCCGTCTGGGACGACCCGCACAACGCCGACCCCGCGTACACCCGCTCCCGGCTGCGCCACGAGGGCCTGCCCGCCCTCGAGAAGGCGCTCGGCAAGGGCGTCGTCGAGGCCCTCGCCCGTACGGCGCAGCTCTCCCGCGACGACGCGGACGCCCTCGACGACTGGGCCGCCCGCGCCGAGGCCTCGGTGCGCGACGAGGCGGGCCGCCTCGAATGCGCCGCGCTCTACGCCCTGCCCTCCGCGGTACGCCGCCGGATCCTGCGCCGTGCCGCGATCGAGGCCGGTGCGCCCGCCGGTTCGCTCTTCGCCCGGCACATCGAGGAGATGGACCGCCTGATCACCGGCTGGCGCGGGCAGGGCGCCATCAACCTCCCCGGCCGGGTGGAGGCCCAGCGGCAGGGTGGCAGACTGGTCATCCGGCAAGGCTGACCGGCGATGCGAAAGTGATGTGCGGGTGGACGCGAAAGACATGGGCACCGAGCTCGAATCGGTACTCCTCACCAAGGAAGAGATCGACGCGAAGCTGGCCGAACTGGCCGCGAAGATCGACGCGGAGTACGCGGGCAAGGACGTGCTCCTGGTCGGTGTCCTCAAGGGTGCCGTGATGGTCATGGCGGACCTGGCCCGCGCACTGTCCACCCCGGTCACGATGGACTGGATGGCCGTGTCCTCGTACGGCGCGGGCACGCAGTCGTCCGGTGTGGTGCGGATCCTCAAGGACCTCGACACCGACATCAAGGGACGGCACGTCCTGATCGTCGAGGACATCATCGACTCCGGCCTGACGCTGTCGTGGCTGCTGTCGAACCTCGGCTCCCGCGAGCCGGCTTCGCTCGAGGTGTGCACGCTGCTGCGCAAGCCGGACGCCGCGAAGGTCGACATCGACGTGAAGTGGATCGGCTTCGACATCCCCAACGAGTTCGTCGTGGGCTACGGCCTGGACTACGCGGAGAAGTACCGGAACCTTCCGTTCGTCGGCACGCTCGCTCCGCACGTGTACGGCGGCTGATTCCCGAACAGGCCCCTCGGGGGCGCCGGGTGGCCCCCGGGAACCCTGGTGCCGTTCCCGCCGTTGGAGCATGGGAAGCCAGGTTTGTCAGCCGTCCCCTGCGGTCGCGGGTGACAATGCTGGGGTACCGTCCGAAGAACAGTCTTTATCAAACTCACTATGGCAGGAGGGACGGGGCGATTCCGCTCCGTATGGATGGACGTGAAGCGATACTTCCGTGGGCCGGTCATGTGGATCGTGCTGGCCGTCCTCGCCGTGGTCGTGTTGATGCAGGTCGTCGGTTCGTCCGGCGGCTACAAGACGGTGGACACCGCCGAGGTCGTCAGGGCCATCAACGACAAGCAGGCGAAGACGGCCAAGCTGACCACTGGTGACGAGAACACCATCAAGGTCGAGTTGAAGGACGGCGCCGACAAGGACAAGTACGGCGGCGGCACCAAGATTCAGGCCAGCTACATCGGCGACCAGGGCACCGCCGTGGCCCAGACGCTGCAGGCGAACTACCAGAGCGGCGACATCGAAGAGGGCTACACGGTCTCGCCGTCGAAGCAGAACCCGTTCGTCGGGATCCTGCTGACGCTGCTGCCGTTCGTCCTGATCATCGTCGTGTTCCTGTTCCTGATGAATCAGATGCAGGGCGGCGGCTCCCGTGTCATGCAGTTCGGGAAGTCCAAGGCCAAGCTGATCACCAAGGACACTCCGAAGACGACGTTCTCGGACGTCGCGGGCAGTGACGAAGCGGTCGAGGAGCTCCACGAGATCAAGGAGTTCCTGCAGGAGCCGGCGAAGTTCCAGGCCGTCGGCGCCAAGATCCCCAAGGGCGTACTGCTGTACGGCCCGCCCGGTACGGGCAAGACGCTGCTCGCGCGCGCCGTCGCGGGCGAGGCGGGCGTCCCGTTCTACTCGATCTCGGGTTCCGACTTCGTCGAGATGTTCGTCGGTGTCGGTGCCTCCCGAGTCCGAGACCTCTTCGAGCAGGCCAAGGCGAACGCCCCGGCGATCGTCTTCGTCGACGAGATCGACGCCGTCGGCCGGCACCGTGGTGCGGGCATGGGCGGCGGTCACGACGAGCGTGAGCAGACGCTCAATCAGCTGCTCGTCGAGATGGACGGCTTCGACGTGAAGGGCGGCGTCATCCTGATCGCCGCCACCAACCGGCCGGACATCCTCGACCCGGCGCTGCTGCGCCCCGGCCGTTTCGACCGTCAGATCGCGGTCGACCGCCCGGACATGCAGGGCCGTCTGGAGATCCTCAAGGTCCACCAGAAGGGCAAGCCGGTCGCTCCCGACGTCGACCTCTCGGCCGTCGCCCGCCGCACCCCCGGCTTCACCGGCGCCGATCTGTCGAACGTGCTGAACGAGGCCGCGCTGCTGACGGCCCGCGGCGACGCCAAGTTGATCGACAATCACTTCCTGGACGAGGCGATCGACCGGGTCGTGGCGGGACCGCAGAAGCGGACCCGGATCATGTCGGACAAGGAGAAGAAGATCACCGCGTATCACGAGGGCGGACACGCCCTGGTCGCGGCGGCTTCACCGAACTCCGATCCGGTCCACAAGATCACGATCCTGTCCCGCGGCAGAGCCCTCGGTTACACGATGGTCCTGCCCGACGAGGACAAGTACTCGACCACGCGGAACGAGATGTTGGACCAGCTCGCCTACATGCTGGGCGGGCGAGCGGCGGAGGAACTGGTCTTCCACGACCCGACCACCGGCGCGGCCAACGACATCGAGAAGGCGACGGCGACGGCCCGATCCATGGTCACGCAGTACGGCATGACCGAGCGACTCGGCGCGATCAAGTTCGGCGGGGACAACTCCGAGCCGTTCATGGGGCGCGAGATGGGCCACCCGCGCGACTACTCGGAAGAGGTCGCGGCCCTGGTCGACGAAGAGGTCAAGAAGCTCATCGAGACCGCGCACAACGAGGCCTGGGAGATCCTGGTCGAGAACCGGGACGTCCTGGACAACCTGGTACTCCAGCTCCTGGAGAAGGAGACCCTCGGCAAGGAGCAGATCGCCGAGGTCTTCGCGCAGATCGTGAAGCGCCCGGCCCGCCCCGCGTGGACGGGTTCCAACCGGCGTACGCCGTCGACCCGTCCGCCGGTGCTCTCGCCGCGCGAACTCTCCCTCACCAACGGGACGAACGGCGCCGCACCCGCGGTGACGGCAGGCGCGACCGATGCCGGTGCGGCGACCGACCTCACCAAGCCGGCGGTCGACCCGGTGCCCGAGGAGCGTCCGGAGAGCTGACACCCGACCGGGACCGCCCTGCGGTCCCACCGGGCCCGGAATGGATGCCGCGCCCCCCTGGTTCTAGCCTGGGGGGGCGCGGCATTTTCGTATGCCCGCAGGCCAGAGGACAGGAACGAGGCACTGATGACCGACCCGGTGACGCTGGACGCTGACGCCCGGATAGGCGAGTTCGACGAGAAGCGGGCCGAGGGCGCGGTGCGAGAGCTGCTGGCCGCGATCGGTGAGGACCCCGACCGTGAGGGCCTGCGCGAGACCCCGGCCCGGGTGGCCCGCGCGTACCGGGAGCTGCTCGCCGGTCTCTGGCAGGAGCCGGAGGACGTCCTGACGACGACCTTCGATCTCGGCCACGACGAGATGGTCCTGGTCAAGGACATCGAGCTGGTGAGCTTCTGCGAGCACCACCTGCTGCCGTTCCACGGGGTCGCGCACGTCGGCTACATCCCGGCCGAGAACGGCAAGATCACCGGCCTGTCGAAGCTGGCCCGCCTCGTCGAGGTGTTCGCCCGGCGCCCCCAGGTGCAGGAGCGGCTCACCACGCAGGTCGCCGACTCACTGATGCGGATCCTCGAGGCCCGCGGCGCGATCGTGGTGATCGAGGCCGAGCACATGTGCATGTCGGTACGCGGCATCCGCAAGCCGGGTGCGAAGACGACCACCTCGGCGGTGCGCGGGCAGCTGAGGGACGCCACGACGCGCTCCGAGGCGATGAGCCTGATCCTGGCCAAGTGACGTGGTGACGACGGCCGCAGCGGCGGCTTGAGGGGGATCGGCGGGCCCGGTCAGGCCGTCGCCGTGCCCTCGCCCGTGTCGTCGTCCTCGGGCAGCTTGCAGATCCGCTCGAGGAACAGGGCCACGACGACGACGGCCACTCCGGCGAGTACCGAGAAGCCCGCGTAGATCGCCTGGTCGCGGCGCGCGGGCACCTCGAGCCGGGAGAGCAGGAACACTCCGACGCCGCCGTACACACCGCACACCAGGGACGCCACCAGGGCGCTCGCCTGGCCGAAGACCAGGGCGCGGGCCGCCATCAGCGGCTCCACGCCCTTGGCTCCGGGCCGGCGTTCGCGCTGGGCGCGCAGGCGGGAGCGGAACGACAGGGCCGTGGCGAGCAGCACCGCGGCGATCGCGGCGAGCACGATCGGCGCGGCGAAGGGGATGCTCGGCAGCTCGCCGAGGGAGTCCCAGAGCCTCGCGCCGGCCCAGGAGATCACCCCGGCCGCCAGGAACAGACCGATGAGCGTCCTGATGCGCAGCAGCTTCACGGCCGCCCCTTCGTCCTGCCGGTGGTCCTCCGGCCGCCCGCCGGTGGTGCCTTCCGGCCCGTCGTCCGGTCTCGTCGTGCGGCCGCCGTACTTCTCGGTGTCCCGGGTGCCACGGCGGCTGCCCAGTAGACCCTAACGACTACTCGGGCAACCGGAGTTCCAGGTCCACGCGCGGTGCCACACCTTCGCGGGCGACGGACGCGAGCAGCGCGGCGACCGGCCCCCGGCCGGGCAGCTGCGCCTCGGGGTCCATGTCGTGCCACGGCGCCAGGACGAAGGCGCGCTGGTGGGCTCGCGGGTGCGGCAGCGTCAGGTCCGGGTCCTCGGAGAGGACGTCCTGGTACGACACGATGTCGACGTCGATCGTGCGCGGGCCCCAGTGCTCGTCCCGGACCCGGTGGAAGGCCTCCTCGACCGCGTGGGCCCGCTCGAGCAGGGAGGAAGGCGGCAGGGTGGTGCGGACGATCGCCACCGCGTTGAAGTACGAGGGCTGGGTGCCCGGCTCGACGCCCCAGGGCTCCGTCTCGTACACCGGGGAGACCGCTTTGACCCGCAGGCCGGGGGTGTCCTCGAGGGCGTCGACCGCGCCCTGCAGGGTCTCCAGACGGTTGCCCAGATTGCTGCCGAGGGCGATCACCGCGTTCTTGGGGTTGTTCAGCGTCGCGTCGGCCGCGTCGACCTGCTCGACCACGGAGGCGGGCACGGGCTGGACGGTCGGATCACCGAAGTCGGGGCGGTCCGTGGCCGCGCCGTCGGGGCTGGTCGCCGGGTGGCTTGGGGGCTTCATACTCGGCTCCGGATGATGGTGATGGTCACGTCGTCGAAGGGCACGGTGATCGGGGCGTCGGGCTTGTGCACGACGACCTCGACCTCCTGCACCCCGTCGTGCTTCAGGCACAGCTCGGCGATGCGCTCCGCGAGCGTCTCGATCAGGTCGACCGGGTCGCCCTGGACGACCGCGACGACCTCCTCCGCGACCACGCCGTAGTGCACCGTCTTCGCCAGGTCGTCGTCGGCCGCGGCCGCCCTGGTGTCCAGGCCGAGAACCAGGTCCACGATGAACGTCTGACCCTCTTCACGCTCACGGGGGAAGACACCGTGGTGCCCGCGGGCCCTGAGGCCGCGCAGCGCGACACGATCCACGCGAATCACTCCTGAAATCGTCGGTTGGGCCGGCACTGCCGGGTGCGGTCGGCGCACCGGCCGACGTCGAATCTACCTGCGCACTCCGACAGCGCCTGCCCATGGGGGCTATGGACAGTACGGGCCGCAACTGGTAGCCGCCCCTACCCATGAGCTCCGGCTCCCAACCACCTCGGGAGGTCCGCCCACCCGGGCGGGCGGCAGCATGGAACGGCGCTCAGGCCGTGCCGGTGGGCCCGTCGGTCTCGTCGTCCCCGTCGCCGTCCGGCGCATCGTCCACCGACTCGGCGAGCACGGGTGAGGCGTGGTGCGACCAGAGCTGCCAGCCGTCCTCCGTGCGACGGAACACATTCGTCGCGACGACGAGCTGGCCGACCAGCGGCCCGAGTTCGGCGCCGTCCTCTGCGGGACCGCCGCTGAGGATGTTCTCGGTGCAGGTCACCAGGGCGGTGTCGCCGTGCACGCAGACGTGTACGTCGGTGAGGAAGAACTGGATGTACTCGGTGTTCGCCATGATCAGGGCGTACGACCTGAGGACCTCGCCGCGACCGGTCAGCAGCGGCCAGCCGGGGTGCACGCACGAGATGCCTTCGCCCTCGTCCCCGGACAGCCACCGGTCCGCCAGTTCGTCGAAGTCGCCGCGCTCCACGGCCTCGTAGTAGGCGGTGTTGGCGGACTCGACCGCCTCGGTGTCCGCAGGGGACGTCACAGGGCTCCTTCGACGGCGCGGGCGACGCGGACGGCGTCGGCCGTGGCGCGCACCTCGTGCACGCGGACGGCCCAGGCTCCTTCGCGGGCGGCGATGGCGGAGACGGCGGCGGTGGCGGCGTCCCGTTCGCGTGCGGGCGGGGGCGCGCCCTCGGGCCCGGCCAGGATGTGGCCGAGGAAACGCTTGCGGGAGGCGGCGACCAGGACGGGGCGGCCGAGTTCGCGCAGCCGGCGCAGGCCGGCCAGGAGGGCCAGGTCGTGCGGTGCGTTCTTGGCGAAGCCGAGGCCGGGGTCGAGCACGATCCGTTCGGGGGCCACTCCGCCGGCGACGACGGCCTCCACGCGCGCGTGGAGCTCGGCAAGTACCTCGCCGACCACGTCGTCGTAGACCGCGCGGCTGTTCATGTGCTCGCTGAAGCCGCGCCAGTGCATGACCACGAAGGGGGCGTCCGCGGCGGCGACGACGGGGATCATGGCCGGGTCGGCGAGTCCGCCGCTCACGTCGTTGACGAGGGTCGCACCGGCCGCGAGGGACTGTTCCGCGACGGAGGAGCGCATGGTGTCCACCGAGACCGTGGCGCCCTCCGAGACCAGTCCGCGCACCACCGGGACGACCCTGCGAAGTTCCTCGTCCTCGTCGACCCGCGGAGCGCCGGGCCGGGTGGACTCGCCGCCGACGTCGACCAGGTCGGCGCCCGCGGTGGCCAGGTCGAGGCCGTGCTTGACGGCCGCCGTGGTGTCGAACCACCGGCCGCCGTCGGAGAACGAGTCGGGGGTCACATTGACCACGCCCATCACGGCGCAGCGGTCCCAGTGCGGAAGGCCCTCGACGTGGCCGCGGCCAGGCAGCGTACTCATGCGACAAGCGTAGGTCCTGTCCTCGCACTGCTGTCGTCGGCGGGAGGGCGCACGGCAGTTACCGGACAGGTGCGCGGGGCGGTCTCCCGCGCGTGGGACGAGGGACGGGGTGCGCCCGACGGGGTGCATTCGGGTTCGCGATGGGCCGGGAACGGTCAGGCCTGTCTGTACGGGCGGATGTCGCCGCACCGCGGACACGAGAAGAGGGGGCACCGGATGACGCTCACCAGCGGCAGGGTCCTGGTGCTCGCCGTCGTCCTTGCGGTGCTCCTGTTCGCCGGCACGGTCTGGTTCTGGCCGCGGCTGGCCGGGCGGTCGGTGCGGGTGGTGCTCGCGCGGATCGGGCTGCTGCTCCTCACCCAGGTGACGATCTTCGCCTCGCTGGGTCTGGCCGCGAACCGCTCCTTCGGCTTCTACGCCTCCTGGGCCGACCTCTTCGGACAGGAACGCGAGCCCGGCGTCGTCGTCGACCACGACCGCGGTGGCGCGCCGCTCGAGGTCACCGGCACCCGCACCGTGAACGTGCCGGGCGGGGCACGTCCTTCGCAGGGTGGCCAGATTCAGCGGGTCCGGATCGAGGGCCGCCGCTCGGGGCTCGCGGCGCCCGCGTACGTCTACGTACCGCCGGAGTACTTCCGTCCGGGCGGAAAGCAGCGGACCTTCCGGGCCGCGATGGTGCTGACCGGCTATCCGGGTACGGCGCGGGCGCTCTTCAAGGGGCTGCAGTACCCGCAGACGGCGCACTCGCTCGTGCGCAAGGGGCGGATGCAGCCGATGCTCCTGGTGATGATGCGGCCCACGGTCGCGCCGCCCCGGGACACCGAGTGCGTCGATGTGCCCGGCGGGCCGCGGAGCGAGACGTTTCTCTCCTCGGACGTGCCGGAGGCGGTGGCCGGGCACTATCGGGTCGGCACCGGTCGCGGGCAGTGGGGCGTGATCGGGAACTCCACCGGCGGTTACTGCGCGCTGAAGTTCGCCCTGCACCATCCCGCCCGGTTCGGCGCCGGAGCCGGGCTCTCCGCCGAGTACCGGGCGCCGTCGGATCCGACCACCGGGGACCTCTTCCACGGTGACCGGCGCCTGGAGCAGCGCGCGGACCTGCTCTGGTTCCTCGACCACGAGCCCCCGCCGCCCGTCTCGCTGCTGGTCGCCAGCAGCAGGCACGGGGAGGGCAACTACCGCGCCACCCAGCGCTTCATCGGCAAGGTGCGGGCGCCCGCGCGGGTCTCCTCGATCACGCTGGGCAGCGGCGGGCACAACTTCAACACCTGGCGGCGCGAGATTCCCGCCGCCCTGGAGTGGTTGAGCGGGCGGCTGCGCTGAGGTGTGCGGTCCGGCGCGCGTGGCGGCGCGTGCTGCGGTGAGCGCCGGATCAACTGCCCCTGACCGTCTCGAGTTCCACCTCCGCGCGCGGGACGTCACGCGCGTCCGCCGCAGTCGACCGGCGCAGCGCCTCGTGCAGCGTCGCCGGGGTGAGCACGCCCAGGAAGTGGCCCACCGACTCCTCGTCGATCACGGCGATCCAGCCCGCGTCGTGCTGCAGCATCGTGGCGAACGCCTGCTTGAGCGAGGCGCCGACCGGAAGCCAGGCCTCCATCCGGCGGGCGTGCTCGCGGACCGTGCGGGACTTTCCGGCGCCCCGTACGTCCGCCGTGATCTGATCGGCGGACAGCCAGCCGTGCAACTGGTCGTCGGCGTCCAGGACCACGGCCCAGCGCGCGTCGTCCGTGCGCAGTTGCTGTGCGGCGCGTTCGAGCGAGTCGTCGAGGCGTACCACCGGCGGCTGTTCGAGGTCACCGGGCTCGATCGGGGTGACCGAGAGCCGCTTGAGGCCGCGGTCGGCGCCGACGAAATCGGCGACGTAATCGGTGGCGGGGGTGCCGAGGACGGCGGCGGGGGCGTCGTACTGCTCGATGCGGCCCTGTCCGTAGACGGCGATGCGGTCGCCGAGGCGGACGGCCTCCTCGATGTCGTGCGTGACGAACAGGACGGTCTTGCGTACGGAGGCCTGAAGTCTGAGGAATTCGTTCTGCAGGTGCTCGCGGACCACCGGGTCGACCGCGCCGAACGGTTCGTCCATGAGCAGCACCGGCGGGTCCGCGGCGAGAGCGCGGGCCACGCCCACGCGCTGGCGCTGGCCGCCGGAGAGCTGGTCGGGGTAGCGGTCGCCGTACACGGACGGGTCGAGACCCACCAGGTCCAGGAGTTCGGCGGCGCGGTCGCGGCCCTTGGAACGCTTCCAGCCGAGCAGGTGGGGGACGGTCGCGGTGTTCTCCAGGACCGTCTTGTGCGGGAAGAGGCCGACCTGCTGGATGACGTAGCCGATACGGCGCCTGAGCTCGACGGCGTCGATGTCGGCTATGTCCTCGTCCTCGAGGAAGATGTGGCCCGACGTCGGTTCTATGAGCCGGTTCACCATCTTCATGGTGGTGGTTTTCCCGCAGCCGGACGGGCCGACGAGCGTGACCAACTCACCCTCGGCGACCTCGAAGGACAGGTCGTCGACGGCTGAGGTGCCGTCGGCATAGCGCTTGGTGACGTGCTCGAACCGGATCATGGCTCCCCATTGTGGTGGGTGTTGTGTGACAGCAATGTTGCTGCAATACAACGGCTGTGGACGAGGCTCGGCGATTGTCGGTGGTCGGGTTTAGGGTCACCAGACGTATCGAGGACACCAGTTCGGGGAGGTGGGGGGAATGGCCGGACAGAGCTGTCTGGTGGCGAACGACTGGGTGTGCGGCGAGTACGTCAGCTCTCGCAGCCAGGAGTTGATCGACGCCACGGTCGAGCACATCGGGATCACGGTCGTCTCCGTCCTCATCGGCCTCGCGGTGGCGCTTCCGCTCGCGCTGCTCGCACGCGCCGGACGCCGTTTCGCCGGCCCGGTCCTCGGACTGACGACCGCGCTCTACTCGGTGCCGTCGCTCGCGATGTTCTCGCTGCTGCTGCCCGTGTTCGGTCTCTCGGCCGCCCTCGTCGTCACCGGCCTCGTGCTGTACTCGCTCACCGTCCTGGTGCGGAACATCCTGGCGGGCCTGGAGGCCGTGCCCGAAGACGCCCGAGAGGCGGCGCGCGGTCTGGGCTACGGGCCGGGGCGCCTGCTGTGGGAGGTCGAACTGCCGCTCGCGCTGCCCGCGTTGATGGCCGGAGTCCGGATCGCCACAGTGTCGACGGTGGCCATGACCACGGTCGGCGCCATCGTGGACTACGGCGGTCTGGGCGGCCTGATCATGTCCGGTCTGCGGACCGACTTCAAGGCGCAGGTGCTCACCGCGTCCGTGCTCTGCGTACTGCTCGCGGTGGTGGCCGACCTGCTGCTCCTCGGCCTGCAGCGGTGGCTCACGCCCTGGACCCGAATACGGCGCGGCCGCCCTCGCCGCACCCCGGTGGAGAAGGTGGCACAAGCAGCATGAACGCGATATCGGGCGCGATCGACTGGCTCGGTTCCAGTGACCACTGGCAGGGCGAGGGCGGCGTGTGGAACCGCCTGGGCGAGCATCTCTACTTCAGCGCCACCTGCCTGGTCATCGCCTGCCTCATCGCGCTCCCGATCGCCCTGTACCTGGGGCACATCGGCAAGGGCGGCGCACTCGCCGTCAACATCTCGAACGTGGGCCGGGCCGTCCCGACCCTCGCGGTGCTCGTCCTGCTGTCGCTCACGCCGCTCGGCACGTACGGGGACGCGCCCACCCTGATCGCCCTGGTGCTTTTCGCGGTACCGCCACTGCTGACCAACGCCTACCTCGGCATGCGCGAGGTCGACCGTTCGGTGGTGGAGGCGGCGCGCGGCATGGGCATGAGCGGCCGGCAGCTCTTCGTACGGGTCGAACTCCCGCTGGCCTACCCGCTGATCATGACCGGGCTGCGCTCGGCGGCCGTGCAGGTGGTCGCCACGGCGACGCTGGCCGCGATGGCGGGTGAGGGCGGCCTCGGCCGGATCATCACGGCCGGGTTCAACCTGCGCAACACCCCGCAGGTGGTGGCCGGTGCGTTCCTGGTCGCGGTGCTCGCACTGCTCGTCGAGGCCGTACTGGTGGCGGGCGGGCGGCTGTTCGACCCGATGCGCCGCCGCACTCAATCTCTCTCTTTGAACGGTGGTTCCTGATGTACAAGTACCGGCGCGGTACCCGCGCGGCCTCGGCAGCGGTCGCCGTACTCGCCCTGACGGCAGGCCTCGCCGCCTGCGGCGGTGACAGCCTGGAGGGCGACGACTCGGGCGAGAAGGGTTCCGGCAAGGGCGGCGGTTCGGGCAAGGGCACGATCGTCGTCGGTTCCGCCGGATTCACCGAGTCCAAGGTGATGGCCGAGCTCTACAGCCAGATACTCGCGGACGCCGGTTACAAGACGTCCATCAAGACCGTCGAGAACCGCGAACTCTACGAACCCTCCCTGGAGAAGGGCCAGATCGACGTCGTACCGGAATACGCGGCGACGCTCGCCGAGTTCCTCAATACGGAGAAGAACGGACCCGACGCGAAGCCGGTCGCCTCCAGCGATGTCGACGACACCGTGGCCGCTCTGGAGAAGCTCGCCGAACCGCTCGGGCTGAAGGTGCTCCCCCCGGGCAAGGCCGTCGATCAGAACGCCTTCGCGGTCACCAAGAAATACGCCGAGAAGAACGACCTCAAAACCCTCTCGGATCTCGGTAAGACGGATCTGAAGGTCAAGGTCGCGGCCGGTGACGAATGCGAGGTCCGCCCGTTCTGCGCCCCCGGTCTGAAGAAGACGTACGGAATCGACGTCACCGGAATCGACCCGAAGGGCGTCGGAACTCCGCAGGCGAAGCAGGCGGTCAAGGACGGCACCGATCAACTGGTGCTGACCACCACCACGGACGCGACTCTGGAGAACTTCGACCTCGTCCTGCTCGACGACGACAAGAAGCTGCAGAACGCGGACAACATCCTGCCGGTGGTCAACGCCAAGGACGCGGGCGACAAGGAGATTGCCGCCGCTCTCGGAAAACTGACCGAAACGCTCACCACGGACGACCTGGTCCAGCTGAACCGGAAGGTGGACGCGGAGCGCGTGAAGGAGGCCGACGCGGCCAAGGAGTACCTCGAGTCCAAGGGCCTGACCGGCAAGTAGCGGCACCTGCCGGTCGCGTGAGCGGTCGGCCGGCAACGGGGGGCCGGCCGACCGGTGAGGGCGAGTCGCGCGGTGCGTGCTGAGGCCGGTCGGCGGGCGAGTACCGGAAGTCGACCGGTAAGTACCGGAAACACGCGCCTCTTTACGTAACCGCAAGGGAACAGATTGGCGGGCGGGGCTTCACAGGCCGCGTACGCGCGGTAAGTTTCTGGCCATGCCACGAGGACGTCACCGCCATTCCCCACCCCTGCACAGGCTGCTGCCTCCCTCGACGATCGCGGGCGTGTCCGTTCTGTGCGCGTCCGGCGCCTGGCTGTTCGCGGAACCCGTGGTGCTGCGTTCGCTCGCCGCGGGCGCAGCCGCGGCCGCGGTGGTCGCCGCCGTGGTGATGCGCCGCTGGGACCGTACGGCGGGCAAGCGGGTGGCCGAGCTGACGCGCGCGCGGGCCGGCGACGAGTGGCGTCACGAGGAACTGGTGGCCGAACTGGAGTCGGACGTCGAGGAGTCGCGCGAGCTGCGTACCCGCCTCGAGAACAAGCTCCGTTCCAAGCGGGGCGAACTCGCGGCACTGCGCGGCGAGCACGCGGCACTGCTGCGTCGGTACGCGACGGCGGAGACCGAGCGGGCGAGCGCACTCGAGGGCCGCAGGCGGCTCGCGATAGAGGCGGCCGCACCGGCGAAGGCGCTGCCGCCCGCCGGCAGTGGCCCGGACAAGGGCGGCCCGCGCGGCACCACGACCGGCGGCCTCAGCCCGTCGCTGTACCTGCGGGCCGGAGTGGCCCTCGACAACCTCACGCGCAACGGCGCGGACCAGGCGAACGGATCGGCGCGCCGGACGGGTTCGGCCGCCGCGGCCTCCGGCGGCGACGCGGCCCCGGCCGAGCCTTCGCCGGGGGAGCCCGTCACCGGCGCCGCCTCCCACGAGCGCTCCACCGCCGAGACCGAGACGCCGGCCACGGAGCAGCGCGCTCTCTCCGGGCAGCAGAGCGCGGTGTCCGCCGCCGCGGCCGTCGTCCCGCACCGCCCCCGACGCGTGAGGGCGATGGGCGGCTTCGACTTCTTCGGTACGAAGGCGGACCCGGCCGACGGAACGGACGGGTCGGACGCGGCGGAGGAGCCCCGCGTGGCTGCCGACGACGTGCAGAACGAGGATCTGGCGGACGTGGTCGGCGCCGAGGCGCTGGCGATCCACAAGGCCGAGTCCGAGGCGGAGTTCCGTGCTCCGGGTGACGGGGAGCGAGCGGTGGGCCAGGTCATCGACCTCACGGCGCACGACGAGACCGAACAGCTCGATGTGGCGGAGCTGCGGTCGGCGATCTCCTGAGGGAGGCGTGCCACCGGACGGCGTTCCCGTCGTCCGAGATCCATCCGAATCGTCCGGTCCCTGTGGGCCGGACGATTCGTGTATGGCGGTCAGTTGGCGCGGCAGAGCCTTCGGGTCAGTGCATTCGGGGCACACCTGGGTGGTGTCCCCGCAGGCCGTGCGCCGTGCGGGACTTCTGGGCCGCGGCTCAAGCCATCCACCGGTCCGGCCGCGCCGTGCGGCGGCCCGTGCGGGAGCGGTCCGCCTGGGAGTGCAGCAGCTTCGCCGCCTCCTCCTCGTCCCGCATCCGCGCCGCGACACTCGTATTGGCCCCGGTCTCCACGTGGATGTCCGCCACGCCCTTGCGGCGCATCCACGGCCCCTGGAGCAGTCGCACACTCTGCACCTTCGCGTGCGGCACCAGGGCCAGGGTGCGCGTGAGCCGTCCGTGCCGGGACGCGAACACCGTGTCCGTCACGGCGAGTCCGTGCCCTCGCCACCACACCGGCACGCACCAGGCGGCGCGGGCCGGCGGCGCGGAGAGCTCCGTCGGCACGGTCACCCCGGGCAGGATCCGGGCGATCAGCTCCTGGGCGATCTCGCGGGGGGCGACCGGCACGAGCAGGTCGTTGGCGGAGCCCGCCACGTCCAGTTCGACGCGGACCCAGCCGCGCCGCCGCCACAGGGGCGGCTCGACGATCCGCACGGCCTGTACGCGGCCGGGCGGCACCGTCTCGTGGGCCTTGTCGAGCAGCCCGTGGTCGATCCGCAGGCCGTCCGGCGAATCGCCCACGGTCCAGTCGTACTCCTTCACGTAACGGCCCACCGTGCTGGCGAAGGCGGCGCCGAGCAGGGGGATGCCGGTGCCGATGAGCAGGCCGATGCTGTGCGTGGTGAACCACAGGAAGGGCGGTCCGGCGAGCGCTCCGAGCAGGAGCAGCCAGCTGGAGCCGGAGAGCAGCAGTGCGATGAACAGGGTCCGCGGGGGGACGTGCAGCAGCTGTTCGGACGGGGCCTCGCCGACATCGTTGGCCGTCTCGGGGGCGAAACCGGCGGCCCGGGCGAGCAGTTCGGCGCGCAGGGCCCGTGCGTCCGTGTCCGAGAGGAAGGCCAACTCGTCCTTGGAGTCGGTGCCGATGACGTCCATCTTGAGCTTGCTCACGCCGAGGAAGCGGGCGAGCAGGGGCTGGTTGATGTCGACGGCCTGCAGCCGGTCGAGCCGGATGTGGGCGGTACGCCGGAAGACCAGGCCGGTCCGGATGCGCAGCTCGGTGTCGGTGACCGAGAAATGCATGAACCACCAGCTGAGGAAGCCGTACAGGGCCGCGGCCGGCAGGAGGACGCCCAGGCCGATCAGCAGGTGCGTGCCGGTGAGGTCGGAGAGCCGGCGCTGTGCCTGGTCGAAGTCGTGCACCGCCCAGCCGACGAGCACGGCGACCGGAGCCCAGGCGCGGCGCAGTGGTGTGACGGGGTGCAGGCGGCGTTCCGTGCCGCTGGGGCGGCCGGGGGCGTCTTCCTCGGCCGCACCGCCGCCCGTGCTCTCCGCGGCCCCCTTCTCGCTGGTCACAGCCCCGCCGAACGGGCCTCGCCCAGCTCCGTGAGCCGGTCCCGCAGACGTTCCGCCTCGGCCGGCTCGAGTCCCGGGATCGTCGCGTCGGTCGCCGCCGCGGCCGTGTGCAACTGCAGGCTCGCCAGTCCGAACTTCCGCTGGAACGGCCCCGATTCGACCTCCACCAGCTGCATCCGCCCGTACGGCACCACGGTCTGCTCGTGCCACAGAACGCCGCGCTGGATGAGCAGATCGTCCGCCCGCTCGGCGTACCGCCAGGAGCGCCAGTTCCGTCCGAGCAGCGGCCAGCCCCAGGCCAGGAACCCGATCGGGACCAGGGCGAACGTCGCCCACGGGGGCCCGGCGAAGATCCCGAGCAGCACGCCCGTCGCCACCGCGAGCGGCACCATCCACAGCGCGAGCAGCAGCCGACGCATCCGCAGCATCGCGTGCGGCAACCCTGTCCAGACCGGCTCGTCCTGCCGGACGGACTCCACCGGCTCGTCCTGCCGGACCGGCTCGACCGGCTCGTCCCGCCCGACCGGCTCGTCCTGTCCGTCAGCGGCGTCCGTCATCCCCGTATCCATGTGTCCACCCTATGTACGAGAGACTGTTCGCCATGAGTCCCAAGACGGAGACCATGGTCGGGATCGGCGGCGCCGCGGAGAGCACCGACATGGTGCTGAACATCGGCCCCCAGCATCCGTCCACCCATGGCGTGCTGCGACTGCGCCTCGTCCTCGACGGTGAGCGGATCCTGCAGGCGGAGCCGGTCATCGGCTATATGCACCGAGGGGCGGAGAAGCTCTTCGAGGCGCGCGACTACCGGCAGATCATCATGCTCGCGAACCGCCACGACTGGCTGTCCGCGTTCTCCAACGAACTCGGCGTGGTCCTCGCCGTCGAGCGGATGCTCGGGATGGAGGTCCCGGAGCGGGCCGTCTGGCTGCGCACCCTGCTCGCCGAGCTCAACCGCGTACTCAATCACTTGATGTTCCTCGGCTCGTACCCGCTCGAACTGGGCGGAATCACCCCGATGTTCCACGCCTTCCGGGAACGCGAGGAGCTCCAGGCGGCCCTCGAGGAGGTCTCCGGCGGCCGGATGCACTTCATGTTCAACCGGGTCGGCGGCCTCAAGGAGGACCTTCCGCTCGGGTGGACGTCGCGGGCCCGCCAGGCGGTTGCCTCGGTCCGCTCGCGGATGGACGTCTACGACCGTCTGGTGCTCGGCAACGAGATCTTCCGCGGCCGCACCAGGGGAGTGGGCGCACTGACCCCGGAGGCCGCGCACTCCTACGGGGTGAGCGGCCCGATCGCCCGCGCCTCCGGTGTCGACTTCGACCTCAGGCGCGACGAGCCGTACCTGGCTTACGGGGAGCTGCAGTCCGTGCTCAAGGTGGTCACCCGGCAGGAGGGCGACTGCCTGGCTCGCTTCGAGTGCCTGCTCGAGCAGAGCCACAACGCGCTCGACCTCGCCGACGCCTGCCTCGACCGCCTCGCCGACCTGCCGCCTGGCCCGGTCAACCAGCGACTGCCGAAGGTCCTCAAGGCCCCCGAGGGCCACACCTACGCCTGGACCGAGAACCCGCTCGGGATCAACGGCTACTACCTGGTGTCCAAGGGCGAGAAGACCCCGTACCGGCTCAAGCTGCGGTCCGCCTCGTACAACAACATCCAGGCGCTGGCGGAGCTGCTGCCCGGGACGCTGGTCTCGGACATGGTGGCGATCCTGGGGTCACTGTTCTTCGTCGTCGGGGACATCGACAAGTAGGCCTCGCAGCAGCCCGGTCGCCACGCCGACGGGCTGCGCCAGCCACCCGAAGTCGCCGAGGCCGCCGAGGGCGGTGAGTTCGGCCGCCTCGCCCGCGGACGCGAGGGCCCGCACGTAGGCCGTCGGATCGGTGGACGCGAGGGACAGCGGTGGACGGACGCCCGAGATGCCGAGGGCGGCGAGTGCGGCCCGCTGGGTGGTCAGGACCGGCTCCGCGCCGCCGGCGGTGAGCGCACCGGCTGCCGCGCACGCGTCGAGGGCCACGTGCGCGGTGAGGTCGCAGGAGCCGTCGGGTACGGGCCGGCACTCGCGGCCGTCGCGGAAGCCGGTCAGGGTTCCGAAGGCGGGACGGTCCACGCGCGCGTGGCTGTAGTCCACGGCGACCGCGAGGCCGGCCGCGAGCGTGCCCACCGCGGCGGCCCAGGCCTCGTCGCGGGTACGGCCCGACTCGGCGCGCAGACCGGGCTCGTCGGCCGGCGGCCACCAGCGTTCCAGCCAGCGGGCGTCGGCGGCGGGGGGTGGGCCGGAGAGGGACTCGGTGCCGTCGGGGGTGACGTGGACGAGGCGCGGGTGGCCGTCGCGGTCGTTCTCGACGATGTCCAGGGGCACGTTGTCGAGCCATTCGTTGGCGAAGAGCAGGCCGGTGACGTCCTCGGGAGGCGTGGCGGTCCACTCGATGCGGGGGTCGTCCAGACCGGCCGGGCGGGCCGCGCGTTCCACCGCCCACGCGCGCGTGCGGGACGCCACCGGTGCCGGCAGTGCGGCGAGCACGCCTGCGGTCAACTCGCCGTGGCCTGCGCCCAGATCCACAAAAGCCAGTTCGTCCGGGTGCCCGAGCGCCTCGTCGACCCGGTGGAGCAGCCGGGCGACAGCGGCCGCGAACAGCGGTGAGGCGTGCACCGAGGTGCGGAAGTGCCGGCCCGGTCCCTCCGCCCGCAGGTAGAAGCCGCCCGGCCCGTACAGCGCCGCCTCGGCGGCCTCCCGCCAGCCGGTCGACCCGCTGTGCGGACGGGCACTCACGCCGTCGTCCGCCCGGTCGCCCGGCCCGTTGTCCTGCCCGCCGCTCGCCTCATCCGTGGTCACGACAACGAGGTTAGGTCGCGCTACTGGACCGGGAGCCTCCACCTTGGGGAGTACGAGGAGGACGCAGGGATCGGCCCTGCGGTTGACCCCGGCCCGTGCGTGCCGTACCTACGCTGGGTTACGTGCAGCGCTTCTACGACTTCCTCCGCAGACATCCGACAGGTGTCGACAGTTTCTGGGCTGTCGTCCTGTTGCTGGTGAGTGTGGTCAGCGTCGCGTCCAACGTGGATGTGAACGGTGAGAGCCCCGGCAGGGGCCCGGAGGCCGTGGCCGTCGCGGTCACGCTTCTGCTGTCCCTGGTGGTGGCGCTCCGGCGCAGGCTTCCGGAGCGGATGCTGCTCCTCGCCGCGGCGACCGGTGTGATCCAGGTGGTCACCGATGTCCAGGTGCTGCCGGCCAACTTCGCCATGCTCGTGATCATCTATTCGACGGCGGCCGAAGGGGCCCCGTGGTCACGCCGGTTCGGGCTCGTGGGCGGACTGCTCGCGGCGCCCGTCGCCCAGCTGCGCTGGCCCGAGGAAAACGTCAGCGCCGCCGGGAACGTCCTGTTCACCGCCTTCCTGATGGTGCCTTTCGTGCTCGCCTGGGTGCTCGGCGACTCGATACGCACCCGGCGGGCCTACTTCGCGCAGCTCGAGGAGCGGGCCAACCGTCTGGAGAAGGAGCGCGAGGCGCAGTCCAAGGTCGCTGTCGCCGCCGAGCGCGCCCGGATCGCCCGCGAGCTGCACGACGTCGTCGCGCACAACGTCTCGGTGATGGTGGTCCAGGCGGACGGGGCGGCGTACGTCATGGATGCCGCCCCCGACCAAGCGCGCAAGGCCCTGGAGACCATCTCGGGCACCGGCCGCCAGGCCCTCGCGGAGATGCGCCGGCTGCTCGGCGTGCTGCGTACCGGTGAGCAGCGCGAGACCGGCGAGTACGTGCCACAGCCCGACGTCGAGCAGATCGACGAGCTCGTCGAGCAGTGCCGCGAGTCGGGTCTGACCGTCGACTTCAAGATCGAGGGCACCCCGCGGCCCTTGCCGAGCGGCGTGGAGCTCACCGCGTACCGCATCGTGCAGGAGGCGCTCACCAACACCCGCAAGCACGGCGGCGACAACGCCGGTGCCAGCGTCCGCATCGTCTACTTCGACGACGGTCTCGGCCTGCTGATCGAGGACGACGGCAAGGGCGCGCCGCACGAGATGTACGAGGACGGCGGCGCGGACGGCAGCGGCCACGGGCTGATCGGCATGCGGGAGCGCGTCGGTATGGTCGGCGGGACCCTGGACGCGGGGCCGCGGCCCGGCGGTGGGTTCCGGATCAGTGCCCTGCTGCCCCTCAAGCCCGCCCACTGACCGTAGCCGTCGCCGGCGCCCCGCCGACGACCCCCTGGAGGGACCCGCCTTGGACAGCCAGCCGATCCGCGTGATGCTCGTCGACGACCAGGTGCTGCTGCGCACCGGTTTCCGTATGGTGCTCGCCGCGCAGCCGGACATGGAGGTGGTCGCCGAGGCGGGCGACGGTGCTGAGGCGCTGGAGGTTCTGCGTTCCACGGCGGTGGACGTGGTCCTGATGGACGTCCGGATGCCGCGCCTCGACGGCGTCGAGGCGACGACCCGGATCTGCGCGCCCGCCAAGGCCGCGGCGGCGGCCGGCCGCACCGATGCGGAGAAGCACGGCCCGAAGGTGCTCATCCTGACCACCTTCGACCTCGACGAGTACGCCTTCTCCGGGCTCAAGGCCGGTGCCTCGGGCTTCATGCTCAAGGACGTGCCGCCCGGTGAGCTGCTCGCCGCCATCCGCGCCGTGCACAGCGGTGACGCGGTCGTCGCACCGTCCACCACGCGCCGGCTGCTCGACCGCTTCTCGCCGATGCTGCCGCACACCGGGGCGGGGCCGCAGCACAAGGAGCTGGAGCGGCTCACCGACCGCGAGCGCGAGGTCATGGTCCTGGTCGCCCAGGGCCTCTCGAACGGCGAGATCGCTGCCCGTCTGGTGCTCTCCGAGGCCACGGTCAAGACCCACGTGGGGCGGATCCTCACCAAGCTCGGCCTGCGCGACCGGGTGCAGGTGGTGGTGCTGGCCTACGAGACGGGGCTCGTGCGGGCGGGCGGCGGAGCCGGCTGACGCGCTCCCTGGCGCTGTCCGGGGCGTTTTCCGGGGTGCTGTCCCGCGCGCGGGATGGCGGATGCGACGGGTTCCGCCTCGCTCACCGCAGGACGTTCTCGATGAAGTCGCCGCCGAGCCTGGCCACCGTCGTCAGGTCGAGCTGGTGCAGCACGTACCGCCCGCGCCGTTGCGTGGTCAGTAGACCGGCCTTCTTGAGCACCGTCAGGTGCCTGGATATCTCCGGCGCCGTCATGCCGTGCGAGTCGGCCAGCTCGCCCGTCGTGTACGCGCCGCGGGCCAGGTAGCGGCAGAGCCGGATGCGTACGGGGTGGGCGAGCGCCTCCATGCGCCGGGTCAGCTGATCGACCGACGCGCGCGTGGTGAGGGCTTCCGCGGCGACCGGGTAGTGCAGCACGGGCTGCCAGCCGTAGCGGTGCAGCACCATCAGGTGCGGGCGGCCGAGGCTGGTCGGCACCATGGCGAGGCCGCCGGAGCCCGTCGTCGTGTGTCCGTCGGCGAACTTGTCGACGGTGATCCGGGTGCCCTGCTCGTCGAGGTCGACCGCGCGGGACACCGAGGCCAGGGCGTCGGCCAGTCCGCGGTGCTTGAGCAACTCCTTCTTGTGGCGGACGTCCGCCGCCAGCTCGGGACGCAGCCGGGCCCAGACGTCCGCGAAGAACGCCTCGTCGCACTCCTCGAGGAGCCGCCGCAGCCAGCCGCGTACGGCGGGCGGTTCGTCGAGCAGGCGGTGCGTGAAGGCGACCTGGTGGGGTCCGCGGGCGGCCGCCAGGTCCAGGGCGCGACGCCGGGCCGCGGGGTCGCTCAGCACGTCGGGGCCGGGATGCGAGTCCGGGTAGCCGCAGGTGAACTCCAGGGCGGCGTCCACGAACTGGCGGTCGGTGAGCTTGTCCAACTGGTCGAGTTCCTCGGCGAGCGTCCCGCCGGGCGCGGCCTCCCGGCCGGGCAGCCCGGCGAACGGCAGGAAGACGTCGGAGAACGTCGTACGCCACAGGAAGTCCGCCTCGGAGATGCGGTCCGCGAGGCACGGGTCGAGGCACGACGAGACGCCGGCCGACCAGCCGCGCAGGGACGGGTGATGGCCCGGTTCGCCCAGCGCGTGCAGGGCCATGCCCAGCTCGGCCAGGGGTGAGACCGCGCAGGTGATCCGCTCGGTCCGCAGTCCGCTGATGTCGATGCTCACGCTCACACCCCCATGGTGCCGTGTGGGTACGACAACGCCTCGTCGATTGACGGCTCCGGTCAATCGACGTGACCGGACGGGACGGGCGGGCGCAGTGTCGGTGATGTCCGGGGGCCGACGGTCCCCGGAGGCCGTTCACCGCTCGTGACCAGCACCGGAGGCATCACCATGAGCATCACTTCGACCCACGCACTCGACGTCTACCGCGCCGTGCAGCGCGGCGAGGCCATCCCGCCGGCTCCGGGCCGGGACGACTGGCGCGTCATCGCGGAACTGCGGGACGCGCGCAGGGCGGCCAGGCCGGCGCATCGCCCGGGACTGCTCGCCCGGCTGCTCCGCCGTCGCGTCGCGTGAGCTCCCGTGTCCGGGGGCCGTGTACCGGTCCTCTCGCGCGAGCCCTGCGGGGCATCCGGCGGACGACGTCCACGACCGAGGCGTGGACGTCGTCCGCCGTTGCGTTCCACTCGGCCACCGGATGCCCCGTAAGCACCGGGAACTGACTCGTGAGAACCGGGAACTGACGCGTGAGCACCGGGAACCGACGCGTGAGAACCGGGAACCGACGCGGCATCGCACACCGCGTGCTCCAAGCCTCGGGCTACACGCGCGCATGAAGCCCGCTCCGGCCGTGCTTGAGCGGCCCGAACGGACCGGCTCGGGCTACACGCGCCCGTGAAGCCCGTCCTCCGCGCGGTCCTGCGGCAGCGCATCGGCGATCACGCGCGCGTGGCCGGCGCCGCACGCGCCCTTCCGCCCGGCTTGTCCGCACTGTCCGTCGAGCCGCCTCCCGCGTGGAGGTAACCGTCCACAGGCCGCGTCGTACGCGCGTACGATGACCCACAGCCTGTGGACAACTTCGGCCACCCGGCAACGGCCTGTGGAAGGCCCGGTACCCGCCCGAGGGCTCGCGTTAGCATGACGAGAAACGTCCGGTACCCCATGCGGACTGGAACGGAAGGCCGTCGTCGCGTGAACCAACCACAACAGCCCGACCCGAGAGACCGCCCGGCCAGGCTCACCGTCGGCGTCGTCGGCGCGGGCCGTGTCGGCCCCGCGCTCGCCGCCGCGCTCAAGCTCGCCGGGCACCGGCCGGTCGCCGCCTCCGGAGTCTCGGAGACCTCGGTGCGACGGGCCGCGACCCTGCTGCCTGACGTCCCCCTGGTGTCACCCGCCGAGGTGCTCGCGCGCGCGGACCTCGTCCTGCTGACCGTCCCCGACGACGCTCTGCCGGGCCTCGTCGAAGGCCTCGCGGAGACCGGCGCGGTACGGCCCGGCCAGCTGGTCGTGCACACCTCGGGACGCCACGGGGTCGGCGTCCTCGAGCCGGTGCTGCGGGCCGGCGGTCTGCCGCTCGCGCTGCACCCCGCGATGACGTTCACCGGCACCTCCGTGGACGTGCAGCGGCTGGCCGGCTGTTCGTTCGGCGTGACCGCTCCCGACGAGCTGCGGCTCGCGGCCCAGGCCCTCGTGATCGAGATGGGCGGCGAACCGGAGTGGATCGAGGAACATGCCAGGCCGCTGTATCACGCGGCCCTCGCGCTCGGCGCGAACCACCTGGTCACCCTGGTCGCCGAGGCCATGGACCTGCTCCGCGCGGCCGGCGTCGAGGCGCCCGACCGGATGCTCGGCCCGCTGCTCGGCGCAGCCCTGGACAACGCCCTGCGGTCCGGAGACGGCGCACTGACCGGCCCCGTCGCGCGCGGTGACGCCGGTACGGTCGCGGCGCACGTCGCCGAGCTCCGCACCCACGCACCCGGCACCGTCCCCGGCTACCTCGCCATGGCCCGTGCCACCGCCGACCGCGCCCTGGCGTACGGCCTGTTGAAGCCGGAGCTCGCCGAGGACCTGCTCGGCGTACTGGCGCACGGTGCCGATGGAGCCGCCGGCTCCGGCACCACCGGCAGCGCCGGAGGCGACCCCCGATGACCGTGCTGCTGCACACCGCCGCCGAGCTGCGCGCACTGGGCCGCCCCGGCACCGGCCGCCGCGCGGTCGTGATGACCATGGGCGCCCTCCACGACGGCCACGCGGGCCTGATCCGGGCCGCCCGGGAGGTCGCCGACCAGGTCGTGGTCACCGTCTTCGTCAATCCTCTGCAGTTCGGCGCCGGCGAGGACCTCGACCGCTACCCGCGCACCCTGGACTCCGACGTACGGGTCGCCGGACAGGCCGGAGCCGACGTCGTGTTCGCTCCGGACGCGGACGAGGTCTACCCGGGCGGCGATCCCCAGGTGCGGATCTCCGCGGGCCCCATGGGCGAGCGCCTCGAAGGGGCCGTACGCCCGGGCCACTTCGACGGCATGCTCACCGTCGTGGCCAAGCTGCTGCACCTCACGGACCCCGACATCGCGCTCTACGGCCAGAAGGACGCGCAGCAGCTGGCGCTCATCCGCCGCATGGTCCGCGACCTCAACTTCCCGGTCGACGTCCGCGCGGTGCCGACGGTCCGCGACACCGACGGCCTGGCCCTGTCCAGTCGTAACCGCTATCTCTCCCTCGGCGAGCGGCACACCGCCCTTGCCCTGTCCCGCGCCCTGTACGCGGGCCGAGACCGGCTCACCGCCCAGACCGCCCTGCACGCGCGCGCCCAGGCCGCGCCGGCACCACGCGCGCGTGCCGACGCCCTGACGGCACTCGGCGAGGCCCGCGCGGCCGCCGATCTGAATGCCGTGGCGCAGTCCGCGGGCGGCGGCCCCGCCGCCGTCAGAGCCGCGGCGCGCGCCGTGCTCGACGAGGCGGACCACGCCCAACCACCGCTGAGCCTGGACTACTTGGCCCTGGTCGACCCGTCGGACTTCACCGAGGTGGCGAACGACTACACGGGCGAGGCCGTCCTCGCGGTCGCCGCCCGCGTCGGCAGCACCCGCCTGATCGACAACCTGCCGCTCACCTTCGGACCGTTCGGAGCCGCCCGATGACCACCAACGCGAGGGGCGCCACCGGCATACGCCTGCACGCGCCCGCCCCCGGCTGGGCGAGCGACGCCGACGTGGTGGTCGTCGGCTCCGGAGTGGCCGGTCTGACCTGCGCCCTGCGCTGCGCGGCCGCCGGCCTGAGCCCGGTCGTGGTCACCAAGGCCCGCCTCGACGACGGTTCCACGCGCTGGGCCCAGGGCGGGATCGCGGCCGCGCTCGGAGACGGCGACACCCCGGAGCAGCACCTCGACGACACCCTCGTCGCGGGCGCCGGCCTGTGCGACGAGGAGGCCGTACGCATCCTGGTCACCGAAGGCCCGGACGCGGTGCGCCGACTGATCGACACCGGCGCCCACTTCGACACCGCACCGGACTCCGGCGCCATCGCCCTGACCCGGGAGGGCGGCCACCACCGTCGCCGTATCGCGCACGCGGGCGGTGACGCGACCGGAGCCGAGATCTCCCGTGCCCTCGTCGAGGCGGTACGCGCGAGCGGCATCCGCACCATCGAGAACGCCCTGGTGCTCGACCTCCTCACCGACGACGAGGGCCGCACCGCCGGCGTCACCCTGCACGTCCTGGGCGAGGGGCAGCACGACGGCGTCGGCGCCGTGCACGCGCGCGCGGTGGTGCTCGCCACCGGCGGCATGGGCCAGGTCTTCTCGGCGACCACCAACCCGCCTGTGTCCACCGGGGACGGCGTCGCGCTCGCGCTGCGGGCCGGTGCGGAGCTCTCCGACCTGGAGTTCGTCCAGTTCCACCCGACGGTCCTGTTCCTCGGCCCGGACGCCGAGGGCCAGCAGCCGCTGGTGTCCGAGGCGGTCCGCGGCGAGGGCGCCCACCTGGTCGACGCCGACGGCGTGCGGTTCATGACCGGGCAGCACGAACTGGCCGAGCTCGCACCCCGCGACGTGGTGGCGAAGGCCATCACGCGGCGCATGCTGGAGCAGGGCGCCGAGCACATGTACCTGGACGCCCGGCACTTCGGCGCCGATATGTGGGCCACCCGCTTCCCGACGATCCTCGCCGCCTGCCGCGCGCACGGCATCGACCCGGTGACCGCACCGATCCCGGTCGCCCCTGCGGCCCACTACGCCTCCGGCGGCGTCCGCACGGACCTGCGGGGCCGCACCACCGTGCCCGGCCTGTACGCCTGCGGCGAGACCGCCTGCACCGGCGTCCACGGCGCGAACCGCCTTGCCTCCAACTCCCTTCTGGAGGGCCTGGTCTACGCGGAGCGCATCGCCGCCGACATCACCGCGCACCCGGCACCCGACACCGCCCCCGTACCGTCCCTCCACGCGCGCGTGGAGGCCGACGCCGAGGCGGAACGGGACCCCACCGCAGCAGGACAGCCGCCGCCCGCGCACCCGCTGCTGCCCCCCGAGGCCCGTTTCGCGCTGCAGCGGGTGATGACCGAGGGCGCCGGGGTGCTGCGCAGCAAGCAGTCCCTCGCGCGGGCCGCGGGCGCCCTCGAGCAGATCCACGCGGAGGCCCGTACCGCACTCGCGGAGAACGGCAAGACGGCCGAGCCGGGCACCGACACCTGGGAAGCCACCAACCTGCTGTGCGTCGCGCGGGTATTCGTCGCCGCCGCCCTGCGCCGCGAGGAGACCCGCGGCTGCCACTGGCGCGAGGACCATCCCGACCGGGACGACGCCGGGTGGCGCCGTCACCTGGTCGTCCGCCTCAACCCGGACCGCACGCTCGCCGTCCACGCCACCGAATCCGCAGACTTCCCCCCGACCGTCGCCGGCCCGGGAGCCGTCCCCCGTCCTCAGGAGCAGTGACCGAAGTGAGCAGCACCCCCGACCTTCCCCTCGTCGACGAGGAGGGCTGTGGCGACGCCTGCGGCTGCGCCGGCGACTCCCCGGCGGACGACGCCATGGTGTGCGGCCTCGACCCCGCCCTCGCCCAGCTGATCGCCGATGCGGGCCTGGATCCCGTACTCGTCGAGGACATCGCGCACATGGCGATCGCGGAGGACCTCGACGGCGGCGTGGACGTGACGTCCGTGGCGACGATCCCCGAGGCCGCCGTCGCCACCGGCGACTTCACCGCCCGGGAGGCGGGCGTGGTGGCCGGCCTGCGGGTCGCCGAGGCGGTCCTGTCCGTGGTCTGCGAGGAAGAGTTCGAGGTCGAGCGGCACGTCGAGGACGGCGACCGGGTGGCGGCAGGACAGCCCCTGCTGTCCGTCACGACCCGTACCCGCGACCTGCTCACCGGCGAGCGCAGCGCCCTGAACCTGCTGTGCCGCCTCTCCGGCATCGCGACGGCCACGCGCGCGTGGGCGGACGCACTGGAGGGCACGAAGGCCGAGGTCCGCGACACCCGCAAGACCACTCCGGGCCTGCGCGCCCTGGAGAAGTTCGCGGTGCGCTGCGGCGGCGGTGTCAACCACCGCATGGCCCTCTCGGACGCGGCCCTGGTCAAGGACAACCACGTGGTGGCGGCAGGCGGCGTCGCCGAGGCCTTCCAGGCCGTACGCGAGCGGTTCCCGGAACTGCCCATCGAGGTCGAGGTCGACACCCTGCACCAGCTCCGCGAGGTCGTCGACGCGGGCGCCGACCTGATCCTCCTGGACAACTTCACCCCGGAGGAGACCGAGGAGGCGGTGGCCCTCACGGCGGGCCGGGCCCTGCTCGAGTCCTCCGGCCGCCTCACCGTGCAGAACGCCCGGGCGTATGCCCGCACCGGCGTCGACTACCTGGCCGTGGGCGGTCTCACGCACTCCTCCCCGATCCTGGACATCGGCCTCGACCTGCGCGAGGCGCCGGCCGCCGCGGACGGTTCCGCCGCCGACGGGACGGTGTGACCGCGTGCTGCTGACCATCGACGTGGGCAACACCCACACCGTGCTCGGCCTGTTCGACGGCGAGGAGATCGTCGAGCACTGGCGCATCTCCACGGACGCCCGCCGCACCGCCGACGAACTGGCCGTTCTCCTCAACGGCCTGATGGGCACCCACCCGCTGCTCGGCTCGGAACTCGGCGACGGCATCCACGGCATCGCGATCTGCGCCACGGTGCCCTCCGTCCTGCACGAACTGCGCGAGGTCACCCGCCGCTACTACGGCGACGTCCCGGCCGTACTCGTCGAACCGGGCATCAAGACCGGCGTCCCGATCCTGATGGACAACCCCAAGGAGGTCGGAGCCGACCGCATCATCAACGCGGTCGCGGCCGTCGAGCTCTACGGCGGCCCCGCGATCGTGGTCGACTTCGGCACCGCGACGACCTTCGACGCGGTCAGCGCGCGCGGCGAGTACGCGGGCGGCGCCATCGCCCCCGGCATCGAGATCTCGGTCGACGCCCTCGGCGTGCGCGGTGCGCAGCTGCGCAAGATCGAGCTCGCCCGCCCGCGCAGCGTGATCGGCAAGAACACCGTCGAGGCCATGCAGTCCGGCATCCTCTACGGCTTCGCCGGCCAGGTGGACGGTGTCGTCGGCCGGATGTCCAAGGAGCTCGCCGACGACCCCGAGGACGTCACCGTGATCGCCACCGGAGGCCTCGCGCCCATGGTGCTCGGTGAGTCGTCGGCCATCGACGAGCACGAGCCGTGGCTCACCCTGATCGGCCTGCGACTGGTCTACGAGCGCAACATCGCGCGGACCTGACGATGCCGATAGTGCCGATAGTGCCGATACGCACCGACACCACGAGGAAGGCAGCCACATGACGTGGACGACGTACGCCGGCGAAGGGGTGCGCAGCGCGGCCGAGGGAAGCCAGGCGGGCTCGGCGTTCGTGACGGTCCTGCTGCTCGGCGCCCTCTTCGGCACCGGCGTCCTGGTCCGCAAGCTCCGCGACCGCAACCGCGGCCGCCGCCTCGGGGACTGAGCCCGCTCCGTACGGCGAGGCGGTACGGGCGCGCCGCAAAAGAGAGTTAAGCGGATTTTGTCTGATTAGACCGTATCGTCGGCCCATGCCCACGCCATACGGATCACGAGGCGGCATGGCGTTCAGCGCGGACGAGCTGCGTGTGCTCCGCCGCGTTCTCGCCCTCGCCCTCCATCCCGACCCCGCAGGCGCCTTCGACGAGAGCGCCGCCAAGGACTGTCTCCGGCTCGCCGACTCGCTCGACGAAGCGGTCAGCGAGGGCGCCCGGCTCCGCGCCTTCCTCTTCGCCGACCTCGCCCGCTACCGGGCCGCTCTGCCCGGTACGGCCTCCGGCTATCTGGAGCTCCTCACCGAAGCCCTCGCGGCCGGCTACGCGCCCGGCCCGGACGACCTCGCCGCCCTGCGGGCCCTGCGCGGGAACCCGGCCGCCGCGGCGCTCCTTGAGCGCTGCCAGCGCCTGGCGGAGGACACCGTACGGGCGAGACTCGCAGGCCGGCCCGTCCCCGTACCCCGCGCACGGCTGCTCGCCCTGCCCGGGGGCCTCGCCGCGGACGGTCCCGAGCGTCCGGCCCCGGACAAGCGCCCGGCCCCGCCGCCCCGTCCGGTGCCGACACCGGCCGAGGTGTTCCCGCCCAAGCGGCGTCCGGCTCCGCCCGAGCCGCCGCAGAAGCTCGCCGCGGTCTGAGAACCGAGCGGCTACGGCCCGCCCCGGGCGATCCCGCGGGCGGGCCGTAGCTACGCTTGAGGCATGGACTACGTCTCCGCGCTCGTGCCGCCCGTTGTGATGGCCGTGTTCTTCATCGCCCTGATCGTGACGATCGTCAAGTCCCAGGGCGGCGACAACAAGGCCAAGGAGGACGCCGCGGTGGACGCCGCCGTCGCGCGCGCGGAGGCAGCCCGCCAGGCGCCGGGCGGCAGCGACAACTGACCCCGGCGCAAGCCGGAACGGGGCGCAAGGACTCTCCCGGTGCGAAGCCTCGCACCGTGATCCCTGCGCCTTTTTTGCGTGCGGTCGACCGCGGATCTTTCCGTGGATATCGCCCTTGCGCCGATGCCATGTCCGGCAGGCCGTGAACGGCCGCACGCTCTAGGGTTCAGGTGTGCCTCGCCCCTTGGGAGAACTCGAAGACGCGGTGATGACGCGGGTGTGGGAGTGGAACCGCCCGGTCACCGTGCGGGAAGTCCTTGAAGACCTCCAGCAGGAACGCTCCATCGCTTACACGACGGTGATGACCGTCCTGGACAATCTCCATCAGAAGGGCTGGGTCCGCAGAGAGGCCGAGGGCCGGGCCTATCGATATGAGGCCGTCTCCACCCGAGCCGCCTATGCGGCGGCCCTGATGAATGAGGCGTGGTCGCGCAGCGACAACCCGGCGGCCGCACTCGTCGCCTTCTTCGGGATGATGTCGCCGGAGCAGCGCGCGGCACTCAGGGACGCCGGCCGGATCGTAAGCATCGATGTCGATCCCGCGGACGACAACTCCGCCGCATCCGACAACTCCCCGCCGCGGGACAACTCCTCGGACAACGCATCGGCGCCGGGGAACCCGGAAGCACCCGACAGCCCCGCGGCGCCCCGGTCCGACTCGGGGCGATAGCGTCCGGTCATGGCCGCAGAGCTCCCCACGTATCCCGATGTACCGGCAAAAGCCCTCACCGTCCGCAGGGCGCGGACCAGTGATGTGGCAGCAGTACGCGGACTCCTCGACTCCTACGTTCGCCGCGGCATCCTGCTCGACAAAGCAACCGTCACGCTTTACGAGGACATCCAGGAGTTCTGGGTGGCCGAACGCGACGACAACGCACAGGTCGTCGGATGCGGTGCACTCCATGTGATCTGGGAAGACCTTGCTGAAGTGCGGACTCTTGCCGTGGATGAGGGCCTGAAGGGCGGCGGAGTGGGCCATCAACTCCTGGGGAAGTTGCTGCAGACCGCACGCTGGCTCGGCGTACGCAGAGTTTTCTGTCTCACCTTCGAAGTGGACTTCTTCGCGAAGCACGGCTTCGTCGAGATCGGTGAGACACCGGTCGGATCCGAGGTCTACAGCGAGCTCCTTCGTTCCTATGACGAAGGCGTTGCGGAGTTCCTCGGTCTCGAACGAGTGAAACCGAACACCTTGGGCAACAGCCGGATGCTTCTGCACCTGTGATCACCGGGTGTATTACAAGCCCTCACGCATGGGGTGGCTATGTCCGAATCGCGTGTGTTTCAAGGGGCGTTGCGACCTGATCCTCTCGACAGGGGTTTGTGTTTTCCAGGGAAAAGCGGTTTGCTTTCCGACGTACTCCATATAACCGGGGCCGGTGAATCATCGGCGTGCGCGCCGTCGGCACCGGGGCCCGAAGTTATCGATGAAAGGAAATCCGGTGGCACAGAAGGTTCAGGTCCTTCTTGTCGACGACCTCGACGGCGGCGACGCGGACGAGACCGTGACGTTCGCGCTGGACGGCAAGACTTACGAGATTGACCTCACCACGGCGAATGCGGACAAGCTCCGCGGGCTGCTCGACGCCTATGTGAAGGGTGGCCGGCGTACCGGCGGCCGCGCCTCGGGTGGTCGCGGCAAGGCGCGCGCCGCCTCTGCGGGCTCCAGTGAGAACACGGCGCAGATCCGCGCCTGGGCGAAGGACAACGGCTACGAGGTCAACGACCGCGGCCGCGTCCCCGCCTCGATCCGCGAGGCGTACGAGAAGGCCAACGGCTGACCGCTTCCGCGGTGCAGCCGGAGCCGGTGACACTCGGTCGCCGCCAAGTCCACGAGTCGTACGAGATCGGGCCCCTCGGTGTGATCGTCGCCGGGTACCGCCCGTCGCGAGCCGAGGCCGGCGAGGGCCGGCAGCGTCGGTTCCGTATCGCGGCCCGGCTCGGGGGGCCGCAGCCAGACGGCGCCGCCCCGGGGGCCTGACCACCCCGGGGGCAGCGGTGCGGGGATGGACCCGCCGGCACCGGCGGCCGTCAGATCCGCGGGCAGGCGCCCCCATTCCAGCCAGTCGAGCAGGCCGGGCAGCTCCTCCGCGCTCCCCGCGGCGACGAACAGCCGCATCGTGCCGCCCCCGACGGACACCGGGCCCGTCGGCGCCCGGTCCGGGAGCCTGCGCAGCACGGCGCAGCCGGCCTCCGCGGGCAGTTCGAGCACGTCGAAGCGCAGCCCGGTGAGCAGCTGCGGCCATCGCTCACGTGTCTGCGGCGTCTGATCCGCACACCCCTGACGCGGCACCGACGGCCCTGCAGGCGGCCCGCACACCGCCGATGTCGTTGCCCAGCCGAGCGCGTGCGCGTACCAGCGGGCCACCGGATCGCCTCCGAGCGTGTCCGCCGACGAGTCCTGCGGCAGTGGATCCGGACGCGGAGCCTGCAGCGGATTGCGGGGGAGTGGAATGATGGCGGCCATGTCCGGAGCAACTTCGGAATGTCCCGATGGTTACGCAGGGTGCGCGTGACGTGGCGCTATGTGGAGGTCGCGGAAGCGGAATCCCGTCTTCGGCGGCGCAAAGGTGTTCGCCCGTAGCGGAGGGAACCGGTGCGCGCCGCATGGAGTGTCAGTCCTTACGGGTAAGACATTCCTAGTGGGAAGGGGCGACACGCAGGTTTGGCCGTCTCACGTTCGCCATCGGCGTACTCGTGGTGAGGGTATCTGCCTGGCCTGCGGGAACATCGTCTCGCACCATCGGGTTGGAGCAGTTGTCGGCGTTCGGGGTCAGCAGAACCTCCGAGATGGAGTCCGAGTGTCGGCAGTTGGAATGAGCGGTCCCCGCTTGCGGGACTAAGCTGCGGAAGGACAGGGAGGGGACCGACCCCTTTACTGCCTGACCGCTCTGAGGAGCGATTAACGATGTTCGAGAGGTTCACCGACCGCGCGCGGCGGGTTGTCGTCCTGGCTCAGGAAGAAGCCCGGATGCTCAACCACAACTACATCGGCACCGAGCACATCCTCCTGGGCTTGATCCATGAGGGCGAGGGTGTCGCCGCTAAGGCCCTGGAGAGCCTCGGGATTTCGCTCGAGGCGGTCCGCCAGCAGGTGGAGGAGATCATCGGTCAGGGCCAGCAGGCCCCGTCCGGCCACATCCCCTTCACCCCCCGTGCCAAGAAGGTCCTGGAGCTTTCGCTCCGCGAGGCCCTTCAGCTGGGCCACAACTACATCGGCACGGAGCACATCCTGCTCGGCCTGATCCGTGAGGGCGAGGGCGTCGCTGCCCAGGTCCTGGTCAAGCTGGGCGCAGACCTCAACCGGGTGCGGCAGCAGGTCATCCAGCTGCTCTCCGGTTACCAGGGCAAGGAGACGGCCACCGCGGGTGGCCCGGCCGAGGGCACGCCCTCGACCTCCCTCGTCCTGGACCAGTTCGGCCGGAACCTCACCCAGGCCGCTCGTGAGTCCAAGCTCGACCCGGTCATCGGGCGCGAGAAGGAGATCGAGCGGGTCATGCAGGTGCTCTCCCGCCGTACGAAGAACAACCCGGTCCTGATCGGTGAGCCCGGCGTCGGTAAGACCGCCGTCGTCGAGGGCCTCGCCCAGGCCATCGTCAAGGGCGAGGTGCCCGAGACCCTCAAGGACAAGCACCTCTACACCCTCGACCTCGGTGCGCTCGTCGCCGGCTCCCGCTACCGCGGTGACTTCGAGGAGCGCCTGAAGAAGGTCCTCAAGGAGATCCGCACCCGCGGCGACATCATCCTGTTCATCGACGAGCTCCACACCCTGGTGGGTGCGGGCGCCGCCGAGGGCGCGATCGACGCCGCCAGCATCCTCAAGCCGATGCTGGCCCGCGGTGAGCTCCAGACGATCGGTGCCACGACGCTCGACGAGTACCGCAAGTACCTGGAGAAGGACGCGGCGCTCGAGCGCCGCTTCCAGCCGATCCAGGTCGCGGAGCCGTCGCTGCCGCACACCATCGAGATCCTCAAGGGCCTGCGCGACCGGTACGAGGCGCACCACCGCGTCTCGATCACCGACGAGGCGCTCGTATCGGCCGCGACCCTGGCCGACCGGTACATCTCGGACCGCTTCCTGCCGGACAAGGCGATCGACCTGATCGACGAGGCCGGTTCCCGGATGCGTATCCGCCGGATGACCGCGCCGCCGGACCTCCGCGAGTTCGACGAGAAGATCGCCGGCGTCCGCCGCGACAAGGAGTCCGCGATCGACTCGCAGGACTTCGAGAAGGCCGCGTCCCTGCGCGACAAGGAGAAGCAGCTCCTCGCCGCGAAGGCCAAGCGCGAGAAGGAGTGGAAGGCCGGCGACATGGACGTCGTGGCCGAGGTCGACGGCGATCTGATCGCCGAGGTCCTCGCCACCGCCACCGGCATCCCGGTCTTCAAGCTGACCGAGGAGGAGTCCTCGCGTCTGCTGCGCATGGAGGACGAGCTCCACAAGCGGGTCATCGGCCAGAAGGACGCCGTCAAGGCGCTCTCCAGGGCGATCCGGCGTACGCGAGCGGGTCTGAAGGACCCCAAGCGTCCCGGCGGTTCGTTCATCTTCGCCGGCCCGTCCGGTGTCGGTAAGACGGAGCTGTCCAAGGCCCTCGCGGAGTTCCTGTTCGGCGACGAAGAGGCGATGATCTCCCTCGACATGTCGGAGTTCAGCGAGAAGCACACCGTCTCGCGGCTCTTCGGCTCGCCCCCCGGCTACGTCGGGTACGAGGAGGGCGGTCAGCTCACCGAGAAGGTGCGGCGCAAGCCGTTCTCCGTGGTCCTCTTCGACGAGGTCGAGAAGGCCCACCCGGACATCTTCAACTCGCTGCTGCAGATCCTGGAGGACGGTCGCCTGACCGACTCCCAGGGCCGGGTCGTGGACTTCAAGAACACGGTCATCATCATGACGACCAACCTCGGCACCCGGGACATCTCCAAGGGCTTCAACCTGGGCTTCGCCGCCCAGGGCGACAACAAGTCCAACTACGAGCGGATGAAGAACAAGGTCTCGGACGAGCTCAAGCAGCACTTCCGTCCCGAGTTCCTCAACCGTGTGGACGACGTCGTCGTCTTCCCGCAGCTCAGCCGCGAGGACATCCTCCGGATCGTCGACCTGATGGTCGAGAAGGTGGACGAGCGCCTGAAGGACCGGGACATGGGCATCGAGCTCTCCCAGGCCGCGAAGGAGCTGCTCGCCCAGCGGGGTTACGACCCGGTCCTGGGTGCGCGGCCGCTGCGTCGCACGATCCAGCGCGAGGTCGAGGACAGCCTGTCGGAGAAGATCCTCTTCGGCGAGCTGCGGCCCGGGCACATCGTGGTCGTCGACACGGAGGGCGAGGGTGAGAACGCGACCTTCACCTTCCGCGGTGAGGAGAAGTCGGCGCTGCCGGACGTCCCGCCGATCGAGTCGGCCGCGGGTGGTTCGGGCCCGAACCTGACCAAGGACGCGTAGTCGTTCTTCGGTCGGCGTAGCCGGTCATCGCAAAGGGGAGTGCCCCGGAACTCGGTTCCGGGGCACTCCCCTTTTTTGCCGTTCCTGCCGTTCCTGCCGTTTCCGCGCCGCGGCTGCGCCGTTTCCGCGTGGTGATGTGTCGTGATCAGGACTGTTGGCGGTGCACCGTGATTTCCGCGTGCGGGAAGAAGGAGCGGTACTCGGCTTCCGCGCCGGACGGGGCCGTGCGTTCTCGTAAGCAGGTGACGGTGCGTACCGAGGGGAAGGCGAAGGCGATACGGGAGATATCCGTGCTGCTCCGCGGCATGCTGAGCGCGAGTTCGGCTACGCCGGGAAATTCCGTGCCGGGTTCGGGGCCGTCCGCCAGGAAACCGCCGTCCAGGCTGAGTCTGGTGAGTTGCGGAAGTTCCGCTATCCGGGCCCAGTCGTCCCGGTCGAGGGCCGTCGCCCCGTCCACCAGCATCAACTCTTTCAATTGCGGAAAGGCGTCCAGGAACGTCAGCCCGGCGGAGCCGATCGCGGCGCCGTTCACAATGAGTTCCTCGAGCGGAGCGTCAGCCGGCAGCAGGTCGGCGAGCGGGGGCGCGGAGACCGCTTGGACGACGCTCAGCGAGGTGAGTCCCGTCAGCTCGCGCAGGCCCTGGAGCGCGGAGAGGCCGGGCAGTTCGATGACGGACAGGTGTCGCAGACCGAGGTGGGCGAGCGGCGCGAGGTCGCGTATCGCCGGGCAGTACATCAGGGACAGGAACTCCAGTGGCCGCAGCGGGTGAAGTTCCCCGAGGTCGCCGACGAGGGAGTTCCGGCGCAGGGTCAGGCGCTGTGCGGTGTCCGCCGGAACGGCCGCCAATATCTCGCCGACCGAATGGTCCCCGCTGAGGTCGAGGCGCCTGATCGGGGGCAGCAGCCGCATCGCCCTGCGCTGCTCGACGTTCGAGACCGTGAGGTCGAGTCCGTCCCAGGCAAGCTGCGCCAGCACCTCCCGTGCGTACTCCTCCGCCTCGAACCGGTACCAGGTGCCGACCAGTTGGCGGCGGACGCCCGACGCGGGGTGGGTGCGGAAACGCTTCAGGACCGGCAGGGAGCCGTCCTCGTCGAGGAGTGACGCCGTTGTCACCACGGCGTAGGCCTGCTCGTCGCTCAGCCCGTCGGGTCCGGGCAGGAGCTCCAGTACGAACCGGCCCGCGAGCGCGAGTTCTCTCGCCTCGTCCACCGTGCTCGGCGGTACGAGCCGGGCCGCCCGGCCCTTCACCTCCGCGAGGACGTCCTGGTCGACCGAGGACGCGTCCTGGAGGCAGGCCAGGGCGAGGAGGGTCGAGCGGGGCCCGTCGAGGGCCAGCAGACCGCGGAGGAGCGACGTCCGCTCCCGCGGGCGGGCGTGCGCGACGGCCATCCGGATCGCGTCCTCCCACTGAGTGTCCTCTGCGTGGCTCAGAAGCACGTCCAGGTGCCCCTCCTCGACCGCGCAGCGTGCGCCGAGGTGGTCGAGGAACGTGCGGTGCGCGAAGTCGACCACCTGTGGCCCCGGACTGCGCAACACCCCGCTGCGGAGCAGCAGATGGCGCAGGATCGCCGGGGCGTCGCCCTGTCCGCCGGCGCCGGGCACGGACGGCAGGGCGCGTTCGAGCACGGCCAGCGCCGTCGACTCGTCCATCTCCGAGCGGCCCGCCAGGATCAGCGCGTACGCGAGGCGTTGCAGCAGCTCGATCTGGTCCTCGGTGTCCAGTTCGATGCCGTCGAGTCCGCCCATGCCGCGCTGCCGGTCGCGTTCGGTGAGGATCATCTGGAGCGCGGCGTCGTAGAGGGCCTTGCGGCGGGGCGGGAGGTAGCCGCGACGGGCGCGGTGCAGGGCGCACAGGAGGCCGCACATCAGCGGGTTGGTGGCCAGGCGGGACAGGTCGGGCTTGGTGCGCAGGGCGTCGAGCAGCGGCTCCTCGTGCTCGGGCGCCCCGGCGGCCGCGTGCCAGCGGTGCACGAAGGCGGTGACCCTCGTGCGGTCCATGCGCGCGAGCGCGACCTCGGCGAAGCCGTCGTCGGCCAGCCAGTCGGGGCGTACGGCGGTGGGGCGGGCGGTGAGCAGCCAGCGGTTGCCGGGGAAGGCGCGGACCAGGGCGAGCAGCCAGTCGCGTACCCGGGTGCGGTCCGCGGAGGGGACCTCGTCGAGGCCGTCGACGAGGACGAGGCCGCGGGCGGCGCCGAGCACGCGCTCGGCCCAGCCCTCGGGCGGCGTGTGCGGACAGTCGGCGGAGTGCAGGAAGGCCTCGGGAGCGGGCAGCCGGTCGGCACGGATCAGGGTCCGCAGCGGCAGTACGTAGGGGATGCGGTCATCGGTGGTGGTGGCGAGCCACTGCAGCAGGGTCGTCTTGCCGGAGCCGGCCTCGCCGCGCAGCAGAATGCGTTCGTGGGCGGCGAACAGGTCCTCGGCCCGTTCGCGCACGGTGGTCGTGGCGCTTCCGGTCCTGTCGGCGGTACGGACGGACGGGTCGGGCGGGTCCTCGCGGGTGATCTCCAGGCTCAGATACGCGACGTCGAGCGGCCAGGCGTCCGGGGCGTCCCGCAGATCGAGCCCGAAGATCGTCAAACGGCTGTGGCGGTGGGCGAGGTGGGTGCGGTAGCGGGCCTCGAAGGCGCTGTCGGGTGCGTCCGGGCGTGGTGTGCGGGCGATCAACTCGTCGACCCTGGCCAGCAGTTCGGCCTGGTCCCGGCTCTGCTGGACCAGCGTGCGGGCTACAAAGCTCGACCGCTGGGTGAAGAACTGCAGCAGGTGCAGACAGGCCCAGCCGGTGGCGGAGTCGAGGAAGTACTGCGCGTCCGCCGACAGGGGAGGCTCGGCGGGCGCGGCGTCCCGCAGCCGGCGGGCCAGCCGCTCGTGGCCGAGCCGCACGGCCTGGACGTCGTCCATGGTCAGGTCGCCGAGGGCGAGCAGGCGGGCGGCGAGGGCGTCGGTGACCGCGGTCTCCTCGTCGGGCGGGAACGGGGATTCGCCCGGCCCCGAGAGGGCCGCGTCGACCAGGCCGGCGGCGATCCGTCGTACGTCCCGCTCCGTGAGGGTGCGCTTCTCGCCGCGGAACGAGACCAGGCCGGACAGCCGCACCGGCTTGCTGGTGAGGCCCGCCCCCGGGCCTTCCTGGACGAGCAGCTTCCGTAACGCGGGGGCGATCGCGCTCGATGCCAGACGGGTGCCGAGGACAGCGGGATCCATGGTCCGGGAGCGTAGCCCCGGTCACATCCGCGGACGGTTGGATCTTGCGCTCCGGTGACATGACGCACAGGCGTTTTGTCCCTTACTACGCGGAATAGTGGATTGCTCCCACATGGCGCTCGGGACCGTCGACTCTCTACGGCCGGGACCTTGGTCCCGACGCCCTCAGCCCTTCGGTTCCCAGGCGTGCGGCCCCGATGGCAGGCCGCTGACGAGGGAGTAAACCGCCCCATACGTCCGATTTGCTCGGAATCAACGTTCTGGTTGGTTTCAACGTCAAGAAGTCTTTTTTACCCGGCAATCAAACGAAGACAGGTAGTAGATGGGGGTTTTGTGGGGCGATGGGGGCGCGGGTTACCAAGGTGAGGCCGCCACGGCGAAGAGCGTTCGTGAACGGCACCGTCTTTCCCCCACCCCGGAGGTCATCCGAGATGTCGCTGCGCACCACCACTCACCGTTCCGGCTCGTCCGTGCTCCGCACCCGTGCCGCCGTACTGGCCGCCGGGCTCGGCGTTTCGACGCTGCTGGGCGCCGGAGTGTCGGTGGCCGCCGCGGGCGACGCTCCGCAGGCCGGTCAGGCCTCGACGGTCGCGTCCATCGAGGCGCAGGCTGCGGCCCAGGGCAAGAAGGCCGCCGCGAAGGCGAAGGCCCAGAGCGACGCCAAGCAGGCGGCCGCCAAGAAGGCCAACGGCTGGTCGCAGCCGGTCGCGAAGTACACGCTGTCCTCCACCTTCGGCAAGGGCGGCTCGATGTGGGCCAGCAAGCACTCCGGCCAGGACTTCGCCGTCCCGGTCGGTACCCAGGTCAAGGCCGCGCACGCCGGCACGGTCGTCAAGGCCGGCGGTAACGGTGCCGGTGACGGTCCCGCGTACGGCAACGCCATCGTGGTCAAGCACGCCGACGGCAAGTTCTCGCAGTACGCGCACCTGTCCCGGATCGACGTGAAGGCCGGGCAGAAGGTCGCCAACGGCCAGAACATAGCCCGCTCCGGCAACACCGGTAACTCCAGCGGCCCGCACCTGCACT
The DNA here is from genome assembly GCF_003574445.1 of Streptomyces sp. YIM 130001. Lineage (GTDB taxonomy): Bacteria > Actinomycetota > Actinomycetes > Streptomycetales > Streptomycetaceae > Streptomyces. The sequence goes on from NZ_KZ984562.1 coordinate 210,617, forward strand.
TCGAGATCCGCAACACCGCGAACTACGGCTCGGCCATCGACCCGGCTGCGTTCCTGCGCGGCGTGGGTGTGAAGATCTGAGCTCAGCGATACGCGGCGTAGAAGCCGAGTGCCACGCGCCATGAAGCGGAGTGAGGGCCGTCCTGTCGACGGTCCTCACTCCCCTTTTCTGTGCTCCCGTAGTTCGGCCGGCCGTCAGGACTCGGCGTTCGCCTGGGTGATCAGGTCGAGGGCGACCTCGAGTACGGCGTCGCGCTTCTCCTCGACGGACCCCTCGAGGTTCTGGATCAGGAACATGCCGGCGTGCATCGAGAAGAGCGCGGCGACCGACCGCACCTGATCGGCCAGTTCCGCGTCCGGCTCCTTGACCAGCTCGATCATGGCCATCATGCGGCCCTTCATGTCCTTGCCGATGCTCAGGTCGCGCACCGTCGCCTGGTTCTCCTGCATGAAGCGGAACAGCGGGGCGGCGCCGGACAGGGCTGCGCTGTAACGGCGCAGGATCTCCTGTTTCGTCTCCAGGGTGCGGGGCTGGTCGCGGCCCCAGGCGAGCAGTTCGTCGAGCGGCCTGGTGAGGTCCTCGGCCATGCTGATCAGGATGTCTTCCTTGGTCTTGAAGTGGTAGTAGAGCGCGGCCTTCGTCACGTCGAGGCGCTCGGCGATCTCCCGCAGCGAGGTCTTCTCGTACCCCTGCTCGGCGAAGAGTTCGAGGGCGATGTCCTGGATCCGCTGCCGGGTGTTGCCCCTGCGGGGGGTCGGCGTGCTGCTGCTCATCACTCGCGCTCTCTCCTGTCTACGACCCAGGACCAAAGGTCGAGCCGAACTTACTTGACGCCCGGCTAGTTGGCGGTCTACCTTCCCCGAGTGTAGTCAACTAGCCGGGCGGCAAGTAAGTCCGGTGTCGGGGAAGTGGGGATGATGGCGACGACGATCGAGCAGGAGCAGGAGGTTCAGGAGCCGCAGAAGCGCAGTGTGCGTGTGGTGCTCCTGGCGTTGATGATCGCGATGCTGCTCGCGATGCTGGACAACATGATCATCGGCACTGCGATGCCGACGATCGTCGGTGAGCTGGGGGGCCTGGCGCACCTGTCGTGGGTGGTCACCGCCTACACACTGGCCACCGCCGCCTCGACCCCGATCTGGGGCAAGCTCGGCGACATGTACGGGCGGAAGGCCACGTTCCTCACCTCGATCGTGATCTTCCTGATCGGTTCGGCGCTGAGCGGCATGGCGCAGGACATGGGGCAGCTCATCGCCTTCCGGGCCGTGCAGGGCCTCGGTGCGGGCGGACTGATGGTCGGCGTCATGGCGATCATCGGCGACCTGATTCCGCCGCGGGAGCGCGGCAAGTACCAGGGCATGATGGCCGGCGTGATGGCCCTCGCCATGATCGGCGGACCGCTGGTCGGCGGCACCATCACCGACAACTGGGGCTGGCGCTGGTCCTTCTACATCAACCTGCCGCTCGGCGCCCTGGCTCTGGTCATGGTCACCGCGGTCCTGCACCTGCCGAAGAAGCGGTCCAAGGCGCGGATCGACTATCTCGGTGCGGGCCTGCTGACGGTCGGCATCACCTCCATCGTGCTCGTCACCACCTGGGGCGGTTCGGAGTACGCCTGGGGCTCGGCCATGATCCTCGGCCTGATCGGGCTCGGCATCGCGGCGCTTGCGGCCTTCCTTCGGGTACAGACCACCGCCGCGGAACCGATCATGCCGCTGCACATCTTCCGCAACCGCAACTTCAGCCTGATGTCCGTGATCGGCTTCCTGACCGGCTTCGTGATGTTCGGCGCCGTACTGTTCCTGCCGCTCTACCAGCAGTCCGTACAGGGCGCGTCGGCCACGAACTCCGGACTGCTGCTGCTCCCGATGCTGGTCTCGATGATGATCGTCTCGCTGGTGGCGGGACGGGTGACCACCAGCACCGGCAGGTACAAGCTCTTCCCGATCATGGGCGGCGCGCTCATCGTGGTCGGACTGTTCCTGCTCTCGCAGATGGACACCGGCACCTCGCGGCTGACCTCCGGTGTGTACATGGCGGTGCTCGGTGCCGGTATGGGCTTCCTGATGCAGATCACCATGCTCGTCGCGCAGAACAGCGTCGAGATGAAGGACATGGGCGTCGCCTCCTCCTCGACGACCCTCTTCCGTACGCTCGGCAGCTCCTTCGGCGTCGCCATCATGGGCGCGGTCTTCAACAGCCGGGTCGAGGACGAGATGGCCGCCCGTACGGCAGGTGGACCGGCGCTGCCGAACGCACAGCTGGACGCGGACAGCCTCGAGAAGCTTCCCGACGCGATGCGCGAGGCGTACCAGTTCGCGGTGTCGTCCGGTACGCACTCGGCGTTCCTGATCGGGGCGTCCGTGGCGGTGGTCGCTTTCGTCGCCGCGCTGTTCGTGAAGGAGGTACCGCTCAAGGGAGCGGGGCCGAAGGACCGGACCGACGGCGACGCGGACGGCGACGGCAGCCGGGGCGAGCCGGTGTCTGCCGGCTCGGCCTGAGGCGCGATCGCTTCGAGGGTGCCGGCTGGCTCCGGGCCGGCGGCACTCTCTCGTGGGCGGGGTGCTGTCGGTGCCGGGTGGGAGCATGGGCAGAGTGGAAAAGAGCCCCGGCGGACCCGGCCCCGCGCAGCTCGCCCAGCTGCGCCGGATGCGCCTGGCCAAGGACGCCATGGACCGCGACTGGGCGGATCCCGGCCTCGACCTGGATGCGGTCGCGACGCACGCCGGGTACTCGCGCTTCCACTTCGTCCGCGCCTTCCGGGCGGCCTACGGCGAGACGCCCGGCCAGTACTTGTCGAGGCGCCGTATCGAGCGGGCGGGAGACCTGCTCCGTACGGCGAATCTCTCGGTCACCGAGATCTGCCACCTGGTCGGATTCAGCAGCCTCGGCACCTTCTGCACCCGCTTCAAGCAGCAGACGGGCTTCTCACCGCGTGAGTACCGCGGACGGAACGCGGGCCCGGCCGCGGCGATGATCCCGGGCTGCCACGCCCTGCTCTGGGCCGGCGGCTTCCCCGGGCGGACCGCACAGGCGTCTGAGGTACGGGATGACGAGGGACCGTCGGCGGCACAGGACGACGACGGACCCGAGGCGCAGGTTCGCAACATCGAGGAAGCCGAGTGAGAGCCGTGCTGCCTACGGTGGCAGGGACCGGACGACGGCCACCCCCACCACGGAGCACACCATGATCAAAGGGCTTGCCATCTCCACCGTCTGGGTCCTCGACCAGGACCGGGCCAAGGAGTTCTACACCGAGAAGCTCGGGCTCGAGCTCCGCGCGGACATGACGTTGGGCGAGGGCGGGATGCGCTGGATCACGGTCGGCGCGCAGGACCAGCCGGAAGTGCAGCTCACCCTGATGGTGCCCGGCAGTGCGGCCATGGACGAGGAGTCCGCCGCGGCCGTGCGCACTCTCGTGGCCAAGGGCATGCTCGGCGCGGGATCGCTCACCACGGACGACATCCACGGGGACTACGCCAGGCTGAAGGAGCGCGGCGTCGAGTTCCTGCAGAGTCCGCAGGAGAGGCCGTACGGCACCGAGGCGGTGTTCCGCGACGACTCCGGCAACTGGTTCTCGTTCACCCAGCCCCGCGAGGGCGGGCTCGACCTGGACCAGGACTGGGGCTGCGTGGAGGCCGACCGGACGTAGCCCGGCGGCGGCAGCTCGCCCGGTGAGTCACTCCCCGGGCAGCCGCACGATCGGAAAACTGCCGGTGCTGGTCGGCGCGTGCTCGGGCAGCCAGAGCACGGCGACCGCTCCCTCGACGGGCCCGTCGCCGTTCGGTGGCCGCACATTGCGGAAGGTGAGGCGGGCGCCGAGCACCCGGGCCTGACCGGCCGCGATCGTCAGACCGAGCCCGTGCCCGCGCCCCGCACGGTCCGCGCTCCCGGTGCGGAAGCGGCTCGGGCCCTCGGAGACCAGCGTCTCCGGAAACCCACTCCCGTGGTCGCGTACGCGCACGGTCCGGCCCTCCACGACGACCTCGACCGGGGGCTTGCCGTGCTTGGCCGCGTTCGCCAGGAGGTTGCCGAGGATGCGCTCCAGGCGGCGCGGGTCGGTGCTCACCTCCGACCGGTGCAGGATCGTCACGCGTACGTCGGGATCGAGCACCGCGACGCGTCGCGTCACGAACTCGCTCAGGTCGATCTCCTGCAGCTCGGCGCGCTCCGCCGATCCTTCGAGCCGCGCCACCTCGAGCACGTCCTCGACCAGCGTGCGCATCGCCTGCGCCCGGTCCTTGACCAGCTCGGTCGGCCGACCGGCCGGCAGCAGCTCGGCGGCCGTGACCAGGCCGGTCACCGGGGTACGCAGCTCGTGCGCGATATCGGCGGTGACGCGGCGCTCCGCCACGTACCGCTCCTTGAGCGCGTCGGCCATCGCGTCCACCGACTGCGCCAGATCATCCGTCTCGTCCCGCACGACGCCGCCCACGGACTCCCGTACGCGTACGTCGGTCTGGCCCTGCGCGACCTGGTTGGCCGCGGCCGCCGCGCGGCGCAGGCGGCGCGACAGGTGGCCGCCGATCAGCACACCGAGTGCGCAGCCGCCGAGCACCACCGCTATCGAGCCGATGACCAGGGCCTGATCGAGGTCCTTCATCACGGTGGCGCTGCGGTCGGTGAACCTGGTGTGCAGCGACAGCACCCTGCCGTCCTTGACCGGCGTGGCCGCCCAGATGTCGGGGGCGCCCTCGCCCTTCTCCTGGACGAAGGTGGCGCGACGTCCAGCGGCGGCCTTGGACTTCAGGTCCTCGGGCAGCTCCGGATCGTCGACCCGCGTCTTGAACTGGATGCGCCCGGTCGAGTCGTAGATCCGCTGGGCGTAGCGGACCCGCTCGTCCTGCACGTCCCGCGCACTGTCCAGCAGCGCGACCCGGGCCGCGTTGTGCACGACCAGACTGAGGGCGAGTGCGACCAGCGCGCCGACCAGGGCGATGGCGGCGCTCAGCTTCCAGCGCAGGCCGGTGCGGAATCCTCTGGCCAGGCCTCTGGCGAGGAGCGACTGCAGTTTCCCCCGGTCTTCGCCCGGTGTGCGGCGGGTCATGCCCTGAGCTTGTAGCCGAAGCCACGGACCGTCTCGATCCGGTCCTGGCCGATCTTGCTGCGGAGCCGCTGGACATGGACGTCCACGACGCGGGTGTCACCGCCCCAGCCGTAGTCCCAGACCCGCTCGAGCAGCTTGTCGCGGGAGAGCACCGTGCCCGGCGCGGCGGAGAACTCGAGCAGCAGCCGCATCTCGGTGGGAGTGAGGGACACGGGCCTGCCGCCCCTGCGAACCTCCATGCCGACCGTGTCGATCTCCAGATCGCCGAACGTCAGGGTCCCGTCGTCGTCCTGCCGCTGCCCCACCGCCTCGGCCTGCCGCGGCGGCTGGCCCGGCCCGCCCGCGTGCCCGAACCGGCGCAGTACGGCACGGATCCGCGCCACCAGCACCGCCCCGTCGAACGGTTTCGTCACGTAGTCGTCCGCGCCGGCCTCGAGACCCAGGACCACGTCGATCGAGTCGGCGCGGGCCGACAGCATGATCACCGGGACCGTGGACTCGTCCCGGATCCGGCGGCACAGAGAGACCCCGTCCAGGCCCGGCACCATGACGTCGAGCAGTGCGATGTCCGGCTGGTCGGCGCGGAACGCCTCGAGTCCCGCGAGGCCGTCGGGCCGCGCCGTGACCACGAAACCGTCACGCTCCAGGGCGAGCTGTGTGGCCTCGCGGATGACGTCGTCGTCCTCGACGAAGAGCACATGGGTGTGATCGGCCATCCGCTGCTCTCAGTCCTCCTCGGGCGCCGGCGAATCGCCGTTCACCGCGCCGCTGTAGTCGTTGTGTCGCCGTTCCACCTCGACGAACCTCGCGTCCCGCCAGCGGTAGGTCACGATCTCCTCGCCGGACGGCAGGGTCACCGGGTCGCCCTTGTCGTACACCTGCTTGGTCACGACCAGGTCCCCGCGGTCGATCTCCGCGTAGACCGGTGGGTCCTCCGCACGGAAGACGTTCTTGTACTGCTTGCCCTCGGCACGGTAGACGTAGCTGCCGACACCCACCGCGTCCCCGCACGTCATCACGTTCACCACGACGTCGGACGAGCTGCCCGAGGTACTGCTGCCGTACGAGACGTCGACCGGGTACTCGTTCTCCACGCAGGGCTTGAGGTCCTGCTTGACCGCCTTGCTCACCTTCGGATCGCGCTTGACCAGCGCGACCGCGTCGACCCGGGGGACCGACGGTGCGGTGGAGCCGGACGGTGAGGCCTCCGTGACCGTGTCGCTGTTCGCCGGGCCCTCGTCCCTGGCTCCCGTGCCTCCCGTACCGCAGGCGGCGAGCGCGCCGATGAGAAGTGCGAGGGCGGTGAACGCGGCCGCTGCCGCGCTCACCGCCTTCGGGCGTCGTATTCCCGGGTCGTCGCCGTTCAGGCAGCGCAACGCTCCCGCTCCTCACGTTCCTGGCCGTGACCCTCCCGGTCATGGCTCTCCAGCTCCTGGCGGAGCCTGGCAAGGGCACGGTGCAGGGTGCTCTTGACCGTTCCGGCCGACATGCCGAGGGCGGCGGCCGTCTCCTCCGTGGACATCTGCTCCCAGTGTCGCAGGACGACGACGCTGCGCTGCTTCGGAGCGAGCTTCTTGAGTACCTCGATCAGCAGCGCACGGTCCGCGTGCTGCGCGCTGGCGTCCTCGATACGGCGCTCCGGCAACTGCTCGGTGGGTATCTCCTCGAGACGGCGGGAACGCCACCATTCCGTGCGGGTGTTGATCATCACGCGGCGCAGGTAGGCGTCGGCCAGACGCTTGTCGGCGATCCCGTCCCAGCGGTGGTACGTCCGCACCAGCGCGGTCTGCAGCAGATCCTGCGCGTCCGTCGGGTCGGGGACCAGGCGGCGGGCGCTGCGCAGCAGGGCGTCCTGCCGGGCGCGTACGTACTCTTCGAACTCCAGCACCTCGCCGTGCGCCATTCCCAACCGCCTCCGTTCCTTCACCGTGGAACCGGACCCCCGCCCGGCACATCTTGAAGTTACGGAGCGGGTGTAACGGGGCGTCGGGGGAAGGCATGCGGGGGATACACGGCTGCCCCTCGTTTGTGTAACAGAAGTAGGCAAAGCCTAAGGTCACGCCCGTGTTGTGCGGGTCCATGGCGGAATGCGGAGGCCATGGATGAGGGGTTCGGGTGTGACCTCGGTGCCGCCTTCAGGCGGGCGACCGAGGCGCGTCAGGTGAGCGGGAGGCGGTACTCGCCGCTCGGCAGCGGTTCCACCAGACCGTCCGCCACGAGGCCGTCGAGGGCCCGGGCGCGCTGCACCGGCTCGTCCCACACCCGGTCGAGTACCGACTGCGGCACGGGGGCCACCGCCTCGCGCAGCACGGCGAGCAGCTTGCCGCGGACCTGCCGGTCGGTGCCCGCGTAGGTCTGGCCGCGGCGCGCGGGGCCCTGGTGGGCCGGCTTCCCGGCCTGCCGCCAAGCGCACTGGGCGGCGATCGGGCAGCGGCCGCACTCCTCGTTCTTGGCGCTGCACACCAGCGCGCCGAGTTCCATCGACGCCGCCGCCCAGCGGGCCGCCGTCGCCTCGTCCTCGGGGAGCAGTTCGCGGGCCAGCCTGCGCTCGGCGGCCGTCGTCGCGTTCGGCGGGTACTGGACGCCGGTGACCGCGCGCGCGAACACCCGGCGCACGTTCGTATCAAGGACCGGGTGGCGCTGGCCGTACGCGAACGACGCGACGGCCGCGGCCGTGTACTCACCGATGCCGGGCAGCGCGAGCAGCTGCGCATGCTGGGTCGGTACGTCCCCGCCGTGGCGTTCCTTTATGGCCACGGCAGCCCCGTGCAGGCGCAGTGCGCGCCGCGGGTAGCCGAGGCGGCCCCAGGCGCGGACCGCTTCGCCGGGTGCCTCGGCGGCCAGGTCGGCCGGGCGGGGCCAGCGAGCCATCCAGTGCTCGTACACCGGCAGGACACGGTTCACCGGGGTCTGCTGCAGCATGAACTCGCTGACCATCACGCCCCACGGGCCTGCCTCCGGCCGCCGCCACGGCAGGTCGCGCGCGTGGGCGTCGAACCAGGCGATGACGGGGGTGTGGAGGCCGTGGGGGGAGTCGACGGCTTCTGGCGTGTGTGTGGTTGCAGTCATGGCAGGGCCGATCCTGCCACGGGGTCGGCATCCGGGGGCGCCCGGCGTGCCGGGTCGTCCGCGGCGGACGGCCGTTGCGGCCCTCCAGGACCTGACGATCGGCAGGGGTGCGCGGTGAGGGAGCGCAGGTAGCGTCGTCGGGTGTCGTTCTTCGGGCGTCGGTGGGTTGCCGACGGGGTGCTGTGGGGTCTGCTTGTCGCGCCTCTCCTGGTGGCCGATCGTCTGGGATTCAACGAGCCGGGTCCCTGGTGGCGGGGTGCCGCCGGCCTTGTCGTGCTCGCCGTGGCGGTCGGTGTCCGCCGGCGGTGGCCGCTGGCTGCGGTACTGCTGGCCGCGGGGCTTGGGCTCACGGCGAACGCCTCGCTCTTCACCCTTTCCTACGGCCCCGCTCTCGCCGTCCTGTGTCTGCTGCTCGGACTGCGCGGGACCCCGGGCGGCCGGCCCACGGCGTACGCGCTCGCGGCGGTCGGCGTGCTCGGGGCCACCGTGATTCTCGTACGGGACCGGGATCCGGCCACCGAGTGGTTCGTGCTCGCCGGGACGCTGCTGTTCGTCGCGTACGTGCCGTGGCTGGCGGGGCGGTCGTGGGGGCAGCACCGGGAGCTGGCCGCGGCCGCGCTGGCCAGGGCCGAGCAGCTCGAGCGCGAACGGCACATCGTCACCGAGCGGGCCTGGCTGCGGGAACGGGCCAGGATCGCCCAGGAGATGCACGACTCGCTCGGCCACGAGCTGAGCCTCGTCGCGCTGCGCGCTGCTGCCCTGCAGATCGCGCCCGACCTCCCTGCCGACCGACGCCAGGACGCCGCCGAACTGCGTACCACCGCAGCCGACGCCACGGATCGGCTGCGCGAGATCATCGGCCTGCTCGAGGGCGGCGAGGACGAACCCGCGCCGCTCGCCCCCGCGGGCGAGTCCGTGGAGGAGCTGGTGGACCGTGCGGCGACCGCGGGGCTCCGGGTCCGGCTCGGCGCGGGAGCCCGTGACGGCAGGGGAGACGGTGGCAGCGGAGCCCCTGACACATCCCGGGTGGGGCGGACCGTGCACCGTGTCGTACAGGAGTCGCTGACCAACGCCGCCAAGTACGCGCCCGATGCGCACGTCACCGTCGACCTGGAGCGCACGCTCGATGGCGTCACGGTCACGGTCACGGACGACGGCGGTACGCGCGCGTGGACCCCTGTTCCGCCCCGACCGGATGGCGGTTCGGGGCTGCTCGGGCTGCGGGGGCAGGTGACGGCGACCGGGGGCTCCTTCGAGGCGGGCCGGCACGGGGACGGCTTCCAAGTGCGGGCCCGGCTCCCCTACGGCGAACGTTCGGACGGTCCACGCGCGCGTGGAGGTGCGGCAGACGGTCCCGCAGGGCCGCCTGCGGGGCCTTCAGCGGTGGCGATCGGCGGCGAGGGACAGGTCGCGGACGCCACGCGCGCGTGGCAGGTCGGCCGCCGCCGTACCTACAGCGCGTTCGCAGCGGCGGGAGCGGTGGGCGTGGTGCTCGTCGCGGGTGCCTTCGGCTGGTACGCGTACAGCCGTAGCGCCTCCGCGCTCGAGCCCGGTGCTTACGACGCCCTGCACGTCGGCGAGACGCAGCGCGAGGTCGAGCGGCTACTGCCGAGGCGGGAGGCCGACGATCCGCCGTCCGAACGGGCCCCGGCTGCGCCCGATGGCGCGGACTGCCGCTACTACCGTGCCGGCGGTGAACTCTTCGCCGCCGTCGAGCACTTCAGACTGTGTTTCACGGACGGCCGTCTGGTCGCCAAGGACGTCGTACCGACCGCCGACGGGCGGCGCACCGGGGAGCGTGGCACGTGATCAGGGTTCTGCTGGCCGACGACGAGGCGATGATCCGCGCAGGGGTGCGTGCCATCCTCGCCGCCGACCCCGGGGTCGAAGTGGTCGCAGAGGCGGGGGACGGGCACGAGACGGTGTCCCTCGCGCAGGCCCACCGGCCCGACGTCGCCCTGCTCGACATCCGGATGCCGCGTCTGGACGGCCTCGCCGCCGCGGAAGAGATCGTCCGTACGATGCCCGGCACGGGCGTCGCGATGCTCACGACGTTCTCGGAGGACGCCTACGTCGCGCGTGCGCTGTCCGGCGGAGCCACCGGGTTCCTGCTGAAGTCCGGCGATCCGCACGAGCTCCTGGCAGGGGTACGGGCGGTGGCCTCCGGTGCGGCGTTCCTGTCGCCGAAGGTGGCCCGCCACGTCATCGACGGCTACGGCGGCGAACGGCTCGGCCGTGAGGCTGCCGCACGCGCGCGTGCTGCAGCCCTCTCACCCCGTGAACGCGAGGTGCTCGGTCTCGTCGGCGAAGGCCTGTCCAACCCGGAGATCGCCGCCCGGCTGCATCTGGTGGAAGGGACCGTGAAGGCGTACGTGAGCGCGGTCCTCGACCGCCTCGAGGTCAGGAACCGGGTCCAGGCCGCGATCGTCGCCTACGAGGCGGGGCTGGCGGGCCGGTCGTCGGGGTGACCGGGGTTCCCGGCGTAACCGGGGTGATCCGGATGCGCGGCGCGGGCGGGGTCGTTCGCGTAACCGGACTCGCCGGGGTAACCGGACTCGCCTGCGTGACCGGTGTAGTTGGGGCGGGCGGGCTCTCCGGCGTAACCCCTGTAACCCCCGTAACCAGGCTGACCGGATGGGCCGGTCCCGCCGGCGCCCCCGGGGTAACCGCCGTAACCGGCATGACCGGTGTACTCGGGTGCCGGCTCACCAGACTGCCCCGCCGCGCGATACCCGCCGTACCCCGCATACCCCGCACCGGCAGGACCTGCAGGACCTGCAGGACCGGCAGCCCCGGCAGGACCTGCAGCACGGGAGTAGCCGGGCTCGACGACCGGCAGCCCCGGCCCCGCGAACCAGCGGACCACTCCCGCCGACGACCCCCGCATGGACTCCACCACGTGCGCCCCGGGCCGCGCCCCGAGCCGCAGGACCAAGAACGCCACCAGCCCACCCAGCAGCAGACCGACCACGACGTCGTGCGGATAGTGCACGCCCACGAAGACCCGCGAGAACGCCATCAGGACCGCCATCGGCAGCGTCAGCCACCCGATGCCCCGCCACGCGAGAGCCAGCGCCACAGCCGCGGCCCCGGCGATCGTCGAATGGTTGCTGGGGAACGACCAGTCACCCACCGGCGGACACGTCACCAGGGACGCCGCAGCGCCCGACACGGCCCGGCACGGCCGCTCCTCGTCCACCACGGACTTGAACAGCTCACTGCCGACGTAGGCGAGGGCGGTCGCCGGCGGTGCGAGGACGGCCACCGCGAGGGCACGCGACTCCGAGTGCCGCGTCCGCCACCAGGCGACGACGAACAACACCCCGAACAGGAGCAGGCCGCCTTCCGTCCACAACTCGGCGACGTGCTGCGTCCACTCGGGCATGTCCGCGGCGAAGTCGGTGATGTCGCGGTACAGGCCGGAGGTGTCTATCGGGGTGTTCGGGTCCATGGCATCCATGGTGAAGGACGCTACGGAGTGCTCCCGCACCCGCACTCCCGCCGACCGTCCGGTCCTGCCCCTTACGAAAGACAGCCCCCGCCCGAGAGTCTTCTCGGACGCACCCACCCGAAGCGTCCGGACCCGCTGCGGAACCGCGGCAACAGGACACCTGTGGACGGACGTTCAGCACGCTCCCCGCCCCGGATCCGAATGATGATCCGCAAAAGATGCGCATCCAGGCGGCGGGTGGGGCGGGAGATGAGCACGATCTCTCGTACAGTTTGCGCCGTGGGATCTCTGCGCAATCCGATCGGGCCGCTTCCCTCCTCCATCTACTGGCGACGGAGGGCCGTTCTGCTGTCCTTGTTCGCGGTCCTGGCCCTCCTGATCGTGTGGGCCTTCAGCCTCTCCGGAGGCGGGAGCAACAACGGCGCCGACGGGAAGAACGGCAAGAACCCCGCGCCCTCCATCACCCCCGGCCCCTCGGGCTCCGGACCCGCCATCAGCGAACAGCCGGGCGGACGCGACGAGTCGGGCGACGGCGGCGACGGTTCGGGTGACGGCGAGGGGTCAGACGGCGAGGGCGGCGCGGGCGGCGACGACGGCAAGGGCGGCGGCTCGGGCGACGCCGGCACGGACGGTGTGGCGGGTGGCGGGAAGGGCGGCGGCGGTTCCGGCCAGCGCGTGCCCGCCGGTTCCACCCTCCCCAACTGCACCCCCGGAAACGTCAAGTTGACCCTGCGCAGCATCCACAACACCTACGAGCCGGGCGAGAAGCCCCGCCTCGAACTGGTCGTCACCAACAGCGCGGGCGACGACTGCAAGGCCGACCTCGGCCCCAAGCAGGCGGTCCTGACGATCACTCCGGCCGGTGAGGACCAGCCTGTCTGGTCCTCCGACGACTGCCCGAGCGGCGCCGGCAGCGTCCTGCTCCGGGTGCCGGGCGACGGGAAGATCACGCAGACCTTCGAGTGGGACCGCAAGCCGAGCGAGGAGAAGTGCCAGTCGCCGCGGCCCGGTTCGGCGGGACCCGGCACGTACCTGGTCGAGGTCGTCACGCCGGACCTGACCACGGCGCGTACGTCCTTCGTCATCGAAGAGGCCTGAGGGGCAAGAGTCCGCGCGCGGAGCCGAAGCCGGCGCCGCGCGCGACAGCGCCCGACACGTACGGCACCGGGACAGCGTCCTACGGCCCGGGGGAAGTGCTCTACACGTACCGCTCGAGGATCGACGACTCCGCGAGCCGCGAGAGGCCCTCACGGACGGAACGGGCGCGGGCCTCGCCCACACCGTCGACCGTCTGCAGGTCGTCGACGCTGGCGGCGAGCAGCTTCTGCAGTCCGCCGAAGTGCTCCACGAGCCGGTCGATGATCGCTCCGGGCAGCCTCGGCACCTTGGCGAGCAGCCGGTAGCCGCGTGGGGACACCGCCGAGTCGAGCGCCTCGGGCGATCCCGTGTACCCCAGGGCCCGCCCGACCGTGGGCAGTTCGAGCAGCTCGGTGTGGGTGAGCTTGTCCAGTTCGGCGAGGGCGCTGTCGACCGTACGCGTGCGCCTGGCGGTCGGCTCGGGTACGTAGTCCCGCGCGACCAGCTCGCGCTCCGGCTCCACGCCCGCGATCAACTCGTCGAGCTGCAGGGCGAGGAGGCGACCGTCGGTGCCGAGCTCCACCACGTACTCGGCGATCTCGGTGGCGATACGGCGCACCATCTCGAGTCGCTGGGCGACTGCCGTGACGTCGCGGACCGTCACCAGGTCCTCGATCTCGAGTGCGGAGAGCGTGCCGGCCACCTCGTCGAGGCGGAGCTTGTACCGCTCGAGGGTGGCGAGTGCCTGATTGGCCCGGGAGAGGATCGCGGCGGAGTCCTCGAGGACGCGGCGCTGACCGTCCACGTACAGGGCGATCAGACGCATCGACTGGGAGACCGAGACGACCGGGAAGCCGACCTGCTTGCTGACCCGGTCCGCGGTGCGGTGCCGGGTGCCGGTCTCCTCGGTCGGGATGGTCGGGTCCGGGACCAGCTGCACGCCGGCCCGAAGGATCTTGGTGATGTCCTTGTCGACGATGATGCCGCCGTCGAGCTTGCAGAGTTCACGCAGCCGTGTGGCCGAGAACTCGACGTCCAGGACGAATCCGCCCGTGCACATCGACTCGACGGTCTTGTCCCAGCCGAGCACGATGAGACCGCCGGTGTTGCCGCGGAGGATGCGCTCGAGGCCGTCACGCAGCCCGGTGCCGGGAGCCACAGCGCTCAGTGAGGCGCGCATCAGGCCGTCAGCACCGGAACTAGCGCCCGACTTTCCGGGAGCTGTCGCCCGGTCGTTGGCTGCCACTGCACTCCTCCGGTCGCAGGTTGTCCATGCCCTGGTTCGTACGGATGGGCGAGACCGGGGCAAAGTCTACCGGCGGTCGGCGTCCTCCCGTGGGGGCTCTGCCCTACGCCTCTTCGGCAGTACGCGCAGGGCGTCTCCCATGTCGGCCACCTCGGTCACCCGCATGCCCGCGGGGACCTTGCCGGGATCGCTGGGAACCAGCGCGTGGGTGAAGCCCAGACGGTGCGCCTCGGCGAGGCGCCGCTGCACTCCGGTGACCCTGCGCACCTCGCCCGCGAGACCTACCTCGCCGATGGCGACCAGGTTCTTGGGCAGGGGAGTGTCGCTTGCCGCGCTCGCCAGAGCCAGGGCGATCGCCAGGTCGGCGGCCGGCTCGGAGAGCTTCACACCGCCGACCGTCGCGCTGTAGATGTCGCGCTTGCCGAGGGCGCTGATCCGGCCGCGCTGCTCGAGCACGGCCAGCATCATCGACACGCGTGAGGTCTCCAGGCCGGACGTCGTACGTCGCGGCGAGGGGATCTGCGAGTCGACGGTCAGGGCCTGCACCTCGGCGACCAAGGGGCGCCGTCCTTCGAGGGTGACGGTCAGACAGGTGCCGGGGACCGGCTCCGCGCGCCGGGTGAGGAACAGGCCCGAGGGGTCGGCGAGTCCGGTGATGCCCTCGTCGTGCAGCTCGAAGCAGCCGACCTCGTCGGTCGCCCCGAAGCGGTTCTTGACCCCGCGCACCAGGCGGAGCCGTGCGTGCCGGTCACCCTCGAAACTCAGGACCACGTCGACGAGATGCTCCAGGAGCCGGGGTCCCGCGATCGCGCCGTCCTTGGTGACGTGGCCCACCAGGAGGGTGGCCATACCGCGTTCCTTGGATGCCCGGATCAGCGCGCCGGCCACCTCGCGGACCTGGGCCATGCCGCCCGGTGCGCCGTCGATCTCCGGTGAGGCCACGGTCTGTACGGAGTCCAGGACGAGCAACGACGGCTTGACGGCGTCCAGATGACCGAGAACGGCGGCCAGATCCGTCTCGGCCGCCAGGTACAGGTCGTCGTCGAGGGCGTCGATGCGGTCGGCGCGCAGCCGGACCTGGCTCGCCGACTCCTCGCCCGTGACGTACAGGGTGCGGTGGTCGGGGCCTGCCGCCTTGGCGGCCACGTCGAGCAGCAGCGTGGACTTGCCGACGCCGGGTTCGCCCGCGAGCAGGACCACCGCGCCGGGGACCAGGCCGCCGCCGAGCACCCGGTCCAGTTCGTCGACACCGGTGGAACGGGCCGTGGCCGTACGGCCGTCGACCTGGCCGATCGGCAGCGCGGAGCTGGTGACTCGGCCCGGGGACGTGGTGCGGACCGCGGGCGCGCCGTACTCCTCGACGGTGCCCCAGGCCTGGCACTCGGGGCAGCGGCCGAGCCACTTGGCCGTCTGCCAGCCGCATTCGGTGCAGCGGTAGGACGGACGGTCCTTGGTGGATTTCGTACGGGCAGCCATGCCCGGAACCGTATAGCGGGGCACTGACATCGCGTGGTGGCGAGGCTCGAGCCCGTATCCGGCACGCACCCGCGGGGTCCCGGCGCGGGGGCGCACGGTGGCGCTTCTTCGGATCCGTCGCGGAGGGCCGGCGGCTGCCGAAGGCGGGGTCGCCGCAATCGGGGTCCACGCGCGCGTAGAGATGCACCCTGCGCCGTGTGCAGCCTGCAAGCGCACCTCGGTCGACACCGGCTTGACCCGGAATTCAGGGTTCCTGTCCCCTTTCGAGCGATCTGTTCACCCGTAAGGATTAAAGGTGACGGAGCGGGCGGACCGCACGGGGCCGGGCCGCCTACGGTCGCACGGGTGACCACAAGGAGCCCGGAACACCCCACGCACCGCACCGGCGCACACCGGGCGCACCCGCGCGCGTCCCGCCCCGCTCCGCAGGCGCCTCCGGTGCAGTACGAGCCCTATCTGGACGGGCTGTTCACGTACTGCCTGTCGGTCCTGTGCGATCACGACGTGGCGACCGCAGCCCTGGGCGACGTCCTCGCGCTCGCCGAGCGCCGGGGCACGCGCGCGCCGGCCGCCGACTCCGAGCGCCGGGCGTGGCTCTACGCCCTGGCCCGTTGGGCCTGTCTGCGCCAGCTGGCCGAGGCCAGGCGCAAGCGCCAGGCCGCCCACCGCGCGCGGCCGCCCGCCTCGGGCAAGGCGGCCTCGGGCAAGGCGGACGGGGGCAAGGCGGATTCAGGCAAGCCGACCGGAACCACCGCCCCGGCCTGGGCCGACGAGACAGGCAAGGCGAAGGCCGGGACGGCACGGACCGAGCCGGCCGAGACCGCGGACCCGACCGTCGCCTCCGACCAGGAGCGCCGTCGTGAACTGGCCCTGCTGGCCTGGCCGGAGGCCGCCGGCACCACCCCCGAGCAGCGCGAGGCACTCGAACTCGCCGTACGCCACGGCCTGTCCACGCGCGAGGTCGCCTCCGTGCTCGGCATGGAGCAGGTCACCGCGCGCGAACTGCTCTCGGCCGCCGCCTGCGAGGTGGAGCGCACCCGGGCCGCACTCGCCGTCGTCGAGAAGGGCACCTGCCCCAGCGTGGCCAGGCTCACCGGCGACAACCAACTCCTGCTCGGCACTGCCCTGCGCGCCGAACTGGTCCGGCACGTGGACGACTGCCCCCGCTGCCGCCGTACCGCCGAGCGTGCGGGCGCCGCCGCCTGGCCGGGGACCACCGCCACCGCGGCCGCGCTGCCGGTCATCGCGGCGCCGCGCGCAGCGGCCCACGCGGCCATGGGAAGTGCGGCACACGCGCGTGGAGGCGCTCCGCGCTTCGACCGCCGCGGCTTCCCGATGGACCCCAAGGACCGTGCCGCCCGCCGCGACCGGCTGCGCGCACGTGCCGTCACCACGACGGTCGTCGCCACCGTGGTCGCCGCCCCGGTGCTCGCCCTGTGGGCGGCCTACCGTGGCGCACCCCTGATCGGCGAGGGCCGTGACGGATCCTCCGTGAGCGCGAGCGAGAGCGAGGAGTCCGGCGTCGCCGACGACGACGCCCGCGACTACGAGAACGCGGGCAATGCCCGTACCGACCCCGACCCCCGCTTCACCGCGGGCAGCCGTTCGCCCGACGTCTCGGTCGAGGTGATCAGCCCGGGCGCCGATCCCTCGCACAGCGGTGTAGGTCCCGGCAGGCTCACCGTCTCCGCGCAGCCGAGCGGCGGTGCCACGGTGGTCACACTGACCGCGTCCGGCGGGGAGGCGGTCCACTGGTCGGCCTCCACGCGCGCGTACTGGCTGTATCTGACCCGTTCGTCGGGGACGTTGATGCCGGGTGAGTCCGTGAGCTTCCGGGTGTACGTGAACCATGACCGCGAGCCGGACGGGCACTGGAGCGCGCGGATCGCGGTCGGCCCGGGGAACTCGGTGGTGGCCATCGACGGATACGGGGCCACCAGCCCGTCACCGTCCGACCCCGGCCGCCCCACGACGCCGCCGCCCTCGGACCCGCCGCCGTCGTCGCAGGACCCGGACCCCACGCCCCCGGAGACCACTCCGCCTCCGTCGGATCCGCCCCCGAGCTCGCCGGAGCCCACTCCCACGGACTCCTCCCCGGAGCCCACCGAGCCGACCCCGACCGACCCGCCGAGCAGCGAACCGAGTCCCACGGACTGAGTCCGCGCCCGGTCCGTACCGCTCTGCCGGAACGATCGCGCAGCGACAGCCCGGGCCACCCGCCGGGCAGCGAAGGCGCGGGGGTCGGCGAACACGATCACCCGGACAGAACGCGATCACCCGGACACAAGAAGACCGGCCCGAGAGCACGCGCTCCCGAGCCGGCCCGACAGCCGTCCGCCCTCAGCCGGTCGGGTCCCCCGGATGCGGCGCGAGCAGCGGGAGTTGGGAGGCCAGCCGCTGCTCGCAGAGCTCGACCAGGCGGTCGTAACCGTCCTTGCCCATCAGCTCCTTGAGCTCCGGCGCGTACGACACGTAGACGGGGTCACCCGCGCCGTGCGCGGACGTCGCCGAGGTGCACCACCAGTGCAGGTCGTGACCGCCGGGACCCCAGCCGCGCCGGTCGTACTCGCCGATCGACACCTGAAGGATCTTGGTGTCGTCGGGACGCTCGATCCACTCGTAGGTCCGGCGGACCGGCAGCTGCCAGCAGACGTCCGGCTTGGTCTCCAGCGGTTCGCGGCCCTCCTGCAGCGCCAGGATGTGCAGCGAGCAGCCGGCGCCGCCGGCGAAACCGGGCCGGTTCTGGAAGATGCACGAGCCGTTCCAGCGCCGCGTCTGGCGGTCGCCGTCCTCGTCCTCCTCGACCCAGCCTGTCTGCGAACCGACGTCGTGGTACTGCCAGATCTCCGGAGTGAGTCTCGACACGTGGCCGGCTACCCGCTTCTCGTCGTCCTCGTCCGAGAAGTGCGCACCGAGCGTGCAGCAGCCGTCGTCGGCGCGGCCCGCCTGGATGCCCTGGCAGCCGCTGCCGAAGATGCAGTTCCAGCGGGACGTCAGCCATGTCAGGTCGCAGCGGAAGATCTGCTCGTCGTCGGCCGGATCAGGGAACTCGACCCAGGCGCGGTCGAAGTCCAGTCCCTTCTCGTCGTCGGCAGGAGCGATCAGTGCGGCCCCGGTCGGCGGCTTCGCCGCCCCGGACGACCGCTTCGCGTCCTTGGCGCCCTTGTTCTTACCGGCCACCTTGGAGTCCTTCTTCGAAGCCTTGGGGGTTTTGTCGCTCTTCGCCTTTTTCGTCTTGGCCACATGTCCAGGGTATGCGCGGCATACGCCACATGTGGACCGGCCACCTCCGAACGCGCAGTAGCGTTTTCCGTATGAGACTCGGAGTCCTCGACGTGGGTTCGAACACCGTGCACCTCCTTGTGGTGGACGCGCACCCGGGCGCCCGCCCGCTGCCCGCGCACTCGCACAAGGCGGAGCTGCGGCTCGCCCAACTCCTCGACGAGGCCGGTGCGATCGGCGCCGAAGGCGTCGACCTGCTCGTCGCCACCGTGCGTGACGCCCTGGTCGCGGCCGAGGACAAGGGCTGCGAATCCGTCCTTTCGTTCGCGACGTCAGCCGTACGTGAGGCCACCAACGCCGACGAGGTGCTCGACCGCGTCAGGAGCGAGACCGGCGTCGACCTGCAGGTCCTGTCCGGCGAGGAGGAGGCGCGGCTCACCTTCCTGGCGGCCCGCCGCTGGTTCGGCTGGTCCGCGGGCAAGCTCCTCGTCCTCGACATCGGCGGCGGCTCGCTCGAGATCGCGTACGGCATCGACGAGAAGCCCGACGCCGCGGTGTCGCTGCCGCTCGGCGCCGGACGGCTCACCTCCGCCTGGCTGCCCGGTGACCCGCCCGACCCGCAGGACGTGAAGGCACTGCGCCGCCACGCACGGGCCCAGATCGCCCGTGTCGTCGGCGAGTTCAGCCGCTTCGGCGGCCCCGACCACGTCGTGGCCACGTCCAAGACGTTCAAGCAGCTGGCCCGGCTGGCCGGTGCCGCACGGTCCGCCGAAGGCCTCTACGTACAGCGGGAACTCAAGCGGAAATCGCTCGAGGACTGGGTGCCGCGGCTCGCCGCGATGACCGAGGCAGAGCTGTGCGAACTGCCGGGCGTGTCCGACGGACGGGCCGGGCAGCTGCTCGCCGGAGCGCTGGTGGCGGAGGGAGCGATGGACCTGTTCGGCGTCGAGTCCGTGGAGATCTGCCCCTGGGCGCTGCGCGAGGGCGTCATCCTGCGCCGCCTGGACCACCTGCCCAACGGCCACGGCGGCGTCCCGGGGACGGGCCAGGACGGGGTGCAGGAGTTCGGCCGGGACGGTGTCCGCGAGCCCGGCCGGCACGGCGGCCCGCACGAGAGCAACCGGGCGGACCGTTGAGCGCGGAAGAGACGGACGAGGACGGTCAGTTGCCCACCGGGCCCCCGCAGCCGCCCGCCGGGCCCCACGACCTCGCAGACCGGGCCCGTACGCTGTCGTCCGTGGCGGAGTCAGCAGTACGCATCCCGGACGCGAAGGTCGCGCTGTCGACGGCCTCGGTCTACCCGGAGTCGACGGCGACCGCGTTCGAGATCGCCGCGCGCCTCGGCTACGACGGCGTCGAGGTGATGGTCTGGACGGATCCCGTCAGCCAGGACATCGAGTCCCTGCGCAGGCTCAGCGACTACCACCAGGTCCCGATCCTCGCCGTGCACGCCCCGTGCCTGCTGATCACCCAGCGCGTGTGGTCCACCGACCCGTGGGTGAAGCTGCAGCGCGCCCAGGCCGCAGCGGAGAAGCTCGGTGCGAGCGCGGTCGTGGTGCATCCGCCGTTCCGCTGGCAGCGCAGCTACGCCCGGGACTTCGTCAGCGGCCTGTGGCGCATGGCCGACGAGACGGACGTGCGTTTCGCGGTGGAGAACATGTACCCGTGGCGCTACCGCGACCGCGAGATGCTCGCCTACGCCCCCGAGTGGGACGTCACCAAGGACGACTACCGGCACTTCACGGTAGACCTCTCGCACACCTCGACCGCCCGTACCGGCGCCATGGACATGATCGACAGAATGGGCGACCGGCTCGCCCACCTGCACCTCGCCGACGGCCAGGGCTCCGCCAAGGACGAGCACCTGGTCCCCGGCCGAGGCGACCAGCCGTGCGCGGAGGTGCTCGAACGCCTCGCACTCTCCGGATTCGACGGTCACGTCGTCATCGAGGTCAACACCCGTCGCGCCATGTCCAGCGCCGAACGTGAGGCCGATCTCGCCGAGGCGCTCGCCTTCACCCGGCTGCACCTGGCCTCCGCGGCCAGGACGGTCACGGAGCGTCCGTGACGGCGGCCGGCACCCCGCGCCGCCGGGGCCGGCCGTCCCGTACGGAGGCCGCCTCGGGGCCGGCCACACGCGACCGGATCCTGGACGCCGCGCGCGAGGAGTTCTCCGAGCGGGGCTACGACAAGACCTCGGTACGCGGCATCGCCAAGGCGGCCGGTGTGGACCCCGCCCTGGTGCACCACTACTTCGGTAAGAAGGAGGACGTTTTCGGCGCGGCCGTCGAGCAGTCCTTCGCACCCGCGCTCGCCATCCCCGACGCGATCGCCGCAGCCGGTCCGGAGAAGGCGGGCGAAAGCATGGCCCGCCACTTGTTCGGCGTCTGGGAGAACCCGGTGACCCGGCTCCCGGTGCTCGCCGTGATGCGCTCGGCGTTCACCAACGAGACCGCGGCGGCCACGCTCCGCAAGCTCATCGAAAAGCGCCTCCTCGCGCGCGTGGCCTGCACTCTGGACGTACCCGATCCCGAGTTCCGCGCCCAGCTCGCCGCCGGTCACCTGATCGGGATCGCCATGCTGCGGTACGTCGTCAAGATGGAGCCGATCGCGTCCGCGGACGTCGAGGACATCGTCACGATGGTCGCCCCGACGCTCGAGCGGTACCTGACCCAGCCCTGAGGCGGGTGTCCGCGGCGGCGGCTCCCGGTGGCGGCTCACCAGATGAGCCGTACGTCCCATTCTCCGGACAGCGGGTCCGGATGGTGGAGCGGCGGCGTACGCTCGTAGACACCCCAATTGCCGACAACGCCCTCAGGGATCTTCCCCGAGGGCCGCCCGAGGGCCCGTCCGCGGACCCGAGGACCCGTCTGAGGAGCGAGCGACGATGCCCGAGCTGAGGTCCCGCACTGTCACCCACGGCCGCAACATGGCGGGCGCCCGCGCCCTTATGCGGGCGTCGGGCGTAGCGAGCGCGGACATCGGCAAGCCGATCGTCGCCGTCGCCAACTCCTTCACGGAGTTCGTCCCCGGCCACACCCACCTGGCCCCGGTCGGCCGGATCGTCTCCGAGGCGATCCTGGCGGCCGGCGCGGTGCCCCGCGAGTTCAACACGATCGCGGTGGACGACGGCATCGCGATGGGCCACGGCGGCATGCTCTACAGCCTGCCCTCGCGCGACCTCATCGCCGACTCCGTCGAGTACATGACCGAGGCGCACTGTGCCGATGCCCTGATCTGCATCTCCAACTGCGACAAGATCACCCCGGGCATGCTGATGGCCGCCCTGCGCCTCAACATCCCGACGATCTTCGTCTCCGGCGGCCCGATGGAGGCCGGCAAGGCCACCCTCGTGGACGGCACCGTCCGCAAGCTGGACCTGGTCAACGCCATCTCGGACGCGGTCGACGAGAGCGTCTCGGACGAGGACATCCTCCGCATCGAGGAGAACGCCTGCCCGACCTGCGGCTCCTGTTCCGGCATGTTCACCGCCAACTCGATGAACTGCCTCGCCGAGGCCATCGGCCTGGCCCTGCCGGGCAACGGCTCGGTCCTCGCAACCCACACCGCCCGCCGCGCCCTCTACGAGCAGGCCGGCCGCACGGTCGTCGACATCGCCAAGCGCTACTACGAGGGCGGCGACGAGTCCGTCCTGCCGCGCAACATCGCCACCCGCGAGGCCTTCGACAACGCCATGGCCCTGGACATCGCCATGGGCGGCTCGACCAACACGATCCTGCACCTCCTCGCCGCCGCCCAGGAGGCCGAGCTCGACTACGACCTGGCCGACATGGACGCCGTCTCGCGCCGTGTCCCCTGCCTGTCGAAGGTCGCGCCGAACGTCGCGCCGGGCGGCACGTACTACATGGAGGACGTGCACAGGGCCGGCGGAATCCCCGCCATCCTCGGCGAGCTCCAGCGCGGCGGCCTGCTCAACGAGGACGTCCACTCGGTGCACGCCGCGTCCCTCGACGAGTGGCTCAAGACCTGGGACGTGCGCGGCGGTTCACCCTCCGCCGAAGCCCTCGAACTGTGGCACGCGGCCCCCGGCTGCGTCCGCTCCGCCGAGGCCTTCTCGCAGTCGGAGCGCTGGGAAACCCTCGACACGGACGCCGAGGGCGGCTGCATCCGCTCCGTCGAGCACGCGTACTCCAAGGACGGCGGCCTCGCGGTCCTCAAGGGCAATCTGGCCGTCGACGGCTGCGTGGTGAAGACCGCGGGCGTGGACGAGTCGATCTGGACCTTCGAAGGCCCGGCCGTCGTCTGCGAGTCGCAGGACGAGGCCGTCGAGAAGATCCTCACCAAGCAGATCAAGGACGGCGACGTCGTCGTCATCCGCTACGAGGGCCCCAAGGGCGGCCCCGGCATGCAGGAGATGCTCTACCCGACGTCGTTCCTGAAGGGCCGCGGACTCGGCAAGACCTGCGCGCTCGTCACCGACGGCCGCTTCTCCGGCGGCACTTCGGGCCTGTCCATCGGGCACGCCTCGCCCGAGGCGGCCTCCGGCGGCACCATCGCCCTCGTCGAGGAGGGTGACCGCATCCGTATCGACATCCCCAACCGGTCCATCGAACTGCTGGTCTCCGACGAGGACTTGGCGACCCGCCGCGCTGCCCTCGGCGGCGTCTACGCCCCGGGGGACCGCGAGCGCAAGGTCTCCACCGCCCTGCGTGCCTACGCCGCGATGGCCACCAGCGCCGACAAGGGCGCGGTCCGGGACGTCAGCAAGCTGGGCTGAATCCGCGTCCTGGCGCTACACGCACGGGCGGCATCCGCGAGTCGGGTGCCGCCCGTCGGCGTCCGGTCAGGACAGCGGGTTCACCACTGTTGCGGCGACCGCGAAGGCAGCGAGAACACCGAACCGTCGGGAGCCGTGGCGAACACCCTGCCGTCGCCCGCCGACGGCCGGCCCAGAGCGGACGCGAGCGCTCCCGTACGGCCGCTGGGCCTGGGGTCGGTCTGCCCGAGCAGCGCCGGCCGCCGGTCACGTACGTCCACGGCGATCAGCCGGCCGTCGGCCGCGCCGAAGTACACGGTGCTGCCCGCGACCGTGGGCGCGGAGCCCTGGCTCACCGACGTCTCGAGCCGCCACCGCTGTCCGGCGTCCGCCCCCTCGGTGTCCACCGCGACCAGACCGCCGCCCGCACCCAGGAGATGGACCGTGCCCCGGTGCAGGCTCGCCACCGCGTCGGGCAGCGGCACATCGAGCGGTACGCGGCGTACGGCACGTCGCGTCGCGTCGTAACGGACCACGGCGACCGTGTACGAGTCCCGGTCGGTCTCCTGGAACCACACGGTGCCGTCGCGCGCACCGACGGGCGTCAGGCTGCCCTCCAGGTGCCGCTGCCACAGCTGGCTGCCGGTGCGCGGGTCGAGGGCGGTCACCAGACTGCCGGTGCCTCGCGCGCTGACCGAGTGGACACGGCCGTCGTCACCGGCCCACAGAGTGGCGTCCTGCAGGCCCGGGTAGCTGCGCTGCCAACGGACGCTGCCGTCACGGGCGTCGAGACCGCGCAGCGTGCCCCGGGCGGTCATCAGCAGCACGGTGTCGCGCGCGTGGGCGACCCGGCCCGCGTACGCCTCGAGGTCCCGGGACCAACGCGTGCGGCCGGTATCCGGATCGAGCGCCTTGAGGACGCCGCCCGCGTCGGTGACGGTCTGTACGAGGCCGCCCGACAGGACCGGGGCCGCAGGCGCGTCCAGCGATGGGGCCTTGGTGGGCGCCGGGCGAGACCACCGGACCTTGCCGGTCTCGGCATCGACGGCGGCCGCGCTGATGCCGGGGGCTGCGCAGTAGAGCCGGGCGCCCGCGCCTGCCTTCGGGGTCCCCGCTCCCGCTTTCGGGGCGGCCGTGCGTACGCAGTGGGGTGTGCCGCCTGACGCCGGCCGCGCCCCACTCGGCCGCAAGAACGTGCTCCACGCGCGCGTGGGCGACGTCGCCTCGGGCGCCTTCGGATCGGGAGCCTTCGGAGGAGCGGCGCCTGCGCCGGTACGGTCCGCGGGTTCGCCGACGCCGAGAACGGTGAACGACGCGGTCACCCCGGCAGCGACCGCGACAGCGAGAACACAGACGACCAGGCGCGTTCGCCGCGACCAGACCGACCGGGGTGGTCGATCCGATCGCGATCGGCCGAGTCGCGATCGGCCGAGTCGCGATCGGCCGAGCCGCGACCTGCCGAGGCGGGGGCGTCCCCGCCCGCCGCCGCTCCTGCGGTCGGACACGTGTGTGAGCGCGGGCTCGTGTCGTTCATCGTGTCGGCCGTCGCCTTCGTCCCGCTGGGCCGGGATGAACGCCCTCGCCCCCGCGAGCCGCGCACCGTCCCCCGTAGGCCCGCCGGCGCTGTCGTACGGGCGAACCCCCTGCGAGCGGCTCCCGTACGGAGCGAACACCTGGGTCTCGTACGAAGCCGAGATCGCCCGCAACTCGCCCATCAACTCGTCGGGAGTCGGCCTGTCCCGCGGCTCCTTGGCCAGACACCGTGCCACGAGCCCGGCCAGGTCGTCCGGCACACCCGCGAGATCGGGCTCGTCGTGCACGACCTGGTACGCCACTACGTAGGGGCTGTCCGAGTCGAACGGGCCGCGTCCCGTCGCCGCGTGCACCAGCACCGATCCGAGCGCGAACACATCGGCAGCCGGGCCGACTTCCCGCGGTCTGCGGAACTGCTCGGGCGCCATGAACGGTGGCGTACCGATCAACTTGCCGGTCTCCGTGTGGAGTTCACTGTCCGCGGGCCGGGATATCCCGAAGTCGATGACCTTGGGGCCGTCCTCGGCGAGCAGGACATTGCTCGGTTTGAGGTCGCGGTGCACCACGCCGACGCGGTGGATGTCGCGCAACGCCTCGGCCAGGCCGGCGAGTAACCGGCGAAGCCGGTCGGGCGGCAGCGCTCCGTTCCGCTTCACATGGTCTTCGAGGGTGGGGCCGGGGATGTAGAGCGTGGCCATCCAAGGCTGCTCGGCGTGCGGATCGGCGTCCACCACGGGCGCGGTGAACGCTCCGCTGACCCGCCGGGCCGCAGCGACCTCCTGGCGGAACCTGCCTCTGAACTCGCGGTCCTCGGCGAGTTCCGGATGCACCACCTTCACGGCGAGCCGCAGGCCCGAGGCCGAGCGGGCCAGGTGGACCACGCCCATGCCGCCGGAGCCGAGCGGTTCCTCCAGGCGGTAATGGCCTGCGTACAGAGGCTGTTCGGTGAATTCCGTTTCCGGACCGGGTCCGATTCTGCGCTGTGGCGGCATCGGCCACCCCCCGAGTATCCGTCCGCGCGCGACGCGCAGAGCCTAGTCGATGATGCGTGCGAGTCAGGTGGGGCTTGCTAGCCTCGGCGCGCTGCGAATGACGACGTACTACTTGATTAACGGGGGTGGCCAGTATGGCTGTTGAGGACACCGGGACTGCTGGGGAAGCGGTGAACGCGGAGACGGCTGCGGCGGTCGGGGATGTCGAGGGTGTCGAGGCCCAGGCCCGCTCGTATCCCGTCGCGCCCGGATACCGGCTCAACGTCCGCAGCGGCCCGGGCACGAACTACCGCCTCGTCCGGGTCCTCGCGGCCGGCTCCTCGGTCCGCGTCTACTGCCAGACCCGGGGCGAGTCCGTCAGCGGCCCGTACGGCACCTCGAACATCTGGAACAACATCGCCAACGGAGAGTTCGTCTCCGACACCTTCGTGAAAACCGGCTCAGACGGCTTCATCGCCCCACCCTGCGCCTGACCTGACCTGACCTGACCTGACGTACCTGACCTGCCGGAAGCCGACTGGGCGGGGTCCGCAGGGTCCAAGGGTCGCGCGCCGGCGACTCGCCGGATGGCCATCCGGCGGGCGACGCGAGCCGCCCCCGCCTGGTCCAGCGGCGGCGGCAGCGTCTGGGGCCCGTGGCAGCGCCGCCGCTCCCGCACCTGCCGGAAGGCTCTCCGGCTGGCAGCCCGCGCGGTCGACGTGCGTCCGCGGGGCCTGGGGTTCGTGTTTCTGTGGTTTTCGGGTCTGGCGTCTGTGGGTTGGTGTTGCGGGTGTCGGTGTGGATTGTTTTGGGCTGGTGTGGTGGTGGGGCGGGTTCGTCTGGTGCTCCGCTGGTCTGCCACTTGTCGGACGGCTTTCCGGCTTCGGTGCGAGTTGGCCCGGCCGGCCTGGCGTGCGTCCGCGGGGCCTGGGGTTCGTGTTTCTGTGGTTTTCGGGTTTGGCGTCTGTGGGTTGGTGTTGCGGGTGTCGGTGTGGATTGTTTTGGGCTGGTGTGGTGGTGGGGCGGGTACGTCCGGTGGTCCGCTGGTCTGCCGACTCTGTCGGACGGCTTTCCGGCTGGCAGCCCGCGCGGTCGACGGGCGCCCGCGGGTACGGGGGTTCGTGCTCCGGGGGCCTTCGGTTCCGGCACCTGGAGTGGGCAGGCCCTCCGGTTGTCAGCGCCCGTCGTCTTCCGCGTGGTCCAGTGACGGCGCAGGTCGGGCGGTCGCGAGGCTCGCGGGTTCGTGTTCCGGCAGCACTCCCTTACGAGGTCTCCCGGATGCTCCTCCCTTGGCTGGCGCGTGTGCCGTTCTCTGCCCGGCCCAGCGGCCTCCGCGGATCCGGCGGCGGTTCCCGCAAGGTGTGGGGTTGTCGTGCTCCGGCGGCCGACCCCTCCGGCACTTGCCGGACGGTTGTCGGCGTACGCGGTCTTCCGCTTGGCCTAGCGGCGTCCGCAGGGCCCAGCGCGTCCGCAGAGTCTGGCGTTCGTGCTCCAGTGACCCACACCTCGCCACCGATCCACCGCCACGCGCGCGTGCACTGCGCGCGTGCGTGGCCGGGTCGGCCCGGAGGGCCACACACGTTCGCGAGACCCGGCGGGCGATAATCGAGCGGTGAGCGAAGAGAGCGACAACCCCGAGACCGGTTCAGGCAAGACCGGCTCCGGCGACGGCACCGACGGCACACCACGACAGCACGCCGAGGGCCGACCCAAGCCCGGCACCGCAACGGACACCCCCGCGGCAGGCCCCGAGCCCGAGGCCCTCCGCTTCTTCGGCACGACCTGGCTCGAACACGACAACGGCTACGGCCTACGCCGCGTCGGCGTCGCCGTCGGCTCCCTCGCGGCCGCCGCGGCCGGCTGCTTCGTCCTGCGCTTCGCCTACGAGGGCCTGGAGATCGCCAAGGTCGGCAGCTTCGTGAACCTCCTGGTCGTGGTGGTCTTCGCCGTCTGCAGCGCCATCGCCTTCCGCCGCACCTGGGAGTCGTACGGCAAGCGCCTCGACCCCGAGACTCAGCAGTCCCTCCGCAGCATGCTGGCGATCGGCTTCGTCGGCGTGCTCCTCGCCTACTTCTTCCGCTCCCTGACGGAGGCCCCGGGCGAGAAGCTGCGCCGCAGCGAATACGAAACGTCCCGCAGCCAGTACGAACGCCGCACCAGCCGCCGTACCCGCAACCCGGCCGCCCGCCGCAACCGAAAGCGCTGACAGACCCGCGCACCACCCCCCAGCCCACCCCGACTCACTCCTCACGAAGCCGCCTCGGGACCCGGCACCAACTGAACACCCCGGGGCGCCCCCCGCCCCGGACCTGTGCCGGCACCGCCTCCGCCCCGGCGCCACCCGACCAGCCTTCCCCGAGCTCCGAGCTCCGAGCTCCGAGCTCCGAGCTCCGAGCTCCGAGCTCCGAGCTCCGAGCTCCGAGCTCCGAGCTCC
>NZ_KZ984562.1:239168-244621 GCF_003574445.1 Streptomyces sp. YIM 130001
GAGCTCCGAGCTCCGAGCTCCGAGCTCCGAGCGCCCGCCCGACGGAACGGCGAGCCCCTCCCGTCGCGCCCCGAACGCCCAACCGCTCCCTCGCCGAGGCCCCCGGCGAGAAGCTGTGCCGCAGCGAATGCGAGACGTCCCGCAGCCGTACGAAACGGACTGCAACCAGCCGCCGCAACACCCGCCGTACGCAGCGTGAGCCGGCGGAGCGCGTCCAGTGGTCGGCCCACCGCGACCTCGATAGGTGGTGCGGCCAGCGGCACGGGCGCCGCGCTGCCGACCGCACCGCCGATCCAGAACCGCTCGGTGACCCCGGCCACGCCCCGGCCAGCCCGGCGACCGCCCTGCCCGACGAAACGGCCGGCACGCTTCAGTCCCGCTCCGGCGCCCCACAGGCCGAGCTCTCGACGCGAGCCGAGCACTCCCGCGTGCCTCTCGGCTGCACCTCCCTGCGGCACGTACGCGTCCCTGACGGGATCCCCGTCCCGCACGACAATCGACGTATGGCCTCACACTCCGGACAGCCCCATCCCGCTCTCCCCGGCGTCCCGCGTGCTCTCTCCTTCGACTCCGTAGCCGCCCAGTACGCCACTTCCCGCCCGAGCTACCCACCCCAACTCTTCGACACGATCGAAGAGTTGACCGGCCAGCCCTTACACGGCAGACGCGTGGTCGACGTCGGCGCGGGCACCGGCATCGCCACCCGACTCCTCACCTCCCGCGGCGCCCGCGTCCTTGCGGTCGAACCGGGTCCGGGCATGGGCGAACAACTCCACGAGGCCCTGCCCGACGTGCCCCTCCTACGAGCCGTCGGCGACGCCCTCCCCCTCTCGTCCGCCTCCGCCGACCTGATCACGTACGCACAGTCCTGGCACTGGACCGAACCCGAACGCTCCGTCCCGGAAGCCATACGAGTACTGGCCCCCGGCGGTGCCCTGGCCGTCTGGTGGAACGTCCCCGATCCCGCCGTCCCCTGGGCCGCCGAACAGAAGGCCCGCCTGGCCCGCCGTTTCGACGGCTACCACCACGACGTCAGCCTCCGGGCCTCCCGCTTGATCACCGAAGTGGACCCGTCACTGCGCCCTCTTTACCGGGAGCTGCACTGGACCCGGCGTGTGCCGCTCGATCAGCACATGGCCCTGCTCGGCAGCCGCTCGTACTTCGCCCGGCTGGGTCCGGACCGCGCGGCCCCGCTACTCGCCGAGGAACGGGAAGAGGTCTCGCGCGTCTTCCGTGACGGCGTCGTCGAAGAGGCCTATGCCGTACACCTCACCGTCACCTTCCGCTGACCCACAGCACGGCACCCCGAGCCGTATGCCGCCGCCACCCGTCCGCGCCCCTCCTTTCCTTGACGCCCCACCGGCCGAGGAGCATTATTCACCACATGATGAATAACGCCTCCGACTCCGCCTTCGGTCAGGCGGTCCCCATGCACCCAACTCCCGCCGAACCCCCTGCCGTGCGCGCCGAGACACTCACCGTCGTACGCGGTCGGCGCACCGTCCTGCGCAACCTCGACTTCGCCGTCCCGCCGGGCCAGATCACCGGGCTCCTCGGCCCCTCCGGCTGCGGCAAATCAACCTTGATGCGCTCCGTCGTCGGAACCCAGGCCAAGATCACCGGCACCCTCGAAGTCCTCGGCCACCCCGCCGGCCACGCAACCCTCCGCTCCCGCATCGGTTACGTCACCCAGGCGCCCTCCGTCTACGACGATCTGACGGTGCGCCAGAACCTCGACTACTTCGCCGCCGTGCTCAGCCCCGGCCGCGCCGCCGCGGCCCGGCGCCGGACCGACGTCACCCAGGCCATCACTGACGTCGCCCTCACCTCCCACACCGAGGTTCTCGCCGGAAACCTCTCCGGCGGCCAGCGCAGCCGCGTCTCCCTCGCCGTCGCCCTGCTCGGCAACCCCGAACTGCTGGTACTCGACGAACCCACCGTCGGACTCGACCCCGTACTCCGCCGCGACCTGTGGAATCTCTTCCACTCCATCGCCGAGAGCGGCACCACCATCCTCGTGTCGTCACACGTCATGGACGAGGCGGAACGCTGCCACCGACTGCTCCTGATGCGCGAAGGCGAAATCCTCGCCGACGGAACGCCCGACGCCCTGCGCACAGGGGACGAGACCGTCGAGGACGCGTTCCTCCGCCTCGTCGACGAGGCCGATGACCACCGACGGCACGCCGCCTGCGACCAGGCCGAGGAGACCATGCGATGAGCACCCGAACGTCACCGACCGCAACCGCAACCGCAACCGCATCCCATCGCCCCACCGCCATCTCGTGGGCACGCACCGCAGCCACCGCGGCCCGCGTGCTACGCCAGCTCCGCCACGACCCACGCTCGATCGCCCTGATGCTGCTGGTGCCCTGCGTGATGCTCCTCCTGCTGCGCTACGTCTTCGATGCCGATCCCCGCACGTTCGACAACATCGGCGCCTCCCTCCTGGGCATCTTCCCGCTGGTCACGATGTTCCTGGTGACGTCCATCGCCACCCTCCGCGAGCGCACGTCCGGCACCCTCGAACGTCTCCTGGCCATGCCCCTGGGCAAGGCCGATCTGATCATGGGCTACGCCCTCGCTTTCGGCGTACTGGCAGTCATTCAGTCGGCCCTGGCCACCGGCCTCGCCCTCTGGGCCCTCGGCCTCGACGTCGTCGGCTCCCCGTGGCTGCTCCTCGTCGTGGCCCTGCTGGACGCCCTCCTCGGGACCGCCCTCGGGCTGTTCGTCTCAGCCTTCGCGGCATCGGAGTTCCAGGCCGTCCAGTTCATGCCGGCGGTGATCTTCCCTCAGCTCCTCCTCTGCGGTCTCTTCACTGCCCGCCCCAACATGCACCCGGTCCTCGAAGCGATCTCCAACGTCCTCCCCATGTCGTACGCGGTCGACGGCATGAACGAAGTCCTCAAGCACACCGACCTGACGGCCAACTTCGTCCGTGACGCCGTGGTCGTCGCGGCTGTCGCAGCCCTGGTCCTCGTCCTGGGCGCGGCCACCCTCCGCCGCCGCACCGCCTGACAACACCGCGCCTGCGCCGGGCCGAGGCCCCACACCGACTCCGGTCTGCCCTCCGTACCGCCCATCGGACAGCCCGCCCTCCACCTCCGACCCGATGAAAGGATGGCCGCGGACGACACACCACACCCGGAGGGCGAACCGCTCATGACCCAGAAAGTCGCAGTCCTCGGCACCGGCAAGATCGGTGAGGCCTTGCTCAGCGGGATGATCCGCGCCGGCTGGGCCCCGGAGAACCTCCTGGTCACCACCCGCCGCCCCGAGCGAGCCGAAGAACTCCGCAGCCGTTACGGCGTGGCCCCTGTTAGCAACACTGAGGCCGCCAAGTCGGCAGACACCCTGATCCTCACCGTCAAGCCGCAGGACATGGGCACACTCCTCGAGGAACTGGCGCCCCACGTCCCGGCCGAACGTCTCGTCATCAGCGGTGCAGCCGGTATTCCCACCTCCTTCTTCGAAGACCGACTGGCTCCGAACACGCCCGTCGTCCGCGTCATGACGAACACTCCTGCCCTGGTCGACGAGGCCATGTCCGTGATCTCGCCGGGCAGTCACGCCACCCCCGACCACCTCACGCACGCCGAGGAGATCTTCGGTGGCGTCGGGAAGACCCTCCGGGTCCCCGAATCACAGCAGGACGCGTGCACCGCCCTGTCCGGTTCGGGGCCGGCGTACTTCTACTTCTTGGTCGAGGCCATGACCGACGCGGGCATCCTCCTCGGTCTGCCACGGGACAAGGCCCACGACCTGATCGTCCAGGCCGCCATCGGAGCCGCGGTCATGCTGCGCGACAGCGGTGAACACCCCGTCAAACTCCGCGAAAACGTCACCTCCCCTGCAGGTACGACCATCAACGCCATCCGGGAACTCGAGAACCACGGCGTGCGTGCCGCCCTCATCGCCGCCCTGGAGGCGGCCCGCGACCGAAGCCGCGAACTCGCCACAGGGAACGGCTGACCCCACTCGCCGCAGCAGTGGCCCGGTGCCGCCTCCGTCAGTCGATCGAGCCGCCGGGCGACAACAGCCCCATCGCCTGATGTGCAGCGTCCACCCGAGGCTGTGCCATCGCCCTGGCCCGCTCCGCTCCTCGCATCAGTACCCCCTCCACATAGCCCGGATCCGCACACAGTTCTTTGTGCCTTGCCTGCACAGGCCTCAGGAGCTCCACCACAGCCTCGGCGGTGTCCTTCTTCAAAGCGCCGTACGACTCGTATACACCGGCCAGCGCCTCTGGGTTCCCATCTGTGCAGGAGGAGAGAATCTCGAGCAGGTTGCTGACCCCGGGCTTGGCCGCGCGGTCGTGAACGACATCGCGCCCGCTGTCCGTCACAGCCCGCAGAACCTTCTTGCGTACGGCTTCCGGCTCGTCGAGCAAATACACGATCCCGGCCCCCGACGCCTGGGTCTTCCCCATCTTCGACGTCGGATCCTGCAGATCCATCACCCGAGCCGCCACCCCCGGATGAGTCGCACGGGGCATGACGAACGTCGGTCCGTACCGCTGGTTGAACCGCACAGCCAGATCTCTTGCCAGCTCGACGTGCTGCGCCTGGTCATCACCGACCGGCACTTCGTCCGTCCCGTACGCCAGGATGTCGGCAGCCATCAGTACGGGGTACGTCAGCAGGGACAACCGCACGCTGCCCCCACGCTCCTGCTCGAGCGCGGCCTTCTCCTTGTACTGGATCATCCGTCGCATCTCGCCGTCCGTGGCGGTGCACTCCAGAAGGTACGAGAGGCGAGCGTGCTCCGAGACGTGGCTCTGGACGAACACCGTGCACACCTCGGGATCCAGCCCACACGCCAGGAACAGCGTGGCCGCCTGCATGCTGAGTCTGCGTACCCGCGCAGGATCGTGCTCGACGGTCAGGGCATGCAGATCGACGATGCAGAACAGGGCATCGGTCTCGTACTGATCAGCCTCGGCCCAACCGCGTAGGGCTCCCAGGTAGTTCCCGAGCGTCAGGTGCCCCGTCGGCTTGACCCCGCTGAATACCCGCTTCATCGCTCCACCTTCGGTAGGGGACCGCCGGCCCGGCGACGGGTCACGATCCCGAAGGGGAAACGAGAACGGCCGCCGAGACGGCGGCCGTGTGAGTGCATACGTGAGTGCGGCCGCCGGTCAGGCGGCCCACCACAGTTGGGTGCACGCATGCGTGAACATGGCCCCAGCGTAGCCCTGCGAGGACCGAAGTTGACACCCCATACGGCCATCCGTAGTGTTCTCCGAGTTGCCCGATGTGAGCGCCGACATTCGTCGGTCCCCGGGCGACCATCCTGCAAGAACTACTCGAACGAATCTGCGCCCGCCGCAGCCTCGTTTTCACGTGTATTTGCGGAATGAGGAAACCGCGTTCGAAAGGGCGCCCCCCGATTAGCTCGGGGGCCAGGAATCCGCTAATGTCTCACCTCGTCGGAGCGGCCCAAGGGCCGGGAAG
>NZ_KZ984563.1 GCF_003574445.1 Streptomyces sp. YIM 130001
GAAAGTGAATATCCGCGATCACCGGAATCTGCGACTTCTTCGCGATCACCGACAGCGCGTCGGCGTCATCCTGCGTCGGACACGCCACACGCACGATCTGACAGCCCGACGCCGTCAACTCCGCGATCTGCTGCAGCGTCGGGCCGATGTCCGACGTACGCGTCGTCGTCATCGACTGCACCGACACCGGGGCGTCGCCACCCACCGCGACCGAACCCACCTGGATCTGCCGCGAGCGACGCCGCTCGGCAACGGGTTCGGCGGGGACGCCGGGCAGACCCAGGGGGACAGGTTGGCCACTCATGGCCTCAGCCTCGGTTCCCGGAGACGGTTTCGCGGGCCGCCCGCAGCGACTCCTTGAGCGACCCCATGGTCGCGAGCACGGCGGTCGGTTCGTAACCGCAGTGCGCCATGCAGTTGTCGCAGCGCGGGTCCTTGCCCCGGCCGTACTTGTCCCAGTCGGTTTCTTCGATGAGCTCGCGGTACGTCGGCACGTAGCCGTCGCTCATCAGATAGCAGGGCCGCTGCCAGCCGAACAGCGAGTAGTTGGGGATCGCCCAGGCGGTGCACGGGAAGTCGGCCTTCCCCTCGAGGAAGTCGAGGAACAGCGGCGAGTGGTTCAACCGCCAACGGCGCCGATTGCCGCCCGCGAAGGCCTTCTTGAACAGTTCCCTGGTCTGGTCGACACCCAGGAAGTGGTCCTGGTCGGGCGCCTTTTCGTAGGCGTAGGCGGGCGAGATCATCATCTCGTCCACCTCCAGGTCGTCATTGAGGTAGTTGAGGACCTCGATGATCGTCTGAGGGGTGTCGGTGTTGAAGAACGTCGAGTTGGTGGTGACGCGGAAGCCGCGCCGCTTGGCCTCCTTGATCGCCTCGACCGCCTCGTCGAACACCCCTTCCTTGGCGACGGACTCGTCGTGCCGCTCACGCAGACCGTCGATGTGGACGGCGAACGCGAAGTACGGGGACGGCTTGAACTTGTCCATCTTCTTGCGCATCAGCATCGCGTTGGTGCACAGGAAGACGTACTTCCTCTTCGCCACCAACTGCCGCACGATCTCGTCGATCTGAGGGTGCATCAGCGGTTCGCCGCCGGCGATGGACACCATCGGTGCGCCGGATTCGAGCACCGCCCCGACGGCCTGGGCGACCGGCATGCGCTGCTTCAGGACACCTGCCGGGTGCTGGATCTTCCCGCAGCCCTCGCACGCGAGGTTGCAGGCGAAGAGCGGTTCCAGCTCGACGATGAGCGGGAACTTCTCCCGCTTGCGGAGCTTCTGTTCAAAGAGATACGTGGCGACCTTGACGGTCTGGCGGATCGGCATAGCCATATCTCGCTCACCTCCTGGGGAGCAGCAAAGAACGGTGCCATTCATAGAAAGCGGGAAGTACCGAACGAAGAACGCGGAATGCTGATATTCCACCGCGCACCGTGCCGATACGGACCAGTTCATGTTCTGGAGCGTCCACGACCACCCGTACGGCCGCAACCGGGCGTGGCCCCGACCGCACAGCCGTCCGAAGCGTCGCCGCCGACTCCATGTCGACCGCGATGGCGCCGTCCGCGAGCAGCGCTGCCCGCTCGTGACCGCGCACCACATGGTCGGACCCGGTCATCGGACCGGTGTGCACGGTGCGCTCGGGCAAGGCTGCGACCAGCTGTTTCACCAGCACGTCGGTGGCCTCGCAGCGGACGGCGCCGTGCGGATCGCGCGTTTCCTCGGCGACGACCAGGTCGCCCGGGTGCATGCCGGGGGCGAGCCCCGCGCAGAACCCGGTGGCGATGACCGCCGCGTCCCGCAGGGCGGAGCCACCGAGCGCCCGGGTGACGGCACGCTCGGCTGCCTTCGGGCCCATCCCGGTGCGCAGCACGGTGACGGGCACCCCCTCGCCGCTACGCTCGCGGGCGCGCAGGGCCAGCCGCTCGATACCCAGTGCACAGGCGACGAGCAGCGGAGTCGGCCCCTGGGTCGCGCCCATCAAGCCCCCTCGTGGCCGGTCCCGCGGACGTATCGGCCCAGTGCGGTGAGCGGGAAGACCTGGCGGTAGAGGTGGTAGTTGATGGAGAAGTCCCACGGGAAGCCGGTGCCGGTGAAGTACGGCTCCTCCCAGGTGCCGTCCGGATTCTGGGTCTCGGCCAGCCAGGCCACGCCCCGCTCCACCGCTTTCGACTCCTGCTCCCCCGCGGCGAGCATGGCAAGGAGTGCCCAGCCGGTCTGCGACGCGGTGGACTCGCCGCGGGCCACCCAGGCGGCGTCGACGTAGCTGCGCAGGTCCTCACCCCAGCCGCCGTCGTCGTTCTGCGTCGACTCCAGCCAGTTGACGGCGCGGCGGATCGCCGGGTGCGAGGCCGGCAGACCCGCTGCGGTCAGGGCCGGCACCACGGACCCGGTGCCGTAGAGGTAGTTGACCCCCCAACGCCCGAACCAGGCCCCGTTCGGCTCCTGTTCGGCGAGCAGCCACTCGATGCCGCGCCGGGCGGCGGGCTCGTGCGCCCGGCCCTCGTAGGCGAGCATCTCGACGACGTGGCCGGTGACGTCCGCCGATGGCGGGTCGATGACCTCGCCGAAGTCGCAGAACGGCAGCCGGTTCGGGAAGCCGCTGGTGTTGTCGACGTCGAAGGCTCCCCAGGCTCCGTTCTTGGACTGCATGCCGACGTTCCAGCGCACGCCCCGCTCGATCGCCGCATCGAGGCGCTTCTGGTCGGGGTGCGCCACCCGGCGCAGCGCCAGGACCACCTCCGCGGTGTCGTCCATGTCGGGGTAGTTGTCGTTGTGGAACTCGAACGCCCAGCCTCCGGGCGGTAGTTGGGGTCTGCGCACCGACCAGTCCCCCGGACGTACGATCTGCTCCGCGAGCATCCAGTCGGCCGCCCTGATCAGCTGCGGATGGTCGGCCGGCACGCCGGCGTCGGCGAGCGCGATCGTCGCCAGGCAGGTGTCCCAGACCGGGGACTGACAGGCCTCGATCATCCGGGCGCCGTCCTCGCGCCAGATCGCGAACCGGTCGAGCGACTCGAGTCCGGCCCGCAGTACCGGGTGGTCCAGGTCGTAGCCGAGCAGGTGCAGCGCGATCACCGAGTACACGGCCGGAGGCTGGATTCCGCCCCAACAGCCGTCGTTCTCCTGGCGTTCCACGATCCACCGGGCCGCGGACCGCATCGCGGCCTTGCGCAGTCCGGGCACCGCGACCTTGTGGTACGTGTGCAGGGCCCTGTCGAGGCGTTGGAAGACGCCGTCCCAACTGGCCACCGGCGCGAGCGGCTGCGGCGGGTTGGGTACGGCGGGATCGGTGTGCAGTTCGTCCAGCGGGAACGGCGCGGGACGCACCGGACGCTTGGCCGAGACGACGGTGAGCGGCACGATCGTCTGCCGCGCCCAGCAGCCGAAGTCGTAGATGTTGAGCGGGAACCACTTGGGGAAGTAGATGAGTTCCGGCGGCAGTTCAGGCAGGTCGTCCCACTTCCACCAGCCGAACAGAGCGAGCCAGATCCGGGTGAAGACCCGGCTCCTGGCGATCCCGCCCTTGGCCCTGATCCACTCCGCCGCCTTCGCCATGTGCGGGTCGTCCGGCGCGTCACCGGCGAGCCGCAGGGCCACGTACCCCTCGATGGTGGTGGAGAGCTCACCCGGGCCGCGGTGGAAGGTCGCCCAGGTTCCGTCGTCGCGCTGCTCGCCGCGGATGAACAGGGCGGCGGCCTGCGTGGTGCGCTCGTCCCTGATGCCGAGGAACTGACGCAGGAGCAGGTCCTCCGCGTCCATGGTGACGTTGGTGTCGAGGTCGCCCTTCCACCAGCCCTGAGCGTCCTGGCGGGAGAGCAGAAAGTCGGTGGCGAGAGCCGTCGCCCGCTGCGCCGCGTCGAGCGCGGGGCGTGCCTCGCCGGATTCCTTGGCCGAGGGTGCGTGGGGCGGTACCGCTCCAGTGCTTCCGTCGGTCGTCGCTGTCATGGCTTCCCCTTCGTGCAGTTCGACTTCTGCTGTGCTGGGGTATGCCGTCGGCCG
Source organism: Streptomyces sp. YIM 130001 (assembly GCF_003574445.1). Classification (GTDB taxonomy): domain Bacteria; phylum Actinomycetota; class Actinomycetes; order Streptomycetales; family Streptomycetaceae; genus Streptomyces. The sequence continues at coordinate 4,002 of NZ_KZ984563.1, forward strand.
GTGCGTGGAGCGCCCTGATGCGCGTACCGCGCACCGGCCGGCGACTGCGAGTCATATGGAGTTGGTGGCCATCATCTCTTCCGTACGACGACGAAGTCGGCGAGCGCGACGAAACGCGCCCGCACCTGTTCGGGCATGTCGATCTCGTCGAGAGCCTCGACCGCGGTGGTGTGCTGGCGCCGCGCCTCGGCAGCGGTCCAGTCGCGGCCGCCCGCCTCTTCGATCAGCGCGGCGCGAGCGGCGAACTCCTCCTCCGAGAAGTTCTCGAAGTCGCTGCTCTTGGCGTCCTGGGCGAGCAGCTCACCGAGCTGCTCGGATGCGGGCCCGTCCGCCGCGAGCGCGGCGACGACCGGCAGGGATTTCTTGCGTTGGCGCAGATCGCTCCAGGTCTGCTTGCCCGTCGCCTCCGGGTCACCCCAGATGCCGAGCAGGTCGTCGATGGCCTGAAAGGCGAGTCCGAGGTGGTAGCCGTAACGCTCGAGGACGTCGGCGGTACGGTCGTCGGCGCCGCCGAGCACCGCGCCGATGGAGGCCGCGCAGGCGAGCAGCGCGCCCGTCTTGTTGCCCTCCATCTCCAGGCATTCCTCGACGGTGACGCGCTCGCGGTGCTCGTAGCTGATGTCCTGAGCCTGGCCGTCGATGAGTCCGCGGGTGGCGGCGGTCAGCCGGCGGGCGGCGCGGCCCGCCTCGACGGTGCCGAGTTCGAGGAGTACTTCGTTGGCGAGGGCGAACAGCGCGTCCCCGACGAGGATCGCCTGCGCGGGCCCGTGCACCTTCCATACGGTGTCGCGGTGCCGGCGCTGCTCGTCACCGTCCATCAGGTCGTCGTGCAGCAGCGAGAAGTTGTGCACCAACTCCACCGCCACCGCACCGGGGACACCGGTCTGCGGCGGGGCTCCGGCCACCTCGGCGGAGAGCAGGGCGAGGGCCGGGCGTACGGCCTTGCCGCCGTCGCCGTCGGAGGGCCGTCCCTCCGCGTCGATCCACCCGAAGTGGTAGGCGGCGACCGTGTCCATGGGCGGCGCGAGCCGGTCCACGGCCGCGCGCAGCACCGGCGTGGCCAAGGTCCGCCCGCGCTCCAGCAGCGCGGGCACGTCGGTGCTCCCTGCGGGGGTGGCAGCCGATTCGGCCGAGGGCACAGTCGGCACAGTCTCTCCTCTGGTTCCAGTTCTGGTGCTGCTCATGCGGCCTCCCGGAACAGTCGGTTCCTGGGGCGCCCGAGCGTGGTGAGCGCGGCCTCTGCGGCCTGGGTGCCGCTACGGACGGCGCTCTCCATGGTCGCGGGCCAGCCCGTGGCGGTCCACGCTCCGGCCAGGTAGAGGCCGGGTGTACGGGTCCGGGCACCGGGCCTGAGCCGGCCGACCCCCGGGGTCGGCGCGAAGGTCGCCGTACGCTCCCGTGTCACGAAGAAGTCCCGTACGCCCGCGCCGCGTGCGGCCGGAAGAAGCCGCTCCAGCTCGGGCAGATAGCGCTCTCTGAGTGCCGCCACGGGTGCGTCGATCTCGTCCTGCGCGACCGACTGGGAGACGGCGAGGTACTGTCCGCGGCCGGTCAGACCGGAGGCCGCCGTACGGTCGAAGACCCACTGCACGGGGCTGCCGAGCGCCGCGAAGAAGGGGCGCTTGAGCACCTTGCGGTCGTAGACGACATGCAGGTTGAGGATCGGGGCGGTGCCGATGCCGAGGAGCGCGTCCGGGTGGTCGAGGGACCCCTCGGGCAGCAGGGCGTGCGCTTCCTGTTGCGGTACGGCGAGTACGACGGATCCGGCGTCCAGGCGCTCGCGGTCCGTCTCGACGCTCCAGCCACCGCCGTCGGTTCGGCTCAGAGCGCTGACCCTGGTGCGGGTCTCGACGCGGACTCCGGCCTTGTCGAGTGCCTTGCGCGCGAGGGTGTCGTGGAGGTCGCCGAGCGGGACGCGAGCCCAGCCGATGTCGGCGGCGCCTGGCTCGCTGAGCAGTCCGGTCTTGAAGACCATGGCGGCAAGGGCGAGGGAGGCGTCGTCCGCGGTGGCGTTCAGGGTGGCGACGCCGACCAGGTCCCAGAGTGCCTCGACCGCTCGCGGCGACTGCCCGTGCCGGGCCAGCCAACGGCCGAAGTTCTGCTCGTCGAGGGCGGGGTCGGCGAGGTCGAGCCCCTTCAGGGCGAGTGCGGCCCGGCCCACGGCGGCCCGCTCGAGCAGCGACAGGTGCGGGTACCGGACCAGGCTCGACGCGAGATGCAGCGGCACGGGGAGCTCGCTGCGGCGCAGCCGCCCGAGCCGGTTCCGGTCGGCGTCGAGGACGGGTACGTCGAGGCGCTCCTGCAGCGGTGCGAGGTCAGCGCCGTCGATCCGGTCGAGGAACCAGCGATACGCCGTGCAGCAACGCAGGTAGACGTGCTGGCCGTTGTCCACGGTCAGATCGCCGCGGCGGAACGAGAACGCGAGCCCGCCGAGGCGCGGCCGCCCCTCGAGCAGGGTCACCCGCAGCCCCGCGTCGGCCAGCGCGAGCGCGGCGGTGATTCCGGCGAGTCCGCCACCGACGACCACCGCGGCCGCCCCGTCGGGGCGGCCGTCCGATTCCGTGCCCTGCCGGTCGGGCGGCATGTCGTACATGGTCATGCGCCCTCCCCTTCCGACCTGCCGCCGGTGCACGCGCGGAAGGTCACCGCAGTCAGTGACGCAAGGCCGCGCGCCGGGGTTGCCCGGCGCCGGATGGTTTCTCCTCGCCCCGTGGACGGGTGGGCGGGAGTGCGCATCACGTACGCCTCCTGGCGCTCTGCCGGGAGACGTGTCGTGCGTCAAGACCGGAGAGTCCTCGTACGGCGACGTAGGCCTTCTCCCGGCCGGGCAGCGAGACGCGGCCGCGCAGCACGGCCTCCGGGTCGCGCTCGATGCGGTCGAGGAGGCGGCGGTAGATCCCGGCCATCGCTGCGACGCAGGCGCCGCTGCGCCGGTCGAGCATCGGTAGCAGCCGGTAGCCCTCGGCGAACAGCGCTCGGGCCCGCCGCACCTCGAAGTGCACGAGCCCGGCGAAGTCGGCGCCCGCCGGGGGCTCGGAGGAGGCGAAACCGGCCGAGCAGCCGAACTTCGCGAGGTCGTCGGCAGGCAGGTACGTGCGGCCTTCTTCGGCGTCCTCGCGCACATCGCGCAGGATGTTGGTGAGTTGCAGCGCGAGACCGAGAGTGTCGGCGTACTCCGGGGCGCGCTCGGCCTGCCGTGCGCCGGGTTCGGTGCCGAACACCCCCAGCGAGAGCCTGCCGATGGCCCCGGCCACACAGCGGCAGTAGACCTTGAGGTCGTCCCAGGTCTCGTAGGTCTCTCCGGTCACGTCCATCAGGACGCCGTCGATGAGCTCGTCCAGCCCGCCGAGCGGCACCGGGAACGTCTGTGCAGCGTGCGCGAGCGCCACCGCGACCGGGTCGGTGTCGTCCTCGTCGACCGCTCCGTCCCGGATCCGGCCGAGCAGGCTCCTGGTGTCCTGGAGCCGGGCGTGCTTCACCTCGGGCTCGAGCGGCCCGTCGCCGATGTCGTCGACCCTGCGCGAGAACGCGTAGAGCGCCGACATCGCCTGCCGCTTCGGAGCCGGCAGCAGCCTGATGCCGTACGCGAAGTTGCGCGCCTGCTGTCCCGTGACGGCCTCGCAGTAGCTGTACGCCGCGCGCACCGGCGCCGGCATCTCCTGGTGTTCCTCGGTGTCTCCCACGGTGCGGCTCACCCCTCTCCTCTCAGGGTCGCGCCCACCTCGCGCAGCAACCGCGGCTTGGTGGGCTTGGGCGGTCCCTGAAGTACGTCGAATTCCGCGGCCTCGACCGCCCGCAGCGCCGCACGCCCCCCGGCGACGAACCCGGCGAGCAGCAGCCGGAGCCTGCCCTGCACGCTACCCACGAGCGAGGTGCCCTCATTCAGGAGTCCGCGGGCGCGTTCCGCCTCGAAGGCGACCAGTGCGCGCACCGATGCGCCGGCGCTCGGCGCAGCCAGATCGTCCTCGCTCACCCCGAAGCGCAACATGTCCTCGGCCGGCAGGTAGATACGGTCCTGCGCCAGGTCCTCCGCGACGTCCTGCAGGTGCTCGACGATCTGGAGTCCGCTGCAGACGGCGTCCGAGCGGCGGACCCGTTCGGGGCTGGTGGTGCCGGTGATGGCGAGGACGAGGCGGCCGACCGGGTTCGCCGACAGTTCGCAGTACGCGAGGAGGTCGTCGTAGGTCGCGTAGCGGCGCACCGACTGGTCCTGACGATTGGCCTCGATCAGGCCGGTGAAGGGGTCCGGTGTCAGGCGGTGGCGGCGGACGGTGGGCTGCAGCCTGCGCAGCAGCGGATGGCGGGGGTCGCCGGAACCGAAGACGCGCCCCAGGTCGGTCTCGAAGGCGTCGAGCATCACGAGCCGGTCGCATGCCTCGTCGGGGTCCACGCCGAGCGCACGGGCGTCGGCGCCGCCGGGGGCGAGGTCGCCGTCACCGATGTCGTCGACCAGACGGCAGTAGCCGTAGACCGCCATCAGATCGGCACGCCAGGCTCGGGGCAGGAAGAAGGGGGCGACGGGGAAGTTCTCGTCGGCAGCCTTGTCCAGGGTCGCCCGCGCGGGGGCGCCGGGGCTGGTCACCCGGCCGCCCGTCACCGGGCGCTGCCTCGTACGGGAACGGCTGAGGCCCCTCGGACCTGGGAGTCTTCCGTAGCCATCGCCGTCACATCTCCCGTTCTACACTGCGGACCCAATGCATCCCATTTCGGACACGCCGCCGCCCGGTCCAGCTTACGTTGTACAGGCACGGGCGGTTTGCCGGGGTGTACCGCGCTTCTCCACAACGCACTGATTCGCGTCAACATTCCTTCCCTATACACGAGTTGACCCCCGAACCGACAGAAGCGCGTTGCATGCTTCGGCCCCGCCGGGCTCTGCCGACGGGGCCGATAGCAAGGTTCACCGCTACTTCGAGGTGAACTTCTCGTACTCCTTGAGGACCTCTTCGGTCGGGCCGTCCATGCGCAGTTCGCCGCGCTCCAGCCACAGGACGCGGTCGCAGGTGTCCCGGATCGACTTGTTGTTGTGGCTGACCAGGAAGACCGTGCCGGCCTCCTTGCGCAGCTCCCGGATCCGGGCCTCGGAACGCTTCTGGAACTTGCGGTCTCCGGTGGCGAGGGCCTCGTCGATCATGAGGACGTCGTGGTCCTTGGCCGCCGCGATGGAGAAGCGCAGGCGGGCGGCCATGCCGGACGAATAGGTGCGCATCGGCAGGGTGATGAAGTCGCCCTTCTCGTTGATCCCCGAGAAGTCGACGATGTCCTGGTAGCGCGCCTTGATCTGCTCGCGGGACATGCCCATCGCGAGCCCGCCGAGTATGACGTTCCGCTCGCCGGTGAGGTCGTTCATCAGGGCCGCGTTCACGCCGAGCAGCGAGGGCTGGCCATCGGTGTAGACCTTGCCCTTCTCGGCGGGGAGCAGGCCGGCGATGGCGCGCAGGAGCGTGGACTTGCCGGAGCCGTTGGAACCGATGAGGCCGATGGCCTCGCCGCGGTAGGAGGTGAAGGAGACCCCCTTGACCGCGTGCACCTTGCGTACGCCGCGCTCCTCGCCGCGCTTGACGATGCGGCTGAGGGCCGATGTGGCGCTGCCCTTGCCCGTCTTGGTGCCGTTCACGCGGTAGACGATGTGCAGTTCGTCCGCGATCACGGTGGGTACGTGCGCCCTGTCGGTGATCTTGTCGTCAGCCACGGCCGTACTTCTCCTCTGCCTTCCAGAAGTAGATGAAGCCGATGACGCCCGCGACGACGGCCCAGCCGACGGCGAACGCCCACACATGCGACGGCAAGTACCTGTCGTAGGTGTAGTCGTCGATCAGCGCGAAGCGGATCAGGTCCATGTAGACCGCGGCGGGATTCCACTGCAGAACGTCGCTGACCCAGCCAGGCACGTCCTTGTCGGCCAGCATCGCCGGGATGCTGAACATGACGCCCGAGGCGTACATCCACGTGCGCATCACGAACGGCATGAGCTGCGCGAGGTCCGGAGTCTTGCTGCCGAGGCGGGCGAAGATCAGGGCGAGGCCGGTATTGAAGACGAACTGCAGGATGAGGGCCGGCACCACCAGGAGCCAGGACCAGGCGGGGAAGATCCCGAAGCCCAGCATGATCACCACGAGCACGACCATCGAGAACAGCAGCTGCTGCAACTGCTGCAGTGCGAACGAGATCGGCAGCGAGGCCCGTGGGAAGTGCAGCGCTCTGACCAGGCCCAGGTTGCCCGAGATCGCGCGTACACCCGCCATGACCGAGCTCTGGGTGAAGGTGAAGACGAAGACGCCGGTGACCAGGAACGGCACGTAGATGTCGGTCGGAATGCCTCTCCTCGCGTCGAGGAGCAGTCCGAAGATGAAGAAGTAGACCGCCGCGTTCAACAGCGGCGTCACCACCTGCCAGAGCTGGCCGAGCTTCGCCTGGCTGTACTGCGCGGTCAGCTTGGCCTGCGAGAAGGCCAGGATGAAGTGCCGCCGTCCCCACAGCTGCCGGACGTACTCGAAAAGACCGGGCCGGGCGCCGCTCTGGGACAGGCCGTACTTGGCGGCGAGCTCGGCCCTGGTCAGCCCGTCGTCGGGCGACGGTGGGGCACTCACCGCGACACCCCCGTCATGCGTTGTCTCACTCACAAGTGGAAACTTTCGTCCTCATAAAAGCGCAAACCGGATCACGCACGCAGCCTCGGACAAGAGCCCGGGGTCACGGCCCGAATGCTTGTCGACACGAGCTTGTCAGATGACGGGGGGCCGGCCCAGTCGGGTCAGCCGCCATACCGTACGCCACTTCATGGGTCGCCTGGGGCCGCAGGGCGTCGTCCAGCCTTCCTTGAAGCCGCCGAACCAGGCCTTGAGTGCGGGGCGCGAGGGGCGCCTGGCCAGGGTGAGCAGCATCCAGACCCCGAGGTAGACGGGGACCAGGGGGGCGGGGAGATTGCGGCGGGCGAGCCAGACCCGGTTGCGGGCGACCATGCGGTGGTAGACCGCGTGCCGGGACGGTGCGGTGGTCGGGTGGTACAGGACCATGTCCGCCCGGTAGTCGATCTGCCAGCCGGCGTCGAGGGCCCGCCAGGCGAGGTCGGTCTCCTCGTGTGCGTAGAAGAAGTCGTCCGGGAGGCCGCCGACCTGGGCGATCACCGTGGAACGCACCGCGTTCGCGCCGCCGAGGAAAGTGGTGACCCGGGAACTGCGCATCGGGTCGGCCGCACGCAGGCGCGGGACGTGCCGGCGCTGGGTGACGCCGGTGTCCGGGTCGGCGATGCGGAAGCTGACGATGCCGAGCTCGGGGTCCCCGGCGAAGGCCTCGCGGCAGAGCCGGGCGGTGTCGGTGTTCGGCAGCAGGCCGTCGTCGTCCAGGAAGAGCAGGATGTCGACGGTGTAGCCGGTACCGGCCTCGTCGCGGAACGCCTCGATGCCGACGTTGCGGCCGCCGGGGATGCCGAGGTTCTCGGGGAGCTCGACGGTCCGTACGCCCTCGGGAACGTCAGGGACCGGGGAGCCGTTGCCGACGACGACCACCTCGACCGGGTCGCCCTCCTGCTTGGCGACCGAGTCGATGAGGGCGCGCAGTTCGTCGCGGCGGTTGCCCATCGTGATGATGACCGCGCCGGCCTTGAGGGATTCCGTGGACGTAGTCACTTGAGCCTGCTCGAGACGAGGACGGACACGAGGTGGAGCACCGTCTGCAGCAGCGCGACACCCGCGACCACGGCGACGCCGAGCCGGGTGAAGAACAGGTCGTCCCGGATCTGGTCCACGATCGCGAGGACCACGATGAGGAACGAGGCCTCGACGCCCTGGATCAGCCGGTGGAACTTGAGCGCGGCCGCCGCCTTGCGGGCGAGCGCCATCCCGGAGGAGCGCGGCTCGGCGGCCGACTCCTTGACCGGCGGAAGCCCGCCCTGGTGCCGGGCCACGCCGACGAGGTCGGTCTCGGCCTTGATCAGTACGGCGCCGAGTGCGGCGAGGGTGCCGAGGAAGGCCCAGAGCCAGTCGATCCGGCCCTCACCCCACAGATCCGCGGCCCGCAGGCCGAAGCCGAGGAGGACGGCCGCGTCGCACAGGTACGCGGCGACCCGGTCGAGGTAGACGCCGGACAGCGAGAACTGCTTCTTCCAGCGGGCGACCTCGCCGTCCACACAGTCGAGGAGCAGGTACAGCTGCACCATGACGACGCCGAGGACGGCGCCCCAGATGCCCGGCACCAGGAGTGCCGGGGCGGCCAGGGCACCGGCGACGGTCATCAGGTAGGTCAGCTGGTTCGCGGTGATCCGCGTGTTCACCAGGTGGCGGTCGATGCGGAGGGAGACCTCGCGCATGTAGAGCCGGCCGGCCCAGTGCTCGCCGCTCCGCCGGTCCTTCACCCCCGGAGGGTGAACGACCGGCCGGAGTTCAGCTACCGATGGCTTTTGCATAGTCGGCGTATGCGTCCCTGATCTGGTCGGCGGACAGGTCGAGGTGCTCGAGGATCGTGTAGCGGCCGGGCCGGGTCTGCGGGGCGAACGCCACGGCCTCGTGCAGGTCCGCGTCGCTGAAGCCCATCTCCCCCGGGAGCACCGGCAGTTGGTGCCTGCGCAGCGTCTCGGCCATGTGCTGTGCGGTGGCGATGTCACCGCGCAGGAACGTGGCGAACGCGCCGCCGAAGCCGCACTGGTCGCCGTGCGGCGCATTGCGCTTCGGGAACAGCAGGTCGAAGGCGTGGCTGATCTCGTGGCAGGCGCCCGACGCCGGACGGCTGTCACCGGCCACGGACATCGACATCCCGCAGAGCACCAGGGCCTCGGCGAGGGTGGTGAGGAAGGCGTCGTCCCGGATGGAGCCCGGGTGGCGAAGGACAGCCTCGGCGGCCTGTCGGGCCATCGCGGCGGCCAGGCCGTCGACCTTCTCGCCGGTCTCGCGCTGGGACAGTTCCCAGTCGGCGACAGCGGAGATCTTGCAGATCACGTCGCCGATGCCGGCCCGGATGAACTCCGGCGGCGCCTCGCGGATGACGTCGAGGTCGATGACGATCCCGATCGGGTTCGGCACTCCGTAGGAGCCCCGGCCCGCGTCGTTGTCGAGGGTGGCGACCGGCGAGCACAGGCCGTCGTTGGCGAGGTTCGTGGCCACGGCGACCAGCGGCAGACCGACCCGCGCTGCGGCGTACTTCGCGCAGTCGACGATCTTGCCGCCGCCGAGGGCCACCACCGCGTCGTAGCGGCCGCCCTTCTTTATCGAGTCGGCCAGCTTGACGGCACCGTCGATGGTGCCGTCGGCGCCGGTGAACCAGTCGGCGTCCGGCAGCGCGGGAGCGAAGCGCTCCCGCAGGGCCAGCCCCGAGCCGCCGCTGATCGCGAAGGCCAGGCGACCGGTCGGCGCGATGCGCTGGTCGGACAGGATCGTGCCCAAGTCCTCCAGCGCACCGGACCGGATGTCGACGACGACCGGCGAGGGAATGAGCCTCGTCAGTACTGGCACGCGATCTCCCGCCCCTTGGCCAGGTCGTCGTGGTTGTCGATCTCGACCCACTTGATGTCGCCGATCGGCGCGAAGTCGATCTTGAAGCCGCGGTTCACGAGCTCCTGGTAGCCGTCCTCGTAGTAGAGGTCGGGGTCGCGCTCGAAGGTGGTCTTCAGGGCGTCGGCGAGCTCGTCGGCGGCGGAGCCCTCGATCAGGGTGACGCCGATGTACTCGCCGGTGGCCTCGGAGGGGTCCATCAGCTTGGTGATCTTCTGGACGCCCTTGTCGGCGTCCGCGACGACCTTCATCTCCTCGTCGGCGAGCTGCTTCACCGTGTCGAGCGCGAGGATGATCTTCTGGCCGTTGCCGCGGGCGGCGAGCAGGGTCTTCTCGACGGAGACGGGGTGCACGGTGTCGCCGTTCGCGAGGATCACGTCGTGCTTGATGGCGTCACGGCCGCACCACAGGGAGTAGGCGTTGTTCCACTCCTCGGCCTTGTCGTTGTCGATGAGCGTCAGCTTGAGGCCGTACTTCGCCTCGAGGGCCGCCTTGCGCTCGTACACGGCCTCCTTGCGGTAGCCGACGATGATCGCGACCTCGGTCAGGCCGATCTCGGCGAAGTTGCCGAGGGTCAGGTCGAGGATGGTGGTGTCACCGTCGACGGGCACCAGAGCCTTGGGCAGGGTGTCCGTGTAGGGACGCAGACGCCGTCCGGCGCCTGCCGCAAGGACGAGGCCGATCATGCGGGTTCTCCTTCATCGTGTACGGCGGGGGCGCCACGTTTGCCGGCGCTGACCCAGAAGCGGATGCTCTCGAAGAGCACCACGAGTGCCACGGCCACGGCGAGAGCCGTGAGCGTGACGGTGAAACCTTGTGCGGACAGCACGGCTGCGGCGATCGCGACCACCAGCGTCCTGCCTTCGTGTCCGCCGATGACCCGCACGAGCCAGTGCGGAGGCGCGCCGGTGCCGCCGCGAATGCGGTACACCGTGTCGTAGTGATGGTAGGCGACCGCGGCCACCAGCCCGAAAGCCGCGGGCAAGGCACCGTTCACCTCGGCCCTGGCGGCCAGCACGAGGATCGTGCCGTACTCGGCGGCGCGGAAGAACGGCGGCACCAGCCAGTCCAGCGGGCCCTTCAGCGGGCGGGCCACCGCGAGCGAGGCGAGCAGGACGTACAGGACCGCGCCGATCACGAGCGTGAGCGCGTCGTCAGCGAAGGCACAGCCGACCACGATCGCGCCGCCGGCCAGGGCGAGGACGGGCGGCAGCAACTTGACCGCGGGGACCCCGCGGCCGAAGCGCGCGATCACGGTGGCGAGCGGTCCGCTGTCGGCCAGATCGGCGAGTGCCTGCGCGGCTCGGTCGGTGCGCCCGGCACGGCGGGTCAGGGAGCGCAGGACGCGGCCCGCGGTGGTGTAGCAGGCGGCGAAGGCGCAGCCGATCAAGAGGACGTAGAAGGTGATGCGCGGCGTTGTGAGCGCGGTCAGTACGGCGATCAGGGCCCAGCGTTCACCGATCGGCAGGATGATCATCCGGCGCAGCCAGACGGTCCATCCGACGCTGTCGAGGCGGCCCGAGAGCGCCGCGGTGGGGCTGGTGTTGGCGTTCGCGACGATGCTGTCGGCGTGCGCCTCGTTGAACGAGAAGTCGACGACGTGCCGGCAGATCTGCAGCACCATCGCGCCGAGAGCCAGGGCCCAGACGTCGTCCCCGCCGCGAGCTGCGCCGAGGGCGAGGCCCGCGTAGTAGGCGTACTCCTTGGCCCGGTCGAACGTGGCGTCCAGCCAGGCGCCGAGCGTCGAGTACTGCAGCGAGTAGCGGGCGAGCTGCCCGTCCGTGCAGTCCAGGACGAAGGAGAAGAGGAGCAGTACACCGGCGGCGACGAAGCCGCCGCGGGTGCCGGTGGCCGCGCAGCCGGCCGCGATCAGGGCGGTGATCAGCGAGGCGGTGGTGACCTGGTTCGGGGTGAGCCCGCGGCGCGCGCACGAGCGGGCGATGTAGCGGGAGTACGGGCTGATGCAGTACGTGGTGAAGAAGCCGTCGCGGGACTTGACCGCGGTGCGCAGTCGCACGGCCTCGTCGTCGACGGCGGCGACGGCGCTCGCCGCCTCGTCGCGTTGCTCGGGCCCGGCGGGCACGGTGGCGACCAGGGAGCCGAGCTCGGGGCGGTACAGCTGCGAACCCTCGGCCGTGAGTTCGACGTCGATGCGGTCGGCGACGGAATCCACGGCGAGCGCGTCACCGCTCGCCTCACCCACGGCGCGCAGCAGGGTCCGGCGGGCGGCGGGCTGCACGGAGAGCGCGCCCGGCACCGCCCCCGCCGGGAAGCGCGGGTCGGTCAGGGCGAGCCGCAGCGCGTGCACGTGACCGACGAAGCCGGGGTCGACGAGGGCGACCCGTTCACCGGCGGGCACCGCCGCGAGCAGTTCACCCGCCTCGGCGGCCGAGGCAGCGGTCCGCACCTGGAAGCCGAGGTCGCCCAGGTCGCCCTCGAGCGACGATCCGGGGACCGGAGAGCCGGTGAGGATGGCGGTCGACAGACGAACTCACTCCTTGAGGGGCCGGGCGCCTGGTCGGCGCACCGGACGGCATGCGAGGGCCTCAGGGACGAGTTCGGCCCTGGCCCTGGCGGCATGTCGGCAGAGGTTATCGGATGTTGGGAAGGGTCGGTTCACCGCCCGTTCATGGCCCCATAAGGGCAGTCTGCGTGGCGGCCGAACCGCGGCCATCATCGTGGATCACCACTCCGCGCGACAAACCGCGCCCTCGCACCGCCCCCCTCCCGGCGATCTTGCCGACGCCCTGACCAGGCATCATTTCCGCAGGTCAGGGCACATGACAACGGTGTTCAGTACCGTGTTGCCCGATACCCCCTACCCGTAGTTCACTGAGGTCGTCGGAGGTCGGCGGCAGCGACTGGTGTCCGGCCGGACAGGGGCGGAATGTCCGTAGACGTACGCCCCGGAGGAATCGACCCGAGGGGGAAGTGATGGGGGCAGGACACGACCACGGTCACGCACAGGGTGCGGCGGCCGGCGGGACCGTGTCGGCCGCGTACCAAGGGCGGCTGCGGGCGGCGCTCGCGATCACGCTCGGCGTGATGGTCGTCCAGATCGTCGGCGGCCTGATGGCCGACTCGCTGGCCCTGGTCGCCGACGCCGCGCACATGGCGACCGACGCGGTCGGGCTCGGTATGGCGCTGCTCGCCATCCACTTCGCCAACCGTCCGACGACGGACAACCGGACCTTCGGCTACGCCCGCGCCGAGATCCTCGCGGCACTGGCCAACTGTCTGCTGCTCCTCGGCGTCGGCGGCTACGTGCTCTACGAGGCGATCGAGCGGTTCATCACCCCGGCGCAGACCGACGGCCCGCTCGCGATGCTCTTCGGCGCGATCGGCCTGGTGGCGAACATCGCATCCCTGAGCCTGCTGATGCGCGGCCAGAAGGAGAGCCTGAACCTGCGCGGCGCCTTCCTGGAAGTCCTGGCGGACGCCCTCGGCTCCGCCACGGTGATCATCGCGGCCGCAGTGATCATGATCACCGGCTGGCAGGCCGCGGACCCCGTCGCCTCGCTCGTCATCGGTCTGATGATCGTCCCCCGTACGGTGCGGCTGCTGCGCGAGACGCTGAACGTGCTCCTCGAGGCGGCGCCGAAGGGCGTGGACATGAACGAGGTGCGCCAGCACATACTCGAGCTGCCCGGCGTGGAGGACGTGCACGATCTGCACGCCTGGACGATCACCTCGGGGATGCCGGTGCTGTCCGCGCACGTGGTGGTCAGCCACGAGGTACTGGACAGCGTCGGGCACGAGAGGATGCTGCACGAACTGCAGGGCTGCCTCGGGGAGCACTTCGACGTCGAGCACTGCACCTTCCAGCTGGAGCCGAGCGGGCACGCGGAGCACGAGGCGGGTCTCTGCCACTGAGGTCCCGGTCCGCCGTCACCGACGCCTTGGCCGGCGGGCAGCACACGGGAGTCGGCGACCACACACAGTGATACGGTGGCCGTCGATTCCTGAGGAGGTGGGTTGATGACTGTCGCGTTCCGCGCCGATGTGCGCAGCGATCAGGTACTTCCCATTCTCCGGGCTCGCGGCTGACCGGCGGCCACGCCTCCCCCGAGCCCTCGTTCAAAGGGTTTCCCACGTTGTCCGACAACGCCGCCTCGTACGAGGCTTTCTTCACCCTGCACCGCGGCCTTCCGCGTCAGGGCCCCGGCTCCGAAGCCACCACCCGTCGCCTGCTGTCGCTCGCCGGTCCGCTGCCGACCCGTCCGCGGGTGCTCGACCTGGGCTGCGGTCCGGGCCGCAGCGCGCTGCTGCTTGCCGCCGAGGCAGGCGCGGAAGTCACCGCGGTCGACCTGCATGAGCCGTTCCTCGAAGAGCTGCGGACCGCGGCCGAGGCGCGGGGCCTGGCGGATTCCGTCCGCACCGTCCGAGCCGACATGGGCGAACTGCCGTATCCCGACGGGTCGTTCGACCTGGTCTGGGCGGAGGGCTCGGCGTACAACATCGGCTTCGACGCGGCGCTGCGCTCGTGGCGCCGGCTGCTCGCGCCCGGCGGCACGCTGGTGCTCACCGAGTGCGAGTGGACGGCGGAGCCGTCCGCGGCGGCCCGCTCCTTCTGGGACGCGCAGTATCCGCTGCGCGGCCGGGAGGAGAATGTCCGGGCCGCGCAGCGCGCGGGCTATCGGGTGCTCGGGACGTACGCACAGCCGGAGTCCGACTGGCACGCGTACTACGGACCGCTGCAGGAGCGTCTCGACGCGGCCGATCCGGTCGATCCCGGTATGCCGGAGGCGATCGCGGCCACGCGCGCCGAGCTGGCGATGCGCGCCGAGCACGGTGGCGAGTACGGGTACGCGGGATACGTGCTGCGCCCGTCCGGCTGGCCCACGCGGCCGGAGGAGCCGGCCGACTCGGCAGCCGTGTTCGCGGTGAACGCCGCGGCCTTCGAGACCGACACGGAGGCGCGCCTCGTCGACGCCCTGCGCGCCGACCCGGAGGCCTGGCTGCCCGGGCTCGGTCACGTGGCCGAGGCTCCGGACGGCTCGGTCGCCGCGTACGCGCTGCTCACCCGGTGCCGGGTCGGCGGGGAGCCGGCGCTGGCGCTGGCCCCGGTGGCGACCGCGCCCGAGTACCAGAACCAGGGTGCGGGCACGGCCGTCGTGCACGCGGTCCTGGAGGCTGCCCGCGCGCGTGGTGAGCGCTTGGTGGTGGTGCTCGGGCATCCCGCCTACTACCCGCGCTTCGGCTTCACCCGGGCGTCCGGCTCGGGCATCGGGGTGTCCTTCGACGTACCGGACGAGGCTCTGATGGCCCTCGTGCTGGACGGCTCGGACCATCCGCCGCGCGGCACGGTCAACTATCCGGCTGCCTTCGGCGTCTGATGCCGTGTGTCCCTTCCGGTCCCCCGAGGGGCGGCCGGAAGGGACATGCAGGAGGGTACGAAGTGCCGGGAGTGCCGGAATCGTGCGGCAGACTTGTGATCGTGTTTCCGGACGGGCGCGGGGCGTCCCGGCCCCTGGTCCGGAGGCTCTGAGGTTCGAGACCACAGCGAAGGATGGCCATGCCGATCACACCAGCCACCGCGGCGAACGGTTCACCGCAGGAGTCGACCGACGAGCCGATCTTGCTCGAACTGGTCGACGAGGACGGCAAGACGATCGGCACGGCCGAAAAGCTCTCCGCGCACCAGGCACCGGGCCGGTTGCACAGGGCGTTCTCGGTGTTCCTCTTCGACGAGCGCGGCCGGCTGCTGCTGCAGCAGCGGGCGCTCGCCAAGTACCACTCCCCCGGTGTGTGGTCCAACACCTGCTGCGGTCATCCGTACCCGGGCGAATCGCCGTTCGCGGCGGCTGCCCGTCGTACCTACGAGGAGCTCGGTGTCTCGCCGTCGCTGATGGCGGAGGCGGGCACGGTGCGCTACAACCATCCGGACCCGCATTCGGGCCTGGTGGAGCAGGAGTTCAACCATCTCTTCGTGGGGATGGTGCAGTCGTCGCTCCGGCCGGATCCCCTGGAGGTCGCGGAGACGGCCTTCGTCACGGCGTCGGAGCTTGCCGTGCGCCATGAACAGGGGCCGTTCTCGGCCTGGTTCATGACGGTGCTCGACGCGGCACGTCCTGCGGTCCGGGAGCTGACGGGGCCCGCCGCGGGCTGGTGACAGGCACGGATCCCACCGCGGTCAGAGCGGCGGCGTACGGGGTTTGAGCGGCAGGGCCGCCCAGATCACCTTGCCGCCGCTCGCGGTGTGTTCGGCGTCGCAGGCGCCGCCCGCCTCCTGGGTGATCTCGCGGACCAGCAGCAGTCCGCGGCCACCGGTCTGCCCCTGGTCGGCCTCCAGCGCCCGCGGGCGGTACGGGTGGCTGTCCTCGACCGACACCCGCACCCAGTCCGCCCCGACGGCCACCTCGACGGCCAGCATCGGAGAGAGCACGGCAGCATGGCGTACGGCGTTCGTCACCAGCTCCGAGGCGATCAGGAGCAGGCCCTGGAGGATCTCCTCGCCCACCGGAACGCCCTGCCGTGCGAGCAGGTCACGGACCGCATGCCGGGCCTGTGGCACCGAGGCGTCGACCGCCGGTGCACTGAATCTCCAGACGCCCTCGTACGGCAGCGGCCCCGCCGCCGGCGCGTCGGTGGGCACACTCCCTCCGGCCTGCGGGCTCGGGATGTCACCCCAGCCGCCGTTGTCCATCCCGCGGTCGCCACCCTCACGCTCGATCGTCGCCACACCACCGAGTTTGGGAACGTTCTGGTCCGTACCGCGCGACTGATCAGAACTTGACGACTATCGACGACTTCTGACTGTTGGCGTATGACAGCGTCAGTTGTGGGACTGATCCTGCTCTTCTTCTGCTGTCTTCGGAGGGGTCGCCGAAGCACGTCCCGGACGCAGCCGGTCTCGCTCGGGGTCCTCGACCAGGCTGACGATCCTGCGGCCGCCGAGTCCCATCGCGATCAGGGCAAGACCGTCGAAGAGCAGCGCGAGCGCGAAGAAGGTACCGATCACGTAGAGGCTGCTGCTGGGCCATTCGACGAGCACCAGGATGCCGAGCAGGATGCCGAACGCGCCCTGCACCAGGGTCAGTCCGAACTGCGGCCCGCGCACCACCGCACTGCCCACCAGCCGGAACACACCGCCGGTGAGGAACAGCAGGGCGGCGAACATGGTCAGCGCCTCGGCGGTGCCGGACGGGTGCCGGATGACGACGACGCCGGCCGCGAGGTTCAGCGCGGCGACGACCACACCGAGCCAGAAGAAGCTGCTGCCGCGCATCTGCACGGCCTGCAGGAGGCCGACGAGACCTCCGACGAGCAGCAGCCAGCCGAAGAGCAGCATCGACGTCAGGGTGGCCACGCCGACGTAGATCAGGCCGAGCAGTCCGCCGAGGACCAGGATCGCGCCCAGTGCGGCGAGCCAGCCCAGACTGCGGCGCAGGCCGCGGCCTTCCTTCGAGGGTGATTCAGCGGACGCGGTCATCGGGTCCTCCTCGTGGCACCCCCGCACCGTTCGGCACTCCCCTCACCGATCGTACGTTCGGGACCGGCGGATAGCATCCGGCGCATGGGGCACACCGAGAACGTCGCCGGACCTGCCGCGAGTGGCACTGCGCGGCTGCGGCACACCATCGCGGACGGCGTCGCCACCGTGGTGATCGACCACCCGGCGAAGCGCAATGCGATGACGGACGCGATGTGGGCCGCGCTGCCGTCGGTCCTCGCCGAGCTGGCGGCCGACCCCGCGGTTCGGGCGCTGGTCCTGACAGGGGCGGGGGAAACGTTCTGCGCGGGCGCCGACATCTCCGGGCTCGGCCGGCCGGGGGGTGCCGCCCAGGAACTCGCGGTGCGGGCCGAGGAGGCGCTGGCCGCGTTCCCGAAGCCGACGCTCGCCGCGGTGCGCGGGTACTGCGTGGGCGGCGGGTGTCAGCTGGCGGCCGCCTGCGATCTGCGGTTCGCCGAGGAGGGCGCCTCGTTCGGCGTCACGCCCGCGAAGCTCGGGATCGTCTACCCGGCCTCCTCGACGGCCCGTCTCGCCGGTCTCGTGGGGCCGGCGACCGCCAAGTTCCTGCTGTTCTCGGGTGAGTTGATCGACTCGGCGCGGGCGCTGCGCACCGGCCTGGTGGACGAACTCCTGCCCGGCGGCCGACTGGACGCGCGCGTGGCCGAGTACACCCAGACCCTGCGGGCACGCTCGCAACTGACCCAGGCCGCGGCCAAGGAGTTCGCGGACGGCCGCGTCGACCGCTCGGCGTACTGGGCGCAACAGGCCCGCGCCGGCGGCGACACGGCAGAAGGGATCGCCGCCTTCCTGGAGCGGCGGGCCCCCCGCTTCACCTGGACGCCTCCGCGGTGACGGGCGGGCCGCGTCCCGCACGTCGGGCCCGGTGATCGGTGGTCCCGGCCGATCAGCTCGGGGCCTCCTCCCGGAAGCGGCTACGGCCGCGGAGACGCTCGACGATGTGAGCGGGCGCCTTCTCCGGTGACCCGGCGTCGTAGGGCGGCTGCGGGTCGTACTCGGTCATGAGCTGGATGGACTGGGCCGCCTCGTCGCCGGCGATCCTGCCGACCAGAGCGAGGCCCATGTCGATCCCGGAGGAGACGCCCGCCGCCGTCACGTACTTGCCGTCGAAGACGACCCGCCGGCCCGTGGCCTCGGCACCGAGTTCGGCGAGCAACTCGAGAGCCAGCCAGTGCGATGTGGCGCGGCGGCCCTTCAGGAGCCCTGCGGCGGCCAGCGCGAGCGAGCCCGTGCACACGGACGTCGTCCAGGTGCTGGTGGCGTCGGCCGCACGCAGCCACCCGAGGAGCGCCTCGTTCTCCATCTGGTCGCTCTGTCCCGGGCCGCCGGGCACGACCAGGATGTCGGGGTCCGGCACCTCGGCGAACGTACGGTCGGCGACGAGCGCGAGCCTGCCGCTGTCGTCGCGCACCGGGCCCTGCTGCTCGGCGACGAACACCACCTCGGCTCCCGGCATGGCCCCGAGCGTCTGGTACGGGCCGATGGCGTCGAGGGCGGTGAATCGCTCGTAGAGGGCGATGGCGATCTGCATGTGGGTTCCTGTTCCTCGGGAGTTGACCGGTGCTGTCGGGGTTGGTTCGGCGACTGCGGCAGGTGGAGGGTCAGGCGGCGGGTGATGCCTGGAAGCGGCGCCGGTACTCCGCCGGAGTCGCCGAGAGCGCCTTGACGAAGGCGCGCCGCATCGCCTCGGGAGTGCCGTAGCCCGCGGCGCGCGACACCTCCTCCACGCCCGAGGAGGTGTCCTCGAGCAGGCGGCGTGCGTGTTCCAGGCGGACCCGCTCGACGTATCTGCCGGGTGTCGTGCCGGTCTCCGACCGGAACGCGCGCGCGAAGTGCCGCGGCGACAGGCTGGTGCGCGCCGCGAGCGCGTCCACGGACAGATCGGCGTCCGGATGCTCCGTGATCCACTGCTGGACGTCGCGCAACGGCTCGCGCCGCGCGGTCTGCGCCGCGAGCTGGACGCTGAACTGCGCCTGGTTTCCCGGCCTTCGCAGGAAGACGACCAGATGACGTGCGACGGTCAGCGCCGCGTCCCGGCCCAGGTCCTCCTCGACCAGGGCAAGAGCCAGATCGATGCCGGACGTCACCCCGGCGGAGGTCGCGACCCGGCCGTCCCTGACGTAGATCGGATCCGGGTCGACGTCGATACTCGGGTGATGACGCGCGAGCGTGTCGCAGTACGCCCAGTGCGTGGTGGCCCGACGTCCGTCGAGAAGACCGGCCCGGGCGAGCAGGATCGCGCCGGTGCAGACCGAGACGAGCCGTTCGGTACGCGGGCCCTCCCGGCGCAGCCACTCGACGAGCCGCGGATCCGGTTCCCGGGTGCCCTGACCGCCCGGCACCACGAGTGTGCGCGCGGGTGGGGCGTCGGCGAGGGCGTGGTCGGGGACGAGGGTCAGTCCGCTGGAGGTGCGGACCGGCGCACCGTCGAGCGACGCCGTACGCACCTGGTAGGTCTCCGGGACCCCGACGGCGTGCCCGGCTCCGGCGAACACCTCCACGGGTCCGGTGACGTCGAGGCTCTGCACGGCGTCGAAGAGGAGGACCACGACGGTGCCCTGGGGCGATTGCTGCATGCCCTGGATTCTGCGCGGACCCACGGATGTCCGCAATGACGAAGAACCCACCTTTCCTGCCATCGAGAAGGCATCCGCCGACGGAAGGGAGCCCCTCCCTTCCGTGCGTACTAACCAGTCGGTAACGTGCAGGCATGACTTCGCTGCCCCCGCGCGCCGGACGCCGCTGCCACAACGCCGTCAACCCGCTCCACTCGATGGTCTACTTCTCCAAGGACATGACCGAGGAGCTGGCCGGGGTCGGCATCAAGGACCCGAGCGCCGCCTACTTCGCGGCGCGAGCCGCGGCCATGGGCCCCGTCGGTCCCGGTGTGGTGACCGCCACCTTCTACAACTTCAAGCACGATCTGGTCGCCCGCTGGGTGCCGGACGTCTGGAACACCGCCTCCCCCGAGACCGTCCTCGCGGCGCGGCTGCGGGCCGCCGACCGCACCTGGCGACGGCTGTTCGGGGACGAGGCCCTCGCCACGGACGCCATCGCCGAGGCCGCAGAGCTCGCACTGCGCGCCGCCGAGGCCTGCACCCGCCAGGCGAAGCCGCTGTACGCCGCGCACGCCGACCTCCCGGTGCCCGAGGAGCCGCACCTCGCGTACTGGCACGCCGCGACCCTGTTGCGCGAGCACCGCGGCGACGGCCACCTCGCCGTACTCCTCGCCGCCGGACTCGACCCCGTCGAGGCGCTCTACAGCCACACGGCCACCGGCAAGGGCATCTCCCCGAAGTGGATCCTGAACACCCGAGGCTGGAACCGCGAGGAGTGGGACGACGCCGGAGCACGGCTGCGGGAGCGCGGACTGCTCGGCGCCGACGGGGAGTTGACCGACGAGGGCGTGGCGCTGCGCCGTGACATCGAGACCGAGACCGACCGCCTGGACGCGGCCCCGTACGAGCACCTCGGGGCCGCCGGAGTCGAACGCCTCACCGAACTCGCCGGGGGGCATCTCGCCCAGGCGTTCACCGAAGGCGCCTTCCCGCACGACCTGCTCGGCAAGGACTGAGGGCTCCGGCCTGCGGAAGGCCCCGACAGCAGCGGCTCGCCGGACCGGACGCACCGGCCCCCGGCCCTGTCGGTGCCACCTGCCACAATGCTGGCTCAAGCTCAGCGAGAAGGCGGTACGGGAATCGTGACACTGAAGCTGCCACCCTCCGTGGGGAGCATCGAAGGCAGGATCGCCGAGGAACTCGGCGTACGCGAACGGCAGGTGAAGGCGGCCGTCGACCTGCTCGACGGCGGTTCGACGGTGCCGTTCATCGCCCGTTACCGCAAGGAGGCGACGGAACTCCTCGACGATGCGCAGCTGCGCACACTCGAGGAGCGGCTGCGCTACCTGCGGGAGCTCGAGGAGCGGCGTGCGTCGGTCCTCGAGTCGGTGCGGGAGCAGGGCAAACTCACCGAGGAGCTGGAGCAGAGCATCCGGGCGGCCGACACCAAGGCCCGCCTCGAGGACATCTATCTGCCGTTCAAGCCCAAGCGCCGCACCAAGGCGCAGATCGCGCGCGAGGCAGGTCTCGAGCCGCTCGCCGACGGGCTGCTCGGCGACCCGAGTGTGGATCCGCACGCTGCGGCGGCCGCGTTCGTGGACGCCGGCAAGGGTGTCGCGGACGCGGGGGCCGCGCTGGACGGCGCCCGCGCGATCCTCACCGAGCGCTTCGGCGAGGACGCGGACCTGATCGGCGAGCTGCGTGAACGCATGTGGCAGCGCGGCCGGTTCGCGGCGAAGGTGCGGGACGGCAAGGAGACCGAGGGCGCCAAGTTCGCGGACTACTTCGACTTCGCGGAGCCGTTCACCGAACTGCCCTCGCACCGTGTGCTGGCGATGCTGCGCGGCGAGAAGGAGGAGGTCCTCGACCTCACCCTCGAACCGGAGGAGGCCACTGAGCCCACGGCGGGTCCGTCCTCGTACGAGGGCATGGTGGCGCACCGCTTCGGCGTCGTGGACCGTGGCCGTCCGGGCGACAAGTGGCTGCAGGACACCGTCCGTTGGGCCTGGCGCACCCGCATCCTGGTGCACCTCGGGATCGACCTGCGACTGCGGCTGCGCACGGCGGCCGAGGACGAAGCGGTCCGGGTGTTCGCGTCGAATCTGCGCGATCTGCTGCTCGCGGCGCCCGCCGGCACCCGGGCGACGCTCGGCCTCGACCCGGGTTTCCGTACGGGTGTGAAGGTCGCCGTCGTGGACGACACGGGCAAGGTGGTGGCGACCGACACGATCTACCCGCACGTCCCGGCCAACAAGTGGGACGCCGCGCTGGCCTCTCTGGCGAAGCTCGCGGCCGCCCACTCGGTGGACCTGATCGCGATCGGAAACGGCACGGCGTCCCGCGAGACGGACAAGCTCGCCGGTGAACTCATCGCCAAGCACCCCGAGTTGAACCTCACCAAGGTGATGGTCTCGGAGGCCGGCGCATCGGTGTACTCGGCCTCGGCGTTCGCCTCGCAGGAACTTCCCGAGCTCGACGTGTCGCTGCGCGGAGCGGTGTCGATCGCCCGCAGGCTGCAGGACCCGCTGGCCGAACTGGTCAAGATCGACCCGAAGTCCATCGGCGTCGGCCAGTACCAGCACGACCTGTCCGAGGTGAAGCTGTCCCGCTCGCTCGACGCGGTCGTCGAGGACTGTGTGAACGGGGTGGGGGTGGACGTGAACACGGCGTCCGCTCCGCTGCTCGCCCGCGTCTCCGGCATCGGCTCGGGCCTCGCGGAGAACATCGTCTCGCACCGCGACACGAACGGCCCGTTCCGGTCCCGCAAGGGGCTCAAGGACGTGGCCCGGCTCGGCCCGAAGGCGTACGAGCAGTGCGCCGGCTTCCTGCGGATCCGCGGCGGCGACGACCCGCTCGACGCGTCCAGCGTGCACCCCGAGGCGTATCCGGTGGTGCGCCGGATGGCGAAGACCACGGGCGGCGAGGTGGCCGCCCTGATCGGGAGCACCTCGACGCTGCGCTCGCTGAAGCCCGCCGAGTTCGTCGACGACTCGTTCGGCCTGCCGACCGTCACGGACATCCTCAAGGAGCTGGAGAAGCCCGGACGCGACCCGCGGCCGGCCTTCAAGACCGCGTCCTTCAAGGACGGGGTGGAGAAGATCTCCGACCTGGCGCCGGGGATGGTCCTCGAGGGCGTCGTGACGAACGTGGCCGCCTTCGGCGCCTTCGTCGACGTCGGTGTGCACCAGGACGGTCTGGTGCACGTCTCGGCGATGTCGAAGACCTTCGTGAAGGATCCGCGTGACGTCGCCAAGCCGGGCGACATCGTCAAGGTCAAGGTCCTGGACATCGACATCCCGCGCAAGCGGATCTCGCTGACGCTGCGTCTGGACGACGAGGCGGCGACGGAGTCCGGCGACGGCGGCCGTGGTGCGCGTGGCGGCCGTCCCCCGCAGCAGCGCGGCGGCGAGCAGCGCGGCGGCGGGCGCGACCGGCGCGGCGGCGCCCCCGAGCGGCGCGGAGGCAACGCCGGCCAGGAACGACGCGGAGGCGGCAACGGCGGCGACCGGCGCGGCGCTTCAGGTGGCGGTCGCGGCGGCGGCAGCCGTCCGGCTCCGGCCAACAGCGCGATGGCGGATGCCCTGCGCAAGGCGGGCCTGGTCGACCCGAAGTGAGGCACGGCGTCAACTCCACCCGGGCCGGGTGGAGTTGACGCTCCTCACCTCGACACCGCAGCTCCCCGGCGCCCGCTCAGGCCAGCCCCGCCAGCCGGTACAGCACCAGCGATCCGGCGACAGCGACGTTCAGGCTCGCCCCCGTCCCCACCATCGGGATCTCCACGCAGACATCGAGCAGATCGAGTGCCTCCGGCGGGATTCCCGACTGTTCGTGGCCGAGCACGACCACGGTCGGCTCCCGGGCCGCGGGCAGATCGCCGAGACGTACCGATTCCTCGGCCAGTTCGACTCCGACGATCCGTACGCCCCGCTCCCGCTGCCGGACCAGCCAGCCGAGCGGGTCGCCGGTCCAGTGCGTGCACAGCGGCTTGCGCAGAGTGTTCCCGCGGGCCAGCGCCTCGGGCACCCACGGGAAGCGCGGCACCGTCAGACAGGCACCGACGGCGTCACAAGTGCGGGCGAGCGTACCGAGGTTGGCGCCGTGCAGCGGCCACAGGGGTGCCACGTAGAGGTGGTCCCAGCACGAGTGAGCGCGGGGCCTGCGGGCCCGGCGCAGGTCTCCGCGGCTGCGCGGACGGATCGCCGGTCCGCGCCGTCCGGCGCTCACCGCACCGCGGAGGATGCCCTCCGGTGGTCCTCAACTGTCATGGTGGAACGGCGTTTTGTGCCTGCCGGAGGCCTTGGGTCCGGGTCAGCGCGCCAGTGGCGAGACCAGCACGCTCCCGGTGGTGCGCGCCACGATGAAGGATCGCCCCTTGGTGGCCCGCGCGTCCAGCGGAATTCGGTGCCGCCCCGCCTCCAGGACGTCGTCGAACACCTCGTGCACATGGGTGCGGTAGAGCCGGTCGAGGCGGTACGCGGTGAGCGTGACCCGGCAGGTCGAGGTCACCTCCACGCCCGCCTCGCTGTCCGCCGCGACCAGTTCGGTCAGCCGTCGCTGCGCCGCCGGGCTCCGGTCGAGCGCGTCCTCGATCTGTGCCACGAGCAGCGGCACGACGGGCGCGAGGCCGTCGACGTACGCCACATCGGCGCCCGCCTGCTCGAACGCCGCACGGACAGCGCTACGCCGGGACTCGGGCACGGCCCGGCCGAAGGCGACGGCGCCGTAAGTGGCCAGTTCCTGGGGCGGGATGGCGGCGACGTCCTCGGTGATCTCGGCGCCGATCCCGATGATGCGCAGCGCGGCCGCGAGCTTCGCGAGGACGGCGGCGCGGGCGCCGATCAGGAGCACCCTGCGGTGTTCGGCCGGGTCGTCGACCGCGAGCAGCCGGGACAGTTCGGCACGGTACTGGTCGCCGCGGAAGCGGAACGGGCCTATCCCGTGGTAGCCGTTGCGTTCCAGATCCAGTCGCTCGTCCGTCTGCCAGGCGAAGTCCCGCCAGACGACATCGTCGCCCGCGCGCTCGATGACGGCGGTCACGGCGCCGCATTCCAGGCCCTCGCACTCCGGACAGCCGTAGATCAGATGGCGGCCGCCGGCCAGCGGCGGTTCCGCTTCAAGCAGCAGGCCGCGCACCTGGGCCGTGAAGATCGCCGGTGGCACGTCCGCGGCCAGCGGCGACACTGCGTCCAGGTCCGAGAGCTGGAAGAGCAGGGGGCGCCCGTCGATGATGAAGTCCGTGAAATCCCGGTGGACTTGATAGTTCCCGTCGGCCGTCACGGCACCGGCGCGCATCGCTGGTGCCAGGCCGAAGCTCGCGTACTCGGCTGACATGACCTGAGTATCCCCACCTCGGGCGCGATCGAGCCGGGCAACCGGCAATCCGTTGAGGGGCTTTCGGCTTTCGCGGGACGCGACGGTCGCGAGCGCGGCCCGGCGGGCAGGGTACTGCACGCGATCGGGCGCCCCGTCCGGTGGACGGGGCGCCCGATCAAGGGCCGCAATGCCCTGGGTTTCAGCGGTTGTCAGACGAGACGGAGGTCACGAGGACTTCGGCGGAGCGTCGGTCTTCGTGGTCCCCGAGGTCTCCTCCGCCTCCTCGGCGCCTTCCTCGTCGGGCGGCGTGGCGGCGATCTGGAACTCGAAGTCCCCGTCGAACTGCTCGTGGCCCGCGATCACGGCCATCTCGACGGCTTCCTCGCCCTTCTCCGCCCGCACGATCAGCGGGTCCTTGCGCAGGTCGCGCATGAGGGCGAAGCACATGCCGACCATCACCACGGCGAAGGGAGCCGCCACGAGGATGGTGAGATTCTTCAGGCCTTCCAGGGCG
This sequence comes from Streptomyces sp. YIM 130001, assembly GCF_003574445.1. GTDB lineage: Bacteria > Actinomycetota > Actinomycetes > Streptomycetales > Streptomycetaceae > Streptomyces. The sequence goes on from NZ_KZ984563.1 coordinate 29,343, forward strand.
TTGTCCTTGCCGTCGCCGATCAGCAGCATGACGGCTGCGACGGCACCGGTGACCGCACCCCAGAAGATGACGACGAACTTGCTCGGCTCGAAGGTGCCCTTCTGCGACAGCGTGCCCATCACGATGGATGCGGCGTCCGCACCGGACACGAAGAAGATGCCGACCAGGACCATCACCAGGATGCACATGGCAGTGGCGATCGGGAACTCCTTGAGCAGCCCGAACAGTTGACCCTCGACCGTCTCCTGGGCCGCCAGCTGCTTCGTCTCGGTGAGCTTCATCGCCGAGCCGCCGAAGACGGCGAACCAGACCAGGCTCACGCTGCTGGGCACCAGGATGACGCCACCGATGAACTGACGGATCGTACGGCCACGGCTGATGCGCGCGATGAACATGCCGACGAAGGGCGTCCAGGAGATCCACCAGGCCCAGTAGAAGACCGTGTAGCTGCCGAGCCAGTCGGCGATGCCCTCACCACTGGATGCCTCGGTACGGCCCATGAGCTGCGGCAGGTCGCCGACGTAGTGCGCCACGGAGGTGGGCAGCAGGTCCAGCATCACGATCGTGGGGCCCGCGATGAAGACGAAGAGGGCCAGGATGCCGGCCAGGACCATGTTGATGTTCGACAGCCACTGGATGCCGCGCTCGACGCCGGACACCGCGGACAGGACGAACGCCGCCGTCAGCACCGCGATGATGACCACGAGCAGGCCGGTACCGGCCTGAGTCCAGTCGAGCTCCTTCATACCGCTGCCGATCTGCAGCGCACCGAGACCCAGCGAAGCGGCAGAACCGAACAGCGTCGCGAAGATCGCGAGGATGTCGATGACCCGGCCCCAGGCACCGTTGGCGTGCTTCTCACCGATCAGTGGCGTGAACACGGCACTGATGGTCTGCCTGCGGCGCCGCCGGAAACAGCTGTACGCGATGGCCAGACCGACCACCGCGTAGATCGCCCAGGGGTGCAGCGTCCAGTGGAACAGCGTGGTGGACATCGCCGTTTCCATCGCCGCGGCGGAGTCCGCCGGGTCGGTGCCGGGCGGCGGGTCGTTGTAGAACGTGAGGGGCTCGCTCACGCCGTAGAACATCAGGCCGATACCCATACCGGCGCTGAACATCATGGCGATCCAGGACACGGTCCTGAACTCGGGTTCCTCACCCTCGTTGCCGAGGGTGATCTTTCCGTACCGGCTGATCGACAGCCACAGGGCGAACACCACGAAGCCGGAGGCGGCGAGCACGAACGCCCAGCCGCCGTTGTGCACCAGGCCGGTGAGCATCTTCCCCGACACACTCTCCAGCGAGTCGGTCGAGATGGCCCCCCAGAGCACGAACGCGAGGGTGAAGGCGGCGGTAACCCCGAACACCACACGGTCGGTCCGGGGGCGCTCGGTTTCGTGTGGACCTTCGGGGAACTCCGCCGTCACCGGCGAATCCCCCCCACCGGTCGGGTTCTGTGCGTCATGCGACACAAGCGGCACCTTTCATAGCTATGAATTTTTCTCCTTGTACCCCCTACCACAGGTGACATGTGTCCCGGCTGTTCAGCAATCCGGAACGGGCCGCGCGTTGGTGAGGTGATACGTGGCACGCTCGTCGAGCAGTAGCGGTACGAGAGCACGCATCGACTGCCTCAGGGGTACAAAAGCACCGGCGCCGTCCCGCCGCACGGTGACGCCGTGGAGTGCGAGTTCGTCGCGCACGTCAGCGTACTGGGCCGGTTCGAGGGCGTAGCCGCACGGGGGGTCGGCGATGATCTCGGACGGTTCTGCCGGCTCGTTGTCGGCGCCGCCGAGGTAGACGGGGCCCCGATCGGCGTAACCAGCCCTGCGGGCTTCGGCGGTGGCGGAGCGCAGCGGGCCCGCACGGTCCTTCGCGTAGGTGAAGAGTCCCTGGAGCGCGGACTGCTGCGAGGCGACGCGGCGGCGGTTGTTGAGTGCCTCGTCCTCCTTCTCGGCGTCGGTGAGCGGATCGACCCGGCTCTCGATGAGCAGGCCGGCGGAGTGTTTCACACCCGACGCGTTCCGCAGAATGCGCTCCTGGCCGTCGCCCGCCGTCTGTTTGAGGGGGTCTCCGGTTGCCGGGTCGGTCCAGATGCCGTACGTGCCGGTCGAGTGTCCGTCGCCCTCGGCCGCGGGGCGCACGTGGTCGCCCGACAGGAGCTCCGACTCCGTGTGCACCTTGTCGTGGGTGTTGAGGTTGCGCGGCCACAGGTCGAACAGGTCCTTGTCGTAGTACGGGGGCGTGGCGCCGTACTCGTGCAGGTCGTAGATGACGTCCGGCCGGTGGTCGCGCATCACGGCCGCCATGGCCCGGGCCTCGGCGGTCTCGAGCGCGATGTGGTCGCGGTTGACGTCTACTCCGTCCGAGTTACCCCGGGTGTCCGCGGCACGGCCGTCGGGGTTCGCGGTCGGGATCACGAGGAACCTGGTGTGCGAGCGGAGGCTGCGGGTCCGCTCGTCCTGTCCGTAGCTCAGGTCGCGGATCGTGGAGAGGCAGGCCTCGCGCCCGGACGGCTCGTTGCCGTGCTGACTGCATACCAGCAGCACGGTCGCGGCGGTGCGGTGGCCGGAGCCGATGCTGACCAGTTGGAGCGGGCGGCCCTGGTCGGTGGTGCCGATGCGTTCGACGCTGGTGCGGTCGTTCTGGCGGTCCACGGTGGCGAGCAGTTGCTGTTCCTCGGGCTGGGTGGTCCAGCGTTCACCGTGGGTCCGCTCGAAGCCGGTCCGCGGCGGCGACGGCGTGCCGGCGGCCCGGGCGGGTGCGGTGAGCACGGGGACGACCAGGGCGGTGGCGGTCGCGGCGACGAGTGCGGCGCGCAGTCGGGAACTCACGGAGTATGCCTCCCTGTTGCGGGGTGGTGCGCGGACACCGGGGCCGGACGTGCGGGTGTACGGCACTGGGGGTGCCGCGCGGCCCGGTTGCCCGACGGCATGAGGCGGAAGGTACTCCGATGCGGGGTCGGGCATAAGGGGGCGTGATCGCCGGTGTCCGCCAACTCCCCCGCACTGCGGGGCCGATAGGGCCGCGTACGGCCGGCCCAGGGTCGTGGTGCGCCGGATCCGACCTGGTAGCGGATGTCACCCGCGTGGCGATCATGTGACAGGAGGGGCCATGGACATGACCGGGACCGGCGGTACTCAATAGGCTCGTCCAGTCCCTCAAACCCCCCTCCCCCGTGAAGACTTGGAGCCACTGTGCACCGCAGACTCATCGCCCCGAGCGCGCTCGCGGCCAGCCTCCTGCTGGCGATCCCGGCATCGGCCGCCGACCACGCACCGGGCGCACCCGGGATCGGCGACCCCTACTACCCGGCGAGCGGCAACGGCGGATACGACGTCTCGCACTACGACCTGCGACTGAAGTACCAGCCGAAGACCGACCTGCTCGAGGGCACCGCGACACTGCTGGCGACCACCACCGAGGACCTGTCCCGGTTCAATCTGGACTTCGGCCTGAAGGTCAGCGAGGTACGGGTCAACGGCAAGAAGGCGGAGTTCACCACCTCCGGCGACCAGGAGCTGGAGATCACTCCGGCGACACCGCTGCCGAAGGGCGCGTCGGCGACGGTCGTGGTGCGGTACGCGGGCAAGCCCTCCGAGGTCGAGATCAACGGCTACACGGCGTGGCACCGCACACCGGACGGCGGCATCGCCGCGCAGGAGCCCGAGTCGGCCGCCTGGTGGTTCCCGTCGAACGACCACCCGCTGGACAAGGCGACGTACGACGTCTCCGTGCAGGTACCGAACGGCAGTAAGGCGATCAGCAACGGCGTGCTGCAGTCGGAGAACCCGGTCGGCTCGGACTGGACGCGCTTCAACTGGCGCTCGGACAAGCCGCAGGCGACCTACCTCGCCACACTCGCGGTCGGAAAGTTCGACATCACCACGGACACCACCGAGGGTGGCCTGCCGGTCCTGAACGCCTACAGCAAGGACCTCGGTGCGAACGACGGCGCCGCACGGGCCAGCATCGAGCGCACCGCCGAGGTCACCGACTGGCTCACCGAGGTCTTCGGCCCGTACCCGTTCAACGCGGTCGGCGGATACGTCCCGAACGTCACCAGCGGCTATGCGCTCGAGACGCAGACCCGGCCGTTCTACAGCCCGAAGCAGTTCGCGAACGGCTCGAACGTGTCCGTGGTCGTCCACGAGATCGCCCACCAGTGGTACGGCGACAGCATCTCCCTCAAGGGCTGGAAGGACATCTGGGTCAACGAGGGCTTCGCCCGCTACAGCCAGTGGCTGTGGTCGGAGAAGGAGGGCGAGGGCACGGCGCAGGAGCTCGCGGACTACACCTACGCCCAGCACCCCGCGGACGACGAGTTCTGGACGGTCAAGCCCGGTGACCCGGGTCCGGACAACCAGTTCCACGCCGCCGTGTACGACCGTGGCGCGCTCGCCCTGCAGGCCCTGCGAGGCGAGATCGGCGACAAGGCCTTCTTCGAGATCCTCAAGGGCTGGCCCGCCGAGAACGCGTACGGGAACGCCGATGTGAAGGACTTCGTCGCCTACGCGGAGAAGGCCTCGGGCAAGCCGTTGGCCGGCCTCTTCGACACCTGGCTGTACCAGGCGTCGAAGCCCTCGGCGCCCGCGGCGGACGCTGCCTCCCTGGCCCGCTCCGGCGCGAAGGCGGAGCGCCCGAAGTCCTGGAAGCAGATCGCGCGTACGAACTCGATCCACGACCACGACCACGACCACGACCACGACCACTGAGCGTGCAGCGGGTGCGGGCCCGGTGTCGCACCCGGTCCGAGTTCCTCCCGGCCCGGCCCTTCGTCGAAGGGCCGGGCCGTTCCGTACCGCCGCGGGCACTTTCACAACAGTGGTGAGACAGCAATACTGTTGCACCGGACCTGACAGCGGTGGGAGAGGGAGCGCTCATGACGACGGAAGCCGAGGAGCCGACCCTCACGGTCGACGAGCTGGCCGCCCGCGCCGGGGTCACGGTCCGCACCATCCGCTTCTACAGCACTCGTGGCCTGCTGCCGCCGCCCGCGATCGGACCGCGCCGGGTCGGACGCTACGGCCCCGATCACCTCTCGCGTCTCGCGCTGATCGAAGAACTGCAGCACCAGGGCATGACGCTGGCCGCGATCGAGCGCTATCTGGAGCAGCTCTCGCCCGATCTGAGCGCGCGGGACATCGCCATCCACCGTGGCCTCGTGGCCAGTTGGGCGCCGGACACGGTCGAGGACATGAATCGGGCGGAGCTCGAACGCCGCGCGGGCCGGAGCCTGGAGGAGGCGGATCTCGACCGTCTGGCCGCGCTCGACGCGCTCGCCAGGACCGAGGACCCGGACGTCTTCCGGGTGGATGTCGGGATGCTGCGTCTCAGTGTCGAACTGCTCAGCGTGCCGTTCACACCCGAGGCGATCCTGGCCTCGCGCGCGGTGCTCGTCGAGCACACCCGTGCGGCCGCGCAGGATCTGAGCCGCATCTTCCGTGACGAGGTCGGCGAGCCGCACGGGGACTCCGGGAGCGACGCCGACCGTGTGGCCGCGATGAAGTCGCTGTCCGCCCATATGCAGCCCCTGGTGATCCAGGCCCTCGTCATGGCGTTCCAGCGCTCGCTCCGTGAGGAGCTGCGCGGCGCCTTCCGGCCGGAGTCCTGAGCACCCGTACGCGGTCGGACTACGACGCACCGGGGCCGGCCCGCGTCGTGAGAAGCGGACCGGCTCTCGTGCGGGGTGTCAGGCGTCGGTGAAGGTCTCGCCCTTCTCCGCCTTCTCGACGAGCAGCGCGGGCGGCAGGAACCGGTCGCCGTAGCGCTCGGCCAGCTCGCGGGCGCGCGCCACGAAGCCGGTCGGGCCGCCCTCGTAGCCGTTGATGTACTGCAGCACGCCACCGGTCCAGGCGGGGAAGCCGATGCCGAGGATGGAGCCGATGTTGGCGTCGGCCACCGAGGTGAGCACGCCCTCCTCGACGAGGCGGACCGAGTCGAGGGCCTCGGAGAACAGCATCCGCTCCTTCATGTCCTCGAAGGAGATGCCGGCGCCGTCGCGCGTGAAGTGCTCGCGCAGGCCCGGCCACAGTCCGGCGCGTTTGCCGTCCTCGCCGTACTCGTAGAACCCGGCGCCGCCGCTGCGTCCCGGGCGGCCGAACTCGTCGACCATCCGGTCGATGACGGCTTCGGCGGGGTGGCCCGGCCAGGTGCCGCCGGCCTCCTCGACAGCTCGCTTGGACTCGTTGCGAATCTTCCGCGGCAGGGTGAGGGTCAGCTCGTCCATCAGGGAGAGGACCTTGGCCGGGTAGCCGGCCTGGGCCGCGGCCTGCTCGACGGAGGCGGGCTCGATGCCCTCTCCGACCATCGCCACGCCCTCGTTCATGAACTGGCCGATCACGCGGGAGGTGAAGAAGCCGCGGGAGTCGTTGACCACGATCGGGGTCTTGTTGATCTGGCGCACCAGGTCGAAGGCGCGGGCCAGCGCGCCCTGCGAGGTCCGCTCCCCCTTGATGATCTCGACCAGCGGCATCTTGTCGACCGGCGAGAAGAAGTGCAGGCCGATGAAGTCGGCCGGCCGCGAGACGCCCTCGGAGAGCGAAGTGATGGGCAGAGTAGAGGTGTTGGAGCACAGGAGCGCGTCCGGTGCGACGACGTCCTGGATCTCCTGGAACACCTTGTGCTTGAGCGACGGGTCCTCGAAGACGGCCTCGATGACCGCGTCGCAGCCGGCCACGTCCTGCGGGTCGGTGGCCGGGGTGATGCGGGCGAGCAGGGCGTCCGCCTTGTCCTGGGTGGTGCGTCCGCGGCCGACGGCCTTGGCGCAGAGCTTCTCCGAGTACGCCTTGCCCCTGGCGGCCGCCTCGGCGGACACGTCCTTGAGGACCACCTCGATGCCGGCTCGCGCGCAGGAGTAGGCGATGCCCGCGCCCATCATTCCGGCACCGAGCACGGCGACCTTCGTGACCTTGCGCGGCTCGACGTCCTTGGGGCGGTTGGCGCCGGAGTTGACGGCCTGCAGGTCGAAGAAGAAGGCCTGCGTCATGTTCTTGGAGGTCTGGCCCGATACCAGCTCGGTGAAGTAGCGCGCCTCGATGGTCCCCGCGGTCTCGAAGTCGACCTGGGAGCCCTCGACGGCGGCGGCGAGGATGTTCCGCGGGGCGGGGTAAGGGGCGCCGTTCGTCTGCTTCTTGAGGTTCGCCGGGAAGGCGGGCAGGTTCGCGGCGAACTTCGGGTTGGCCGGGGTGCCGCCCGGGATCCGGTAGCCCGGCTGGTCCCAGGGCTGCTGGGCCTCGGGGTTGGCGTCGATGAACGCCCGCGCCTTGGCGAGGAGTTCGTCCCGGTCGGCGGCGACCTCGTGGATCAGGCCGTTGTCGAGGGCGCGCTTCGGGTTGTACTGGGTGCCCTGCAGCAGCACCTTGAGCAGCGCGTCGGCGATACCCAGCAGGCGCACGGTGCGGGTGACGCCGCCACCCGCGGGGAGCAGGCCGAGAGTGACCTCCGGGAGACCGATCTTGGTGCTCGACCCGTCGAGCGCGACACGATGGTGGCAGGCGAGGGCGATCTCGTAACCGCCGCCGAGGGCAGCGCCGTTGATGGCCGCGACGACCGGCTTGCCGAGGGTCTCGATGCGGCGCAGGTCGCGCTTGATGCCCTGGCCGGCCTCGAAGGCGAACTGGGCGGTCTCGGGGGTGACGGCGATCAGCTCGCGCAGGTCGCCACCGGCGAAGAAGGTCTTCTTGGCCGAGGTGAAGATGACGCCGCGCACGCTGTCGCGCTCGGCTTCGAGGCGGTCCGTGACCGCGGTCAGGGAGGCCTTGAAGGCCTGGTTCATGGTGTTCGCGGACTGGTCGGGGTCGTCGAGTACGAGGGTGACGACGCCGGTCTCGTCCTGTTCCCAGCGGATGGTCGTGGGCTCGGTGCTCATCTGGCTTTCTCCGTAAGGCCGTAAGTGAGGGATCCGGTTGGGACGGACGTCAGAGGCGCTCGACGATGGTGGCGATGCCCATGCCGCCGCCGACGCAGAGCGTGGCGAGGCCGTAGCGCTTGTCCTGGCGCTCCAGTTCGTCGACGAGGGTGCCGAGGATCATCGCGCCGGTGGCACCGAGCGGGTGGCCGAGGGCGATGGCGCCGCCGTTGACGTTGACCTTGTCGAGGGAGAGGCCCATGTCCCTGACGAAGCGTAGGACGACCGCGGCGAAGGCCTCGTTGATCTCCACCAGGTCGATGTCGTCGATGGTGAGCCCGGCCTTGGCGAGCGCCTTGCGGGTGGCCGGTGCGGGGCCGGTGAGCATGATCGTGGGCTCGGATCCGGAGACGGCGGCCGAGACGATACGGGCGCGCGGGGCGAGGCCGTACCGCTCCCCCACCTCGCGGGTGCCGACCGCGACGAGGGACGCGCCGTCCACGATGCCGGAGGAGTTGCCCGCGTGGTGGACGTGCTCGATCTCCTCCACCCAGTGGTACTTCTGCAGCGCCACCGCGTCGAAGCCGCCCAGGTCGCCGATGTCCTTGAAGGACGGCTTGAGGCCGGCGAGCGAGTCGGCGGTGGTGCCGGGGCGCAGGTGCTCGTCGTGGTCGAGGACGGTGAGGCCCGAACGGTCCTTGACGGGGACGATGGAGCGGTCGAAACGGCCGTCCTTCACCGCGGCGGCGGCGCGCTCCTGGGAGAGCGCCGCGTACTCGTCGACGTCGCGCCGCGAGAATCCCTCGATGGTGGCGATCAGGTCCGCGCCGATGCCCTGCGGGACGAAACCGGTCTCGTAGTTGGTCATCGGGTCGGCGAACCAGGCGCCGCCGTCGGAGGCCATCGGCACGCGCGACATCGACTCGACGCCGCCGGCGAGCACCAGGTCCTCCCAGCCCGAACGGACCTTCATGGCCGCCAGGTTGACCGCCTCGAGGCCCGAGGCACAGAAGCGGTTCTCCTGAACACCGGCGACCGTGTCGGGCAGTCCGGCGGCGATCGCGGCGATCCGTGCGATGTCGGAGCCCTGGTCGCCGACCGGGCCGACGACGCCGAGCACGATGTCGTCGACGGCAGCCGGGTCCAGGTCGGGGAAGCGGTTTCGGACCTCGTGGATGAGGCCGACGACCAGGTCGACGGGCTTGGTGCCGTGCAGGGCGCCGTTGGCCTTGCCACGGCCGCGCGGGGTGCGGATCGCGTCGTATACGTACGCTTCGGTGCTCAAGGTCTGGGGCCTTTCCGTGTGCGGTACGGGGTGAGGGTCGGTCGGGGCGGAGTGCGGGCGGGCACAGCGCGGGATCAGGCCAGCAGGGAGCGGCCGATGATCTCCTTCATGATCTCAGTGGTGCCGCCGTAGATCGTCTGGATACGGCCGTCGGTGTAGGCCTTCGCGACCGGATACTCCGTCATGTAGCCATATCCGCCGTGCAGTTGGAGGCAGCGGTCGGCGACGCGCTTCTGCAGTTCGGTGGCCCACCACTTGGCCATCGAGGCGTGTACGGCGTCGAGCGCGCCCTCGGAGTGGTCGGCGATACAGCGGTCGAGGAAGGTCCGGGTGACGGCGCACTCGGTGGCCATCTCCGCGATCTCGAAGCGGATGTGCTGCAGCTTGGCGAGCGGCCTGCCGAACGCCTCGCGCTCCTTGACGTAGGTCATGGTGATCTCGAGCAGGTGCTCGGCGGCGGCGATCCCGGAGACCGCGATGCCCATGCGCTCCTGGGCGAGGTTGGTCATGAGGTACAGGAAGCCGCCGTTGACCTCGCCGAGGAGGTTCTCCTTCGGGACGCGGACGTCGTTGAAGAACAACTCGGCGGTGTCCTGGGCCTTCTGGCCGATCTTGTCCAGGTTGCGGCCGCGCTCGAAGCCCTCCGTGCCGCGCTCGACGACGAACAGGGACAGGCCCTTGGAGCCGCCGCCCGGTTCGGTGGCCGCGACGACGATCACGAGGTCGGCCAGGATGCCGTTGGAGATGAACGTCTTGGAGCCGTTCAGGAGCCAGTGGTCACCCTTGTCCTCGGCGCTGGTCCTGATGCCCTGGAGGTCCGACCCCGCGCCCGGTTCGGTCATGGCGATGGCGGTGATGATCTCGCCGGAGCAGAAGCCGGGCAGCCACCGCTGCTTCTGCTCGTCCGTGGAGAGCGACGTCAGATACGGGCCGATGATGTCGTTGTGCAGTCCGACGGCGAGGCCGGCCGCCCCGGCACGGGTGAACTCCTCGGCCAGTACGGCGCTGAAGCGGAAGTCGGTGGTGCCACCGCCGCCGTACTCCTCCGGCACGGCGAGGCCGAGCAGGCCCTGCCGGCCCGCCGCGAGCCAGGCCTCGCGGGCGACGACGCCGTCCTTCTCCCACTGCTCGTAGTACGGCAGGACCTCCTTGGCGAGGAACGCCCGGACGGTCTCGCGGAACGCCTCGTGCTCCTCGGAGTAGAGGGTGCGGCTCATCCCTGAGGGCGTGCGTGCCGTCATGCTGGAGCTCCTGTCCGGCCCGTCGGGCCCTGGGTCGCGTTCGTGTCGGACGTACGCCTGCGCCGGCGCCCGGCCATGGACATCAGCCGTCGCCCTCGACGAGACGCGGCAGGTCCCAGTCGGCGGCGATCTCGGCGGTGTGGGCACCGGGTTGCGCGGGGCCGCTGCGGATGGCGCCGGGGGTCACGGAGAAGCGGGGCGCGGGTGCGGGCTGGGTGATCCCGGAGTGCTCGACGAAGGTGCCGCGGGCCGCCAGGTGCGGGTGGTGCGGCGCCTCGCGCAGCGAGAGGACGGGCGCGACGCAGGCGTCGGAGCCGGCGAAGACGGCCGTCCACTCGTCGCGCGTGCGGGTCCTGAAGCGGTCGGCGATCGCGGTGCGCAACTCGTCCCAGCGGGCGAAGTCCTTGCGGCCCGGCGCCTCGTCCTCGATGCCGAGGAGCGCCACGAACTCGTCGTAGAACTGCCGCTCCAGGGCGCCGACGGCCATGTAACCCCCGTCCGCCGTCTCGTAGTTGCCATAGAACGGGCAGCCGCCGTCGAGCAGGTTCGCGCCGCGGCGGTCCTGCCAGCCGCCGGCCGCCATCATGCCGTGGATCATCGCGGCGAGATGCGAGGCGCCGTCGACGATGGCGGCGTCCACGACCTGGCCCTCGCCGTGGGTCCGGGCGTGCTGCAGGGCGGCGAGCACGCCGACCACGAGGTACATCGAGCCGCCCGCGTAGTCGCCGACGAGGTTCGCGGGGACCGCAGGCGCCTCGTCGGGCTTGCCGATCATTCCGAGGGTGCCGGTGACGGCGATGTAGCCGATGTCGTGGCCGGCCCGGTCGGCCAGCGGCCCCTCCTGGCCCCATCCGGTCATCCGGCCGTAGACGAGACGCGGATTGCGCTCCCGGCAGGCCTCTGGGCCGACACCGAGGCGCTCGGCGACGCCGGGACGGTTGCCCTCGATGAGGATGTCCGCGCGCTCGGCCAGGTCGAGGACGACGGCGACGCCTTCCGGCGACTTGAGGTCGACGAGCACCGAGCGCTTGTTGCGGTTGGAGACGTCGTAGTCCGGGTCGATGGCCAGACCCGAGCCGCCCGGCCGGTCCACGCGCACGACGTCGGCGCCCAGGTCGGCGAGGAGCATCGCGGCGAAGGGTCCGGGGCCGATGCCGGCCAGTTCGACCACCTTGACCCCGCTCAGCGGGCCGTTGCCCGTCGTTGGCGTCCCTGTTCCCGGCATCGAGCCCCCAGCGCTGTGACAGTACTGATGTAACAGCAACGATGTTAAGAACACGTTCCACTCCGCACAAGGGCTTCAGAGGGTGCACTCGCCCGGCATCCGGAGCGAGGCCCCCTCCCCCGCTGTCCGGCCCCACGGGCTCAAATCTATGGATCCGATTGCCTGCAACGGAAACATCTGTTGGACGGATTTTCTTCGGGCGCCGCAGGATGACTCGTGCGGTAGCCGAGTCGACGCGACGCAGGGATGGACTACCGCCTGAGGGGAGTCTGCAGTGCCTGGTGAAGAGACCGAAGAGGCCGAGACGACCCAGGTCGTCGTCGTGGGAGCGGGCCAGGCGGGTGTGGCCATGAGTGAGCACCTCGGAGCCCATGGCATACCGCACGTCGTCCTCGAGCGGCACCGCATCGCCGAGCGCTGGCGCACCGAGCGGTGGGACTCACTGGTCGCGAACGGGCCTGCCTGGCACGACCGGTTCCCCGGGCTCGAGTTCGACGACGTGGCACCCGACGCCTTCGCGTCGAAGGAGCAGGTCGCCGACTACTTCGTCGCGTACGCGGAGAAGATCGGCGCCCCGGTGCGCAGCGGCGTCGAGGTGACCTCGGTGCGCCGGCACGAGGGGCGGCCGGGCTTCCGGGTCCGGACCTCGCAGGGCGCGATCGACGCCCGGTTCGTGGTGGCGGCGACCGGGCCGTTCCAGCGGCCGGTGATTCCGCCCATCGTCCCGGACGGCGCCGTGCCCGTGCAGATCCACTCCAGTGGGTACCGCAATCCGGAGCAACTGCCCGAGGGAGCGGTGCTCGTGGTCGGGGCCGGGTCCTCCGGAGTCCAGATCGCCGACGAGCTGCGCAGGTCCGGTCGACGGGTGCTGCTGTCCGTCGGCCCGCACGACCGGCCGCCGCGCGAGTACCGGGGCCGCGATTTCTGCTGGTGGCTCGGCGTGCTCGGGCTCTGGGACGCGGAGACGCCGCCGCAGGGCGCCGAACACGTCACCATCGCGGTGAGCGGCGCCCGCGGCGGCCACACCGTGGACTTCCGTGCGCTGGCCGCGGGTGGTATCGAACTCGTCGGTCTCACCGCGTCGTTCGACGACGGCGTGCTGCGCTTCGCGCCGGACCTCGCCGACAACATCGCGCTCGGCGACGCCAAGTACCTCGCGCTCCTGCGAGCGGCCGACGCGTACGTCGAGCGCAACGGCCTCGACCTGCCCCAGGAGCCCGAGGCCCACGTGCTCGGGCCGGACCCGGACTGCGTGACCGACCCGCGCCTCACGCTCGACCTGGCCGGAGCCGGCGTCACCTCGATCGTCTGGGCCACCGGGTTCGCCGCCGACTACGGCTGGCTGCAGGTGGACGCGCTGGACGAGAACGGCCGGCCGGAGCAGCGGCGAGGCGTGTCCGCCGAGCCCGGCGTCTACTTCCTCGGCCTGCCCTGGCTGTCCCGCCGCGGGTCGAGCTTCATCTGGGGTGTGTGGCACGACGCGAGGTACGTCGCCGACCACATCGCGACCCGGCGCGGCTATCTCGCGTACGGCACGGACGACGCGGCCGGCACGACACCGGCGGCCCGGAACAACACCCTGTCCGACTCCCGGAACTGCTGAGGAGCAGACGATGACGTCCACGCACACAGGCCGGCCGGCGAAGGAGCCGATCGTCGTCGGCGGACACACCCGGATCCGTCCGTTCAGTACCCACGACACCTATCCGGAGCAGAACCTCGACAACGACCTCTGTCAGGCCGTCGTGGCCGGCAACACCGTGTACGTACGGGGCCAGATCGGCCAGGACCTCGACACCAGCGAATCCGTCGGCATCGGCGACGCCGAGGCGCAGGCCGAACGGGCCATGGCGAACATCAAGATGCTGCTCGAGGAGTCGGGCAGCCGGATGGAACACCTGGTCAAGCTGACGATCTATCTGATCGACCCGCGCTACCGCGAGGCCGTGTACCGCACGGTCGGCCGCTGGACCAAGGGCGTCCATCCGATCTCCACCGGTCTGGTGGTGTCGGCCCTGGCCCGCCCCGAGTGGGTCTGCGAGATCGACGCCATCGCCGTGATCCCGGAGAACACCCCGGCATCGATCCCCGAGGAAGGCCGCGCATGACCATGTCCCTGATCGTCCGCGACGGTGCACGTTTCGGGATCGCGGCCACTTCGTCGAGTCCCGCCGTCGCCGCCCGGGTCGCGCATCTGCGACCGGGAGTCGGTGTGGCGGCCTCGCAGAACATCACCGATCCGACGCTGGGCACGAGCCTGCTCGACGGCCTCGCGGAGCACGGCGACGCCGAGCGCGCCCTGACCTCCGTCACCGGCGCGGCGCGCAACGCCGGGACCATCGCCTACCGGCAGTTGACCGTGCTCGGCCGCTCCGGTCCCGGATTCGCGTACAGCGGGTCGCGGACGCTCGGCACGCACGGCTCCGCCACCGGGGACGACGCGGTCGCGGCCGGCAACATGCTCTCCGGCGAGCACATCCCTGGTGTCCTCCTGGACGCCTACGCCGCGGCCACCGGAGAGATCGAGGAGCGCCTCGCCGCCGCCCTGCGGGCCGCCGTCGCGGCGGGCGGCGAGGAAGGCCCGGTGTACTCCGCCGGCCTCGCGGTCGTGGCGGACGTGGGCTGGCGCATCACCGATCTGCGGATCGACTGGGCCGAGAACCCTCTGGACCGGCTCGGCGAACTCGTCGACATCTGGCTGCCGCAGCGGGACGACTACGTGCGGCGCGGACTGGATCCTGCCTCGGCCCCCTCGTACGGCGTTCCGGGCGATCTGTGATGGGCACGGGGAACGCAGCCGCAGGGCGGGCGACAGAGGTCGGGGCGCGCAAGGAGGCGGCCCGCAAGGCGGTCGACCGCCGGGCAGAGCAACTGATCGCCCTCTCCGAGCAGTTGCACGCCGATCCGGAGACCGCGTGGGAGGAGCACCGGGCCGCCGCCGCGGTGCCGCAACTCCTCAACGAGGCCGGATTCGACGTGACCTCCTCCTACTTGGGCCTGGACACCGCGTTCCACGCGCGGTTCGGCAGCGGGCCCGTCCGGATCGCGGTGTGCGCCGAGTACGACGCGCTGCCGGGACTCGGCCACGCCTGCGGGCACAACCTGATCGCGGCGAGTTCGGTGGGCGCCGCGCTCGGCCTGGCCGCCGTCGCCGACGACGCGGGACTGACCGTGGAGGTGTACGGGACGCCGGCCGAGGAAGGCGGCGGCGGCAAGATCGAGATGCTCGACCGCGGGGCCTTCGACGGGGCCGACCTCGCGATGATGGCGCACCCGGCGCCGGTCGACGTCGCCGAGGCCCGGCCGTTCGCGGTCAGCCACTCCAGGATCTCGTACTCCGGGAAGTCCGCGCACGCCGCCGCCTACCCGGAAGCCGGGGTCAACGCGGCGGACGCCTTCACCGTCGCCCAGGTCGCCATCGGCCTGCTCCGCCAGCAACTGCCGGGCTCCGCACGGGTGCACGGCGTGGTGACACACGCCGGAGACGCGCCGAACGCGATCCCGGAGCGGTCCACAGGACGCTGGTACGTCAGGGCCGAGACGCTCGCCGAACTGGCCGAGCTCGAACCGCGCGTGATGCGGGCCTTCGAGGCGGGTGCCCTCGCGACCGGCTGCGACCTGACGATCGAACCGGAGAGCAAGCCGTACGCGGAGTTCCGCACCGACGAGACCGCGCTCGGTCATTACCGGGCCAACGCCCTCGCCCTCGGGCGGGAGTTCGCGCCGCCGGGCCAGGCCGCCCGAATGAACCGCGCCTCCACCGACATGGGGAACGTCTCGCAGGTGGTGCCGGCCATCCATCCGTACATCGGCATCGGTTCACTGCCCGCGACCAACCACCAGCACGAGTTCGCCGCGTTCTGCGTCGGTGGTACGGCGCAGCGGGCCCTGCTCGACGCGGCGGTCGCACTGGCCTGGACCGGCGTGGACCGGGCCGGTCCACCCCACCCGACCCCCTGACCGGCAGCCCGCCCGCGCCCCGAGCGCGCGGCGCCACCCGCACCCGCACCGGCTTCTCCACCCTGTTCGCAAGGAGGCGTGTATGTCCACCGGCAAAGACGGCGTCATGACGACGGCCGAAGCCGGGGTGACCACCGATGTGGTCGCCCTGCGCAGGAGCGTGGCCGCCGGAGCCGTCGGCGTGTTCGTGCACTGGTTCGACTGGGCTGCCTACGCCTACCTCGCCGGCACGGTCGCGACCGTGTTCTTCCCGGCCGAGAACAGTACGACCGGACTGCTCGCCGTCTTCGGCGTGTTCGCCGTCTCGTTCGGCATCCGGCCGGTCGGGGCCCTCGTGTTCGGCCCGCTCGGCGACCGGATCGGCCGCAAGCGCACCCTGACCCTGGTCATCTTCCTGATGTCCGGCTCGACCCTGACGATCGGCCTCCTGCCCGGCTACGGGTCGATAGGCATGGCGGCGCCGGTGCTCCTGGTCGTGCTGCGCCTGGTCCAAGGCTTCGCAGCGGGCGGTGAGTTCGGCAGCGCGGCCAGCTTCCTGGCCGAGAGTGCGCCGCGTCGGCGCCGCGGATTCGGTGTGAGCTGGCTCGAGGTCGGATCACTGCTCGGCTTCCTGGCGGGCTCGTTCGTCTTCCTGCTGCTGTCCACCGGCCTGAGCGACGACCAACTGACCTCCTGGGGCTGGCGCGTTCCGTTCCTCATCTCCGCGCCTCTCGGCATCATCGGCTTCATCATCCGCAACAAGATCGAGGACACCCCCGAGTACCGGGCCCTCGAGGCCAACGACACCGTCGCGCGCAACCCGGCACGCGAGCTGTTCCGCTCCCACCGGCGCGAACTGCTCCAGGCGGCAGGCCTGATGGCCGCCATGCACGTCCCCTTCTACGCCGTACTGACCTACCTGGTCACCTACCAGACCGACCACCTGGGGCACTCCGACGGCAGCGCGGCCCTGCTGTCCACCGCCATCTCGCTGCTCGGCCTGGTGCTGGTGCCGCTGTTCGGCATGCTGTCCGACCGGGTGGGCCGCAAGCCGGTCTTCGTCGGAGCGACAGCCGCGCTGCTCGTCCTGGCCACCCCGGCCTTCCTCCTGATGCGGAGCGGACTCACCGGCACCTGGGTCGCCGGGCTGGGGCTCGGCGCGATCCTGGCCGCGATCCTCGGTACCTACGCGGTGTGGTCGGCGGAGGTCTTCCCCACTCGAACGCGGCAGAGCGGGCTGTCCATCTCGTACAACATCACCGCGGCGCTGTTCGCGGGGACCGTGCCGTATCTGATGACCGTGCTCATCTCCGCCACCGGCAGCACGCTGGTGCCGGGCCCGTATCTGATGGTGTTCGCCGTGGGTGGCCTGGTCGCGGCGCTGTCCCTGAAGGAGACGGTCGGCTCGCCGCTGCTGCGCCCCGAGGACGTGGCCGCCGCGCCCGCCGAGCCGGAGCTCGCGGACGCACCCGGCGCGTAAGGACTGTGACGGGGTGATGCCGCCCCGTTGCAGGCCGGACTAGGGTCGGGCCGACACGGTTCACCAGGCACAAGGGCTCGTATGACGTCACCGCTCGGTTTCACGCTCGTTCAGCTGCGCTACTTCCTGGTCACCGCCGAGCGCCGCTCGATGACCGAGGCGTCGCTGGAACTGCACATCGCGCAGTCCGCCGTGTCCGCGGCGATCTTCAACCTCGAGCGGGACCTGCAGGTGCAGCTGTTCATCCGGCGACGGGGCCGGGGGCTGACCCTGACCCCCGCAGGGGAGCGGCTCCAGCACCAGGCGCGCGACCTCCTCGCCCGCGCCCGCGAGGTCGAACGGGAGGCCCGGGGCGACGGCGAGACCATCTCGGGGCCGGTGACCGTGGGCTGCTTCCTCACGCTGGCGCCCTCCTACCTGCCTCCGCTGTTCAGCGAGTGCACCCGCCGGTATCCGGGCATCGAGATCGATGTGGTGGAGGCGGAGACGGACCAGCTCGTTCAGGCACTCGCCGCGGGACGCGTCGACTTCGCCCTCACCTACCATCTCGGCCTCTCGGCGGCGCAGGAACTGCGCAGCGAGACGATCGCCCGCGCCCCGGCCTACGTCATCGTCGCGGCCGACCACCCACTGGCCGGCCGCGGCAGTGTGGAGCTGTCCGAGCTGTCCGCGGAGCCGCTCGTCCTGCTCGACCTCCCGCACAGTCGCGACTACTTCCGTTCCCTGGTCGCGGCCACCGGCACCGCACCCGACGTCCGCTACCGCACCCAGAGCTACGAGACCGTACGGTCCCTGGTGGCCCGCGGACTCGGCTACTCCGTGCTGAACCAGCGTCCTGCGACCAGTCAGACGTACGGGGGCGGCGAGATCGCCGAACTGGAACTCCGCGACGAGAGCCCCGCGCTCGAGGTGCAGATCGCCTCGGTGGCGGGCATGACGCAGACGGCCCGGGCACGGGCCGTGATGGGACTGTTGCGGGAGATCGCGGGACGGCCGGGCTGAGACGGGCCCCCTTGTGAGCGGGCATTGGCTGTACTGCCCTGACGGGCGTACGACACCCGTGAGTTCAGCCGTGATCCGCCCGGGCGTCAGCGCCGGGCGTCAGTGGCGGGCGTCGAGTTCGGCGATCAGCTTCCTGGTGGCCACGGCGCGATAGCTCTCCTCCACCCAGTCGCAGAGCAGATCGGCTCGCGGCGCGCCCTCGACGGCGAGCGGCAGACGGACCCAGCCCGCCTTCCCGAGGCCGTAGCCGGCCGGCTCCGCGCCCGGCATCGTCATCGCGTGGGCGTGCGCCTCCTCGCCGGTCAGCTTCAGCGTCATACCGAGGGGATAACTGCCGTCGGTCACTCCGAGGAACACGAAGACCTTCTTGTTGACCTTCGCGACGGTCTCGCCCCAGGGGTGGTCCTCGAAGGCGCCCGGCAGGCCGAGGGCGAACCCGTGCACCTTCTTCCACGCCGTCAGCGCCGGCCGGGGAACCGGATGCTTCGCCACTTGCTTGGACTCGGACATCAGGCCTCCGGGTTCCTTCGGGTCGGTTCACGTCTGCCGGGATCCGTACGCGTCCTCAGGTCCGCGCACATCGCTTCTGCGGCCACGCTAGCCTCAGCCACGGACAACGGCACGGGCACGAGTTCGGAAGGCGGCGGCATGGTCGACGGCGGAGCAGAGCGCAGGAACGGCAAGCGGAACGGCTCCCAGGACAGGACGCAGGACGGGTCGCGCACACGCTCCGCGGACCGCGCCTACGACATCGTGCTCTACGGGGCGACCGGTTTCGTCGGCGTGCTGACCGCCGAGTACCTCGCCGAACACGCCCCGAAGGGCCTGCGCTGGGCGCTCGCCGGGCGCAGCCTGCCGAAGCTGAAGCAGCTGCGGGACCGGCTCGCCGCGGAACGGCCGGAGCTCGCGAACCTGCCCGTGCTGCAGGCCGACGCGGACGACCCGAAGGCGCTGCGGGAAATCGCCGGCGACGCGCGCGTGGTGGCCACCACCGTCGGGCCCTACATCACCTACGGGCAGGATCTCGTCGCGGCCTGCGCCGAGGCGGGCACGGACTACCTGGACCTCAGCGGTGAGCCCGAGTTCGTCGACCTGACCTACGTACGGCAGGACGCACGCGCGCGGGAGACCGGCGCCCGCCTGGTGCATGCCTGCGGATTCGACTCGGTCCCGCACGACCTCGGCGTGTACTTCACGGTCGGGCAGCTGCCGGAGGACGTTCCGCTGCGCATCAACGGCTACGTGAGCTCCAACGGGCGCTTCTCGGGCGGCACGTTCTCCTCCGTACTCACCGGCTTCTCGCGCGGCCGGGAGATGGCAGCGGCCGCGCGTGACCGCCGCCAGTACGAGCCCCGGCCGTTCGACCGTCGCGCCTACGCCCCGATCGGCAGGCCGCACTTCAGCGGTGAGGTGATGGCCTGGGGCGTGCCGCTGCCGACGATCGACCCGCAGGTCGTGCAGCGGTCGGCACGGGCCCTCGCGCGCTACGGTCCCGACTTCCGCTACGGGCACTACGCCGCCGTACGTCGCCTGCCCGTGGTGGTGGGCGGCGCCGCAGGACTCGGCGCCTTGTTCGCCGCCGCTCAAGTACCGCCTGCACGGCGGTGGTTGGGAGATCGCCTGCAGCCCGGCCAAGGGCCGGACAAGGCGCGCCGTGACCGGTCCTGGTTCTCGGTGCGGTTCGTCGGTGAGGGCGGCGGACAGCGGGTGTACACGGAGGTCGCCGGCGGGGATCCGGGGTACGACGAGACCGCCAAGATGTTCGCCGAGGCCGCCATGTGCCTGGCCCTCGACGAACTGCCTGCCGCAGCGGGCCAGGTGACCCCTGCGGTCGCGATGGGTGACGCGCTCACCGCCCGCCTCCAGGCGGCCGGGATCACCTTCCGGGTGGCCGCCCGGCGTTGAGAAGCCTGAACCGCCGGCGGTCGTGAGGCACCCGGCGGCCGGTCCACGGCGTCAGCGGAGCGGGTCGACGGCTTGCAGCGCCTCGGGGCGGCGCCCCGAGGCGCTCTCCTCGGCGAGGAGCCTGCCGCTGACCGGGCCCAGGAAGATGCCCCACACCCCGTGGCCGCCCGCCACGTACAACCGGGATCGTTCCCGGCTCCGGTCAGCGGAAGGCCGTCCGCGGTGCAGGGGCGGGCCCGACCCGTTCGTCCTGGCGGTCGTCGAGGTGCGCGCCTCTCACCAGGGCAGGCCCGCGCCTGTGAGACGAGGGACTGGACGCGTCGCGGGTCCTTGGGCGCGCCGATGTCGCGGAACTCCATCGTCCCGGCGATCCGCGCCCGGTCGCCGAGAGGAGTGCAGACGACCTGCTGGCTGGTGAAGTAGAGGGGCCCGTCCGGCAGTCGGTCCATGTTGACCGTGAAGGAGCAGTCCCGTCCGACCTGCACGATCTGCGTGACGCCCGTCCGACGGGCCAGCCGGTTGATCCACGCACCGTGGGCGAGTACGACCGCGTCGTGCCCCTCCCCTGCCACGGTGACGCCGGACGGCGTCGGGTGGATGGCGCGGGCCTCGGTCCCTTCGACGATGCGGCCGCCCCGCGCCCTTACGGAGTCGGCGATGGCCCGGACGTACTGGGCGGGGCGGGCGGGCCTCGCGTCGGGGCCGTCGAGGATCTCGCAGTAGTCCACCGGTGGGCCGGTGCGTGCTCGCGGCCTGTGGGTCAACCACCGCCCGGACGCGCCGGGTTGCTCCGCGGCTGTGGTGATCGCGTTCGGCTCGGTGGGGAGGGATCGGGCGTCAGGCGGGCAGTTCGGCCAGTGCGCGGCGGCAGAGGGCGTCGGCGCGCCGGGTCGTCTCCGGGAGGCGGTAGCGCGGGGCGAGCAGCAGGGTGTGCTCGCAGGCGTTGTCGAGGCCGATCCGGTGCCCGACGGACACGAAGACCGGTTTGACGCCGTCCTGGGTGCGCACCGCGCGGCCCACCTCCTCGGTGCCGTCGAGGAGTCGGGACACCGCACCGCGCCCGTTGGCGGGGACGTCGTGGACGAAGGTGAAAGGGTTCTTCGCGACGCCGAAGGCGGGCAGTCCGGTCAACACGCCCAGGTGCCCCGCGAGCCCGAACCGCCGTGGATGCGCAAGTCCGTAGCCGTCGCAGACCACGAGCCCGGGGTCGGTCCGTAGACTTCCCAACGCGGCCAGCACGGTGGGCAGTTCACGGAACGCCAGCAGGCCAGGTACGTACGGGAAGGACACACGGCCGACGGCGGTGGTCTCCTCGACGACCTCGAGACTCCGGGCGTCGAGCACGACCGCGGCGGCCACCACTACGTCACGCTCGTCGTCGTAGGCCACGTCGACGCCGGTCACCCGGCCGGCGCCGGGCGGTGGTCCGGTCTCGTCGAGGATCACGCGGCCGCGCAGCGCGTCCTGAACTGCGCGCGCATCGGACTCGGTGGTGGGCCAGTCGGCCGGCGTGTGAGCGGTGATCATGATGCTTCGACCCTACGGTCCCTCGGCCCGCCTCCGCGGCGTATCCGTGGGGTACGCGCGCGTGGAGGGCGGATGAGGGGCCCGGAACCCGTGTCCGGTCCCGCGCGTTCAACTGGCGACGGTACGGGCGGTGTGGCGCAGGGCCCGGGGACGGCACTTCCGGGGGCAGCATGCCCGAGGTGGGTCAGTGGGTCCTCAGGTGCGGCAAGGGGCGGGTGCAGCGATGGGTTCGAATAGTGAGCTGGTGGCAGGAGGCAACCTGCCGTTGCCGGTCGGTGAGGTGACGGTTCATGTGCCGGGTCCGTACGACGTGTCGGCGTTGATCACCGGCGACGACGGCAAGGTGCGCGACGACGCCGACTTCGTGTTCTTCAACCAGCCGACCGCGCCGGGCGCCCGTCTCAGCGGCGAGCGGCTCGTCGTCGACCCGCGCGGGCTGCGCCCCGGCGCCGGTCGCGTCACGGTGGTGGTGAGCCCCTCCGAACCCGGCACCCCGCTGAGCCTGCTACCGGCACCGCAGTTGCGGGTCACCGACGCGCACGGGCGGGTGGTGGCCGCGTTCAAGCCTGCGCGGGCGGGCCGGGAGACCGTCCTGCTCCTCGCCGAGCTCTACCGGCGCCCCACGGGCTGGAAGGTCCGCGCCATCGGCCAGGGGTACGCGGACGGACTGGCCGGCGTGGCAAGGGACTTCGGGGTGGACGTCGCCGACGACGGCGGAACCCCGCAACCACCGGACCGACGACCGCCGCCCGCGCCACGGCAGTCGGGCCCTGCCACCGCGCCGCCCGGACCCCCGCCGGGCGGCGACGTGTTCCTGACCCTCACCAATGCCGCACGCGCGCGTGCCGGCGCTCCCCCGGTCACACACGACGCCCGGCTCGCGGCGGCCGCCCAGTCGCACGCCTCGGTGATGGCCGCCCGAGGGGCGCTGGACAGCACGTCCCCGGACGGCACGTCCGTGTTCCAGCGAGTGACGTCGGGCGGGTACGCCTTCCTGTCCATCGGCGAACACCTGGTGTCCGGCCCCCGCTCCCCCGCCGAGTTCGTCGAGTACTGCCTCTCGCAGGAGCGCAGTCGGCGCACCCTGCAGGACCCGCAGTACACCCAGGCCGCCGTCGCGCAGGCAGGCGGGCGCGACGGGGACGTGTTCTGGACCGCGCTGTGGGCCAGGCCCCTCACGCCTGCGGGCCTTTCGGAGACCGCGGCGGAGGTCGTCGCCCTGACCAACGCGGAGCGCGCGGCCGCCGGTCTGGGCCGCCTCGCGGCCGACGGACCGCTGACGGCCGCAGCGCAGGCCCACAGCGCGGACATGATCGCCCGCGCCTTCTACGCCCACACCGCCCCGGACGGGGGCGAGCCCTGGCACCGGGCCGCCGCGGCCGGCAGCACCCACCGCAGGGTCGGCGAGAACATCGCCTGCGGTCAGCGCTCCCCCGCGGAGGTCGTCCAGGGCTGGATGGACAGCCCCGGCCACCGGGCGAACATCCTCACCCCGGAGTTCAGTCACCTGGGCATCGGCTTCGCGGGCGGCGGCAGCGCCGGCACGTACTGGACACAGCTGTTCGGAGGCTGACGGGACACGGCGACGTCCGCGCCGCACGACGGTCCGCTCCAGAGTCGTCCGCGTGCGTCGTCCACGCGCGCGAGGACCCGCCCTCCCGGACGTCCACGTCCGCCTTGCCGATCATGAGCGGAGGTGTGGGGTGGGCGAGGAGGTGTGGGGTGGGCGAGGGCGTGCCGACACGGGTGCGCGAAGCCGACCCACGCGCGCGTGACGAGCGCGGAAGGCGAGCACGGATGACGGTCTCCGGGAAAGGCTTTGCCCAGGCTGCGGAGGGGCAACTAGCCTCACCCCAGCGCGACATACGCGTGCTCTCGGGATGAGGAGGTTGATGAATATGGCCGCCGTCGGCCGTCATCAGCCTGCCCTCGTCCGGCCCGCGCACCAGCAGCGCGCGGCCCGGTCGTTCCGACGACCAGGAGAGACACATGTCTTCCTCTTCACCCGTACACAGTGACGTGGTCACCGAGCACCTCGTCCTGCGGTCCTGGACCCGAAGCGAGGCGACCGCGGTCCTCGACGGCCACCACCTCCCGCACTGGGCGCACGACTTTCCCGCCGAAGGCGACCGCGTCGTCGCGGGCCTCTTCGAGCAGTATCCCGACTGGCTGGGCGCCTACGGCCACCGTCTGGTCATCGAGTGCGACAGCGGCCTCGTAGTGGGCTCCCTCGGCCTGTTCTGGCCGCCGAGCGCGGGCGTCCTAGAGATCGGCTACGGCATCGTGGCCTCCCGACGCGGCCGCGGCTACGCCTCCGAGGCCACCCGGGCCCTCGCCGAGTTCGCTCTCACCGCACCGGAAGTCCACACCGTGTCCGCCGACGTGGAGCTGTCGAACCCGGCCTCGGTCCGTGTCCTGGAGAAGGCGGGCTTCCACCGGTGGGCTACCGGGGAGAGCGTGGCCACGTTCAGGTTCTCGGTCCCCGACCGCGACCTGCGCTGATTGCGTGGGGTCCTGGAAGCGACGCCTCCAGGGCCCCGTCGCGGTGGCGGAACTCCCGTGTCGCCGGCGCTGCCGGAGAGACCGGACCCGGGCGGCCGGACCGGCCCGCTGGACTGCGGGTAGCCTCCGGAGCATGTTCGTACTCGATCTGACCTACACCGCGCCCGTGGCCGCCGTCGACGCCGAGCTCGAGGCGCATGTCGCCTGGCTCGACGAGCAGTACGCCGCCGGGTTCGTGCTCGCCTCCGGCCGCAAGAACCCGCGCGACGGCGGCGTGCTCATCGTCGTCGGCATGGACCGTGCGGCGGTCGAGAAGCTGGTGGCGAGCGACCCCTTCACGGTGGCCGGCGTCTGCGAGTACCGCATCACCGAGTTCGCGGCGACGAAGACCGCGCCGGAACTCGCCGCCCACCGCGAGCAGCCCGCCTCCTGACCGACGAGCGGCCCGCCCGGTGCGGCCCGCCCGGTGCGGCCCGCCCGGTGCGGCCCGCCCGGTGCGGCCCGCCCGGTGCGGCCCGCCCGGTGCGGCCCGCCCGGTGCGGGCCGCCAGGTCGTCGCCGTCCTGCGCGGCCCTCAGCCGCGTCCGAGCAAGGCGACACGTCCCTTCTCCCCGGCCGCCCAGCAGGCCCCGGCGCGCGTGCAGTCGACGGTGTCGTACGAGCCCGTGTCGATGGTGCGCCAGGTGCGGCCACCGTCCCGCGTGAGGTCGGTGCCGGTGGGCCCGACGGCCAGAGCCCCGGACCGGCTGTGCGGCAACCAGGCCACTCCGGAGCGGTATGCGGGCGGCGGCTTCACCGACTGCCGCCAGCTGCGCCCGCCGTTCCCGGTGACCGCGGCCGCGTCCGGCGACGGCAGGTCCGCGGTGAAGTCCCCGCCCACAGCGAGTCCGTGGTCGCGGTCGCGGAAGGCCAGAGCGAACACCCCGCGCGCGGGGTCGCCCGCCGGGACGGTCGCATCGGCCGCTTTCCACGTACGGCCCCGGTCGCGGGAGTGCAGCACGCGCGCGTGGTCACCGCCCCCCGTGGACAGCCAGGCGTCCTGCGTGCCGGCGGTCACGAGACACTGCCCGCTCGCCGCGAATCCGGCCTCGCCCGGCAGCGCGTCGGGCATACCGGAGTCGGGCAGCACCGACCAGGAACGGCCGCCGTCGGAGGTGGCGAGGATCCGGAACCTGCCGTCCACGGGGTCGCTCACCGCGAGGCCGTTGCTCCGGTCGAAGAAGGACACGCAGTTGTAGAAGGCCGCCGGCTCGTCGTTACGGAACGTCTCGGTCCAGGTGGCACCTCCGTCGTCCGTGCGCAGCACCCGGGACGCGTCGCCTTCCCCGATCGCGAGGACGACCGCGCGCCGGGAGTCGAAGGCCTCCACGTCACGGAACTCGAGCCCGGACGCCCCGGGCGGTGACACGTCCCGCCAGCTGCGGCCGCCGTCCGAGGTGCGCAGGACCGTTCCTTCCGTCCCCGCGACCCAGGCGCTCTTCCGTCCGACCGCGGCAAGTCCCCTGAACCGTGCGTCCGTTCCGCTCGGTGTCTCCCGCCATGTCGGCTTCGCCGGACGCACAACGTCGCGCGCAGCTAGCCGGTCCGCACCGCGGGTGTCCCCACTCGCCGCCGGCCGAGCACCGTCGGCCTGCGCGGGGACGGCGTACGTTGCTGCCGCAAGTGCCGCGCACACGCCGATCGTCCACAGCCGGCGCGACCGCCTCGTCTTCCCCTCAGCCCTCATGCGCCGGGAAGCTAGCGGACCCGGCGATGTGCCGTCCAGAGCACCTCCGGCGGGCCACCGGGTGGGCACGTAACGGGTGTTGGCGAATCCGCGTGGCCGGACGTATGCCACACATCGCCATACCGCGCGGAATCACCGCAGGTCCGGGCCGGTGATACAGCTCACTGCCGGATCGGTGCACGGATTCCCGGGTTCCGTCGTCTAACCATGTACCGGAGTCGTCCGTCGAACCGTCGTAAGGAGCAGGCCTTGTCCACTGTGATCGAACACGCCGTTGAGGCCCGCCTGGTCGCCGCGGAGCCGCAGATGCTGACCATCCCCGCGAGCCTCCACTACGACCGCGACGACCCGTTCGCCGTCCGGATGACGTTCCCCGCGCCCGCGACCCTCGAGGGCGTCGACGTCTCGTGGTCGTTCGGCCGGGAGCTCCTGACCGCCGGCCTGGAGGAGTCCTCCGGCGACGGTGACGTGCGCATCAGGCCGTACGGATACGAGCGGACGGTGCTGGAGTTCCACGCACCCGAGGGCACGGCGATCGTCCACGTCCGCACGGCCGAGCTGCGGGGCTTCCTCAAGCGTTCCGCAGCCCTGGTTCCCGTCGGGCACGAGCATCTGCACCTGGAGATCGACGAGGATCTCGCGGAGCTGCTGCGCGACGCCTGCTGATTCCCGGGGTCCGGCGACAGGCGTCCCGCGACGGAAGTCCGGCGACAGACGGCGACCAGCGACCTGATCCAGCACCCCACGCACCTGGTGACCTGCCCGGATACGTCCGGCAGCACGCCCGCTCGCCGTCCGGTGCCAGAAAGGCGTTGACGCACGCCCCAGGCACTCGTACGGTGCATATCGCCCTGTTGTCGCCGATCGGAGTGGACCGTTGCTCGTCTGAGGTCTTGAGACACCACATAGCGCAGCACAGACTGCGCATGTCGCGTGCGACCTCGGCCGTCGAGCCGTCCTCCGTGGACCAGGGCCTCCCTTGCGCCCTCCGCCCGACCCGTTCTGGCCGGGTTCAGTCGCCGCATCCGTGTCTCACCGCGTTGCCCTGCACCCACTCATGCACGCGCCGGAGGCCGCTTTGTCTACTTTCCCGGGTTCGAACCCGTCCATCACCATCACCTCGCTCGACTTCTCGTGGCCCGACGGGACCGAGGTCTTCGACGGTCTGCAGGCCTCCTTCGCTCCGGGCAGGACCGGGCTCATCGGCGTCAACGGGTCAGGAAAATCAACTCTGTTGAAGCTGATCGCCGGCGTGCTCACGCCGGGCGCCGGCACGATCCGCACGGCCGGCGACGTCGGCCGGCTGCCGCAGAACGTCACGCTCGACACGGAACTCCGCGTCGACGAGGTCCTCGGCATCGCCGAGACCCGCACCGCCTTGCATGCCATCGAGGCCGGAGACGTGGCGGAGGAGCACTTCACCGCGGTCGGCGACGATTGGGACGTCGAGGAGCGTGCCGTCGCGGCGCTCGATGAGCTCGGACTCGGCCACATCGGTCTCGACCGGACGATCGGCGAGGTGTCCGGCGGCGAGTCGGTGCTGCTTCGCCTCGCGGCACTGCTGCTGCGCAGGCCGGCCGTACTGCTCCTGGACGAGCCGACGAACAACCTCGACCTGTACGCGCGCAGGCGGCTGTACTCCGCGGTCCAGGCCTGGTCGGGCGTGCTCGTCGTGGTCAGCCACGACCGCGAGCTCCTGGAACTCGTCGACCAGATCGCCGATCTGCGCGGCGGCACGATCACCTGGTACGGAGGAACGCTCTCCGCCTACGAGGAGGCACTCGCCGTCGAGCAGGAGGCCGCGGAACGCATGGTGCGGGTCGCGGAGGCCGACTTCAAGCGCCAGAAGCGAGAGCTGTCCGACGCCCAGGTGAAACTCGCCCGCCGGGTCCGCTACGGCGACAAGATGTTCGCCCAGAAACGCGAGCCGAAGATCATCATGAACGCCCGCAAGCGGGAGGCCCAGGTCTCGGCGGGCAAGCACCGCATCATGCACGAGGAGAAGCTGAAGGAGGCCAAGGAGCGGCTCGACACCGCTGTCGAGGCAGTGCGCGACGACGACGAGATCCGTGTCGATCTGCCGTACACGGCGGTACCGCCGGGCCGGTCCGTGCTCACCCTGCGCGAGCTCGGTCTGCGCTACGGGGCCCGTGTGGAGGGCGAGTTCGAGCTGCGCGGCCCCGAGCGCATCGCACTCGTCGGCCGCAACGGGGCGGGCAAGACCACCCTGCTGCGGACCGTCAACGGCGAACTCGAACCGGTCGACGGCGAGGCGACGGCCCATGTGCCCGTACGCTTCCTGCCGCAGCGCCTCGATGTGCTCGACGAGGCACTCACGGTCGCGGAGAACGTCGCACGAGCGGCACCGGACGCCGACAACAACCGGATCCGGGCGCGTCTCGCGCGCTTCCTGTTCCGGGGCGCGCGGGCCGACAAGGTGGCGGGAACACTTTCCGGCGGTGAGCGGTTCCGGGCGGCGCTCGCGGCGCTGCTGCTCGCCGAACCGGCGCCGCAGCTCCTGATGCTCGACGAGCCGACGAACAATCTCGACATGTCGAGCGTGCGTCAGCTGACCACTGCGCTGGAGAGTTACGAGGGCGCGCTGATCGTGGCCAGTCACGACCTGCCCTTCCTCGAGTCGATCGGCGTGACCCGCTGGCTGCTGCTCGACGGAGAACTGCGGGACACGACCGTGGAGGAGGTGCGGGACCTGATGATGTCCGCATGAATCCCCGACGGGGTCGCGGTCCGTGTCGGTGCTGCCGTCACGGACCGCGGAATCGTCCGTAAATCACGACAGGACCTGTCTGGTATCCACCGTAGCGTCGGCGGCATGCCAGCACAGACCTCGCGGCCGGTCATGCCGCAGCACATCGTCGTCACCGGCGCCCGGGAGAACAACCTCCAGGACGTCACCCTGCGCATCTCGAAGGGGCGCCTCACGGTCTTCACCGGGGTGTCGGGGTCGGGCAAGTCGTCGGTGGTCTTCGACACCATCGCCGTCGAGTCCCAGCGCCAGCTCAACGAGACGTTCACCTGGTTCATCCGCAACCGTCTGCCGAAGTACGAGCGCCCGCACGCCGACGCCCTGGAGGATCTGGCGCCGGCGATCGTCGTCGACCAGCGGCCCATCGGTGGCCACTCCCGGTCGACGGTCGGCACGATGACGGACATCCACTCGGTGCTGCGGGTGCTGTTCTCCCGGCACGGCACACCCAGCGCGGGCTCGGCCACCGCTTACTCCTTCAACGACCCGAGCGGTATGTGCGAACGCTGCGACGGGCTCGGGCGCACGGTCAGGCCCGACTACGACCGCATCCTGGATCCGGCGAAGTCGCTGGCCGAGGGCGGGATCGCGTTCCCTCCGTTCCGCCCCGGGACCTTCCACGGACAGACGTACGTCAACAGCCCGGACCTCGATCCGCACAAGCCGGTGGGCCACTTCACCGAGTCGGAGCGCGCGTTCCTGATGCGCGGGCGCGGGACGAAGGTACGGGTGAAGGGCAGCACCTTCGAGGTCGAGAACGACTACGAGGGCGTGGCCGACCGGTTCGACCGGCTGTATCTCAAGCGGGATCTGGCGGCACTCAGCCAGAAGACCCGCGATCTCGTCCAGGAGTACCTGGCCGAGGGCGAGTGCCCGAGCTGCCACGGGGCGAGGCTGAACGAGGCGGCGCTCGCCAGCCGGATCGACGGCCTCTCGATCGCCGACTGCTCGCGGATGGAGGTCACCGATCTGATCCCGATGCTGGCGGCGATCGACGACCCGGTGGGCCGGCCGATCGCGGCGGCCGCGGTGACCGCCCTGGAACGCATCCGCGCCATCGGCCTCGGCTATCTGAGCCTCGACCGGCCCACTCAGTCGCTCTCCGGCGGCGAGGGCCAGCGCCTGAAGATGGTGCGGCATCTGGGCAGCAGCCTCACCGGCATGACGTACATCTTCGACGAGCCGAGCATCGGTCTGCACCCGAGGGACGTCGGACGCCTCAACGATCTACTGCTCCGGCTGCGCGACAAGGGAAACACCGTCCTCGTCGTAGAGCACGACGCCGATGTGATCGCCGTTGCCGACCATGTCGTGGACATGGGGCCGGGCGCGGGCGCAGACGGCGGACGGGTGGTGTTCGAGGGGACCCCGAAGGCGCTGCGGAGGGCGGACACGCCGACCGGACGCTGTCTGCGCCGCCGAGGAGGGACGAAGGACGTCTGCCGCATTCCCACCGGCGGCCTGTGGGTGAAGAACGTGTCGCTGCACAACCTCAAGGACGTGTCGGTCGAGTTCCCGACGGGTGTACTGACAGCGGTCACAGGTGTCGCAGGATCGGGCAAGTCCACGCTGGTGTCGGGGGCGTTCACCGAGGCACATCCCCAGGCCGTGGTGGTGGACCAGTCGACGATCGGGATCTCGGCGCGCTCGACGCCTGCCACGTACCTCGGGATCATGGACGTCACGCGCAAGCTGTTCGCCCGCCTGACCGGCAGCGAGCCCGGGCTCTTCAGTTTCAACTCCGGTGGGGCCTGCGAGACTTGCCGGGGCCGGGGGGTCATCTACAGCGACCTGGCGTTCATGGATCCGGTGACGACGACCTGTCCGGACTGCGAGGGGCGCAGGTTCAAGGACGAGGTACTCGCGCTGCATGTGCAGGGCCGGTCGATCGCGGACGTACTGGACCTGACGGCCGATCAAGCGCTGGAGTTCTTCGGGTCGTTGGAGGAGTCTGCGGTCGGCACGGCGGCGGCGCCGAGGCGGCAGCTCGCGGCGCTACGCGATGTGGGCCTGACGTATCTGACGCTCGGGCAGCCGTTGAGCACACTCTCGGGCGGGGAGCGCCAGCGGATCAAACTGGCGACGCGACTGCACCGGACGGGCGCGGTGTACGTGCTGGACGAGCCGACCACCGGTCTGCACATGGCGGACGTCGACGGGCTCGTGGGGCTGCTCGACGGACTGGTCGACAACGGGAACACCGTGATCGTCGTGGAGCACAACCTGGACGTGATCCGCCGCGCCGACCACGTGGTGGACCTCGGGCCGGACGGCGGAAAGAACGGCGGTGAAGTGGTGTTCACCGGGACGCCCGCCGAGCTGCTCTCCGCGGAGGGTTCGTTCACCGCGCAGCATCTGCGGGATCTGGTGGACGGGACGGACTGACGACGGGGCGAAACCGGGGGTCCGGGGCCCGCCTGTCCGGGCGGGAGGCACCCCTCCGTACGTGACATGCCTCTCGCCCGGACACCCGGATTCCGGCCAGATCGAGTCCGATCCGGCCAGATCCGCAAGGTCATATCGTGAGGAACGGGACACGCCTCGCCCCCACCAGGCGATCTCCTTTACTCGCCACTTAACCTACGGTCTCGTAACCTACGAACCCGTAGGTAGCACTTCTCCCGTCCCCGCAGGAGCACCCGTGACGATCACCTCTCCCCACCTCGGCAGCTCGGGCACCTGGACCGACGCCAGGCTCCTCCACGCCCTGGAAGAGGTTGTCGAGAACGAACTCAACCGCCACCTCAAGGTCGCCAAGGACTGGATGCCGCACGAGTACGTGCCCTGGTCCGACGGCCGCAACTTCCCCGGATTCTTCGAGGACGGCGAAGACTGGCAGCAGGACCAGTCCAAGGTCACCGACATCGGCAGGACCGCCCTCATCGTCAACCTGCTCACGGAGGACAACCTCCCGAGCTACCACCACGAGATCGCCTCCCTCTTCGGCCGCGACGGCGCCTGGGGCACCTGGGTGCACCGCTGGACCGCGGAGGAGGGCCGGCACGGCATCGTGATGCGCGATTACCTGCTCACGTCCCGTGCCGTCGACCCGGACAAGCTCGAGACGTTCCGTATGGCGCACATGTCGGAGGGCTTCGAGTCCGACAACCGGCACTCGATGCTGCACTCCGTCGCCTACGTGGCCTTCCAGGAGCTCGCCACCCGCATCTCGCACCGCAACACCGGGCACCAGTCGGGCGACCCCGTCTGCGACCGGATGCTGGCGCGGATCGCCACCGACGAGAACCTGCACATGATCTTCTACCGGAATCTGCTCAGGGCGGCCTTCGAGCTCGCGCCCGACCTCACCATGATGTCCGTGCGAGACGTGGTCGTGAACTTCCGGATGCCCGGACACGGCATGCCCGGCTTCGAGCGCGCCGCCGCGCAGATGGCCATCGGCGAGATCTACAACATGCGCATCCACCACGACGACGTGCTGCAGCCCGTGCTGCGCTACCTGAAGGTCATGGAGATCACCGGGCTCGGCCCCGAGGGGATCAAGGCTCAGGAGGAGCTCGGGCTCTTCATGGGCGGTCTCGACTCGGAGGCCTCCAAGTTCGACGAGAAGCTCGCGGCGCGCAAGGCCAGGATCGCCGCTCGCGCAGCAGGCTGACAGCGGGTGTGCCCGGGCCTCGCGCCCCATGCAGGGGCCCGGGCACACCGCTTCTCGCGCCGTGCGTCAGCCTCGCCTGAGAGCGAGGCGCTCCTTCTCGGAGAGTCCGCCCCAGACGCCGAACCGCTCGTCGTGAGTGAGCGCGTAGTCGAGGCAGGCCAGGCGTTCCTCGCAGGCGAGGCAGAGGGCCTTGGCCTCCCGTACGGAGCCGCCCGGCTCCGGGAAGAAGAACTCGGGGCCGGTCTGCGCACACAGGGCCCCCTCCTGCCATGCGGGCCGGTCTTCCCGGCCCGTTTCGATGTTGGGCTTGCTGAGCATGGGCACCATGCTCGCCGCCGGCCCGAAACAAGCGATCAACGAACGCTGAACGCCCTGGCGGGGCAGTCACGCACGCGCCTCGCGAAGGTCGGCCACCACGCGGGGCGGCACTCCTCGACGCGCCCCACCACGGCCTCCGTCGCGCCGGCCGTCACTCTCCGTCGAGACGGGACGTCACTCGGCGGGCCTCGGCGCCGGCTGGATCACCGCGAGCTTCGCGCCGTAGGGGTCGGCCAGCTTGGCCACCCGGCCGACGCCCTCGATGTCCACGGGCCCGGAGCGCACCGAGCCGTCCGCCTCGCGGGCCCGCGCCACCGTCGCCTCACAGTCGTCCACGGCAAAGTACGGCAGCCAGTGCGAGGGGCCGCCGGCCTCCACCGGATCGTCCCCCTTGGCGACGATCCCGCCGAACATGCCCTCGGGGCCCGATCCCACCGGAAGCACCGTGACGTAACTGCTGCTCCCCATCGGCACGTCGAAGGTGTCCAGGCCCACCGCCGAGTAGAAGGCCGTGGCCGCGGCGACGTCGTCGGTGTAGAGCTCGGCCCAGTTCAGCGAGCCCGTCTCGTCGACCTTCTCCAGGCCCGGCAGGGTGCCGGGGCGCCAGACGTTGAAAGCCGCCCCCTGCGGGTCCGCCAGGATGCCCATGCGCCCGAGGTCGGCGACGTCCATCGGCTCCATGAGTGAGGAACCCCCGGCGTCCTGCACCGCCTTGATGGCGGCGTCCACGTCCGGCGTGCAGAAGTAGACGGACCACGTAGGGGCGGCCATGTCGGCGCCGACGGACATCCCGCCGGCCACCGTCCTGCCGTCGGAGGTGAACGTGCCGTACCCGCCGAACTCCGCGGGCCCCGGCGTGAACTCCCAGCCGAGGACCGCGCCGTAGAACTCTGCGGCTGCCTCGATGTCCGGAGCGCAGTAATCGGTCCAGTTCAGCGAACCGGTGACGAAACGGGTCGTGAGCATGATCGGCTCCTTGAATGAGTCCCGTTGTCCCTTTCCACCCGAGTCTTCCACCGGCGACCGACAAGCGCCGCCCGTGGCCGTCCGAGGGGAGATCGGCAAGATTCATTTTGTGAAGACGGTAACTTTCTGAGAGCGCTCTCAGTCACAACTCTTGACGCCGGAGACGACGCCCGCAACATTGATAACCCGCAGGGCGCCTCCCCCCAACTACCGCACGCCCCTGTGTCCCCCACACTTCAGGAGTGTCTCAGTGATATCGCGCCGAATGTTCCTCACCGCGGCGGTCGGCACCACCGCGGCCCTGACGTACCCCGTCTGGGGCACCGCCCTCGCCCCCAAGGCGAACGCGGCTCCCGAGACCTGCGAAATCGCCCTGGAGAACAAGTCGTTGGAAGGCACGGTGCACGCCTACGTCACCGGTCACGAGCTGAGCTCGGACGCCTGGGTGCTGCTCAAGGCCGACGGCAGCGTCTACAAGCCCGCGGACGTGTCCGAGCCCGAGACGCCGCTGCCCGAGGACTGCGCGATCCCGCTCGGCGGCCCGGGCTCCGAGCCGGTGGTCCTGACGCTGCCTCAGATGTACGGCGCCCGCGTCTACTTCGTGCGCGACGACAAGCTCGACTTCTTCCTCAACCCGGGCCCGTCGCTCGTGGAGCCCGCGTTCTCCACGCCCGAGGACCCCAACTACGGCCGCGTCTGGTCGTTCGCCGAATTCACGTTCAACACCGAGCAGTTGTACTCCAACATCAGCTACGTGGACCTGGTGACATCGTTGCCCATCGGGATCACGCTCAAGGGCGACGAGGAGCACACCGTGGCCCCGCTGCCGGACGGCGCGGTGGACAAGATCGCGTCCGACCTGGTGGCGCAGGCCGAGAAGGACGGCCAGCCCTGGGACAAGCTCGTCATCCGCGGTGACGGCGACAGCGTCCTGCGGGTCATCTCGCCGCAGAACGCGATGGCGCCGTTCTTCGGCACGCCCGACGAGATGCCCTTCCGCGACGTGTTCGCGGACTACATCGACGAGGTGTGGGAGAAGTACCGTTCGACCGATCTCAAGATCGACCTGCAGGGCGGACGCGGTGTGCTCACCGGACGGGTCGAGGGCGACACCCTGACCTTCGAGGGCGGACACACCTTCTCCAAGCCGGAGTCGAAGGACATCTTCACCTGCAACCACGGTCCGTTCGCCAACAACCCGGACGACCCCGACGACAAGAAGGGCCTGCTCGCCCGGGTCGCGGCCGGCTTCAACCGCAGCATCATGCTGACCCACCCGGAGCAGCCGAACGGCGCCACCGCCGACGACTACTACGGCGAAGCGGTGACCAACCACTACTCGCGTGTGGTGCACGCCAACTCCCCGATCGGCTACGCCTTCCCGTACGACGACGTACGGCCGGACGGCGAGCCGGACGAGTCGGGCGCCGCACACGACGGCAACCCGCAGCGCTTCACGGTGTCCGCCGGGTCCTGATCCCCCTGGGTCCCGGGATCACCCTCCCGGGTCTCCGGCACGCTCCGTGAGCACGGGCCTCGGCCACCCTCCTCAGGCCGGGGCCCGTACCGCTGCCCGGACGCAGGCAGACGTGCGGGCGGGCCCGGTGGCAGGGCTCAGGCCGAGTCCCGCCTGACGAGCACGGTCGGCGTCACGATCGAGGCGGGAGCGGCCTCCACGCGCGCGTGGAGGCCATGGCCCGCCGGCTCGGGCCCGGCCGCCGGCAGGGACCCCCGTTCCAGGCTTCGCAGCAGAAGTCTGGCCATCATGCGCCCCATCTCCTCGATGTCCTGGCGCACGGTGGTGAGCGGCGGTTCGGTGCGCCCGGCCAGCGGGAGGATGTTGTCGAAGCCGATCACCGCGACGTCCTCGGGGACGCGGCGGCCGGCCTCGCGCAGCACCCTCAGGGCGCCCGAGGCCGACAGGTCGTTGGCCGCGAACACCGCGTCCAACTCCGGTCTGCGGTCCAGGAGTTCGCGCATCGCGCGCTCGCCGCCCTCCGGCGTGAAGTCGCCCTCGGCGATCAGCGCGCCGTCCGCGTCCGGCAGCACGTCCCGATACCCGTCCAGGCGGTCCGCGGCCGATGTCTGGTCGAGCGGACCGGTGATGTGCGCGACCTTCCCGCGGCCGAGCGACAGCAGGTGGCGCACCGCGTCGCGAGCGCCGCCGCGGTTGTCGCAGTCGACGTACGGAGTGCTCTCCTCCGCGGGGTCGGGGCGACCGCCGAAGACCGTGGGCAGGCCCGACGACCGTACGATCGCGGGCAGTTCGTCCTGCGTGTGCACCGAGAACACCAGGGCGCCGTCGACGTGGCCGCCCGCCAGATAGCGCCCCACGCGCGCGTAGTCGCTCTTCTCCTCCACGAGCAGGAGGACCAACTGCGAGTCGTGAGCGGTGAGTTCCTTGCTGATGCCGCGCAGCTGCCGACCGAAGAAGGGGTCGCTGAACACGCGGGTCTCGGGCTCGGCGATGATCACCGCCACGGCGTCGTGGCGGCGGGTGACGAGGCTGCGGGCGGCCCGGTTCGGCACGTAGCCGAGCTCCTCGACGACACGCATCACCTTCCTCGCGAGGGGGGCGGTGACACCCGCGCCGCCGTTGACCACCCGGGAGACCGTGGCACGGGACACACCGGCCCGCGCGGCCACGGCCTCCAGAGTGGGACGTGGGGCGGCGGGCTTGTCAGTCAACGAAACGCTCCTCGACGGCGGTCGGCGGCCGGTACGGCCCGCCGCAGCTCAGGATAGCCACCGGGGGCGCAGACTCACCCGTCGCTGAGAGCGCTTTCTGGATCTGTGCGGCCGCCCGCGCGGGGCAGCCACCCCGGTGGCGGCCCCGCGCGGCCCTCAGTGGTGGCCCGCGTGCCCTTCCGCCGCCTTCTCGCCCGGTTCCGCGCCGCCCTGCGCGCCCTTCCCCGACTTGTCCGACTTCGCGCCGTGGCCGCCGTGGTCCCCGTGCCCGGGCACGGTGCCGTCCGGCTTGGCCACCAGGAGGAACCCGGCCATGCCCATGTCGGAGTGGCTCTGCACGTGGCAGTGGTACATCCAGGCGCCGGCGCCGACCCCCTCCCCCGCGATGATCTGCAGACCGAAGGTGTCGGCGGGTCCGGTGATCTTGTTGTCGATCACCGGGGACGTGTCGTCGGGGCCGGCCAGGATGCCGGTGCGGTTGTCGGCCCAGCGGTGACCGTGGATGTGGAACGTGTGGTAGTACTCACCGTGCGTGATCACGATCATCTCGACGCGGTCCTCGACGGTGACCTCGAAGTCGGGCCCCTTGTCGAGGTTGTTGATCGTCATGTCGTTGAACACGATGGTGAACGTCTTGTCGGGCAGCGGGTCCCCGTCGCGTCGTACGACCAGCGGGCCGTAGAGGCCCTTGCGGAGTCCGCCCGTGCCGTGGTCGGTGCCGACGACGTGGTCGTGGTAGTTCCAGTACCCGGCGCTGCCCGCACGCCAGGTGCCGTCCTTGCGCTTGCCCGGGGCGTGGGTGCGCCACGTGTAGGTGCGGGTCTCGCCGGGTTCGACGTGGCTGTTGTTGTGCCGGGTGCCGTCGCTGGTGATCTCGTAGTCCACCCCGTGCGGGTGGAGGCTCGCGGCGACCTTGGAGGTGTTCTCCACCTCGATGTGCAGGGTGTCGCCCTCCACCATTTCGATCAGCGGCCCGGGGATGGTGGCCTTGCCCTTCTCCAGGCCGTAGCCCATCTGACCGTCGGGGAGGTCCTCGACGTACAGCTTGAGGTGCCGGTCCTCCTTGGCTGCGACGGCCTTCTTCGGCGCCTTGCCGTCCTCGGCGACGGACTCCGTCGGGAACGCGGCTGACATCGATGTCAGCCCCGTAGCCGCGACCGCTCCCCCGGCGAAGAGCCGCCGGTTGAAGCTCCGCCTGCCGATGCCACCCGCTTCACGCATCACCGAACTCCCCACATCTGTACGGAGATTGACAGGGGCAGCATGGACCTAAGGCTCCCCAGGGACACCACACCGTAGCGGCGCGGGCGTGGTTTATCCACACTCAGGACAAAGTTCGAGGTATTCCGGTCATACCTATTGGCGAGCCACGAAAAGAGGTCTAGCTTCCTTGGCGCCGTTGCTGTATCCGACGAGGGGTGGGTGAACACATGCGGCTGACACCGCATCAAAAGCCCTTGGCACCACAAGGGTTGAGCAGATCCAGACGCAGAGCACGACGAGCCCTTGGCGCAGGACTGCTGGCCGGGGCGGTGACCGCGGGAATGCTCGCCACTTCACCCGCCACCGCCCGTCCGTATCCCGATGCGCCTGAGACAACGATGTCCATCCAGTCCCCGCCCGGCGGGGACAACGTGCGGGTGCTGGTCTTCCACGGCTCCGCGAACGAGGAATCGCCGGTGGTCAACGCCGGTATCGAGGCGGTCGAGAAGATCGGCCGGTCCGGCCCCGCGGGCCAGCGGTTCACCATCACCGCGACCGACGACGCCTCTGTCTTCACCGACGACACCCGCCTGAGCCGCTTCAACGCCGTCGTGTTCCTCACGGGCGCCGGTGATGTGCTGGACGGCCAGCAGGAGTTGGGCCTGGAGGCGTACATGGAGGCCGGTGGCGGCTTCCTCGGTCTGCACGATGCCGCCCGCACCGAGCCGTACTCGGACTGGTACACCGGTCTGATCGGGGCCCGCCCGACCGCGGGCAGCGGAGCCACCGCCCAGCGCGCCACCGTCGAACTCGGTGACCGGCAGCACCCGGCGACCAAGGAGCTGCCACTGGAGTGGAAGCGCCCCGACAAATGGCTCAACTGGGAGAAGAATCCCTCGGGTTCGGTGCACACCGTGGCCCGCGTACGGGAGACCACGTACAAGCCCGGTGAGGGTGCGAACGGCGCCGACCACCCGGTCTCCTGGTGCCGGGACTACGACGGCGGACGTTCCTTCTACACCGGCATGGGCGGCACCGCCGACTCCTACGCCGAGGCCGACTTCCGCGACCACCTGCGTGGCGCGCTGCTGTGGACGACCCGTCTGGTGCGGGCCGACTGCAAGGCGGCCATCGACTCCAACTACAAGGCCGAGCGTCTCACCGAGCCCAACAAGCCCGGCGAGAACGACCAGATCGGCGAGCCGCACGGCCTGGTCACGGCCCCCGACGGCCGCGTCCTGTACATCGGCCGCGGCGGCGCGGACGCCTCCCAGCCCGTGGTCACCGACTGGGACGACCCGGACATCGGCAAGGGCAAGGGCGAGATCCACGTCTACGACCCGAAGACCAAGAAGACCACGCTCGCCGGAGCACTCACCGTCTTCGGCAACAAGGGCGGCGGCGACGAACTCGTCAAGGTCGAGGAGGGGTTGCTCGGTATCGAGCTCGACCCGGACTTCGAGTCGAACGGCTGGGTGTACCTGCACTACACGCCGCACTCCCAGATCGACCGCGACAAGCACATGGCCGAACGCCGGGTCTCCCGCTTCACGTTCGACCTGGAGACGAACAAGCTGGCCACCGACAGCGAGAAGGTCCTGCTGAAGTGGCCGGTCCAGATCCACAGCTGCTGCCACGCGGGCGGCGGCCTGGCCTGGGACTCGAAGGACAACCTGTACATCGCGACGGGCGACAACAACTCCAGCCAGTTCAGCGACGGTTACTCGGGCAACAACCCGGAGCCGAACTTCAAGGGCGTCTCCTTCGCCGACGCGCGGCGCACCGCCGGCAACACCAACAACCTCAACGGCAAGATCCTGCGGATCCACCCGGAGGACGACGGCACCTACACGCTGCCGGAGGGCAACCTCTTCACCGGTGAGGAACCGGACGAGGGCGGCGGCAAGACCCGCGGCGAGATCTACGTGATGGGGGTACGCAACCCGGCGCGCATCTCGATCGACAAGGCGACCGACACGCTGTACGCGGGCTGGGTCGGTCCCGACGCCGCTGAACCGTCGACGACTTGGGGCCCGGCGAAGTACGACACGTTCGCCGCGATCACCGAGCCGGGCAACCACGGCTGGCCGTACTGCATGGGCAACAAGCAGCCCTACCGCGACCGGAACCTGCCGGATCCGACCAAGCCGCTCGACTGGTACGACTGCGACGCCCCCAAGAACGAGTCGCCGAACAACGACGGTCTGGTCAAGATCCCGCCGGTCACCAGCAACACCATCTGGTACTCCCCCGCCGGCGGCGGCCCGGACTTCCCGCGCGACGAGAACGGCGTCCCGTCCTACAAGGAGGACGAGCAGAAGTTCCTGCTGCCGTGGCTCAAGGGCGGCGGCCAGGCCGCGATGAACGGGCCCGTGTACCGCTACGACGCCGACAGCACCAGCGAGGACAAGTGGCCCTCGTACTGGGACGGCAAGTGGTTCGTCGGCGACTTCTACGACACCGACCAGCCGCGGCACGCGGTGCTCACCGATCCCAAGACCGTGGGCAAGGGCGGCGTGCCCGTGCACGCGGAGTCCCTGAAGAAGATCGTCCCCATCGGCGACGAGGGCATCAAGAACCTGATGGACTGGAAGTTCGCTCCCGACGGTTCGCTCTACGTCCTCGACTACGGGCGCGGCTTCTTCACCTCGGACGCCAAGTCCGCGCTGTGGCGCGTGAAGTACGAGGGCGGCGGGGCCACACCGAAGGCCGACTGGCTGGCGAGGGGCTGACATGAGACACAGACACACCGGCAATCGGCCGTGGCAGATCCTGGCGACCGCGTTCCTGCTGCTCGTCGGACTGCTCGCGCCGGCCGCGTTCGGCCAGGACGTGCCCGAGGCGGGTCAGTCGGGTGGCGGAAAGGCCGCGGCGGAGCAGACGCTCAACTGGACCGCGGGCGACCCGATCGACAAGTACCTGTCGGCGCCGACCACGGCGGTCGCGGGTCCGACGACGATCGTCTTCGAGAACAGCGAGGCGACCGGCAACACGACGAGCATGCCGCACACGCTGACGTTCGACACGTCCAATCCGGACTACAACAACGACGTCACGTTGAACCTGCTCGCCAACCCCTCGGACGCCGAGGGCGGCAAGCACACCGCCGAGGTCACCCTGACGCCGGGCACGTACCGCTACCACTGCACGATCCCGGGTCACGGCACGATGGAGGGCACCCTCGAGGTCACCGAGGGCGGCGGCGAGGACACCACCGCCCCCGAGACCGACGCGAAGGTGGACGGGACGCAGAACGCCGACGGCGACTATGTCGGCCAGGCCACCGTCACCGTCACGGCGACGGACGAGAGCGGCGGCTCCGGCGTCGAGAAGACCGAGTACGCGATCGGCGACGACGGCGAGTGGCAGCCGTACACGGACCCGGTGGTCGTCGATCAGGTCGGCGCCCACAAGATCCGGTACAGAGCCACCGACGCGGCGGGCAACACGTCCGAGGAGAAAACCACCGAGTTCAACGTGGTGGCCCCCTCGGGCGACGACACCGACGCACCGGAGACCTCGGCCACCGTCACGGGCGAGGAGAACGAGGACGGCGCCTACGTCGGCACGGCCACGGTCACCGTGGCGGCCTCCGACGCGGGTTCGGGAGTCAACACCGTCGAGTACGCGGTCGGTGACGGCGCGTGGCAGCCGTACACCGAGCCGGTGGCCTTCCAGGAGGCCGGGTCCTACACGGTGAAGTATCGCGCCACGGACAAGGCGGGCAATGCCGCGGAGGCGAAGGAGGTCACCTTCGAGGTGGTCGCCCCGCCGGCCGAGGACAAGACCCCTCCGGAGACCTCGGCGAAGGTCGAGGGCACGAAGAACTCGAACGGCGCCTACATCGGCAAGGCCTCGGTGTCGGTCACCGCGACCGATGACGACTCCGGCGTGGACACCATCGAGTACTCGCTCGACGGTGCGCCCTATGTGGCGTACGACAAGGCCGTCGTCGTGGACCGGATCGGCCGGCACAGCGTGGCCTACCGTGCGACCGACAAGGCGGGCAACACGGCGGAGGCCGAGTCCGCCGGGTTCACGATCGTCGAGGGCGGTGGCGTGCCCTCGCCCAACTGCCCGGAGTACGACGAGCGGGACACCGTCTTCCTCGGTGAGGTGGACAGCGGCGTGCCGAACCGGATGACCAAGTCCCGTTGCACGATCGGCGAGTTGATCGAGGACGAGAAGGACTGGTCCTCGCACGCGCTGTTCCTCAAGCACGTGGACGAGGTGCTCGAGGACCTGCTCGACGAGGGTGTGATCGACCAGCGTGAGCGGAAGACCGTGTACCAGGCGGCCAAGACGTCCGGGATCGGCAAGCCGGGCCAGAACACCGGCTACAAGCCCATCTTCGACGGCACGCAGAAATCGTTCGACAAGTGGCAGCAGGTGGGCGGCGGCAAGTTCGGTCTGAACGAGGACGGCTCGATCACCTCCAGCACCGAGGTCGACGGCATGGGCATGCTGTGGTTCCCGGAGCGGAAGTTCGAGGACTTCTCGATCAAGCTGCAGTGGCGGGACGACGCTCCCGGCAACGGGAACGCCAACGGCGGTCTGTTCGTCCGCTTCCCGCAGGTCCACGACCACCCGGAGGAGTCACGTCCGGAGTGGGTCGCCATCAACTACGGCCATGAGATCCAGATGCTCGACCGGCCGGACGGCGACATCTACAAGACCGGTTCGGTCTACGGGTTCGACCGCGTGGGCCTGGCCGGCGCGGGCGTGACGCCGAAGGGCACCTGGAACGACTACGAGGTCCGGGTGGAGGATCAGCACTACTCGATCTTCCGCAACGGCGAGCTGATCAACGAGTTCGACAACACCGGCGGCCAGGTCTTCGAGCCGCCGCGTGACGGCGACCCGGGTACCGACGGGCGGCGCTACGCATCCGGCTATGTCGGCCTTCAGGTGCACGGGGTCACCGATGTGATCTCGTACCGCGACATCCGGGTCAAGGAGCTGTAGTCCGGGTGTCCTGATCAAAGCGGCGCGCCCTCTGTCCGGTCGACGGTCAGGGGGCGCGCTCGTGTGTTCAGGAGTCGCCGGGTCCGTCGTCCTCGTCGTCGTGACGGGCGCGGCTCGGCTGGACGCGCTTGGGCTCGCCCGGCATCTTCGGGTACTCCGGCGGATAGGGCAGGTCGCCGAGGCCGCGGTCGTGTTCGTCGCGGTCCGCGAGTTCGAGGAGGGCGTCGAGGCGGTGGCGCCGGTCGTCCATGTCGGCGTGCACATCGCCGAGTCGGGCGTAGCGCTCGGGCATGGTGGCCAGGTCGAAGTCCTCGGGTACCGCGTCGTCGAGTTCGTCCCAGCGCAGGGGTGCGGAGACGGGGGCGTTGGGGCGGGGGCGGACCGAGTAGGCGGAGGCGATGGTGCGGTCGCGGGCCGTCTGGTTGAAGTCGACGAAGATGCGCGAGCCGCGTTCCTCCTTCCACCAGGCGGTGGTGACGCCGTCGGGCATCCGGCGTTCCAGCTCGCGGCCGCAGGCGATGGCGGCGCGGCGGACCTCGGTGAACGTCCACCGGGGTTCGACGGGCACGAAGACGTGCAGGCCGCGGCCGCCGGAGGTCTTCGGCCAGCCGTGCAGTCCGCCGAAGTCGGCCAGTACCTGCTTGAGTTCGTGGGCTGCCCGCACCGCGTCGTGGTAGTCGGTGCCGGGCTGCGGGTCGAGGTCGATGCGCAGTTCGTCGGGGTGGTCGGTGTCGTCGCGGCGGACCGGCCAGGGGTGGAAGGTGAAGGTGCCGTACTGGGCGGCCCAGATGACGGCGGCGACCTCGGTGGGGCAGATCTCGTCGGCGGTGCGGCCGCTGGGGAAGGCGATGCGGCCGGTGGGGATCCAGTCGGGCAGGTTCTTCGGGGCCCGCTTCTGGTAGAAGGACTCGCCGTCCACGCCCTCCGGGTAGCGCTGCAGCGTGGTGGGGCGGTCGCGCAGGGCGCGCAGGATGCCGTCGCCGACCGTGAGGTAGTACTGCGCGAGGTCGAGCTTGGTGAATCCGCGCTCCGGAAAGTAGACCTTGTCCGGGCTGGAGAGGCGCACCTTCCGGCCGCCCGCGTCGAGCTCCACGGCTGCTCCCATGCGAGTCACGGTAGGCATCCGGGGCGCGGTGCGCACCCCGGGCGCACATCGGATTCGGCGGTGTCTCGCGCACACACCGGGCGGCGCGGGCGCATCCGCAGCAGAATCGAGGCATGGATCTGCCGGTGATGCCGCCCGTGAAGCCGATGCTCGCCAAGTCCGTGGCCCGGATCCCGTCCGGGATGAGTTACGAGGGCAAATGGGACGGGTTCCGGGCGATCGTGTTCCGTGACGGCTCGGAGGTGGAGCTGGGCAGCCGTACGGGCAAGCCGTTGACCAGGTACTTTCCCGAGCTGGTAGCGGCGCTTCAGGAGAAGTTGCCCGAGCGCTGTGTGCTGGACGGCGAGATCGTGATCGCGCGGGACGGCAGGCTCGACTTCGACGCTCTGACCGAGCGGATCCACCCGGCGGATTCGCGGGTGCGGCTGCTGGCCGAGCGGACTCCGGCCTCGTTCGTGGCCTTCGATGTGCTGGCGCTCGGTGACGCGTCACTGCTCGATGCCCCGTTCGTCGACCGGCGCGCCCGTCTCGTGGAGGCGCTCGACGCCGCCACTGCGCCGGTCCATGTGGCGCCGGCGACGACGGACGAGGCGACTGCGGCCGAGTGGTTCACGGTCTACGAGGGCGCGGGGCTGGACGGGGTGGTCGCGAAGCCGCTCGACCTGCCGTACCGGCAGAACGAGCGCCTGATGTACAAGATCAAGCACGACCGCACGGCCGATGTCGTGGTGGCGGGCTACCGCTTCCACAAGTCGGGCCCCGTGGTCGGCTCGCTGCTCCTCGGCCTCCACGACGACAAGGGCACGCTGCAGCACGTCGGCGTGTGCGCGGCGTTCGCGATGAAGCGGCGCGAGGAGCTGGTGGCGGAGCTGGAACCGCTGCGGATGGAGTCGGCGGACGGTCATCCGTGGGCGGCCTGGGCTGAGGAGTCCGCGCACGAAACGGCCCGCCTGCCGGGCGCCCCGAGCCGCTGGTCGGGCAAGAAGGACCTGTCGTGGGTGCCGCTGCGGCCGGAGCGGGTCGCCGAGGTCGCGTACGACCACATGGAGAACGGCGCCCGCTTCCGGCACACGGCGCAGTTCCGCCGCTGGCGCCCCGACCGCACGCCCGAGAGCTGTACGTACGACCAGCTGGAGGAGCCGGTCGGCTACGACCTCGGCGAGGTGCTCGGGGAGGGCTGACCGTCCGCCCTGCGGACCGCGACGACGTCGATCTCGACGAGGATGTTCATGAGGTCCGAGCCGACCGTGGTGCGGACCGGGTACGGGGGTGTGAAGAACTCCTC
Source organism: Streptomyces sp. YIM 130001 (assembly GCF_003574445.1). Classification (GTDB taxonomy): domain Bacteria; phylum Actinomycetota; class Actinomycetes; order Streptomycetales; family Streptomycetaceae; genus Streptomyces. The sequence continues at coordinate 73,936 of NZ_KZ984563.1, forward strand.
GTAGGCGCGGTTGAACTCCGCGAAGTCCCGGTGCAGGTGCTGCAGATGGACGGTCGTCTTGACGATGTCGGCGGCGTCCAGGCTCTGTTCAGCGAGGACCGCGAGGACGTTGCGCAGTACCTGGGCGGTCTGTTCGCCGACGGTGTCCGCGACGGCTCCGGTCGCCGGGTCCTGCGGGCCGAAGCCGGCGGTCCAGACGAACCCGGCCGCCTCGATGCCCTGGCTGTAGGCGCCGGCGGGGCGGGGTGCGCCGTCGGTGGTGACAGCGCGGTGGGCGGTGGTGTCGGGCCCGGTCATCCGGTGAGGTCTCCTTCGCGTGCGTTGACGGCGGCGTAGTGGCGCAGCTTGTCCTCGTCGACGGTGACGCCGAGCCCGGGCCCCTGGGGCACGGTGAGGCGGCCGCGGTGGAAGGTGAGCGGCTCGATGATGTCGTCGGCGTGCAGGTAGTACATGGAGTCGATGGCCCGCCCCAGGACCGGCGTGCTGGCGACGACGGCGAGGTGTGCGGCGGTCGCGATACCGAGTTCGCCGCCGCTGTGCAGGTTCATGCCGAGGCCGAAGGTCTCGCAGTGGGCGGCAAGCGCCTTGGTCGGTGCGATGCCGCCCCATTTGTAGACGTCGCCGTGGATGATGTCGACGGCCCGCAGGCGCATGGCGGGCGCGAAGTCCTCGAAGCGGACGACGCACATGTTGGTGCACAGCGGGATGCGCACCTGGGCGTGCACCTGGCTCATGCCCTCGATGCCGACGCAGGGGTCCTCGAGGTACTCGAGGCCGAGGTCCTCCAGGGCGCGGCCGGCGCTGACGGTGTCGGGCACGGACCAGGCGGCGTTCGGGTCGACGCGCAGCTTGATGGCGGGCAGCCGGTCGCGGATGGCGCGCAGGATCGCCACGTCTCCGTCGATGTCGAGGGTGCCCTTGAGCTTGACGGCCTCGAAGCCGCCTTCGTCGACGACGCTCGCGGTGTGCTCGGCGAGTGCGGGGCCGAGGTCCGCTCCGGTGGCGCCGCCGGCGTCGGCGCGGGTGATCAGGGCGGTGAGCGGCACCTCTTCGCGTACGGGGCCGCCGAGCAGGTCGGTCACCGAGTGGCCGGAGGCCTTGCCCATCAGGTCCCAGCAGGCGACGTCGAGGGCGGCTATCGCCGCGTAGCCGAGGTAGCCGTGGAAGAACGGCACCATGTGCTGCTTGCGGTGGAAGGCCTCGAGGGCGAACGGGCTGGTCCCGATCAGGTCCTGCGCGAGGCGGCGGACCAGGGCTGCGACGGGCTGCCCCCACATGGTCTCGCCCCAACCGACGATGCCCTCGTCGGTGCTGATCCGCACCACGGTGCGGGTCTCGCCGGTCTTGGTCTCGAAGGAGCTGGTGAACGGGTTGGTCAGCGGCAGGTTGACGACCTGCACGTCGACATCGGTGATCTTCAAGGTTCTCCTCGGTGGTGCGGGTGCTCGTCCGGTTCGGTGGAGCGGACGGGGCCGGGTTCAGTCGCTGTGGGTCCGGGTCGCCGTGTCGAAGGCGCGGATCGCGTCGGCCAGTTGCGCGGCCCGGGCGGCGAGCAGCCTCCCTCCGCGCTCGGCATCGGCGCCGGACGGGTCGTCGGTGGCACCGCCCACCCGCTCCCACTCGCCGTACCGCTCGACGGTGAGTCCGGCGTGCGGCGGCCGGTCGAAGAGCGGCGGCGGCTCGACCGGTTCGCGTACGGGCAGCGGGGTGCGGACGAGGTCGGGGTGTGCGGCGAGCATCAGGGAGGTCTCGAACCAGCCGGCGTGCCCGGGTGTGACCTCGGGCCGGCCCGTCTCCTGCTCGCTCGGCGAGGGTTCTCCGAGGCTCCAGTACGAGCAGGCGGCGACGGCGACGTCCGTGTGCAGGGCGAATTCCTTGACCGCGAGCCGCATGATCTCGTCGTTGCCGCCGTGACCATTGACGATCATGATGCGGCGGTAGCCGCTGCGGGCCAGCGAGCGCAGGATGTCGCCGAGCACGGCGGACAGGGTCGCGGCCGACAGCGAGACGGCGGCGGCGAAGAGGTGGTGCGGACTGTGCCCGTACGGGAGGACGGGCAGCCGTACGATCTGGGGCCCGTCCTGCTCGAGCAGGGTGGCCGCGCGGTCGACGACGGCGCTCGCGAGGAGCGTGTCGGTGCCCATCGGGAGATGGTCCGCGTGCTGTTCCTGGGAGCCGATCGGCAGCAGGGCGATCCCGCTGCGTCCGGCGTCCCGTGTCTCACGCCAGGTGAGCCCGGTCATGTCCCACACCGGTCTGTCTCCTTCGTTTCGGCCGTGGCAGAGTCTGCGCATGGCTGTTGAACGTCCCTCGCTGCGTCTCGTACCGGAACCGGAATCAGGTCCTCCTGCGCCGCGTCCGGCTCTGGGCGCCGTCGAGGTGCTGCCGGGACTGGTCCGGGCCGCGCTGGTGTCGCGTGCGGGCGAGCTGCTGCACCGCACCGAGACAGCCTTCGACGCGGCCGGCCCGCGGTCCTGCGTGGACGAGGCACTGCGTGCCGCGGCCGAGGCCTGCTTCCGCGGCGAGGGGCGCAGGCCGGCCGGTGTCGGTGTCGCCGCGGCAGGACTGGTCGACCCGGCGACCGGCACGGTGCTCGAGGTGAACGATGTGCCGGCCCTGCACGGCTACCCGGTGGCCGCCGTGCTGTCCGCACTGGTCGCGGCACCGGTCCACGTGGAGCACCGGGCGCGTCTTCAGGTGCTCGGCGACCGCTGGTTCGGGGCGGGCCGCGGACGTCGTACGTTCGCCTCGGTGGCCACCGGCGAGGTGCTCGGGGTCGGGCTCCTCTACGACGGGGCGGTGCTCGCTCCGGACGGCGGACGCAGCGGCGCCCACATGACCGTCGCGGCCAGCGGCGAGCGCTGCACCTGCGGCGCCCGCGGCTGCTGGAAGACGATGGCCACCACACGCTGGCTGCGCCGCCGCGCGCAGGAGGCGGGTCTCACCGGTGTGACGTCCCTCGCGGACCTGGCGGACCGCGACGACGCCACGGCGCGCACCGTCGTCGAGGAGTACGCGGACAATCTGGCCCTGGGGCTCGTCAACGTCCAACAGCTGTTCGCACCGGGCCTGTTCGTGCTGCACGGGGAGGCCCGCGAAGGCGGTGAGCCCTTCCGCGCCCGGATCGAGGAGCGGCTGCGGCGCGACACCGCCTGGTCGACGGCGGAGCCGCCGCGCGCGCTGCTCGGCGACGTGGGTCCTGACGATGTGGCGCTGCTCGGCGGGGCCGGGCTCGTGCTCACGCATGCGTAGCGGCGTGCGGGTCATCGGGCGCCTGCCGTCCGGCGCGTGCGGTAGCCGTCGGGGCGCGGCACCGCAGCGAGCAATTCGCGGGTGTAGGGGTGCTGCGGGCGCTTGAGTACGTCCTCGGCGGTGCCGCTCTCCACGACGCGGCCGCTGCGCATCACCGCGACCCGGTCGGCGATCTGCTGGACGACGGCCAGGTTGTGCGAGACGAACACGTAGGTCAGGCCGAGGCGCTGCTGCAGATCGGTGAGCAGGTCGAGCACCTGGGCCTGGACGGAGACGTCGAGCGCGCTGGTGGGTTCGTCCAGGACCACGAGCCCGGGTTCGGGGGCGAGTGCGCGGGCGATGGAGACGCGCTGGCGTTGGCCGCCGGAGAACTCGTGCGGGTAGCGGTCCTGCAGGGCCGGTTCGAGGCCCACGGCAGTGAGGAGTTCGCCGACCCGCGCGCGCAGCTTCGGTCGTCCGCGCCGGCCGCGGTAGGTGGGGTCGTGGGTGACCAGGGGTTCGCCGATCACGTCGGTGATGCGAAAACGCGGGTTCATGCTGGAGTACGGGTCCTGGAGCACCACCTGCATCCGGGCGCGGGCGCCGCGCAGTTCGGCGGCGGACAGGCCGGCGAGGTCCCGTCCTTCCAGCAGGACGGTGCCCGCGGTCGGTTCGAGCAGCGCGAGCAGGAGGCGGGTGAGGGTTGTCTTGCCGGATCCCGACTCCCCCACCAGGGCGAGGGTTTCGCCTTCGGTGACGGTGAGTGAGATGTCGTCGACCGCGACGGTGGCGGCGTCGCCGGTGCCGAACACCTTGCGCAGACCGTTGAGTTCGAGCAGCGTCCGTCCTGCTCCGGTCGTCGTGCCGGCTCCAGATGTCGTCATGCCGGCTCCAGTCGGGGTGTGGCGGCGAGCAGGCGACGGGTGTAGTCCTGCTCGGGCTTGTCGAAGACGTCGGCGACCCGGCCGGTCTCCACGACCCGGCCGTGGTGCATGACCACGACCCGGTCCGCGGTCTCGGCGACCACGCCGAGGTCGTGGGTGATCAGGACGACGGCCATGCCGTGCCGGTCGCGCAGTTCGTCGAGGAGTTCGAGGATCTGCCGCTGCACGGTGACGTCGAGGGCGGTGGTGGGTTCGTCGGCGATCAGGATCCGGGGGCGTCCGACCAACGCGGTGGCGATCATGACGCGTTGGCGCAGTCCGCCGGAGAGTTCGTGCGGGTACTGGCGTGCGCGGCGCTCGGGTTCCGGGATGCCGACCTCGCCGAGTGCGCGGATCGCTTCGGCGCGGGCCTCGGCGCGGGTGGCTCCGCGGTGGCGGCGGAGTACTTCGGCGACCTGGTTGCCGACCCGTTGCAGCGGGTCGAGGCTGGTCATGGGGTCCTGGAAGACCATGGCGATGTCGTTGCCGCGCACTTCGCGCAGCTTCTTCTCCGGCAGGGTGAGCAGGTCGCGGCCGTCGAGCAGGATGCGGCCCGCGGTGTACTCGCAGGGCGGCTCGGGGTTGAGTCGCAGTACGGAGAGCATGGTGGCGGACTTGCCGCTGCCGGACTCGCCCACCACAGCGAGGGTTTCGCCCGCGTGGAGGTCGAAGCCGACTCCGCGTACGGCGTGCACGGGCCCCGATCCGAGGCGGAAGTCGATGGTCAGGTCCTCGATCCGCAGCAGCGGATCCGCCTCGGTGGCGTGCTCGGCGGGGCTCTCGGGTGCTTGCTTCATCGGCGGTACGCCTTCGGGTCTGCGACGTCGCGCAGGGCGTCGCCGGTGATGTTGATGGCGAGGGAGGTGAACATCAGGGCGAGGCCGGGGAAGACGGCGACCCACCAGGCCGTGCCGAGGTAGAGCTGCCCGTCGGCCAGCATGGCGCCCCAGGTGACGATCTCCTTGGGTACACCGAGCCCCAGGTAGCTCAGCGAGGCCTCGGCGACGATCGCGGCGGCGATGTGCAGGGTGCCGATCGTCGCGAGCGGCGCGGTGACGTTGGGCAGCAGGTGCCGGCGCAGGATCGTGGTGTCGGTGACACCGGTGGCGCGCGCCTGGGTGATGTAGTCCCGCGAGCGCAGCGAGAGCACTTCGGCGCGTACGACACGGGCGTACGAGACCCAGCCGGTGAAGCCGAGGACGAGTACCACGTTCCACAGGCCTGAGCCGAGGAAGCCGACGATGGCCAGCGCCAACAGCAGGGACGGAAAGGCCAGTTGGATGTCGGCGGCGCGCATCAGGAGGCGGTCGAAGCGTCCGCCGCGGAAGCCGGCGAAGAGTCCGCAGGCCGCGCCGACGACACCGGCGAGCAGCGCCGCGCAGACACCGACGAGCAGCGAGATCCGTGCGCCGTGGATCACCCGGGAGAGCAGGTCGCGGCCGAGCTGGTCGGTGCCGAGCAGGTGACTCGAGGTACCGCCGTTCTGCCAGGCCGGGGGCTTGAGGCGGACGAGGAGGTTCTGCGCGGCGGGGTCGTACGGCGCGAGCCAGGGCGCGAAGAGCGCGGCGACGGCCATCAGGACGAGGACGCCGAGGGCGATGGCGGCGAGGCGGTTGCGGAGCAGGACGCGCAGGGCGCCGGTGCTCGCCTTGGTCGGGTCCGCCTGCGGCGCGGTGGCCGCCGGTTCGGTGGTGGGTGTGGTGGTCATCGCTGGGCCCGCACTCTCGGGTCGAGGAGGCTGTAGGACAGGTCGACGAGCAGATTGACGAGGACGAAGGCGGCGGCGAAGAACAGCACGGCGGCCTGCACCATCGGGAAGTCGCGGTCCGAGATGGCCTGGACGGTGAGCCGTCCGATGCCGGGCCAGGAGAAGACCTGTTCGGTGAGGATGGCGCCGCCGAGCAGTCCGCCGAATTCGAGTCCGATCACGGTGATGGTGGGCAGGGCGGCGTTCCGCAGGCCGTGGGCGAGGACGACCGCGCCGGGGGTGAGGCCCTTGGCGCGCGCGGTGCGGATGTGGTCGGAGCCGAGTACGTCGATCAGTGAGGAGCGCAGCAGTCTCGCGATCACGGCCACCGAGTAGACGGCCAGGGTGACGGCGGGCAGTACGAGGTGGGCGAAGGTGCCGTATCCGGAGGCGGGCAGCGCGCCCAACTGCACGGAGAACACCAGGATCAGCAGGATCCCGATCCAGAACGGCGGGGTGGACTGCCCGAGCAGTACGGCCGTCATCACCGAGGTGTCGCCCGCGCGGCCGCGGCGCATGGCGGCGTAGATCCCGGCGGGGATGGCGATGACCAGCGTGAGGACCATGGCGCCGAAGGCGAGTTCCAGGGTGGCGGGCAGACGCTCGCCGATGACGTCCGCGACCGGCCGGCCGTGCACGAGCGAGTCACCGAGGTCGAACCTGAGCAGGCCCCACAGGTAGTCGCCGTACTGGGCGATCAGCGAGCGGTCCAGGCCGAGTTGGGCGCGCAGGGTGTGCTCCTGGGCGGCCGTCGCGTCGGGCGGCAGGAGTTGCTTGACGGGGTCGCCGGAGAGCCGGACCAGGAGGAAGGCGAGGGTGGCGACGGCGAACAGCACGCCGATCGCGGTGGCGAGGCGGCCCGCGGCCTGCCGCAGCAGGGGCGCCGCGGTGGCGGTGCGGCTCATCGGGAAACCTCCGCGCTCTCCATGGCAAGGGAGCCGTTGATGATCGGGGTCCAGCGGGCGCGGGTGGTGCGCGCCAGGATGATGTCCTGCTGGTAGAGGGAGACGAAGGGGGCTTCGTCGAGCATGAGTTGCTGCAGTTCGCTGAACGCCTTGGTGCGCTTCTCCGGGCTGACGGACAACTCCTCGGCGTCGATGAGTTCGTCGGCTCGGTCCGATGTCCATCGGGACTGGCGGCGGTCGCTGCGGACGTTGGACTGCAGCATGCTGCTGCCGTCGAGCGTCCACACCGAGCTTGCCGCCAGGTAGAGCGGCCCGAGGGCGCGCCGGTTGTCGGAGGTGAGCCGGGAGGAGTACGTACCGGGGTCGAGGAGTTCGACCCGGGCGCGGATGCCCACTCGGTCGAGCAGCCCGGAGATCGCCTCGGCGACCTGGGCGTCGGTGTTGGACGCGGTCAGTGTGGTGGTGAAGCCATCGGGGTGACCGGCCTCGGCGAGCAGTCGGCGGGCCTTGCGCAGGGAGCGGCGGTACGGCTTGACGGAGTCGTCGAAGCCGAACGTGCCGTGCGGGACCATGGCGGGCACCTCGCGGGCCTTGCCGTCGAGGACCGCGTCGATGAGCAGGGGGACGTCGATGGCGTGGTTGAGTGCCTGGCGCACACGGCGGTCGCGCAGCGGGCCGGACTCGGTGTCGAGGTTGAGGTAGGCGGCGCGGGTTCCGGGGTGGTTCTCGAGTTCCACGCCCGCGTATCCGGACAGCTGGCGGGCGGCATCGGGGGTGAGGCCGGTGACCAGGTCGATCTCGCCGCTCTGCAGGGCCGCCAGTGCGGACGCCGGGTTGGGCAGCGGGCGGAAGACCAGCTCCCGGATGTTCGACGTGCCGTGGAAATGGCCGGTGCTGCGGCGCATCCGCAGTTCGCGGTCGCGGCGCCACGAGGTGAAGCGGAACGGTCCGGTGCCCACCGGGTGGCGGGCGAAGGCCGAGTCGCCCACCTCGGCGATGTGTTTCGGGGGTACGACCACACCGCCGAAGAGGGACAGCTTGTCGGGCAGGATCGGGTCGTGCTGGGTGGTGTGGATGTCGACGGTGTGCTCGTCGACGACCGTCACGCTCTTCACGTACCGCAGTTCGACGATCGGCGAGCGGGTGGCGGGATCCAGGATGCGCTCGATGCTGAATTTCACCGCGGCCGCGTCGCACGGTTCCCCGTTGTGGAAACGCACTCCGCGCCGCAGCCGGAAGCGCCAGGTGGTCGGGGAGCGCACGGCCCAGCTCAGGGCGAGGCGGGGCGCGAGGCGCCCTCGGGTGTCGCGCGCGGTGAGGGTGTCGAAGATATTGATCAGGACGTTCATGGTGATCATGTCGCCCTGTTTGTGCGGATCGAGGGTCGAGGGATCCTCGGTCTGCGCCACCCGCAACTCCCCGCCGCCCGGGGCTCCCGCCGCGGTTCCGCAGCCGGTGAGCGCCCCGGGGAGGGCGAGGGCAGGCACCGCGAGCCCCCCGAGCCGCAGGGCCCCACGACGTGACATGCCTGGATGGGTCACTCGCCACGCACCCTTCATGAGTTCCGTTGAACAGTACGGTCGTTCCGTTCACCGGAACGCGGTTGGGTTAAGCTAAGCGACATGACGAAGGCGGTCAACACCCGAACGGGCCACGAGATCAGCGCCAAAGGCCCTGTCGACAAGGCGCTGGAGCTGCTCGACGCCCTCGTGCAGCCCGAAGGCCCGCACCGGCTCGCGGATCTCGCGGCCCACACCGGGCTGCCCAAACCGACGGTCCACCGGCTCCTGGGCACGCTGGCCACGAACGGCTTCGCCACCGCACTGCCCGGCGGCCGCTACCGGGCGGGCCCTCGGCTGCTCGGGCTCGCGGCGACCGCACTCGCGGACAGTCCCGAGCTGCGCCTGGCCCGGCCCGTGCTCGCCGATCTCCGGTTGCGAACCGGGCAGTTGGCGCACTACTCGGTACGCGACGGGGACACCGCCGTGCATCTGGCGCACTCCGAACCGGCGGACACCTACCGGATCCCGGTCCGCGCGGGCGGCAGCGTCCCGCTGCATACCAGCGCCGTGGGCCTCGCGATGCTCTCCGCGCTGCCGGCCCAGGAGGTCGCGGACACGCTCGGCAGCGCCGCCCTTCCCGCGATCACTCCGCGCACGGTCACCGACCCCGAGGCGGTACGCGCCGCACTCGACGAGGTGCGCACCCGGGGGTTCGCGGTGGACGACGAGTACACCGAACCCGATGTGCGCGCCGTCGCGGCACCGGTGATCGGGGCGGACGGCCGACCGGTGGGAGCGATCGGGATCGTCGGTCCGACGTTCACCCTGGACGACGCCGGTGTGGCGATGTACGGGCCGATGGTGCGCGCCGCCGCCGGACTCATCTCACCGGCCAACGGCGGGAGTTCACCGCTCGGACTGGTGCACGGATGAGCCCGCTGCGAAGCCTGCTCACGGAGGCCAGACGCCGACGGATCTTCTCCGCGGCGGCCTGGTCGGTGAGCACCGCGCACGGCACACTCGACGCCGGCCGGGTGGGCACCCGCCAATGGGGCGGTCCCGAACTCGACGGCACCGAACTGTGGGACCTGGCTTCGGTGACGAAACCGGTGGTCGGCCTCGCGGTCCTCGCCCTCGTCGACAAGGGCGCACTGGCCCTCACCGACCCGCTCGCCGAGCTGTTGCCCGACTACCGCGGCACGGACAAGGCCGGCATCACGGTCGCCCAACTCCTCGCGCACACCTCGGGATTGCCCGGCGGAGTGCCGCTGTACCGGAGTGCGCCCACCCGTCCGGAACTCCTCGACACCCTGCGCTCCCTGCCTCTGGCCACGCCACCCGGCACGGCCGTGGCCTACTCGTCCCCCGGCTTCATCCTGCTCGGTCTGCTCGCGGAGACCGCGGCCGGCCGGCCCCTCGACGCGGTCGTCAGCCAACTCGTCGCCGAACCACTGGGGTTGACCGGCCTGACCTTCACCCCGGACGCGGCAGCGCGCACCAGCGCCGTCTCCACGGAACACTGCACCTGGCGCGGCCACCTGGTCACCGGCGAGGTGCACGACGAGAACGCGGTGGTGCTCGGCGGCGTCGCGGGCCATGCCGGCCTCTTCGCCCCGCTCGCCGACGTGGAACGCCTCGGTCGCGCGCTACTGCGGGGCGGTGAGGGGGTATTGGGGCCCGCCGCCTTCACGGAGATGACCCGGTGCCACACCGACGGACTGCTGCTGCGCCGCTGCCTCGGCTGGCAGGGCCTCGACCCGGTGGGCTCGCCGGTCGGCAGCGCACCGGGCCCCGATTCTTACGGGCACACCGGGTTCACCGGGACCAGTCTCTGGGTGGATGCGGTCGCCGGTCGCAGTTATGTGCTGCTCACCAACCGCGTGCACCCGCGCCGGGACGGCCGCAGGTTCCCCGCCGTCCGGCGGGCGTTCCACCATCGGGCGGCACGGATCCCGGACTGGACCGAACCGGACGCGCAGGGGCTCAATACGGCCTGAGGCGGCCATAGTTGGGTATCGGACCTTCATGAGACGCCGAGCGTTCCTCAGTGGTTCGGCCGCCGTCGGAGCCGGCACACTCCTCGGCGCAGCCGCCCTTGCCGCCTGTACGGTCGAGGGCCGCGCGCCGGGCGGCGGATCCGACGACACACCGGAGCCCGACGAGTCCGGCTCCGCGGCCGGCCGGCCGCGCGACGACCCCACCGTCCTCGCCGTGAAGATCGACAACGCCCCTGCGGCCCGCCCGCACACCGGCCTCGCGGAAGCCGACATCATCCATGTCGAGCAGGTCGAGTCGGGGATCAGCCGACTGCTCGCGGTGTACGCGGCGGCCGGCCGTCTCCCGAAGGCGATCGGTCCGGTGCGCAGCGCGCGCGAGACCGACCTCGCCCTCCTCAGGCAGTACGGCGAGCCGGTACTCGCCTATTCCGGGGCGCAGTCGAAGCTGGAACCGCTGATCGACGCCGCCCCGCTGCACCCGCGGACCCCGGAGTCCACCGGCGGCGCGTACTACCGTTCCACCGACCGGCCCGCACCGCACAATCTGTATCTGCGGCCGCGTGAACTGGACCCGGCGCCCGACGCCGACCGGATCACCGCGTACGGCCTGCGCTTCGGCGCCGCACCGTCCGGCGGGCAGCGACGGGCCACTCACACGGTGCGCTTCCCGGCCGCGCGCTTCGAGTTCACCTGGTCCGGGGCCGACCGGCACTGGCAGGTCGCGATGGACGGCGGCGCCTCCCCGCACGCCCCGGCCTCGGTTCTCGTCCAGTACACCCGCGTCCGTGACTCCGGCTTCAAGGACCGCTGGGGCAACGTCTCGCCGTACACCGAGACCACCGGCTCGGGCCAGGTGCTGCTGCTGCGCGACGGCCGCGCCCACGACGGCCGATGGAGCCGCCCGGACGAGGGCGCGCCGACCCGGTACACCGACGCGGAGGACCGCCCGCTGGCCTTTCCGCAGGGGCAGATCTGGGTGGTCTACGTACGACAGTGAACGGGCCCCGCGCAGGGCTGCGTACGCTGGCCGTCGTACCCCGGGCGACGGAGCCGGGCGCAGCTGGGAGGTGGCCACCGTGCCGGATGACGCATGCATGACCGCGGGCGAGAAGGAGAGTCTGCGGGCCAGTCTCGACCGCCAACGCGACGTGGTGCTCTGGAAGTTGCGTGGGCTCGACGACGAGCAGCTGCGGCGGCCGCTCACCCCGTCCGGGACCAGCCTGCTCGGCCTGGTGAAGCATCTGGCGTGCTGCGAGTACGGCTGGTTCCGCCTGGCCTTCGACCGCTCCGCGGAGCCGCTGCCCGAGGAGGAGGGCGCGGACTTCCGGATCGGCCCCGGGGAGAGCACGGACGACGTGGTCGCCTTCTACACCCGCGCGCGGGCCGCGGCGGACCGGACGATCGACGACCTCGATCCTGAGGCGCGGGGCCAGTTCCCCGGCGGCATCGTGTCGTTGCGCTTCGTGCTGATCCACATGATCGAGGAGACCGCCCGGCACGCCGGCCATATGGACATCGTCAGGGAACTCATCGACGGCGCGACGGGCGAGCGTCCGGGGGCGTGACGGCAGGACGATCCGGCCGGCACCGCCACTCCAGGGTGCCTCGTCCCCTCAGCCTCCGAAGGGCGCCTCCTGCCGCCCCTGCCCGATACCGGGGACCACCAGGAGCGACCCGTCCGGTCCGGGCGGATCGCCGAGCCCGGTGCGCGCGCTGGTGATGTACAGATCGCGCAGCCCGGCCCCGCCGAAGGCGCAGGACGTCGGCCGCCGCACCGGGAGTTCGAGCGTGCGGTCGAGTTTGCCGTCCGGTGTGTAGCGGCGGACCGCGCCGCCGTCCCAGAAGGCGACCCACAGGCAGCCGTCGGCGTCCACGCACAACCCGTCGGGTGATCCTGAACCCGGCGGCACGGTGACGAACGGCCTTCTGTTACCGGCCTGTTGGGTGTCGGGGTCGAAGTCGAGCACATCCACGCGCAGGGTCGGGGTGTCGACGTAGTACATCCGGTGGCCGTCCGGGCTCCATCCCGTGCCATTGCTCACCGTGACCGCGGTGAGCTGCTCGGTGGCGGAGCCGTCCGGGGCGATCCGGGTGACGTTTCCGCCGCCCGGCCGGTCGTCGTAGAACATGGTTCCCGCCCAGAGCGCGCCGTCCGGGGCGACCATCGCCTCGTTGCCGCGGCGGCCGGGGACCGGGTCGTGGTGCAGCCAGCGGAAGGATCCGTCGGCGGCGTAACGGCCGATGCCGTCGCGGAGGTTGACCACCAGGCCGCCGGTGACGCACGGCTTGGCCGCGCCCACATGCTGCTCGGTGGCCAGCACGGTGCGGCGGCCGGTGTCCGGCGCGAAGGTGTGCACTCGGGAGGCCAGGATGTCCACCCAGATCAGGCGGTGGCCGCTCTCGTCCCAAGTCGGTCCCTCGCCGAGTTCCGCATCGGCGCGGACGGCGACCTCGGCGCGCGCCGCGCCCATCGCCCTCACGCCGCACCCCGGTGACCGAGGCGTGCGGACAGCTCGGCGGCACCTTTGGCGGCGAGCTCCGCGAGCTCCGCCTCCCTCGCGTCGCTCCAGCGGATCATCGGCACCGAGATGGACAGGGCGGCCACCACCCGGCCCGTGCGGTCGCGGACAGGGGCGGCGACACAGCTCACGTCCGGGTTGGACTCGCGGTGTTCGGACGCCACACCGCGTTGTCTGGTCTCGTCGAGTGTGGCGCGCAGGGTGGCCGGTTCGGTGATGCTGTGCGGGGTCATCGCGGTCAGTTCGAGGTCGGCGAGGCGGGACTCGAGCTCCGCCTCGGGCAGCGCGGCGAGCAGCATCTTTCCCACCGACGTGCAGTGGGCGGGCAGTCGACGGCCTGCGGCGGAGACCATCCGGACCGCGTGGGTGGAGTCGACCTTGGCGATGTAGATGACGTCGGTGCCCTCGAGGATCGCGACGTGCACCGTCTCGTCGCAGGTGTCGGCCACTTCGGTGGCGACCTGCCGGCCTTCCGCGGCCAGGTCCAGGTCCTCGGAGTACCGGCTGCCGAGCTGGTAGGTGCGTACGCCCAGGCGGTAGCGGCCGGGGCGGGCGGGGACCGGGACCAGGTAGGAGCGGGCGGTGAGTGTGGCGATCAGTTCGTGCACGGTCGTGCGGGGCAGGCCCAGGCTGCGGGTCACCTCGGGTGCGGAGAGCGTGCCGTCCCCTTCGAGGAAGAGTTCCAGTATGTCGAGCGATCTGGTGACCGCCGGGACGAGTCGCGCCATCGCCGCCCTCCGCGTTGCATCGTCGAATCGGTTGCCGGGTGGGGTTGTTGCTTCTTCAAGTCGGTCTCGAGCCGGTGGGCGCTCGAGCCGCTCCGGCCGTGGGTCCTTCATCCCTGGACCCTTCAGTCGTGGGCCCGTGAGCCTTCGAGTCGAGGTCACGCACGCAGTCGTTCGAAACTTCGGTCATCGGCCGGAATCGCGAACACAGGCTAAGCGCCCCGCGCTTCACCGGGCAATGCCCGCACGGGACCCTTCCGCGCCGCCGGAACGCCCGAAGCGGTCCCGAGCGCACCCATTGACACTGCTCCCGACCCCTGATTACGGTCACGCCACCATTTCGAACGGGTGACGAAATCTCGAACAACCCGCTGCGGAGCCAGGCTACTTCGAGCCCACCCACCTCGACCCAACCAAGGGGCAACTGCCTTGCGTATCACGGGAATCAGCACGCACGTCGTCGGGACGCCCTGGCGCAATCTCACGTATGTGCAGGTCCACACCGACGAGGGCGTCACCGGCGTCGGTGAGACCCGGATGCTCGGCCACACCGACGCGCTGCTCGGCTACCTCCGCGAGGCCGAGGCCAACCACCTGCTCGGCAGCGACCCGTTCGCCGTCGAGGACCTGGTGCGCAGAATGAAGTACGGCGACTACGGCCGGGCCGGCGAGATCGTGATGTCCGGGATCGCCTGCGTGGAGATGGCCTGCTGGGACATCAAGGGCAAGGCGCTCGGCGTACCGGTGTGGCAGCTCCTCGGCGGCAGGGTCACCGACCGCGTCAAGGCGTACGCGAACGGCTGGTACACCACGGAGCGGACCCCCGAGGCGTACCACGAGGCGGCCAAGGGCGTCGTCGCCCGCGGCTACCGCGCCCTGAAGATCGACCCGTTCGGCACCGGCGCCATGGAACTCGACCACGCCGGCACCCGGTACGCCGTCTCCCTGATCGAGGCCGTACGGGACGCCATCGGTCCGGAGACGGAGCTGATGCTGGAGATGCACGGGCGATTCAGTCCGGCCACCGCCGTGCGCCTGGCCCGTGAGTTCGCGCCGTTCTCCCCGGCCTGGCTGGAGGAGCCGGTCCCGCCGGAGAACCTGAAGGCGCTCGGCAAGGTCGCCCAGCAGGTGGAACTGCCGGTCGCGACCGGTGAGCGCATCCACGACCGCATCGAGTTCCGTGAGCTCTTCGAGTCCCAGGCCGCCGACATCATCCAGCCGGACGTCGGCCACATCGGCGGCATCCTGGAGACCCGCAAGCTGGCGGCCACCGCCGAGACCCACTACGTACTCGTCGCCCCGCACAACGTGGGCGGATCGGTCCTGACCGCGGCGTCCCTCCAAGTCGCCGCCTGCACACCGAACTTCAAGATCCTCGAGCACTTCAACGATTTCGCCGACGGCGAGATCAAGAAGGTGGTCGAGGGCGCACCCGAGGTCGTGGACGGCTACTTCCGACTGCCCGAAGCTCCGGGCCTCGGCGTCGAGTTCGACGCGGACGCGGCGGCCGAGTTCCCCCAGCAGCAGGCCCGTTTCGACCTGTGGGCCGAGGGCTGGGAGAAGAGGTCACCCAAGTGAGCGGCAGCACCGTTGAGTTGACAGGTGACCAAGGGCCGGGGGCCGAGAGTCGCTCGGTACTCGTGGACCGTCCCGGCAGCCATCGGATCATCCGGCAGGCGCTCCCCGAACCCGCTGCCGGAGAAGTCCGCCTCCGGGTCGCGGCAGCCGGCATCTGCATGAGCGACCGCGAACTGTACGACGGCCGCCGGGCCCCGGGTTATGTGCGCTACCCGGTGGTCCCGGGGCACGAATGGTCCGGCACGGTCGACGCGGTCGGCACGGGCGTCGACGCGGCACTGGCCGGCCGCAAGGCGGTGGCGGAGGGCTTCCGCGCATGCGGCACCTGCGCACGCTGCCGGCACGGCGACACCAGCCTGTGCACGGGCGGGTACGCGGAGACCGGGTTCACCGAGCCCGGCGCGTTCGCGGACCACCTGGTCGTGCCCGCCCGCCTGCTGCACCTGCTCGACGACGGCGCGGACCTGCGGGCTGCGGCGCTCCTGGAGCCCGCGGCGGTCGTCGCGGGCGCGGTGCGCGCGGGGGCGCCCGTACCCGGCGAACGGATCGCCGTGGTGGGGGCCGGCACGCTCGGCCTGCTCGCGGTGCAGCTGCTCCGGGCCGGATCGCCCGGGGAACTCACCGTGATCGACCCGCGTACCACGCGCACCGAACAGGCAGTGGACCTCGGCGCCACCGATGGCTGCTCACCCGCCGAAACCACCGCCAGGCAGGGCGAGTTCGACCTGGTTGTGGAGACGGCGGGCGCTGCGGACACCGCCCACGACGCCTGCCTGCTGGCCCGTCGAGGCGGCCGGGTCGTCCTGACCGGCATGTTCTCCGAAGGCGCCAAGGGCATCGACCCGGTGCATCTCTCGGTGAGTCAGCTGACCGTGCGCTCGGTCTTCGGCGCCGCCTCGTCCGCCTGGGCCGACGCCGTGCACGCCTTCAACCTGGGGCTGCTCGCCCCGGCCGGTCTGATCACGCACGAATTCCCGCTGGAGGACTACGGGGCCGCGGTCGCCCTGGTCGGCAGCGGCGACCCTGCCGTGGGCAAGGTGCTGCTCCGGCCCTGAACGCACGCCGGCCCCACGGAGCCGCACCCGGCCATCCGAACACCCTGCGGGATTCCGAACCCGCACCCCGGCGCGCGCACCCCACCCCGTACCGCAACGCACCGAACCACAGCGCGCCCCGGCACCACCGATCCAAAGGAGTCCCGTGTCCGCTCCCTCCGCCGAAGCACGCCGTCCCGGCGCAGCGGCGCTCGCCCGCGTCGGCCACCGCGCCCCCGATCTCGACCCGGCCGACGCCTCGCCGCACACGTTCCCCGACGGCGGCACCTGGCGTACCGAGATCCCGTCCGTGGAAGGCCCGGAGGCGCTGGCCACGGTGCTCGAGGAGAGTGCGCGTCTCGACGTCCCGATCCACCGCATCAGTCAGGGCAGCGGCATCTGGATGCTGTCCGACGCGGAGATCACCGCGATGGTCACGGCATGCGCCGAACGCGACATCGAGCTCTGCCTGTTCACCGGCCCGCGCGGCACCTGGGACACCGGCGCCGCGGCCCGCACCGACTCGGGCGGCGGCGGGCTGCGGGCACGTGGGCACGACGCGCTCGCCGGCTGTGTCGAGGACGCCCTGCGGGCCACCGAACTGGGCGTGCGCTGCCTGCTCGTGGCCGACGAGGGCGTCCTGTGGACACTGCACCGGCTGCGCGCGAACGGCGCGTTGCCCGCCGACACCACACTCAAGGTCTCGGCCCTGATCGGCCCCGTGAACCCGGCCTCGTACGCCGTCTTCGAGCGGCTCGGCGCCGACTCGGTGAATGTTCCGTCCGACCTGACCCTCGCCCAGCTCACCGAGATCCGCCGGCAGAGCGCGGCCCCGATGGACTTCTACGTGGAGGCACCGGACGACCTCGGCGGCTTCGTGCGGATGTACGAGGTGGCCGAACTGATCCGGCGCGGCGGCCCCATCTACCTGAAGTTCGGCCTCAGCAAGGCGCAGGGCATCTACCCCTACGGTGCCCATCTGCGCGAACACGCCCTGGCCACCGCCCGCGAGCGCGTACGCCGCGGCCGCCTCGTACTCGACCTGCTCGCCCGGCACGGCGCCGACGGCGGCATGTCGCCACTCGGGGCGAGGCTGCCCGGCCCGTTGCGGCGCTTCCCCGACGAGACCTGAGAACTCACGGAACAACTACCGCTGGATCAGCGGTGGTTGAACACGCCAGGACCTGTCCGCCACCAGATGCCCGACGGTCCACCTGCCGCGCCGCGAACCCGTGGCATCACGCCGGAAGGAGTGAACATCCCGGGGTGGATGGCGGTTTCGCGGTTCAGGCGGCCCCGCGCGAGGCATGTGTGCGCCAGCTAAGTCATCGGGGGGCCGACGGAGGCATTTTCCATGACGATCAAGACAGTGACCGGGACCCGACGCGGTACACGCCGTGCAACACTGCGCCGCGCCACCGTGCCCGCCCTGCTGACGGCCGGGGCACTCACGCTGGGCGCGGCGTACGGCAGCGGCTCGGTGAGCGCCGCGCAGGTGCCGCAGGAGAAGTCCCCGTACACGGGCGTCGAGGCGCAGCAGAGCGGCGTCCTCGCGGTGAAGTTCGACAACGCCCGCGGCGCCCGGCCTCATCAGGGCCTGAACAAGGCGGACATCGTGTACGTCGAGAAGGTCGAGGGCGGGATGAGCCGGCTGATGGGCGTGTACAGCGGCCGGCAGCCCGAGAGTGTCGGCCCGGTACGCAGCGCCCGCGAGTCCGATGTGGAACTGCTGCGCCAGTTCGGCCGCCCCGCGCTGGCCTACTCCGGTGTGCGCAGCGAGCTGAACAAGGTGCTGCGCGACTCCCCGCTGTACGCCCGCTCGCACGGCAGCGTCCCGAGCGCGTACCTCCGCAAGTCCGGCAGGCAGGCCCCCCACAACCTGTTCGTCCGCCCGCAGGCGATCCTCGAGTCGGCGCCGAACGCGAGCAGGCCGGCCGACATCGGCTTCCGCTTCGGTGCGGCACCCGCCGGTGGCACCAAGGCCGGCGAGCGCACCGTGCGGTACTCCGCGGCCAGTCACACCTTCCGTTGGTCGCCGTCGGACAAGCGCTGGAAGGTGTCGTTCGACGGCGCCGCGGCGATGCAGACCAACGGCCGGCAGATGGCCCCGCGCACCGTGGTCATCCAGCACGTCGACATGCCGCCGTCCAAGTACAAGGACGTCAACGGCGCATCGACGCCCTACATCGAGACGGTCGGCAGCGGCCGGGCCACGGTGCTGCGCGACGGCAAGGCGTACGCGACGCAGTGGAAGCGCCCCTCTGCGACGTCGGGCACCACGTTCACCCTCGCCGACGGCCGGCGGATGCCGTTCGCGCCCGGCCAGGTCTGGGTGGTGTACGCCGACCGCTGATCGACCGCGGGCGCATCAAGGCGCCGCCCCGCGCTGCATCGCGCGGGGCGGCGCCTTTACCGTGAGGGCGTACGACCGCCAGGAGCACGCACGTCCACCCCGCGGGACCCGTCCGACGGACGGTGCCGGCGCAAGGGTGCCTGCCGCCGTCCGGGAGACCGATATGCCCGCCACTTCCGATCCGCCCGCCACTCCCCTGCTGTTGGTGTCCGGCGACCCGGGCTCCCCCGTCCTCCTGCACATGCCGCACACCTCGCGCCATGTGCCCGAGGACGTGCGCCGGGACATCCTGCTCGACGACGCGGCGCTCGAGCGCGAACTGGACCACATCACCGATGCGCACACCGCACTGATCGCGGCACTCGCGGCGGACGGCGTCCCGGCCGGGAGCACGCCGTGGCAGGCGCTCGCCGGGCAGTCCCGGCTCGTGGTGGACCCGGAACGCTTCCCCGACGAGCGCGAGGAGATGCGGGCCGTCGGCATGGGCGCCGTCTACACGCACACCACGCACCGCGAACAGCTGCGCCCGACCGGCCACGACCCCGGACCCCTCCTCGACACCTACTTCCATCCGTACGCCCGGATGATGACCGAGGCCGTGGATGCCAGGCTCGCCGCGACCGGGCGGGCCGTGCTGCTCGATGTGCACTCGTACCCGACCGATCCACTGCCCTACGAGCTGCACGCGGCCGGGCCGCGGCCGGAGGTGTGCCTCGGCACGGACCCTTTCCACACCGGCCGCCGGCTCCGCGATCAGGCACGGGACGCGTTCGCGGACTTCGGCACCGGAACCGACAGTCCGTTCAGCGGGGCGTACGTGCCGCTCGCGCACTACGGGCGCGACGCGCGGGTGTCGGCGCTGATGATCGAGATCCGGCGCGATCAGTACATGAGCGAGCCGGGAGGCCCCGCGGGGCCCGGCGTGCGGGCTCTCGCCGCCGCCCTCGCCGAACTGATCAGTGCGGTGTCCTGACCTCCCGCAAGAACCTCCCGCCCGTCGTTCCCGACGCCCACGAAAGGCACAGCGCGTGACCACGACCGCCGGCAACTCTGCCGCACAGCAGATGAATTGGGCGGGGAACGTGACGTTCTCGGCAGCCCGCACCCATCGCCCCGACTCCCTCGATGCGATACGCGCGGTCCTGGCGCGGGCGGAACGGGTCAGAGTGCTCGGCTCCGGTCACTCGTTCAGCGACATCGCCGACACCGACGGCGAGTTGGTGTCGCTCGAGGCGCTGCCCACGTCGATCGACGTCGACACGGATGCCGCCACCGTCCGCATCGGCGGAGGTATCCGCTACGGCGAACTCGCCGCCGCCGTCAACGCAAAGGGCCTGGCCCTGCCCAACATGGCCTCGCTACCGCACATTTCGGTGGCCGGCTCGGTCGCCACCGGCACGCACGGCTCGGGCGACGCCAACGGATCGCTCGCCACTTCGGTGCGCAGCTTCGAACTGCTCACCGCCGACGGTGAGTTGCACGTCCTCGACCGCGAACGCGACGGTGACCGTTTCGCCGGATCCGTGGTGTCACTCGGCGCGCTCGGTGTCGTCACGGCGCTGACGCTCGACCTCGTCCCGGCCTTCGCCGTACGGCAGGACGTGTTCACCGGACTGCCACAGGATGCGGTGATCGAGCAGTTCGACGCGCTGACCTCGGCGGCGTACAGCGTGAGTCTCTTCACCGACTGGCGGGCGCCGCGCTTCACGCAGGCCTGGTTCAAGCAGCGGGTGACCGGGGACGGGCACGCCGCCCCGGATCTCGCGTGGGCCACGCCGGCGGCGCAGCCGATGCATCCGGTGGTCGGCGTACCGCCGCTGCACTGCACCGCGCAGGGCGGTGTCGTCGGGCCGTGGAACGAGCGACTGCCGCATTTCCGGGCGGAGTTCACCCCGAGCAGCGGCGACGAACTGCAGTCGGAGTATCTCTTCGACCGCCGGCACGCGGCCGATGCGCTGCGGGCGATGTCCGCGCTCGGCCCGGTGCTCGCACCCGTCCTGCAGGTGTGCGAGGTGCGGACCGTCGCGGCGGACGGGCTGTGGCTGAGTCCGGCATACGGACAGGACACGGTGGGCCTGCACTTCACCTGGACGTCCGACGCGGCTGCCGTACTCCCGGTGATCGCGCTGCTCGAGGCGGCCCTCGAACCGTGGGCGCCGCGGCCGCACTGGGGCAAGCTCTTCACTCTGGGAGCAGCCACCCTGCACGAGCGCTTCCCGCGCCTCGACGCGTTCTCCCGGCTCCGCACCGAGTACGACCCGCACCGCGTCTTCGACAACGCCTTCCTGCAGCGGGTCCTCGGCCACGAGGACGACGCATAGGCCCTGTCCACCACGGACAGGAGGGCACGCGCACGCGCATGGAGGTCAGCGGCTCGACATGCGGGCAGGCTAAGGGCGTTGGGGCCCCCGTGGCCTCGGTTCCGCCGGCGCCTCGATCCCTCGTAGCAGCAGGTCGATGAGCCGGCGCGGGTCGTAGCGGGAGTCGTCGTCGGCGGCGATGCAGAGGTTGCCGATGCCGCGCATCAGCTCGTAGGGCTGGACGCCTGACCTGACCTCACCGGCGTCGACGGCAGCGCCCAACAGCTCGTCGGCGGCGGGCAGCAGCCGGTCCAGGAAGTAGGTGTGGAGGGCGATGAAGCTGCTGCTGTCGGGCTGCAGCGTGTTCGCCAGGCCGTGCTTGGTGACCAGGAAGTCGACGAACAGGTCGATCCACCGGCGCAGTGCGGCCACCGGCGAGTCGGCCTCCGCGAGCAGCCGCGGACCGGCTGCGGCGCACTCCTCGACCTGATGCCGGAACACCGCCTCGACGAGGTCCACCCGCGTCGGGAAGTGGCGGTAGAGCGTCCCCATCCCGACGCCCGCCTTCGCGGCGACCTCGCGGACCGGCGCGTCCACGCCGGAGGTCACGAACACCTCGGCGGCGGCGTCGAGCAGCTTCCGCTGGTTGCGCACCACGTCGGCCCGCTTACTGCCGGCCGGCTCCCTGCCGGAGCGCTCCGTACCGGGCACCTCGCCCACCTTTCCCACGACCGCCGCACGGGCGGAACTCGCCTCGACTTGCGAAATGGAACACTGCTCCGTATCGTAAATGGAGCAACGTTCCGCTTCGGCTTTCCACTGTATCCGAAGCCGGACGTTCCGCACCGCCTCCCCCATCGCCGCCCGCCCACAGGGCCCGCGGATCCCGCACCGGAGGCCACTGAAAGGAACGGCACACCATGCCTGAATGGACTTCCACAGCCGACCGCTACCTCCACCCGTCCGACCCGCCCGTGATGTCGGTCAGCCCCCTGACACTGCCCGCCCCCGGGCGGCCGCTGGACCTGGAGGTACGCGTCACCGCACCGCTGACCGGCGACAACCTGCCGGTCATCCTCCTCTCGCACGGCCACGGAGGGGC
Organism: Streptomyces sp. YIM 130001; assembly: GCF_003574445.1. Classification (GTDB taxonomy): domain Bacteria; phylum Actinomycetota; class Actinomycetes; order Streptomycetales; family Streptomycetaceae; genus Streptomyces. Next base: position 95,852 of record NZ_KZ984563.1, read on the forward strand.
GTACGGCCTCTCCTCGCTCGACGGATATCTACCGCTGGCCAAGGTCTGGGCGGCCCACGGATTCGTCGTCGTCCAACCCAACCACCTCAGCGCTCCCCGGCTGAGCAACCTGGTCGGCGACCGGCCCGAAGCGCCCCTGTTCTGGCGCTCGCGCGCCGAGGACATGACCACCGTCCTCGACCGGCTCGACGAGATCGAGCAGGCCGTTCCGCAGCTCTCCGGACGCATCGACCGCGGCAAGGTCGCGGTGGCCGGCCACTCGCTCGGCGGCTTCACCGCCGAACTCCTGCTCGGCGCCCGGATCACCGACCCCGACACGGATGCAGAGGTGAACCTCCTCGAGCCCCGGATCACGCAGGGCGTACTGCTCGGCGCGACCGGCAGAGGAGGCGACACCTTCGACGGGTTCATGGCCCACCGGGTGCCGGTCTTCCGCACCATCGACCTCACCACGATGACCACACCGGCCCTGGTCGTCGCCGGCGACAAGGACGACTCGCAGCACTGGACCACCATGGGGCCGGACTGGCACGCCGACCCGTATCACCTCGCCCCCGGGCCGAAGACTCTGCTCACCGTCCTCGACGGTGAGCACCTGCTCGGCGGGATCCAGGGGCACGACAGCGTCGAGACGTCGGACGAGAGTCCCGACCGGGTCGCCGCGGTCGCCGAGCTCACCGCGGCCTACCTCCGTACGGCCTTCGACTCCGGCGACGAAGCCTGGCGCACCGCGCAGGACGCGCTGACGACCGGCCCCGACGCGTTCGGCCGCGTGGAGTCCAAGTAGGCCGATTCCGCCACGAGTTCACCACCCCGCGAGGGACCCACGAGTACGAAGAGGATGAGTCGAGTGGCACACAAGCAGCACCCCGTCGGATCAGGATTCACCGCCGCCTCGACGGCCGACGAAGTCGTCGCCGGCATCGACCTGACCGGCAAGTACGCCGTCATCACCGGCGGCCATGCCGGGATCGGGCTTGAGGTCACCCGCGCGCTGGCAGGAGCGGGCGCGTCGGTGACCGTGGGCTCGCGCGATCCGGGGCGAGCGACGGCCGCACTGGCCGAGGCCGGAATCCACGGCGTCGAGGTCGGCCGACTCGACCTGCTCGAACCGGCGTCGATCAACGCCTTCACCGAGAGCCGGCTGCAGACCCGCCGCCCACTGCACATCCTGGTCAACTGCGCCGGAGTACCGCCCCCGAAGCAGCTCGAACGGGACGCCCGCGGCTACGAGACGCAGTTCGCGACCAATCACCTGGGCCACTTCCAGCTGACGCTCGCCCTGCACCCCGCGCTGCGCTCCGCCGCCGAGTCGCGTGTCGTCAACGTCTCGTCCGGAGCCCACCGATTCGCCGACATCCGCTGGGACGACCCGAACTTCCAGCGCGACGAGTACCATCCGGGCGCGGCGTACGCGCAGTCCAAGGTTGCGAACGTGCTCTTCGCCGTCGGGCTCGACAACCGCTGGTCAGAGGACGGAATCCGCGGCTACGCCGTCCACCCGGGCGTGATCGTGGGCACGGCACTGAACAGTTCGGCGGGCCGCGAAGCACTGCTGGCCGAGGGTCTGATCGACGAGTCCGGCCGGCCGGTCATCGATCCCGAGCGGGGCAAGAAGACGCCCCGCCAAGGTGCCGCCACCATCGTGTTCGCGGCCACCAGCCCTCTCCTGGACGAGATCGGCGGCGTCTACCTCAAGGACAACGACATCGCGCCGCTCGACGACGAGCCGAGGCCGGTGACCGCCGACGAAGCCCCCTCCGACGCAGCGTCGCACTCCATCGACCCGCAATCCGCGGCGCGGCTCTGGAAGTTGAGCGAGGACCTGCTCGAGTCCTGAACCAGGAGCACGACCCGAGGCCCGTGCCGGGCTCACTCCCCGGTGCGGGCCTCGGGCAGTTCAGACGGGCGGGGCGACGCGCTCCAGGAGGGTCCGGAGCCGGCGCAGTTCACTGTCCGAGAGCGCCGCCAGGGGTGTGATCTCCAGTGCCGTGCGGATCAGGTCCTCGCGGACCTCGCGACCCTTCGCGGTCAGCACCAGGACACGGGAGCGGCGGTCGGCCGGGTCCACGGCTCGCTCCACCAGGCCGCGGTCGCTGAGCTGGTTGGTGATGAAGGTCAGGTTCGGGGCGTTGCAGTACAGGCGCTCGGCCATCGCCTTCATCGACGGGGGCGGCTCCGCCGGATCCATCACCCACAGCGCCTGGAACGTGGCAGGGGTCAGCTGGTGCTCGGCCAGCGCCTGCCCGATCAAGTCGTTGGTGCGCATCCAGATGTCGTGGGTCGCGGCAATCACCGCGGTGAGGTCGGACGTGGTCATGCCTCGATCCTACCGATGTTTCGAGACTCGAAGAATAGTGCTAGCGTCGGCGGCGTCAGTACTTCGAGATTCGAAACAATGGAGGATCCGGTGACAGACGGCTACCGCGGTGTGACAGCGCTGGTCACGGGCGCATCCAAGGGACTGGGCCGGGCGTACGCCCTCGACCTGGCGAGCCGGGGAGCGCGCCTGATCCTGCTGGCCCGCTCGGACGGGGAACTGAAGGAACTCGCCGCAGAGATCCAGGAACGGCACGGCGGACCGACCCCCGAGGTGATCACCGGCGATCTGGCCACCCCGGACGGCCCGGACCGGATCCTTCAGGAGCTGCGCGACCGAGGCCTGACCGTCGACCTCCTGCTCAACAACGCCGGCTCGGGAAGCGCGGGGCCGTTCCTCAGCCGCCCCATCGAGCCGCAGCTGCGCTCCGTCGGGCTCAACATCAGCGGCCTGCTCGCGCTGACCCATGCGATCGGGGCGGACCAGGTCGCCCGCGGCTCGGGCGGAATCATCAACGTCTCGTCAACGGCCGCCTTCCAGCCCATGCCGTACCAGGCCAGCTACGGCGCGACCAAGGCGTTCGTCCTCGCCTTCACCGAGGCGCTGGCCGAGGAACTGCGCGGCACCGGCGTCCACGTCATGGCCGCGCATCCGGGCGCCATCGCGACCGGCTTCTTCGACGGCACCACCGCCACGATCAACGCCCGCGCGGCCGACGCTCCGGCCACCGTCGCGGCGCGCACCCTGGACGACTACGGCCGGCGCCGCGCGGTGTCCTATCCGGGAAGGTCCCTGAACCGGGCTCTGACCTGGCCCGCACGCCTGCTGCCGCGCACCGTCACGCCCCGGGTCGCCGGCGCCTTCAACCGATGGCTACGCCTGCACGAGACCGTCGACGCCTGACTCCCACTCAAGCTCCAAACCATCGACACCGGACACCCACCCGAGATCCAACTCCCTCGCGGCGAGCTGTCGTTCAGTGTTCTCCGCGTTCTCCGCCCTGCCCTCCGCTGTGCAGCTCCCGGTGTTCCTCCGCGGTCGCCTTGGGGATCTGCCGGCCGGGTCCGTACAACGCACGCGACAGGCGGGCGCGGAGCCGCTGCGACCGGGGGAAGGTGCGCCGCACCCCGTTCACGTCCTCCCGCGGGCCGAGATCGAGGGCCACCGGCTGTTCGTGCGCCGTGAGCTTGTGGGCCTGCGCCGGGGTCAGGGGGATGTGCACCTCGACGTACTCGCCGTGCGGGAGACGCTTGATGCGGCCCGACTCCAGCCCGTGCAAGGCCTTTTCGCGGTCACGGCGCTGCAGGCCGAGACAGATCCGGTGGGTGACGAAGAAGGCGAGTACGGGCGCGACGAAGAAGGCGATGCGTACGAACCAGGTGATGGCGTTGATCGACAGGTGGAAGTGGGTGGCCCACAGGTCGTTGCCGCCTCCGATCAGGAGCACCGCGTACAGGCTGAGCCAGGCGACTCCGAGGCCGGTGCGGACGGGCGCGTTGCGCGGGCGGTCGGCGATGTGGTGCTCGCGCCGGTCGCCGGTGATCCAGGCTTCTATGAACGGGTAGACGCCGATGGCCGCCAGGATGAGCGGGAACAGCGAGAACGGGATGAACACGCCCAGTTGGAGCGTGTGTCCGAAGGCGTTGATCTCCCAGCTCGGCATCACCCGGATCAGTCCCTCGGAGAAGCCGAGATACCAGTCGGGTTGCGCACCGGTCCCCACCAGATCGGCCCGATAGGGCCCGATCGCCCAGACCGGGTTGATGGTCGCCACCGCGCCCATGATCGCGAGCACCCCGAACACCAGGAAGAAGAAGCCGCCGGCCTTGGCGACGTACACCGGCAGGAACGGCGCACCGACCACGTTCCGCTCGGTCCTTCCGGGACCCGCGAACTGTGTGTGCTTGTGATAGAAGACCAGGATCAGATGGACCACGATCAGGCCCAGCATGATCCCGGGCAGCAGCAGTACGTGGACGGCGAAGAGCCGCGGGATGATGTCGGTTCCCGGGAACTCGCCGCCGAAGAGGAAGAACGACAGGTAGCTGCCGACGACCGGGATGGACAGGATCGCACCCTGGGCGAAGCGGATTCCGGTGCCGGACAGCAGGTCGTCGGGCAGCGAGTAGCCGGTGAGTCCGGTGATCAGGCCGAGGAAGAGCAGGGTCCAGCCGAACACCCAGTTCAGTTCACGCGGCTTGCGGAAGGCGCCGGTGAAGAACACCCGCATCATGTGCACCAGCATCGCGGCGACGAAGACCAGGGCCGCCCAGTGGTGGATCTGACGGATCAGCAGCCCGCCGCGCACCTCGGTGCTGATGTCGACCGTCGACTCGAAGGCGCGGGTCATCTGCACGCCCTGCAGCGGCTCGTACGAACCGTGGTAGACGACCTCGGCGGCGCTCGGCTCGAAGAACAGGGTGAGGTAGACGCCGGTGAGGATGAGGATCAGGAAGCTGTAGAGGCAGATCTCGCCGAACATGAACGACCAGTGGTCCGGGAAGATCTTGCGCATATTGGCCTTGGCGACCGTGTGCAGCCCGAGACGGCCGTCGGCCCAGTCGGCCAGGCGCTCCCCGCGTCCCGGCGGTCGGGCCTTCGGACGGTCGTCCCCTATACGCTCGGCATTCCCGGTTCCGCCCATCGGATCTCCTCCGCACATCAGCGTAATGTGACTCGGTCGAGCCCCAACAGCCCTTGTCGGACACGGATTTTGACCCTGTGTCAGGGACACCTGCCGATGACCGCGTCAGGCCGTTCCGGCGCTCGATGACGAGACCCCTTCGGCCGCTGCGCGGTCAGGAACCACGGCCGGCCGAAGGGACCCGACAGAGGTACGACGAGTCGATCAACCCCATGCGTGACATCCGGCGCCCGACCCGTGACATCCGGACAATGCACAAGAACCCACACTGCCGGACACAGGTTCGTACGGAACCATTGACACCCCACCACCCCGCTGAATAGCGTCACGCCACCATTTCGAACGTGTGACGAAATCTCGAACGACCGAGGGGCAACCGCCGTGCGTCTCCAGGGGGTTCGGCCGCCGCGCGGCAGCCGCGGCCGCCACATCGAGGCACCGCGTACCTCCGTCCCGGCGCATCCGCCGCACCGCCGCATCCCCCTTCCGGAAGAGGACCGACTCATGTCCACCCGCTCAACCGTCCCCCGCCCCGCCCGGGCCCGCCGGCTCGCGGTCGCGGCCACCGCGGCCGCGCTGCTCACCGTCTCGGTGACCGCCTGCGGCCAGGAGGCCCGCGGCGGCAGCCGCTACAAGCCGGACGACGGCAAGGGCAGCACCGTAGGCCTCTCCATGCCCACCAAGTCGTCGGAGCGCTGGATAGCCGACGGTAAGAACATGGCCGACCAGTTCCAGAAGGCCGGCTACAAGACCGACCTGCAGTACGGCGACGACAAGGTCGAGAACCAGGTCGCACAGATCGAGAACATGATCGCCAAGGGCCGCAGCCTCCTCGTGGTGGCCGCCATCGACGGCAAGGCGCTCACCGAGGTCATGCAGCGGGCCGAGGACGCCGGTATCCCGGTGATCTCCTACGACCGGCTCATCCTGGGACACGAACACGTCGACTACTACGCCTCGTTCGACAACGAGCGGGTCGGCGAGCTGCAGGGCAACTACATCATCGACAAGCTGAAACTCGGCAAGCCCGACGAGGACTCCGACGACTCCTACAGCATCGAGCTGTTCGCCGGCTCCCACGACGACAACAACACCCAGTTCTTCTGGAAGGGCGCCATGAAGGTGCTGCGCCCGTACTTCGACAGCGGCCAGCTGGTCGTCCGCAGCAAGCAGACGAAGATGAGCCAGGCCACCACGCTGCGCTGGGACGGCGGCACCGCACAGAAGCGCATGGACGACCTGATCAGCAAGAACTACGGCGACAAGAAGGTCGACGCGGTCCTGTCTCCGTACGACGGCATCTCGATCGGTGTGATCTCCGCGCTGAAGAGCGCCGGCTACAGCAACAAGGACCTGCCGGTCGTGACCGGACAGGACGCGGAACTTGCCTCGGTGAAGTCGATCACCCGCGGTGAACAGACCCAGACGGTGTTCAAGGACACCCGCAAACTCGCCGCGCAGGCCGTGCAGATGGGCGACGCGATACTCACCGACAAGAAGCCGAAGGTCAACAACACCACGGACTACGACAACGGCAAGCGGGTCGTCCCCGCGTACCTGCTCAAGCCGGTGAGCGTCGACAAGAAGAACACCGACCTCCTCGTGGAAGAGGGGTACTTCACCGCGGGGCAGCTCAAGTGAGCGCCGTCGACGACGAGCAGCCGACGCAGCCGGGGAGCGGCCGTCCGGTGCTCGAGATGCGTGGCATCACCAAGACGTTCCCCGGTGTGAAGGCCCTCAGCGACGTCAGCCTGACGGTGCGCGCGGGTGAGATTCACGCCGTCTGCGGTGAGAACGGTGCAGGCAAGTCGACCCTGATGAAGGTGCTCAGCGGCGTCCACCCGCACGGCAGCTACGACGGCGAGATCCGCTTCGAGGGAGATCCGGTCTCCTTCAAGGACATCCGGGCCAGCGAGCGGCGCGGCATTGTCATCATCCATCAGGAGCTCGCGCTCATCCCGTACTTGTCGATCGCGGAGAACATCTTCCTCGGCAACGAGCAGACCACCGCACGCGGCCTGATCGACTGGAACGACACTCTGCGCAAGGCCGGCGAACTTCTCCGCCGGGTCGGACTGCCGGAGAAGCCCGGCACCTCGGTCGTTGACATCGCTGTCGGCAAGCAGCAACTGGTGGAAATCGCCAAGGCGTTGGCGAAGGAGGTCAAGCTCCTCATCCTCGATGAGCCGACCGCCGCACTCAACGACGAGGACAGCGCCAAACTGCTGGCCCTCATCAGGGAACTGCGCGACCAGGGCATCGCGAGCATCATCATCTCCCACAAGCTGAACGAGATCAGGGAGATCGCCGACTCGGTGACCATTCTTCGCGACGGCCGCAGTATCGAGACCCTGACGGTCCGTGAAACTCCTTCATCGGAACCGGAGTTGTCGGAGGAGCGGATCATCCGCGGCATGGTCGGCCGCGATCTGGACCACCGGTTCCCGGACCGTACGCGCTACGAGGGCGAGGACGCCGGCGAGATCGCGCTCGCCGTCGAGGGCTGGACCGTCCGCCACCCGATCGACCACCACCGCAAGGTGGTCGACGATGTCTCGGTGACAGTGCGCCGCGGCGAGATCGTCGGCATCGCGGGCCTGATGGGCGCGGGCCGCACCGAGCTGGCCATGTCGGTCTTCGGCCGCTCCTACGGCCAGTACGTTTCCGGCTCGGTCGCGGTCGGCGGCCGCACCGTCGACACCAAGAACGTGCCCGCCGCCGTGGAAGCGGGCATCGCGTACGTCACCGAGGACCGCAAGCGCTACGGCCTCAACCTGATCGACAGCATCAAGCGCAACGTCTCACTGCCGTCGCTGCCCGGCATGCTGCGTCACGGCGTCGTCGACGAGCACCACGAACGCCGCGTCGCCGAGCGCTACCGGCAAAGCATGAACATCAAGGCACCCACGGTGTACGAGCAGGTGGGGCGGCTCTCCGGCGGCAACCAGCAGAAGGTCGTCCTGAGCAAGTGGATCCACTCCGACCCGGACGTCCTGCTGCTCGACGAACCGACGCGGGGCATCGACGTGGGTGCCAAGTTCGAGATCTACAGCGTCATCGACCGCCTCGCGTCCGAGGGCAAGGCGGTGCTGTTCATCTCGTCCGAGCTCCCCGAGCTGCTCGGGATGTGCGACCGGATCTACACGATGGCGGAGGGCCGGCTGACCGGTGAGGTCACCCGGGCCGAGGCCGACCAGGAAGTGCTGATGCGCCACATGACCATGAACCGAAGCTGAGGGCTGCCATGACGACCACCAGTACTCCCCCGCGGGACGAGGCGCCCGTCAAGTCCGCCGCGCAGTCGGCCGTTTCGCTACTGCTGCAGAGCATGCGCAACAACATGCGCCAGTACGGCATGCTGATCGCCCTGGCGTTGATCGTCGTCCTGTTCCAGATATGGACCGACGGCACCCTCCTGCTGCCGAACAACGTCTCCAACCTGATCCAGCAGAACGGCTACATCCTCATCCTGGCCATCGGCATGATGATCGTCATCATCGCCGGGCACATCGATCTGTCCGTCGGCTCACTGGTCGCCTTCGTGGGTGCCATGTCGGCGGTGATGATCGTCAATCACGACATGCCGTGGGTCCTCGCCCTCGTCCTCTCGCTCCTGATCGGAGCGGTGGCCGGCGCCTGGCAGGGCTTCTTCATCGCGTATGTCGGCATCCCGTCGTTCATCGTCACGCTCGCCGGGATGCTGCTCTTCCGCGGACTCACCCAGATCGTCCTGGAGGGCCAGTCCATCGCCCCGTTCCCGAACGGGTTCCAGAACATCGCCAAGGGCTTCATCCCCGAGATGGGCCCCTACACCCAGTACCACAACCCCACCCTGCTCCTCGGCCTCGCCACCATCGCGTTCCTCCTCATCCGTGAATGGCGGGACCGCAAGCGGCAGTTGGCGTACGAGCTCGACGTGCTGCCGACCGGCCTGTGGGTGACCAAGCTGGTCGCCATCACCGCCGCCGTCGTCGCCTTCACACTCACCCTGGCGAGCTTCCACGGCGTGCCGGTCGTCATGCTCATCATGTGCGGCCTGCTGCTCGGCCTCGGCTATGTGATGCGCAACGCGGTGGTCGGCCGCCACATCTACGCCCTCGGCGGCAACTCGGCGGCGGCCAAGCTCTCCGGCGTCAAGGACAAGCGGGTCACGTTCATGGTCTTCGTGAACATGGGCGTGCTCGCGGCCCTCGCCGGCTGCGTCTACGCGGCGCGCCTGAACGCGGGCACGCCACAGGCCGGCCTGAACTTCGAACTCGAGGCGATCGCCGCGGCGTTCATCGGCGGCGCCTCGATGAGCGGCGGCGTCGGCACGGTGATGGGCGCGGTCATCGGCGGCCTGGTCCTCGGCGTGCTCAACAACGGCATGTCCCTGGTCGGCATCGGCACGGACTACCAACAGGTCATCAAGGGCCTGGTCCTCCTGGCCGCGGTCGGCTTCGACATCTGGAACAAGCGGCGGGTGGGGAGGTAGGACCCGTGGGGCCCGGTCAGGGGACCGGGCCCCACGATTCGTTCGTGCGTACCGGCTCAACGGCCGACCGGCTCCCCCACCCGCCATTCGCCAGGCAGTCCACCTCCACGCACTGTCCCGGCCGGTCAACTCCTGGTGCCTGACGTATGGTTCAGCCGATCATCGGGCAGGCGCTCGCAGGCAGTCGCTCGTATTCGGTGGGGTGAGTCCATGAGGGGGAAGCCCGTGCAGCTCAAGCCCCGTTCTTCGGCCGGCTGGACCATGGCGGTCTTCGGTGTGCTGGCCATCGGCATGGGGATCGTCGGGCTCGTCGCACCCGATGCCCTCGTCGAGGCCATGGGTTTCTCCGGGGCGTCCGACGGGGGACGGACCGAGGGTGACCACACGCTGGTCTTCGTCACCGCCTCCTCGATGGCGGCCGTCAACATGGGCGTCTACTACCTGCTCGCGGCGGCCTCCGACTGGACACCCTTCTTCCGCTGGACCGTCCCCTTCCGTCTGCTGACGCTCACGGTCTTCACGCTGGCGGTCCTCAGCGACCGGGCGCCCGCGGGGTTCATCGGTGTGGGCCTGTGGGAGGGCATGGGCGCCATGGCGACGGCGATCGCACTGCGCGCGGACAAGCGCCGGACCACCGGTGAGTCCCGCACGTCCCAGTCATGATCCGCCGGACACCTGCGCGCCGGCGGGAGCCCACCCGGCCCTGACCGGCCCGAGGCCGGGTTCAGCGCAGGCGAGTGGCCGCGATCCCGCCGTCGACGTCGAGCGTCGCCCCATGGATGTACGCCGCCTCGTCGGAGGCCAGGAACCGGACCGCATACGCGATGTCGACGGGCCGCACCGGCGAGCCCGCGGGAGTGCCTTTCGTCATCTCGACCAGCTGCTCCGAGCTCGTCGAGGTGCCACGGGTGGCGGTCGCCCCCGGTGCGACGGTGTTCACGCGGACTCCACGGGGGCCGTACTCCGCCGCCCACGCCCGGGTCAGCTGCTCCACGGCCGCCTTGGTCGCCGGGTAAAGGGCCTTGTACGGGACGCCCACCCGGGCCATCCAGGAGCCGATGTTCACGATGACGCCGGATCCGCGCTCGGCCATCCGCGGTGCGAGGCCGGCGACGAGGACGTGCGGGGCGCGGATGTTGGTCGCCCAGAGCGCCTGCATCTCGTCGTCGGTGACCGTCGCGGTCTGGAAGCCGGGGTATACACCCGCATTGTTGACGAGGATGTCGACCCGTCCACCGAGCGCGTCCTCGGCCCGTTGCGCAAACGCACGGATGTCGGCCGGTTCGGCTCCGAGGTCCGCGGTGAGCGCGTGAGCCCGCCCGCCGTCCTTGACGATCGCGTTCACCACTGCCTGGGCTCGTACGTCGTCCCGGCCGCTGACGACGACCTCGGCGCCCGAAGCGGCGAGAAGCCGGGCGACGACCTCGCCGATGCCGCCCGATGAGCCGGTGACCAGAGCGGTTCGTCCTGCGAGCGCGGTGTCGGGGGTGAATGGGGCAAGGACTTCTTCGTTGTTTCGCATGCTTCGATCCTGCCGCCGCGGACTGTCCCCTTCCTTGCCTGAGGCGGTCGATCCCTTGCCGGATCCTGTCCCCGGCTGCGCTCCGGCGTGGATGAGGTTGGATGACCGTATGGACCCAGCGACTGTCCGCAGCATCGAGCGAGCGGCCGAGATCGTGGCGCGGCGTGCGCAGGACGGGCCGGCAGCGCGGGCGCTCGGGCTACGACTGAGTCACGTCACCGCTCCGACCGGGCTCGGGTACCAGCACTACACGCCTTCCCTGTCCGTCGTGCTGGCGGGACGCAAGCGGTCGATCGTCGGGGACGACGACCGGGTCTGGGGCCGTGAGCGGTTCATCATCACGCCGGTCGACCTCCCCGTCGTATCGGGAGTCGTCGAAACGGACCCGCAGCTCGGCTTCCTGGCGGCCAGATGGCAGCTGTCCCCCGCTCTGGTCGGGGAGGTCGCCGCCGCAATGCCGCGCACCGGACGGCCGCCCGGGCAGCTGGACCGGCTCGGCACCTGGTCACCCGCCCTGGCCGACGCGTTCGCGAGGCTCCTCGCCCTGCTCGACGAGCCCGAACACGTTCCCGTCCTCGGCCCGCTCATCGCACGGGAGATCGTGCTGCGTCTGCTGGAGACCGAGCAAGCGCCCCGAGTCCTTGCCGCGGTCGACGACGGTGACCCCGTCGTCCCGCGCGCCGTGGAGCTCCTCACCGGCCGGATGGCCGAACCGTGGTCGATGAGTGCGCTGGCCGCCGAGGTGCGTACCAGTCAGCCGACGTTGTTCCGACGCTTCAAGGAGGCGACCTCCATGACGCCGATGCAGTACCTGAAGCGTCTGCGCCTCGGCGAGGCCCGTCACCGCATGGTCGTCCTCGGCGAGTCGGCAGCGCAGGCCGCCTCCGCGGTCGGCTACCGCAGCGCGCCCCACTTCTCCCGCGACTACCGCCACCTCTACGGTGAATCACCCGCCGCGGACAGTGCGCGCCTGCGCGAACAGCTGCGGCTGGGAGCGTTCGACGGCCGGCTCAGTCCGGGCGCATGACGCACGGCGTTCGGCCGGTGCGGCGGCATCGCTACGAACGGCGGCTCACGCCACTCCGTCCTCGACCAGGCGGTCGATGTCGGCCTCACCCAGGCCCAGTTCGGCGAGGATCCTCCGTGTGTGCTCGCCGAGAGCCGGGACCGGGTCCATGCGTGGGGTGTCGGTGACCGGGCCGGGCGGGGCCAGGGCCGGGACCGGTCCGCTCGGTGAGGCGACCTCGTGCCATCGGCCGCGGGCCGCCAACTGCGGGTGCTGCCACACCTCTTCGACGGTGTTCACGCGGGCGTTCGCCACCGGTACTTCTTCGAGCAGATCGATGGCCTCGGTGCTCGTCAGTGCGGCGAACCGCTCGGCGACGATCCGGCCCAACGCCTCACGGTTGGCGTTGCGGTCAGCGTTGCTCGCGTAGTCCGGATGGGCCGCCAGTTCGGGCTGCCCGAGGAAGTGGCCGCAGAACGCCGCCCATTCGCGTTCGTTCTGGATGCTCATCATGACCACCTTTCCGTCCCCCGCGACGAACGGCCCGTACGGGTAGATGGTGGCGTGCGCGGCTCCGGCCCGCGGCGGCGGCTCGGCCCCGTCGTAGGCGTAGTACATCGGGAACCCCATCCACTCGACCGTGGCCTCCAGCATCGACACGTCGATCCGGCTGCCGCGGCCGGTACGGCCCCGCTGCAGGAGTGCGGCGAGGATCGAGCTGTGGGCGTGGGCGCCGGCCGCGATGTCGGAGACCGGGATGCCGGCCTTCGCCATCTGGTCGGCGGTCCCGGTGACGGACAGCAGCCCCGACTCGCTCTGCACCAGCAGGTCGTACGCCTTCTTGGTGGCGTACGGGCCCTCGCTGCCGTAGCCGGAGATGTCGCAGACGATCAGCCGGGGGTTGAGGGAGGCCAGCGACTCGAAGTCCAGCCCCGCGCGGGTCGCGGAGCCGGGTGCCAGGTTCTGGACGAACACATCGGCGCCGGCGAGCAGTTGGAGCAGGACGTCGATGCCGCGCGGGTCCTTGATGTCGAGGGTCAGGGACTCCTTGCTGCGGTTGGCCCAGACGAAGTGGGAGCTGAGGCCGTTCACCCGCGAGTCGTAGGCGCGGGCGAAGTCACCGCCGCCCGGACGCTCCACCTTGATGACCCGGGCGCCGAGGTCGGCGAGTTGGCGGGTGGCGTAGGGGGCGGCGATGGCCTGCTCGAGCGAGACGACGGTGAGGCCGCTGAGGGGTTGCATGCGGGTGGCTTCGCTTTCGACGAGGTTCTGCGGCGGACCCCATGGTCGCGGATCCGGTGCTCTATCCCCCGTCGGGGAGCGAGAGGCGCTGGGTGATCCGGTCGAACAGGTCCGTGAGCGGCTCGCCCACCTCCTGACCGAACTCCGTCAGCCCGTACGTCACTTGGGGCGGCGTGGTCGGCTCGACCTCACGCCACACCAGGCCGTCCTGGACCAGCGCACGCAGGGTCTGGGCGAGCATCTTCTCGCTGATGCCCCGGATGCTCTCGCGCAGCTCGTAGAACCTCAGGCTGTTGCTCCGCAGCGAGATCAGCACCCAGATGCCCCACCGGCTGGTGACGTGGTCGACCACGTCACGCGCGGGGCAGTCGGTGTGAAACACGTCATACCGCTGCCCGGACTCGACCTCTCTGCGCTGCACGCCTCCCACCATGCCAGGAGCTTACCTCCGGGTATGCCCTTACTGAAAGTTAGCCCTGGTGCCTAGCGTCACGACCACAGAAGACACCTGACGAGGAGCTGTTCATGATCGTGGTGACCGGGGCTACCGGAAACATCGGCCGGCCGTTGACACAGACACTGGCCGAGGCGGGCCGGCAGGTGACCGCGGTCTCGCGGCACGCCGCTGCCGTACCCAGCGGCGCCCACCACGTGGTCGCCGACCTGTCCGAGCCGGCCAGTCTCAAGCCCGCCCTCGACGGGGCGAAGGCACTGTTCCTGCTGCTGTCCGGCGACCTGCACGCCGCCGGAGCCGACCCTGCCGACATCATCGAGGAGGCTGCGGCCGCCGGGGTCCGCCGGGTCGTCCTGCTCTCGACCCTGGGCGTGGTGACCAGGCCCTCCGGCCGGACGCGGATCGCGATGCGCACGCTCGAGGACGCGCTGCGGGAGTCCGGTCTCGAGTGGGCCGTCCTGCGGCCGGGCGGCTTCGCCTCCAACGCCCTGTGGTGGGCCGACTCCGTCCGCACGAGGCGGACTGTCGCCGCGCCCTTCGGCGACGTCGGGGTGCCGATCATCGACCCGGCGGACATCGCCGCGGTGGCGGCGGCCTGCCTGCTGGAGGACCGTCACACCGGCAGCTTCTACGAGTTGACCGGCCCGGAGGTGATCACTCCTCGACAGCAGACGGACGCCATAGCCGCCGCTCTGGGCTCACCGGTGCGCTTTCACGAGCTCACCCGCGAGGAGGCCAAGGCGGGGATGACCCGGAGCATGCCGGCGGAGCTCGCCGACGACACCCTGGACATCATCGGTTCCCCGAGCCCGGCCGAGCTGCGCGTCAGTCCCGACGTCGAGCGGGTCCTCGGCCGGGCACCGCACACCTTCGCCGACTGGGCGGCCCGCAATGTCGCGGCGTTCCGCTGAGACCGGCTGACCGAACCAGGGAATGCGACGGCCCGCCGCTGTCGGTCGGGGAGACCGACTGACGGCGTCCCCGCCGAGCGGCGACCTTCCGGCCGCCTCCGCCCTCTCCACCGCCCGGGGTTCGCCGACGGGCCGCCGCACGCGCCGGCTCCTGCCCCTTGTCACGGGCCCGCCCGTTCCGGCGTAAGCTTCGGCTCGGTGTCGGCCCGGGGATGGGGCCGGATTGGATGAGGGGTTGGTGTCATGGTTGCTGGTCGTGTGGTGCGGTTCGATGGAGCCCGGGGGTACGGGTTCATCGCCCCTGACGATGGCAGCGAGGACGTATTCCTGCACGTGAACGATCTGCTGATCCCGGAGCACCAGCTGCATCCGGGCCTGATCGTCGAATTCGATGTCGAGGAGGGCGACCGCGGACTCAAGGCGTCGTCCGTGAAACTGGCCGCCGGTGGCAGCCGCCCGTCGGCGCACGTCTCCGCCGCGCAGCCGAAGATCCCGGGCGCCCTGTCGTTCCCCGGCTCCTCACGCGCCGTGGACGGCGACGACTCACTCTGCGACGTACTCACCTCCGACGAGTACGTCCACGAGGTGACCGAGGTTCTCCTGGCGACGGCTCCGGCACTCACCGGCGACGAGATCGTCAAGATCCGTCAGGGCCTGCTCCAGTTCGCCAAGAATCACGGGTGGACCGAGGACTGACGGCGCCCGCGAGCCGGCTCGCGGGTTCTGGAAACCATGAAGGCCCCAGCTCCACAGCTGGGGCCTTCTTCCGTTGTCCGAGGGGGACTTGGGCTCTCCCCGCGGGCAACAGCTCGTTCGTCGGACGACCGGGGCGGCGCTTCCCCTGCGAGATCCGGGGAGAGCGGGTACGGGCGGAAGTCCCGGACGCGGGTGACGACAACGGGGTTCTCCCCCCCCCAGCTGGGCGGGAAGCGGGCGAGGCCGGACTGATCCGCGCACGCACCATCGCATCAGCTCGCTGCCGGCCGATGCAGGGCGTCCCGTTCAGCGTTGCCCCCCCCTTGGACACGGCGACGCGGGCGACAGGCCCGGTCAGTCGTTCCCGGTCCAGAAATGCAGAAGACCCCACGTGGAGTGGGGTCTTGCTGGTGTCCGAGGGGGGACTTGAACCCCCACGCCCGATAAAGGGCACTAGCACCTCAAGCTAGCGCGTCTGCCATTCCGCCACCCGGACCAGGTGCCTGTCGGCCGACGGGTTTCCCCGCGGCGACATGGACAACAATACCAAGGTTTCGCAGTGCCCTTCACCCGTATAAACGCTGGGCAGCGGCACGGTGCGGGGACAGGGCGGACGGCGGTGGCGAGTGATCGCCGCCAGTGGTCGGGCGGACACGTACGGGTGACGCCGCGGCCCGTGCGGTCGCCCTGGACCGGGTCCGGGGCGACCGCACGGGCCGCGGCTACGGCATCAGGTGGTGGTCCGGGAAGTTCCCGGGCGGGCGTTCGTCCGGAGGGCCCTGGGTGACCGCCCGTACCAGGAGGTCACCGCCGACGAAGGCTCCGCGCCAGGAGGCCCCGAAGCCGCCGAACTGTTCTTCTCGGTCCCCCCGTGAGCGCGGGACGCCGTGGCCCGTCTTGAACGCCCGGATCTGCGGGGCGAGCCGGGTGTAGGTCTCGGGGTCGTCCGTACTGAGCGTCGCGACCAGCGCACCGTTCGAAGCGTTCATGGCCGCGAGCAGTTCTGCCTCGGTGTCGACCAGGACGATCGTGTCGACGGGGCCGAAGGGCTCGGCATGGTGCAGCGGGGAGGACGGCGGAGGGTTGAGGAGCGTGACCGGAGGCAGGTAGGCACGGGTGTCCTGGCCCGGCAGGAAGCGGCCGTCCGCCAGGGATCCGCGGTGCAGCGGCACCGCGCCCCGGTCCACGGCCTCCGATACCTGGTCGGCGAGTTCCTTGGCCTTGGCCGCGTTGATCAGGGGGCCGAGGTCGAGTGCGGGCAGCGGATCGTCCGGGGCGGCGACGGCCAGCGGGTGGCCGATGCGCAGGCCCTGCACGGCGGGCAGGTACACGGCAAGGAACGCGTCGAACAGTTCTCGCTGCACGACGAAGCGCGGGTACGCGGTGCAGCGCTGCTTGCCGTAGTCGAAGAGCTTGGGGAGTACGGCGGCGAGCGGCGTGAGGTCGGAGCAGTTCCAGATGCCCCAGGTGTTCAGGCCCTCCTGTTCGAGGATGTGGCGCTTGCCGAGGTCGGCCACCGCGGTGGCCACGGCGGCGCCGGTGTCGCGGCCGCCGACGAAGGAGACGCAGCCGATCTCCGGTGCGCGGACGAGGGCCTCGGAGAGTTCGCCGCCGCTGCCGCTGACGAGGGTGACGGGGATGCCTTCGCGGGCGGCGAGGGCGCAGGCGAGCGTGAGACAGGACAGGCCGCCGTCGGTGGGGGTCTTGGCGACGACCGCGTTGCCCGCCAGGGCCTGGACGAGCAGGGCGTGGACGAGGACGGACATCGGGTAGTTCCAGCTGGCGACGTTGGACACCGGGCCGTCGAGCGGGCACCGGCCGTCGAGCATCGGCTCGATGCCGTCGACGTACCAGCGCACTCCGTCGATGGCGCGGTCGACGTCGGCCTGTGCGAGCCGCCATGGTTTGCCGATCTCCCAGACGAGGAGGAGGGCGAGCAGTTCGCGGTGTTCGGTGAGGCGGTCGAGGGTGGCGGACACGCGCGCGCGGCGCTCGGCCGGCGGCAGGTGGCGCCAGGCGCGGTGCTGGTCGAGCGCGGCGCGTACGGCCTGGTGTGCGGTGGCCGCGTCCAGGCGGGGCGGACCGGCGATCGGGGAGCCGTCCACCGGGCTGGTGCCGGGCAGGGCGCGGCCGTCGGTGCGCCACTCGCCTGCCCAGAGGTTGCGCACGCGGTCGTCGAGGAAGGCCTCGGGGGCGACCGCCCGGCAGCGCTGCCAGGCGTCGGACCAGGCGGTTCCGGGCTTGAGGCGGAGGGGTTCGGGTGGGGCGGCGGGGGTGTCGGGGTGGCGGTCGGGGGTGTGGTCCGGGGTGCCGAGCGTGGTTGCCATGGAGGTGTCTCCGCTCAGGGTGCGCGCAGGGGCGGGGGCCGTCGGGCTGGTACGTATGGCCCCTGACCGGCCGGCCGCCGTGGGACGGCCGGTCAGGGAGCGCCGTGGTGCCGGTTCGTGGATCAGCGGGTGAGGTGCTCGCGGACCAGGCGGGCCGTTTCGGTGGGCGTGGAGCCGACGCGTACGCCCACGGCTTCGAGTGCCTGCTGTTTGGCCCGTGCGGTGCCCGAGGAGCCGGAGACGATCGCTCCGGCGTGACCCATGGTCTTGCCCTCGGGGGCGGTGAAGCCGGCGATGTAGCCGACGACGGGTTTGGTGACGTGGTCGCGGATGTAGTGCGCGGCGCGTTCTTCCGCGTCGCCGCCGATCTCGCCGATGAGGACGACGAGTTCGGTGTCGGGGTCGTCCTCGAAGGCCTGGAGGCAGTCGATGTGACTGGTGCCGATCACCGGGTCCCCGCCGATGCCGACGGCGCTGGTGAAGCCGAACTCACTGAGTTCGTACATGAGTTGGTAGGTGAGCGTGCCGGACTTGGAGACCAGGCCGATAGGTCCTGGTCCGGTGATGTCGGCGGGCACGATGCCCGCGTCGGACTGCCCCGGAGTGATCAGGCCCGGGCAGTTGGGGCCGATGACGCGGGTGCCGCGGCTTCGCGCGTGGGCCTGGAAGGCGACCGCGTCGTGCACGGGCACGCCCTCGGTGATGACGACGACCAGGCCGATCCCGGCGTCGGCCGCCTCGATCACCGCGGACTTGCAGAACGCGGGCGGTACGAAGACGACGCTGACGTCGGCACCGGTGGCGTCGATGCCTTCGCGGACCGTACCGAACACCGGGACGGTCGCGCCTTCCGCGCCGGCCGCGCCGCGTAGGCCCGACAGGTCGAAGTCGATACTGCGGCCCGCCTTGCGCGGGTTGACTCCGCCCACCACCTCGGTGCCCGCGGCGAGCATCCGGCGGGTGTGCTTCATGCCCTCCGCGCCGGTCATGCCCTGGACGAGAACCCTGCTCTCCTTGGTCAGAAAGATGGCCATCTGCACTGTCCTCTCCTGGCGGCCCGGGGCCTGCCGGTCAACGGCTGAGTTCGGCAGCCCGCAGAGCGGCGCCGTCCATGGTGGGGACCTGTTCGACGAGCGGGTGTGCGGCGGATTCGAGGATCTCGCGTCCGCGTGAGGCGTTGTTGCCGTCGAGGCGGACGACGAGCGGCTTGGTGAGGCGTACTTCGTCGAGTGCCTGGACGATGCCTTCCGCCACGGCGTCGCAGGCGGTGATGCCGCCGAAGACGTTGACGAAGACGGACTCGACCGCGGGGTCGGACAGGATGACGGATAGGCCGTCGGCCATCACCTGGGCGGAGGCGCCGCCACCGATGTCCAGGAAGTCGGCCGGCCGGGCGCCGCAGCCGGCGACGACGTCGAGGGTGGACATGACGAGGCCGGCGCCGTTCCCGATCACTCCGACCTCGCCGTCCAGTTTCACGTAGTTGAGGCCCTTGGCGGCCGCGGTCCGTTCGAGGTCGTTGTCGCGCACGGAGTCGTCGGCACCCCAACGGGCTTGCCGGAAGCGGGCGTTGTCGTCGAGCGTGACCTTGCCGTCGAGGGCGACGATCGCTCCGTCAGTGGTGCGCACCAGCGGATTGACCTCGACGAGTACGGCGTCCTCCTCGACCAGCACCGACCACAGTCGCTCCAGTACCGGCCCGACCTCGGCGGGGAGTCCGGCCGCGTCGGCGATGCGTGCCGCCTCGGCGGCGGTGACGCCGCGGTCGGGGTCGACGGGGATGCGCGCCACGGCCTCGGGCTGCTCGGCGGCGACCTCCTCGATGTCCATACCGCCCGCCGCGGACGCGATGGCGAGGAATCCGCCGGCGGCCCGGTCGAGCACGTAGCTGACGTAGAACTCCTCGGCGATGTCCACCGGTCGGGCCAGCATCACCTGGTGGACGGTGTGGCCCTTGATGTCCATGCCGAGTATCTGGCGCGCTGTCAGTTCGGCGGCCTCGGGGCCCGCGGCCATTTTCACGCCGCCCGCCTTGCCGCGTCCGCCGGTCTTCACCTGCGCCTTGACCACGACCGGGCCACCGAAGCGTTCGGCGATCAGGCGCGCCTCCTTGGAGGCGACGGCGACCTCGGCCTCCGGGACCGACACCCCGTATTCCTCGAAGAGTTCCCTTGCCTGGTGTTCATACAGGTCCATCTCGGCTCCTCACTGAAAAGTGCCGCACGCCCCCTGGACACCACCCACCGGATGCGGGATAACAAGCTTCATACAGTATTCGTCGACTGTATGCAATCTGCCGCGAGAGCAGTCAGGGAGCGCCCGGACCAAGCGCGGACGCGCTCCAACTCCCCTATGAAGGGACGGGACTTCGCCATGCCCGAGGACACCAGCGGGACCGACACCGAACTCATCTCCGGTGGGCACCTGGTCGCCAAGGCACTCAAGGCCGAGGGGGTGGAGGTCATCTACACCCTGTGCGGCGGGCACATCATCGACATCTACGACGGATGCGTCGACGAGGGGATCGAAGTCGTCGACGTACGGCACGAGCAGGTCGCCGCGCACGCCGCGGACGGTTACGCCCGCCTCACCGGCAAACCGGGCTGCGCCGTCGTCACCGCCGGACCAGGCACCACCGACGCCGTCACCGGTGTGGCCAATGCCTTCCGCGCCGAGTCACCGATGCTCCTGATCGGTGGTCAAGGCGCCCACACCCAGCACAAGATGGGTTCGCTGCAAGACCTCCCGCACGTCGACATGATGACGCCGATCACCAAGTTCGCCGCCACCGTGCCGGACACCGCGCGGTCGGCCGACATGGTGTCCATGGCCTTCCGCGAGTGCTTTCACGGCGCACCGGGGCCCTCGTTCCTGGAGATCCCGCGCGACGTGCTCGACGCCAAGGTGCCCGTCGACCGCGCCCGGGTTCCCGAAGCGGGCCACTACCGGGCCTCCACACGCTCGGCCGGCGACCCGGAATCCATCGAGCAGCTCGCCGACCTCCTGGTGCACGCGGAGAAGCCGGCCATCCTGCTCGGCAGCCAGGTCTGGACGACCCGCGGCACCGAGTCCGCCGTGGACCTGGTGCGCCGGATGAACATTCCCGCCTACATGAACGGCGCCGGGCGCGGCACCCTGCCGCCGGGAGACCCGCACCATTTCCAGCTCTCCCGCCGCTACGCCTTCTCGAACGCCGACGTCATCGTGATCGTCGGCACCCCCTTCGACTTCCGCATGGGCTACGGCAAGCGGCTCTCGCCGGACGCCACCGTCGTGCAGATCGACCTCGACTACCGCACCGTCGGCAAGAACCGGGACATCGACCTGGGCATCGTCGGCGACGCGGGACTCGTCCTGAAGTCCGTGTCGGAGGCCGTCTCCGGCCGGCTCAACGGCGGCGCCGCGAAGCGCAAGGAGTGGCTCGACGAGCTGCGTGCGGCCGAGCAGACGGCCCTGGAGAAGCGGCTGCCGAACCTCCGCTCGGACGCCTCCCCCATCCACCCGTACCGCCTGGTCAGCGAGATCAACGACTTCCTCACCGAGGACTCCATCTACATCGGCGACGGCGGCGACATCGTCACCTTCTCCGGGCAGGTGGTGCAGCCCAAATCGCCCGGGCACTGGATGGACCCGGGTCCGCTCGGGACGCTCGGCGTCGGAGTCCCGTTCGTCCTCGCCGCCAAACAGGCACGCCCGGACAAGGAGGTCGTGGCCCTCTTCGGCGACGGCGCCTTCTCCCTCACCGGCTGGGACTTCGAGACCCTCGTCCGCTACGACCTCCCCTTCGTCGGCATCGTCGGCAACAACTCCTCCATGAACCAGATCCGTTACGGCCAGAAGGCCAAGTACGGGGACGCGCGCGAACGCGTCGGCAACACGCTCGGCGACGTCCACTACGACAAGTTCGCCCAGATGCTGGGCGGTTACGGCGAGGAGGTCCGCGACCCCGCCGACATCGCCCCCGCGCTGCGCCGCGCCCGCGAGTCCGGCAAGCCCTCCCTGATCAATGTCTGGGTCGACCCGGACGCGTACGCCCCCGGAACCATGAACCAGACCATGTACAAGTGAGGAGTCGACGGGATGACTGCACAGGCTGCCCAGACCTCCCGGACCAAGGCACTCGAGGGCGTACGCGTCCTCGACATGACCCACGTCCAGTCCGGCCCCTCGGCCACCCAGCTGCTCGCCTGGCTCGGTGCGGACGTGGTGAAGCTCGAGGCGCCGACCGGTGACATCACGCGGACGCAGCTCCGTGATCTGCCGGACGTCGACTCGCTCTACTTCACGATGCTCAACTGCAACAAGCGGAGCATCACCCTCAACACCAAGTCCGAACGCGGCAAGGAGATCCTCACCGAGCTGATCCGGCGCTCGGACGTCATGGTCGAGAACTTCGGCCCCGGCGCGGTGGACCGTATGGGCTTCACCTGGGAGCGCATCCAGGAGATCAATCCACGGATCGTCTATGCCTCCATCAAGGGGTTCGGGGACGGCCCGTACACCAACTTCAAGGCGTACGAGGTGGTGGCCCAGGCCATGGGCGGGTCCATGTCGACCACCGGATTCGAGGACGGGCCACCGCTGGCCACCGGTGCACAGATCGGGGATTCGGGCACCGGCATCCATGCCGTGGCGGGGATTCTCGCGGCGCTGTACCAGCGGGAGAGCACCGGACGCGGTCAGCGGGTCAATGTGGCCATGCAGCATGCCGTGCTCAACCTCTGCCGGGTGAAGTTGCGCGATCAGCAGCGCCTGGCCCACGGCCCGCTCGCCGAATACCCGAACGACGACTTCGGCACCGAAGTTCCCCGCTCCGGAAACGCGTCCGGAGGTGGCCAGCCGGGCTGGGCGGTCAAGTGCGCCCCGGGCGGCCCGAACGACTACGTGTACGTGATCGTGCAGCCGGTCGGCTGGCAGCCGCTCACCGCACTGATCGGCCGGCCCGAGCTCGCGGACGACCCGGAGTGGTCCACTCCTGCGGCCCGCCTCCCGAAGCTGAGCAAGATGTTCCAGCTGATCGAGGAGTGGTCGTCGACCCAGCCGAAGTGGGAGGTCCTCGAGCAGCTCAACGCCCACAACATCCCCTGCGGCCCGATCCTCTCCACCAAGGAGATCGTCGAGGACGCCTCCCTCGCCGCGAACGAGATGGTGGTACGCGTCCCGCACCCGCAGCGCGGCTCGTTCACCACCGTGGGCTCCCCCCTCAAGCTCTCCGACTCCCCCGTGGACGTGTCCACCTCGCCCCTGCTCGGCGAGCACAACGCGGAGGTCTACGTCGGTGAACTCGGGCTCGGCGACGAGGAACTCGGTCTGCTCAAGTCGAACGGAGTGATCTGACGTGATGGCCGAGGACCGCACACTGCGCGTGCGCACCCTGCTGGACGCCGTACACGCGGACGGACGTACCGCGCTCACCGCGCCGGAGGGCAAGGTGCTCGCCGACGCCTACGGGATCGCCGTACCCGGTGAGGAACTCGCCCGGGACGTCGACCAGGCCGTGTCACACGCCGCACGGTTCGGCGGACCCGTGGTGCTCAAGATCGTCTCGCCGGACATCCTGCACAAGACCGACGCCGGCGGCGTCGTCGTCGGCGTGCAGGGCGCGACGGACGTACGCGCCGCGTTCCACCGCATCATCGACAACGCCCGTGCCTACGCGCCCGATGCGCGGATCGACGGCGTACAGGTCCAGGAGCTGCTGCCCGAGGGGCAGGAGGTGATCGTCGGAGCGGTGACCGACCCGACGTTCGGCAAGGTCGTCGCCTTCGGGCTCGGCGGTGTCCTCGTGGAGGTGCTGCGGGACGTGACGTTCCGCCTCGCGCCGGTGGACGCCGACGAGGCGCGCTCGATGCTGGAGTCGATCCGTTCGGCGGAGATCCTGCGCGGCGTGCGTGGCGCGCCGGCGGTGGACCACTGGGCTCTGGCCGAACAGATCCGCCGCGTATCGGAGTTGGTGACCGACTTCCCGGAGATCGCCGAGATCGACCTCAATCCGGTGATGGCCACCCCGGAGGGCGCGGTCGCCGCGGACATCCGCGTGATCCTGTCCACCGAACCGGTCCGGCAGCGGCGCACCTACAGCCGCGAGGAGATCCTCGCGTCGATGCGCCGGCTGATGCAGCCGCGCTCCGTGGCGGTGATCGGCGCCTCCAACGAGGCGGGAAAGATAGGCAATTCGGTCATGCGCAACCTGGTCGACGGCGGCTTCTCCGGCGACATCCATCCCGTGAACCCCAAGGCCGATGACATCTTGGGCCGCAAGGCGTACAAGAGTGTCACGGACGTCCCGGGTGAGGTGGATGTGGCGGTCTTCGCGATACCCGCCAAGTTCGTCGCGTCCGCGCTCGAAGAGGTGGGACGCAAGGGCATCCCCAACGCCGTACTGATCCCCTCCGGTTTCGCCGAGACGGGCGAGCAGGCACTCCAGGACGAGGTCGTGGAGATCGCGGAACGGCACGGTGTGCGGGTTCTGGGGCCGAACATCTACGGCTACTACTCGACCTGGCAGGACCTGTGCGCCACGTTCTGCACGCCGTACGACGTGAAGGGTCCTGTCGCCCTGACCTCGCAGTCCGGTGGCATCGGGATGGCCATCCTCGGCTTCGCGCGGGCGACGAACACCGGTGTCTCCGCGATCGTCGGGCTCGGCAACAAGTCGGACCTGGACGAGGACGACCTGCTCACCTGGTTCGGCGAGGATCCGAACACCCAGTGCATCGCCATGCATCTGGAGGACCTGAAGGACGGTCGCGCCTTCGTCGCCGCCGCCCGGGAGACGGTGCCCAAGAAGCCCGTCATCGTCCTCAAGGCGGGTCGCACCGCTGCCGGCGCCAAGGCCGCGGGTTCGCATACCGGGGCACTCGCCGGGGACGACGCGGTCTACGACGACATCCTGCGCCAGGCAGGCGTCATCCGGGCTCCGGGCCTGAACGACATGCTGGAGTACGCGCGCGCGTTGCCGGTGCTTCCCGCGCCCGAGGGCGACAACGTGGTGATCATCACCGGCGCGGGCGGTTCCGGCGTCCTGCTCTCGGACGCGGTGACCGACAACGGTCTGTCCCTGATGGAGATCCCGCCCGATCTGGACGCCTCCTTCAAGGCGTTCATCCCGCCGTTCGGCGCGGCCGGCAATCCGATCGACATCACCGGCGG
Organism: Streptomyces sp. YIM 130001; assembly: GCF_003574445.1. Taxonomy (GTDB): domain Bacteria; phylum Actinomycetota; class Actinomycetes; order Streptomycetales; family Streptomycetaceae; genus Streptomyces. The sequence continues at coordinate 120,600 of NZ_KZ984563.1, forward strand.
GGAGCCGCCCGCCACGTACGAGGCGACGATCCGGCTCGGGCTCGAGGACCCGCGGATCCATGCCCTGGTGCTCGGCTACTGGCACACGATCGTCACCCCTCCCATGGTCTTCGCCGAGCTCACCGCGCGCGTCGTGGCCGAGTTCCGGGAACGCGGCATCGAGAAGCCGGTCGTCGCGTCGCTCGCCGGCGACGTGGAGGTCGAGGAGGCCTGCGCGTACCTCTTCGAACGAGGTGTCGTGGCCTACCCGTACACCACCGAGAAGCCCGTCGCGGTGCTCGGTGCCAAGTACCGCTGGGCGCGGGCCGGGGGCCTGTTGGGAGGCGGCCGATGACCTGACGGAGCCCGACCCACGGGGCCTGCGGTGACCGCTCGCCGCAGGCCCCGGTGCGAAGAGAACGGACAGGGGGCGCTGGCCAGACTTCTTCCACGCGAGGGGTTCGATCTGCATGGCGACAACTGACATCTCCACACCCGTCCCCTACAGGGAGGTGACGGACGCCAACGGCCGGATGTACCGGGTCGGTGAGACCGACATCGACATCATGGGCCGCAAGCGCAAGTGGATGGTCATCCTGCCCTGGGTGGGCATGATGGGCATCTCCTCGGCGGAGTACGCGTTCGCCTCCGCCGAGGACACCCTGCACACCGCGCACAGTTGGAGCAGCCAGCACATCTTCTGGATGCTCGGTGTCTGGGTGTTCTTCCAGGCCGCCGTCGCGTTTCCGGCGGGCAAGCTCAGGGAGACCGGCCGGCTGCCGGCCCGATGGGCGATGATGCTGGGCGCGGTGGGCACACTGCTCGGCTATGTGTCGCTCGCCTTCGCGCCGCACGTGATCGTCGCCTACCTCGGCTTCGGCATGTTCAGCGGGATCGGCGCCGGCATGGTGTACGCGACGTGCGTCAACATGGTCGGCAAGTGGTACCCGGAGCGCAAGGGCGGCAAGACCGGCTTCGTGAACGGCGGTTTCGCCTACGGTTCCGTGCCGTTCGTGTTCATCTTCACCGGCTTCATGGACCTGACCAACTTCCGCTGGGTGCTGGTCTCGGTCGGTGTGTTCCTGGCGGCCGTGGTCGCGACGGCGGGCTACTTCTTCCAGGACCCGCCGAAGAACTGGTGGCCGCCGGAGGTCGACCCGCTGAAGAAGCCCGACGACCCGCGGGCACGGCGTGCGATGGCGAAGAACCCGCCGGCCGTGAAGCAGTACACCCCGATGGAGGCCTGGCGGACGGGCCGTGTCGCCCTGATGTGGTTCTGTCTGCTGTGCACGTCGGGCGTCAATATCTTCGGTATCGCCTTCCAGGTGCCGTTCGGTGACGAGGCCGGTTTCGCGGGCGGGATCGTGGCCACCGCGATGTCGCTCAAGGCCATCGTGAACGGCACGGGCCGCGGTGTGATCGGCTGGCTCTCCGACCGCTACGGCCGCAAGGAATGCCTGATCTTCGTCTGCATCGTCCTCGGTCTCGCCCAGTACGGCATTCTCTGGTCGGGCAACATCAACAACCTGCCGTTGTTCCTGATCTTCTCCAGTATCTCCGGCTTCGGCGGCGGCGCGATCTTCCCGATGTTCGCCGCGATGACCGCGGACTACTTCGGCGAGAACAACAACGCCTCCAACTACGGCCTGGTGTACAGCTCCAAGCTGGTGTCCGGGCTCCTCGGCTCCGGTATGGGCGCGGTGGTCGTGGGCGCCTGGGACTACGCGGGCGCGTTCATTCTCGCGGGCTCCATCTCGCTCTTCGCCGGCTTCGTGGCGATCTTCCTGTATCCCCCGGGACGGCCGCGCAAGGGCAGCATCACGCCCAATCCCCAGCCCATCAGCCGGGATGCCATGTAGGGATCGGCGTCACGCACAGGACCGTCCGGGCCGCGGTGGCCCGGACGGTCCTGTGCGTGACGGGTGAACGGCGGACGGCGCCTTTGCTAGCAGTCCTTCTCGCGCAGCTTGTGCAGGTGCTCGCTCGACTTGCGGGCGAACTCCAGGGAGTCGACCGGGTTGTCGTGCTCGGTCTGCCAGTGGTGGTAGCGCCGGCCCTGGGGGGTGCGGCGGGTGACCTCCGACATGAAGGTGCGGTAGTCGATGTCGCCGTCGCCGACGTCGCACATCCGGTAGCCGTCCGTCTGCGTCTCGTCGTGCTCGCCGTCCTTGACGTGGAACAGCGGATAGCGGTGCGGTGCCTTGAGGACGTAGGACAGCGGGTCCAGCGGGTCGGGGGTGCCGTCGACCCGCTGGGAGAAGCGGAACTGCGCGGCGAACGCCCAGTAGATGTCCAGCTCCAGATAGACGAGTTCGGGGTCGGTCTCGGCGAGCAGCACGTCGTAGAGCCGTACGTCGGGCTGGTCCGTGGCGAAGGAGAACTCCTCGGCGTGGTTGTGCTGGTAGAACTTCATGCCGCGCTTCTTCGCCTCGGCGCCGTAGGTGTTGAACTCCTCGGCGCAGCGCTTCCAGCCGTCGACGGTGTCTCCGTAGCGCCAGGGGCCGGAGGCGGTGCCGATGTGCTTGAGGCCGAGGGCCTCTGCGTCGTCGAGCACCTGGGTGAGGTTGTCGGCGAAGGTGTAGTCGCCGGGGGTGTCGGAGTAGTAGCCGACGTGGCTGCCGATGGGGTGCAGGCCGTGGTCGGATGCCAGTGCTTTCAGCTGGGCGAGGGTGATGTCGCCTGCTGATCCCTGGGTGTAGCCGGCGAACTCGATCTCGTCGTAGCCGTAGCGCTCCAACTCGGCGAAGACCGGGGCGAATCCCAGGGTGGAGACCTGGTCGCGCAGGCTGTAGAGCTGGATGCCGAGGCGACCGGGAGGGAGCACGGGGCGGCCGCGGCCGTGCCCGCGTCCCGCCGGGGCCGCGGCAGGTGCCTGCGCGGCGGCCGGGGTGGCGGTGGCGCCGAGGAGGGCGGTGGCGGCGGTGCCCGCGGCGACGCCGAGCATGTTGCGTCTGCTGAGCTTGTGGGTGAGTTCGGGGTCTGCGGGAGTGCGGCTCATGCGGGGAACTCCTAGCGGTGACGGAGCGTTGTGGGAGGTGACCGGACGTCATCGGGGCGCCCGGGACTGTCGGTGCTCGAGGCTTCAGCTGCGGTGACAGCCGGTGCCGGTCCCTTGGGCGGCACGGATTGTCAGTGGTCTCTGCTTCAGTGGAGACCGGCCAGTTGGAGCAGGAGCGATTTCACGTCGGTGGCCTCGATGGGGCCACTGACGGCACTGGGGGTGGAACACAGGATGAGCGGACCGTCGTCGGGGTCGTCGGGGAGCCTGCCGTGGCTGCCTCGAATAGGCGCCGGATCGAGTGGCACGACGGCCATGCGGTAGCGCATGCCCAGCTTCTTACGGGCCAGTGCGCCGGCCGCCTTGACCTTCACATAGGGGTCCTTGGGATCCATGAAGAGTTCCACCGGGTCGTAGCCGGGTTTGCGGTGGATCTCGACGAGCTGCGCGAAGTCGGGCGCGCGGTCGTCGTCGAGCCAGTAGTAGTACGTGAACCAGGCGTCGGGTTCCGCCACGGCGACCAGTTCGCCGGCTCGGGGGTGGTCGAGGCCCTGGCTCTTCTTGCCCTCGTCGTCCAGGAGTTGGTCGATGCCGTCGAGGTCCGCCAGTGCGTCCCGGGTGGCGTCGAGGTCCTCGGGCCGCCGGACGTAGATGTGCGCGATCTGGTGGTCGGCGACGGCGAAGGCGCGGGAGGCCATCGGGTCCAGGTACTCCATGCCGTCCTGGGTGTGGACTTCGAGGAGTCCTGCCCGGCGCAGGGCGCGGTTGATGTCGACGGTGCGGCTGACGCGGGTGATGCCGTACTCGGACAGGGCCACCACGGTGCGGCCGGTGCGGCGGGCGTCGTCGAGCAGCGGGGCGAGGGCGGCGTCCAGGGCGGTGGCCGCCTGGTGCGAGCGCGGGTCGTCGGGGCCGAAGCGCTGCAGGTCGTAGTCGAGGTGCGGGAGGTAGCACAGGGCGAGGTCGGGGGTGCGGGTGTCGAGGATGTGCCGGGTGGCGTCGATGATCCACTGCGAGGAGACGAGGTCGGCACCCGGCCCCCAGAAGTGGAAGAGGGGGAACGTGCCGAATTTGTCGGTGAGTTCGTCGTGCAGGGCGGGTGGCCGGGTGTAGCAGTCGGGTTCCTTGCGGCCGTCGGCGTAGTAGACGGGGCGCGGGGTGACGGTGAAGTCGGTGTCCGCGCCCATGGCGTACCACCAGCAGATGTTGGCCACGGTGTAGCCGGGGTGGGCTCGGCGGGCGGCGTCCCAGAGTTTGTCCCCGGCGACCAGTCCGTTGTGCTGGCGCCACAGGAGTACGTCGCCGAGCTCGCGGAAGTACCAGCCGTTGCCGACGATGCCGTGTTCGGCGGGCGGGGTGCCGGTGAGGAACGTGGATTGGGCGGCGCAGGTGACGGCGGGCAGCACGGTGCCCAGCGGGCCGCTCGATCCGCGCTGCGCCATGGCCTTGAGGTGCGGCATGTGGTCGAGGAGACGGGGCGTGAGTCCCACGACATCGAGGACGAGGAGCGGAGTCGGGCCGGTGGACGGCTCGGGGGCGGTGTCTGTCATGGCAGCTCCTTGAGTCCGAGGTCCACCAGGAGGTCGCGGGCCAGGGTGAGTTCGGCGGCGATTCCGTCGGCGAGCTGGGTGCGGCCACGGGGGCGCAGCTCGCTGGGGAGCGCCTGCCACGTGTAGGTCTCGACCTCGAGGTGACGCGTACGGGGCGTGGGCCCGCCGACCAGCAGGGTCAGTGCGTCCCGAAGGACGGGGAGGGTGGAGGTGAGCGGGGGCGCGGGGTCCGCGTGCAGCGGGACGTGGAAGTGGGCGCGCCACGGGGTGTCGTCGGGCAGGACGGCTCCGCCGAGAGCTTCGCCCAGGTCGTCGGTGCCCTGGAGGCCGTCGGCGGTGAGGGCGCGGGTCTGGTGCAGGAAGCGGGGCTCGTCGAAGGCGGCGAGCGCCTGCCTCACCGAGGCGAGCCGGGGCTGTTCCGCGTGCAGGGCGGCCGAGAGCTGGACCTTCGGCAGCGGGATGCCCGCGGCGTCGAGGGCGCCGAGGGCGGTGGACGGATCTTCGAAGGAGGTGGCGAGGTGGCAGGTGTCGACGCACACACCGATGCGGTCGCGTGCGATCGCACCGATCGGTGCGATGGCGTCCGCGGTGGTCTCCACGGTGCAGCCCGGTTCGGGTTCGAGGCCGATCCGGATGGAGCGGCCGGTGAGCTCCTCGATGGCGTCGAGGCGCTCGGCCAGGGTGCGCAGCGCGGCGTGCGCGTGGCCGGCGCGTTCCGTGTCGTAGCCGGTGCGCCAGGCCAGCGGAAGGGTGGAGATGCTTCCTTCGGTCACATCGTCGGGCAGCAGCGAGCTGAGCAGCCGCGCGAGGTCGGTGGTGTGGGTCAGGCGCTCGGGATCGGCCCAGTCGGGCTTGTACACGCGGTACTTGACCTCTTCGGCGCCGAACCCTTCGTAGGGGAAGCCGTTGAGGGTGACGACCTCGAGGCCGCGTCGGTCCAGTTCCGCACGGAGTCCGCGCAGGGCGGCCGGGTCGGAGACCAGGGCCCGGGCGGCGTCGCGGGCGAGCCAGAGACCGATGCCGAGCCGGTCGCGGCCGAGCCGCCTGCGGACGGGTTCGCAGTGGTCGCGCAGCTGGGCGAGTACGCCGTCCAGGGTCTCGGCCGGGTGGACGTTGGTGCAGTACGCGAGGTGGACGGTGGATCCGTCGGGGTGCCGGAAGCGCATGGGTCACTCCCCTCCGCGCAGGATCGAGTTCCCTTCGTGGGTGGCGCCGGTCTCCTCGAGGTGAAGGGCCAGCCGGCCACTGAGACCGTAGAAGGCGACCGGGTTGCGCCACAGGACGAGGTCGACGTCGTCCTCGCCGAAGCCGGCCGCGAGCATCGCGTCGGCGACCTTGCGGGTCTTGAGCGGGTCGCTCTTGCCCCAGTCGGCGGCGGAGTTGACGAGGACCTTCTCCGGGCCGTAGCGCTCCAGGATGGCGACCATGCGGTCCTCGTCCATCTTGGTGTCCGGATAGACGGAGAAGCCGAGCCAGCAGCCGCTGTCCTTGGCCTCCTGCACGGTGGTCTCGTTGAGGTGGTCGACGAGGACCCGGTCGATGGCGAGCGGGGACTCGCGGACGGCGTCGAGGGTGCGGCGCAGACCGGCGAGCTTGTCGCGGTGCGGAGTGTGCACCATGGCGGGCAGCTCGTGTTCGGCGGCCAGTTGGAGCTGCGTGGCGAGGGCGGTGTCCTCGGCCGGTGTCATGGAGTCGTAGCCGATCTCTCCCACCGCAACAACGTTGTCCTTGACGAGATACCGGGGCAGTTCGTCGAGGACGGGAGTGCAGCGGGGGTCGTTCGCCTCCTTGGGGTTCAGGGCGAGGGTGCCGTGGTGGGCGATCCCGTACTGCGCCGCGCGGAAGGGCTCCCAGCCGAGGAGGGAGTCGAAGTAGTCGTAGAAGGAGGCCGGGGAGGTGCGGGGCTGGCCGAGCCAGAAGGACGGCTCGACCACGGCCCGTACGCCGGCGGCGTGCATCGCCTGGTAGTCGTCCGTGGTGCGGGAGGTCATGTGGATGTGCGGGTCGAAGATGCGCATCAGGACTCCTTGGAGGACGCTCCCCCGGCTGCCGCCGGGAGATGTCCCCGCTCGGCGGGCGGGGCGGTCAGGTCCAGGACGCGGTGCAGGTCGTCCGGGACCGTGCGGCCGGCTGCGGTGCGTTCGCGTGCGTAGTCGTGCAGCATGCGGGCCAACTCCTCGTCGCCTACGGCCCGTTGGCCGAGTCCGGCCACGGAGTCCACCGGCACGCCGGTGAACAGGCACTTGAGCACGGCATGCCGCCAGGCGTGGGCGTCGAGATGCTCGGCGGCGTAACGGCCGAGCGCGGCGGCGACCAGGGAGGTGTCGTTGGTGCGCAGTGCGTCCTCGACGAGGGGTACGGACTCGGGGCCGGGCACCAGTTCGTCCAGGGCGCGCAGTACGGCGCGGCGTTCGGCGGCGGTACCGCGATCGTAGAGCGGGCGGAGTGCGGCGGGGTCCGGCCGGGCGGTGAGCAGGAGGAGCACTCGGGAGTCGTCGGCGTGGGCCTGGCCGCAGCGGCGGCCGGCCTCGGCGAGACGCAACTCCCAGGCGGGGACGGGTTGTCGGGGGGCGTCGGAGGAGGTTTCCGCAGGCGGCGTGGCGGCAGCGGCCTGGGTCAGGGCTCGGTCGAGCCAGTCCTTCGCGGGCTGATCGAGTACGGAGTGGAGGTGGGTGCGCAGTGCGTCGGCCGTGGTGGTCATCGGGCAGCCCCCGCGACCGATTCGGGTGTCGAGGTGCCGGAGGTACCAGGGGTGGTGTGCCGGGGTTCCTGGGCATGGGGGTCCCCGGATGCCGCGGCAGCGGCCGAGCGCAGGAAGTGAATTGATTCTGCCGCCAGTTGGGGACCCGCATGGGAGTGGCGGGGCAATTCGACGACCGTCAGGCCCTGGTATCCGACGTCCGTGAGGGCCTCCAGGACCGGCGGGAAGTCGATCTCGCCGTCGCCGAACGGCAGGTGCTCGTGGACCCCGCGGCGCATGTCCTCGATCTGGACGTGGCGGAGCCAGGGCGCGGCGTCGCGGACGCAGTCGGCCGGTGACGCCGGTTCCAGGCACTGGCAGTGGCCGATGTCGAGGGTGAGTCCGAGCATCTCCGGGTCGCCGAGCCGCTGCCGCAGGTGGTGGAAGTCGGCCAGGCAGGAGAGCAGATGGCCGGGCTCCGGCTCCACCGCGAGCGGCACGCCTGCCGCCGTGGCTGTCTCGAGTACGGGGGCGAGGCTCTCGGTGAGTCGCGCCCAGGCGGTGTCGTCACTGGTGCCTTCCGGGGTGATGCCACTGAAGCAGTGCACGGCGTGGGCACCCAGGTCCGTGGCCACCTGCACCGCGCGGCAGAGCAGTTGGGCCCTCGCCGAGCGGGCCTCGGGGTCGGCGTCCAGGAGGGAGGGACCGTGCTTGCGGCGCGGATCGAGGACGTAGCGGGCGCCGGTCTCGACCGTGACGCCGAGACCGAGCGCCTGGAGGCGCCGGGCCACCCGTGCGGTGCGGGCCGCCAGGTCGGGCGCCATCGGGTCGAGGTGCATGTGGTCGAGGGTCAGGCCGACGCCGTCGTAGCCGAGGTCGGCGACGAGTCCGAGGGCGTCGTCGAGGCGGAGGTCCGTCAGTCCGTTGGTGCCGTATCCGAAGTGCGGTCCGGTCATGTGACGCTCACCTTCCTGGCCAGGGTGCGGGCGAGGGGTGCGAGGGCGGCCGTCAGGAGTGCGGCCCCGGGCCGTCCGGCGCGGGCCGCGAAGGCCGCCTGCAGCGGGATCATGGCCCGGATGCCGCCGCCGACCGCACGTTGGGTCAGCTCGGGCGACGGGTTGAGCGCGGCATGGAAGAACGGCCGGGCGGCGGTCACCGCGTACCCGGCGGCGAGGGCGCCCCGTGCCACGTCGGTGGGGGTGACGGAGGCGTTTGACGGCGTGCCGGGTTCGCTCCCCGCAGGCTCGGTCCGGGTGAGGCGTCCGGCCGCCGCGCGTCGCACGGTGCCCCGCCCCCACACGTACCGTCCGATCGCGGCCGTGGTGGCGAGTGCCGCCAGGGGCGCCACGACGGAACCGCCCTGCGTCTCACGACGGGACACCGTGGTCACCGCAAGGGTGTGGACGCCGAGCAGCGCGGCCGCGGGTAGCGCGGCCGCCACCTGCGGCGCTGCCGAGCCGGCTGAGGCCGTGCGCCCGGCTCCGGAATACCTCACCCCCGTGCCGGGATCCGCACCCCGCCCCGCGCTGGCCGTCGCCCCCAGCAGCAGGTCGAGACCGCGGGCGGCAGCCATCGCCACCGGCCCGGCCGGGGTGTGTTTCAGGCCCAGGTCGTACGCCCAGACCGCGCCGGCCAGGGCCGTGGCGGTGGCCAGAGCGGGGCGCCCGGCGACGGCGGCCAGGCCGAGCCCGGCGGCCGTGAGGGCACCGGCGGCCGCGAGGGCCGCCGACGGAGCGATGCGGCCGGACGGCAGCGGACGCTCCGGACGCTCGACGGCGTCCTCGGCCCGGTCCGCCCAGTCGTTGAGGGCCATGCCCGCCTCGTACAGGCACAGGGAGCAGCCGAGGCCGAGCAGTGTCCCGCCGTTGGGCCGAAGGCCGGCGGCGGACGCTCCGGCCAGTGCGTCGCCCGGCACGGTGAACACGGCGGAGACCCGCAGCAGTTCGGCCCAGTCCCGGGCGCTCACGCGTCGCCGCCCTCGGTGGCCGGAGCGAGTCTGCCGGCCAGGTCGAGCAGGGCGCCGAACTGTTCCCCGAGGGCGGACGAGCCGCCGTCCGGATCCTTGAAGTAGAAGCCGAGGTCCGGCTGCGATCCGCTCAGGCCGGCTTCGTGTGCGCGGGCGAGCAGCCGCGCGAGGTCGAGGACCAGCGGCGCCGCGAGGGCGGAGTCGCAGCCCTGCCACGTGGTCTGCAGGACCATCCGGGCGCCGAGGAATCCGTCGAAGGCGATGTGGTCCCAGGCTGTCTTCCAGTCGCCGAGGGCCGGCACGTCGTCGATGTGCACCTGGCCCTCGGGGTTGCCGGGCAGGACGTCGGTGAGGACGCGTTCCTTGCCGGCGTTCTTGGCGGCCGCGGCGCCCGGGTCGGCGAGCGCCGCGCCGTCGCCGCCGCCGAGCAGGTTGGTGCCGGACCAGGCGCGTACGTCGAGCGCCCGCTGCAGGAACATCGGCGCCAGCACGGAACGCAGCAGTGTCTGGCCGGTCTTGCCGTCCCGGCCCGCGTACGGCACATCGGCGTCGGCGGACGCCTCCGCGAGCGCGGGATGGTGCAGGCCGGTGGAGGGTGTGAAGTTGACGTAGGGGCAGCCGGCGCGCAGGGCGGCGGCCGCGTAGAGGGAACTGGCCGGCAGTCGGTCGCCCTGCTCCGGTACGGGTTCGGTGGACGCGACGTTGACGACGACGACCCGGGCGAGGCCGCGGCGTTCGGCGAAGTCCCGCAGGTCGGCGGCGAATCCGTCGATCAGCGCCGCGTCGTCGCGGCTGTCGCCCGGCAGGGGTCCGCCGGGGCGTATCTCCGCGTCGGCGGCGGCGAGTTCGGCGCCGAGTGCGGTGGGCAGCCCGTACGGCAGCACTCCCCCGGCGGCGAGTGCCTCGGCGCGTTTGGGCAGCGGGCAGTCGACGGTGTCGTGCCCGCCGAAGACGAGCGAGCCGAGGGCGGGCAGGCCGCTGCCGGCGAAGGGGGCGGTCTCGGTGACCATGCCGGTGGCGGGGTGCAGACCCCCCGCCACGGCGGCGCAACCGACGATCGCCGTGGTGGCGACGGAGCCGCGAGCGCCGATCAGCCACACCCCGACGGGCGCGGGCCCGCCTCCCGGTCCGCCGGTCGGTGTGCCGGCTGGGGTGGGAGCCGGGGAGCTCCCGGCGGTCACGGAGTGGGAACGGGACCTGGACGACGTGGACACGGCTGCCTCCTGATCATTCAGCGACGGGACGCGGGGGGCGTCCTCACGCACCGGTTCGCACGCACGGCGGTCGCGCCCCCGGGCCCTCGGCCCCACAGGTGCGCGCCCGCCTGCGTACTTCCGGTGCGCGCCACCTGGGCGGCGCGCACCGGAACACTCGGAGAACCGGACCCTTCCCAGTGGCGGCTGGGGCCCGCGGCACAGCGACTGCCGCGTCGCGGGCCGGTCCGGTGGGTGGAGACGACGGGCGGGGGTCCGGCGTCCCCCGCCCGCCGCCGACTAGTCGCCCTCGCCGGGCGTGGTGGGCAGTTCCTTGACCCGGATGTCGCGGAACGAGACCTGGTCCTCGGCTCCGTGGTTCTGGATGCCGATGTGACCCTGCTCGAGGCTGCGTGCCGGGTCGGTGTTGGTGAAGTCGTTGACCTCCACGCCGTTGAGGTAGATCCTCAGGCGCTCGCCCTCGACCCGCAGTTCGTAGGTGTTCCACTCACCCGGCGGGTTCAGGGCCTGGTCACGCTTCTCGATGTCAGCCGACTGGAAGCCGTAGACGGACCCGGTGGTCCTGTCCTCGGTGTCGGTGGCGTCGATCTGGATCTCATAGCCGTTGTCGACCGCGGACCAGGGGTCGTCGGAGGGCGGGAATCCGATGAAGACCCCGGAGTTGTCGTCGCCCTCCATGCGCCAGTCCAGCTTGAGCGAGTACGAGGTGAACTCCTTGGCCTCGTACCAGAGCATGCCCATGCCGCCCTCGGTGGTGAGGGTGCCGTCCTCCAGCGTGAAGGAGCCGGGTCCCGCCTGCTTCCAGCCGTCGGTGGAGGTGCCGTCGAAGAGCTTGGTGTAGCCCTGCTCCGGCCGGCAGTCGGCCTGGGAGTCACCGGCGGCCCACTTGATGCCGCCCAACAGGTGCTGCAGATAGGCCGGGTCGGCGAACGACTCCTTGGTGTGTCCGGCCCCGGTGTAGAAGGACCGGCCGCCCTCGTAGTCCTGGCACCAGACGAACGGGTGATCCTCACCCATGCTGCCGCCGTTGTACGAGCTCTCGTCGAGGGTGGCCAGGACGCGGGCACGGTCGCGCGGGTTGGAGCGGTAGTTGTACCACTCGTCCGTGCGGTCCCAGGTGGCGCCGAGGTGGTTGGTGGCCGGGTGGCCGTGGTCCTCGACGTCGATGGTGGCTTCCTGGATCTCCGGGTGCGACTCGAAGTACGCGCCTGCGAGGCCCTCGTAGAACGGCCAGTCGTACTCGGTGTCGGCAGCCGCGTGGACGCCGACGTAGCCGCCGCCGTCCTTGATGTACCCCTCGAAGGCGTCCTGTTGGGCCTCGTCGAGTACGTCGCCGGTGGTGGAGAGCCAGATGACGGCGTCGTACTGACCGAGGTTGTCGGCGGTGAACTCGCCGGCGTCCTCGGTGGCGTCGACGGCGAAACCGTTCTCCTCGCCCAGCTTCTGGATGGCGGCGATGCCGTCGGGGATGGAGTCGTGGCGGAAGCCGCCCGTCTTGGAGAAGACGAGCACCTTCTTCTCGGCCGAGGCGTCACCCCCGGATGAGCCTGACCCGCCCTTCGCGGACGATCCGCCGTTCGGCCCCGGGTCCTGCGACGAGGCAGGGCCCGAGACGCAGCCGATGAGCAGGGCGGCCGCTGCCGCCGCGGTGGCGATGCGTGCTGCTGCGCGCATGATGACCTCCTGTTCAGCTCGTCGTGAAGGTGAAGTCGTCCAGTTCGAACAGCGAGTCGGTGCCCTCGCCCTTGAAGACCAGGAACAGCTCCGAACTGTCCGCGGATCCCGCCTTCAGCTCGGTCTTCACATCGGTGTACGTCTCCCAGTCGCCGGTCGGTTCGACGGCGACGGAGCCGAGGAGCTCTCCGTCCACGGCGCCCTCACGGACCTCGAGGGTGCCGCCGGCGCCGGCGGACGCGACGCGTGCGGTCAGCTCGGTGACGTTGTCGAGGACGTACGGCTGATACGAGATCCAGTCGCCGTTGTGGATGTCGCCGACGGTCTTGCCGCCGTGTGCGGGCGTGTGGTTGGTGACCTTGACGCCCTCGGACTCGTCGAAGTGCTCGCCCTGGCGGTGCTTGGGCTGGACGATGCTCTGGTCGTGGGTGGTCAGCGGCGGCTGATCGTTCGCGCCCTGGTCGGTGTACTCGGCGTCGAAGACTCCGAAGATGTTGGCGTTCGGGTCGTGCTCGCCGTCCTCGGACGTCTGCAGGGTGCCTTCGCAGCCGTTGGCCGAGGTGACCGGGTGGCCGTGGCTGTCGTGGCCCAGGATGTGGGTGACCGTGACCTTGCTGCAGTCGATCTCGGTGTCCTCGGCGTCGGTGACCGTCACCTTGAACGGCACCTTGTCACCGAAGGTGAACAGCTGCCCGTCCTTGGGGAGTTCAAGCTTCACCTCGGGCGCCGTGTTGCCCACGGTGATGTGTGCGGAGGCCGAGCCGGTGCGCCCGGTGGTGTCCTCCACGGTGACCGTCGCGGCGTAGGTGCCGTTCTTCTCGAAGGTGTGCGAAGGGTTCTGCTCGGTGGAGGTCGCACCGTCACCGAAGTCCCAGCTGTAGGTCAGCTCGTCACCGTCGGCGTCGCTGGCCTCGGCGGTGAACTTGACGTCGAGCGGCGCCTGTCCGCTGGTGACGTCCGCCTTCGCCTCGGCGACGGGCGAGCTGCCGTCGGTGGAGTTCTCGATGCGGTACAGCGCGGAGTTCTCGTCACCGTTGAAGTAGCCGGTGCCGTAGTCGAGGACGTAGAGCGCGCCGTCCGGGCCGAACTGCATGTCCATCACCTGGGTGCCGGTCCAGGGGAAGTCGTTGATGGACTGGACGGTGCCGTCGCCGGCGCCGTCGTGCTCGATGCGCTTGATCCACTGCCGGCCGAACTCACCGGCGAAGAAGTTGCCGTCGAACTCCTCGGGGAACTTCACCTTCGAGTCGAGGTCGGCGTCGTAGTGGTAGACGGGCCCGGCCATCGGGGACTCGGAGCCGGAGCCGAACTCGGGGACCGAGTCGTTGTCGTACGGGATCCAGGCTGCCTGAGCGGCCGGCAGGTCGGTGAGTCCGGTGTTGTGCCGCGAGGTGTTCTTCGGGGCGGCGCAGTCGAACTTCTCGCCGGAGGTGCCGGTGGCGAAGTCGTAGTCGTTGAAGGGCTCGTTGTCGCCCGTGCAGTACGGCCAGCCGAAGTTGGCCGCCTCGGTCACCCTGGCGAACTCGACCTGTCCTGCGGGGCCGCGCTCCGGGTCGGCCGCGCCCGCGTCGGGTCCGTAGTCACCGACGTAGACGACACCGGTGGGCTTGTCGACGCTGATCCGGAAGGGGTTGCGGAAGCCCATCGCGTAGATCTCGGGGCGGGTCTTCTCGGTGCCCTCCTCGAAGAGGTTGCCTTCGGGGTTGGTGTACGAGCCGTCCTCGGCGACCTTGATGCGCAGGACCTTGCCGCGCAGGTCGTTGCTGTTGCCGGCGCTACGGCGGGCGTCGAAGGCGGGGTTGCGGTCCTCGCGCTCGTCGATCGGCGTGAAGCCGTCGGAGGCGAAGGGGTTGGAGTCGTCACCGGTCGACAGGTAGAGGTTGCCGTCCTTGTCGAAGTCGATGTCGCCGCCGACGTGGCAGCAGGTGCCGCGGTTGGCGGGTACGTCGAGGACCTTCTTCTCGCTGTCCTTGTCGAGGGTGCCGTCCTCGTTCAGGACGAAGCGGGAGAGGCGGTTGACGCCGTCGAAGGGTTCGAAGTCGGCCGCGGTGCCGGTCTCGGGGGCGTCGCCCGCGGGAGTGTCGAGGGGCGGGGCGTAGTAGAGGTAGATGGCGCGGTTCTCTTCGAACTGCGGGTCCACGCCGACGCCTTGGAGGCCTTCCTCGTCGTGCGAGTACACGTCGAGGGTGCCGGCGACGGTGGTGGTGCCGCCGGTGTCGGTCAGGCGCAGGTTGCCGTCGCGCGAGGTGTGGAGGACCTGGCCGTCGGGGAGCAGCGCCATGGTCATGGGCTCGCCCATCTCCTCCTCGCCCTTGGCGAGGGTGACCTGCTGGAAGTCGTCCGCGACCGGAGCCGCGGCCGGACGTCCTGCGTCCGGGTCGGCGGCACCCGCGGTCGGGGCGGAGAGGGTGAGCGAGGTGCCGGCGAGGAGCGCTCCGGTCAGGAGCGCCAAAGACTTGCGGAGTCTGGACCGTTTGCTGTGCACGCAATGCCTCCGGAGGGGGCTGTGTCAGGGGGTGCCGTGCGGGAGCTCGGGACTACCCCCAAAGGGCGGTTGGCTTGCTCCGGAGTGCGCCGTCACACCGGAACCGGTTGCGTCCTATGTCCTGTACACCTCAGGGACGGTAGCTATCTTTGTCCCGTACGGAAAGCCCTTGCACAGCACCAGACTTGAGCTTTTACCAGGCACAGGACAAAGCAGCTTTCGGGCAGGCCGGACCGGCCCGGCGGCCCCCACAGCCGCCGGGCGGCGGCCTGCCCCGCGCCACGGATCAGGTGGCCCGGGGAGTCCGGATCAGTCGCCGCCGCCGAAGGCCGCGTCGAAGGACGCGGTCGGTGGCTCGAAGTCGAAGGCCTTGAGTCGGGCGAGCGCCTCGGGGGCACCCTGTACCCGGTCCATCCCGGCGTCCTCCCACTCGACAGAGATCGGTCCCGCGTAGTCGATGGACCGGAGCATCCGGAAGACGTCCTCCCACGGGACGTCGCCGTGGCCCGCCGAGACGAAGTCCCAGCCGCGCCGCGGATCGCCCCACGGCAGGTGGGAGCCGAGGCGCCCGTTGCGCCCGTCGAGGCGCTTGCGGGCCTCCTTGCAGTCGACGTGGTAGATCCGGTCCCGGAAGTCGTAGAGGAATCCGACCGGGTCCAGGTCCTGCCAGACGAAATGGCTCGGGTCGAAGTTCAGGCCGAAGGCCGGCCGGTTGTCGACCGCGTCCAGGGCCTGTTTGGTCGTCCAGTAGTCGTACGCGATCTCGCTGGGGTGCACCTCGTGCGCGAAGCGGACGCCCTCCGCGTCGAACACGTCCAGGATCGGGTTGAAGCGGTCCGCGAAGTCCTGGTAGCCGCGCTCGATCATGCCCGGGACCACGGGCGGGAACATCGCGACCAGATGCCAGATCGAGGAGCCGGTGAAGCCGATCACGGTGTCGACGCCGAAGGCGGCCGCCGCACGCGCGGTGTTCTTGATCTCCTCGGCCGCCCGCTGCCGTACTCCCTCGGCGTCGCCGTCGCCCCAGATCCGGCTCGCCAGAATCGCCTGGTGACGCTCGTCGATGGGGTTGTCGCAGACGGCCTGTCCGGTCAAGTGGTTGGAGATCGCCCAGCATTTGAGGCCGTACTTGTCGAGCAGCTGATGGCGGGTGTCGAGGTAGCCCGGCTCCGCGAGGGCCCGGTCCACCTCGAAGTGGTCGCCCCAGCAGGCGAGTTCGAGTCCGTCGTAGCCGAAGTCGCGGGCCATCCGGCAGACCTCTTCGAGCGGCAGGTCGGCCCACTGTCCGGTGAAGAGCGTGAAGGGTCGGGTCATGTCCTGGCCTCCTGGACGGGCGAGTACGGCGGGTGCGGCAGGTACGGCAAGTGCGACACGTACGCAGCCGAGGCGCGCAGTTGTCCGGTGTGCGGCGTCACTGCACCCCCTGGACCGGCGTGTAGGTCGAGTTCTTCTCGGCGCTCTCCTCGACCGCGGCCAGGACGCGCTGCACCTGCAGGCCGTCGGCGAAGGAGGGAGCGGGGTCGGTGCCGGCCGCGATCGCGTGCACCAGATCGCGGGCCTGGTGGGCGAAGGTGTGCTCGTAGCCGAGCGCGTGGCCGGGCGGCCACCAGGCCTCCAGGTACGGATGGCCGGGCTCGGTGACCAGGATCCTGCGGAAGCCGGCCTCCTCGCCGTCGAGCCGTTCGTCGTGGAAGTACAGCTCGTTCAACCGCTCCAGGTCGAAGGAGAGGGAGCCCAGCTCGCCGTTGATCTCCAGACGCAGTGCGTTCTTGCGTCCGGCCGCCATCCGGGTCGCCTCGAAGGACGCCAGCGCACCCGAGCCGAGGCGCGCGGTGAACAGTGCGGCGTCGTCGACGGTGACCGGCCCCCGCTCCGCACCCGCGGCGCCGCCGAGCCCGCTCACCGCGCCCGTCAGGACGGGCCGTTCCGGTACGAACGTCTCGGTCATCGCCGAGACCCCCACGATCGCGTCCCCCACCACGAACTGGGCCAGGTCGACAATGTGCGCACCGAGGTCGCCGAGCGCACCGGATCCGGCCCGCTCGCGGTCGAGCCGCCAGGTCAGCGGCGCCTGCGGGTCCACCAGCCAGTCCTGCAGATACGTGACCCGCACGTGGCGGACGGAACCGATCCGGCCGTCCGCCACCAGCTTGCGGGCCAGGCTCATCGCGGGCACCCGGCGGTAGTTGAACCCCACCATGGCGACCTGCCCGCGGGCCCGCGCCCGCCGCGCGGCGTCGGCCATGGCCTCCGCCTCCGCGACGGTGTTCGCCAACGGCTTCTCGCAGAGCACGTGCTTGCCGGCGTCCAGAGCGGCGATCGCGATCTCCGCGTGGCTGTCGCCGGGACTGCAGATGTCGACGAGCTGCACGTCGTCGCGTACCACCAGGTCACGCCAGTCGGTCTCGGTGGCCGCCCAGCCGAGGCGGTCGGCCGCGTCCCGTACCGCGGCCGGATCGCGCCCACAGACGGCCGCCATCGCCGGGCGCAGCGGCAGGTCGAAGACCCGGCCCACGGTGCGCCACCCCTGTGAGTGGGCGGCGCCCATGAACGAGTAGCCGACCATCCCGACGCCCAGCGGCGTCAGGGCCTGCTGCGCGGCCCCGGTAACTTGCGAGTCCTGCATGCGGTGTTCCTCCTCGTCGACGCGTAGGGGGTGCCGTACGGGTGGTCCACCACTCCCCCTCGGTGCTCGGTCGTGCCCAGCCATCACTTGAAGCCGGTGGGCAGGTATTCGTTGACGTTGTCCTTGGTGACGACGGCGGAGTACAGCGTGAGCGAGGTGGGGATCTCGAACTCGGCGAGACCGCTGATGCCCTTGTCCTGCCCGAGGGCGCGGGCCAGGTCGATGGCGGAGGCGGCCATCGTCGGCGGGTAAAGGACGGTGGCCTTGAGCACGCTGTCGTCGGCCTTGATCGCGTCCATCGCGGACTTGGCGCCGGCGCCTCCGACCATCAGGAACTCGTCGCGGCCCGCCTGCTTGATGGCGCGCAGTGCGCCGACTCCCTGGTCGTCGTCGTGGTTCCAGAGCGCGTCGATCGTCTTCTGGGCCTGGAGGAGCTGCGACATCTTGGACTGCCCGGACTCGACGGTGAAGTCGGCGGCCTGGCGGGCGACCTTCTTGATGTTCGGGTAGTTCTTCAGGGCGGCGTTGAAGCCGTCGGTGCGCTGCTTGGTGAGCTCCAGGTTGTCGGGGCCGGAGAGCTCGACGACCTTGGCGTTCTTCTTGTCCTTGAGCTGTTCACCGATGAAGTGGCCGGCGTTGAGGCCCATGCCGTAGTTGTCGCCGCCGACCCAGCAGCGGTACGCCTGCGGGTTGTCGAAGACGCGGTCGAGGTTGACCACCGGGATGCCCTGGCGCATGGCCTTCAGGCCTGCCTGGGTCAGGGCCTTGCCGTCGGCGGGCAGGATGACCAGGACGTCGACCTTCTTGTTGATGAGGGTGTCGATCTGGCCGATCTGGGCCGCTGTGTCGTTGGAGCCCTCGGTGATCTCAAGCGTGACGTCCTGGTACTTCTTGGCGCGCTGCCTGGCCTGCACGTTGATCGCGTTCAGCCAGCCGTGGTCGGCCTGCGGGCCGGCGAAGCCGATGGTGACCTTCTTGCCGGGCTTCTCGTCGGCGATGGGCGCGTCCTTGGCGTTGTCCTCCTTGCTCTCCTTCGGATCGTTGCTGGTGCACGCGGTGAGGAACGCTCCGGTGGACACGGCGGCCGCTCCGAAGAGCAGTCCTCTGCGGCTGGTGTTCTCAGGCATGACGGACCCTTCGCGGAAAGGAACTCAGGTGGGTGAAATGCGGCTCGCTGAGCGGGGCTTCGGCTCGCCGGACGGGGTGCGGCTCGATCACGGGAGGAACAGGCGGTGCGGCTCGATCGCCGGACGTACGGCAGGTGCGGCTCATTCGGTGGAGGTGCGGCGCTGGACCAGGACGGCGATGACGATGATCGCGCCCTTGGCGATCTGCTGAACCGCGCTCTCCAGGTTGTTGAGCGCGAAGATGTTGCTGATGGTGGTGAAGATCAGGACGCCGAGGACGGAGCCGAGGATGGTGCCACGGCCGCCGCTGAGCAGGGTGCCGCCGATGATGGCCGCAGCGATGGCGTCGAGCTCGTAGAGGTTTCCGTTGGTGTTCTGACCGGATCCGGAGAGCACCACGAGCATGAACGCGGCGATACCGCAGCACAGTCCGGAGAGCAGATACAGGTACAGCCGCTGGCGGCGTACGTCGATGCCGGCGAGGCGGGCCGCCTCGGGGTTGCCGCCGACCGCCACCGTGCGGCGCCCGAAGGTCGTCCGGTTGAGGACCAGCCAGCCGATCACGGTGATCACGGCGAAGATCAGCACGAGCGGCGGAATGCCGAGGATGTACGAGTCACGCTCGCCGAGGTCGAGGACACCGTCGATGGTGACGGTCTGGGTGTTGCCGTCGGTGATCTGCAGGGCGAGGCCGCGCGCCGAGACCATCATGGCGAGGGTCGCGATGAAGGCGACCATCTTCCCGTACGCGATGAGGACACCGTTGACGAGGCCGCAGGCGAGGCCGACCAGGATCGACGTGAACAGGATCCCGGTGAACCCGTACTCCTGGGTCGCCACCGTCGTCGCCCAGACGGAGGCCAGCGCCACGATCGCGCCGACCGAGAGGTCGATGCCGCCGGCGGTGATGACGAAGGTCATGCCGACCGTCACCACGCCGATGATGGAGGCCTGGGTCAGGATGAGCTGCAGGTTGCTCGTGTCGATGAACTGGTCCGGCTTGGTGATGCCCCCGATCAGGGCGAGCACGACGAGCACACCGATCAGCGACAGGGTCCGTACGTCGGCGCGGAAGAACGCGATCCGCGAACGGCCCTCACCCCCGCTCTGCCCGGTGCTCTTCGCGGTGCCGGGGCCGAGTCCCGAGCCGCCGTCCTCCTTGGCCGGCGATGTGGACTGCGTCATGACGCCGGGCTCCCTTCCATGACTAGATCGAGTACGCGGTGTTCGTCGAGTTCGCCCGCGGGGGCGGTGTGGACCACCCGGCCCTCGCGCAGCACCAGGACCCGGTCGGCGAGACCGAGCACTTCGGGCACTTCACTGGACACCAGCAGCACGGCAAGGCCGTCGTCGGCGAGCCCTCGGATGACGGAGTAGAGCTCGGCGCGCGCTCCCACGTCGACGCCCCGGGTCGGCTCGTCCAGCAGCAGCACCTTGCAGCCGCGCAGCAGCCAGCGGGCCAGGACGGCCTTCTGCTGGTTGCCGCCGGAGAGGGTGCGCACGGGGACGGAGGGGTTGTCGGGCCGCAGCGACAGCGAGCGGACGGCCTCACGGGCCGCACGGAACTCCCGGGAGCGGTCGAGCCAACCGCCGCGTGAGAAGCGGGACATGGAGGACACGGACACATTGCGGGTGACCGACTCGAGCATCAGCAGGGCCTGCGCCTTGCGCTCCTCCGGCGCCAGGCCGAGTCCGGCTCGTACCGCGTCGCGTACGCTGCCTGGCTTCAACTGCCGGCCGTCCATGAACACTTGGCCCGTCGTCGGTGTGCGGGCGCCGTAGACGGTCTCCAGGATCTCGGAGCGGCCGGAGCCGACCAGGCCGGCGAGACCGACGATCTCGCCGGGCCTCAGTTCCAGGTCGATGGGCTCGAACTCGCCCTGCCTGCTGAGGCCTTCGGCCCGGAGGATCACCTCGCCCGAGGCCGGCCGCGCGGGCCGGTCGGGGAAGGTGTACTCCACGTTCCGGCCGGTCATCAGGGAGACGATGTCGCGGGTCGGGGTGGACTCGGCCGGCAGGCCCACGGCGACGGTGCGGCCGTCCTTGAGCACGGTCACGCGGTCGCCGATCCGGCGGATCTCCTCCAGGCGGTGCGAGATGTAGACGACGGCCACGCCCTCGGCGGTCAGGCCGGAGACGATCCGGAAGAGGTTGTCCACCTCGTCCGGGTCGAGCGCGGCCGACGGTTCGTCCATCACGATGAGCCGTACGTCGTGCGAGAGCGCACGGGCCATGGAGACGATCTGCTGCTGGGCCGCGGAGAGCGATCCGACGACCTGGCTGGGCTGGATCTCCGAGTGGCCGAGTCTGGCGAGGAGTTCGGCGGCCTGTGTGCGGGCGTCGCCGCCTCTGACGACGAATCCGGCCGTGGTCGGCTCGTGCCCGAGGAAGACGTTCTCGGCCACCGACAAGCCCTCCACCAGGTCGAGTTCCTGGTAGATGGTGGCGATACCGAGTCGCATCGCGGCGATCGGGGACTTCAGGGTGACGTCCTCGCCGCGCCAGGTGATCCGTCCTCCGTCGGGTTGGTGAGCGCCGGCCAGGACCTTGATGAGGGTGGACTTCCCGGCGCCGTTCTGGCCGAGCAGGCAGTGCACCTCCCCGGCAGCGACCTCGAGGGCCACACCGTCGAGGGCGCGCACGCCGGGGAAGGACTTGGTGATGCCGTCCATGCTGAGCAGGGGTCCGGCGCCGGGTGTGGGGTCCTTCCGTACAAGGTCTGGGGGTGGTGCGTCGTGCTCTGGTGCCATGTCGGTTCCCCTCGGCGGGTGCGGCCGGTGAGCGGGCAGGGCTGGGCCAGGTGATGGCGTAGGTGTGCTCAGCGAGTCGGACGTGTGATGCGTACGGGCGGGCCCGAGGGCGGGCCGTACGCCGGCCGGACAGCGGGTGCGCGCTGAAGTCCCGCTGTCGGTACGGGTGTTGCTTACCGGTGATCGGTGCTGCGGCTCGGTGCTGGGCGGACGTGATCGGGTACGGATGGGTGCCGTGGTGCCGAAGTGCCTTGGTGCGAGTAATGCGGTGGAGCCTCGGTGCGAGTGGTGCCGTGGTGCGCGTGGTGCCGGTGTACTGCCTGGTGCGGTGCCGTGCTGCAGGTGCCGTGGTGCGGGCGGTACGTGGTGCGCGTCGCCGGACTCAGGCCGGCGAGAACAGGTGGTCGCTGATGAGCCGGGCCGCGCCGATGACTCCGGCTGCGGGGCCCAACTCGCCCAGGACGATGGGCAGATTGCCGGTCGCGAGCGGCAGCGACTGGCGGTAGACCTGGGTCCTGATGGCCGCGAGCAGGTTGTGACCGAGCCCGGTCACCCCGCCGCCGATCACCACGAGCCCGGGGTTGAAGAAGCTGACGAGTCCGGCGATGACCTGGCCGGTACGGTTCCCGCCCTCGCGGATCAGCTCGAGGGCGGTGGGATCGCCCGCGGCCGCGGCCGCGGCGACATCGCCGCCGGTGAGCTTGCCGGACGCGTCGAGGCGGCCGGCCAGCTCGGGCGAACGGCCGTCGTGCGCAGCCTCCTCGGCGTCGCGGGCCAGCGCGGATCCGCTGAAGTGGGCTTCGAGACAGCCCTTGTTGCCGCAGGCGCACGGACGACCGTCGGGGTCGACCTGGATGTGGCCGATGTCGCCGGCGCTGCCCGTCGTACCGCGGTACACCTCGGAACCGACGACGATGCCGCAGCCGATACCGGTGCCGATCTTGACGCAGAGGAAGTCGTTCACGGTCCGGGCGACGCCGGCGTGCTGCTCGCCCATCGCCATCAGGTTCACGTCGTTGTCGACCATGACGGGGCAGCCCAGGTCCTGACTGAGCGCCTCGCGGACCGGGAACCCGTCCCAGCCCGGCATGATCGGCGGTGCGACCGGAACGCCCTCGGGGAAACGCACCGGACCGGGGACGCCGATTCCGGCTCCGTCGAATCCTTCGGCGAGCCCGGAGGCCTTCAGCTTCGCCGCCATGGCGAGAACCAGCTCGAAGACGGCAACGGGCCCGTCACGCACGTCCATCGGCTGCGTGATGTGACCGAGCACCTCGAGTTCGGCGTTGGTCACCGCCACATCGACCGAAGTGGCGCCGATGTCCACACCCAGGAAGCGGAGTTCGGGCGCGAGGCGGATGTTGTGCGAGCGGCGGCCGCCCCGCGATGCGGCGAGGCCGTCGGCGACGACCAGGCCGGTGTCGAGCAGCCGGTCGACCTCCACGGCGAGTTTCGACCTGGAGAGGTCGACCTGGTCACCGAGCTGCGCCCGGGAGTTCGGTCCGTCGTCGCGCAGCAGGCGGAGCAGTCGCGCCTGGTGCGCGTTAGCGGGTCGAGCCGTCATCCGTCTCACGCCGCCCCTCCCGCCGTGTCAGGCATCCGTCGCCGTCGTGCTTTCGAGGGGAACGTAGCAGTGGCTGCACGGAGTGGGAAGGACTTGCGCAGGAATCACTGACAACTTTCTCCACCCTCAGGACAAAGACGTCCCAGCGGAGACTACCGACAGCGCGCACCCAACTACTGTGAGCCGCGAGGGTGTTGCAGTCCGTGCACCGAACGGCCCGTGCACGGCGTCCGGCTACCGCTGTTCGCGCAGCTGCAGCAGGTAGGTCGCCGTGACGGCGACGCCGCGGTCCCCGTCCTCCGACAGTTCGGCGAGCGCGCGCTCCGTCGCCTCCCCCGGGATGTCCGCGAGTGCCTGGGTCAGCCGCCGCCGGGCCGACGGGTCCCTGGCGCTCCGCTCGAGCCGGTCTACGAGTCCGGCGGCGATCCGGTCCGCGAGCACGGCGTCGCCCGCCAGCACGCCGAGGGCGTCGGCTGCGTCCACGTCGTTCACGTCATTCACGTCGTCCATGTCGTCCATGTCGTCCACGTCGTCCACGTCGTCCACGTCGTCCACGTCAGCGGCGACCATGTCGACCAACGTCTCGATCGCGTCGGCCACTCCGCGCGTCCCGAGCGCCAGTGCCGCGTACCGGCGGACCGCGATGTCCCGGTGGCCGAGCGCGCCCCGCAGGGCCGCGTCCGCCACGTCACCCGTCACCTCGGCGAGGGACTGGACGGCGCTCCGCCGCACCGCGGCCACCGGCGAGCCGAGCCCCTCCGCGAGAAGCTCCGCCCCTCGCTCCCCCGACCGCGCCAGGGCCCACCTGAGGGCCCCGGCGACGTGCGGGTCCGACTCGTTCAGTACCGCCTCCACGAGTGCTTCGACCGGCACCGGCGCCTCCTCGGCCGATGACAGGGCCGCGCGCTGCCGGGTCCCGGCGCTCGCCGACCCCAGCCCCCTCAGGAGCGCGACGACTTGGAGCACGTCCTGCCAGTCGGTGGGTTCCGCGGCGCCGATCCGGCCGAGACGTGTGAGCAGCTCCGTCTCGGCGGCGATGCGTTCCCGTGTCCGTCGGGCGAGGTCGTCGACGAGTGCCGAGGGCGCGAAGGCGGGGTCGTCCAGCGCCCGTCCGATCTCGCGCAGCGAGAGGCCCAGGGACCGCAGGCTCTCGATGTGGAAGATCCGTCGGATGTCGTCGCTCGAGTACTCCCGGTAGCCGGATGCGGTGCGTCCCGTGGGCCGTACCAGCCCGAGCGACTCGTAGTGCCGGAGCATGCGGGCACTGACGCCGGACTGTCGCGCCACCTCACCGATCAGCACTGCCCGTCACTCCTCCTGGCCGGTCCTGCCGAGGGCAACGATGCGCTTCGCCTCCTCGATCGCAAACTCGAATCCGGCATCCGGGTTGCGCCACAGGTGCTCCGTGGCGATCGCGTGCTGCCGCACCCGAGGGTCGGCGCCCTCCGTGGCGGTGCGCAGGACCGGCACGATCGCCGCACCGAGCGCGATCAGCGCGCGGCTGAGGCTCAGCTGCACCTCCCGCTCACCGCGTCCGAGCTGGGTCGCGAGGACCGCGGCCAGTGCGGGTGCGCCGCCATCGGGTACGAGCACCACGGCGGCCCGCCAGGCGCTCCGCGCCACCTCGTCATCGGCATCGGTGAGCAGTTCCCGGGTGATCGCCGGCCAGGCACTCCGGTCGCCGATCTTGGACAGTGTGTGCAGCGCCTGGCTTCGCGCCTGCGCACGCGCCGAGCGGAGCTCGTCCACCAGCACCGGGACCGTCAGCCCCGGACCATGCCGGGTGAGCGCCCAGGTGAGCATCTCCCGCACGGAGAACTCGGGCTCGGTCGCGCACCGCTCGACCAGCGTGCCGACGTACCTCGGGTCCGGTGCGGTCCCGACCGCGAGGGCCGCCCGCATCCGGACCGACGCGCTGTCGTGCGCCAGCGCCCGCAGCGCGGGCCCCACCTGTGTGTCCGGTCGTGCCATGGTCATCGGGACCACCTCCTCGGCCACAGTGAAGGGCTTGTCACCGTGTCAAGGTCAAGCGGGACCCGGCCCAGCGGCCCTACGACTCCGTGCGCTGGTGGTACGTGGTCCTGGTGTGCTCTGTGTGGGCGCGCATGACCTCCGTGGCCCGCTGCTCGTCGCGGTCCGCGATGGCGGCGATCAGCGCACGGTGCTCGATCCAGGACTGCTTGCCGCGCTGCCGGGCCACCGGGGTGTAGTACCAGCGCACCCGCCGGTCGACCTGGCCGGCCAGCTCGGCGAGGACGACATTGCCGGCGAGTTCCATCACCTTCGCGTGAAAGGCGGCGTTGGCCGCGACCACCGCGTCCACCTCCCCGTCGGCGACGGCCTGTTCACCCTTCGCGCAGAGTTCCTCGAGTGCGGTGATGCCGGGGCGCCCCGCGTTCGCCGCGGCCAGTCGGGCCGCCTCGGCTTCCAGGAGGGTGCGCACGGTGAGGAGTTGATCTGCCTCGTCCTCGGTCGGCTCGTGCACGAACGCTCCCTGGGCAGGCCTCAGATCGACCCAGCCCTCGGTGTTGAGCCGCTGCAGGGCCTCGCGCACGGGCTGCCGCGACACCCCCAGATGTCCGGCCAGTTCGCTCTCGACCAGGTGCTGCCCGGGCCGCAGGGCACGGGTCGTGATGAGTTCCAGCAACGCCTCGTACACCCGCTCGCGCAGCGGTCCGGGCCGCTCGAGCTTCGGCACGGCACCCTGGGGCAGTCCGGTGGACAGCATTCGCGTCCCCTCCTCGACGGCGGAGCAGCCGGCCCGCACGACGGACGACGACAGGCACAGCCGTACGGCGACATTGGCTATTGAATACAGTCTACCGAGCACCGAGGCCATACCGGGGCGGAGTTGGCCTCGTCACAGTACGTACCCACGCCATCGCGCCGCAGCCGTACGGCCGGTGGCCGTCAGGGGCAGCGCACGACCTGCCCGGCGTACGACAGGTTGCCGCCGAAGCCGAAGAGGAGCACCGGGTCGCCGGGCTGGATCTCGCCGCGCTCCACCAGCTTGGACAGGGCGAGCGGGATGCTCGCCGCGGAGGTGTTGCCGGACTCGACGACATCGCGTGCGACGACGGCGTTGACCGCGCCGATCCGTGCGGCGACGGGCTCGATGATCCGCAGGTTGGCCTGATGCAGCACGACGCCCGCCAGTTCGTCGGGGCGCAGACCGGCGCGTTCGCACACCTTCCGTGCGATGGGCGGGAGTTGGGTGGTGGCCCAGCGGTAGACCGACTGGCCCTCCTGCGCGAAGCGCGGCGGTGAACCCTCGATACGTACGGCGTTGCCCATCTGCGGGAGCGAGCCCCACAGGACGGGGCCGATGCCCGGTTCCTGCCCGTCGGGCGCCGGTTCGACGACGGCGGCGCCGGCTCCGTCGCCGACCAGGACGCAGGTGGTGCGGTCCGTCCAGTCGGCGACCTCGGACATCTTGTCCGCTCCGATGACCAGCGCCCGGCGGGCCGCACCGGCCCGTACCGCGTGGTCGGCGGTGGCCAGGGCGTGCGGGAATCCCGCACAGACGACATTGACGTCCATCGCGGCCGGTTCGGGGATGCCGAGCCGGGCGGCCACCCGGGCGGCCATGTTCGGGGACCGGTCGATGGCCGTGGAGGTGGCGACCAGGACCAGGTCGACCTCGGCGGGCTCGAGACCCGCGGCGGCGAGCGCCTTGGCTCCGGCCTGCGCGGCGAGCTCGTCGACGGGTTCGTCGGGGCCGGCGATGCGCCGGGTGTGGATGCCCACCCGGCTGCGGATCCACTCGTCGCTGGTGTCGACCATGTCCGCCAGCTGCTCGTTCGTGAGCACGCGTGCGGGCTGGTAGTGGCCGACCGCGGCGATGCGCGAACCGGTCATGAGTGGATCCCCCTAGATCGTCGGACGCGCTCCACAGATCGTGCGGGACGCGTTCCGTCACGCCTCGGGGGGCGTCGGTGACGTTCCCGAAGCGCGACAGATGCGGATCCACCAGTGTGCGGAGCGACTCACCAGTACGAGGACAGGTAAAGCAACAGGATTACCTCGCTCGGGTTGGAGCCTTCGGACCATGGTCGAGGCGGGAGCTCGGCTGTGGCGCCTGCACGGCACCTTGTCCCGCCGCATTCCATACTGTAGACAATATTTAGTCGACACCTTTCCGTGCGGCCCGGACGGCCGCCTCATCGGCGCCCGCCGGTAGCGCTCGGTCACGCTCGGTCCCCCTCAGAACCGAACGGAGAGCCCCTCGTGAAAGTCGCCATCGTCGGCGCCGGTGCAATCGGCGCCTACGTCGGAGCCGCGCTGCACCGCGCGGGAGCCGACGTACACCTCATCGCCCGTGGACCGCATCTGGCGGCCATGAGGCAGCACGGAGTCCAGGTGCACAGTCCGCGCGGCGACTGGACCGCCCGGGTGCACGCCACCGACCGGCCGGCCGATGTCGGCCCGGTCGACCATGTCTTCCTCGGCCTCAAGGCCCACTCCTATGCGGCGTGCGGGCCGCTGGTGGAGCCTCTGCTGCACGAGGAGACCTCGGTGATCGCCGCGCAGAACGGGATCCCCTGGTGGTACTTCCACCGGCACGGCGGCCCGCACGACGGCCACCGGCTGGAGAGCGTCGATCGCGGCGGTTCGGTCAGTGCGGTGCTCGCACCACGGCGTGCCGTCGGCTGCGTCGTCTACGCGGCCACCGAGCTGGAAGGCCCCGGTGTCGTACGGCACTTGGAAGGCACCCGGTTCTCGATCGGGGAGCCGGACAGGTCGCGTTCGCGGCGCTGCCTCGACTTCAGCGACGCCATGCTCGCGGGCGGTCTGAAGTGCCCGGTCGAGCCCGAACTCCGCGAGGACATCTGGATCAAGCTGCTCGGGAACATCTCCTTCAACCCGATCAGTGCGCTGACCCGGGCCACCATGCTGCAGATGTGCCGGCACCGCTCCACGCGGCAGGTGATCGAGCTGATGATGCGCGAGGCGCTCGCGGTCGCGCACGCACTCGGCTGCCGCCCGGACATCTCCGTCGAACGCCGGCTCGCGGGTGCCGAACGGGTCGGCGAGCACCGGACCTCCACGCTCCAGGACCTGGAGAAGGGCAAGCCGCTGGAACTCGACGTCCTGCTCGCCGCGGTCGTCGAACTCGCGGACATCACCGGCGTCGAGGTACCGACCCTGCGGACCGTCGACGCCATCTCGGATCTGCTCGCGCGCGGGGTCGCGGCGTAACTCCCCACTCCCCGGGGCGATTCCAGCCTGCCGGGGTCCGGTCGGGTCCTCACGGGCTCGGGGCGCACCGGGCCCCGGCAACCTCCGGTGCCGGTCCCGTCGGACGCGGCACCCCACAAATCTCCGCCCAGAGGCTTCCGTTGAACGCTAAATCGGCGTACAGAATACTGTATGCAATGGCGCGCGATCGCCGTCGGCCTCCCCTAGGAGCGCAGCGTGAAGAAGCGAGACCGAAGCACCCGCAACTACACCCGGCTCACTCATCCCCTCGTCCGCGACCGCCGCGACGGGCCGCTGCGCAGGGCGAGTTGGGACGAGGCGCTGGCCCGCGCCGCGGACGGATTCCGCACCGCCCGCACGGAGCACGGACCGGACGCGTTCGCCATGCTGTCCTGCGCCCGCGCGACGAACGAAATGAACTACGTGGCCCAGAAGTTCACTCGCGTAGTGATGGGCACCAACAACGTCGACTCCTGCAACCGCACCTGTCACGCCCCGAGCGTCGCGGGCCTGTCCGCCGTCTTCGGCTCCGGTGGCGGCACTTCGTCGTACGAAGAGGTCGAGCACACCGATCTGATCGTGATGTGGGGCTCCAACGCCCGCTTCGCCCACCCGATCTTCTTCCAGCACGTCCTCAAGGGCATCCGCAGCGGAGCGCGTATGTACGCGGTCGATCCGCGGCGCACCGACACCGCCCAGTGGGCGGAGAGCTGGCTCGGACTCAATGTCGGCACGGACATCCCCCTGGCGCACGCGGTGGGCCGGGAGATCATCCGGGCCGGACTGCACAACACGGCGTTCATCGAGCGCGCCACCACCGGCTTCGAGGACTATCGCGCCCTGGTCGAGCCCTGGACGCTGTCGCTCGCCGAGAAGGTGACCGGCGTGCCCGCGGCCGCGATCCGCGACCTCGCGCACGCCTACGCCACCGCCGAGCGGGCACAGCTCTGCTGGACCCTCGGCATCACCGAGCACCACAACGGCACGGACAACGTAAGGGCGTTGATCAACCTGTCCCTGCTCACCGGACACGTCGGCCGCTTCGGCTCCGGGGTGCAGCCGCTGCGCGGGCAGAACAACGTGCAGGGCGGCGGCGACATGGGCGCCATCCCCAACCGGCTGCCCGGGTTCCAGGACATCCTGGACACCGCCCACCGGACCAAGTTCGAGCGCGCCTGGGACGCGGTGATCCCGCCGCGGTACGGGATGACCCTGACCGACATGTTCGAGGCGATGGAGCACGGTTCGCTGCGCGCGGTGTACTGCATCGGCGAGAATCCGGCTCAGTCCGAGGCCGACAGCGAGCAGGCGATGCGCCGGCTGCGGTCGCTCGACCACCTGGTCGTGCAGGACATCTTCCTCACCCGGACCGCCGAGCTGGCGGACGTGGTGCTGCCGGCCACCGCGGCCTGGGCGGAGACCGACGGCACGACGACCAACAGCGAACGCCGCGTGCAGCGGGTGCGGGCCGCGCTCGCACCGCCCGGCGAGGCGCGCGAGGACATCGACATCATCTGCGAGGTGGCCGAACGCCTGGGCCACGACTGGAAGTTCGCCGACTCCGAGGCTGTCTGGGACGAGCTGCGCTCACTGTCTCCCGATCACTTCGGCATGACGTACGGGCGTCTCGATGAGCATCAGGGGCTGCAGTGGCCGTGCCCCGATCTGGATGTGCTGCCGTCGAGCTTCCTGCACGGCAGGCTCTGGGCCGCGGATGCCGCCGAACGGGGTCGGGCGGCCGCCTTCGGGCTCGTGGAGCACGATCCGCCGGTGGACCTCACCGACGAGGAGTTCCCGATCCGGCTGACCACGGGGCGACGGCTCGACTCGTACAACACCGGCGTACAGAGCGGGAGTTTCGCCTCTCCGCTGCGGCGCGGCGAGTACGTGGAGCTGTGCCCCGAGGACGCCGAACGGTACGGGGTGACGGTCGGCGAGCAGGTGCGGGTGGCGTCCCGACGCGGCACCGTCCATGCGCCGGTATGGGTGGATCCGGGACTGCGTCCCGGGCTCGCCTTCATGACCATGCACTTCCCGGACGAGGTGGACACCAACTCCCTCACGATCGAGGCCAATTGCCCGATCGCCGGCACGGCCGAGTTCAAGGCGTCGGCCATCCGGATCGAGAAGCTGCCGGTGCCGGCGGCCGGTTGAGAGGTGCGGGGCCGCGGGCCCCGTGACATGGCACGGCCGAGATTTCGAAGGTGGGCGGCGTCCACCGCGATCTGTCCAGGGGTGAGGCAGTGGATCTGCGATTCGGTGACAGCAAGCCGACGGACGAGGAGCGGGCGGCGATCGACGCGCTGCTCGGGCCGCCGGAGTCGGCATGGGAGGGAGCCGACGACCGCACGGACGCGGACCTGCGCTGGGCGCGGGGCGGGCGGGCCGCGCGCGAGCGGCGAGATCTGCTGCTGCCGGGGCTGCATGCGGTGAACGACCGGGTGGGGTGGATCAGCGAGGGCGCCCTCGGATATCTGTGCCGGCGTCTCACGGTGCCGCCCGCGGAGGCGTACGGAGTGGCGACGTTCTACTCCCTCTTCGCCATGAAACCCCGGCCCGCGACGGTACTTCGGGTCTGCACGGACCTGGCGTGCGCGGCCCGGGGATCCGCCGAGCTCTGCTCGTCCCTCACGTCTCGGCTCGGGGAGCCGGGGGCGCCCGTCGACGGCGCCGTCTGGGAGTCGAGTCCCTGTCTGGGGCTCTGCGAGCGGGCGCCCGCAGCTCTCCTCGTACGGGCGGGGCGTACTGAAGCCCCTCCGGCGCTTGAGGAGGCCCCTCCGGCAGGAGTATCGGGAAGGGGCGGGGTGGGGAACCTCCCCCCGGCGGCCACCGCCGTATTCGCCCCAGCCCGACCGGACACAGTCACCCTCACTCCCGAGGAAGCCGCCCCCGAACCGGGTCCGGGGGCGGCAGCCCCCCAGGCGGGGCAGAAGGACCTGATCCTCCTGCGACGGGTAGGGGTCGTGGACCCCACGAGCCTCGACGACTACCGGGCCGACGGCGGCTACCGGGCCCTGCGGAGGGCCTTCGCCATCGGCCCCACCGAGGTCGTCCGCGAGGTCACGGACGCCGGCCTCGTGGGCCGCGGCGGCGCCGCCTTCCCGACGGGCAGGAAATGGCAGGCCACCGCGGCCCAGGCGGACGGCCCGCACTACCTGGTCTGCAACGCGGACGAATCCGAGCCCGGCACGTTCAAGGACCGGGTCCTGATGGAGGGCGACCCGTACGCCCTGATCGAGGCCATGACGATCGCCGGATACGCGGTCGGCGCCCACCGCGGATTCCTCTACCTGCGCGGTGAGTACCCCCGCGCCCTCGCCCGCCTCGAGCACGCCATCGACCGGGCACGCCACCGCGGCCTGCTCGGCGACGACGTGCTCGGCCAGGGGTACGCGTTCGACATCGAGATCCGCCGCGGCGCGGGCGCGTACATCTGCGGCGAGGAGACCGCACTGTTCAACTCGATCGAGGGGTACCGGGGCGAGCCGCGCTCCAAGCCGCCGTTCCCGGTCGAGAAGGGCCTTTTCGGCAAGCCGACCGCCGCGAACAACGTCGAGACGCTGGTCAACGTCCTACCGATCCTCAACCTCGGCGCCGAGGCCTACGCCGCGATCGGCACCGGACGCTCCACCGGCCCGAAGCTGTTCTGCGTCTCGGGGAACGTGGACCGACCGGGAGTCTACGAGCTGCCGTTCGGCGCGACGCTCCGCGACCTGCTCGACCTGGCGGGCCCGCCGGAGCGCATGCGCGCGGTGCTGCTCGGCGGTGCGGCCGGCGGGTTCGTGCGACCCGACGAACTGGACATCCCGCTCACCTTCGAGGGCACCAGGGAGGCCGGCACCACACTCGGCTCCGGTGTCGTGCTCGTCCTCGACGACACCGTTGCGCTGCCGAGGATCCTGCTGCGGATCGCCGAGTTCTTCCGGGACGAGTCCTGCGGCCAGTGCGTGCCCTGCCGGGTCGGCACCGTACGCCAGGAGGAGGCCCTGCACCGGATCGCCGACCGGACGGGAGCCGCGGCCGCGTCCGACATCGCCCTGCTCAGAGAGGTCGGCTCCGCCATGCGGGACGCCTCGATCTGCGGTCTCGGGCAGACCGCGTGGAACGCCGTGGAATCGGCCGTCGACCGCCTGGGAGCCTACGAATGACCTCGATACCGCTCGCACCGCCCCGCCGCCTGATCGAGTTCACCCTGGACGGCGAGCCCGTCCGTACGCCGGAGGGCTCGACGGTCCTGGACGCCTGCCGGGCCGCGGGCAAGGACGTCCCCACACTCTGCGAGGGCGACACCCTGCGGCCGAAGAACGCCTGCCGGGTGTGTGTCGTCGAGGTCGAGGGTGCGCGCACCCTCGCACCCGCCTGCTCGCGCCGCGCCGAGCCCGGCATGGAGGTGCGCACGGACACCGAGCGCACCCGGCACAGCCGGAAACTGGTGCTCGAACTCCTCGCCTCCTCCGTCGACTTGTCGACCACACCGCGGGCGGCCGAGTGGATCGAGCAGTACGGCGCGGAACCCGACCGCTTCGGTCCCGACGCGGCCCGCCTCGGCGAGTCACCGCGTATCGACAACGACCTCTACGTCCGCGACTACGACAAGTGCATCCTCTGCTACAAGTGCGTCGACGCCTGCGGCGACCAGTGGCAGAACACCTTCGCGATCTCGGTCGCGGGCCGCGGATTCGACGCCCGGATCGCCGTCGAGCACGACGCCCCGCTCACCGACTCGGCGTGCGTGTACTGCGGCAACTGCATCGAGGTGTGCCCGACCGGCGCACTGTCCTTCAAGTCCGAGTTCGACATGCGGGCGGCCGGCACCTGGGAGGAGGAGCGGCAGACGGAGACGACGACGGTGTGTGCGTACTGCGGTGTGGGCTGCAACCTCACGCTCCATGTGCAGGACAATGAGATCGTGAAGGTCACGTCACCGCACGACAACCCGGTGACCCACGGCAACCTCTGCATCAAGGGCCGCTTCGGCTACCAACACGTACAGAACCGGGACTGAGCACATGGGACGCGTCACCGAGCGACGCCGCGTCGTCCGCATCAGGGACGGCGCGGTCACCACCCGCCCCGACACCCTCGTCGCCGAGGAGCCGATGGAGATCCGGCTGAACGGCAAGCCACTGGCGATCACCATGCGCACTCCGGGCGACGACTTCGCCCTCGCGGCGGGCTTCCTGGTGAGCGAGGGCGTACTCGCGCGGGCGGACGAGCTGCGGTCGATCGTGTACTGCGCGGGCGCTACGGAGGACGGGCGCAACACGTACAACGTGGTGGATGTGCAGCTCGCCCCCGACGTGCGGGTCCCGGACATCACGCTCGAGCGCAATGTGTACACGACCTCGTCCTGCGGGCTGTGCGGCAAGGCGAGTCTCGACGCGGTGCGCACCCAGGCGCACTGGCCGATCGACGACGCGACGGGCGCCGACGGCAGCGACGGATCGGCTGCCCCGGTGCTGCTGACGCCCGAGCTGCTCGCCTCGCTGCCCGACCGGCTGCGGGCCTCGCAGCAGGTGTTCGACCGGACCGGCGGGCTGCACGCGGCCGCGTTGTTCTCCACCGAGGGTGAACTCCTGGACATACGGGAAGACGTGGGCCGGCACAACGCGGTCGACAAGCTGGTGGGCCGCGCACTGCAGGACGGTCGGCTCCCGCTCTCCCGTACGGTCCTGATGGTGTCGGGACGTGCCTCGTTCGAGCTGGCGCAGAAGGCGGTGATGGCCGGCATTCCGGTCCTGGCCGCCGTGTCGGCTCCTTCGTCCCTCGCCGTCGATCTGGCCGAGGAGAGCGGCCTGACGCTCGTCGGCTTCCTGCGCGGCACCTCCATGAACGTGTACGCGGGCGTGCACCGCGTCGCCCTGGCACCGGCCGCGGCCGGTCGTCCGGGCTGAGCACTGGCGGTGCCCGCGTCCACGACGGCGGGGTCCGCGAGTCGGCGGGGAGCGCCCCCTGCGCCGGCTGCGGACCCCGTCACCTTGTGCGCCCCGGCCGCCTCGTGCGTCTGCCGTGTCTTGTCCGCCCCCGCTTCTTGTAGGCCCGCCCCGGGCCCAAGTACGGTCTGGAACCCGGACGTTGGACGTGGGATGTCCTGTTGTCCGTCCCTGGAGAAGGGCAGGTTCTGTCATGCCGTCAGGTCCACGTACCGCCCGCACGAGGCCGCGGAAGCGGCTCAGGGCCATGATCGCCGCGACAGCCGGCGCAGCACTCCTGGCCGCGCTCCCCTACCCCGCGCACGCCGGCCCGCCCGCAGCGCAGGCTCGGGCCGTCACCGGGTACGAGGAGCAGGTGCTCTTCAAGGCCTCGCAGGACCCCGGCTATGCCTGCTACCGCATCCCGGCCGTCGTGCGGACCACCTCCGGCACCTTGCTGGCCTTCGCCGAAGGGCGGGTCAACGACTGCAGCGACGCCGGTGACATCGACCTCGTACTCAAACGCTCCACCGACGGCGGACGCACCTGGGGACCCCTGCAGGTCGTCAACGAGGGCGACGGCGACACCCACGGCAACCCGGCCCCGATCGTGGACCGCGACACCGGCCACATCCTGCTCGCCGAGACCTACAACACCGGCCGCTCGGACGGCGGCAACTGCGAGATCCCCTGCGATCGCACCCCGCATCTGCAGCACAGCGACGACGACGGCCTGACCTGGTCGAAGCCGCGCGACCTGAGCGACGAACTCCTGCCGCCCGACTGGAACTCCTGGTACGCCACGGGGCCTGTGCACGGACTGCAGCTCGCCCGCGGCCGGCATCAGGGCCGCCTCGTCTTCGGCGTCAACACCGAGACCTGGGACGGCAGTCGGGTCACCGCCAACCACGCCGCCCTGGTCTACAGCGACGACGGCGGCGACCACTGGACCGTCGGCGCCACCGACTCGTGGCCGATCGCCGAGGACGGCAGCTTCCGTCAGAAGCCGTCGGAGCTGACGCCGGCCGAACGCCGGGACGGCTCGGTCTACGTCAACGGCCGCGAACAGGACGGCACGGACCTCGGGCACCGTACCCATGCGGTGAGCCGGGACGGCGGCGAGTCCTTCACCACCGAGGGCGGGAAGCCCGGCAGGTTCCGAGCGATCCCCGATCTCTACGCACCCCAAGTCCAGTGCTCCAGCCTGCCGTTGGGCCGGCGTCTGCTGCTCGCCTGCCCCGCCGACCCCGACCGGCGCCGGACCATGACGATCCGCAGCTCCTGGGACGAGGGCAGGACCTGGGAGGGCGTGGACCGCGGCCGCCGGGTCACCACGGACTGGTCGGGCTACTCCGATCTGGTACGCACCTCCGGGGACACCGTGGGACTTCTGTACGAGGGCGGCGCGGTGGACGCCCGGGACGAGATCCGGTTCGGGCGGTTCACCGAGGACTGGCTCGGACCGCGCCGCGGACCGGATCCGACGACCGACGACCACGCACGGGGAGCCCGCGCCGCCTCGGTCGTCGGGGGCGCACGGGAGACCGGCGGACGGTTCGGCGGGGCCGTCGCCTTCGACGGCTCGGACGACGCGGTGCGCCTGCCGTACCGCAAGCAACTACCCCTGGGAGACAAGGACTTCACTGCCAGTGCCTGGTTCCGCTACAGCGCGAACGACGGTGAGCAACCACTGCTCTGGATGGGCGGCGTAGGCACCGGCCAGCCGCAGGTGTCGCTGCGCGGCGAGCCCGCGTCGGACCGCATCGTGGGGCTGATCACCGCACGGGACGGCACGTCCGAGCCCAAGTCGGCTTCAGTGGCCACGAGTTCGGCGTACAACGACGACCACTGGCACCATGCCGTACTGCGCCGCGAAGCAGGCCGGCTGACCCTGACCGTGGACGGCACGTCCACCACCGCGCCCGATGTGCCCGGGTCCGTGAGCCGTGGCTCCGGATTCGGCGTGCATATCGGCCAGCGGCCGGACAGCCGAGCGCACTTGTCCGGGTCGATGGACGAAGTACGGGTGTGGGACCGGGCGTTGAGCGACACGGAGGTCTCACGGCTCGAGGCGGGGCGGACGCCTGTGACAAGGGACACCGTGCTGTGGCTGCCCATGGACCGGGTCAGCGGCAGGGGTTAGCGTCCCCGGATGGCCATGGCGGATCGCGTCCGTACGGCTCAGGCGGGCACCAGGACTCCGCGGAGGCGGGGCCTGGTGCCTGTCCTGCTGCTGGTACTCGCTCTGGGCGCGGTGCTGCTCGTCGCGCTGCCGGGGGACGACGACGGCGAGGACGGCGCCGCCTGCGTGCCGCGCAAGGTCGGTGCGTGGGAGCCGGACGAGCGGACCACCGGCGAGTTCACCCGCTACGGGGACGATCAGGCGAGGGCCGACGACTGGACCGGCGGCGACGGCACGCACTCGGTTCGGCTCCCGGACGGGCGGCTTCTGTGGCTGTTCTCGGACAGCTACCTCGGCCAGGTGCATCCTCCGCCCAACCTGTCGGGCCAGCCGCACGCCTGGCGCGACCAGAGCGCACCGTTCGTACGCAATTCGGCTGTGGTGATGTCCCGTTCGGGCCGTCTCGAGCGCACCCTGCCCACTCCCGTCTTTCCCGATCCGGGCCCGGGGCAGTGGCGCTGGCCGGTGGCCGCGAAGGTCGAGCCCCGCTCCCCCGGCGCCGGCGAGAAGGTCCTGCGGGTACTCCTGTGGAGCCGCTCGACCGGGACCGGGCCGTGGATCTACGGAACGCCGACGGCCACGGAGGTCGCGACGATGTCGCTGCCCGATCTGCGCGTCGAGGGCATCACGAAGGTCTCGGACCAGTCGGGCGTGCAGGATCCGGCGCACCGCGTCCTGTACGGCACGGCCGCCCTCGACGACGACGGCCATACGTACGTCTTCGGCGGCAACGACGGCAAGGCGGCCGCGAAATCGGCGTCGGACGCGTATGTGGCACGCGTACCGGACGGCGGGCTCGCCGATCCCGATGCCTGGCGGTACTGGGACGGAAAGCGCTTCGCGAAGAGCGGCGGCAGCGCCGAGCCGGTGCTCGGTGACGGCGCCACCCCGCAGGGCAGCGCGGGAACGGGACCGAGCAGCGCCGCCACGAAGGGAGTCGCCTCCGCCTTCACCGTGGTGCGCGAGGAGGGGACCTGGGTGCTGTTCACCATGGCGGCGGGTGCCGAAGGGCTCACCACGGTGACCTCGTACTGGTCGTGCGGTCCGACGGGCCCCTGGCACGGACCGGCCAAGGGTTTCGCCCCGCCGCTGCCGCAGGACACGGCCCCCCGCACGGACGCCGCCGTGTACAACCCGCAGGCGCACCCGGACGTGGCCGCCGGCAAGGGACGCCTCGTGCTCAGTTACGACGTCAACTGGCTGGACGCCACGCCCCAGGTGGCGGCCTCGCACGTCACCCGGAACGTGGCCCTGTACCGGCCGCGGTTCGTCCAGCTGCGTCTGATGCGGAGCGACTGACCGGGGCCGGCTGCCCCTCGACCGGGGCGGCGGCGTCCGTCGCATCCTCCGCGGGCTCCGCATCGTCCACCGGGTCCAGGGCACGCCGCTTGGCGATCACCGCGCACACCATCAACTGCATCTGGTGGAACAGCATCAGAGGCAGCACGGCGAGCGAGGCGTGCGCCCCGAACAGGACGGTGGCCATGGGCAGTCCGGCCGCGAGCGACTTCTTCGAACCGGCGAACTGGATGGCCACACGGTCGGCCCGGGCGAAGCCGAGCCGTCGCGCCCCGTACCAGGTGAGCGCCAGCATGACCGCGAGGATCACCGCTTCCACGACGAGCAGCCCGCCGAGGCGCAGCGGGGTCACCTGGCTCCAGATGCCGGACACCACGCCCTGGCTGAACGCCGTGTAGACGACCAGCAGGATCGATCCGCGGTCGACGAGGGCCAGCACCTTCTTGTGGCGGGCCAGGAAGCCGCCGACCCAGCGGCGCAGGAACTGGCCCGCGAGGAACGGCACCAGAAGCTGGCCCACGATGCTGACGGCGCCGTCCGCGGAGAACGAGGCCTGTCCGCCGATCAGCAGTGCGGCGAGCAGCGGGGTCAGCACGATCCCGGCGAGCGAGGAGAACGAGCCCGCGCAGATCGCGGCCGGCACATTGCCGCGGGCGATCGAGGTGAAGGCGATCGAGGACTGGATCGTGGACGGCACCAGGCACAGGAACAGCAGACCGCTGTAGAGCGCGGGGGTCAGGACGTACGGCACGAGACCGCGGGCCGCCAGGCCGATCAGCGGGAACGCCACGAAGGTGCAGGCGAGGACGATCCCGTGCAGGCGCCAGTGGCGCACCCCGTCGAGTGCCTCTCGGGTGGAGAGACGGGCTCCGTAGAGGAAGAAGAGGAATCCGACCGCGACGGTGGAGGCGCCGGACGCGACGTCGGCTCCGGTCCCCCGGGCCGGGATCAGGGCCGCGAGACCCACGGTTGCGATCAGGGATGCGATGAACGGATCGATCGGCATCCAGGACGGCCACTGCAGGCGCTTCACGGTGCTCCACTTGCTCGGATTTGCGGGTCTTGCGTGTCGTGCGGGTCTTACGGGCCTTGCGGGTCCTACGGGTCTCAAGGACTTCGGCCGGCTCGCTCCGCTTCCCGCCACTTTGGTGGGTCGCCGGGCGCGCAGCGTGCCCTCTCCATCGTCCACCTGATCGCCGTGATCGGGAATCCGTTCCGCGGGACTGACTGTCATCACGGTTCGCGATAACGTCGCTCCATGTACGACCCCGCACAGCTGCGGACCTTCCTGGCCGTGGCGCAGACCCTCAGCTTCACGCAGGCCGCCCGCCGCCTCGGCGTGCGGCAGTCGACCGTCAGCCAGCACGTACGGCGCCTGGAGGCGGCGACCGGCCGTCCGCTGCTCACCCGCGACACCCACAGCGTGGAGCTGACCGACGACGGCGAGGCGATGCTCGGCTTCGCGGGCACGATCCTCGGCGCCCACGAGCGGGCGGCGGAGTTCTTCACCGGCACGCGACTGCGCGGGCGGCTTCGTTTCGGCGCATCGGAGGACTTCGTACTGACCCGGCTGCCGGAGATCCTGAAGGCCTTCC
Organism: Streptomyces sp. YIM 130001; assembly: GCF_003574445.1. Classification (GTDB taxonomy): domain Bacteria; phylum Actinomycetota; class Actinomycetes; order Streptomycetales; family Streptomycetaceae; genus Streptomyces. Next base: position 159,400 of record NZ_KZ984563.1, read on the forward strand.
GGCACGAGCATCCCGAGGTCGACCTGGAGTTGACCGTGGAGCTCTCGGGGACACTGCACCGGCGGCTGGCCGAGGGTCAGCTGGACCTGGTCCTCGCGAAGCGCCGGCCGGAGGACGCACCGGGCGATGCGTCGTCGGTGGTCTGGCGGGACGAACTGATCTGGGTCGGCGCCGACGGCCTGCGACTCGACCCGGCCCGTCCGGTGCCGCTCATCGTCTACCCGCCGCCGGGCATCACCCGCGCGCGGGCGCTCGACGTCCTGGAGCGGCACGGCAGGTCCTGGCACATCGCCTGTACCAGTGGCAGCCTCAACGGCCTGCTCGCCGCGGCCCGCGCCGGGCTCGGCGTGATGGCCCACACCCGCGGCCTCGTCCCGCCCGGCCTCGAGCGCGTCAGGGCCGGACTCCCCGAACTCGGCGGCGTGGACTTCGTACTGCTGCACGGCCGTGGCGGACGGGACCGCGCCGAGGGGGCGGCCCGTGCCCTCGCCCACGCGATCCTGGCGGGCGGGGACCGGCTGCAGCGCGGCCGGACGTGACGGCGCACAACACGGACCTGGCGCGCCCGGACCGTGACCACCGCGTACACATTCCGTGGAGATTGCGGCAGCGGAACTTACCGACTGGTCAGGACTCTGCCCCGGCCTCCACCCTTGTGGCCGGATTTCGCCCGCTGACCTGTGGCGATTACCGCGCGTCCGACCCTGGACACCCCTCCCACCCGTCCGTCACCGTGGGGTACGGTCACCGCGCTGTGCGAGGCGCTTGGGGCTTGCCGCTCGGATCAGTGGACAAGCCCTGGCAGCGCGAGGCGCACCCAGGGCCCTTCTCAGGAGAACCATTGCGCGAGTTCACCTCCCCACCCCTGACCTCGGCGCCGCCGGTAGGCGGGCTCGCCGATGTCGTGTTCGACCATGCCGAGGACGACCCCACGCGGACCGTGCTCGGACGCAAGGTGGACGGCCAGTGGCGCGATGTCGACGCCGCCCGGTTCCGCGACGAGATCGTGGCCCTCGCCAAGGGCCTGCTCGCCGGCGGGGTGCGGTTCGGCGACCGGGTCGCGATCATGTCCCGTACCCGCTACGAGTGGACGCTCTTCGATTTCGCGCTGTGGACGATCGGCGCGCAGGTGGTGCCGCTGTACCCGACGTCGTCGGCCGAGCAGGTCTTCTGGATGCTGCACGACGCACAGGTGTCGACCTGCGTGGTGGAGCACGAGGACCATGCGATGACCGTCGGCTCGGTGATCGACCGCCTGCCGTATCTGGAGCGCATGTGGCAGATCGACGCCGGCGCGGTCCGTGAACTCACCGCTGCGGGCGCGCACATCGACGACGAGGTGGTGCAGCGCCACCGGCGGGCCGTGATGCCGGACTCGGTCGCCACCGTCATCTACACCTCGGGGACGACCGGGCGGCCCAAGGGCTGTGTGATCTCGCACGCCAACTTCATGTTCGAGTGCGACACCGCGATCGGGCGCTGGGAGGCCGTCTTCCACTCCAAGCGCGGGGACGAAGCGGCCACGTTGCTGTTCCTGCCGCTGGCGCACGTCTTCGGCCGGATGGTGCAGATCGCGGCGATCCGCGGCTGGGTGAAGCTGGGCCACCAACCGGACCTGAGCGCCGCGTCGCTGATGCCGGACCTGGTGCTGTTCCGGCCGACGTTCATCCTGGCGGTCCCGTACATCTTCGAGAAGGTCTTCAACGGGGCACGGCGCAAGGCCGAGTCCGAGGGCCGGCTCGGGGCCTTCGAGAAGGCCGTCGAGGTGGCGGTGAAGTACGCGGACGCGCTCGAGCACAAGGCCTTCGGCACCGGTCCCGGCCCGTCGGCCGGTCTGCGGATGCAGCACCAGCTGTTCGACAAGCTGGTGTACTCCAAGGTGCGCGAGGCGATGGGCGGCCGGATCCGGCATGCGATGTCCGGCGGTTCGGGCATGGACCGCCGGCTCGGGCTCTTCTTCGCGGGTGCCGGAGTGATCATCTACGAGGGTTACGGCCTCACCGAGACGACCGCGGCCGCCACCGCCAATCCGCCGGAGCGCACCCGCTTCGGCACGGTCGGCCAGGCACTCCCCGGCACCACGGTGCACATCGCCGGAGACGGCGAGGTGTGGGTGTACGGACGCCACGTGTTCCAGGGCTACTTGGGCGATCCGAAGGCCACCGAGGCCACCCTCAACGAGGGCTGGCTGTCCACCGGAGACCTCGGCCACCTCGACGAGGACGGCTATCTCACCATCACCGGGCGGAAGAAGGAGATCCTGGTGACCTCGGGCGGCAAGAGCGTCTCGCCGTCGCAACTGGAGGAGCGGGTGCGCGACCACCCGCTGGTGGCCCAGTGCATCGTGGTCGGCAACGACCGCCCGTACATCGCCGCCCTGGTCACCCTGGACGGCGAGGCCATAGACCACTGGCTGAACATGCGCGGCAAGCCCCGCCTGACACCCGCCGAGCTGGTCCGGGACAGCGATCTGGAGACGGAGGTGCGCCGGGCCGTGGTGGCCGCCAACACCCTTGTCTCGCAGGCCGAGTCCATCCGTACGTTCCGGATACTGGCCCACCAGTTCTCCGAGGAGCACGGGCTGCTCACGCCGTCCCTGAAGCTGAAGCGGAAGGCGATCGAGCAGGCGTACGCGACCGAGGTCGAGGCCCTGTACCACGCCTGAACGGGCCGCCTCCGGAGTGGCCGGACTCCCCCGCCGAGCCATCGGCCACACAGCCCGACCATCTTCCTGACGGTTCATCAATTACCGATGCGTCAGTTATTGACGGTTCATCAGGTCGCGCACAGAATCACGCCGGACAGGGGTGGCCCTGCGGTTGCCCCTCCGACGGAGGGATCACCACGTGCTGCGACCGTTCCGCACCCTCATCGCTGCCACCGCCGCCCTGCTCCTCGCCACCGCCTGCAACTCCGCCGCCACTTCGGCGGGCGGCTCCGACAAGGGCGGTACTTCACGCGGGGTGACCGACGACTCCATCAAGGTCGGCGGCATCGTCTCGATGACGACCGCCAGCGGCTACAGCAAGAAGGACACCGACCTCGGGGCGCGAGCCCGCTACGACCGCGCCAACGACGAAGGCGGCGTCAACGGCCGGAAGATCGACTACCTCGGCGCAGAGGACGACGGCCAGGACCCGGGCAAGAACCTCGCGGCCGCCCGCAAACTCGTCCAGCAGGAGAAGGTGTTCGCCGTCTCGCCGATGAGTTCCGTGACCTTCTCCGGCGCCGACTTCCTCGACAAGGAGAAGGTGCCGACGTTCGGCTGGGGCACCGTCCCGCAATTCTGCGGCCCCGAGCACATCTACGGCTACAGCGGCTGCCTGGTCCCGATGCCCGGCGGCAGCATCACCCAGACCTGGCCGGAGGGCCTCACCCACGTGCTCGGCGGCGCCAAGGGCAAGTCCGTCGCCCTGCTCGCCAACGACAACGACGCCGGCACGTTCGCCATCCGCACCTACAAGCAGGGTTTCAAGGCCGCCGGGTTCGACGTCACCTACGCCAAGGCCTCCGTCCCCGCCACCAGCACGCCCAACGACTGGTCCGCGTACACCAAGGAGATCCTGCGCAGCGACGGCGGCAAGGCACCCGACGCCGTGCTCTCGGTGATGCAGACCCCGTACAACATCGGCCTGTTCACCGCCGTCAAGCGCACCGGATACCAGGGCATCCTCAGCGACCCCACCGACTACGACCCCGGACTGCTGGCCAAGAAGGCGACCCGGAAGGCGCTCGACGGCGTGCACGTCTTCCTGTCCTTCGAGCCGTTCGAGTCGAAGAGCGAGCGGATGCAGCAGTTCAAGGCCGATATCCGTAAGGCCGCGGGCAAGGACGTACCGCTCAACATCCATATGCTCACCGGCTACATGTCCGCCGACTTCTTCCTCTCCCTCGCCGAGAAGGCCGGCCGCGACCTGACCGTGGAGTCCTTCCAGCGCGCGGCCGGCTCCTACTCGGACACCGGGACCATGGTCGGCGACCGCGCACTGCCCGACGGACAGCGCGAGGCGTTCGGCTGCGGGGCGCTCGTCCGGCTCGAGGGCGGGGCGTACGAGATCGCCGCGCCGTTCAAGTGCCACTCCTCCATTCCCTTCAAGTAGGACGGTCCACCATGGCTGACCTGCTCGGATTCATCCTGGGCGGACTGGTGTCCGGCGCGCTCTACGCGCTGCTCGCGACCGGTCTCGTGCTGTCGTACTCGGCCTCGGGGCTCTTCAATTTCGCCCACGGTGCCACCGCCTATCTCTGTGCTCTGGCCTTCTACGAGTTGCACTCCGGCTTCGGCTGGCCCGCGGTGCCGACCGCGCTGCTCCTGGTCTGTGTGCTCGCCCCGGCGCTGGGCTGGGGACTCGACCGGCTGATGTTCCGCAAACTGGCCCGGGTCGGTGAGACCGCGCAGATCGTCGCGACGATCGGCCTGCTCGTCGCGCTGCCCGCGCTCGGCCTGTGGATCGTCGAGCTCCTGGAGGGCGCCGGCGCCTCGGTCAAGCCCGCCGAGAACCAGTTCGGCCTGGCAGGGGTCGGCCCCAGCCCCGCCGTCAACTGGCAGCTGATGGACGGTGTCGGGGTGGACTCCGACCAGCTGATCACCTGGGTGACCACCGCTGTCGTCGCGGTCGGCCTGTGGGCCCTGATGCGGCACACGCCACTCGGTCTACGCCTGCGCGCCTCGGTGGACAACCGGTCCCTGGTCGAGCTGCGCGGGATGAGTGCGGACCGGCTCTCCTCGGTCGCCTGGATGCTGTCGTCGGCGCTCGCCGGACTCGCCGGGGTGCTCGCCACCCCGCTGCTCGGCCTCTCCTCGCACGACTTCACGCTGTTCCTGTTCGTGTCCGCGACGGCTGCCGTGCTCGGGCGGTTCGCCTCGATCCCGCTGGCGTTCGCGGGCGGGCTCGCGCTCGGGGTGCTGCAGAATCTGGTCGCCGGGTACGCCTCTTTCGCCGACGGCATCACCGGGTTCCGTACCGCCGTACCGTTCATCATCCTGTTCGGCGGGCTGCTTGTGATGACCCGGCGGCAGCGGGCAGCGGGGACGAGCGCCACCGACGCACCGCCCGTCGACTATCTCGACGGGCGCTCCTGGGTGCGGCGTTGGGGACCATGGACAGGGGCGGCCGTACTCCTCGCGGCGGCGTTCTACACCGTGACCACGCCGTTCTGGAGCGGCATTCTCGCCCAAGGCCTGGCGATCTCCCTGGTGTTCATCTCCTTCACGGTGGTGACCGGCCTCGGGGCGATGGTGTCGCTCGCTCAGGCCACGTTCGTCAGCGGGGCCGCGCTGGTCGCGGGGCTCCTGATGAGTCATGGCTGGCCGTTCATCGCCGCGGCGCTCGTGGGTACGTGTGCGGCCGCGGTGCTCGGCGCGCTGGTGGCGCTGCCCGCGCTGCGGCTCGGAGGCCGTTCGCTGGCCCTGGCCACGCTCGCGCTCGCCTTCCTGGCGGATCAAGTCCTGTTCCAGATGGGCTGGTTGCGCAACGGTGACACCGGCTGGGAGATCCCGCGCCCCATCTTCGGACCGGTGGACCTCACCGACGACCGGGCGATGGGTGTGGCCATGGTCGTCCTGGTCACGGCCGCGGTGGCGGCGCTCAGCGCGCTGCGATCCTCGCCGTCGGGGCGGGCGATGCTGGCCGTACGCTCGGCGCCGGCTGCCGCACTGGCGTCCGGGGTGTCGGTGGTCCGTACGAAACTGATGCTGTTCACGCTGTCCGCGGGGCTCGCCGGGTTCGGCGGAGTGATGTACGCGTCGTACAACACCCGTGTCACGGCTACCGACTTCACCGCGATGACGGGGCTGATCTGGCTCGCCGTGGTGGTGGCGGCCGGGGTGCGCAGGCCGCAGTTCGCCGTGGTCGCCGGCCTGGTGTTCGCCCTCGTGCCGCATGTCCTCGCCGACTACGTGACGGAGTCCGCGCACCTGCCGGTGATCCTCTTCGGCCTGGCCGGTCTCGCGCTCGCCAACGACCCGGACGGGTACTGCGCGGCGCTGCCCACTCGGCTGCACCACCGGCGGGCGGCGCGGGCGGCAGCGCCACCGAAGGCCTCCGAGGCCGGCCGGACGGTCCCCGCACCGCGTTCGCCGGCCGACGACACCGCACCGCCGGCCCTCGAATTGCAAGACGTACATGCCGGATACGACGGGGCGCCCGTACTGCACGGCGTGGACCTGGCCGTGCGCAGCGGCGAGATCCTGGCTCTGCTCGGGCCCAACGGTGCCGGGAAGTCGACCATGTGCCGGTTGGCGGCCGGTCTGCTGTCCCCGTCCTCGGGCCAGGTGCACGTCGCGGGGCGGGACGTCACCGGCGGTGGCCCGGTCGCGCGCTCGCGAGCCGGAGTGCTGCTCGCACCCGAGGGCCGCGGCATCTTCCCCGCCCTGACGATCGAGGAGAACCTCACCCTGCATCTGTCCGACCGCGAGGACCGCGATGCGGTGTGTCGGCGCTTCCCGGGTCTCGCGGCGCGCCGTCGGGTTCCAGCGGGCTCACTGTCCGGCGGCGAGCAGCAACTCCTCGCCCTCGCACCGCTGTTGCAGCGGCCCCCGGAGGTGCTCATCGCCGACGAGCCGTCGCTCGGGCTCGCTCCGCGGGTGGTGGAGGAGGTGTTCGGTCTGCTCCAGGAACTGCGGGCGGCCGGGACCGCGCTGCTGCTCGTCGAGGAGAAGGCCGCGGAGGTCCTGGGCGTGGCGGACACGGTGGCCTATCTGGCGCAGGGGCGCCTGTCGTGGTGCGGCCCGCGCGCGGAGGTACGCGCCGAGCACCTCACCGAGGCGTACTTGGGCATCGCCGCGGAGCAGGCGGACGGTCCCCGCGTACGCGCGGGCGGAGCACCTGCGGACGCAGGCTCCCGCACGGGTGGGGCGAGTGCGGTTGAGGCCGGCACCGGCGAGGCGGAAGGAGCGGCGCGGACATGAGCGGCATGGATGCGAACGGGTCGGGCGGGACGGACCCCACCGACCCGGACACGGCGGACGGGCAGATCCTGCGGGCCGAAGGCATCGGTGTGCGCTTCGGCGGCATCCGGGCCCTCGACGGCGTGGCACTCGGCGTCGGGCCCGGTGAGGTGTGCGGCCTGATCGGCCCGAACGGCGCCGGAAAGACCACCCTCTTCGACGTGCTCTCCGGCATCCGGAGGCCGGACGCCGGACGCATCGTCCTGGACGGCCGTGACATCACGCACCGCTCGCCGGTGTGGCGGGCCCGGCACGGGATGCGCCGCACCTTCCAGCGCCAGCAGCTCTTCGGCCAGCTCACGGTGGCCGACAACCTCGTGGTCGCCCAGGAGTGGCGCGGCCGAGGAGGCGGCTTCGCCGCGGACCTGCTCGCCGCGCCCACCCGCCGCGGCAGGGAACGGACGCGGCGCGCGCGGGCGGCAGAGGTGCTGCGCTTCTGCGGCCTCGCCGACTGCGCCGACGCGTACGCGGGTGCACTGCCGGTCGGCCGTGCCCGGATGGTCGAGCTGGCGCGGGCGGTGGCCGACCCGCCGAGCGTCCTGCTCCTGGACGAACCCGCCTCCGGCATGACCGAGGCGGAACGCTCCCGCCTCGCCGCGGTGGTCCGCCGCCTCGCCGACGAGGAGGGATGCGCGGTCCTGCTCGTGGAGCACAACGTGGCCTTCGTGATGGAGCTCTGCTCACGGGTGGTCGTACTCGACCTGGGCGCTGTCCTGGCCCGGGGAACCGCCGCCGACGTCCGGGCCGATCCCCGGGTACGGGACGCGTATCTGGGCTCAGCGGCGGCCTGAGCGGGCGGACACGGCGGCGGCTCGCACCAACACGCACAGAACCGTCACCGCTCCGGGGAATGCGCGAAAGCCGCTGATCGTTGACGCTGGTCGTAACACCCGACCACGTAAGGATCCAGAGCCCGTGAGCAAGGTCCCCACCATCACTCTCAACAACGGCGTCAGCATGCCGCAGCTCGGTTTCGGCGTCTGGCAGGTGCCGGACGACGAGGCGGAGAAGGCGGTCGGCACCGCGCTCGGGGCCGGATACCGCAGCATCGACACTGCGGCCGTCTACGGCAACGAGGAGGGGACGGGCCGCGCGCTCGCCGCCTCGGGCGTCGCCCGCGACGAGCTCTTCGTCACCACCAAGCTGTGGAACTCCGACCAGGGCTACGACGCGGCGCTCCGCGCCTTCGACACCTCGCTCGACAAGCTGGGCCTCGACTATGTCGACCTGTACCTGATCCACTGGCCGGTGCCCGACCGGGACATCTACGTGGAGACGTACAAGGCGCTCGAGAAGCTGCTCGAGGACGGCCGCACCAAGGCGATCGGCGTCTCCAACTTCCTGCCCGCGCACCTCGAGCGGCTGCTCGGCGAGACGTCCGTCGTCCCCGCCGTGAACCAGATCGAGCTGCACCCGCAGCTGCAGCAGGCGGAGTCCCGCGCCCTGCACGCGGCGCACGGGATCGCGACCGAGGCCTGGTCGCCGCTCGGCCAGGGCAAGGGCCTCCTCGAGGTGCCGACCATCGCGGCCGTCGCCCGCAAGCACGACCGGACGCCGGCCCAGGTGGTCCTGCGCTGGCACCTCCAGCTGGGGAACGTGGTGATCCCCAAGTCCGTGACCCCGTCCCGGATCGAGGAGAACATCGCCGTCTTCGACTTCGAGCTCGACGAAGAGGACCTCGGCGCCATCGCGGCCCTCGACGAGGGCCGCCGCCTCGGCTCGGACCCGGCGGAGATGAACGCGTACTAGCCCCACCCGGCACCACCAGAAGGAGCCCGGCCGACCTTGGCCGGGCTCCTTCATGTTCCGCACGCGCTACGCCGGTCCATCCGGCCCTGCCAGCCCTGCGGTCGACCGGCGCCGCAACGGGGGAATCATCCCGGCAACGGCGCACCCGGCCCCCTCGGGCATGTCCGGAAAGTCGCGCACGGCACCCACGGCACTCACGGCACCCGGCACGCACCAGCCGTGTGAACACCCCTCCAGGGCGATGCACCTAACGCACAGCGAAATGCACCGTCTGCGCATCCAGCACGAACAGATCGCCCCGCCGATACAGGCTCTCGGGATCCGCAGGATCCAACAGCCGGTCCAGCGCCCGCACATCGTCCTCCGCAAGCCCCTGCGCCAACCCACTCCGCATCCGCGCAACCGTCGCCACGACATGCTCACGCCCCACATCCGACAACGGCGCCGGCAGATCGAGCAGATACGTACGCGACCCCGCATGCCGCAGCCCCGCCTGCGCGAGCAGTGCGGACCAGTCCTCGGTCTCCTCCTTCGCCCCGGGCAGCCCCGCCCGCATCTCCTCGAACCACTCCGCGTGCAGTGCGTCCATCCGCGCCTGGAGCCCGGGCCGGCCGAACCCGAACTGGCGTGGGAGATACCGTGCGGGAAGCCCGCCCTCGAGCAGGACCAGCACACCACCGGGCGCCATCCGACGCGCGAACTCCCCGAGTGCGGCGCCCTGGTCTCCGAGATGATGCAGCGCCTGCCCGAGCCAGACCACGTCGGCGTCGGTCATGTCACCGAGTCCGTCGGGGAGTTCGGCGCGCAGGGTGGTCAACCGGTCATCCACGCCCAGCCGTTCGGCCCGCGTACGCGCACGCCGCAGGAGATCGGGCGCCTCGTCGACGGCCGTCACCGCGGCGTCGGGAAACGCTTCGGCGAGCAGCGTGGAGATCACGCCGGGCCCACTGCCCGCATCGACCACCCGGCCTGGCTCACCGATCAGCTTCGCCAGGTCGTCGACGATCTGCCGGTAGAGCGGCGTGTAGAGCTCGCCCCGCCGCTCCAGCATGTCCCCCATCGCGTCCCAGTCGACATCCGACCCACCGTGCCCGTGATCACCGCCCTGTGCGTGACCACCCCCGTGCGCATGGCCGCCGCCGTGCCCGTGCTCCGCCGCATGCCCCTGACCGTGCTGGTGGCCGCCCATGACCGTCCGCCTTCCGTCGCGCCGCTCGATTCGCCTCCACCCTCGGCCGCCACGCACGGAAGGGCAAGCCGGGTTGCCGTTCCAGCAAATGGAGCGGGGCGCGGCGGACAGGTCACTCGGCGCCGTGCGCCGAGGCGAGGAGCTGGATCCGGGCGGCGAGGTGGAAGTCCTTGGCCGTGACCGCGCCGCCCGCACTGTGGGTGTTCACCGCGATGCCGACCGTGTTGTAGCCCAGCGCCAGGTCGGAGTGGTGGTCGAGCTCGTCCTGCACCTGGGCGATGTGCATCACGAGGGCGGCCGCCGCGAAGTGCGAGCCGAGCCGGTACGTACGGGCGAGGCGGTCGCCCTCGTGGCTCCAGCCGGGCAGTTCGGTGAGACGGGTGGCGATGTCCTGCTGCGACAGCGGTTCGACCGGCATGGCCGCGCTCCTTCGATGCGTGGTACGGGTGGCACTCGCCCCTGGTCCGAGGGGCTCGCCACCAGATCCCGCGGGGCTCGCCCCCTGGTCCAAGCCTGCCACGCGACACGGCCGGACGCCCACCGATCGGATACCGTTCCCGCATGACAACTGGCGCGCCGGGCAAGGGAGTAGGCCCCCTCCTGCGGGGCTGGCGCGAGCAGCGCCGGATCAGCCAGCTGGACCTGGCGCTGCGCGCCGACTCCTCGGCCCGCCACATCAGTTTCGTCGAGACGGGCCGGTCGCGCCCGAGCGAGGACTTCCTGCTGCGCCTCGCGGAGCACCTCGACGTGCCCGTACGGGAGCAGAATGCCCTGCTGCTCGCCGCGGGGTACGCCCCGAGGTTCCCCGAGACCCCGCTCGACGATCCCGCGCTCGACACGCTCAGGGAAGCGATCGAACAGCTCCTGCAGGGCTACGAGCCGTATCCGGCGCTCGTGGTGGACGCCACGTATCAGGTGATCGCCGCGAACCGGGCGATCATGCTGCTCCTGGACGGCCTGCCCGAGCATCTGCTCGAGCCGCCCGTCAACGCGATGCGACTGACCCTGCACCCGGAAGGGCTCGCTCCGCGGATCCGCAATCTGGCCGAGTGGCGGGGACATCTACTGCATCAGATGGACCGGCAGATCGCCCTGCAGCGTTCGGACGCGTTGCGGGCCTTGCACGACGAGGTCGCCGCCTATCCCGTGGCCGACCCCGGAGGGTCGCCGGAGGACGCGGGGCCGGTGCCGCACTTCGCGCTGCCGCTGCGCATCGAGCACGGTGGGCAGTTGCTCTCGTTCGTGTCGTCGATCTCCACCTTCAACACACCGATGGATGTGACGGTCGCCGAGCTGGCCATCGAGACACTGCTCCCGGCCGACCCGGCGACGGTCAAGTACCTGAACTCACTGGCGGGTTGAGCTGGTACGACGCCGCGAGCTCAGAGCTTGCGGGCGCGTAGTGCCAGGTACTGCAGGCCCGCGAACCCGGCCACCACGAGCGCCTGCAGCGGGATCCACACGGCCCCGGCGGTGGACGGCGAGAGCCAGGCGACGAGCGCAATGAGGCTGAGTACGGACCAGGCCAGGTTCACCTCGACGACCGCGCGCACGGGCAGGGCCGGCGGGTCGGTGCGCCGGGCGAGCAGACCGACGGCCGCCGCGTAGGCGATGAGTCCGATGCCGAGCGCGAGCAGCAGCGCGCCGTCCACGCCGAGCAGGCGGCCGAGCGGACCGGACAGGGCGACATAGGCCAGCCCGTTGACGGACGTCACCGCGGCGTCCGCGGCGAGGAAGCGGCGCAGGGCGATCCGCGGCTCGGCAGTACGGGCGATTCCGGTGAGTTGATACGTCGACATGGTGACCTCCGCGATGAGTCGGTGCACTGCACGGGCGAGGTGGGCCGGACACCGGGGCGGAGTGCGCCGCCCCGGGGCCCGGTGCGTACCACCGTGCCGGGTCCGTCACCACGGGTCGATTACGTCGGAGGTAAAGGGCGTGAGGGCGCAGGGCACCGCGAGGGCGCGGCGGTGGAGCTGGCTCCACCTCGGGGACGGGTATCTGCGCCCTCGTGATCGACTCCGCGGATTTCTAGCGTGAGGAGGAAGTCCCGGGTGCTCCGGGGCAGTTCCCGGGCACCTGGCCCGGGGGCGACACGAAGGGGCGTGAAGATGTTCTGGCGTCGCGATGCTGCTCGGACTGCCGGGGGAGGTGGCTCGGCGGGCACGGTCCTGGCCGAGCCGGCCCCGGCTCTGGCACTGGACGGGGTGAGCCGCGCCTACCGCGGCGGGGTGACCGCGCTCGACGCGGTGAACCTGCGGGTGCCGGGCGGCCGGATGGTGGCCGTCCTCGGCCGCTCCGGTTCCGGCAAGTCGACACTGCTGCAGTGCGCCGCGGGACTCGACCGGCCGACGGCGGGGACGGTGCGGATCGGCGGTACGAAGCTGGCGGGCCTCGGCGAGGCGGCACTCACGCGGCTGCGCCGTGACCGGATCGGTTTCGTGTTCCAGTCCCTGAATCTGGTGCCGTCGCTGAGCGTCCTGGAGAACGCCTCGCTGCCCCTGCTGCTCGCGGGCGACGCGGGAACGGCTCGCGGGTCGGACAGTCCGGACCACGAGCGCCGGGCGCGGGCAGCGCTCGCGGCGGTGGGTCTGGCGGACCGCGCGGACGACCGCCCTTCGCAGCTCTCCGGCGGTCAGCAACAGCGGGTGGCGGTCGCCAGAGCGCTCGTCACCGAGCCGGACGTGGTCTTCGCCGACGAGCCCACGGGCGCCCTCGACCCCGTCACCGCAGCCGAGGTCCTGGCGCTGCTGCGCCGCGCGGCCGACGCGGGGCGCACGGTCGTGATGGTGACGCACGACCCGGTCGCTGCGGCCTGGGCGGACGAGGCGGTGTTCCTGCACGCGGGCCGGGTCGTGGCCCGCACCGACGACCCGGAGGCCGGCGAAGTACGCCGCCTGCTGCACGAGTGGAGCCGGCTGTGAGCGCCGCGCCCGGTGTGGCGCTGATCGCCGCACGGTCGCTGCGGACGCACCGCAAGGCATGGGCCGCGGTGGTCGCGGCCCTCGCCCTGGCCTCGCTGCTGCTCGGCACCTTCGCCCTGGTGGTCGGCGCCACGGCGCTCGGCCATGCGCGCGTGGAACGGTATGCGGGCGCCGATGCGGTGGTGGCGGCCGACCAGACGACGCGCTACCGGGCGAAGCCCTGGGGCAGCGACCCGCAGACGGCCGAGTCCGCACTCACGGAGCGGATCGGGGTGCCGTGGCGCGTGGTCGGCGTACTCGAAGCGGTGGACGGCGTACGGGCGGCGGTGCCCGACAGCACGTTCCCGGTGACGGCCGAGCGCGGTGAGCGGACGGCGCTCACGGGCAGCTCCTGGGACGCGGCCGGCCTCGCACCGTACGCACTGGACGCGGGCCGGGAGCCGCGTACGGCGGGTGAGGTGGTGATGCCGGACGGACGAGAGGCGTCTGCGGGCGACCGGGTGAGGCTGCGCACGGGCGGGGTGGCGCGTACGTACACCGTGGTGGGTGTCGCCGGGAGCACGGACGCGGTGCACTTCACGGCGGACACCGCACGGCGGCTCTCCGGGCATCCGGGGACGGCGGACGCCATCGGTCTGGTCGCCGAACCGGGTGTCGGAGCGGGCGAGTTGCACTCCCGGGTGCGGGAGGCACTCGACGCCGCGAAGGCACGTGACGCGCGGGCGCAGGTGCGGGCGGCCGACGACGTCACCGCGCTGCGGGTGTTCACCGGCGACGGGCGGGGTTCCGCGGAGCAGTTGGCGGCGGCCCCGGCGCGGTCCGCGCTCCTGGAGATGTGCGGGGCGATCGCGGGAACGCTGGTGCTCATCGCCGTCCTGATCGTCGCGTCCCTGGTCGCACAGGCGCTACGCCAGCGGTCCGGCGAGCTGGCGCTGCTGCGGGCCGTAGGCGCCTCCCCGCGTCAGCTCAGGGCCGCCGTCGGCCGGGAGGTGGTGCGGGTTGCGTTGTGGCCGGCGTTGCTCGGCGCGGCATGCTCGGTACCGGCCTGCTTCGGCCTGCTGGCGTTGCTGCGCTCCGGCGGCGCGCTGCCGTCAGGCTTCGAACCGGCCACACCTGCCTGGTTGTTCACCGCGGTTCTGGTCACGGCGGGCCTGACGGTGGGCATCGCACGGCTGACCGCGTTCCTCGGCTGCGGGCCGGTCGCACGGGCACGGCCCGCCGAGGCACTGGGGCAGACCGCGGCCGAGCCTCGTCAAGAGCGGCCGGCCCGGCGCATCACGGGTCTGGCCCTGCTCGCACTCGGCATCAGCGCGGCCGGTACCGCGACGCTGCAGAGCGGCACGGTGGCGGCCGCGGCCGCCAGTACGGCGGCACTGACCATGGTCATCGGCAGTGCGGTGCTCGGTCCGTGGATCGCCCGCGGGGCGACCCGGGTGGCGGCGGTGCCGCTGCGGCGCTTCGGCGGGCCCACGGGCCGGCTCGCGGCGGCCGAGTGCGCCGCCGGCGCCCGCCGTCTCGGCGCGGCGATCACCCCCGTCATTCTGGTCACCGCCTTCGTGCTGGTACAGCTCGCGTCGGGCGCCACGATGACGCGGGCCGGCGATGAGCAGGCGGAGGCGGCGATGCGTGCCGACCTGGCGCTGACGGCGACGGGCGACGGACTGCCGTCCGCCACCCTGGAGCGGATCCGCGGAACACCCGGCGTGGCCGCCGTGAACGACGTGCTGCGCAGCACCGTGGTCCTGGCGGACCGCGAGACGGGCTCGCCGCGACTCGAGCGTCTGCCGGTCATCGGAATCACACCTGACGCCCTACCTCGCACTCTCGATCCGGGCACCGACGAAGGGTCGCTGTCGCAGCTCGGTGCCGGAACGGTGTCGGTGGGCCGGGACCGCGCCCGGTCCATGGATCTCCACCCGGGCGACCGGGTCCGGATCCGCTTCGGTGACGGCACCGAGCGCTCGCCGCGCATCGTCGCCGTACACGAACGCTCCCTGGCCCTCGGCGACTTCATCCTTCCCCGCGACGATCTCGCCTCGCACATGAGCCAACCGCGCAGCACGGAGGCGCTGATCGCGGCAGCCCCCGGCACCGATCCGGCAGCTCTGCGCCACCACCTCGCCGAAGTAGCAGAGTCGGCCGGTTCGAGCGGGGTGACGGTACGTCAACACCCCGCCCCCGTGCGGCTCGTGGTCGAGGACCAGCGCGCCGGGGAGATCCTCGTCGGCGTCGCGGTGACGGCGATCGGCACGTTCACCGTGATCGCGGTACTGAGCACCCTGACGTTGATCGGGATCGGGCGGCGGCCCGCCCTGCGACTGCTGCGGCTGGTCGGCGCGGGGCGCACCCAGCTGCGCGGGATGCTGCGTGCCGAGGCCGCGCTGATCGCCGCCACCGGACTCGTGGTGGGCGCGGGAGTGGCGGCCGTACCGCTGCTCGCATTCAGCTTCGCAACGGCTCGTACGGTCCCGTATCTTCCCCCGCTCCAGGGGCTGTTGATCGTGGCGGTGGTCGCGGTGACGACGCTGGCGGGGACCCTGGCACCGGCCCGCAGGGCGGTGCGCTGACCGACCGGCACGCTGAGGCCGGGCCCCGGGCTATGCGTCGACCGGGGCCCGGCCTCAGGCGTTGAGATACGCGAGTACCGCCCGCACCCTGCGGTGGCCGCTGTCACTGGGCGGCAGTTCGAGCTTGGTGAAGACGTTGCCGATGTGCTTGTGCACCGAACGCTCTGTCACCACAAGGGACTTGGCGATGGTCGCATTGTCGTGCCCCTCGGCCATCAGCTGCAGCACCTCGCGCTCGCGAGGAGTGAGCGTGCCGAGCGGGTCGTCGCGCCGCCGGCGCGACATCAGCTCGGTGACCACCTCGGGATCGAGCGCCGTGCCCCCGTCGGCCACCCGTCCGAGCGCGTCGAGGAACTCGTCGACCCGCCCCACCCGGTCCTTGAGTAGATAGCCGACACCGCGCGCACCGCCACCGAGGAGTTCGGCGGCGTAGGTCTCCTCGACGTACTGGGAGAGCACGAGGACCGGCAGTCCCGGCAGTTGCTCGCGGGCGTCGAGCGCGGCCCTGAGTCCCTCGTCGCGGAACCCGGGCGGCATCCGTACGTCCAGGACCGCCGCGTCCGGCCGCTGCTCGATGAGGAGCGGCAGGATCTCGGGCCCGGTCGCGGCCACGCCCGCCACCTCGTGGCCGGAGGAACGCAGCAGCAGGACCAGGCCCTCTCTCAGCAGGGCATTGTCCTCGGCGATCACCACGCGCACGGCAACTCCACTTCGATCTCGGTAGGGCCACCGACGGGACTTGTCACCCGCACGGTTCCGTCCAGGGCGGCGACCCGCCGCCGGATGCCGAACAAGCCGGTGCCCAGGGGTTGTTCGGGGTCGGCAGGGGATCCGGTGAGGGCCGTCTCGGCGCCGCCGCAGCCCTCGTCTCGTACGAGCACCTTCAGCAGACGCGGGGTCCGGTCGAGAGTGACCGAGGCCCGTTCGGCGCCGCTGTGCTTGGCCGCGTTGGTGAGCGCCTCCGCCACGGCGAAGTACGCGGCGGCCTCCACGGCGGCCGGTGCGCGCGGTCCTTCGGCGGCATCGACGGCGGTGACCTCCACGTCCAGACCGCTGCTCGCGGCGAGGGCCCGTACGGCGCCGTCGAGACCTCGGTCGGTGAGCACCGGCGGATGGATGCCGCGGACCACGTGCCGCAGCTCGGCGAGGGCTTCCTCGGCCTGGTCCTGTGCCTCGTCGAGCAGGGCGCGCGCGGTGACCGGGTTCTGGTCGTAGGCCCGCTTGGCCAGTCCGATCCGCATGGACAGGGAAACGAGCCGGGCCTGCGCACCGTCGTGCAGATCGCGTTCGATGCGGCGCAGCTCGGCTCCGTGGGCGGCGACCGCGCCCGCCCTGGTCTCGGCGAGCTCCTCGACCCGGCGGGCGAGACCCGCACTGTCCGTAGGAGTCAGCAGCGCCCGCGACCAGCCGCACTCGAGGTCGGCGAGCACGCTCAGTACGGGCAGTACGACCGGTCGCCGCCGGCACACCCCGCACCAGATGCCGTCGATCAGCAGCCCCGGCACCCAGACGATCAGTGCGATGTAGAACAGGACGAGTCCGTAAAGGAGTTGGGCCACCACCCAGCGCAAGTCGCGGTAAGTGCTGGGGTCGGTGGTGGCGTTCCGCAGTCGTTCGACGAGCGGTCCCGTCAGCGGCGGGTACGAGTCGTGGACCGGAGCTCCCGTCCACGCGGCCACCCGGCGCCGTTCGAAGCCGGCGAAGCGCCGCACCGTCATCACGGTCTCCGGCAGCATCCCCGCACCGACCACCAGGGCGGTCGCGGCCAGCCCCACGAGGATCAGCCCGAGCAGGACGTAGCACGCGCAGCTGAGTCCGAACCCGATGGCGAGATGCCGCGTCGCGCGCCCCGCCCTGCGTACCACCTCGTCCATGCCGATCAGCGTATGCGACCTGACCTGGGCAGCGGGGTGGAGCCTGCTACACCTTCGGTCGACGAGTGGGCGCCCTGCCGATGACGGAACCGGGCAGTGAGGATGGAGGCATCAGGACGCACCGCGTCGCCGCTCGCATCAAGGGAGTTCGCCATGAAGGCCCTGCTCTGGTTCGTGCTCGTCTGCTCGCTGGCATTCAACGTGTCCACCAGCTTCATGTGGTCCGGGGGGACGCAGGTGGCGTTCAGCGTGGTCTCGGGAGTGGTGTTCCTGGGTTCGGCGTTCTCGCTGTGGCTGCTGCGCGACAAGGAGCCCCGGAGCATCTGAGGCATCGGGGCGTCACCCGTGGGCCCGGGGCAACCCGTACGGCCCCCACGGACATGTGGCTCCCTCCCGGCGCACCTACCTTCGGGACATAGTGCCCGCGCGCCGACTCGAGGGAGCCGTCCGGTGACCGACCATGTGACCGAACCCGGGGCGGCGCTGCTACGCGCCGGCAAGTACTTCCGCCGGGGTACCGCCGCACCGGACATGCACAGCGTGCAGATCGAGGGCGGCCGGGCGGCGGACGCGTTCTACCGGGACCGGTGGAGTCACGACAAGGTCGTGAACTCCACGCACGGGGTGAACTGCACGGGCTCCTGTCGCTGGAAGGTGTACGTCAAGGACGGCATCATCACCTGGGAGACCCAGCAGACGGACTACCCGTCGGTGGGCCCCGACCGCCCCGAGTACGAGCCGCGCGGCTGCCCGCGCGGCGCCGCCTTCTCCTGGTACACGTACTCGCCGACCCGGGTGCGCTACCCCTACATCAGGGGCGTACTGCTCGAGATGTACCGGGAGGCGCGGCAGCGGCTCGGTGACCCGGTGCTGGCCTGGGCCGACATCCAGGGCGACCCGGAGCGCCGGCGCCGCTACCAGCAGGCCCGCGGCAAGGGCGGTCTGGTGCGCGCGACCTGGGACGAGTCCCTGGAGATCGTCGCCGCGGCGCATGTGCACACGATCGACAAGTACGGGCCCGACCGGGTCGCCGGCTTCTCCCCCATCCCCGCGATGTCGATGGTCTCGCACGCGGCGGGCGCACGGTTCATGAGTCTGATCGGTGCGCCGATGCTGTCGTTCTACGACTGGTACGCGGACCTGCCGGTCGCCTCGCCGCAGGTGTTCGGCGACCAGACCGATGTGCCGGAGTCCGGAGACTGGTGGGACGCCGCGTATCTGATGATGTGGGGCTCCAATGTCCCGGTCACCCGGACCCCGGACGCGCACTGGATGGCGGAGGCCCGCTACCGCGGCCAGAAGGTCGTGGTGGTCGCCCCCGACTACGCGGACAACGCCAAGTTCGCCGACGAGTGGCTGCATCCGCATCCCGGCACGGACGGCGCGCTCGCCATCGCGATGGGGCATGTGATCCTGCGCGAGTTCTTCGTGGAGAAGCAGTCCGCGTTCTTCTCGGACTACGTACGCAGATTCACCGACCTGCCGTTCCTGGTGACCCTGACCCGTCGGGACGGGGCGTGGGTGCCGCACAAGTTCCTGCGGGCGAGCGACGTCGGGGACGACTCCGAGGGCGCCGACTGGAAGACCGTGGTGCTCGACGACGTTACCGGCGAGCCGGTGGTGCCGAGCGGCTCTCTCGGCTTTCGCTGGACGGACTCGGGCAAGGGCAAGTGGAACCTGGACCTGGGCGACATCGAGCCGCGCCTCTCGCTGCAGGACAGCGAGGTGGCGGCCGGCGTGGAGGTGCTGCTCCCCCGGTTCGACACCGAGGGCGGCGAGCATGGGCAGGGCCGCGGCGAGGTACTGCGGCGCGGGGTGCCCGCCACCCGGCTCGGCGGCCAGGACGGACCGCTCGTCACCACCGTGTTCGACCTGCTGCTCGCGCAGTACGGGGTCGGGCGCGACGGTCTGCCCGGCGACTGGCCTTCCTCGTACGAGGACGTGGACGCTCCCGGTACGCCGGGCTGGCAGGAAGCGCTGACCTCGGTGCCGGCCGCGGCCGCGGTCCGGATCGCCCGGGAGTTCGCGGACACCGCGGAGCGGTCCGAGGGCCGCTGCATGATCCTGATGGGCGCCGGCACCAACCACTGGTTCCACTCGGAGACCATCTACCGCGCCTTCCTCGCCCTGCTCCAGCTCACCGGCTGCCAGGGCCGCAACGGCGGCGGCTGGGCGCACTACGTGGGCCAGGAGAAGTGCCGGCCGTCCACCGGCTGGGCCACCCTCGCGGGCGCGGGCGACTGGAGCCGGCCGCCACGGCAGATGATCGGCGCGGCGTATTGGTTCCTCAACACCGACCAGTGGCGCTACGACAAGTTCGGCGCCGACGTGCTGGCCTCGCCGCTCGGCGAGGGCCGCTTCGACGGCATGACCGGCGCGGACTGCCTCGCGCAGTCGGCGCGGATGGGCTGGATGCCCTCGTACCCGACGTTCGACCGCAATCCGCTCGATCTCGCCGAGAGTGCGGATCCGGTGGCGGACGCGGTGGAGCAACTCAAGGCGGGCAGCCTGAAGTTCGCGTGCGAGGATCCGGACGCGCCGGAGAACTGGCCGCGGGTGCTGACCCTGTGGCGGGCCAATCTGCTCGGTTCGTCGGCGAAGGGCGCCGAGTACTTCAGCCGCCATCTGCTCGGCACCCACTCCTCGTTGAACGCCCAGGAGGCGTCCGAGGACGAGCGGCCGCGCGATGTGAAGTGGCACGAGGAGGCGCCCGAGGGAAAGCTCGACCTGCTCCTGTCGCTCGACTTCCGGCAGACCTCCTCCACGCTCCTCTCGGACGTGGTGCTGCCGGCGGCCACCTGGTACGAGAAGCACGACCTGTCGTCGACCGACATGCACCCCTACGTGCACTCGTTCACGCCTGCCGTGGACCCGCCGTGGCAGGCGCGGACCGACTTCGACACCTTCCACGGCCTGGCCCAGCGATTCAGTGAACTCGCCGCCGGGCACCTGGACGTCCGCAAGGACCTGGTGGCCACGGCCCTGCAGCACGACACCCCGGGTGAGACGGCGCAGCCGGGCGGGGTGTGCCTGGACTGGAAGCGCGGCGACTGCGAACCGGTGCCGGGCCGCACGATGCCCAATCTGACGGTGGTGGAGCGCGACTACACGGCGATCGGCGCCAAGTTCGCGGCACTGGGCCCGCTCGCCGACAAGCTCGGCCTCCCGGTGAAGGGCATCTCGTTCCGCCCGGACGAGGAGGTCGCGGACCTGGCCCGGCGCAACGGCACCGCGCGCGGCGGTCCCGCCGACGGGCGGCCGCTCCTGGACACGGCCGTGAAGGCGGCCAATACGATCCTGGCGCTGTCCGGCACCACGAACGGGCGGCTCGCCACGCAGGGCTTCCACACTCTCGAGGAGCGCACCGGCCAGGAGATGGCTCATCTGGCCGCGGAGGCCGAGGGCAAGCGCGTCACGTACGCGGACACCCAGGCCGCACCGGTCCCGGTGATCACCTCACCGGAGTGGTCGGGCAGCGAGTCCGGCGGTCGCCGCTACACGGCGTTCACGCTCAATACCGAGCACCTCAAGCCGTGGCACACCCTCACCGGCCGCCAGCACTTCTTCCTCGACCACGACTGGATCCACGAGCTCGGCGAAGCGCTGCCGGTGTACCGGCCGCCGCTCGACATGCACCGTCTGTTCAACGAGCCGGTCCTCGGCCCGGACGGGGAGAAGCAGGTGACGGTCCGTTACCTCACCCCGCACAACAAGTGGTCCATCCACTCCGAGTACCAGGACAACCTCTTCATGCTGTCCCTGTCACGAGGCGGCCAGTGCATCTGGATGTCTCCGCAGGACGCCGATTCCATCGGGGTCAAGGACAACGACTGGATCGAGGCGGTCAACCGCAACGGTGTGGTGGTCGCCCGCGCGATCGTCTCGCACCGCATGCCGGCCGGCACGGTCTACATGCACCACGCCCAGGAACGCACGGTCAACGTGCCGAAGGCGGAGGCGACGGGCCGCCGCGGCGGCATCCACAACTCGCTGACGAGGGTCCTGATGAAACCCAGCCACCTCATCGGCGGCTACGCCCAACTGTCCTGGGCTTTCAACTACTTGGGGCCGACCGGTAACCAGCGCGACGAGGTGACCGTCATCCGCAGGCGTTCGCAGACAGTGTCCTACTAGAGCGGGGAGCAGCTCGAACTATGCGCGTCATGGCACAGATCGCGATGGTCATGAACCTCGACAAGTGCATCGGGTGCCACACCTGCTCGGTGACCTGCAAGCAGGCATGGACCAACCGCACCGGCATGGAGTACGTCTGGTTCAACAACGTGGAGACCCGCCCGGGTCAGGGCTATCCACGCCGCTACGAGGACCAGGAGCAGTGGAAGGGCGGCTGGACCCTCAACAAGCGCGGCGCCCTGAAACTCAAGAACGGCGGACGCTTCAAGAAGCTCGCCGGCATCTTCTCCAACCCGAAGCTGCCCGAGATCAAGGACTACTACGAGCCCTGGACGTACGAGTACAAGAACCTCACCGACGCCCCGCTCGGTGACGACTACCCGGTGGCCGAGCCGCGTTCGCTGATCAGCGGCAAGCCCATGAAGATCGAGTGGTCGTCGAACTGGGACGACAACCTGGGCGGCGCCACCGAGCACGGCGACCAGGACCCGATGGTGGAGAAGACCCGCCAACAGGCCGCGGACAAAGTGAAGTTCGCCTTCGAGCAGACCTTCATGTTCTATCTGCCGCGGATCTGCGAGCACTGCCTGAACCCGTCGTGCGTGGCGTCCTGCCCGTCGGGCGCGATGTACAAGCGCAGCGAGGACGGCATCGTCCTGGTCGACCAGGACCAGTGCCGCGGCTGGCGGATGTGCGTCACCGGATGCCCGTACAAGAAGGTCTACTTCAACCACCGCACCGGCAAGGCCGAGAAGTGCACGATGTGCTATCCGCGCGTCGAGGTCGGTCTGCCGACGGTGTGCTCGGAGACCTGCGTCGGCCGCCTGCGCTACCTCGGGGTGATCCTCTACGACGCCGACAAGGTCACCGAGGCGGCCTCCACGAAGGACGACAAGGCCCTGTACGAGGCCCAGTTGGGCGTGTTCCTCGACCCCGACGACCCCGAGGTGCGCCGCGAGGCCGAGCGGGCCGGGATCGCGCACGACTGGATCGAGGCCGCACGCCGCTCCCCGGTCCGTGCGCTGATCAGCACGTACAAGGTGGCGCTTCCGCTGCATCCGGAGTACCGGACGATGCCGATGGTCTGGTACATCCCGCCGCTGTCCCCGGTGGTCGACGCGCTCACCGATACGGGCTTCGACGGCGAGGAGGCGGGCAATCTCTTCGGCGCGATCGACACCCTGCGGATCCCGCTCGAGTACCTGGCGGAGATCTTCACGGCAGGTGATGTCGCGCCGGTCCGGTCCTCGTTGACGAAACTCGCCGCGATGCGTTCCCACATGCGGGCGGTGAACCTCGGCGAGGAACCCGATCCGGCGATCGCCGACTCGATCGGCATGGACGCCCGCACGATCGAGGAGATGTACCGGCTGCTCGCCATCGCCAAGTACGAGGACCGCTATGTGATCCCGACCGCGGCGGTCGGGGACGCACAGCGCCTGGAGGAGTCCGCGCTGCCGGACAGCTGCAGCCTCGACTTCGACGGCGGCCCCGGCATGGGCGGCGAGGGGCCGTTCGGCCAGGACTCCGGACGCAAGAACCTGCCCCTGGTGACGATCGAGAACTTCCACCGGCTGCGCGACAAGCAGACCGCCGACGACGAACCCAGCGTCGAGGAGATCAAGGAGGGCCCGTGACACGCAGAGGCACCGCCGAGGCGCACGCAGTCCTCCACCAGGCGGCGGCGCACTGCCTGACCTATCCCGACGACGCCTTCTGGTCGAACCTGCCGCTGGTACGCCGAGCAGTCCCACAACTGAGGGAGTTCACCGACTTCGCCGCCGAGGCGGGCCCCGGTAAACTGGCCGCCCACTACGTCCGCGTCTTCGACTTCAAGAACCGGCACAGCCTGTACCTGAGCTGGTGGCGCGACGGCGACACCCGGCGCCGCGGCATGACTCTGGTGCACTTCAAGGAGGTGTACCGCGAGCACGGTCTGGAGTTCACCGGCGAGGAGCTGCCGGACTTCCTGCCGGCGGTGCTCGAGTTCACCGCGCAGGCCGGGACGGCGCTCCTCCAGGAGTACCGGCCCGGTCTCGAACTCCTGCGCCTCGCCCTGACCGACCACGGCACCCCGTACGCCGGTGTGCTCGACGCGGTGTGCTCGACCCTGCCCGGGCCCTCGCCGAAGGACCGGGCCGAGGCGCACGCACTGGCCCGGGGCGGGCCGCCCCGCGAGGACGTCGGCCTCGAACCCTTCGGCGCCGCACGCCTGTTGCCCGTACTGACCGGAGAGAATTCATGAGGACGCTGCTCTGGGGCGTGCTGCCGTACGTCGCGGTGGCCCTGCTCATCGCGGGCACCGTGTGGCGCTACCGCTACGACAAGTTCGGCTGGACCACCCGCTCCTCGCAGGTGTACGAGTCGAAGCTCCTGAACATCGCCTCGCCGATGTTCCACTACGGGATGCTCTTCGTGCTCGTCGGCCATCTGATGGGCTTGTTCATCCCGGAGTCGTGGACGGACGCGGTGCGGCTCAAGGAGCACGCGTACCACATCATCTCGCTGTACGGCGGGACGGTGGCCGGAGTCCTCGCGGTGATCGGCATCGTGATGCTGATCTACCGGCGGCGCACCAAGGCTCCGGTGTTCCGCGCCACCACGGCGAACGACAAGCTGATGTACCTGGTCCTCTTCGCGTCCCTGGTGATGGGTATGTGGGCCAAGCTCACCAACTCGACGTTCGACCACGGCTACAACTACCGCGAATCCATTGCCCCTTGGGTGCGCAGCCTGTTCACGCTGCAGCCGAAGACGGAGCTGATGGTGGGGGTGCCGCTGACGTACCAGATCCATGTGGTGCTGGCACTCGTGCTCTTCGCCCTGATCCCGTTCACGCGCCTGGTCCACATGTTCAGCGCGCCGGTCCAGTACCTCTTCCGCCCGTACGTCGTCTACCGCAGCCGCGACGAGTCCCAGCTGGGGGCGCGTCCGGACCGGCGGGGCTGGGAGCGGACGGGGTCGTGACGCCCGCTGCCGTCGGAGGGGCTTGATACGAGGGCGCTTGTTCCAAGCCCCCGCCGACGCCGCGTCAGCTGAGCTTCGCGGAAAGCGTGATGTCCGTACCGGAGAGTGCCTGGCTGACCGGGCAGTTCGCCTTCGCGCCCTCGGCCGCCTCGAGGAACCCGTCCTCGTCGAGCCCGGGCACGTCGCCCTCCACGCTGAGGTGGATGCCCGTGATCCCCGTGCCGGGCTGAAGGGTCACCTCTGCCTGCGTGACCAGCTTGGTGGGCGGCGTCCCCGCCTTCGTGAGGCCGGCGGACAGTGCCATCGAGAAGCAGCTGGAGTGGGCGGCGGCGATCAGTTCCTCGGGGCTGGTCTTGCCGTTCGCCTCCTCCGCGCGCGAGGGCCAGGAGACGGGGAACTGGCCGACTCCGGAGGAGTCGAGCGCGACCTTCCCCTGGCCTTCCAGGAGGTTGCCGTTCCAGACGGTGTGCGCGGTGCGCGTGGTCGCCACGATGCAAGCCTTTCGTTCGATGGTCGTTCGCCGGGGCGTCGGAACACCGGGCCCCGGAGCAAGCTGCGTTACGTACTCCATCCGACCACATCCGGCGTCAGCTCACATGGAACACCGGTCCCCGTGCGGTGAACGGCAGCCGTCCGCCACGCGGCAGCAGGTACGCGTGCTCCCTGCGGACCCGCAGGGTGTCGCAGTCCCCGTCCGTGATCACCAGGACGGGCGCACCGGGCGGGAAGTCGTCGGCCCGCAGCAACAGGTCGATGCCCGGTTGCAGCTCCGTGCCGCCGCGCCCCCGCACCCGTACGCGGTCGGCGATGCCGGTGACCGGCAGATAGCCCGCGTCGTGCGGTGCGGCGTCGCAGAACACCACCCGGGCGGCCGGGACGTCCCGGGCCGTGGCGTACGAGGCGATGGCGCCGAGGCCCTTGCCGAGCAGGGTCCGGTCCATGGATGCGGAGGTGTCGAGCACGACGCCGAAGGTGCAGCGCTGGATCTCCTCGGGCGGGAAGTACCGGCCGGCCCGCGGGATGTCCGGGGTCGCGGCCTGCCTGCGCGCGGGGCGGGCGAAGCTGCGCACCGGTTCGGGGCTCGGCACGAACTCGTCGAACCAGCGGGCGAGTTGGGCGTCCCAGGGCAGCGGGGGCTGGGTCAGGGCGCGGATCTCCTGCACCAGGCCGGCCGGCAGCGTGCCGCGTTCGCCCTGGCGGTGCAGGTCGAAGCCCTGGGTGAGGCCGCGGCGGTAGAAGGTGTCGAGGTCGACGTACTCCCCCGCCGGGCGCAGCGGTCCGCCGAGGATGTCGCCCGCGCCCTTGCCGCGCAGGGTGGCCAGGCGGCGCATACGGCGCAGGTCGCCGGCGATCCGGTCGTAGACCTCCTCGGCGGACAGGCCGGCGAGCGCCGGGTCGTGCAGCAGACCTGCGGGCATGTCTCCGACGTGCATCTCGACCAGCCAGCCGTTGATGACGTAGTCGGCCGCGACGTTGTACAGGTACGGGTCTCGGGCGCCGCAGCGGTCGCCGTGCCGCAGGGCGGCGTGCAGCATCTCGTGGGCGAGGACGAAGCGCCATTCCTCGGCGGTGAGATTGGCGTGCGGGTTGATGTAGATCTCGCCCGCGCCGGCGTCGACGGCTGCGACGGCGATGTCGTGGGCGCGGGCGAGTTCGGGGTCGGCGACCAGTTTCATGCCGGACGCGATACCGCCGAGCAGCGGGTACGAGGAGACGAACCAGTTGAGGGCGTGCCCCCAGGGCCGGCGCGGGGCCGCCTCCGCTCCGATGGACTCGCGCAGTCCGCCTGCCACGTCCATGGCCTGCGACATGGTGCGGGTCAGGGAGTGGGCGAAGGCCAGCTGCCAGTCCTTCGGCTTGTCGAACGCCCCCCAGGGGATGAGCAGTTGGTCCTCCTCGCCGCCCCCGGTTCCGCAGTGCTCGTACTCGGGCGGGATGCCGTCGCGCCGCCAGCGCGCCGCGAGCTCCTCCTCGTCGCCGCCCGGGTATTCGGCGGGCAGGTCGTCCGGCGGCCGGCCCACCGGGAAGGTGAGCAGGAAGCGGTTGACGACGGCGCAGCGTGCGGCGAGCTCGAAGCGGTCGGGCTGTACGCGCTCGCCGCGCGCGGCCGGCACGTGACCGAAGCCGAGGTGGATCACGCAGTGCGCCAACGCCCAGGCCCATTCGGACGGTTCGACGCGACGGGTGCGGTGCACGTGCACGGTGCCGCCGGAGTCGACGCGGGCGAGGCCGTGCATGGGTGCCTGCTTGCACTCCTTCTCCCGGCAGAAGGTGGCGCCGACAGCCGCGAGCGCCGGATTGCGGCGGAGCTTGTCGAGCCCGGCGAGGAACGCCTCGGCCGCCGGGTCGGGCCGGGCAGCGGCGCGGCGGCCACGGGTACGGCTCACCGGCGGGCCTCGACGAGGCGCGGCAGGTCGCGGGCGGCCTCCACCAGGAACCAGGCGGGCAGCACCGGCTGTCCGTCGGCGTCGTCCGCGATGACGGTCTGCGCGACCTCGACGGAGATCTCGGCCAGCTGCACGAGCAGCGACTTGGCCCGGAACGCGGTCTGCCGTCCGGCGGTGGAGACATGTTCCTTGGAGACGGGCAGCTCCTTGACCAGGCGGCCGCGGAACGCGTCGGCCAGGTAGTACAGCAGGTCCCGGTCCTCCAGGCCCCGCGGCCAGGAGGCGTCGCCCTTGATGATCGCCTCGATGCCGTAGGCGTGCCGCACGATCTTGGCGTAGCCGCAGAAGGAGACCGCGTGCGCGGGCGTGAGCGTGCCGTACGCGATGATCTTCAGGGTGTCCTCGTCGAGTGCGGGCCCGAAGGAGTGCAGGGCGTCCGACAGCATGTGCCAGGAACGCGGCGTGGAGAACGGCTCCTCGGTGCGCGGCGGCTTGGACCACAGGTGGTCGGGCCGGTCGATGAGGTAGTCGGTGATCCAGGGGTGGATGCCGTTGCCCGCGGCCCAGGTCAGCCAGTCGGTGGCGGAGGCCTCGAGGTGGATGTGGGTGAGGCGGTTGATCAGGGCGGAGGCGATGGGGCGCGCCAAGGCGTTGTCGGTGGCGCGGTTGCCTGCGCCGATCACCAGGGAGCCCTCGGGGAGTTCGTAGCCGCCGATCCTGCGGTCGAGGATCAGCGAGTAGAAGGCCTTCTGGACGTCGGGCGTCGCCGCGTTCAGTTCGTCGAGGAAGAGGCAGTACGGCTCGTCCCGGGCGATGGCCTCGGGCGGGCAGAACACCGAGCGCCCGTCCCGGATCTGCGGCACACCGATGAGGTCCTCGGGCGCGAGCTGCGTACCGAGCAGGCTCACGCACTCGAGCCCGAGCGACTCCGCGAACGCCCGCACCAGCGACGACTTGCCGATCCCGGGCGCTCCCCAGATGAACACCGGTCGCACAGTGGCGAGCCCGAGCAAGAGCTCGGGCACCCGGGCGGGAGTGACGGACACGGCAGCCTGCACGGTGGAAGCCTCCTGGTGGTCGGGAGGTTCAGTGTGAGCGCACCGGGGCCCACGACGCAGCCGATTTTCCGCGGGGCGCACGCC
Organism: Streptomyces sp. YIM 130001; assembly: GCF_003574445.1. Lineage (GTDB taxonomy): Bacteria > Actinomycetota > Actinomycetes > Streptomycetales > Streptomycetaceae > Streptomyces. The sequence continues at coordinate 187,282 of NZ_KZ984563.1, forward strand.
TGCAGCCCGTCGGACGTTCGGGACAAGGCCCGCCAGAGCCCGGCCGGGGCCACCCCTACCCGGCCCGAGGAGCCTCACGAAGGCCAGAATCCCCCACGGGGCCCGGATCGAGGGGCAGCAGAGGCACTTGGGGCCCCGCCCCCTCCCGCAACCACCGCCGCAACACCCCGTGAACCTGCTCCGCCCCCACCAACTCGCCACCACCCGGCACCGGTTCGGACAGACCGGGAGGCGCGAGCAGGAACGCCCGCGACTGTTCGCCACCGAGTCCGCCGTGCGACCCGATCTGCTCCTCGAAGGCGAGTACCTCGCCATCGGCCGGATCGTACGCAGAGTTGACCATGATGTCCGCGACGTGCGGGAAGCGGTGCGTGCGGAGCACCGAGGCGGCGGCGCCGGGCCCGAAGGGCGCCAGTGGACCCGGCGCGGCGGACGGATCGTCCGCCAGGTCGTCGAGCCGGACCTCCGCGCCGCTCGCGCCGAGCACGAGCGGGCCGTGCTCCTCGCTGTTCACCAGCAGGAAGCCGATGCCCGGATGGTTGGCCAGGGTGGTGAGCAGGGCGGGGTTCCTGCGGTCGATCTCCTCCCTGCTCAGCCGGTGGGAGACGTCAGGGAAGGAGACGAGACCGAGGTTTCCGGAGGCGAGGACGACCGGTTCGGCGCGGCGGCTCGGCCGGTGCTCGTCGCCGCCCTCCTCGACGGGCCGGTGCAGCGCCGCACGGACCGCGGAACGCGCCTCGGCGCCGCTGTGCGTACGGTTCGCGCGGCGCGGCACGGGCAACCCGCACCCGGCCCGCACCAGGTCGCCGAGACTGAGCCCGTACCGTGCGCGGAACGTTTCGCCGGGGCTCTGCCCGTGGTCGGAGAGCAGCACGATCCGGTAGTCGCGCGGTGCGTGCTCGGCGACCCGGCTGATCATGGCGAGGGAACGGTCGAGGCGCCGCAGCACCAGCTCCGCGTCACGGCTGCGCGGCCCGGAGTGGTGGGCCACTTCGTCGTAGGCGACGAGGTCGGCGTAGACGGCGCTGCGTCCGGCCAGCATGTCGCCGAGCACCGCGGCCACCACCACGTCCCGCTCGACGACGGTCGCGAAGGCCCTGATGAACGGGTAGAGACCGCCGCGGCCGACCCGCGGCCGGTCCCGGCGCAGCCGCGCCCGTACGGACTGACCGATCTCGCGGCCGACCTCGGCGACGAACGACAGGGCGGTCCGTACGGCGTTGGCCGGATCGGCGAAGTACGCGAAGTAGCCGGCCCTCGACCGGTTCGCCCGGCCGCGCCGCGCGGCGATCGACAGGACGAGCGCCAACTGGTCCGCTCCCCCGCTGAACAGGTTGCCGCGGCTGGCCCCGTCGAGCGTCAGGAGTCCGCCGTCGCCGGTGCGGGCCACGGCACGCCGCTGCAGTTCGGCGGCGCTCGCGGGCCGGTTGCAGACCATCACGACGCCGGTGTCCTTCTCGTACCAGCGGAAGGCGGGGATGTCGTGGTTGGTGCCGTGCAGGATGGCCAGCTGGCTTGCGCCGGTCTGGCTGGACCAGTCGGTGCGCCATGGGGTGAGGCGGTGCCCGGACTCCATGAGGGCGGCCACCGTCGGCAGCAGGCCGTTGTCCGCGGCGTGCCGCAGCATGTCGTGCCCGACGCCGTCGAGCTGCAGGAAGACCGTTCCGGGTGGCTGCGGGCCGGCCGTCGCGTCGAGGCGACGGCGGCGCCGGTCGGCCAGGCGGTAGATACGGCGCCGGTACGCGTCGTCGTCACGTACCGCGAGGGCGGTGGAGGTGGCGGAGGCGACGGCGGACATCACGGCGGCCACCACGACGGCGGTCTCCGGGTTGGCCGAGCCGCGGCCGTCGGGAATCAGGCGCAGGGCCACCAGGAGAAGCGAGCCGTTGAGGAAGAAGACGAGGAGGCCGAGGACGAGGGCCGGCACCAGCAGCAGCGCGCGGACGAGGAGCGGCCACACCAGCGCCCCGAGGAGGCCGAAGGCTCCGGCCCCGAGCGCCGCGGTGATGCCGATCCGGGTGGCGGTGTCGCCGTCGGCGGACTGCAGCCGGAAGTCGGGCAGGATCCCCGCGAGGGAGAGCATCGTCACGGTGCTCACGGCCCAGACGGCGACGATGCGCCACAGGGCCTTGCCGATCGCCCGCCACTGCCGCCGGACCACTGTCACCTCACGTTCCGGGCCCTGCCTGCGGGCCCCCGGCCCAGCGTGTCATACGGGTGGGCACGGATCGTACGGGACGACCCAGGGCGGCCGGTATCGTCCGCAACCGGCCGGATTCGGGCAGCCGGGCACGGGGCTCACGGCGTTCTGCGGAACGGCGGAGATCCCGTCCTACGTGCCGTCGTAACCGGCTGTGGGCATGGAGAGACGGCGGTGCAGGCGGGCCTTGGCGGTGGCGTCGTACTCGGGCTCGTCCAGACCGGTCGTCTCCAGGCGCAGCCCGCGCCGGGCGCATTCGGCGGCGAAGGCGTCCGGCGAGTCCAGAGCACGGTCGAGGACGCGGCGGCTGGGGGCCACGAACAGGTCGACCCGGCCCGCGTCGGCGTCCTTCCAGAGACTGCGGTGGTCGAAGGGCAGTGCGTGGGTCAGCAGCTCCGCGGTGATCACGTAGCCGCGCTTCTCGGCCCAGCTTGCGCACTGGGCGTGCTGGGCACGGGAGTCCACCAGGAACGGCTCCTCGTCCAGCTTCTCCAGCGGCGTCAGGCCGGCGATGGCCGCCACCCGGAGCTGGGTCATGCGGTCGTGTCCCCTCGTCGTGCGGCCCCGTCGGTTCGAGTCCCGCCCTGTCTCTCGTCCGCGGCCCGGGCCCGGGCGTACCGGTCCCTCAGCGGCAGACCCTACTCCGCCCCGTAGTCTCGTAGGGAGAGCGATGGGAGGCCGTGGGTGCCGGTGGAGATCACGTGGTGGGGCCATGCCAGCTGCACGGTCGAGGACTCGGGCACCCGGCTGCTCACCGATCCGCTCTTCGTCCGGCGGCTGGCGCATCTGCGCAGGCGCCGGGGTGCCGTGCCGCCGCCCGAGGCGGCAGCCGCGGACGTGGCCCTGGTCTCGCATCTGCACGCGGACCATCTGCATCCGCCGTCGCTCGCCCAGCTCGCCCCGGGCACCACGGTGCTTGTTCCGCGCGGTGCGCCCGGGCTGGTGCCGGGACTGCGCCGGCTCACCGGGCTGCGGATCGTCGAGGTCGAGCCGGGCGACGAAGTGCCGGCCGGCAACGTGCGGATTCGCGTGGTGCACGCCCGGCACGACGGCCGGCGGTTGCCCGTGGGGCCGCACCGGGCGCCCGCGCTCGGCTTCGTGGTGAGCGGCGAGGCCCGTACCTATTTCGCGGGTGACACCGGCCTCTTCGACGAGATGGCGGAGACGGTGGGTGAGGTGGACGTGGCGCTGCTGCCCGTCGGCGGCTGGGGCCCCTACCTCGGTCACGGACACCTGGACGCCGGCCGGGCCGCGGAGGCGCTGGCCCGAATCGGTCCGCGCAGTGCGGTGCCCGTGCACTACGGCACGTACTGGCCGATCGGCATGGACGCGGTGCGACCGTACGAGTTCCACACACCGGGCCAGGAGTTCGTGCGGCAGGCGGCCCTGCGGACGCCGGAGGTCGCGGTGCACCTGCTCGAGCACGGCGAGAGTGTGCGACCGGAGGTCGCTCGGTGATGCTCTCGGCGGTGACGGTGCTGCCGGAGTCGACGCAGCAGGCCGTGGGCTACCCCTCGTTGTTCCTGCTCGTCGCGGTCGGCGCGCTGGTTCCGGTGGTGCCGACGGGTGCGGTGGTCAGTTCGGCGGCCGTGGTGGCGCTGCATCAGACCTCGCCGGTCTCGCTGCTCGGGGTCTTCCTGGTCGCGGCTTTCGCCGCCTTCCTCGGTGACACGGGGCTGTACTGGCTGGGCCGGCGCGGAATGCGCTCGCGGAACGGTTCCAAGTGGCTGCAGGCGCTGCGCGAGCGCGCCCCGGAGGACCGGCTCGAGCAGGCGCAGCGCAAGCTGCGCGAGCACGGCGTGACGGTCCTGGTGCTCTCCCGACTCGTTCCGGCGGGCCGTATCCCCGTGATGCTGGCCTGTCTGATCGCCCAGTGGCCGCTGCGGCGCTTCGCCCGCGGGAACGTGCCGGCCTGTCTGGCCTGGGCCGCGACGTACCAGCTGATCGGGATCCTGGGCGGTTCGCTGTTCGCCGAGCCGTGGGAGGGGCTGCTCGCGGCGGTGGTCCTGACCGTCGTGATCAGCGCGGCTCCGGCCCTGTGGCGCAAGGTGCGTGCCTGAGCCGGGCGGGATGCGTCAGGCGTCGAGGACGCGTGAGGCGCCGATCGGCAGGTCCCAGAGGTCGTGGCGCGCGCGGCCGGACCGCAGCCAGGCGGCCCGTACGCGGCGGAGCGGATCGAGTACCGGCTCGGCGGACAGCAGGAACGTGGCCCAGTGCATCGGCGCCATCCGGTGCGCACCGAGGTCGTCGACCGCCCGCACCGCTTCCTCCGGATCGCAGTGCACGTCGCGCAGCCACCAGCGCGGGTCGTAGGCCCCGATCGGCATCAGGGCGAGATCGATCCCGGGGTGGCGGCTGCCGATCTCGCCCATCCAGTGCCCGTATCCGGTGTCCCCGGCGAAGTACACGCGACGTCGGCCGGCGGTCAGCATCCAGCCGCCCCACAGGCTGCGGCAGGTGTCGGTGAGGCTTCGCTTGGACCAGTGGTGGGCGGGGACGAACTCGATCGTGACGCCCCGGAGTTCGGCCGCCTCCCACCAGTCGAGTTCGGTCACGCAGCTGAACCGACGACGGCGGAACCAGCGGCCGAGTCCGGCGGGAACGAAGAGCGGCGTGGAGCGCGGCAGGCGTTTCAGGGTCGGGGCGTCCAGGTGGTCGTAGTGGTTGTGGCTGATCACCACGGCGTCGACCGGGGGCAGCGCGTGCCAGGCGACGCCGGGCGGGGTGACGCGTGGCGGGGTGCCGAGGATGCGGCGGGACCAGACCGGGTCGGTGAGGACCGTGAGTCCGCCGATCCGCAGCACCCAACTGGCGTGCCCGACCCAGGTGGCGGCGATGGTGCGGACGTCCGCGGCGGGCAGGGGGCCAGGCTCGAACGGCAGGTCGGGGATCTGCTTCCTGGCCCCGGGTCCGGGCCGCACCGCGCCCTCGCGGGCGAACCGGGCGACGGCCTTGATGCCGGGCAGCGGCGCGGTGAGCCGGTCCGCGAAACTGCGTGGCCAGGCGCGCCGGCCACCGAGCGGCCGAAGACGCGGCGCTGCCTCGGACGGCGCACCGGTCGAGAGGGCGGGGCCGGTCCGCCCGCACTGGTGTGCCGTCGGGTCCGACTGCCGGGTCATCGAGGCGGCCCCCCTCGTGCGCGGTCGGCCCGTAGGTCGCCGAGGACGGTTGCGACCAGTCTCAACGCCTCGGCCACGTAAGGAAGTTCCAGAGGGTCCGCGGCGTCGAGCGCGGCCAGGCGTTCCTCGCCGGTGGCGCCGAGGAACGGTCCGGTGGACAACCGCACGCGCAGCGCCCCGAGTTCGTCGCCGAAACGGTGACCACCGGGGGTGGGCATGCCGAGACGTTCGGTGAGGTGGTCCTCGAGTTCCATCGCGTCGGTGACTCCGCGCGCGGCGAGCGACGCACTCAACTGGCCCATTTCCACGTAGAGATGACGGCCCGTCTGCGGGGGCCTCGACATGGCTCCCGCCGCGAGAACGGCCTGGTGTACGGCGTCGGCGACGCGGGCGTGCAGGCGGACTGCGGCGGTGAGGCGTTCGGAGATTCCGGTGGGCTCGCCGAGCGCGTGGGCGGCCGCGGCGGCGACGGGTGCGGCGACGAAGGCGCCCAGCGCGGTGAGGACGTCGAGTGTGCGGGAGCGCAGCACGGCACCGTCCGCGGTCGCCGGGAAGCGGGCGGCGCCGGCGGGCCAGTCGGCGGGCAGATACCCGCCGGAGAGTCCGCTGAGCACGGTGACGTCGTGCGGGTGCATCTCGGCCGGGCTGATCAGGACGGTCTCCTGCGGGCGGTGCACCGTGTCGCGCCAGGTCTCGTCGGACACCACGTGGAGGCCCTCGCCGAGCGCGGCCTCCAGGGCGTCGTGCAAAACCTCGGGCGGTGGCACGGTGGCGGTCGGATCGTCCGCGACGGACAGCACGACCAGGCGTGGATCACCGCCTTCGGAACGCACTCGTCGCACGGTCTCCAAAAGGGCGTACGGGTCGGGAACTCCCCCGCACTCGGCGGGGGTCGGTACGGAATAGGCCTGTCTGCCGAGGAGGCGGACCTGCGGCGCCCACCAGGCGGGGCACGGTCGCGGCAGCAGTACGTCCCCGCCGACCGCCGCCGCGAGCGCGAGCAGCAGCGGCTGCGGGCCGGGGGCTGCCACCACGGTTTCACGCGCTGTCGGCAGCCCTCTGCGCCCCCAGTAACCGCACGCCGCATCGAGCAACACCCGCCCACCGCCCGGTGGTTCGGTGTCACCCCGGCCGGCCGCGGCAGCGAGTACAGCGGCCAGCTCGCCCAAGACGGGCAGTCCCGGTTCCGGCCCGATCGACGCATAGCGCACGGGTCCGTGGCCCGTGGGGGCGATACGTCCACGCATCCGAACCTCCGGGGTCTCAGACCTGCACAGCTGTCAAGCCCGTCCGGCACACATACCCGGCCCGCCCTGAGGTCCGGTCCCTCGGCGGAAGTCCGGGGAGCCCGAGGACGAGGCCCGCCCGGCCGATGCGGTGACAGCCGGCTCAGGCGAGCGGCGAACCGGACGAGCGACCACAAGGTCCGATACTCATCCAGCCCGCCCGGCAAACCTCGAGGCCGCCCTCGGGGTCCCCCGACGAAGCCCGCAGGACCTTGCGGACCTAGGGCACGTCCGGGAGGTCCCGCACCTGGACACCCCGACCCGACGGGTCACCGAGCGCCGCCCCCGCGCCGCCGCAACACGACGCACGTGGCCCCGATCGCGCACGCGACCAGCACCCCGCCGATGATCACCGTGGTCCCCGAATCCGTGAAGCTCCCGCCCACACCTCCGCGCACGGCGGGCTGGGTCGGAGTCGGGGACGCCGACTGCGAGCCGCTGTTCCCGCCCGCAACCGAGAAGCTCGCGTTCCACTGCCCGCCACCGGGGCAGTTTCCGTCCACGCTCCAGGTGGACCGCGTCCCCGTGGCGTTCGGCCCGGTGCTGGTGAACTTGTCGGCCGAAGCGATCTTCGCGGTGCCCCGGTACGCCGGCCCCGCCACACCGGTGTTGACCCCCGGGACGCGCGAGAGCTGTACGGAGCCGAGCTCGAAGGCCTGCGAGTTGGCTGTGATGGTGTCGGGCGCCGGGCTGGTCGGCGCGTCGCAGGACACCGAGACGGTGACGGTGCCGCCCGGCGGGACGGTGCCGGGCGTGACCTGTGCGGTGTCCGCGAGGGCCGTGGGGGCGGCGGCCAACACGGCCGCTGACGCGAGTGCGGTGGTGGCGAGAGCGCGAGCGATGCGCATGGGACGGGCTCCTTCGGTGGCGTGCGGGCGCAGGAATCCGCGCCACGACGCCATACAAACCCGGCATTTCACCCCGCGCGCGGGGCGGGGAACCATTCGCGCTACGCCCACCCCCGCTCGGGTGACGGCCGGGGCGCGCACGCAGTCTCCGGGCGCCGCTCGCCGAGGCCCTGCGGCGCAGAACGCCGGAGGCCGATCCGGCCGCGTCGTCAGGCCGCGCCGGACCGCGCCGGACCGCGTCAGACCCGTCGGCCGAGCTGGGCGAGCAGTTTCGTCTGCTCGTCCGCGCCCGCCGGAGGCTTCACGGGCGGGCCGAAGACCCCGCTCGCGGCGAGCTCGGACGCGTACGGGGCAACCTCGCGGACCGCGTGGGCGACCAGTTCGTCCGGCAGCTGTTCGTCCGCCCCGATCCCGCGCGACAGGTCCCAGCTGTGCACCACCAGGTCGGTCACCATCTGGGCGCAGTAGTCGGCGCAGGGCGTATCGCCGTAGGAGAGGTTCACGGTGCGGTCCAGTGCGCCCGGTTCGCGGAACGCCTCGCGCGCCGCCTGCGCCGCGGTGTCGAAGGCGGTCGCCGGATCTCCGCCGACCACGTCTGCGTCGAAGACGTCACCCACCTCCGCCATCGTGGCGCCGTCGCGGACCAGCGGCGGTACCCAGAGCTGTTCCGCGGTGAGGTGCTGGACGAGGTCGCGGACCGACCATTCGGTGCAGGGCGTCGACGCGCCCCACTGGTCTTCGCCGACCCGGTGCACCCGGTCGGCGAAGAGGTCGAGTGCCGCGGCGTGCAGGCCGAGGAGTTCGTCGTGTGCCATGCCCTTCACTCTCCTCTCGCGCGGGCGCCGTCGCGCGTCCGGCCGTTGGCCACGGGACGGCGCGGATAGCGACGCAGATACTCGCCCTCCAGATCCGACATCCGTACGTTGTGGGCGCGCAGCGCGTCGTCCGAACCGTGCAGCAGGGTGTCGTGGCGGGTGCGGTGGATCGTCTCCAGCTCCTTGAGGAGTTGCTGTGTGTCCAGGCTCTTCGGGTCGACTCCGCTCATGGCTGGCCCTTCCCACGTCGTTCGTATCCGTTCCGCAGGTACCCGGGAACGCGGCGCGTACCCAGGACAACGGGGTGCCGTCCAGGCGCCAGTGGACACCCCCAGCCTCGCTCCTCCCCCACCGGGCCGCACCTCGCGTCCTGTGCGAGGATCCCGCCCATGGCACAGCTGACTGAGCTACTCCCCACCGAGGCGATACGTCTGGACGTCCGGGCCGGGGACTGGCGCGACGCGGTCCGCGCCGCGGGCGGCCTGATGGAGGACACCGGCGCCTGCACCCCGGAGTACACCGCGGAGATGATCCGCAACGTCGAGGAGAACGGCCCGTACATCGTGGTGGCCCCGGGCTTCGCCTTCGCCCACGCCAGACCGTCCCCCGCGGTACTGCGCACCGGGATGTCCTGGGTGCGCCTCGCCGAACCGGTGGAGTTCGGGCACGAGTCGAACGATCCGGTCGATCTGGTGGTCGCCCTCGCGGCCCAGGACTCCGCGGCGCACACCTCCGCGATGGGCGCACTGGCCCGGCTGCTCGGCGACCCCACTAAGTCCGAGGCGCTGCGCACCGCGGCCACCCCGGAGGCCGTGCGGGCCGTACTCCTGGAGCAGGAGGGCGCGCGGCCCGCCGACGAGCCGCAGGACGCCGCCCCGGCCGCGCCGGCGGCGAAGGCGCCCGCGTCCGCCACGCACGGCATGCACAAGATCCTGACCGTCTGCGGCAACGGCGTGGGCACCAGCCTCTTCCTCAAGAACACCCTCGAGCAGGTCCTGGACCGCTGGGGCTGGTCGAAGTACGTGACGGTCGAGGCGACGGACACCATCTCGGCCAAGGGCAAGGCGTCCGAGGCGGTCGCGATCCTGACCTCGCGGGAGATCGCCCGCACCCTCGGCGACGTGGGCGTCCCGGTCAAGGTCGTCACGGACTTCACCAGCACCACCGAGACGGACGCGGTACTCAGGGACACCTACGACGTGTAGGACGGGTTGGAGAGACGATGGACTGGCTGGTGACCTTCGCGAAGTTTCTCGTCAACGAGATCCTGAGCGAGCCCGCGTACCTGATCGGCCTGATCACCGCGGTGGGCCTGATCGCCCTGCGCAAGTCGGCGGGTCAGGTCATCGGCGGCGCGATCAAGGCGACGCTCGGCTTCCTGCTGATCGGCGCGGGCTCGGGGATCGTCGTCGAGTCGCTCGCACCGCTCGGCGAGATGATCCAGGGTGCCACCGGCGCCCACGGCGTGATCCCCACCAACGAGGCGATCGTGGGCATCGCCCAGGCCGAGTACGGCTCCCGGGTGGCCTGGCTGATGATCGTCGGCTTCGCCGTGAGCCTGCTGCTCGCGCGGTTCACGCCTCTGCGCTACGTGTTCCTGACCGGCCATCACATGCTTTTCATGGCCACGCTGTTGACGATGGTGCTGGCCACCGCGGGGCAGTCGTCGGTGGTCGTAGTGCTGGTCGGCGGCGTGCTGCTCGGCATCATGCTGGTCGCCATGCCGGCCTTCGCGCACCCGTGGACCAAGCGTGTCACCGGCAACAACACCGTGGCCATCGGCCACTTCGGCACCGCCGGCTACATCACGGCAGGCGCGGCAGGGCAGTTGGTCGGCAAGCGCAGCAAGTCGACCGAGGAGATGAACCTGCCGGAGGGGTTGCGTTTCCTGCGCGACTCCATGGTGGCGACCGCCCTGTCGATGCTGCTGATCTACCTGATCATGGCCGTGCTGTTCGTCATCAAGGTCGGCGAGGACGCGGCGTTCAAGGCCTTCGCGGTCGACGGCGGTACAGCGGCCACGGACCTCGGCAACTACCTGATGCAGTCGGTGATGCAGGGTCTGCAGTTCGGCATCGCGGTGGCGGTGATCCTCTTCGGTGTCCGTACGATCCTCGGCGAACTGGTGCCCGCCTTCCAGGGCATCGCGCGCAAGGTGGTGCCGGGTGCGGTGCCGTCCCTGGACGCGCCGATCGTCTTCCCGTACGCACAGAACGCGGTACTCATCGGCTTCATCTGCAGCTTCATCGGCGGGCTCATCAGTCTCGGCCTGCTGACCTGGATCTTCGAGCCGGCCTTCGGGCTCGCGCTGGTACTGCCCGGGCTTGTACCGCACTTCTTCACCGGTGGTGCGGCCGGGGTCTACGGCAACGCGACGGGCGGCCGCCGGGGTGCGGCGGTGGGTGCGTTCCTCAACGGTGTGCTGATCACGTTCCTGCCCGCGCTGCTCCTGAAGGTGCTCGGTGCCTTCGGCGACGAGAACACCACCTTCGGCGACGCGGACTTCGGCTGGTTCGGCATCCTGGTCGGCAATGCGGCGAAGGCCGGCGAGGTGGGCGCCGTGCTGCTGATGCTGCTCGTCGGCGCGGTCGTGCTCGCCGGCGCGATCGTGATGCAGAAGCGGGTCGTCGACACCGGCTGGGACCCGGGCGCGCGCCGGGACGCGGTCATGCCCCGTGAGGAGCCGGCGGACGCCCGGGGCCCGGCCGATGTCGAGGACGGCCCGCGTACGTACCGCAAGGTGGCGCCGCCCGCCGGGGCACCCGCCCCGCCCCCGCCGCCGGACCAGGGCTGAACAGGTCGGCAATCACATCAAACGTACGGTCGTACACCTGCCGACGGTAGGCTCGTCCGCGTGACCGACTACTTCGCCGGAGACGCCCGCACCAACCACGAGCGCATGCTCGCCGGAGATCTCTACATCGCCGACGACCCGGACATCGCCCGGCAGGCACAGCGTGCGGTGCGGTTGAGCGCCGAGTTCCAGCAGGCGTTCACGCAGGACCCGGACGGCGCCCGGCCGATCCTCGCGGAGCTGCTCGGCGAGCTCGGCGAGGGCGCCGTCGTCAGACCGCCGCTCCACGTCGACTACGGCACGTACATCACCGTCGGCGCAGGTACGTTCGTCAACTCCTCACTCACCGCGCTCGATGTCGCGCCGATCAGGATCGGGCGCGACTGCCAGATCGGGCCGAACGTCCAACTCCTCACTCCCACCCACCCGTTGGACCCGCAGCAGCGCAGGGACAAGCTGGAGGCCGCGCTGCCGATCACGATCGGTGACAATGTGTGGCTGGGCGGCGGAGCCATCGTCCTCCCCGGTGTGACCATCGGCGACGACAGCGTCATCGGGGCGGGGTCCGTCGTCACCAAGGACGTTCCGGCCGGTGTGGTGGCGGTGGGCAGTCCCGCGCGCGTGATCCGCTCGGTGGGGCCGCCGTCCACCCCTGCGTGACGACGCGGGGACACCTACCGAGACGTGTCGGGATCGGCTGAGAGATTCATCGAGAGACACGTCGAGAGACCTGGAGGACGCATGGCGACCGGACGCGTGGACCCCGACCGGCGGGAGCGGATCATCGAGGCGGCACTCGACCTGATCGCCGACGAGGGCGTGGCCGGCACCTCGCACCGCAAGGTGGCCGCCCGTGCGGGCGTACCCCTCGGCTCGATGACGTACCACTTCCAGAGCATGGACGAGCTGCTGCGGGAGGCGTTCTCCCGCTTCGCGGGCACCATCGCCGCACGCTTCGACGAACGCCTCGGTGCGGCGCGCGACCTGCCCGAGGCCCGCGAGGCGGTGGTCGGCCTCATCCATCCCGGGACCAGCGAGAGCCGCCGCGAACTGGTGCTCACCCACGAGCTGTACACACTCGCCGCACGCCGGCCGGCGTTCCGCGAGCTGACCCGGGAGTGGATGAGCCGCAGCCGGCAGGCGCTCGGGCTGCACTTCGACCCCATGACGGCACGTCAACTCGACGGTCTCATCGAGGGCTTGCAGATCCACCGTGCCCTCGACACCGAGCCGCACGACCGCGCCCTCACGGTGGACGCGATCAACCGGCTCACGTCGGCAGGCACCGGCGACTGACCGCCGAGCGCCTGCTACGCCTCACCGCTCCCGCACGACTCTGCGTTCGTCCCACACCGGACCGTCGGACTCCCGGACCCGCCCATCGCTGCCGAACACCAGATACCGGTCGAAGGAGCGGGCGAACCAGCGGTCGTGCGTCACCGCAAGCACCGTGCCCTGGAAGGCTTCCAGCCCTTCCTGCAGCGCCTCGGCCGACTCCAGGTCGAGGTTGTCCGTGGGCTCGTCGAGGAGCAGCGCCGTACAGCCCGCCAGCTCGAGCAGCAGGATCTGGAAGCGCGCCTGCTGGCCGCCGGAGAGGCGGTCGAAACGCTGCTCGGCCTGCCCGGTGAGCTCGTAGCGCCGCAGCCGGGACATCGCGGCGCCACGGTCCTGAGCGTGCTCGCGCCACAGGATGTCGAGCAGGGTGCGGCCGAACAGTTCGGGGTGGGCGTGGGTCTGTGCGAAGTGACCGGGCACCACCCGCGCGCCGAGCTTCCAGTCGCCGGTGTGTCCGACCTCGTCGCCCGCGAGGAGGCGCAGGAAGTGGGACTTCCCCGAGCCGTTGGACCCGAGGACCGCGACCCGCTCGCCGTAGAAGACCTCCAGGTCGAAGGGTTTCATCAGGCCGGTGAGCTCGAGTTGCCTGCAGGTGACCGCGCGCACGCCGGTGCGGCCGCCGTGCAGTCGCATGGTGATCTCCTGCTTTCGCGGCGGCTCCGGCGGCGGGCCGGCCTCCTCGAACTTCCTGAGCCTGGTCTTCGCCGCCTGATAGCGAGACGCCATCTCGTCGCTGCGCTTGGCGTACTGCTGCATGTCGAGGACCAGCTTCTTGAGCTGTGCGTGCTTCTCGTCCCAGCGCCGCCGCAGCTCCTCGAAGCGGTCGAACCGCTCCTGTCGCGCCTCGTGGTACGTCGCGAAGCCGCCGCCGTGCACCCAGACATCGGATCCGGCCGGGCTGGGCTCCACGCTGACGATCTTCTCCGCCACCCGCGCCAGGAGCTCCCGGTCGTGCGAGACGAACAGGACCGTCTTGCGGCTCTCCCGCAGCCGTTCCTCGAGCCAGCGCTTCCCGGGCACATCCAGGTAGTTGTCCGGTTCGTCGAGCAGCAGCACCTCGTCCGTGCCGCGCAGCAGCGACTCCAGGACCAGCCGCTTCTGTTCACCACCGCTGAGGGTGCGCACCTCGCGCCACTGGGCCTTCTCGTACGGCACACCGAGGGCGGCCATGGTGCACATGTCCCAGAGCGTCTCCGCCTCGTACCCCCGGACCTCGGCCCAATCGGCAAGCGCCTGGGCGTACTTGAGCTGGGCGGACTCGTCGTCGACCGTCATGATCAGGTGCTCGGCGGCGTCGACGGCCTCGGCGGCCTGCCGGATACGGGGCGGCGCCACCGAGACGAGCAGGTCCCGCACCGTGCTCTCGTCCCGCACGGAACCGACGAACTGAGGCATCACGCCGAGCCCGCCGCCGACGGTCACCGTGCCGCCGTGCGGCTGCAGGTCACCCGCGATCAGCCGCAGGAGGGTCGTCTTGCCCGCGCCGTTCGGCCCGACCAGGGCGACCACCGCGCCTTCACCCACCCGGAACGAGATGTCGCCGAGCAGCGGCCTCCCGTCCGGCAGGTAGTACTCGAGGTGCGCGGCTTCCAGATGTCCCATGGTTACGCATTGTCAAGGGCGGCCGCGAGCGGGGCAAACCAATTCCCCGCGGGCCCGCACCGGGACCCCGCCCACCACCGGTTGACCACATATTAAGATTCGTATCTCACAATGCGAGTATCCGGCGTACGGTTCGTCGCACGACCGGGCCATGGTGGTCCGGCGGACCAACGATCGACGGAGACCGCCATGCCTCAGGAGACCGCCGAGTACACACACGGGCACCACGAGTCGGTACTGCGCTCCCACACCTGGCGCACCGCGGACAACTCCGCGGCGTACCTGCTCGCCGAACTGCGGCCCGACGCCACGGTTCTCGACGTCGGCTGCGGTCCCGGCACGATCACCGCGGACCTCGCCGCGCTCGTCCCGGACGGCCACGTCACCGGTGTCGAGTACGCCCCTGACGTCCTCGACCAGGCACGTGCGACAGCGGCGGAGCGAGGCGTCGGGAACGTCACCTTCGGTGCCGCGGACGTCCACCAACTGCCGTATGCGGACGAGTCGTTCGACGTCGTCCATGCCCACCAGGTGCTGCAGCACGTGGGCGACCCGGTGCAGGCGCTTCGGGAGATGCGCCGGGTGGCCCGGCCCGGCGGCCTGGTCGCCGTACGCGATTCGGACTACGCGGCGATGGCCTGGTACCCGAACCCGCCCGGTCTGGACGCCTGGCTCGATCTGTACGAGCGGGTCGCGCGGGCCTCGGGCGGCGAGCCGGACGCCGGGCGACGGCTCAAGTCCTGGGCGGTCGAAGCCGGGTTCACGGACATCACGGCCGGCTCGTCGACCTGGTGCTTCGCCACAGCGGACGAGCGAGCCTGGTGGAGCGGTCTGTGGGCCGACCGCACCCGACTCTCCTCGTACGCCCGGCGCGCGGTGGACGGCGGGCATGCCACGACCGCCGACCTCGACACGATCGCGGAGGCCTGGCGAGCATGGGGAGCGGCGGCGGACGGCTGGTTCTCGGTCCTGCACGGTGAGCTGCTGTGCAGGCGGTGACGGGACTCGGCTAACGCTCCGGCCCGGAGAGATCGAGCGTGAAGGCCACGCGGTCCAGCCCCGGGCCGTCGTAGTCCGGCTTCACGGGCGACACCGTGAAGCCGAGGCGGGCGTGGAAGGCTCTCGACGCGGTGTTCTGCGGGCTGGTGATGCAGTGCACGTACCTGCGGTCGTGCTGCAGGACGAGAGCGAAGAAGGCGCGGTAGAGGGCCCGCCCGATGCCGCGCCCGTGCAGTTCGGGGTCGACGCCCACGAAGTGCACGTAGGCGGCCTCCCGGTCGGACTGCGAGAGAAAGCCGACCAGGAAGGCGGCGATCCGGCCGTCCTCGCGCTCGGCCAGAAAGCTGGTGGCGGTGAAGTGCTGGAAGTAGAGCCGAGGCAGCAGCAGCGCCCGCTCCTGCGCACCCGCGGGACCTTTCAGGCCGCCCCACCATGTGTCGAGTACGCCGAGCACCCGGGGGTGGTCCTCCTCGCGAGGACGCCGCGCCGTCAGGTCTCCGGGAAGGTCGTCGATCAGCATCCGCCGCAGTCTGCCACTGCCCTGTGCGGCTTGCCCGACGACAGGGTCCGCAGTCGGTCACCAGGAGAGGTCGCGCAGCTTCGGCGGGCTCGCGGGTTCCAGGCGGACCATCCGGGTCGCCGGGTCGTCCAGCGCCGCGGTGAACCGCGCCGGCCACCTGCTCCGCGGCCCGAGGTAGCGACCCAACTTCCGTTCGGCCCTTGCCCGTTCCAACGGGACGACCTGCGCCGCCCCCCGGCAGGTGACCGACAGGACGCGGCCCGCGGCGGGCTCACAGACGTCCACGACCAGGGCCACACGGGGAGCGCTCTCGAGGATCCGCCCCAGCCGGGAGTACGAGCCGGTCAGCCACCAGAAGGCTCCCTCCTCCCAGAGGTACCAGACCGGACGTACCGAGGGACCGGCGGCAGCCACCCGGGCGACCAGCGGCTGCGCCAGAAACTCGTGCACGTCCATGCCGGTGTCCCCGCCCTCACTCGTGACTGCGTCCGCGTCCATGTCGGCAGCCTAGAACCGCGACCGGCGGGCGGCTGGGGTCAGGAGCCGGTGCGTCGAGGTGTGGAAGCAGCCGGCGACGTCGCACGATGCGGCCCCAATTCGCCCAAACTCTCGGCGAGTTGGGGTGCCGTGAGCGGTGGGCCCGGGAGGTCCGGGCCGGCGGGAGCCGCGCGGAGGCCGGCGAGGAACAGGGCCAGGGGGCGACGCCAGGAGGTGGGGCCGGCCGCCGCGACCAGGGCGGGGACGGCACGGCCGACGGCCGCGAGGGAGAACAGGACGTCCTCGGTGGTCACGTCGTCGCGCACCGCCCCCTCCGCGCGGCCCCGTGCGAGCAGAGCGTCGAGAGTGGCGGCGTTGTGGACGTGCACCGCTTCGAGGGAATCGATGCCCCGCAGCCGCGTGGTCATCAGATCGTTGGTCCCGCGGTCGCCGGCCAGGACGGTGAACACCGCGTCCAGGTAGCCCGCGAGTCCCGACCACGCGTCCGGGGCCCGGCGCGCCTCCTCCCCCGCCTCCGTCACCCCGGCGAGCGAGTCCTTGAACACCGCGTCGATCAGGGCGGCACGGTCCGGGAAGTGGCGGTAGAGCGTCGCATTGCCCACGCCTGCGCGCCGCGCGATCACATCGAACGGCGCCTCGAGACCCTCCGAACCGAAGACCTCTCGCGCTGCGGCGACCAGCAGGTCCCGGTTGCGCCGGGCATCGCGCCTGCGCGGGGGCACGGCACCCCGTCCGGCCTGCTGTGCCATCGACGTCCTCCTTGACCGGTGCGAGAGCTCGCCGCCCGCCCGCACCCTCGTCGCTTCGACCGCTCCAACCGGGGAGCACTCCCCGGTCGGATGCTATCGTCCTGAAAACGGGGAGCACTCCCCATTTATTTCGGAGGGCGGGCGGATGAGCCACGGGAAGTGGAGCGGCGGGGGCGACGCGTTGCGCCCCGGGGCGAACGAGACGGCCGCGGAGAGCCGATCACCGTCGAGCGACGACAGCTCCGGGACCGCGCTGGTGCTCGGTGGCGGGGGTCCGACGGGGGCGGCCTGGATGGCCGGCGTGCTCGCCGGACTCACGGAAGCGGGCCTCGACCCCGCGGACTCGGACACCGTCATCGGCACCTCGGCCGGCGCTCTCTTCGGCACCCGCCTGCGCGCCGGCGAACCCCCCGCGCAGCTGTACGCCCGGCAGCTCGACGGCACGGACCGGATCGACCTGAACGTCACGGCGGGCCAGACCCTCCGCTTCCTGTTCGCCGCGCTGGCCACCCGGGATTCGGAGCGCTCGGCGCGACGCCTCGGTCGCGCGGCGCTGCGCGCGGACACCGTGACGGAGGCCGAAGTCCTCGACACCGTGGGCCGTTTCCTGCGAGACGTACGGGAATGGCCGTCGGGCCGGCTGCGTCTGACGGCGGTCGACGCACTGACCGGGAAGGTGCGGGCCTTCGACTCCGAGAGCGGGGTCCCGATCGTCACCGCGGTCGCCGCCAGTTGCGCCGTGCCCCTCGTGTGGCCTCCGGTCGCCGCGGACAGCCGGCGCTGGCAGGACGGCGGCACCCGCTCGACCGCTCACCTCGGGCTCGCCCGCGGCCACCGCGACGCCCTGGTGGTGGCGCCGATCCCGGCCGCCCCTGGCCCGCACCCGGACGTTCACCGGGAGGCCGCCGCGCTCCGCGCCTCCGGAACCGCGGTCGGCCTGATCACCCCGGACAAGGACTCGCGCCGGGCCATGGGCCGGAACCTGACCGATTACCGCCGCCAGTCCGAGGCCGCCCGCACGGGACACCGCCAAGCCACGGCTGCCGTGCCCGGGCTGCGGGACGTCCTGCGGATCTGAGTCGGCAGATCCTCCCGCCCGGGGGTGCAGGCCCCAGGCCTGCCGCCTGCACCCCCGACCCACAAACCGCCACAGCCCGCCTTCCGGAGGTCCACCCATGCCCGTGCCCGACGCACCGACCCTGCACGAACTCGCCCCCGCAGGGGTCGACTTGGCCACAGACCCGTACCCCCTCTACGCGAAGCTCCAGGCCGAAGGCCCGGTGCACCGCGTCCACATCCCGGGCAGCGGCGACTGCTGGCTCGTCGTCGCACACGACGCGGCGCGCAGCGCCCTCACGGACCCGCGGCTTCGCAACGACATCCGGCACTCGGCGTCCTGGGACACCGACGGCGGTCATGCCATCGGGCGCAACATGCTGCAGAGTGACCCTCCGCAGCACACCCGGCTCCGCCGACTCGTCGCCGCGCACTTCACCCCCGGGCGGATCGGCGCACTGCGCCCGCGCATCGAGGCGATCACCGACGACCTCCTCGACGCACTCCCGCGGACCGGCCCGGCCGACCTCGTCAGCCGGTACGCGCTGCCGCTGCCCGTCACCGTGATCTGCGAGCTGCTCGGCGTACCCGCGACCGACCACGCGCTCGTCCACACCTGGTCCAACGAGCTCGTCATGCCCACCTCCCCGGAGGCCGCCTCCGTCGCCACGGACCGTTTGACCCGTCGGCTGGCCGAACTCGTCGCCGAGAGCGCCGCCCGCCCCGAGGACGACACCCTCCTGAGCCGACTGGCCGCCGCCGGGGCCGACTCCCCTGCCGCCGACGGCCTCGACACGGAGGAACACCTCGCCACCGAAGAACTCCTCGGCATGGTCTTCCTGCTCCTCGTCGCCGGACACGAGACCACGGTCAACCTGATCTCCGCGACGCTGCACAGCTTGCTCACCCACCCCGCGGAGCTCGCCCGGCTGCGCGCCGACCCCGCTCTCACGGCCGCCGCAGTCGAGGAGTCGCTGCGCTACAACTCCCCCGTGCATTCAACGGCGTTCCGCTTCGCCGCCGAGCCGCTCACCCTCGCGGGCACCCGCATACCGGCCGGCGACTCGGTACTCGTCTCGCTCGCCGCCGCGTCCCGCGACCCGCGACGCCACTCCAGGCCGGACGAGTTCGACCTCACCAGGCGCCCGGGCCACCTCGGCTTCGGCCACGGCGCCCACCACTGCCTCGGCGCGCCCCTCGCCCGCGCCGAGGCCACGGTCGCCGTGCACCGCCTCCTGACCCGCCACCCCGACCTCGAAGCGGCTACCGACCCCGCCACGCTCACCTGGCGGACCAGCACGCTGCTGCGTGGCCTCACCGAACTGCCCGTCCGCCTCACGGGGACACCAGCCGGCCACCGATGAGGGACGCCCGCCGAGCGGAGTCAGGACCCGGCCGCCGCCGGGTCACCCGTGAAGGAGTAACCCGCGCGAGGGCCCGCCAAGTCGACACGTACATGGGGCTGTTGGTCGCCCGTGCGGTCGACGAGTTCCACGAAGGCCTCGCTCAGCCGGCGCGGCACGAGGTAGCTGGCGTCGAGTACGCGCACCCGGGGTCCGGTGGACGGTTCGACGGAGCGGGTGTGGGTGGCGTCCGCGTGCCGGGCGAGCAGGGCGTGCAGTCGCTCGCCGAAAGCCCGGGCAATCTCGGCGCGTTCGCCCTCGTCACTCGGCTCGACCGTCAACTCGCCCGAAGGTGCGGTGAGTTGAGCGGTCACTTCCCACTCCACCCGGCCGTCGAGCCGGTCCAGTGCGTGCCGCAGGCGTTCACCGTCGGCCTCCAGCAGGGCGCGCACGCCGCTGTCGTCGGGCAACACCGTGCCGACGGGCAGCGGTACAGGACTGGTCACCGTGGTCAGCGCGTCGATCACCGAGTGGTGCGCGCGTGCCAGCGCGTCCCTGGCCCCTGGGTCGGCGGGCAGGTGCCGTGACGGCAGGGTCGGATTCTCGCGCTGCGGGGAACGGATCGGACCCCGGGCCGAATGCGCTGCGAACGTCGGCGTGCCCGCTCCGGCGGACACCTGCGGCGTACCCGCGAAGTCGTGTCCGGTACGCAACTCCGTCGCGGCGAAGGCGCGTCGGGGCACCGCGCTGACCACAGCCACCAGTTCGCCGTGCCGCAGAGTCCGCACCGGCGCGCCGGAGACACCCCTCAACTCGGCCTGCAGAGGCGCTTCGAAGGGCCTGCACACCGCATACAGATAGCGCAGCTCGTCGCCCATGTCCGCTCCTCGCCACCGGGCCGCCGACGGTGCAGGGGCGGCCGGTCCGACCGTCCCTGCCCCCAGTGCGTTCCCCGCGTGGCGCCCGGAGATGCATCGAATCGCGACCGGGTGCGATCGAGTCTCAACCCTTGGTGAGTGCGCTCTTCAGGACGGGCAGCAGCCGGTCCCAGTGACGTTGCAGGGCATCAGGGTCGAAGGCGTCGGTGTCGGCCATCGTGAAGCCGTGAGCGGCGCCCGGATAGGTCTCGGTGCTGTACGGGACACCCGCCGATTCGAGAGCCTGGTCCAGTTCGGCGAGGGCCTCGGGCGTCAGGTCGTTCTCGGCGAGTCCGATGTGCACCCGGGCGGTGAGCTGCGGCACGAGGCGGTGCGGGCTGTCGGGTGCGTCGGTGACGAGGAAGCCGGGGTGGAACCCGGCGAGGGCGGCCACCCGGTCCGGGTGGGCTGTCGCGGTGCGCATCGCCAGGGCGGCGCCCATGCAGTAGCCCGTCACGCCGACGGGGCCGGCGCTGACCTCGGGCTGCGCCGTGAGGAAGTCGAGGTAGGCGTCGGCGTCGCGCAGAACCCGCTCGGCGGTGTGCTCCTGGATGAGCGGCATGAGACGGCCGAAGAGCTCGGACCTGATGTCATCGCCGATGTGGTCGGGCAGTTCGACGGCCGGTGCGGGGCCGTGCCGGTAGTAGAGATTGGGGACGAGCACGTAGTAGCCGTGCCCGGCCAGTTCGCGGGCCATGTCGTGCAGGACGGGCCGCAGTCCGAAGGCGTCCGCGTACAGCAGTACTCCGGGGTGCTGACCGCCACCGTCGGGGAAGGCGGCGAAGGCGTCGGCCCGGCCGTCAGGGGTGGGGATCTGGAGTGTCTTGGTGGGCAAAGCGAAACTTCCTTCCTCGATCCGGCGCAGAGCGCCGCATGGTCCGACGACCGAGGTCAGCGCCACGACACGCGCCCGCGCACATACCGCCCACTCAACCACTCGACCGGGCACCCGACCAATCTGCCCCGGGGCTCACTCACTCCCCCGAAACGATCACGCGTCCCGGCCGCTCCAACTAGGCTCGCCGCCATGGAGATTCTGGGAACCACACTGCGCATCTGCGTCGATGACCTGGACGCTTCGGTCGCGTTCTACGAACGCCTTGCGGGCGCCCAGGCACATCGCTCCGAACGCGGCGGCGTGTCCGTCGCCGCTGTCGGCTGCTTTCTGCTGATGAGTGGTCCGCCCGCGGAGATCGACGTGCTGCGCAAGGTGGCGGCGACGATCGCGGTGGCGGACGTCGAGGAGGCACAGGCCGTCCTCAGCGCGTCGGGGGCACACGTGGTCGCCGGTCCGGTGGTCTCGCCGGCGGGACGCACCCTCATCGCGCTCCACCCGGACGGTTCGGTGTTCGAGTACGCCGACCGCAAGGGCGTGGCCTGAGCGTTCGGATCTCGCCGGACCGTCGTGGTCCGTGACGATCCGGCCGGGCCCGGTCAGCCGTGCGGCAGGATCACCGCACGGCCGTTGATCTTGCCCTCGTGCAGCCGCTCGTAGACGCGCGGCGCCTCGTCGATCCCGTACGTCTCCACGTGGACGTCGATCGCGCCGGACCGTGCCAGGTCGAGCACCTCGAAGAGCTCGGAACGGCTGCCCCAATACGGTGCGCGCACCGCGGCGTCGTACGGGGTCACCCCGAAGCCCACCAGGGCCGCGCCTCCGCCGATCCCCACGATGGTGACGTCGCTCTCCACCGCGGCTGAGGCTGTCGCGATGGACACGGTCGGCGAGGCCCCCACGAAGTCGAACACCGCCTCAGCGCCGCGTCCGCCGGTGATCCGGCGGATCTCGTCCGGTGCGCCCTCGTCGGAGAGCAGCGTCTCGTGCGCACCCACCTGCGTCGCCAGGGCCAGCTTCTCCTCGGTGACGTCCAGGGCGACGACGCGGGCCGGGGTGAGGGCCCGGAGGAGTTGGATGGCGACGTGCCCGAGCCCGCCGGTGCCGATGACGACGGCCGTACTGCCGGGCACCAGTTTGGGCAGCGCGCCCTTGACCGCGTGGTACGGGGTGAGCCCGGCGTCCGTGAGGGGCACGGACTGCACGGCGTCGAGCCCGTCGAGCGGCACGAGGTGCCGTGCGTCGTCGACGACCATGTACTCGGCCATCGCTCCGGGGGCGCCGAGCCCGGGCGGCAGGATGCCGAGTTCCTCGGCCCGACGGCAGTAGTTCTCCTTGCCCTCCGCACAGGTCGGGCAGGCGCCGCAGCCCCAGGGGCCGTAGACCGCGTACGAGCCGCCTTCGCTGATGCCCTGCACTCCGGGCCCGACGGCCTCGACGGTGCCTGCACCCTCGTGGCCGAGGGTGAGCGGCAGCGGGAAGGTCAGTTGGTCGGCGGTCCAGCTCATCACCGCGATGTCCGAGTGGCAGACGCCCGCGGCCGTGACCTTGAGGAGGATCTGTCCGGGTCCGGGCTCCGGGACCGGCACGTCCACGACCTCGGGTGTCCCGCCGACGGTCCGGTACTGAACGGCCTTCATGACGTACTCCTCGCGGTGCAGGCGGTGGTGCGGTCGCCCCTCGTCTCCGCGTCGTGCCGGGCCTACGGGGCTCCGTCCACCGTGCCCGGGCCCCGGGGGACCCGCAACGCCGCCGGCCGGCCCCGACGCGCATCCGGTTCAGCCGCGTCGTCGCATGAAGTACGCCCCGCAGAGTGCGCCGATGACGGCGGTGATGAGGAGCGCGCTCCACAGCGGCATGGTGACTTCGGGAATGATCAGACGGATCTTGGTGTGCCGGGTGTTCTCGAAGATGAAGACGAGTCCGAGCACGGCGAGTACGGCCATGCCGATACGGGCGGGGGTGAACAGGCCCGCCGTGCGGCCGCCGTCTCCGGCCCGGCTCCTGGTGGAGGTCTTCGGACTCATGGCGGTGACCCTTCCTCTGGATGCGGTCGATCCCTCGCACCAGGATGGGCAGCGGTCGGTCATCCCGCACGGCGGACGGGGGCCGGCCGAGAGGCAGGGGGCCGGGGGTCTGGACCGTTCGGGTGAGGGTGCGGACCACCGCGCACGGGCGGTGCCGGGTGAGCGCGCGTCGTGATCGCGCCCACCCGGTCGGGTACCGCTACTTCACCACCGGGAGCCGCAGGACTCCCGTGTCCGAGGGTTTGCTGGTGACCGTGACGGGCTTGATGCCCTTGTTGCCGTAGTAGGCGTCGTCGCTCGCGGCGGCCACGAGCTGCAGTCGGTGGCCCTTCGCGTACCGGTGCACGATGCCCGGCAGCTTCACCGTGAACGGCTTGGTCACGTCGGGCACGCGAGCCGGCGCCACGAGGCGGTGGACCAGTGTCTTCCTGCCGTCCGGTGCCACGTCGTAGAGCTTCGCGAAGAGGACCAGCTTGTCGGCCGCGTCGCCGGAGTTCTGCACGCGTTCCGTCTTCGGCGAGACCACCTGAAGTGTGGCCTCGGGCGCACCGACCACGTCGGTGTCCTCGGTGAGCGGCTCGCTGGTCCAGTCGAGGTGAGTGCCCTTGGCGTCGTAGGGCTCCGGGTCGGACAGTCCGATCAGGCCGGCGAGCGAGCTCTCCGAATGGCTGCTGGGTAGCAGCCGGTTGCGGTACTCGCGGGCTCCGCGCGCCACCTTGCTGCGGTCCTCGACCAGCTTCCCGTCGCCGGACAGGTAGAGGCTGCGGTTGCGGGCGGGCACGTCGTCGGCGGTGGCGTAGGCGGAGTCGGCGGGCTGCCAGTCGCGGTAGTACGCGAACCCGGGCCCGGTGTCGGCGTCCTCGTCGCCGCGCAGGTACTTCTCGAACCAGCCGAGGATCCGGCGGCCGGTGTACGAGGTCTCCAAGTTCCCCTCCTCCAGGTTGAGTTCACCGGAGGCGGGATCCTTGAGGCCGCCGCTGTGGCCCCAGGACTGCCAGATCATCCCGACCGGGGTGCCCTGCTCCTTGAGGGTCCGGTACGTGGCCTCGGCCTCGTTGAGGTTGAAGAGCGTGTCGGCCTGCCCCTGGACGACGAGCGTGGGCGCCTGGACCCGGTCCAGGTACGAGACGGGCGAGGCGCTGCGGGCGTAGTCGAGCATCTCCCGGGTGCGGTCGGCGGGGTAGCGGCCGCTGTCGAGGAGCCGTTTGGTCTCGCAGGCCCCTGCGACGAAGTGCAGACAGCCCGCACCGCCGAGGCGGGACGGATCGAGGCTCGGATTGAGGAGCCCCTGCGCCTCACCCATGAGGAAGAAGCCGCCTGTCCACTGCTTCTTGTACGCGCCCGGGGTGTCGGAGGAGACACCGGAGTGCTGGGCGGCGTTGTTCGGGTCGAGGGCGTACGCCAGGTCGTTCCAGGTGATCATCGGGACGAGGGCGTCCACGCGGTGGTCCCGGGCGGCGGTGGCCAGTTGGATGGCTCCGCCGTACGAACCGCCGATCATCCCGACGCGGGGGTCGCTCTTCCCGTCCTTGGTCACGTAGTCGATCTCGGCGCCGTCGTCGGCGGCCCGGGTGCCGGCGAGGAAGTCGACGAGCTGCGATGCGGCCTGTCCGTCGATGTCCGGGGCGTCCAGCGAGATGGGGCAGCCGGTCTTGCCGAAGCCGAGGCCCGAGTAGGCGAGGGCGACATAGCCGCGCTCGGCGAAGGCCTTCGCCGAGGCGTCGGTGGAACCGTCCGCCTTGCTGCCGCCGAACCCGTTGGTGGTGAGCACGGCGGGCGCCGGATGGTCGCGGTCGACGCCGGCCGGGCGGTAGAGGTCGGCCTCGACGGTGCAGGTCCTGTCGCCCGCCTCGACGGTGAACTCCAGCGCGATGACAGTGAATTCACCTGCGCCGGGGTCGGCTGCCGCGGCCGGCGCGGCAGCGATCAGAGGCGCCACGAGTGCGGCGCCGAGAGCCGCACCCAAGGGTTTGCGGGCATGCGGCAGGACACGCGGCGTAACGCCGCTGCGAGCGGGGGACGGAGCACGAGACACGCGGAAACCTCCACACCGAGGATTTCTTACCGACTGGTAAGTCTGGAGCCGCGCCCATGTTGTGGCACGTCTCGTGCAGCGGTCAACGGTTGTGTGCGATGTTTGTCGAGGGGAGGTCAGCGACGTAGGTTGAGCCGAGGTTGCGGTAACAACGGCCGCGGGCGGGAGAGTTCACCGCGACGGTGACGGAGGGGGCGCGGTGTGGACCGGATGACGACGCTCGGTGGGATCGCCAGGCCCTGGGACAGTCGCCGAGGCAGGGTGCTGGTCATCTGCTCCTTGGTGGTCACCTCGCCGGCGGCGGGATTCTTGCTCGGCACGCGGCAATGGCTGCTCGCGGGCGCGGCGATCACCCTGGGCCTGGCCTGCTTCGTCGTGGTGGTCGCGGCTTCCGCGGTGGCACGCGTGCGGGACGGGCGCGACATCAGGGCGTCACCGGTCTGGCGGCAGGGCACCACAGCGCTCTGCGCCCTGATGCTTCTCGGCTGCGTGCTCAATCTGCTGACGTCGCAGTGGCTTTCGGCGGCCGTCACAGCGATCGCCGCGTTCGCCTTCGCCGCCCAGAAGGTGCACTACCGACGGCAACAGCGCGCGGCGGACTGACACCAGGGCCCGTCACGCCGCTCCACGCCACCCGCCCGCGCGCCGGGCGGAAATTGCGTCGCCGGCCGTGCCCTCATGCAGCACCCTGTCCCCCATGCCCGCACCCACACCCCCCTTCGTCCCCGGCCTCGAACTCTCCCGGCTCTTCTACCTCGAGGCCGTACGCCCGCTGGTAGCAGCGGCGGCACCCGGCATCCCGCACTGCGCCGCACGGCTGGGCGACGGCTCCGAGGTGCTCGGCCACGACACACCGCGCTCCGCCGACCACGAATGGGGGCCGCGTCTGCAGTTGTTCCTCTCCGCGGCCGACCTCGAGCAGTACGGCGCGCGGATCGACGCCTTGCTGGCCGACCAGCTACCGAAGAGGTTCCGCGGATACCCGACCCACTTCGCGTCCACGGACGACGCCGGGATCGGCGTGATGCGGGAGACGGACGGGCCGGTGCGCCACCGCATCGAGATCAGCGAACCGGCCGCCTGGTTCACCGGCCGGCTCGGCTTCGATCCCACGCGCGGCATCACCAACGCGGACTGGCTGGCGACGCCCGACCAGCGCCTGGCCGAGGCCACTTCGGGCACCGTCTTCCACGACGGCCTCGGGACTCCGACCGCGGCCCGCACCGCCCTCGCCTGGTATCCGCGGGACCTGTGGCTGTACGTGCTCGCCTGCCAGTGGCAGCGCGTCTCGCAGGAGGAGGCCTTCGTCGGGCGCTGCGGTGAGGTGGGCGACGAACTGGGAGCCGCGGTGGTCGCCGCGCGGCTGGTGCGTGATCTGATGCGCCTCTGCCTCCTGATGGAGCGTCATTATCCGCCGTACAGCAAGTGGTTGGGCAGCGCCTTTGCCCGGACCCGGATCGCCACCGCCCTGACCTCGCACCTCGTGGCGACCGTGGCGGCCACCGACCGGGAACGCCGTGAGCGACACCTGGCGCGCGCCTTCGAGACCGTCGCCACCGCACACAATCGGCTCGAACTCACCGACCCGGTCGACCCGTCCACCCGCCCGTACCACAGCCGTCCCTACCGGGTGCTGCACGCCGAACGCTTCGCGTCCGCACTCACCGCCCGCATCGAGGATCCGGCGCTGCGGGCACTGCCACCGACCGGGACCGTCGACCAGTTCGTGGACAACACGGACGTCCTGACCCGGCCGACTCGTGCTCGCACCGTCGTGAACGCGCTTTACGAGCAAGGGAGTTGATTACCCGGGCCGAGGTCACCTCAGGGCCGGCACCTCGTACGTCAGGGACGCACAGTCCGCCTCCGTGCCGAGGGTGGCCGGCAGACCGAACGGGATCGTACGAGCACCCTCGGAGTGTCCGAACCCGAATTCCTCGGCCACCGGCACCCCCAGCCCCACCAGCCGGTCCGCGAGTACGGCCCTGACCTCGCCGGGAGGTCCGCAGTCCACCCACGAGCCCAGCAGGACACCACGCACGCCCTCGAGCCAGCCGGAGCGCAGGAGTTGGGTGAGGCACCGGTCGAGGCGGTAGTCCTCCTCACCCACGTCCTCGATACAGAGCAGACCGCCCCGAGCGGACGGCCGGGCGTGCGGGGTGCCGAGGTCACTGGCGAGGAGTGAGAGGCAGCCGCCGAGCACAACTCCCTCGGCGCGCCCCGGAGTCAGGGCCCGTCCGGCCGCATGGGTCTGCACCGTCTCCGGTTCGAAGAGGGTGGCCCGCAGATGCTCCTGGGTCGCCCGCGTACCGATGAAATCGAGGCCTGCCACCATCGGCCCGTGCAGTGTGGCCAGTCCGGCCCGCACGGCGAACGCCTCGTGCAGGGCGGTGATGTCGCTGAAGCCGACGAAGACCTTCGGGCCCGCGGCCCGCATCGCCGCCCAGTCGACCAGGTCCACCATGCGTTGTACGCCGTACCCTCCGCGGGCGCAGAACACGGCGTCGACCGACGGGTCGCACCAGGCGTCCTGGAGGTCCTGCGCGCGGTCGCTGTCGCTGCCCGCCAGATAGCCGAACTCCCGGTGGGTGGTGAGGACATGGGGAGCGACCGTGACTTCGAGCCCCCAGCCGCGCAGGATGTCGAGTCCCGCCCGCAGCCGCTCCTCGGGCACCGGTCCACTCGGTGCGACCACGGCGACCCGGGCGCCGGGAGCGAGTCGCCCGGCCCGGGACAGTGCCCCGTCGGGCAGGACCGCGGACGCCGGTATCACTTGCTGAGCTCCAGCGTCGGTACGCCGGCCGGCCGAAGGCCGAACACCTGGGCATACAGGGACAGTTCGGCCTCCAGGGCGCGGACCATGGTGTCGGCACGGCGGAAACCGTGCCCCTCGCCCTCGAAGGCGATGTAGGCGTGCGGGACGTTCCGCCCCGCCATGTCGGCCAGGAGCCGTTCGCACTGGGCGGGGGGACAGATCACGTCGTCGAGTCCCTGCA
Organism: Streptomyces sp. YIM 130001; assembly: GCF_003574445.1. Classification (GTDB taxonomy): domain Bacteria; phylum Actinomycetota; class Actinomycetes; order Streptomycetales; family Streptomycetaceae; genus Streptomyces. The sequence goes on from NZ_KZ984563.1 coordinate 215,256, forward strand.
GGAGCAGGAACGGGGCGGTGATCCGGTCCGCGTGCTCGACCGGCGAGCGGTCCCGGTAGCGGCCCGGCACCGCCTCGATCGGGCCGATCAGCGAATGCAGGTACTGGGACTCGAAGTCGTGCGTCTCGCCGGTGGCCCAGCCCGTCAGATCGAGGATCGGGTAGATGACGGTGCCACAGGCGTACAGATCCGTCGTGGTCAGGGAGGCGGCCGCGGTCCAGCCGCCCGCACTGCCTCCGCGGATCGCCAGCCGGTCACGGTCGGCCGTGCCCTCGTCGGCGAGCGCGCGGGCGACCGCGGCGCAGTCCTCCACGTCGACGACGCCCCACTGCTCGCGCAGCCGCTCCCGGTAGGCACGGCCGTAGCCCGTCGAACCGCCGTAGTTGACCTCGGCGACGCCGATGCCGCGCGAGGTGAAGTAGGCGATCTCCAGGTCGAGTACGAGCGGTGCATGGCCGGTGGGTCCGCCGTGCGCCCACACCACGAAGGGAGGCAGTTCACCGTCGGGCGCCCGGTGATCGGGATGGTGCGGCGGGTAGACGTGGGCGTGGATCTCACGCCCGTCCGGGCCCTCGAACGTCCTGATCTGCGGTTCCGGATAGTAGGCCGGGTCGACGGGGTCGTCGTGCTCGGCACCGATCACCCGGGCGTGGCCGGCGGCGGTGTCGAGTTCGACCACCTCGAACGCGCTGCGCGGGCTGGCGGCCACGGAGGCCACCCGGGTTCCGTGGACGGCGAGTTCCGATGCCCATTGGGTCCACGGGCCCGCGGTGTCGACGAGTTCGCCGGACTCCGGGTCGAGGACGCCGAGTGCGGTGGACCCGATGCCGTGCACGACGGCGACGAGGCCGTCGTCGAGCGGGGCGAACCAGCGCTGGCCGATCTTCCACAGCGGCCCGGCGAACTCCTCGTCGCGCACGCACAGCGGTTCGGTGCCGCGGTCCGGGCCTGACCGGTAGAGGTTCCACCAGCCGGTCCGGTCCGAGGCGTAGAGCAGGGCGCCGTCCGTGGTCCATTCGGCCTGGGCGATGGACTCCGTGGGACCGCCCGCAACGGTCCACTGCTCACCGAAGGTGCCCTCGGGAGTGACGTCGGCGAGGATCAGCTCGGTGCCGTCCCACGGCATTCGCGGATGGTCCCAGGCGATGAAGGCGACACGTCCGCCGTCCGGCCGGAGCCGGGGGCCGGTGACGAAGCGGTGGTGTCCGTCGGACAGTTCGCGCACCGCGGTGCGGTCGTCGGCGGCGGAGCCGTCCAGGGGTACGGCGGCGATGACCCGACGTACGTCGGTGGGGCCTTCGCCGGTGAACTCCTCGAGCACGCACCACACTTCACCCCGGTCGGCGAGGAGCTGCGGATCGACCCAGCGCAGTCCGCCACCGGTGTCCGAGAGCGGGGTGAGCGGCCGCGGTGCGGCGCCGGGCACGTCCGGTTCGTAGACGTAGAGCCGCTGGTCGGGGAAATGGACGAAGACGATCAGCGGGCCGTCGTCCGCGCGGCCGGCGCCGGCCCAGGGCAGGCCGCCGTACTCGATGACTCGGCTGCGGACGTTCCACGGGGGCGGGAGCACGGACTCCTCGGTGCCGTCGGCGCGCCGGCGTACGAGAGCGCGTCTGCCGCCCTCCGCGGGCCGCGGCGCGGTCCACCACACCTCGTCCCCGACGAATCCGGTGTATTCGGGCCGCCCGTCGTGCGAGGCGGCGAGCGCCGCGTCCACGGGTGACGGCCAGGCTCCGTACGACTCGGTACGCACCATGGTCCCAGGGTCCTCCTATGCCGTTCGCAGAAAGCGGTCGAGCACCTGCACCCCGAAGTGCAGGGCGTCCACCGGGACTCGTTCGTCCACGCCGTGGAAGAGGGCCTGGTAGTCGAAGCCCTCCGGCAGCTTGAGCGGGGAGAAGCCGTATCCGGTGATGCCGAGCCGGGAGAACTGCTTGGCATCCGTCCCGCCCGACATGGAGTAGGGCACGACGTGGCCCTCGGGTGCGAACTCCTCGACGGCCGCCCGCATTCTGGCGTACGTCGGGGAGTCGACCGGTGCCTGGAGGGCGACCTCGTGGTGGTAGAACTCCCAGTCGACATCGGGCCCGGTGAGGCGGTCGAGGGTCTCGCGGAACTCGTCCTCACCGCCGGGCAGGAAGCGACCGTCGACGTAGGCGGCGGCCTCCCCGGGGATCACGTTGATCTTGTAACCGGCCTGCAGCATCGTCGGGTTGGCGCTGCCGCGGATCACCGGCTGGACCAGTTCCGCTGCCCGGCCGAGTTTGCCGATGAGTTCGTCGGCGTCGAAGTCCGGGGCGTGCACATCGGTCTCCACGCCGTGCAGTACGGCCAGTTCGGCGAGTGCGGCGCGCACGGTCGGGGTGAGGCGGACCGGCCACTCGTGTTCGCCGATACGGGCGATGGCGTGTGCGAGGTGGGTGACCGCGTTGGCCCGGTTCACCTTCGAGCCGTGTCCGGCCCGGCCGCGTGCGGTCAGCTTGAGCCAGCCGGTGCCCCGCTCCCCCGCCGCGATCGGGTAGAGCTGCATCCCGGGCGCCGCGTGGAAGGTGAAGGCGCCGGACTCGCTGATGCCTTCGGTGCAGCCCTCGAACAGGTCCCGGTGCTGGTCGGCGAGGAACCCGGAGCCGTCGTCGGCGCTGGCCTCCTCGTCCGCGGTGAACGCGATCACCAGATCGCGGCGCGGACGGACGCCGGTGCGGGCCCACTCACGTACGACCGCGAGGATCATCGCGTCCATGTTCTTCATGTCGATGGCGCCGCGCCCTTGTACGACGCCGTCGACGACCTCACCGGAGAACGGGTCGAACTGCCAGTCGGACGGCTCGGCCGGGACCACGTCCAGGTGGCCGTGGACGAGCATGGCCTCGGCTGACGGGTCGGTGCCTTCGAGACGGGCGACGACATTGGTGCGGCCCGGCGTGCGTTCGAGGAGTTCGGGCGTGAGCCGCGCACCGGCCAGCTGCTCGGCGACGTACTCGGCGGCCGGGCGCTCGCGGCAGTCGCCGCCGCCCCGGTTGGTGGTGTCGATACGGATCAGCTCCGAGGTGAACCGTACGACCTCGTCGAATGCCTCACCGTCAGCCATACTGCTCCTCCACCGCAGCCGAGACGACCGTGGTGACCGCCTTGAACGTCCTGATTCCCTCGTACATGGTGGCGCTGGTGTAGGCCACCTTCCGCTCCCCGGTGCGGGCCACTCCGGGCACCACGGTGGCCGCCATGGCCAGGTGCTCGGCGTCGAACTCGAGGGCCACGGTGCGCGGTTCGGGAGCGGCCGGGTCGAGGCGGCCGGCACTGGAGACCGCGTCCTTGGCGGCGGCCCGGATGTCTCGGGCGGTACGGGCGGGGGTCCTGCAGACGGCCGCGTACCGCGACACGTGGTCCTTGACCGCGACCTTGCGCGCCTCCGGCGCATAGCCGAGGGCGTCCTCGCAAGTCAGATCGTCGCCGGTGACGAGGACGACCGGGACGCCGTACTCGGCGACGACCAGAGAATTGAGCAGGCCCTCGCTGGCGCGCTTGTCGTCGACCCAGACTCCGGTGATCTGGTTGGCGAGGTAGGTGTGGGCGAGTACACCTTCCATCCCCGCACCGGTGTGATAGCCGACGAACGCGATGCCGTCGACATCGCCGTGCTGTACACCCTCGACCATGCTGAGCGACTTGTGCCGTCCGGTGAGCATCTCGGCGCGCTCGTCGAGCTGTTCGAGGAGCAGATTGCGCATCGTCCAGTGCGCTTCGTTGATGAGGACCTCGTCGGCGCCGCCGTCGAAGAAGCCCTGCACGGCAGCGTTCACATCCGAGGTGAACAAGGCGCGGCAGCGCTCCCACTGCGGCGTTCCGGGCAGCACGTCGGCCGGCCAGGTCACGCCCGAGGCGCCCTCCATGTCGGCGCTGATGAGGATCTTCATCCGCGTCACGGTACGCGCCGGTGAAGGCACAGGCCAGAGCCTCCGCCGTTCCCATAGGTCCATACCTCTGACGGTGCCGCGACCTCTGGGAACGGGGGGGTGTCCGACTGCCCCTCGGTGTGTCGGGACACGCGCACGGGCCCGGCGCCCACAGCGGCGCCGACAGGGCGCGGTGCAACCCCGCCCGGCGTAAGCCGGGTGGTGCATCCAGGTGTGAGGCGCCGGGTACTCGGGCCGGTGGCCGCGGCAGCACGGATCGGCCACCCGGTGGTCATGCGCGGCGGTGGCCCCCGGCTCCTTCGGCGAGAGGGGAGGAGCTACGACCGGTCCGTTCGCCGCCGCGCGGCGGCGAACGGCCGGTGGTGGCCGTGATCGGCCGGTTGACGGCGTCCGGCGCGGCGGCGAACGACCGGAATCCGGCGCGGCATTCGGCGGGTGCGGAGGCCGCCGTGCTCGGAGTGCCGCTGCCTCCCTCGCCTGCCCGGGCAGCTCTTCGGGGACGCGCGGCACGGGGTGGCGGGGGTGTCGCCGACGGCGGCTCTGGAGAGGTCCGCCCCGGGCCTCGGACGCCTCGGCGGAGGCGGTCGGGAGACTGGCCGTCGCTCCTGCTGGTGACCGGGTGCACGGCCCCACCGCCGCTCGCGGCGCGGGCCGTGCGCGGGCCCAAGACGTGCGGGTCCAGGGGGCACGCGTGACGGCAGGGGTCGGTACGGGTGACGCGGGGGCGGGTGCACGAACGGCGCCCGCCCCTGTTGGCCTCACGCCGCAGGCGGCTCGATCAGGCGCCCCAGGAGGTCGTCCAGGCTGACCAGCCCCACCAGCGCGCCGGTGCCGTCGTGGACCACGGCGAGGGTGGCCCGGCGACGGCGCAGTTCGTCCACGCCCTGGGCGAGCGTGTCGCCCGGTGACAGCACCGGTACGGGCCGCGCCAGGTGCCGGGCGTCCGAGTCCCGGCCCTTGGCGCGCGCCACCAGCGCGTCCCGGGCGTGCACGGACCCGATGACCGCGTCGCCGTCCATCACCAGCAGCCGGGTGCGGTCGCCGTCAGCGGCCACCTGCAGGATCCCGGCCAGGTCCGCCGCCGCAGGTACGCGGACGACCCGGTCCATCGGGATGAGCAGCTCCCCCACCGGCGTCCCCGGCTGGGTGAGCGAGCTGGTGATGAGCCCCGAGTCGGCCTTGCTGATCAGTCCGAGCCGTTCCGACTCCTCGACGAGGTGGGTGAGTTGCTCCCGGTCGTGCACGGAGGTCAGTTCGTCGCGCGGGGTGACACGGCACAGCCGTACCAGGGCGTTGCTGATGCGGTTGAGTACCTGGATGAGCGGCCGTACGAGCCGTACCAGAGCACGGAAGGGCGGTGTGAGCAGCATCGCGGACCGCTCGGGATGCGCGATGGCCCACGACTTGGGCGCCATCTCGCCGACGACCATGTGCAGGAACACCACGACGACCATCGCGACGGCGAAGGCGATGCCGTAGCTGACGCCGGCGGGCAGGCCGAGCCGGGCGAGCAGCGGGTCCAGCTCGTGGGAGATGGCCGGCTTGGAGACCGAACCGAGGCCCAAGGTGCAGACGGTGATGCCCAGTTGGGCGCCGGCCAGCATCAGGGACAGTTCCTTCATGCCCGCGAGCGCCGCGCGTGCGCCGCGCTTGCCCTGTGCGACGGCCTGTTCCATGCGGTGCCGTTTGGCCGCGACCAGGGCGAACTCGGCGGCCACGAAGAATCCGCTGCCGATCAGGAGCAGCAGGGTCACGAAGAGTGCCAGGGGGAAGCTCATGCGCCGGCCTCCTCTCCGGCCTCGGTGCGGGCGGTGGCCGGCAGCTGCTCGATGCGGACCCGTTCGGGCACGTGCCGGTCGAGGCGGAGTACGTCGATGACGGCTTCGGTGCCGTCCGGCAGCGGCACGGCGAGCCGGTCGGCGACGGCCGGGAAGCGGCCCAGCCGGTCGACGACGAGCCCGGCCACGGTCCCGTAGTCGTCGTCGCCGGGCAGCGCGATGCCGGTGGCCTCGGCGACCTCGTCGAGCCGGCGCCCCGCCTCGACGAGCCAGCCGGTGCCGTCGGGGACGGCGACGGTGACGACCCGATCGCTCTCGTCGGCGATGTCGCCGACGAGTTCCTCGGCGATGTCCTCGTAGGTGACGATCCCGGCGACTCCGCCGTGTTCGTCGAGCACCACGGCGAACTCGTCGTCGCGCTCCCGCATCTGGGCGACCGCGCCCGGCAGCGGGAGGGTGTGCGGCAGCAGGAGGGGCCGCCGGGCGATCCGCTCGACGGTGGTGTCCTCGAACCGGTCCGCGGGCAGCCGGGTCAGCTCCCGCACGCCGACGACGCCGATCACGTCGTCGGGGTGGTCGCCGAGGACCGGATAGGCGGAGTGCCCGTGCCGTGCGATGAGCCGTACGGCTTCGTCGGCGGTGGCGACGTTGCGGATGAACACGGAGTCGGAGCGGGGGACGCGCACCTCGTCGAGGGTGCGCTCCGAGAACTCGAGTGCGTGGTCGAGGAGTTGGGCGGTGTGCCCGGGCAGGTGGCCGCCCTCGTGGGATTCGTCGATGAGGTGGCCGAGTTCCTCGAGCGTCGCGCCGTGATGGAGCTCCTCGACGGGTTCGATGCCGACCTTGCGGAGCAGTCGGTTCGCGGCACTGTCGAAGATGTGGACGACGGGCCCGACGATCTTGAGGTACGTGAGTGTGGAGCCGGCCAGAGACTTCGCCAGACGTTCCGGTACCGCCAGGGCGAGGTTCTTCGGGGCGAGCTCGCCGACCACCATCTGCAGCACGGTCGCCACGACGAAGCCGGTGACGACGGAGATCGCGGAGACCGCTCCGGTGGACAGCCCGGTTCCCTCGAGGGCGGGGGTGAGCAGGGCCGACACCGAGGGCTCGGCGAGGAAGCCGACGACGAGTCCGGTGACGGTGATGCCGAGCTGGGCTCCGGAGAGCATGAAGGACAGGCGCTCGAGGATCTTCAGGGCGCGGGCCGCCCGATGGTCACCCGCTTCGGCATCCCGGGCGAGGGCGAGCCGGTCGGCGGCGACGTAGGCGAACTCCTGCGCCACGAAGTAACCGGTTCCGGCGGTCAGTACGAGCACGGCGAGCAGGCCGAACACGGCACTCATCGCGGATCACCGGCCTGATCGCGGACGGCGGCGGGCCGGCGGCCCGGGCCCGGAGTGGCGGAGAGGGAACTGGGAGGCTCACCCATTGCGGGAACGTGGCTCCTTCGTCGGTGCCGGCCCGTGTGGAGCGCGGCGTCGGGGGCGTAGTTTCTACACGCACTGTAGAGGAATCGCAAACGCTCGCGAGTCGTGCGGTGGGGCTCCGGAGCACGCGTGCGCGCTCCGAGGACTCGGATGCCGCGGGGTCGCCCGAGCCAAAGTACCCGGGCGGTGTCGCCACTTGCGACCGACGCTCGGCCGAGCGGGCACCGCGGTCACCTCAGTGACGTGAAGTCCTCGCCGACCACGAGTGTCACCGCTCCCGCCGTCGCCTCGTCCGACGCCTCCGCCTTGGCGCCCGGCAGGCGTGAGCGCAGCACCTGCGCCTGCGCGCGCTGGTCCGACGGGTAGGTGACGCGGGTCTTCTCCTCGGTGTCCGGCGCATTGCCGGTACCGGTGACGGTGTAGCCCGCCTGCTTGAGCTCCTCGGCCGCCTTGCCCGCCAGGCCGCCTCGGTCGGTGCCGTTGAGTACCTGGACGCGTACGTCGCGCGCGTGGGGCCCGTTCGCGGCGTCGCCGGCCACCCGCTTCTTGTCGACCTCCTTGTCCTTGGCCAGGGAGGTGAACAGCTGCGCGGCCTGCGGGTACTGCCAGACCACGTTGGCCCGGTCGGTGGGGACGTCGAGTTCCCTCGGATAGTTCGGCACCGTGAGGAAGGTCAGCCGGTCCTCCGGGACGCCCTTGAGTTCGGTCGCAAGGCCGGCGAGGGGCCGGACGCCGGCGAGTGAGCGGTCGGTGGTGATCGAGCCGGTGGCGGCCTTCAGGAAGCCGTAGAGATCGCCGGGGCTGGTGAGTTTCTGCTTGGCCCGGTCGGCCAGGGCCCGCATGAACTCCTGCTGGCGCTCGATCCGGCTGATGTCCGAGCCGTCCCCGACGCTGTAGCGCGTGCGTACGTAGCCGAGTGCGGCCTCGTCCTTGACCGTCTGGCAGCCCGCCTCCAGGTCGAGGTCGGCCTTCTTGTCGTGGATGGCCTGCTTCGGGCAGACCTCGATGCCGCCGAGGGCGTTCACCATGCCTTTGAAGCCCTGGAAGTCGACGGACGTGAAGTGGTCGATGCGCAGTCCGGTGTTCTGCTCCACGGCCCGGATCGTGCAGGCCGCGGCGCCCGCGACCTCGCCGGTTGCGCCACCGATCGCGAACGCCTCGTTGATCTTGAAGTGGTGGGCCGCCGACCGCGTGCCGTCGCCCTTGTCGCAGGCGGGCACCTCCACCCAGGAGTCGCGCGGGAACGACACCACGGTCGCCCATTTCCGGTCCGCCGCGATGTGCACGACCATCAGGGTGTCCGACTGCATCGTCGTCAGCCCCTTGCCGTACTTGCCGTTGTCGCCGTCCCGGCTGTCGGAGCCGACGACCAGGATGTTCTTGGAACCGGGGCTCAGTTTCTCGGGCCGGTCGCCGCCGACCTTGCCGTCGATGTCGGCTGCTCCGATGCTGCCGTCGAGGTCCTGGTACACCCACGCACCCACACCCGCCACGGCGAGTATCAGCACCGAGAAGACCCCTGCGGTCCACAGCATGATCCTGCCGCGCCGCGTCCGCTGCCCCCGTCGTGCACGCCCGGCGGGCCGCGCCTGTCGACCACTGCCCCGTTGCCCCACCCTGTCGCCCTTCAGCACCCGGCCGTACGCGGCCTGTTGACCCTCGGATCCCGTGGCGGGTGATCCGCAGCACGGAAATCGCACTCTACACACGTGTAGAAAGTGACGTGCGTGCAGCATGCAGCGGTTCCCCCGCGTCAGTCGGACCGCGCGAGCCGCCGCACTTCCGGCGGCCCGAGTCCGCGCCTATCGGGTCACCCGTCGCTCCCCAGGGCCAGACCGTGCACGATCGGCCCGGCGTCCGGCGCCGCCCCGAGACGGGCCCCGGCGGCGGAGGGCTGCCAGGAACCGAGCGGACGCGAGGCCGAGCCGAGTTCGGTGGCCGTCAGTTGAGCCAGACCGACGGCGTATCCGGCCATGAGGTGGTCGCGCCGGATGCGGGCCGCGTCCGCATCCGGCGGGGAGCCGAGGCCCAGGAGTACCGCTCCGGTGCCGGCCAACCACCCCTGCCCCGCCGCCCACTCCCCGAGCCGGGGGCGTACGTCGCCCGGGGCGAGCGGGCGCAGCGCGGGGCCGCCGTCGGCCGCTGCCTCCGCTCCCGGCCGAAGGCCCACGACCTCGTCGCCGCCGAGCGCCACGCACCACTCGAGTTCCGGCGCCGCGGCGGCGGCCCGGACCAGCACCCGCGCCAGGTCCGCACGCGCGGGCGTACCGCCGACGGGAGGTTCCGCGCTGCGCCGGGCGCCGATCACCCGCTCCGGTACGGGACCGGCGGGCGCGGACCAGGTGGCCGCGGCCCCGCCCGCGTCGGCCACCGCGACCAGGGCCTGCCAGGTGCGGCGCAGTACGGACGGGACGGGCAGCGGGTCCGCGGGCAGTGGCGCGTCCGCCAGTGGTTGCGCCGCCCAGCGCCTCAGTGCCGAGGACGGGGCGTCGGCCACCGGGTCGAGGACGACGGCGGCGAGCGGGTGCAGGGGTTCGCTCCCGCCCCAAATGGCCTCCCACTGGGCCGAGTTCGGCAGACCGGCAGCGGCGGAGAGCAGTGCCCCGTCGGCGTCGGTGCAGAACGAACCCGCGCCGCCGGCTGTCAGCGCGGCGAGTGCGTGGCCCACGTCCAGGAGCAGCAGCGGGAACGCCCGGTGCGCGTAGTGCGAGACGGTGCGGCGCGCGGCGACGGTCAGAACGGCGAGGCAGCCTTCGGGTGCGTCCTGCGGCGCAGGGCCGCGGCGTCGGACCCGGTGGGTGAGCGGATCGTAGGCGTATCGGCCCGGCGCGAGCAGCCCACCGCCCGGTCCGACCAGGAGCTGAACGCCGACGGGGTATCGGGCACCGGCCGACGGCAGGGGCCGCCTCTCCTGTCCGCCGGTGGCGGCGAGCGCGCGACGCAGCACCCGGCCCCATGCCGGGGCGGCCTCTCCGTCAGGCGGTGCCGCGCCGATCGCCTCCGCGGAGGCGGGCCACAACGGGTGTCCGCCGGAAGGGAATCGGGACTCGGGCTCTTCCTTCGAGCGGGCCCGGGCCAGTGCCTCCCGGGCCGTCGGGGTGGCTGACGGCGTGGCGCCGACGGGCAACGACATCGCGCTTCTCTCCGTACGGTGGCGGTCCCGCCGGCCGGGGCCGCCTCATGCTGCCGGGCCCGTGCAGTGGGCCCCGGACCGACTGTGTGCCGTTCAGCCCTCGCGTCCCACCACCAGCCAGGTCGAGGGCAGTTCGATGCGGGTGCCGTCGGAGGTGAATTCCGTCGTGCTGAGGGTCAGTCGGCCGTCGGCGATGATCTCGAGTCCGGCCTGCCGGAAGCAGGCGAGCAACTCCTCGTCGCTGACGTCGGCCGGAGCGATGCCGTGACCGAGCACCGGCGCGAGCTTCGGCGGCGGTCCTGCGGGCCCGCGGGCGTGGCCCATCAGCACCGGCCCTGCGGCCTCGGCCAGTTCGGTGACGAAGGCACGGCCGCGGTCCCCGAGCAGGGTCGCGATGGATTCGGCGAGCGGCCGCCGGTCGGCGGGCTCGCACTGGTGCAGCACGCCACGCATATAGACGTTGACGTCGCCGAGCTCCGCGTGCAGCTGCTGGACCTCGACGGGCTCCACCGCGTCCAGTTGCCGGTAGTCGGCCACGCCCGCGACATCGACCGCACGGGCGGCCTCGACGGCCGCACCCGACAGGTCGACGCCCACGGCGCGCGGAAACCGGCCCGCGAGGAAGCGGGTCTGCGTGCCGTTCCCGCATCCGAGGTCGACCAGGGGCAGCCCTGGCGCGGTCACGTGCGGTTCGAACAGGGCGAGATGGGGCTCCGAGGTGAACTCGGCGCCGGAGTCCCAGAAGACGGCACCCTCCTCACGGGGTGCTTCGCTCCAGAACGACTCCCAGGCCTCGCGGTACCGCGTCGTGACACTCATGATCAGCTCCCCACTTCCGTAAGGATCGGTCTACCTGCGACGGGGCACACGGACAAGGCGCCGGGGCATTCCTTCACTGATCATTCTTTTTCGGGCGCCGTGCGCGCCCCCTCGGTCAGGGACGGACGCAACGGCGTCAGCGTGTCCTGCGTCCCCGGCGCCGGGCGGGCAGCGACAGCTCGAACCAGACCGTCTTGCCGTCGCCCGCGCGGCTCGCGCCCCACTCGCGCGAGAGGCTGTTCACCACCGCAAGGCCCCGGCCGTACTCGTCGTCCGGTCCCGCGCTGCGCAGGGTGGGCAGGGTGTGCTCGTCGTCCTCCACCTCGCAGTGCAGGGTGTCGGTACGCACCAGCCGCAGCTCCACGGGGCGCCGACGACCGTGGCGTACGGCGTTGGTGACCAGTTCGCTGACCATCAGCTCCACGGACTCCGACCGGTCCGCGAGATCCCAGGCGGTCAGCTGCGCGCGTACGACGGACCGGGCGCGGGCGACCTCGCCGGGTTCCAGGGCGAACTGCCAACTCGCCACAGAATCGGGCGAGATGGCGTTCAGCCGGGCCATGAGGAGCGCCACGTCGTCCTTGCGGCCACCGCGGGTGGCCAGCGACCGGATGATGGTGTCGCAGGCGTCGTCCATCGAGGCGGCGGGGTGGGCGGCCGATTCGCAGAGCGTCGCGAGTCCGACACCGATGTCCTCGCCGCGCACCTCGACCAGGCCGTCGGTGCACATGACGAGACGGTCGCCCGGGGCCACCGGCACCCGTACCGTCTCGAAGGGGACGCCACCGACTCCGATCGGTGCCCCGGTCGGCAGTTCCAGGAGATCGCTGCGGCCGTCCTCGGCGCGGACCACGACGGGCGGGATGTGTCCCGCGTTGGCCATCTGCAGTTCGCCGGCGATCGGGTCGTAGACCGCGTAGAGGCAGGTCGCGAGGTACTGCTCCCCGAGCCGCTGCGCGAGGTCGTCGAGATTGCGCAGAAGCTGGGCAGGCGGCAGATCGAGCGCCGCCATCGTCTGCACCGCCGTACGCAACTGGCCCATCATCGCTGCCGAGTTGAGACCGTGGCCCATCACGTCACCGACCACCAGGGCGGTGCGCGAGCCGGGCAGTTTGACGGAGTCGAACCAGTCGCCGCCGACTCGGCCGAGCAGCGTGCCGGGCAGATAGCGGGTGGCGATGTCGCAGCCGGCCATGCGGGGCGCGATCTGCGGAAGCATCGAGTCCTGCAGGGTCTCGGCGACACTCTCCTGGTACGTGTACATCCGGGCGTTGTCGAGGACGAGGCCTGCGCGGGCGGCGAGTTCGGCGCCGGTTACGCGGTCCATGTCGTTGAACAGGACGCGCTCCGGGTGGCGCAGCAGCACCATGAAACCGAGCACCACCGTGCGCGCCTTGAGCGGCACGACCAGCATGGAGCGGTTGTTGATCAGCGGACGGATGTCGCGCTTCTCGAACTGCGAGGCGATCGCGGTGCCCATCTCCTCGCTGATGCTCGGCACCAGGACCGGTTCGCCGGTGGTCATGCACTGGAAGAACGGCGTGTTCACCGGGAACGGCATGGACTCGCCGACCGGCACCACATCGTCCCACCGCCCCGGTTCGTCGGTGTGCTCGACGGCGACGCGGTGCCACATGGTGGTGGCGTCCGGAACTCCCTCGGGGAACCCCTCGCCCGCGACGACCTGCTCACGCAGATACGTGCCTGCCACATCCGTGAAACGCGGGACGACGGCGCGACTGACCTCGAGGATCGTCTGCGAGAGGTCGAGCGAGGAACCGATGCGCCCGCTCACCTCGTTGAGGAACTCGAGGCGCTCGCGGACCGCCGCGTACTCGAGGTCCTCCGCCTCGTCGTCGGGATGGTGCTGTGCGGGGATGCCCGCTGCCGCGTCCTCGACGGCGCGGCGCCTGCGGGCCCGGCGTTCGGCGCGCCGCGGCACACCCCAGTCGGGCGTCACCGGAACGCGGTCGTGCTGGCTGAACTCAAGGACCGGATAGCCGAGTTCGAGAACCTGCGAGACGATCCGGGACCCCTCGGACACGCTCATGCTGGGCAGGATCTCGGGGAACCTGCGGGCCAGTTCCTGCGCCCCGGCGAACTCGGTGTGCAGGGCGAACCCGGGCGCGATCCGCTCCAGCGCCTCCGCGTCGCCGTCGTCGGTCAGCCGCTCGGCGTCCGCAGCGAGTACCAGCAGCCGCTCCGGGCCGGGGCCGACCAGCGGGTAGGCCCACCACAGCGCGTCGGTACGCTCACGGCCGGGCTCCGAGACACGGGCGCGGCCCGCGGCGGGGTACGAGGTGTGACCGTGCAGCGAGGTCTCCAGATCCGGCCCGATCTCGCCGTACGAGTCGACCGGCGCACCGAACTGCTCGTCGGCGTACGGCTCGTCGGCGTCGGGCAGGGCACCCGAGACGGGCAGCAGGTCCGCGGCGGAGCGGCCGACCGCGTCCTCCTTGCTGCAGCCGAACAGCCGTCGTGCACCGCTGCTCCAGTGGGTCACCAGGCCCGCGCCGTCGATCACGACCACGGCCAGCGGAATACGCCCGGCCACGGCCGTCTGCATGACCGTCCCTCCCGGGGCGCCACGCTCCATGGCCTCGGCTCCTTCCCAGGACGGCGCAGGATCTGCGCCGTCACAACCACGGTACGGGGCGCGCGGGTTGCCATGTGAGGCATCCGACGAATTCGGCCGTGCGCCCTGTACCGACCGTGCCGCGCCGCTACCCTCGCGGGCCGGGTGCACGGTGGCGGTTCAGTCCTCGTGCCCGAGTTGCACGTCGCGCTCGGTGCGGCCGCCGCCGGCGACCTGAAGGACGGTCGCCACCGGCGGGTACCCGGCGGCGATCACCGTGTACTCGCCGGAGGCCAGATCGATGAAACGGAAGGTGCCTTCGGAACCCGTGGTGATGGTGTCGACGACGTTCCCCGCCACATCGAGCAGGGTCACCCGGGCGTCCTCGACCGGCCGGCCGCCGCTCGCCCGCACGGTCCCGCGCAGTACCGCGCCACCGGCGAGTTCGATGTCCTGGCGGGTCTCCCGGGACGCCTGCACGCTGACCGGCAGCGCGGCCGGGCGGAAGGCGGGAGCACTGGCGGCCAACGTGTACTCGCCCGCGACCAGTTCACCCATCACGTAGCCGCCCTCGCGTCCGCTGCGGGTGGCCGTCACGACCTCGCCCCGCACGTCGGTGAGGGTGACCGTGGCGTCCCGTACGGGAGTGCCGTCGGCCGTGACGACGGTCCCGGCGAGCCGTCCGGCCCCGCCGAGCACCACATCGAGGTCGACCGGTCGCTCGCCGACGGTGACCGTGACGGCCTGGGGCTGGTGCCCGCCGGCGGCGGCGATCAGGACGTAGCTTCCGGCGCCGGGGGTGGCCAGCGCGTAGCGGCCGTCGTCGCCGCTGGCTCCGCGGCCGACCTGGCGGCCCGTCACGTCGATGAGGGTGAGCGCGGCGCGCGGTACGACGGTGCCGTCGGGGTGCTGCACGCTGCCGCAGACGGGGACGCCGGTGGTGGAGGGGGAGGTGGTGCGGGCGGCCGGGATCGGCGCGGGCTCCGCGGAGGCGTGGTGGGACACCAGAGGTTTCTCCTTGAGGAAGAAGGCGATGAGCAGTCCGAGCGCGAGCACCGGGACGAGATAGAGGAAGATCCGTGGCATGGCGTCGGAGTACGCCTGGATGTACCCGTCCCGCAGGCCTTCGGGCAGCGCGTGGACGAGCTGCGGGGTGATGGACTCGGCGTCGGGCAGTTCGGTGTCGGACGGGAGCCGGTCCTCGAGCGCGTCGGTGAGCCGGCCGGCGAAGAGGGTGCCGAAGATGGCGGCGCCGACGCTGCCGCCGATCTGCCGGAAGTAGTTGTTGGCACTGGTCGCGGTGCCGAGGTCGGCGGGCCGTACGGCGTTCTGCACGGCCAGGATCAGTACGGGCATGATGAGGCCGATACCGATGCCGAGTACGGCCATCCAGATGCTGTACGTCAGCCGCGCGGTGTCGGCCTCGAGCAGCGAGAGCAGCCACATCCCGGCGACGGAGGCGGCGCCGCCCAGGATCGGGTAGATGCGGTAGTGGCCGGTGCGGCTGATGAGTTGGCCGGAGATGATCGAGGCACCGACGACGCCTCCCATCATGGGGAGCATGAGCAGGCCGGATTCGGTGGCGGATGCTCCGTCGACCATCTGCAGGAAGGTCGGCAGATAGCTGGCCGCGCCGAAGAGGGCGACACCCACCACGGCGCCCATCAGCGAGGTGACGTTGAACGTGACGTCCTTGAACAGCCGCAGCGGGATGAGCGGTTCGGGCGCGAAGTGCTCGGCGACCAGGAACAGCACGACACTGAGCAGGGCCCCGGCACCAAGGCCGACGATGACGCGGTCGCCCCACTCGTACTCGGTGCCGCCCCAACTGGTCAGCAGAACCAGGCAGGTCGAGGCCGCGGCGAGGAGCAGCGAGCCGAGTACGTCGAGACGGGGGCGTGCGGTGGGCTTGGGCAGCTTGAGCACCACGGTGACGACGGCGAGGGTGAGCAGCCCGAACGGCACGTTGATGTAGAAGCACCAGCGCCAGCTGGTGTGGTCGGTGAAGAAGCCGCCGAGCAGCGGGCCCGCGACGGAGGCGAGGCCGAAGGCGGCGCCGATGATGCCCATGTACCGGGCTCGCTCGCGGGGCGGCACGATGTCGGCGATGATCGCCTGCACACCGATGAAGAGTCCGCCCGCACCCACGCCCTGCACGGCGCGGAAGGCGATGAGTTCGTCCATGCTGCGCGACCAGCCCGCGAGCGCGGAGCCGATGACGAAGACGACGATGGCGAACTGGAAGACGCCCTTGCGGCCGAAGAGGTCGCCGAGCTTGCCGTAGATCGGCAGACCGATGGTGGAGGTCAGCAGATAGGCGGTGATGGCCCAGGACATCTTGTCCAGACCGTGCAGTTCACCGACGATCTTCGGCAGCGCGGTGGCGACGATCATCTGCTCGAGCGCCGCGAGGAGCAGGGCGAGCATCAGGCCGATGAAGACCATCCGCACCTGACGCGGACTGAGCGGGGCGTCGGCGGGTGGCGGAACGGCGGGTTCGCGGGGTGGCGTCGAAGCCGTCGCCGGTGGGGCCTCCCCGCCCTTCACCAGAGTCGTTCCACCCACGTACCGCTCCCCTCGTCGCGCCTGCGCCGCCCATTTCTCGCATTGGGCGACATCTGCTCGCAAGCGAGACGAGTCATGAGGAATACGGATTCGCGGACGTATGCGCCGGTGGGAGCCCTACGCCGTACAAGTGCGCCGGAGTGGAAACCACTCGAAACGGTGAGCCGGTGAACGCCCCGCGCGAGCTTCGGGCCGTCACCCCGGTGGGGGCGACGGCCCGATCTGCCGTTGCACGGGCGGCTGTTCGGCCGGTGGGGCCGCCGCCGAGCGTCGCTGTGCTACTTCTCGGTGTGCGCGGCGAGCTTGCCGAGGACGGCGTCGTAGATACGTCCGAGGCCCTTGGGGGCGAAGGTCTTCTCGAAGAAGCCGCCGATGCCGCCGGCGCCGTTCCACACGGTGGTGACGACGACGCGGGAGCTGCCCTCGCCGGCCGGGGTGACGGTCCAGGTGGTGACCATCGAGGAGTTGCGGTCGGTCTCGACGAGCCGGCCGTCGCTGGGCTCGGTGACGTCCAGCAGGCAGTCCCGCACGCGCTTGCTGGTCGCCTGCAGCTTCCAGTGCACGAGGGTGCCCGCGCCCTGGCCGCCCTCCTTCACCTCGTACTCGCTGAAGTGCTCGGGCAGCAGCTTCGCGCGCGTGCCGGCGTAATCGGCCAGCGCACCGAAGACGTCGTCCGGGTCCGCCGCGATGGTCCGCTCCGTCACGGCTTCGACCTGTGCCATGGCACTTCCTCCAGATGGTTCGGGCGTGAGCCTTCGGGATCGAGCTCACCGGACGCGTCCATTGTGACCCGCGCACGGGAGCGCTTCGGACGGCAGGGGGCGCCTGCACCCGGAGCGGGCACCCCACCGCACGACCGGAACACGCCGTCGCATCTGCGCCGGCCCGTTCCACAAGGGGTTCGTTCACCGTCGCCCGGGCGGTCGCCCGCTCGACTCGGAGCCGCCCCGACCTGGCCCGGGGCGCGTCAGGAACGCAGCGCTCCCTTCGCCGGCAGCGTGACGGCGAGCAGACCGAGGCTCACCGCCGCCGCGGCGAACGACGCGTACATCAGCGGCGGTACGTAGGGATCCTCGCCGGTGAGGGCGCGCATCATCGGGATCAGGGTCGCGGCCGCGATGGCCGTGCCGATGGCGACACCGGCCACCGCGACCAACAGGCCCTCCCAGCGCAGCATCCGCATCACCTGGAGCCGGGTGGAGCCGATCAGGCGCAGCATGCCGAGCTCGCGGCGGCGGTCGAGGACGGTCATCACCAGGGTGTTGACGGCGGCGATCGCGGCGAAGCCGCCGAGGACGGCGGCCATCGTGTAGTTGGCCCAGGCGTTGAGCTCGCGGTCGGTGTCCAGTTCGACGGCGTAGCCGGATGCGTCGGTGACCCGGCCGAGCGGATTGAGGGCCGCGGCGTCCCCGCCGCGCACCAGGAGCGTGCTGTCGAAGGCGGAACTGACGTGAGTGGACAGCGAGGCGCGGTCCATGGTCACGGCCGCGAGGCCGAGCCCGCGGCCGTACACCGCGACGACCTCGGGGCGGATCTCGGAGCCGTCCGGCAGGTAGAGCGGCAGCCGGTCGCCGACCGCCGCCTTCGCCGAGGTGGCGAGCGTCCGGTCGATGGCGATACGGCCCTTGCCGATCCGGTCGAGGCTGCCGCTGCGGACGTCGAGGTCCTGCACCTGGGCGAGTTGCCTGCCGGATCCGGTGACGGCCTGCGTCGCCGCACCCTGCAGCCACCGGTCGCCACCGGAGCCGACCGGTACGAGCACCTGTGTGTCGGACACCCCCACGGCGGTGTCGACTCCGGGTGCGCGGGCGGCCTGTCGTACGGCGTCGGAGGGCAGTCCCTCGGGGGCGGTGACCACGTGGTCCGCGGTGATGCCGGCACGCAGTTGTTCGCCGGCGACATGGTTCTCGCTGGTGTGCATGAAGACGAGTGTCGAGGCGAAGGCCATGGCGAGCACGATCGGGGTGATCGCGGAGGCCAACCGGCGCGCGTTCGTACGGGAGTTGGCGGCCGCGAGAGAGGCGGAGGCGCCGGCGCCGCTCATCGGGAGTCCGAAGAGCTCGGCGCAGAGCCGGGCCACCAGCGGGCCGAGCAGCGCGACAGCGAGCATGAACAGCATCACGACGCCGAGCGCGGCATTGGCCGCGTCGTCACCGGCCGACCGGGCGGCGACCACGGTGAGGAACCCACCGCCGGTCAGAGCGCCGAGGCCGAGGACCGTGCGGATGACGCCCGGCCGCAGCCGTTCCACCGACGCCTCGGTCAGCGCCCGGCCCGGTTTGATCTTCGAGGGCCGACGCCCCGCCGCCCAGCCGGCCACGAGCGAGGTCGACAGGCCCGCGCCGACGGCGACCAGCAGCGGAATCCAGGACACCTGCAGCTCCACGGCACCGGGTACGGCGCCGCGTTCCTTGAGCTGCCCGAACCACCAGTGCGCGAGCCCGATGCCGGGCAGGCAGCCGATGATTCCGGCGAGCGGTGCGACGAGCAGGGCCTCGGAGGCGACCGCGCGGCGGATCTGTCGCGGGGTGGCGCCGACGGCGCGCAACAGGGCGAACTCGCGGGCCCGTTGACCGACCGACAGCGCGACGGTCCCGGACACCGTGAAGACGGCGACCACAGCGGCGATCCCTCCGAAAGAACCACCGAGCCCCGTGAGCGTCTCCTTGGCGTACTCGAGCCCGCGGTCCTCGACAGCCCCGCGTCCGTCGCCCGTGTGCACCCGGGCGCCGGAGCCGGCGAGCGCCTCGCGGACTCCGGCCGCGAGGGTTTCGGCGTCCGCGCCGTCCTTCGCCAGTACGGCGATGGCATCGGCCTTGCCGGGATGTCCCGCGAGCGCCGGAGCCTGGACGTCGGCGAACCAGCCCTCGGCGCCGTCTCCTGCCCCACCCTTCGCCAGCCCCGAAACACGGAACTCGCCGCGCCCGGCGGCCGTTTCGAGCGTGACGGCGTCACCCACATCAGCCCGGGCGGCGGCATCGAGCACCACCTCGCCGGTACGGGGCGCCGCCCCCGCCGTCAGCGCGGCGCCGGTGAAGGCGTGCGCACCCCAGCCGTGGCCGGTCAGCGCGCGGCCGCCGCCCTGGCGCACCGGGAACGTGAAGTCCGGCACCGCCGCCCGTACGCCCGGCGCGCGAGCGGCCTGCGCCGCGAGGCCGGTGTCGACCCGTGCCGTGTCCGGCAGCGGGTGCGACGCCTCGTACTTGCCCTCTCCGCTGCCGACGGAGAGCCGGGCCTG
>NZ_KZ984564.1 GCF_003574445.1 Streptomyces sp. YIM 130001
TCTAGAGCGGTGGTTTGGGGCATCTTCCTGCCGCCTGCCGCCTGCCGCCTGCCGCCTGCCGCCTGCCGCCTGCCGCCTGCCGCCTGCCGCCTGCCGCCTGCCGCCTGCCGCCTGCCGGAGAATGGTCTTGCGGCAGACGGAGGTCTGGCGGGCACAACTGACTCGCCTTGATCGCTGGCGTACAGAGTGGATCGCGGGCCGATGCCGCGCTGGTGAGGAGCGGTCCTCGTCGGCCGGGCAGGCGGAGGCGTTCCAACCTGCGGCGCTCTGGCGGACGTTGCGGTGGTTCTACGGGCAGAAGCGCCACTCGGGCACGTGCCGGTCCCCCTCGTCCATGAGCGAGCGCGTGATCTACGAGTCGCGACACGAGCTGACGGCTACCGGCACTGGAGACGTCGGTCTTCAGCTCGCCGCAGCCTTTTACCCTTGAGCGAGGCCTCGGGGTCCAGCTTCTCCACCGAGCGTAGAGAAACCGTGCCATGAGACTGACCGGGATCGGCGAACAGGTCGTCAAAGCGATCCGGGCCCTCTCCGATGTCCTGCCTGAACCACGAAGCGCGGAAGATCACGCCCACCGGGGCTGACGGCGGCAGCGAGTAGCGGGAGATCCCGAATCGCCTCGGTACGTGTCAGAGCCGCTCACTTGGCTGCCTGCCATCCGTCTCGTCTCCGCAGGCGCTCCTCGGATCACACCACCAGGAGGAACCAGTGTCACGCCCGCAACTGCTCACCCCGCAGGAGAAGCTCGCCGACGCGAAGAAGCTGTTGAGCCTCCCGCGCATCGTCGTGATCTGCGGCTCCACCCGCTTCATGACCGAGATGAACGAGGCCGATCTGCAGGAGACCAAAGCCGGGAAGATCGTTGTCAAACCGGGCTGCGACATGAAGACGCCGCACGAACTCTGGTCCGAGCTTGTCGAGGCCGAGGCGCTCAAGGTTCGACTCGACGATCTGCACCGGGCGAAGATCCGGCTTGCTGACGAGGTGCTCGTAGTCGGCGACTACATCGGAGACAGCACCCGAGCCGAGATCGCCTATGCCCGGTCGCTGGGCAAGCCTGTGCGGTTCACGCACCCCGAAGTCGACCCGGACGCCTGACCGCACGCTGCCGCCTCGACAACCAGGACCGGCTGCCTGCCGCAGGTATCCCTCGGAATTGATCATCCAGGGAGTCCGACTGAACGGTCAGTCTGCCTGGCGTCTTCGCTGTGACCATTCCCGGACGAGACGAAGGTATCGAGGTCAGAGCAACCACGCTGGTCAGAAGGAGCGGCTACCTGCAGCGGTGCAGGTCTTTAGATTTCGTGGCCGGATCTCGTGAGCGATGGTCGGACGAGGCATGTCCGATGTGCGTCGGGACGGGCAGGTCAGGTCGGCCCCCGAAGGTCGGGCCGCCGCTGTGTATGGGGGTGCGGGGCTCTGATGGTGGCGCGGAGCTCTGATGGTGGCGCGAGGGCCTGATGGTGGTGCGCCGTGAGACGGCGGGAAGCTGTTCAGGGCCGCGTCGTTTCGTACCTGGTCAGGACCACGCCGCCGGCAAGTGTCCGCGTCTCCACCAGGTTCAGCTTCACCCAGCTGTCCAGTGCGGCGAAGAAGGGCGTGCCGCCGCCCACCAGGATCGGATGGGTGGCGATCACGTACTCGTCGATCAGCCCGGCGCGCATGGCCGCCCCGGCAAGCGTGGCGCCGCCGATGTTCATCGGGCCGCCGTCCTCGGCCTTGAGCCGGGTGATCTCGGCGATCGCGTCGCCGTTGACCAGTCGGGTGTTCCAGTCGACCTGGTCGATCGTCGAGGAGAACACCACCTTCGGCGTGTCCCGCCAGTTCCGCGCGAACTCGATTTCCGCCGGGGTGGCGTCGGGCTGCTGGTCGCCGGTCGGCCAGTAGGAGCTCATCGCCTCCCACAGCTTGCGCCCGTACAGCGACAGGCTGTTCGCCTGCTCGTGGTCGAGCCACCACTGGAACAGCTCGTGGCTCGGCGGTCCGCTCCAGCCGATGTCGTCGCCGTCCGCGGCGATGTAGCCGTCCAGGGTCAGGTTCATGCCGTAGATCAGTTTCCGCATGGCCCAGCCTTCCGTCCGTGGATGCCCGGCGTGTAGACCCGCGCGGCGCGGGAAACTCATCGGTGCGCGATGCGAGCTCGTCGGTGGTGCTCGTGCTCCGGCTCGGCGTGGAGCACTCGGTGGGTCGAAGGACGGTGGGGAGAGCGCGCGTCGTTCCCGCTCCTGGGCCGCGGCAGCGGTTCACGACGGTCCTGGAACCGGTTCGCGGCGAGGGCCCCGGTTCGGCCCCGGCGGGCGCGGTGGGCGTCACGGCTCCCGACGACGCCGGAGCCGCGGAACTCACGGCCCACGCCGACGACGACCGGGCCGTCGTCTCGGAGTCTCGCCAGCAGGCCCGGGGCCAGGGCGTGCGGCGCGACACCGCGGTCGTCAGCGGGCGGATCACCGACACCGCTCCTCACAGGGGCCGGCTCTCCGAATGCGGACGCGCGGACGAGTCGACGCGAAGACGAGTGGACGAGTGGACGCGCGGACCACGGCCGGATTCGTGAGGCGGGACGGCCGCCGGCGGTGCGTGCCGACCCACATCGCGGCCGCGGCACAGGCGACGCCGACGCCGACGCCGACGCCCGAGCGAACCCGCCGGCACCGCGCCGGAGTTGGCTCGTCCGGCCGGTGGCCCGAGCGACCGTTGGTTCAGATGACCATGACGCGGCGTCCGCGGGTGTGGCCGGCCCGGCTGTCGGTGTGCGCGGCCGCGGCCTCGGCGAGGGTGTACGACTTCTCGACCGGGATGTGCAGCCTTCCGCGCGCGATGAGGTCGGCGACCTCGGCGAGCGCGGCCGCCTTGTCGCCGGACACGCCGGAGAAGCGGACGCCGAGTGCCGGTGCCCCGAGATCACCGATGGAGATCACCTTCTGCGGGCTTCCGGTCAGCTCGACCAGCTCGCGGATCACGCCCGAGCCGGCCAGGTCGAGGGCCGCATCCACGTCCCCGAGCTTCCGCACCCGGCCGACCCAGCCGTCGCCGTACGTCGTGGCGAGGGCGCCCAGGCCCCGTAGATAGTCCTGATTCTTGGCTCCGGCCGTGCCGATCACCGTGATGCCGCGGTCACGGGCGATCTGCAGCACCGTCGAGCCGACTCCACCGGACGCGCCGCTGACCAGCAGTGTCTGCCCAGGACGCACGCCGACCTCGCGCATGATGCGCAGCGCGGTCTCCCCCACGGAGGGGTATCCGGCCGCCTCTTCGAACGTGAGCCCCTCGGGTATCCGCGCCCAGGAGTCCAGCACGGCGAACTCGGCGTACGTGCTCGATCCTCTGCCGA
The DNA here is from genome assembly GCF_003574445.1 of Streptomyces sp. YIM 130001. Lineage (GTDB taxonomy): Bacteria > Actinomycetota > Actinomycetes > Streptomycetales > Streptomycetaceae > Streptomyces. Next base: position 3,332 of record NZ_KZ984564.1, read on the forward strand.
ACACGGGGTCACCGGCCTCGATCCCTTCGACGTCCTCGCCGACCTCGTCCACCACACCGGCGGCGTCCTGGCCGACCCCGGCGGGCAGATCGACCGGATGGGTCTTCTGGAACTGGAACTGGCCTTCCCGGATCCTCCAGTCCACAGGGTTCACGCCCGCCGCCCGGACGGAGATGCGTACTTGGCCGGGGCCCGCATGGGGCTCCTCGGCGTCTATGACCTGCAGGACGTCCGGGCCGCCGAACTCGGCGAAGCTCACTTTTCTCATGCGGTGGACAGTAACACTAACCGTTAGCGTTTCGTATCGGTTATTGCTTTGTATTTGATAGCGTCAAGGAGTGACTGTGCCGCCCGGACGCCGTGAGCGTAAGAAGGCCGCGACCCGCCAGAAGATCGCGGACACCGCCCTGCGGCTCTTCCTGGAACGCGGGTACGACGCGGTGGGCATCCGGGATGTGGCTGCCGAGGCCGATGTGGCCGTGACCACGGTCTTCTCGCACTTCGCCGGGAAGGAGGCCCTGGTCTTCGAGCAGGACGAGGGCTTCGAGCAACGCCTCACACAGGCGGTCACCGACCGGGCGCCGGACGAGCCGTTGATCCCCGCTCTGCGTCGCGAGGTGCATGCTCTGGTGCGCCATTGCACGGCTGACAGCGCCGCCCCGGTCTGGCAGATGGTCACCGCGTCCCCCGCTCTGCGGGAGTACGAGGAGTCGATGAGGCTGCGCCACGCGGAGTCGCTGGCCGCGGCCATCGCGGCGGACCCTGGCCTGCCGCAGACGGAGACGGCCGGCCGGACCATCGCGCGGTTCGTGATCGACGCCTACGCCCTGGCCCGTGAGGCGGCCGACCCGCAGGCCGCGGTCGACGAGATCTTCCTGATGATCGAAGCGGCCTGGGAGGTCACCGGCGCGCGCTGAGACCCTCCGCAGGTGACATTTGTCGTCCACGGGATGATCGCGGAATGACTGAGATCGTTCTGATGTCCGACCCGAAGGTCGCAGCCGTGCCCGTCCAGGAGTGCGGTGAGCCGCTGGTGGACGTGCGCCGAGGCGGCGACCTGCTGGTCGACGACCGGAAGCTGTCGGACTCCGCCGGGGCCTTCGTCCACCTGCGGGAAGCGGTGCTCGAGCGACTCCTCGAAGCGCAGGTGCTGCTGCCTCGAGGACTGCGGCTGCTGTACGTCGAGGGATACCGCCCGCCGTCCCTGCAGCGACACTACTTCGACGAGTACGCGAACCAACTGCGCGCCGAGCACCCGGAATGGAGCGCGGAACAGATCCGCTCGGCGGCCAGCCGTTATGTGTCCCCGCCCGAGATCGCCCCGCACAGCGCCGGGGCGGCTGTCGACGTGACACTCGCCGACGCCGACGGGCGTGAACTGGACATGGGCACCCGTATGAACGCCTCTCCGGAGGAGAGTGCCGGTGCTTGCTACACCGCGGCCGGCAGTATCAGCGACGAGGCGCGCTCACGCCGAGGCATCCTCGGCACCGCGCTCACCGCTGCCGGCCTGGTCAACTACCCGACGGAGTGGTGGCACTGGTCGTACGGAGACCGCTACTGGGCCTTGGAACAAGGAGCGGCCGTCGCCCGCTACGGGGCCACAGAACTCGACGGCTGATCCCTACGTGGCCGGTCGGCTGCCCGGCCATGGCCGCCTTCTAGCCGAGCTTCCGGACGTGCGTGGTATCGGCGTCGAGGCGAGTGCCGTCGGCGCCGGACGGGGTGACTTCCGGTACCGGGGCGCCCCGGCCGTCGACGAGGGTGGAGTGCGGCTCGCCGGGCGCGAAGGCGTGGCGTTCGCCCCACTGCCGCAGAGTCAGGACGACCGGGAAGAGGTCGCGGCCGGCGTCGGTGAGTACGTACTCCTGGCGGCGGCCCGACGGTGCGGTGCGCTGGGCGACCAGGCCGTGAGCGGTGAGCTTGCGGAGGCGGTCGGTGAGGATGTTGCGGGCGATGCCGGTGCGCCGCTGGAACTCGGTGAACGACCGCGCCCCGTCCATCGCGTCCCGGACGACGAGAAGGCTCCACCGGTCGCCGACGAGATCGAGCGTGCGCGCCACCGGGCAGTCGGGGTCGGTCCAGTGAGGAGCGGCCCCGTCGGGGTTCGGGGCCCGGGTGCCGTTGCGCGCCATGAAGTCTCCCAATGAGTTGCGGATTGAAACCATTGTGCCGTAGCGTCAAATCAGTTGCAATCTGCTACTGAATGAAGATGGGGCGCTATGGACGTGTGGCGGAGGTTGCTGCTCGCGGTGGTGTGCGGTGTCGCCGTGGCGAGCGTCTACGCCGCGCAGCCGGTACTGGAACCGATGGCGCGTGACCTCGGTGTGCCGCAGGAGCACGCCGGCTGGATCGTCGCGATCGGCCAGTGCGGCTACTTGGCAGGGCTGCTTCTCCTGGTACCGCTGGGCGATGTGGGCGTCAACAGGCGCCGGCTCATTGCGGTGCATCTGGCGTTCACCGCGGCCGGGATGGTCCTCACGGCCTCGGCGTCGGGCGCGCGGGCGGCGTTCGTGGGGCTCGCGGCGGCCGGGCTGTTCGCCGTGGTCGTACAGACCGCGGTGGCCTACGCCGCATCGGTCTCGCCGCCTGCCGAACGCGGACGGAACATCGGGGTCGTGACCTCCGGCGTCGTGGTCGGGATCCTGGGCGCGCGGGTCGTCACGGGCACGCTCGCCGAGGTCTGGGGCTGGCGGAGCGTCTATGTGGTGCTCGCGGTGCTGTCGCTCGGGCTCGCGGCTCTCGTTCTCGTCGCGCTGCCGGCGGAGGAGGGAGGCGAACGATCTGCGGGGTACGGGCAGGCCGTCGTGTGCCTCGGTGGACTCTTCAGGCAGCGCCTCTTCCTGACGCGCGGGCTCATCGCGTTCTTCCTGTTCGCCTCGTTCGGAACGGTGTGGAGCGGGCTGTCCCTGTCGCTGATGGATGCGCCGTGGCGGCTGAACGAGAGTCAGGTCGGGCTGTTCGGCCTGGTCGGACTTGCCGGTGCGCTCGGCGCGGCACGTGCCGGGCGGTGGGCGGACGCGGGCCGGGCGGCCCCGGTCACCGGTCTCGCGCTCGGCCTGCTCGTCCTGTCCTGGGCGGTGATCGCGCAGCTCCCGTGGTCGCTGTGGCTGCTCGCCGCCGGCATCGTGGCTCTCGACTTCGCCGTTCAGGCCGTGCATGTCAGCAACCAGCACCTGCTCACCGCCGCGCATCCGGACCGCACCAGCAGCGTGATCGGCGGCTATATGGTCTTCTACTCGCTCGGGTCCGCGTTCGGTGCGGTCGCCACCACCGCCGTCCTCACCTCACACGGCTGGGCGGGTTCCAGTCTTCTCGGAGCCGGATTCGCGGCGTGCGCTCTGGCCGTCTGGGCGGTCGACAGGCGACTGTCTCCCGCGAGTGCGAAGCGGCCGACCGGGCTGGAACACAGTCTCGGGCCGTGAACGGCACGGTGAGCCGGATTCTGAGATTCCAGGATTGGTTCTCCGGACAACTTTGCATGGGCATGCGTTCGCATGCATACTATTTCTATGTCTAAGGTCCTCACCTCCCTGCCCATCGGCGAGCGCGTCGGCATCGCCTTCTCCGGCGGTCTCGACACCTCGGTCGCGGTCGCGTGGATGCGCGACAGGGGCGCCGTCCCGTGCACGTACACCGCCGACATCGGCCAGTACGACGAGCCCGACATCGCCTCGGTGCCCGGTCGCGCGTCGACGTACGGTGCCGAGATCTCACGTCTGGTCGACTGCCGTGCGGCGCTGGTCGAGGAGGGTCTTGCCGCGCTCACCTGCGGTGCGTTCCACATCCGCTCGGGCGGGCGGGCGTACTTCAACACGACGCCGCTCGGCCGTGCCGTCACCGGCACCCTGCTCGTACGGGCGATGCTCGAGGACGACGTGCAGATCTGGGGCGACGGATCGACGTTCAAGGGCAATGACATCGAGCGGTTCTACCGCTACGGGCTGCTCGCCAATCCGCACCTGCGGATCTACAAGCCCTGGCTGGACGCGGACTTCGTCACCGAACTCGGTGGCCGCAAGGAGATGTCGGAGTGGCTGCTCGCGCACGAGCTGCCCTACCGCGACAGCGCGGAGAAGGCGTACTCGACCGACGCGAACATCTGGGGTGCCACGCACGAGGCGAAGACCCTGGAGCACCTCGACGCGGGTGTCGAGACCGTGGACCCGATCATGGGCGTGCGGTTCTGGGACCCCGAGGTGGAGATCGCCGCCGAGACCGTGACCATCGGTTTCGAGCAGGGCCGCCCGGTGACGATCAACGGCAAGGAGTTCGCCACCCCGGTCGACCTGGTGATGGAGGCGAACGCCATCGGCGGCCGTCACGGCATGGGCATGTCCGACCAGATCGAGAACCGGGTGATCGAGGCCAAGAGCCGCGGCATCTACGAGGCGCCCGGCATGGCGCTGCTGCACGCCGCGTACGAACGCCTGGTCAACGCGATCCACAACGAGGACACCCTCGACAACTACTACACCGAGGGTCGGCGGCTCGGCCGGCTGATGTACGAGGGCCGTTGGCTCGACCCGCAGGCGCTGATGATCCGTGAGTCGCTGCAGCGCTGGGTCGGTACGGCGGTCACCGGCGAGGTCACGCTCCGCCTTCGGCGCGGTGACGACTACTCGATCCTGGACACCACGGGTCCGGCCTTCAGCTACCACCCGGACAAGCTGTCGATGGAGCGCACCGAGGACTCGGCGTTCGGCCCGGTGGACCGGATCGGCCAGCTCACCATGCGCAATCTCGACATCGCCGACTCGCGCGCCAAGCTCGAGCAGTACGCCGGGCTCGGCATGGTCGGCTCGACGCATCCCGCGCTCATCGGTGCGGCTCAGGCGGCGTCGACCGGGCTGATCGGCGCGATGCCGCAGGGCGGCGCCGACGCCATCGCCTCGCGGGGCCGGGTCTCCAGCGAGGACGAGATGCTCGACCACGCGGCCATGGAGTTCGGGACGGACTGACCGCCTGGCCGATCGACTGACGGACCGACCGCCTGGCCGGCCGGGCAGCGCCGGGTCGGTGCCGTCAGTCGACGTCCACGTTGTCCAGCAGGTGGAGGAGCGTGGACAGGACGCGGAGGCAGGTGTCGATCTCTGCGTCGGTGAGGTCGCCGTCGACCTGGCGCAGCATCGCCCGTTCGCGGTCGAGCACGGCGGTGACGGCCGCCAGGCCCGGTTCGGTGAGGCGGATCAGGGACGACCTTCTGTGCGCCGGGTTCGGGATCGATTCGGTCAGGCCGCGGGCCGTCGCCTCGTTGACCATGCGTTGCACGAACTGGCGGCTCAGCGCCTGCTCCCGGCCCATCTGCGGGACGGTCAGCGGACCGTGTGCGCGCAGCAGCGTGAGCACCGCGCGTACGCCCACGGACAGGCCCTCGGCCGGTACGTCCTGCTCGACCTTGCGCTGCGCGCGCCGGTACAGCGGGCCCACCAGGTCGAAGACCTCGGTGAGGCGGTCGGTCGGGCGGCGATCGGCCGGATTGCGATGCGGGGGAGTCGGTGGGGGTGCCGGGGTGCCGTCGCTTTCACTCATACCGTCATCATGACACCTCGGTTGTCATCTCCTTCAGGAAGTGACACCTTGGTTGTCATGAATCTGGATGATGTGTTCAGGCTCGACACCGGCCCGGCGGCCGACAGCGCGCAGGCGGCCGGCCCTCCGCTCGTACTGCTGCACGGCGGCTTCCTGGATCACGGCATGTGGTTCCGGCAGATTCCCGTACTGGCCGAACGCCATCGCGTCATCGCTCCGGACGCCCGCGGGCACGGGCGGTCCGCGGGCGCCACGGAGCCCTTCCGGCCCGTGGACGACGTGGCGGCACTGCTCCGGGAGTCGGACACCGGGCCCGCGGTGGTGATCGGCGTCTCGATGGGCGCGGCCACCGCGGTCGATCTGGCCCTCGAGTACCCGGACCTCGTTCGTGGCCTGGTCGTGAGTGGCGCCGGCACCAGCGAGCCGTATTTCACCGACCCCTGGACGACCGCCACCGCCGCAGGCTGGCAACGGGCCATGGCAGCCGGTGATCTGGACGCCTCGGTCGAGGCCTTCACCCTCTTCGCGGCCGGTCCTCGGCGCAGCCTCGACGAGGTCGACCCCGACGTGGTGGACCGGCTGCGGCGGATGGCCCGGGCGACCATGTCCCAACACACCGCCGACGAACCGGACTTCCTCCTCCCGGTCCACCGCACCTGGGAACGGGCCGCGGACATCGGCGTCCCGGTACTGGCCGTCAACGGCGCCGTCGACTCCCCCGATCACATCGGCATGGCCGAACGGCTCGTCCGTACCGTGCCCGACGGCCGCGCGATCTGCGTCGATGGGGCTGCTCACTACCCGAACATGGAACGGCCGGACGTCTTCGACCGAGCGGTCGGGGAGTTCCTGCGCGGCTTGTGAGGGGCCGCTCCGGCCGCAGTTCCCGCGTCCCGGTGCCCGAGCTCACGGGGTCCGACGACGAGCGCGGCGACGGCATGACAGCCTGAGGGCGGACCCAAGGGGAGGTGGTGGTCGCCTTGCGCGACTGGGAGTTGGCCAGGAGCTTCGACAGCGCCTCGGGCGAGGTGCGCTGGGAACGGCTGGGGGACCCCGCGGCGCCACCGGTGGTGCTGCTGCACGGGACGCCGTTCTCGTCGTACGTCTGGCGGGGCATCGCCCGTGCGCTGGCCGCGCGCCGTCAGGTGTACGTGTGGGACATGCCCGGCTACGGCAGCTCGGCGAAGTTCGAGGGCCAGGACGTGTCGCTGGCCGCCCAGGGCCAGGTCTTCGCCGAGCTGCTCCAGCACTGGGGACTCACCGAACCGGACGTCGTCGCCCACGACTTCGGCGGGGCGGTGGCGCTGCGCGCGCACCTGCTGCACGGGGCGCGTTACGGGCGGCTCGCGCTCGTGGATCCGGTCGCGCTCGCGCCGTGGGGGTCGCCGTTCTTCCGTCTGGTCGGCGAGAACGCGCAGGTCTTCGAGCAGCTGCCGCCGAACCTCCACCAGGCCCTGGTCCGTGAGTACATCAGCTCGGCCAGCAGCCCGGGGCTGCACCCGCTCGTGCTGGAGCGGCTCGTCGCACCATGGCTGGGCGAGCAGGGACTGCCCGCCTTCTACCGGCAGATCGCCCAGGCCGATCAGCGGTTCACCGACGAGGTCCAGGAGCGCTACGGGAGCATCGAGCTGCCCGTCCTGGTGTGCTGGGGGCAGGACGACACCTGGATCCCCGTGGCCAAGGCGCAGGAGCTGGCCGGGCTCATCCCGTCGGCCCGGCTGGTGCGGATTCCCGGCGCCGGGCATCTGGTCCAGGAGGACGCCCCCGCCGAACTCACCGCCGCGCTCACGGAGTTCCTCGGCTGACGGCGCCGTTCCCCGAGCTGGGCCTGCCGACTCCGAACCGGCGTCTCAGCGGCCCGCCTACTCCTCCTTCGCCCCCGTGTCCCGCGGGGGCGGCAGCAGTACCTGGTCGACGGCGTCGCGGAAGGACGGCCACAGGCCGGCGAACTCGTCGAGGGCGGCCTGCCCCGCCGGCGTCAGCTCGTAGTAGCGCCTCGGGGGCCCGGACGCCGACTCCTGCCAGCTGGTGCTGACGAAATCGTCCCGCCGCAGCCGGGAGAGCAGCGGATAGACCGTGCCCTGGCTGGTGGCCAGCGCCCCGGTCCGCTCCAGGTCCCGCAGCAGCTCCACGCCGTAGCGCGGTCCGCTCTGCATCATCGCCAGTACGCAGTACTCGAGCACGCCCTTGCGGAGCTGGCTCTCGGCCTTGCTCACCTTGCGATTGCTCGGGCTGCCCGGTTCCATGCAATGCACAGTACCTTGGTCGGGCCTCGGAGCGCGGCGGTGCGGGAGCGAAAATGGCTCGACCCCACTGCCCGATCCCGATGGACTGAACGACATGACCTCACACAGCACCCCGGACGTACCCGAAGAACTGCTTCCGCCGACCCGCAGAGCCCTGCTGCACCGCACGGCACGCGCCCAGTCGGAGGGCCGGTCCCCTTCACTCGTCGCCGCGGTGGTCAGGGACGGGCAGGTCGTCTGGAACGGGGCTCGGACCTGTGTGGACGGCCATGCACCGGACGACACCACGCAGTACCGCATCGGGTCACTCACCAAGATGTTCACCGCGGTCCTGGTGATGCGGCTGCGTGACGAGGGTCTGATCGATCTGGCCGATCCGCTGGAGAAGCACCTGCCCGGCACCGCTGCCGGCGAGGCCACCGTCCGCGACCTGCTCGCCCACACCGCCGGTCTCGCCGCCGAGGCTCCGGCGCCCTGGTGGGAACGGACCCCCGGCACCGCCCGCCCGCACCTCGACGACGTACTGGGCACGGATCCGCTGCTGCATCCGCCGGGGCAGCGGCACCACTACTCGAATCCTGGGTACACCCTGCTCGGCTCGCTGATCGAGAAGCTGCGCGGCGCCCCCTGGGCCGAGGTACTGCGCCGTGAGGTGCTCGAACCGCTCGGCCTGCGGCGCACCTCCGTGGGGCCCGAGGCGCCGCATGCGCGCGGCTGGGCCGTGCACCCGTGGGCGGACGTGATGCTGCCGGAGCCCTCCGAGGACCTCGGCCTGATGGCTCCGGCCGGACAACTGTGGTCCACGACAGCAGACTTGGCACGGTTCGCCGTCTTCCTCGTCGAGGGCGACGACCGGGTGCTGGGCGCCGAGACGGTCCGTGAGATGCGCAGGCCGGCGGCGCCGCTCGCGCCGGGCGACTGGAACGGTGGCTACGGGCTCGGCGTTCAGTTGATCCGCGCGGGCGAGCAGACTTTCGCCGGGCACACCGGTTCGCTGCCCGGCTTTCTCGCCTGCCTGCTCGTCAGCGAGGAGGAGGGGCTTGCGGCGGTCGCACTGGCCAACTGCACGTCCGGACCGGCTGTGGCGACGCTGACCGCGGAGCTGATCGCCATCGTCGCCGAGGCAGAGCCGCGCATCCCCGCGCCGTGGCGGCCGCTGCCCGAGGCGGACCCGGAGCTGCTCGCCCTGACGGGCTCCTGGTACTGGGGGACGCAGCACTTCGGGCTGCGGCTGGCCGCGGACGGCGGTGTCGAGTTCGGGCCGCAGAACGCCGGCGGCCGGCGATCGCGCTTCCGCGCCGCGGGCGACGGCACCTGGACCGGACTCGACGGCTACTTCGACGGTGAGGTGCTGAGGGCGGTGCGCGGCGACGACGGGGGCGTCAGCCACCTCGACCTGGGTTCGTTCGTGTTCACACGCGTGCCCTACGAGGCCGGTGCGCCCATCCCCGGCGGGGTGGACGAGGCGGGCTGGCGCGGCCTCGCGTGAAACGACGGGGCCTGTTTCACGTGAAACAGGCCCCGTCACCCCGTAACACGGCTCTCACAGCTGCAACTTGAAGCCCACATGCGAGGCGGTGAAGCCCAGCCGCTCGTAGAACCGGTGCGCGTCGGTACGGCTGACGTCGGAGGTCAGCTGCACCAGTTGGCAGCCGTCGTCCCGCGCGGTGTCCACGGCCCAGGCGATCAACTGGCTGCCGAGTCCACTGCCGCGCTCGTCCGCGTGTACCCGGACCGCCTCGATGACCGCACGCGTGGCACCCCGCCGCGACAGCCCGGGGATGTACGTCAACTGCAGCGTCCCCACGACGCGTTCGCCCCGTACGGCCACCGTGAGGTGCTGATTGGGGTCGTCGGTGAGGCGTTCGTGCGCGGCGAGGTACGGCGTGAGGTCGTCGGGTGACTCTCGCTGGGCGCCGAGGGGGTCGTCGGAGAGCATCGCCACGATGGCGGCGATGTCGGCGGTGCGCGCCGGGCGGATTTCCAGATCGGTCATGCTCCGGAGACTATGCCGAGACGGCAGCCTCTGCGGGCACGGCCTCAATGCCTTCGACTGCCCTGACCAACGGCGCCAGTTCAGGCTTTTCGGCTGCGGTGTCGAGGGCTTCGCGGAGTGCGGCGTCGTTGGTCGGCCGGGCCGCCGCCAAGAGCTGCCGGCCTTCCTCGGTGACGTCGGTGTAGATGCCCCGGCGGTCCGTGTCGCAGATGTACCGGGTCAGCAGGCCGCGGTCCTCGAGGCGGGCCACCAGGCGGGTGGTCGCGCTCTGGCTGAGTACCACCGCGTCGGCGACCTGCTTCATCTGGAGGTGGCCGCCGGTCCCGTTGTGCTGCCGGCTCAGCACGTCGAGCAGTGAGAACTCGCGCACGCTCAGTCCGTGGGCGCTCTGCAGCGCACGCTCGATATGTGCCTCGATCCGCCCGTGCAGCAAAGAGAGGGCGCACCAGCCCTGCGAGAGGGCGGTCAGGGCGGGGTCACTCGCGGCCATGTCTCTCCTCCGTCCGTCACGGATCCGGGCCTCCACGGATCCAGGCCTTCACGGATCCAGGCCTCGTCGATGAGGGCCTGGCACTCAGGATAGACCAGATCTGCAATAGCCCGCGCTTGCATTTAGTGCGCGTCTGCAATTATTGTCTCCGCTCGTAAGGATTCTCTGCATCTTCTGGAGGGCACTGCACATGCCTCTCGCAATCCTTGCCCTGGCGATCGGGGCTTTCGGGATCGGCACCACAGAGTTCGTGATCATGGGATTGCTCCCGGACGTTGCGGACACCTTCGACGTCTCCATCCCGCTCGCCGGCTATCTCGTCACCGGCTACGCACTCGGCGTCGTCCTCGGCGCCCCGCTCATGACCGCTCTGGGCACCCGCATCTCGCGCAAGCGCATGCTGCTCCTGCTGATGGGGCTCTTCATCGCGGGCAATGTGCTGTCGGCCGTCGCCCCCGCGTTCGGCGTGATGCTGGCCGGCCGGGTGGTCGCCTCGCTCGCGCACGGCGCGTTCTTCGGCATCGGCGCGGTGGTGGCCGCGGAGCTGGTCGCCCCGCAGCGCAGGGCCGGCGCGATCGCGATGATGTTCACCGGCCTGACGGTCGCGAACGTCGTGGGCGTCCCGCTCGGCACGTTCGTCGGGCAGAGCTTCGGCTGGCGGGTCACGTTCCTGTTCGTAGCCGCCCTCGGCGTGCTGGGGCTGCTGGGCGTCGCGCGTCTGGTGCCCGATCTGCCCAAGGCGGAGGGCGTACGGCTGCGCCACGAACTGGCCGCGTTCCGCAATGTGCAGGTACTGCTCGCGATGGCGATGACGGTGCTCGGCTTCGGTGGCGTCTTCGCGGCCGTCACCTACATCACGCCGATGATGACCGACATCGCGGGCTACGCCGACTCCTCGGTGACCTGGCTGCTCGCGCTCCTCGGGCTCGGCATGGTGGGCGGCAACCTGGTCGGCGGAAAGTTCGCGGACCGCGCCCTGATGCCCATGCTGTACGTCTCGCTCGGGTCCCTGGCCGTGGTGCTCGCGCTGTTCACGGTGACCGCGCACAACAAGGTCGCCGCCGCTGTGACGCTCCTGCTGATCGGCGGGCTCGGGTTCGCCACGGTGCCGCCGCTGCAGAAGCGCATCCTCGACCAGGCGTCGGGAGCGCCCACGCTCGCATCGGCCATGAACATCGGTGCCTTCAACCTCGGCAACGCCCTGTCGGCCTGGCTCGGTGGCCTGGTCATCGCCGCCGGCCTCGGCTACACCGCCCCGAACTGGGTGGGCGCCGCACTCGCGGCCTCGGCACTCGTACTCGCCGTCGTCTCGTCCACGCTCGAGCGGCGCGGGGCCGCCGGCAGCAGAGTCGTCACCGGCGCGCAGGCACTCACGGCCGTCCCCGAGGCCGAGCCGGCCCGTCGCTGACCGCGGGTGCCACGGCGGGTGGCTCAGCCGGCCGCCACGGTGAGCGGCGCGAACCTACGGGACCAGTCACCGGGCAGATCGGCGGTCCCGTACGTCATCACCGCGTTGAACCCGGCGGTGTCCACGTCCGGGGCCGCCTTGAGCCACCGCAGGAGTTCCTCGTGGCGTACGTCGATGTCGGTGCGCAGGGGACGGTCCGTGTGCCGGGCGAGGGAAGCGACCAGGGCCTTGGCCGTCTCGGTGTCCCGGGCGATCAGCGGGCCCACGACCTGGGTGTCCATGTTGGGCCAGGCCGCCGCGTAGCCGATCAGCTCCCCGTCGGCCTCGGCGACCCTGAACTGGTCGGCGAAGGCGGGGAGTCGGGCCAGGACATGGGTCCGGTCGGTGCCGAAGACCTCGGCGTCGATACGCAGTACTGCGGCGAGGTCCTCGCCGGTGGCGGCCCTGGTCGCGACATCGGGCAGCGGACCGGTCGGTGTGAAGCGGCCACGGACCATCTCGGCCCTGCCCACGGTCTTGAAGCCGAGCTCTTCGTACAGCGGCCGGCCGTTGGACGTCGCGTGCAGGGTCAGCGGAACGGGCCCGGTGTCCGCCAGAACCTGCTGCATCAGATGGCGTCCGATGCCCTGACGCGCATGCCGCTCGGCGACCAACACCATGCCGATGGCTGCCAGTTCGGGCCGGTCCACGGGCCCGTACGAGGTGACCACGCAGGCGGCGGCGAGTCCGCCGTCCGGATCGTCGATCCCGTACCCGCGGCCCGCCGCGAGGAGCAGGCCCCATTTGTGTTCCTCGCGGGGCCAGCCGCGGTCTTCGGAGAGGTCGGCGCAGGCCGTCAGATCGCGGACGGTGAGGGGCCTGGCGGGGGACGTGGCAAGTGAAGGTGTCGGCACGCGGTCAGGCTGGCTGACGTGCGCCCTCGGAGTCCACCTCTTTACCGGAGGCCGAACGTCGTTCACGGGAGGCCTCCCGTTGCTTTCGGCCACGCTTGGTCAGGCCCCAGGGCTTGAGGACCGAGACGGCCGCCATGAAGACGTAGGCGCTCAGCGAGACGATCGGTCCGGCGATGAGGCCGGTCGGATCGCCCAGTGGAGCCCCGGACGCGACCGTGGCGGCCGCGTCGGAGACTCCCGGGCGCAGCGCGAACAACGATGCGACGGTCGTGGCGAGGGTCAGCCAGAACTTGACGTAAACCCAACGGTGCCTGGCCAGCCCCCAGTGCGTGCCGAGCGACAGCACGAGGCCGCTCGCCAGCGTGAGCAACGCCAGCGGCAGGACCAGCCAGTCGGAGAAGATCTTCATCGAGCGGACGGCGGCTTCCGTCGTCGCCGCGGAGTCGGTGGTGATCGCCGCGACGGCCAGAGCGAGCAGTCCGAGCGTGAGCCCGAGCCAGCCGGCTGCGGCGGCGACATGGACAACGAGGGTGGCCCGGCGTGCGGGGCGGTCTAGTTTCACGTGAAACACGGTGCCGCGCGCACGGGATCAGGACGTCTGCCCACGGGAGTAACCGCGCCTACTGAGCCGGGCGTACGGACGGTGCCTGGGCGCCGCGGGCGTCATCGGCTCGGCGTAGCGGACCCCGGACGACCTCGGGCCGCGCGGAACGGGAACTGGGGGACGGGTACCCGTGCGACGGGCCGCACGCGGGGGAGACAGGCGGGAATCCGGCCGGGGCTCAGCCCAGATCCGGTGCGTGCATCGCCCGGACGCCCTCGATATTGGCGTCCAGGTAGTGGCGCAGCGACAGCGGAACCAGATGGACCGAGGCGATACCGACCCGGGTGAACGGGATGCGCACGATCTCGTACTCGCCGAGGGGTTCCTCGACCTCCGGCCCGTGCCGCAGAGACGGGTCGATGGAGGCCAGTCGGCAGACGAAGAAGTGCTGGACCTTGACGCCGGTGGCGCCGCCGTCCGACCCGATGTGCTCGACGGTGTCCACGAAGCAGGGCACCACATCGGTGATCTTGGCGCCCAGCTCCTCGTACACCTCACGGTGCAGAGCGTCGACGACGGTGGCGTCCTCCGGTTCCACTCCCCCGCCCGGCGTGACCCAGTAGGAATCCACTCCGGGCTTGGTGCGTTTGATCAGCAGCAGGCCATCGCCGTCGAGCAGGACGGCTCGGGCGGTGCGCTTGACCACGGGTCGGACGGTCATGCAAGGAATGTGGCCCGTGCCGTTCCACGTGAAACACCGCGCCCGGCTCGGTACGCCCCGGGCGAACGGTTCCACTGCGCCCCGACGGATCGCTCAGCTCCATGACGAGGCGGCTCGCAGCAGCCACTCGTGCGCCTTCGCGATGTGCGGCATCGCCAGCGTCCCCGTACGCACCACCAGGAAATACGTGCGCAGCGGCGGCACCGCGGGCTCGTGCAGTGCGACGACGTCCCCACGCGCCAGGGCGTCCGCGCAGAGATAGCGCGGCAGCACCGCGAGCCCCGCACCCGCCACCGCACAGGCGAGTACCGCCCGCAGGTCGGGCACCACGACCGTGCCCGAGGTGGCCGGCCGGGAGTCGAAGACCGCGGCCCAGTAGCGTGCGACGAACGGCAGCGACTCGTGCACCTCGACGACCGGCAGATCCTCCAGGGCATGAGCGCCCTCGCTACGGAGGCGGCCGGGGCCGATCCGCTGCGCGAGGCCGGGAGCGGCCACGAGCATGTGCTCCTCGTCGCAGAGCGCAGTCGCCGTGAGGAGCGCACCCCGCGGACGGGCGGTGGAAATGGCCAGATCATGGTGTCCGGCCGCGAGGCCCTCCAGAGCCTCCTCCGCATTGCCGAACGAGGCCCGCAGGGTGAAGCTCTGTCCGTCGTCGCCGGTCAGCGTCGTGAGGGTGGGCAGGGCACGTTCCGCGGTGAACTCCAACGGGCCCGCGAGATGGAGCGTGCGCATCGACGACTCCTGGTCGAGTCCGCTCTCCGCGATCTCCACCAGCGAATCCAGATGCGGAGCCGCCTTGTGCGCCAGCTCGTCGCCGATGGTCGTGGGCGTCACACCGCGCGCTTGCCGCAGGAACAGAGGCCGCCCCAACTGCCGTTCCAGCGTGCGGATCTGCGCGGTCACCGCGGGCTGGGACAGCCCGAGCAGTGCCGCGGCCCGGGTGAACGAACCGGCCCGGTGCACGGTGACAAAGGTGCGCAACAGGGCCAGATCCATCGAATGCCCCTCCCCTCCCATGTCCCCCGCAGGGCCCCAACTATAAATATGTCGATAGGTCGCTGTCGCTACCGTGATTGGACACTGACAGAGAGTCAACTAGCCTTGTGCAGGCGGTTCTTCGCGCGCAGAACCGGGACGGCCCGAGCCACGAGGGGGGAGGCTCGGGCCGTCCGTCTGCCGCGCTCGCGGACCGGCTAGCCGTGCGAGACGTCGAGTGCCCGCAGCACATCCGGGACGAGGTCGTCCGGGTCCTCGGCGCCGACCGAGAAGCGGATGAACCCCTCCGGCACCGCGTCGCCGCCCCAGCGCCCCCGGCGCTCCGCGGTGGAACGCACCCCGCCGAAACTGGTGGCTTCCTCGACCAGGCGAAGCGCGGCGAGGAAGCGCTCGGCCCGCTCCCGGGACTCCAGCGTGAACGACACCACGCTGCCGAAACGGCGCATCTGCCGGGCGGCGACGGCGTGCGCGGGATCATCCCCGAGTCCGGGATGGCGCAGGCCCGTGACATCTGTCCGCGCCCGCAGGGCCTCGGCGACCGCGAGCGCGTTGGCGTTCTGCCGGTCGACCCGCAACTGCAGGGTGGCGAGGGACCGGTGCGCGAGCCACGCCTCCATCGGCCCGGGGATGGCGCCGCCGATCTTCCGCCAGCGGCGAACGTCCGCCATGGCAGCAGCGTCCGCCCCGGTCACGTAACCGAGCAGCAGATCGCCGTGCCCGGTGAGCCCCTTCGTGCCGCTGGCCACCGAGAAGTCCGCACCGAGCGCCAGCGGACGCTGGCCGAGCGGAGTGGCCAGCGTGTTGTCCACCGCGACCTTGGCGCCGCGCTCGTGCGCCGCCGTCGCCAGACGGCGGATGTCGCACACGTCGAGGCCCGGATTAGACGGGGACTCGATCCACAACAACGAGGCGCCCTCGAGCAGTTCCAGCTGCGCGTCGCCGCCGGTGGGCGCGGTGCGCACCTCGATCCCGTACGCGGTGAGCTGCTCGCGTACGAGAGGCAGGGCCTGGTAGCCGTCGTCGGGCAGTACGGCCACATCACCGGTGCGCAGCTGGGAGAACAGGACGGCGGAGATCGCGGCCATGCCCGAGGCGAAGACCAGGGTCTCGGCCGGATCGACGCCGTCCGGCGCGGGCGCCTCGAGTTCACCGATGGCGCGCTCGAGATGCGTCCAGGTCGGGTTCTCGTCGCGGCCGTACGCATAGGGGCCGGCGGGGTCGCCCGGCAGGTGGAAGTGGGCGGCGAACACCGGCCCCGGCAGCGTCGGTTCGTGCTTCACGGGCTCCGGCATACCGGCCCGGACGGCCCGGGTGCCCTCGCCGACGAGCTGGTCCGATGTGCTGTCGCCGTGTGATGGGTGCTGTGTCATGCGGCGTCCTTGTCAGCCAGTGCCGCGCGGACTGCGCGGAGCAGTCCCGGAACCGCGGCTTCCACCATGTCCAGACACTCCTGGAATCCGTCCGGGCCCCCGTAGTAGGGATCGGGTACGTCCAGGCCGGTGTCGTCGTTGCCCGCCGCGGGGTCGTAGCTGCGCAGCAGACGTACCTTCGCGGCGTCGGCCGGTCCGGGTGCGAGCCGCTGCAGCGCACGCCGGTGGCCGGAGTCGAGGGCCACGACGAGGTCGAGCCGGTCGAAGTCCGCCGCGGTGAACTGCCGTGCGGTGAGGTCGCCGTCGTAGCCGTGCGCCTCGAGGACAGAGACCGTGCGTGGATCGGCGCCCTCGCCCTCGTGCCAGCCGCCGGTGCCGGCGCTCGACACCTCGATGCGGGACTCGAGTCCGGCATCGGCCACCCGGGCACGGAACACGGACTCGGCCATCGGGGAGCGACAGATGTTGCCCGTGCAGACGAAACTCACACGGAAGGGGACAGCGGCGCGGGTTTCGCGACGGGTTTCGGGGTCGTTCATCGGGATCGCTCAGTCACGGTCGTCGGGCAGGACCATGTTCATCGCCCAGGAGACGACGCTGATGATCAGGCCGCCCAGTACCGCGGTCCAGAAGCCCTCCACCTGGAAGCTCAGACTCAGCTTGTCGGCGAGCCACGAAGTGAGCAGCAGCATCAGCGCGTTCACCACCAAGGTGATCAGGCCGAGGGTGAGGATGAACAGCGGGAAGGTCAGCAGCTTCACGACCGGCTTGACGAGCCAGTTCACCAGGCCGAAGACAAGCGCCACCAGGATCAGTGTGAGCACCTTGCGGGGGGTGCTGTTGCCGGTCAGGGTGATCTTGTCCAGTAGCCAGATGGCCACGGCGAGTGCCGCTGAGTTCGCGATCGTCTTGACTACGAAATTCTTCATGTGTCTGATCGTGGCAGACGTGATCGGCGCCGGGCACCGGCGTGCGGCGGGGAGTGAGGGCGGACACGGCCATGAAGGCTTTTCGACTGGACGAGCTCGAGGCGGAGCGCGCGGCGAACAACGGCGCGTATCTCCAGTTCCTCAAGGAACGGAACATGTCCGTCGGCCTGTACGCGCTCGATGCGGGGGAGACGGATCCGCAGGCGCCGCACGCACAGGACGAGGTCTACTTCGTGGTGAGCGGCCACGCGTCCGTGACGGTCGGCACGGAGACGACCGCCGTCGGCCGGGGCAGTGTGGTGTACGTGCCGGCCAAGGTTCCCCACAAGTTCCATCACATCAGCGAGGACCTGAGGGTCCTCGTCGTCTTCTCGCCGCCGGAGGGCTGAGCTCCGTCGCACCGCCCACCTCACGCCCCATGGGAACCCTGAGGCGGCTCTCAGGGTTGGATCAGGGAAGGACAAGGGATCCGGGCGCCCCACGGGTGTGCCCCTCCGCCTAGCATCGAGGGCAGAGGCTCGGCGGACCGGAGTATCCGGGACCGGAGAGGCCGGGGACGCCAGAGACCGGAGAGATCCGGAGGAAGAGGTAGACGATGGACGTGCGGGAGATATTCGCGGGGTTGCCCTGGTGGGTGAAGTGGATTGCCGTGCCGGTGATCGCTCTCGTGGTGTTCGGCGGAGTGATCGGCTGGATCATCAGCGTCGTGGTCGGCCTGCTCTTCAAGGTCCTCGTCTTCGTGGCCCTCGTCGCCGGACTCATCTATGTCGTACGGAAGTTCATGTCCACCAGCTCATGACGACAGGGCCGCCCGGCCAGCTACCCAGCCGGCAGCGGCCCTTGTCGCGAGCAGGCAGCGCGGCGGACACGGCCGCGCACACCGCGCCGCGAGACGAACCGAGGCAGCCGCGCGGTGGAGAGGGACCGAGCCGGTGCGGCGCACAGGGCAGATGACGATGCAGATAAACGTTCCCCCACCCGGGGGAATGTTCCGGATGGAAGCTCCGCGCGACGCACGGCGCGGCTAAGGTCCGTAGGCGACGCGGAGTTGGGCCCTGTGGCGGGGCCATCCGCCAACCCCTGAGCGGGTTCCGTACGAGGTACCCCACGCACCTCGGGAGTGGACCTTGGCCACGCCAGTCAGCACCGCAGCACCGACCCTGATCGGTTCCGTACAGCGGGCCATGCGCCTGCTCGAGGCAGTCGGCTCGCACGAGCGCGGCGCCCCCGCCAAGCGGCTCGCGCGCGAAGCCGGCCTCGCCCTCCCCACTGCCTACCACCTGTTGCGCACCCTCGCCCACGAGGGATATCTCCGCCGTGAGCACGGTCTGTTCGTGCTCGGCGAGGCCGCCGAGCGGCTCGGCAGCAGCGGTGTCCGGCAGACCAGACGCAGCGTGATCAGCGAGGACATGGCCCACTGGCGCGACGCCGTCGGCGTCCCCGTCTACTTCGCGGTGTACCGCGGCGGCGAGGTGGAGGTGCTCGCCGTCTCCGACACCCCGGGCAACCCGGCCGTCGAGGAGTGGGCAGACTTCCGTGAGACGGCTCACGCCCATGCGATCGGCCAGTGCCTGCTCTCCCAGTTGGACGAGGAGGCGCAGCGCGACCACCTCTCGCGTTACCCCGTCGCCCCCACCACTGCCTACGGAGTTCCCGACGAGCAGGCCCTGTTGCGCAGACTTGCCGACACCGGCCGGATGCAACCGGTGGTGGAGTTCCAGGAGTACGCCCTCGGTTCCGTCTGCGCCGCCGTACCCATCACCGCGGGAGCGACCGCCGCCACCATGGCCATCTCACTGCCGCTGCACCAGGCCGACCGACTGACGCCCGCCGTACGTGAGTTGCAGCACGGTATCGGTCAGAGACTCGGCTCGCTGGCATTCTCTATCAGCATCTGAAAACTCACAGCTTGTGATCTCCTGGGTACGTTGAGCAAGATTCAGGTTGGGGCGGGAAGATGATTCCTGGCCAACTCGCCGCCACAGCAACGGGGTAGTTGATGCAAGAGTCCGTCCAGGCAGAAGTCATGATGAATTTCCTCGTCTCCGAGGAGCTCTCGTTCCGCATCCCGGTGGAGTTGCGGTACGAGGCGCACGACCCGTATGCCGTGCGGCTGACCTTCCACCTGCCCGGGGACGCGCCCGTGACCTGGGCCTTCAGTCGCGAGCTGCTCGTCGACGGGATCAACGGCCCCTGCGGGGAGGGTGACGTGCACATCGCGCCGCACAGCACCCAACTCAACGACGCCGTCATCCGGTTGCAGGTCGGCGCGGACCAGGCGCTGTTCCGGGCCGGGATCGCGCCGCTCATCGCCTTCCTCGACCGGACCGACAAGATCGTCCCGCTCGGGCAGGAAGCGACCCTGGAGGACTTCGACAGCGACCTGGACGACGAGCTCGGACGCATCCTCGCGGAGGAGCAGAGCGCCGGCTGACGATCCGCGCCTCCGCGATCATGCCGTAACGCTTCAGCGCTTGCGGCGCCTGCCCCCGCCGCCCCGGCCAGAGCGCCTCGGCGGCGTCTGAGCGCCTGACGGCCCGGCCGTGTCCGCCTCGGCGCCCGGACGGTCGGCGGACACCATGAGGGCCGCGAGGGCCGTCGTGAGCGGCACCGAGGCGACCAGTCCGATCGACCCGATCAGCGTGCGCACGATCTCCTCCGCGACCAACTCACTGTTCGCCACGGTGCCGACGCCCGACTGGGCGATGGAGAACAGCAGGAGCAACGGCAGTGCCGCACCGGCGTACGCGAGCACCAAGGTGTTGACCACGGAGGCGATGTGGTCACGGCCGATCCGGATGCCCGCGCTGTACAGCTGGCGCCGGCTCATCGTCGGATCGGCCTGGTGCAGCTCCCAGACCGCCGAGGTCTGCGTCACGGTCACATCGTCGAGTACACCCAACGAGCCGATGATGACGCCGGCCAGCAACAGGCCGCTCATGTCGATATCGGGATAAAGCCCGTGAATCAGTCCGGTGTTGTCGTCGGTGTTGCCGGTCAGTGACGCCCAGCCGATGAAGACGGAACCGAGCACGCCGATCAACAGCAACGAGATCAGGGTGCCCAGCACCGCGACCGATGTTCGCGCGGTGATGCCATGACACATATAGAGCGCGATGAGCATGATGGCGCTGGCCCCGACCACCGCGACCACCAGCGGATTCGAACCCTGCAGGATCGCCGGCAGGATGAACAGCGTGAGCAGCGCGAAGCTCACCACCAGCGCCACGAGGGCCATCAGCCCGCGCAGCCGGCCGACTACCACCACGGCGAGCGCGAAGATGCCGGCAAGCAGGGCCAGGGGGAGCCGCCGGTTCACATCGGTCACCGAGTACTGCAGTTCCTTCGGCGCGTCGGGGGCGTAGGCCACCACGACCTCCTGGCCCTTCTCCAGCTTCCGCGAGGTGTCGGGCTGGATGACCTCCTCGAAGGTGCGGCCCTTGTTCTCGCCGCTGGTCACCTTGATCGTCGCCTTCCCGCAGGTGCCCTTGGCACGCTGCTCGGCGGACGAGCCCTCCGGTGTCGAGGTGTCGCCGGTGGGCGGTGGCTGGGAGGCGTTGACGTCCTTGCAGTCGACGGTGTCGACGCGTTCGACCGTGGCCGATTCGGTCTGCCGGTCGAAGCCGACACCACTGCGTTCATGGCCGGGCGTGCCACCGGGCCAGAGCACGGCGAGCCCGACCACGACCGCCACCGCGAACGGGATCAGCACGGCGGCGATCACCTTGCGCAGGTGCCGGGACACCGGCGCGGCCGGGCCGTGGCTGTGGCTGTGGCCGTGGCCTGGGGCGGGCGGAGGACCGGGGGGCTCGGGCGGCTGCTGCATCGTGGTCACCTGTCGATCATCGCAAGAGCGTCGGGGGCCCTCTGTTCATCGCGGCCGTGATGACGCTAGCGTGGAGGCACGTTTGTACACGCGGGAGCTCGGAGCACCGGGCTGAGAGGGCGCTGAACTTCGTACGGCGGACCGGCCGATGCCGGATCCACGGACACGGAGAACCGCTGCGTCGACCGCCGAACCTGTTACCGGGTAATGCCGGCGTAGGGAGTAGGTCTCATGACCACATCGGACATCAGCACGTCTGCCTCCGGGAGCGACAGCGGCGCGGAGGCCGGACCGTCCATCGGCTGGCACAAGGCGTACATCGAGGGCTCGCGCCCCGATCTGCGTGTGCCGGTCCGCCAGGTGCACCTCACCAACGGCCATGCCGTCACCCTGTACGACACTTCGGGGCCGTACACCGACCCCGGGACTCGAACCGACGTCCGGCGCGGACTCGCGCCGCTGCGGGAGAACTGGATCATCGGGCGCGGTGACACGGCGGAGTACTCCGGCCGTCCCGTCCGGCCCGAGGACGACGGAATCAAGCACACCTCACCGCGCGGCGGCCTCGGGAACCTCGACGCCGTCTTCCCCGGCAGGCCCCGGCAGCCACGCCGTGGCCGCGACGGGCGGGCGGTGACGCAACTGGCGTACGCGCGCAGGGGCGAGATCACACCGGAGATGGAGTTCATCGGCATCCGGGAGAACCTGGATCCGGCCGTGGTCCGCGACGAGGTCGCGGCCGGACGCGCGGTCATCCCGGCCAACGTCAACCACCCCGAGATCGAGCCGATGATCATCGGCAAGCGGTTCCTGGTGAAGGTGAACGCCAACATCGGTAATTCCGCGGTCACTTCCTCCATCGAGGAGGAGGTGGACAAGATGACCTGGGCCACGCGCTGGGGCGCGGACACCGTGATGGACCTCTCCACCGGCCGCAACATCCACACCACGCGCGAATGGGTCCTGCGCAACTCCCCGGTCCCGATCGGCACCGTGCCGCTCTACCAGGCACTGGAGAAGGTCGACGGCCGGGCCGAGGAACTGACCTGGGAGGTCTACCGGGACACCGTGATCGAACAGGCCGAGCAGGGCGTCGACTACATGACCGTCCACGCCGGCGTGCGGCTGCCGTTCGTCCCGCTGACGGCGAACCGCAAGACCGGCATCGTCTCGCGCGGCGGATCCATCATGGCCGCCTGGTGTCTGGCCCACCACAAGGAGAGCTTCCTCTACGAGAACTTCGAGGAACTCTGCGAGATCCTCGCGTCCTACGACGTCACGTACTCGCTCGGCGACGGACTGCGCCCCGGCTCGATCGCGGACGCCAACGACCGTGCGCAGTTCGCCGAACTGGAGACGCTCGGTGAGCTGAACCGGATCGCCAAGCGCCATGACGTACAGACGATGATCGAGGGCCCCGGCCATGTGCCCATGCACAAGATCAAGGAGAACATCGACCTCCAGCAGGAGATCTGCGAAGAGGCGCCCTTCTACACTCTCGGCCCGCTGACCACGGACATCGCTCCGGCCTACGACCACATCACCTCGGGGATCGGGGCGGCGATGATCGGCTGGTGGGGCACCGCGATGCTCTGCTACGTCACGCCCAAGGAGCACCTCGGCCTGCCGAACCGCGACGACGTGAAGACCGGCGTCATCACGTACAAGATCGCGGCCCATGCGGCGGATCTGGCCAAGGGGCATCCGGGGGCGCAGGACTGGGACGACGCACTGTCCGACGCACGGTTCGAGTTCCGCTGGGAGGACCAGTTCAATCTGGCTCTCGACCCGGACACCGCGCGGGAGTTCCACGACGAGACCCTCCCCGCGGAACCGGCGAAGACGGCGCACTTCTGCTCGATGTGCGGCCCGAAGTTCTGCTCGATGAAGATCAGCCACAGCATCAACGAGCAGTTCGGCGGCCGGGACGTCGACGGCACGGCGTCCGACGAGGAGATCGCCGACGGCATGCTGAAGAAGTCCAAGGAGTTCGCGGAGGCGGGCCACCGCGTGTACCTGCCGCTCGCGGACTGACGCACACCTGGGCCTGCCGCACGGACGGTTCTCCTCAGCAGGCTGTCGTACTTCACCGTGTTTCACGTGAAACACGGTGAAGTACGGCGGAGTGCGGTGAACCGGGACGCTACTCGGGCTGGTGGTCGGGCCCGCCGAAGTCCGGACTGGTGAAATCCGGGCTCGAATAGCTCGGCGGCGGGCCCGCATCGGGTCCGCCGTCCGGGCTGCTGAACCCGGGCCGGTGGTAGCCGAGTTGAGGCATCCGGGCGACCTCGCTGCCCGTATCGCCGTCCGGGCCCGAGGAACTGGTCAGCGCCTCGCGCAGGAACGGCAGCACCCCGCGTTCGAGCAGTGCCTGGTGCCAGGCCTCTCTGGCCCGGTCGACCGCCGCGTCCCGCTCGGCGGTCGCATCCGCGCGCAGCGACGTCGGCGCGTTACGCAGCGCGGTGAGCAGCAGCCCCACCGCGGCGACGAGGATCCCCGCGGCCGTGAGCGCGGCGAACACCCAGCCGGTCGTCAGCAGCGCGTCGGCGACCGTCGGCTCAGGGCTGAGCATCTTCAGCACGTACCCGATGATCAGGAAGATGGCTGCTGCCGTACCGGCCAACACCGGCGCGAGCACGGCGAGTACGGCGACCAGGCCGGCACCGGCGGTCTCCGTCACCCCGCCCAAGCCGGTCGCGAGGCCCACCGCGCCCGGGCCCGTCCGGGAAGCGGGCTCGGTACGCATCCGAGCGCTCGGTCGGCGCAGCTCGCCGCGCAACTGAACGAAGTGCTGGTACTCGGCAGCGGCGGCCGCCGTGATGAGCGCCGTGGCGTTCAAGGCCATGGTGCGCAACTGCTCGACGGTCAGGCGGTCACCGACGTCGGCCAGATCCGGGTTGTGCTGGGCGGAACGCAGCGCCTCATCGAGGATCCGCTCGTAATCCTGGCGGTCCTCGTTCAGCAGGTGCGGAGCGCTGTTCATGTGCATCCCCCGATGCTCCGTAGGGCCCTGAGCCCGCGCGGTGGCGGGCGGTCGGGCGGAAACGGAGGAGAGCCTGCTACGGATAAGCCGATGGTAGAGCGGTTACGGCACGCGGTGACAGGGGGTTTCCGGAAATTGGCCCCCGGCGCGGCCCGGTCATATGTGACCTGCGTTTGCCGGGGTAACGATCAGTCTTCGAGCGGAAGTCGGCGGACCAGAAGCTTTCCGGCCATGGTCACACCACCGTCCATCGCGATCGCGAGCCCGTCCGCGTAGACGTGCGGTCCCTCGACCTTCGGCCCCTCCGAGTCCTCGCCCTCCTCGGACCCCACCTCGCCGAGCAGGTACGGGATCGGGCTGTGGCCGTGCACCACCCGCGTGCCGCCGAAGGCGTCGAGCAGCTCGCGCACCGCGGACGGGCCGGATTCGTCACGGAAGGCGAAGCGCTTGGTGAACTTCCGGAACAGTTCCCAGCATTCGTCCGCGTCCTTGCGGGTGAGCGCCTCGCGGATGGTGTCGTTGACGGCCTCGATGGAGTCGCCGTAGTCGAGGTAGACGGTGGTGTCGGAGTGCATCAGCAGATGCCCGTCCGCCAACTCCATCGCGTCGAGCCGGGACATCCACTGCAGATGGACGTCCTGCAGGCGGTCCATGTCCGATTTCTGACCGCCGTTCAGCAGCCAGGCGGCCTGGAACGTGGCAGTGCCCGCACCGGAGTTGACGGGCGTGTCGCCGAACCGCTTCGCGCCGAGCAGCAGCAGCTCGTGATTTCCCATCAGCGCCTTGCAGTAGCCGCCTGCTGCCGCCGCCTCCGCGGACAGCCGCATGACGAGGTCGATCACGCCGATACCGTCAGGGCCGCGGTCGGTGAAGTCGCCGAGGAACCACAGTCGTGCGTTGCCGGCCGACCAGGCGCCGTCCGTGTCGATCAGACCCTGCTCGTGCAGCGCTGCCGTCAGCTCGTCGAGATAACCGTGGCAGTCGCCGACGACGTAGAGCGGCCCGGGCGACCCGCCGTCGACCGGCTCCGAGGCAGCCTCGGGAACCGTCACCTGGACCGTGTCGCCCCGGTTGATGACCGGCAGATCGCGTTGGGTCGGCGTGTAGCCCTCGGGCTCCGCGGGCGGCGCAGCGGGCTCTGCGGGGGGCTCGCCGGTCTGCTGTACATAGGCGGGCACCCTGAAGTCGCGGACCGTGTCCGTCCGCACCGCGGGTCCCTGACCGGCCCCCTGAGTCATCGACCCCTCCACCACCGTCGCACCGCATTCCGTCACCGGATCGGGTCGCCTGGTCGCGGCAGCCCGAAGTGTCGTGCGCCCATCATAGGAATGCGGATCGCCGAGTGTGATGCACCAGGGGTGGTGAATCGAAGCGGGTCCGGCGGTGCACCGTGGTTTTCTCCCGAATTGAGGGTATGAGCGCGTTTTCGATCTCGGGATCGTGGCGCGGCGCCGCGTCCCGAAGTCGCCCTCCGGCACATCGGGACCGCCCGCGCCCGCTCCGAGTCGGTCGTCAGTCGGTCGTCAGTCAGTCGGTCGTCGTCAGTCCGTCGTCTAGGTCTTGTCGTTGGGCGTACGCGGTGGGCTGACGGTCGTGCGGGGCGGGCGGCGCTGGGACGAGGTCCGCACGATCAGCTCCGTCGGTATCACCTGCTCGACCGGTTGGTCGCCGTCGATGCCCTCGATCGCGTCGATCAGGAGCTGGATGACGGCGGTTCCGATGCGGCGGGGCTTCAGCGAAAGGGTCGTCATCGGCGGCTCGGTGTTGGCGTACACCGTCGACTCGCTGCAGCAGACCAGCAGCAGGTCGTCGGGGACGCGCAGTCCGTACCGGCGGGCGGCGGCGAGCAGGTCCGTGCCGTTGGGGTCGAAGAGGCCGTAGACCGCGTCGGGGCGGTCGGGGCGCGCGAGGAGCCGGTCGGCGGCGACGGCCCCGGCGCAGGGGTCGTGCGCCGGATAGGTCTCGTACACCGGGTCCTGGTCGACGTGCCGGCACCAGCGCAGGTACGCGTCCGTGGACAGCCGTGTGTAGGTGTCCGTGGTGGTGCCGGTGAGCAGGCCGATCCGGCGGGCGCCGGCGGCGGAGAGGTGGTCGAGGATGCCGAGGACGGCGGCCTCGTGGTCGTTGTCCACCCAGGCGGTGACGGGCAGTTGGCCTGCGGGGCGGCCGTCGGAGACGACGGGCAGCCCTTGGCGCATCAGCTCGCTGACGACCGGGTCCTGGTCCGAGGGGTCGATGACGACCGTCCCGTCCAGGGCGACGTTCGACCAGACGTCGTGTCTGGAGGTCGCCGGCAGGATGACCAGCGCGTAGCCGCGGGCGAGCGCGGCCGAGGTCGCGGCTCTGGCCATCTCCGCGAAGTACGCGAACTCGGTGAAGGTGAAAGGTTCATCCCCGTACGTGGTGACAGTCAGGCCGATCAGGCCGGACTTGCCGGTACGGAGCGTTCGGGCCGCAGCGGACGGGCGATAGCCCAGCCGTTCGGCGACCTCGCGGACGTGGCGACGGGTGGCGTCGGGGAGCCGGCCCTTGCCGTTGAGTGCGTCGGACACAGTCGTGATGGAGACACCGGCGGCGGCGGCCACGTCCCGGATGCCCGCTCGACTTTGCCGGGTCCCCCGAGACTGAGCCCGGCTTACCTGGTGCTTCCCTGCTGCTGTCATGGCGAGCCGATAGTAGGGCTCATGAGGGGCCTCGGCGGGGGCGCATATGCAGGCGTTGACAGGCACGTTTCTGCAAGGTGGTTCATGGTCAAGTCCCTTGAATTGTAAGGGAGTTGGGCGTTCCAGCGCCACTCTCCCGTCCGTGGGAACGCATGAGCCTGCCAAATATGCGATGTTTCGAAGAGGTCTCAACTCACCTGCACGGGTGACGCGCGCCACGGCGCGGGCCACCGGCGCACGGATCGGCAGGTCACGCCCCCTGGCCCGGCAGGAGGTCACGATCCCGCTGCGGCATTCGCAGTGGGCCCGAATCCTCATAGGGTGAGCAGTATTCGAACCTGGGTGTGACGAGGAGGACGTGCGGTGAGCGAGAAGAGCCCGAGGCTGCGTGCCGAGCTGGACGGTGTCCCGACGTACAAGCCGGGCAAGCCCGCCGCGGCGGGCGGACCGGTCGCCTACAAGCTGTCCTCCAACGAGAACCCGTACCCGCCGCTGCCGGGCGTGCTCGAGCGGGCCGTCGCCGCGGCGGGCAGCTTCAACCGCTACCCCGACATGGCATGTACGGGGCTGATGAACGAGCTGTCGGACCGATTCGGCGTCCCGCTCTCGCACCTCGCCACCGGCACCGGCTCGGTCGGCGTCGCCCAGCAGCTGCTGCAGGCCACGGCCGGTGTGGGCGACGAGGTGATCTACGCCTGGCGGTCCTTCGAGGCGTACCCGATCGTCACGCAGGTCAGCGGCGCGACCTCGGTCCAGGTGCCGCTGGACGCCGACGACGTGCACGACCTGGACGCGATGGCCGACGCGATCACCGAGCGGACGCGGCTGATCTTCGTCTGCAATCCGAACAACCCGACCGGCACCGTGGTGCGCCGGGCCGAGCTCGAGCGCTTCCTCGACCGGGTGCCGAGCGATGTGCTGGTGGTGCTCGACGAGGCGTACCGCGAGTTCATCCGGGACGCCGACGTCCCCGACGGCATCGAGCTCTACCGTGACCGGCCGAACGTCTGCGTGCTGCGCACCTTCTCCAAGGCGTACGGCCTCGCGGGGCTACGGGTCGGTTTCGCCGTCGCGCACGAGCCCGTGGCGGCGGCGCTGCGCAAGACGGCCGTGCCGTTCGGGGTGAGCCAGCTCGCCCAGGAGGCGGCCGTGGCGAGTCTGCGCTGCGAGGACGAACTCCTCGGCCGGGTCGGGGCGTTGGTGGCCGAGCGGACGAGGGTCGTCGATGCGCTGCGCGGCCAGGGGTGGACGGTTCCCGAGACCCAGGCGAACTTCGTGTGGCTGCGCACCGGTGAGCGGACGCTCGACTTCGCGGCGGCCTGTGAGGAGGCCGGAGTCGTGGTCAGGCCGTTCGCGGTTGACGGGGTGCGGGTCACGATCGGGGAGTCCGAGGCGAACGACCTCTTCGTGCAGGCGGCGGGGGCGTTCCTCAAGGAGTCCTGAGTCGGTCGTCCCGAGGCAGTGGTCCTCGGTCGGCGCGGGCCGGTCCTGTCGGGCCGGCCCGCGCCGCATCCCAACCGGCGCTGATATACGAACAATTCGGGCGGGCTCGTCGTCATGGCGAGCCCGCTTTCGCCTGCTCACGGGGCGATCGGCAGTGAAGGGGGACCCCCGCCGACCGGCCTCGAATCGCTGTGCTCCATAATGCTTGTGAATGTGAACGCGTTCACAAGCGTGTCTGTTCGGTCCCAGGATGTGTGGGACCAAACAGGCAAACTGCCGCTGTGACCACGGCGACTTAAGGAGACTGCGACGTGGACCTGGCTCTGGCGCCGGAAACCCTGGCGCGCTGGCAGTTCGGAATCACCACCGTCTACCACTTCCTGTTCGTCCCGCTCACCATCTCGCTCGCCGCCCTGGTGGCGGGCCTGCAGACCGCATGGGTACGGACCGAGAAGGAGAAGTACCTCAAGGCCACCAAGTTCTGGGGCAAGCTCTTCCTGATCAACATCGCGATGGGGGTCGTCACCGGCATCCTGCAGGAGTTCCAGTTCGGCATGAACTGGTCCGACTACTCGCGGTTCGTCGGCGACATCTTCGGGGCGCCGCTGGCCTTCGAGGCGCTCATCGCGTTCTTCTTCGAGTCCACCTTCATCGGCCTGTGGATCTTCGGCTGGGACCGGCTGCCGAAGAAGCTGCACCTGGCGACGATCTGGATGGTCTCCATCGGGACCATCCTCTCCGCGTACTTCATCCTCGCGGCCAACTCCTGGATGCAGCACCCCGTCGGCTACCGCATCAACGGCGAACGCGGCCGGGCCGAACTCACCGACTTCATGGCCGTACTCACCCAGAACACGGCCGTCGCCCAGATGTTCCACACCATGACCGCCGCCTTCCTCGTCGGTGGTGCGTTCATGGCCGGTATCGCCGCGTACCACCTGGCACGCAAGAAGCACGTACCGGTCATGAAGACCTCGCTGCGCCTCGGCCTCGTCACCATCGCCGTCAGCGGGCTGCTCACCGCCGTCAGCGGCGACACCCTCGGCAAGATCATGTACGAGCAGCAGCCGATGAAGATGGCCGCCGCCGAGGCACTGTGGGACGGCGAGGCGCCCGCACCGTTCTCGATCTTCGCCTACGGGGACGTCGACGAGGGGCACAACAAGGTCGCCATAGAGATCCCCGGCCTGCTCTCCTTCCTCGCCCACAACGACTTCAGCACCTTCGTGCCGGGCATCAACGACGTCCAGGAGACCCTCGAGAAGAAGCACGGCCCCGGCGACTACCGGCCCAACATCCCCGTCGCGTACTGGGGATTTCGATGGATGATCGGCTTCGGCATGGCATCCCTCGGCATCGGGCTGCTCGGCCTGTGGCTGACCCGCAAGAGGTTCCTGCTGCCGCCGGCGATGCGGGTCGGTGAGGACGAGGTGCCGCACCTGGTCCTCTTCCGGAACAAGCCACTGAGCGCGCGCATCTCGAAGTGGTACTGGCTGCTCCTGCTGTGGACGATGCTCTTCCCGCTGATCGCCAACTCCTGGGGCTGGATCTTCACCGAGATGGGCCGCCAGCCGTGGGTCGTCTACGGCGTCCTCAAGACCGAGTCCGCCGTCTCCCCCAACGTCTCGCAGGGCGAGGTCATCACCTCGATGTCCCTCTTCACCCTGCTGTACGCCGTCCTCGCCTTCATCGAGGTCCGGCTCATCGCGAAGTACGCCAAGGCCGGACCGCCGGAACTCACCGAGTCCGACCTCAACCCGCCCACCAAGATCGGCGGCGACGACCGCGACGCCGACCGGCCGATGGCCTTCTCGTACTGAGTAGCTGAGGAGAGCTGAGGTATGGAACTCCACGACGTCTGGTTCGTACTCATCGCCGTTCTGTGGATCGGCTACTTCTTCCTCGAGGGATTCGACTTCGGGGTCGGCGTCCTGACCAAACTCCTGGCGCGCGACCGCAAGGAACGCCGCGTCCTGATCAACACGATCGGGCCGGTCTGGGACGGCAACGAAGTCTGGCTGCTCACCGCGGGCGGAGCCACCTTCGCCGCGTTCCCGGAGTGGTACGCGACGCTGTTCTCCGGCTTCTATCTGCCGCTGCTGCTGATTCTGCTCTGCCTCATCGTGCGCGGCGTCGCCTTCGAGTACCGGCACAAGCGGGACGAGTCGCGCTGGCAGACCAACTGGGAGCACGCGATCTTCTGGACCTCGGTCGGTCCGGCCTTCCTGTGGGGTGTGGCCTTCGCCAACATCGTGCGCGGAGTCAAGATCGACCGGGAGATGGAGTACGTCGGGAACTTCTGGGACCTGCTCAACCCGTACGCGCTCCTCGGCGGGCTGGTCACGCTGAGCCTCTTCACCTTCCACGGCACGGTGTTCACCGCGCTCAAGACGGATGGCGAAATCCGCGTGCGGGCACGCAAGTTGGCGCTCGGACTCGGAGCGGTGACCGCGGCCCTCGCGCTCGGATTCCTGATCTGGACGCAGGCCGGCCACGGGGACGGGCAGAGTCTCGTCGCGATGCTGATCGCGGCGGTGGCGCTCGTCGCGGCGCTCGGCGCGATCAAACTGGGCCGGGAAGGCTGGTCGTTCGCGCTCTCCGGGATCACCATCGCGGCGGCCGTCGCCATGCTGTTCCTGACGCTCTTCCCGAACGTCATGCCGTCCTCGCTCGACGACGCCTGGAACCTCACCGTCACCAACGCCTCGTCGAGTCCGTACACCCTGAAGATCATGACCTGGTGCGCGGGCATCGCCACACCCGTCGTGCTGATGTACCAGGGATGGACCTACTGGGTGTTCCGGAAGCGGATCAGTACGCGTCACATCGCCGACGCACACTGATCCTTTCGTTCCCTGCCGGCCACGCGCCGTCGTCCGAGCGCCGTCGTCCGAGCGCCGTTTCACGTGAAACGGCGCTGTCTGGGGGCTGTTTCACGTGAAACCGATCGATCCTCGCCTGCTGCGCTACGCCCGGGCCACCCGCGTCTTCCTCGTCGCCGTGGTGGTGCTGGGGCTGGTCGGGGCCGGACTCGTCATCGCTCAGGCGATGCTCATCGCCGAGATCGTGGTGGGGGCCTTCGAGCACGGGCTGGGAACGGCCGACCTGACCACACCGCTCCTACTGCTCGGGGCGGTGGCGGTGGGCCGAGCCGTGGTCGGCTGGCTCACCGAACTCGCCGCGCACCGGGCCAGCGCCGCGGTCAAGTCCGAGCTCCGCAGCCGGCTCGTCCAGCGCGCTGCGGCGCTCGGACCGGGCTGGCTGAGCGGGCAGCGCACCGGCTCCCTGGTCTCGCTCGCCACCCGCGGGATCGACGCCCTCGACGACTACTTCGCCCGCTATCTGCCCCAGTTGGGGCTGGCGGTCGTGGTGCCCGTCGCGGTGCTGGCGCGGATCGTCACCGAGGACTGGGTGTCCGCGGCGATCATCGTCGGAACGCTGCCGTTGATCCCCGTCTTCATGGTGCTGATCGGCTGGGCCACCCAGAGCCGCATGGACCGGCAGTGGCGCCTGCTCTCACGGCTGTCCGGACACTTCCTCGACGTCGTCGCCGGGCTCCCGACGCTCAAGGTCTTCGGCCGTGCCAAGGCGCAGGCCGAGTCGATCCGACAGATCACCGGCGAGTACCGGCGAGCCACCATGCGCACCCTGCGGATCGCCTTCCTGTCCTCCTTCGCGCTGGAGCTGCTGTCCACGCTGTCGGTCGCACTCGTCGCGGTCACCATCGGCATGCGCCTCGTGCACGGCGAGATGGACCTCTACATCGGCCTCCTGGTGCTCGTCCTCGCCCCCGAGGCGTATCTGCCGATCCGGCAGGTCGGTGCGCAGTACCACGCCGCCGCCGAAGGGCTCGCCGCGGCCGAGGAGATCTTCGACGTACTCGAGACGCCCGTGCCGGCCGACGGCCGAGGAGCCGTCCCCGAGGGCGGGTTGAGCCTGGAGGACGTGACCGTCCGCTATCCGGGACGCCGGACCGCCGCCGTCTCCGGGGCGTCGCTCACCGTCGCCCCGGGGGAGACGGTCGCCCTCGTAGGCCCCAGCGGCGCCGGCAAATCGACGCTGCTGAACGTCGTACTCGGATTCGTGACCCCCGACGAAGGACGGATGCGGATCGGCGGCACCGACCTCGCCGAACTGTCCCTGGCCGACTGGCGCGAACGGATCGCCTGGGTGCCTCAACTGCCGCACGTGTACGCCGGAACCATCGCCGAGAACGTACGGCTCGCACGCCCCGACGCAACCGACGACGCCGTCCGCACGGCGCTGCGGGACGCCGGCGCGCTCGATTTCGTGGACGCACTGCCGCGGGGCGCCGACACGGCGCTGGGCGAAGGCGGCGTCGGCCTCTCGGCCGGGCAGCGCCAACGTCTCGCGCTGGCACGGGCGTTCCTGGCCGACCGCCCCGTCCTCCTGCTCGACGAACCCACCGCAGGGCTCGACGGAGCCACCGAGGCCGAGATCACGGCGACCGTACGGCGCCTCGCCGCCGGCCGCACCGTGCTCCTCGTCGTACACCGTCCGGCCCTGCTCGCCGTCGCCGACCGGGTCGTACGGATCGAGGAGCCCGCCCGGGCGACGCTTCCCGGGCAGACGGACGGATCGCAGGGGCTCGGCGCCGGCGAAGCCACGGCCCGCGTGCGTGAGCCCGGCCTTGCCGTGGCGGAGGCGGCCGGCGAGGACCTGCGGCACGAGCGGGCGGCGTCGCGGCAGGGCGCACTCGCCCGGGTGCGTGCCATGGCCGGAGAGCGCCGCGGGCGACTGCTGCTCGGACTGCTGCTGGGCAGCCTGGCGCTCGGCAGCGCGGTCGGCCTCATGGCCACCTCGGGCTGGCTCATCTCGCGCGCCTCACAACAACCGCCCGTGCTCTACCTGATGGTCGCCGTCACCGCGACCCGTGCCTTCGGTATCGGCCGCTCCGTCTTTCGCTACGCGGAGCGCGTCGTCACCCACGACGCCGTTCTGCGCATGCTCGCCGACACCCGCGTCGCGGTCTACCGGCGCCTCGAACGGCTCGCACCCGCCGGCCTCGGCCGCACCCGGCGCGGGGACCTCCTCGCCCGCCTGGTGGGCGACGTCGACGCGCTGCAGGACTACTGGCTGCGCTGGCTGCTGCCCGTCGGCGCCGCCGTACTCGTCGCCGCCGGATCCGCCGGATTCACCGCCTGGCTCCTGCCCGAAGCAGGCGCGATCCTCGCCGTGGGCCTGCTGCTCGCCGGAGTCGGCGTACCCCTGCTCAGTGGCGCGCTCGCCCGGCGAGCCGAACGCCGACTCGCCCCGGCGCGCGGCGAACTCGCCACCCACGTCGCCGACTTGCTCACCGGGACAGCCGAACTCACGGTGGCCGGCGCGATCGGCCGACGATCCGCACAGGTCGCCGACGCCGACCGTGAGCTCACCACCATCGCCGCACGCGGCGCCGCCGCCACCGCCCTCGGTACCGGACTCTCCGCCCTCACCTGCGGCCTCACCGTGGCCGCCGCCGCACTGGCCGGAGTCGCGGCGCTGCGCGACGGCCGGCTCGACGGCGTCGCCCTCGCCGTGGTGGTGCTGACACCGCTCGCCGCGTTCGAGGCCGTCACCGGGCTGCCGCTCGCGGTCCAGTACCGCCAGCGCGTACGCCGGAGCGCCGAGCGTGTCCACGAGGTCCTGGACGCGGCCGAACCCGTCCGCGAACCCGAGACGGCCACCGACAGCGCCGGGCCGTTCCCCCTGGAGGTACGCGGCCTCGCCGCACGGCACACCGGCCAGGAACGCGCTGCGCTCCACGGAATCGACCTGACGCTCACCGAGGGCAGGCGCGTGGCCGTCGTCGGGCCGAGCGGTTCGGGCAAGACGACGCTCGCACAGGTGCTGCTCCGCTTCCTCGACAGCGAGGACGGTCGGTACACGCTCGGCGGAGTACAGGCCTCCGCGCTGGACGGCGACGACGTACGCCGCATGGTCGGGCTCTGCGCCCAGGACGCCCACGTCTTCGACAGCTCGGTACGCGAGAACCTGCGCCTCGCCAGGACCGGGGCGAGCGACACCGAACTGCGCACGGCACTCGCCCGCGCCCGGCTCCTCGACTGGGTCGACTCGCTGCCGGACGGGATCGACACCCCGGTGGGCGAGCACGGCGCCCGGCTCTCCGGTGGCCAGCGGCAGCGGCTCGCACTGGCCCGTGCGCTGCTCGCGGACTTCCCTGTCCTGGTACTCGACGAGCCGGCCGAACACCTCGACCTGCCCACCGCCGACGCCCTCACCGCGGATCTCCTCGCGGCCACCGAGGGACGGACCACGCTGCTGATCACGCACCGGCTGGCCGGTCTCGAGGCGGTGGACGAGGTCCTCGTGCTCGATCACGGCACCCTCGTGCAGCGTGGCCCGTACCGGGAACTGGTGGAGGCCGACGGGCCGCTGCGCCGGATGCGCGACCGGGAGCGTGAGACCGAGCTGCTGCTCGCGGGCGGGCCGGTGTGAGAGGGCTCCGGCGCACGGGAAGCCGGTGCGGGAGGGGCAGGACCGTAAAGAATCCGACTTTCTTCACCAAATGGGACTTATTAGGGTCGACGGTATGCCCGACGTGCCCGACGCACCCCGCCCCCGCGACCCGGACGCGGCCCCGACCCGCGACGCCTCCGGCACGGCCGACGTCTCGCGCGCAGCCGACGTCTCCCGCACGGCCGACCCGTCCGGCGCGGCCGAGCAAGCAGCCCGCAGCCTGCGAGGCCTGCCCGGCGACCTCGCCGCCCGACTGCCGCAACTCCTCGAGGCCATGGTCTCCACCGGCAGCGGACTACATCTCCACACCACACTCCACCGCATCGCGGAAACCGCCGCAGGCCTCACCGGCGCCCGCTACGCGGCGATCGGAGTCCTCAACGAACAACACGACGGCCTCGCCGACTTCGTCACCCACGGAATCCCACCCGACCAGCGCGAACTGATCGGCAGACTCCCCGACGGCCGCAGCGGCATCCTCGGCGCCCTCATCGACGACCCCGTCCCCCTGCGCCTCGACGACCTCGCGCGCGACCCCCGCTCCGTCGGCTTCCCCCCGAACCATCCCCCCATGAGCACCTTCCTCGGCGTACCCATCCGCGTCGGCGACGAGATCTTCGGCAACCTCTACCTCACCGAGAAGGCCGACGGCGCCGCCTTCAGCGCGTACGACCTGCACATGGTCGAGGTGCTGGCCACCGAGGCCGGCATCCAGATCGGCAACGCCCGCCTCTACGAATCCACCCGCCAACGAGAGCGCTGGATCGACGGCTCCGTGGCCGTCACCACGACCCTCCTGTCCGGCGCCGACGCCGAGGAAGCGCTGGTCGTCGTAGCCGAGCAGGCCCGCCGCCTCGCCGACGCGGAAGCCGGCATCGTGCTGAGGCCGGCCCCGCACGGCGGCCTCGAGATCGCCGCGGTGGCCGGCAGCACCCGAGAGCTGCTCGGTGTCGTGGTACCTCCGGAATCACCTGCCGTCGACCAAGTACTCGCCGGTGAACCGGTGTTCGTGGACGACGCGAGCGCCGACCCGCAGATGATCACGGCCCTGGCAAGGCCCTACGGGCCCAGCATGCTCCTGCCGCTGCAGAGCGGAGGACGTGTACTCGGAGCCCTCGCCACCCCCCGCCTGTGCGGCGGAAGACCCTTCACCCGCGACGAGAAGACGCTGGCCACCCAGTTCGCCTCACAGGCCGCCCTGGCCCTGATGATGGCCGAGGCGCAACGCGACCGGGAACGCCTCGCCGTCTACAAGGACCGCGACCGCATCGCCCGCGACCTGCACGACCTCGTCATCCAACGGCTCTTCGCCACCGGCATGATGCTGGAGAGCGCACAACGCCAGTCCGTCGTCCCCGAGGTGCAGACCGGCATCGGCCGCGTCGTCGACGAACTCGACGTGACCATCCAGGAGATCCGCACCGCGATCTTCGCCCTCCAGCAGGATCCGGACGAACAGCCCTCAGGCCTACGCACCCGGGTCCTCAGGGAGATCAACATGGCCGCCGTCCCGCTCGGCTTCAAACCCGCCTGCCACTTCGTCGGCGCCGTCGACACCCTGGTGGACGAACTGACCGGGAAGAACCTGATCGCCGCGCTCCGCGAGACCCTCTCCAACGCCTTCCGGCACGCGGGCGCCTCCCGCATCGAGGTCAGCGTCGACGCGGAGGCGATCCTTCCCGGGGAACGCAAGGGCGTACGCCTGACCGTCGCCGACGACGGCGTAGGCATCCCCGAAGGCGGCAGACGCAGCGGCCTGAAAAACCTCAAACGCCGGGCCGAGGCACTGGGCGGCGACAGCGGCCACGGCCCCGGCCTCGACGGATCCGGAGCGACGGTGACGTGGCAGGCACCGTACTGATCGAGCGGCGACCCGCAGGGACAGTGAGGCCGGTGACGGTGACGGTGACGGCCACGGTGACCGGCCGGAAGCGCCACCGACCGCGACCGTGAACAGCGGCCGGTGCCGCGACCCTGTTCGGCTCAGCGCCGGTGCGCCGTACGGGTCACCCATGACCCTGACGTACCCCTCGTACGCGCGCCGGGCGGCACACCGGGTGACGATCCGTAAATGCGCCTTCCACACTGTCATGCCGTCCTCGCGCCGGTGCTCTGTGTGTTGCTCGCGCTGCTCGCCCCGCCCGCCCGGGCATCGGACGGCCCGAGCGCGAGCGGCGAAGTGGCCCGCCTGTACGAGGAAGCGGCGGCCGCGACGCAGAAGTACGAAGACGGCAAGAAGGCAGCAGCCAGAGAACGCACCCGAGCCGGCCGCCTCGAGGGACTACTGACCCGGCAACGCAGCGAACTCGCCCTGCTGCACGCCGACTTGGGCCGCATCGCCCGATCCCAGTACCGCACCGGAGGCGGCATCCCCTACACCGCCCAACTGCTCATGGCGGACGACCCGGACCAGCTGATGCGCGGTCAGCGCGCCGCATGGCAGGCGGATCTGGCCGTCGACAACGCCATCAGCAAGACCCGGCGCGCCACGGACCGGCTCGAGCGGGACGAGCGAACGGCACGTTCCGCGTGGCAGGCGTTCGACCGGCGCCAATCCCAGCTGGCGAGCCTCAGGACCGGCATCGAACGCAAACTGGAGGACGCCCAGTGGAAGCTGCAGGGCGACGCCGACGGCCAGGTCACCGCCGGACAGTGCCGGGGCGCCGTGCGTCTCGACCAGCCCGCGTTGCCGACCGGGAAGGACTGGGTGAAACCGGTCCGCACGTACCAGCTGTCGGCCGGCTTCGGCGGGTCCGGTGAACGCTGGTCGAGCCGGCACACCGGGCAGGACTTCGCCGTGGACATCGGCACACCCGTGCGCTCGATCGGCGCGGGGCGGATCGAACGGGTCTCCTGCGGTGGGTCGTTCGGGATGGAGGTCGTCGTACGGCACGACGGCGGCTACTACTCGCAGTACGCGCACCTCGCCGCGGTCACCGTCGACCAGGGCGAGCGGGTGCAGCCGGGGCAATGGGTCGGACAGTCGGGCACGACGGGCAATTCCACCGGGCCCCATCTGCACTTCGAGGTACGCCTCACCCCGCAGCTCGGATCCGGGGTGGATCCGCGGCGCTGGCTGGAGGAACACGGCGTGAAGCTGTGAGGGGCCGCTGTGCTCCGCGGTGCGACCTGCCGTCGAGCGGCCGTGCTGTGGTCCTCCTGCGAGGTGCGGGCCTTGGCCGACGCGGTCGGGCCGCCTCCTGGTGTGACGTTTCTTCAGGCGATGTCGCCGACGCCGTCGGAGTCGGCGGCGCGGCGGACGACCCGGTCGCCGATCTGCTCGGCCACGATCCGCTCCACGACGACCGCGACACCGTCGTCGTTGTTGGCAACCGTGCGGCCGGAGGCAGCGGCGATCACGTCCGGGTGAGCGTTGCCCATCGCGTACGACTCACCGGCCCAGGTGAGCATCTCCACGTCGTTCGGCATGTCACCGAAGGCGACGACCTCGTCCGGGCCGATACCGCGCTCGGCACAACACAGCGCGAGCGTGCTCGCCTTGGACACCCCCGGTCCGCTGATCTCCAGAAGAGCGGTCGGGCTCGAGCGGGTGACTCCGGCGCGGTCACCGATCACCTCGCGCGCCAGTTGCAGGAACGCGTCCGGCGCGAGCTCCGGGTGGTACGCGAGGAGCTTCAGGACCGGCTGATCGGCGACGTCCGAGTCCTCGGCGAGCAGCTTCTCCACGGGCGCGATCGAGGCGGCCGCGTCCAGGTGCATCGGCGGGTACGTGAGCTCGTGGTGGATGCCGCCGGCCCGTTCGACGGCGAAGGACGTACCGGGAACGGCGGTGCGCAGGGCGTCCACGACAGTCAGCGAGGCCTCACGCTCCAGGGCCCTGATCTTCACGAAACGGTGGTTGACGTGGCCGTCCTGCAGGTCGACGACCGCGGCTCCGTTGCCGCAGATGGCGAGGCCGTGGCCGTGCACGTGGTCACTGACGACGTTCATCCAGCGGGCCGGGCGGCCGGTGACGAAGAAGACCTCGATTCCGGCCGTCTCCGCCGCGGCGAGCGCGGCGACCGTGCGCTCGGACAGTGATTTGTCGTCGCGCAGGAGCGTGCCGTCCAGGTCCGTGGCGATCAGACGGATCGGGCGGGCGGGGGCCGGAGGGCGTGCGGGCTCGGAGGTCACCGGGTCATTCTCCCGCATATGCCAGCACGGGTGTGCGGGAGGGCGCACACCTGAGTTCTTTTCGGCCATGGAGCGCCGTGTGGGGGCGCGAGGAGGGGCGGGCGCAGGGAGGGGTGCCGGTGCGGCGGTCCGCGGCCGGGCGGTGGGAATCGCGGCGGGTGCGGGAGGTGCTCGGGGGCGCGACGTGCGGGGGTCGGGGAGGTGCGCGGGGGCGGTCGGTGGGGCGGGTGCGGCTATCGGTTGAGCTGGCCGGCGGCCTCGGTCGCGATGCGCTCGAAGACCTTCTCGTCGGCGGCGAAAACGGAGTCCGCGATCGGCCAGTGCACGGCGATCTCGGTGAACCCCAGTTCCGCGTACGGACCCGCGAAGTCGACGAAGGCGTCCACGGAGGAGAGCGGGTGCCCGTTCCGCGCGGCCGTGGCCGGGTGGAACTCCGGGGTGAACCCGGACAGCAGGAAACGGGACGGCTCATCGCGGCCCCGGCCGATCGCGTCGCAGGCCGCGGACAGCTTCTCGCCCTGCGCTCGCACCGCCGCCAGCGACTCGTCGACGGTGCCCGTCTCGTAGAGCTTCGGGTCACCGGTGGTGACCCAGGCCTGGCCGTACCGCGCGGCCAGCTTCAGCCCGCGCGGACCGGTCGCCGCAACCGCGAACGGCAGGCGTGGACGCTGGACACAGCCCGGGACGTTGCGCGCCTCGGTGGCGGAGTAGAAGGTGCCCTCGTGGGTCACTTCGGTGGGCTCGCGCAGCAGACGGTCGAGCAGGGGGACGAACTCACCGAAGCGGTCGGCCCGTTCGCGTGGCGTCCACGGGGTTTCGTCGCGCCCGAGCAGGGTGGTGGCATCGAAACCGCTGCCGCCGGCGCCGATACCGAGTGTGATGCGGCCGTCCGAGACGTCGTCGAGAGAGACGAGTTCCTTGGCGAGGGTCACCGGGTGCCGGAAGTTGGGCGAGGTGACCAGGGTGCCGAGGCGCAGGCGACTGGTCGCCGTCGCGGCCGCGGTCAGGGTGGGCACGGCGCCGAACCAGGGCCCGTCCCGGAAGGTCCGCCAGGACAGGTGGTCATAGGTGTACGCGGCGTGGAACCCGAGCTCCTCGGCTCGCTGCCACTGCGCGCGCCCGCCGTCGGTCCAGCGGCGTACGGGGAGGATCACGGTGCTCAGACGCATGGGGCCGACCATATGGGGGGAGGGGGGTGGGGCGCATGTTTGGGTGGGGCGGCTTACTCGCTTCCCGACTTCCCGGGGGCCCTCCCCCCCGCCCCCTCCCCACCCCTCCTCCCCTCGCGCCGCCTGTGCCGTCACCGGCAGCCCGCCGCGCCCCGTGCAGCCCACTCGCCCGCCGGTCCCCACAGCGAATCCACTTGCGCCCCGTCGGCCCGAGCCCTCAACATCGCCCGCCAGCCGCCAGCCGCCAGCCGCCAGCCGCCAGCCGCCAGCCGCCAGCCGCCAGCCGCCAGCCGCCAGCCGCCAGCCGCCAGCCGCCAGCCGCCAGCCGCCAGCCGCCAGCCGCCAGCCGCCAGCCGCCAGCCGCCAGCCGCCAGCCGCCTCGCCGCGGCGCGGTCTCGTTTGTGTCGTGTCCTCCTCGTTCTTCGCTCTGGCCGAAATCATCCGTCGTCAGACGTCAATGGCTTCCGGCACGCTCGAGCAGTAAGTCGCCGATTTTTTACCTGAGTTAGGCATGATCCACAGCCAACCCGAGTTATCCACAGGCTACTTGGATCGACTGTGGACAACTGGCGTCCAATTTAGGGTATTTGGTCAATTCCCTCTGTCTGGCCTGTACTTGGAACGCAAGCATCCAAAGTCCTTGCAGCCACCTCACGTTCGGCAGCGAGGGCGATGAAGCGTGGCGCGTTCTCGCTCCCAACTAGCTGATTTACCGCATGGATCGTCGAGGCCGGCAAGGGGACACGGTGATCCAGGCTGGCCGTCGGAACATCCGTCGCCCCCAAGTGGCGATGGAGGTGATGGTTGGCGAACTTACGCATGGCTCTGGCAAGTTCGGCATCGACCGTGTGCTGTGCGAGTGGTCGCAAGCGCCGTACGAGCGCGGCCGCCTGTGCCGCTTCGCCGTCGGACGGAGGCGAGTGTCCCAGGTAGCGAGCGAAGACATGCTCGGTCGTGAACTCCAGGAATCGGGCGGCAATATGCTCCATCTGCCCCCTCAACTCCCTTAGATGGCTGGAGATTGCACTGAGCGGAACACCTGCCGCATGCAACTCCACGGCGACGGAAAGCTCTTGAGGGCTCGGTACCAGGAACTCGTCGTCCTTTCCCGGCGCGCGCTCCAGGATTCCCAGAGCGATCGCCTCCTGCAGAGCGGACTCGTCCAGTCGCGCTTCCTCCGGTTGTGTCCCCTTGTCGCCCGCAGCTGCCTCACTGCCCGTCAGATTCCGGAATCGAGCGGCTAGTTCGGAACGGGTGATGCGATCGGCCTTCTCGTCCGACCAAGGTCCGGCGACCTCTGCAGCGAGGCCGAGTACCCCACCGAGACCACGTCCCGTGTCCCACGCCTCCAACAGCTCCTTGATGGAGGCCAAGGTGTATCCACGCTCCAACAGGTCCGCGATCTGGTGCAGTCGGGTCAGGTGGACAGCCCCATAGACGTTCGCCCTGCCCCGGCGCTCCGGCCGAGGCAGCAGGCCGCGGTCCTGGTAGGCGCGGATAGTACGAACCGTGGCACCGCTCTGCTGCGCCAGATCCTCGATCCGGTATTCGTACGCCGTCGCGCCCCCGGACCCCGAGGTCGACGTCCGGTCAGACGCCCCGTCAGGCGCCGAACCGAACTCCACAGGCTGCCCCTTGTCCGCGTCGGCTGCGACTCCCGCAATCTCCCCGTTCACAGCGGTGGCTCCGTACGGGCGACGGCGCGCAGGGCACGGGGCGCGAAGCGGGACATGAAGCGGGCTCCGCGCGCCTCGGGGGTCACGGGGACCACGGCGTCGTTACGGACGACCGCCCGCAGTATCGCGTCGGCGACCTTCTCCGGCGGGTAGTTCCGCAGCCCGTAGAGGCGGGAGGAGCGGCGCTGCCGGCGCGTCTGCTCCGCGTCGTCGACTCCGGTGAAGCGTGCCGTCGCGGTGATGTTGGTGTTCACGAAGCCGGGGCAGATGGCTGTGACGCCGATGTCCTGGCTCGCCAGTTCGGCGCGCAGGCATTCACTGAGCATCAGTACCGCGGCTTTCGATGTGCTGTACGCGGGAAGTGCCCTGGAGGGCTGATAGGCCGCGGCCGAGGCTGTGTTGACGATGTGGCCGCCCTGGCCGCGCTCGGCCATCTGTCGACCGAAGATCCGGCAGCCGTGGATGACGCCCCACAGGTTGACGTCGAGCACCTTCTTCCAGTCCTCGGACGTGGTGGTGAAGAAGGAGCCGGACAGGCCGATGCCCGCGTTGTTCACCAGGACGTCCACCACGCCGTACTCGGCGGAGACCTTCTCGGCGAGCTTCTCCATCGCCTGCTCGTCGCTGACGTCCGTGGTCTCGCCCCAGGCCTCGGGGGCCCCGACCAGCCGGGCGAGGTCCGCGGTGCGCGCGACTCCGTCGGCGTCGCGGTCCACGGCGATCACCCGGGCGCCCGCTTCGGCGAAGGCGAAGGCGGTCGCCCGTCCGATGCCGCTGGCCGCGCCGGTCACCAGGACCAGCCGGCCGCCGAAGTGCTCCGCGTGGGAGGCGGCCCGGGAACCGGGGCGGGCGGTGGTCGCTCCGGTCGTGGCCGATGTGCCGCCGGGGCCGAGGTCCTCGTGGCGGATGGCGAAGTCGGCGATCCAGGAAGCCAGTTGGTCGGGGCGGGTTCGGGGTGCCCAGTGTTTTGCGGCGAGTT
Source organism: Streptomyces sp. YIM 130001 (assembly GCF_003574445.1). Lineage (GTDB taxonomy): Bacteria > Actinomycetota > Actinomycetes > Streptomycetales > Streptomycetaceae > Streptomyces. Next base: position 45,813 of record NZ_KZ984564.1, read on the forward strand.
GGCGTCGGAGCAGCTGCGGAACCCAGCGGTCGAGTTCGTCGTAGAGCCGCGGGGACAGGAAGCTGTCGCCGGTGGGCGTGATGAGCTGCACCGGCGCGTGCGCGTAGGCGTCGGGGCGGGGGCGGCTGAGGCGTGCGCGGACGTTGTCCCGGTAGAGCCAGGCTCCGTGGGCGGCGTCCTCGCGGAGTGATTCGGTCGGGTAGTCCCCGGGGGCTACCTTCTCCAGGCGCTTGAGGATCTTGGGCCACTGGGTGCCGAGCGGCCCTCGCCAGGCGAGTTCGGGCAGGACCGGGGTGTGCAGCATGTAGACGTACCACGACTTCGCGCCCTGGCCGAGGAGTTGGCCGGCCCGGCGGGGGGTCGGTCGGGACATGCGCTTCTTGATCCAGTGGCCGAAGTGGTCGAGGGACGGTCCGGACATCGAGGTGAAGGAGGCGATCCGGCCCTCGGTGCGCTTGACGGTGACGAATTCCCAGGACTGCACCGAGCCCCAGTCGTGGCCGACGACGTGAACGGGTTTGTCGGGGCTGACCGCGTCGATCACCGCGAGGAAGTCGTCGGTCAGCTTTTCGAGGGTGAATCCGCCGCGCAGCGGTGTCGGTGGGGTGGAGCGGCCGTGTCCGCGTACGTCGTAGAGGACGACGTGGAAGTCGTCGCGCAGGCGGTCCGCGACCTCGGACCACACTTCCTTGGAGTCGGGGTATCCGTGCACGAGGACGAGGGTGGGGTGAGTGGGGTCGCCGAGTTCGACGATGCACAGGTCGATTCCGCCGGTGCGGACCCAGCGCTCTCGCGCTCCTTGGAGACTCATGCGGCAGTCCTTTCCTCGGCCCAGCGCCGTACGTGCGGAAGGTCGTCGTCGAGCCAGAAGGCGCTCTGCTCGGGGTCGCGGGAATCGGTGACGACGAGGAGTTCCTCGAACTTCGCGCCGGTGCCGCGGAATCCGAGATGGGGTTCGACCGCCCACAGGCCCGGCTGCGGCGGATGGTCCGAGAAGCGGTAGGGGCTCCAGAGCGGGGACCAGCCGTCCCGGTGTCCGTGCAGTGCGTCGCCGGCGAGACCCTTGAGGGCGTGGGTGCCGAAGCCGAGGACGGTGGGTGACCAGCGTCCTTCGCGGACCCGGTCGACCTTGTGGGCGATGACACCGAAGGGGTAGGCGCGGTGCCGGTTGAGATGGCCCTGGTGTCTCATCAGGCGTTCCACGTCCCGGTAGATCTCGCGCAGGGGGCGGCGTTCGCGGACTTCGCGCAGGATCAGGTCGCGGTGCGCCTCGAGGTCGAGGAGGAGGCGGTCGTGCACGGGGTTGAGCCCGAGGCAGCCCGAGTATCCGATGTCGGCGGTGAAGCCCTGGTGGATCGGGGCCATGTCGAGGATGAAGGGCATGCCGGGCTCGAGCCGGCGGGAGGTGGGGAAGAACTGCAGCGGTACGCGGAAGCCGGTGAAGGCGGTGCGGTCGCCGAACCAGGCGAACGGCAGGTGGAACCAGTCGCGCACTCCGCGGGCGCGGAGCCAGTCGCGCTGCATACGGGCGGCTTCGCGCTCGGTGACGCCCGGCCTGAGGCGGGCCGCGACCGATTCCGCGCACTCGTAGGCGAGGCGCTGCACGGCTCTGAATCCCCGGAGATCCGTGCGGAGTTGGCTGTCGACTGCTGGGGTCATGCCACCTTCCGTCCCTGTGCGCTACGTGTTCGTAACTTGACACTGATGAATGTGACAATGGCCGACGGCTGCGTCAAGAGGTGCGCAACTGCCTGTGGAAAACCCGGCTGATGTGGATAACGCCGTCACCCGAGGACGAGCGCCAAGGACGAGCGCCAAGGACGAGCGCCGAGGACGAGCGCCGAGAAAGTACGCCGAGGAAGAACGCCGAGGAAGCCCGCCGCCACCCGAGGAAGGCAGAACGACTCCTCGGAAAGAGCCGGGCGACCCCGTCCGTCCCTGGGACGACCCCTACGGGCCCGTACGCCCCAAGTCTGAGACGCAAGCCAGCATCTGGGTTGACGACCGGTGTGGCGGACGCCACTAACGTCGATGCCGTGACTGTGATCGCGACCGAAAGCCTCAGCAAGCGGTTCCCCAAGGTGACCGCTCTCGACCGGCTCTCCGTGGATATCGGCCAGGGCGTGACCGGCCTGGTGGGTGCCAACGGAGCCGGCAAGTCCACCATGATCAAAATCCTGCTCGGCCTGTCTCCCGCTACGGAGGGGCGCGCCGAGGTACTCGGGCTCGACGTGGCGACCAAGGGATCCGAGATCCGTGAACGCGTCGGCTACATGCCCGAGCACGACTGCCTGCCACCCGACGTCTCGGCCACCGAGTTCGTGGTGCACATGGCGCGGATGTCGGGCCTGCCACCGACCGCCGCCCGTGAGCGCACCGCCGACACGCTGCGGCACGTCGGCCTCTACGAGGAGCGCTACCGCCCGATGGGCGGCTATTCGACGGGCATGAAGCAGCGGGTCAAGCTGGCCCAGGCGCTCGTCCACGACCCCGAGCTCGTCCTCCTGGACGAGCCGACCAACGGCCTCGACCCCGTCGGCCGGGACGAGATGCTCGCCCTGATCCGCCGGGTACACACCGACTTCGGCATCTCCGTGCTGGTCACCTCGCACCTGCTGGGCGAGCTGGAGCGGACCTGCGACCACGTCGTCATCATCGACGGCGGAACGCTGCTGCGCTCCAGTTCCACCAGCGACTTCACCCAGGCGATGGGCACGCTCGCCGTCGAGGTCACCGACACCGACGCACACCCGGACGGCACCGCCGCCCTGCGCGAGCGGCTGACCACGGCGGGAGTCAGCGTCCACGCGCGCGAGGAGGACGGTCTGCCGGGCGCGGGCCACATCCTGCTCGTCGAGGCGACGGGCGAGGAGACCTACGACGTCGTGCGCGACACCGTGGCCGGTCTCGGCCTCGGCCTCGTGCGCATGGAGCAGCGGCGTCACCACATCGCGGAGGTCTTCCGCACGGACGCGGCCGAGGCCACGGACGCCTCGCCCGCGGGGACCACCGCCCCACCCGGAGGGCCCGCCGCGGCGGACCAGGCAGCGGAGGCCAGCGCACGATGACCACCGAAACGACCCGGATCCACAACATCGGCTACCGCGACTACGACGGTCCCCGTCTCGGTCGCGCCTACGCCCGCCGCTCGCTCTACTCGCAGTCCCTGCGCGGCGCCTACGGTCTCGGCCGGTCCGCGAAGTCCAAGGTCCTGCCGATGATCCTGTTCGCGGTGATGTGCGTGCCGGCGGCGATCATCGTCGCGGTGGCCGTGGCCACGGACCTCAAGAGCCTGCCGCTGGACTACACGCGCTACGCCGTCGTCACGCAGGCCGTCATCGGCCTGTTCCTGGCCGCACAGGCACCCCAGTCGGTCTCCCGTGACCTGCGGTTCAGGACGGTGCCGCTGTACTTCTCCCGGCCCATCGAGCGTGTCGACTACGTGCTGGCCAAGTACGCGGCCATGGCCTCCGCGCTGTTCGTCCTGACCGCCGCACCGGTCGTCGTGCTCTACGTCGGCTCGCTGCTCGCCAAGATGGATTTCGCGGACCAGACCAAGGGGTTCGCACAGGGGTTGGTCTCCGTGGCACTGCTGTCCCTGCTCTTCGCCGGGCTCGGCCTGGTGATGGCCGCGCTCACCCCGCGCCGCGGGTTCGGTGTGGCGGCCGTGATCGCCATCATGACCATCTCGTACGGCGCGGTGTCGACGCTGCAGGCCATCGCCTGGGACCAGGACTCCACCGGAGCCGTGTCGTGGCTCGGCCTGTTCTCGCCGATCACTCTCGTGGACGGCGTACAGACCGCGTTCCTCGGGGCCTCCTCGTCGTTCCCCGGCGGCTACGGACCGGGTGCCGGGCAGGGCGTGGTCTACCTGCTCGTCGTACTCGCCCTGATCGCCGGCTCGTACGCCGCCCTGATGCGCCGCTACCGGAAGGTCGGCCTGTGATGCCGCGACCCCGCCAGCACGCCACCACCCGCACTCGGAGAAACGGGCCGCGCCCATGACGACCATCCGTATCGACCACACCTCCCGCTGGTTCGGCAATGTGGTGGCGGTCAACGACGTCACCATGACGATCGGGCCGGGTGTCACCGGACTGCTCGGGCCGAACGGAGCGGGCAAGTCCACCCTCATCAACATGATGGGCGGATTCCTCGCCCCCTCGACAGGCACCGTGACGCTCGACGAGAAGCCGATCTGGCGCAACGAGCAGATCTACCGGCAGATCGGCATCGTCCCCGAGCGCGAGGCGATGTACGACTTCCTCACGGGGCGCGAATTCGTCGTCGCCAACGCCGAGTTGCACGGACTCGGCAAGAAGGCCGCCGAGAACGCGCTGTCCACCGTCGAGATGGAGTACGCGCAGGACCGCAAGATCTCCACGTACAGCAAGGGCATGCGGCAGCGCGTGAAGATGGCCTCCGCCCTGGTGCACCACCCGGAGGTACTGCTGCTGGACGAGCCGTTCAACGGCATGGACCCGCGCCAGCGGATGCACCTCATGGAGCTGCTGCGGCGCATGGGCGACGAGGGTCGTACCGTGCTCTTCTCCTCGCACATCCTGGAGGAGGTGGAGCAACTCGCCTCGCACATCGAGGTGGTCGTGGCCGGACGGCACGCCGCGTCCGGTGACTTCCGGCGGATCCGGCGGCTCATGACGGACCGTCCGCACCGCTATCTGGTGCGCTCCAGCGACGACCGTGCTCTCGCCGCCGCTCTGATCGCCGATCCGTCGACCGCGGGCATCGAGGTCGATCTGACCGAGGGTGCGCTGCTCGTCCAGGCCGTCGACTTCGGCCGGTTCACCGAACTGCTGCCCCAGGTCGCACGCGACCGCGGCATCCGTCTCCTGACGGTCTCGCCCTCGGACGAGTCCCTCGAGTCGGTCTTCTCCTACCTCGTCGCGGCCTGAAGGGAGCCTTTGACATGTATGACCCCACAGTCGCCCGGCTCACCTACCGGGCCCTGCTCGGCCGCCGTCGCGCGCTGATCCTGTTCTCACTGCCCGCCCTGCTGATCGTGATCGCCGTCGCGGTCCGGACGCTCAGCGGTGCCGACGACCAGGTCGCGGCCGACGTGCTCGGCGGTTTCGCGCTCGCCACGATGGTGCCGCTGATCGGCGTGATCGCCGGTACGGGCGCCATCGGGCCGGAGATCGACGACGGCTCCGTCGTGTATCTCCTGGCCAAACCCATCAAGCGGCCCACCATCATCGTCACCAAGCTGATCGTCGCGATCGCCGTGACGATGGTCTTCTCGGCCGTACCCACGTTCATCGCCGGAATGATCCTCAACGGCAACGGACAACAGGTCGCCATCGCCTACACGATCGCCGCCCTCGTCGGATCGATCGCGTACGCCGCCCTGTTCCTGCTGCTCGGCACGGTCAGCAAGCACGCCGTGGTCTTCGGGCTCGTGTACGCGCTGGTGTGGGAGTCGCTGTTCGGCTCGCTCGTCGCCGGGGCCAGGACGCTGAGCGTGCAGCAGTGGTCCCTGGCCGTCGCCCAGAAGGTGTCCGGCGGTGACCTGGTCAGCTCCGATGTGGGACTGCCGCTCGCGGTCGTCCTGCTCGTGGGGGTGACCGTGCTCGCCACCTGGTACGCGGGACAGAAGCTCCGCACGTTGACGCTCGCCGGGGACGAGTGAGCGCCGACAGCCTTCGGTGAGAACGATGTACGCGCGCGTGGTGGCGGTTTCGGCCTCCACGCGCGCGTAGAGGTCGATCCGGGGACGTACGTCGGACGTCCCGGCCCATCCCGTACCCGAGGCCGATCCGGGCCCGGCGCGGCCGCCCTAGCGTCGTCCGCATGCGGATCGGAATTCTCGGAACAGGCAATGTGGCCCGCGCGATCGGCGCCGGAGCGCAAGCGGCCGGCCACGACGTCAGATACGGCTCGCGCGACGCGGAGTCCAGACGCAAGGAGCTCGACCTGCCGGCGGTCCCGGTGGCGGACGCGGCGGCCCACGGCGAGATCGTCGTGAACGCCATCGGGGGCAACGCCTCACTGGCCCTCCTGCCCACCCTGCGCGACCCGTTGACCGGCAAGGTGCTGCTCGACATCGCCATCGACCTCACCGAGGACATGCAGCTGGTCCACGTCGACTTCAGCCTCGGGGAACAGCTGCAGACCGCACTCCCCGGCACTCGGGTGGTCAAGGCCCTCTGCACGATGGACTCTTCCGTGATGGTGAGCCCGCAGGTGCTCGCCGGAGCGAGCTCCGTCTTCCTCTCCGGAGACGACGACTCCGCCAAGCAGCAGGTCGACACGCTCCTCGCGGAGTTCGGGTGGCCGGCCGGATCCCGGGTGGACCTGGGCGGGATCGCGACGGCGCGGGCGCAGGAGCACTTCGCGTTGTTCTTCGTCGCCGCCGCGGGCGCGCTCGACAGTCACACGTTCAACATCAGGCTGGTACCGGCCGCCGAGTCGTGACGCCCACGCGGCCCACGCCCTGCAGCCCGCGGCCGGCCACGGCGAAATTCGGTGGCGAACAGGCGTACGTCCCCGGCACAGTGGACGTACGAGCGGCCGCCGGCGACGGTGTCCGCCGAGGGGGAGCGGAGCGCGGCGACGCGGATCAGCGGCGTGCCGTGCTCCCGGCAGGGCGGCGCGAGGCGGCAGGCTCCGGAGTGGTCATCACACTCCGTCGCAGCCGCTGCCCGGCGCGCCGCCCGGGGGGTGGTCCTCGGCCGCACATCGCGCCGAGGCCGCCCTTCGCGCCTGACGTACGGGACCTTCTGGGCAGCGAAGATCCCGCGCGGCTCAGGACTCCAACTGCTCGACAAGTACCGGGACATGACTGTGTTCCGGTTCCTTGACCGCGGTGAGCAGCGTCGCCGGGCCCTTCCCGAGCAGCTCGCGGAGATGTTCGAGGGCGGAGGCGGCGGGCTCGGCGCCCAGCTCGGCCTCGTAGCGCCGACGGAACTCGGCGTAATCGCTGTCGGGACCGTGGAACCAGCGGCGGAGCTCCGTCGACGGCGTGACGTCCTTCGGCCATGCGTCGATGTGTGCGTCGGCCTTGCTGAGGCCGCGTGGCCACAGCCGGTCGACCAGGATCCGGGTCCCGTCGTCCTCGGACGGGGGCTCGTAGACCCGCCGGACACGGACCTGCGGCTGGGACGAGGCACGGCGCGCGGTCATGCGTCCAGGCTCCCAAGCCGCCCGGCGGTACGCCACCGCAGAACCCGCCCCGCGGGACGGGCCCGAGCAGAGTTCAGCCGAGCAGTCGCTCGAGTACGACCGCGATACCGTCCTCGTCGTTCGACGAAGTGACCTCGTCGGCCACGGACTTGAGTTCCGGGTGGGCATTGGCCATCGCCACGCCGTGCGCGGCCCAGCCGAACATCGGTACGTCGTTCGGCATGTCGCCGAAGGCGATCGTGGAGGCGGCGGAGACCTTCAGGCGGCGGGCGGCGAGCGAGAGTCCGGTCGCCTTGGACAGTCCGAGCGGCAGCAGCTCGACGACCCCGGGACCCGCCATGGTGACGCTCACCAGGTCGCCGGCGATGCGCAGGGCGACCGCTGCGAGCTCGTCGTCGGTCAGGTTCGGGTGCTGGATGTAGACCTTGTTGAGCGGCGCGGACCACAGGTCGGTGGAGTCCGTGAAGGCCACGACCGGAAGCGGGCCCTGCCCGACGTCATAACCGGGCCCGACGATCACCTCGCCGTCCACTCCGTCGCGGCTGGCGGCGACCGCGAGGGGGCCCGTCTCCGCCTGGATCTTGTCCAGGGCGAGGCCGGCGAGCCGACGGTCCAGGGTCACCGACGTCAGCAGCCGGTGCTCTCCCGCGTGGTAGACCTGCGCGCCCTGGCCGCAGACGGCGATCCCGTCGTAGCCGAGGTCGTCCAGGATGTGCCGCGTCCACGGCACGGCGCGGCCGGTCACCACGATGTGCGCGGCGCCCCGCGCGCACGCGGTGGCCAGCGCCCCACGCGTGCGCGCGGAGACCGTGTGGTCGTCGCGCAGCAGCGTGCCGTCGAGGTCGGTGGCGATCAGCTGGTACGGGAACGCTCCGGCGGGAGCGGGGGCAGCCGTCACTTCGCGACCGGCTCGAGCAGCTCGCGGCCGCCCAGGTAGGGGCGGAGGACCTCGGGTACCCGCACCGAACCGTCCGACTGCTGATGGTTCTCGAGCAGCGCGACGATGGTGCGCGGTACGGCGCACAGCGTGCCGTTCAGCGTGGCGAGCGGGCGGACCTTCTGCTCGTCCCGCATCCGGATCGCCAGGCGGCGGGACTGGAACTCGGTGCAGTCCGACGTCGACGTCAGCTCCCGGTACTTGCCCTGCGTCGGGATCCACGCCTCGCAGTCGTACTTGCGGGCCGCGGACGAACCGAGGTCGCCGGTCGCCACGTCGATCACCCGGAACGGCAGCTCGAGCGCGGTCAGCCACTCCTTCTCCCAGGTGAGCAGCCGCTGGTGCTCCGCCTCGGAGTCCTCGGGCTTCACGTACGAGAACATCTCGACCTTGTCGAACTGGTGGACCCGGAAGATGCCCCGGGTGTCCTTGCCGTGCGATCCGGCCTCGCGGCGGAAGCAAGGCGAGAAACCGGCGTAGCGCAGCGGCAGTCGGTCCGCGTCGATGATCTCGTCCATGTGGTACGCGGCGAGCGCCACCTCGGAGGTGCCGACCAGGTACAGGTCGTCCTTCTCCAGGTGGTAGACGTCGGCCGCGGCCTGGCCGAGGAAGCCGGTGCCGGCCATCGACTGCGGGCGGACCAGGGCGGGCGTGAGCATGGGCGTGAAACCGGCCGCGGTGGCCTGGGCGATCGCCGCGTTGACGAGGGCGAGCTCGAGGAGGGCGCCGACGCCGGTCAGGAAGTAGAAGCGTGAGCCGGAGACCTTCGCACCGCGCTCCACGTCGATCGCGCCGAGCGCCGTGCCCAGCTCCAGGTGGTCCTTGGGCGCGAAGCCCTCCTGGTCGAAGTCGCGGAAGGTGCCGTGCGTCTCGAGGGTGACGAAGTCCTCCTCGCCGCCCACGGGGACGTCGGGGTGGACCAGGTTCCCCAGGCGGAGCAGCAGCTCGTCGGTCTCGGCCTTGGCCTCGTCCTTGGCCGCGTCGGCGGCCTTGACCGCGGCGGCCAGCTCGCCCGTCTTCTTGAGGAGTTCGGCCTTCTCGTCGCCCGTGGCCTTGGGGATGAGCTTGCCGAGCGACTTCTGTTCGGCGCGGAGCTCGTCGAAGCGGACGCCGGACGACCTGCGCCGCTCGTCGGCGGAGAGCAGGGAGTCGACGAGGGCGACATCCTCTCCACGGGCGCGCTGGGAGGCGCGGACACGGTCGGGGTCCTCACGGAGCAGGCGAAGGTCAATCACGCGGTCAAGGCTACCGGTGCGGGTGGTCGGCCCTCGACTTGATATTCCCTTGTGCGTGGAAATGCCCTTTTTGCCGAATTCAATAGACGTCTGCGGATCACCGGGGGCGGTCGAAGTCGCTGCTTCCGGAGCGAAATCCGGCCGCCTGTACGAGGTGCTCGCGCGGAGGCGGAGGGCTGCCGAGGTGCGGTCAATGGCCATCCGGGAATGCCCGGTTCGTGCCACGCGGGTGGCGGGGTGTTGACCGGGTTCCCTTGCGGGGAGGGCGACTTGGCGGTGCGTTGTCCACAGAAGTGCGCCACCCCGGAAAAGTTATCCACAGGCTGTGTTCAAGATCTGTGGATACCGGAAGTGATCATTCTGCATCCGGAATGCGAGGGGAAGAATTCCCGGATCAAACCGGCGCGACACCCTCTTTCGAGTGGAAGTGGCTCGCCCCAAAGAGTTGATCAATGGAATTGCGCTGACGAAGGGTGACGTGCGGGGCTGTGGAGGGACTTGAGGCCTAGAGGCCGATTTGTCGACCAAGTCGCGTTCTGGTGTCGACTTGTCCCCAGGTCGAGACCCGACCCTGTGGATAACTCCTGTGGACAATGAAAATCCGCAGGTAGGACCGGGGTGCCGGGCCGTCGTCAGCCCTCCAGCATCCCTCCCCGGAACGTCCTCGCCTCCGGCCGCCGGCCGAGGACCGGTCAGAACCGGCCGTCCTGCACCCTGGCCAGCCAGTCGGCCGCGGCCATGAACTCACCGTCCGTGGTCCCGGCACGTGCTTCGGTCACGTCGGACACCGCGACACCGGCCCGCGGATACGAACCGAGGAAGCGCACCTTCGGCGCGATCCGCCGCAGCCCCATCAGGGCCTCGCCCACCCGGCGCTCGGCGACATGACCCTCGGCGTCCACGGCGAAGCAGTAGTTGCCGATGCCGGCGCCCGTGGGCCGGGACTGGATCAGCATCAGGTTGACGCCGCGCACCGCGAACTCCTGCAGCAGCTCCAGCAGTGCGCCCGGGTGGTCCTCACCCAGCCAGATCACCACCGACGTCTTGTCCGCACCGGTGGGCGCCGCGGGACGGGCCGGGCGGCCGACCAGGACGAAGCGGGTCTCCGCGTTCTCCGCGTCGTGGATGTCGGTGACCAGCGGCTCGAGTCCGTACGTGGCCGCCGCGAAGATCCCGGCGAAGGCGGCGTCGAAGTGGCCCTCCTGCACCAGGCGCGCGCCGTCGGCGTTGGAGGCCGCGGACTCCCACAGCGCGTCGGGCAGATTGGCGGCGAGCCAGTTGCGCACCTGCGGCTGGGACACCGGGTGACCGGTCACGGTCTTGATGTCGGAGAGCGTGGTGCCGGGCCGGGCGAGCAGGGCGAAGGTGATCGGGAAGAGGACCTCGCGGTAGATCATCAGCGGCTCGCCGGTGGCGAGTTCGTCGAGAGTCGCGGTGACGCCGCCCTCCACGGAGTTCTCGATCGGCACCAGGGCGCCGGCCGCGTCGCCGCTGCGCACCGCGTCGAGGGCCGCGGGGACGGACACCATCGGGACCAGCTCCCGGGTGGCCGCCTCCGGGAGCTTGCGAAGTGCGGCCTCGGTGAAGGTGCCCTCCGGGCCGAGGTACGTGTAGCGAGTCGCCGACATGCGTAGTCCCTACTGGCGTCGAGTGAACGGTGGCGCTGCCGGTGCCGCCGGACAGGCTCCCGGGCACTGCCCCGGGGCCGCGGCGCGGTTCGCCGACATACGGTCAGCCTAATGCGCCGTACGAGTCCCGGTCCGCCTGTGGCCAGAGGCTGACCCGCGCGCAGGGGCCGCGGAAGCAGAGCCTGCGCCGGATGCCGCTACGTGCGCGTAACGGCCGAAAAGGGGGCGGCCTCCACGCGCGCGTAGAGGGCGAAAAGGGAACAGGCACCATGCTCCACGCGCGCGTGGAGCTACGGAAACGAGCGACTGCCCCGCCTCAGCCCTCCAGCAGCTCCTGCCCCACGTACTCGCCGTTGCGCGCCCCACGCGGCACCGCGAACACGGCGCTCGACTCGTGCCGGATGAACTTCGACAGCGCGTCCCCGCGGTCGAGCTTGCGCTGCACGGGCACGAAGCCGCGGTGCGGATCCGCCTGCCAGGCGATGAACAGCAGACCCGCGTCCGGCACACCGTCCGCGTCGTAGCCGTCGTGGAACGAGAAGGGGCGGCGCAGCATCGCGGCGCCGCCGTTCTGGTCGGGCCGGGAGATCCGGGCGTGCGCGTCGGACGCGACGAGTAGTTTGCCGTCCTTGCCGACCGCGTCGAGCTTCGGCTCGGTGGTCTCACTGCCGCCCGACAGCGGCGCACCGTCCTTCTTGCGGCGGCCGATCACCTGCTCCTGTGCGCCGGAGGACAGCCCGTCCCAGTCGTCGAGGAGCATCCGGATGCGGCGTACGACCGCATACGAGCCACCCGCCATCCAGGCAGGCCGGCGTGCGCCCTCGCCGGTGGCGAAGAGCCGCTCGCGAAAGTCGTCGTCGGACTCCTGGGGATTGTTCGTCCCGTCGACCTGCCCCATCAGGTTCCGCGTCGTCATCGGTCGCGCGGTGGCACCGGGGGACCGGTTGAAGCCGTTCATCTGCCAGCGCACCCGGGCCGCCTTGCCGGCCTCGCGCTGCAGCGAGCGCAGGGCGTCGAAGGCGACGAGCGCATCGTCGGCACCGATCTGCACCCACAGGTCGCCGTTGCTGCGCTTCGGATCGAGGCGGTCGGAGGAGAAGTCGGGCAGCGGGTCGAGTGCGCCGGGACGCTGCGCCTCGAGCCCGGTCCTGGCGAAGAAGCTGTGCCCGAACCCGAAGGTCACGGTCAGCGACGACGGCCCGGCGTCGAGGGCGATCCCCGTGGAGTCGTCGAGCGTGTGGCCGGCCATCAGCCGGCGGGCCGTGGCCGACCAGCGGCGCAGCAGCGCGGCGGCCTCCGTGCGCCCGGCCGACGGCACGAGATCGAAGGCCACCAGGTGGCAGTGGGCCTGCGCAGCAGTGGTGATGCCCGGCTGCCGGGCTCCTTCGAAACCGACGGAACGGTCGCCGACGGAAGCCAGCCGCGCCCCTTCCTCGTCCCGCGTTCCGGCCGCCGCCGCGTACCCGCCGCCGAGACCCGCCGCCCCGAGGACGACCCCGGTGGCGCCCGCCGTCCCGATCAGCCGGCGCCGCGAAATCGTGCTCCCGCGCGCGTGGCCCTCGTCCGGTGCGGAGCCCGAGCCGGATGTACCGGAGTCGGATCGCGCGCCGGATTCCGGGTCGACAGATCGCGCGCCGGATTCCGGGTCGACAGAAGGGTCGACGTCAGGGGCGGAATCCGAGTTCCTTGAGGAGCCAGCCATGGTCGTTCAGCCGATCTTCGCGTTTCTGGTGACGGTCACTTGGTCGATGTCCGAGGTACGGACGGTGACGGAGAACTGCCAGTCGCCGCCCATCGGGACCTGCACTCCGCTCGCCGACCAGTGTCCCGTGGTGATGTGCTCCGGGGTGACCGGCAGCGGCCCGATGTCCTTGGCCTTCAAGGTGAGGGACACCTTGATCTCCGGTACGTCGAACGGCTTGCCGCCCGGGGTGTCGGCGAAGAGGTGCAGGTCGTTGTTGCCGGTCCTGCCCGGGGTGAGCTCGAGTCGGACGGTGCCGCGGCCGTTCTCGCCGCCGGTGTCGAAGGGCAGCTCGAGGTTCGTCGGTCCCGACTGCTCGCTGCTCGACGCGGACTGCTGCCGGTTGCTGGCCTCCTCCTCCGTACGCCCCGGCTCGACGCCGGTCAGCACGGTGGTCACGGCCAGGACCGCCACGGCGACGGCTGCCTCGGCGAGCACCGTGCGGCGCAGGCCGAGCCGTTCGGGGTCGCCGTCACGGCGCCGCTTGTCGGCCGCGGCCTCGACGGCGGCACGCTGCCTGGCCAACTGAGCCTCGCGGGCGCGCGTGCCGGGCCCGGAGCGATCGCTCTTGCCGGTCCCCTTCCCCGTACGCTCGCCGCCGCCCCCTGCGGCATCCGGCGCCTCGGTGTCCTCGGCGGGCTCGGTGTTCGTGCCCTCGTCCGTGGTCACCGAGAGCCGCGCCGTCCAGCGGCGGGATATCCGAGCCATCCCCACCAGGACCGCGATCAGACCGATCTTGATGAGCAGCAGCTGGCCGTACCAGGTGCCGGTGAGCGCCGACCAGGAACCGACCTGCCGCCAGGACTGGTAGACGCCGGTGACCGCCAGCGCCACCACCGACCAGAAGGCGACCGACGAGAAGCGCAGTACCGCCGGGCGTGGAACCGCGGGCGCCCGGTACAGCGCGACGAGCAGCGCCGCGAGCCCGCCGAGCCAGAGCGCGACGGCCAGCAGGTGCACGACGTCCATCGGCATCGCCAGCGCGGTCTGGATGCCCGTCGAGGCGTGCTCGGCGAGTGCCCAGGTCGCGGCCAGGCCGATCGCGACGACCGCACCGCCGATGCCGAGCCCGAACCCGAGATCCCTGCGCTCGTCCGCGTCCCGCGGTGCACGACCGGAACCCGCCTTCTCGGCGCCCGGTTCCCCGTCCGGCGCTCCCCCGTCGCCCTCGTCCCGTCGCGCGTACGCCCCGAAGAGCACCGCCACGAAAAGCGCGGCCGCGGCGAGCAGCAGCAACCGGGAGACCAGCGCGGCCCCCGTCTTCGTACTGAGTACGTCCCCGAGGCTGCCCAGGTCGAACACGTCGCCGAGCTTCCCCGAGCCGGTGTAGGAACCGCGCAGCAGCAGCATCGCCAGGGTGGACGCGGTCAACGCCAGCCACCCGCCGACCACCAGCCGCTGCAGCGGCCGCAGTCCGGCACCCCGCGGCCAGCAGATCAGCAGGAACGCCGCCCCGCCGACCAGGACCGCGAACCCCGCGTACGCCACATACCGGGCCGCCCCGTAGAGCGTGCCGACGACACCGCCGCCCGCCTCCGTGTCGGGCAGCGCCACGGAGGTGTCCGAAGCAGCCCCGATGGAGAAGGTGAAGGCCCCCGAGACCGGATGGCTGTCGGCGGAAACCGCCTGCCAGGCGACGGTGTAGGTGCCGTCCGGAAGGCCGGGCTTCAGGGCGGTCGCGTACCTGACGTCCGAACCGCTGCTGAGATCGGAGATGGTCCCCTTGTCGGCCCGCTTGCCCGCGGGGTCGAGGACCCGGATCGACCCCTTGGACAGCGCGACCTTCTCCGAGAAGCTGAGCTCCACCTGCTCCGGAGCCTGCTCGACCACCGAGCCCTGCTTCGGATCGCTCCCGGTCAGCGCGGCATGCGCGTCGGCGGGCGCGGCCCAGACGAGGAGCGAGCCGAGCGTCACGACGAGCAGCAGCAGGAGTTGCCCGGTGCGCGGCACGGCCGTGATCGTGCGCGAGGCGGTTCTGCTCGATTCCCACGCCGCCGCACGCGGGGCGGTCCTGGTCGGTTTCAACACCGTGGATCCCTCTCTGGAACGGACGGTTCCGCACCGGGGTACAGCCGGGTCCGGTGCGGCGCCCGCTGCCGCGGCTGCGGAACGCCTCACCAGGTCCTCGGGGAGCCTCACTCGGCCTTCGGGTTGTACGTCGCTTCCTTCACCTCGAGGTGGGTCTCGACCGTGCCGGACTCGGCGAACTTCAGGCGGAGCGAGACCTTCTGGCCGAGCTTCGGCTTCTTCTCGAGCTCGAGGAACATCAGATGGTTGCCGCCCCGCTGCAGGCGCAGCTCGCCGTCCGCCGGCACCTCGAGCGACTCGACGTGCTTCATCTTCTGGTCGACGGTCTCGTGGATCTGCACCTCGCCGGCGATGTCGCTGGTCGCGGAGAGGAGCTTGTCCGGTGCGGCGCCGCCGTTCTTCACGGTGAGGAACCCGCCGGCCATGTGATCGCTCGCGGGTACGGGCAGATAGCCGTCGGAGACCGTCAGTTCGGGCTTGGCGGCGTCCGAGTCCCCGCCGCCCGAGTCGGAGCCGCAGCCGACGAGCAGCAGTCCCGCCGAGAGCGCGAGCCCTCCGGCGAGCAGACGCCGCGGAACCCGCCAATCCGAGTGGTGCTTGGTCACGGCTTGGCTCCCTCGGCGAGCTTGGGCAGGTCCTTGGCGTAGTCATCGGCGCTCGTGGTCTCGCCGTTGTAGAAGACGTAGCCCTCGTCGGTCTTCGGCGAGAAGGCCATGACCTGCTTGCCGTGGGTCGAGGTGATCGAGCCGTCCTTCTCCTTGACCGGCTTGTCGATGGAGATGCCGAGCGTGCGGGCGCCCGCCTGGATGGTCGGGAAGTCGCCGGTCAGACCGATGAAGGAAGGATCCTGCCCCTTGAGCCACTTGCCGAGCTCCTTGGGGGTGTCCCGCTCGGGGTCGCTGCTGATCATGATCACCTGCAGCTGCTTGCGGACGTCGGCGGGTACGTCCTTCAGGGCGAGAGCGAGGTTGCTCATCGTCAGCGGGCAGACGTCGGGGCAGTTGGTGTAGCCGAAGTAGACGAGCGTCGGCTTGCCCTTGGTCCGCTCGATCAGGTCGAACTCCTTGCCGTTCGTGTCCGTGAGGATCATGTCGGGCTTCTTGAAGGGAGTGTCGAGCACGGTCGCGGCCTTGGTCTCCTTCTCGGCGGAGACCTCCGCGGTGGGCTTGTCCTTGTCGTCTCCTGCGCTGCTGCAGGCGGACAGCGTCAGGGCGGCGGCGCTGAGCAGGGCGGCGGCGATCACACGGTTCTTGCGCATACGAAAATGTCCCAGATGTGGTCGATCCGTTCCGCGCCGGGGCCGGTCAGCGGCCCCGGCGCGGAACGGCTGAAGTCAGCTGCTGGTGCGGCGGCGGCCGGCGAGGACACCGAAGGCGACGCCGGCGGCGCCCACGACGATGCCGACGATGCCGAGGACCCGGGCGGTGTTGTCCGAGGAGTCCGCGGATTCGGCGGCGTTCTCGTCGCCGTCCTTGTCGTCCTTGTCCGCGGCGGCCGCCTTGCTGTCGTCGCCGTGGCTGTCGTCGGCGTCCTCGAGCTCGAGGACCGGGGCCGGGTGCTCGGGCTCGGCGGCACCCTCCTTGGGCTCCTCGATCCAGCGCACGACCTCCTTGTCGTCGTAGCTCTGGACGGCCTTGAACACCAATTGGTCGGCGTTCTCGGGCAGCGCGCCGATCGAGACCGGGAACTGCTGGAACTCGCCGGTCTTCACGCCGTCCCCGTCCGCGGTCCAGGTGACCTTGGAGACGGCCTCGTCGATCTTCGAACCGTGCACCTCGAGCGGCTTGTCGAGCTTCGACTTGGTGACCTTGATGTCCCAGCCGGGTACCGGCTGCGGCATCACGGAGGCGAGCGGGTGGTCGGTCGGGAAGCTGACCTCGAGCTTGTTCGTGGCGGCCTTGTCGCTCTCGTTCGGCACCTTGAAGTTGACGGTGGCGTAACCGCCCTTGGCGGCCTCGCCCTCGGGCTGCACGCTGACGTGCGCGAAGGCGGTACCGGACAGGGCGAGCACGGCGGTGGCCGCGACGGCCGGCACGGCGATCAGGCGGGTCATCCGGCGGGCGGGGGCAACAGTGGTCTTGGGCATGGCGAACACTCCGCTTTCAGCAGTGAGGTTGAGGGGGTGCGCGTGGACGCGCGCGCGTGCGACGCGGCACCCCGGACCTCCTGCGGTGGGGATGCGCGTCAGGCAGCGAGAGCGAGGACGTCCCGGGCGGGCCGGCAGGCGCCGGTCAGCGGGGAGGGTCCGGAGGGCGCGGGCGGCCCGCGCCTGATCACCGTGTCCGCGAGCGTCTCCGTACGGGGCGTCGGTGCGGAGCGCGGCGCGGTGGGCGGCGAGAGTGCCAGCGCGTCGGCGTCCGGCACCGGCCCGCGGACGAGGGCCCGTACGAGCGCGAGTGCGGCACACAGTGCGCGGACCGGCGCACCGTGCGTGAGGCCGTCCCTGGACACCGCGGACAGTTCCACGAGCCGGAGCAGGGCCAGGTCGCCGCGGCGCAGCAGCCAGCCCGCGGCGAGCGCCGCGAGCAAGTGGCCGAGCAGCATGGGTACGTCGGGCAGCAGCCCCGTACCGCCGGATTCCACGGCCGGTTCGGGCGAGGCGCCCATGGCCATGCTGTGGTGGTGTTCGTGGCCGGTGGGCGGGGTGTCCGGATTCATGCCGGCGACGGTGAGGATGCGCCGCGCCTCGGCGGGGTTCATCACCGCGGCCCCGGCGCCGCACACCAGTTTCGAGGCCCGCTGGATCAGCGAGGCATCGGCCGGGGGCCAGCCCTGTGCCGCCGCGGCCGCACCATGCTGCCCGGCCCCGAACACCACATGCAGCGCGAGCTGCCCGGCGGCGAGTGCGGCGGCGATGCCGGGCAGTGAACGCGCCCGTCCGGCGAACGGCACGACGAGGCCGAGCGAGGCCAGGAACCCGACACCCACGGTCCACAGCGGCACCGTGTGCGAGGAGGCGAGTGCGTGCCCCCCTGCGGACAGCACGACGCAGACCGCGGCGAACACCACGGCCCTCATCAACCGGAGACCGGCTCCGGCCCGCTGCTCGAACGCGTGGGGGGCAGGCATGACGCCTCATCATCGCACTGGGCCCACCCTGCGGGTACGGCAGGTCCACAAGGTCCGGAACATCACGTTCAGGCATACGAGGCGTCCCATACCGGACAACGACCGGCTTCGCCCGCACGTCCCCGCACGCCCCGACCGCCCCTCCGGCACCCCGCGCACCGGCCGACTTACACCCCCATCGCCGGCCCGCGCATCCGCCGTATGGGCGGTATCACGTCAACTCCGGGCTTACACAAGGGCGATCACGGACATACGTATCGGTATGTCGAGTCGGGCCGGGAGGCTGGAGCATGAGCATCTGGTGGTCTCTCCAACTACGGCGTGAAGCCGAGAGTGTTCCGCTCGCGCGCCGGCTCCTGCGGGGCGCGATGGACACGGCAGGCGTGGATCCGGACATCTCCTACGACCTGTCGGTGGCCCTCAGCGAGGCCTGCGCCAACGCCGTCGAGCACGGCGGTCCCACCACGTCCGGCACCGTCCGCGCCGCCTCCCGCTCGTACCGCGTCACCGCCTACCTCGACGGCGAGATGTGCCGTATCGAGGTGGCCGATTCAGGACCCGGCTTCCCCTCTGCGGACCGCCGCACTCCGCCTGCCTCCCCGGCTTCCGCCGACGCCGAGCACGGCCGCGGCCTCTGTCTGATCGAGGAGATCGCCGACCACGTCTCCTTCGGCAACAGTCCGGGCACCGGCGGCGCGGTCGTCAGCTTCGACAAGATCCTCAAGTGGCGTGACGGGGCCCTGCTCCAGACGGTCTGAATACCGCCGGCCGGTATTCACCGCCGGACGAACGAACGATGGCCGGGCAACCCCGAGGGTGCCCGGCCATCGGCCCTGCTGCGGTCGCTGCGTCGGCAGCCGGTCGGTCAGCCCTTGAGCTCGGCCATCCACGCCTCGACGTCGGCCGAGCGGCGCGGCAGTCCGTCGGACAGGTTCCGGTTGCCGTCCTCGGTGACCAGGATGTCGTCCTCGATACGGACACCGATGCCGCGGTACTCCTCGGGCACGGTGAGGTCGTCCGCCTGGAAGTAGAGGCCCGGCTCGACGGTCAGGCACATGCCCGGCTCGAGCGTGCCCGCGACATACGTCTCGGTGCGCGCGGCGGCGCAGTCGTGGACGTCGAGACCGAGCATGTGGCCGGTGCCGTGCAGGGTCCAGCGACGCTGCAGGCCGAGCTCCAGGACCCGCTCGACCGGGCCCTCGACGAGGCCCCACTCGACCAGCTTCTCGGCGAGCACCCGCTGCGCGGCGTCGTGGAAGTCGCGGTACTTGGCTCCCGGCTTGACCGCCGCGATGCCGGCCTCCTGGGCCTCGTACACGGCGTCGTAGATCTTGCGCTGCAGGTCGCCGAACCGGCCGTTGATCGGCAGGGTGCGGGTCACGTCGGCGGTGTAGAGCTCGTTCGTCTCCACGCCGGCGTCGAGCAGGAGGAGGTCGCCGGAGCGGACCGGTCCGTCGTTGCGCACCCAGTGCAGGGTGGTGGCGTGCGGGCCCGCGGCGCAGATCGAGCCGTAGCCGACGTCGTTGCCCTCGACGCGGGCGCGCAGGAAGAAGGTGCCCTCGATGTACCGCTCGCTGGTGGCCTCGGCCTTGTCCAGGACGCGGACGACGTCCTCGAAGCCGCGCGCGGTGGACGCGCAGGCCTGCTCGAGCTGGGTGATCTCGAAGGCGTCCTTGACGAGGCGCGCCTCGGAGAGGAAGACCCGCAGCTCCTCGTCGCGCTCGGCGGTGACCTTGTCGGCCAGCGCCTGCTCGATGCCGGCGTCGTGGCCGCGCACGACCCGGACCGGACCGGTGGCCTCGGCGAGCGCGGCGGGCAGCTCGCGCACATCGGATGCGGGGATGCCGTAGAGCTGCTCGGCCTCGGTGAGGGAGTGGCGGCGGCCCACCCACAGCTCGCCCTGGCCGTTCAGCCAGAACTCGCCGTTCTCCCGGTTGGAACGCGGCAGCAGATAGAGGGTGGCCGTGTGTCCCTCGGCGGCCGGCTCAAGGACGAGGACGCCGTCCTCGGTCTGATTGCCGGTCAGGTAGGCGTACTCGACCGATGCGCGGAACGGGTACTCCGTGTCGTTGGAACGGGTCCGCAGGTTGCCCGCCGGGACGACCAGGCGCTCGCCGGGGAAGCGGGCCGAGAGGTCCGCGCGGCGGCGCGCGGTGTGCTCGGCCTGCGCGACCGGCTCGAGGCCGTGCAGCTCCGTGTCCGCCCAGCCCGACTGCATGCTGGCCGCGAGCTCGTCGGAGACTCCCGGGTACAGGCCGTTCTTCCGCTGCTTGACCGGCTCTTCCTCGGACTCTTCCGCGCTCTGGGGGGTGAGCTCCTCGGCCACGTTGCCTCCTCGATACGACATAAGACCGCCCTCCATCGTATGTGTGAACGAACGACGGAGGGCGGCCTCGGGCGTGTGAGATTTCAGTCGAAACGGGCGGCCAGCAGGACCACGTCCTCCGCACTGTCCGCCCGGTCGAGCCCGTCGGGCAGCACGGTGTGCAGGACGTGGTCGACGATGCCCTCGGGATCGTCGCGCAGCGCGGCGGGCACACTCGCGGCGGCGGCGTGCAGTCGCGCGTACGCCCGGTCCATGGCGTCGCCGGTGCGGTGCAGCAACCCGTCCGTGCAGAGCAGCAGCGTCTCGCCGGGATTGAGGATCAGGTCGACGCTCGGCGCCTCCCAGCAGGCCAGCATGCCGAGCGGCGCCGAGAGGGACGTCTCCGCGAACTCGGTCCTGCGGTTCCCGAGCACCAGCGGCGGGATGTGCCCCGCACCCGCGATCACGATCTTCCGCAGTCGTGGCTCGCAGAACGCGAAGAGGGCGGTGGCGCTCCTGGCCGGCTCGGTCAGCCGGAGGAGCAGTTCGAGGTCGGACAGTACGGCGACCGGATCCTCGCCCTCCATCACGGCGTACGCGCGCAGGGACGCCCGCAGCCGTCCCATCGCCGCGACCGCGCTCGGTCCGGCACCGGTCACCGAGCCGACGGCGAGGCCGAGTGCGCCGTCGGGGAGCGGCAGTGCGTCGTACCAGTCGCCGCCGCCGCGCGGTCCTGTGCGATGCCGGGCGGCCATGCGGACGCCGGCGACGCGCGGCAGGCGGGCCGGAAGGAGCTCGTCGGCGATGGTGGCCATGGTGGTGCGGGCCCGCTCGAGTTCGACGAGTCGGGCCAGGTGTTCGCCGGCGGCGCGGAGATAGCGGCCGGCCAGGTGGCGGCGGCGCTCGGGGGGTTCGGCCGGTTCGTCGTACAGCCAGACGACGGCGCCGAGCCGGCCGGTGGCCTCGCCGGTGAGCGGCACCGTGTAGCTGGCCGCGTAACCGAGCCGGACGGCGACCTCGCGGTGGCGGGGGTCGAGGCCGTCCTCGGCGAGCAGGTCGGGGTGGGCGATCTCGCCGTCGCAGCCCGGCTGTCCGTCGAGGATGCGGCCGATCGCGGTGACGCCCCGGGGGACGGTCTCGATATGGCCGAGGTCGGCGTGCGCGAGGCCGAGTCCGACGGTGGTGTCCGGGCCGTGGCCGTCGGCGGGTTCGAGTACGAGCAGTCCGCGGCGGGCACCCACCAGTCCGGCGCCGGCGTCCAGGACTTCGCGCAGAGCGCTGAGCATGGTGGTCGTACGCGCGAGACGTTCCGTCAGTTCGTGCAGTGTGGTGAGGTCGGAGACCCAGCCGGCGAGCCTGTCCTGAATGACGGCCGAGGGGGCGGGCGCGGGCGCGACAGTGTGCGCGGGGGGTGGAACCGTTGAATCGATTCCAGCCACTTTCCCCAGCTTCGGGGTAGTCATGGCGTCCGGCTTTCGGGCCGGTGCATATTGCTCGATAGCATCGCAAACCCCCTGTCATGCTGCGTCGCTAGCAATGCCTCCACATCTACACGGAGAGAAGAGGAGATGTCCAGCATTGTCCTGCTGGGATTCCTGGTGTCCAGGGGAAACAGGGGAGAAAATCAACATGGCTGAAAACTGACAGCAGTAAAGGCGAATTGCGGTCGACTGACCCTGCTCAACACGGCGTCACGGCGGTCGTGGCGGGTACGTAGTCGGTGTAGGACAGGGACAGTTGGGCCGTCCCGGAACCTGACGACGCACTCGGACGTCTTAACGGACAGCGACCGCGTCCCCCACTCTCCAGTGGCGAAAACGGCGGAGAACAGCGAGCACGCACACGGCGAACGCGCACGGCAGGTAAGCGCCAGGCACGCGCCACCCTCCGCCAGGCTTTAATGAAGCACAGCCAACGCTCGACTCCAAGAGGCTCCTCATGCCTCGGGCTCGGGGTGTGCAGCGCCGATCTTGTACGCACAGTGAACTGACGCACGCTTGGTGTGAAGTGGCCCTCGGCGTTCAACGGAAAGGAACGAGCGCTCATGCGCGAGATCCTCGGAAGGCGACGCAGGCTCCTGTCGAAGCGAAACGGTGGGCGCCCTGACCAGATCGGCGCGGCACTGGGTTTCGCCACGGCATGGAGATGGCCCGTACTCCCCGGCGTGGGCAGCGCCCAGTCCGGCACACCCGGCTGCGCCTGCCCGGACCCGGAGTGCCCGGTGCCGGGGGCGCACCCCTTCGACCCCGGCCTGCTGGCCGCGACGACCGACGAGCGCATGGTCCGCTGGTGGTGGACCAACCGTCCGGCAGCACCCATCGTGCTGGCCACCGGAGCGCCGGGACCGTGCGCGGTCAGCCTGCCGGCCGCATCGGCGGCCCACGCCCTGGCCCTGCTCGACAGCGGTGGTGCCCGGCTCGGCCCCGTCGTCGCGGCGCCGGACCGCTGGACGCTGTTCGTCGCTCCCTACTCGATGGCCCAGCTCGGGGAGCTGCTTTACGCCAAGGACTGGGTGCCCGGGTCGCTGCGCTTCCACAGCGAGGGCGGCTATGTCGTCCTGCCGCCGTCGCAGACGGCGAGCGGTGGGGTGCGCTGGGAGCGCGGGCCCGGTGTGGACGCCGGTGCGCGGGGAGCGAGTGCGCTGCCCCGTGGTGAAGCGCCGTGGCTGCCCCAGGTCGAGTCCGTCGTGGATGTCCTGGTGGAGACCCTCACTCGTACGGGTGTGAGCGCGCCCGAGTTCTAGACGGCTCGGGCGCGCGCCGCCCCGGCGGTGGCAGGGCGCGGCTACGTTCGGACTCATCCCTGGTCGTCGTACGGCAGTTGAGTCGGTGAGTCCCCTGAAACGAGTCGGCCCGGCGGTGCTGATGGGCGTCGCCGCGTTCGCTGTGCTGCTTCCCTTCGCTGTCGCATCGGCGGGGCCGTTCGCCGCGGCCGGGCGCGGGCGGGCCCCGGCGGACGCGACACATCCCGGGGATGCCCTGGGGCCGGTCGCGAGCTCCGGTGATCCGTCGGAGCGCCGCGATCCGGTGGGGGTGGGCGGCCGAGCCGAGCAGTGCGGGCCCGAACTGGCCTCGGCCGACGGAGTCGAGGCCCAGACCTGTGTGATCTCCCAGGCCGGCAGCGCCTGGGCCCGTACCTACTACCGCAATGCCACAGGTGACGTGCTGCGGGCCGTCCTGACGCTGATGGCGCCCGGCGGCCGCACGGTGCGCACGCATTGCCGGATCGTGACCGGCGACGAACCGGGGATCTGCGAGACGCCGCGTGAACCGGTGCGCGGTGGAGCCGGCACGGCAGTGGCGGAATTTGCGGGTGCACGCGACGATGGACCGCTGCTGCTGCGGTCGGGGAGTAACTCGCCCGGAACCGGAGGGCGTTGAGAAAAGCCGAGGTCGGGGCTCGAGGAGAGGCCGGTGTGCCGGCCCGGCTCCGGACATGAAAGCGCCCGGTCGCTGGCGACGGGGGATGCACCAGCGACCGGGCTACTTGAACGGTAACAAGAGATCGGCCGTTCGCAAATTCGATCTCGCCCGTCTCGAGCCGTATTCACCTGCGACTACGGCGAGTTGTGACTGGACTCATACCGTCCGGTCGCTCGCCGTCGCCCGGTGCCGATCTACGCCTCCGGAGCATGGGGCCGAACGGCTCGCACCGCGGGACATCCGGCCCTGCTCCGGTCGTACGCGCCGGGCTTACGGCGTGATCAGCTCAGGGTGACCTGGCGGTTGGTCAGCCCGCCGCGGGCCCGGCGCTCCTCCGCGGTGAGCGGTGCGTCGCTCGCCAGGGCCTCGGCCAGACGCTCGGCGAAGGCGGCGGCCGGCTTCTCGACGTCCTCGGCCGTCACCTCGCTCGGCAGGTCCCACACCGGGACCATCAGACCGTGGGCGCGGAACGAACCGACGAGACGGGTGCCTTCGCCGAGGCTCGAGCTCCCGGCCGCGTGCAGCCGGGCGAGCGCGTCGAGGAGCTGCTCCTCGGGGTGCGGCATGACCCAGCGCAGGTGGTTCTTGTCCGGGGTCTCGCACCAGTAGGCGGCCTCGACGGAGGCGAGCCTGCCGGTGGGGATGGCCGCCTCGTTGGCCCGCTCCAGAGAGGCGGAGACCTCCGCCGTGGCGTTCTCCGAGTCCGGGACCCAGAACTCGAATCCGCTGTGCACGACCGGCTCGAAGGGCGCGTCAGGGGCGAGCAGGTCCTGCAGCCGCGGGCCGTCCGCAGGGGCGCGGCGGCCGGAGACCGGATTACCCGGCTCGGTGTCGATCGCACGCTGCAGGACGTCCGCGAGGTCGCGGCTGAGGTCGCCCGACGAGGTGTCGTTCTGCAGGCCGACGAGTACCGAGCCGTCATCGCGGCGCAGCCCCGGCCAGGCCATCGGGAGCACCGTCGCGAGCGTCACGGCCGGTACGCCCTCGGGCAGTCCGTCCTTGAGGGTCAGGTCGACCGTCGCCGCGGGGACGAGCTCACGCAGCGCGACCCAGTCGCCCTCGCCGGACAGGCCCTCGAACGGGCGCTGGACCAGCTCGGTCACCGCATGTGCCGCCTCGCGGCCGTGACACGCCTTGTACCGGCGACCCGAACCGCACGGGCAGGGCTCACGGGCACCGACTACCGGGATCTCGCCCTCGGTGATCCGGGCCGCCGAGGGCGCGCCGGCACGCTGCTTGGCCTTGGACTGAGGGCGCTTCTTGGCCATGGTGGCTGTCTCCCGGTGACGTCATCCTGCGTACGGGCGCGAGCCTAGCCGCTCGGTCCGACAGCGCGGTCGCCAGAGGGGGACCGGCCACTTCCGGGTGAACGGGACGACGCCCTCCCGGATACCGCGGCGGGCACGGTCAGGCCAAGTCCTCGAAGGGGTCGGCGAAGTCGATGTCGACCGAGGCCAGTGAGCCGGGGCTCGCCAGGCGTGCGTCGAGGTCGGAGCGTACGTCCCCGCCCGCGAGGACGACCCAGACGGTCACCTCGCCGGGGGCGGTGTCCCGTACGCCCCAGTCGTCGGAGAGCGCGGTGATGATGTTCAGCCCGCGGCCGCCGCGTGCGGTGACCGAGGGAGTGGCTGGAACCGGACGGGTCGGACCACCGCCGTCCGTCACTTCGACCGTCAGCCTGCCGGCCGCGTCGACATGCCACGAGGCGCGAACGTCCCCGTCGCCGACAGCTGATGCGCCCAGTGGCCTGCCGTGTCGGCAGGCATTGCTGAGCAGTTCGGAAAGGATCAATACAGCGTCATCAACGACCGAATCAGACACGCCTTTCCTGCGCAATTGCGTACGCATGCGATGTCTTGCCTGGCCCACGCCCGCAGGGCCATGAGGTACGGCCATGCTTGACGACGCGGGCACCTCCTGTGCCACCACCAACGCCACCCCCGAGACCTCCTTTGCCCCACGCCACGGTGTGGATGCCCCACTGGGCAGGACCGGAAACCGGCCAATCGCCCTCTGGTGACGCACTCGTAACCATCGAACACGTACCGAACGCGCCGGTGCACTCTGCGTGTGTGACAGCAGGTGTGTGTGGGAGTCCGGTGTGCGGAAATCGTGCTCCACGCGCGCGTGAAGTGTGTCCGCCTGTCACCCTTTTCCGGGGTCCGTCAGATGCGGCGGAGTTTCCGGTGTCCTTCAGCGCCGGCCGAGCCGGCCGAGCACCGACCGCGGCCGGTTGGTGATGATCGCGTCGACGCCGAGTCGGGTGCACAGGTCGACGTCCTCCGGCTCGTTCACCGTCCACACGTGCACCTGATTCCCCGCGCGCTGCAGCTTCTCCACGTATCCGGGGTGATTGCGCAGGATGCGGATCCCGGGACCGGCGATGCGGACCCCGGGCGGCAGCCGTCCGTCACGGTGCCGCGGCGAGACGAACTGCATCAGATAGACGGTCGGCAGGGTCGGCGCCGCGGCACGGACCCGGTGCAGCGACCGGGCCGAGAAGCTCATCACCCGCACCGGCGACGGCCCGTCCTCGGGCGGCGCGTCCAGGCCGAACCGTTTGAGCAGGAGCAGCAGACGCTCCTCCACCTGACCCGCCCACCGGGTCGGGTGCTTGGTCTCGATGGCCAGCTCCACCGGGCGCCCTGCGTCCGAGACCAGCTCGAGCAGCCGCTCGAGCGTCAGCACGGAGGTGTCCTCCCAGTCGGGCGCCTCCGCGGCGTCGTCCGGTGCAGAGCCGGCGTGCCAGGAGCCGAAGTCGAGGGCCGCCAGATCGGCGAGCTCCAGGGCGGAGACGGCGCCACGGCCGTTTGACGTACGGTTGACGCGGCGGTCGTGCACACATACGAGATGACCGTCGGCGGTCAGCCGTACATCGCATTCCAGGGCGTCCGCGCCGTCTTCGATGGCCTTCTTGTACGCGGCGAGCGTGTGCTCGGGGGCGTCCTGAGAGGCACCGCGGTGGGCGACGACTTGGGGCGAGTGCGGCCCAGGTCCGGGAACCGGGGCCTGTGGTGCGGAAGTCACCGCGTCATCGTGCCACTTCGGGCGGTACGAACCGAGCGAAGGGCGCCGCCGCGGGTACGTGTATCGAGCGTCCGCCGGGTCAGTCGTACGCCCAGGTGCCGGATGCACAGGTGCGGCTTATGGTGCCCTGACGTCCGGTGGGAAAAGCTGATGGCAGACATTCGTAGACCTGGCATCCGTAGAACTGGGCCTTGACCGATCGTGCAGGACGACGTCGCCGTGGACCGAGGAGAAAGAGCTGTGAGCACCGAGAACGAGGGCAACGAGGTACCCCCCGCCCCGTCCGAGCCGCCCGCCGCTCCGCCGGCCGCACCCGATACGCCCGCCGCGCACGCAGCGGACGGCGCGGCACCATCCGCCCCGGCGGACCGGACCGGCGAGAGCGCCACCACCCCGCCCGCAGAGGGCGCCACGACCCAACTGCCGCCCGTACCGCCGGCCCCGGAAGACCATGCCGCGCACGGCCACCCGGCACCGGGCCCCGCCCCGCAGGGCTGGGCCGCACCGCCACCCGCGGTGCCCGCCTACGCGGGAGCGGGCGGCGGAGGCCACGAGTGGGGCGCGGCGTACCAGCCGCCTCCGCACGCGTCGGGCCGCGGCAAGGGCGGCCTCGTCGCGGGCGTGCTCGCCGCCGCTCTGGTGGCGGGAGGCCTCGGCGGCGGAATCGGCTACTGGGCGGCCGAGCGCAACGACAACTCGGCCGACTCCACCACCGTCTCCGCGTCCGAGACCCCCGCCGACCTGAAGCGCGAGCCCGGCACCGTTTCCGCGATCGCCCAGAAGGCTCTGCCGAGCGTCGTCACCATCGACGCCCAGAGCGGCGGCGGCGAGGGCGGCACGGGCACCGGTTTCGTGTACGACCGCGAGGGCCACATCCTGACCAACAACCACGTGGTCGCCTCCGCGGCCGAGGGCGGTCAGGTCTCGGCGACGTTCTCCAACGGCAAGAAGTACGACGCCGAGGTCATCGGCCGCGCCCAGGGTTACGACGTCGCCGTACTGAAGCTGAAGAAGGCCGACGGCCTCAAGCCCTTGTCCCTGGGCAACTCGGAGAAGGTGGCCGTCGGCGACTCGACCATCGCGATCGGCGCTCCCTTCGGCCTCTCCAACACCGTCACGACAGGCATCATCAGCGCCAAGAACCGCCCGGTCACCTCCAGCGACGGCGCGAGCAACAAGAGCTCGTACATGAGCGCCCTGCAGACCGACGCCTCGATCAACCCGGGCAACTCCGGCGGCCCGCTCCTCGACGCGCGCGGCGCTGTCATCGGCATCAACTCCGCCATCAAGCCCGCGGAGAGCGGTTCGGGACTCGGCGGCGGCCAGGGCGGTTCCATCGGCCTCGGCTTCGCCATCCCGATCAACCAGGTGAAGAACGTCGCGGAGCAGCTCATCAAGTCGGGCAAGGCTGTCTACCCGATGATCGGCGCCTCGGTCTCGATCGAGGAGCGCTCCGACGGTGGTGCCCAGGTCTCCAGCAAGGGCGCCGGCGGCGGCGCGGAGCCGGTCACGCCGGGCGGCCCGGCCGACAAGGCGGGCATCGAGCCCGGCGACGTCATCACCAAGCTGAACGACCGCATCATCGACAGCGGCCCGACCCTCATCAGCGAGATCTGGACCCACAAGCCCGGCGAGAAGGTGAAGCTCACCTACAAGCGCGACGGCAAGGAACGGACGGTCGACGTGGAGCTCGGCAGCAAGGGCGAGGACTGAGTTCTCGCGCGACGCACGACGGCCGGTGAACGCCGCCGGTGAACGGCCGCTGTAGTCAAGGCGTCCACACCGAACCCTCCTGACTCCGGGTGCCTCCCGGGGCGGGAGGGTTCCGCCGTTCTGTCGTTCCGCCGTTCCGTCGTTCTGTGGTTCCTGCGGATCCCCCGCTCCGACGCTCCGATGCCGAGGCATTTACGTATGCCCGACTATTATGGATACTCGAATAGTCGGCAAAACGAAGATGCCGCCGGACGACGTTGCCAGGCGCCAGTAGTCGGCAGTCGGCAATCGGCAGGAGAGGGGCGCACGTTGGCGGTGAACACGGCGTGGATGCGGGCGGTGCTGCCCCTCTGCCTGCTCGGGGTGCTGGACGCCGAGGAGAAGAACTACGGGTACGCGCTCCTGAGCCGCCTCAGCGACGCAGGTCTCGAAGGCGTGAAACCCGCGACCCTGTATCCCGCCCTGACCCGGCTGGAGGAGGCGGGAGCCGTCGAGATCGAGTGGGGAGCGGGCGACGGCGGCCCGGGACGGAAGTACTACCGCATCACCGAGCAGGGGCGGGAACAACTCCGGCGGGACAGCGCCGCCTGGCGCGATCTGAACCGCACGGTCACCTCCCTGGCCAAGGACCGCACGGCGGCAGACTCATGACGACCACGGGGGCAGTTTCATGACGACCACACAGAAGCTCGTCTGGCCGCACGAGGAGGACGAGCAGTGGGCGGCGGCCGTCCAGCTGCGCCTCGCACTCGACCAGCACGCCCCGGTCGACATCGCGCACGAGGTACTGGCCGAGGCCCACGACGCGGTCACCGAGGCGGGCCGCAGCGCACCGGACCTCTTCGGCGACCCCGCGGAGTACGCGCGCGCCGCGGCCGATGAACGGCTCGGCGAGGAGTACCGCGCGCAACGGGACTCCCACGGAACGACACCCGGCGAGCGCCTCACCGCAGCTCTCGCCACGCTCGGCTTCGTGGGGATCATCGTCCCCGTGCTGCGCTGGATCAACGAAGGCCTGTGGTGGCAGGTCAGTTGGCCGTCACTCGCCGGGTTCGCGACCGTCGTCGCGGTGGCCGTCCTCGTCTCCTTCGCCCTCGCGCTCAGGGCCGCGGGCCGCATCGCCGGCACGTGGATCTGTGCGGCCGGCGCCGTCGTCGTGATGGGCGCCGGCGCCGCTGCCGCCGGCCTCCTGCCCGACGGGACGCTGTTCGACTTCCCCCTCCCGCTCCTGGCGGCGGCGGGCGGTGCCACCCTCGTCGGCGCCGTCATGTTCCCCGACGCCACCGTCGACCGCTGGTTCACCCAGAGCTGCCGCGGCAGCGACGAGCGCTGGCTGTCCCACGCGGAGGGCCTGCTGCGCGGCCGTCACGCCATGTCGGCCGCCGAAGCACGTGCCCACATCCAGGAGGCACGCCAGCACCTGGCCGCCTCCGGCGAGAGCGCCGAGGACGCCTTCGGCGAGGCCGAGGTCTACGCGATGCACCTGTCCGAAGGCCCGCGCAGGGAACAGCGGTTGGCCCGGCGCAATCTGTACGGCGCCACAGCCTTCGCCCTCCTGGTCGCCGTGTCCTTCGCCGACGATCTACGCGATCCGGACCCGACGTCCCCGTGGTTCTGGCTCACGACAGCAGCGGCCGCCTACTTCGTCTGGTACGTGGCACGCGGCTGGCGCCGGGCATTCACCACCGCCGCACCCAAGCGTCCAACCCGCGACACCGAGCCCGGTAAGCTGTAGCCCGCTCCGCCCGACGGACCGGAGCCGAGGTGGGTTGCCCGAGCGGCCTAAGGGAACGGTCTTGAAAACCGTCGAGGTGCAAACCTCCGTGGGTTCAAATCCCACACCCACCGCAGTAGTTGAAGGCCCCTGACCAGGCGAAACGGTCAGGGGCCTTCGGCATGCCCAGTGTCCGTCGGGGACCGCTGTTCCCCTTGGTTTCCCGGTCGAACGGGCACGGGAGGGGCACGCGGAGGGCACAGCGATCAACGGCGACGCCGCCGCGTCAGTCGCCCGCGAACCACACGTAACTGCCCGGAGTGGACACGCACTCCCCCAGTAGTGCCGCAAGATCATCGAGCGCTGCGCGTTGCCGCGCATCGGGGCACTTTTCTCTCAGGCCGGGTACTTCGCTGAGGGCGGCTGCGGCTTCCTGCTCGTTCATCACCCTGTCGCCGTACGGGTCGACAGTGGCGAGCCGCCCGGGAACGCCGAGGTAGTGAAGCGACCCCAACGCGTCGGTCAACGCCTCTCCGTCACCGCCACACCTCCGCAAGAACGTCGCGCGCGACTTCCTCCAGTTGCGGGCTGGACGAGCGGAGTGCAGCTCCACGTCAATTGCCATGCTCGCCATTGTTCATGCGGCGAACGGCGTGCCGTACGTACGTCGTGTCCATGATTGGCGAAAGATTCCAGGGGGTGGTCGTCCTTCCCCGCCGTCCAGCCGTCATGGTTGTTCGGCTGCGAGTCGCAGGGAGTCTGCGACTCGCTCGGGGCGGCAGCGGCGCAGGCCTTCGGCCAGGGGCACCCACTCCCACCGGTCGTGCTCGGGGTCGACCAGCTCGACCGGGGTGCCCCAAGGTGCGTCGAGCAGGAACTGGGCCCAGTTCGCCTGGGTGCTCGGCAACGGCCGCAGCGTGGAGGCGAGAGCGGCCAGGTGTGGTCCGGCCTCCTCGGCCAACTCGCGCACCGCCCCTTCACGCACGTCCTCTCCGGGCTGCCGGGCACCGGCCGGTGGTGTCCAGGCCCAGTCGCCCTCGAAGTCGGGTCCTTCGTGGGCCCGGTGCAGCAGCAAGTACCGCGTTCCGTCGGGGGACTTGGTCCTTACCACCACGGTTGACCCGTACGGGGGCTCCGGGTTGATCGGCAATCCGTCGTAGGTGGTGCGCGGCTCCGGGGTGGGCTGTGCGGTGTCGTCAGCAACCATGGCGACGACCCTTATGGAGACGATGCCGGGCCGTCAACGGCCCCTCCGGCCGGACCGGCAGGTTCCCGCCGAAGCCGGATGCTGTGGATGGCGTCGGGGCTGACGGCGCTCACGCGGGTTCATGTCCTTCGCTGCTGTACGGCACAACGAAAAGGCCCCGGACTGATCGTCCGGGGCCTCTCACCTGTGTGCACTCGGCAGGATTCGAACCTGCAACCTTCTGATCCGTAGTCAGATGCTCTATCCGTTAAGCTACGAGTGCTTGTCTCCGGGGCTTTTCCGCCCCGTCGGCGTTGCGGGAACAACATTACATGACCCGCGCCGGGAGGCGAAATCCGTTTACCGAACCCGGGCTGACCTGCGGGTTCACCGCTGGAATGGGCTGTTTTGGAAACGACTCAGGGAGCCCGGTCACGTGGACCGAACTCCCTGAGTCGTACTGCGGAGGCGGAGGGATTTGAACCCTCGATGGGGGGTAAACCCCAAACCGCATTAGCAGTGCGGCGCCATAGACCGGACTAGGCGACGCCTCCAGCACACCCGCGCGAAGCGCGTGATGTTGCAGATGATGGCACAGCGGCGCGCTGCGTCACCAATCGGCCCCTACGGTACTAGGCCCCCGGGCCGGCGGGCAAAGCATCTTCGCGGGGCGCAACGTCGGCGCCGTACGGGCGTTAGTCGTAGTGGTCGTCAGTACGACCGACGTGCGATCGCCTCGAACCCTGGAGCCCTCATGCTGCGCCGCCTGGCCGTCACCGCTGTTGCGTCCGTCGCCGCGCTCTGCGCGGCACCCGGCCTCGCGCAGGCCGCCGATGCCGCGCCCCTGCCGCTCGGCCGGCTCGACCTGCCGCCGGTCGAACCGGACCGCCTCACCGTGACCGTCGCGGAGACGGGAGGCGCCGGTGACGGGACGTACGAGCTGGAGTGCGGTCCCGGCGTCGCGGCCGGTACGCATCCCGCCGCCGAGGCCGCCTGCGAGCAGCTCGACGGTCTGGCGGCCGAGGACCGCGACCCGTTCGCCCCGGTATCGGCCGATGCGATGTGCACCATGCAGTACGGCGGTCCGGCCACCGCACGCGTGACCGGCAGCTGGCAGGGGAAGCCGGTGGACGCTGCGTTCGAGCGGGGCGACGGCTGTGAGATCGGTCGCTGGGACGCGTTGGTTCCCGTACTGCCCGAGGTCTGAGTCCAGGTGGGAGGTGGCGCGACGGTCCCGTGACCGCGTGCCCGCGAGGCGCTCACAGCTCCTTCGTGCGACCTCCCTGTCATCCGGCGTCGCGCGGGCAACCCGTGCCCGTAGACTCGCTCCCGTGACACGCAACGGGCCAAGGGGCAAGATGGCCTCGGCGGTCGGCAAGGTGCGGTAAAGGGAGGATCCGTCGTCGTGAGCAGCAGGCCATCCCGAGGCGCTGCTCGCCTCGCAGCCATACTCGATGCCCTACCGGACGCACTCCTGCTGGTCAACGCCAACGGCACGGTCGTCAACGCCAACACCATCGCGCTCGAGACCTTCGAGACCAGGGGCTGGGCACTGGTGGGGCGCGGACTGCTCGATCTGCTGCCGGAGTTCGACTCCCGGCTGATCCCCGGATCGATGCGCAGGCCCGACTCCTCCGACGGGCGGGGCCAGACCAAGCCGCGGCGCATGACAGCACGGCGTACGGACGGCAGTGAGTTCCCCGTCGAGGTCACCAGCGCGAATCTGGAGGACGGGCGGGACGCGTACGAGAGCCATGGCTATTCCGGGGACGAGCTGCTGATGCTCGTTGTCCGCGATCTCTCCGGGACCGTGGACACCGAGGCCGAGCTCGTGCGTTCGCAGCGGCAGACGGAGATGATCCTGCGGGCCGCCGCCGAGGGGCTCGTCGGCACGGACACCGATGGCTGTGTCGTGCTGGTGAACCCGGCCGCCGCGCAGATCCTCGGCTATCGCGCCAGCGATCTCGGCGGTAAGCAACTGCACCCGCTCGTCCAGCACTCGCGTCCCGACGGTGAGCCCTTCCCGTACGAGGAGAGTGCGCTCGCCGACACTCTGCGGTCCGGGCGCAAGCACCGGGTGCGCGGACAGGTTCTGTGGGCGAAGGACGGCAGTCAGGTGCCGGTGGATCTGACCACCGCGCCCGTGCGGGACGGCGACCAGCTGGTGGGCGCCGTTCTCGCGTTCACCGACCGCAGGTCGTACGACAAGCTGGTGGCCCGGCACGGCAAGGAGACCGAGGAGGCGCAGCGGCGCTACGACATGCTCGCTGAGCAGTCCCAGGAGCAGTACGCGACGCTGGCCGAAGAGGCGAAGGACCGGTACGCGGCGCTCGCCGAGCGGGAGCAGGACCGCTACGAGACGCTCGCCGAGCAGGAATCCGCGCGCTACGAGTCGCTTTCCGTGCGGCACTCTCAACTCCTCGCGGTGCTCGGTGACTCGCTGCGTGGACCGCTCGACCAACTGCGCGGCGAGCTCGGTGCGCTCGCCGCCGATCCGGCCGGGCAACTGTGGCCCGAGGCCAACCAGGTGCTGCACCACCTGTCCGCCGGGTATGCGCGCATGACGACGCTCGTCGACAACGTCCTGGCGTACCAGCTCCTCGATTCCGGTGCCGAGAAGCTGCACCGCGAGGTCGTGCTGCTCGACCAGGTCGTGGCGGCCGGTGTCGACGGTGCGGTCGAGCTGATCGGGCCAGGGCGGGCCCAGTTCGCGGTGCATGCGCCGGCGATCGAGGTGGAGGTCGACGCGGCGCGGCTCGCGACGGCGCTCGCGCATCTGATCGCCGATGTGGCCGGCATCGATGCCACCGGCAACACCCGTGCGCCGGCTGCCGCCGCACCTGGCGGGTTCCTGGACTCGACGGTCGTCGTCGCGGCGGCCCAGCGGGGCGAGGTCGTACGGATCGAGGTGCGTGGTCCGTACAGCGGCGGGGATCCGGTGCACGAGCCGATCGTGCGCGGGATCGTGTGTGCCCACGGCGGGGTGCTGCAGACCCACGAGGTGCCGGGTACGCCCGGCAGTGCGTATGTGCTCGAGGTGCCGATCGGCGGGGCAGTCGACGGCGGTGCGGGGCTCGGCGAGCAGGACGGTGGGGAGAGCGTCGAGGGCGGGCGGCGGCGTGGCCGGCGCTCTTCGGTGAGTTCGTTCCTGGACAACGGTGCGGCGGAGCTCGAGGCGGATGGCGGGTCTGCGGCGGGCGAACTCGCGGAGGCCGGTGCGGAGTCGGCCGAGGGGGCGCAGGCGCCGACCGGTCGGCGGAGGCGGCGTGCGGCAGCGGGTGGCGATGGTTCTGAGGGGCAGGTTCCGGGGCGGGGCGGGCAGCTTCCGCGGCGGGACGGCCGGTCTTCGGCGGCGGCCCGCGAGGCGGAAGCGCGTCCTGACGACGCGGGCGTAGCCGGCGGCTCGGACTTCGGTGGGGTGGCGGCCGGTTCGGAGCAGGGCGGCGACGGTGGTGCCGCGTCCGGCGGGACCGGGCGCCGGCGCCGTCGGCAGGCCGGAGTGCTGGAGGGCACGGGCGACGGTGGGGCCGTCGGACAGGGCGAGGGTACGGACGCCGGGCAGGTGGGAAACGGTGGCGGCGAGGCGGCTGCCGGGCCGTACGGTGCCGTGGTCGCTGCGGGTGAGCCGTCCGGCGCAGGCATGCCGCACGGTCTCGGTGCGACGGTGCCGCCGCAGGGCATGGCGATGCCGCAGGCCGAGGCGCCGACCGGGCGCCGGGCCCGGCGTGATCCCGCGAGCGCGCTGCCTGCGCTGCCGTCGGCGGGAGCGGAAGGTGCGGGCGCCGGTGGCGAGGTCGAGCAGGCGGCCAGACCGGGTGGGCGGCGCGCTCGTCGCGCGCTCGCGGCCGCCCGTGAACGTGCGGCGCAGCAGGAGCCGGGCGAGCGCACGCCGTTCGCGCTGCCGCCCGCCGAGGCGGACCGTACGGCCGGGTCGCCCGACCATGCGAGCGAACTGACCGGGGAGGTGGCCAGGTTCCCCGGGGCGGGTGATGCCGGTCAG
The DNA here is from genome assembly GCF_003574445.1 of Streptomyces sp. YIM 130001. Taxonomy (GTDB): domain Bacteria; phylum Actinomycetota; class Actinomycetes; order Streptomycetales; family Streptomycetaceae; genus Streptomyces. The sequence goes on from NZ_KZ984564.1 coordinate 80,958, forward strand.
CAGGGCTTGGGCGTGCCCGTTCCCGAGCAGGCGGAATCCGGACTGCCGGCCGCTGGTCAGCCGTCTGCCGGCGGTCAGTCGGCCGCTGGTCAGGTTGGGCACGTCGGGCCTGGTGGTGTGCCGCAGGCCGGTGCCGGACGGGCGGAGATTCCTGGGCAGGGTGCCTACTTGGACCAGCCCGTTGCCGTCGCGGGGCATCTTCAGGAGCAGCCGTACGCCGATGACTCCGGGCAGGTCGGGCAGGGCGGGCCGGTGCACCGGGGTGCGGGGCCCGACGCTGGTTCCGGTCATGCCGGTTCCGTAGCGCCGTCGCCGTCGCCGTCCGGGCCGGAGGATCCGCGGGTCGCGCACGGTGGCACCGGACAGCCGGTCGCGGCGCAGCAGGCGGGTGCAGGGGTGACGGTGGACGAGTCCGAGCCGCAGATCCCTCATCAGGCCCCGGATCCGCGTGCCGCGCAGCAGGCCGACCCGAGGTCCGCGCCGCTGCCCCATCAAGCCGGCTCACAGGTCAGCCGGCACTCCGGTCCTCAAGGGCTCCAGGGCGCGCACCACGGGCAGCAACCGCCCGGTGGTGACGGTGACTTCGTCGTGTCCCCCGGCGTCCCGCCCGAGCAGGCCGCCGCGCACGACATCGCGGACAGCGGTCCCTCGGCCGATCACACGCCGCCGCAGGCCCACCCCGTACAGCGGCCTACCGGTCGCCGCCGTGCGGCCGCGCTGCAGGAGGCGGGTGGCGACGCGTCCGGTACGGGCCACCCGGTCCCGGACGGCCCGACCGGTCACGACGCTGCCGGTGTTTCCGTTCCGGGAGCACTCCCTGCGGCGTTGCCGCCCGAGCAGCCGGCCGACGGTCCCGTGGGCCACGGCGAGCCGGAGCCGCCGAACGCGGTCCAGCCGTCCAACGCGCCCGAGCCGCGGGCCCGGCTCGCTCAGCCGTTGCCCGCCGAGGCAGGCACCGACGGGCGTGGGACGGCGGCCGCCGAGATCGACGATCCCAGCAACTCGACGCAGGGCAGGGCCATAAGGGTGCGCACGCTGGGGCAAGGTGTCCCGTTCGCACAGCACGTTGCGGAACAGCAGCGCAGGCCGCAGCCCCAGTCGCTCCCCTCCGCGCCGCAGCCGCTGCCCGGGACGCAGAGCGCCGGGGCCGCGTCCGCGCCGCAGGCCGGGCAGGACGCGACCGGGCAGACGCGGACCGGTGGCGGTCAGCCGGCGGGCGGTTCCGGCCGTCGTCGTCGACTGGGTACGCCCGGTGAAGCGGAACGGCACACCGGCGCGGGCCAGGGCGCGACGGGTCAGACCCCGGCAGGCCCGAACGTGTCCGGTCACGACGTACCGGAGGGACCGGACGCGACGGCCCAAGCCGGGCCGCAGGCGCCGGCCCAGCACCAGGTGCCTGGCCGCCGGGAGGCGCACGGGCCGTCGGGGAATGCACCGGCGGCCGCTCAGCCTCCCGCCGGGCCCGACGCGACCGGTGGTCGGGGGCAGGCACATCCGGCCGCCCCGTCGCTGCCAGCTCAGGGCGCGCCCGGGCAGCCCACGCATCAGACTCAGGGCCGGGCGTTCGCCATAGGAGCACCGGACGCCGGTGCCGAGGGACCCGAGCCGCTGGACGGTCCGAACGGCGCGGTGGAGGTGGCCAACCGACCCCAGCCGCAGCCGATGGACGACGAACTTCCGCCCGAGCCCCTGGACAACCCACGCCGGCTGCTCGTCTGGCCCGCTCCGGACGTGTCCACGGAGCAGGCGCTCAGCGACCGTGGCTACCGGCCGGTGATCGTCAACTCACGTGACGAGGTGGACGCCCAGATCGCCGCCTTCCCGGCTGCGCTCTTCGTGGATCCGCTCACCGGTCCGATCACCCGTACCGCACTGCAGTCGCTGCGCCAGGCCGCCGTCGCGGCCGAGGTTCCGGTGCTGGTGACGGCGGGTCTCGGACAGGCCACGCGGGAGGCGGCGTACGGCGCCGGCCCCGCCGTACTCCTCAAGGCGCTCGCTCCGCGGGACAGCGAGCAGCACCCGTCGCGGGTTCTGCTCATCGAGGAGCACCCCGAGATCGCGCTTGCGCTGACGACCTCGCTGGAACGGCGGGGCATGCAGGTGGCCCAGGCGGGCAACGATGCCGAGGCCGTCGATCTCGCGACCCGGATGCACCCGAACTTGGTCGTGATGGACCTGATGCAGGTGCGCCGTCGGCGGGCCGGGATCGTCGACTGGCTGCGGGCCAACGGGCGCCTCAACCGCACCCCGCTCGTCGTCTACACCGCCGCCGTCGATCAGGCCGAGCTCCCGCGCCTCGCCTCGGGCGAGACGGTGCTCTTCCTCGCCGAACGTTCGACGAGCACCGAGGTGCAGTCCCGGATCGTCGACCTGCTGGCGAAGATCGGTACCAACTGATCGGTACCAACTGATCGGTACCAACTGATCGGTACCAACTGATCGGTACCAATTGATCGGTACCAATTGATCGGTACCAGCTGATCGCAACTGGCTGATGGGCTGAGTGGAGTCAACTGAGCTGTTCTGGCGTGGTGTTCGTACGCGGCTCCCTCGTGCGGGCGCCTCGGCCGGGATGGACGGACAACGGGGCGATGTTCCACGTGAAACATCGCCCCGTCACGGCCCGGCGCTGCGGGGGCCGGCCTGTACACCTACTGCTGGGGCTTCACCTGCTCCACGTCCAACTCGCCCTCCGCGTACTGCCGGCGGATGACCTTCTTGTCGAACTTGCCGACGCTCGTCTTCGGTACGGCCGGGATGATCGCCCAGCGCTCCGGCAGCTGCCACTTGGCGATCTTCTCGGCGAGGAACGCGCGCAGTGTCGCGAAGTCCGTGCTCGCGCCTTCCCGGAGAACCACGGTCGCCAGCGGCCGCTCCCCCCACCTGTCGTCCGGTACGGCCACGACGGCCGCCTCGGCGACATCGGGGTGCGCCATCAGGACGTTCTCCAGGTCCATCGACGAGATCCACTCGCCGCCGGACTTGATGACGTCCTTCGCCCGGTCGGTGAGCGTGAGGTAGCCGTCGGGGCTGATGGTCCCGACGTCGCCCGTCTTCAGCCAGCCGTCCTCGCTGAACTTGTCCGCGGGGCGGAAGTCCTCGCCCGCCGCACCGCCGTAGTAGGCGCCGGCGATCCACGGGCCGCGCACCTCGAGTTCACCGGCGGACTCGCCGTCCCAGGGCAGCACCTCGCCGTCGGGTCCGGTCAGCCGAGGCTCGACGCCGGCCGGGAAACGTCCCTGGGTGAGCCGGTAACCCAGCTCTTCTTCCTCATTCGCGTCGGCGGGCGGGCGGGCGATCGTGCCGAGCGGCGAGGTCTCGGTCATCCCCCAGGCGTGGCAGACCTGGACGCCGAGCTTGTCGTACGCCTCCATCAGGCTGGGCGGGCAGGCGGCGCCGCCGATGGTCACCTGGGTGAGCGAGCTGATGTCGCGCGGCTTGGCGGTGAGTTCGGCGAGGAGCCCCTGCCAGATGGTGGGTACGGCCGCCGCGTGCGTCGGACGCACGCTCTCGATCATCTCGGCCAGGGGCTCGGGTTGCAGGAAGCGGTCCGGCATCAGCATGTTCACGCCGGTCATGAAGACGGCGTGCGGAAGTCCCCAGGCGTTGACGTGGAATTGGGGGACTACGACCAGGGTGGTGTCGTGGTCGGTGAGGCCCATCGACTGCGCCATGTTCACCTGCATCGAGTGCAGGTAGATCGAACGGTGCGAGTAGACGACGCCCTTCGGGTCACCCGTCGTGCCGGAGGTGTAGCACATGGCGGCCGCGGTGTTCTCGTCGAGCTCGGGCCAGTCGTAGCTGGTCGGCTTGCCGGCGATCAGCTCCTCGTACTCGTGGACCGGAACGGCGGCGTCGGCCAGCGGCGTGCGGTCGCCCGGGCCGCTGACGACGATGTGCTCGACGCTCGCCAGATGCGGCAGCAGCGGTGCGAGCAGGGGGATCAGCGAGCCGTTCACCAGGACGACCCGGTCGGCCGCGTGATTCACGATCCACGCGAGCTGCTCGGCGGGCAGCCGGAGGTTGAGGGTGTGCAGGACTGCGCCCATACAGGGAACGGCGTAGTAGGCCTCGACGTGCTCGGCGTTGTTCCACATCAGTGTGGCAACGCGCTGATCGCCCTCGACGCCCAGGTCCTCGCGCAGGGCGCGGGCCAGCTGGGCGGCCCGTTCTCCGATCTCGCCGTAGCTGCGATGCTGCGGGGCACCGTCACCGGTCCACGTCGTCACGTGCGAGGAACTGTGGATGGTCGACCCGTGCCTGAGCAGGCGGGTCACGGTCAGCGGTACATCCTGCATGGTGCTCAGCACGGCGTCCTCCCGGTGGGCGCTACGGAGCAGTAGGTTTCCGCCGATTCTCACTTCATACCAGTCGGTATGTCACTAGCTCCGTGCGTACGAAAATGAGGGATCTGGCCGGAAGCCGCTTACTGCGGGCCTTCCGTATCCTCGCCGAGCCGGGGTGTGGGCGGTGTGAGGGCGGGCGCGGGGCGCTGCTCCGAACGGGGCCCTTCGCAAGGAAGAGCGTCCGGCGGGTGTGGGCGGTGCGGGCGGTGCGTGGGGAGATGGCCGCGTGGGAGTCAGCGGACCGGGTTGAGCTCCGGGTCGTCCCGGAGCTTGGCGAGGGCGCGGCTGACCGCGCTCTTCACCGTGCCGATCGAGACATCGAGCACCTCCGCGGTCTGCGCCTCGCTGAGATCCTCGTAGTACCGCAGGACGACCATGGCGCGTTGCCGGGCCGGCAGCTTCATGATCGCGCGCCACATCGCGTCCCTGAGCACCTGCTGTTCGGCGGGGTCACCCACCGGTGCGGGATCCGGCTCGGGCAGCTCCTCGCAGGCGAACTCGTCCACCTTGCGCTTGCGCCACTGCGACGTGCGGGTGTTCAACAGGGCCCGGCGTACGTATCCGTCGAGCGCCCGGTGATCCTCGATCCGCTCCCACGCGACGTACGTTTTGGTGAGCGCGGTCTGCAGCAGGTCCTCGGCGTCGCAGGGGTTCGCGGTCAGCGAGCGCGCGGTGCGCAGCAGTACGGGCTGGCGGGCCCGCATGTACGAGGCGAACGACGGATAGGACGGCGCGGGGGCGGTCCTCGCGGAGACCTTCGATGCGCTGGTGCAGACAGGCGTGGTCATAGCTCAACGCTAGGAGTGCGGCCTGTCCGAGCGGATCGGCCGGAGGTCCCGAAGCGGTGTCCGCCTCAGGTTGTACGAGGGGTGCTACCTCCACCTCCTGAGGGTGGAGGAGGCTTTGCGCCTTCCTCGGGGTATCGCCGGATGCCCTCCCTTGCGGGGTGCCTCTGTGCTGCATGAATTGTGCCGTGGCTGTGGTCGTCGTGCTCGTCGTGCTCGTCGTGCTCGCAGTGCGCGTAGTGCCGTCGTGCGGGCCCGACCCGCTGTGGCGGGCCCGACGTCGGCCGTGGACGGTGGGGTTCAGGTGACGATGCGGGCCACCGGGGCTTCGACCAGGTTGCGGTCGACGTTGAGCGTGCGGCCGCCGTACGTCTCCTTGGAGTTGCCCCGGTACTGGTGGATCCGGCGGTGCGGGAACCAGGAGCCCTGGTCGAGCGCCGGTTCGCCGTACAGGTCGGGAGCGGTGTTCCAACGTGCGAACCAGATCACCTCGGGCAGGTCCTCCACTCCTGCCCGCCGTGCCTGCTGCATGTGCGTCACGCCGGAGTCCGCGCTGCTGTAGAAGCCGGGCAGGTAGCCCTGGCTGCGTACTTCACGGTTCCAGGCGCGGACGAAGGCGAGGGTCTTGTCGGCGCACGCCTTCTTCTTGATGTCGTAGGACTCCATGTCGAGGTAGAGCGGGCTGCGGGGCTGGATGCCGAGTGCCTCCGCCCGGTTGACCGCGTCCCGTCCTTCGGCCTTGCCCTGTCCCTTCGGGTCTCCGGTGATGCGCACGTCTTGCTTGTTCTTGGCGTGGACGCACGGCGACTGCGAGCCGACGTACAGCGGCAGCACCCCCCAGCCCTGGTCGTCCACGGACCGCATCCACGAGCGGTCGAGGTTCGGTTGCTTCTTGCAGTGCCGGCCCCTGCCTCCGACGTAGACGCCGACCGCCCCGTAGTCGGACGAGCGCCAGGCCGACATCGTCGAGGTGGCCGGGGCTTCGCAGGTGTCGAACGCCCAGCCGCGGTAGACCTGGGCGCGAGCGATCTCCTCGCCGGGATCGGCGGCACCGGCCGGCGCCACGCAGGTGAGCGGGAGCAGAGCAGCCACCGGGAGCAGCGCGCGCTTCATGGCCAGTCTCATGATCGGTTCAATTCGTGCCATGTCATGAGTGAACGGGCCGGGGGCCGCAAAAGCCCCCGAACACACGCCGGTTCAGCCGTCCGAGCCCAGAATCAACCCTGATGTGGGGACACCGGTACCGGCGGTGACCAGCACCCAGGACGCTTCGGGTATCTGATTCACCGCCGCGCCCCGTATCTGGCGGACTCCCTCGGCGATGCCGTTCATCCCGTGCAGATACGCCTCGCCGAGCTGCCCGCCGTGGGTGTTGATCGGCAGCGCCTCCTGCGCGACGAAGTCCGCTGCCTCACCGGGTTTGCAGAAACCGAACTCCTCCAGCTGCATCAGTACGAACGGAGTGAAGTGGTCGTAGAGGATGCCGACATCCATGTCCGTCGGTCCGAGACCGGAGGTCCGCCACAACTGCCGGGCCACCACGCCCATTTCGGGCAGGCCGGTGAGATCGTCCCGGTAGAAGCTCGTCATCTGCTCCTGCCCGCGGCCCGCCCCCTGGGCCGCGGCGGCGATGACCGCCGGTGAACGGCGCAGATCCCGGGCCCGCTCCACGCTGGTCACGACGACCGCCTGGCCGCCGTCGGTCTCCTGGCAGCAGTCGAGCAGGCGCAACGGCTCCACGATCCACCGTGAGGCGGCGTGATCCTCGAGAGTGATCGGCTTGCCGTGGAAGTAGGCGGCCGGGTTCGTCGCCGCGTACTTGCGGTCGACGACGGCGACCCGGCCGAAGGCCTCGGGCGTCAGACCGTGCGTGTGCAGATAGCGCTGGGCGGACATCGCGACCCAGGAAGCAGGGGTGAGCAGGCCGAACGGCAGTGACCAGCCGAGTGCGGCTCCCTCGGCGGACGGCTCGCGATGCTGCACGCCGGACCCGAATCTGCGCCCCGACCGTTCGTTGAACGCCCGGTAGCAGACGACCACTTCGGCCACACCGCTCGCCACCGCGAGTGCCGCCTGCTGGACGGTCGCGCAGGCCGCACCGCCGCCGTAGTGGATCCGTGAGAAGAACGAGAGCTCCCCCATGCCGGACGCCTGGGCCACGGTGATCTCCGGGCTGGTGTCCATCGTGAACGTCACCAGGCCGTCCACGTCGGCCGGTGTGAGCCCCGCGTCGTCCAGGGCGACCCGTACGGCCTCGACGGCCAGGGTCAGTTCGCTGCGCCCGGAGTCCTTGGAGAACTCGGTGGCGCCGATGCCCACGATCGCCGCCCTCCCGCCCAGGCGGTCCGCCCTGCTGACGCTCATGCCGCACCTCCTTCCGCTCGGGTGCCAGTGATCGGCGCACCGCGGGCACCGGCCGGCGGGCGGGTGACGGTCACCGAACCGGTGACGTGCTTGCCCAGGTCGTTGGCGCCCACCACCTGGATCTGCAGGGTGTCGCCGTCGACGGCGGTCACATGGCCGGTCAACACCATCGTGTCGCCCGGGTAGTTGGGCACGCCCAGGCGTATCGACACCTTCCGCAGGGTCGCGTCGGGAAACTGGTCGGTGATGTAGCGACCGACGAGGCCGTTCGTGGTCAGGATGTTCATGAAGATGTCGGGGGAGCCCTTCTGGCGGGCCAGCTCGGCATCGTGGTGGACGTCCTGGTAGTCGCGGGAGGCGATGGCTCCGGCCACGATCAGCGTGCGGGTGACGGGGATCGTGAGTGGCGGCAGCTCGTACCCGACCCGCACGTCCGCGTCCGCGCCCGTGCCCGTGTCTATGTCCTTGTCTGTGTCCGTGGCCATCTCCTCTTCCCTGTGCATGGCCCGCTCCTCGTCCCGCGCCGTGAACCGCCCCGTGCTCGTGCTGACGCCTGCGCTCATCCGGGTTCCTCCGCCGCGGCCGTGAACGGCGATCGCGTCGCCCAGCTCCGCCAGGACCTGAGCGCCGCAGCCCAGGTAGGCGTCGAGCTGACGGCCCCACAGGAAGTGGCGGTGCACGGGATGTTCCACATCTGCTCCCGTCCCGCCGTGCAGGTGCTGACCGGTGTGCACGACGCGCTTGCCCGCCTCGGACGCCCACCAGGCGGCGGTGAGCGCGGCCTGCTCGTGGGGAAGCCGCTGGTCCCGGCGCCAGGCTGCCTCGTAAGCGGTCACCCGTATCGCCTCGGTGTCCATATGGGCGTCGGCGGCACGCAGCAGTACGGCCTGCTTGGCGGCGAGCGGCTTGCCGAACTGCTCCCGGACGGAGGTGTACTCCACAGCCCGGGCCAGCGAACCGGCGCACACCCCTGCCTGCAGCCCCCCGAAGGCCACGCGTGCCGATGCCAGCACGTCGCGGTACACCCCAGCGGCATCGGACCGGCCGTCGAGTCCGGGCTGCGCAGAGCTCGCTTCCCGATCGAACTGTGCCGGTTCGCCGAGCAGTTCGCCTCGTGCCCCGTCGAGCACGAGTCTTCCTGCCGACCACGGCGCGGTCAGCTCCACCGGCTCCACACCTGAGGGCGCCTGCCCTCCACTTCCGGGCGTACGGCCGGTCTCCGTCAGGAAGCAGCCGACTGATGTCCCGCCGTCCGGAAGGGCCAATCGCGCCGGCACCAGCACCCGGGTCGCGTCCCGCAACCAAGGCACCGCGGCCAGCGTCCCGGACAGCCGCCACCCGGCACCGTCGGCCTCCGCCACGACCGACCGCAGCGGGAACGCGCCGGTCACCACCTCGGCGCCGCTCCGCAGCCGCGGCAGCAAGCTCTCGCGTTGCCGCACGGTCCCGTGCTCGGCCACCGCATGCACTCCGTACAGGCAGGTGACGGCGAACGGAACCTGAGCCGTGCAGCGTCCCTGCTCCTCCAGAAGCAGGACGAGGCCGAGCAGCCCGAGCTCCTCGACGGCGGCCGGGAGCCCCGCGGTGCACAGGGCCGACCACAGCTCCCGGTCGGTGCCGGTGCCGGCCTTCGCCAGGCGCTCGGGAGTCGACAGGTCCCGGAAGATCTGTGCGGCGAGGTCACGGGCGGCCGCCTGCTCCTCGGTGGGCGTGAAGTCCATCTCAGCCCTCACCTCCACCGACACCGGCCATCCGGAACATCGGCAGCCGCAACCCGGCCTCCACCTGCTGGAACTCCAGCCGCACCGGGGCGCCGATCCGGACCTGCCGGGGCGGGACACCCACCACGTTGCTCACCAGCCGCACGCCCTCGGACAGCTCTATCAGGCCCACCGCATACGGCGGGTCGAAGGCCGGGAACGGCGGATGGTGCATCACCACGTAAGAGAAGACGGTGCCGTCGCCGCTCGCCCGGACCGTGTCCCAGCCGGCTGCCCCGCAGGCGTTGCAGCCGGGCAGCCAGGGGAAGCGCAGGGTGGCGCACTCCGTGCAGCGCTGGATGAGCAGCTCGTCGCGCTGCACTCCGTCCCAGAATCCGGCATTGTCGCGATTGACGACCGGACGGGGTCTCGCCTGCGGCTCGACGGCTCCCCTCGGGCCGGTGCTGCCGTCGCCTGAACTCCGCTTTCCCGGCGCGTACTTGAGGATGCGGAAGCGGTGCGTCCCGGCCGGCTGTCCGCCTGCCCGGACGTCCATGCGCGTGGTCACGAAGTGGCCCGTGCCGAGCTTGGTGGTCTTCAGTGGGGACACCGATTCGATGACCGCGTCGAAGGTGATCCCGTCTCCCACCCGCAGGGGCCGCAGATACTCCTGCTCGCAGTCGGTGGCGACGACCGAGGTGTATCCGGCGTCGTCGAGCAGCGCGAACAACTCCTCGTGCGCCGTAGTGCGGCCCGCATGCCCGGAGAGTCCGCCCATCGTCCAGGCCTGCAGCATCGTCGCCGGAGCGACGGCGTCCGGTCCTCGGTACGCAGGGCCGGCATCGCCCATCGCCTCGCACCAGTGCCGGATCATCGCCTCGTTCACCACGTCCTTGCCCTGGCCGGACTCGGCGGCCGAACGGCCCTCGTACGCCCGCAGTTGCTCGTACAGATCCATCTCTCACGCACCTCCCCTCTTCGGCCTGCGCATGCCGAGTCGCATCGTCGCGACGATCTCCCGCTGCACCTCGCTCACCCCGCCCCCGAAGGTGTTGATCTGGGCCGCGCGGTTCATCCGCTCCAGCTCGCCGTCCCCGAGGACCCCCGGCGATCCGGAACGGACGAGACCGGTCTCGCCCACAATTTCCTGACACATGCGATACACCTCGACCGCCGATTCGGTTCCCACCAATTTCACGCCCGCGGCGTCGCCAGGGGCCAGCGTCCCGGCCCCGACATCGCCCACCAAACGCCAGTTGAGCAGGCGCGTTGCCGCGATCCTGGCGTGTACTTCGGCCAGCCTCGAGCGCACCCACGAGGTGTCAATGGGGCGCTCTCCGGTCACCGGATCGGGTGAGCGGGCGAAGGCGAGCGCGCTCGCGTAGCAGTCCTCGGCCTGCATGCCGATGGCGGCCAGTGCGACCCGCTCGTGGTTCAACTGGTTGGTGATCAGCTCCCAGCCCGCGTTCTCCCGGCCGACGAGATGGGTCGCGGGCACCCGGATGCCGTCGTAGTACGTGGCCGTGGTGGTGAGCCCGCCCACCGTCTCGATCGGCGTCCAGGAGAACCCGGGGGCGTCCGTCGGCACCAGGACGATCGAGATCCCGCGGTGCTTGGGTGCCTCCGGGTCGGTGCGGCAGGCCAGCCAGATCCAGTCGGCGTGCTGTGCGTTCGACGTGAAGATCTTCTGGCCGTCGATCAACCAGGAATCGCCCGCTCCGGCGTGCGTGCGGCCCTGCGCCTCGCTGTCGGCCCCGCCGACCGTCCCGCCGTCGGGCCCACTGTCCGTTCCCCCGTCGGCGCCCTGCCCCCGCACGCGTCGCGCTCTGGTTCGCAGGGCCGCCAGGTCCGTGCCGGCGGACGGCTCGCTGTATCCGATGGCGAAGACGATCTCGCCGCTCAGGATGCGCGGCAGGAAGTAGTCCTTCTGGTCCTGGCTTCCGTACTTCATCAGGGTCGGGCCGACGGTGTTCAGGGTGACCATCGATACGGGCGCGCCGGCGCGGTAGGCCTCGTCGAAGAAGACGAACTGTTCGTCGGGGCCGCGCCCTTGTCCGCCGTACTCGACCGGCCAGCCGATGCCGAGTCGTCCGTCGCGACCCATGCGGCGCAGCAGTTCCCGCTGTCCTGCCGGGTCGTCGACGCGCTCGCGCGGCATCACCGAGCGGAAATACGTGCGCAGTTCGGCTCGCAGGCGTTCCTGGCGTTCGGTGGGGGCGAGGTGCACGGCGCGGACCTCCCGGAACCTCGGGCTCAGCAGGGTTTCTGACTGTCCGTCAGATCCGTGCTGCCTGTCAAGGTCGCCGACGCCTCCAGGATGCGCGCGTCACCGTCCGCGCCACCGCAACTCCCGCCCCTGCAGGCCGAAGCGCCTGCGCGGCGGCACCTTCCGTGCCGCCGCGCAGACGCTTCACACACCCCTCGGAGCCATCCCCCCGGAAGGCCCCGGGGAGCGGCTCACCTCACCAGAGTTCGGTGAAGTTGATGGCCACGTCGTGGCTCGACTGGTCGACGACCGTGAAGGCGGAGTCGTTGACCTGCGCGTTGTTGTTGCTGTTCGATGCGCCGGTGCCGGTGGCGACCTGCTGGTTGGTCGCGGAGTTTCCGCTGTTGTCGTCGCCGACACCGCTGCCGGTGATCGTCGCGACGCTCGTGTTCGACCCGTCGTCCGCGAAACCGCCGTTGTCCGCCTGGGCAACGCCGCTGAACAGCGCCGCCGCAAGGGGCAGGGCGGCAGCGGCGGCGAGGACGCGGGCGGTACGGATGCTTGCCATGTCTATTCCTCCAGAACCGGAATTACCGGCTGAGTGCGGCTGGTACCCGGGCAGTTGGCCGACCGCTCCGGGCGATGTTCACGACGTCGCGAGATCAGAGTTGCCCAGCCGATCACTGTCGAACCACCCCGAAAGCCCCGGTTCGCTCGCAAGCGTGAGGACAAGTCGATAAACCCCCATACAGCCATCAAATGTCCTGCTCAGGGGTGCACCGGTGGCGCACGGGCGGCGCACTCGGGCGGCGGTCGGGGCGCCGCAAGAGGTGAAGCGTTACGCCGGAATCCGGGCCCGGGGTCCGAGGGAGTCCCACCTCACCTCTTCGTCACCGGTTCCCCCCTTCCCTTCTTCGAACATACGTACGAACATAGAGGTATGGCCACCTCCGAACGGCATGCCGCCACCCTGGCGCTCGCCCATGCACTCTCCGCCGCCGAGCGCGGTCTGGCCGTGATCCCGCTCTCCCGCTCGAAGCTCCCCGCCCTGCGCTCGCCGCACCGCGACGACCCGACTCCCACCGTCTGCCACGGCGAGTGCGGCCGTACCGGGCACGGCGTGTACGACGCGACGACCGACCTGTCGCGGATCCGGCAGCTCTTCGCCGCCGCGCCCTGGGCCACCGGATACGGCATCGCGTGCGGCCTCGCTCCCCACCATCTGATCGGCATCGACCTCGACACCAAGTCGCCGTCCGACTCGTCGGCCACACTGCGTGAGCTGGCCCTGCGGCACCTGTTCACGATCCAGCCGACCGTCGTCGTGGTCACGCCGAGCGGCGGACGTCACCTGTGGCTCACCGGCCCGCCCGATGTCGTGGTCCCCAACTCGGCGAGCCGCCTCGCGCCCGGCATCGATGTGCGCGGCGCCGGCGGCTATCTCGTCGGCCCCGGCTCGCGTACCGAGCACGGCGTCTACAGCACGGTCCCGGGTACGACCCATCTCGCGCCCGCCCCGTGTCCTCGCGCGCTGCTCCGCCTCATCGCACCCTCCCCGCGCGCGTCCCGGCCGGTGGCAGGTGGAACGCAGGGGCAGGGGTACGGCCTCGTGCAGTTCGTCCAGGCGGCGCGGATCGGACAGCGCAACACCCGGCTGTTCTGGGCCGCTTGCCGCGCCTACGAGAACGGGCTCGGTGACGCCCTCACCGCCGCACTCACCGACGCGGCGGTCCGGGCCGGACTCGATGCGCACGAGGCCCGCGCCACCATCGCGTCCGCCGCCCGCCTCACCACGGGCCGCCCGGCGACGGACAGTTGACCGTGGTCGTGCGGGCGGGGGTGGCGCGGGGGCGACGTTCCGTGTAACCGGTTCAAGCGGTTGAACGGCATCGGGTAACCGGTCTGAAGGGTTTCAGGCGAGCGCTGTAACCGGTCGAACTGGTTCGCCCTGACCGGTCCGACTGGCCAGGGCGAACGGGCCGGACCGCATCGTCAGGCCGACGCCGGGGCCCGGTCCGGGACACCGGTCGCGGTGACGCGGCGACGGCGGCCCGGCATGCCGAAGGTGGGGTTGGCCACGCCCCAGGCCGCGCCCTTGCAGACCAACTCCTTGTAGAAGGCGGCGAAGCGGCCGGTGAGTGCGGCATTGACGGAGCGGTCGTCGGCCGTGACGTACTGGATCAGGCCCTCCTTGCGGCCGAGCGAGATGCACTGGTTGAAGTAGCGGATCGGGGTCTTCGGCAGCTTGCCGCCGGTCAGCAGAGCGGCGACGGTGTCGGCGGCCTGCCAGGAGGTGGGCACGCCCGAAGCGCAGGACATGCGCAGCGGCTTGTCGCCCGGCCCCATGACCAGCGCCGCGTCGCCGATGGCGTAGACGTCCGGGTGGGAGACCGAGCGCATCGCCTCGTCGACCACGATCCGGCCGCTGTCGCCGACCTCGAGCGCGGTGGCCGCGGCGATCGGATGTACCGCGAAACCGGTGGTCCACACGGTGACGGCGGCCGGGATCGATGTGCCGTCGGCGTCGGTCACGTGGTCGGCCCCGACGCCGGTGACGGGGGTGTTCTCGTGCGCCGTGATGCCGAGTTTGCCGAAGACCTTCCGCAGGTGGCGGCGGCCCTTGGCGGAGAGCCAGTCGCCCAGCTCGCCGTGGGTGGCGAGGGCGACGTCGAGGTCCGGGCGGGCCTCGGCGATCTCGGTCGCCGCCTCGATGCCGGTGAGCCCGCCGCCGACCACGACCACGGTCTCGCCGGCGGTCAGGCGGCCCAGACGTTCGCGCAGCCGGAGAGCGCCCGGGCGGCTCGCGATCTGGTGGGCGTGCTCGGCGGTGCCGGGGACGCCGTGGCTGTTCCAGGCGCTGCCGAGGGCGTAGACGAGGGTGTCGTACGGGAGTTCCACGGTGCCGTTCTGCCGGGTTCCGTTCGCCTGGGAATCAAGCGCATCTACGACGGAGACGGTGTGGCGGTCGACGTCGATCGCCGTGACCGACCCCTGCTTCAGCTCGACCCCGGTGCCGGCGAACATCTCGCTGAACGGGCGGGGCTTGAGGTCCTGTCCGACGGCGAGCTGGTGCATCCTGACCCGCTCGACGAAGTCGGGTTCGGCGTTGACGAGAGTGATGGTGACGTCCTCGCGGTGCAGGCGCTTGGCGAGGCGCCCGGCGGCGCTGGCTCCGGTGTAACCGGCTCCGAGGACGATGATCCGGTGCTGCATGTCCTTGCTCCTGTCTGAGGCGGCTTCGTCCCTTGAACCGGGCAGCCCGCCGTTTCCTGACAGGAGTGTGGTGTGACACAGGTCACATCGAGGCCGTTGTGTGCGGCCCGGGGTGGTTCAGAAGGGCTCGACGAGCGGTGCGCCGTGATCCGTCGCCGCCCAGCGCCGGTTCGCGCGTTCGAGCTTGTCGGGGTTGACCTGGTTGTGGACGGCGGCGATGCCGTCCGGGGTGACCTCGATGGACGTGGTTCCGATGACACGGCCCTCGACGACGGCCACCAGGCCCGGCTCGCCGTTGACGGTCGCGGCGTGGATCTCCGTCGGGCCGCCGGTGAAGGCTCGTTTGACCGCGCTGGGCTTGAACAGACCCCGGATGAACTTCGCGACCGCGACGGCTCCGTCGACCGCCTTGGCGCGTGCCGGGACGTGGCCGCCGCCGTCGCCGATGGAGACGGCATCCTCCGTGAGCAGCCGCACGAGGGGTTCGGTCCGGCCACTGGTGGCGGCCGCGAGGAACTCGTCGATGACCCGCCGAGCGGCGGCCTCGTCGACCTCGGCGCGGGCCTTGCCCGACGCGACGTGCTTCTTGGCACGGTGGAAGATCTGCTGGCTCGCGGCCTCGGTGATGTCGAGGATCTCGGCGACCTCGCCATGCGGGTAGCCGAAGGCCTCCTTCAGTACGTAGACGGCCCGTTCGTTGGGCGAGAGCCGCTCCAGGAGGGCGAGGACCGCGAACGAGACCGATTCGCGCTGCTCGGCGGTGTCGGCGGGGCCCAGCATCGGGTCGCCGTCGAGCAGCGGCTCGGGGAGCCATTGGCCGATGTAGCTCTCGCGGCGGGCGCGGGCCGAGGTGAGCTGGTTGAGACAGAGGTTGGTGAGGACCTTCGTCAGCCAGGCCTCGGGGACCTCGATGCGGTCGACGTCGGTGGCCTGCCAGCGCAGGAACGTGTCCTGCACGGCGTCCTCCGCCTCGCTCGAGGAGCCGAGGAGGCGATACGCGATGGCCTCGAGGCGGGGCCTCGACGCCTCGAACCGGTCCACATCGTGCGCGGTCAAGGGCATGGGTCGGATCCTAGAGGGTGTCCGCGGGCTGCGCCCGGGGGCGTTCGAGGGTGGGTGCGTTTCCGCAGCTGAGCGGTGGTTGGCGGGGGCGGTTCTCGTCCCGCACCGCGGACAGGGCGGGCTTGGAACCGGGACGGTTGGATTCCGGCCGTCGGAACGCGGGCCCGCGGCCGGCGACTTTGTCCACAGGGTGTGGGTTATCCACAGGGCGGAGCGCTTTGTCAGTGGCGGGGATCATGCTGGGTGCATGATGTGGCGGAGTACGGGGATGCGGTGGCGTGCTGGTCGGCCGGTGCTCGGCTGGTCGGTGCAGGGGCGTGACGAGCGGCGGGAGTCGGCGCCGACCGTGGGCCGGCCGCTGGCCTTCGCCTGCCGGGGTGGGCGGCGGTGTCTCGGGGTGTGGCGCGGTGGCCGGCACACCGAGTGCCCGCGGGCGGCGGAGGTGCCCGCGCGGGGTGCGCGGGCGCAGTGCCCGGAGTGTGCGCGGATCGACCGTTCGTACTCGGTGGCCGCCGACACGGCGGTGGACGATCCGCGTCCGTACGGGGTGTACCTGGCGTACTTCGGGCCGGGGCTGCTCAAGGTGGGGATCACCGCGGTGGAGCGGGGGCCGGCGAGGTTGCTGGAGCAGGGGGCGGTGGCGTTCGTCTGGCTGGGGAGAGGGCCGTTGATGGCGGCGCGGCGGGCGGAGGCGGTGCTGGGTGGTGCGTTGGGGGTGCCGGATCGGGTGCCGTATGCGCGGAAGAGGGCGGTGCGAGGTGTCCTGCCGGAGGTGCGGGAGCGGTTGTCCGAGTTGCGGGAGTGCCATGCGCGGGTGGGTGAAGTGGAGGGGTGGCCGGAGTCGTTGAGCCGTCTGCCGTTCGAACCGGTGGACCACAGTGCGGAGTTCGGGCTTCCGGCGCTGGAGTCGGCTGCTGCCGGGCAGGTCGCAGGGGACGGTGGTGGAGGTGCTGTGGTGCGGGAGTTGGCGGAGGACGGCGTGGTCGGCGGGAGGTTGCTGGCCGCGGCGGGACCTGATCTGCATCTGTGGTCGTCCTGGCGCGACCCGGGGACCGGGCGGGTGCGGGACGGCGTGGTCGTGGTGGACACACGGCTGATGAGTGGGTGGGGTCTGGTGGCCGCTGAGCCGGATGAGGACGCGGTGGGGGTGAGCGTTCCCGTGGTGGAGGGCGGTGCGGGGGCGGGGACGGCCGGTGGAGTGCAGGGAGGGCTGTTCTGAGGCGCGGACGCCGATGAGGTGTGGGGTCGTGACCGTCGAGGAGAAGCGTGGACAGGCAGGTGGTCGTGGAACGAGAGTGGGGGAATGTGTGACGTGGTGGGTGAGGAGACCGGGGCTGCGGCCGGTGAGGTGACGGCCGGCGAAGTGGAGGGCGTGCGGGCGTTCTGGGAGGGGCTGAGACTGCCGGGGCTCGTCGACGTCCATACGCACTTCATGCCGGAGCGGGTGCTGCGCAAGGTCTGGGCGTACTTCGACGCCGTCGGGCCGCTGACGGGACGCGAGTGGCCGATCACGTACCGGCTGGCGGAAGAGCAACGGGTCGAGGTGCTCCGGGAGTTCGGGGTGCGGGCGTTCACAGCCATGCTCTATCCGCACAAGCCGGGGATGGCGGCCTGGCTCAATGCCTGGGGTGCGGACTTCGCCGCGCGGACACCGGACTGCCTGCACACCGCGACGCTGTTTCCCGAGGAGGGCGTCGGGGAGTACGTGCGGCAGGCGGTCGAAGCCGGGGCGCGGGTCTTCAAGTCCCATCTGCAGGTGGGTGCCTACGACCCGAACGATCCGCTGCTCGATCCGGCGTGGGGACTGCTCGCGGAGGCCGGTGTTCCGGTGGTGATGCACTGCGGTTCGGGTCCCGTCCCGGGCAAGCACACCGGCCCGGAGCCGATCGGGCGACTGCTCGCTCGACACCCCCGGCTACGGCTCGTCGTGGCGCACATGGGGATGCCGGAGTACACGGACTTCCTCGACCTGGCCGAGCGGTACGCGGGGGTGCACCTCGACACGACAATGGCGTTCACGGACTTCACCGAGGGCGCGATGCCGTTTCCGGTACAGGCGCGGGCGAGGCTCGTGGAGCTCGGTGACCGGGTGATGTTGGGGACGGACTTCCCCAACATCCCTTATCCGTACGGGCATCAGCTGGAGGCGCTCGCGCGTCTGGAGCTCGGGGAGGAGTGGCTGCGAGCGGTGTGCCACGGGAACGGGGCGCGGCTCTTCGGGCTGCCGGCGGAGTAGCCGGAGCGCCGGTGGGGCGAGGGCGCGGGTCTCCCCGCGCGCTCCGCGGCAGCGTCCCCGCGGCGCTCGGTTCTCCGGCCGAGTCCGGACCCCCGGTCCGCGGGCCTGACCGGCTCGTGGAGTGCGTCGTAGGGGGCCGGATGCGTTTCTCAGGGAATTCACAGGTTCCGGAAAGGAGGATTTCAGGGCGGGTGGTCAGGGTGAGGGCATGACCACAATCTCGCGACAGGGCCGGGCCGGCGAAGGGCCGGGCGCCGCTACCGATGCCAGGGCAGACATCCGCAGGCCCGACGGCTCCCGCGTGCGGGTGCTCGTCGTCGACGACGAGGCCTCGCTGACCGAGCTGCTGTCCATGACCCTGCGGTACGAGGGCTGGGAGGTGCGGACGGCTCAGGACGGGGCGAGCGCGGTGCGTGCGGCCAGGTCGTTCCGGCCGGATGCCGTGGTGCTCGACGTGATGCTGCCCGACATGCACGGCCTCGCGGTGCTCGGGCGGCTGCGGCACGACCTGCCGGACGTTCCGGTGCTGTTCCTGACCGCGAAGGACGCCGTGGAGGACCGGATCGCCGGGCTCACCGCGGGCGGGGACGACTACGTGACCAAGCCGTTCAGTCTCGAGGAGGTCGTGGCGCGGCTGCGCGGACTCATCCGGCGTTCGGGAGCGGTGGCGCGGCGCAGCGAGTCCCTGCTCGTCGTCGGCGACCTCACCCTCGACGAGGACAGCCACGAGGTGACGCGGGGTGGCCGGTCGATCCATCTGACGGCCACCGAGTTCGAGCTGCTCCGGTACCTGATGCGCAATCCGCGGCGGGTGTTGAGCAAGGCGCAGATCCTCGACCGGGTGTGGAGCTACGACTTCGGTGGGCAGGCCAACGTCGTCGAGCTGTACATCTCGTACCTGCGACGGAAGATCGATGCCGGGAACGCGCCGATGATCCACACGCGACGTGGCGCGGGCTATCTGCTCAAGGCTGCCGACCCGGCTCCGGAGCCGGCTTCCGCACCCGCCTCCGTCCCCGCCGCGGCCTCCGCGTGACACGTGGAACGCGGGCTCCCCGAACGGGAGCCCCGCGCCGCCACGTTGCGGACCTTCCTCGGCCGTGTCCACGAAGTCCTGCCCAGCACGCCCAGCACGCGCACCACGCGCAGCATTCACAGCGCTCGTAGCACTCACAGAGCCCGGCACGCTCCCCCGGCCTCCGGCCGGGAGGGCCCCCGCTCGCCGCCCCGGCCGAAAAGCCGAGTACGTCCAGTACGAGGGCTTCCGGCCGGCGCACCGCGAGCACGCACCGGACACCACGATCAACGCGATCAACGCGATCACCACGAGCACCGCACAGGACCTTACGGACACGACGTAGAGCCATGTCACCGTCATCACCTACCAGCGACCGCCGGCCGCCAGTCACCGGCGACCGCCGCGGTCTGCGGCACCGGTTCCGCGGCCGGACGGCCTCCGACGAAGCCACCGGTGCGGGCGCCCGTGCCCGTCGGCCCCGCGGTCACCGGTCCTTGCGCACGCGGCTGGTCGTTTCCGCCGTCGTACTGATCGCTCTGGTGTGTGCGGTGATCGGGACCGTCACGACGGTGGCGCTGCACTCGTATCTGTACAAGCAGTTGGACGCCCAGTTGTCCGAGGTCGCGCAGCGCGCCGGCGGGCCGCCGCGCGGTGACGGCCCGCCGGGATTCGACGGGCGCGATCCGCTGCGTTTCCTCGCGCTCGGTGGCCAGGACATAGGCACGGTGGGGGCGGTACTCGAGGACGGCAAGGTCACGCGTGCCGCGGTCAGCGAATCCGGCGCGGAGCCGACCGAGCGCGCCCAGGTCAGCGAACTCGCTGCCGATCAGGCCAAGTCGCTGGGCTCCGTCACGCGCGACGGCCGGCCGCACAGCGTGGACCTGCCCGGACTCGGCGGCTACCGCGTGCAGTACACGCAGGGTGGCGCGAACGGCGAGATGCTCGTCGCCGTACCGACGAAGACGGTCGAGGACACGGTCGGCACCCTCGTGGTGGTCGAGCTGTGCGTCGCGGGCGCCGGTCTGGTGGCGGCCGGAATCGCGGGCGCGGCGATGGTGGGTATCGCGCTGCGACCGTTGCGCCGGGTGGCCGCGACGGCGACCCGGGTGTCCGAACTCCCCTTGCACAGCGGCGAACCCGACCTCTCCGAACGGGTGCCGGACGCGGATCCGCGGACCGAGGTCGGCCAGGTCGGGGCGGCGCTCAACCGCATGCTCGACCACGTGCACTCCGCGCTCAGTGCGCGGCAGGAGAGCGAGACGCGGGTACGGCGGTTCGTCGCGGACGCCAGCCATGAGCTGCGTACGCCGCTCGCGTCGATCCGGGGCTACGCGGAACTGACGCGGCGCGGACGCGAGGAGACCGGGCCCGACACCCGGCACGCGCTCGGCCGGATCGAGTCCGAGGCGTCCCGGATGACGGTCCTGGTGGAGGACCTGTTGCTGCTCGCACGGCTCGACGCCGGACGCCCGCTCGAGAAGCGGAGCACCGATCTCTCCCCGCTCGTCGTGGACGCGGTCAGCGATGCGCGCGCCGCGGGGCCGGCCCACCACTGGCGGCTCGAACTGCCCGAGGAGCCCGCGCTGGTACGGGCCGATGCGCCCCGGCTGCAGCAGGTTCTGGTGAACCTGCTGGCCAACGCCCGCACCCACACCCCGCCCGGCACCACGGTCACCGCCCGGGTGGCGCTCGTCCCTCGCACCGACCCCGCCTCGGACACCCGCCGTGAGACGCGACGTGCTGCCTGCCGGGAGGTCCGCGTCGAGGTCGAGGACGACGGACCGGGGATGGCGGCCGAGCTGGTGCCGCAGGTCTTCGAACGGTTCGCGCGCGGGGACGAGTCCCGGTCGCGGACCGGAGGGAACGCGGGATCGACGGGGCTCGGCCTGGCGATCGTACGAGCGGTGGTGACGGCGCACGACGGGCGCGTGACCGCCGAGAGCGCGCCCGGGCGTACGGTCTTCGCCGTCACGCTGCCGTCCGATCCGGCCGGCCCGTCCGATCTGCCTGCCCCGTCCGGACCGGCCGAGGTGTCCGAGGCCCCGGAGCCCTCGACGGCGCTCGAGCAAGGCTGACGAGACGGGCGCGCCCGCAGCATCGGCTTCGCGTGCGGTTCGCATGGTCTGCTTCGCGTGCGGTTGGCACGGTCCGCCCCGCGCACGGCTCGCACGGTCCCGCCCCACCCACAGCTCGCACGGTCCGCGCCGCCCACACCGCGCCCTCTCGGTCTCGCCCCCGGCGTGGCCTCGCGCCCGCGCGGCCCCAGCTTTGGCGGGGCCTTATGCCTCGCGGCCCCACCTTCTCGGTCTCGCCCCCGGCGTGGCCTCGCGCCCCCGCGGCCCCAGCCTCAGCGGGGCCTCATGCCTCGCGACCCCACCCCTCGACCCCACCCCCTCGATCTCACCCCGGCGTGACCTCGCGCCCCCGCGGCCCCAGCCTCAGCGGGGCCTCATGCCTCGCGGCCCCACCTCTCGCGGCCCCACCCCTCGACCCCACCCCCGGCGTGACCTCGTCTCCTGGCAGTCCATCCGCCCCCCCGACTCACAGCCCCACCACAGCCTCAGCACATCGCTGTGACAGGCCACTTGGCGAATGTCGTGGCATGCGAAGCGATTCCCCTGAGACGGCGACGGCGGCGGCGCGCGGCGGCGCACTCCCCGCGCGCGCCCCCGTACCGGTGGGCGGCGACGGCCCGCCCGTCCTGGACGTGGTGATTCCGGTCTACAACGAGGAGAAGGACCTGGAGGCCTGCGTCCGGAGACTGCACGCCCACCTCGCGGAGACATTCCCGTACGGCAGCGGCGGCTTCCGGATCACCGTCGCCGACAACGCGAGCACCGACCGTACGCCGGGAATCGCCGAGGCCCTGGCGCGTGAACTGGACGCCGTCACCTCGTTCCGCCTCGACCGCAAGGGGCGCGGGCGGGCGCTGCGGACCGTGTGGTCGCAGTCGGACGCGCCCGTGCTCGCGTACATGGACGTCGACCTGTCCACCGACCTCAACGCGCTGCTTCCGCTGGTCGCCCCGCTGATCTCCGGCCACTCGGACCTCGCGATCGGCTCGCGCCTCGCGCGCACGTCGCGCGTGGTGCGCGGGCCGCGCCGGGAGTTCATCTCGCGGGCGTACAACCTGATTCTGCGGGGGTCCCTGCATGCCAGGTTCAGCGATGCCCAGTGCGGGTTCAAGGCGATCCGGCGGGACGTCGCGCAGCGGCTGCTGCCGATGGTCGAGGACACCGGCTGGTTCTTCGACACCGAACTGCTCGTGCTCGCCGAGCGCGCCGGGCTGCGCATCCACGAGGTGCCGGTGGACTGGGTAGACGACCCCGAATCGACCGTGCACGTGGTGCGGACGGCCACCGACGACCTCAAGGGCGTGTGGCGCGTGGGCCGGGCGCTCGCCGTCGGCGCTCTCCCGCTCGACCGGCTCGCACGCCCCTTCGGGGACGACCCGCGTGACCGGCGCATCGAGGGCGTACCGCGCGGGCTCGCACGCCAGCTCGTCGGATTCTGCGTGGTCGGCGTGCTGTCGACGCTCTTCTATCTGGCGCTCTACTCCCTGTTCCGCACCGGACTCGGCCCGCAGCTGGCGAACGCGGGGGCCCTGCTCGTCTCCGCCGTCGCCAACACCGCCGCGAACCGGAGGCTCACCTTCGGTGTACGCGGTCGGGAGCGGGCGGTACGGCACCAGGCGCAGGGGCTCGTGGTGTTCGCCATCGGCCTCGCCCTGACGAGTGGTTCGCTCGCCGCGCTCGACGCGGCCGGCGGCGGGGCCTCGCACGCGACCGAGCTGACCGTCCTGATCGCCGCCAACCTCGCGGCCACCATCCTCCGCTTCCTGCTCCTGCGGGCCTGGGTCTTCCCGGACCGCCGCCAGGCGACCCCCGCGAGCCACCGCAGCGACGCCGAAGAACGCGAACACCCCCGCGCCCTCGTCCGGACCACCACCCCCGACAACCCCGGGACACACCGATGACCAAGCCCACCCTCCGTACGATCTGGCGCGGCAGGGCCGACGATCCCCCCTTCGTCCGCCCCGCCCTGCTGGTCCTGCTGCTCGCCACGGCCGGGCTCTATCTCTGGCAGCTCAGTGCTTCCGGTTACGCCAACTCCTTCTACTCCGCAGCGGTCCAGGCGGGCGGCGAGAGCTGGAAGGCACTCTTCTTCGGCTCGTCCGACGCGGGCAACTCGATCACCGTCGACAAGCCGCCGGCCGCGCTGTGGCCGATGGCCCTGTCCGTACGCCTCTTCGGTCTCGGCTCCTGGCAGATCCTGGTGCCCGAGGTGCTGATGGGCGTGGGCACCGCGGCGGTGCTCCACGCGGCGGTGCGGCGGCGGTTCTCGGCGGCGGCCGGGCTGATCACGGTGGGGGCGTTCGCGCTCACGCCGGTCGCGGCGCTGATGTTCCGCTTCAACAATCCGGACGCACTGCTCGCGCTCCTGATGACCGTCACGGTGTACTGCGTCCTGCGCGCGCTCGAGGAGGCGCGCACCAAGTGGCTGCTCTGGGCCGGGGTCGCGGTCGGCTTCGCGTTCCTCACGAAGACGCTGCAGGCCTTTTTGATCCTGCCGCCGCTCGCCGTGCTCTACGCGGTGTGCGCGCCGACGACCGTACGCCGCAGGTTCGGCCAACTCGCCCTGGCTACCGGCGCGATGGTGGTCGCCGGCGGCTGGTGGGTGGCGATCGTCGAGCTGTGGCCGGCCGGCTCGCGGCCGTACATCGGCGGGTCGCAGAACAACTCGTTCCTGGAGCTCACCTTCGGCTACAACGGACTCGGCCGGATCAACGGCGAGGAGGCCGGCAGCGTCGGCGGCGGAGGCGGCCCCGGTGGTGGTGGCGGTGGCTGGGGGACCACCGGCTGGGACCGGATGTTCGCCGGCACCATCGGCGGTCAGATCGCGTGGCTGCTGCCGGCCGCACTGCTGCTGCTCGTGGCGGGTCTGGTGCTGACCCGGCGTGCGGCGCGGACGGACACGGCGCGCGCGGCGTTCCTCGCCTGGGGCGGTTCGCTCGTCATGACGGCGGGCGTCTTCAGCTTCATGCAGGGGATCTTCCACGAGTACTACACGGTGGCGCTGGCCCCGTACATCGCGGCCCTGGTCGGCATGGGAGCCACCGTGCTGTGGGAGGAACGTGGCCGGATCCTGCCGGTCGCGGCGCTGTCGGTGACCGTCGCGGCGACCGCCTGGTGGGGGTACGTGCTGCTCGGGCGCTCCGACGGGTACCTGCCCTGGCTGCGCTGGGCCGTGCTCGTCGGTGGTCTGGTGGCCGCGTGCGGCCTGCTGCTCGCAGGTCGCGGACGGCGTGAACTCGCCCTGCTGGCCGGGGGATTGGGCCTTGCCGCGTCGCTGGCCGGCCCGCTCGCGTACACCCTGACGACGGTGAACGAGGGCCATGCGGGCTCGATCGTCACGGCGGGGCCCGCGGTGTCGGGCGGCCGCGGCGGCATGGGCGGCCCGCCCGGTGGCGGCGGTCCGGGCGGCGGCGGTATGCAGCCTCCCGGCGGCAACGCGGCGCAGACCGGCGGCGGGAAGGCCGCCGGGAACGGCGGCCAACAGGACGGCCGCCCGTCCTTCGGAGGCGGCGGCCCGGACGGAAACGGAACCAGAGGAAACGGAACCGGAGGAAACGGCCCCGGCAACGGATCCGGCGCGGGCGCCGACGGCCGGACCCCGGGCAAGGCCCCCAACGGCCGCGGCGCCAACGGCGGAACCGGCGGCACCCCTCCCAACGGCTTCCCCGGCAACGGCGAGCGCCCCGGCGGTGGCCGAGGCGGGGGCGGGGCCATGGGCGGCCTGCTCAACGGCGCCCAGGTGAGCGCCAAGGTCCAGGCGAAGCTCGAGCAGAACGCGGGGGACTACACCTGGGCGGCAGCCGCCATCGGCTCCCAGAACGCGGCCAGCTACCAACTCGCCACCGAGCGCCCGGTGATGCCGATCGGTGGATTCAACGGCAGCGACCCGTCACCGACCCTCGCCCGGTTCAAGCAGTACGTCGCCGCGGGGAAGATCCACTACTTCATCGGCGGCTCGGACGAGGAAGGCGAAACCGGAGGCGGCCGTGGCGCAGGCATGGGCGGCGGCCCCGGCGGCAACAGCAGCTCGTCCCTCACCACCTGGATCCAGTCCACCTTCAAGAAGGTCACGGTCGACGGCACGACGCTCTACGACCTGACGGCCGAGAAGGCCTGACGCCCAAGACGGGCTGAGGACCAACTCGACGCAAGAGCCCGCTCGACCCAACAGCCCGCTCGAGCCGCCCCGCTCGAGCCGCCCCCGAAGCAGGCTCACCCACCCCCAGGCTCACCCACCCCCAGGCTCGCCCCCGAACCGCCGCAGCGGCGGCGAGGACGCACCCCCACGTCCTCGCCGCCGCTGCGGTACGTCAAGCAGTACCGCTCACCCCCGCCGAACCCGCAGATCCGCAACAACCGGAAGATGATCGGACCCCACACCCCCACGCACCGCAGCACCGGAGACACCTAGCCCGCCCCCCACCGCGACGTAGTCGATCCGCTTCACCGGCTCAGCCGCGGGAAACGTCGGCGCCCCTGGATCCGCATCCCGCAACTCCTGCCACAACGGGCCCAGTTCACCGGCCGAAGGCTCCGCGTTGAAGTCGCCGAGCAGCACCTGCCGCGGACAGCGCCCCCGCGTGTCGCAGTCCTCGGCCATGATCCGACGGGTGTCGGCGATCTGAGCGACCCGTATCGACGGATCGGGCCGGTAGTCGAGATGCGTCACGTACACATGCACCGGCACCCCGCGCACGCGCAGCACCACTTCCCCGAATCCCGGAGCGGGCGCCGGCACCGGGTCGGGGTCCTGCGTCGACAGCCGGGTGATCTCGTGGTTCTCGGCTTCGAGGATGCGGTGCCGGGACAGTACGGCCACTCCGTACTCGCGCCGCGGCTCGCCCGCACCGGCCGGATCCAGGCTGTAGATCGGCGCGAAGTAGACGTACATGTCGAGTGCTTCGGCGAGTTCGCCGGCGAGATCGCGCCACTCGCTGCGCTGGTCCCAGTGCACATCGACCTCCTGCAGGCCGATGACGTCCGCGTCGAGCGCGCGCAGCTCGCGCACCTGCCGCTCGAGATCGAAGACTTCGTCCGCCCCGGCCCCCGCATGCATGTTGTACGAGACGGCCCGCAACGAAGGTCCGTGCCCTCCCCCATGCCCGGGCGCCCCCTCGGCCGCACCCGCGGGCGCCACCGCCAGTGCGCTCAACACCCCGCCCGCGACTGCGAGTTGCAGCACCCGGCGGCACCGCGCCGACGTCCGTTCCGAGCCCCGTCCCCTGTCCCGTCCCATATCCCGTCCCCTGTCCGGTTCTGATCGTCCGTGTCTGCCGGATGTACTTGTCGGGCAACTTGTCAGGTTCGCGTCGAGAACGGTACCGCGAGAACTCGTTTTACGCCGTACAGTGATTCTTATACGGTGTATAACGCTTACGAAAGGAGGCCCGCCCCACATGACCACCACGACACCCGAGCCCAAACCCGGCTCAGGCCCCGAGCGGCCCGACTCCCCGTCCGCGTCCCACCCCCAGCGCTGGCTGATCCTCGCCGTGATCTGCCTCGCCCAGCTCACCGTGCTGCTCGACAACACCGTCCTGAGCGTGGCCATCCCGTCGCTCACCCGCGAACTGCACGCCTCCACCTCCGACATCCAGTGGATGATCAACGCCTACT
This sequence comes from Streptomyces sp. YIM 130001, assembly GCF_003574445.1. Classification (GTDB taxonomy): domain Bacteria; phylum Actinomycetota; class Actinomycetes; order Streptomycetales; family Streptomycetaceae; genus Streptomyces. The sequence continues at coordinate 107,579 of NZ_KZ984564.1, forward strand.
CGCTCGTCCAGGCGGGCCTGCTGCTCACCGCGGGCAGCGCGGCCGACCGCTACGGCCGCCGCAAGCTGCTCCTCGCCGGACTCGCCCTCTTCGGAGCCGGCTCGCTCGCCGCCGGATTCGCCCAGTCCGCGGGCCAGTTGATCGCCGCGCGGGCGGGCATGGGCGTCGGTGGTGCGCTCCTGATGACGACGACGCTCGCCGTGATCGTCCAGGTCTTCGACGACTCCGAGCGGGTCAGGGCGATCGCCCTGTGGTCCACGGTCAGTTCCCTCGGCTTCGCCTCGGGTCCGCTGATCGGCGGCGTCCTGCTCGACCACTTCTGGTGGGGCTCGATCTTCCTCATCAACCTGCCGGTCGCCGTACTGGGCCTGCTCGCCGTCGCCCGCCTCGTACCGGAGTCGAAGGCGCCCCGACAGAGCTCGGACAGCGCCCCGGACGACGGGGTCAGCCAGGGTGAACGGCCCGATCTGCTCGGTGCGTTGCTCTCCACGATCGGTATGACCGGCGTGGTCCTGGCCATCATCTCGGGGCCCGAGCACGGCTGGACCTCGGGCCGGGTGCTGCTGTCCGCGACGGTCGGGCTGCTGGTACTCGGTGCCTTCGCGCTCTGGGAGCTGCGCATCCCGTATCCGATGCTGGACATGCACTTCTTCCGCAATCAGCGGTTCGTCGGAGCTGTGGCGGGCGCCGTGCTCGTCGCGTTCGGGATGAGCGGCTCGCTGTTCCTGCTCACCCAGCACCTGCAGTTCGTCCTCGGGTACGGGCCTCTCGACGCGGGCCTGCGCACCGCGCCGATGGCCCTCACCGTGGTCGCCCTGAACCTGTCCGGCGTCGGTGCCAAGGTGGTGCTGCGCGCGGGCACCCCCACCGCCATCGCGTACGGCATGTCCCTGGTGGCCGCGGGTCTCGCGGCGATCGCCGTGCTCGGGTCCGGCGGGTACGGCGGGATGCTGCTCGGCCTGGTGGTGATGGGCGCGGGCGTGGCCCTGGCCATGCCCGCGATGGCCAACGCGATCATGAGCGCGATCCCGCCGGAGAAGGCGGGCGTCGGCGCCGGGGTGAACGGCACCCTCGCGGAGTTCGGCAACGGCCTCGGAGTGGCCGTACTGGGCGCGGTCCTGAACGCCAGGTTCGCCGCCCTGGTCGCCGTGACCGCGACCTCCTTCCCGGCGGCGATGGCGGCCGCGGGATCGGCGGGCGAACGCCGCGAGATCAGCGACGCCTTCGCGACCGGTCTGGAGACCAGCCAACTCGCGGGCGCCGCAGCCGTGTTGGTCGGCGGTCTGCTCGCCGCCGCGTTGCTCAGGCGCGCGGAGCGGGCAGACTCCGCCCGCAGGAGCGACGGGGCTGGCGGCACCGCGGGCATCACGCACGGTGGGGAGGCCGGGGGCCCGACCGGATGAGTCGGGCATAGCATCAAAGGGCGGACCGGGGGCCTCCGGTCCGCCCGGGGCCCGAAGGCGAGACCGCGCAGGCCCGAGGCCCGCCGATACGACCCGGGAAGGTGTGCCATGGCGAAGGCGGCCGACCGCAGCAAGCGTCCGGTGCGGACCAGTGTGTGGCTCGACGGCAAGGCGGCCGGCCCGACGGGCGGCGTCCGCAGGACGGACCAGCCCTCCGGACTCGATCTGGACCGCATCGTCACGGCGACGGTCGCACTGCTCGACGCCGACGGCCTGGGCAAGTTCTCGATGCGCAAGCTGGCCGGCGAGCTGGGCGTCACCGCGATGTCCGTGTACTGGTACGTCGACACCAAGGACGACCTGCTCGAACTCGCCATGGACGCGGTCTGCGCCGAACTCCCGGTGGACGACGCGGACGCGGACTCCGCAGCCGGCCGGGACTGGCGCGAGCGCCTGCGCACCCTGGCGCACGGCTACCGCGCCGTCCTCGTCCGGCACCCGTGGTTCACCACGCTGATGGGCAACTTCCTCAACGTGGGCCCGCACGCGATGGAGTTCTCCCAGGCCGTGCAGCGCGTGACGGCCGACACCGGCCTGCCGCCCGAGCGCCAGATGGGGGCGCTCGGAGCGACCTTCCAGTTCGTCTACGGATTCAGCACGATCGAGGGCCACTTCAAGCAGCGCTGCGCCGCGGCGGGGATGACCCAGGACGAGTACTACACCGAGGCGATGGGCTCGATCCGCCAGGTGCCCGACGTGGCGGGCTACGTGCAGAGCTCGGACCAGATCATGTCGGCTCGCGGCGGGGCCACCGTCGAGGAGATGCGGGACCGGGACTTCGAGGTCGCCCTCGACGTACTGATCGCGGGCATCGAGGCGTCGACACCCTGAACGTCCGCCCGGGCCCGGCGCCGCTGTCGGACCTCAGGCGAGCCGAGCCGGGAACCCTCCGGTGGCGATCGGGCCCCAGCGCTCCGGCGTCACCCGGATCAGCGACTTGCCCTGCTTCACCATCGCCGCCCGGTACTCGTCCCAGTCCGAGTGCTCCCCGGAGATGTTCCGGAAGTACTCGACGAGCGGCTCGACGGAATCGGGGACGTCGAGGACCTCCGCCGTGCCGTCGACCTGGACCCAGGGCCCGTTCCACTCGTCGCTCAGGACGAGGACGGTGACGCGCTCGTCCCGCTTGGCGTTGCGCGTCTTGGCGCGCTCCGGATAGGTGGACATGACCAGACGGCCCGAGTCGTCGACCCCGAGGGTGAGCGGCGAGGCCTGCGGCCCGCCGTCCGCACGCCTGGTGAGCAGTACGCCCCGGTGCCGAGGACGGACGAAGTCCAGCAACTCGGCCAGTTCCACACGGTTGTTGCTCGCGATATTGGCAGCCATACCGCGACCCTAGAGCCTGTCCGGTACGGATGGCAGATGCCGCCCCGGGACCCCGTGGGGCGGTCCGGAGCGGCTGCAGCGTCTTATGGCGCTGACCGGATCAGGCTCCGGGCAGGGCCGCGCCCTGCACCGCCTGGATGTCCAGTTCCACCTTCAGGGTCGTGCCGATGGCGGAGATGCCCGCCTGCACGACCTGGTTGTAGTTCATCGCGAAGTCCTCGCGGTGCAGTTCGGCGGTGGCGTGGAAGGCCGCCCGCAGACCGCCCCACGGGTCGGGTCCGGTGCCGAGGTAGGCCAGGTCGAGGTCGACGGGGCGTACGACGCCGTGCAGGGCGAGTTCGCCGTGCACGGTGTAGCGGTCGGGTCCGGCCGGGGTCAGGCCCGTACTGCGGTAGGCGATCTCCGGGAACCGCTCCACGTCGAGGAAGTCGGGGGAGACCAGGTGCTTGTCGCGCATGCTGTTGCCGGTGTCGATGGACGGGGCCGCGATCGAGGCGTCCACCCGGGACGAAGCCGGGTCCTCGCCGATCTCTATGCGCCCCGAGAACTCGGTGAACCGGCCGTGCACGCTGGAGATCCCCAGGTGCCGGGCGACCGCGCCCACCGAGGAGTGCGCGGGGTCGAGGGTCCAGACCCCGGGCGGTGGCAGTTCGGCGCCGCCCTGCCGGGTCAGCACCACCGTGCCCACGTCGGCCCGTCCGCTCGCGGTGACCAGGGCGGTGGCGGCGGACGGCGCATAGCCCAGTGCCGTCACGATCACGGTGTACGGCCCCGGCTCGAGCGCCGACGCGTCACTGACGGCGCCGTCCGCGTCGGCCTCGGCGCGCAGCACCTGGTTGCCCCGCATGTCGGTCAGGGTGACCACCGCGTGCTGTACGGCCCACCCGTCGCGGGTACGGACCCGGGCACTCAGTCCCATGGCTTGCTCTCCTCACACGTCGCTCGCCCCACCCTCGGGTGGAGCTGCCCACCGTCGGGTGGGAAAGAGATGGGCCCGGCGGGCCGTCCCCTGCCCGCCGGGCCCCTTTCCCGGCCGGGCCGGACGCGCACCTCCGCTCGGGATGCGCGCCCTGCCCCGGGTTCTTGCGGGGCCGTGTCCGGTTGGACCGGCCCCCGGTCCGTGCCGGTCTCCCGGCACGCACCTGGTCGTGACGCCGCGACCTCTTACTCGCCCGGGTGGGCGAGCTCGATGTCGTGTCCCTCGGCACCGCGGCCCGAGACGGTCAGCCCGGTGGCCACCGGCGGATACCCGGTCGCGATGACCGTGTACTCACCACTGTCCAGATCACCGAAGGCGTACGCCCCGTCGGACCCGGTGGTCGAAGTGGCGACCACATTGCCCGCCCCGTCGACCAGGGTCACCCGGGCCGCCGGGAGCGGCAGCCCTTCGGCGAGCACCGTGCCGGTGACCTGGGCCCCGGCCAGCAGCTCGATCTCGATGCGGGTCAGGCCCTGGTGTCCGACCTCGACCGGGAGCGCCGTCGGGCGGTGCCCCTCGGCGTTGACCGCGACGGTCACGGGCCCGGGGATCAGCTCACCGAAGGCGAACTCGCCCTTCCCGTCGCTGAGCCCGGTGGCCAGCACGTCGCCGCGCACGTCGGTGACGACGACCATGGCCCCGCCGACCGGCAGCACACCGTCCGCGGTCCGCACCACACCGGTGAGCCCGCTGGTCCCGCTGAGCAGGATGTCGTACGCGACCGGCCCGTCCCCGACGACGACCGTCGAGGCCTGCGGCTGGAAGCCGTCCGCCGAGGCGATCAGGACGTAACTGCCGGCGCTCGGGGCGTCGAGCGTGTATCCGCCGTCCGCCTGGGCGATGGCGCGGCCGAGCTGGCGTCCCGCGAGCGAGATCAGGGTGACGGTCGCGCGGGCCACGGGCACGCCTTCGGCCCCGCGGATCACTCCGCCGACCGGGATGCCCGGCGCGGGCGGTGTGCTGTCCACCGCGGCGAGCGGCTGGGTGACGGTGTCCTTGGTGAACGTCGCGTCCATCGCGTTCCCCGCGGGGAACGCGGCCTCGGGGGCCGAGGCCGGGACCGCGGCGGCGACCGTCTCGGCCGGCGCCTCGCTCTCGGACGCGCTGCTGGCCTTGGTCCGCAGCGGGACCTCCTTGATGAAGAGGACCAGCAGGAAGGCCACGAACGCGGCCGGGGCGGCGAACAGGAAGATGTCGGCGACGCCGTTTCCGTAGGCGGCTTCCATCACTCCGCGGAACGGCTGGGGCAGCTCGGACACGTTCGGGATGCCCCCGCCGCCGGTACCGCCGTGGCCCATACCCGCAGCCTTCGGGCCGAGTTCGGCGAGGCCGTCCTTGACGTAGTCGGTGACGCGGCTGCCGAGCAGGGCGCCGAGCGCCGAGACGCCCATCGCACCGCCGAGGGACCGGAAGAAGGTGACGACGGAGCTGGCCGCGCCGAGGTCGCCCGGGTCCACCTGGTTCTGCGTGCACAGGACCAGGTTCTGCATCATCATGCCGACGCCGAGGCCCATCAGGGCCATGAAGATCGCGACGTGCCAGTACGTGGTGTCGTACTCGATGGTCGAGAGCAGTCCGAGGCCGGCCGTGACGAGGGCGGCGCCGGCGACGAGCCAGGCCTTCCAGCGACCGGTCTTGGTGATGATGAGACCGGAGACGGTCGACGAGACGAAGAGTCCGGCGATCATCGGGATGGTCATGACGCCCGACATCGTCGGGGACTCGCCCCTGGCCAGCTGGAAGTACTGGCTGAAGTAGACGGTGCCCGCGAACATCGCGATACCGACGAACAGCGAGGCGAGCGAGGACAGGGCGATCGTCCGGTTGCGGAAGAGCCGCAGCGGAATGATCGGCTCCTTGGCCCGCGACTCGACGAAGACGAAGATCAGGCCGAGCACCACCGAGCCGGCGACCATGGCCCCGGTCTGCCAGGACATCCAGTCGTACTTGTCACCGGCGAAGGTGACCCAGAGCAGCAGCAGGCAGACGGCGGCCGAGATGAAGAAGGCGCCGGCCCAGTCGACCTTCACGCCCTCGCGCTTGACGATCGGGAGCTTCAGGGTCTTCTGCAGCACGATCAGGGCGACGACGGCGAACGGCACGCCGACGTAGAAGCACCAGCGCCAGCCGAGCCACGACGTGTCGGTGATGACGCCGCCGAGCAGCGGGCCACCGACGGTGGCCACGGCGAAGGTGGCACCGAGGTAACCGCTGTACCGGCCGCGCTCGCGGGGCGAGATCATCGCGGCCATGACGATCTGCGCCAGTGCGGAGAGTCCGCCGACGCCGATGCCCTGCACGACCCGGCAGGCGATCAGCATCTCGGCGCTCTGCGAGAGGCCGGCCACGATCGAGCCTATGACGAAGATGGTCAGGGCTATCTGGACGAGCGCCTTCTTGCTGAACAGGTCGGCGAGCTTGCCCCAGAGCGGGGTGGTGGCCGTCATCGACAGCAGCGTCGCCGTGACGACCCAGGTGTAGGCGGACTGGCCGCCGCCCAGGTCGCCCACGATGCGGGGGAGCGCGTTGGAGACGATCGTCGACGACAGGATCGCGACGAACATGCCGAGCAGCAGCCCGGACAGCGCCTCCATGATCTGCCGGTGCGACATCGCCGGGCCTTCGGCGGGGGCTCCCCCGTGCTTGGCGTGGCTGGCCCGCACACCGGCTGGTGTGGTCGTTGCCATGTACTTCCTTTGCTTATGCGGGTGTACGGGTGGTTGTTCCGCGGGTCGTCCTGCAGTCGCCGAAGGCGTCGCGCAGTCGGGCCAGCAAGGTCACCAGGTGTCCGACGTCGTCGTCGGACCAGTCCTCGAGGTGGCGCGTGAGCGAGTCCATGTAGCGGCTCGCCAGGTCTTCGAGAAGATCGGAGCCCGCGGGGGTGAGCCGCAGAATGCGCGAACGCCGGTCGACGGGGTCCTGGCACCTTTCGACCCAGCCGTGGTTGACCACATGGGCCACATGACGGCTCGTCACCGACATGTCCACAGCGAGGAGTTCGGCGAGCCGGCCCATCCGCATCTCGCCGTTCCTGTCGAGGAGCGTGAGTACGGCGGCCGAGCCCGGTGGGCAGTTGGTGGGCAGAATGCGCCCTAGTTCTCTTTTTACGGCGCCGATGGCGCTCAGTTGTCGGGCGAGCTCTTCGAACTGCTCCCGCGATGCCATGGGCACCCCCCGATGTTTTGTTGCTTAGGGCAACGATAGATCTGCTTGGTTGCTGCAGGCAAATTGAAAAGGGGCAAGAGCGATAAAGGATTGGTAATGGGTCAGCAAATTTGCAATGAGACGGCAAAGTGGGCAGGTGAGTGACGGCCCCGACCCGGGGTGGTGCGCTCGAGCGGCGGTCGAGCCCGGTCCGGTCCCCTCCTCCGAGGGCTTCGGTCGCGCGGTGCGGCTTGATCGACGACGAGTGGATGCGGCGCCCGCGAACCATGTGCCCGATCCCTGTCCGCCCCGTGGCGGTCCCGTGCTGCGTCACGCCCCGGGGGTTGGGCGACGTGCGCGAATTCGCTAGGGTCCCGCCCATGGCACACAACCCCACCGCCCCCCAGGGTCCCGACGGCCAGCACGACCCCGCGGGCAGCACGCAGATGTTCCGCGCCTTCGTCGACGAGGGTGCTCCGCAGGGGCAGCGTCAGGCGCCCGCACCGGCCGGCCCCCGGTTCGGCCTGATCGCCGGCATCGTGGTCGCGGTGGTCGTCGTCGCCGCGGTGGCCTGGCTCGCCCTGGGCTGAGGCCGCTCGGCCGAGCCCGGCCCCCGGCGCGGGTCAGCGCCCGCTACTTCCACTTCGCCGCGACGTCCTGGGTCTCGACGTGCATGCCGAGCGGCACCCGCCACTCGGCCACGCACACGGTCCAGGTCTTCTTCGCGGTCGCGCCCGGGGCGATCGGTACCGGCAGCTTCTCGGTGGACTCGACGGTCGCCCAGTCGACACCCAGGCCACCGATCACATGCGTACCGAAGGTCACGGTGCCCGAACGCACCGCCGTGCCACCGGAGTTGTGGAACTTCACGGTCACCCGGTCGCACCAGCGCTTCTCCACCTCCGCGCGCACCGGCTCGCCCACCTTCAAGGCCGCGGGCCCGGCCGGCTCCTCCGTACCGGGCTTCGGCGCCCCGCCGTCACCCTGACCGCCGCCCCCACCGGACGAGCCCCCGGCCCCGGATCCCGTACCGGCGCCCGAGCCGCCGCCGTCCGTCTGGTCTCCCGCATGAGCTCTGCCGTCAGGGCTCTCTGATCCCGGCGCCCCGGACTCGCCCGCCGCCTCCGGGCTGCCGGACTTCTCGCCCGATCCACCCGACCCGGACTCCTCACCGCGCGCCGCCCCGGAGCCGCCGCCCTCTCGCCGCTGTCCGCCGTCTCCGCCCTTGCCGTCGAGCGGCACCAGCGTCACCTCACCGCTCGGCGGTACGGGCTTCTGCGGCGCGCCCGAGGGTCCCGAACCGGCCGCGCCGAGGGGCACGTGGCCGTCGGTGGATGCCCCGGCGCCGCAGGCCGCGAGCAGACTTCCCAGGCACACCACGGCCGCCGAGGCGCCGATGACGGCACCGCGGCGACCGCGTATCCAAGCTCGGTCCATCGCGCCAGTGTGTCTGACGAACCGTCAAATATGAACCCTGGAGGCTCAGTCCGCGATGAGCCCTTCCCTCAGCTGCGCGAGCGTGCGCGTCAGCAGGCGCGAGACGTGCATCTGGGAGATGCCGACCTCCTCGCCGATCTGCGACTGCGTCATGTTCGCGAAGAAGCGGAGCATGATGATCTGGCGTTCCCTCGGCGGGAGTTTGGCCAGCAGCGGCTTCAGCGACTCGCGGTACTCCACGCCCTCGAGGGCGGTGTCCTCGTACCCGAGGCGGTCCGCGAGTGAGCCCTCGCCGCCGTCGTCCTCGAGGGACGGGGAGTCGAGCGAGGAGGCCGTGTATGCATTGCCCACGGCGAGGCCGTCGACGACGTCCTCCTCGGACACCCCGAGTACTGCGGCGAGTTCGGGCACGGTCGGGGAACGGTCCAGCTTCTGTGCCAGTTCGTCGCTGGCCTTGGTGAGCGCGAGGCGCAGCTCCTGCAGCCGGCGCGGCACCCGCACCGACCAACTGGTGTCACGGAAGAACCGCTTGATCTCGCCGACCACCGTCGGCATCGCGAACGTGGGGAATTCCACGCCCCGTTCGCAGTCGAAGCGGTCGATCGCCTTGATCAGGCCGATCGTTCCGACCTGGACGATGTCCTCCATCGGCTCGTTACGACTGCGGAAGCGCGCTGCCGCGTACCGCACGAGCGGGAGGTTCAGTTCGATCAACGTGTCCCGTACGTAAGCGCGTTCGGGGCTGTCCTCGTCGAGTGCGGCGAGCCGCAGGAACAAGGAGCGGGACAAGGTGCGGGTGTCGATGGCTGTCGATTCGACGTGGCTGTCGAGCCCGGTTTCCGGTGCGCTCTTGGTGAGCGTGAGCACCTTCGAGCTGCCCTGTTCTACGGACATGCCACCCCCTTGAGGTCGCGGACGGTCGCGGTGGCCGCTCCCGTCTTGAGGAGTGCAGCCTCCACCTGAATACCGGCTGCGAGGCCGCGGCAAACGCGGTTCCAGCAGAATGTCACATGTCGGCAACGCGCTGTAGCGCCAAGTCGACAAATCTGCGCAGGAAAAGGGCGGTCTGCGGCATTTCTGTCGGCAACCCCGGTACGGGTCCTCTACCCGTACCGGTTACGCCTCGATCCGATTTGCGGATCGAAGACGCGCGAAGCTCCTGGCCAGGAGCCTTGACACATGCATCTGGGAGACACCGAGTTCGACGCTGATCTGAGACTGGGTCAGATTGCGGTAGTAGCGCAGCAGAAGAATCCGCTGCTCGCGCTCGGGCAGCTGTACGAGCAGGTGCCGTACGAGGTCGCGGTGCTCCACGCCGTCGAGCGCGGGATCCTCGTAGCCGAGCCGGTCGAGAAGCCCGGGCAGTCCGTCGCCCTCCTGGGCGGCCTCCAACGACGTTGCGTGGTACGAACGTCCGGCCTCGATGCAGGCCAGCACCTCGTCCTCGCTGATACGGAGCCGTTCGGCGATCTCCGAGGTGGTGGGGGAGCGGCCGAAGGCCGTGGTGAGGTCCTCCGTCGCGCTGGTCACCTGCACCCACAGCTCGTGCAGCCGGCGCGGCACGTGCACGGTGCGCACGTTGTCCCGGAAGTAGCGCTTGATCTCGCCCACCACGGTGGGCATCGCGAAGGTCGGGAACTGCACTCCGCGTTCCGGGTCGAAGCGGTCGATCGCGTTGATCAGTCCGATGGTGCCGACCTGGACGACGTCCTCCATCGGCTCGTTACGGCTGCGGAAGCGGGCCGCTGCGTAGCGCACCAGGGGCAGATTGGCCTCGATCAGTGCGGCGCGCACCCGGTCGTGTCCGGGGGTGCCGGGTTCGAGCCCGCTGAGCTCGGCGAAGAGGACCTGAGTGAGCGCCCGGGTGTCCGCACCGCGCTTCTTGGCCGCGGTGAGGGCGGGGGCGGCCGCCGGAGCGGACGCGGCCTTCTGGGCCTCCACGGCCTCTGACGAGGCCTCCTGGGAGGGCACTTGAGGTGCGGTACTGGCCGGCACGTTCAACGCCACCCCTTTTCGAAACAAACCGTTCCACTCATCCGTCAAAAGCGGTCATAGCATCACAAGACATGTGCACTGTGTGCAAGCACCGCATAACGCCGTGTTGAGGGGCAAGTTGGGTGTCAAACACAAAAACGCCCCCCACGTTCGAGTGGGAGGCGTGCGTTAGCGCGCTGTACTGCCGTGCCCCGGTGGCTACTTGACGAGTTCGGACATGAAGTCGCCGATGCCTTCCGCGGCGCTGGATATCCCCTCGAAGCCCACTTCGACGAGATCCGCGGCGCGCTCGGGAGAGGTGATGATCGTGTACAGGACGAAGACGACGACTATGTACAGCGCGATCTTCTTTGCTTGCCCCACCCCTGGCCTCCTGTGACCTGTCCCCGCGTGCAGTCGGGTGAGTCTATCCCGGACCCTGCGCCCCGCCAGGGCCCGTCGATCACTCCCGTGACAGGCCGGGGGCCTGCCCCGCGGCCCGGCGGACGCCATCGGCGACGGAATGTCCGGACAGTCCCTCGACCTCCGCCTTTTCGGGACCAACGGCCCGTACGCCGAGGTCCTTTGCCCGCTCCGCGCGAAGCCGGGGCGGCGCACCATAGGAGATGCAGCCCGCGGATCCGGCAGGAATCCGCAGGGCGCGGGACCAGAGCCCCTGGCACCCAGCCGCGCCGTCAGCTTCCCCCCTGACGACGGCGCAGGCTCGAGCGGGCTCGGTCCTCAGTGGGGGAGGCGGCCGAATTCCCCCGTGAGCGCCGTCTCCCCCGACCCCCACCGCAACAGCGGAGCCCCGGCCGCCCCTACGGCGCCGGGGCTCGCGGCGTCGCACAGCTCTCCGAGCAGCACGAAGGGCCCGGTCCATCGGACCGGGCCCTTCGTTCAAGAGCGGTAGCGGTGGGATTTGAACCCACGGTGACTTGCGCCACACTCGCTTTCGAGGCGAGCTCCTTCGGCCGCTCGGACACGCTACCGAGAGAGAGCTTAGCCCAAAGGGGCCCGTGCTCCGAAATCGGTATCGGGAACGGCCCCGGAGATCGCTCTGGAGCGGGGCTCGCGGCGTCGCGGGATCCCGTCACAGGGCGCGGAAGAAGCGGCTCAGGACCGCCGCGCACTCCTCCTCGAGGACGCCGGCGACAACCTCGGGCCGATGGTTGAGACGACGGTCGCGCAGCAGATCCCACTGGGAGCCCGCGGCACCGGCCTTCTCGTCGCGCGCTCCGTACACGACCCGGTCCACCCGGGACTGCACCAGCGCCCCCGCGCACATCGCGCAGGGTTCGAGGGTCACGACCAGCGTGCAGCCCGTGAGCCGCCAGCCGCCGCGTGCCGCGGCTGCCCTGCGTACCGCGAGCACCTCGGCGTGCGCCGTCGGATCACCGGTCGCCTCACGCTCGTTGTGGCCGGTGGCGAGCAGGTCGCCTTCCGCGGAGAGCAGTACCGCGCCGACGGGGACATCCCCGTCGGCGACGGCACGCTCCGCCGCGTCCAGCGCGAGCCGCATCGGCGCCGTCCAGCGCGCTCGTACGGGATCGAGCAACGGAAGGTCACCCGCAGGGTCGTTCACCGGTGATGCCACTCCCTGCCGGGGTCGTTCGTCGATACGGACACGTAGAGGGATACAGAGGGATCACGTAGAGGGATACAGAGGGATACGGACAGGCGTAGAGCGAGAAGGCGGGGCGCCGGGGCAGTTCGAAGGTGAGCCCTAGCGGACGGCCTGCAGGATCTCCGAGGCGCCGAGGGCGTCGGCGATCTCCCCGAGGGCGTCCGTGGTCAGGCCGAGCAGTGCCTTGTCGTCCATACCGAGGTCGGCGAGGATCGCGACGTCCCCGATCGGGCCGGCCGGCACCGCGCCGGACGCGTCGCCGTCGGCACTGTCGGTGGTGTCGGTCTTGTCGGGTTCGCCGTCCTCGGTGCCGTCCAGGTCGACGAGCTCCTCGAGCGCGGCCAGAGTGTCGCCCGGGTCGCGGCCGAGCAGTTCGTCGGTGAGCAGGATCTCGCCGTAACTGCTGCGGGCGGCTGCCTGCGCCTGCGAGACGTAGATCCGGGGGTCTTCCTCGCCGTCCAAGCGGACGACGCCGAACCAGGAGTCCTCCTGTTCGATGAACACAAGCACCGTGTCGTCGTCGCCCGAGGCGTCTCGGGCCAGCTCTGTCAGGTCCGACAGAGTCTCCACATCGTCGAGCTCCGTGTCGCTCGCTTCCCACCCGTCTTCGGTGCGCGCGAGCAGTGCGGCGAAGTACACCGTGACTCTCCCACTGGTATGAGGGCGTGCCGTTGGGGGTTCCCCTCGGCGGAGGTTGGTGGGCGGAGGTGCGAGGTGCGTCCCGCCCAATCGGCATCGTGGCAGAAACGGGCGCTCCGCGAGGTGTCTTCGGCCCGCTGTGTCCACGGCGAGCCGTGGCAGGATGCCCGGCGGCTACCAGCGGAACGTGCGCATCCGCATCGCCTGGCGCATGCGTGCCGCCCGGGCGCGGCGCGGCTTCACCCGGTCCCGGAGCTCCTGCGCCTCACGTCGTTCACGCAGGAACTGGGCACGGCGCCGCCTGCGCTCGTCCTCGGCCTCGCGATCCGCCATGGGTCACCACCCTGGGTCCGTCCTCACCACTTTCCCCCGTACGGCGGGTTTGATGCCAGCGCGGGCAGGTCAGGGCCCCGGTTACTGTGGTGGACATGCGAATCCACGTCGTCGACCATCCCCTGGTGGCGCACAAGCTCACCACGCTGCGCGACAAGCGCACCGACTCCCCGACCTTCCGCAGGCTGGCCGACGAACTGGTCACGCTGCTCGCCTACGAGGCGACCCGGGACGTGCGTACCGAGCAGGTCGACATCGAGACGCCCGTCTCGACGACCACCGGTGTGAAGCTGGCCCGCCCGCGCCCGCTCGTGGTGCCGATCCTGCGCGCCGGTCTCGGCATGCTGGACGGCATGGTGCGGCTGCTGCCCACCGCCGAGGTCGGTTTCCTCGGCATGATCCGCAACGAGGAGACGCTGCAGGCCTCCACGTACGCGACGCGGATGCCGGAGGACCTCTCGGGGCGGCAGGTGTACGTCCTCGACCCGATGCTGGCGACCGGCGGCACGCTCGTCGCGGCGATCCAGGAGCTGATCCGGCGGGGCGCCGACGACGTCACCGCCGTGGTGCTGCTCGCCGCACCGGAGGGCGTGGAGATCATGGAGCGCGAGCTGGCGGGTACGCCGGTGACCGTGGTGACCGCCTCGGTCGACGAGCGGCTCAACGAGTCCGGCTACATCGTCCCGGGCCTCGGTGACGCGGGCGACCGGCTGTACGGGGCGGCGGAGTAGCACCGGCGCACCACGGGACTCAGCGATACGGCGGACGGGCCGGGGCGCACTGCCCCGGCCCGTCCGCCGTATCGCTCGATGGGTCGTGCCGGGTTCAGCAGCGGCTCTTGGTCGCGGCCGGAGCCGGCTTCTCGAGGGCGGCGAGCGCCTTGTCGGCCTCGGCCTTCGGGGAGAGCTTCTTGAAGGCCGTACCGATGACCAGGTCGACCTCGTCGCCGTCGCGGGCGACGGTCTTCGTCTCGGCGCCGGACAGCTGGGTGCCGAGCACCGTGAGGGCGCCCTTCGTCGCGGACGCGGGGCCGAGCAGCAGGCCGGTGCCCTTGACCTTCTTGTCGTACTCCTTGGTGGCGTTGCCGACCTCGCCGATCGCGAAGCCACGTTTCTTCAGCTCGTCGGCGGTCGACTTGGCGAGGCCGCCGCGCGGGGTGGCGTTGAGGACGTTGACCTTGATCTTCGCCGGGGCCGGCAGGTTCTTCGGGGGCGCCGCGGACGGGCTCGGCTTGCCGGGCTTGCAGTCCGGGGTCTTCGCGGCGACGGTCTTCGGCTCGTCCTCGCCGGAGAAGACGTCGACGAGCTGGACGGTGCCCCAGCCGAGCAGGCCGAGCGTGGCCAGCGATGCGACGGAGACGAGCACGATCCGGCGAGTGCGACTGCGGCGCATCCGGGGGTACTTGTCTCCCTTGATGCGGTACTGGCCGCCCATGCCGGGGGGAGTGAGCATGCTCATGGGCGCAGCGTAGTGCCGCTGGGCAGTGATTCCTACTAAATGATCAACAGGTGGTGGCCGACGGTACCCAAAAGGGTCAACGCCGGAGTGCGGGGCTGCCGTGGAGCCGGGACGAAAAGGGCGTGGCGCGGGTCAGCCGAGCTCGAGGACGCGGGCGTGCAGAACCTGCCGCTGCTGGAGCGCCGCGCGTACCGCGCGGTGCAGTCCGTCCTCCAGATAGAGGTCGCCCTGCCACTTCACGACGTGCGCGAAGAGGTCGCCGTAGAAGGTGGAGTCCTCGGCGAGCAGGGTCTCGAGGTCCAGTTGGCCCTTGGTCGTGACGAGTTGATCGAGGCGGACCGGACGCGGCGCGACGTCCGCCCACTGCCGGGTGCTTTCCCGACCGTGGTCGGGGTAGGGCCGACTGTTTCCGATGCGCTTGAAGATCACACGGAAAGCCTACCGGGCAAGCGCCTCCGGGCGCAGCCAGGACGACGGAGTGTGAGTCTGGGAAATCATGCGCCAACAGGTACAAAACGGACCTGTCCCAGCAGGAGCAGAGGCCTGAGATGAGCGACAGCGAGCGGAGCGTGTCGAGCGCGACCGAGCCCGCCCCGGGCGGCGGCGACGCCGGTGGCGCGGCGGACTCAGCTCCGGCGCGGGAGGCCCTGGAGATCGCCGCCGGCTACGCCTTCACGGGCCCCGCACTCGACCTCGGCGCGCTGCTCTGGGACGGGCGGTGCCTGCCGGACGCGCAGGTGCGGATCCCGCTGGCGATGCTCAACCGGCACGGCCTGGTCGCGGGCGCCACGGGCACCGGCAAGACGAAGACCCTCCAGCTGATCGCGGAGCAGCTGGCCGGTCAGGGGGTGCCGGTGTTCCTGGCCGACGTCAAGGGCGACGTCTCCGGAATCTCCGCGCCCGGAGCGGCGAACGAACAGGTCGAGGCGCGAGCCCGCGAGGTCGGGCAGGAGTGGCGGGCGCAGGGTTTCCCGACGGAGTTCTACGCGCTCGGCGGCCTCGGCCCCGGCGTTCCGGTCCGGGCGACCGTCACCGGCTTCGGCCCCGTACTGCTCGCGAAGGTGCTGCAGCTCAATCAGACGCAGGAGCAGTCGCTCGGCCTGATCTTCCACTACGCCGACCAGAAGGGCCTCGAGCTCGACGACCTGAAGGACCTCAAGGCCGTCGTCGCCTTCCTGACCTCGGCCGAGGGCAAGCCCGAGCTGAAGAACATCGGCGGTCTGTCCACGGCGACCGCGGGCGTCATCCTCCGGTCGCTGACCGCCTTCGAGGCGCAGGGCATGGAGCCGTTCTTCGGGGGGCCCGAGTTCGATGTGAGCGAGTTCCTGCGGACGGCGGCGGACGGCCGCGGGCAGGTGTCGGTGCTCGAGCTGCCCGCCGTGCAGGACAGACCGCAGCTGTACTCGACGTTCCTGATGTGGCTGCTCGCCGATCTCTTCAACCGGCTGCCGGAGGTCGGCGACGTGGACCGGCCGAAGCTGGTGTTCTTCTTCGACGAGGCGCATCTGCTGTTCAGCGGCGCCTCCAAGGCGTTCCGCGAGGCGATCACGCAGACGGTGCGGCTGATCCGCTCCAAGGGGGTCGGCGTCTTCTTCGTGACGCAGACCCCGAAGGACGTACCGGCCGATGTCCTCGGGCAATTGGGCAACCGGGTGCAGCACGCGCTGCGGGCCTTCACCCCGGACGACCAGAAGGCGCTGCGGGCCGCGGTGAAGACGTTCCCGACCTCGCCGTACGACCTGGAGGAGGTGCTCACCGGGCTCGGCACCGGGGAGGCGGTGGTGACCGTGCTCAGTGAGAAGGGAGCGCCGACGCCGGTGGCGGCGACCCGGCTCAGGGCGCCCGAGTCGCTGATGGGGCCGGTGGACGGCGCGGCTCTGGACGCGGCGGTACGCGGGTCTCGGCTCTACGACCGGTATGCGCAGGCCGTCGACCGGGAGTCGGCGTTCGAGAAGCTCGGGCAGCGGCAGGCCGAGAGCGAGGAGCGGGCACGGGTCGAGGCGGCGACGGCCGAGGCGGAGAAGGCCGCGGGGTCGGGGCGTGCCGAGAGGCGTGCCGGCGGGGAGCGTTCGGTGATGGATCAGGTGGTGGGCAGCGGGATGTTCAAGTCGCTTGCCCGGTCGCTCGGCACGCAGATCGGGCGGGAGATCTCGCGGTCGGTGTTCGGGACGCGGCGGCGGCGTTGAGCGGGCAGTGGGCTTGGTGGCTTTGAACTCCCGCCCACCCGGCGGGAGTTCGAAGCGCTCCTGTCAGCTGCGGGCCCGGTCGTGGGCGGCGTGGAGGCCGCCGCTGCCCGAGTTGCCCTCGGTGGCGGTCCTGGGCACGGGGCGGCTCAGGGAGCGCTGGTCGTGGGCGTAGGTGCCCACCGCGTCGGCGATGACGTCGATGTTCACGCCGAACGACACCATGTCGATGTTGTCCAGGTCGTCGCAGGCGGAGTGGTAGCACGCGTCGTACGCGACGCCCGCCTCACCGCCGTAACGCGCAGCCTGGTCCTCGGACTTGATGCCCTCGGCGCCGGTGAAGGTGCCGCCGGCCGGGATGCCGGCCGCGATGAACGGGCCGTAGTCCGAGCGGCCGTCGAAGTCGGTTCCCTCGTGCGGATCGCCGCGGCGGTCGAGGAACTCGGTGATGTCGCGCTCCAGTTGGGCCGAACCCTCCGGTCCCGGGCCCTCGCCCTCGTTGTCGGAGTCGTCGCCGTCGTAGACGAACTGGGCGGCGTTCGGTGAGGCGATCATGTCGAAGTTGAGGTACAGGGCGATGTTCTCGCGCTGTGCGTCGGTGAGCTTCTCGACGTACTTCTCCGAGCCGACGAGGCCGTTCTCCTCGGCGGACCAGAGCGCGAAACGGACCTTGTTGCGGAGCTGTTCGTGGGGGTGGCCCCGGGTCTCCTGGGCGAGTTCCACGGCGACTTCGAGGAGGCCGGCGGTGCCGGAGGCGTTGTCGTTGATGCCCGCGCCCTCGGTGACGGAGTCGAGGTGGGCGCCGAGCATGACGGTGTTGTCGGTCTTGCCGCCCGGTGTCTCGGCGATGACGTTGCGGGTCTCGCGCTCCTCCTGGAGCTCGCGGACCTCGAGGTTCACCACGACCTCGCCCGCCTCGGCCGCCGCGGCGAGCTTCTGGCCCTCCGCCCGGGTGACGCCGCCGGTCGGGATCTTCGCGTCGTCGGTGCTGCCGATGGTGCCGGAGAGCGCGCCCTCCTCGTTGTTGTAGATGACGGCGCCGACCGCGCCCGCCTCGGCCGCAGCGTTCTGCTTCTCGGCGAACGAGCAGGCGCCGCGCTGGATCAGGGCGATCCTCCCGTCGTAGTCGCCCGCCGCGTAGTCCTCGGCCTGGCAGCCGGTGGTCCCGTCGGTCGGTACGTGCGCGAGCGCCGCCTCCAGACCGCCCTCGGGGGTCGACTCGGTGTACGTCATGGACTCGATGGCGACGTCGCGCGCCTCGGGCGAGACGACGGACAGCTTCTCGGCGAGGGTCTCGGTGTAGGTGAAGCGGAAGGTGTCGTACGCGACGCGGTAGCCGGCCTTGCGGAGCAGTTGGTACACGTACGCGGCAGAGGCGTCGTGACCGGGTGAACCGGCCGCGCGGTGACCGCCGCTCTCGTCCGCGATCTGCTGGAAGCGCTCCAGGTGCCGGTACGCGTCGCGCGCCGACGAGTCCCGGACGAGTTCCCGGCTGAGCTTGCGCGCGTCCTCGGCCGGGTCGCCGTGGCCGCGGTCGGCGGTGGCCGGGCCTGCGGCGGTGAGCAGCAGGGGCGCGGCGAGTGCGACGGCCGCGAAGGCGGCGGTGGTGCGGCGTGCGCGGGTGGCGCTCGGCTCGCGGGTGGTTCTCGGTGCGCGGGCTGGCGGCTTCACTTGAGGTCCCTCCCCTGGCGTGGTGGACACGAGACTGGGGGGAACGTAAGCCTCACGGAGGTCCGGCGGAGGACCGCGGGGCGGGGGCGGGCGCGGGATCCGCCCCGATGGCGGAGGGGCGCGCCGGGTCAGGTCTTGGGCTCGGCCTTCGCGGCCTTGGCCGCGGCCTTCGCCTCCTGCTTGTACGCGCGGACCTTGGCCAGGGTCTCCGGGCCCGTGATGTCGGCCGCCGAGCGGAACGAGTCCTTCTCGCCGTACGCGCCGGCCGCCTCGCGCCAGCCCGTGGGGCGTACGCCGTACTGCTTGCCGAGCAGGGCGAGGAAGATGCGGGCCTTCTGGTCGCCGTAGCCGGGCAGGGCCTTGAGGCGGGCGAGCAGTTCCTTGCCGGACTTCACGTCGCGCCAGACGGCCTCCGGGTCGCCGTCGTACTCGTCGACGAGGTACTGGCAGAGCTGCTGGACGCGGCCGGCCATCGAGCCCGGGTAGCGGTGGACGGCGGGCTTCTCGGAGAGCAGCGCCGAGAACGCCTCGGGGTCGTACGCGGCGATCTCGTGGGCGTCGAGGTCGTCGTGCCCGAGGCGCTGGGCGATGGTGTGCGGGCCGGCGAACGCCCACTCCATGGGGACCTGCTGGTCGAGCAGCATGCCGGTGAGGGCGGCGAGGGGGCTTCGGCCCAGGAGGGTGTCGGCGTCCGGGTTCTGGGAGATGTGGATGGTTGCCTTCTTCATGCCTCGATCATGGCGGAATCGTGGCGGGCGCGCCTGGTCGTGGCGGGGGCGCCTTTGGGGGGTTTGGGCGGGCGTGGCTCCGGCCGGGGCGAGTGCGCGACAGGTCGTGCGGGCGTTCTTTGTCCTCAATCGCCGGACGGGCTCTGGAGATGGACGGGCTCTGGAGATGGGCGGGCTGTGGAGGCGGGCGGGCTCTGGAGGCCGGTTCCTTGAGGGCGCGTGCCGGCAGAGGGGAGAAGTGGCCCAAGAGGCAGTGCGGGTATTGGCCCAGAATTCAGGGCCAGTGGCGGGCTAGCGTCGAGGGATGGCGCAGTGGACGAGAGCGGTGCTGCCGCCGGTCGGGGTGCAACGGGGCCTGGCCTGGGCGCAATTGAGCAATTCGGTGGGGGACGGGGCGTATTACGTCACGTCGGCTCTGTACTTCACGCATGTGGTCGGGCTCGCGCCCGCGCGGATCGGGCTCGGGCTGACCGTGGCGTGGGGGATCGGGTCGGTCGTGGGGGTGCCGCTCGGGCGTCTGGCCGATCGGCGTGGACCGCGCGGGGTGGCGGTGCTGCTGGCGCTCGCGACCTGTGTCGCGGTGGCGTCGTTCCTGGTCGTACGGGACTTCGTGCCGTTCCTGGTCGCCGCCTGTCTGTACGCGAGTGCTCAGTCGGGGCTCGCCGCGGCCCGACAGGCGCTGCTGGCAGGACTTGTGCCCGAGCGGGAGCGGACGGCGGCGCTCGCGCATCTCCAGTCGACGCTGAACGCCGGGCTGGCGATCGGTGCCGCGCTCGGCGGGCTCGCGCTGCATGCCGGGACCGAGGCGGCTTACCTGGCGGTGTTCGCCCTGGATGCGCTGAGTTTCGCCGGATGCGCGCTGGTGCTGCGCCGGCTGCCCGAGGTCGTGCCGGTGGGGGAAGAGCCGCGGGGCGCCGGGCGTGCCGTGCTGCGGGACCGGCCGTACGCGGTGGTGACGTTGATCAACACCGTGCTGCTGCTGCGGATGCCGCTGCTCAGCGTCGGCCTGCCGCTCTGGATCACGGAACGCACCAGCGCACCTGAGTGGCTGGTGTCGGCGCTGTTCATCCTCAACACCGGCGCGGTGATGCTGTTCCAGGTGCGTACGGCCCAGGTCGTCAGCGGGCTGCCGAGTGCCGGCCGTGCGCTGCGACGGTCCGGCGTGATCATGCTGGTGACCTGCGGGATCTTCGCGTTCTCCGGGGCCGGTGGGCCGTGGGCGGCGGGCGCGTTCCTGGTGGCCGGGTCCGTCACGCTCGTGGTCGGCGAGATGCTGCACTCGGCGGGGTCGTGGCAGATCGGCTTCGACCTGGCGCCGGCCGGCCGCATCGGGGAGTACCAGGGGTTCTTCGGTACGGGCGTCACCGTAGCCCGCACCGCCGGACCGCTCCTGCTGACCACTTTGCTGGTCGGACTCGGCACCGCGGGCTGGCTTCTGCTCGGCGGCCTCTTCCTGTCGGCCGCGTGTGCGATGGGACCGGCGGCGCGGTGGGCCGCGGGACGGCGCACAGTGCCTGCCTATACGCCGAGTACGGCCTTCGCGGTGAGGAAGTAGATGATCAGGCCCGTGGCGTCGACCAGGGTGGTGACCATCGGGGCCGAGACCACGGCCGGGTCGATGCGCAGGCGTTTGGCGAGCAGCGGCATCGTGCCGCCGATGGTGGCCGCCCAGGCGCAGATCAGTACGAGGGTGATGGCGACGACCAACGCCACCAGCACGTCCGCGAACAGCGTGCCCACCACCAGACCGAGCAGCGCGAGCAGCGAACCGAGCACCAGGCCGACCCGCGACTCGCGCCAGATCACCTTGAACAGGTCCGAGCCGCGCACCTCGCCGACCGCGAGTGCGCGCACGCAGGCGGTGGCGGCCTGGGCGCCCGCGTTGCCGCCCGCGCCGATCAGCATGGGGATGAACATGGCCAGCACGGCTCGCTGCTCGAGGGTGGCCTCGAACAGCTGCGTCACCGAGACCGTCATGGTCGCGGCGACCAGGAGCAGGCTCAGCCACAGCGCGCGGTAGCGGGCCAGCCGCCAGACGCCGGTCGCCATGTAGTGCCCGGACCAGGGGCTCGCTCCCGACTGGCGGGCCATGTCCTCGGTGTCGGCCGCCTCGATGACCTCGACCGCGTCGTCGATGGTGAGCAGGCCGACGAGGCGCCGCTCGCTGTCGACGACCGGCAGGTTCAGGTCGTTGGTCTCCCGCATCAGGCGGGAGGCCTGCTCCGCGGGGTCGCCCGCGTACGCGAAGGCCGGTTCGGTGACGACGAGGTCGCAGACCATCGCCTCAGGGGCGCTGAGCACCAGCTCACGCAGTTCCACGATGCCGGTCAGGCGGCGGCCGTGGTCGACCACGGGGAGCGTGTACACCGTCTCGGCCTGCGGCCCTTTGCTGCGTACGGTCTCCAGTGCCTGCTGCACCGTCAGATCCTGTCCGAGTGCGACGACTTCGGGCGTCATGTAGCGGCCGACGGAACCCTCTGGGTAGCCGAGCAGCGCGGACGTCATACGGCGTTCGTGGACGCTGAGCCCGGCCAGGACCCGCCCCGCGACCTTCGCCGGTGCCTCGCGGAGCATCCGGGCGCGGTCGTCCGGCGCCATCGACTCGACGAGCTCGCGGAACGAGTGGTCGCGCAGCCCCTCCAGGATCTGCTGCTGGTCGACCGGCTCCAGCTCCTCGAACACGGTGAGCGCGCGGTCCTTGTCGAGCAGCCGGAAGGCGACACCGGCGTCGACGGCGTCCATCCGGGCGAGCTCGTCCGCGATCAGGTGCGGCGGGTTGGTCTCCAGCCATTCGAGCGCGGCGTGCAGCTGCTGGTTCTCGACCAAGTCCTTGAGGGACTGCGGCTGTTCGGTCTGCATGTCGGTGGCCCCCGGCGGTCGTACGTCGTCGTGGCGGCTGACCTCGGGGTCAGGCAGTTCCAGGGTCTTCGGGCTCTCCTGGTGGCGGGTCTGCGGCATGAGTTGTCCTCGGTGCGGCCGCGGGGTGGCGCGGCTCGGTGAACGGGCTGTCGGGGACACGTCGCGGACATCGCCCGCCGTTGCCGTTCCGGTTCCGCTCCCGGCCCGGCTGGGCGCTCGGGTCGGGAGGGGGCAATTCGGCTGTCACGGGCGGGAGTTGCTCCGGTCGGACCTGGTCGCACGCGGGCCCCTGCCGGGGAAGGCCGGGCGAGGGCGATCCCGGTGAAGGGGCAGGGCGTCCCTGTTCGGGGGATTCCGGTCAGGGTGTCCGGGTCAGGAGCGGAGGGCTCGGGCCGCGTGCCGCCGCGGGAGGGCTGCGGTGCCGCGAGGTGCTCGTCGACTGGGAGGCTCGCCACGCATCGCGACCACCTCCGTCCCTCGCATCGCCGTCTCGGTCGCTCGCGCCGCCCGGTTGCCGGGCGCGCGCCGTCTGTGAGGGTACCGCGCTCCGGTGAACGCGCCCACCGGACACCCGAAGGCCCGCCCCAGCCGTGTGGCGTGGGGCGGGCCGGCGCCGGACTACTTGGTGCGGGACTCCGCAAGGGTGTGGGCGACGACTGCGTTGGCGTGTCCGTGGCCGAGTCCGTGCTCCGCCCTGAGCCAGGCGACGAGCCCCATGTGCTTGGTCAGCGGGGAGGTGCGGATCTGCTCCTGCCAGTCGGCGACCGGGCGGCCGTACTTCTTCTCGATGGCCGGGAAGTAGCTCGCGGGTCCCCTGGGTGTGGCGGTGGCTTCGGTCATGGCGGCGGTGGGCTCCCCTCGGCCGTGTCCGGCCGCGTCGTGGTCCGTTGTACTCAAGACCTTTGATCGGGCCCGTAGTTGTGGGTGCTGTCGGTGCTGTCGGTGCTGTCGGTGCTGTCGGTGCTGTCGGTGCTGTCGGTGCTGTCGGTGCTGTCGGTGCGGTGGTGTGATCCACGTCACTGCGTGTGGGGGTGGGCGCATCCTGTCCACAGGCTGTGGACAGGATGCGCCCACCCGGATACGACACCTCGCCGTACGGCCTCAGCCCGGCCCGGGCACGCGCCGGGTCCGTACGCTCCAGCGGCCGGACTCGAGGGTGAGGTCGACCGGGTGGTCGAAGCACTTGCTGACGGAGTCGGCGGTCAGGGTCTCGTGGATCGGGCCCGCCGACAGGCAGCGGCCGTCCTTGAGCAGCATGACGTGCGTCGTTCCCGGTGGCAGCTCCTCCAGATGGTGGGTGACCAGTACCGACGCCAGGCCGGGAGTGGTCGACTGCAGGAGGTCGATACGGTCGACGAGCTGTTCACGCCCTGCCAGGTCGAGGCCGGTCGCGGGCTCGTCGAGCAGGAGCAGCCGGGGCTCCGGCATCAGTGCCCGGGCGATCAGCACCCGTCCCCGCTCCCCCTGCGACAGGGTCGGCCAGCGCGCCGTACTCCGTTCACGAAGACCCAGGAGCCCGGCCAAGTACTCGGCGCGCGACCGCTGTTCGTCCGTCGGGGTCCAACGGGGCACCCTTTCCAGGGTGTTGGTGGCCCCGGTGAGGATCACGTCCGGGACCCGGAGCGGGGTGCGCAGGTCGTGCCGCGGGTCGACATGGCCGACGTACGCACGCAGTTGACGCAGGTCGACCCGTCCGAGCGGGTGGCCGAGCACCTCCACGGTGCCGGACGTGGGGTGGGTGCGCGCGCCGAGCAGGCTCAACAGCGTGCTTTTTCCTGCCCCGTTGGCGCCGAGCAGGGCCCAGTGCTCGCCGGCCCGTACGGTCAGCGACACCTCGGTCAGGATCGGGCGTCCGTCCCGGACCAGGCCGGCGCCGCGCACGTCGAGGAGCGGCTGCTCGGTGGTCGCCCTCGGGTCGCCCATCAGGTGTTCCTCGCCCGGTGCACGGCGGCGATCACGGCCCGTACGGAAGCGGTGAGGACCGAGGTGTCCAGGCCCGCGCCCCAAGCGGTCGCGTCGCCCACGCGGCAGCGGACGTAGGCGGCGGCGGGGCTGTCCGGGCCACTGCCGGTGGCGTGCTCGGCGTAGTCGAGGATGTCGGCCTCGACGCCGGCGCCGCGCAGGGCGTCGATGAGTGCGGACAGCGGGCCGTTCCCCTTGCCGCGCAGCACCTGCCGCTCGCCGTCCCTTTCCAGGGAGTACGTCAACTCGTGGGTTCCCGGAGCGATTTCGCGCGTACTCCAGGAGGCGGGCGCGAGCGGACCGTGCTCACCCGGGGCGATGAACGTGCTGCGGAAGAGGTCCATCAGTTCGTCGACGCCGAGTTCGCGGCCGGTGTCGTCCGTGACGCGCTGCACCGTCCGGGAGAAGTCGGCGCGCATGGCCTGCGGCAGGTCGAGACCGTGCCGGGTGTGCAGGAGGTGCGCCATTCCGCCCTTGCCCGACTGCGAGTTGACCCGGATGACCTCCTCGTACGTCCGCCCGATGTCGCCCGGGTCGACCGGCAGGTACGGGACCGACCACGGGGCCTCGGCCGCGGGGACGCCGCTCTCGGCGGCCTGTTCGGCGTGCCGGGCCAGGCCCTTGGCGATGGCGTCCTGGTGGGTGCCGGAGAAGGCGGTGTGCACGAGGGTGCCGCCGTAGGGGTGGCGGGGGTGCACCGGCAGGCGGTTGCAGTGCTCGACGGTGTCGCGGACCGTGTCGATGTCGGAGAAGTCGATCATCGGGTTCACGCCCTGGGCGTACAGGTTCATGGCCAGGGTGACCAGGTCGACGTTGCCGGTCCGCTCGCCGTTGCCGAACAGGCAGCCCTCCACGCGCTGCGCGCCCGCGAGGACGGCGAGTTCGGCGCAGGCGACGCCGGTGCCGCGGTCGTTGTGCGGGTGCACGGAGAGGATCACCGAATCGCGGCGGGCCAGATGGCGGTGCATGTACTCGATCTGGTCGGCGTAGACGTTCGGCGAGGCGATCTCCACCGTCGCGGGCAGGTTGTGGACCACCGGGCGGTCCGGGCTCGCCTCCCACAGCTCGGTGAGGCTGTCGCAGACCTCGAGGATGAAGTCGGGCTCGGTGAGGTTGAAGACCTCGGGTGAGAACTCGAACCTCATGTCGTCGCCCGGCCGCTCCTCCGCCCGGCGCAGCAGATGCGTCGCGGCGTCCAGGATCATCGTGTGCACCTCGGCGCGGGACCGGCCGAGGACCACGTCGCGCCAGGTGGGCGCGGTCGCGGTGTAGAGATGGACCAGCGTGCGCGGCAGTCCGCGCAGCGATTCGACGGTGCGGTCGATCAGGTCGCGGCGGGCCGGGGTGAACACCGAGATCGTGACGTCGTCCGGCACCGCGCCGCTCTGGGCGAGATGAGTGACGAAGTCGAAGTCGGTGCTGCTCGCGGACGGGTAGCCGACCTCGATCTCCTTGAAGCCCATGGCTACCAGGAGGTCGAACATGCGGCGCTTGCGCGGGGTGTCCATCGGCTCGGCCAGCGCCTGGTTGCCGTCCCGCAGGTCGACGGGGACCCACAGGGGCGCCTGCTCCAGGCGGCGGGACGGCCAGGCGCGGTCGGTCGACGGCAGGTCGACCCGTTCGTGCGCGGGCCGGTAGCGGTGGTGCGGCATGGCGCTCGGGCGCTGCGGATTCCAGGCCGCGGCCTGTGGGGGTACCGGGGCGGAGGGGGTGCGCAGGGTGGGGAAGGCGGTGGGCGCCGTGGTGGTCGGGGAAGCGCTCGCGGTGTGCTCGGCGCCTTCGGGGCCGGGCGCGGCGGATGCGGTGGTCGCCATGGGCTGAGGTCCTTCGGTTCGGTCGTCGGGCGACCGGCGCAGCAAGACACCCGCTGCGGGGGGGCCGGTCGGATCAGGCCCCGCAGCGGCGACCGAGGAGAAGGAGCTCGTGGTGCGGCATGCTGGGTACCGTAGACACACCTCAGCTCCTCAGACAAGCTGAGGTGTACGAAATCAGCTGAGGCACACCGAAATTCGGGAAAGGACCACTCGATGGCGACAGGGACACCGCCCGCACCGATCGGCGCGCTACGGCCGTCACCGCTGGTCGAGCAGGCCACCGAGCGGCTGCGCGAGGCGATCGCGACGGGCGAATGGCCGGTGGGCAGCAAGCTCCCGGGCGAGACCACCCTGGCCAAGTCGCTCGGCGTCGGCCGCTCCACCGTCCGCGAGGCGCTGCGCTCGCTCGCCGGTGCCGGCCTGGTGCAGGCCCGCCAGGGCGCGGGCGTCTTCGTCACGGCGACCCGGCCGCGCGAGGACTGGTCCACCCAATTGCGCCGGGCGGCGGTGGCCGACGTCTACGAGGTGCGGATGCTCATCGAGGTCGGGGCGGCCGAGGTGGCCGCGGCGCGCCGCACCGAGGACGACGTGAACGCGATGCGTGCGGCCCTCGAGGGGCGCAGGGCCGCAGGGGAGGGGACGAACGCGGAGTTCGTCGAGGCCGACATCGCGCTGCACGCGTCGGTGGTCGCGGCCGCCCACAACCCCGTACTCACCGGCTTGTTCGAGGAGTTCGTGCCCGTACTGCAGCACGGGCTGACCGAACTGCTCGATCTGCTCGAGCTGCGCGCGGCCGACCCCGCGCACGGGGACGCGACCCATGCCGCCCTGGTCGCGGCCGTCGTACGGGGGGACGCGGATGCGGCGGGAAGGACGTTGCGGGAGGAGCTGAAGGGGACGCTGGACCGGCTGCAGGCGTTGTGACGGCGTTCACCGCGGCCGATTGCGCCGGCAGGGGCCGACGTCGGTACGAGGACCGGCCGTAGTCCGAGGTGAGCGCGCCGAGCGCCGGCGCTACGCTGGATCGCAGCGCGGCCGCGGGCCCGGGCGTCCCCCACGGGTACGAGCCGGAAGCCACGGACCGTCGCGCGGCGGTGGGGCCCGCCGTACCCGAACCGCGGAACTCTCCGCCAACGGTCCCTGCTTGTGGCGAAACCCGCCCAGCCCGTCCCGCGAGGCCGGCGCCTGGGCGACGCACGAGTAGGAGACGCATGCCCGAGCCAGTGCCAGAAGACGCCTTCGACGCCGGCGGTGATCCCGATGCCGGCCGTGATCCCGATGCCGGCGGTGACCCCGGTGCCGGCCGTGACCCCGGCGCCGGCGGTGACCCCAATGCCGGCGGTGACCCCCGTACCGCCCGTGACCCCGACACCGCCCGTGGCGACCACCACCTCCCGTCGAAGCCGCCCTCCCAGCACCCCGTAGTCGCCGTCGTGGCGCTCGGCGGCGCGCTGGGAGCCGCGGCCCGCTACGGCGCCCAGCTCCTGTGGCCGACCCCGGCGGGCGGATTCCCCTGGACCACCTTCTGCGTGAACGCCGTCGGCTGCGCCGCGATGGGCGTCCTCATGGTGCTGCTCACCGAGGCGTGGACGGCACACCGCCTGGTCCGGCCGTTCCTCGGGACCGGAGTGCTCGGCGGGTTCACGACGTTCTCCACCTACGCCGTGGACGTCGAGCGCCTGGTGGACGCGCGAGCGGCGGCCCGCGGCCTCCTCTACCTCCTGGCCACACCGGCGATCGCCCTCGTCGCCGTCGCCCTCGCCACGTGGCTGACCCGTCGAGCCCTCGGAAGGGAGCGCGCAGCGTGAACTGGCTCCTGGTGATCATCGGCGGCGCGGTCGGCGCCCCGCTGCGCTACCTCACCGACCGGGCCGTGCAGCGACGGCACGACACCGCCTTCCCGTGGGGCACCTTCGTGGTGAACCTGGCCGGCTGCCTCGTGCTCGGCCTCCTCACCGGCGCCGCCCTGGCCGGCGCCACTTCCTCCCGGTGGCAACTCCTGCTCGGCACCGGCCTGTGCGGCGCCCTCACCACGTACTCGACGTTCTCGTACGAGACGCTCCGCCTCCTCGAGACGAACGCTCGCCGCTACGCCGTGGCCAATGTGGCCGCGAGTGTCCTGGCCGGCACGGCCGCCGCCTTCGCGGGAGTGGCGGCGGCCCGCGCGATGTGGATGTAGGGGCGGCGGCCCCTACGGCCGGTCAGCCGCCGAGCTTGATCACCTTGCGGCCCGGGCCCCAGCGCTCGACGGCCTGGCGGTCGGCGAAGGCCATGGCCCGCAGCATGTTGCCGCCGTCGCTCGCCTCGACGCTGCTGCGCAGACGCCGGCGCATCGAGTCGGGCAGGCGTGTGGTGCCCGACTCCACCGTGTCCCCGTAGAACGGCGCGAACGTCACGCCGGCGAAGCCCGCCTTCCGCAGCAGCAGCGGCAGGGTCTGAGAGGAGTAGAACATCAGGTGGTTCCGGGTGAAGCCGTTCCAGTCCGAGCCGTACGCCTTCAGGTGCAGGGAGGCGGCGTTGACCGTCAGGATGTTCAGCACTCCGCCGGGCGCGAGCAGTTCACGGAACTTCTTGAAGTCGTCGACCGGGCGCGGCAGATGGGCGAGCACCGACCAGAGCGTGATCACGTCGAACCCGCCCTCTGCCACCTCCGGAACGTCCTCGGGCGCACCGTGGTACGCGGTCGCCGACGTCAGGCGCTCGTTGGCCAGCTGGACCGAGTCGGGGGACAGGTCGACCCCGCAGGCGTCGAAGCCGCGCTGCTCGGCCAGATCGAGGAACAGGCCGGAGCCGCAGCCGAAGTCGAGCAGTCTGCGCTTGTCGCCGTCGGTGAGGATCGGGTCGAAGGCGTCCATGGAGAGCCGGTAGCGGCGCTGCCGCCGCCGCGAGTAGCCGCCCGACAGGAACGAGCTGTAGTTCTTCGCGTAGAGGTCGCCGAGCCGTTCCGGCCGGATGTTGGGGTTGCGGTAGAGGAAACCGCAGGTCGGGCAGCGCACCACGCGGTACGACCACTTGGTGCGGCCGTTGGCGTTGACGGCCTTGGGGTTGAACAGCGGCTGCTGGCGGGTCTCCCCGCACAGATGACAGGTGATGAACTCCTCGATGGTGCCGGCGGGCACGTGCTTGCGGTACTCCTCGAGGGAGACCACCGGTGCCCTGCGGACCCGCAGCTGCCACTGCAGCTCGCGGGCCTGCCGCTCGCCCGGCCGGACGTACACCCGCTGTGCCCACGGGACGCTGTCGTAGCGCGATCCGTAGAGGGCCCGGGCAACAGCTCGTTTTGCAGTCGTCATTTACGAACCTCTGCGTGGCTCCGCGGCCCGCGTACCGCTGTGTGCCGGGCAGATGGCAGCCCGGCACACAGTGGTACGGAGTCCGCGGAGACGTACCTAGTGGGACGAAAGTGCGGATCTGACGCGCGTGTTCGCCCACCGTTCCATTTCGGCCACAGCGACACAAGGGATCGGATGGGACCGAGTGGGGCGGTCTCGGAGCGTCTTGTGTGCGTCTTTCGACGGACAAGGCGTCCAGTCATGTACTCCCGCACCAGCCGTACCAGCCGCATCGTCCATGCGGTACTGCCCATTCCGCCCCCTCTGCTCCATGCGTCTCATCCATCTCACCCACCTCATCCATCCCATCCATCCCACCCACCTCATCCGTCACTGCCCGGCGCCGGCCCGGCTCTCCGCTCCGCGGCACTCACTCCTTGGCGGTGGCCGCCGTGACCGCCCGGACCCGCAGCGCCGCCCGGCCCGGCAGAGCGGTCGCGGTGAGTGCGAGGAGTGCGGCCGCGCCCACCACCGCGGCGTACACCAGCGGGACGACGGACGGCGTCGCCCGGCCCGTCATGCCGATGCCGAACGAGGTCAGGACGGCCAGGGCGATGGCGGTACCGAGCGTGGTGGCGAGCAGGAGCACCGCCAGGGCCTCGGTCCGCAGCATGCGCAGCACCTGGCGGCGGGTGGCGCCGGCGAGGCGCAGCAGCGCGAACTCCCGGACGCGCTCCGAGACCGACATGGCGAGCGTGTTGACCACCGCGATGGCCGTGAAGGCCAGTACGAGGCCCATGGCGAGGAAGTTCACCTCGGCGTCGGCCTGCCGGCGCTCCGCCCGGAGTGCGTCCGCGGACGCCGGTGAGATCACCTCGAGTTCCGGGAACTCACGCAGAGTGTTCGACAGTTGACTGTGTGTGCGGTCCGTACTGACGAGGACGGTGGAGGCGAGGGGGTTGTCGATGTGCCGGGCGAGCAGGTCGTGCGCGAGGGTGAGGTCTCCGGAGCCGAGCCCTTCGGCGTAGACGGCGGCGACGGTGAGGGTGGCGGGCGTGCCGTCCCCGAGGGTGAGCCTCAGTCGGCTGCCGGGTTTCAAGTCCTGTTGCTCGGCGGCCAGTTCGCTGACGGCGACGGTGCGTTCGGTGAGTCGGCCGAGTGAGCCGGCGGTGATGTCCGGGCGCCAGGTGCGGGTGAGCCCGGCCGGTGTGACGCCCTGGGCCGCGTACTTGTCGAGGCCTACCCGGACGTCCGTACGGACCACTTCGGTGACGGCCGTATCGCCGGTACGCAGGTGTCGGGCCGCCTGGGACGGGACTCCGGCTCCCCGGGAGGCGACCACCCAGTCGGCGGTCACGTCCTCGCGGACCTGGGCGCGGGCCGCGTCGGCGAGCGTGGGCTGGACGAACAGCACGGTGGACGCCATACCGACGAGCAGCGTGAGAGGGGTGACGACGGAGGCCATCCGGGCGGCGTTGCCGCGGAGATTGGCGGCGGCGAGCCTCCCGCCGGGTCCGGCCAGCCTCAGCGGGCCGGTGAGCAGCAGCGCTGCCGCCTTGACCAGTACGGGACCGAGCAGGGAGACGGAGGTGGCCAGGACGACGACGGCGAGGAACGTCACCGGAGTGGACGCCGCCTCGGTGCGCAGGAAGCCGAGCAGGACGACGAGGGCGACACCGCCCACCAGCAGCACAAGCCCGGCGACGAGCCGGCCGCGCGCAGGCCGTGCCCGCTCGTCCGCGGCCTCGGACAGCGCCTCGGCGGGCCGGATCCGGGTGATCCGGCGTGAGGCGATCCGCGCGGCACCCCAGGCGCCGAACAGGGTCGCGGCGACGGCGGCGAGCGGCGGCAGAAACCCGGTGGTGTGCTGCAGCGTGTCCGGCACCGCGCCGAGCTCGACGAACCGGCGGTGCAGCCAACCGCCCAGCGGCAGCCCCGCCAGCGCCCCGGCCGCCCCCGCCACCGCGGAGACGACCAGCGCCTCCCGGCCGAGGAGCTTGCGGACCTGCCGCGGGGTGGCCGCGATCGCGCGGAGCAGGGCGAGTTCGCGGTGCCGCTGCTGGATGGAGAGCGCAAAGGTCCCGACCACGACGAGCACCGCCACGAGCAGCGAGGTCCCACCCATCGCGCCGCCCATACTGACCAGCTTCACGCGCGCCCCGGCGGCATCGAGGAACTCCACAGGCCCGCGTGCGTCTCCGGTGCTGACCTGCGCACCGGTGCCCTGCAGTGCCTCGGTCACGGCGCGCTCCAGCCGGTCCGGACCGACGCCCGCCGCCGGAATCACGCCGTACGCGGTGACCTGCCCGGCGCGGTCCGCGAGCCTGCGCGCCTCGCCGCCCGAGAAGAAGAGAGACGTCTGGTGGCGCACCTCGGTGGCGGGCGCGGCGATACCGGAGACCCGGTACGTGCGCGGGGCTGCTGTCGACTGGACGGTGAGGCGGTCACCCGGCTCGAGCCGGGCACGTCCCGCGAGATGGCGGTCGATGACCACTTCACCGCCGGCCGCGGGGGCGGATCCCGCGGTGATCCGGTACGGCGTCAGAGCCGCCGACTCCCACGCATGCCCGTGGGCGGCCCGGCCTCCGGTGCCGCCCGGTACCAACGGCTCGGCCAGGAAGGTCAGTTCGGGTACGACCCGGGAGACACCGGGCGTTCGGGACAGGGTGCGTCCGATGCCGGCCGGCAGCCAGGCGCGCTCGGCGACCGGTTTGGCCTTGTGCTTGACCTTGGTCCTGCCCTTCTTCTGCTTGACCGTCGTTTGGTGGACGTTCTGGTCGGCGGAGACCACGACCGGCGCCGCCGCGTAACGCTCGGTGCGGACGGTGCCGCGCAGTCCCGTATCGAGCAGCGTGCCGCAGGCGGTGATCAACGCGGCCGCACACATCAGGGCGACGAAGGAGCCGAGGAACCCGGCCTTGCGCGCACGGACGGTCTTCAGGGCGTAGCGCAGCATCATGACGGGTCGGCCTCTCTTGTGCTGTCGTCGCCCGTCGGTGCGGGGGCGTCGTCGGACTGTCCGGCCGGTTCGGGCCCGGGGAAGGCGAGGAAGCGGGTGAGGAGCGTGCGCGCGCCGTCGGGGGTCTCGGACTCGGGCCGCTTGTAGCGGTCGAGGAGAGCGATGTACTCCTCGAAGAACTCCCGGAGTTCGGGCAGCGTGAGCCGGACACTGCCCCGCGAGTACGGGAACGCGTCGGCCCACGGCCCGTCCCCGGCGTCCCGCTGCAGCTGCTCGAAGAGCTCCAGGTCACGGGCGTACGCATGGTGGTTCAGCTCGTCCATGACATGCCGCATCTCGGGGCTCTGCCGACTGCGCGGCGGGAAACGGCGGTCGCCCGGTACGACGCGCCACCAGCGCTCCCGCCGCCCACCAGCCCCCTGGGTCTCCTCCACGAACCCGTATCTGGCCAGCTCACGCAGGTGATAACTGGTCGCGCCGGTGTTCAGCCCGAGCACCCGGGCGAGTACGGCCGAGGTGGCCGGCCCGTGCAGGGACAGGTACTCGAACACCCGCTGTCGACGCGGATGCGCAAGTGCCTTGAGCGCGGCCAGATCGCCCAGTTCGACGGGCGCCGCAGAACCGGTCGGTACTTCGGAGGATGCGTCAGTGCCTGATTCCTGAGCCATGACCACACAGTCGCCTGTGCACAGATACCTGTGCACTGCGGCAACCCGGCGTCTTCAGCGGGGGCTATCCCCCCTACTGGCCCACGGCTGCCGCGATTCACCTCATGCCGTTCCAGCGCTCCCACGACTCGGTCCGGACCACCGCCGCGGAGCGAGCCCGAGCGCAGGGATGCCCGCTGGGGGGGGGCTCGGGTTGTGTGCCGGCTGCGGGCAGCCGATGCGGCGGTACGGACGGAACGCGGCGATGCACTGCAACGCGTGCCGGACCGAGCTCAACAGCCGGTAGCCGAGAACTGCCACCAGAACTGCGACCACGCACGCCGAAGGGCCCCGCCGCGAACGACGGGGCCCTTCAACGTTAGTGCCCGGTGAGGCACTGGCGGAGGATACGAGATTCGAACTCGTGAGGGGTTGCCCCCAACACGCTTTCCAAGTCTGATCGTTGGGGCTGACTGATGATCCAATGCCGTTCATCTGCGTTCATGCCCGAACGCACGTTGTTCGCCTCCCTGGTGTCGGCCTCTCGTGAACGAGTGCGGACCATGGCGAATGAGACGGAAACTGAGACGGAGTCCTTGCGTCACTCAGGGATGATGCCCGGGAATCCGATTCCAGCTTCGGGGTCTTGTATGTTGAGGTCTGCTCGCATGCTGGCTCTCAGGCGCTGCAGCCGTGCTTCAAAGGAGGCAACGAGCGTGCGGTACTCGGGGTGGTCTTGAAGCAGGCCGTCAGCTATCGGATCCTTCATGTTCCTCAGAGCCTTGTACGTTGCCTCCGACTCCCGGACCACATCTTTCGATGCCGTGATCAGCATCTCCATTCGGCGTTCGTACGCCTGGCTGTCCACCAGTGCTTGCCGTGCGTGCGCTCGCCGATCTTCGGCTGCGAGTCCGGGGTTGTACGCGGTCTCCCGTAATCCATTCCGCCAGGCCGCGAGTGCGATCAGGTAGCTCGTGTAGGAAGACTTCTTGGAAACCTCGTGGCGTTCCCGCGACTCTCTGCGCCACCGCAGCCGGTCGGCAACCAAGGTTGTCGTGGCACCGAGAGCCACGCCTGTAAGTGCAATTAGAGCAGGGAGCCAAGCCAATCCAGCCTCCGGATCTCGTATGAGCTCGTGTAGTGCCTGCAACGGTAAGCGGAGGTCGGTGGAGCGGGTTTGGGCTGGAGCTGCTTTGGGGTGAGTGATCATGGCCCCTTAAGCTGGCTGCGCGTCGGGCAGTCTTGTGGACCTGCCCGTTGTAGCTCGACGTCGGGGCCATGATCTTCGAGGCTCACCCCAAAGTGGCTGCCTAAAGCCGTGGAGCCGACCGCCCCAGCCACGCGGGTATTTGCTCTTCCCTCTCCCCGAGCACGCTGGCGCGTCGACGGGCGCGGCCTGCCGGTGGCGAAGACATGGAGGCGGGCCGCGCCGCAAGGCGGCGCGCCCCCGCGCCGTGCGCGGGGGCCTTGATGAAGTAGAGAAACCTGTAACGGGCTACCGGGTGCGGCTCAGCGCCGTGAGGTGTTCTAGGTAGCCCTGTCCGGTGGCCTCGCCGCTGAAGTCACGGTTCACGATCGCTGCGAGTTCGCGGCTGACCAACAGGAGCGACGGCAACGATTGCCGATCGCCTTTGAGGGCCCATTCGCCGAAGTTCACGGCTTGCTCAAGGTCTCCGCGCCGTGCGGCAACAACTCCAAGCGTCACGCGGGCTTCTGCTGCGCGCATCGGTGCCTTCTCGACACCGTCGAAGTCTGTGCCGACTCGGATCACTTCATTGGCGAGTGTCTCGGCCATGGCGTCTTCGCCAAGCAGTCGGTAGCAATCCATGGCGTAGAAGTCGAACTTTGCCGGGTCCACCACGAAGTGATGATCCAGATTCTCCGGATACGGCATGCCCTCCAAGAGCTTGCGGCCCCGGTCTAGCGCGACTTCGGTCTTCCGGCGGTCTCCGAGACGTGCCCACCCTTTGGCCTCGTGTGCAGCGAGTTGCACCGCGACACCATGGTTGGGGGCAACCTCCGTGCCGCTCTGTGAGGCCGCAAGAATCCCGTGGTAATCACCGGTGGTGAGCGAGAACCAGGCGCGCATCTCGTGGGCCCATCCTGCTACTTCGCTGTTCCCGGCTTCGTCGGCGAGAGACAGAACTGCCCGGCGGGTGCTCTCTGCGGCGGCTCGGTCTCCGGAGTCGTACTCGACGCATCCGACGAGCAGAGCGAGCCATGCGGAGATCGTCAGTACTTCGCGGTGCTGAGTGAGAGTGAGGCGCTGGGATTGAAGGCCTGCTACGCGCTTGAGCCATTCCCGGCCCTCGACAGCGAGTTGCCTGCTCGGCAGATATGGGTACTCCGAGCACAGGCGATCGGCGGTGATGCGGAGCGCGTCCAAGGTGGCGTTATCGACGTCGGACGCCTGTACGCGGCTCAGGATGTCCAGTGTCTCCATACCGCTGGCAGCAATGACCTCGGCGTTCCCGTCCCGGCGGCCCTCCACGGGGAAGAGAGCGTGAGTGACTGTGCCGAAGGTGGACGCAATGATCGGCTGGTAGAACTCGCTCGGCTTGACCTCGCCGGACTCCCAGCGCTTCCACTGCCGGACCATGCTCGACCCATCGGGCAGGCGTTTTGGGGAATGCGCCCGCAGCGCGGCCACGGCTTCGGTTTGTGACCACTTCCGGGCTTCACGCTCGGCAGCAATCCGCCGTGCCCATGCCGGCCGTTCGTCGCTCATGTGCTTGCCCTCCCGTCGGGGATGCCTGCTCCCGAGTCTGGCACCTCAGATGCCGGTGACACGGGGGGTGACAGGGGGCTGACACCAAGGCTGTCCCCTGGTGACACCACCTCTGTCACTGGTCGAGCGATCACGCTGCGTTCATCGTGGATCACACGTTAGAGGCTGCTCGTGTGATCGGCTCGCTTCTCCAACTCGGCCACACGGGCGGCAAGTTGTCGAATCTCGGAGTGGATAGCTGTGATCTCGTCCCGACTGGCCCTGTTGGTCGATCCACCTTCATCGTCACCGACCGTCGACGTCTGCACGAAGTATCCGCGTGTAGGCACGGACTCGATCAGGCCTTCCTCAATGAGGATCTGGAGCGCACTCCCCGCCGTCACGGGTGTGACCCCGAATCGATCCGCCAGGTCCCGCACGGACGCGAGCTTTCGCCCCTTGGGAAGCTCGGCGATCTCCGGGCGCAAAGCGTCCGCGATTTGGACCTTCTTGGGGCGGGGGTCGTCATCGGCAATGGTCATGGATCGAGCGTAGCGACTAGAGCAGATTAGTACAGCCCATGTTGCGTGACCTCTTGCGTCATAGTCTGTATAAGTACATGCTATGTCATGCGGCCGGATGGCCGTGAGCCCGGAGGACGGCGCCCTACCGCCAAGCAAGTCGCCGCCCTCCTTCGTCCCACGAAGGGAAGTTCCATCATGCCTGCGACCCGCAGTGATCGTCTGTCGGCTCCGCTGTCGCGTACCGAGGATGCGGTGGCCGTGTCCTCGCCGTGCATGGCGTGCGGGGCCGTGGTGTCCGGTTGGGCTTGGATCAACACGGCTGGTGTCGGGGTGCTGATGCACCGCACGTTCTGGGGTTCTGAGGCGTGCCCGTCGGCGGCCTCGTTCGACTGGGCGACCGGTGTTGAGTTGTCCGCTCCGGTTGAGGCGGTGGCGGCATGACGATCACCGGCCTGGACTCGGTCCGCTCGGGTAATGAGCGTCTGCGTGGCGCGATGATCGCCGCGAACGTCACGCTTGATGCTCTGGCTGAGCGGGTCGGTATCGATCCGAAGAGCGTGGAGCGGTGGATCTCCAAGAACCGCACTCCGCACGCCCGGCATGCTGAGGCTGCCGCGAAGCTGCTGGGGGCGGATGCCTTTCACCTGTGGCCTGCGATGGGGGAGCGTCGGCGTTCGGTGCCGGTTCCTCAGGATGAGGTCGTTGCCGCCTATGCCACGCGGGCCGCGGTCCCCATGGACGTATGGCGCCAGGTTCTCGCCGGTGGCACGGTGTCGCTCGACCTGGTGCTCGTGAACCTGGTCTTCGTCGCCCATGTGGTCGGGGACTTACCCGAGTTGATCGCCGACAAGGCGGCTGCTGGCGTCCGGGTCCGCATCGTGATCCCCGAGCA
This sequence comes from Streptomyces sp. YIM 130001, assembly GCF_003574445.1. Taxonomy (GTDB): domain Bacteria; phylum Actinomycetota; class Actinomycetes; order Streptomycetales; family Streptomycetaceae; genus Streptomyces. The sequence goes on from NZ_KZ984564.1 coordinate 144,177, forward strand.
GGCAACCGGTCGGGCCGGACAGGTCGCTGACACGCTCGGGGCCCTGGCGGAGCTGCCGGGCGTGGAGATCGCTACGCACGCGGGCTTGATGTCGGATGTGCTGCGGGCCGATGACGACCTGTTGGTCTCCACTCCGGTCGACGGCCTGATTCCCTCACTCGCCCCGGTGCTACACCTGCGCCGGTTGGGTCCGGCCCCGCTGACCGGGGGCTACCTGACCAGCCTCGATCACCTCGTCATGAGCGCCGAACCCTACGGTTCCGCTCCGGTGGCGCGCCTTCGGGCGGTGGGCGCATGACCGGCTTCCCCGTTTCCCCGGACGCGGTCACCGCTCAGGCATCAGCCATGGGCACCGACCCGATCACCTTCGCCGACCTTCTACGGGTCGCCAATGACCCTGACTTCGACCGCTGGCGCGAACAGATCGGCCGTACCGGCGGCTGCTCCGACCCCATCCACCTGACAGGCCAGACCGTCACCCGTGACGCGAAGACGCGTGAGGTCCTGTACGCCTACAGCACCGAGCAAGAGCCCGGCGGACGGCTTCGCGTCGCATGCGGCAACCGTCGGGCATCGCGCTGCCCCTCCTGCGCCTGGACCTACGCGGGGGACACGTACCACCTGATCCGGGCCGGGATCTCGGGTGATGAACGCAAGGACGTGCCCGATACGGTGCGTGATCACCCACGGGTGTTCGCCACGCTGACGGCTCCGTCGTTCGGCCCGGTCCACAACCGCCCGGATCGAGGCGTGTGCCGCTGCGGGACCTCGCACGTGGAGGACGATCCCGCCCTCGGCACTGCGCTCAACCTGGGCACGTACGACTACGCCGCAGCCGTGTTGTGGAACAACCACGCTGGGCAGCTTTGGCAGCGCTTCACGATCTATCTGCGCCGCGAGATCGCCGCCCGCGCCGGTCTGTCCCAGGGCGCCCTCTCCGAGCACTGCCGCGTGTCCTTCGGGAAGGTCGCGGAGTTCCAGAAGCGCGGTGCCGTCCACTTCCATGCCGTCGTGCGCATCGATGGCCCCGACGGCCCTGCTTCGATGCCCCCGGCCTGGGCCACCACCCAGCTTCTGGATGAGGTGATCCGCGCCGCTGCCGCTCGATCGACGGTGACGGTCCCGTCTGCCGGCCGTTTCCCGGAACGCATCCTGGGGTGGGGAACTCAGGTCGACGTCCAGCCCATCGGTGCTTTCGGACACGAGGAACTGACGGAGCAGGCGGTGGCCTCATACGTCGCGAAGTATGCGACCAAGGCGGCGGAGACAACCGGCACCGTGGACCGCCGTATCGGTGAGCTGGCCGAACTCGACAAGCTCTCCGGCCTCCCCGCCCACACTCGCCGCCTGATCGAGGCCTGCTGGGCACTCGATGCCGTCTATCCGGATCGGCTGCTCGCGCGCTGGTCACACATGCTCGGCTTCCGAGGCCACTTCTCTACGAAGTCCCGCCGCTACTCGACCACCCTCGGCGCTTTGCGTCAGGTCCGCGCCGACTACCGCGCCCGCCAGGAACGCCAAGAGCGCGGCTTCGCCGAAGACCTCGACGACACGGAGGCCTCCACGCTGGTCCTCGCCCACTGGACCTACGCCGGACACGGCCACACCCCCGGCGAATCCTGGCTCGCCCAGACCATCGCCCGAGACATCCACCTGAACAGAGAAGTTGCCCGCGAAGCACTCACCGATCAACTGGACATCAGCAGCGACAGCGAGGGGGACTGGCTGTGAACGAAGCACCTGAACTGACGGCGGTGGCCGTGGATCCCACGTTGATCCTGCTGACCGTCGAGGAAGCTGCCCGGCGCCTCGGGATCGGCCGTACAACCTGCTTCAGGCTCGTCAGCACGGGCGAACTGGAGTCGGTCACTGTGGGGCGCCTACGCCGTGTTCCCGCAGATGCCTTGTCCACCTACGTGGCGACGCTTCGCCGCGCAACTCTGGCTGCGTGAAGGTGACCATGGCTGATCAGAAGCGGACTCGGCAGCCCAACGGGGCGTCATCGATCTACTTCGGGAAGGACGGCAAGTGGCATGGACGCGTGACGGTCGGCGTCCGGGATGACGGCAAACCCGATCGGCGTCACGTCGAACGCAAGACCAAGGCTGAGGTCACCAAGGCCGTACGAGAACTTGAGAAGGCACGCGACTCCGGTCGGGTCCGGAAGACCGGCAAGGCGTGGTCGCTCGGGGCCTGGCTTGAGCACTGGGTCGAGAACATCGCCAAGAAGTACGTCAGTGAGAACAGCTACGACGGCTACGAAGTTGATGTTCGCGTGCATCTCGTGCCCGGACTCGGTGCACACAGACTCGATCGTTTGGAGCCTGAGCACTTGGAGACCTTCTACGCGAAGATGCAGGCATCCGGAAGCTCTGCCGGTACCACTCACCACGTTCACCGAACGGTCCGGGTGGCTCTGGGCGAAGCGGTGCGACGTGGCCACATCACGACCAACGTTGCCGAGATCGCCCGCGCTCCTCGGCTCGAAGAAGAGGACATCGAGCCGTACTCCATCGAGGAAGTGCAGAGCCTTCTTCTGGAGGCATCCAAGCTTCGGAACAGTGCTCGGTGGGTCGTCGCGCTCGCGCTGGGCCTACGGCAGGGCGAAGCTCTCGGGCTTAAGTGGGAAGACGTGTACCTGGACGCCGGATACGTCCGCACACGGAAGAACCGTCTGCGCCCGAAGTACGAGCACGGTTGTGCTGATCCGTGCGGGCGGAAGGCGGGTTACTGCCCGGAGCGCCGACAGGTTCGGCGTGAGTTCAAGAGCACCAAGTCCCGGGCAGGTCGCCGGACGATCGGTCTTCCGGAGCCGGTGGTCAAGCTCCTTCGCAAGCATCACGAGGAGCAGGCTCGGGAGCGTCAGGAAGCTGGGGAACTGTGGGAGGGCAAGGGGTACGTCTTCGCTTCCCCGACCGGCGAACCGCTCATCCCGAACACCGACTACCACCGGTGGAAGCAGCTTCTTGCCGATGCTGGTGTCCGTGATGGTCGACTCCACGACGCTCGGCACACGGCCGGCACTGTGCTCCTCCTGCTCGGTGTGCCGGATGTGGTGGTCGACGCGATCATGGGATGGGAGCCCGGGGGAGCGGCACGGATGCGCGCTCGGTACATGCACGTCACAGGTCCCATGCTGAAGAAGGTGGCCGATCAGGTGGGCGAAGCTCTCTGGGGACCGCCGGACCCGAACTGAGACGGAAACTGAGACGGACAACGACGAAGGCCCCCACCGCGGACGGTAGGGGCCTTCGACATCGTGCCCGGTGAGGCACTGGCGGAGGATACGAGATTCGAACTCGTGAGGGGTTGCCCCCAACACGCTTTCCAAGCGTGCGCCCTAGGCCACTAGGCGAATCCTCCGCGGCAAACAATACAAGACGCCGAGGACTGCTTGCGAACGCCTTCCGCCGAGATCGGATCCGGTCGGGCAGGGGGGTCCGAGCACCCCTGTGTATCGGGTAACCTGGGCACAGCCCCTCACGTGGCGCTATCTGACTGAACTCCCCCAGGGCCGGAAGGCAGCAAGGGTAAGTTGGCTCTGGCGGGTGCGTGGGGGGCGCTTGCGTTCCCCTGTCACTTCCCCCCTCCTCCTTCTACTCGCTCTCCCCTTCCTCCCTTCTGTCCGATCCGTCGGGCCTGGTTCCGCGTGTGTGGGATGGATCACTGCGGGGGGCGAGGGCGCCGGTGTTCGAGCGCGGGTTTCGTTGTCGGTGGGCACCGATAACCTCGTAGACGTGTCATCCCTTGCGCTGTACCGCCGTTATCGCCCGGAGTCGTTCGCCGAGGTCATCGGGCAGGAGCATGTGACCGACCCGCTGCAGCAGGCGCTGCGGAACAACCGGGTCAATCACGCCTACCTGTTCAGTGGCCCGCGCGGCTGCGGCAAGACGACGAGCGCGCGCATCCTGGCCCGCTGTCTGAACTGCGAGCAGGGCCCGACGCCCACGCCTTGCGGCGAGTGCCAGTCCTGCCAGGACCTGGCGCGCAGCGGGCCCGGGTCGATCGACGTCATCGAGATCGACGCCGCCTCGCACGGAGGCGTGGACGACGCCCGTGACCTGAGGGAGAAGGCGTTCTTCGGACCGGCCTCGAGCCGGTACAAGATCTACATCATCGACGAGGCCCACATGGTCACGCCGGCGGGGTTCAACGCCCTGCTGAAGGTCGTCGAAGAGCCGCCCGAGCACCTCAAGTTCATCTTCGCGACGACGGAGCCCGAGAAGGTCATCGGGACGATCCGTTCGCGGACGCACCACTACCCGTTCCGCCTCGTGCCGCCCGGCGTACTCCGGGACTATCTGGGCGAGGTGTGCGGCCGGGAGAAGGCACCCGTCGCGGACGGCGTGCTTCCGCTGGTGGTGCGGGCCGGCGCCGGTTCCGTACGTGACTCGATGTCGGTGATGGACCAGCTCCTCGCCGGCGCGGGCGACGAGGGCGTCACGTACGAGATGGCGACGGGGCTGCTCGGATACACGGACAGTTCGCTGCTCGACTCGGTCGTCGAGGCCTTCGCCTCGGGGGACGGGGCCGCGGCGTTCGAGATCGTCGACAGGGTCATCGAGGGGGGCAACGACCCGCGGAGGTTCGTCGCCGATCTGCTCGAGCGGCTGCGCGATCTGGTGATCCTCGCCGCGGTGCCGGACGCCGCCGACAAGGGCCTGATCGACGCCCCGGCCGATGTGGTCGAGCGCATGCAGGCACAGGCCGGAGTCTTCGGCGCCACCGAACTCAGCCGCGCCGCCGACCTGGTCAACGAGGGGCTGACCGAGATGCGCGGCGCCACGTCGCCGCGCCTCCAGCTCGAGTTGATCTGCGCCCGCGTCCTGCTGCCCGCGGCCTACGACGACGAGCGCGCCGTGATGGCCCGCCTGGACCGACTGGAGCGCGGAGCAGGGGGCGTGAGTGCCGGCATCACCGGGGCCCAGGTCGTCTCCGGCGGCCCGGCGATGGCGTACGCACCCGAGGGCGCCCATGCGCAGGTCCCGCCCGCGGGTCCGCCGCAGTCCGCGCCGTCCGGTCCGCCGGTGCCGCCCGGCGGTGGCCCGGCCGCCGCACGGGCCGCGGTCCGCGGCCAGGCTCCGGAGCAGGCGGCGCCACAGCCCGCTGCCGCGCCGCCCGCGAGCCCGGCACCCGAGGCCGCACCGGCACCCGCACCTGCTACGCCGGCACCCGCGCCGGACCCGGTGGCCGAGCAGCCGCAGCCGCCGGTGGAGTCCGCTCCTCAGCAGGGCGAAGGTGCGGCCGCCGCGCGTCCGGGCGCCTGGCCAGGCGCCCAGCAGGCTGCCCCCGCGGCCGAGCAGCAGGGGGCCCGTCGCCCCGGAGGCTGGCCGACGGCCGCACCCGCCGGTGGCGGCAGGCCCGCGCCCGCGCAGCCCCAGCAGCCGACCGCGCCCCAGCAGGCGGCGCCTCCCCCGGCCGCTCCGGCGGCCCCGGCAGCTCCTTCGGGCCCGCCCCAGGGCGGCGGCCTCGACGCCCGCACCCTGTGGCCGAACATCCTGGAGGCGGTCAAGAACCGCCGTCGCTTCACCTGGATCCTGCTCAGCCAGAACGCCCAGGTGACCGGCTTCGACGGCCAGAACCTGCAGATCGGCTTCATCAACGCGGGCGCGCGCGACAACTTCACCGCCAGCGGCAGCGAGGACGTACTGCGCCAGGCGCTCGCGGAGCAGTTCCACGTCAACTGGAAGATCGAGGCGATCGTCGACCCGTCCGGCGGCTCGGCACCGCCGCCCGCCGCCCCGGGCTCCGGCGGCGGAGCCCCGGCGGCCCCGCGCCCGTCGGCGCCGCCCGCCGCCCCGCAGCCCGAGCGCCCGGCCGGGCCCGCGCCCGCCGCCCAGCAGGCGCCGCCCGACCCCGCTCCGGCGCCCGCACCGCCGGAGCGTTCCCGGGTCTCGATCGAGGACGACGTCCCGGAGGACGACGACCCCGACCTCGACGAATCGGCCCTCTCCGGCCACGACCTGATCGTCCGGGAACTGGGCGCGACCGTCGTGGAGGAGTTCACGAACGAGTAGCGCCGGCGGCCTGTCCGGCGATCGAGGACCGGGCGTACCGGGCACCCGGAACCGCCACGCAGCCGCGGGACGCGGCACACTCGGCGAGCTGGAAGAGGCCTGCCCGAGCACGGCGAAACCGCGCCCGGCCCGCAAGGTAGGTTGAGGACCGTGAAGGTCCTCGTCATCGGCGGCGGCGCCCGCGAACACGCCCTGTGCCGCTCACTGTCCCTCGATCCCGACGTCACCGCGCTGCACTGCGCCCCCGGCAACGCCGGCATCGCCGAGGTGGCCGAACTGCACCCGGTGGACGCCCTCGACGGTACGGCCGTCGCCGCGCTCGCCCGGGACCTGGGAGCCGAACTGGTCGTGGTGGGCCCCGAGGCCCCGCTCGTCGCCGGTGTCGCCGACGTCGTACGGGAAGCGGGCATCCCCTGCTTCGGCCCGTCCGGTCAGGCCGCGCAGCTCGAGGGTTCGAAGGCGTTCGCCAAGGACGTGATGGCGTCTTCCGGTGTGCCCACCGCTCGCAGCTACGCATGCACCACACCGGAAGAGGTGGACAGGGCGCTGGACGCCTTCGGTCCGCCGTACGTCGTCAAGGACGACGGCCTCGCGGCCGGCAAGGGCGTCGTGGTCACCGCTGACCTGGAGGCCGCCCGGCAGCACGGATACGCCTGCGACCGCGTGGTGATCGAGGAGTTCCTGGACGGACCCGAGGTCTCCCTCTTCGCGATCACGGACGGCACCACGGTGCTGCCGCTCACCCCGGCCCAGGACTTCAAGCGCGCCCTCGACGGCGACGAGGGCCCGAACACCGGCGGCATGGGTGCGTACTCCCCGCTGCCGTGGGCGGACCCGAAGCTGGTCGACGAGGTCCTCGAGACGGTCCTGCAGCCCACGGTGGACGAGCTGCGCCGCCGCGGTACGCCGTTCTCCGGGCTGCTCTACGCAGGGCTCGCGATCACCGGACGGGGCGTGCGGGTCATCGAGTTCAACGCGCGCTTCGGCGACCCGGAGACCCAGGTGGTGCTCGCCCGGCTCCGCACCCCGCTGGCCGGTGTCCTGCTGCACGCGGCGAACGGCACGCTCGACGCACAGCCCGCCCTTTCCTGGCGCGACGAGGCCGCGGTCACCGTCGTGGTGGCCTCGCACAACTACCCCGGAACGCCCCGTACCGGCGACCCGATCGAGGGCCTGGACGAGATCGCCGCCGAGGACGCCCCGCATGCGTACGTCCTGCACGCCGGTACGAAGCACAGCGGTGACGCGGTCGTCAGCGCGGGCGGTCGCGTCCTGTCCGTGACGGCGACCGGCGCGGACCTCACCGAGGCGCGGGAGCGGGCGTACGCGGCGGTGGGCCGGATCCGCCTCGACGGGGCGCAGCACCGGACCGACATCGCGGCGCAGGCGGCCGCGGCGAACTGAGTCGTCCGCCGGGCACCGCCTGTCCGGAAAGCCCCCGCCCGGACCCTCGTACGAGGGCCCGGGCGGGGGCTTTCGTGCGTCACTCGAGGGGTTCGCGAGTGCCGGGAGAGGGGTGCGCGAGGGTGCCCACCACAGAAGTCGAACGATGGGGCAGCTTTACCCAAAGCCATTCCATCGAGTGACCGATCGGCCATCCGGCTGACTGGCTCCAGGGCCCCAACTATGGTGCGCCGCAAGCTTTCCGGCACTTGGCCCACCGGCATTGCGGTGTCCGTGGTGGGTGTCACAGTGGGGGAGTGAACAGAGCCGTCGCAGGTGCAGAGGGGGTGACGTCCGGCCGTGTCCGGAACCGGTATGGGTGCTGAGGTGGGCGCGCAGACAGCGCGGTCCCAGGCTCTCGCGGTGCTGCGGATCCGCAGCAGGGCCCTTGCGGCGGCGTTGCTGCCCGCGGCCTTCGCGGTGGTGCTGTTCGCCGGGTGGGCCACCGGCCATGCGGAGGGCGGCGGTTGGGACGTACTGCGCCAGGTCGTGACCGGCGTCGCGGTGCTCTCGCTGATCGTCGCCGCGGCCGTGGCGATCGTGGTCGCGCAGTCCAGGCCGGCGATGAGCCCGACCGTGGATGTGGCCGAGCGGGACGCCCCCGATCTCTACCGCCTGGTGCGCGATCTGGCGGACCGCCTCGAGGTGCCCGCACCGTCCGCGATAGCCCTGACCCCCGACTGCGACAGCTGGCTCGAGGACCGCACGCATCCGGCGCACAGCCCGCCGGCCCGCGCGGCCTCGTCCGGCGGCGCGACCCCTGCGCCGCGCGGCGGCGAGGAGCGTTCCGCCGCCCCGGTCCTGGTCATCGGATCGCCCTTCCTGTGGTGGATGCGCGTGGGTGAGCTGCGCGCGGTGCTTGCGCCGGTCGTGGCGGGCACCGGTCCGTCGGCTCATCCGGACCTGGCGGCCGCCCGCCGGTTCGTGCGGGGGCTCGACGGCGCTGTGGCGGACTCGCGCAAGCCTGGTCTCGGACTGCTGCGCGGGCTGTTCCTCGCCGGTACGGGACGGATCGCGCGGGCCCTGTTGCGGGCCTGCCGGGACCACGCCGCCGAGATGGAGCGCGGAGTCGCCGCGGCGGCCTCCGAGCGCGCGCAGAGTGTCGACTACGGACTGCGGATCGTCGCCCAGGAGCAGGTCGGCCTGGCGTACGCGGGCTGGGACCGGCTGCTCACCCGGGTCGCGCTGCCCGCCTGGCGGATGGGGCGCTGGCCCTCCCGCCTCGACGCCGGGGTCGTCGCGGCGCTCACCGAGCTCTCCCGGCGGGACCGCCTGGCCGACGGCTTCGCCGCCCGCCTCGGCGAGCGCCCCGCCTGCGATCTCCTCGAGGAGCCGGGTGCCGCGGACGAGGCGGCCTCACTGCTCGCCGCCCGGCTCTTCCACGGCGGACCTGCCGAGGCCGGTCCCGACTGGTCGCCGGTCGGCTGGGACGAGTATCCGGAGGAGGTCGTGGACCGCAAGTGGCGTACGGACGCGGCCCGACTCCACCGCGTCCTCGACGAGTTGGGCGTACGGCTTCCCGCGGACCCCACGGCGAGCGCCTCCGCACCCACCCTGTCCCGGGTCCTGGAGCACTTGGCCGGTCCGGACGACGGCCGCGAACTGCCCCCGGCCTCCGGCGCCGACGGCGCGGGCACAGCCCTGGGCTCCGACTCCGTCCCCTCGCCCGCCGAGCCGCCCGACGCCGAGGGCGCCCTCGGCACCGATCTCGACGAGGACGAGGACGAGGACCCCGACGCCGTGTTCGGTTCCGAGCGGAGTGCGGCGCTCGCGGCGCGGATCAGTACCGAGGTGGCGCGCGAGGAGGCACAGGCCCCGGTGCCCCCGCCCGCCGCCCCCGGCGCCGACGACGAAGAGCTGTGGAGCGACGGCACGTTGCCCCTGTTCCCGCTCCAAGCACCGCGTACGGGACGCGAGTTGCTGGTCGACCACGTCACGGCGATGGTGTGCTGCGCCGCGATCGACACCGCCGGAGCCGCACCCGGGCTCGACTGGCTGGACGGCCCGGTGCTCCTGGCCGGTGGCGAGCGGGCCGGTGACCTCGGTCCGTGCGTGCTGAGCCTGATATCCGACGGCGACCCGGGCCCGTTGCGAGACTGGCTTGCCCGGCACGGCGTACGCCCGGAGAAGCCGGTGCGCCTCGTCTGAACGGACCCGCGTCGCGCACCCTCCGTGCCACCCCACCGCACTCACGTCCCACCCGCCCCTGCCAACTTCCGGACTTGTCGGTTCCGTTCACGTCGATTAACGACGAACGGTGACGGAGTGAGTGCTTTATGTGATGTGCTGGGCTCGGTCGTTGACACGAGCACGTGAAAACCGGCCGTCAACACCAGCCGGGCGCGGGGGCCAGAGGGAGGGGACGCCGTGGGCGGCGAGCAACAGATTCGGCGGTGGGAGTCGGGCGCCCTCGCCCACGCGGTCACCGACCCCTTCGGTCAGGGCCCGTTGCCGTGGCTGCGCGGCAGCGAGAACTACTTCGGCGACACCGGCCAGGTCGTCCCCTGGTACATCGACCACGCCCCGGCACCCGGCGCGCGGAACATCCCGAGCCCCCGCACCGGCGGCCCCCGTACCGCCGACGACGTGCACCAGCAGATCAAGGGCTTCACCTCCACCGGCGCCGCGGCCCCGGGCGAGGCGATCGACTTCCACGTCACCGTCGATCCGCCCCAGCAGTTCAGCGTCGACATCTACCGCATCGGGCACTACGCGGGCGACGGCGCCGCGAAGATCACCACCAGCCCCCGCCTCTCCGGCATCGTGCAGCCGGCCCCGCTCGCCGCCGACCGCACCGTCTCCTGCCACCACTGGTGGCTCTCCTGGCGCCTGCAGATCCCGTCGTACTGGAACGTCGGGGCGTACGTCGCCGTCCTCACCACCACCGACGGGTACCGCTCGCACATCCCGTTCACCGTCCGCGACGACCAGCCGGCGGACCTGCTCCTGCTGCTCCCGGACGTCACCTGGCAGGCGTACAACCTCTACCCGGAGGACGGCCGCACCGGCGCGAGCCTCTACCACGCCTGGGACGAGCAGGGCCGCCTGCTCGGCGAGAGCGACGCGGCGATCACGGTCTCCTTCGACCGCCCCTACGCGGGCGCGGGCCTGCCCCTGCACGTCGGCCACGCCTACGATTTCATCCGCTGGGCAGAGCGCTACGGCTACGACCTGGCGTACGCCGACACCCGGGACCTGCACGCGGGCCGCGTCGACCCGACCCGCTACCGGGGACTGGTCTTCCCGGGCCACGACGAATACTGGTCCGCGCCCATGCGCCGCACCACGGAACGGGCCCGCGAGCACGGCACGTCCCTGGTGTTCCTGTCGGCCAACAGCCTGTACTGGCAGGTCGAGTTGGCCCCGTCCGCGTCGGGAGTGGCCGACCGGCTGCTGACCTGCCGCAAGCGCCACGGCCCCGGAAAGCCCTCCCTGTGGCGCGAGATCGACCGGCCGGAGCAGCAGCTGCTCGGCATCCAGTACGCGGGCCGGGTCCCCGAACCCCACCCGCTGGTCGTGCGGAACGCGGACCACTGGCTCTGGGAGGCCACCGGCGCCCACGAGGGCGACGAGATCGAGGGACTGGTGGCGGGCGAGGCCGACCGGTACTTCCCCCGGACCGCGCTGCCCGAGCACGAGAGCCGCATCCTGCTCGCCCACTCCCCGTACGAGGACGGCGAGGGCGCCCGGCGCCACCAGGAGACCTCGCTCTACCGGGCGCCGTCGGGCGCCCTGGTCTTCGCCTCGGGGACGTTCGCCTGGTCGCCGGCGCTCGACCGGCCCGGCCATGTGGACCCCCGGGTCCAGCGGGCCACCGCGAACCTCCTGGACCGCATCTGCAAACGGGACTGACAGCCCCGCACCGACCCGGCCGACCAGCGCCCGGACCTCCCGCGCGCTGCACCGCCGCGGGAGTGCGGGAGAATCACAAGTGCCAGTCCGCCCGTCTCCCAGCACCGCCCACCGCGGAGCCCCGGGCGTTTCACCTGCACGACCCGCGGAGGAAACCGTGTCCGGATTCGTCGAAAAGCCCGAGCCGGTCCAGGTGCCCGGCCTGGTGCACCTGCACACCGGCAAGGTCCGCGACCTGTACCGGAACGAGGCTGGAGACCTCGTGATGGTCGCCAGTGACCGCATGTCCGCCTACGACTGGGTGCTGCCCAGCGAGATCCCGGACAAGGGCCGGGTGCTCACCCAGCTGTCGCTCTGGTGGTTCGACCAGCTCGCCGACCTCGTACCGAACCACGTGCTCTCCACCGAACTCCCGGCCGGCGCCCCCGAAGACTGGGCCGGCCGCACGCTGATCTGCCGCTCCCTGCGGATGTCGCCCGTCGAGTGCGTGGCCCGCGGCTACCTCACCGGCTCGGGGCTCGCCGAGTACCGCGAGACCCGCACGGTCTGCGGTCTCGCGCTGCCCGAGGGCCTCGAGGACGGATCCGAACTGCCGTCGCCGATCTTCACCCCGGCCACCAAGGCCGCCGTAGGCGAGCACGACGAGAACGTCAGCTACGAGGAGGTCGCCCGGGAGGTCGGCGCCGAGACGGCCGCCCAGCTGCGCCAGGCGACGCTCGCGGTGTACGCGCGAGCCCGGGACGTGGCCCGTGAGCGCGGCATCATCCTGGCGGACACGAAGTTCGAATTCGGCCACGACGGCGAGGAGCTGGTGATCGCCGATGAGGTGCTCACCCCGGACTCGTCGCGCTTCTGGCCGGCCGACACCTGGCAGCCCGGGCGTGCACAGCCGTCGTTCGACAAGCAGTACGTCCGCGACTGGCTGACCTCGCCCGAGTCCGGCTGGGACCGCGCGAGCGAGCAGCCCCCGCCCGCACTCCCCGACGCCGTCGTCGCCCGCACCCGCAGCAAGTACGTCGAGGCGTACGAGCGCCTGACGGGGCTGGCCTGGGCGTAGCGGCTCACGAGCACAGCGAAAGGCCCCGGCACCTGGGGTGCCGGGGCCTTTCCGATGGAGCGAACGACGAGGTTCGAACTCGCGACCTCAACCTTGGCAAGGTTGCGCTCTACCAACTGAGCTACGTTCGCCTGCGCACAAGCGCGACGCCCACTATACCCAACCGTGTTCCCGGGCGAGCCGCACCGCTGCGTGCCGGTTCTCGACGCCGAGCTTGGAGACCGCGGAGGAGAGGTAGTTGCGGACCGTGCCCTGGGACAGAGCGGCCCGCTCGGCGATCTCCGCCACGGGTGCGCCGTCGGCCGCGAGTTCCAGCACCTCGGCCTCGCGCGCGGTCAGCGGGGAGTCACCTGACGCGATCGCGTCGGCGGCCAACTCCGGGTCCACGTAACGGTTTCCGGCGCGTACGGTGCGGATGATCTCGGCGAGGCGCTGGGCGCTGACCGTCTTCGGCACGAAGCCCCGTACGCCTGCCGCGAGGGCGCGTTTGAGGTGGCCGGGGCGGCCGTGGCTGGTCACGATCAGTGTCCGGCAGTCGGGCAGTTCGGCGCGGATCGTTGTGGCCACACTCACACCGTCGGCGCCCGGCATCTGCAGGTCGAGCACGGCGACGTCCGGCCGGTGCGTACGGGCCATGGCGATCGCCTCGGGGCCGCTGCCCGCTTCCGCGACGACGACCAGGTCGTCCTCCAGCGCGAGCAGTGCGGCCAGCGCGCCGCGGATCAGGTGCTCGTCGTCCGCGAGCAGGAGCCGTACGGCTGACTGTGCGGCCGGCTGATCGGTGGACTGCTCGCTGTGCTGCTCGGCCGTCACTCGAGCCTCCCTTCGGACCGGAGCGTTCCGGTGGGTTGTGCGGTGGGGGCCGCGGGGGCGGCCCGATGGTCGTCAGCGGTGCTGCGGCTGCGGCCTCCTCCTTCCGCGGCGGGTACGTCTTCCGCGCGTTCCGCATCGGCAGCGTCGTCGCTCGGGCGGGCCGCGCTGTCCGGGACCTGCGCCTCGTTCTCGGGGCCGGTGGCCGCCGATGCCGGTCCCGGTGCCCGCTGCCCAGACGAGTCCGGTTCTCCCGTCCGCCCGGACGACCGACTCCGCTCCGCCACCGGAACCCGGGCCGTCACACGGAAGTAGCCGCCCCGGGTCAGGCCCGCCTCGAGGGTTCCGGAGACGCCGGCGAGGCGTTCGCGGAGGCCGGCCAGGCCGGAGCCGCCGGCCGGAGCCAGGGCATCCGCGTCCGCGTCCGTCTTCTGATGGCCCGCGGCACCGTCGTTCTCCACGGTCAGGACCGCGTCACCGCCGTCCCGGCGCAGCAGCACCGAGCAGTGGGCCGGGTCGCCGTGCCCCAGCACATTGGTGGTGGCCTCGCGCACCACCCAACCGAGCACCGACTGGGTGGAGTCGGGCAGGGTGTCCGCCGTGGCCGTACCGACGAGCACGCACTGGATGCCTGCGGCCGTCAGGACGCCGTGCGCGCCCGCCAGTTCGGCGCCCAGATCCGCCTCCCGGTAACCGCGCACCACGTCGCGCATGTCGCGCTGGGTCTCCCGGGCGATGCGCTGCACCTCCGCCATCTCCTCGATGGCCTCCGGCTTCCCCCGCGACGCGAGCCGCGCGGCCAGTTCGCTCTTCAGCGCGATGACCGCGAGGTTGCGCCCCATCACGTCGTGCAGATCGCGTCCGAAGCGCAGCCGCTCCTCGGCGACGGCGAGTCTGGCCTGGGCCTCCTTGCCCTGCTCGGCCTGGGCCATCGCCCCGACGCTCCAGGCTCCGCTGCGCACCGAGGCCAGGGCGAGCAGCGGCCCGGCGTAGGAGCTGCAGATCACGGCGAACAGGCTGAGGCCCTGCAGCCCGGCGACGGCGTAGGCCACGCCGATGACCGCTGTGAGCGCCAGATGCCGCAGCAGGAAGGTCCGTACCGGCGCCACCAGGGAGTACGTCATGGCGAACGGAAGGGTGGCGAAGAGGGCGAGGAACGCCGGGAACGGCTGCTCCGGCCCGCCCAGTGCTTGAGTGACGACCAGCAGGAGCAGGACGATGCCCATCAGCGTGGCCAGGATCTGCAGCGTCCGCGGGGAGAGCCGTCCCCGGCCCAGGTAGTGGTCGAGCGCGGGGGCCAGCGCCCGGTCGCAGATGACGGCCATGGTCAGGCAGAGCACCGCCACCACCGAGCCGAGCATCACCGTCCGCAGATCGTCGCCGATCAGCTGGAGCAGGGGCAGCAGCGCCCAGCTCATGAGGAAGAACCAGGGCAGCATGCGCAGCGCCATCCGGTACTGGAACTCGACCCGCTCCAGCGGACTGCGATCGCCCCACACCCGCGCCTGCCAGCGCTTCATGCGCCCCATGCCCGTTCGCCTCCGTATCGTCCGTGCGTCCCGGCCGCCCTCAGGCCCTGTCGGTCCTGGTGCGGCCGCCGGACACCCCCGGCTCAGCGCCTGGGCTCCCACCGGAACAACCGTCGCACAGCGATCCCGGCGACGACGATCCACGCGACGGCGAGGCCGATCTGGGCCAGCGTCTCGGTGCCGGAGAGCTCTCCGGTCAGGCCGCTGCGTACGAGGGCGATCACCGGGGAGAACGGCAGCATCTCGCAGATCGAGGCGACCTTGTCGGGCAGCACCTCGAGCGGGACGGCCATGCCGGACCCGAGCATCGAGATGAAGACCAGCGGAAGCGTGGTGACCTGCGATCCCTCGGCCGTACGGCTCAGGGCCGCGGTCACGCCCGCGGCGACCACGGCGAGGACGAGCCCGAGCAGCAGACCGATCACGATCAGGTGGGCCGCCGCCGGGACCTTGGCGTCGATCACCGTCAGACAGGCCACGGACACGAGTACGGACTGGGCGAGGCCGATGAGCAGCGACGGCAGTGCGGCCCCGGCGAGGATCTCGCCGTCCTGCAGTTCGCCGGTGCGCAGCCGCTTGAAGACCAGCTCCTCGCGGCGTACGACGAAGATGTTGACCAGGGCGCTGTACACGGCGAAGAGCAGCGAGAAGCCGATGGCCGCGGGCAGGATGATCTCGCTCATGGACAGCGAGGTGGAGTCCTGGAGGGTGTCCTTGGCGGAGGCGTAGACGCTGAACGGCAGGATCAGCGGAATGGCCATCGCCGTGAACAGAACACCCTTGTTGCGGCCCAGCAGGGTGAGTTCGGCGCGGGCGAGCGAGGTGAGCCGGCCGGCCGGCGTGCTGGCGGGGCCGGCCGCGGCGGTGGTCGCGCTGTCGGTGGTCAGGGTGCTCATGCCACTGTCTCCTTCTGGCGGTCGCCCGCACGGAATCCGGGGTCGTCCTGGCTCCTGGCCTCGCGGGCGATCTGCAGGAACGCCTCTTCGAGGGAGGCGGAGCGGACGTCGAGGGCGCGCAGTTCGATGTTGCGTTCGGCGGCCCAGGTCAGCAGCCGGGTGGCCGAGAACTGCAGCTCCTTGGTGCGCAACTTGACGGTGCGGCCGGACAGTTCGTGGCCGATGATGCCGATCGAGTCGAGCGGCGGCAGGTCGCCGACGAAGTAGCCGTCGGGCAGTTCGAAGGAGATCCGGGACGGCTCCGCGGCCGTCACCTCGGCCGGTGTGCCCGAGGCCGCGATCCGGCCCTCGTGCATGATCGCGAGGCGGTCGGCGAGCGACTCGGCCTCTTCCAGGTAGTGCGTGGTCATCAGGACGGTGGTGCCGGAGTCGCGCAGCGAGCGGACCAGGTCCCAGGTGTCCTGCCGGCCCTCGGCGTCCATGCCGGTGGTGGGCTCGTCGAGGAAGAGCATCTCGGGCCGTCCGAGCAGGGCGAGCGCCAGGTCGAGGCGCCGCTTCTCGCCGCCGGAGAGCATCTTCACGCGTACGTCGCCGCGCTTGGCGAGGCCGACCAGTTCGAGCGACTCCGCCTGCGGGCGGGCGCCGCTGGTGGCGCCGGCCCACATCCGCAGCGTCTCGTTCACGGTCAGCTCGGACGGGAAGCCGCCCTCCTGCAGCATCACCCCGACCCTCGGGCGCACCAGGTTCCGCTCGGTGTACGGGTCGTGGCCGAGGATGCGGACCTGGCCGCCGGCCGGCCGGTCGAGGCCTTCGAGCAGTTCCACGGTCGAGGTCTTGCCGGCGCCGTTGGTGCCGAGCAGGGCGAAGAGTTCGCCCTTGCCGACCTCGAACGAGACGCCGCGTACGGCCTCGAATTCGCCTCCGTACACCCGTCGTAGATCGGTGACTTCAATCACGGATTCGTCCCCCGCTGGGCTCTGTGTGGTCATGGCTCAAGCCTCCCGGCGGCGACGGGCCGGCGGCAGTGCGAGGTGTCATGGACCTGCGTGACAAATGTCAGAAGCCGGGGAGAGCGGCGCTTGCGCGGACCGGGGTGCGTCCGGACAACGAAGAAGCCCCGGTACGAGATGTACCAGGGCTTCTTTCCCGAGCGGACGACGAGGTTCGAACTCGCGACCTCAACCTTGGCAAGGTTGCGCTCTACCAGCTGAGCTACGTCCGCATGGCATCCGACCGGCTTTCACCGATCGGCGCGTGCATCAGCCTACCTGATCGAATTACTCGACCGGAAGGAGATGCCGGAGCGGGTGACAGGAATTGCACACTGCGCCTCCCCCTTGGAAAGGGGGTGTTCTACTACTGAACTACACCCGCGCGTCCTCCGTGGAGTCCGGCCTTGTGGCCTGGCCCCGCGGCGCGCTCCAGACTTTAGCCGACCTGCAGGGGTGGAGCGCAAGTCGGATGCGTCGCCGGTCCGTTCCGCGATCGGCGGACCGGATCGGGACGGCGGCGTTCCGCGGTCAGTTGGCCGCGTTGAACGCCTCGTAGACCTTCTTGGGGATCCGGCCGCGGGCCGGGACGTCCATCTTGTGCGAACGGGCCCAGGCGCGCACCGCCGCGGGGTCGGCCGTCACCGTGGTGAAGGTCGCCGTGGGGCGGCCGTTCCTGACGCTCGCCTTCGTGCCGGATTTCGGCTGCTTGCGGCCCGCGTGCAGGTACGGCGCGAGCGCGCTGCGCAGTTTCTTGGCATTGGCGGGATTGAGGTCGATCTCGTACGACTTGCCGTCCAGGCCGAAGGCAATGGTTTCCGCTGCTTCTCCGCCGTCGATGTCGTCGGAGAGGGTGACCACGACACGCTGCGCCACGAAAATCGGTCCCTTCATGCGGAATCACCGCGCTGACATGCGGTGACGCCGACTGGCCGGTTGTTTTAGGGGGCATTGCCAGGACTATTGAGCTATTGCTTGTCGAATCCTTTGTACAGGGCCCGGCAATGCATTGTGAAGCCCGACTAAATCCGTCCGCGTGTCCGGATGCAATGTCAGTCCTGTCTTTTTCCCAGAATTTTCCCTGGGTGGCCCGTCCGGTATGCGGGAACGTGATGACGGTCACGTGATCGCCGCAAGTCCCGGCCGATGTCCACACTTCCGTGCGGCGTTCCTCCGGTGTTCCCGCCGGCCTTCCGGTTCTCTTCCGGCAGCCCTTCCGGCGACTGTTCCGACGGCCCTTCCGGCTCCACTTCTGTCCGTACTCAGGGCGGTCCTTACGGCAGTCCTTACAGCGGTCCTTACAGCGGTCGTTATGTGCGGTCCCCTTCCGCCCGTTGTCTACCCGCGTAGAAATTTTCGGCGGGTAGTCTGATGAGACCTGCTCACGCACCACACACCGGGAGTGCCAGTGGCACGCGTCGTAGTCGACGTCATGCTCAAGCCCGAGATCCTCGACCCCCAGGGACAGGCGGTGCAGCGTGCACTGCCGCGTCTCGGATTCGAGGGAATCGCGGACGTACGCCAGGGGAAGCGCTTCGAGCTCGAGGTGGAGGGCGCGGTCGACGACGCCGCACTCGCCCGCATCCACGAGCTGGCCGAAACGTTCCTCGCCAACACCGTGATCGAGGACTTCGTCGTCAAGGTCGAGAACGCCGAGGGCATCGAGAACCCCGTGACCCCCGACGTCCCCGCGAAGTCCGGGAGTTGACGTGACTGCTCGCATCGGAGTCGTCACCTTTCCCGGCACGCTCGACGACCGGGACACCCAGCGCGCCGTTCGGGTCGCCGGCGCCGAACCCGTGCCGCTGTGGCACCGGGACAAGAACCTGGGGCAGGTCGACGCGGTTGTGCTGCCCGGCGGATTCTCCTACGGCGACTATCTGCGGGCCGGCGCGATCTCCCGTTTCTCGCCGCTGATGGAGACCGTCATCGAGCAGGCCAGGGCCGGAATGCCGGTACTCGGTATCTGCAACGGTTTCCAGGTCCTCACCGAGACCCACCTGCTGCCCGGCGCCATGCTGCGGAACACGGATCTGCACTTCGTCTGCCGCGACCAGAAGCTCCGCGTGGAGAACGCGGAGACCGCCTGGACCGCGGACTACACGCAGGGCCAGGAGATCTCGATCCCGCTCAAGAACATCGACGGCCGCTACGTCGCCGACGAGCGCACCCTCGACGCGCTCGAGGCCGAGGGCCGGGTCGCCTTCCGCTACGCCACCGCCGGCGAGAGCGCCGACGGCTACGGCAACCCCAACGGCTCGCTGCGCGATATCGCCGGCATCACCAACGCGGCGGGCAACGTCGTCGGCCTCATGCCGCACCCCGAGCACGCGGTCGA
Source organism: Streptomyces sp. YIM 130001 (assembly GCF_003574445.1). Classification (GTDB taxonomy): domain Bacteria; phylum Actinomycetota; class Actinomycetes; order Streptomycetales; family Streptomycetaceae; genus Streptomyces. The sequence continues at coordinate 163,108 of NZ_KZ984564.1, forward strand.
GCCGCTCATCGGGACCGGCCGCACCGACGGCCTCGGATTCTTCACCTCGATCCTCAAGAATTTGGTCAACGCCTGATGAGCCTCGACACCGTCAAGCACGCGGAACAGACCCCCGACGTCGAGCTGCCCTGGAAGGAACTCGGCCTCAAGGAGGACGAGTACGCCCGGGTCCGCGAGATCCTCGGCCGCCGTCCCACCGGCGCCGAGCTCGCCATGTACTCCGTGATGTGGTCCGAGCACTGCTCGTACAAGAGCAGCAAGGTGCACCTCAAGCAGTTCGGCGAGAAGGCCCCGCAGTCCGACGCGATGCTCGTCGGCATCGGCGAGAACGCCGGTGTCGTCGACGTCGGCGAGGGCTACGCGGTCACCTTCAAGGTCGAGTCGCACAACCACCCGTCGTACGTCGAGCCCTACCAGGGCGCGGCCACCGGCGTCGGCGGCATCGTGCGCGACATCATCGCGATGGGTGCGCGCCCGGTCGCCGTCGTCGATCCGCTGCGGATGGGCGCGGCCGACCACCCCGACACCAAGCGCGTGCTGCCCGGCGTCGTCGCCGGCATCGGCGGCTACGGCAACTGCCTCGGCCTGCCCAACATCGGCGGCGAGCTGGTCTTCGACGCCTGCTACCAGGGCAACCCGCTGGTCAACGCCGGTGCGATCGGCGTCATGCGGCACGAGGACATCCACCTCGCCAAGGCCTCCGGCACCGGCAACAAGGTCATCCTGTACGGCGCCCGCACCGGCGGCGACGGCATCGGCGGCGCCTCCATCCTGGCCTCCGAGACCTTCGACGCCACCAAGCCGAGCAAGCGCCCGGCCGTGCAGGTCGGCGACCCCTTCCAGGAGAAGCTCCTCATCGAGTGCACCCTGGAGGCCTTCGCCGAGCAGCTCGTGGTCGGCATCCAGGACCTCGGCGCGGCCGGACTGTCCTGCGCCACCTCGGAGTTGGCATCCAACGGCTCCGGCGGTATGCGCGTCGAGCTGGACGACGTACCCCTGCGCGACTCCACGCTCTCGCCCGAGGAGATCCTCATGAGCGAGTCGCAGGAACGCATGTGTGCGGTCGTCGAGCCGGACAAGGTCGAGCGGTTCCTCGCGATCTGCGAGAAGTGGGATGTCATCGCCACCGTCGTCGGTGAGGTCACCGACGGCACCCGGCTCGAGATCTTCTGGCACGGCGAGAAGATCGTCGACGTCGACCCGCGCACGGTCGCCCACGACGGCCCGGTCTACGAGCGCCCGTACGCCCGTCCCGACTGGCAGGACGCGCTGCAGGCCGACGACGCCGGCGAGCTGGCTCGCCCGGCCGACGGTGACGCGCTGCGCGCGCAGGTCCTCCAGGTCGTCGGCTCGCCGAACCAGGCGTCGAAGGCCTGGGTCACGGACCAGTACGACCGTTTCGTGCAGGGCAACACCGTGCTCGCCCAGCCCGAGGACTCCGGCATGATCCGGATCAACGAGGAGACCGGCCTCGGCGTCGCCCTCGCCACCGACGGCAACGGCCGGTTCGCCAAGCTCGACCCCTACACGGGCGCGCAGTTGGCGCTCGCCGAGTCGTACCGCAATGTCGCCGCCACCGGCGCACGGCCGCTCGCGATCTCCGACTGCCTCAACTTCGGTTCGCCCGAGGACCCCGACGTGATGTGGCAGTTCGCCGAGGCCATCCGCGGTCTCGCCGACGGCTGCCTCGAACTCGGCACCCCGGTCACCGGCGGCAATGTCTCGCTGTACAACCAGACCGGCGAGGCCGCCATCCACCCGACGCCGGTCGTCGCCGTCCTCGGTGTGATCGACGACGTGGCCCGGCGCACCCCGATCGCCTTCCGGGAGAGCGGCCAGCTGCTGTACCTGCTCGGCGACACCCGCCAGGAGTTCGGCGGTTCCGCCTGGTCGGACGTCGTGCACGGGCACCTCGGCGGGCTGCCGCCGAAGGTCGACCTCGGGCGCGAGCAGCTGCTCGCCGAGATCCTGATCTCGGCCTCGCGCGACGGCATGATCGACGCCGCACACGACCTGTCCGACGGTGGTCTGGTGCAGGCGGTCACGGAGTCCTGTCTGCGCGGCGGCAACGGCGCGCGGCTCGTCGTCCCCGACGGCCTCGACGCGTTCACTCTCCTGTTCTCGGAGTCGGCCGGTCGTGCCGTGGTCGCGGTGCCGCGCAGCGAGGAGCTCCGCTTCACCGACATGTGCGGTGCGCGGGGGCTTCCGGCGACCCGGATCGGCGTGGTCGACGGTGACGCGGTGGAGGTGCAGGGCGAGTTCACGCTGTCGCTGGCCGAGCTGCGCTCCGCGCACCAGGAGACGGTGCCCTCGCTCTTCGCCTGAGCACGGAGTTCGTTCACCCGCGGCCCCCGTTCCGGATCCGTCCGGGCGGGGGCCGCGGCGTGCCCGGGGGAGCGGGTGTCGCTCCGCGTGGTCTCCGCCGGCCGGGCTTCCGTAATAGCGTGTTCCGACCTACCGCGCGCCCGACCCGCACCTGACGCGCTCCACGCCCGACCGGATCCGAGCCGGCTCGACCCGTACCGCGAGAACCCGGGGGAACTCATGCTCGTACGCAAGTCGTTCGCCGTCCTGCAGCGCCTGCTCCTGGTGGCCTTCGTGGCGCTGATCGTGGTCTACCTGATCAAGGACCTGCAGCCGCCGCTGTGGATCGTCTTCGGCCCGCTGATCGTCTCGTACGCGATCGGGATCACGCTCGGACGGATGTCGAGCCGGTACCAGAAGAGCGTGCGGCACGAGACGGTGGAGGTGCAGGCGCCGGTCACCGGACGCTGGTCCGCGATGAACAGCCCGGCGGACCGCACGCCGAGCCACGGCGTCCACCACTTCGGCCAGACCTACGCCATCGACGTGGTGCCCGAGCCGGAGGGCACGGGCCGTCCGCGCTTCGCCTGGCTGTGGCCGATCGCGCGGCGCCCGGAGTCGTTCCCGGGTTTCGGCAGCCCGCTCTACGCGGTCGCGGACGCCACCGTGGTCGCCATGTCCGACGGCCGGCGTGACCATCTGAGCCGGAACTCGGTGATCGGGTTCCTCTACGTGCTCCTGGCCGAGGGGGAGCTGCGCGGACTCCTCGGCCCCGACCGGGTGTTGGGCAACCACGTGATCCTGGACCTCGGCGATGGCCTGTACGCCGCGTACGCCCACGTCCAGCGAGGGTCGATCCCCGTCCGCGCGGGCGACCGGGTCGCCGCCGGTCAGCTCCTCGGCCGCTGCGGCAACTCGGGAAACACCACCGAACCGCATCTGCACTTCCAGCTGATGGACGGACCGGACCTCGACACCGCCCGCGGCAGGCCGTTCCGCTGGCGGAACGTCGGAGTGCCGCGGAACGGCGAGCGGTTCACGGTCGACTCGGCGCCCTCCGCGCAGGAGTGAGCGGCAGCGCCGATCTCGCCCGCCGGCAGAGCTATTCTCGCCCGCATGCCGACAGCCAAGCCCCGCGCCCGTACGTACGACTCCGCCAAGATCAGGGCGGCCGTGACCCGGCAGTTCGGCCAGGTGCACGGCGCGATCCGCGGGTTGACCGCGGAGCAGCTCGCGGCGCCCACCGGGCTCGGCGACTGGACGGTACGTGAGCTCGCCGTGCATCTGACCATGACGGTCGAGAGCGTCAGCCGCTGCCTGGACGAGCCGGAGCCCGCCGGGCGGCCGACCGGGCTGCTCGAGTACCCGCAGCTGACGGCCGGTTTCGCCGAGGCGGTCGCCGAGCACACGCAGGGGGTCGCGGAGCGGAAGCCGGATCTGGTGGGGCTCTACGACGAGGTGGCCGAGCGGTTCGAACGCCGCCTCGCCGACGCCACCGACGGCCGACTGCTCGCCGTGCGGTCCGGCGCGATGAGACTCGCCGACTACCTGGTCACCCGTACCGTCGAACTCGTCGTCCACACCGATGACTTGAACCGTGCGACGGGCCTCGGGATCCCGCTGGAGCGCCAGGCGGTCGCCGCCTGCACGCGGCTGCTCGCCGACACCCTCGCCGCCCGGGCACCCGGTGCGTCCACGGAGGTCCGCATCCCGCCGTACGCCGTCGTGCAGTGCATCGAAGGCCCTCGCCACACCCGCGGCACCCCGCCGAACGTGGTGGAGACCGACCCGCTGACCTGGATCCGGCTGGCCACCGGACGGACGGACTGGCAGTCGGCCCTGGACGGGGCGAAGGTCGCCGCCAGCGGCGAGCGGGCCGACCTCGCGGCGCTGCTGCCGCTGATGAGCTGAGCCCCGCGCGCGGCACGGACGGAAGCGTGTCCGTCACCAGGACGGAAGCGTGTCGGTCACCAGGACGGAAGCGTGTCGGTCACCAGGACGGAACCGTGTCCGTCACCAGGACGGAACCGGATCCCCCACTGCTTCCGTCACAGGCACATGCATACGCAGCGCAGCACACTCAGCGCCGTCGCCGTCGCCGTGGCCGCCCTCGGCCTGCTCACCGCCTGCGGGACCGAGAAGGCGGGTTCGGAGGGTTCGAAGGAGGTCGGCGGGGCGCCCGAAGCGTCCCTCGCCGGCCAGAAGTGGCAGGTCGAGAGCATCACCGTGGACGGCAGGACGACGAAGGCAGCGGTCGGCGCGGCCCACGTCGCGTTCAAGGACGGCAAGGCCACCGGCAACCTCGGCTGCAACGGCTTCGGTGGTGAGGCCGCCGTCGAGGGCGACTCGGTCAAGGTCGGCAAGCTGATCCGGACCCAGATGGCCTGCGGCAAGAAGATCACCGGTTTCGAGAACCGGGCGATCGAGGCGCTCTCCGACGGCAGCCTGAAGGCCGCCGTGGACGGCGACCGCCTCACGCTCACCGCGGGCAACGGCGACCGGATCGCGCTGACTTCCAAGCCTGCCGCCCCGCTTGTCGGCACCAAGTGGAAGGTCGGCTCGGTCGTCGACAAGAAGGCGGCCCGGTCCCTCCCGAAGGAGGTCGATGCGCATCTGACGTTCGGCAAGGACGGCACCGTACGCGGCAACCTCGGCTGCAACGACGTCACCGCCAAGGCCGACGTCCGGGACAACGGAAAGATCGAACTCGGCTCGGCGGGCGCGACCCGCAAGATGTGCCCGGGCGACAAGATGAAGACCGAGCGGTCCCTGCTCGCCCTCTTCGGCAAGACCGTCGACTACACGCACGAGGGCGACCGCCTGACCCTGACGAATCCCGCCGACGGCAAGGGCGCGGCGGCGAAGGCCGCGACGGACGCGAAGCCGGGCGCCGGTGAGAAGTCGGGCGCCGGTGAGAAGTCGGGTGCGGGTGAGAAGTCGGGCGCGGGCGAGAAGTCGGAGCCCGGCGCGCAGACCGGATCCGTTTCGAACCCGGACGGCGAGTAGACCGGACGGCCGGGCGGCGCACCGGGCCTGGCCGCGCCTCAAGTCCGCCGGAGAATCAGGAAGTTGAGCCGCCGGAACCGGGCATCCCGCCCGGCCGGCAGCCCCCAGGAGGTCCGCACAGCACTGTCGCGCCCCCCTCCCCCGTCCGACCGGCGGCAGAGGCACCCCGTAGGGACGCCCCGCCGGTTCCCCCCGGCCGGACCGTGCGCGGGCCCACCACCCCGATGGGGCCCGCGCCGGCCGTTCTCGGAACCGCCCCAGGGATCCCTCACCCCCGGACGGTCCCGGTACGGACCGCTTCGAGTGGCCCGTACCTACCCGGGCCGCCCGCACGATCCGAACTCAGACCCGCGTCGCCCGCCCGCGACGCGACCGCAGCAGGAAGACCGCACCGACCGCGAGCAGCAGGCCGCCGCCCACCGCCGACGGCAGCGTCTGGTCGGATTCGGCGCCGGTCGCGGCGAGATCGCCGTCGGCCTTCCCGGCCGAAGTGTCCTGCCCGGCAGCCGACTCCGCGGCCTTCGTCCGCTCGGTCTGGGGCTCCGCGCCCGAGGCGTCCTCGGACGACCCGCCGCCCTTCGCCCCGCCCTTCGCCGCGGCCGGCGCCGGGACGCCGTCCAGCGAGACGGCCACCTTCGCCGAGTCCTCGCCCGCGTCGACGACCTTCACCTCGACCTCGGCCGAGGGATCGGCCAGCGTCTTCCCGGCCGCGAGCGCGTCGGCGTCCGGCGCACCCTCCGACTCGTGGTGGTCGGCGTCGGGCGTGGTGTCGACCAGGGCCGACTCGGCGTACTCGGTCCCGGTCACGCGGTAGGCGTGGACACCCTCGATGCCCTGGTCCAGATTCCCGGAACCGGCGCGGAACTCCACCACGAGCCGGTCGTCCCCGACCGGTATGTCCAGAGCCCGCACCCCGTCGCCCGTCCCGTACAGCGAACGCAGTTCGTACGTACCGGATTTGGCGACCCGCACCGCCTCGTCGCCGTTCAGCCACTTGCTGTGGATCAGCTCGGGCGCGGTCAGACCGGCCGCCCAACCACCGCCGCCCATCGGTGTCTTGTGGCTGGTGTCCTCGGTCTCCTTGCAGGCCGAGAGGTCCGTGCCGGGGCAGCGCAGCCGCATGTGGTGGCCGTAGCCGAAGTTGTGCCCGAACTCGTGGACCAGGGCGGTCATGCTCATCTCTTTGCCGTCGTTCGGCATCCAGGTGGTGCCGCCGCCGACCGAGCCGAGGCCCGCGTAGTCGCAGCCGGCCTTCTCGCTGGGGAAGACGATCGAGAGGTGCTCGTAGTCGTCCTCGGTGACGCCCTTGCCGGCCAGGGCCTTCTCGGTGAGCTCGGCGATCCGGCCGCTGTCGCAGCCGGACGCCGACATGGGCAGCTCGATGCCGCCCAGCACACCGTCGCCCGAGGCCGGCGCGAAGGTCGTAGCGTCCCGGGTCACTTCGTTGTAGTACGAGGTCAGGGACTCCGAATCGCCGAAGTACGCCTTCTCGAGCATGGCCTCGGTGGCCGCCGGGTCCGCGAAGGAGTCGTCCGTGAAGCCGACCATCACGACCTGGACGCGCCGCTCGTCGGGCGCCTCGGCGGCCGCCGCCGGTGCGAGCGAACCGGCGGCGAGCGCCGTGCCGCAGGCGAGTGCGCCGAATGCCGAACGGCGCCGGGCGCGCGGGGACACCAGCATGGTGAGAGATCCTTCCGGACACGTCATGGGGATTCCGGGCGGAGAACTCGCCGGAGTCCGGGCCACGTTAGGTGCCCTCACGCCCCACCAGCCCCCTCACCACAGGGCGTTAGGGCTGCCTTGAGGCTGCCTTAAGGATCACCGGACCCGCCGCCCGACGCCGGCTCCTCATCAGGCGGGATACGGCAGCAGCTCGTCGTTCACCGCCTCCCACCTGCCCCGCAGTTCGGCGAGCAGTTCGCGCTCCGCGGTTGCTCGGTCGGCCTGCTCGCGCTGGTCGGTGCCCAGGTCGAAGAGCTGGTCCGCGCCGCTCTTGCCGCGGTAGTACTTCCAGTCGCCGCGGCGCAGCGCCCGTTCGCCCCTGACCCGCCAGAACAGGTCCCGCTCCGGTACCTTCTCGCCGCGCAGCAGATATCCGGCCAGGCTCGTACCGTCCAGCGGGTAGGCGGGATGCGGCCGCGCACCCGCGATCTCGAGCAATGTGGCGGTCCAGTCCGGCGTGAACACCGGCTCCCCGCTGACCTGCCCGCCGTCGATCCGGGCCGGCCAGCGCAGCAGCGCCGGCACCCGGATACCGCCCTCCTGCAGCGACGCCTTGTTCCCGCTCAGCGGCCAGTTGTACGAGAAGCGCTCGCCGCCGTTGTCGCTGGCGAAGAACACCAGCGTGTCCCGCTCCTGCCCGCTGGCGCGCAACGCGGCGAGCACCCGGCCGACGGACCGGTCCAGGTCCTCGACCATCTCCGTGTACTTGGCGATCGAGCCGCCGTCCGCGTGCCAGAGCGCCCGCGCGTCGCCGGCCTTGATCCGGCGCACGATCTCGGCGCTCTGCTCGGTGTCGCCGTCGGCGATCCAGGGCCAGTGCGGGGTGGTGAAGTTCAGGTTCAGGAGCCACGGCTTGTCGCCCTCGCGGCCCTCGCGCACGTAGTCCTCGGCCCGCTCGGTGAGGATCCGGGTGTAGTAGCGCAGGTCCTTGTATTCGGCGTCGCCCTCACGCACCGAACCGCGGTAGAGGTCGTACGTCCCGTCGCCGCCGAGCTTGGAGTAGTACTCGAGGGCACCGCCGAAGTTCCCGAAGAACTCGTCCCAGCCGGACTTCGTCGGCGAGTAGTCCGGCAGGAAACCGCAGTGCCATTTGCCGATCAGGGCGGTCGCGTATCCCGAGTCGCGCAGCAGGGAGGCGAGCGTCGGGTGAGTGGGCTCGAGACCCTCGGAGTTGTCGGCGATCGGCTCGGCGAGCCCGCCCCGCGTGCGTCCGGGGTAGCGGCCGGTGTACAGGCTGAAGCGGGTGGGGGAGCAGGTCGCCGACCCCGAGTACGCGTCGGTGAAGCGCACGCCCTGGCGGCCCAGCCGGTCCAGGTTCGGGGTGCGGATGTGCGTCGACCCGTAGCTGGAGAGGTCGGCCCAGCCGAGGTCGTCACCGAGGATGAACAGGATGTTCGGCCGCCGTGCGTGGCGGCCGGTGGCGGCGGCGAAGGGCCGTTCCCCTACGGCCTCGGCCGGGGCCGCCGACGCCGTACCGCCCGACAGGCCGAGGGCGGCGGCGGCCGCACCGGCGCCGACCGCGCCACCGAGGGCCCGCCGGGACAGGGCCGGACCGCCGGCCGGCGCGACGTCGTCGTGCGTTACGGAAGGGCCCTGTGGAGCGGACGAATCGTGCTGTGCGGACGAGCCGTGCTGCGCGGACATGACGTCTCCAGACATACGCCGTCGCCGTACGGCGTCACCGGTCGTCAGGGCACGTCAGCGCGCCCGAGACGGCGGCGACCGCGCACGGGGAGGCAGGAAGAAAAAGGGGGAAGGGCGAGGAGGTGCGGAGCGGGAAAGGCGCTCAGCGGCAACAGATGGCGCTCGCGACACGGACCAGGTCGACGTGGCGGCGCTCCACGAGAGTGACCGCGTGGTCACCGAGGGGCTGCATGGCCGGGAGCCTGACCGAGAACGACCGAACCTGTCAATGAGGCGTCCGCGCCTCGGACGGATCCGCCCGCCACTGTCCGTACCGCGGACACCGGGCCCCGTGGAATGTGATCCGTGACGCATCCGGGCCGCTCCGATGCCGTCCGGCGACGGCCTCCGCACGGGCTCCGACGGCCCGCACGAGCGCGATCCGCGCACGTCGGGAGCGGATCACCGGCCCGGGCCCGGCCTTTCGCGGGCCCCGTCCCCAATTCGGACCAGTGGTCGATCTCGCCTACACTCGGTGGCGTGCCTCGTGGTGATGGACGACTCAACCACGACCTGCTCCCCGGTGAGAAAGGCCCCCAGGACGCTTGCGGCGTCTTCGGTGTCTGGGCTCCGGGCGAAGAGGTCGCCAAGCTCACTTATTTCGGACTGTATGCCCTGCAGCACCGCGGACAGGAGTCCGCGGGCATCGCAGTGAGCAACGGGTCGCAGATCCTGGTCTTCAAGGACATGGGACTGGTCTCGCAAGTCTTCGACGAAACGTCCCTGGGCTCGCTCCAGGGCCATATCGCAGTGGGCCATGCCCGCTACTCCACCACCGGAGCCTCGGTGTGGGAGAACGCCCAGCCGACGTTCCGTGCCACCGCGCACGGCTCGATCGCGCTCGGCCACAACGGCAACCTGGTGAACACGGCGCAGCTCGCCGAGATGGTCGCCGACCTCCCCAAGGAGAACGGCCGCGCGACCCAGGTCGCGGCCACCAATGACACCGACCTGGTCACCGCCCTGCTCGCCGGTCAGACCGACGACGACGGCAAGCCGCTGACCATCGAGGAAGCGGCTCCCAAGGTCCTGCCCGAGGTGTCCGGCGCCTTCTCGCTCGTCTTCATGGACGAGCAGACCCTGTACGCGGCCCGCGACCCGCAGGGGATCCGTCCGCTGGTGCTCGGCCGTCTCGAGCGCGGCTGGGTGGTCGCCTCGGAGTCCGCCGCGCTGGACATCTGCGGAGCGGCCTACGTCCGTGAGGTCGAGCCGGGCGAGCTGATCGCCATCGACGAGAACGGCATGCGGTCGTCCAAGTTCGCTGAAGCAAAGCCCAAGGGCTGCGTCTTCGAGTACGTCTACCTGGCCCGCCCCGACACCGATATCGCCGGCCGGAACGTCTATCTGTCCCGCGTGGAGATGGGCCGCAAGCTCGCCAAGGAAGCTCCGGCCGACGCCGACCTGGTGATAGCCACGCCGGAGTCCGGCACCCCAGCCGCCATCGGCTACGCGGAGGCCAGCGGCATCCCGTACGGCTCGGGCCTGGTGAAGAACGCCTATGTCGGCCGTACCTTCATCCAGCCCTCGCAGACGATCCGCCAGCTCGGCATCCGTCTGAAGCTGAACCCGCTCAAGGAAGTCATCCGCGGCAAGCGCCTGGTCGTCGTCGACGACTCGATCGTGCGCGGTAACACCCAGCGCGCCCTCGTGCGGATGCTCCGCGAGGCCGGCGCCGCCGAGATCCACGTGCGGATCTCGTCGCCGCCCATCAAGTGGCCCTGCTTCTTCGGCATCGACTTCGCCACCCGCGCCGAGCTGATCGCCAACGGCATGACGGTGGAGGAGATCGGCGCCTCGCTCGGCGCCGACTCGCTCTCGTACATCTCGACCGACGGCATGATCGAGGCGACCACCATCGCCAAGCCGAACCTCTGCCGTGCCTGCTTCGACGGTGAGTACCCGATGGACCTCCCGGATCCCGAACTTCTCGGCAAGCAGCTCCTGGAGACCGAGCTCGCTGCCGGCGCCGCCTCCAGCGCCGCGACCGACGCGATCCGTCGTCCGTAGCTCCCCCGGACCTCCGTCCGGGGGACGCACCCACCCGGAATGAAGTCCGGGCGGCGCCCCCACATACCGACCCGAAAGTTCTCTGCCTCATGTCTGTATCCGACGATCGGACCGAGTCCGCGGGCACCGGCGCCAGTTACGCGGCCGCGGGTGTCGACATCGAAGCGGGCGACCGCGCCGTAGAGCTGATGAAGGAGTGGGTGAAGAAGACCCAGCGCCCCGAGACCACCGGCCTCGGCGGTCTCGGCGGCTTCGCCGGCCTCTTCGACGCCTCGGCCCTGAAGCGCTACGAGCGGCCGCTGCTCGCCTCCGCCACGGACGGCGTGGGCACCAAGGTCGACCTCGCCCGCCGCCTCGGCGTGTACGACACGATCGGCCGCGACCTGGTCGGCATGGTCGTGGACGACCTGGTGGTGTGCGGCGCGGAACCGCTGTTCATGACCGACTACATCTGCGTGGGCAAGGTCCACCCGGAGCGCGTCGCGGCCATCGTGAAGGGAATCGCCGAGGGCTGCGTACTCGCGGGCTGCGCCCTGGTCGGCGGCGAGACCGCGGAACACCCGGGCCTGCTCGGCCAGGACGAGTTCGACGTGGCCGGCGCCGGTACGGGCGTGGTGGAGGCCGACCGGCTGCTCGGCCCGGAGCGGGTCCGTGCGGGCGATGTCGTCGTGGCGATGGAGTCCTCGGGACTTCACTCGAACGGGTACTCGCTGGTGCGGCACGTCCTGCTCGACCGCGCGGGCATGTCCCTGGAGCAGGAGGTCGCCGACCTCGGCCGGACGCTCGGCGAGGAGCTCCTCGAGCCGACCCGGATCTATTCCCTCGACTGCCTGGCCCTGACCCGGACCACCGAGGTGCACGCCTTCAGCCACATCACCGGCGGCGGACTGGCCAACAACCTGGCCCGAGTGATCCCCGACGGCCTGCACGCAGGCGTCGACCGCTCCACCTGGACCCCGGGCCCGGTCTTCGACCTGGTCGGCAGGGCGGGCGACGTCGAGCGCGCGGAGCTGGAGAAGACGCTGAACATGGGCGTCGGCATGATGGCCGTGGTCCCCGCCGATTCCGTGGACGCGGCCCTCACCACGCTCGCCGACCGCGGCGTGGACGCCTGGGTGGCCGGTTCGATCACGGAGCGCGACGGGCAGCAGCCCGCGGCGGCACTGACCGGTGACTACGCCTGAAGCCGCCGCCGGACGCCGTCCCCACCGCGTGCGGGGGCAGCACAACACCCGGCCCGGCGCTTACGCCCCGGACCGGGTGCAGTGACACTATGACGCGCTTTTTGACGACGTGTGAACGAGGTCAAGCGCCGCGGCGCTGCGACGATGGACCGGACTCGTCGTCCTCGTCCTCGTCGTCCGCGTTGTACAGATCCGCGTACTGGGCGTACGGATCGTCCTCGACCTCGTCCTCGAGCGGCTCGCCGTTCGGCGGCTGGCTCGAAGTCGATGCGCCCAGCTCATTGGCCAGACGCGTAAGGTCAGTACCGCCGCTGCTGTACTTCAGCTGGCGGGCGACCTTCGTCTGCTTGGCCTTTGCCCGGCCGCGCCCCATGGCTCGACCCCCTTGGATATGGGGCTCGACGGCCCCAGAGTCTTGACACGCGTTCATGATTCAGGACGGACTCTCCACAGAGAGACCGGTCCGTAGGTCTTCAACGGTACCTTCTCCGACGGCCATACGGTACGCCGCCCACAGCACACGCCTCGTCCCTCGACCCGCGAGAAGGCTTGTTCGCGCTGGTCAACTGCGATTTTAACCTCTTCTGCGAGGACGACCCGCCGACGAGGGTGAGGCTTGTCTCTCAGTACGCTCCGTGCACGCCGTGCGATCGGCTCCCGAGCAGGCGAGACGACTCCGCACCCGGCCACGATCGGCGGCCGGGTGCGGAAGGGGCGTACGGGCGGCTCAGCGGCGCCGGGCCTCCGCGATGCGCTGCTCGGCGATCCGGTCGGCCGCCGCGGCCGGCGGGATGCCGTCACTCTTTGCGCGAGCGAATATGGCAAGAGTGGTGTCGTAGATCTTCGCGGCCTTGGTCTTGCAGCGGTCGAAGTCGAAGCCGTGCAGCTCGTCGGCGACCTGGATCACGCCGCCGGCGTTCACCACGTAGTCCGGGGCGTAGAGGATCCCGCGGTCGGCGAGGTCCTTCTCCACACCCGGGTGCTCGAGCTGGTTGTTGGCCGCGCCGCAGACCACCTCGGCGGTGAGCACGGGGACGGTGTCGTCGTTCAGTGCGCCGCCGAGCGCGCAGGGGGCGTACACGTCGAGGCCCTCGGTGCGGATCAGCTCGGCGGTGTCGGCGACGGCGCGCACTCCCGGGTGCCTGTCGGTGATCCGGCGTACGGACTCGGCGCGGACGTCGGTGACGACGACCTCGGCCCCGTCCTCGAGCAGATGCTCCACGAGGTGGTGGCCGACCTTTCCGACGCCGGCGACACCGACGGTGCGGCCGCGCAGCGACGCCTCGCCCCACAGATGCCGGGCCGAGGCGCGCATGCCCTGGTAGACGCCGAAGGCGGTGAGGACGGAGGAGTCGCCGGCGCCGCCGTTCTCGGGCGAGCGGCCGGTGGTCCAGCGGCACTCGCGGGCGACCACGTCCATGTCGGAGACATAGGTGCCGACGTCGCAGGCGGTGACGTAGCGGCCACCGAGCGAGGCGACGAACCGGCCGTAGGCGAGCAGCAGTTCCTCGGTCTTGATCTGCTCGGGGTCACCGATGATCACGGCCTTGCCGCCGCCGTGGTCGAGCCCGGCCATGGCGTTCTTGTACGACATCCCGCGCGACAGGTTGAGGGCGTCGGCGACGGCCTCTTCCTCGCTCGCGTACGGATAGAAGCGTGTGCCGCCGAGGGCGGGGCCCAGGGAGGTCGAGTGGAGGGCGATGACGGCCTTCAGGCCGCTGGCCCGGTCCTGGCAGAGGACGACTTGCTCGTGGCCACCCTGGTCCGAGTGGAACAGGGTGTGCAGTACCTGAGCAGGTGCGCCGGTCATTTCGGTCACGGTGGTGACTCCCATGTGTGTAGCACCGGATGGATCAGTTCTCGCGGTCCGCCCGCTTGTGGCCGGCGGGACCGGAGGGCTGTGAGCAAGAGACTAAGCCTCGATCGCCCGCCCGGTGCCCCGCATGAGCCGATCACCTTCTACCACCCCGGCCCCGTGACACGATGCGAGGTGTTTTCCCGTCGCGCGACGGGGGAGGGAGACGGCGTGCCCAAGGTGTCATCGGTGTGTGTGCCGTACGCGAGCTACCTGCGCGTGTACGAGCCTCTGGCCGCCTTTCCTGAGCCCGAGCGCAGTCACTGGGCGCGGTACGCGGAGCGCGACGACCATCCCTCGTACCAGGACGAACTGCGGCGCTCACTGGGCGACTTGCTGCCCACTCCGCCGATCCCGGTACCGGTGCACGAGAGCGCGGACGCATTCGTGGCACGGCCGGACGGCGTGGTCTGCATCTGTCCGTGGCGCACCCGGCTGCGCGGCTGGCAGGCGCTCGGCGAGGTCGGTGACGAGCTGCCGGCCCCGGTCCTGGACGCCGTACTGCCGCCGGTGGTGCGCCGGCAGGCGGCGGCCGACTACGAGCGGTGGCGCGAGCGGAATCCGGACGCACGGCCGTGGATTCGTACCTGCACCTGGCAGGTCCCGGTGAACTGGTTCGTGCTGGTGGACGACGTCGAGCGCAGGTTCGTACCCGCGGACGAGGTCGAACCGGGCGTGCCCGCGATGCTCCGCTACCGCACGCCGATGGTGGAGGCCCGCCGCCGAGTGGCCCGCGCGCTCAAGACCCTGCGGGACGCGATCGAGGAGGGGCCGCTGATCGACGGCCTGGTGGATGTGGGCCGCTGGCTCGAGGAGTTCCACCCGCGTTCGCTGGTGGAGCTGGACTACGGCGGCCTGGTGCACACGCTGTCGGACGAACTGCTCGACGCCGACCACTCGGCGGCGGACATCGCCGAGGGCATCGAGGCGCTGCGCAACGGCGACGGCGACGGGGCCGGTGCGGCGTACGCGCGGTTCGTGGAGCGCTGGCGTTCGGTGCGTTACCGCCAGTTCGCAAACTGACCAAAACGGTACATGTGGTCAACTTCACGGCTTTTGCCGCTTCGTGTCAGCGCCTATGGTGGTGGGCCGTGAGGACGTAGGTCCCGATCCGGGCGTTTGCCGCAAGCACGCCTCAAGGTGATGGACCGCACTTACAGCGCCCTTGCCCTCTTCCCCTACCCTCGTGCCAAAATAGGACAAGGGGTCCGGGGAGGACTCCTTCCGCCCAACTATGGGCGGAGTACTCGGTATTGCACTCTATGGGGGGCCTGATGACTCATGGTCACCCTGTGACTGATCGTCACAGTGGCGTGACTGTCCGCTATGGGACGGTCCATCGGCATCCGTCGTTGATGGACGCCTCAGAGGGCAATTCCATCGGTTTGGCCGACGCGGCTGGACGGATGGTGTAGTTGTAGTGCCGAGGACAAGCCGTTCGTCCTATAACCGACTCGACTCGCGTCCGCCATTTCGGGCAACGCGGGTCAAGGTGCAGAATTTAGAGGAAAGAACCGGACTGGGATTCGGTTCTCCCGAGGAGGCCGCTCATGACCGCTCGTACCCCTGATACCGAGCCGCTGCTGACCCCCGCTGAGGTCGCCACGATGTTCCGCGTCGACCCCAAGACGGTCACGCGCTGGGCGAAGGCCGGCAAGCTCACGTCCATCCGGACCCTGGGTGGACATCGTCGTTACCGCGAGACCGAGGTCCGCGCACTGCTCGCGGGTATTCCGCAGCAGCGCAGCGAGGCCTGAACAGGCACGTAGCAGAGCAAGACCGGGCAATCCGGGTCCCCCAACTCGGTACCTGCCCACCACGGCTCCATACGACGGGTGGCCTGCCCCAACAGGCTCCGCGCCCGCATCTCTTGGGTACGTCGTCGATCGCGCTGGACTCCGCCGGGTCCAGCGCGATCTTTTTTGTGCGCCGGCGGTGCGGGCGGAGTCAGGGTGAGGGCTCCCGGAGTCCGGGTGTGTGCCTCTCGGTGGGCTCCGGTGGGGGGCCCTGTTGGAGTCTGGCGGGCCCTGTGGGCTACCCGTGGGTCACCTCTCGATGGAGGTGCAATTGCACGTATTAAATTGACTAGTTGTAGGGAGGGCGTAAGTGCGGGGGTTTCTCAGACTTGTTCGGTGACACCCGTCACACGGCGGGGTGCTTGTTGCCCCTGGCGCCCCTGCGCTAATGGGGATCCGGCCCCGGCGGTGCGGCTGGAGTCCGTTGTTCACTGTCCAGAGTCGCACTCGTCGGGGGCGCATGGGCGCGGCTTTCGTCACGTCCCTGCAGGACTTTCGTCCCGTGCGGGGTCCTCGCCGGCGAGAGCGGGCTGTCCGGGCTCCATGGCCAGTCTCAGGAGCCGGTGGCAGATGGGGCAGTGCCGGGTCAGATGCCGGTACCCCGTGGCCGCTGCGAGATGGGCACGCAGTAGTGCCCGGGTCTCATGTCGCGCGGACGCCGTCATGCGCACCTCCCGGCGAATGGGCGGACTCACTCCCTGAGTTCTGAGTACCGGGGGGAGGGGGAGGCGTCAAGACGGCCGGGCATGCGGACGGGCCGCCTCCGCCGGGGATGGCGGCCGTGCCGCGGTCCTGACGGGATTTCGCGGCTGTCGCACGGGCGCCGCTTCGAGGGGTGAGGCTTCGAGCGGCGAGGGGTATGAGGAAGGGCCGCCATCCGCTGGGATGACGGCCCTTCCAACAACTGCGGTCCTGACGGGATTTGAACCCGCGGCCTCCACCTTGACAGGGTGGCGAGCACTCCAAACTGCTCCACAGGACCTTGTTCGCGGCACCGAATGCTGCGCTGTGCTGCGAGAGGAGACTTTACACGCGGGCGGGGCGCTGGTCGAACTCGCTCTGCGTACGGGGTTCGTCACTGGGAACCAGGGGGCGGGAGCCGACTCCTGCGGCGGTGCGGCCGCGGTCCCGATGCCTTACGGCGCGGCCGCGTCCACGGCCTTCATGATCCGTTTGTCGGAGACCGGGTAGGCCGTACCGAGGGCGTGGGCGAAGTAGCTGACCCGCAGCTCCTCGAGCATCCAGCGGATGTCGAGGACCTGCTGGGGGACCGGGCGCCCCTGCGGCAGCTGCTCGAGCAGCCAGGCGTACTCGTCCTGCATCTCGTGGACCTTCGCCATGCGGCTGGTGTCCCGCTGGGCGTTGGACGGCATCTGCTGCAGACGGCGGTCCGCGGCCACCAGGTAGCGCATCAGATCCGGGAGGCGGGCGAGGCCTGTGCGGGTCACGAAGCCCGGCCCGACGAGGTCCGCCAACTGGTCGCGTACGTCGGTGAGATTCGCGAGCAGGACCGGGCTCTTCGTCGACTTCAGGCGGCGCTCGCAGGCCTGCCAGGCGGACAGGACCTCCTTGACGCGGTCCACCGCACGGACGGTCACGTCGACGAGGTCGGCGCGGACCTTCTCGTAGAGCTTGCGGTACGACTCCTCGTCCCAGGCCGGGCCGCCGTGGTCGGCGATCAGTTTGTCGGCGGCCGCGGTGGCGCAGTCCTCGACGAGGGCCTGGACAGAGCCGTGCGGGTTGGCCGAGAGGGTCAGCTTCGCCGCGTTGGAGAGCTTGGACGAGGCGAACTTGGCGGGGCTGACCGGGATGTTGAGCAGGATCAGCTTCCGCGTGCCCTGCCACATCGCCTGCCGCTGCTCGGCCTCGGAGTCGAAGAGGCTGACCGAGACGGTGTCGCCCGCGTCGACCAGGGCCGGGAACGCCTTGACCGGCTGGCCGGCGCGTTTCGTCTCGAAGACCTTGCTGAGGGTGCCGAGCGTCCAGTCGGTCAGGCCGGTGCGTTCGATCGACTCGCCGCCGGAGCGCTCGGCCGTCGCCGCGGCCGCCTTCGAGATCGCCTGCCGTGCCTTCGGCCGCAGACGCAGGCGCAGTGCCTCGAGGTCCTTGTCCTCGGCCACTTTGCGGCGCCGCTCGTCGACGATCCGGAAGGTGATCTTCAAGTGGTCGGGTACGCGGGACAGGTCGAAGTCCTCCGCGTCGACCCGCACTCCGACCATCTGCTGCAGCACGCGGGCAAGCGTCGTCGGCAGCGGCTCCTGCAGCGGAACGGCGCGGTCGAGGAACGCCCGCGCATGGTTCGGGGCCGGCACGTAGTGGCGGCGGATCGGCTTGGGCAGCGAGCGGATCAGCTCCGTCACCACCTGCTCGCGCAGGCCCGGAATCTGCCAGTCGAAGCCCTCGTCGGTGACCTGGTTGAGGACCTGCAGCGGGATGTGGACGGTCACGCCGTCCGCATCCGCACCCGGCTCGAACTGGTACGTCACACGGAACTTGAGGCCGCCCTGGCGCCACGTGTCCGGATAGTCGTCCTTGGTGACGGCCTCGGCCGACTCCCGGATCAGCATCGAGCGCTCGAAGTCGAGCAGCTCCGGCTCCTCGCGCTGCTGCTTCTTCCACCAGGAGTCGAAGTGCGCGCCGGAGACCACATCGGCCGGCAGCCGCTCGTCGTAGAAGTCGAAGAGCGTCTCGTCGTCGACCAGGATGTCGCGGCGTCTGGCCCGGTGCTCCAGCTCCTCGACCTCGGTCAGGAGCCGGCGGTTGGCGGCGAAGAACTTGTGGTGGGTGCGCCAGTCGCCCTCCACCAGGGCGTTGCGGATGAAGAGGTCGCGGCTGACCTCCGCGTCGATCCGGCCGTAGTTGACCTTGCGCGAGGCCACGATCGGGACGCCGTACAGCGTCACCTTCTCGTACGCCATGACCGCGGCCATGTCCTTCTCCCAGTGCGGCTCGGAGTAGGTGCGCTTGGTCAGGTGCTCGGCGAGCGGCTCGATCCACTCCGGCTCGATCTTCGCGTTGACCCGCGCCCACAGGCGCGAGGTCTCCACCAGCTCGGCGGACATGATGAACCGCGGCGGCTTCTTGAAGAGCGCCGAACCCGGGAAGACGGCGAACTTGGCGCCCCGGGCGCCCAGATACTCGTTCCGCCCGCCGGAGCCCTTGCCGTCGCGGGCGGTGTCCTTGCCGCTCTCCTTGCCGGTGGTCTTCACGTCCTTCATGCCGACGTGCGACAGCAGACCCGCGAGGAGCGAGACGTGGATCTGCTGGTCCGGCGCTGCGGTGTCGTCGTTGTTCAGCGAGACGCCCATCTGCTTTGCCACGGTGCGCAGTTGGGTGTAGATGTCCTGCCATTCGCGGATGCGCAGGAAGTTCAGGTACTCCTGCTTGCACATCCGGCGGAACGACGAGGAGCCGCGCTCCTTCTGCTGCTCGCGCACGTACCGCCAGAGGTTCAGATACGCCAGGAAGTCGCTGGACTCGTCCTTGAAGCGAGCGTGCTGTTGGTCGGCCTGGGTCTGCTTCTCGGCCGGCCGCTCACGCGGGTCCTGGATGGAAAGGGCCGCGGCGATCACCATGACCTCGCGCACACAGCCGTTCTTGTCGGCCTCCACGACCATGCGTGCCAGGCGCGGGTCGACGGGGAGCTGGGCGAGCTGGCGGCCCATCGGGGTGAGGCGCTTGCGTACGTCCTTCTCGCTGGGGTCCAACGCCCCTAGTTCCTGCAGGAGTTGGACACCGTCGCGGATGTTGCGGTGGTCCGGCGGGTCGATGAAGGGGAACTTCTCGATGTCACCGAGGCCGGCGGCGGTCATCTGCAGGATGACGCTCGCCAGGTTCGTACGGAGGATCTCCGCGTCCGTGTACTCGGGCCGGGCCTCGAAGTCGTCCTCGCTGTAGAGCCGGATGCAGATGCCGTCCGACGTACGGCCGCAACGGCCCTTGCGCTGGTTGGCGCTGGCCTGGCTGATCGCCTCGATGGGCAGGCGCTGGACCTTGGTGCGGTGGCTGTAGCGGGAGATGCGGGCGGTGCCCGGATCGATCACGTACTTGATGCCGGGGACGGTCAGGGACGTCTCGGCCACGTTCGTCGCGAGGACGATACGGCGGGTCGTCCCTGCGCCGGGGCGCTGGAAGACGCGGTGCTGCTCGGCGTGGGAGAGGCGGGCGTAGAGAGGGAGCACTTCGGTGAACTTGAGGTTCCTCTTGTTGAGCGCGTCCGCCGTGTCGCGGATCTCGCGCTCGCCGGAGAGGAAGACCAGGATGTCGCCCTTGCCCTCGCCCTGCAGCTCCTCGACGGCCTCCGTGATCGCGGTGATCTGGTCGCGGTCGGCGTCCTCGGAGTCCTCCTCGAGGAGCGGCCGGTAGCGCACCTCGACCGGATACGTACGGCCGCTGACCTCGACGATCGGGGCGTCGCCGAAGTGCCGGGAGAAGCGCTCCGGGTCGATCGTCGCCGAGGTGATGACGACCTTCAGATCCGGGCGCTTGGGCAGTAGTTGGGCGAGGTAGCCGAGCAGGAAGTCGATGTTCAGGGACCGCTCGTGGGCCTCGTCGATGATGATCGTGTCGTAGGCGCGCAGCTCGCGGTCCGTCTGGATCTCGGCGAGCAGGATGCCGTCCGTCATCAGCTTCACGTACGTCTTGCCGCTGACCTGGTCGGTGAAGCGGACCTTCCAGCCGACCGTCTCGCCGAGCGGCGTGCCCAGCTCCTCCGCGACGCGCTCCGCGACCGTGCGGGCGGCGATACGGCGGGGCTGGGTGTGGCCGATCATGCCGCGTGCGCCGCGGCCGAGTTCCATACAGATCTTGGGAATCTGCGTGGTCTTTCCGGAGCCGGTCTCGCCCGCGACGATCACCACCTGGTGGTCGCGGATCGCCTCGAGGATCTCGTCCCGCTTCTGGCTGACCGGCAGTTGCTCCGGGTACGTCACCTCGGGCATGGCAGCGCGCCGCTCGGCCACCCGGGCGGCGGACTTCCCGGCCTCGGCGGCGATCTCCTCGAGCACGGCCTCGCGCGCCTCCGGCTTGCGGATACGGCGGGAGCCCTCGAGGCGGCGGCCGAGGCGGTGTGCGTCGCGAAGCGAGGCGTCGTCGAGGAGTCGGGCGACGTCGGCATAGGAAGTAGACATACGGGGTCCAGGATCTCACTGCCGACGAAGGGGTGGCGAACGGTTTTGGCGAGAGCGGGGCCGGTACCCGCCCTGGCGGCCGGGACCGGCCCGGACGGGCGGTCGTGGACCGGGGGTGGGGTGTGGTCGGTGGCGCGATGCGGTGGTGCAGTATGTGGGGCATGTCCCGAGTCCACGCCACCCGCGCCGACCGAGCGGTGATCACGCTGCTCGGTGTGCTGTTCGTGGCGTTGGCGGCGGGGCTCTTCTGCGGTCCCGCCGGTGCGGCGGAGGCTCGGTCCGGCGTGCAGGTGTCGGACGAGTGGAGGCCCGGCGCCGCACCTACGTCGAGGGGCCCGACAGGTCCCGCGCAGCGCGCCGACGCGGCCGCTCAGGTGGCCGGCCCCGCCGTGATCGACGACGGCGTCGGCTGTGGCAAGAGCAAGCGCCACGACCGCGACGCCCAGCAGAACAACCCCTCGCGCAGCAACCCGGCGGCCGAACTCCTCGCCGCGTTCGCCCACGCCCACGCGGCGACCGACCTCTGCGCCCCGGCGGCCCACGCGCCCGCCCCGGCCAAGGACCGTGCCCCACCCCCGCTCGAACCGCCGACTCCGGTCTCCCTCTCCGTCCTGCGCGTCTAGGCCTGCCCGTACCTCGACAGGCCACTCAGACGTACGGACAGGAGAGACCTCCCGTGACCGACCACCGAACGCCCCCAGCCCGGGCGCGCAGCAGCATGCCCGCGCTCGCCCGCGCCGCCCGCCGCGACCTGCGCCTCGCCCTGCGCGCCCCGGCCGCCTGGCCGTCCGCCCGCTGGGGCGCGGCACTCGGCGCCGCACTGCTCTGCGCGCTGGTCGTGGGGCTGCCCACGGCGCTGATCCCCAGCCCGGTCTTCGGCCGGAGCGTCCCGCCGGAGTGGTGGAACCTGCCGGTCCTCGTCGCCACCTCCGTACTGGCGGGCCTGCTGTTCGCGACCTACGTACGGACCGGTGCCGACCGCGACCGCGCGCCTCGCCGGGAACGTGCCTCGCGTCTGGGCACCGCGGGCGCCGTCCTCTCCTTCCTCGCGGTCGGCTGCCCCGTGTGCAACAAGCTCGTGCTGCTCGCGCTCGGCACCTCCGGTGCCCTGACGATCTGGGCACCGCTGCAGCCGGCGCTCGCCGTCGTCTCGCTCGCGCTGCTCGCCGTGGCCGCCGTACGACGGCTGGCCGGCGAGGTCGCCTGCCCGGCGCCGCCCACGGCCGCGACCGCCGCCTGAGCCGTCAGCGACCGGCCTGCCCCCCCCTCAGACTCCCTCCGCCTTTCCAGGAGAACGGAACACCGATGTCCGCCAACCCTGCCAAGAAGCCTGCCTCCAAGGCCTCGGCGTCCTCGAAGCCCCGCCCCTCCGCGAAGCCCCGCCCCTCCGCCGCCGCGCAACGGGCCACGTCCCGCACCAAGGGCGCGGTGTTCGCGGCCGGCACGGTCGTCGCCGCCGTGCTGCTCGGCACGCTCTCGTACACCGCGACCCGCCCCGACAGCTCCCCGGAGGTGACCTCAGGGGAACCCGCCGCCGACGTCTCCACCGATCCGGCGGGCGGCGTCCACCCCGAGCTGGAGCAGCTCGCCCGCCGTGACGCCGACGACAAACTCGCGGTGGGCCGCGCGGACGCCCCCGTGGTCCTCGTCGAGTACGCGGACTTCAAGTGCGGCTTCTGCGGCAAGTTCGCCCGCGACACCGAACCCGCCCTGATCGAGAAGTACGTGGACGACGGCACCCTGCGCATCGAGTGGCGCAACTTCCCGATCTTCGGCAAGGACTCCCAGACCGCCGCGCGGGCCGCGTGGGCGGCCGGGCAGCAGGACCGGTTCTGGGAGTTCCACGGGGCCGCGTACGCGAAGGGGGTCAAGGAGAAGGGCTTCTCGAAGGACCGCGTGACCGCCCTCGCCCGCGAGGCCGGGGTGAAGGACCTCGGGCTCTTCGCGCGCGATCTCGACAGTGCGGCCTCCGAGCGGGCCGTCGCGAAGGACAGCGACGAGGCGTACGGCCTCGGAGCCACCTCCACGCCGTCCTTCCTGATCAACGGCCGTCCGCTGGCCGGCGCGCAGCCCGAGGAGGCCTTCACCGCCGCCATCGAGGACGCGAAGACCCGGGCGAAAGCGAAGGCGAAGGCGAAGACGAAGACGAAGGAGTCCGAGGGTGCCCGGAAGGGCGCCGACGAGCACGACTCCGACGGGAAGACCACCCCCGCCCCGTCCACCACCGGCGGCGCCCCGTGACCGACATCGGCTACCTGGCCGCCTTCCTCGGTGGCCTGCTCGCCCTGCTCAGCCCGTGCAGCGCCCTCCTGCTGCCTGCCTTCTTCGCCTACTCCATCGACAGCTCGTCCCGGCTGCTGGCCCGTACCGGCATCTTCTACCTGGGCCTGGCCACCACCCTCGTGCCGCTGGGTGCGGCCGGCAGTTACGCGGGCCGGTTCTTCTACGGCAACCGGGATCTGCTCGTCCTCGCCGGCGGCTGGCTGATCGTCGCGCTCGGCGTGCTGCAGATTCTCGGCGGCGGCTTCGCCTCCCGGCGGATGGCCGAACTCTCCGGCCGTATCCGCCCGACCACCGCCCTGTCGGTGTACGCACTCGGTGCGGTGTACGGCCTGGCCGGTTTCTGCGCGGGCCCGATCCTCGGCAGCGTGCTCACCGTCGCCGCGGTCAGCGGCTCGCCCGCCTACGGTGGGGCGCTGCTGGCGGTCTACGCCCTCGGCATGGCCGTCCCGCTGTTCCTGCTCGCCGCCCTGTGGGAACGCTTCGACCTGGGCCGACGCCGCTGGCTGCGCGGCCGCAGCCTCCACGTAGGCCGCCTCGAACTGCACACCACGAGCCTGCTCTCCGGCCTGTTCTTCATCGCCCTCGGCGCGCTCTTCCTGGCGTACGACGGGACGACGGCACTGCCCGGACTGCTCGACGTGGACGACTCCTTCGCGGTGGAGCAGTGGGCGCGGGAAGTGGGGGACAGGGTGCCGGACGGCGTCCTCGTCGCGCTGATCGTCCTCGCGGTGGGTGCCGCCTTCGCCTGGCGCCACCTCCGCGGCCGGCCTTCCGACGAGTCCGCGGCCGAACCGGAACAGCCGGCCGAACCGGAACAGCCGGCCGTACCGGACCGGTCGGACGCCCCGGAACGCGCCTCCACCCCCGAGCCGTCCCGGGCCGAGGACTGAACAGCGGCGGCCGAGTGCCCACGACCGGCCCGGTCGGCACTCGGCCGCCGCAGGTCAGTCCTGGCTGGGGCGCACGGCGTCCACGCACCCGGGATGTCCGCACCCGCCCGGTGCTCTAACTTTCAGATATGTCCCATACGCCCGAAGAGTCCCCCGCGTCCCGGGCCGCGCACTGGGCCGCGTTCAAGAGGTCGCCGTTCCTGCCCGCGACCGTCCTCGTGCTCATCCTCGCCGCGGCCGCGGCGCTCTTCGCCGCCGCGTACACGTACGCCATGGCGAATCCCACCCCGCACAACATCCCGACCGCCGTCACCGGCCAGTACGAGCAGCCACGGGGCAAGGAGTTCCTCACCGGGATGGAGAAGGCACTCGACGCGGAGCTCGACCTGCGCCCGTACGGCTCACGGGCCGAGGCGCGCGAAGCGATCGACGAACAGCGGGTCTACGCCGTACTCGACGTCGCCGGCGACGGCCGCCGCGTGCACCTCGAAGTGTCCAGTGCCTCCGGGTTCTCGGTGGCCGAGGTGTTCACCCAGGCGGCCTCCCCGGTGAGCCGGGCCACCGGCATCCCGGTCACCGTCGAGGACCTTCGCCCGCTGCAGAGCGGCGACCCCCGCGGCCTGACCATCTTCTACATCTCGCTCGCCGCGGTGATCATCGGCTTCGTCGGCGCGATCCAGCTCAGCGTGCACGCCCGCGGCCTCAACCCGGCCGAACGCATCGCCTGCACCGCCGCGTACGCCCTGCTCGGCGGGTTCGCGGTGGCCGCCGTCGTGGACTGGGGGCTCGGCGCCGTGGACCTGCCGTTCGTCGAGTCCTGGCTCATCCTCGCGCTGACGATGTTCGCCTGCGGGATGGTCTTCACGATGTTCAACACCTTCTTCCACCGCTGGTCGATGATCCCGACCTGGGGCCTGCTCGTCCTCCTCGGCAACCCCGCCTCCGGCGGAGCGGTCGCACCCCCGCTGCTGCCCACGGTCATCGGCCGCCTCGGCCAGTGGCTCCCGCCCGGCGCTTCGGTCAACGCCCAGCACACGGCGGTCTACTTCCAGGGCCACCAGCACGCGTTCCCGTTCCTGGTCCTCGGGGGCTGGTCCGTACTCGCCGGCGGCCTCTTCTGGTTCTGGCGCCACCGCCACCCGGGCGGCCGCGAACCGGCGGACGCCCCCGCGGCACCTGCGTGACCCTCCCCCTTCAGGGCCCTAAGCCCCGGCCGTCACGCCCGCGATGATGAGGTCGATCCCGGCGAGGAACTGCGTGCGGTCGTCGTGCTCGAGACCCTGGTCCGCGACCGCTCGAGTGAACGGGTGGTCGTCGGGGCTGAGTTGCTTCCACGCACCCGCCACGGTGTCCAGGTATGCGGTGCGGTCGGCCTCCGGATCGAGGGCACGGGCGCGGGCGGCGTTCGCGGCGTTCTGTCCGGCGGCGCCGAGGATGTAGTGCATCAGGGCGGATGTCGCGGTGAACCAGCTGCTCGCGGGTGCGCCGAGCGCGGACACCTGTCGGCCGGTGGCCTCGAAGATGCGGGTCGTCACCGGGCCGGTGGGGTGGTGGGAGAGCTGGGTGGTGAGTTGGCCGATGAGCCACGGGTGCTCCTCGATCGCATCGAAGAGGCCGAGGGCGACATCGTGTATGCCGTCCGGCGATCCGTCCGGGCCCTCGGTGAGCGCGCGGCTGACGACGCGGTCCGTGGCCGCGGCCAGGAGCTCGCTCTTGCCGGCCACGTGCCAGTAGATCGCGCCGGGGCCGGTGGCCAGACGTTCACTGAGCGCTCGGAAGGTCAGTCCGCTCTCGCCCGCCGTGTCCAGCAGGCCGACAGCGGTGTCCACGATCCGCTCACGGGAGAGGGGTTCGGTGCGTCGCTCCGGCTTCTTGCGCGGGTGAGGTGTCACGCCGCCATTTTGACATGGCTGGAACGTCGTTCCACACTCTCTCTGGAACGACATTCCAGCGGCGGATCCCGGACTTGTGCCGGACGCCCGGCCGCGGCACGGAAGGAGAGGGACATGGCACTGCAGGACCAGCCCGCATACGTGATCAGGATGCGTGCCAAGCCCGGACTCGGCGACAAGCTGTTCGCGCTGGCCACCGAGGGGATGGAGAAGTCGGGATCGTCCGACCGGTTCATCATCGCCCGCGAGGACGCCGACCCCGACGTGCTGTGGAACATGGAGGTGTTCCGCAGCCACGAGGCCAAGGACGCCTACGAGAACAGCCCGCTCGCCGACGAGTTGCGCGACGAGATCATCGGCCTCCTCGCCGAGCCGCCGACGCGGATCGAGGTCCACCCGTACGCGGCCCTGCCCGCCGGTCCGGACTGAACGCGACGAGGTGCCCGCCGCACGCCCGACGCGGCGAGCGGTGGAAGGCTCGGGGGCGCGTCTCTCCCGCGCCGCAGGGGAGTTGGCGTGACGGGTCGGCGTGGAGCGGCATGAAAACACCCCCTCCGGAAGCTTCCGGAGGGGGTGATTGCCCTGTTGGGCGAGAGTGGCTGGGGCCGGGATCGAACCGGCGACCTATCGCTTTTCAGGCGATCGCTCGTACCAACTGAGCTACCCAGCCACGCAGTTCACCGAGGTGAAATGCAAGCGGTCCTGACGGGATTTGAACCCGCGGCCTCCACCTTGACAGGGTGGCGAGCACTCCAAACTGCTCCACAGGACCAAGCTTTGTGCGGACCTAAGTCTCGCACAGGTTGCTGCGTGCCCCCAACGGGATTCGAACCCGTGCTACCGCCTTGAAAGGGCGGCGTCCTGGGCCACTAGACGATGAGGGCTAATTGGCCCGCCTGGGCGCTTCGCAGCGCGTCGGGGACGTGAGAAGCATATGGGATGCGGGGAGCGATCGCCAAAACGGTTTACGGGCGGCTCCGGGAGCGGGTTCACGGGGCACTCGGCGAGGGCGTCGCGCCGGGCTGGTTCTCCTTCGGCAGATGGCGGCTGACCTCCGCCGTCGTCAGGCCGAGGCCGCCGAGCCGGATCTCGTCCCACGCCTGCAGGAGCTTGCTGTCGCGGTCCAGGTAGAGGACGGACGCCTCCACCGGGTCGGGCTTGTCGTCCTCGACCGCACGCAGTCCGCTCCCGCCGGTGGAGCCCTCGATGCGCAGCCGGGTGCCGTTCTCCATGACCTCCATCTCCTGGTGGTGGACGTGGCCCGCCAGGACGAGCGGCACGGCGCCGTCGGTCTCGCGGGCGGCCACCGGATTGTGGGCGATGGCGACGTCCACGGGCGTGCCCGCCGCGTCCTGCTGCCACAGGGCCGAGGCCAGCCTGCTGCCGGCCAGCTCCTCGGCCGGATCGCCCTCCGCCTCCACGGAGCGGTCGGGGGTGTACTGCGGGTCGCCGATGCCGGCGAAGCGGAGTCCGGCCACGGTCACGGCCTTGCCGTCGTCCAGTACATGCACGTTGTCCAGGCCCTCGAGATAGCGCTGGGTGAGTTCCGAGTCGTGGTTGCCGCGCACCCAGACGTAGGGGGCGCCGAGGTCCTCGACCGGGTCGAGGAACGCGTTCTCGGCGGCCGTGCCGTGGTCCATGGTGTCGCCGGAGTCGACGATGACGTCGATGTCGTACTGCTCCACCAGGGACTGGACGATGTGCCAGCTCGCCGGGTTGAGATGGATGTCGGAGACGTGCAGGACGCGGACCGTGGTGGGGTCGGGGGCGTACGCGGGGAGCGTGGAGGTGGCGTCGTAGAGCTTGGTCACATTGGTGACGAGGCGCGCCAACTCCTTCTGGTAGACGTCGAATTCACTGACGATGCTGCGGGCGCTGCCGACCACCGAAGGGGCGCTGCTGAGCAGGCCGGAGAACTTCGGTTCGAGCACGGACTTCGGGTTCCAGGTGGCGAAGGCGGCGACGCCGGAGGCGGTGAGCAGGGTCAGGGCGAGGCCGCCGGCGGCGAGGGCGCGGCGCGGTCTGCGGTAGACCGCGAGGCCGAGTGCGGTGGCGCCGGAGACGACGGCGACGCAGGAGCGCAGGGCGACGTCGACGGTGCCGCTGCGGACGTCCGCGGCGACCTCGTCCTGGAGTCCCGAGATCCGTTCCGGATGGTCGACGAGGGCGCGGGCGCGCTCCGGGTCGAGGCGGTCGACGTCGACGTCGAGGCGTACGGGGGCGAGGTGCGACTGCAGTTCCAGGGCGCCGAGCGGCGAGACGTTGATCTTGGTGCCGCCGGTGGCGGACGGGCGGACCGTCATGCGGGTGTCCATCGGGCCGACCGGGGCGCGCACGCTGCCCACGATGAGCAGCCCGAGCCAGGCACCGATCAGCACCACCGCGACCAGGCCGAACGCCCTCGACCAGGGATGGGCCGGGTGCACGAGCGCGACGACGGTGTGCGGATGCCGGGAGCGGTAGCCGCGCAGGACCGCTCCCGGGCCGCCCTTGGTGCGGCGCAGGAGGGCCTTGGCGAGGTGGACGACGTGCTTCGGGGTGGCGGCACTGTCGCGGGCCATTGGTCCGGTATGCCCGTGCGCGGGGGCGGCTATGCGGTGCGGTGGCGGACAATGGCGGTGTGCTGGAGATGACGCGTACCGAGTTCGAGGAACTGGTCGGCGAGGCCCTGGACAGGATCCCTCCGGAGCTGACGCGGCTGATGGACAACGTCGCCGTGTTCGTCGAGGACGAGCCGCCGGCGGACGATCCGGAGCTGCTCGGGCTCTACGAAGGGACCCCGCTGACCGAGCGGGGCGAGTGGTACGCGGGTGTGCTGCCCGACCGGATCTCGGTCTACATGGGGCCGACGCTGCGCATGTGCGAGGCCCGCGAGGACGTGGTCGCCGAGACGGAGATCACCGTGGTGCACGAGATCGCGCACCACTTCGGCATCGACGACGAACGGCTGCACGCGCTCGGGTACGGCTGAGGCACGCGACGGCGCGGATGCCCGCGAGCCGGGGAACGGCAGGCGTTCCCGGTACGGCTGACCCCGGATCGCGGGGCGGCCGCGGCGCGTGTCCTCTTGTGGGCGGCGGGAGTTGGGCAGGGGGACCCAGTTCTTCCGCTCCGGAGGTGTCCCCGTCGTGCGCCAGCCGTACGTACCCGCCCGCAGTTACGTACCCGTGCGCCTGGCCGCCGCCGTACTCGCACTCACCGCCAGTGCCGGATGCATGAGCGTGGGCGACGACTCCGGTGATCCCGCGCCGAAACGGTCCTCCGTCCAGCAGGGCGACGACACCGGTCCGGACGGCGGGAAGGTGGCGACCGGAGGCGGTTCGGGAGCCGCCGGGGGCGCGCGGCCCGGCGCGGCCGAAGGCCGCGGAGGCGGTGGCCCCCGAGGCGCCGACGGCGATGACCGGGACTCCGGCGGCAGCACGGGATCCGGCAAGGGCGGCAAGAAGTCCGGCCCGGATGACGACGCCCCCGCAGCGCACCCCGGCCCCCGACGGCCGGACGAACCGAACCGCCCGCGGCCCGAACCCACCCGCACGCCGCCCCCCGACCGCCCCGACCCACCCGCGCCGGAACCGAGTGATCCGCCGGCCGAGAGTCCGAGCCCCGAGCCGGACCCGCCGGGACCGTCGTCCTCGGCGCCGCGGCCGCAGCTGGGGCGCGGTGCGGACTCCGGGAGGGCCGCCGGAGCGCCCCGGATCGAGCCGTCTCCGGAGGCCGGAAAGCCTGCCTGAGCAGGGCCTTTGGGTGTGGTTTGCCTTTAGGCCCGGGGGGTGCGTACAGTGGTAGATCGTTTGATCCCATTTGCCCGGCAGCTCAGGTTCGACGCCATCCTGGCGCAGAACCACGTATGAGTGCCGCGTGGCGCGTACTCTCCCTTGCCGTGGCTGGACCGCATTGAGGCGGTCGACTTGCGAACTTCACGGAGTTATGGGCGCGTGCCGAGACTCCGGAAGGTTTCGCATTTCGCATGTCCACTTTCAGTACTGATCACGCCGTCCTGCCCGAGAACGACGAGGCCGCAGTGGCCGTCGTCGACGCCGAGCAGCAGGCTCCCGAGACCCCCCAGGCCCCCGAGAACACCTTCGCCGACCTGGGTCTGCCCGAGAGCATCGTGCGCAAGCTCGCCCAGAACGGCGTGACCACGCCCTTCCCGATCCAGGCCGCGACCATCCCGGACGCCCTGGCCGGCAAGGACATCCTCGGCCGCGGCCGTACCGGCTCCGGCAAGACGCTCTCGTTCGGACTGCCGCTGCTCGCCACCCTGACCGGCGGCCGCACCGAGAAGAAGAAGCCTCGCGGCGTCATCCTGACCCCGACCCGTGAGCTGGCGATGCAGGTCGCCGACGCGCTGCAGCCCTACGGCGACGTCATGGGCCTGAAGATGAAGGTCGTCTGCGGCGGCACCTCGATGGGCAACCAGATCTACGCTCTCGAGCGCGGCGTCGACATCCTCGTCGCCACTCCGGGCCGTCTGCGCGACATCATCAACCGCGGCGCCTGCTCGCTCGAGAACGTGCAGATCGCCGTGCTCGACGAGGCCGACCAGATGTCCGACCTGGGCTTCCTGCCCGAGGTCACCGAACTGCTCGACCAGGTCCCCACGGGCGGCCAGCGGATGCTGTTCTCCGCCACGATGGAGAACGAGATCTCCACGCTGGTCAAGCGCTACCTGAACAACCCGGTCACCCACGAGGTGGACGCCGCTCAGGGCGCCGTGACGACCATGTCGCACCACATCCTCATCGTGAAGCCGCGCGACAAGGCTCCGGTCACCGCCGCGATCGCCGCCCGCAAGGGCCGCACGATCATCTTCGTCCGCACCCAGCTGGGCTGCGACCGCATCGCGGAGCAGCTGCGCGAGTCGGGCGTGAAGGCGGACGCGCTGCACGGCGGTATGACGCAGGGCGCGCGCACCCGCACGCTCGCGGACTTCAAGGACGGTTACGTCAACGCGCTCGTCGCGACCGACGTCGCCGCCCGCGGTATCCACGTGGACGGCATCGACCTGGTGCTGAACGTGGACCCGGCCGGCGACCACAAGGACTACCTGCACCGCTCCGGCCGTACCGCTCGCGCGGGCCGTTCCGGCACCGTCGTGTCGCTGTCCCTGCCGCACCAGCGCCGGCAGATCTTCCGGCTGATGGAGGACGCGGGCGTCGACGCCTCGCGCCACATCGTCGGCGGCGCCGGCACCTTCGAGCCCGAGGTCGCCGAGATCACCGGTGCCCGGTCGCTGACCGAGGTGCAGGCCGACTCCGCGGACAACTCGGCGCGACAGGCCGAGCGCGACGTGTCCGACCTCACCAAGCAGCTGGAGCGGGCGCAGCGGCGCGCGACCGAGCTGCGCGAGGAGGCCGACCGGCTGACCGCGCGTGCCGCGCGGGAGCGGGGCGACGACCCCGAGGAGGCCGTGGCCGCGGTGGCCGCCGCCGCCGAGTCCGCCCAGGCCGAGGTCGTGCAGGCCGAAGCCCTGGCCGAGCAGCCGCGCGAGGAGCGTCGCGAGCGGCGTGACGACCGGGGCAACTTCGACCGCCGGGACGACCGTTCCTTCAAGCGTGACGACCGCGGTGGTGACCGTGGTGGTTTCAACCGTGACCGTCGGGACGACCGTGGTGGCCGTTCTTTCGAGCGTCGTGACAACGACCGTCCGTTCAAGCGTGATGACCGCGGTGGTGACCGTGGCGGGTTCCGTCGTGACGACCGTGGCGACCGCGGTGGTGACCGTGGTGGTTTCAACCGTGACCGTCGGGACGACCGTGGTGGCCGTTCTTTCGAGCGTCGTGACAACGACCGTCCGTTCAACCGCGACGACCGCGGTGGTGACCGTGGCGGGTTCCGTCGTGACGACCGTGGCGACCGCGGTGGTGACCGTGGTGGTTTCAACCGTGACCGTCGGGACGACCGTGGTGGCCGTTCTTTCGAGCGTCGTGACAACGACCGTCCCTTCAACCGGGACCGCCGTGACGACCGTCCGAGCGGCCACCGCGGCGCCGGTGACCGTCCGTTCAACCGTCGCGACGACCGTCCGAGCGGCCACCGCGGCGCCGGTGACCGTCCGTTCAACCGCCGTGACGACCGTCCGAGCGGCCACCGCGGCCAGAGCAGCAGCTCCTTCGGCCGTCGTGACGACAAGCCGCGCTGGAAGCGCAACGGCTGACCCCCGCCGGCCACTCGACCGGTGAACCCGCCCCGGACGTACGGGACAGGGTGACGAAACGTACGAAGGCGGGCCCACCACACCGGTGGGCCCGCCTCGTCCGTACTCCGACGGGGCCACGGGGCGGATACCCGATCGGCGGCGCGTGTCCGTCCGGCTATGCTCGGGGGTGCGTTCACGAGGGCCGTTAGCTCAATTGGCAGAGCAGTGGACTTTTAATCCATTGGTTGTGGGTTCGAGTCCCACACGGCCTACCGCGTCCGGGTCCGGGGAAATCCCGTCCGACCTGCTGGGCAGCGCCCGATCTCCACTTCGGTGGGGTCGGGCGCTGCTTCGTTCCGCAGCCCTTGCGTGAGCGGACGGTACGTCAGCGCGGCTGGGGGGAGCGGATTCTCGGTGGACGGCGGGAGCGGGTGCCGGAGCGGTCCGGTACCGGCGCTCGCGGCGTTGCCCGGAAGCCGTTCGGCGGGCCCGCTCCGGGCGATCCGATGGTGACCGAACCGCGCCCTCGGCCGACTGTGCGCTGCGGTTAGCATCGCCCGGTGGGTGCGATGATCCGGGGAGCCAGCCTGCGCGGGTTCGCGCGCCTGGTCGAGGAGCTCGGCGGTGACCCCGGGGAATTCACCCGGCGGTTCGCGATCCCTCCTGAGGCGCTCACCTCCGAGGAGGGGCTCGTCCCGATCACCCGGCACGACCTGATGCTCGACGCGGTCGCACGTGACCTCCGGTGCCCCGACTTCGGCCTCCGCCTCGCCTGCGCCCAGGACCTCAGCATTCTCGGCCGCCTGGCGTTGGCCATCCAGGCCTCCTCCACGGTGACGGAGGCGCTGGACTGCGCGACGCGCTTCATGTTCGTCCACAGTCCGGCGCTCAGTATCGGTGTGGAGCCGGATCCGCGCGGCCGCCGTGAGGTGGTCGCGCTCACGTACCGGAAGGACCTGCGCGAGTCGCCGTACTCCCCGCAGGCCATGGAGCTCGGGGTCGGCCTCTTCCACCGTGCGGCGCTGGCCCTGGCCGGGAGTCTGGCCGGACTGCGGTCGGTCGAGCTGCCGCACCACCCGCTCTCGCCGGTGTCCCGGTACACCGAATTCTTCGGCGCGGATGTGAAGTTCGGCTGCCCGAGCGCCGCGCTGCGGGTGGAACGGCGGCTGCTCGACCGGGAGTTCCACGGCGCGGACGCGGCGATCCGCCGGTTCGCCGTGGAGTACCTGTCCGGCCATCACACCGACCCGGAGCAGCTGGTGTCCACTCAGGTGCGGCGGGCGCTGGCCGCAAGCGTCGGCAGCACGGCGGTGGCGATCGGCCAGGTCGCACGGCTCCTCGGCATGCATCCCCGCACGCTGCAGCGGCGGCTCGCCGCGGAGTCGACCGGCTTCGAGGAGATCCTCGACGGCGTACGACGGGAGCTCGCCCTGCGCTACCTCACCACCACCGAACTCCCTCTCGGGCAGGTGGCCGCGATGGCTGGTTTCGCCGACCAGTCCGGCCTCGGCCACGCCGTACGGCGGTGGGAGAACTCCACACCGAGCGAGGTTCGCCGCCGGTTGCGCGGCACTTGTTGAATTTGTCGCGCTGGAACAAACGCCGCCCGCCTCCCGGCGGCATGCTGCTGCCTCGACGACGAGTGCGACGAGTGCGACGAGAGCGAGGAGTGGCCCATGGCGTCAGCCGGAACCGACCACCTGAGCGGGATCGGCGCGCGGCCCATCCCCGAGTTCGACGGGGTCCACGAGGTGTGGCCGCGCGGCGAACGGCTGCGGAGCGTCCGCGAGGCCGCTGCCGCGTACAAGGAGCGCTTCAAGGCCGGGGGCCGGGTGCGTGCGGTGAAGTCGGTCGACATCGCCGCGGCACCGTACCCGGTGAAGTACGCCTTCCACGACGCCGTCAGCGTGCCCACGCTCCCGCTGATCTCCATGATCAACCGCATGATCGTCGTGCAGTACGACGACTTCGACGGGCGGGCGCGCACGCTGGTCTTCGAGCCGACCGTGCCGGACGGGTCCGCCGAGGCGCCGTTCTACCGCAACCTGCAGAAGCTGACGGCGAGGATCCCCGGAGGCAAGCTGGTCGAGCGGACGATCGTGCAGTACTACGCGGAACCCGGCGACGTCCTGCGCCGGCTCGGGCTCACCGCGGACGACATCGACTTCTGCACCTTCGACCACCTCCATGTGCAGGACCCGCGGATGATCCTGGGCTCCAGCGAGGTCATCGACGGCGAACGGGCGCCCCGTGAGCCGCTGTTCGGCGAGGCACGGATGCTCGTGCACGAGCGCGAGTTGGCGACGCTGCAGTCCCTGCATCCGATGCAGTGGGCGTGGTACGTCGACGGCGGCCTCGGCGGCGTGGACCCGGACAAGTTCGTCACCTTCGACCGGGACATCGAGCTCGGCCCCGGCGTCGCGCTGCTGTGGACGCCCGGACACACCGACGGCAACCACTCGCTGGCACTCAACACCCCCGACGGCGTGTGGGTGTCGTCGGAGAACGGCATCGCACTGGACAACTGGCAGCCGGAACTGTCCAAGATCCCCGGCGTGCGGCGCTACCACCGGTCCTTCGGCCGCGAGATCTGCCCCAACGCCAACACCCTCGAGGACTCCCTGGACCAGTACGACTCGATGGTCAAGGAGAAGACCCTCGCCGACGGGTCCAGGAAGGACCCGCGCTGGCTGCAGATCCTGCCCTCGACCGAACTGGCCCCGTGGAAACGCTTCTGGCCGGTCGTACCCACCTACGCCCACGGCGGGATCGCCTACGGCGAGATCGAGGGCAGCCGAGGATGAGCCGCTCACCTGCCGGCGCGGTCGTCACGGGCGCGGGCCGCGGCCTCGGCCGGCTCATCGCCGCGGCCCTCGTCGAGCGCGGCCACCGGGTACTGGTCACCGACGTCGACGGGGACGCGGCACGCACCACGGCGGTCGAACTCGGTCCCGACGTCCTGTGGGCGGCCGTCGACGTACGCGACGAAGCCCAGGTCACCGCGGCGCGCGACCGCATCGTGGCGGAGGCGGGCCGCCTCGACGTGTGGGTGAACAACGCCGGAGTGCTGGTGACCGGCCCCGCATGGGAGCAACCGGCCGCCGTCCGCCGCCTGATGATGGAGGTCAACGCGCTCGGCACGGTCAACGGCACTGTCGCCGCGATCGAGGCCATGCGGGACACGGGCGGGCACATCGTCAACGTCGTATCCCTTGCCGGACTGACCGCCGTGCCCGGCGAGGCGGTGTACGCCGCGTCCAAGCACGCCGCGATCGGCTTCAGTCGGAGCACGCTCGCCGACCTGCGCCTCGCCGGGATCAAGGGGATCGACATCTCCTGCATCTGCCCGGACGGCATCTGGACCCCGATGCTTCACGACCGACTCGACGATCCCACCTCGGCGTTGTCCTTCTCCGGCAAGCTCCTGATGCCCGCGGAAGTCGTCGTCGCGGTACGCAAGGTGCTGGACCGTCCGCGGCCGGTCACCACGCTTCCCGGCCGGCGGGGGCTGCAGGTACGCGTGGCGGACGCCTTCCCCTCCTTCGGCCTGCGCGTGATCCCGCTGGCGGTCGCACAGGGGCGGCGCGTACAGCGGAGGATGCTGGCCAAGCGGCGTTCGGCGCGGGGGACTTCGGCTTCCTGAACGCCTGCGCGATGCGTGGCCCGAGGTGGCGGCGCCGACGATTGCCGCTACTACGGGGAGCGGGCGCCGGCTGCCGCGGGCCCGCGTGCCGGTCGACGAGGTTCACGCCTCGCGCCGCCGCCCCTACGCCGCCACCGCGGCTGCCCGCCGAACGGCGCTGCCTTGATGCCCGGGCGGTCCTGGGCGCAGAAGTACGAGCACGGGTAGCGGGCCCTCTCGGGGACTCTTCCGGGACGGGTCCGTCTCCCGCACGATCGCCCCCGGGGTCCGGCCGCGTACCGGGACGATCGGTCCGGACGCTCCCTCTTGCGTGGCGCGAGGCGAGCGGGCGTCAGCCGTGCAGGCCCGCCTCCTGGGCGAGTACCGCCGCCTGGACGCGGTTGGTGCAGTCGGTGCGGGTGAGGATGCTGCTGATGTGGGCCTTGACCGTGCCGGCGCTCAGGTGGAGCCGGGCGGCGATCTCGGCGTTGGAGAGGCCGGTGCCGAGGAGGCGCAGGACGTCGCGTTCGGCCGGTGTCAGGTCGGCGATGCGGCGGGAGGCCGCATCGCTGCCGTGGCCCGAACGGGCCCGGAACTCGACGAGTTGGCGGGTGACCTGAGGGGCGAGGACGATCTCGCCGGCGGCGGCGCGGCGTACGGCGGCGATGAGGTCGCGGGGGCCGGTGTCCTTGAGGAGGTAGCCGTGGGCTCCGGCCCGCAGGGCGCGTGTGACGCTCGGCTCCTCGCCGAAGGCGGTCAGCATCACGACCCGGGTGTCCGGCGCGTGGCGGAGGATCTCGGCGGCCGCGCTGACGCCGTCGCCCGGCATCCGGATGTCGAGAAGTGCCACGTCCACGCGATGGGCGCGGCAGGCTTCGACGGCCGCAGGAGCGTCCTCGGCCTCGGCCACGACACGGACCTCGTCGTCGTTCTCCAGGATCAGCCGGATCCCGGTGCGCATCAGCGCCTCGTCGTCGGCGATCAGCACTCGGATCATCGGTTCAGTCTAGGACCGCCATGATCAGCAGGGCGAGCGTCCCGCCGACCGTCGGGAGCAGCACGAGCATCGCCGCACAGCCCCCGCCCAGGAGCCGGGGCCAGGTGAGGACTTCGGTGGACAGCGGCGGCCGCGAGCCCGCACCGTCACCCACCGGCCCGGACGAAGTGGCGTACAGGGGCGGCACGTCGGGACGTACGGGTATCCGGGCCGAGAGGGCGAAGCCGCCCTCGGGGCGGGGGCCTGCGTGCAGGGTGCCGCCGAGCAGGCGGACCCTCTCGTGGAGGCCGACCAGTCCGCTGCGGTTTCCGTCGCCGGGTGAACGGGGCGCCGGCGGGGCGTCGTTGAGGACCGTGACCGCCACCGTGTCCCCCTCGTCGTGGAACGTCACGCGGACCGGTGCGCCGGGTGCGTGCTTCAGCGCGTTGGCGAGTCCTTCGCGGGTGACGCGGTGGACGGCCTGCCGGGTGCGGGCGTCCGCGTCCACCGGGCCGGTCGCGTACCAGTGCAGCTCTGCCTCGGCGCCCGCGTTCCGCGAGTCGGCGACCAGCGCCGAGAGGTCCTCGCGGGTTCCTCGCTCGCCGGTCTCGTCGTCCGACCGGTGGCGGAGTACGCCGAGGATGCCGCGCAGTTCCTCCATGGCCGTTCCGGCGGTGGTGTGCAGGAGTTGGGCCTGGTCGGCCAGCGGGGGAGCCTGTCGTTCGGCGGCGAGCTGGAGCGCGCCCGCGTGCATCGAGATGAGGCCGATTCGGTGGCCGAGCAGATCGTGCATCTCGGCGGCGATGTGTGCCCGTTCCTCCATGCGGGCCGCCTCGTCGGTGAGGAAGCGGGCCTGTTCGAGGTAGGCGTTGCGTTCGCGCAGCAGCCCGGTCAGCCGACGGCGACGCCCCAGCATCAGGCCGGACAGTGCGGGCAGCACGATGAACAGCGCGGCCACCCCGATGCCGCCCGCCAGATACGGCAGCGTCGGAAGTCCGCTGAGGGACTGGGCGGCGACCGACGCGACGACGGCGGCGGCGGCGCTCGCCCCGACCACCTTCCAAGCGTGCCGCGCGGGGGCGATACGGCGCGTGGCGGACCAGACGACGCACGGCACCACCACCGTCGCCCACATGTTCTCCCCGGCGACCAACGGCACACAGCCCACGACCGCGAGCGCCGGGTACACCCGCCGCGCCGGTACGAGCAGCGCCGCCCACACCCCGAGGAGGGCCGCGGCCACCGGGTGGACCGGCGGCACGAGCGGGAACGGCGCCACCGTGCACACCAGGACCAGACCGGCGAGTACGGACTCGGCGACGACCGTCCGCCGGGGTGCGGCGCGCACCGCTTCCCGGACCGCGGCGGCCTCGCGGCGTATCCGCCGCCACAGTCGTCCTGCCGGGCTCATGGCTCCCTCTCCGTCCTCAACGGCCCTACCACTCCTACGAGTCGGCGGAACGGATCCGTCCGACCGCGCAGTCTCAGGCCGACCGCGCAGTCTCAGGCGGCTCGTGCCGCTCCCCGCGGCACCTGGAGATCCGGCTCCGCCCGCAGTCCGGCGACGTCCACCCCGCTCTCGGTCAGCACCCGCTCGATCTCCGCCGCGGTCGCCGCGTCCGTCCCGGCCCGGTCGATGAGGGCGGCGAGCAGGTGCGTGGTGCCGACCGTGGGCGAGTCCCGGGCGGCGGCGATGAACTGGGTGACGTGCAGGAGCCGACGTTCGAAATCGGCGCTGCCCGCGACCTCCCGTGCGTCCCCCTCCACGACTCCGGTGGAGGGTGCCAGCCCGCGGGCGAGGACATCCTGCCGTGCACCGTACCGGCGCAGCAGTTCGGCCCCTCGGTTGGCTCCCGTCAGGTTCTCGGGGAGCTCACGCCCGGCGACGGCCAATGAGCGGTCGAGGGCCAGGATGCCGAGGAGTACGTCGACGGGCTCCTGCTCCGGCGCACCGCGCCGTACGGCTCCCCGCAGCGCCTCCGCGCGCACCGCGCTCACCACAGCGGAACCGAAGCCCGCACCACCGCCGAAGATCCAGGCGGAGAACTTCCGGGTCAGCGGATTGCCGCTCCTGCCGAACGTGCCCGTCTTGCGCAGCATCAGCACCGAGCCGGGTTCCGGCACCGGGTCGCTGCCGCGCAGCGCGTCGAGCGCGGCCGGGACGGCGGAGAGGTCGAGCTTCTCCACCACCAGGGCCTCGAGGGCCCGGGTGCCGGGCAGGTCGACCAGTGCGCGGGCCACATGGCGGACGCGTACGGAACGGGAGTCCTCCTGCCGTGCGGCCTCCAGCGCCTTGCGCAGGCAGGACCGCAACGCGCCTGTCATCGGCGGGATTTCGACGGCTGCCTGCTCCTCCTCGGTCTTCTTCCGGTTCTTCCAGCGCAGCCTCTTGGCCTCCTCCTGGCGCACCTCCCGCCAGCAGGCGTCGATCTCCCGCCCGTCCTGCGGGGTCTCCGCCGCACCGTCCCCGGCGTCGTCGCTGATCCATACGGATGTGCCGCGGGATCCGATCGAGCCGCCGAGCGAACCGGCCGCCCTCATTCCGGGGGCGACCGCGGACCCCGCGGCCGAGTCGCCGGCCACGAGCGCGCTCAGCAGGCTCTCCGTGCCGACGTCCTCGCGTTCCTGCTTGGCGACCGTCTTCATCGCCTCCAGCAGCAGCCCGACCACGTCCCGCTCGAACTCGGTGGTCGCGTCGGCGTCGTGCTCGGAAGCTCGCTGATCCATCGGGCGTTCCCCTCCGTCGTGTCGTCTGCTGGGAACGACGCTATGGCGGACGCCGACGGCTCCGCCTCGGCCGACCGGCCAAGCTTCGTGGCCGACCGGCCATACTCCGGCGCCGAGCGGCCGGGAGGGCACGGTAACGGGCGGCCCCCGGGCCGAAGACCGCCTCCCGGGCGATCCGGCGATCTGCCATGCTCGGCGCATGGCAACGAGGATCGTGCTGGTCGACGACCAGGAGATGGTCCGCCGCGGCATGCGGAGGATTCCTCGTCGCCGTCCTGCTCGCCCTGCTCCCTTCCCTGTGGTTCGGCCGCTTCGACCCGGCACGCGCGGGGGCGGCCGGACGCGAGGACACGGCGCCCCTGCCGCCCGGGCCGGACGTCGCGCCCGTGGACGCCGCCGGCTTCGCCCTGCCCCGGACCCCCTCCGAGCACGGCGGCGCCTTCGGGCGGCTGCTCGGAGGCGAGGTGCGCATCCTGTTCAGCGGGGTCTCACGCTGGTGGTGGCTGGGAGCGGCCGGGCTCACCCTGGCCGCCCTCCTGGTGCCCAAGGCCTCGGTCACCGTCGCCGTACTGCCCGCCCTGTGGGTCTGGCCGGTCCTGATCTGGTCGCGGCTCGGCAGCCGGCAGACGGAGAACGGCCTCGAGGGCCTGCTCGGCTCCTACCCGTCGGCGCACCGGCGGCTGCTCGCCGAGTACGGATCCGGGGTGGTCCTCACCGCGCTGATGGGCGCCGCCCCGCTGGTCCGCATCGTCGCGGCGGGCGACTCCGGAGGGCTGACCGCCTGGTTCGTCGGCGTCCTCTTCGTCCCTTCCCTGGCCCTGTTCCTCGGCGTTCTCTGCCGTACGCCCCGGGTGTTCCAGGCGCTCTACCTGCCGCTCTGGTACCTCGTACTGAACGGTGTGGCGGGACTCGACTTCATGGGCGCGGTACGGGAGCGGGGCGAGCCGGCCGGTCCCCTGCCGCTGTTCACGGCGGCCTCTGTGCTGCTGCTCACGGCGTCCGTCCTGATCGCTGCGGTGCGCAGGAACGTCAAGGCGTGACCACTCCGCCCCAGTGGGCGGGGCCGGGGTGAGGTCCCGCCCCGGCCCCGGGAAAGGGTGGCGCGAGCAGTCCCTCTGATGGCGTAGACTTGGTTTCACCGACGCGGGGTGGAGCAGCTCGGTAGCTCGCTGGGCTCATAACCCAGAGGTCGCAGGTTCAAATCCTGTCCCCGCTACTGACCGTCAGGCCCGGCACGATTTCGTGCCGGGCCTGACGCATGTCCGGGCCCCTTCGCGCCCCGCTCCTGCCGGGCCGCTGACTCGTACGGCGTACACGAAGTAGCCCCCCGTCCCCGTGGCGGTAACCCTGGATG
The DNA here is from genome assembly GCF_003574445.1 of Streptomyces sp. YIM 130001. Lineage (GTDB taxonomy): Bacteria > Actinomycetota > Actinomycetes > Streptomycetales > Streptomycetaceae > Streptomyces. Next base: position 203,677 of record NZ_KZ984564.1, read on the forward strand.
GGGTGCGGCAGGCGGTCCGCCGGCAGCGCGGACAGCGGCGGGAGACGACCGGTGGGGAAACAGGAAGAGCGAGGTGAGGAAGGGGCCCACGAAGGCACCCGGACCCGGCGCCTTGTGCGGGTGCTGCCCGTATTCCTGATGCTCTTCGGTATCGCCTTCGACTGGCTCACCCCACCGGAGTTCACCGGGTCGCCCTTCTTCGCCGGTGCCCCGCTGACCGCGGCGCCGCTCTATTCGCTCCGCGGGACCGTAGCCACCGGTCTGGCCGCCCTGGCGGGGATGACGGGGCTACGGGTGTGGAACCACGTCCTGGCCCGGGCCGAGTCCCTCACGGAGATCGCCACCGTGCTGACGGTGGCCGTACTCGCCGTCCTCATCAACCGGGTCGTCAGACGCAGCGGCAAGCAGCTGGAGTCGGCGCAGAACGTCGCCGAGGCGGCGCAGCGCGCGGTCCTTCCCGAGCCGGCCGAGCGGATCGGCGGCCTCGACGTCGCGGCGCGCTACGAGGCCGCGCAAGCCGGTGCGTTCATCGGCGGCGACATGTACGCCGTGCAGGACACCCCGTACGGAGTGCGGCTCCTGGTCGGGGACGTACGCGGCAAGGGGCTCGGTGCGGTGGAGGCGGTCGCGGTGGTGATCGGGGCGTTCCGCGAGGCGGCCGAGCAGGAGGCGACCCTGGAGGCGGTGGCCCAGCGCCTCGAGCGCGCCCTCGCGCGCGAGGGCACCCGACGCAACGGCCTGGACGCCTTCGAGGGGTTCACGACCGCCGTGCTCGGCGAGATCCCGCGCGACCGGAGCGTCGTACGGCTCGTCAACCGGGGACACCCGCCGCCGCTGATGCTCAGCGCCAACGGCGGGCTCCGGGTCCTGACCCCGCGGGAGTTCGCACTTCCGCTCGGCATGGGGGACTTGGGCAACTGGCCGGATCGGGCGGAGGAGGCGGAGTTCCCGTGCGGCTCGCTGCTGCTGCTCTACACCGACGGGCTGTCCGAGGCGCGGGACGAAGCCGGTGTCTTCTACGACCCGGCCGAGCGGCTGAGCGGGCGGATGTTCCCGGGGCCGGACGAGTTGCTCGCTCTCGTGGTCGACGAGGTGATGGTGCACACCGGGGGAGGATCGACCGACGACATGGCGCTGCTTTCGGTCGGAAGGCCTTCGGCGTCACCGTAGGTGACCGTAATACGCCCCTCCGCATACCGATTGACGCTTCGCCAGAAACCTTTGACCCGCCAGTGTGTGAAGATCATGCTGCAACTCGCCCGAATTCGCCCCTTGGTGGGGCCTAAGTCCAGGCCAGGGGTGCCACCGATCAACCGGAACGGCTTGGAATCCGGGGCTGGTGTCTATTAACGTTCGATAACGCAGCGCGGTCGTCCCAGCCGTCACAAGAGATGGCTCCGTGCGCAACCGCTCAATCCCGCAAGGGAGCCGGGGAACCACCTACTTGGGGTGAATCGGGCATCCTTCGCCCGCCATGATCGTGGCGGGCCCTGGAAGCTCGTAGGACACCTTCCTGTTCCGAACCCGTCAGCTAACCCGGTAGGCGAAGGAAGGAAAGGAGTACGCCCGCGTGGCGTCGAACAGGCCTGCCCCTGATACCGCGTATTACGAGGGTTACTCGGATGATTCCGGGTTCGGTCGGGGCGATGAGCCCTGGGAGGAATGGAATCCCACCGAGGACTCCGTCCGGCCCGTGCGAGGCAAGCACCGTGTCGCCAAGCAGCGCGGCGGACTCGCCCGCAGCTCCACCGTTCTCGGCGTCGGCGTCATCGCCGCGGTCGGCGCGGGCGGCATAGCGACCGCCAAGGACAAGCCGCCGGTACCGATCTCGCTCCCCGACATGTCGGCCGTCACGGACAAGCTTCCGGACGTCGGCTCGATGATCTCCGAAGGTGAGGACGAGGGCGACGCCGGTCAGTCGGGTGTCACCCAGGCCACCGCCGCGGGCTTCGCGCCGACCGGTGCCGCGAGCGCCGCCGACGACCAGAGCACCGCCGGCGCCGGCGAGGCGCTGCGTGCCCGCATCCTGCAGCAGGCCGAGGTCAAGCAGGACCAGGCCGCCTCCGCGGAGGCCGCCGTGGCCGCCGACGCCGCGGTCAAGAAGGCCTCCGAGGACGCCGCCAAGCAGCAGTCCGAGGCCGAGAAGAAGGCCGCCGAGGCCAAGCGGAAGGCCGAGGAGGAGCGCAAGCGGAAGGCGGAGGAGGAGCGGCTGCGCAAGCTCGCCGCCAGCTTCAGCCTCCCCACCTCCTCGTACACGATCACCTCCACCTTCGGTCAGGCCGGCTCGATGTGGTCCTCCGGGCAGCACACCGGTCTCGACTTCGCCGGGCCCGCGGGTACGCCGCTCAAGGCCGTGCACTCCGGCACCATCAAGGAGGCGGGCTGGTCCGGGAGTTACGGCTACCACACCGTGATCGAGCTGAAGGACGGCACCGAGGTGTCGTACAGCCACCAGTCCTCGATCCAGGTCAGCGTCGGCCAGAAGGTCACCACCGGCGACGTCATCGGACTGCGCGGCTCGACCGGCAACTCCACCGGACCGCACCTGCACCTTGAGGTCCACACCCCTGACGGCACCGGCATCGACCCGATGGCCTGGCTGCAGAGCAAGGGCCTCAACCCCTGACGACCGGGCGATCCCGGTTCTTCACGAACCGTCGACGCCGGATCCGCACCCTGGATTCCGGCAGTCCTGGCGGCTACCCCCCGACGTCAGGGCTGTCGGGCCGAGTTGCCGGAACAACGCTGCGGACCGGACCCGTGCAGATCGGCGCATCTGCCGGGTACCGCAACATTTCCGCAGGTCAGTGGAATACCCCTGGGACCGAGGGGTGTTGACCGCAGCATGACTTCTCTGCGCACTCTCGGCTCCTCGGACCTCGAGGTCCACCCGCTCGCCCTCGGCGCGAACGTATTCGGCTGGACGGCGGACGAGGCCGGCTCCTTCGCCGTCCTCGACGCCTACACCGCGGCGGGCGGCAATTTCATCGACACCGCGGACACGTACTCGTCGTGGGTCGAAGGGAACAAGGGCGGCGAGTCCGAGACCGTCATCGGCAACTGGCTCAGTTCCCGCGGCCGCCGCGACGACGTCGTCATCGCGACCAAGGCGGGCGCCCACCCCGACTACAAGGGACTCGCTCCGGCCACACTCAAGGCGGCCGCGGACGAGTCCCTCCGTCGTCTGCGGACCGACCACATCGACCTGTACTACACGCACTTCGACGACCCCTCGGTGCCGGTCGAGGACATCGTCGGCACGCTCGACGAGCTGGTGCGGGCCGGCAAGGTGCGTCACGTCGCCGCCTCCAACATCTCCGCGGAGCGCCTCCAGGAGTCCCTGGACCTGGCGGACCGCGAGGGCCTCGCCCGGTACGTGGCGCTGCAGCCGCACTACAACCTGGTCTCCCGCGACACCTACGAAGGCCCGCTGCAGGAGGTCGCCTCCCGCTCCGGGCTCGCGGCCGTGCCGTACTACGCCCTCGCCGCCGGATTCCTCACCGGCAAGTACCGGCCGGGGGCCCAGGTCGACAGTCCGCGGGCCGCGGGTGCGGGACGGCACCTGGACACCGAGCGTGGACCGCGCGTCCTCGAGGCACTCGACAAGGTCGCGTCCGAGCACGGCGCGGAGATCGCGACCGTGGCCCTGGCCTGGCTCGCCGCGCAGCCGACGGTCGGTGCGCCGATCGCCTCCGCGCGGACCGTCGAGCAGCTTCCCGCGCTGCTCGCGGTGGGTGAACTGCAGCTTAAGGACGACGAGTTGGCGCTGCTCACGGCCGCTTCGGCCTAGCGGTGGCGTACGGGGGCGGGTACGGGGCTCGGGGCGGCGGCATTCCGTAAGGCGTGTGCGGTCCGTACGCCGCCGGAGGCCCGTACGCCGCAGGTGGTCCGTACGCCGCAGGCCCGGAGGGGGTCCGGGTCGTGGCACGGGCCGCGTAGGCGAGCGCCGGTCGGGCCACCTCGCGATGGCGCCACAGTCCGTCGAGCAGCTCCCGCTCCCGTACGACGAAGTCGTCGCCGGCCCGGCCGCGGCGGCCTCGGCGTCGCAGCAACGCGAGGGACGTCGCGTACTCCTCGTAGTCCCGGACCGCCCGGCCCGCGGCCTGGCCGCCCGCGTGTGCGGCGTACTCGCGGGCGAGGCGCCGCGCACGCATCGAGGAGAGCGCGAAGGGGTCGGCGGGGGTGACCCAGCCGGCCTCCGTGTAGGCGGGCAGCTCGGCCCGTACGGTGCGCAGTTCGCGCTGCCGTGCGTGGATGCTCAGCCAGGTCAGCAGACCGAAGGCGGGCATCATCACCAGCGCGTACACCGTGAAGAAGCCCCACTCGCCGAACGCGGAGGAGCCGTTCCACAGGGAGTGCAGGCCCATCGCCGGCAGGAGGCCGGCGACGGGCAGCAGGAAGCGGCGGATCCGCCGGCGTTCGGCCGCGAGGGCCGCGAGGCCGAAGCCGATCCCGGAGAGCACGGTGAACAGCGGGTGGGCGAACGGCGACATGACTATGCGGACGAAGAACGTCGCCGCGGTCACCGAGTCGAGCGACATGTCGCGCAGGGCCGCTCCGCCCGCGGTGTCCGTTCCGTATGCGTTGCCCAGATAGAGGATGTTCTCGGTGAAGGCGAAGCCGGTGGCCGTGACGCCCGCCGTCACCACGCCGTCGATGACCGAGTTGAAGGTCCGTCTGCGGAACAGGAAGACGAGGAGCACCGCTGCCGCCTTGGCCGATTCCTCCACCACCGGCGCTATCACCGTCGCGCCGATCGTGTCGGCGCTCCCCGGATCGGCGGTGGCGGTGGCGATCCACTGCGTCGCGAACGAATTGGCGAGGATCGCGATCAGCGCCGCGGCGCAGGCGCCCCAGGCGAAGGCGAAGACCAGATTCCGCCGCGGAGCCGGAACGACCCGGCCGAGCCAGCAGAAGGCCGCGAGCAGCAGGGGGACCGGCAGGATGGCGAGGCCGAGGCCGACCAGGAAGCCCTCGGTGCCGGTCTGTTCTCTGACCAGCGCCAGGATCACCAGACCGGACACGGCGAGCAGCGCCGCGAGTGTGCCTATGCGCACCCGCCGGCTCTGCCACCAGCGCTCGTGCCGCAGGCCGGCCGGGGCTCCGGCCGACTGCGGATACGAGTACGACGTCCAGACGGTCACCGCCCGACCTTAACGACGCCGGGCGTACGGCCGCGACAGTGCGGGAATCAGCCGGTGGATCCGGACGGCTTTCCGGTACGGGCGAAGAGCAGATCGTGTACGGCGTGGCCCTTGTCCAGGCCCTGGCCCTCGAAGCGGGTGAGCGGACGGAATCCGGGGCGTGGGGCGTAGCCGCCGTCGGCCTCGGTGTTCACGAAGTCGGGGTGGTCGGTCAGCACCTCGAGCATCTGCTCGGCGTACGGCTCCCAGTCCGTGGCGCAGTGCAGGACGGCCCCGGGCCTCAGCCGGCTCGCGGCGAGGGTCAGGAACTCGGGCTGGATCAGGCGGCGCTTGTGATGGCGCTTTTTCGGCCATGGGTCCGGGAAGTACACGCGCAGGCCGTCGAGACTCTCGGGGGCGAGCATCTCGCGGAGCAGGATGATCGCGTCGCCGTTCGCCACCCGTACGTTGTCCATGCCGCCGCTCTCGGCGAGGCGGAGGAGGTTGCCCTGGCCGGGGGTGTGTACGTCGACGGCCAGGATGCCGGTGTCGGGGTCGGCCGCGGCCATCTGCGCGGTGGCCTCGCCCATGCCGAAGCCGATCTCGAGGACGACCGGCCGCCCGCCGAGCAGCTCGTCCAGGTCGAGCTGCCGCGATCCGTCGATGTCCAGGCCCCAGCGGGACCAGAGGCGGCGCAGAGCGTCACCCTGGCCGGCGGTCACCCTGCTGCGACGGGGCTGAAAACTGCGGATCCGCCGCTCGAACTGCGACCCGGCGGGATCGGCAGCGGGCCCTTCCCCATCCGGGAACATGCGGCTCGCGACCTGCGGAACCTTGCTCTCCGGCTGCGTGCCGTCCCGGGCTCCCTGACCTTCGCCGCCACTCACGAGCTCGACCCCTCGCCCACCGCTTCTCTCACCCACGCCGCCCGATTCTACGGCGGAGCGCCGACCGGCCCGCCCACCTGCGGGCCGAACGACGTTCGGGACTGAGCCGGCGGATGAGCGCGCTCGGCGATCGGGGAGAGGCTGCCAGGCCGACGCCAGGAAGCGCGCCCGCACGACCACCCCCACACACACGGCGGACCGCCTAAATCACCGGCCCAAAGAGGTCAAAGCCATCCCAGAACCCTCCGGGCCACCGACCGCCCGATCGGCAACGAAGCCGTCGCCGCGGGAGACGGCGCATTGAGCACATGCACGGCTCGCACCCCTTCGCGCAGCAGAAAGTCGTCCACAAGCCCCCCGTCCCGCAGCACCGCCTGCGCCCGCACGCCGGACCCCGCCGCCCGCAGGTCCCCCTCACCGACCTCCGGCAGCAGTCGTCGTACCGCCTGCGTGAACGCGCGCTTGGACAGCGAACGCCGCAGCTCGCCCGCCCCGTACCGCCAGTGCCGCCGGGCGATCCGCCACGACCCGGGCCACGCCAATGTGCCCGCCGCCTCCCGTGGCCGGACCACCGACCAGTCGTACCCCTCGCGGGCCAGCGCCGGCACCGCGTTCGGCCCCACGTGCACGGAGCCGTCGACGCCGCGCGTCAGATGCACCCCGAGAAACGGGAACGCGGGATCGGGGACCGGGTACACGAGCCCTCGCACGAGATCGGGCCGCAGCAGGTCGAAGTACTCCCCACGGAAGGGGATGATCCGCATCCCCGGGTCGTCGCCCGCGAGCCGCGCCACGCGGTCGCAGTGCAGGCCCGCGCAGTTCACCAGGGCGCGGCCGCGCAGCACCGTCCCGTCCGCCGTGCGCACCGCGACCCCGAGCTCGGGCCGCCGGGAGATCTGCACCACCTCCGCGCCGTACCGCACCTCGGCTCCGGAGGCCTCGGCGAGCTGCGCGGCGACCGCGCCGAAGTCGCACACCCCGGTCGTGCCCACATGGATGCCGGCGACGCCGTCCACGTGCGGCTCGTACTCGCCGATCTGGGCGGGGCCGAGCTCGCGGACCGGAATGCCGTTCTCCCGGCCGCGCTGGACCAGGGTGTGCAGCCGGGGCAGCTCGGCGCGCTCGGTGGCGACGATCAGCTTTCCCGTCACCGCGTGCGGAATCCCGTACTCCGCACAGAACTTGACCATCTCCGCGGCGCCCCGCACCGCGTACCGCGCCTTCAGCGAGCCGGGGCGGTAGTAGATGCCGCTGTGGATCACGCCGCTGTTCCGGCCGGTCTGGTGACGGGCCGGTCCCGGCTCCTTCTCCAGGACCACCACCCTCGTGCCGGGCCTCGCCCTGGTCAGCGCGTAGGCCGTCGACAGACCGACGATCCCGCCGCCGATCACCAGCACGTCGCAGTCCACCGCCACGCGCCTCACCTCCCGACTCCGTACCCGGCTCCGCGTCCGTCCTCGATCCCGGCTCCGATAGTGCACCGTCCCACTGACAATGCCCCGGCAGCCGGTCGAGACACCCGGCAGAGCCCAGGCGCCGCACGGCCCGACGGCAGTTCGAGGCGGCCCTGGCCTACGCCGGCGTCACGAGCAGCGGCCTCGCCCGTTCCCGCAGCTCGGCCACGCGGGGCTCGTCGCCGTGCGGTTCGAGCCGGTGCAGCAGATCGCGTACGTACTCGGTGGTCCGCGCCGACGAGATGCGGCCGGCGACCTCCACCGCGCGCAGTCCCTGCGCACACGCGGCGTCCAGATTTCCCGACTCCAGCTCCGCGACCGCACTGACCACCAGGCGCAGGCCGTGGGACCGTACGAACTCCTCGGTGGGCCGGGACAGTGCTTGTTCGGTGAAGCGCCGCACCTGACGCGGTGCCTTGAGATCCCGGTAGCACTCGGCCGCGTCCGCTGCGAAGCGGTCGTACGAGTAGAAGCCCAGCCACGACGGGTCGTTGTCCCCGTCCCTGGCCCGCTCCAGCCAGCCCTCGGCAGCCTTGAGGGCCGCGCCTGCCGCGTGGGCATCCCCCGCGCGCGCGTGGGCCCTTGCTTCGACGAGCCGGAAGAAGCTCATGGTGCGGGCCGTCGCCAGACCCCGATTGCGCTCGAGGGCCGCCTGTGCCAGGTCCACCCCCTCGTCGCCGAAGCCCCGGTAGGTGGCCTGCAGCGACATGGACGCCAGGACGTACCCGCCGAGCGGAACGTCGGCCGCCGCGCGTGCGAGGCGCAGTGCCTGGATGTAGTAGCGCTGGGCAGCCTCCTGCTGTCCGGTGTCGAAGGCCATCCAGCCCGCGAGCCGGGTCAGTTCGGACGCCGCGCCGAACAGTGCCCGGCCGACCTCGTCCGAGTACGAGCCGAGCAGCAGCGGCGCCGCCTCCACCCGCAGGCACTCCGGGACCATCGACGAACGCCAGTCCCCGCCCCCGTACTTGGAGTCCCAGCGGCGGGCGTCCTGCGCGGCCTCCCGCAGCTTCTGCACATCGCTGTGGCCGACCTTCTGCGGGATCTCACCCGCCGCGGCCGAACCGTCCGCCGCGACCACGCTGTCGAACGTCCGCTCGACGGAGCTGTCAGCGGGTGTTATCAGCCACCGTGAAGCGGGCGTCGCATAGGCGGTCACGGCGAACGAGCCCGCCAGCGACTGCCAGATCCCGCCACCGCCGGCCCGCCGTCCGGCGAGGTCCAGACGGTAGAGCTCGGTGGCCGATCTGACCGCGGCGCCGACGTCGCGCGGGAAGGCGAGACCGACCTCCGGGGCCGGATCCGCGTCGGCCAGGCCGATCTCGTGGAGCGGTACCGGGCGTCCCAGTTTGGTCCCGATCGCGGAGGCGATGAGATGTGGCGCCGCGCCCTGCGGAACCATGCCCTTGGAGACCCAACGGGCCACCGAGGTCTTGTCGTAGCGCAGGGTCAGGCCTCTTTGTGCGCCTAGGTCGTTGACCCTGCGGGCCAGTCCCGCATTGCTGATTCCCGCGAGGGCGAGAACGGTGCCGAGCTTTTCGTTCGGCCCGCGTTGCTCCCTGGACATGCGCCACCCCTCGACACAGACGGCTGCCGCGTCGGGCATAGGCACGCGGCATTCGTAAACCCAGCGTAGTTCGCCGCATCCCAAGCGTTAAGAGGCGAAGTTCCGGATGGCGAGATTGTTGTCTGTACAGACGTGCGGCGGAGGGGTGTTGTGCTCCCGGCGTGTGGCCGTGCGCCTGTACGTGCGCTCTTCTCCGGCCACCGCGGGAGCGCTTCCATGGTGATGCGTGGGTCGGCCCGCTGCGCACCGTCGTCAGTGGGCTGGGGGATACCGCCGCCTTCATCCCCGCGGGCGGCGTTCCGGTCCGGGAGGCGAGCAGCGTCTCCCGGACCGCACCGTGCGCCCGGCTCGGCCTAAATGGCCGAATACGGTCGGTGCGGTACTGCCCCAACTGTCCGAATTCGGGGACGCATTGGCATGCGCTCCTGTCCTCCCATGGGCAGTGCTTCACGCCTCCTTCGTGGCAGCATGGACCCGAGCTGTTCGGGTGCACCTGGTTGTCCACAGCCTGTGGAGGCGACGATGCGGTGGTTGGTGGGGTGGAGCAGTGCCACCGCGAAAGCTTCGCCGACCATCAGCGCGGTCGACCCGGACGGCCAGGGAATCGGCGTCGAGGGCGTCGAGACCGTGCACCCGGTGGGCTCCCAACTCCTGTGGGGCGACCCGGATCCGCTGTGGGCCGTGGGTGACTGGCGCCCGGACGAGATCCGCGTGGTCAGAGCCGACGCCGAGACGGCCATCGCCGTACTCGGCATCTGCGGCGCCACCGACGAGCAGCTGCGCGTGGGCCTGTTCGCGGCCCGAGGCGGCGCCCTGCGCCACCTCACCGCCTGGCCCGGCAGCTACACCGCCGTCGTGCGCACCGGCCGCCGCGTGACCGTCCTCGGCGATCTCGCGGGTGCCAGACCGGTGTTCCACACCCCTTGGGCCGGTGGTACGGCGTACGCGACCGCCGCCCTGCCGCTCGCCGACCTCGTCGAGGCCCAACTCGACATCGGCCACCTCGCCGCGCTGCTCGCCTGCCCGGACGTCCCGGAGGCGCTGCAGGACTCCACGCCGTACGCGGGCGTGCGGCGCATCCCGCCCGGCCACGCGCTGATCCTGCGCGACGGCGCCCGCGAGATCGCCGGCTACGAGCCGGTCGCGTCGCTCGCCGTCGCCGCGCCCCAGATGGAGGGCCGCCGCGCGGTGGACGGCGTACGCGAAGCCCTCGTGGAGTCCGTACGCGCCCGTCTCGCGGCCCCGCGGCACGTGCCGGACATGGACCCCGGCCCGGTGCCCGGGATGGGCCCTGCGGAGCGACGAGCGGGCCGCGGGCCGGTGCCGGGAATCGGCGCCGACCTGTCGGGCGGGCCCGCGTCCGCCACCCTGGCGCTGCTCGCCGCCGGACTGCCCGGCAACCCGGGCACGCTCCTCGGGCACAGCACCGGCGCGGGCGAGCGCCTCCTCGCCGTCACGTTCAACGACCTCACGACCACCGACCGCGAGGCCGAACTCCAGCGCGCGGGCGCCATAGCGGCCAACCCCCGCCTGCACCACGTGGTCGTCACCGCGGGCGAGGAAGCCCTGCCGTACGCCGATCTCGACGGGCCGCTGACCGACGAGCCGGGGCCCGCCCTGATCAGCGCCGGACGGCACCGGGCGCGGCTCGCGTTCGGCAGCGCCGACCACTTCACCGGCTATGGCGCCCGGCAGGTGCTCGACGCCCATCCCGCCCGGCTCGCCGACCTGCTGCTCGACCGCCGACGGCGTCATCTGCTGCGCCCCGTCACCGCGTTGGCGAAGGCCGAGGGATCCGTCCTGGTGCCGGCACGGGTTTACGGAGCGGCCCGCAAGCTCGCCCGGACGACCTACCGGGACGGCATCGAGAGCACCGCGACGCGACTGCGGGACGCCCGCTTCGACGAGCCGTCCGGCGCGGTCGGGGCCTCGCTCGCCGCACTCACCTGGGCCAGGCCGGGGCCCGCGGCGCGCTGGCTGACCGGTGAGGCGCTGGCTGAAGTATCGGTTCGCCTCGAGCAGTCGGCGACCCGCCCGGGGCCGGCGCCCGGCCAGCGGCCCGGTGAACTACGCGCGCGTGCCGCCCTCGCACGGCACGCCGCGGACCTGCGCGTACTGGAGCAGGCCGCCGAGATCCGCTCCCAGCGGCTGCACGCGCCGTTCCTCGACAACCAGGTCGTCCGCGCCTGCCGAGCCCTGCCCGAAGCGCTGCGCGTACAGCCCGGAGCGCGCGCCGAGATCCTGCGCACCGTCCTCGAAGGAGCCGGGGTCAACGAACTGCCCGACGGCTGGGGCACCCCCTCGCACGCGTCGTCCGCGGCCGCCGCGAACACCGGGCTGCGGGTCGCCGTCGAGGACCTTGTGGACCTCTTCGGTACGCCGCTGCTGGCCCAGGCGGGACTGGTCGAGGGGCGCGTCGTGCAGCGGGCTCTGCGGGCCGCGGCGGAAGGGGATCCCCTCCCGCTCGACGGCCTCGGCGAACTCGTCTCCACCGAACTGTGGCTGCGCCGGCTGCTGTCCCGCCGCGGCACCTGCTGGACAGGGACCCCTGCACGGGCGCGTGCGGTGCCCGCGGGGATACGGCCGCAGCGGGGGGCGTTGGGAGCCCGCGGGGCCTGATGGGCCTGGCGGCCGTCGGTCGCGGCTGACGGCCGCCGGCGAGCGGGCTGCGGGGTTCGCCGGTACGTGCCGTCGGCCCGAGGACGTGGGCCGGCCCGGGGCGACGACTCGCCATCGACCCGCTCTCCCCCGCCGAGGTGCTGCGTTCGGCGTGACGGTCGCGCGCGTGGACGCTGTTTTCGCCCGCTACGCGCGCGTGGAGGTCGATCGCGGTGGTGCGGATATCCGGGGGCGGGGCGTCCGGGGGCGGCGGGTGTCCGCCGTGGTCGTACGCTGCCGCCGAGTGCGCCGGGCCCGGCGCACACCTCACAGGACGGAGACAATGAACCCCGTGCGGTACCGCGTACTGGGAACGACCGAGGCCTACGACAGCCGGGGCACACCCCTGCCCGTGGACGGCCGTCGGCTGCGCGGCCTGCTCGCCGCGCTCGCCCTGCACGCCGCCCGCCCGGTGTCCGTGGACGCGTTGGTCCACGAGGTGTGGGCGGGGGATCCGCCCCGTGACGCACCGGCCGCGCTGCAGGCGCTGGTGGGCCGACTGCGCCGGGTGCTCGGCAGGGAAGCGGTGGAGTCGGTGCCGGGCGGTTACCGCCTCGCCGTCGACCGGGACGACGTCGACCTGCACCGCTTCGAGCGCCTCGCGCGCGTGGGCGCCTCGGAGCTGCACCGCGGAGACACCGGTGCGGCCGGCCGTACTCTGCGCGAGGCCCTCGCCCTGTGGCGTGGCCCGGCCCTCGCCGATCTGCCGGACCGCGCCGCCGCCACCGGTCCGGAGGCACGCCGGCACGACGCGGTACGCCACCGCATCGCCGCAGACCTCGCGTCGGGACGCACCGAGCAACTCGTTCCGGAGCTCCGCGAACTGGTCGCGGCCCACCCGTACGACGAGCCCCTGCACGCCCAGCTGCTGCGGGCGTTGCGGTCCGCGGGGCGCAGCGCGGACGCCCTGGCCGCCTACGAGGACGCGCGCCGCGTGCTGGCCGAAGGCCTGGGCACCGACCCGGGCACCGAACTGCGTTCCCTGCACGCCGAATTGCTGGCGGGTGCGGAGCCGGGTGCGGGCGCGGGGGAGCCCGGCGCCCCGGCACCCGACGGCGCCGCGCCGGCCGACGACCCGGTACGGACCGCTGCTCGGTCCCCGCGGCAGACGGAAGGCACGCGCGGGCAGCAAGCGGAACTCCACTTCGGCGCGGGACACGGCACACCTGAACAACTGGACCGGACGCCGTCGGCCCGGACACCGCCAGACCGCGATCCGTCGGAACAGCACCCCGACCGGCACCCACCGGACGGGCACCCACCGGACGGGCACCCCCGGGACGGGCAGCATCCCGACCGGCAGCCCTCCGGCCACCCCACCGACAGACCTCCCGCCCGCCCCGAGCGGAACACCAACCTCCGCCCCCGCCTCACCTCCTTCGTGGGCCGGGAACTCGAACTCGACGCCATCCGTTCGGATTTGCAGAGAGCACGCCTCGTCACCCTCACCGGACCCGGCGGCTCGGGGAAGACCCGCCTCGCGGAAGAGACGGGAGCCGCACACTCCACCCCGGTCCGGCTGGCCGAGCTCGCCCCGCTCGACCACCCCGCCGCCGTCCCCTCAGCCGTGGTCAGCGCCCTGAACCTGCGGGACACGGCACTGGGAACGAGCGAGCTCACGACGCGGGACGACGATCCGGTCGCCCTGCTCATCGAGTACTGCGCCCCGCGCAGCCTCCTGTTGATCCTTGACAACTGCGAACATGTCATCGCCGCCGCAGCCCAATTGGCGGAGACCTTGCTGACGCGCTGCCCGAAGCTCCGCATCCTCGCCACCAGCCGGGAGCCCCTCGGCGTCCCCGGCGAGGCCGTTCGCCCGGTGGACCCCCTCCCCGCCGGACCCGCACACCGCCTGTTCGCCGAGCGAGGCACCGCGGTCCGCCCGGACTTCGACCCAGCCGCCGACCCGGACGCCCTGGCGGAGATCTGTACCCGGCTCGACGGGCTGCCGCTGGCCATCGAACTGGCGGCGGCACGCCTGCGGTTGCTCACGCCCCGCCAGATCGCGGACCGGCTCGACGACCGCTTCCGGCTGCTGACCTCCGGCAGCCGTACGGTGCTGCCCCGTCAGCAGACCCTGCGTGCGGTCGTCGACTGGTCCTGGGACCTGCTCGACGCAACGGAACGGAGGGTGCTGCGCGAGGTGTCGGTCTTCGCGGGCGGCTGGGACCTGCGAGCCGCAGAGGCCGTCTGCGGCCCCGAAGCGACCGAGACTGTCGGCGCCCTCGGCGCCCTCGTCGACAAGTCCCTGATCGTGGCGGCCCCGGACCCCGGCGCCGCCGGCATGCGCTACCGCCTCCTGGAGACCATCCACGAGTACGCCGACGAGCGGGCCGCGGGGACCCCACAGCTCCTCGAAGCGGCCCGAACCCGGCACACGGCGTACGTACGGAGTCTCGTGGAGCACGCCGATCCGCTGCTGCGCACCGCCGACCAACTGCCTTGGATCAGCACCCTGGAAAGGGAGTTGGACAACATCAGGGCGGCCCTCCACCGGAGCATCACCACGGGTGACGAGGAGTCGGCGTTCGCCCTGACCCTCGCCATGTCCTGGTTCTGGAGGCTGCGCAACTACCTCAGGGAGGGCGCGAACCGGATCGACCAGGTCCTCGGCATGGGACCGGAGACGAGCGACGAGGACGACCCTCGCTACTGGCCCCGGATGAAGCTCCGCCTCATGCTGCTCCTGCTCTCCTTCGAGAGCGGGGGCACACAGTGGTTCGACGAGGAGGCTCGCGACTGGGCCGGCCGGCTGTGGCGCGCGTTCGGCAGGCCCGTACCTCAGGCCGCCGAATTCCCGGGTCTGCTCTGGCCGTTCGTGACGTTCGTGTTCGACGATCCGCCGCAGACCCGTAGCGCGCTCGACGAGGCCGTGAGGATCTGCCGCGAACTGGGCGACCCCTGGTCGGTGGGCGTCTCGCTGATGTTCCGCACGCACACGGCCGTCGACTTCCGCGGACTCAGCGGCTTCGACGACGACCTCGTCGAGCTGCGCGACATCGCGCACCGAGTGGGCGACCGCTGGATGCGCGCCCAGGTCAACAGCGCGGCGGGCGAGGCAGCGATGTCCCGCAGCCGATTCGCGGAGGCCCGCGTCGAGTTCGAGGAGGCGCTGCACCTCGCCTACGAGGTCGGCGCCTACAGCGAGGCGCCGTTCCTGGTCGCCCGCCTGGGCGAGATCGCCTACCGCTCCGGAGACACCGCTCTCGCGCAGAAGGTCCTCGCGGAGGCCCTCGCGGAGTCCGAGCGATACGGCTCCCCGGACGCCCGCACGTTCGTCCGGATCATGTACGCGACGATTGCCCTCGACCGCGGAGACCTGGCCGCGGCCGGCCGCGAACTGGCCGCCGGGCACCGGGAGTCCATCGCCGGTTCACCGCCCCCGCAGGTGGAGGTGGTGCTCGCGGGCCTCGACGCCCGCCTCACCGCCACCCGGTCGAGTCCCGCCGAGGGCCTGAAGAAGTACGCGGCGGCTTCGCGCAGCGCGGCGGCACAGCACGTGTCGGACGTACTGCACTCGGCCCTGGTCGACGCGTCCGCCGGGGTCCTCGCCGACCTGGGCGACACCAGTCGCGCGGCCCGGCTGCTCGCCGTCAGCGACCACTGGCGAGGCGGCCACCCGCGCCCGGAACCGGAGCGCTCGAGGGTGGAACGCCTCGTCACCAGGCTGCGCGAGACCCTCGACCCCGATGTGTACGAGACCCAGACCGCCCGGGGACGCGGCCTGACCCCGGACGACGTCGCCGACGAACTGGCCGACGCAGCAGCCCGCTTCAACCGCCCGACACCGGATCCCGCCCAGGACGCGCAGGACCCGGGCCACACCACCTGACCGGCGCACCGGGGACCTGCAGGCCGGCAGTGCGGGAGGCTGCCCCGATGCCCGTAACCCTCCGTCACCTGGACACCCGCCGCTTCCCTGCCTGGCTCGAGCGCAGCCGCGCCGAGTACGCCCGAGATCTCGTCACTGCGGGGCGATCGCCCGAGGACGCCCACCGGCACGCGGACGAGACCATGGCCCGCTCGTTTCCCTCCGGAACGCCGGACTCGGGGCATGCGGTCTTCGACGTGGTCGATGACACCGGCGCGACCGTCGGCTACCTCTGGACCGGACCGGACGAGAGCGACGACGCCGGCGCCTGGTGAATCTGGGACATCGTCATCGACGCCGACCAGCGGGGGCAGGGCTTCGGGCGCGCGGCGATGGTCCTCGGCGAGGAATACGCCAGGGCGCAGGGCGCACACACCCTCGGCCTCAGCGTCTTCGGCTTCAACACGGGTGCACGCGGCCTGTACGAGTCGCTCGGCTACGAGACGACCTCCGTCAAACTGCACAAGAGACTCGACTGAGGCTCAGCCGACGCTCGATGCTCCCCGGCTCGCCGACGACCGTCACCCGGTGACCACAAAGCCCGTCGACGCGGACGGGCCCCCGTGCCCGACGCGGTCCTCGCTGTGCTGTCCGGGGAGGTTGGTGACGGGACTGGCTGGGGTGTGGCCGCCGTCGTGCGACTCACCTGGAACCGCTCCGCGGCTCGGCGCAGCGGCCGGCCTACCTCGCCCCTTCCTCGACGACGCACCGGGCCGGACGCATCGGCCAGTCGGCGTCTGCGGGGGGCGTGACGGTGAATCACGAGGGCTTCCTGCACTGGTCGGTAGATGTCGCAATCCCCACCGATCCAGAAGGCCCTCACCCGGTTCAACCGCCGCCAAGGGCACGTCGCCTGTCACCAAGGTCCCGGACACCTAGGGCATGTCCGAGTCCTCATCGGCGCAGCTGAATCGCGACTGCGCCCAGTCCGCGAGCACCCCCACGTCGAACACCGAGTGCGGCTCGACCACGAGCCGCACCGTCTTGCGGCCCGTCAGATCCACCTGCACCGGCACCGCCGGGTCATCGCCCCTGACCACCGGCGACTGCCACAGGCGCTCACCGTCCGCGTACACCGAGAACCGCGCGGCACCGTGCCCGTGCGTGAGGGCGTCGATCCCGACCAGAGCCCGGTACGACCGACAGGGGCGGTTGAGGTCGATGGTGACCGAGGACCGGGCGTGCACGGTGACGCCGTCCGCGTAGCGCGTTCCGCCCGTCGACAGGCCGTTGCGCTGCCACACCCAGCTCGACTCCAACAGCCGCATCTCGGGCTTCGTCCCGTCGCCGAACTGCCCGTACTCCAGCTCGTTCCACGGGATCTCGACCGGCGCCTCGGGCGGCGGCTTCGGCTTGCTCGGCGTGGGCTTCGGCGGCGCCGGCGGCTTCGGCTCCGGCGTGGGCTTCGGCGCGTCCGGCTCGGGGGCCGGCTTCGGGGGCGGAGTCGGCTTCGGCTTCGGTGCGGGCGCGGCAGCCGGTGGTGCCGCCGCCGGTGGCTCCGGCTTCGGCTTCGAGGGCGGCTTCTGCGGCGTGACGGGCTGTGAGGCGGACGGCTCGGGCTTCGGTTTGGCCTCCGGTGCGGGGTCGTCGCCCGCCAGGATCATCGCGACAGCGACGCCGGCGGCGACCACGACGCCGGCGCCGATCGCGGCTTTGGCCGGGGCGCCCAGGCCCTCCGACGCGGCCGCACCGCCGCCGGCACCGCCGGAACCACCGGCACCGCCCGCGGCGGCAGCCGCGGCTCCCGCTCCGGTGGCACCCGCAGCGCCGCCGATGATGCCCGCGGCCTTCGCCGAGTAGGCGGCAGCCCCGAACCAACCGATGACGGCGACCGGCACAACTCCCGGGATCCCACTGGCCAGTTCCTTGATCTGCCCCGCCGCGAGGCGGCACTTGGCGCAGTCCTCCAGGTGCTTGCGCAGTCCCCGCTCGGCCCGCGTCCGCAGTCGCCCGCGGGCGTGCGCGCCGAGCCGGTCCGCGTACCGCGCACACTCGTCGTCACTGGCGAGACTGACACTCACATGGGCCTGCAGATAGGCCTGCTTGAGGCCTTCGCGGGCTCGGCTGGCCAGCTGCGCGGTGGCGTTGGGCGAACTGTGCCCGAAGAGCGGCGCGACCTCGCTCAGCGGATCGTCCTCGACCTCGGTGTGCCAGAGCACCGCCTGCCACTCCTCGGAGAGGCTGCGGAACGCCTGCATCACCATGGTCCGCTCGGCCTCGTGCATGGCCATCACATCGGCGCCGAGGTCCAGGGTGTCCTCGTCGGACACCTCGGTGCTACGACTGGCCTGGGTCGCGAACACCGCGAAGTCCTCGACGAGTTGCTCACGCTTCGCCGATTTGATCCAGCCGGCCGCCACCCGCCGCACCGACGTCAGCAGGTACGCACGCACCGCGTACTCGGGCCCGGACCCGCCTCGTACCGCCTGCAGCATGCGGGCGAAGACCTCGGAGGTGAGGTCGTCGGCGGTGTGGGCGTCCCGGCAGCAGGTGCGCGAGTAGCGCCGTACGGCCTCGGCGTGACGCCGGTACAGCTCCTCGTACGCGGAGTCGTCACCGGCGCGCATCCGCGCGATGAGCTCAGGGTCGGAGGCCGGTGCGTCGCCGGACGCCAGCAGCTCGTCCGCGAGGGAACTGCCCGCCCCCTCCCGCTGCTGAGGCACGCTCGCGGCCGGCAGCCCGCCCGCGTCGACGCCATCGGAAGCGGGACCGGCGGCAGTACCGGATTCAGCACCGGAAGAAGCCCCCGCAGACCCATGAGGCCCGCCGTCCCCACCAGAACTGCCACCAGCATTTCCCGAAACCCCGGAAGGGCCCCCCTGGTTCGGGACTTGCCGGGGCGGAAGCCCACCCGCGTCGGTGCCGTTTCCGGTCGCCGACTCGTCCCGTCCTTCACCGCTCATAGCGCGAGGCCCCCGCATACCCAGTCCCGAAACACCGGGAAAGCGTGTCACACGCTGCAGTACGGCCAAACCCCGAAGCCCCGCAACCACTCGTCCGGGGCGACTTCGCCCGAAGCGGTAGTGGCGTTCACCCGTTCGGGGCAAGCTGCAAGGTCAAAATTCCGCCGACCCCGACAACTCGCCCCGAACACCGACCGATCCCTACGCGCTCCGGGACCGCAGCCCCTCGAGCAGGATGTCCAGAAGCCGGGCCGAGGCAGCCGCCTGCTGCGCCGCGTCGGGCAGCGAAGGAGCCGCCGTGGCTATCACGAGCAGCACGTCGGCGACCGCCACGTCCTGCCGCAGCTCGCCCGCCGTACGTGCCCGCTCGACGAGCCGGCCCACGACCTCGAGCAGCTCGACCGCTCCCGGATCGTCGATGTCGGCCCCCGCGGGCACCGACTCCACTTCCGGCGCCGGGCGCTGTTCCACGAGCCGCAGGTCCGCCTTCTCGCCCGCCTGCCGCTGTTGCGGCACCCGAGTCGCTTCGCCGTCCGCCTCCGAGCCGTCCTCGGCCACCCCGACCCGCAGCACCTGCGGCGGAAGCAGCCGGCCCGCGCCCGAGGCCACGGACGTCCGCAGGAAGCGCGACAGCGCCGACCACGGCTCGTCCTCCTGACCGAGTGCAGACCTCGCCTGGTCGGTCAGCCGGGACGTCTCCTCCTCGGCGATGCGTCGTACCAGCACGTCCTTGCTCGGGAAGCGCCGGTACACCGTGCCGACACCGACCCGGGCCCGCCGCGCCACGTCCTCCATCGGCGCGCCGTAGCCCAGCTCCCCGAAGACTTCGCGGGCCGCCCGCAGTACGTGCTCCAGATTGCGCTGCGCGTCGACCCGCAGAGGTGTCGTACGCGCGCTGTCCGCCGGTCCTCGACCGTGATCGTCGGCTGCTGCGACGACCGATGCGGAACCCCAATGAGAATCCTGAATATGCATGAGCGTTCCCCCGGTAATGACGTCTCCCCCCGGAGACCTTCCCCGCTTTGACTGCCGGTGTGCGGGAGCGAGTCGGACATCTGAGCCCCGTACACCGACGACTTACGAACATAGTTGAGCCGGAGTCAATTCAGAAGGGGCCCGTTCCGCACGGCGAGCCGCCCGATCGGAGTACGCGTCGGTTCCACCCTGATTGCCCCTGTGTCTCCCTCCCGGAGCATGCGCTCTGACCTGGGAACTTTCCGAACTGCCGGAAAGGGCCGGTGTGACCGGAGCCGCAGGTTCTCCGGTCACACAACTTGCCGGGCCTGTGGACAAACGCGCGCCGCACGTGCGTCATGGGATGGTGAAGGAACCTGCGCGCATTCTCGTCGTCGGCGGCGGTTACGTCGGTCTGTACACCGCTCTGCGTCTGCAGAAGAAGCTCAAGGCAGAGCTGAGAAGCGGCCGGGCGGAGATCGTCGTGGTCACGCCCGAGCCGTACATGACCTATCAGCCGTTCCTGCCGGAGGCCGCCGCCGGTTCGATCTCCCCGCGCCATGTCGTGGTGCCGCTGCGGCGCGTACTCGACCGCTGCAAGATCGTCATCGGCGAGGCCCAGGCCATCGACCACTCCAAACGCGTCGTCAGTGTCACCACCCTCGCCAACGAGGAAGAGGGCAGCGACCCCCTGCAACTCGCCTACGACGAACTGGTCCTCGCCCCCGGCTCGATCTCCCGCACCCTGCCGGTGCCCGGACTCGCCGACCACGGCATCGGATTCAAGACCGTCGAGGAAGCCATCGGCCTGCGCAACCACGTCATCGAGCAGATGGACATCGCCTCCTCCACGCGCGACCCCGCCCTCCGCGACGCCGCCCTCACCTTCGTCTTCGTCGGCGGCGGCTACGCGGGCGTGGAGGCACTCGGCGAGCTCGAGAACATGGCCCGCTACGCCGCGCGTTACTACCACAACATCAAGCCCGACGACATGAAGTGGATCCTCGTCGAGGCTTCCGACCGGATCCTGCCCGAGGTCGGCGAGGAGATGGGCCGCTACACCGTCCGCGAACTGCGCGGACGCAACATCGACGTACGCCTGGAGACCCGCCTCGAGACCTGCGAGGACCGGGTCGCCGTACTGGATGACGGCTCCCGCTTCCCGTCCCGCACCCTCGTATGGACCGCAGGCGTCAAGCCTCATCCGATCCTCGCCGCCACGGACCTGCCCAAGGACGATCGCGGACGCCTCAAGTGCACCGCCCGACTCACCGTGGACGGAACCACGCACGCGTGGGCAGCGGGTGACGCGGCCGCCGTCCCCGACGTCACGGCCGACGAACCGGGCAAGGAATGCGCCCCCAACGCCCAGCACGCCGTACGCCAGGCGACCGTACTCGGCGACAACATCGTCGCCTCCCTGCGGAAGCAGCCCCTCAAGGAGTACGCCCACAAGTACGCCGGCTCGGTGGCGTCACTCGGCCTGCACAAGGGCGTCGCCCACGTCTACGGGCGCAAACTCAAGGGCTATCCCGCCTGGTTCATGCACCGCGTGTACCACCTCAGCCGCGTCCCGACCTTCAACCGCAAGGCACGCGTACTGGCCGAATGGACGCTCTCGGGCCTCTTCAAGCGTGAGATCGTCTCCCTCGGATCGCTCGAGCACCCGCGTGCGGAGTTCGAACTCGCAGCCGGGGGAGGACGCCCGAAGGAGTCGTCCTGACCGTCCCCTGGAACACCCGCCGCCCGACCGGCGTCTGACGGATGTCAGTCCGGTCGGACACACTGGTCCCCCGACCATGGGCAGGACCCGACCCTCGACATGTTGAGGCTTTTCCCCGTGAACTTCACGCGCTGGAGCGCGCGGCTCCCCGGCACGCAGCGCCGCGCCGCAGCCCGCACCGACCGGGGCTCCGTGCCCGCGGCACGAGCCGAGTGCCCGGCGCAGCAGACCGCGCCCGCCGTCGCCGACCTGCCCGCGCGCGAGATCCTCGACCGCGTCCCGGCCCTGGTCGTCCTGCTGCACGGCCCCGACCACCGCATCGCGTACGTCAACGACGCGTACACGGAGGCATTCGGCGACCGCCCCACCGGTGCCACCGCCGAAGAAGCCCTGCCCGAACTGTGCGAGCTCGGCCTGCTCCCCCTCCTCGACCAGGTCCTGCGCAGCACCAAGTCCCGCACGGTCAAGTCCCGCAAGGTCGCCGCCGGCCGCTCGTACACGTTCCACTGCACACCGGTGGACACTCCCGAGGGCAGCGGCATCCTGGTCTTCGCCACGGACGTCACGGACCACGCGGAGGCGGCCGAGCGGCTGCGCGCCAGCGAGCGCCGGCACCGCGAGGCCGCCGTCACCCTGCAGCGCTCCCTGCTGCCCGAGCAGCTGGAGGAGCCCGACGACCTGCGGATCGCCGCCACCTACCAGCCCGGCGGCACGGACGCCGCGGTCGGCGGTGACTGGTACGACGTGATCACCCTCGGCGGCGGCCGCACCGCCCTCGTCATCGGCGACGTGATGGGCCGCGGAGTCCGCGCGGCAGCCGTCATGGGCCAACTCCGCACCGCGGTCCGGGCGTACGCACGCCTGGACCTGCCCCCGCACGAGGTCCTGCAGCTGCTCGACGGCCTGGTCGCCGAGATCGACGCGAGCCAGATCGCCACCTGCGTCTACGCCATCCACGACCCGAGCGAGAGCCGCCTGACCTACGCCTCGGCGGGCCACCTGCCGATCCTCGTACGCGATGAGAACGACGGCCTGCACCGCGCCGCGGAACCGACGGGCCCGCCACTCGGCACCGGCGGCTGGCAGCACGCCTCGGGCTCCGTCCCCTTCACGCCGGGCTCCACCGCGGTCCTCTACACGGACGGCCTTGTGGAACGCCGCGGGGAGGACATCGACCACGGAGTCGACGCGCTGGAACGCGCCCTGGCCAGCGCCTCCGGCCCTCCGAAGGTGGTCTGCGACCGGCTCATCCGGGCCCTGGGCGTGACCGCCGACCACGACGACGACGTGGCCGTACTCGTCCTGCAACAGCCCAAGCGCACCGGCCAGAGCGCCGACCTGTTCCGCGGCGCGGCACTCGAACTCCTCGGCGGCGTGGAAGCGGCTCCACGCGCGCGTGCCTTCGCCTCCGGCGTCCTGACCAGCTGGCGCTTCCCCGTCGAACTGCACGACCTCGGCGTACTGGCCGCCAGCGAACTCGTGGCCAACTCGCTCCAGCACGGCACCCCGCCGATGCGCCTGCGCCTCAGGCGCACCGACCGCCGGCTGACCATCGAGGTCACCGACGGCGACGACCACCTGCCGCGGCGACGCCGCGCGGAGCCGGCCGACGAGGCCGGCCGGGGCATCGAGATCGTCGCGACGATCGCCTCGTCCTGGGGATCACGCCGGACACCGGGCGGCGGCAAGGCCGTCTGGTGCGAATTCACCCTGCCGTCCTGAACCACCGCCCCACCGGATCAGGCGTGCACCGGAACGCTGTCCTGCGCACCCCCGGTGACGATCCGGCTCGCCGCGAGCGACGGAAGGTCCTGCACCGGCGCAAGCCGCCGCCCGAGCCGCAGCGCAAGGGCGGCCATCCCCAGTGAGAACAGCACGAACGTCACGATGTACGGCACATGCAGCGAGGCCCCCATCGGCCCGCCCACGGCCGGCCCCACCGCCAGCGCCAACTGCTTGACCAGCGCGAACGCCGAGTTGTAGCGGCCGACCATGCCGTCGGGCGCCAGATCCGCGACCAGCGGGGCCAACGTCGGCGACAGCATCGCCTCACCGATCCCGAACAGCGCGTACGTCGAGATGAACGCCGCCGTGGCCATCGCCTGACCACTCGACCCGAGGCCCGCGAAACCCGCGACGGCCCAGGCCACAGCCCAGATGATCCCCACCGACGCGATGACCCGCGACCGCCGGCGCCGCTCGACGAACCTCAGCACCGCGAACTGCGCCACGACGATCGCGCCGGTGTTCGCCGCCAAGGCGATACCGAGCGTCGAGGGCGAGATCCCCGCGGCCTCCACGCCGTACGCCGAAAGCCCCGACTCGAACTGCCCGTAGCAGGCGAAGAAGATCACGAAGCCGAGCACGCACAGATGCACCATGGCGCGGTTGCCGAGCAGTGCCTTGAAACCACTGCCGCCCGCCGCCTGCACGGAACCGTCGATACGCGGCGACCGAGGCAGCCGCAGCGTCGCCATGACGCCGATCAGAAGCACGAACATCGCGGCCTCGATCGCGAAGAGCAGCGTGAAGTCCCCGGGCCGCTCGTGCTTCACGATCTGCCCGCCGATGAGCCCGCCGACGCCGAGCCCGAGGTTCTGCAGGAAGAACTGCGTGGCGAACGCCCGAGTCCGCTTCTCCGGCGCAGAGCACGCCACGATCATCGTCGCGAGCGCCGGCGCCATCACGGCCTGCCCCGCACCGAGCGCCGCCGCAGACGCCAGAACGAATCCGGTGCTCGCCGAGAGCCCCAGACTCATGGAACCCACTGCGGCCGTGGCCAGCGCGACGATCAGGACGGGCAGCGGACCGCGCCGGTCGACGGCCCGACCGGTGAACGGCAGCACAAGCAGCGCAGCCACCGCGAACACGGCGAGCACCAAGCCCGCCGTGGTCGACCCCAGCTCCCGCACCTGCGCCACATAGACGTAGAGGAACGGGACTGTGAAGCCGAGGCCGAAGGCACTCAGCGCGTTGCCCACATGGATCCGGCGCATCGCTGCGCCCGTCGCCCTGGTCACTTTCACCTACCTTAGGAGTGAAGACTTAGAAGCTAAAGTTCAGCATTGAAGACTAAGACTCGAAGGTCTTTAGCGCAAACTGGTCATGCCATACTTCCCGCCATGGCTGACACCCCCGGTGCAAGCGAGCCGACCCTCGAGGCCCAGATCGCCGCCTACCAGCGGGAGTTCCAGGACCTGGACCCCCAGGTGGAGCAGATCGTCTCGGCCCTCGGCCGCCTCAATCGCCGTATGAACGTCGCCTACGGGCGGCAGACCGCGACCCTCGGCATGAGCAACGCCGAGTGGGAGGTACTCAAGGCCCTCGTACTCGGCGGCGCTCCCTACCGGCTCGGTCCCGGCGACCTGGCCAAGCGGCTCGGTCTGACCCCGGCAGCCATGACCCACCGCATCGACCGCATGGTCGGCGACGGTCTTGTCACCCGCGAGCGGGACGAGAGCAACCGCGTCCGCGTCATCATCGAGCTCCAGGACGCCGGCCGGCAGAAGTGGCTCGAAGCCATGCGCCTCGCCACGGTCTTCGAAGAGGACCTGCTGCAGGACCTCTCGCAGGACGAGCGCGGAGTGCTCGGCGAGATGCTGACCCGACTGTTGCGCAGGGTGGAGGACGCCCAGCCCGACTCCGGCGGCCGACTCACCGACCTGGCGTGAACGCAGTTCGGCGATCTCGCGAACGCTGCAGCCCGGAGGTTGACACGGCCCCGCCGCATCCGTAAGGTTCTTCGGGTTGCCACGGCGCCGTAACGGTTCCGCAGCAGCATCTCCGCCGCGAAAGCGGCAACCACTAACTCAGCACGATCTCCCAGCCGGGGCAATTTCGGCATGCCGAAATTCAATTCCCGAGCTCGATTATGAGCTGCCGGAAGATTCCGCTAGAGTTTGCGGCGTCGGAGCGGCCCAAGGGCCGGGAGG
>NZ_KZ984565.1 GCF_003574445.1 Streptomyces sp. YIM 130001
GGTGCACGGCTATTGCGGCCGGCCCACGATCTCAGTCCCAGCCAAACGGCTTCCCGGCAGCCCGATCCCTTACGCCCGGGGATTGCGAGCTGACTTCGTCGACGCAAGCCGCGCCCCACGGGCCAGACGCCGCAGCGACGCCTGGCGCCGCTCAATCCGAATCCGGCGCACGAGCCAACCCGCAGCCCGCCCCACCACAAGGGCCGTCGGCGTTTCCCGCCGACGGCCCTTCTTACATGGTGAGCAGAGAGACTGCCCCTGTCAGCGCTGTCTCATCACGCACTTGACCCCTGTGGGATTGAAGGCCGAGAGCGTGCCCGAGGTCTTGGTGCTCGCCAGCATGCCTTGGACGTAGGTCTTTTTGGTGACCTTGTAGTACTTCCTGGTCCCCTGCGTATAGGCCTTGTAGACCTGGCTGTTCGAGGAGAACTTCGGGGAAGTGCACGCCGCCGTCACGCTCGCGGAGGTGGAACTACTGAAGTTGATCGAACTGGCGACCGCGCCGCGTGAGATGCCCAGATCGGTTCCGATGGTACGTGTGACGGAGTACGTCTTCGAGAGCGTGCAGGTGCCGCCCTTCCCGGCGGAGCATGTCGCGAGCAGCTTCCCTCCCACGTTCTTGGTGGTGGCGGTGACCTTCACCGAGTACTTGTTCTGGACAGCGGGGCCGTCGGCGGCTGCGGTCGGTGCGAAACCGACGCCCAGGGCCGTGAGGGCGAGAGCGCCGGCCAGCGCGGTTGCCCCAGTGCGAGTTCTTGCCACGTGAAGTCCTTGTCCGTTTGGAGTGGGGGGTGCTTCACCGTCATTCGTTCCATGGCGACGGCTGCCCAGAGTGTGCCATGGGGGCGCCAGAAGGTACCTCAGATGTTTCAGGGTTGGCAGAGGCCGGTGAGGCGGCGGCATGGGCCTGCAACCCCGCCCCGCCAGAAGGGCCATCGGCATCCCACCAGGGCGCGTGAGTTCTCGCGCAGCGCGACGAGACACTCGCGAGCGCGGCGGTCGGCGACACGACCGTTGCATGACGTCGTCCTCATCGAACTCCACAACCCGGTCATCGACGGAGGCGCCCTCCGGCACCCTCGCTCAACACGCTGAACTTGACAGAGAAGTGGCAGGAGGTGCTGCTCTGGTGGGCGTCGTCGGGCACGGTGAGACCACGCTGCTTCAGGATGACCAGCAGGGCCTCGGCCAGGTCCTCGTCGCGGTCTTCGTCCCGGCCTTCGTCCCGGATCTCTTCGGCGAGGTACGACTTGCCTTACGCTCACGAGGCATCATCGGGGGTTCACTTGCGTTCGTCCGTCCAGCCTTCCCCTTGCTTGTGGTTCCCAGATGGCCAGAGAACCCTTGAGCTTGAACGCTCAGCCTCACACCCCGCCGTTACCAGCGACGCACGTGAGCGCGGGGACCGGTCCGAGTACAGACCTGAAGTTCGGCCGTATCAACTACCCTTCGCGCGGCCTTACTTACTCAAATGGAGCGACATCGTGTCGCACGACAGGCGACGTAGTACGCCCAACTCGCCGGCTTGTCCGGGTCCTTCTTGCCCTGGGCCTCCACTGCGAGGAGGAATGCGCCCTGCCCGGTGGTGTCGAAGTCGAACCTGAGCAGAGTGTCCACCCGCCGTTCCACGGGGCTGTCCTCGGTGAGGTCGGTGGGCAGCGTGGGCGCCCTGACCGGTCTCGGGATGTCGGCCCCCGGGAACTGGGACACGCGGCTGAAGAGTCCGGGGTCGTGCTGGAAGATGCGGTGCATCGTCTCGTGGGATGAGCTGACCATGCAGTTCCGTTCGGAGTGCGGGCGGTCCGGGTGAGCTTAGGGCGATCAACAGGCCCTGGCCGCAGCTCAGTTGATGTTGTTCGCTCGGTCGGGTGAGATCGCTTGACGGCCGTGTCGTCCGTGGGGCATATGCGTCCGGCATCGACGGGCGATGAGGTTCGTCCGGTACGTCGGTCCACCTGGGTGGCACCGCGTGAGTCCGGACGGGACCACGTCGGCCGCAGGCCGCAGACCGTAGGCCGCAGACCGGAGGGCAGTTGATGTGATCGACAAGGAATTCACGGCGACCCTGCGGAAGAGCCCGGAGCAAGGCGGCTGGACCTACGTGGTGTGGTCCGAGTCCGTCGCCTTCTTCGGTACCCGCGGGCTGGTGAAGGTTCGCGGCACGGTCGACGGGCACCCGTTCCGCAGCTCGTTCATGGCGCTCGGCGACGGCAGGCACAAGCTGCCGGTGAAGGCGGACGTACGGAAGGCGATCGGCAAGCGGGAGGGCGACGAGGTGACGGTCCGCCTGCTGGAGCGGATCGAGGCGTAGGTGGTCCTCCGGGGGTGTGGGGGCGGGCTCGGTGCGGCGCGGCGGTGCCGCCCGGGTCCGACCGAGAGTGGCCGGACGCGGAAGGCCCGTACATGGACCGGGAGTTGAGGATGGGGTGGCCGCTCTCGCGTCGCGGAGCTTCGGGGCGGCGACGGGGTGCGGCGAGGATCTCGTATACGACACGAGGCCGACGGGCGCGTCCCCGTGTCGGATCGGGTGGGCGGCTTCCGTCTCCGGCACACCCGGACAGGGGGGGGCAGGTTCTCGGCGCCAACGGCGTCGCCTGGACGGCCTGAAAGGTGCGAAGCCGCGACGGGTCCGGGACTCCTTCGCCGCGTACGCCTCGGGGGAGTGACGTATGCCACCGCCGGGTGGTCGCTGATCACGCGCGTCCTGCGTCCGGTTCGCCCACGTGTGGGGCGCGTTGGGGTGCTCGCGCAGAGTGGTGGAGGCGTTTCGGTGCGCGGTAGCCGAGTCTCAGATTGCGGAAGGTGAGCCCGGGCCCCTGGTCTCGCGATTTACCGGGCTGTAACACTGAAGGGTCGGCCGCTCCTCGGACGCTCCGGGGCGGCCGCCGTCCTGCGCGCGGCAACGGCGCCGAGCGTTCATCACCGGTGCGTACCGGAGGCAGGGCCGTGTCGTGATCCGGCGCGTGCCGAGGGCCTCGTCCGTACGGGTAACAGCTGTGCCAGAAAGGGACCCCGTGGCGACACGATCCGAGACGAAGACCGCGCTGACCTCCCTCGAGAACCTCCGCCTCGAGACGGAGCGGCGCAATCCGGCCCAGCCCGAGTTCCACCAGGCCGTGCACGAGGTGCTCGAGACGCTCGCACCGGTGCTCGCGGCCCGTCCCGAGTACGCCGAACCGGGCCTCGTGGAGCGCCTCTGCGAGCCCGAGCGGCAGATCATCTTCCGTGTGCCGTGGCAGGACGACCAAGGCCGGGTGCACGTGAACCGCGGGTTCCGCGTCGAGTTCAACAGCGCCCTCGGCCCGTACAAGGGCGGACTGCGCTTCCACCCGTCGGTGAACCTCGGCGTCATCAAGTTCCTCGGCTTCGAGCAGGTCTTCAAGAACGCGCTGACCGGACTCGGCATCGGCGGCGGCAAGGGCGGCAGCGACTTCGATCCGCACGGGCGCAGCGATGCGGAGGTCATGCGGTTCTGCCAGTCGTTCATGACCGAGCTGCAGCGCCACATCGGTGAGCACACGGACGTACCGGCGGGCGACATCGGCGTCGGCGGCCGGGAGATCGGCTACCTCTTCGGGCAGTACCGCCGGATCACCAACCGCTGGGAGGCCGGCGTGCTGACCGGCAAGGGCCCGCAGTGGGGCGGCTCCGCGATGCGGCCGGAGGCGACCGGGTACGGCGCCGTGCTGTTCGCGGCGGCGATGCTGCGGGAGCGGGGCGAGGACCTGGAGGGCCAGTCGGCGGTGGTCTCCGGCTCCGGGAACGTCGCGATCTACACGATCGAGAAGCTGAACTCCCTCGGTGCGAACGCACTGACGTGCTCCGACTCCAGCGGCTACGTGGTCGACGAGAAGGGCATCGACCTGGAACTGCTCAAGCAGATCAAGGAGGTCGAGCGCGGGCGCGTGGACGCGTACGCGGAGCGGCGGGGCTCGTCGGCGCGGTTCGTGCCGGGCGGGCGGGTCTGGGACGTCCCGGCGGACGTCGCGCTGCCGTCGGCCACGCAGAACGAACTGGAGGAGAACGACGCCGCCGCGCTGATCCGCAACGGTGTGAAGGCCGTGTCCGAGGGCGCGAACATGCCGACCACGCCGGAGGCCGTGCACCTCTTCCAGCAGGCGGGCGTCGCCTTCGGCCCCGGCAAGGCGGCCAACGCGGGAGGAGTCGCGGTCAGCGCCTTGGAGATGGCGCAGAACGCCTCCCGTACGGCCTGGTCGGCGGAGCGGGTCGACGAGGAGCTCGTCCGGATCATGGACGACATCCATGTCAACTGCCACGAGACCGCGGAGCGGTACGGGGCGCCCGGCGACTACGTGACGGGCGCGAACATCGCCGGCTTCGAGCGGGTCGCCGACGCGATGATCGCGCAGGGGATCATCTGATCGCTCAGGGCTCAGGGCTCAGGGCTCAGGGCTCAGGGCTCAGGGCTCAGGGCTCAGGGCTCAGGGCTCAGGGCTCGGGGCTCGGGGCTCGGGGCTCGGGGGTCGCGCCTGGCGGGTCCGGAGTCGCGGCTTTCGGGGGCGGTGGGTCGTGGGCGCACAATGGCTGCATGAATGCCTCCGACCCCACCAGCCCCCTGGAGCAGGCGCTGCACCAGGCCCGCGCGCTCATCCTCGCCGATCTGGTGGCGGGTGCCGTCGCGGAGGCGGACGTCGTCACGCTCGTCGAGGACTCGGTGACCCACCGGCGCTGGTGGGTCGAACAGTGGCCCGAGGGCGCGGCGTACGTCTCCGGCCTGGTCGCCCAGGACGTCCAGGACGCGCTCCTGGAGAAGTACGGGCGCTGGCCGCTGTGCCCCGCCTGCGGCTCTGGCGAACCTCACGCCCTGGACGTGGAACCGGAGTTGGGCGAGGACCCGCACTGGGTGTGCGGGAAGGCCGGGATCGTGGTCGCGCCGGTGGGATCGCTCGGATCGGTACTGGGCTGACCCCGTGACCGTCTATATCGATCCGCCGACCTGGCCCGGGCACGGGCGTCTCTGGTCGCACCTGGTCAGCGATGTCTCGTACGCGGAACTGCACGCCTTCGCCGCGTCGATCGGCTGCCCTCGCCGCGCCTTCGAACGCGACCACTACGACGTCCCCGCCCACCGCTACGCCGACGCGGTCGCCGGAGGCGCGCTGGAGGTCTCCAGCCGTGAGGTCGTCCGCCTGCTCACCGCGGCGGGGCTGCGGAGGCGGAAGGGTGGGGGTGCTCCGGGGCGAGAGCGGTGATCTCGGTTCGGAGCAGTGCACCTGTACGAGAGCAGTGTTCACGCATCGGAGCAGTGCACCTGCACGAGAGCAGTGCTCACGCACCAGAGCGGTGCTCCCACTTCAGAGCGGCGCTCCCGCCGCGGAGAGAGCGCCGCTCACGCCGTAGAGCGGTGCTCTCGTTCTCGAGCGGTGCTCACGCCGTAGAGCGGTGCTCTCGTTCTCGAGCGCCGCTCCCGCCGTAGAGCGGTGCTCTCGTTCCCGAGCACTGCTCCCGCGGTTGCGTGAGGGCTGGATACGCTCGGCGTATGGCTGACGATGTTCCGCAGGAGTCCACCTCCCCGCCCGATTCCGGCTCCGACGCGGACCGCGACGCCGTACTGCGGCGACAGTGGGCGGAGGCGTTGCGGGGTGCGCGCGACGGCGACGGGCCCGACCCCGAGCCGTACGCGGAGAATCTGCTCGCACGGTGGGCCGAGCCGCAGCGGAAGTACCACACCACCGAGCACCTGGCGGCCGTGCTCGGGCACGTCGACACCCTCGCGCAGCACGCGGACGCCCCCGACCTCGTACGGCTGGCCGCCTGGTTCCACGACGCGGTGTATCTGCCGGAGCGTTCCGAGAACGAGGAGCGATCGGCGAGCATCGCCGAACGAGCCCTGCACGAGGCCGGGTTGGCACCCGAGGCGGTCGCCGAGGTGGCCCGGCTCGTACGGCTCACCGTCACCCACGACCCGGCCGAGGGCGACACCGACGGCGAGGTGCTCTGCGACGCCGACCTCGCGATCCTGGCCTCCTCGCCGGACGACTACGCGGCATACGCGGCGGCGGTACGGGTGGAGTACGGGTTCGTGCCGGACGACGCGTTCGCCGTCGGGCGGGCCGGGGTGCTGCGCCAACTGCTCGACCTGCCGAGGCTGTTCCGCACCCCGTACGGCGCCGAGCACTGGGAGGGCCCCGCCCGCCACAATCTCGCTACCGAACTCCGTCTGATCGGCGCACAATCATCCCGATGACGACCACCAAAGGCGCACAGGGCGGACGGACCCTCGCCACGGCGCGCATGACGCTGACCGAGATCGACCCCACGCAGGCCACGGCGCTCAGCGTCGGCGGGCCCGGCGGGTTCGACTGGATCACCGGAGGGCCGGTGGAGGGCACCCGGGCCGGGGCCGGCTTTCTGGCGAAGGCCGCGTCGGAGGGCCGGTACCGAGCGGGCTGGGGCATGTACGTCCTGGTCCGCGACGCCGACGGCCTCGCACTCGGCGCCATGGGCTTCCACGGGGCTCCGGCCGACGGCCGCGTCGAGGTCGGCTACGACCTGGTCCCCGCTGCCCGCGGCGACGGCTACGCGACCGAGGCACTGCGCGCCCTGAGCGCCTGGGCCCTCGCCGACCCGGCCGTCACCACGGTCGTGGCCCGCAGCGAGCCGTCGAACACCGCCTCCCGGGCCGTCCTCGCCCGAGCCGGTTTCACCCTGACCCGCGGCCCCGAGACGACCGACGACCACGGCGAGGTCGTCACGTACGAGCTGGCCCGGAAGACCGGGCCCTCGGGCAGGAATGTGCCGTCGTCACCTCGTGTTACTGGCTGATATGCCTTCCGCTTCCGCCGAGTCCCCGGCGCCTGCCCCTGCCCGCATGCCGTTGGCCGTGTACATCCTCGGTCTGTCCGTCTTCGCACTCGGTACGAGTGAGTTCATGCTGTCGGGGCTGCTGCCGCCGATCGCGGACGACATGGATGTGTCGATCCCGCAGGCGGGGCTGCTGATCTCGGCGTTCGCGATCGGCATGGTGGTGGGTGCCCCGCTGCTGGCGGTCGCGACCCTGCAGTTGCCGCGGCGGGCGACGCTGATCTGGCTGATCTCCGTGTTCGGTGTCGGGCAGGTGGCGGGGGCGCTGGCTCCCACGTACGAGATCCTCTTCACTTCGCGGGTGGTCAGTGCGCTGGCCTGCGCCGGGTTCTGGGCGGTCGGTGCGTCCGTGGCGATCGCGATGGTCGACCGCAAGGCGCGGGCGCGGGCGATGGCCGTGATGATCGGCGGACTGTCCATCGCCAACGTTCTCGGCGTCCCGCTCGGTGCCTTCCTCGGTGAGCACCTGGGCTGGCGTTCGGCGTTCTGGGCGGTGGGCGGGGCGACCGTGATCGCCCTGGTCGGCATCGTCACTCTCGTCCCGCGCATCCCCACGCCCGACGAGAAGCCGCGGCTCGACCGGGAGTTGAGCATCTACCGGGACAAGCACGTGTGGACCCAGGTCGCGGTCGTGACGCTGGCCGGCGGCGCCGTGTTCTGTGCGTTCAGCTATCTGTCGCCGCTGCTCACGGACGTGACCGGACTGGGTACCTCCGCCGTGCCGACCGTGCTCGGCCTCTTCGGGGTCGGCGCGCTGGTAGGGACCATGATCGGCGGACGGTACGCGGACGCGCACCTGTTCGGTGTGCTGTTCAGCGGGATCACCGCCTCGCTCGTGTTCCTGGTCGCGCTGGCGCTGTTCGCGGACAACGCGGTGATGGCGGTCGGCCTCTCGTTCCTGATCGGCGTCTCGGCGTTCTACACGGCACCGGCGCTCAACGCCCGGATGTTCAACGTCGCCGGCGCCGCCCCCACCCTGGCCGGCGCCACCACGACGTCCTCGTTCAACCTCGGCAACGCGGGCGGCCCCTGGCTGGGCGGCCTCGTCATCGACGCCGGCCTCGGTTACCGTTCCCCGGCCTGGGCAGGCGCAGGCATGGCGGTCGCGGCCCTGGTCGCGACGTTCGTCGCGTTGCGCCTGGAGCGGGGCGCGCAGTCCCGCCCGTCCACCCGCGTGGTGGCGAGCGGGCCGTCCCTGTCGAAGGCGGCGGAGGAGACCCGGCGCTAGACACGCAGGCCCCGTCCGGTACAGCTGGTCCGGTACGGCTGAGCCGGTACGGCCGGTCCAGGACGCCCGAGCCGGTACAGCTGGGACGTGCCATTCACACCCGCGGCCGATGCCGTGGACCGGACAGAGGGAAGGAAGGCGCGTGCCTGCTTACGTGGTCGTCAACGTCGATGTGCTCGACGAGGAGGCCGGACTCGCCTACGCACCGGTGGCCCAGGCGTCGATCCGCTACCACGGCGGGCGGTACCTGGTCATGGTGCCCACGCCCGGAGCCTTCGAGGACGGCGAGGCTGCCGCGCTGTTCATGGTCGTCGAGTTCCCCGACATGGACCGGATCTGGGAGTGGTACGACTCACCGGAGTACCGGCGGGCCCGCGCGATCCGCGGGGACAGGGTGCGGGCGGGCACGGTGTTCGTCGACGGCGCCTCGCCGGAGGGCTTCTCCTGGTCGTGAGCGGTGGCCCGGCGGCGCCGGCCTGATCCGGACGCGCCGCTACCCCTCGCCGGCCCCCAGGAAGCGGTGGAGGGACGTCTTCAGGGCGTCGACGAAAGCGTCACGGGTGGGGTCGTCGATCCGGTCGAGGGACAGATACGGGTTGAGGTCCTCCAGTTCGACCAGGAGCAGGTCGCCGTCCCGGGTGCGGCAGGCGTCCACCCGCTGGATGCCGTGGTCGAGGCCGTTCCACTCGATGAAGCGCCGGGCGAAGGCCAGGTCGGCATCGGTCGGTGCGTACGGCTCGAGGGCCCAGCGCCGGTCGGGGTCGGGGGCGTGCACGGCGTACTGGAAGGTGTGGTCGACGTAGACGAACGACACCTCGTAGCGGAAGTCGATGCGTGGCTGGATCAGGAGGTCGGGGCCCTGCACGAGGCCTTCCGGCGCCGGAGCGGCCTGGGCTCGATCGGCCAGCTCCCGGCGGGTCACGAAGGACAGGCCGACGGAGTCCGCGCCCGCCTTCGGCTTGACCGCGTACTGCGCGGCCTCGGGCAGCCGGTGCAGGTCCTGGGGCGATTCGACGGTGGGGATCACCGGGTGGCCGTCCCGGGTCAGGTCGAGCAGGTACTGCTTGCCCGCCATGTCGGCCCGGCCGGTCAGCGGGTTGTAGACCCGGACGCCGTGGGCCGTGGCCCGGGTGCGGAAGTCCTCGTACTGGTCCTGGTAGTGCAGCACCGGGCCGCTGTTGCGGACCACGACCGCGTCGAAGCGGTCCATCAGCGACGTGGCGTCGAGCGGGTGGCACAGCGCGATCCTGAAGTCCGTGCGGAGCCGGGAGGACAGCAGGATGTCCTCGTCGCCGTAGCGCCGACCCTGCGCCGGGTAGACCGGGTCGGTCACGTAGAGCAGGCTGGGGCGGCTCGGCATGGGGCACTCCTCGGTGGCGGACGGCCATGGTGTCAGCCGGGGTGGCGGTGCGGTGCGGCGCGGTCGGGGCGGTCGTGGGACCACGTACACGACCGGCTTCTAGCATGAGGCGGCATGACGCAGACACGTGATCCTGAGCTGCCCGGACTGCTTCTCACGACCGAACGCGACGCTCTCGTACCGCTGTTGAGGCAGTTGCCGGACGACGCCTTCGCGGTACGGACCTGTTGTCCGGGCTGGACCGTGCGGCATGTGGTCGCGCACTGTTCGTCCGCGCTGATGCGGGTGGTCGAGGCGCGGTTCGAGGAGGGTGTGTACTCGCCGGAGGCCAACGACCGCGACATCGCGGAGCGTTCCGACTGGTCCCACCAGAAGGTGGTCGACGAGCTGGAGCGGGGCACGACCGAGACCGGCCCCATTCTGGCGCGGACGAGGGGCCGCCTCGACGTGATCGCGCTCGGCGAGTGGATCCACGGCGGTGACGTACGGGAGGCACTCGGGCGGCCGGGGGCCTACGGAGGCGACGGGCTGCCGCTCGCGCTCAAGCTCGCCTCCGACGTGTCCCGGCGCCGCGGAACGGTCGCGGTGCACGCGGACCTGGACGGCTTCGACGATCCGGTCACGCTCGGGGCGGCCGACGGCGAGCACCCGCCGGGCCGGTATCTCGGCCCGGCGGACACGTTCATCCGTCTCCTCGGGGGACGTCCACTCGCCGGTACGCGGTACGAACTGGCCGGGGTGACGGAGGGCGAGCTCAACCTTTTTCGCGGAGAGAGCGCCCGTCCGTCACCGGAGCCTTCCCAGGGCCGCAGCGGCGTCAGTTGAAGCCCCGCAACCGCAGACTGTTGGCGACCACGAAGACCGAGGAGAAGGCCATCGCGGCGCCCGCGATCATCGGGTTGAGCAGTCCGGCCGCCGCGAGCGGCAATGCGGCCACGTTGTAGGCGAAGGCCCAGAACAGGTTCGACCTGATCGTGCCCAGCGTCCTGCGCGCGAGCCGGATCGCATCGGCGGCGGCCCGCAGGTCGCCCCGTACCAGGGTCAGGTCGCCGGCCTCGATCGCCGCGTCCGT
Organism: Streptomyces sp. YIM 130001; assembly: GCF_003574445.1. Classification (GTDB taxonomy): domain Bacteria; phylum Actinomycetota; class Actinomycetes; order Streptomycetales; family Streptomycetaceae; genus Streptomyces. The sequence continues at coordinate 10,486 of NZ_KZ984565.1, forward strand.
GCCCGTGCCCATGGCCAGACCCAGGTCGGCCTGGGCGAGGGCGGCCGCGTCGTTGACCCCGTCGCCGACCATCGCGACCGAACGGCCCTGCGCCTGCAGCTTCCTGACCACGTCGACCTTGTCCTGCGGCAGTACTTCGGCGATGACCTCGTCGATGCCGGCCTGGGCGGCGACCGATGCGGCGACCGCGCCGTTGTCGCCGGTCAGCAGGATCGGGGTGAGGCCGAGGGCGCGCAGCCGGCGTACCGCCTCCGGGCTGGTCTCCTTCAGGGCGTCCGCGACCTCGAGCACCGCGCGGGCTTCACCGTCCCAGGCGACTGCGATCGCCGTGCGGCCCGCCGCTTCCGCGTCGGCCCTGGCGCGCTCCAGGTGCGTGGGCAGGTGGATCTCCCAGTCCGCGAGAAGCTGTGCGCGGCCGACCAGGACCGCGTGGCCCTCGACGACGCCCTGGACGCCGAGACCCCCCACATTGGTGAAGTCCTCGGGTACGGGCAGCGCACCGAGCCGCTCGGCCGCGCCCCTGGCGACGGCTTGGGCGATCGGGTGCTCGGAGGAGTGCTCCAACGCCCCGGCGAGACGTAGGACTTCGTCCTCGGTGGTGGTGTCGGTGCTGTCGGTGCTGTCGGTGGTGTGGGTGGCGAGGAGGGTCATGCGGCCGGTGGTGATGGTTCCGGTCTTGTCGAGGAGGACGGTGTCGATCTTGCGGGTGGATTCGAGGACTTCGGGTCCCTTGATGAGGATGCCGAGTTGGGCGCCGCGTCCGGTGCCGACCATGAGGGCGGTGGGGGTGGCGAGGCCGAGGGCGCAGGGGCAGGCGATGATCAGTACGGCCACGGCGGCGGTGAACGCGGCGGCCCACCCCGATCCGGAGCCGAGCCAGAAGCCCAGGGTGCCGAGCCCGAGCGCGATCACGACGGGGACGAAGACCGCGGAGATGCGGTCGGCCAGGCGCTGGGCCGCGGCCTTGCCGTTCTGCGCGTCCTCCACGAGGCGTGCCATCCGGGCGAGTTGGGTGTCCGCGCCGACCCGGGTGGCCTCCACGACCAGTCTGCCGCCCGCGTTGACCGTGGCGCCCGTGACGGTGTCGCCGGCGGTGACCTCGACGGGGACGGACTCACCGGTCAGCATCGAGGCGTCGACCGCCGAGGAGCCCTCCACGACCCGCCCGTCGGTGGCGATCTTCTCGCCGGGGCGTACCAGGAACCGGTCACCGGCCTGCAGTTCGGCGGTCGGGATCAGCTGCTCGCCGCCGTCGCGCAGGACGGTGGCCTCCTTGGCGCCGAGTTCGAGCAGCGTCCGCAGGGCCGCGCCCGCCTTCCGCTTGGAGCGGGCCTCGAAGTAGCGCCCGGCAAGGATGAAGGCGGTGACGCCTGCCGCGGCCTCCAGGTAGATGTTCCCGGCGCCGTCCGTGCGGGCGATGGTCAGCTCGAAGGGGTGCGTCATCCCCGGAGTGCCGGCGGTGCCGAAGAAGAGCGCCCACAGCGACCAGAGGAACGCGGCCGAGGTCCCCACCGAGATCAGGGTGTCCATGGTGGCGGCGCCGTGCCGTGCGTTGGTCCAGGCGGCGCGGTGGAAGGGCCAGGCCGCGTAGGTCACGACGGGGGCGGCGAGGGTGAGGGACAGCCACTGCCAGTACTCGAACTGCAGGGCCGGGATCATGGCCATGGCGATGACGGGTACGGCCAGCGCGACCGCGGTGAGCAGCCGCTGCCGGAGCGGGGTCAGCGGATCGGGTTGTTCGGCGGCGCCGGTGGCGGACGGGCCGGTGGTCTGCGGTGGGGCAGGCTCCTCGGCGGTGTAGCCCGTGGCCTCGACCGTGGCGATCAGGTCCTGCACGGCGACGTCTTCGAAACGGTAGGTGACCTTCGCCTTCTCCGTCGCGTAGTTGACCGTGGCCGCCACGCCCTCCATGCGGTTCAGCTTCTTCTCGATGCGCGCCGCGCACGAGGCGCAGGTCATGCCGCCGATGGCCAACTCGACCTGGGTGCCCGGGGCTTCGTCGGCCCGGGGCGTCGGCGTGTGCGTGCTGCTCATGACTGCCGCCCCTCCATAGCTTGTGGTCACTTCCCGTAACTGGCTGCCTGTCGCTGTCCGTGGAGCCGAGCCGGTCGATCGGCTCCCGAAGCTTCGGGCCTCGGGTGGTCCGACTTCTGTCCATATACCCTCTGGGGGTATCTCCGCGCCGCCTTCAGATATACCCCCCTGCCCTATGCAAAGCAAGCGGGGTCCGGTGCTTGACTTGGTACCCCCTGGGGGTATGGTCGTTCGTAGGTGAGCGCAAGAGCGAGCCCGACGGATCCGCGGAACGGATCAGAGGGCCGGAGATCCCGGAGCCCTGGACACCAAGGGAGAACGTCATGCGAACCGGACTGAGAATCGGTGCCTTCGTCACCGCGCTCGCAGCGACCTTCGGCACGGCCTATGCGGTCGGGGACGGCGTGGGCCCGGTCGGTGGCGACGGGGGAAGGGAGCAGGAGGCGGGGCACGGGCACGACGGCGGCGACACCGGGACGGGCGGGGAGGCGGGCGGCCACGGGGCGGAGCCGCCCGGTGGACTGCAGATCTCCCAGGACGGCTACACGCTCGATCTCGAGACGCCCAGGATCGCCGCGGGCGAGAAGGCCGAACTCCGCTTCGCGATCGAGGACGGCAGCGGCCGCCACGTCACCGCGTACCAGCGCCAGCACGAGAAGGAGCTGCACCTCATCGTCGCCTCGCGCGACCTCGGCGAGTACCGCCATCTCCACCCGGAGCGGGCCGCGGACGGCACCTGGTCCACGCCGGTGGAGCTGCCGCGGGCCGGCGGGTACCGGATGTTCGCCGACTTCCGGCCCAAGGGCGGCGAAGGCCTCACCCTCGGGGCCGACCTCGCGGTCACCGGGGACTATGCCCCGCGTGAGCTCCCGGAGCAGCGGGCCACGGCAGACGCCGGCGACGGCTACGAGGTCACCCTCGACGGATCACTGACCCCCGGAAAGGCCGGCGAACTCGAACTGGCCGTCGCCAGGAACGGCCGGCCCGTCACCGACCTCCAGCCCTACCTGGGCGCGTACGGCCACCTGGTCGCACTGCGTGCCGGCGACCTGGCCTACCTCCATGTCCACCCGAACGAGGGGGAACCGGGCCCGGTGTCGTTCACTGCGACGACGCCGAGCAAGGGCTCGTACCGCCTCTTCCTCGACTTCAAGCACGACGGCAAGGTGCGGACCGCGGCCTTCACGGTCCAGGCTGGAAGCGGGACCGGTGGCGGATCCGGCGGTGACGGCGGAGCCGCCGAGGAGCACGAGCCGGAAAGCGACGGCGGAGCCGCCGAGGAGCACGGCGCAGGTGGCGACGGTGGGACCGGTGGTGGGCACGGGCACTGAGCGTCTCCCGTAAGGAGCCGGCAGCGCGTACTCTGGTTATTGGACTAGACCTGTACCGTCCCTCGCTGTCCCGATTGTCCCGGCTGTTCGTCCGCCCGCCCGTACATGGTGGGGCGGACGAACAGCCGGGACAATCGGCCGTCGGCGGCAGAGCGTCGAGGGTCCACGGAACCGATCGGCCGCCTACGGAGAACCAGAGGAAGAGGACCCATGAGCGAGCGCGCAGTCCTGGAGGTGATCGCCCTCGACGCCGAGGACGCGATCGCCGCCGAAGCCGGGGGCGCGGACCGCCTCGAACTCGTCACGGACATGGCAGCCGACGGGCTGACGCCCTCCCTGGAGACCTTCGCCGCGATCCGTGCCGCCGTCGGCATCGCGCTGCGCGTCATGCTGCGCGCCGAGGACGGCTTCGCCGCCGGCAGCCCCGCCGATGTGGACCGCCTCGCCCGGCGGGCCCGCGCGCTGCGGGACGCGGGCGCCGACGAATTCGTCCTCGGCTTCCTCGACGACACCGGCGCCCCGGACCTCGCCGCGGTCGAGTGCCTGGTCGGCGCCGTCGACGGTGCACGCTGGACCTTCCACCGGGCCATCGACCGTGCCGCGGACCGCGACGCCCTGCGCAAGCAGCTCGCCGATCTGCCCGGCCTCGACACCTACCTCACGGCGGGCGCCGCCACCGGCGTCGACGACGGCCTGCCCGTCCTCACCGCCGAGGCCGCCCGCTCCGGCGAACCCGGCTACGAGCAGCAGATCCTGGTCGGCGGCGGACTGGCCCTGCACCACGTACCCCAGCTCAAGGCGCACGGCGTCGACGCTTTCCACATCGGCAGCGCGGCCCGCCCCGACGGCTGGGGCGCACCGGTGTCCCCGGCGGCGGTACGGGAGTGGCGCACCGCGATCGACGGGTGAACCCCCGGGCGCGGCAGTCCCGATGGGGCGATCGGCTACGATCCCCGGCATGACTACCGGGACGGCCTCGCGCCACACACGGATCGGTGACCCGGTGCTCCGCTGAGCGCCGGGCGGGCCGGGACCGGCCGCTTGCCGGGTGGAGCAACGGCACGCGCTCCGCCCCCTGTTGTGAGAGATCGCAGATTCGGCAGATCGATCACGACAGGAGACCTCATGTCCAGCAGGACGCTGCAGATTCCCATGCCCGACGGCCGGGCGGACGCCCTCGCCGCCTTCCCCGACGACGGCGAACGGCACCCGGCCGTGCTGATGTACCCGGACGCCTTCGGCCTGCGGCCGGTACTGCGCGAGATGGCCGAACAGCTGGCCGGCCACGGGTACTTCGTACTCGTCCCGCACTACCTCTACCGGAACGGCCGCACGCCCCTGGTCGACCTCCCGGAATTCATCGGGGACGAGGAGCGGGACCGACTCGTGGGCCGGCTCATGCCGTTGCTCGGGGAGCACACACTCGACCGGGTCCTCGACGACGCCGCCGCATATCTGCGGTTCCTCGGGGAACGGCCCGAGGCCGCGCCCGGCCCGGTCGCCGTGACCGGATACTGCTTCGGCGGCCTCCTGGCGGTACGCACCGCCGCGGCGCACCCCGGCGAGGTGGCCGCTGTGGCCGCCTTCCACGCCCCGGTCGCGGCGGACGGCCCCGACCGACTCGGACAACTCGCCGCAGAGGTCCACTTCGGCCACGCCGCGGGCGACATCACCGCGGAGGACCTGTCGTCCCTCAACCAGGTCCTGGACGGCGCCGGCCTCACATACACCTCCGAGATCTACCCGGACACCGTCCACGGCTTCACCATGTCCGACACCTCGGCCCACAGCCCGTCCGCCCTGGACCGCCACTGGGAACGCCTGCTCCCGCTACTGGCCCGCAACCTGCGCACCACCTGAGGCATGTCGGCGCGCCCTGCGGGCCTGCATGCGCAGCACCACGGCGGATGTGGCCAATAGCCCCTGTGCATAAGGGAGTTGAGCTCCACATCCCTCGCGGACAGCGGCTGTAGGGCGCTTGTCCCCCTCGGGAGCTACGTGGAGGTGTCCACCGTGTGGTGACGCGTGCGGGGTGGTGGTTTCCGTAGCGTCCAATACAGCCGCAGCGCACCGGAGTTGCGGTCGGTGGACACGGCGGAAGTGCCTGGTTCTTCCACCGTACGGACCGTTCTCCGCGCCAACTTTCCTACTGCGAGGGCCTCATGAACCGCAAGATCCGCAACGTACGCAAGTCCGCCCTGGTCGCCCTGTGCTGCGCCGCGGTGGGTGTCGGCCTGGTCGGCTGCGAGGACGAGCCGAAGGCGGACAAGAAGCCCGCGGCGAGCAGCACCGGCGACGGCGCGAAGGACGGAGCGGCGAAGGGTGACGGCGCCGAGGACGAGGGCGCGAAGGCGGACGACGCGGCCGCGTTCACCGGGACCAAGAAGATCAAGGTCGACGGGCGGACGGTGAATGTCTCCTGCTCGGGCAAGGCCGCGGAGGGCAAGCCGGTCGTCATGCTGCTGCACGGCGGCGGTGACGATGTGACGAAGCTGGCCGGTCTGCAGAAGTCCGTCAGCGGCAAGGACCGGGTGTGCTCGTACGACCGTCTCGGCGCGGGGGCCAGCGACAAGCCCGAGGGGCTCCAGACGGTGGAGGACGCGGGGAAGGTCCTGACCGGTGTGCTGGACCAGGTCGCGGGGGAGTCGCCGGTGGTGCTGGCCGGGCACTCGCTGGGTGGCCTCTTCGCCGGGCGGTACGCGCCGGACCACCAGGACCGGATCAAGGGCCTGGTCCTGATGGACGCCACCTCGCCGACCCAGGGCGCGGATCTCAAGAAGCTGATTCCCGCGGACGCGGACAAGGCGTCGGCGGAGCTGCGTGATCAGACGCTGATGGTCCTGCAGGGCAAGGGGCCGGAGAAGCTGGTGACCCCGGACGGGCCGGTGCGCTCCGCCGGTGACATCCCGGTCGAGGTGATCCAGCACGGCAAGCAGTACCTGGGTGCCGTTCCGAAGTACGGCAAGGGTCTCGAGCGGGCGTGGACGCAGGGCCAGCACGAGTGGCTGAAGCTGTCGAGCAACAGCAAGCTGAGTGTCGCCAAGAACAGTGAGCACTACATCTACGTCGATGAGCCCGACGTCGCCGTCGCCGCGATCCAGCAGGTCGTGCAGGGCGCGACCGGCTGACGCCCGCCGCATCCGCCGACCGTCGAACCGCACGGCGTCGCAGACACCCCGCCGGGGAAACCCCCTTACCCCGGCGGGGTCCAGCCGTGTCCGGTGAACCGTTCAGCCGGCCAACTGCCGCGGCAGAGGCGCTCCATGAACAACCGTCAGGCCCGACACCGCTCGCGTCAGAGCCACATAGAGGCGGCGCAGCCCCGTGCGGTCGTCCGGCTCGGCATCGACCACCGCGGACGGTTCGTCGAGTACCACGTAGTCGTACTCCAGGCCCTTGGCCAGAGACGCGGGGACCAGGGTGAGCCGGGCTTCGTGGGTGGTCTCCTCGCCCGGTGCGAGGTGGCGCACGCCGGCCTCGTCGAGGGCGCGGGCCAGCTCGGGGATCCGGATGTCGGCCGCGATCAGGCCGATGGAGCCCTCCTGCTCGAGCGCCTCGGTGCAGGCCTCCACCGTCGCCGCCGCCGGTGCACCCGGCACCTGGCGGATCTCCAGCGCCCCCGGCGACTCACGTACCGACCGCACCTCGGTCAGTCCCGGGGCGATGTCCGGCAGCAGCCTCGACGCGAACGCGATCACCTCGCGCGGCACACGGAAGCCCGCGGTGAGCTCCTCGACCAGCGCGTCCCGCTTGCCCAGATGGGCAAGCGCCTCGTCCCAACTCGCCGTCGCCCAGGGCGTGGTGCCCTGGGCCAGATCGCCGAGCACCGTCGCCGATCCGGTCGAGCAGCGGCGGCCCACCGCCCGGTACTGCATCGGCGACAGGTCCTGCGCCTCGTCCAGCACCACATGGCCGAGCGAATGTGTGCGCTCCACCAAGTCCCGCGCCTCGTCGATCAACACGGTATCCGCCGCAGACCACTTGGCCGACTTCACCGACCGTGGCGGCTTCTCCCAGCGGACCGTCTTCTGCTCGTCCGCATCCAGGATCCCCTCGGCGTGCTCGGCCAGGAACTCGGCGTCGGCCAGCAGCCGGAGCACCAGTTTCGCCGGATCCACCTGCGGCCAGCAGGACTTGACGGCCGCCTTCACCGCCGCGTTCCGCGCGACCGCGTCCTGCACCCGGTCGTCCGGCGCCTCGCCCGCCTGCTCCATGCGGACCAGGATCGCGTGCGCGATGCGCTGCGGCAGCGCCGCGCGGGCCGCACCGTAGCGGATGTCGCGATCCAGCAACTCCTGCACGATCTCCGCCAGTTCGTATGCGGGGATGCGCCAGCGCCGTGAACCGCGCACCACCATCAGTGCCTCTTCGGGCAGTGTCACGTGCGCCCGCACCGCGCGCCGCAGCACCTCGGCCATCCGGGCGTCGCCCTTGAGCAGTGCCGTGGCCGGCCCGTCGACGCCGCGTACCTCGACGTGCGCGACCAGGTCGTCGACCGTCGCCTGTTTGACCTCCAACTCGCCGAGTGCCGGGAGGACTTGCTCGATGTAGTGCAGGAACGACCTGTTCGGGCCGATCACCAGCGTCCCGGTGCGGGCCAGGCGCTCACGGTGCGCGTAGAGCAGGTACGCGACACGGTGCAGGCCCACCGCGGTCTTTCCGGTGCCGGGACCGCCCTGCACGCAGACCGTGCCGCCGAGTCCCGACCGTACGATCTCGTCCTGCTCCGGCTGGATCGTCGCGACGATGTCCCGCATCGGGCCCACACGCGGCCGCTCGATCTCCTGCTGCAGCAGCTTGCTGCTCCGCTCGGCCTCGCCGGGGTCGGAGAGCCGCTCGTCCTCGTACGCGGTCAACTCGCCGCCGGTGTAACCGAATCGGCGGCGCAGGGCGATGTCCATCGGGTGCTGCTTGGACGCCTGGTAGAACGCCTGCGACACGGGCGCGCGCCAGTCGATCACCATCGGATTGCCGTCGACGTCGTGCACGTGGCGGCGGCCGATGTAGAAGCGGTCGCCGTCCGCGCCCTCCGCCTCGTCGGCGCCGATCCGGTGCAGATGGTCGAGGCGGCCGAAGAAGAGCGGGGTGTGGGAGAGGTCGGCGAGGGCCTTGATGCGCTCCTCGATCTGACTGTGCAGGACCTCCGAGTTGACCCAGTTCGCGGTGACGTCGCGGATGTCGAGCGACTGGACGTCCTCGCGCATCGCCCGCAGGGCGCTCCGTGAGGCGGTCAGATGGGCCTGCTCGCCGGCGAGCGGGCCGCCGCCCCGGCTGTCCGCCTTGAGCGCACCGTCCGGTCGGTCATCGGCGGCGGCCGTGCTGGGTCGTACGTCCTCGGACATGGTGGTGCTGCCTCCGGGTTCACCAAGAGCGGGGGCGGGGGTGCTCACGGTTCGCTGCGCGCAGTCCGTGCGAACACCCCGGCCTACAAGGGCAGCCGACCGGTTACCGTCCGGACGGCGGCGCTCCACGACGGGAGGCGGGAAGGCGGGAGTCTAAGCCAAGGGGTGGGGGCGGAGCCAAACGGTTTTCCTGGCGGCGTCGGCCCCAGCCCGGTGGACCCACCGCTCAGGGCCCACCCCGAGACCACGTCAGGGTTCGACTGTGACCTGAGAGGGACCCGGTCCCCCTGCGGGTGGAGATGGAACGGGCCCACGAATAGGCCCCCGGGCCGACGCGCCGGGAGGGCCCCCGAGCCCACCATGGACACCATGAGCAGCGCATCCTTCACCCCGGCCCCCGTCCGGACCGCCCGGCACCACGGCGCCAGCGCCGCTGCCGGGCCCCGGCACCACCACCCCCTCGGCAGCGCCCTGCGCGCGGCCAAGGCCTTCGCCGGCGCCGCGATCGGCGTCGTCCTCCTGGGCGAGAGCGAGTACGGCGAGGCGGGCGTACGGCGGCGCTGAGCCCCGTGGCGCCGCCGGCTCACGCCTGCAGGATGTCGTCCGCGTCCGCGATCCGGTAGGCGTAGCCCTGCTCGGCGAGGAACCGCTGGCGGTGCGCCGCGAAGTCCTGGTCGATCGTGTCGCGCGCGACGACGGAGTAGAAGCGTGCCTCGTGCCCGTCCGCCTTCGGCCGCAGTACCCGTCCGAGCCGCTGTGCCTCCTCCTGCCGCGAGCCGAAGGTGCCGGACACCTGGATCGCGACCGTCGCCTCGGGCAGGTCGATCGAGAAGTTCGCGACCTTGGAGACCACCAGGACGTTCAACTCGCCCTGGCGGAAGGCCTCGAACAGCTTCTCGCGCTGTGCGTTCGTCGTCTCCCCCTTGATGACCGGCGCGTCCAGATGCTCGCCCAACTCGTCGAGCTGATCGATGTACTGGCCGATGACCAGGGTCTGTTCGCCCTGGTGCCGGGCCACCAGCGCCTCGGTGACCTTCCGCTTCGTCGCGGTCGTCGCGCAGAAGCGGTACTTCTCGTCGGACTCGGCCGTCGCGTACGCGAGACGCTCGCTGTCCGTCAGGCTGACGCGCACCTCCACGCAGTCGGCCGGCGCGATGTACCCCTGCGCCTCGATCTCCTTCCACGGAGCGTCGAACCGCTTCGGCCCGATCAGCGAGAACACGTCCGACTCCCGCCCGTCCTCACGCACCAGCGTCGCGGTCAGGCCGAGCCGCCGGCGCGCCTGCAGATCGGCGGTGAACTTGAAGACCGGCGCCGGAAGCAGATGCACCTCGTCGTAGACCACCAGACCCCAGTCGCGCGAGTCGAAGAGCTCCAGGTGCGGGTAGATGCCCTTCCGCTTCGTCGTGAGGACCTGGTACGTGGCGATGGTGACCGGGCGGATCTCCTTGCGCGTACCGGAGTACTCGCCGATCTCCTCCTCGGTCAGTGAGGTCCGCTTGATCAGCTCGTGCTTCCACTGCCGGGCCGAGACCGTGTTGGTCACCAGGATCAGGGTGGTCGCCTTCGCCTCGGCCATCGCACCCGCACCGACGAGCGTCTTGCCCGCGCCGCAGGGCAGCACGACGACGCCGGAGCCGCCGTGCCAGAAGTTTTCCACGGCCTGCTTCTGGTACGGCCGCAGCGACCAGCCGGACTCGTCGAGTTCGATCTCGTGCGCCTCGCCGTCGACGTAACCGGCGAGGTCCTCGGCCGGCCAGCCCAGCTTGAGCAGCGTCTGCTTGATCTGGCCGCGCTCGGAGGGGTGCACTGCCACGGTGTCCGGGTCGATCCGGGTGCCGACCAGCGGCGCGATCCGCTTCGACCGCAGCACCTCCTCGAGCACGGGCCGGTCGGTGCTGGTCAGGACCAGGCCGTGGGTGGGGTGCTTGGAGAGGGTCAGACGGCCGTACCGGGACATCGTCTCGGCGATGTCCACGAGCAGCGCGTGCGGAACCGGATAGCGGGAGAACTCGACGAGGGCGTCCACGACCTGCTCCGCGTCGTGGCCGGCCGCCCGCGCGTTCCACAGGCCGAGCGGCGTCACCCGGTAGGTGTGGATGTGCTCGGGCGCGCGCTCCAGTTCCGCGAACGGGGCGATGACGCGACGGCAGGCCTCCGCCTGCTCATGGTCGACCTCGAGCAGGAGCGTCTTGTCGCTCTGGACGATCAGACAGGACACACGTACCTCCGGGAAGCGCCATCACGCGAAACTCCAGAGTTTACCGCCACGGGGGTGCCCGATGCGGGGTCCTGACCGGTGTCAGGAGTGCGGCCCGTGCGGGGTCACGGCTCCTGCCCGTCCTGTGTGCCACGACTCACGTTCCGCACACCGAATCCCGGGCCGGTCACCGCTCGCTCCCGTCCTCCTCGCCGCGCACGTTCCGCAGCATGCGCTGCAGTACGCGGACGGTCGTGGCGTAGTCGGCGTCGTCGATGCCCGCGTGGATGTGAGCGCGCCAGGCCGGGGCCCGGGCCTTGAGTTCCGTGCGGGCCCTGTCGCCGGCCCCGGTGATCCGCAGCCGCCCGTCCGGCTCTCGCGTGATCCACCCGCGCTCCAGCAGGATCTCGGCATCCGCCGCGAGGTCGTCCTCGGCCTGGCGGTACGACTTCGTCGTGTCGGTCAGTTCCGGGAGGGTCGTCCCGCGGTCGTCGGCCGCCAGATCGTGCGGCGACAGGAACCGGAGTATCCAGTACTGCGGCTGCGTGAACCCCGCCTCGGCCTGCCGGGCGCGGATGAACGCGAGGATCTCCTGGTGGGCGATCCCGGTCCAGTACGCGACCGGCTCGGTGGCGAGCTCCCGGTCCTCGGTCCGCTGCTGCTCCGTGGTCATCGGGCACCTCTCGGTCTCGTGGGCCGGCGGGTTCCCGCCGTCCTCGGAGTCGACCGTAAGACCTCAAGCATGCTTGAGGTAAAGCCCCATTTCGCTACGGTGTGCGGCATGGACGCAGACGCATACGCCGTGCCGATCCTGCCCAGCAGGGACCTCGGCGAGACACGGGACTTCTACGCCCGTCTGGGCTTCGAGGAGCGGGGTGAGTACGCGGCGCAGTACGGGTACCTGATCGTGGTCCGCGGCACCGTGGAGCTGCACTTCTCGTACGACGCCGAGACGGATCCCCTTACCACCGCGGGCAGTTGCTACGTCCACGTGCCGGACGCGGACGCGCTGCACGACGCGTGGAGCCGGCTCGGCGTGCCCACCGATCCCGCCACCGGAAGCCGCCTGGTGCCGCCCGTCGACACCGACTACGGCCTGCGCGAGTTCGCCGTGGTCGACCGCAGCGGCAACCTGCTCCGGATCGGCAGCCCGCTCGCCGATCCGGACGACAGGCCCTAGGCGGTGTCCGCCGGCCCTTCGGCCAGTTCGGCCACGCCCGTGATGCGGTGCAGCGGATACGTGCGGACCTCGTCCGCCGTGTGGTCGTAACCCGTGACGAACCCGCCCTCCACCCGGACGGGGGCGATGACGCGCTGGCTGGCGGCGCCCTCGGCGTTCACGTAGCCGATCCACAGGGCCGCGCCGGTGAGGACCGAGGCCTGCATGGTGGCGAGGGTCTCGGCGGAGGTGGTGCGGGGGAGTTCACCGGTCCGGCGCGGGGTGTCGCGGCGCGGTGCCGTGGACGCCAGATCACCGGCGCGGATCGCGCGGACGGCCGCGTCGAGCAGCGTGCCGTCCGGCGGCGGCGGACCGTCCGGCACCGGGTCCGGTGCGGTGCGCGGCGGGGTGCGGTGCGCGTGGGCGCGGGTGATGAGGACGTCGCCGTCGGCGGTCTCGGCCGCCGGGGCGAAGCCCATCGCGCGCAGTCCGTCGAGCAGCGCGCCGGGGTCGGCCTGGGCGGCGAGCACGGTCGGCGCGAGGCGCCGCAGGCGCAGGTTCTGCGCGCGCTTGTCGGCCATGATCTCGCCGAGCACGGCGTCGTCGTCGCAGCGGACGTACGCCGATGCGGCCCCGATGCGCAGGTGACCGTGCTTGCGGGCCACGTCGTCGATCAGATAGGCGAGCGGCTGCGGCACCGGCGTCCGGGAGTGCTCGGTCAGGAAGGTGTGCAGGTCGGATGCGCTACGGCCGGCATCGAGCGCACGGCGTACGGAACCGGGGGTGAAGCGGTACACCGTCGCGCCGCCCTTGGACTCCACGTCGGCGAGCACGGCGAGCGTCTCCGCGAGCGGCCGCTCCAGCGGGCCGGGCGCGACGGCGGTCAGGTCGGCCTGCAGCAGTACGTGGTCGAGCGGCTCGGGCAGCAGCGGCGCGAGCACGGCCGCCGCCCGGGAGGCAGCGGAGCCGGCCTCGGCCGGGGACCCCGGAGCCGGTGCGTCGAGGAGAGTGCGGCCCTGCGCGGAGAGGGCGCCGCGGCCGGTGAGGCCGACCAGTTCCGCCTCGTCGAGCGTCCAGCGGGCCAGCCGGGAGCGTAGGTCGTCCGGGGGATCGGTGGGAGTGCCCGCGCTCTCGGCGGATCGCAGCGGACGCTCCCAGCGGAGGCGGGCCAGTACCGACGCCGCGTCGGGGGCCGCACCCTCGGGCAGCTCCGCGAGCAGGGCGAGCACCCTGCCCCGCACCTCGGGAGCCGCCGAACGGTCCAGGTGCGGGCCGAGCGCGGACAGCGCACGCTCCTTCGCGTCACGGGAACCGACCAGACCCGCGGTACGGGTCGCCGACAGCCAGGCCGTGGCGAGCACCGCCCAGCGCTCCGGGGCCGGCAGCTCGAGCCACGCGTCGTACGCCGGCGTCGCCGCGTACCGCTCGTCCGCCTCGCCGTCCGAGGCGATCAGGCCCGCGGCGTAGGCGAGTTCGACCCAGAACGCGGCGACCGGCTCCGACAGATCGAGCGCCACCGCCGTCCGCTTCAGGTCCCGCACGCTCAGACCGCCCGCCCGCATCACCGCGGGCCCGCCCTCGTGCCACTCCCGCAGCAGTTCCTCGACGGTCGCGAGCGCGGTGTAGGCCTGCCCGGCCGCCGTGGTGTCCACGATCCGCGGCCGGTGCTCGCGCGCGACACCGACCTCGGGCGGCAGCGGACCGACTTCGCGGTGCGCACGCCCGGCGCGCAGATGCAGGGCCGCCTCACGCGGCAGGGTCACGGTCCCCGGCGACGTCGGCACCAGGAGCCCGCGGTCGAGCAGCAGGCGCAGATGCGGCGCCGGATCGGCGGTCACCTGGCCGTACGGAGGCCCCCAGGTCAGCCGGCCGAGCACGGTGAGCGCCTCGGCCGGCACCTCGTCGAGCAGCGCCGCCATCCGGGGCCGGTCGGTGAACAGGGCGGTCAGCGCCTGCACCGCCGACACCGGGTCGTGCGTGGCGGGCAGGCCCGCCGCCGCGACGATCTGCTGCAGACGCCCCGGCGACATACCTGCGGTGGCCTCGGTGAGAGTCGGGCCGAGGCCCGTGGGGGACGGGTGCTGAGGGGACGGCGCGAGCAGTTCGCGGGCCGTACGCACCAGGCGGAGCCGGTCCTCGGGGCCCCAGACGAGGGCCTGGTTCCGCAGTACGGCGAGGGCCCCGGGCAGCGCCGCCTCGACATCGGCGTCGCCGTCGTCACCGGCGAGCAGGGCGCAGAGCTCCGCGTAGGGAGCCGGGTCGGAGGCCACGGCGAGGGCCTCCGCGGTCTGCAGGGCGAAGGTGTCGAGCCGCTCGACGGCCCGTACGACGGAGGCACGGGTACCGGCCCGGGTGGCGAGCTGCGTCAGGTCGTTCGGAACGGGGTTGAGCAGGTCGGGCCGCGCTCGGAGCAGCGCGGCGAGGGAGACGTCGTCGCGGCGCCTCAACTCCTCGGCGAGGGTCCTCGCAGGGGCAGCGGCCTCCCTGCTGTCGTTCGTCATCCTGCCAACGTTAGCGGTCCCTCGGACCGTGCGGGGGTTCCCGCCGGCCGGCCCGGCGCCGGGGCGCTCCGTCGCCGGTCACCCGGCGGCCGGAAATCCGGCGCGTCCGACGCCCGGGGACAAGGCCGCACGGCCTGGGTCGGAAGGTAACGTCGGACGGGGCAAACCGCCCCACCCGTGGGGGACTTCGCGGGCGAAGAGGGAGAAGCGCAGGGAGCACCTCGTGCCGATCGAGAGCGATCAGCTCGTCTTCGACTACCTGAGCAGGGTCGGTGACCTCGCTCAGCAGCGCCAACTGCCTTCCGGCGCCCGCATGCGCCTGGTCACCGAGGTCCGCGGCAAGGTCGAGCGGCTGCGCGCCACGAGCCCCAACGACAGCCCCGCGACCGTACGGAAACTCCTCGCCGGCCTCGGCACGCCGGAGTCGGTCGTCCAGCGAGCCGTGGACCGCGGCGACGCGACGCCCACCCGCCCCACCTCCTCCGACGAGGACCCGAACCACGGCTCCCCGTACGGCAGTCCGGCCGCCCCACCTGCCGAGCCCGCCCCCAGGCCCACACCCACCCCACCGCCTTCCGCCGGCGCCGACCCCGGGGCCGACGACTCCGGACCGCACGGCCTCTTCGGCGGTACGTCCCCCGGGTCGCGCATCCTGCGCTCGGGGATCTCCGGATCGGGCATCCTCGGCAGCGTGCTCGGCGGGCGCGCGCGTCCCACGGACGGGGGCACAGGTGACGGCGGATCCCCAGGGCCGAAGGCGCACGGCGAGCAGCCGGACGACGAGCCGCAGAAGCGCCGCTTCATGCCGCGGCCGCGTGACGAGCGGTCCCCGGACGCCGACGCCTCCGACGGACCGTCCGTGCCGCGGCCCCCCGGAGCAGCTGCGCCACCGCACCTCGCGGGAGAGGACGAACTGGGGCCCAGCGACGCACAGCCGGACTGGTGGCGGATCGACTCGAGCCCGTTCGGCGGGGCCGACAACGTCCCCGGCTTCGTCGGCGGTGTCGAGATCCCCGAAATACTCAAACCACCGCCCGCCCGGCCGGAGGAGGACGACCGCCCCCGTTCCGGCAAGGCCAGGGCCAGGCCCCTGCCCCACGACGACGATGCCGACGACGAGGTAGCGGACGACGATGAGGGCGTCGAGGCGGCCATCGCTCCTCGCGGCCGGCGCATCCACCTCCGTCCGCGTCTCACCGGCTACACGAACCCGCTGCTGCTCCTGGCGGCCGTCTCTCTCGTGGTGGGTGCGATCCTCGGCAACTGGATCGCCCTGGGCGTGGGTTGGGTCCTCGCCTACACCTCGCGCCGACTCTCCCCGAACGAGTCCAAGTTCGCCGCGCTCGGCATCCCCGGACTCGCGATCGTGGCCGGCTTCGTCTGGCTGTGGGGCCGTGTCGAGGGCCGCTGGGGCGACGAGGTCGCCCAGGACGGCATGAAGACCGCCCTCCAGGACACCTGGCCCTGGGTGGTCCGGGCCGCAGCCGTCACCTCGGCCCTGTTCCTCGTCTGGCGCTCCCAGCGCCGACGCGAGTGAAGCCGGCCGGACGCACGCCCTCCGGCCCGCCCCCGAACGGCCCCCCGGAGCCCACCCCGCCCGTCCCCCCGCCACAATGACGGGCATGCCCGAAAACACACCCCGAACAGCGCCCTCCGCGCGAACCGTCGGGTTCGACCTCGACATGACCCTCATCGACTCCCGCCCCGGGATCAAGGCCACCTACGAGGTCCTGTCGGCCGAGACCGGCGTCCACATCGACGCCGAGCTCGTCGTCTCCCGCCTCGGCCCGCCCCTCGAGCAGGAACTCGCCCACTGGTTCCCGGACGACCGCATCCGGGAGGCGGGCGACCGCTACCGCGAGATCTACCCGGCGCACGCCATCGCCCCGACCCTCGCCATGCCCGGCGCCCGTGCAGCCGTACGGGCCGTGCAGGAGGCGGGCGGCAAGGCGATCGTCGTCACCGCGAAGCACGAGCCGAACGCCAAGCTCCACCTGGAGCACCTGGGCATCGAGCCGGACGCCGTGATCGGCTGGCTGTGGGCGGAGGCCAAGGCGGAGGCGCTGCGCGAGCACGGTGCCACGGTCTACGTCGGCGACCACGTCGGGGACGTACGCGGAGCCCGTACCGCGAACGCCCTGTCCGTCGCCGTACCCACCGGACCGTGCGACGCCGCCGAACTGCGCGCGGCAGGCGCCGACGTGGTGCTGACCGACCTGAACGAGTTCCCGGCCTGGCTGGCGGACTACCGCGACTGAGTCTGCGCGGCGGACTTCCGCTGAGCGGTGGCGGATCGCAGCACCCCGGCCCCGGCGATCACGAACCCGGCTCCCATCAGCATGCACACCGCGTAGGCGATGGACGGGAACGGATCCGTGCCGAGGAACAGCGGCGCCACGGTGACCAGAGTGGCCACCGCTCCGACGAAGAACACGATCGCGCCGACCTGGACGAGGCGGTCGCCGGGACCTGAAGGGTTGTTGCTCACGCGACCAGGGTAGTTCCCTGCGACCGGAACCAGTCAGCCGCACGTGAAGTGGCCCGAGACCGAGAAGAAAGCAGTCTTGTCACCGGCCTTAGGACCATTAGCCTGGGAGGCAGGCGGGTCGGACGACCCGCTGTAGTGCTATCCAGAGCCGTTTCCTCCCCCTCGGGAGCCGGCGTCGACCCACGAGTACGAGGACGAGGACAGACGGTGCCTACGGGTAAGGTCAAGTGGTTCAACGGCGAGAAGGGCTTCGGCTTCCTCTCCCGCGATGACGGCGGTGACGTCTTCGTGCACTCGTCGGTGCTGCCCGACGGGGTCGACGTACTCAAGCCCGGGCAGCGGGTCGAGTTCGGTGTGGTCGCGGGCCAGCGCGGTGACCAGGCGCTTTCCGTGACACTGCTCGATCCCGCGCCGTCCGTGGCCGCGGCCCAGCGCCGCAAGCCGGACGAACTCGCCTCGATCGTCCAGGACTTGAACACGCTCCTCGAGGGCGTGGGCCGGCAGCTGGAGCGTGGCCGCTACCCGGACAAGGCCTCCGGCGCCAAGGTCGCGGGCCTCCTCCGCGCCGTCGCCGACCAACTCGACGTCTGACCCGCGCGCCCCCTCAGGACGGTCCCGTACGGCAGGCTCCGTACGGGACACCCGGAGGGTTCAGGCACCGAACCGCAGTGCCTCGGGCTTCAGCGCCGGGACGAGCCCTTCCGCCGCGGCCCTGGTGAGCAGCCCGCGGATCGCCGCGTAGCCGTCCTCGCCCAGGTCGGCGGTGAACTCGTTGACGTACAGGCCGATGTGCTGGTCCGCGACCCCCGGGTCCATCTCCTGGGAGTTCTCCAGGACATAGGCCCGCGACGCCACCGGATCGTCCCAGGCGGCGCGGACCGAGGTGCGGATGGACGCGGCGAGGTCGCGCAGCGCGGTCTCGCCGAGCGAGCGCTTCGCGATGATCGCGCCGAGCGGGATGGGCAGCCCGGTCGTCGACTCCCAGTGCTCGCCCATGTCGGCCAGGCAGTGCAGGCCGAAGTTCTGGTACGTGAAGCGGGCCTCGTGGATGACCAGGCCCGCGTCCACCCGGCCGTCCCGCACCGCGGGCATGATCTCGTGGAACGGCATCACCACGATCTCCCCGACCCCACCGGGCACGGTCTCCGCGGCCCAGAGCCGGAACAGCAGATACGCCGTCGACCGCTCGCTCGGCACCGCTACCGTTCTGCCCGCCAGGTCCGCGCCCGGCTCCCGGGTCAGGACCAGTGGCCCGCAGCCCCGGCCGAGCGCGCCGCCGCAGGGCAGCAGCGTGTAGTCGTCGAGCACCCACGGCAGCACCGCGTACGACACCTTGAGGACGTCGAACTCACCGCGTTCCGCCATGCCGTTGGTGATGTCGATGTCCGCGAACGTCACGTCGAGCGCGGGCGCGTCCGGCACCAGGCCGTGCGCCAGGGCGTGGAACGTGAAGGTGTCGTTGGGGCACGGCGAGTAGGCGATCTGCAGGGTCACGACGGATTCTTCCTTCCGATGGCCCGCGCGGGTGGCGATCCCTGCCACCGGGCGGCGCCGAGTTCCGCCACCGCCGCGGTGAGTGCGGCCAGCGCTTCGGGGATGCGCCAGGCCGCACGGTCGCGGGGCCCGACGGCATTGGACACGGCGCGTATCTCGAGGACCGGGCAGCCGTGTGCGGCGGCGGCCTCGGCGACTCCGAAGCCTTCCATGGCCTCGGCGAGTGCGCGGGGGTGGTGGTCCGTCAGCTCGGCGGCGCGGGCGGCGGAGCCGGTGACGGTGGACACGGTGAGGACGGTGCCGACGACGGCTCCCGCAGCGGCGGCCACGTCCTGGACGAGGCCGGCGGGCGGGCGGTGCTCGACGGTGCCGAAGCCGAGGCCGGTGACCGGGACGAACCCGTCGGGGGTCTGCGCACCCAGATCGGCGGCGACGATCGCGTCCGCGACGACCACGGAGCCCACCGGGGCGCCCGGCGCGAACCCGCCGCCGATACCCGCCGAGACGACAAGCCCGTAGGGGCGCCCCTCGAGCGCGGCGGCGGTCAGTGCGGCGCCGGAGGCGGCCGCCACCGCAGCGGGCCCGACCCCGCCCACGAGGACATCGGCGTACGAGAGCGGGTCAGGGGCGGTGTGCGGAGGGACGGGCACTCGGGCGAGCGTTCCGGCCGGGAGTTCGTGCTGCGCCGGGGGCCCGCCGAGTCCGGCGACGACCGCGTCCCGCTCGGCCGCGACCGCGGTCACCAGCAGAACGCGTGGCGGGCGGCCGCCGGACGGAGCGGGGCCGTCGGCGGACCTGTCGCGTGGGGAGGACGTGTTACTCGCCCTTCTTCAGCTTGAAGTGCCAGATGCCCTTCAGCTTGCTGCCGTCGGTCTCGACGATGGAGACCTGGGCGTTCTTGAGCGGGGCGCCCTGGCTGCCGTCGGCGGACTGGCCGGCGGAGAAGAACGCGTTGCCCGGGATCGTCCGGTAGGTCTTCTTGTACGGCTCCTGCTCGGCCTGCTGGCCGTTGATGAAGAGCGTCCAGCCGTTGTCCGCGATCTCGGGGTCGACGCCGAAGCGGACCTTGTCGTCCATGCCGACGGTGAGGGACTTCTCCGCGTCCTTCGCCAGGCACTTCTTGATCTCCGCCTCGGAGATCGTGTCACCGCCCTTGTAGCAGGCGGCCTCGGTGTTCACGGAGTCGCTGCCCACCGTGACCGTCGCGATCGGCGTCGGCTTGTCGCAGGCGGCGAGGACGAGGAGTCCGGCGGACACGGCGCCGAGTGCGGCAGCGGTGCGGCGGCCCTTGGCCGTCATACGCAGGGAGGTCATGCGCGCAGGTTATCGGGACGGCCCACCCGGCGTGCCACGCGGGGGTGCGGCGTGCCGCGTCCGGTCCCGGCCCGTGCCGACCCGCCGAGGCCGGTGCTGCGGCGGGTCGGGGCAGGTCGTACCGGGTGGCGCAGGTCAGGTCACACGCGGGTGCGCCGTACCGCGTCTGGCGGTGGCCAGCAGCCCCCGTACGGTCGTGAGCCAACCGACGCCGACGATGGCCGCGCCGACGGCGAGGCCGAGCCCGCCGTGCAGCGGCAGAGCGATGCCGATGCCGCCGCCGATCACCCAGGACATCTGCAGCAGCGTCTCCGAGCGGGCGAAGGCCGAGGTGCGCACCAGTTCCGGCACGTCGCGCTGGAGCAGCGCGTCGAGGGACAGCTTCGCGAGAGCCTGCCCGAAGCCCGCCACAGCGCCCAGGCAGGCGATCAGGATCGGGCCGTAGAGCAGGGTGGCGGCGACGGCCACGGTGAGGACGACGGCCACCACGGTGACGATGATGATCTCGGGGGCGCGGGCGCGCAGGGCCGCGCCGACCGCGGTGCCGAGCGCATTGCCGGTGCCGGCCGCGACGCCGACGATGCCGAGCGAGACCGCCGCGCTCTGGCCGCCGAGCGGCTCCTCGCGCAGCAGGAACGCCAGGAAAAAAATCAGGAAGCCGGACAGGCAGCGCAGCGCCGCGTTCGCCGCGAGGCCGTGCGTGACGGCCGTGCCGACCGTGCGCAGTCCGGGCTTCTTGCCGTGCGGGAGGTGCAGGTGGCTCTCGTCGGCGGCCAACAGCGCCTTGCGTTCGCCCTTCGCCGAGTCGACCTTGTGCGGCAGCGTGAACGACAGCACCATGCCGGACAGGAACAGCACGCACGCCCCGTACAGCGGCCACGGAGGCCCGATCTGGTGCAGCCCCGCGCCGATCGGTGCCGCGATGCCGGTGGCGAGCAGCCCGCCGAGCGTGACCCGCGAGTTGGCCTTGACCAGGGAGAACCCGGGGGGCAGCAGTCGCGGGACGACGGCGCTGCGCACCACGCCGTACGCCTTCGACGCCACCAGGACGCCGAGCGCCGCCGGATACAGCTCGATGCTGCCCGTGGCGACCGCGCCCGACAGGGCCAGGGCGAGCAGCGCGCGGGCCAGCATGGCGCCGGCCATCGCCGCGCGGCGTCCGTGCGGCAGGCGGTCCAGGAGCGGTCCGATCACCGGGGCGAGGAGGGTGAAGGGGGCCATGGTGATGGCCAGGTAGAGCGCCACGCGTCCGCGTGCCTCGTCCGTCGGTACGGAGAAGAAGACGGTCGAGGCCAGGGCGACGGTGACCATCACGTCGCCCGCGCCGTTCACGCCGTGCAGTTCGATCAGTTTGCCGAGGCCCGATTCGCCCGCGCCGTGGGCGTTCGTCGCCTTGCGGATGCCCTTGACGGTCCCGGTGAACGGCAGTCCGAGGGCGCGGCCGACCGCCCGGCCCGCTCTGCGGATCGGGCTGGTCTGCTCGGACGACCTGACGGTAGCCACGTCGTCATAGTGCCCCAACACGGCCTGAGCATGGGGCCTCGCGTACGACCGGTGGCGGACGGAGGCCGGTTTCGGGGACGGGACGAGGGTGCTCGAGCGGCACGGGCGCGACCCGGAACCCGACGTGATGTGGGCGTCCGGTCCTGGAAGGGGTAGCGTGCGTAGCGCGCCAGCGGCGGTTGTTCCCGGCCGCGCGCCTCTTCGCGATCCCGCAGAATGGATGGCGTGTGGCGTGCCGGGGACAGCCGGACGAGGACGTCGATGCGGCCCACTGGTCCGCTCCGTTCGAGTCCCCTGCCGGGTGACGGCGCACCCGTGACACGGCGTAGGAGAGAAGCGATACCTGTGAGCGCAGCGACAACGCGAAGCCGGACCCCTGACCGTCTGTGCGCCGAGGCCGTCGACCTCGCCAGGACCGCGGCCGAGGAGGCCGCCGCTCCCGGTGTGGTCGGCGAGCATGTGAGCGCCGTTTCCGAAGGGGACCGCGTCGTCACGCACTTCTTCGAGTGCAAGGAGTTCGGATACCGGGGCTGGCGTTGGGCCGTGACCGTGGCCCGCGCCTCCCGCGCCAAGATCGTCACGCTGGACGAAGCGGTGCTGCTGCCCGGACCCGACGCGCTCCTCGCTCCGGAGTGGGTGCCGTGGAGCGAGCGGTTGCGTCCGGGCGACATGGGGCCCGGCGATCTGCTGCCGACCGAGTCGGACGATCTGCGGCTCGAGCCGGGTTTCACCGGCGAGGACGCGCCGCCGCCGAACTCGCCGGTCTCCGAGGAGATGGCCGAGCTCGTCGAGGCCGAGTACGCCGAGAGCACGGACGACATCGATGTGACCGCGGTGCCGCCGGCGGATCTGCCGCTCGCCCCGGCCCGTGGCTCCATCTCCGCGGTCGCCGAGGAACTGGGCATGCGCCGCGCCCGCGTGCTGTCCCGCTACGGCCTGCACATCGCCGCGGACCGCTGGGACGAGAACTTCGGTGCGAAGACGGCGATGGCCCAGGCGGCGCCCGCGACCTGTGTGTCGTGCGCGTTCCTGATGCCGATCGCCGGTTCGCTGCGGCAGGCCTTCGGGGTCTGCGCGAACGAGTTCAGCCCTGCGGACGGGCGGATGGTGTCCCTCGCGTACGGGTGCGGTGGGCACTCCGAGGCGGCCGTGATGCCGAAGCCGCCGAAGCCGGCGGTGCCGGTGCTCGACGAGATGCGGGCGGACCCCTTCCCGCTGCGGCCTGCGCCGGACTCGGGATCCGTCCCCACGGACGCGGTGTCCGCTGACGCGGACCTCGGGCATAGTTGACGCTTCGCCTCTCCTGGGGTTCTTCTGTTCCAGCCCCGGCGCAGGGGCCTTGCCCTCGAACTCCGACGGACTCCGTCCGAAGGGATCGCCGGGGCGGGCTTGATTTCTGAGAGAGGCTGGCGACCGTGAGCGTTTCCGTGCAACGGACCACGCAGGGCGAGGATCCCCTGGGGACCGCGCGTCTGCGCCGTGGTGTGCTCGACGCATGGGCCGCGACCCCCGCCAGATTCCGTGAGGACGCCAACGCCGAGGAGGACCTCGCACTCGGCGGCTACCGCGACCGTCTCGTCGTCGAGTTGGCGCAGAACGCGGCCGACGCCGCGGCCCGCGGCGGAGTCCCCGGCCGCCTCCGGCTCACCCTCAAGGAGGGCGTACTCGCCGCGGCCAACACGGGCGCCCCGCTGGACGCGGAAGGCGCCGAGTCGCTGAGCACCCTGCGCGCCTCCGCGAAGCGGGACGACCCGAACTCCGCGGGCACCGTGGGCCGCTTCGGCGTCGGCTTCGCCGCCGTGCTCGCCGTGACCGACGAACCTGCCGTACTGGGCCGGGGCGCGGGCATCCGCTGGTCGCTCGCCGAGGCCGCGGAACTCGCCGACGCCGCGGCTGGGACCGCGGCGGACGCCGGACTCGCGGACGAACTCCGGCGCCGGGACGGCCATGTGCCGCTGCTCCGGCTGCCGTTGCCCGCCGAGGGCACCGCCCCGCAGGGCTACGACACCGTGGTGGTGCTCCCGCTGCGCGACGCCGCGGCGGCGGACCTCGCCGAGCGGCTCGTCGACGGCATCGACGACGCCCTGCTGCTCACCCTGCCCGGCCTCACCGAGATCGTGGTCGAGACCCGGGAGGGCACACGTACGCTGACCCGCCGCGCCGAGGAGCCGTACGTCAGGATCGACGACACCCGGCACGGCACCAGCCGGTGGCGCACCGTCGCCCGGCACGGCGGCCTCGACCGTGAACTGCTGCGCGAGAGGCCGGTGGAGGAGCGACTGCGTCCGCAGTGGTCCGTGACCTGGGCGGTCCCCGTGGACGCCGAGGGCGCGCCGGCCCCGCTGCGTACCGCCTCCGTGGTGCACGCGCCCACCCCGAGCGACGAGCCGCTCGGCGTGCCGGCGCTGCTGATCGCGTCGTTCCCGCTGGACACCACGCGCCGGCATGTCGCGCCGGGGCCGCTGACCGACTTCCTGGTCGGCCGGGTGGCCGAGGCGTACGCCGAACTCCTCGCCTCCTGGCGGCCGGTGAGCACCGGCACGCTCGATCTGGTCCCCGGACCGCTGGCCCGCGCCGAGCTGGACGGGGCGCTGCGCACGGCGGTCCTCGACCTGCTGCCGCGCACCCCGTTCCTGGCGCCGGCCGCGACCGCCGAGGATGTCCCGGCCGCTCCGGGGCTCGACGACGAGGAGCGTGAACGGCCCCTCGCCCTGCGGCCGTTCGAGGCCGAGGTCGTCGAGGGTGCGGGCGAGGCGACCGTCCGGGTGCTGGCCGAGGTGCTGCCGACCCTGCTGCCCGCCGGGCAGGAACGCCGGATCGAGCTGCGGACCCTCGGTGTCGCCCGTCTGCCGCTCCAGGAGGCCATCGACCGCCTGGCCGGCCTCGAGCGCGAACCGTCCTGGTGGTGGCGCCTGTACGACTCACTCGCCGGCGTCGACCCGGACCGTCTGACGGGCCTCCCGGTGCCGCTCGCGGCCGGGCCGGACCGACAGGACGCCGAGGATGCCGCGGACCCCCTCCTGGACTCTCCGTACGCGCCCGCGCCGTCCACCCGACCGCGTACCACCGTCGGCCCACGGCACATCCTGCTGCCCGGTCCCGACACTCCGCCCGGGCTCGCCCGGCTCGGTCTGAAGGTCGCGCATCCGGACGCGGTCCATCCGCTCCTCGAGAAGCTGGGGGCGCTGCCTGCCACGCCGCGCGCCGTCCTCACCACCCCGCAGGTACGCACCGCCGTCGCCGCTTCGCTCGACGACGATTCCTTCTACGACGACGGGCTCGACGGGCCCGGTGGCGGCCTCGGCCCGCAGGAGTTGGCCGAGGTGGTCCTCGCGCTCGTTCGGGACGCGGGTCTCGAGCCGGGTGACGAGCCGTGGCTCGGCGCGCTCGCGCTCACCGACGACGAGGGCGAACTCGCGCCGGCCGGTGAACTGGTGCTGCCGGACAGCCCGTTCGCCCGCGTGATCCGGTCCGGCGAACTGGCGGAGGCCGACCAGGAGTTGGCCGCCCGCTGGGGCGAACAGCCCCTCACCGCCTGCGGCGTACTGGCCGACTTCGCCCTGGTCCGCGCCACTGACGTCGTCCTCGACCCGGACGAACTCGAGCCCCGCGAGGGCGACTTCGCCGAGCCGGACGACGCGGGACTGCTCGACGCCGTCGACGTCTGGTGCGAGGACGTGCTCGACCGGCTCCCCGAGACCCCGGTGCCGCCGGTCGTCACCGAACTCGTCGCCGTACGGGATCTCGACCTGGTCGACGACGACCGCTGGCCGGAGGCGCTCGCGCTGCTCTCGCGCCCGCCGCTCCGGGACGCGCTGACCCAGCCCGTGCGGGTGCTGCTGCCGGACGGCACGACCGAGTCGGTCCGCCCGTACACGGCCTGGTGGCTGCGCGGGCATCCCGTACTGGACGGGCGGCGCCCGGCGGGTCTGCGGGCCGCCGGGGGAGACCCGCTGCTCGCCGGGCTCTACGAGGAGGCGGACGCGAGCGGTTTCGAGGACGAGCAGGTGCTGCGCGCCCTCGGGGTACGCACCTCGGCCGCGGCGCTGCTCGCCGAACCCGGCGGTGCGGCCGAACTCCTCGACCGGCTCGCCGATCCCGACCTCCCGGTCACGGACCATCAACTGCATGCGCTCTACGGCAGGTTGGCCGACCTCGACCCGGAACAGGTCACGCTGCCCGAGGAGTTGCGCGCCGTCGTGGACGGTGCGGCCGTCGTGGTGGACGCGGCCGACGCGGTGATCGCCGACGCGCCCGATCTGCTGCCGCTGGCCGGGAGGCGGCCGCTGCTTCCGGTCTCTCCGGCCCGGGCGGCGGACCTCGCGGAACTCTTCCAGGTCAGGCGCCTGTCGGAAGTGATCGACTCCCCTGTCGCCGGTGCGGCGGGCACGGTCCGCGAGGTGCCCGAATCCGTACGTCTCCTCCTCGGCCCTTCCACACCGGACTCCTACGTCGAGCACGAGGACCTGGAGGTCGACGGGATCGAACTGGACTGGCGCCGCGGAGCCGACGGAGTCGTCCACGCGGCCACCCTGGAGGGCGTCGCCGCCGGCCTCGCCTGGTCAGCGGGCCAGTGGCCCCGCCGCTTCGAAACAGCGGCCCTCCTCGAGGACCCGACCCGCACCGCCGAACTCTCCAGGTCCCGCTGGTTCGACTGATCCCGCACGTCCCCCGGCCCCCTTGTCCTCAATCCCGGTCGGGCCGAACTCCGGCCCGACCGGCGATCAATTCAAGCCCGTCCGGCGATTGAGGACATCAGGAAGCCCGTCCGGCGCTCGAGGAAAAAACAGAGCCCGTCCGGCGCTTGAGGACAAGGCCCCCAGCACCGGAGGGGCTGAAAACCCCCACCCCCCCGGCCCGAGGGTCACGCCGGGAACTTGCGATCCACCCACCGAAACGCGAACTCGATGGCCGCCGCCGCGACCGCCGCAATCCCCACCGCAGCCCACGGCAACGTCGTCCCGACCAGCTGCAGCGCGAAGAAGTCCTGCAGCCACGGCACCACGAGCACCAGCATGAACCCGAGTCCCATCGTGGCCACCAGGCCGATCCGCCACCACGTGTACGGCCGCGCGATGATCGCCAGTACCCAGATCGCCACCAGGAACAGGCACAGCGTCGCCGCACTGGTCTCCGCCTCGCGCGCCCCCGGCCCCTCGTAGTGGTGCCGGGCCAGCAGATACGTACCGAAGGTGGCGAACGCGGCGATCGCGCCGCCCGGGATCGCGTACCGCATCACGCGCCGTACGAAGTGCGGCTTCGCGCGCTCCTTGTTGGGCGCGAGGGCGAGGAAGAACGCGGGCACGCCGATGGTCAGCGTGGACAGCAGGGTGAGGTGACGCGGCAGGAACAGGTAGTCGACCTGGGTGCACACCACCAGGGCGGCGATCAGCACCGAGTAGACGGTCTTGACCAGGAACAGGGTCGCGACCCGTGTGATGTTGCCGATCACCCGGCGGCCCTCGGCCACCACCGACGGCAGCGTCGCGAAGCTGTTGTTGAGCAGCACGATCTGGGCCACGGCACGCGTGGCCTCCGATCCGGAGCCCATCGAGACGCCGATGTCGGCGTCCTTGAGGGCGAGCACGTCGTTGACGCCGTCGCCGGTCATCGCGACGGTGTGGCCGCGGGACTGCAGGGCACCGACCATGTCGCGCTTCTGCTGCGGGGTGACCCGCCCGAAGACCGAGTTGTCCTCGAGGGCCTGCGCCATCTGCTCGGGGTCGGTGGGCAGGGTGCGCGCGTCCACCGTGTTCTCGGCGCCGGGCAGGTCGAGCTTGCCGGCCACCGCGCTGACCGAGACCGCGTTGTCGCCGGAGATCACCTTCGCGGCGACGTCCTGTTCCTCGAAGTAGTGCAGGGTGTCCGCGGCGTCGGGCCGCAGCCGCTGCTCCAGGACGACGAGCGCGGTGGCGCGGGCGCCCTCGGCGACCTGCTCGTCGTCCAGTTCACCGGCGGCGCGGGCGAGCAGCAGGACACGCAGGCCCTGGGAGTTGAGCTGGTCGATCTCGGCGAGTTCGGGGTCGCCGGCGGGCAGCAGCACGTCGGGTGCGCCGAGCAGCCAGGTGGAGGACTCGCCGTCGCCCTCGCTGAACGTGGCGCCGGAGTACTTGCGGGCCGAGGAGAACGGCAGCGACTCGGTGCAGCGCCACTCCTCGCTGTCCGGGTAGGAGTCGATGATCGCCTGCAGGCTCGCGTTCGGCCGCGGGTCGGACTCGCCGAGTGCGCCGAGCACCTTGCGTACGTAGGCCTCGTCGGTGCCGTTCAGGGGCCGCAGCTCGGTGACGTCCATGCCGCCCTCGGTGAGGGTGCCGGTCTTGTCGAGGCAGACGGTGTCCACGCGCGCGAGGCCCTCGATGGCGGGCAGCTCCTGCACCAGGCACTGCTTGCGCCCGAGCCGGATGACCCCGATCGCGAACGCCACCGAGGTGAGCAGGACGAGCCCCTCGGGGATCATCGGGACGATGCCGCCGACGGTGTACGCGATGGACTGCTTGAAGTCCTCGTCCTCGGCGAGCAGCTGGCTGATGATCAGGCCGATCGAGGTCGGGATCATCAGCCAGGTCACGTACTTGAGGATGGTGCTGATGCCGCTGCGCAGCTCGGAGTGGACGAGCGTGAACCGGCTGGCCTCCTCGGCGAGCTGCGCCGCGTAAGCCTCACGACCGACCCTGGTGGCCGAGAAGGCGCCGCCGCCGGCCACGACGAAGCTTCCGGACATCACCGCGTCGCCCGGCTTCTTGACGACGGGGTCGGCCTCGCCGGTGAGCAGCGATTCGTCGATCTCCAGGCTCTCCGCCTCGACGCAGGCGCCGTCCACGACGATCTTGTCGCCGGGGCCGATCTCGATGAGGTCGCCGAGCACGATCTCGGAGGTGGAGATCTCTGCTGCGACGCCGTCGCGGCGGACCGTCGGCTTGGCCTCGCCGATGACGGCCAGGCTGTCGAGGGTCTTCTTGGCGCGGAGTTCCTGGATGATGCCGATGCCCGTGTTGGCGACGATCACGAAGCCGAAGAGGCTGTCCTGGATCGGCGCGACGAAGAGCATGATCACCCAGAGCACGCCGATGATCGCGTTGAATCGGGTGAAGACGTTGCCGCGGACGATGTCGGCGGTGG
The DNA here is from genome assembly GCF_003574445.1 of Streptomyces sp. YIM 130001. Taxonomy (GTDB): domain Bacteria; phylum Actinomycetota; class Actinomycetes; order Streptomycetales; family Streptomycetaceae; genus Streptomyces. Next base: position 38,971 of record NZ_KZ984565.1, read on the forward strand.
AGCGGGAGCTGCGGACGGGTACGTCGTTGATCTCGCCGCGGGCGACGTGCTCGGCCACCTCGGCCGAGGTCAGTCCGGTCGCACGGACCGCCGTTCCAGGAGGGGTGACCGGGTGCACCGGGTCCAGTTCGGCTCCGGCGTCGATCACCGGCCCCTCGTGTTCCGGCTCCGGCCCGTCGGTATCGATCCCTGCCCGCTGCGTCATGCCTAGACGGTACGGGGCGCGACGGGCGTGCACCCGCTGAGGGCCCGCAAAACAGGACCACGGTCGGACGAAGATCCACCCTGGGTAGTACGGGCAACCAGGCTGCGTACTACGAGACTCGGGGCCGGTCCACGTCGTGCCACCCGGTCAGTCCCGCGGCTGGTCCCCGATGCCGCTTTGCGCGCGCTCCGCCTCTGCCGCCGCCGCCCGCTTCAGTGCCGCGTCCCGGCCGCGGACGTACCAGATGCCGATCAGGCCGAGGCCCGCGCCGGCCAGGCAGGCCCAGATCCACCACGTGGCGTCTCGGTCGTCGAACCAGCCGTAGAACGGCAGTTGGACGAGGAAGAGGACGAACCAGAGGATCGTGCCGCCGACGACGGTGGCGACGACGGGCCCCTCCAGGGGCTCGGGTGCCTCGTGCTTGGGTGTCCACTTCGCCATGCGCCCAGCTTACGAGGGGGCGCCCGGAGACTCGGCACGGGACCGTACGACCCGTGCGCGCCAAGGGTCTACGCGCGCAGATAGCAATTTCGACTTCATGTATTCATACTGAAACGGTCTTGGGCTGGCCACTTTCTTTCGTAGCAAGACACGAAAGAGCCGCATGAGTGACGCGACAGCGGCGCGGTGCGACAGGGGGAGTGTCCCGCCGAGCGCTCCCCTGTACCCCGCCGTCCGGCAGGCACCCGAGCCGCCGGACGCACCGTAATCCCCGAGGTCACGCATGCCCCCGTCGGCCACCGACAAGGCCACCGCCGAGCAGCCGCAGGCGCCCGAGCCGTCGAGCAACGCGCTCGACCGCTACTTCAAGATCTCCCAGCGCGGCTCCACGCTCGCGCGCGAGGTGCGTGGCGGGTTCGCCACCTTCTTCGCGATGGCCTACATCATCGTGCTGAATCCGATCATCCTCGGCGGCGCGAAGGACATGTACGGCCACCAGCTGGACAACGGCCAGCTGGTCACCGCCACCGCCCTCACCGCGGGCCTGACCACGCTCCTGATGGGCGTCATCGGCAATGTCCCGATCGCCCTCGCCGCGGGCCTCGGCATCAACACGGTCGTCGCCCTGCAGCTCGCCCCGCGGATGAGCTGGCCGGACGCGATGGGCATGGTGGTGCTCGCCGGTTTCGTGGTGATGCTCCTGGTGGCCACCGGGCTGCGGGAGCGCGTGATGAACGCGGTGCCGCTCGGCCTGCGCAAGGGCATCTCGATCGGTATCGGCCTGTTCATCATGCTGATCGGCCTCGTCGACGCCGGTTTCGTCTCCCGGATCCCGGACATCGCGCAGACCACGGTCCCGCTGCAGCTGGGCGGCGACGGTCACCTCAACGGCTGGCCGGTACTGATCTTCGTGCTCGGCGCGCTGTTGACGCTGTCCCTGATCGTCCGCAAGGTGCCCGGCGCGATCCTCGTCTCGATCGTCGTGATGACGCTCGTCGCGATGGTCATCAACGCCGTCGCCGACATCGACTCCTGGGGCCTGACCACTCCCGAGTGGCCGGGCAATCCGGTGGCGAGCCCCGACTTCGGTCTGGTCGGCGAGGTGAGCCTCTTCGGAGGCTTCGAGAAGGTCGGCATCCTGACCGGCTGCCTGTTCGTCTTCACCGTGCTGCTCTCGAGCTTCTTCGACGCGATGGGCACGATCATGGGGGTCAGTGACGAGGCGAAGCTGACCGACGACAAGGGCCAGATGCCCGGTATCAACAAGGTCCTGTTCGTCGACGGCATCGCGGTCGCCGCGGGTGGCGCGAGCTCCGCCTCGGCCACCACCTGCTTCGTGGAGTCCACGGCCGGTGTCGGCGAGGGTGCGCGCACCGGCTTCGCGAACATCATCACCGGCGGGCTCTTCACCGTCGCGCTGTTCCTGACGCCGCTGGCCACCATGGTGCCGTCGCAGGCGGCGACGCCGGCCCTGCTCGCGGTGGGATTCCTGATCCTGTCCGGTTCGATCGGTGCGATCGACTGGAAGGACCACACGATCGCGATCCCGGCGTTCCTGACGATGATGATGATGCCGTTCACGTACTCGATCACGAACGGCATCGGGATCGGCTTCATCTCCTTCGTGGTCCTGCGCCTGGCCGTGGGCCGCGGGCGCGAGGTCCCGGTGGCGATGTACGCCGTCTCGGCGGTGTTCGCCTTCTACTATCTGATGCCGGCTCTCGGGTTGACCTGACCGGCGTGATCGGCGGCGGGTGGTAACGAGCGCTCCGTACCGCCGTAGAACTTCTCCGTCTCGTCGACGGCCGCCTTGAAGCGTTCGTCGAAGTCGTCGCGAATGAGCGTCCGGACCACGTAGTCCTGGACGCTCATTCCCCTTTTGGATGCATGCTGGCGGAGCCGCTCGAGCAGCTCCCCGTCTATGCGCAGGCTGAGCACATCGGTCCCCATGTGCTTCAGGGTCGCCGCAGCCCGGGCGACGTCGCGTCACTTTCCGGAGTCGCCTCACTCATACGGGTGATGTTGGACCCGGGGGTGTGTGGGGTGTGTGTGCAGTCACTGTTTACCGGCTGTTCTTTAGTCAGGGTAATGAGTTACTCTAACGACCATGCCTGCCCTCACCCATGGCGACGACGTTGCCGCCGTGAACTCACTGCGCTCGGCCACGATGCGCATCGCCCGCCGGCTCAAGCACCAGCGGGTCGACGAGTCGCTCAGCCCCACCGAGATGTCGGTGCTCGGCACGCTCGCGCGCTGCGGCTCCGCCACCCCCGGCGAGCTCGCGCGCATGGAGCACGTCCAGCCGCCGTCGATGACCCGGATTGTGGCGCTGCTCGAGGCCAAGGGCCTGGTCAGGCTCGAGCCGCATCCCGAGGACCGCCGGCAGAAGGTGGTCAGCCAGACCGAGACCGCCGAGGCCATGCTCGAAGAGAGCCGCCGCAAGCGGAACGCGTGGCTGGCCGGCCTTGCAGAGTCTCTCGACGAGGACGAATGGGCCAAGCTGCGGGCCGCGGCCCCCGTCCTGGAGAAGCTCGCACATCTGAAGTAGCACCACCGCGGTACGGACGGACCCCCGCCCGACCGCCTGCAGGACCCGCACCCCCTGCAGGAACCACCGGCACCACCCGCCACATCCGCCATGCTCAAGGAGGGGAAGACCTTTGAGTTCGGGACCCGGAGCAGACTCCGCCCCCGCACCAGCCGCCCACGACACCGCCGCCCGCCCCAAGACCAGCATGTTCAGCTCGCTGAAGATCCGTAACTACCGGCTCTTCTTCACCGGACAGGTCGTCTCCAACACCGGTACCTGGATGCAGCGCACCGCCCAGGACTGGCTGGTGCTCAGCCTCACCGGATCGGCCTCCGCGGTCGGCATCACCATCGCGCTGCAGTTCCTGCCCATGATGCTCTTCGGCCTGTACGGCGGCGTGCTCGCGGACCGGCTGCCGAAGCGCGGCATCCTCTTCGTCACCCAGAGCGCGATGGGCCTGACCGGCCTCGCGCTCGCCGTACTGACCCTCACCGGAAGCGTCGAGGTCTGGCACGTCTACGTGACCGCCTTCGTCCTCGGCCTGGTCACCGTCGTCGACAACCCGGCGCGGCAGGCCTTCGTTTCCGAGATGGTCGGCCCGGACAAGCTCGCCAACGCCGTCAGCCTGAACTCCGCGAACTTCCAGTCCGCGCGCCTGGTCGGACCCGCCGTCGCGGGTGTCCTGATCACCGCCGTCGGCACCGGCTTCGCGTTCCTGCTGAACGGCCTGTCCTTCCTCGCTCCGCTCGTCGGACTCCTTTTGATGCGCACGGTCGAGCTGCACAAGGTGGAGCGGGCGCCGCGCGGCAAGGGCCAGCTCAAGGAGGGCCTCAAGTACGTCGCCGGACGGCCCGATCTGATCTGGCCGATCGTCCTGGTCGGGTTCATCGGCACCTTCGGATTCAACTTCCCGATCTGGCTCTCCGCGTTCGTGCACGACGTCTACCCGTCGGGGCCCGGCACGTACGGACTGCTGAACACGCTGATGGCGGTCGGCTCGCTCGCGGGTGCGCTGCTCGCGGCCCGGCGCGGGACCTCGCGCCTGCGGCTGCTGGTCGTCGCCGCGATGGCCTTCGGCGCGCTCGAGATCGTCGCGTCCGTGGCACCCACGCTGTGGATCTTCGCCGCCCTGCTCGTGCCGATCGGCATGTTCGGACTCACGGTCAACGTCACCGCCAACTCGAGTGTCCAGATGGCCACCGATCCGGCCATGCGCGGCCGGGTGATGGCGCTGTTCATGATGGTGTTCACCGGCGGTACGCCGGTCGGTGCGCCGCTGGTCGGCTGGATCTCCGACACCTACGGTGCGCGGACCGGCTTCGCCGCGGGCGGCATCGTCTCGCTGCTGGCCGCCGCGACCATCGGGCTGATCCTGGCCAGGGTCGGCAAGCTGCGGATGAGCTTCGGCTGGAATCACGGCCACCCGCGGGTGCATTTCGTACCGCGCGAACGGCTCACCACCGCCGCCTGACCGCGGTCAGTGGGTGACCGCGCGGGGCGATCGGTGTCTCGCGCGGTCAGCGTCCGCCGCCGTCCTTGCCGCTGTGGTCCGCCGCCGGCCGCGCCGTGAGCGACTGCGGCGCGGTGGGCTCCGGCAAGGAGCGGAACAGCAGCCAGCTCAGCGCGGGCATCAGGATCAGCGGGGTCAGGGCGGTCCGCAGGGTCGTCGCGTCCGCGACACGGCCGACGAGCGGACCGGCCAGACCGCCGATGCTGACGGTCAGGCCGAGCGTGATGCCGCTCGCGGTGCCGACGCGCGAGGGCAGATAGTCCTGGCCGAGCGTGACCTGCAGCGAGAACGGCATGTAGAGACCGATCGAGGTCAGCGCGACGCAGGCGTAGACCGCGGGGCCGGGCACGTACACGACCCCCGCGACCGCGAAGACCGAGACGAGATACGACCAGCCGGCCACGGTGACGCGGTCCCAGCGGCCGGCCAGACTGCCGCCGAGCAGTGAGCCCACCGCGCCGCCGAGATAGAGCACGAAGAGCGCCGCCGTACCCGCCGCCGTACTGCCGTGCATGCGTTCCTTGACGTGGAGCGCGACGAACGTGCTCATGCCGACGAACACGATCGACCGGCAGACCACGGCGAGCGACAGCTTCACGAACGAGCGCCGGTCGTCGGCACCCCTCGCGACCGCACCGCCGGAACCGCCGTGTCCCGCCTTCGCGAGCGCCCGCAGCACCGGCAGGCACAGCACGCTTCCCGCCAGGGCCGGCAGGACGAGCAGCGGGGTCAGGCGCAGACCGCCGGTGGCGACGACCGCGGTGACCATGAGCGGAGCGGCGGCGAAGCCGAGATTGCCGCCGAGCGAGAACCAGGCCATCGCACTGTGGCTGCCCCCGCTCGCGAGGCGCGCGACCCGGGCGGACTCGGGGTGGTACGCGGCGACCCCGACACCCGACACTGCGACGAACGCCAAGGTCAGAGCGTAGGAACCGGTCAGTCCGCTGAGGGCGATCCCCAGACCGCCGAGGACGGTGCTCACCGGGAGGAGCCAGGGCATCGCCCGGCGGTCCGTGAGGATGCCGAACACCGGCTGGGCCACCGAGGACAGCAGGGACGCGGCGAGCACGATGCCGGAGGCGGCGGCGTAGGTGTAGGCGCGTTCGGCGACGAAGAACGGGACCAGCGAGGCGACCGCGCCCTGGTAGACGTCCACGCAGGCATGGCCGATCGCGAGGAGGACGATCGATCGGTTCCTTGGCACAACGCCATGCTCGTCCGGCGGCCATATGGCGTGCTTCCAATAAACTGCCAACCGATGACGGAAATCCGCCACCAGCCCGTGGCTCCCACCCGTACCCGGTCGCTCGCCTCCGGAGCCGGGATCGACGCCCACCGGCACGACGACCACCAGATCGTCTACGCGGGCCGGGGCGTCCTCACGGTGGCGACGAGCACCGGGTCATGGGTCGCGCCGGGCACCCGCGCCATCTGGGTGCCCGCCGGCACCGTGCACGCCCACCAGGCGCACGGCGACCTCGAACTCCATCTGGTCGGTCTGCCCGCGCAAGACAACCCGCTGGGACTCGACGCACCGGCCGTGCTGACGGTCGGCCCCCTGCTGCGCGAACTGATCCTCGCCTACACCCGTACCCCGCACGACGACAGCCCGGAGCGAGGACGTCTGCGGGCCGTACTCCTCGACCAGCTGCGCGCCTCGCCCCAGCAGCCGCTGCACCTGCCGAGTCCGGCCTCCTCGCGCCTCGCGGCCGTGTGTGATCTGCTGCGCGCCGATCCGGCGGACAACCGGACCCTGGCGGTACTGGGCCGACGGACCGGTGCGAGCGAACGCACCCTCTCGCGGCTCTTCAAGTCCGAGCTCGGGATGACGTTCCCGCAGTGGCGCACCCAACTGCGCCTGCACCACGCGATGGTGCTGCTGGCCGAGGACGTACCGGTGACCGCGGTGGCGCATCTGTGCGGCTGGTCGTCGGCCAGTGCGTTCATCGACGTCTTCCGCCGTGCCTTCGGACACACGCCGGGTACGCATCCGGCCCGGCCCGGTGGCGGGTTCCGCGAGGGGTGAGGGAGACGGGGCGGCGGCGGGCGGAGAGACTCTGCGGGTGAGACTTTTCGTTGCTGTGCTGCCGCCGGAAGCCGCCGCCGACGAGCTGGCGGCGGAGATGGACGGACTGCGGGCGCTGCCGGGGGCGGACGGGCTGCGGTGGACGGAGTGGGCGGGGTGGCACTTCACGCTCGCGTTTCTCGGTGAGGTGCCCGAGGGCGTTCTGCCGGGGCTCGACTCCCGCCTCGCCCGGGCCGCGGGCCGTACCGCTCCCTTCCCGCTCGCCTTGCGCGGTGGCGGGAGTTTCGGTGACCGGGCGCTGTGGGCCGGTGCGGGCGGCGACCACGGGGCGCTGCGGCGGCTCGCCGAGCGGGTGGAGGTGGCGGCGCGGGAGGCCGGCGTCGACGACCGGGAGGATCCGTACGGGTTCCGGCCGCATCTGACGCTGGCGCGGGCGGCCGGGCGCGGGACGAGTCTCGCGCCCTTCGTCGAGGCGCTGGGTCCCTTCCGGGGATCCTCGTGGACGGTCGCGCGGCTCTCGCTCGTACGCAGTCATCTGCCGCGCCGCGGAGTACGGGGAGAGCGGCCGCGGTACGAGGAGGTCGGGCACTGGGCACTGGGTGGGGACGGTTAGTCTCGAAGGGTGAATCCCAAGACCAGAAACCAGATCATGGCCGGCGTGCTTGTGCTGATGTTCGTCGTGCTGGCGGTGGCGGCGGCCACCGGCGCGTAGCCCTCGGGCCGGGGGGGTGGGGGGTTTCAGGCGTGGGGCCTGGCTCCTTTGTCCTCTTTCTGTCCGGGCTTTGTCCGGGGCTGTTGGCTGGGCCGAGTTCCTTGTCCGCGGGACTTGCTCGGGGTGTCCTCAATCGCCGGACGGGCTTAGTGGTGCGGGCGGGCTTGAGAGGTGTGGGCCTGCAGAGTTGTGTGCGTGCCGGACTTGCTCGGGGTGTCCTCAATCGCCGGACGGGCTTAGTGGTGCGGGCGGGCTCGAGTGGTGTGGGTGAGCGCGGGGCGTCCGGCGATTGAGGGGTGGTGCTATGCGGCTGTCACCAGGCGAACGCTTCCGGGGACGGGCCGGGGCCCGGGAAGATCTCGTCGAGTGAGGTGAGCAGGTCCTCGGAGAGGTCGAGTTCGACCGCTCGGATCGCCGATGCCAGCTGGTCCGCCGTACGCGGGCCGACGATCGGGCCCGTCACACCGGGGCGCGTGAGCAGCCAGGCCAGGGCCGCTTCGCCGGGCTCGAGGCCGTGCTTGTCGAGCAGGTCCTCGTAGGCCTGCACCTGCTCGCGGACCTTGCTGTTGGCCAGCGCGTCCGCGCTGCGGCCGCTCGCCCTGCGGCCCTCGGTGGCCGCCTTCTTCAGCACACCGCCGAGCAGCCCGCCGTGCAGCGGCGACCAGGGGATGACCCCGAGGCCGTACTCCTGCGCGGCCGGGATGACCTCCATCTCGGCGCGGCGCTCGGCCAGGTTGTACAGGCACTGCTCGCTGACCAAGCCGTACGAACCGAGCCTGTGGGCCGTCTCGTTGGTCTGGGCGATCTTCCAGCCGGGGAAGTTCGAGGAGCCGGCGTAGAGGATCTTGCCCTGGGCGATCAGTACGTCGATCGCCTGCCAGATCTCCTCGACCGGGGTGCGGCGGTCGATGTGATGGAACTGGTAGATGTCGATGTAGTCCGTCTGCAGGCGCTTGAGCGAAGCGTCCACCGCGCGGCGGATGTTGAGGGCGGAGAGGCGGTCGTGGTTCGGCCACGGGTCGCCGTCGCCGGCCATGTTGCCGTAGACCTTGGTGGCCAGGACGGTCTGGTCGCGGCGGCCGCCGCCCTGTGCGAACCAGGTGCCGATGATCTCCTCGGTCCGGCCCTTGTTGTCACCCCAGCCGTAGACGTTGGCGGTGTCGAAGTAGTTGATGCCGGCGCCGAGGGCGGCGTCCATGATCGTGTGACTGTTGGCCTCGTCGGTCTGCGGGCCGAAGTTCATGGTGCCGAGTACGAGTCGGCTGACCTTGAGTCCTGTGCGTCCGAGCTGCGTGTACTTCATGAGTACACAGCGAACCGGGTGGAGTGGGCTCTAAGCAAGGGTCACTTGCGGTCACGGGGGGACTTGGTGGTGTCGACGACGAGATCGAGCGGGGTGCGGGTCAGATCGACCTTCTGCCCGAAGTCGACCTTGCTCGCGATGCGGTACTCGGCGCCGTCGGGCCGGGTGTAGACGTGAACCAGACCCTCGTAGGGGTCGGCGATCAGGTAGACGGGTACTTTCGCCGTCGCGTACGCGGTCAGCTTGGGGCCGAAGTCGTCCGCCGCTGTCCCCCGGGAGATCGCTTCGCCGATGAAGTGGACAGCGCCCTCGACGATCTCGATCTTGTATCCCTCGAGGAAGGGCTCGTCCTCCAGTGCCTCGAACATGGTGTCCAAGGCTTGGCGGTCGGCGATCTCGGCCATCTCGATCCTGTCTTCGAGAACAGTCATCGTGGCGCTTTTCCCCGGCTGTTCACCGGTCGCGGGCGCCCGCGCAGTCCAACGATAGGCACGGTCACGATGTCACGTGGATTTCGAACCTTTATGCGGAGTATGGCGCTCCGAGGTCCCAGGACTGGTGCATCGCGTCCGCGAAGGCCGCCGCCAGTTTGTGCTCGCCGTCGGCGCCCGGGTGGGTGCCGTCGTACGTGTCGTGGTTGATGTCCCAGGTGGGCGGGACGGAGGCGAGGAGCAGGGGGGAGCGGTCGGTGTCGAGGTCGGCGACCGTCTTGGCGAGGAGTTCGTTGAAGCGGGCCACCTCCGTGGCGAACGAAGGGTCCATGTCCGCGCGGATGTTGGGGATGACCGGCAGGACCGCCATCGCGATGCGCGGGTTGGCGGTGCGGGCCTCGGCGATGAAGGCGTGCGCGTTGTCGGCGGTCTGCTCGGCGTCGCTGTAGAAGCCCAGGTCGATCAGGCCGAGCGAGACGAGCAGCAGGTCGGCGCGGTGGGCGCGGACCGCCTCGCCGATCAGCGGCGTCATGTGCAGCCAGCCCTCGCCCCAGCCGGCGAGGTGGGCGCGCGGGAAGGCGGGCTCGACGCCAGGCGCGTACTCGTGCGAGACGGGGGCATCGGCTGCCTTGTCGTGCAGCGTCTCGCGGGGGCCGACGATCCGGAACGGGGCGTCGTACGAGACGCGCAGGTGCTGCCACATGTGGTGGCGCCACGTGTGCTCGCCGGCGCTGCCGATGGTCATGGAGTCGCCGACGAACATCAACCTGAGCATCCGGTCATCATCCTCGATCGCGACCGGCCGGCGGGTGTGAGGCCTGCCACGCGCGCGTGGAGGGCGAATTCGGATCCACGCGCGCGTGGAGGGCGATTTTCGGGCGGGGAAGGGCGGCCACGCGTGTGCGTGGCGGGCGGTGGCAGTCTTGGGGCATGCGTTCACTGCGGGCCCGGGGCCGTTCACTGCTGGCTGTGGCCGGTGCGGCCGGGCTCGTCCTGGTCGCGGCCGCCGGTCCGGCGGCCGCCGACAACGAGGACTTCACCATCGAGGACTCCCGGATCACCGAGTCCAGCGGCCTGGCCGCGAGCAAGGCCCACCCGGGCGTCTACTGGACGCACAACGACAGCGACGACGGGGCCTACCTGTATGCCGTCGACTCGCGGACGGGCAAGACCGTCGCCACGGTGACGATGACCGGCGTGGGTGCCCCGCGCGACGTGGAAGCGGTGTCCATGGGCCCCGACGGCGCCCTGTACGTCGGCGACATCGGGGACAACCTGGGCGGCACCTGGCCGCACGTGTGGATCTACCGCTTCCCCGAGCCGAAGCAGCTGCGCGACCAGACGGTCCGGGCCACGCAGTACACCGTCCAGTACGAGGGCGGGGCGCGCGACGCCGAGGCGCTGATGGTGCACCCGAAGACCGGGCGGGTGTACATCGCGGACAAGAAGGAGGACGGCGGCGGGCTGTACGAGGGCCCGAGTGAGCTGTCGGCCTCCGGCACCAACGTCTTCCGGCGGGTCGCCGACATCGATCTGTGGACGACCGACGGGGCGTTCTCGCCGGACGGGACGAAGCTGGTCCTGCGCAGCTACTTCAGCGCCCGCTGGTACGCCTGGAAGGACGGCCGGCCGGGCAAGGGCGGGCGCACCGATGTGCCGATGCAGCGGCAGGGGGAGTCCGTGACGTACGCCCCGGACGGGCGGGACCTGATGTTCGGCTCGGAGGGCAGGCGCAGCGGCGTGGAGGCGCTCCCGGCGCCGGGGGTCGAGGAGTCGTCCGGCGGGCGGGGCAAGTCGCCTGACGAGCAAGGGAGTTCAGGGGGCGGGGACGGTGCCGATGGCGGTTACAAGGTCGGGGCGATGGCCCTCGTGGTGGCGGTGGGGCTGACGTTCGGCCTGAAGCGGCTGTTCCGGCGGCGGTGAGGCGGCGTTCCGGGGCTGAGTGCTGAGTGCTGAGTGCTGAGTGCTGAGTGCCGCGGGTCGGCGCGTGCCTGGTCGGTGCGTGCCCGGCCGTGGTGATCCGCTGCGTCAGCGTGCGAGGCGTGCGGGCAGGGACTCGAGCCCGGGCAGGTGCTGCAGCCCGACCGGGGCCGGCGGTGGCAGTGGTGCGTCGGCGTCGTCGGGGGACGCGGCGAACGAGCGCAGCAGCAGCGCGACCAGGCGCCGTGAGGCGGCCTCCTTGGCCGGCTGCGAGGGCGCCGCGATGCCCTTGTTGGCCATCAGGACGAGTACCAGATCGGTCGGGTGGAAGTCCGTGCGCAGGGCCCCCGCCTGCTGTGCGCGCTGGGCCAGTGCGATCAAGCCGCGCTCCGCGCGCTCCTGTTCGCGGGTGAAGTCGAACGCGTCCGGGAACTCGGTGAGGAAAGCCATGGTGAACCCCTGGTCCGCGATGTGCATCGCGCAGATCTTCTCGACGACCGAGCGGAATCCTCGCCAGGGGTCGGGGTCCGCGAGGGCGTCGTCGACGACCGACGTGCAGTCGCTGAGCTGGTCGGTGAAGACCTCCGTGACGAGCGCGGCGCGGGTCGGGAAGCGGCGGTAGAGCGTGGCCATGCCGACGCCGGCTCTGCGGGCCACGGCGGCCATCGGCACCTCGAGGCCCCGCTCGGCGAACAACTCGCGCGCTGCGTCGAGGAGGCGCTGACGGTTGTGCCGTGCGTCGGCCCGTAGGTCCGGCAATTGAGATGAAGCTTCGGCCATGCGTCTCACATTAACTCAAGTGGAGTGACCTCTCCGTTTATCGCGCTACCGTGACTATCAGTGACGGACAACGGTCGTACATGCGGGCGTTTTATGGATGAAACGAGACGAAGGAACCACAGTGAGTGAGATGCGAGCCGCCCTCTACGACCGGTACGGCCCTCCGGAGGTGCTCCGCGAGGGCACGGTGCCGCGCCCCGTGCCGGGCCCACGTCAGGTCCTGGTGAAGGTGCATGCGGCGAGCGTGAACGGAGGCGAGCTGTACGCCCGCGCCGGCAAGGTCAAGGCGTTGACCGCGCTGGCCGCTCGCGGTTGGCCCAAGCGGCTCGGCATCGACTTCGCCGGCGAGGTCGCGGCCGTCGGGCGGGACGTACGGGACGCGGCGGTCGGGGACCGGGTGTGGGGCATGGTGTCGCGCGCGAACAGCTTCACCAGCATGGCCGAGTACGTGGTGACGTCGGCCGACCGGATCGGTCCCGCGCCCGTCGGGACCGACCTGGTGGAGGCCGCGGCGCTCCCGGTGGTCGGCACGACGGTGATCACCGCGCTGCGCGACAAGGCCCGCCTGGGCAAGGGGGAACGGCTGCTGGTCCGTGGCGCGAGCGGCGGCATCGGCAGCGTCGCGGTCCAGTTGGGGCGTGCGTACGGAGCTCACGTCACGGCACTCGCGGGCGCCGGGAATCTGGACTTCGTGAGGGAGCTGGGTGCCGACGAAGCGTTCGACCACCGCACGACGGACCCCGCCGCGCTCGGCCCCTTCGACGTCATCCTGGACGCGGTGGGCAGTGACCTCAGTGCGTGGCGGCGCCGGCTCTCCCCGCGCGGCCGCATGGTCGCGGTCTCCTTCGACCTGGGGCATCCGGTCCGCTCGCTCCTGACCATCGCCGGTTCGACGGTGCACGGATCGCGTCGGGTGCGCTTCTTCAGTGGTGATCCGCGTCGTGAACTGTTCGCGGAACTCGGCAGGTTGACCGAGTCCGGTGCCGTCCGGCCGGTGGTCGACACCGTGCACCCGCTCCCCGACGTCGCTCTCGCCCACCGGGCCCTCGAGGCCGGCGGAGTCCGCGGCAAGCACGTGATCCGGATGCTGTGACAGCACGTACGACCGGGCGGCGGGCGGGACAATCGACGGCGTGACTTCACCGCCGTCGCCACCATCGGCGCCTCCGCCCTCCGCCCGCCCCGAGCGCTCCGCATCGCCCTCCCCGCAGCCCTGGGCGCGCGTGCAGCGGCTCGACGCCGGCCGCGCGGTGGAGGCGGTCCGGGAGCTCACCGGAGTCCGTCTGACGCCGGACGGGCCGTGTCCCGGCGGGCAGGTGGGTGCGGCCTATGTGCGGTGGCCCGAGGGGCGGCGTTCCGTACTCAAGTGGCGGCCGCACACGCGGGTGGCGGAGCTGCGGGACGGTGCGCTCGCGGTCGCCGAGGAGTTGCGGCGTACGGGATATCCGGCGCCTGCCACCGAGTTGGCCGTCCAGGTGGGGCACGCGGTGGTGACGGTGCAGGAGTTGCTGCCGGGCAGCCCGGTCGATCAGCGCGGCGGGTTCGACGGGAGCGTCCTCGACCAGTTGCTCGCGCTCAACGACCTGCAGGCCGGTCGACTTGCCGGGCGCCCGGACGTTCCGGCGGTGGAGCTGTATCTGCGGACCGACGGGCCCGGGTACTGCCTGCACGAGCCGCTGCGGCAGTACGGCCGGCGCGGTGCCGCGCTGGAGCGCCGGGTGGCCGCGGTGGGGGCCGGGTATCCGGCCGTCCTGCCCGGGGACGACGCCGTACACCTGGACTTCCAGCCGGGGAACGTCCTCGTGGAGGACGGTTCGGTCACCGGGGTCATCGACTGGGACGGTGCCGCGCGCGGAGACCGCCGGTTCGATCTGGTGACCCTGCGCTTCGGCCTGCACGTCGGGCGGATCGATCCGGCGGTGACCCGTCGGCTCGACGCGGCGCTGGATGCGATGCCCGAGGAGGTGCTGCGGCCCGCGTGGGCGCACATGAGCCTGCGGATGGTCGACTGGGCGGTACGGCACTTCGCCGCGCAGGACGTGGAGCACTGGCTGGATCTGGCGGAGCAGCGCGGCAGTTGAGCGCCGCGCGGGCGGCCGTCCGCCGACCTTCCTTCGACCGCCTCAGGCCTTGTCCCGGCGTCCGATGCGCTCCGAGACCAGCTTCTCCAGGCCGTCGATGAGGCGGGACAGGCCGAACTCGAAGTGGTCGAACTCCGCGTCGAAGGTGTCCGGCGAGAGGCCGGCCAGGCCCGGGAACTCGCCGCTCGCCATGGCGCTTTCCAGGTACGGCTCCTGGCTTCCCCAGAACCTCTCGTCGCTCAGGCCGGTCTCCCGTACCGCCTCGACGGTCTCGAACTCCCTGCGGGCCGTGCCTGCCACGTAACTCTCCACCATCAGGACCACCGAGATCTTCTCCGGGTCGCTGAGCCCGATGTCGGACAGCGGCCCGAGCGATGCTTCAAGGCTGCGCAGGGCGCTCGGGCCGAGCACCGTACGGGCCCGGTTGATGGCGAGCAGCCACGGGTGGCGGCGGACCAGGGCGAGGTGCTCGCGGGCCATGGCGTCGACGGCGGAGCGCCAGTCCTGGCCGGAGGCCGCGCGTTCCGCGGCGGCGGGTGTGTCCAGGGGCTCGCCCTGAACGCGGTCGAGCATCAGGTCGAGCAGTTCGGCCTTGCCGGGGACGTAGCGGTAGAGCGACATCGTGCCGGTGCCCAGCTCGGTGGAGAGCCTGCGCATCGAGACCGCGGCGATGCCCTCGGCGTCGGCCAGCTCGACCGCGGCCGTGACGATGCGGTCGAGGGTGAGCGCCGGTTTCGGGCCGCGGCTGGGTCGGGGGCCCGTGCCCCACAGGAGTTCGAGGCTGCGGGAGATGTCGCCGCTTCCGGACGCTTCGGTGCTGCTCATGAGGGCCAGCCTAATGCTCGGACAGAAAACTGAGTACGCTGTACTCGTATTCGGGTACGGTGTACTCAATAAGGTTGGCGGCAGTGGAGGGATGCGCGTGAATATGCGGGAGAACGGGTCTGCGGGGCGGGCGTACGCCGTGCGCGCCGAAGGGCTGATCAAGCGGTACGGCGAGCAGCGGGCACTCGACGGCTTCGATCTCGCCGTGCGCCGCGGCACCGTGCACGGCCTGCTCGGCCCGAACGGCGCGGGCAAGACCACGGCCGTACGCATCCTCTCCACGCTGATCCGGCTCGACGGCGGACGGGCCGTAGTGGCGGGCGTGGACGTGGCAGCCGACCCGCGCGGCGCCCGGCGGCACATCGGCCTGGCCGGCCAGAACGCCGCCGTGGACGAGGGGTTGACCGGCAGGCAGAACCTCGAGCTGTTCGGCCGCCTCTTCCACCTCGGCGGCCGCCGGGCGCGGCTCAGGGCGGGTGAACTCCTCGAGCGCTTCGACCTGGCGGAGGCGGCGGACAAGGGGGCGGGCGGTTACAGCGGCGGGATGCGGCGCCGGCTCGACCTGGCCGTGTCGATGATCCTCGCCCCCGAGGTGCTCTTCCTCGACGAGCCGACGACCGGGCTCGATCCGCGCGGCCGGGGCGAAGTCTGGGACGCCGTACGGGACATGGTGGCCGGCGGCACCTCGGTGCTGCTCACCACGCAGTACCTCGACGAGGCGGACCGGCTCGCCTCCCGCGTCACCGTCATCGACCGGGGGCGGGCCATCGCCGACGACACTCCCGCCGCCCTCAAGGACACCGTCGGCGGAGACCGGATCGAGGTCGTCGTCACGCACGCCGCCGAACTCCCGCGCGCCCGCGACGTCGTGGGCCGGGTCTGCCGCGGTGCGCCCGCGACGGACGAGGCCGAACGGCGGGTGCACGCACCGGTCGCCGACCGGGTGGCGGCACTGACCGAGGTGGCGCGAGTACTTCAGGACGAGGGAGTGCAGGCCGAGGACATCTCGCTGCGCCGGCCGAGCCTTGACGACGTGTTCCTGCGCCTGACCGGACACGGCGCGGAGACCGGGGATCGCTCCACCGGCCGCACGGAAGCAGACGCACCGGCACCCGCGGAAGGGGTCACGGCATGACGGACGGATCCAGGACGCCCCTCCACGAGCGGCACGCGCGCGTGGACCACCAGAACCCGCATCCGGACGAGCCCCACGCGCGCGTGGACCACGAAAGCGAAGCCGGCGGTACGCGTCACGCGCGCGTGGACCTCACCGTCGACAGCGCCGGCGAGAACCGCGCGCGCTGGGCGGTCCTCGACACCTGGAATCTCGTACGGCGTGAACTCACCCACTACCAGCGCCAGCCCGTCATGATCGTCTGGCAGCTCGGCTTCCCGATCATCTCGGTGCTGCTCTACGGCTACGTGTTCGGCGGCGCGATGAAACCACCGGGCGGCGAGGGCGGCGAGGGCGGCGACTATCTGGACTTCCTGATGCCCGGGATGTTCGTGATGACGATGTCGTTCGGCTTCATGAACACGGCGGGCGCGGTCGCCGCGAGTACCAGCAAGGGCGTCGTCGACCGCTTCTGCTCGATGCCGATGGAGCCGTCCGCGGTGGTGGCCGGGCGCGGCGTCGCCGATCTCGTCGTGGCCTGCGCCGAGCTCGCGATCCTCGCGGCGACGGCGCTCGCGATGGGATGGAGCTCGGGCGGTGGACTCGCCGCCACGGTCGGCGCGTTCGGGCTGCTTCTGCTGCTGCGGTTCAGCCTGATCTGGACGGGTGTGTGGCTGGGACTGATCGTGCCCAACCCCGAGGCGGCCGGCAGCCTCTACGCGGTGGCCTTCCCGCTGACGATGATCTCCAGCATCTTCGTGCCCACCGGCTCCATGCCGGACTGGCTCGGCGCGGTGGCGTCCTGGAACCCGATCTCCTCGACCGGCACGGCCGCCCGTGAGCTGTTCGGCAATCCCGTGGCACGGGACGGCAGTTGGATCCAGGACAACGCCCTGCTGATGGCGGTGGTGTGGCCGCTGGTGCTGACGGCGGTCTTCCTGCCGCTCGCCGTGCGCCGGTTCCAGCGGCTCGGCCGCTGAGCGGTGTCCTGACGCGTGCGGTGCTCCGATACGTACGGTGTCCTGATACGTGATGAGGGGCGCCCGGCGAGCCGGGCGCCCCTCATCACGTGCTCCTACTGCTGCCGCGATGCGGTCAGAGCTTTTCGGTCACGTGTCAGAGCTTCTCGATCACGTAGTCGATGCAGGCCGTCAGGGCCTCGACGTCCGCCGGGTCGATCGCCGGGAACATCGCCACCCGCAGCTGGTTGCGGCCCAGCTTGCGGTACGGCTCGGTGTCCACGATGCCGTTGGCGCGCAGCACCTTCGCCACCTGGGCGGCGTCCACGGCGTCGTCGTGGAAGTCGATGGTGCCGATGACCGCGGAGCGCTGCGCCGGGTCCGCGACGAACGGGGTCGCGTACTTGGAGTCCTCGGCCCAGCCGTACAGGGTGCGCGCCGAGGTGGCGGTGCGCCGTACCGCCCAGTCGAGCCCGCCCTGGCCGTTCAGCCAGTCCAGCTGCTCGGCGAGCAGGAACAGGGTGGAGAGCGAAGGGGTGTTGTACGTCTGGTTCTTGAGGGAGTTGTCGATCGCCGTCGGGAGGCTGAAGAACTCCGGCACGTGCCGGCCGGAACCGTGGATCCGGTGAGCGCGCTCGATGGCGGCCGGCGAGAACAGTCCGAGCCAGAGGCCGCCGTCCGAGGCGAACGACTTCTGCGGCGCGAAGTAGTACACGTCCGTCTCGTTGACGTCGACGGGCAGGCCGCCGGCGCCCGAGGTGGCGTCCACCAGGACGAGGGAGCCCTCGTCGGCGCCCTCGACCCGCTTGATGGGCGCGGCGACACCGGTCGACGTCTCGTTGTGCGTGAGCGCGTAGACGTCGGTGCCCGCCTCGGCGGCCGGCACCGGGTGGGTGCCCGGGGCGCTCTGCACGATCGTCGGTTCGGCCAGCCACGGCGCGAGCTTCGCGGCCTTGGCGAACTTGGACGAGAACTCGCCGAACGACAGGTGCTGGGACTTGTTCTCGATCAGGCCGTGCGTCGCGATGTCCCAGAACGCGGTCGAGCCGCCGTTCCCCAGGATCACCTCGTAGCCGTCGGGAAGGTCGAACAGTGCGCGTACGCCGTCCCGCACCCGGCCGACCAGGTTCTTCACCGGGGCCTGGCGGTGCGAGGTGCCGAGCAGGGAGGTACCGGTGGCGGACAGTGCCGCCAACGCCTCCGTACGCACCTTGGAGGGACCCGCGCCGAACCGGCCGTCCGCGGGCTTGATGTCAGCAGGAATCTGGATCTCAACCACGTTCCGGAGCGTAGCGGCTTTTCCCGCGGCTCCACGCCGGGGTCCACCTCCCGAGATGCCCGGTGTCGGGTACCCGTCGGCGATCGCCCGAGTCCGACGGTTGTCCCGGACGTGCCGACGGGGTTGCGTTAATGCCTTAACTAAGGTCAACCTAAGTTCAACGGGCGGGCCGTGATGCGACGGGCGGGTGAGGGCATGGTGGGCAGACCGGGCAGGAGAGGCGACGAGGGGCGCCCGCCGCGGATCTCCGCCGCCGGCATCGAGCGGGTGGGGCGCGAGATCGGCCTCGCCGAGCTGACGCTGCAGGGCGTCGCCTCGCGGCTCGGCGTCGCCTCCGCCGCCCTGTACCGGTACGTCGACGGCAAGGCGGGCCTCGACCGGCTCGTCGGCGAGAGCATGCTCGCGGAGCTGCGGATCCCGGACCCGCCGCAGGACGACGCGGAAGCCCATCTGCTGCGATTCGCCTCCGTACTGCGGGAGTTCGTGCTCGAGCGGCCCGGGATGGCGCGCTATCTGCAGGAGCTGTTCCCGCGGGGGGAGGCGGGCGCCGGCCTGCTCTCCGGGGAGATCACGGCGCTGGCCGACCGCGGCTACTCGCCGGACGTCGCGGCGGTCGTCTCGTCGTCGGTGGCGGGCTTCGCCATCGCGCAGGCCGCGGCGCAGGAGCGGCAGATCGCGTTCTCGGCGGGGCCGGTCGGCCCGGCGGGCAGACCGGGGGCCGCGAGTGTGCCGGGGCGGGAACGCGATGCGCGGATGGAGCGGCAGATCGCGGACTCGCGGGCGCTGCTCGCCTCCGAGGGCGTACTCGGGCAGGCGCACGCGCATCTGCCGGAGGTGTCCCTCGCGGACTACTTCCGCCTGGTCGTCACGGCGTACATCCGCGGGCTGCTCGCCGCGGCGCCGCCCGGCCGGCCGCTCACCGACGTCATGGCAGCCCTTGACGTCACGTCTTCGTCCGACGGGAGCAACTAGTGGCTCGAGGATTCCAGGGCGCGGTGCTGCGCGGTTTCGGCGCACGCGACCACGAGGCGCGAGTGGTGGAGAAGCTGCGGCTTGCACCGCATTTCGTCCGGGTCCGGTTCGTCTCGCCGACGCTGTTCGCCGAGGTGGTGGCCGAGCCGACAGCGTGGCTGCGGTTCTGGTTCCCCGACCCGGACGGTGGGGACGCCGAGCACCAGCGGGCGTACACGATCACCGAGGCCGACCCGGAGACCGGGGCGTTCGCGGTGGATTTCGTGCTGCACGAGCCGGCCGGTCCGGCCTCCCGCTGGGCGGCGCTCGCCACGCCCGGTGCGCGGGTGCCCGTGATGTCGCTCGGCTCGTCGAAGTTCGAGGTCGGCTCCGAACTGCCCGCCGGGTACCTGCTGTTCGGTGACGCGGCGTCGATACCCGCGCTCAACGCGATCCTGGGTGTCGTCCCGCACGACGTGCCCGTCGAGCTCTATCTGGAGGAGCACAGCGCGGACGACCGCCTGATACCCCTCGCGGACCATCCGCGGCTGCGGCTGCACTGGGTGCCGCGGGGCGACGGTACTCAGCTCGCGGCGGCTCTCGAGGTGCGGGACTGGTCCGACTGGTACGCCTGGGTCGCCGCCGAGCAGACCACGTTCAAGCTGGTCCGTAAGCGGCTGCGGGAGGAATTCGGCTTTCCGAAGGGGGAGTTGACGGGGCGGGCGTACTGGATCCACGGGCGGGCGATGGGCAGGCTCCGGGACGCCAAGGAGGGCGAGGCCGCGGGTGCCGACCCGGCGTCGCTGCCGGAGATCGTCGGGGCGCGGCCGCCGTCGGAGGGGGAGTTGGCGGGGGAGCGGAGGACGCCGGGGGCCGGTCCGGGGGAGGGGGACGGACCGGCCTCCGGGACCGAAGCCGGTTCTGAGGCTGTTCCCGAGGCCGTGGGTGAGGCCGGGGCCGCGGGCGCTCCTGGGGCCGTGCGCGGCGCCGACGGACGCTCCGAGCCGGTCGTGGCCGGCCGGTGGCGGTCGCAGGCGGCCGGGCGGCTGCTCGCGCCCGTCCGGCGGAAGCTGATACTCGCCGGGCTGCTCCAGGCCGTGGTCACCCTGCTCCAACTCGCGCCGTACGTCCTGCTCGTGGAGCTGGCCCGGCTGCTCCTCGACGGAGCCGCGGAGTCCCGGCTGCGGACGGTCGGCGTCCTCGCTCTCGTCCTGCTCGGTGTCGGCACCGCGCTGGCCGCCGCACTGACCCTGTGGCTGCACGCGGTGGACGCCCGCCACGCGCGCGTGCTGCGCGGCAGGCTGCTCGGCAAACTCGCCCGCCTTCCGCTCGGCTGGTTCACGGCCCGTGGTTCCGCGGGCACCAAGAAGGTGGTGCAGGACGACACGTTGTCCCTGCACTACCTGGTCACCCACGCCGTGCCGGACGCCGTCGCGGCGGTCGTCGCACCGGTGGCGGTGCTCGTCTACCTGTTCAGCGTCGACTGGCGGCCCGCCCTGGTGCTGCTCCTGCCGATCCTGGTCTCCGTCGTGACGATGACGGTCATGATGGTCCAATCGGGACCGAAGATCGCCGAGGCCCAGCGCTGGGCGGAACGCATGGGCGGCGAGGCCGGCGCCTACCTCGAAGGGCAGCCGGTGGTGCGGGTGTTCGGCGGAGCCACGGCCTCCGTGTTCCGGCGGCGCCTGGACGCGTACCTGGAGTTCCTCGGTGACTGGCAGCGGCCGTTCATCGGCAAGAAGACCTTCATGGATCTGGCGACGCGGCCCACGACCTTCCTGTGGCTGATCGCCACGACCGGCACGCTGCTCGTCGTCGGCGACCGTATGGAGCCGGTGGACCTGCTGCCGTTCCTGCTGCTCGGCACGACCTTCGGGGCCCGCCTCCTCGGCATCGGGTACGGCCTCTCGGGCCTGCGTGACGGCACGCTGGCGGCCCGCGCCATCTCCACCACCCTCGACGACCGGGAACTCGCCACGAGGGGCGACGCAGGCGGCGGCGCCGTCGCGGACAGCACGGAGGGCGGGAGCGGGAGCGACCGGGGCGTCGGCGACGTCGTCCTCGAGCGGGTCACCTTCGGGTACCGGCCGGGAGTTCCGGTCGTACGGGAGGTGTCGCTCCGGCTGCGGGCGGGGACCGTGACGGCGCTCGTCGGGCCGTCGGGAGCGGGGAAGTCGACGCTCGCCGCGCTGCTTGCGCGCTTCCACGACGTGGACGACGGGGCGATCCGGATCGACGGCAGGGACATCCGGTCCCTCACCGCCGACGAGCTCTACGCGCGCGTGGGCTTCGTTTTCCAGGACGTCCAGCTGGTGCACGGCACCGTACGGGAGAACATCGCGCTGGCCGTGCCGGACGCGTCCGGGGAGCAGATCGAGGCGGCGGCGCGGGACGCCCGTATCCACGACCGGATCGTGCGGCTCCCGGACGGGTACGACACCGTCATCGGAGAGGCGGTCCAATTGTCGGGCGGTGAACGGCAGCGGCTCACCATCGCGCGGGCCGTCCTCGCCGACACCCCGGTGTTGGTCCTCGACGAGGCCACCGCGTTCGCCGACCCCGAGTCCGAGTACCTCGTACAGCGAGCGCTCGACCGGCTCACCAGGGACCGCACGGTCCTCGTCGTCGCGCACCGGCTGCACACCGTCACGGGCGCGGACCGGATCGTCGTACTCGACGAAGGACGCATCGCCGAAACCGGCACCCACGACGAACTCGTCTCGGCGGACGGCCGTTACCGCCGCCTCTGGGAATCCGGCAGTGGCCGCCCCGAACCGGCGGAGGCGGACCGCGCGGTGCACGCCGGCCGCTCGGCAGCCGCCACCGCCACCGTGACCGAAGGAGCCGCCTCGTGATCCGCTCGTTGCTGTGGCTGCTGCCGGCGGACCGGCGTACCCGAGCCGCCGCCTACGCCGCCCTCGCGCTGCTCTCGGTGCTGCTGCGTGCGGTCGGTGTGGTCCTTCTGGTGCCCCTGGTACGGGAGTTGTTCGGCGCCGAACCGGCCCGCGCGCTGCCGTGGCTGGGCGCGCTCACCGCGGTGACCGCCGTCGGCTGGGTGGTCGACACGGTCGCCGCCCGGCTCGGCTTCGACCTGGGCTTCGCGCTGCTCGACCGCGTCCAGCACGACGTCGCCGACCGTCTGACCCAGGTGCGCCTGAGCTGGCTCGCGGCAGGCAACGTCGCGACCGCACGGGCGGCCATCGCCTCCGGCGGGCCGGAGTTGGTCGGCCTGTTCGCCAGTCTGCTCACTCCGCTGATCGGTGCCGTCCTGCTGCCCGCGGCGATCGCCGTCGCCCTGGTGCCGGTCGCCTGGCAGCTCGGCCTCGCCGCCGCGGCCGGCGTGCCGGTACTGCTCGGCGCGCTGTGGGCGTCCGGGCGGATCACCCGCCGCGCCGACGCCCTGGCGGCGGAGACGAACAACGCCCTGACCGAACGGCTCGTCGAGTTCGCCGGCACCCAGCAGGCGCTGCGCGCCGCACGCCGAGTCGAACCGGCCCGCAGCCATGTGGGGAGGGCGCTCGAGGAGCAGCACGGGTCCACGATGCGGCTGTTGCTGCTCCAGGTCCCGGGACAGGTGCTGTTCGGCCTGGCGGGCCAGGCGGCCCTCGTCACGCTCGCCGCGGTGGCCGCCTGGCTGACCGTACGCGGGGATCTGACGGCCCCGGAGGCGGTGGCCCTGATCGTGGTCGTGGTGCGCTATCTCGAGCCGTTCACGACGCTTGCGGAGCTCGCCCCTGCCGTCGAGACGATCCGGTCCACGCTGGGCCGGGTCCGGTCCGTCCTCACCGCGCCGACGTCACCGTCCGGCACGGCGACGGCCGGCCGGGCCGGTGCGCCCCGACTCGAGTTCGAGAACGTCGACTTCGCGTACGGAGCCGAGGCGGAATCCCCGGTGGACGGCGCTGGCGGTGAGCCGGTGCTGCGAGGCCTGAACCTCACCCTGGAGGCAGGCACCACCACGGCCGTCGTCGGCCCCTCCGGGTCCGGCAAGAGCACGGTCCTCGCGCTGCTCGCGGGGCTGCACACGCCGACCCGTGGACGCGTACTGGTGGACGGCGTGGACACGGTGACGCTCGACGGTGCTTCCCGGCGGTCACTGACCAGCATGGTGTTCCAGCACTCGTACCTGTTCGACGGCACCGTGCGGGAGAACGTCATGGCCGGCGACCGGGACGCGGACCACGCGCGCGTGGAGGGCGTTCTCGGTCTCGCCCGGGTGGACGAGATCGCGGCGCGACTGCCGGACGGTGCGGACAGCCGTGTCGGGGAGGGCGGTTCGGCGCTCTCGGGCGGCGAACGGCAGCGGGTGGGTATCGCCCGCGCACTGCTCAAGCCCGCGCCCGTACTGCTCGTCGACGAGGCCACGAGCGCGCTCGACACCGAGAACGAGGCCGCGGTGGCCGCCGCGCTGTCCGCCGACCACATGCCGCGGACGCGCGTGATCGTCACGCACCGGCCTGCGACGGTCCGCAGCGCGGACCGCGTCCTGTTCCTCGAGGACGGCGCGGTGATCGAGGACGGCACGGTCGACGAACTCCTCGCGGCGGGCGGCCGCTTCCACACCTTCTGGCGTGAGGCGCAGGAGAGCGCCGCATGGCGCCTGCGCGCGACGGACGTTGCGGCAGGTCCGTCCGGAGCGGTACCGAGCCCGTCGGACGCCGCGCAACGTCCCTCGGACGGTGCTGCCGCCATCCCGTCCGGCAGTTGAGGACATCTTTCGGCCCGTCGGCGTTTGGGGGCAAGGCGCGCAGCGCCGGGACTGGCACGCTGGAGCACATGGATCCCGCAGCCCTGGAGCGAAGCCTCCGCACGGAACTCCGCGGCACCGTCGACTTCAGCCCCACCGCCCGCGCCCTGACGACCATGGACGCCTCCAACTACCGGCGCGTCCCGTTCGGTACCGTCGCCCCGCGCGACACCGCCGACGTGGCCGCCGCGCTCGCACTCTGCCGGCAGCACAGCGTCCCCGTCGTCCCCCGTGGCGCCGGCACGTCGATCGCCGGTCAGGCCACCGGCACCGGCGTCGTCCTGGACTTCACCCGCTGGATGAACGGCCTACTCGAACTCGACCCGGACACCCGCACCGCAGTCGTCCAACCCGGCCTGATCCTGGACACCCTGCGCACCGCGGCCGCCCCGCACGGCCTCACGTTCGGCCCCGACCCCTCCACGCACAGCCGCTGCACGCTCGGCGGGATGATCGGCAACAACTCCTGCGGCTCCCACTCGGTGGCCTGGGGCACGACCGCGGACAACGTCCACGACCTGACCGTCGTCACCTACGGAGGCGGCGACCCCCGACGCCTCGGACGCGGGTGGGACGGCGCACCGGACGGCCTGCGCGACCTCGCCGAGGGCGAACTCGCCCTCCTGCGCACCGGGTTCCCCGACCTCCCCCGCCGCATCTCCGGATACGCCCTCGACGCCCTGCTCCCCGAGAACGGCACCGACCTGGCCCGGGCCTACTGCGGCAGCGAAGGCACCCTGGCCGTACTGACCGAGGCCACGGTCAAGCTCGTCGAGGCTCCACGCGCGCGTGCCCTTGCCGTGCTGGGCTACTCGGACGAGAGCGCGGCGGCCGAGGCCGCGGCCGGTCTCCTGCCGTACGGACCGCTCACCGTGGAGGGCATGGCCGCCGACCTGGTGGGCGATGCGGAGGGACTGCCCCGGGGCGGCGCCTGGCTGTTCGTGGAGACCGGGGGCGACAGCCGGGACGAGGCACGCGCGCGTGCGGACGCGATCGTGCGGGCCGCGGACGTACTGGACTCCGTCGTCGTCACCGACCCGGCCGGGCAGCGCACGCTGTGGCGGGTACGCGAGGACGCCTCGGGGACGGCGACACGGATGCCCGACGGGTCGGAGGCCTGGCCGGGCTGGGAGGACTGCGCGGTTCCGCCCGCCCGACTCGGCGCGTATCTGCGGGACTTCAGAACCCTGCTCTCCGAACACGAACTGCGCGGCACTCCTTACGGGCACTTCGGCGACGGCTGCATCCACGTACGCATCGACTTCGACCTGCTCAGTGCGCCGGGCATCGCGCGGTTCAGGGAGTTCTCGCAGGACCTGGCCGCGCTCGTCGTCGCGCACGGCGGATCGCTCTCCGGCGAGCACGGCGACGGGATCGCACGGGCCGAGCTGCTGCCCGCCATGTACGGCCAGGATCTGGTCCGGCTCTTCGAGAAGGTCAAGGGCGTCTGGGACCCGGACGACGGTCTCAACCCCGGGATCCTGGTCCGTCCCGAACCCCTCGACTCGCACCTGCGCTTCGCCCCGCTGCCCCGCGGCCCCGTCGACGTCGCCTTCGGCTACCCGCACGACGACGGCGACTTCTCCGCGGCCGTCCGCCGCTGCGTGGGCGTCGCCAAATGCCGCAATACGACGGCGACTTCGGACGTGATGTGTCCGTCGTTCCGGGCCACAGGCGACGAGGAGCACTCCACCCGCGGCCGCGCCCGGCTGCTGCACGAGATGCTCGCGGGCGAGGTCGTCACCGACGGCTGGCGCTCCACGGAGGTGCGGGACGCGCTCGACCTGTGCCTGTCCTGCAAGGGCTGCCGCAGCGACTGCCCGGTCGGCGTCGACATGGCCACGTACAAGGCGGAGTTCCTGCATCACCACTACGCGGGCAGGCGGCGCCCGATGGCGCACTACTCGATGGGCCGGCTGCCGCGCTGGCTGCGCGCCGCGGCCGCCCTGCGCCTCGCTCGCCCGGCGAACGCGGCGCTGCGCGTGCCCGCCCTGGCCGCCCTCGCAAAGCGGCTCGGCGGCATCGCACCCGAGCGGGACATCCCGCGCCTGGCCCCGGTGACGTTCCGGCGCTGGTACGAGCGCCGTGGGCGTCGTCGCCCGGCCGCGCCGACCGTCGTGCTGTGGCCCGACACGTTCACCGATCACCTCTCGCCGTCGGTCGGACAGGCCGCGGTGCGGGTCCTGGAGGCGGCGGGACTCTCGGTCGTCCTGCCACCCAAGGGCGTGTGCTGCGGCCTCACTTACGTCTCCACGGGACAGCTCGACCTCGCCCGCGACGTGATGCGACGCACCCTCGACCGGGTGCCGCCGGACCGCCCCCTGGTGGTCCTGGAGCCGAGCTGCGCGGCGGCCCTCAAGGCCGACCTGCCCGAACTGCTCGGCGACGACGCGCGCGCACACCGCCTCGCCGCCTCCGTCCGGACGTTCGCCGAGGTCATCGAGGAGCTGGCCCCCGACTGGCAGCCGCCGCGGATCGACCGCGCGGTGGCCGGGCAGACCCACTGCCACCAGCACGCGGTGCTCGGCGACCGCGCGGACCGTGCTCTACGCGAAAAGGCCGGACTGACCGGCGAGTTGAGCGGCGGCTGCTGCGGCCTGGCCGGCAACTTCGGCTTCGAACCCGGCCACTACGAGGTCTCCCGGTCCTGCGCCGAGGACCAACTCCTCCCCGCAGTGCGTGAGTCACCCCCCGAAACCGCACTCCTCGCCGACGGTTTCTCCTGCCGCACCCAGCTCGAGCAACTGGGCGACGGACGCACGGGCCAACACTTGGCGGAGATCCTGGCGGACGCCTTGGACCGCTCCCCGAGCGGCGCCGCGCATCCAGGTGGACGCTCGTGAACCGCCCCGAGCGGCTGCCGACCAGCCGCGGACTTCCGCGGGCGTCGCTCGGTACATGAGCCGAGCCGCCCGGTCCCGCACAGCGCTCCGTTCCCGGTTCGGGGGCGGGGGCGGGGGGCGTCGAACGAGCGCAGCGACGCTCGCGGCCTACGACCCTCGCCCCGACGGGAGTTGACGGCAGTCCCGAGGCACGATCAGGACGTACGGGCGAAGTGGGCCCCCACCCATCCGGTGGCGGCGGCCACCTCGCGTGCGATGTCGGTGACGGGACGGTCGTCCGTCGTCACTCGCACGGTGCCGGTGGGGGACCGCTGGTCGAGGAGGAATGCCTTGCGGGCGCTTCCTTCGAGCTCCTGCCGCAGTTCCGTGCCGAGTTCGCGTCGTGTCAGTCGCGCGTGGATGGTGGCGTCGGAGGCGGTGAGCAGGACGCGCACGAGTCGTGCCGCGGTGCCCGACGCGCGCTCGAACATGCCGGTCGACTCCGGCAGCACGCTCAGGGTGTTCGTGTAGATCAGGCGGTGGTAGCCGCGGCGGGCGTAGTTCGCCCACACCGCGGTCAGGTTGCTCTCGGTGATCTCCGCGCGGTGCGGGTCTCCTTCGGGGGCCGGATGCACCGCCCCCATGAAGTCACCGTCGATGACCGCGTGAGCGACCGCCTCGGAGCGCAGCAGCGCCGAGACCTCCCACCCCACCGTCGTCTTGCCGACGCCGGCTCGTCCTCCGATGAGCAGCACTTCTGCGTGGTTCATGGCGGAAGGGTGTCAGGGGGCGGTCATGTCACGCGACGCGGTATCGGCCGCCGACGGCTGGCACGGGGGCCGTGTACGACCACCGGGCGGTCCGCTCTTCGGCCGCCGCCCGTGGAGCCTCACGCGGCTTGGTCGGATCCGGAGTCCCGCTCGCGATCGAGGTCGCGGAACAGCTCACCGAATCGGTGTGCAAGCGCGGTGGTCAGGCGGTCTCGTGCCTCGGTCAGTCGCTCGATGCGCTTGTTCAGATCGGCCACCCGTTGGAGGGTGACCTCGGCGACCGGACAGCGGTCCGACCCGGCCTCGTCGGCGCCTTGGGCGGTCTCTGTGCCGGGCAGCCACTTCATGTCGAGGACGTGGGCGAAGGCGCGTATGTCGCCGATCGTCAGGCCGGCGTCCAGCAGCTCGCGGATGGCACACAACCGCTGGACGTCGTCCTGCCCGTAGGCGCGATGGCCCGTCGGTGTGCGCTTCGCCGCGACGAGCCCCCGCTGCTCGTAGTAGCGCAGCGCCCGCGTGGTGAGGCCCGAGGCCGCCGCCGCCTCGCCGATACGCATGGTCGTTCCTCTCGGGCTGAGTGTCAGAGCTCCACCAGCACGGCTCCGACGTGGCGTCCTTCGAGCAACTCGCACAACGCCAGCGATGCTTGGTCGATTCCCGGCAGCCGGACATGCGGGAAGGTGAGCGTTCCCTCGCGCAGTCCACGGCTGAACTCCTGAAACCATTGGGGGATCGCGTCCAGGTGGTCGATGCCCGAAATGCCGCGCACGGTGATACCCCGCAAGATGAGGGAGCCCGTGTCGAACTCGACCGGGGAGCTGAAGCCGCCGGATATCTGGCTGGACAGCGTGCCGACCAGGGCGATGCGGGCGCCGCGGCGGGCCAACGCCAGGGCAGCCAGCAGCTGTTCGCCGCCGACGTTGTCGAAGACTGCGTCGATGCCGTCGGGGGCCGCCTCGCGCAGCTGGTCTTCGATCGGGCCTGCATCCCGGAGGACGACGGCGTCGTAGCCGAGTTCGTCGACCAGGCGCCGCCCTTTGCGCAGCGAGCTGGTACTGCCGATCACCCGCGTCGCTCCGCGCAGGCGGGCGAACTGCCCGGCCAGGGAGCCGACGCCGCCCGCCGCGGCGGTGACGAACACGGTGTCCGAGGGCCGCACTTCGGCCCCACGCACGATGCCCAGCCAGGCGGGCAGTCCCTGTGACAGGTGGGCGGCCGGATCGGGCAGTGCCCCGGGGTCGATGCGCTGAGCGTCGCTCTCGTCGATGACGGCGTACTCGCGCCATCCAAGGTTGTGGGAGACGAGATCGCCCGGGTGCAGACCGGTGCCCGGCGCTGTGGTCACCGTGCCGATGGCCGGTCCTGTCATGACTTCGCCCGGCGTGTGGGGCGGCATCGGCAGACTGGCGTCACCCCGTACCAGGGTGTCCATCACCGCGACGACGCTCATGAGCCGGTTGCGTACGAGTACCTGTCCGGGGCCGGGATCGGGGACCGGGACCTCGACCGTGCGGAAGTGACCAGGGGTGAGTGGTCCTTCAGGACGTGCGGCCAGGCGCACCTCCCGATGAGTGGCGGGGACGGTGTCGGGCATGAGAACTCCTCGGCGGCGTGGACGTCGCGTGCAGGACGTCCTTCCGGGCGGGCCGTCCCACGCATCTCGACGACGTTAGAACTTGACGCATGCGTCAAGTTCAAGCCCTGCCCTGGGGTTCGTTCGGTCGCTTCCGCGGGGCATGCGGTCGGGGCACCCCGCCCGTCCGTGTGCGCAGTCGGGCGGCTGGTGCGCCTATGGAGCCTCCGGCGCCTCGTGATCGTTCGCGGAGGCGTTGTGCGTGATCTCGTGGATCAGGGTGGCGAGTTCGCGTAGGCAGGGGTGGCTCGGGGTGTCGCGGCGGGCGAGGAGGACGGGGACCTCGGGGGCGTCGGTGAGGGGGCGGTAGATCACGCCGCGGTACTGGTGCATGCCGACCGTGGCCGTCGCGGTGATGCCCACCGCGCGGCCCGCGGCGATCGTGACGAGCCAGTCGTCGGTGTTCGCCACCGTGATCACCTCCCTGGGGCGGATCGCGGCCGGCCACAGGTCGAGGGTGGTGGCTCCCGAGACGGTGTTCAGGGCGATGGTCCGGTCCGTGAGGTCGGCGAGCGAGACCTCGTCGCGGTCCGCCAGCGGGTCGTCGGCCGGCAGGGCCGCCACCCGGGCCTCGGTGTAGAGCAGCTCGGTGACCAGGCCGGGGGCGTCGACGGTGCCGCGCAGCAGTGCCGCGTCGACCTCGCCTCGGGTCAGTCCCGCCGTACGGTCGTCGATCCGCAGGAGCTCCAGGGGTACGTCGGGGTGGGCCTCGCGCCAGCGCCGCAGCAGCGGTGTGGTGTGCGGGCCGGCCGCGGACCAGGCGTGCCCGAGCCGTAGTGGTCTGCGGGCGGTGCGGCCGACGGCGAGGGCGTCCTCGAAGGCGGCGATCGCTGCGGTGGCCCGGTCCTGGAACGCGCGGCCCTCCGGGGTGAGCGACAGGTGGTGCGTGCTGCGGTCCACCAGGCGTACGCCGAGGGCCCGTTCGAGGGCGGCGAGGGTGCGGGAGACGGCGGGCTGAGTGAGGCGGAGGCGCTCGGCGGCGCGCGTGACGTTGCGTTCCTCGGCGATGGCGAGGAAGCAGCGCAGGTGGCGCAGCTCGACGGAACCGGGGGTGGCGGGGGCGCGGGAGTCGTCGTCGCTGCTTGTGCCGCTCTTGGTGCCGCTCATGCGCGCGAAGCATAACGGGGGTTCGATCGGCATTTCACGCGCCGCGCAGGAGTCCGTAGCGTGGACGGGCGGCGGATCTCTCCGCGCGGAAAGTCCAATGCGTTGGATCGCAGAGTTCATTAGAGTGCCCTATGTGTGGGCGGCCGCAGCGTGGCCGTCGGCGAGCGAAGCGGCCGAGCGGGACGACGACGAAGGGGAAGGCTCCGATGAGTGCAGGGAGGCAGACCGGCGGGCCGGTCACGGGCGCGGCCACTTCGGGGGCGGCAGCCACGGAGGCCGCCGCCGGAGCCGCCGTCGTGCAGCCGGAGGCGGCCGGTGTCGTCGAGGGCACGTCCGGTGGCCGGCGGCGCGGACCGCGCAATTCCAGCCTCGGACCCGTAGGCCTCGTCCTCGCCGGCTGCCTGTCCGTGCAGTTCGGCGGTGCGCTGGCGGTGTCGCTGATGCCGCGCGCCGGAGCACTCGGCGTCGTGACCATCCGCCTGGTCGCCGCCGCGGTCGTGCTGCTCGTCGTGTGCCGCCCGAAGCTGCGCGGGCACTCGCGCACCGACTGGGGCACGGTCGTCGTGTTCGGTGTCGTGATGGGCGCGATGAACACGCTCTTCTACCAGGCGGCCGACCGCATCCCGCTCGGCACCGCGGTGACCCTCGAGGTGCTCGGGCCGCTGGCCCTGTCCGTGCTGGCCTCGCGTCGCGCGGTGAACGCGCTGTGGGCGGCGCTCGCGCTGGCGGGCGTCTTCCTGCTCAGCGGCGGCGGATTCGACTCGCTCGACCCGGTCGGGGCGGCGTTCGCGCTGAGTGCCGGCGTGATGTGGGCGACGTACATCGTGTTCAGCGCGAAGACCGGGCGCCGCTTCCCGCAGGCGGACGGGCTCGCCCTCGCGATGGCGGTGGCGGCGGTACTCAGCCTGCCGCTGGGCATCGCCGAGTCCGGCTCCAAGCTGCTCACCCCGACGACTCTGGCGCTCGGTGCCGGTGTCGCGGTGCTGTCCTCCGTGCTGCCGTACACGTTCGAACTCCTCGCGCTGCGGCGGCTTCCCGCCTCCACCTTCGCGATCATGATGAGCCTGGAGCCGGCCTTCGCCGCGCTGGCCGGGTTCCTCGTACTGAGCCAGGCGCTCTCCGCGACCGAGGCGCTGGCCATCGCGCTGGTCATCGTGGCCAGCATGGGCGCGGTGCGTACGCAGATCGGGCGGTCGAAGGCCGGGGCGGCGAAGGGCTGAGCCGCTCCGGACCGGGCTCTTGCGGGCTGCGGCGGGCAAGTTGTCCACAGGCGGCGGGGCGTCGTCGGTGCGGTGTGTGAGGATCCCTGGTGTCGGTCGGGGAGTGGAGCAGCGGGCGTGGTGGGGGCGCGCCGGACTGCGCGAACCGGCCGTGGGGAAGGGCGAATCCGTTGCCGTACACCGGGGGAGTGCACATGACCAGGCCAGTCGAGGAAGTGCTCGCGGAGCAGTGGCAGCAGATCGAGCGCTGGTACGTGGCGCAGGGCGGTTCGCACCTGCTGCGGGGTCCGGCTTCGGCCGAGGCGATCGCCGGGGTCGAGCAGGAGTTGGGTGTCACGCTGCCCGAGGAGCTCAGGCGGTCCCTCGAGCGGCACGACGGGACCGAGGAGGAGGGCTGGCCGGGCGGCACGCTGCTGTCCTGCGCGGGCATCGTCAAGGAGACCGGGATATGGCGTGAGCTGCTCGCGGAGGGCAGCTTCGACAAGCGGTCGCAGCACGACGCGGAGGAGGACGGGGACCTCTCGGACACGGAGCGCGCGGTCCTGCCGGGCTGGTGGAACGAGGGCTGGATCTGCATCGACGCGGACGGCGGGGGGAACGGCGCGGTGATAGACCTCGCCCCGGGCCCCGGCGGCACCTCGGGCCAACTCCTCGACATGGACCATGAGGTGGGCCCCAGCGGTCCCACGGCGGACAGCTTCCTCGACTACCTCGACGACGTGCTGGAGGAGCTGGACGACTGCAACGTGGTGGACGGGGCGTACGTGGAGGGCTGACGGCGGTCCACGGTGTGGAGGGCTGACGGCGGCCCACGGGGCTGCGAGGGCTCGGGTGGTTCAGGACCCGTCGGGGCACGGGCCGGTCGACAGGTCCGGTTCGAACGTCACGCGCTCCGTCTCGACGGTGCGTTCCCGCTGGACGAGCGTGATGCACCGGCCGTCGTTGTCGCCCTCCTCGGACACCTGGATCCAGTAGGTGATGAGGGCCTTGTCGCTGTCGTTGTTCGAGCTGTTCGCGATCCGGACGTGGGGCAGCGGGACGTCGTGCTGCTGGGCGCTGTCCTCAACGGCCTCGCTCACCCCGTCGCGGACGGTGGCCGATCCGTTGTCGTCGTAGCGTGCCTGCTCGAGGTCGTGCATGGAGTCGTTCACGACCTCCTGCAGCTCGTCGTCGCTGAGTGTCTTCATGTCCCACAGCACCCAGGCGAAGACGCCGGCCAGGACGAGTGGCAGGGCGAAGAGCGCCAGGAGGGTCCCCCGGTTGATCTGCATGGGGCGGGAGCATATGGGGTGAGTTCCGGGAGGCACCAGAGACGGGGTCGGTGGTGGTGGACGGCTCGGTTCGGCGGGCGGAGATTTTCAAGCACGCGTGCTTGTTTACCCGTCCGGCAGGTGCCATGCTCGCCGCACATCGACGTCCCGTGAGGGGAGTGCGCCGTGGCCGACCCCGTTCCCGTACTCGACGACCTGCGTGCGGAGAGTGCGGAACTCGACGCTCTGGTAGGGGAGTTGGAGCCGGCCGATTGGGCGCGGTCCACTCCGGCGCCGGGGTGGACGGTGGCCCATCAGATCGCTCATCTCCTCTGGACGGACGAGGTGGCGCTGATTGCCGCGACCGATCCGGACGCGTTCGCCGAGGAGGTCGAGAAGGCCCTCGTGGCGCCGCACGAGTTCGTCGACGAGGGGGCCGAGAAGCGTGCCGTACTGCCGCCCGGCGAACTGCTCGCGCGGTGGCGGCAGGGGCGCGACGACCTGCAACGGGCGCTGCGCGAGGCGCCGCCGGGCACCCGATGCCCCTGGTACGGGCCGCCGATGAGCGTCGCCTCGATGGTGAGCGCGCGCCTCATGGAGACCTGGGCGCACGGGCAGGACGTGGCCGACGCCCTCGGCGAGCGCCGGACACCCACGGCGAGGCTCCGGCACGTCGCGCGGATCGGCGTACGGGCCCGTGACTATGCGTACGTCGTACGCGAACTGCCGCCGCCGGACGGGGAGTTCCGTGTCGAGCTGACCGCACCGGACGGCGGCGGGACGTGGAGTTACGGGCCGGTGGACGCGGAGCAGCGGGTCACCGGCCCCGCAGTCGACTTCTGCCTCCTGGTCACCCAGCGCGCCCACCGCGACGACCTGTCCGTACGGGCCGAGGGCGCCGAGGCGGACCGTTGGCTCGACATCGCCCAGGCCTTCGCCGGCCCGGCGGGGCAGGGCCGGGAGCCCCAGGGAGCCGAGCCCCCGGACGGCGGGCGATGAACGGGGGCGGGGGCGCGCCGGAACTGGCGGGCACGTCGGAACCGACAGACGCGCCGGAACTGGCAGGCACGTCGGAACCGACAGACGCGTCGGAACCGGCAGGCACGTCGGAACCGGCAGGCACGTCGGAACCGGCAAGCACGTCGGAACCGACAGGCACGTCGGAACCGGCAGGCACGGCACACTTCGCCGGTCCGGCCGACGTCGCGCGCCCGGCCGACCCCACGAGCGCGCCCCACCCCCGCAGCGCACCCCACCCCCCGACCACCCCCCGCCCCCTGCGCATCGGGAACGCTTCCGGCTTCTACGGTGACCGGTTCGACGCCGTGCGGGAGATGCTCACCGGCGGTGAGCTCGATGTACTCACCGGGGACTACCTCGCCGAGCTGACCATGCTGATCCTCGGCCGCGACCGGCTGCGGGACCCCGGCCTCGGTTACGCGAAGACGTTCCTGCGCCAGCTCGAGGAGTGCCTCGCCCTGGCGCACGAGCGCGGTGTACGCATCGTGGCCAACGCCGGCGGGCTCAACCCGGCCGGTCTCGCCGCCGCCGTACGAGACCTCGCCGAGCGGTCGGGCGTCCCGGTGCGCGTCGCCCATGTCGAGGGTGACGATCTGCTGGCGCGCGGCGGCTGGGGCGAGGGTGTCCTCACCGCGAACGCGTACCTCGGCGGCGACGGCATCGCCGCCTGTCTGCGGGCGGGCGCCGACATCGTGGTGACCGGCCGCGTCACCGACGCCGCCCTGGTGACCGGTCCGGCCGCCTGGTGGTTCGGCTGGGAGCCGCAGGAGGCCCCGTACGGCCAACTCGCCGGGGCGGTCGTCGCCGGGCACGTCCTGGAGTGCGGGACGCAGGCAACCGGCGGGAACTACGCCTTCTTCACCGAGGCCCTGGCCGCCGGCCGCGACCTCCGCCGCCCCGGCTTCCCGCTCGCCGAGATCCACGCCGACGGCTCCGCCGTCATCACCAAGCATCCCGGCACCGGCGGACTGGTCGACGTAGGCACCGTGACCGCCCAACTGCTCTACGAGACCGGGGGCGCCCGTTACGCGGGCCCCGACGTCACCGCCCGCCTCGACTCCGTGACCCTCACCCAGGAGGGCCCCGACCGGGTCCGCATCGGCGGGGTCCAGGGTGAGCCCCCGCCGCCCACCCTCAAGACCGGTCTGAACCGGCTCGGCGGCTGGCGCAACGAGATCGTGTTCGTGCTGACCGGCCTCGACATCGAGGCCAAGGCGGAGTTGGTCAAGGCCCAGTTGGCAAAAGCGCTCGCCGAGTCGCCGCCCACACACGTCAGTTGGGAGCTGTCTCGAACCGACCGGTCCGATGCCGGCACCGAGGAGGCCGCGAGCGCCCTGCTGCGGCTCGTGGTGCGCGCCCCCGAGCAGGAGACCGTGGGCCGCCGCCTGACCGGCGCGGCCGTCGAACTCGGCCTGGCCGGCTATCCGGGCTTCCACCTCACCGCCCCACCCGGAAAAGGCTCCCCGTACGGGGTCTTCGAGGCGCGTCACGTCGAGCGGGACATCGCCGACCACACCGCCGTACTCCCCGACGGGACGCGGCTCGCCGTCGCCGGACCCTTGCGCACCGTGGAACTCGCGCCCGTACCGGAGCCGTTGCTGCCGGAGGCGTTGCCCGCGGGGCCGGTGCGGTGGGCGCCGCTCGGCGCCGTGGCCGGGGCCCGTAGCGGCGACAAGGGCGGGGACGCGAACATCGGGGTGTGGGTGCGCTCGGACGCGGCCTGGCGATGGCTGGCCCACGCGGTGACGGTCGACGCGCTGCGAGAACTCCTGCCCGAGACAGCCGAGTTGACCGTCACGCGCCACCTGTTTCCCCGGCTCCGGGCGGTCAACTTCGTCGTGGAGGGGCTGCTCGGCGAGGGCGTCGCCGCCCGGCACCGCTTCGATCCGCAGGCGAAGGGGCTCGGCGAGTGGCTCCGCTCCCGGCACCTGAACATCCCGGAGGAGCTGCTGTGACCGTCCCCGGAGCAACAAGCACGGGCGGCGGCCCCGGGCTGTCCGCCACGAGGCCCGCAGGAAGAGACACGGCCGTCCCGGAGGAGCTCTTGTGACCGTCCTGCCCACCGCGCTCGACCCCGCGGCACC
The DNA here is from genome assembly GCF_003574445.1 of Streptomyces sp. YIM 130001. Taxonomy (GTDB): domain Bacteria; phylum Actinomycetota; class Actinomycetes; order Streptomycetales; family Streptomycetaceae; genus Streptomyces. The sequence goes on from NZ_KZ984565.1 coordinate 74,691, forward strand.
GGAGTTCGCCGAGCGGCGCGAGGCGATGCTCGGCAAGCTCGCCGAGCTCGACGCCGAGCACGCCAAGGCCCTGGCGGGCGGCGGCGAGAAGTACGTGGACCGGCACCGGGGCCGCGGCAAACTGCTGGCCCGGGAGCGGATCGAGCTGCTGCTCGACCCGGACACCCCGTTCCTCGAGCTGTCGCCGCTCGCCGCCTGGGGCAGCGACTACCCGGTCGGCGCCTCGATGGTCACCGGTATCGGCGTCATCGAGGGCGTCGAGTGCCTGATCACCGCCAACGACCCGACCGTACGCGGCGGAGCCAGCAACCCCTGGACGCTGAAGAAGGCCTTCCGCGCCCACGAGATCTCCTACGCGAACCGGCTGCCGTCCATCCACCTCGTGGAGTCCGGCGGCGCGGACCTGCCCAGCCAGAAGGAGATCTTCATCCCGGGCGGTGCCCTCTTCAAACACCTCACCCAGTCCTCGGCGGCCGGCATCCCGACCGTCGCGGTGGTGTTCGGGAACTCGACCGCGGGCGGGGCGTACGTACCGGGCCTCTGCGACCACGTGATCATGGTCGAGGAGCGGGCGAAGGTCTTCCTCGGCGGTCCGCCCCTGGTCAAGATGGCCACCGGCGAGGAGAGCGACGACGAATCGCTCGGCGGCGCCGGGATGCACGCGCGCGTGTCCGGCCTCGCGGACTATCTCGCCGCCGACGAACCCGACGCGCTGCGCCAGACCCGACGGGTCGTCGCCCGCCTCAACCACCGCAAGGCGGAAGCCGATCCGGTACCGGGCGCCGCGCCGAAGTACGACGAGGAGGAGCTCCTCGGCATCGTGCCCGAGGACCTGAAGATCCCCTTCGACCCCCGCGAGGTCGTCGCGCGGATCGTGGACGGTTCGGACTTCGACGAGTTCAAGCCGCGCTACGGGCCGAGCCTGGTGACGGGTTGGGCGGAGCTGCACGGCTACCCCGTGGGGATCCTGGCCAATGCGCAGGGCGTGCTGTTCAGCGAGGAGTCGCAGAAGGCCGCCCAGTTCATCCAGTTGGCCAACCAGCGCGACATCCCGCTGCTCTTCCTGCACAACACCACCGGCTACATGGTCGGCAAGGAGTACGAGCAGGGCGGCATCATCAAGCACGGCGCGATGATGATCAATGCCGTGTCCAACTCCCGGGTCCCGCACCTGTCCGTGCTCCTCGGCTCCTCCTACGGGGCGGGTCACTACGGGATGTGCGGGCGGGCGTACGATCCGCGGTTCCTGTTCGCCTGGCCCAGCGCCAAGTCCGCCGTGATGGGGCCTCAGCAGCTGGCCGGCGTCCTGTCGATCGTCGCCCGGCAGTCGGCCGCCGCCAAGGGGCAGCCGTACGACGACGAGGCGGACGCGGGACTGCGCGCCATGGTGGAGCAGCAGATCGAGTCCGAGTCGCTGCCGATGTTCCTGTCCGGGCGGCTCTACGACGACGGGGTCATCGATCCCCGTGACACACGCACCGTTCTCGGCCTCTGCCTGTCCGCGATCCACACCGCGCCCGTCGAGGGCGCACGCGGCGGCTTCGGCGTCTTCCGGATGTGAGGGACGACCACCACATGACCGCAGGTGAGGAACGACAACCACATGACTGCTGAATCCGCGGGCGGCCGAGGGAACGCTCTCGAGGCGACCTCCGGCCCGGCCTCCGAACCGACCCCCGGCATGCACACGATCCGCACCGTCCTGGTCGCCAACCGCGGCGAGATCGCCTGCCGCGTCTTCCGTACCTGCCGTGAACTGGGCATCGGCACCGCCGCCGTGTACTCCGACGCCGACGCGGACGCGCTGCACGTGCGCGAGGCCGACACGGCCGTACGGCTGCCGGGCAGCGCGCCGGGGGACACCTATCTGCGCGGCGACCTCCTGGTGGAGGCCGCGCTCGCGGTCGGTGCGGACGCCGTGCATCCGGGCTACGGATTCCTCTCCGAGAACGCGGAGTTCGCCCGCGCCGTCCTGGACGCCGGACTCGTCTGGATCGGCCCGCCACCGGCGGCCATCGACTCCATGGCGTACAAGACCGAGGCGAAACGCATCATGCGTGCCGCCGGGCTCCCGCTGTTCGACGCGCTCGACCCGGAGGCCGTGACGGCCGACGATCTGCCGGTCCTGGTGAAGGCGTCGGCGGGCGGCGGCGGCCGGGGCATGCGGATCGTGCGGGAACTCGACGCCCTTGAAGGGCAGTTGAAGGCGGCCTCGGCGGAGGCGGAGAGCGCCTTCGGGGACGGGCAGGTGTTCGTCGAGCCCTACGTGGAGCGCGGCCGGCATGTCGAGGTGCAGGTGCTCGCCGACCGGTACGGCGGCATCTGGACGCTCGGCACCCGCGACTGCTCGCTGCAGCGGCGCCACCAGAAGGTCGTCGAGGAGGCGCACGCGCCCGGCCTCGGCGCGCGTCTGGAGCGGGAGGTCGAGCGGGCCGCGACGGCGGCCGCCAGGGCCATCGACTACGTCGGCGCCGGCACCGTCGAGTTCCTGGTCTCGGGAGAGCGTGCGTACTTCCTGGAGATGAACACTCGGCTGCAAGTCGAACACCCCGTCACCGAGGCGGTGTTCGACCTCGATCTGGTGCGGTGGCAGCTGCGCGTCGCCGAGGGCGCCCCGCTGCCCGAGGCTTCGCCGGTCCCTCGGGCGCACGCCATCGAGGCCCGCCTCTACGCCGAGGACCCGGCCCGCGGCTGGGCGCCCCAGGCCGGCACCCTGCACCGCCTCGACGTGCCGACCGGGCGCGACGTCTGGGTCGACACCGGATACGCCGACGGCGACGAGATCGGTGTGCACTACGACCCGATGCTCGCCAAGGTCATCGCCCGCGGCGCCACCCGCGCCGACGCCGCCCGGGGGCTCGCGGCCACCTTGGAACGCACCGTGATCCACGGCCCCGTCACCAACCGCGACCTGCTCGTACGCACTCTCAGGCACCCCGCCTTCCTCGCCGGCGACGTCCACACCGGCTTCTACGACGACCACTTGGACGCCCTCACCGCAGCGGCCGACGACGGCTTCGCCCGGCACGCCGCGCTCGCCGCGGCGCTGGCCGACGGGCACGGCCGCTCCCGGCTCGGCGGCTGGCGCAACCTGCCGTCCGTACCGCAGGCCAAGCGCTACCGCGGCGAGCCGGACGGCATCGAGTTCGAGGTGCGCTACCGGATCACCCGCGACGGGCTGCGGTTGCCGGACGAAGGGGACGGCCGGGAGGACGTGCGCGGCGCCCCGCGCGAGGTGCGGCTCGTGAGGGCGGAACGTGACCGCACCGTCCTCGAAGTCGACGGCGTACGGCACGAGTTCGGCGTCGTGCGACACGGCGACCGCGTGTATGTGGACACCGCCACGCGCGCGTGGACCTTCACCGCGCTGCCCCGCTTCCCCGACCCCGTGGAGCAGCGCGCCCCAGGTTCGCTGCTCGCTCCCATGCCCGGCACCGTCGTCCGGGTCGCCGACGGGCTCGCCGCGGGCGACGCCGTGCGGGCGGGTGCGCCGCTGCTCTGGCTGGAGGCGATGAAGATGGAGCACCGCATCGTCGCGCCCGTCACCGGCACCCTCACCGCCCTGCACGCCGCCCCCGGCCGTCAGGTCGAGGTCGGCACCCTGCTCGCCGTCGTACAGCCCGCGGACGAGGCCGGGGACGGCCCGCCCAACCGCTGAGCCACCGGCGCCCGTACACGGACAGCCCGCCCCCGCACCGCCCGACGCACAGGAGGACCGCCGTATGAGTACCGCCAGCACCGTCGTGGAGACCGAGGAGCAGCAGGCTCTCAGGGCCGCCGTCGCCGCTCTCGGCAAGCGGTACGGACGCGAGTACCTGACCCGTCTCGTACGCGAGCAGGGCCACCCCGCCGAGCTGTGGGCCGACGCCGCGGAGCTCGGCTACCTGGGCGTCAACCTGCCCGAGGAGTACGGCGGAGGAGGCGGCGGCATCACTGAACTCTCCATAGTCCTCGAGGAGTTGGGCACCGCGGGCTGTCCGCTCCTGATGATGGTCGTCTCACCCGCCATCTGCGGCACGGTGATCTCCCGGTTCGGCACCGAGGAGCAGAAGCGGCACTGGCTGCCGGGCCTCGCGGACGGCACGCTCACCATGGCGTTCGGCATCACCGAGCCCGACGCCGGCTCCAACTCGCACCGGATCACCACCACCGCGCGGCGCGACGGGGACGCGTGGGTGCTCACCGGCCGCAAGGTCTTCGTCTCAGGGGTCGACATCGCCGATGCCACCTTGATCGTCGGCCGCACCGAGGATGCCCGCACCGGTCGCCTCAAGCCCTGCCTGTTCATCGTCCCGCGCGACGCCGAGGGCTTCGGACGCCACCCGATCGAGATGGAACTGCAGGCGGCCGAGAAGCAGTTCGAGCTGGTCCTCGACGATGTACGGCTGCCTTCGGACGCGCTGGTGGGTGGGGAAGCGGACACGGGACTGCTGCAGCTGTTCGCCGGGCTCAACCCCGAGCGCATCATGACCGCCGCCTTCGCCATCGGCATGGGCCGCTACGCCCTCGCCCGCGCCGTCACGTACGCCAAGGAGCGCAGCGTCTGGAAGGACGCCGCGATCGGCAGCCACCAGGCCATCGCGCATCCGCTCGCGCAGGCCCATATCGATCTGGAGCTGGCCCGCCTGATGATGCAGAGGGCGGCCCATCTCTACGACGCGGGCGACGACGCGGCAGCGGGCGAGGCCGCCAACATGGCGAAGTACGCGGCCGCCGAGGCCTGCGTGAAGGCCGTCGACCAATCCGTGCACACGCTGGGTGGCAACGGCCTCACACGGGAGTACGGTCTTGCCTCACTCATCACCGCGTCCCGGGTGGCGCGGATCGCCCCCGTCAGCCGCGAGATGATCCTCAACTACGTGTCCCACCAGACCCTCGGGCTCCCCAAGTCGTACTGAGCCCCAGGGGCCGCCCCCACCCCGTCCGGCAAGGTTCGCCCCCGTCCGCCCCTGGAGGGACCGTGTTCCGCAGTCAGTACGCAGACGTCCCCGCCCTCGACGAACCCATCCACGACGCCGTGCTCGGCCGGGCGGCCGAGTTCGGTGACACCCCCGCGCTGATCGACGGAGTCGCCGGCACCACCGTCACGTACGCCCAACTGGACACCTTCCACCGGCGGATCGCCGCCGCGCTCGCGGAGTCCGGGCTGCGCAAGGGCGACGTGCTCGCCCTGCACAGCCCGAACACGGTCGCCTATCCGGCGGTGTTCTACGCGGCCACGCGCGCGGGCGCGGCGGTCACCACGGTCCATCCGCTGGCCACACCCGACGAGTTCGCGAAGCAGCTCACCGACTCGGGCGCGACCTGGATCGTCACCGTGTCCCCGCTCCTGGACAGCGCCCGCGAGGCCGCACGGATCGCCGGCGGCATCCGCGAGATCCTCGTCTGCGACCAGGCGGAGGGCCATCGCAGCATCCTCGACATGCTCGGCTCCACCGCGCCCGACCCCGACGTCGTCGTCGACCCGGAGGACATCGCCGCCCTGCCGTACTCCTCGGGCACCACCGGCATCCCCAAGGGCGTGATGCTCACCCACCGCTCCATCGCCACCAACCTGGCCCAGCTGCACCCCACGATGCCCGTCGGCGAGGGGGCGCGGATCCTCGCCGTCCTGCCCTTCTTCCACATCTACGGCCTCACCGCCTTGATGAACGCCCCGCTGCGGCACGGCGCCACCGTCGTCGTACTGCCGCGCTTCGAGCTCGAGACGTTCCTGGGTGCCGTCGAGGAGCACCGCATCACCGGCCTGTACGTCGCCCCGCCGATCGTCCTCGCCCTCGCCAAGCACCCCGCGGTCTCCGCGTACGACCTGTCCTCCCTGGAGTTCATCGTCAGCGCCGCCGCCCCGCTGGACGCCGCGCTCGCCGCCGCCTGCTCCGAACGGCTCGGACTGCCGCCGGTCGGCCAGGCGTACGGCATGACGGAACTCTCGCCCGGCACCCACGTCGTCCCGCTCGGTGCGCAGAACCCGCCGCCCGGTACGGTCGGCAAGCTCATCGCCTCCACCGAGATGCGCATCGTGTCCCTCGACGATCCGGCGAAGGACCTGCCGGCCGGCGAGCGCGGCGAGATCCTCATCCGCGGCCCCCAGGTCATGAAGGGCTACCTCGGCAGGCCGGAGGCGACCGCCGACATGATCGACGCCGACGGGTGGGTGCACACCGGGGACGTGGGTGAAGTGGACGACGACGGCTGGCTGTTCGTCGTCGACCGCGTCAAGGAGCTCATCAAGTACAAGGGCTTTCAGGTGGCTCCCGCCGAGCTGGAGGCGCTGCTGCTCACCCACCGCGACATCGCCGACGCCGCGGTGATCGGCGTCCTCGACGAGGACGGCAACGAACTGCCGAAGGCCTACGTCGTACGACAGCCGGGCAGTGGACTCACCGCGGGGCGTGTCACCGACTACGTGGCCGAACGCGTCAGCCCGTACAAGAAGGTCCGGCGGGTGGAGTTCATCGACGCGGTGCCGCGTGCCGCGAGCGGAAAGATCCTCCGCCGCGAACTGCGGGACCGTTAGCGTCTGTTGACCGGGCGGACGCAGGCCGATGGGCGCGGGCCGCACCACCGAGGGAGAACAGCACGTGATCAAGCACAGTCACAGCCGGGGCGTCAGCACCCTGACCCTGGACGCCCCGGCCCGCCGCAACGCCCTGTCGGGACCGCTGGTGGAGGCGCTCACCAAGGCGCTCGCCGACTGCGGCAGCGACGCGCGGGTACGAGCCGTCGTGCTCAGCCACACCGGCGAGACGTTCTGCGCCGGAGCGGACCTCAAGGAGCCCTGCAGCCCGTACGCGTTCGTCGCCCTGATGCGGCAGATCGTGGAGCTGCCCAAGCCCGTCGTCGCACGCGTCGACGGGCACGTACGGGCCGGCGGCCTCGGCCTGCTCGCCGCCTGCGACCTCGCGCTCGCCTCGCGCCGCTCGGACTTCGCGCTCACCGAGGTGCGGATCGGGGTCGCGCCGGCGGTGATCTCGCTGACGCTTCTGCCACGCATGGACCCGCGCGCGGTCGAGCGGTACTACCTCACGGGCGAACGCTTCGACGCCGAGCGGGCCGCCGCGACCGGTCTGCTCACCGAGACCGCCGACGACGTCGACGCCGCCCTCGGCGGCGTCCTCGAGTCGTTCCGCACGGCGGCACCCGGCGCACTGGCCGAGGCGAAGAAGCTGGTCACCGCCAGAGTCCTCGAGGCCTTCGACGAGCACGCGGAGGACTACGTCCGGCGCTCCGCGACGCTGTTCGCGTCCGCCGACGCCCGCGAGGGCATGACCGCCTTCCTCGAACGACGGGACCCTGCATGGCTGTTGTGAGCCCTGCCGACCGTGCGCCCAAGCAGGACCGCAGCCGCGCCACCCGACAGCGTCTCCTGGAGGCCGCCGTCTCCTGCCTCGCCGAGCGCGGCTGGGCGGGCTCCACGGTGTCCATGGTCGCCGAACGCGCGGGGGTGTCGCGCGGGGCCGCGCAGCATCACTTCCCGACCCGTGAGGACCTGTTCACGGCGGCCGTCGAGTACGTCGCCGAGCAGCGCTCGCAGGCGCTGCGCGAGCTGCCGGTGCAAAACCGCGGAGCCGTCGTGCATGCGCTGGTCGGCCTCTACACCGGACCGCTGTTCCGGGCCGCCCTGCACCTGTGGGTGGCCGCAGCCGACGAACCGCAGCTGCACGCGCGCGTGAGCGAACTCGAGGCACGCGTCGGACGCGAGAGCCATCGCATCGCCGTCGAGCTGCTCGGCGCCGACGAACGGCGCCCCGGCGTACGCGAAACGGTCCAGGGCCTGCTCGACATGGCCCGCGGCCTGGGTCTCGCCAACCTCCTCACGGACGACGCCGCGCGCCGGGAGCGGGTGGTGGGGCAGTGGGCGGTGATCGTCGAGCGCGCGCTGGACTGATCCGCGCTGCCGCCCTCCGCGCTGCCGCCCTCCGCGCTGCCGCCCTCCGGGCCGCCGCAAGGTCTGCTCAGGGCGCGAGCCGCCGCACCGTCCAACTGCCGTCCGCCACGCGCGCGTACCGGAGCCGGTCGTGCAGCCGGTTCTCCCTGCCCTGCCAGAACTCCACCTCGTCGGGCACCACCCGGATCCCGCCCCAGTGCGGCGGTACGGGCACCTGCGCGCCCGGCGGGTAGCGGTCCGCGAGTTCCGCGTACGCCCGATCGAGTTCCTCGCGGGAGGCGATCTGCGTGGACTGCCGGCTGGCCCAGGCGCCGAGCTGTGAACCGTGCGGCCGGGAGCGGAAGTAGCGCGCGGTCTCGTCCCGGCCGATCCGCTCCGCACCGCCCGTGACCAGGACCTGCCGGGCCATCGAATGCCACGGGAAGAGCAGCGCCACGCGCGCGTTGACCGCGATGTCGCGGGCCTTGCGGGATTCGTAGTTGGTGAAGAAGACGAAGCCGTCTGCGTCGTAGGCCTTGAGGAGCACGGTGCGGGAGCTGGGGCGGCCGTCCGCGTCGGCGGTGGAGACGACCATCGCGTTCGGTTCGTAGAGGCCGCCGTTCCGCTCGGCCAGGGCCGCCTCCGCGAACCAGCGCCCGAACTGCTCCATCGGCTCCCCGGCGAGCTCCGCCGGATCGACACCCTCGGCGCGGTACTGGCGGCGCATCACGGCCGGATCGTCCAGGTCGGCCGGGCTGGACGGTGGGACCTCGCGGGCGCCCGGGCCGCCGGTGGCTTCCTGCGGGGCGCCCGCGGTGTCCTGAGGGTCCGTGGGGTCGCGGCGGGAGTGATCGGTCACCCCGTCATCCTGCCGCACCGAAGGGGTGGCTTCCGACCCCTGGGAGGTGGTCTCATGGCACTGAGTGCCGCAAGCTCCTGTCGATGTGGCACTCCAGGACCCCGTCCTGTCCGCACGCCGGCCGGATGACCTCCGGCCGTACGGGGCATGACCCGGTCGACCGGAACGGACCGCGAGTCGCGGAGGGCGTCTGCCGAGGCGCCGTCCAGGGGCGCCGACCGCGGATCCAGGCCGGTGGCCACCTGTTCCTGACATGTGGTCAGCCAATGCACCTGTCGCCGCGGCAGTCACCCTCTGCCGCCACTCATGAGGAGCCGCCTTATGTCCGACTTCGTACCCGGTCTCGAAGGAGTCGTCGCGTTCGAGACGGAGATCGCCGAACCGGACAAGGAAGGAGGCGCCCTGAGGTACCGCGGTGTGGACATCGAGGACCTGGTCGGCCATGTCTCCTTCGGGAACGTGTGGGGCCTCCTCGTGGACGGCGCCTTCGCGCCCGGCCTTCCGCCCGCGGAGCCGTTCCCGATCCCGGTGCACTCCGGGGACATCCGCGTCGACGTGCAGTCCGCGCTCGCCATGCTCGCCCCGGTCTGGGGCCTGAAACCACTGCTGGACATCGACGAGTCCCGCGCCCGCGACGACCTCGCGCGCGCCGCCGTGATGGCCCTGTCGTACGTCGCCCAGTCCGCCCGCGGGCAGGGCATGCCGATGGTGCCGCAGCGCGAGATCGACAAGGCCGAGAGCGTCGTCGAGCGGTTCATGATCCGCTGGCGCGGTGAGCCGGACCCGCGGCACGTCAAGGCCGTCGACGCCTACTGGACCTCCGCCGCCGAGCACGGCCTGAACGCCTCGACGTTCACCGCCCGGGTCATCGCCTCCACCGGCGCCGATGTCGCCGCAGCCCTCTCGGGCGCGGTCGGCGCCATGTCGGGGCCGCTGCACGGCGGCGCACCGTCCCGGGTGCTCGGCATGATCGAGGAGATCGAGCGCACCGGGGACGCCGCCGGCTACGTCCGGCAGGCCCTCGACAAGGGGGAGCGCCTGATGGGCTTCGGACACCGCGTCTACCGGGCCGAGGACCCGCGCGCGCGGGTACTGCGCCGTACCGCGAAGGAGCTCGCGGCGCCGCGCTTCGAGGTGGCCGAGGCGCTGGAGCGGGCCGCGCTTGAGGAGCTGCACGCCCGTCGCCCGGACCGGGTGCTGGCCACCAATGTCGAGTTCTGGGCGGCGATCGTCCTGGACTTCGCCGAGGTGCCGGCCCATATGTTCACGTCGATGTTCACCTGTGCCAGGACGGCCGGCTGGAGCGCGCACATCCTGGAGCAGAAGCGCACCGGACGCCTGGTGCGTCCGTCCGCGCGCTACACGGGCCCCGGCACGCGCGACCCGCGCGCCATCGAGGGTTACGCGGATCTGACGGGCTGACCGGGTCTGTCGGGCCATCCGGAAACGCAGACGACCCGCGGGCCTTGGTCCCCGCCGTACGAAACGGCGGGGAGCCGGCCGGACAATACCGGCGGCCCGCGGGTCGGGTGACTGCTTGGGATTGGGCCGGCTGCGCACATGCATCGCGCGCTGGTCCGGCACCGCACTGGTTCTACGGTGGCAGGCTGCTAGCCCGCAGCCACCTCACCTGTCCGGTATGTCATCACTTCCGAACCACCTCCCTTCCGGTTGATTCCCACACTAGGAGTCGTCCCCGGGCGGCATCAAGGGATTTTCTGCGACCTTGACGGAGGCGGCTGAAAACCGGCATGGAACAGGTCGTACCGGGGCACCTCGACGCCCCAGGACAACGATTCGGGCGTGGACCCGACCACGTTTTGACAAACGCGCTGTGCTCTGTGTCACGTTCGAGTTGAATGATCGGTGAGCGGTGCACACCGACAAGCTGACTCGTCCTGCATGGGGGTGGCCAGATGAGTGCTTCCCGGCGCAGCGGTACGGCGGACTCCTTGGGGCCGGGAGACCCCGAGCCCGATCCGGAGACCGAGCGCGATCCGGAGCGTGACGGACCGGCGTCCGACGATCTGCTCGCGGCTCTCCTCGACGGCATGGACGCGGCCCTGTGCGCCTTCGACGCCGACGGCGTGGTCACGCACTGGAACCGCGAGGCGGAACGCATCCTCGGCTGGACCGCAGAGGAGGCCGTCGGCCGCCGCGGATTCGCCGGCTGGGCGGTGCGCAGCGCCGACGCCGACGAGGTGGCGGAGCGGCTGCTGGGTGCGATGGGGTCGCCGGGGCGTCAGGTGCACGAGTTCGCGCTGCTGACCAAGGACGGCGGCCGGGTCCTGGTCCGTACCCAGTCCGCGGCCGTGCGCGGTCCCGACGGCGAACCGGCGGGTGTGTACTGCGCGTTCAGCGAGGTGCACACCCAGATCGACCTGGAGCGTTCCATCGCGCTCAGTGAGGCGCTCTTCGACTCGGCGTCCTGGGGCGTCGTCCTCGTGGACGCCGATCTGCGCCCGGCCGTGGTCAACGGCCATGCGGCACGTGCCCTCGGCGTGGGCCGCAGCTCCCTGCTCGGCCGCCCGCTCGGTGAACTCCTCACCCGAGGCGTCGAGGACCTGGAGAACGCCTTCACGCACGTCCTGTCCGAGGGCGCACCGCCCGAGCCGGCCGAGATGTGGGTCACCCTGCGCACCGACGAGGGCGAGTCGCGGCGCTGCTGGCGCAGCGGTTTCGTACGCCTGTCGTCGCCGCTCGCGGAGGAGCCCGTACCGCTGGGTGTGGGCTGGCTGTTCGTGGACGTCACGGAGGCCAAGCAGCTCGAGCAGGAGGCGGCGCAGCTGCGCTTCCGCGCCAACCAGCTGCACCGCGCCGCACGCGCGTCCGCCGAGTGCGAGGACCCCTACGAGGCGGCGACGGTCCAGCTGGACTTCGCACTCGCCGGCTTCGCCGATCACGCCCTGATCGACCTGACGTCGTCACTCGAGCCGCCCCGCCTGGTGCGGTCCGCGGCCACTCCCGCCGGTACGCCGGGGCCCGTGCAGTCCCTCGCCAAGGGCGGCATTCCGCTGCGGTACGCGCCGGGGCATCCGGCGCTGCAGTGCCTGGAGCGGGCGGGTTCGGTACGGGCGTCGGCGGGCGCCGCGGGGTCCACGGACGCCGAGCAGTGGGCCGAGGCCCGGCAGTGGCCGTCCGACGCGGTGCACGCCCTGTGCGTGGCGGCGCGCAGCCGCGGGCGCACGGTGGGCGTGGTGACGTTCCTGCGGGGCGTGACGCGCCCGCCCTTCGAGCGGGGTGAGGCGATGTACGCGGAGAGTGTGGCCGTACGGATCGCCGCGAGTCTGGATCTGGTGGGGCGCTGACGACGACGGTGCGTTGCCGGGCACCGGAGTCGTCGGGCACGCGCGCGTAGGCCCTGGAGTCGTGAGGCACGCGCGCGTAAGGAGGGTGTTTTCCGGCTCTGCGCGCGCGTGGCCGATCGCCCTCCACGCGCGCGAGGAGGCGTCACCGCCGGTAGAAGATCCGGTCCCCGTAGCGGCGGAAGATCTGGCCGTTCCAGTCGTGGCCGCCGTCGACGTTGCCCGAGCGCAGCAGCGGCGGTTCGATGCCGCGGGCCAGCAGGTCACCGGCCGCGCGGGCCATCACGGCCTGCAGCAGGGCGTTCGTCACGACGCTCGACGCCGGTCCGAAGGGGGCCTCGATGCCCTCCGCGCTGAGCTCCGCGTCGCCGACCGTGATCTTGCTGTCGAGGACGAGGTCGCAGTGGTCCTTGAGGAAGGTGCCGGACACGTGCCGGGACTTGGTCTCCGTCGCGTACGCCACCGAGGTCACGCCGATCACCTTGATGCCGAGCGCGCGGGCGTTCATCGCCATCTCGACGGGCAGGGCGTTCCGCCCGGACAGCGAGATGATCACCAGGACGTCGCCGGCCGTGGCGGGACTGGTGTCGAGTACCGCGCCCGCCAGACCGTCCACCCGTTCCAGGGCGGAACCCAGGGTCGCGGGCATCACGTCGACGCCGACGACGCCCGGCACCGCGAGCAGGTTCATCAGGGCGAGCCCGCCCGCCCGGTACACGATGTCCTGGGCGGCGAGCGAGGAGTGCCCGGCGCCGAAGGCGAAGAGCCGGCCGTCCGCCTCGACCGTGTCCGCGATCATCGCGGCCGCGGCGGCGATGGACTCGGACTCCTCGTCGCGGACCCGCTCGAGCAGGCCGATCGCGGCGTCGAAGTACTGGTCCGCCAGCTTGTTCCCGTCCATCGAGCAGGCCCCTTCCGCCTTGTGTCGCCGCTCACGTTGCGGTCTGGACCAGTGGACTGTCAATACGGACCGCACGGACCCCCGGGGGGTGTGCGGGCCCCGCCGGTGCCCCCCTCCGGCCGGGTCCCGCACCACGCGCCACCCCGCATACGCCGCGCACGCACGCCGAGTCAGCACCAGACCCCTCTCGAAATCGCTCCGAACACCGTCACAGGCCCGGAATTCCGGGCCGGAATCGGGTTTTCGGGCCCCGCCTCACGCGGGCGCGGCACGGTTGTCGGCGGTATGCGTCAGAATTGAGTCCGGGGCCACCGCACGACGATTTTCTGTCACAGCATCGAGGGGCACGTATGTCCGGACTGATCGACACCACGGAGATGTATCTCCGCACCATCCTCGAGCTCGAAGAGGAAGGTGTGGTCCCCATGCGTGCCCGGATCGCGGAGCGGCTCGATCAGAGCGGCCCGACGGTCAGCCAGACGGTGGCTCGCATGGAGCGCGACGGACTGGTCTCCATCGCCAGCGACCGTCACCTGGAGCTGACCGAGGAGGGCCGCCGCCTGGCCACCCGCGTGATGCGCAAGCACCGGCTCGCCGAGTGCCTGCTGGTCGACGTGATCGGCCTGGAGTGGGAGCAGGTGCACGCCGAGGCCTGCCGCTGGGAGCACGTGATGAGCGAGGCGGTCGAGCGCCGCGTCCTCGACCTGCTGCGCCACCCGACCGAGTCGCCGTACGGCAACCCGATCCCGGGGCTCGAGGAGCTGGGCGAGAAGGCGGAGGCCGATCCCTTCCTCGACGTGGGGATGGTCAGCCTGGCCGACCTGGACGCGGGCGCCGAGGGCAAGACCGTGGTCGTGCGCCGGATCGGCGAGCCGATCCAGACCGACGCCCAGCTGATGTACACGCTGCGCAGGGCGGGGGTGCAGCCCGGCGCGGTGGTCAGCGTCACCGAGTCGCCCGGCGGAGTGCTGGTCGGCAGCAGCGGTGAGGCGGCCGAGCTCGAGTCGGAGATCGCCTCGCACGTGTTCGTCGCCAAGCGCTGACGGCAGCGACCCGCGGACGGTCCGCGGGAGCGCCCCTGCGAGGTGTTCCCGCGACCGCCCTCCGTCGGCACACCTACCTCAACTGCCCCTTTTGTAGCGGCACTTGAGGCAACAAATCGAAGATTCACTGTGCGGAACGGCAGCGCCGGGACGTTTTGCGTGCCACGCTGTCGCGTGAGGCATATGACGTGAGAGCTCTTGACCGCCGGGGGACGGATCGGGATCGAGGAGGGGGCGGGACATGTGCCACCGCGACCTGCACGTCCGCCCGGGCCCGGCGCGGCCCCGAACAGCAGAGGGCCCCGGCGCCTCGCGACGCCGGGGCCTGTCCTCCCCTGTGCTGACCCGGAGCCCCGAGCTCCCAGGGTCAATCCCCTCGGACCGTTTTCCCCGAGCGGTCCGCCTCCCGCAAAAGGTCTCCCCTCGGCCGCGCCGATCATTCCTTGAGGGTGGTCACTCGAACGAGGGTTGTTGCCACCAGAAGCACCGTTTTCGAATGCAGGTTCTATAGCGTTTGCCGTACGAAGCGGTCGGTCGTACGGGACGAGCCGGGGCAAGTGGGCCCGCAGAGGGGGTGCCAGGACCATGGTGCGACGCATCGACGTATCGGGGGCAGGGGGCGCACGTCTCGCCGCCTGGGAGTACGCCGACCCTCCGAAGCTCTGGGAGGCCTCCCGGACGGAGCCCGACGGCGAGGCGGATCCCTCGCCCGGCGTGCTGTTACTGCACGGCCTGATGGGCCGTGCATCGCACTGGGCCGGCACCGCCCGCTGGCTGGCCGAGCGCCACCGCGCCGTCGCGCTCGACCAGCGCGGACACGGCCAGAGCGACAAGCCGCCCGAGGGCCCCTTCACCCGCGACGCCTACGTCGACGACGCCGAGGCCGCCCTGGTCCAGCTCGGCCTCGCCCCTGCCGTGCTCATCGGCCACTCGATGGGAGCGCTCACCGCCTGGCAGCTCGCCGCACGCCGGCCCGACCTGGTCCGCGGCCTGATCATCTGCGACATGAAGGCCTCACCGCTGGGTGCCGCCTCGCAGCGCGAGTGGGCCGACTGGTTCAAGGCCTGGCCGCTGCCCTTCGCGACCCTCGCCGACGTACGCAAGTGGTTCGGCGAGGACGACCCGTGGGTGGAGCGCCCCAATCCGGCACGCGGCGACTTCTACGCCGAGGTGATGACGGAGTCCGAGGACGGCTGGCGCCCCGTGTTCGCCCGCGACCAGATGCTGGTCTCCCGCGAGACCTGGGTCTACGACGCGCACTGGGAGGAACTGGCCCAGGTCCAGTGCCCGGCCCTGGTGGTCCGCGGCCTGGACGGCGAACTGGGCCGCGCGGAGGCCCAGGAGATGGTCCGCGTCCTGCCCCGTGGCGCGTACGCGGAGGTGCCGGACGCCGGACACCTGGTCCACTACGACCGGCCGGACGGCTGGCGCACGGCGGTGGAGCCGTTCCTGGACGGCGTGCTGACGGGGAGCGAGCCGGCGTGAGGCCGACGCGCCCGTCAGGCGGTGACGGGCGCGTGCGAAGCTGCCGCCCGGCGCCGCTTCCAGTACCCGACGGTGAGTACGGCCATGAGCGGCCCCCACAGGGTCAGCGGCGCGTAGCAGGCGTAGAGCCACGCCGCCTGCAGGCCGCCCTGCTCGGTCGGGAAGTCGGCCGGCAGCGGATCGCCCTGGATCGTGCGGCCCTGGATCTGGGTGACCAGCACCAGGACGGTCCACAGCAGCGTGAGCGCGGCGGCTCCGACGGCTGCCGGGATCACCGCCGCCAGGACCGGGACGGGGCGGCCGCCCAGCAACGGGATCCAGCGCGGAAACACCTCGCCCCACCGCGCGATCAGGCCGAACGCGGTGAAGGCGACCAGCTCGGACGCGAGCGTCAGCACCACGACGTACACCGCGAGACCGGGGCCGACGCGGTCGTCGGCGACGAGCGGGAGCCGCCAGATCCCGGACGGCAGAACGACCAACGGCACGGCGCAGGCCGCCAGCCGCATCCCCCGGGACACTCCGGGTACGGGCGCGTGCGCCGCCCGCCATGCGCGGCGCAGGCGTCCCGGACGGGCGGCGACGGCGAACTCGTGACTGTGCGGGGGCGGCTGCATGGCAGGTCCTCGACTCGGCTGCGGCGGCTGTTCGGCGTACCGCTCACGCTCGCACCGGGGACCCGCCCGCCGGATCGCCCGGCGGTCCTGTCCTGGCTCCCCCGTGCGGCAGGCAGGGGGTACGACCAGGGAACGACCGCCGAGCCCTCCGGCCGGGTGGCGAGGGCCGGTGACCGAGCCCGCCGCCGTCAGGCCGCGTAGCCCTTCGGCGGGATCAGCGACGCCAGCTGCGAGAAGTCGAGCCAGTAGATCTGGTAGCCGTTGAAGGAGGCCGAGTCGGCGATGAGCACCGTGTCGTGGTCGGTGTCGTAGCCGATGACCGTGAAGTAGTGGTACACGGTCTGGTCCGACGGGTAGCCGGGCGGCTGGTTGCCGGGCGGGGCGACGATGTTGGCGACGACGGCGTAGTTGTCGTCGATGTCCGCCACCACGTCCGACCGGAGCAGGTCGATCTGTGCCTGGGTGGGCGGGTCGTTCGGCATCTCGCGGGTGAAGTACTGGCCCGCGTCGATACGGGAGTTGAGCACCGTGGTGACCTGGCTGATGTGGTCGGTGCCGCCGGTGTGGGTGCCGAGTTCGGCGGCCAGGGTGCTCTGGCTGGGGGCCGCGACCCGGGCCGACAGCGCGCAGCGGGTGGCGGCGGGGCCGCACCAGTAACCCGTCTCCTGGACCTGGTACTCGACCGAGATGACGTGCTCGCCCTGGGCGTTCACCTCCTTGGTCCGCAGGGTCGGGAACGCGCTGCGGTGGCCGCCGACGACCTCGGTGGCGACCTGGATGCCGTTCGGGTGTGCGGGGCTGGGCGGCAGCGGTGCGACCTGGCGGTCGCCGGCGCCCGGCCGGGCGGGTGCCTGCGCTCGCGCGGTGCCGGTGGACAGGAGGGCGCCGGTGGCGCCGAGCGCGAGCATGCCGGCAAAGGCTCTTCTTCGCATGATGCGTCTCCTCATCTGTATCTGTGGGGGAGGCATGAGCATGTCATGTCAATGGGGCGGTGGGGAGACGGCGTTGCCGGCCTGCAGGAGGCGCCCAAGGCGGCCGTCCGCGGGCCACCGGGCCCGCGGACGGCCGCACCCCGCGTCACCCCTTGCTGACCGCTCCGAGGATCTCCGGCAGCCGGTTCGCCGTGCGCGGAGCCGCGAGGCGCAGGCCGCCGAAGGTGACGAGCCAGCCGTAGGCGATGCCGATCGGGAGCAGCAGCCACAGTTGGTCGTGCGCGCCGGACACATGCATCCAGATCGTCAGGGCGATCACCGGCGCACAGATCACCGCGGCCGCGACCATGCCGCCCATGATCGAGATGAACGCCAGGCCCGACTGCCCGGGCGCGACGTTCTTGTGCCCCTCCTGCGGGATCGAGTACGGATAGCGCGCCGAGGCCCAGGCGCCGGTCGCCAGCATCGCGCCGAGCAGTGCGAAGGACAGTCCGAACGCCTCCGGCAGCGCTCCCCAGTCGCCGACGAGGCCCGTCGTCAAGAGGGTCACGAGCGTGGCGTACGGCAGCGTGACCACCAGCAACGCAAGGGCGCGGGCGCGCAGTTCGAGATACGCGTCCCGGGGCGAGGAGATCGTCATCGCGACCATCCAGAACGCCGAGGTGTCCTGGCCGAACTGGTTGTACATCTGCACGCCGAGCATGCCCGCCGCGAAGCAGGCGAAGTACACCGATCCGGTGCCCTGCAGCGCGTTGAACACCGGCACGATCAGGCCGATCGCGAGCGAGGTCACCCACGCCGCCTTGGTCTTCGGATCCCGCCAGACGTAGCGCAGCGTGCGTTCCATCGCCGTGCCGGTACGGCCCGCGGGCAGCAGGCGGGACAGGCCGGTGGAGCGCTCCTTGCCGGTGCTCTCGTCGGCGGCGGCGAGCGTGGAGCCGTCCGGCATCGTCATCAGGCGGGTCAGGCTCCGCTGCCACCACCACAGGAGCGCCGCGAGCGCCACGACGGACAGGGCGAGTTGGGCCACCGCATCGAGGTAGGCGCCGTCGGCGGCCGAGTCGACCGCGGCGATCGACGAGGCCGGCGGGATCCACCGCGCCACGTCGGCGTACGGCTCGAGCGGCTCGAGGCCGCCGGCCCGGCCGAGCCGCTGCGCACCGAAGTTCACCGCCTGGGCGCCGACCGCGACGATCAGCCCGCTGAGCACCGCGAGGTCGCGGCCCTTACGGCTGGTCAGGAGGCGGGTGTTGGCGGCGGCGACGGCGCGGGCGAGCGCCACGCACACCAGGATCGTGAGCACCGCGGCCACTACTCCGACGACCGCCGCGGCCGCGCCGTGCGCGACGGCGATCACCGAACCGAGCACCAGGCAGAGCGTGAACAGCGGCCCGATACCGACGAGCGATGCCGCGAGCAGGGCGCCGACCAGCGGTCTCGGCCGCAGCGGAAGCATCACCAGACGCGTCGGGTCCAGGGTCTCGTCACCGCTCGGGAAGAACAGCGGCATCACCGCCCAGCCGAGCGCGAGCACCAGCGTGAGCAGCAGGACGACGGTCGGTGCGTGCTCGTGGCCGCGCAGCAGCAGCAGGCCGAGCAGCTGGAGCGCGGCGAAGAGCAGCGCGAAGACCATCGAGACGATGTACGCGGCCCGGCGGCCGCCCGACTGGCGCAGCCCGTTGCGGAGCAGGGACAGCTTCAGCCGGACCATCACCGGGGTCAGCTGGGCCGTGGTCGTCATCGGGCGCCGCCCCCGAGCCAGTCGAGGGAGTTGCCGTCCTGCTGCCCGGCCGCACCGACCAGTTCGAGGAACGCGCTCTGCAGCGAAGGCGCGTCGCCGCGCACCTCGTCGAGGGTGCCCTGCGCCCGGATCCGCCCGGCGGCCATCACCGCGACCCAGTCGCACAGCGACTCCACCAGCTCCATCACATGGCTGGAGAAGACCACGGTGGCGCCGGAGGCGGTGTACCGCTCGAGGACGCCGCGGATGGTCTGCGCGGACACCGGGTCCACGCCCTCGAACGGCTCGTCCAGGAACAGGACTTCGGGATTGTGCAGCAGCGCGGAGGCCAGGCCGATCTTCTTGCGCATACCGGTCGAGTAGTCGACGACGAGCTTGTGCTGCGAGCCCGCCAGATCGAGTACGTCCAGGAGCTGGGTGGCCCGCTTCTCCACCTCGTCGCCGGGCAGCCCCCGCAACCGGCCGGTGTAGGTGAGCAGTTCACGCCCCGAGAGCCGCTCGAAGAGCCGCAGGCCCTCGGGCAGTACGCCGATCCTGGCCTTCACCTCGGCCGGGTCCTGCCAGACGTCGTGGCCGACCACGTGGACGCTGCCCTGGTCCGGCCTGAGCAGGCCGGTGACCATGGACAGGGTGGTGGTCTTGCCGGCGCCGTTCGGTCCGACGAGACCGATGAATTTGCCTGCGGGCAGGACCAGATCGATGCCGGACACGGCGATCTGCTCGCCGAAGCGTTTCCACAGGCCCTGTACGCGTACTGCCTCGTCCACCGGTGCTGCCCTCCGAACCCACGCCCCGTCCGCGTGGCGTGCTGGCGATCAAGATGCTCACGGTCACGATACGGACCGGGCAGCTTGTCGGAAGTGCGTTCGGACGGGACGGGACGGGGTGGGACGGGGTGGGTCGGGTGGCGCCGGACGCCCGACGGGACGGATGCCCGGACGGGACGGGCGCCCGGACGGGACGGGCGCCCGGACGGGACGAGCGCCCGGCTCAGATGCGGCGGTCGCGGGCGCAGGCGTACGCGAGCGGGCTGATGAGCTCGTCGGCGTCGGGCAGCCAGCGGTTGGCCGCGGTCGGGTGGCAGGCCCACTGGACGGCGCCGCTGCGGCCGAAGCGGGTGGGCGGCGCGGCGATCCACTCGCCCTCGCCGAGGGGGCGCAGGTCCAAGGTGGCGGGCGGCCAGCCCAGTGTGCGCACCAGATCGGGGGCCTGTGCGGCGGTGCCGGGCAGCGCCAGGAACTGCATACGACGGTCCGGGGTGACGGTGACCGGCCCGAGCGTGAGGTCCATCCGCTCCATCCGGGCGAGCGCCAGGAAGCCGGCCGTCTCGGGCACGTCGATCGCGTCGAAGGTGCGTCCGGTGGGCAGCAGGATCGAGGACTGCGGCTGCTTGGCCCAGAGCCGGCGCACGGACTGGGCGCTGCCGGTGGCCTGTGCGGCCCAGTCCTCGCGCGCGGGGTGTGCGCCGGGGAGTGCGCAACCGGTGTCTCCGCAGGAGCAGCGCACCGCTCCATCGGTGGGCTCGAGCCAGGTGCCGGGGAACACGTCCCAGTGCCGCTCCTCGGCGTACCGCTCCGCGTGTTCGGTGAGTGGACCGCCGTCAGGCAGTCGGTCCCCGCGCTGGTGGGGGATCTGGCCGGCTCCGGTGACTTCGATCGTCTCTTCCACGCACCACTCAACTTCCGCCGGTGTCCCGGGTTACGGCCCGAGAGCGCCCGGCGCGTGCGCGGGTCGGGCGCATCGATTCTGCACCTGGGGCGCATGGGTGCACGGTCGGGGGCGCGCAGCACGATCCGCTCCGGGGACGGGTAGCGGACCGGGAGGAAACGGTGAAGTCCGGCGGCTCTCGGCAGGACCGCCGGTCCTGGCCGATTCCGCGCACATCTCGCATGTCTGGTTATGTCCCGCATCTTCCGTATGCCGGCGGGGCATTGATCATCGGGGATGTTGTCCTACGGCGCACACCAGGGGGTTCGCCATGGCCGCAAGGCCTCTCGTCGCGCGACAGCCGAACGAACGGCTGCAGTCGCTCATCCAGGAAGCCGGCTGCTCCAACGCCGGACTCGCCCGCAGGGTCAACCTGTGCGGCGCGGAGCACGGCCTCGACCTTCGCTACGACAAGACGTCCGTGGCCCGCTGGCTGCGCGGCCAACAGCCGCGCGGCCGGGCGCCCGGAGTGATCGCCGAGGCGGTTGGACGCAAACTGGGCCGCACCGTCACCATCGACGAGATCGGCATGGCCAACGGCAAGAACCTGGCCTCGGGCGTCGGCCTGCAGTTCTCGCCGACGGTGCTCGGCGCGATGGAGCAGGTCTGCGAGCTGTGGCGCAGTGACGTGGGCCGCCGGGACTTCCTGTCCGGCTCCTCGGTCGCCGCGTCCGCGCTCGTCGAACCCAGCCGCGACTGGCTGATCACCGCCACCGACGCCCATGTCGCCCGCTCCGCCGGGCCACGCGTCGGGCACTCCGACGTGGCCGCCGTGCGTGCGATGACCGACTCGCTCGTGCAGTTGGACCACCAGTACGGCAGCGGTCACGTACGGCCGGTGGTGGTGCACTACCTCAACTCGGTGGTGTCCGGGCTGCTCGCCGGGTCGTACCGGGAGGCGGTGGGGCGCGAACTCTTCGGCGCGGTGGCCCGGTTGACCGAGGTCGCCGGATACATGGCCGTGGACACCGGGCAGCCCGGGCTCGCTCAGCGGTACTACATCCAGGCCCTCCGGCTCGCCCAGGCCGCCGGCGACCGCGGCTACGGCGGATACGTACTGGCCGCGTCCATGAGCCACTTGGCGGCCCAGCTCGGCAATCCGCGGGAGATCTCCCAGCTCGCGCGGGCCGCGCAGGAGGGCGCGCGCGGCCGGGTCACGCCGCGTGCCGAGGCGATGTTCCACGCGGCGGAGGCGCGCGGGCACGCACTGCTCGGCGACGCGAGTGCGGCACAGTCCGCGGCGTCCCGCGCGGGGAGTGCGATGGAGCGCGCGGCCGCACACTCCGGGGACGACCCGGTGTGGATCGCGCACTTCGACGAGGCCTATCTGGCCGACGAGTTGGCGCACTGCCACCGCGATCTGGGGCAGGCCGACGACGCGGCGCGGGCGGCCCGTGAGTCGCTCGACGGGCACCCGGAGGGGCGGGTGCGGCGGCGGGCGATCGGTCTTCTGCTGCTCGCCACCGCCGAGGTGCAGCAGCGCGAGGTGGAGCAGGCCTGCTCCACCGGGACCCGGGCCGTCGAACTCCTCGCCACTCTGCGATCCAACCGCGGGGCGGAGTATCTGGACGACTTCCGCACGCGGCTCGAACCGTTCGCCCGCACCCCTGCCGTACGGGAATTCGGCGCCCGGGTCGATGCGCGAGCGGCCTGAGAGGGCGGTACGTGTCCGGGGTGAGCCAGCTCATGCGCGAGCTGCGTCACAGTGTCCGAAACGCCTCCGTCCCTGCTTAAGACGGCCTTAAACAGCGTACGGGCCACGGGTCTTGTTACTGCGGTGCGAGGGGGCCGCCACTGCGTGGAAAGGGGCGACGGGGACCCGGTAGCGTGAAGCGACGATTGCGAAGGTTCCCCAGGTGTAGGAGTACCGGTGACGCAGAGCGGACAGGGCGAGGAGCCGCAGTATCCAGCGGCGCGGCCCGCGCACGAGGGTGTCGTGCTGCCCGCCGACGGGGGCGAACCCCTCATATCCGGCGGCCTTCCGGACCAGACCGTTCCGGCCGGCGGCCTGCCCTGGGGGCAGCCGTGGGGGCCGGGGCAGGACGGTACGGGGGGCCACGGGGCCGCCGCTCAGGGGGGTGCCGGTGACGCCTCGCGCGGGGCCGCCCCGCAGAGTGACGCTTCGTACGGGGCACCTTCGCACGGCGACGCTTCGTACGGCACGGCTGGATACGGCGACGGCTCGTACGCCCCCGCTTCGTACGCCACCGCTTCGTACGCCACCGCTTCGTACGGTGACGCTTCGTACGGTGCTCCCGTGTACGCGCAGGACGCCGGCGGGTGGGAGCCGCAGCCGGGTCCAGGAGCGGCCGGTGCGGCGGGCCCTGCCGGTCCGGTGCCGTCCGCTGCGGAGGAGCCGGCGACGCAGTACATCGCGCCCGTCCCCGCCGACGAGGGCGCCACCCAGTACATCGCCCCGATTCCCGCCGACGAGGGCGCCACTCAACTCATCCCGCCCATAACGGCGCAGACCGCCCACCCGGGCCCGATGCCCGGACCGGACGCCCCCGCACCGCAGCCGGGCCCCTACCCCGCGCCCGGCGCCCACGCGGCCCCGCCCGCCCCCTCCGGCCCGCCTGCGCACGCCCCCGCGCCCGCACAGCGCTCCGGCGCGCACGCCGCGCCGCGGGGCCCCGGCGCCGAGCTCCCCGGCGCGCTGCCGCCCGAGCAGCCGGTGGACGCCACTCAGTTCCTCGGCCGCCGCTCCGACGTACCGCAACGGGCGCCGCACGCGCACCGCGCCCCGCAGCCGCCGTCCGCCTCCGGCGGGGATCCCGACGTCGAGGCCACCCAGTACATCGCCCCCGTCCCCGCACAGCCGCCCGGCGCCCCCTACGGCATACGGCCCGGAGCGCCCGGTGACCGGCAGCCGCCGCCCGAGTTCGACAGCCTCTTCCGCAGCGAACCGGCGGACGGCGGCGGCACCGACTCGACGCAGCAGATGCCGCGCTTCGAGGTGCCGCAGCAGTCCGCCGACCAGGGCGGTGAACCGCCGCGCGGCCGCGCGGTGAACCGCCGTGCGGCCGCAGGCGGTTCCGGCGGTTCCGGCGGCACCGGCTCCAAGGTCCCGATGGTGGCCGCGATCGGTGTCGCCATCGCCATCGTCGGCCTCGGTGCGGGCGTCCTGATCAATCTGGCCGGCGGCGACGACACCAGCGACGAACCCGGCACCGTCGCCGCGACCGAGCCGACCGAGAAGTCCGCCGAACCCACCCCCTCACCGACGGTGGACCCCGGCAAGCAGCAGGCGGAGAAGCTCGACAAGCTCCTCGAGGACAGCAACAACAGCCGGGCCGCGGTGATCCGTTCGGTCGAGCTCATCAAGTCCTGCAAGAACCTGCCGCAGGCCGCCCGCGACCTCCGGGGCGCCGCCAAGCAGCGCAACGGACTCGTCGCCCGGCTCGGCGAGCTGAAGGTCGACAAGATCCCGGACAACGCGAAGCTCACCGCGTCCCTCAACAAGGCCTGGAAGGCGTCCGCCTCGGCCGACAACCACTACGCGGCCTGGGCCGGCGAGACCTGCAAGGGCAAGGGAAAGAACAAGAAGGCCGGGCAGACCCCGCACAAGCGCTCCGGCGACCGCCAGAGCGGCGTGGCCTCCGCGTCGAAGAAGGAAGCCGTCGCGACCTGGAACCCGCTGGCCACGAAGTGGCAGCTGACCCAGCGCCAGCCGGTCGACCTCTGACCCCCGGCGGGCCGGTCGATCCCGGACCCGTCCGCGGCCCGGCGGGGACACCCCGCCCGGCCGCGCCTCAGATCCGGCTGTCCTCCAGCGTCGAGGAGACGTCCACGGCCTTCGACCTGGCGGCCACGAGCCGCCCGTCACGTACCACCTGAAACGTCACGCGGGCGTTGACCAGGCGCGGGAACTCGCTCGCCGCGATCGTGTCCTCGAATCGCCAGCGCAGGGTCGGCGTCAGCCCGCCCGTCGTGGCGCTCTCACCCGAGTTGAGCGCGCGGCCGACCGTGCGCGAGGTCACCTCGCCGTCCCCGAGCGACTCGACGATCTGCTCCAGCACGGAGTACGCGATCCAGGTCGTCTGCACCGCGGCCGACGCCGGATCGATCCGGTTGTCGGCGAACGCGTGCTCGCGGATCACCTTCCGCATCGGCTCCCAGCGCTTGTCGTCCGCCGCCGGGTACCAGCCGGTGACGTAAGCCCCTTCGTACGGACCGGACTTGCCGCCCGAGCGGTCCACCAGGGACTGGTCCACGCTGCCGAGCACGGAGGAGATCCGCACCTGCTGGTAGTCCTCCTTGGCCCGGCGGAACGAGTCGAAGAACGTGTCCGTACGGTCCCCGAGCGCGGCCGTGACGCAGCCGGAGCGGGAACGTTCCGCCGCGCCCGCCTGCCCCAGTTCGGCCGCGAGCGACGGGTCGGCTCCCGCCCGGCTCAGCGCCTCCTCGGCCTTGGAGGTGAACTCCGTGCCGTCCTCGGCGGCCCGGATGTCGGCGACCTTCGCGCCGTCGCCGGCCGCCAGGCCCGCTTCCAAGATCCCCGGCAGGTCGTCGCCCGCGACGGTGTCCGGGCGGACCAGGGAGACCTGGGTGCAGGAGCGGGCGAGCTGCCGTCCGTTGCCGGCCATCAGGGCCACCTGGCCGCCGTTCACCGGGTACGAGTTCGAGCTGGTGAACTCCTCGTTGGTGAGCCCGAATCCGCCGATGTAGGGAATGCCGGCCGCCTCTAGCGGGGACAGGAAGGACCGCGCGTGCTGGCTGTACGAGCCGACGACGGCCACCACGTCCTCCTTGACGGCACGGCGCGCACAGTCGCCGGCGCCCGCGGGGTCGTTGTGCTCGTTGCAGGTGAGGACCTTGAGGTCGCGACCGTTGATGCCGCCGTTCTCGTTGACCCAGCGGGCGTACGTCTGGGCCATGGCCGGGACGCCCGGCACGTTGGTCGCCCGGGTCTTCTCCGGCGCCCAGGTCATCACCACCACGGGCCCCCCGGAGTCCCCCGATCCCCCGGGGAGCACGCCGCAGCCGCCCAGTGACGTCGCACACACAGCAAACGCCGCACCGAGGGCGACGGAGGTGAAGGCGCGAGTGGACTTGGTACGTCGCCGAGCGGTCATGAACCTGCACGATTCCGCTCCATTCCTAACCTCCGAGTGACCCTGCTTCAACGTGGGGTGACACGGAGGTGAATTGCAGCCACCCGAACGTGACCCTCGCCGAGCGGCCCCGGAGGCGAAACGTACGATCGGCAACCGTGCAAAGCTCGGAGAAGTCTTCCCGTCGTGACCGTCGCTCCTCCACCATGGGCGGCATGGCTCTCAACGACATGCCGTGGTGGCGCTGGCGCAGCAACGTGCGCTCGGCCCTGCACATGCTGTCCGACCCCGTCTTCCAGCAGGAGTGCTGGCTGGCCGGACGCGACGAGTACGGGGACGTCACCGACGCCGTGTACCGCCTGGTCGAGGACACCTGGCTGGACAACTGGTCCGCGGAGAAATACGTCGGCACGATCTTCCGCGACGCTTCGGAGGCGTCCCTCGTCGACGTCGCCGTCCTCAGGGTGCTGCGCATCATGCACGAGGTCGGACCCGACGCCCCGGTCTCCGCGTACCTGGAGCACCAGAACTGGCCGGAGGCGGTCAGGGCGGCACGCGAGGCCCACGTGGCGCTCGCCGCGGGCGACGGCGAGGACCCGGACACCGCTCCGAAGACGCTCGAGGTGCTCCGTATCCTCACCCGCTCGGCCTGACCGCCCGCTCCGTCCGCTGGCGCGGGCCCGCGGCCCGAGCGTCGCGGGCTCCGCATATGCGATCCTTCCGCACATGAATGCGCAGCCCGCGGCCGCCTCCGAGCAGTCCGACCAGTACGTCCTCACGCTGTCCTGCCCCGACAAGCAGGGCATCGTGCACGCCGTCTCCAGTTACCTGTTCATGACGGGCTGCAACATCGAGGACAGCCAGCAGTTCGGCGACCACGACACGGGCCTGTTCTTCATGCGGGTGCATTTCTCGGCCGAGTCGCCGGTCACCGTGGAGAAGCTGCGGGCCAGCTTCGCCGCCGTGGGCGACTCGTTCCAGATGGACTGGCAGATCCACCGGCCCGACCAGAAGATGCGCATCGTCCTGCTGGTGTCCAAGTTCGGCCACTGCCTGAACGACCTGCTCTTCCGCGCCCGCACCGGCGCCCTGCCGGTGGAGATCGCCGCCGTCGTCTCGAACCACACGGACTTCGCCGAGCTGGTCTCCTCGTACGGCATCCCCTTCCACCACATCCCGGTGACCAAGGAGAACAAGGCGCAGGCCGAGGCCCAGGTGCTGGACCTGGTCCGCGAGGAGCGCGTCGAACTCGTCGTTCTCGCCCGCTACATGCAGGTGCTCTCGGACGACCTGTGCAAGCAGCTGAGCGGCCGGATCATCAACATCCACCACTCGTTCCTGCCGAGCTTCAAGGGCGCCAAGCCCTACCACCAGGCGCACGCCCGCGGCGTGAAGCTGATCGGCGCGACCGCGCACTACGTGACCGCGGATCTCGACGAGGGCCCGATCATCGAGCAGGAGGTCGAGCGCGTCGGCCACGAGGTCACCCCGTCGCAGCTGGTGGCGATCGGCCGCGACGTCGAGTGCCAGGCGCTCGCCCGCGCCGTGAAGTGGCACGCGGAGCACCGCATCCTGCTCAACGGCCGCCGCACGGTCGTCTTCACCTGAGCCGGCCGCCGCAGGTGCCCGTGCTCACATCCGGCTGAGCGAGGCCGCCGCGGCGAGTACGTCGTGGATGGCCTCGCGGTCGCCGTCCTGCCCCGCGGCCGCCTCCTCCGGAGGTACGTGACCTGCCGCCAGCCGGCAGAACTCGTCGCCGTCCAGGGCGACATGGGCCACCGCCTGCTCCGGCGACGCGAGCGCGCCCGGCGAGTCGAGGGCGATGTACCACTCGCCGCCGCCGCGTCCCTCCACCTCGAGCAGCAGACTGCGCCCCGGGGCGCCGGCCGTGGCCAGACCCTGCGGCGGAGCCGCGAATCCGGAGCGCCGGCGGTCGGCGAGAGCCGAGGGCAGCTGCCGCGCGGCCAGGTCGATCATGCCGTGCATGTGCCGCGGCGCGGGCAGCTCGTACGGGTAGTCGACGGCGTCGGCGATGTCGCCCGCGTGGATCCAGGTCTCGAAGGCCCGGTCCACCATGGCGTCCCGCAACGGCAGTTCGTACGTCCCGTACGGCACCGGGATCTCGGCGTTGGCCGCGCCCGCGAACGACAGCGTCCGTACGATCGCGTGGCTCTGCCGCCGCCAGGGGCGCCGCACCGCGCGGGTCGGCGGGAAGCGGGAGCCGCGCCAGTACTTCTCGGTGCGGTCGGCCGGCTTGCGGCTCTTCGGCGCCATCACGCCGAGCGGGTCGTCGAGGCCGATCGCCATGGCCGCGAGGCCGTCCACGGTCAGCAGGTGGGCGATGGTGCCGGCCACCGTCGTACGGCGGTCGCGGCCGCTGTCGCCCTCGTACCAGCGAAGTCGCACCGGGGCGTGCCACTCGGCGTCGCCCATGTCCCGCAGGAGCGCGTCGAGCCGGGCGGCCTCGGCGTCGTAGGCGCCTGCCCAGTCCGGCACGGGGATGCGCGGCGGCCTGCGGTCGAGGCAGCCGGCCAGGACCCGGCTGCGCAGACCGGGGTCGAGGTCGAGGCTCTCCTCCGGGTGCAGCAGGCCGACCGCGTCCCGCAGCCGCAGGGCCTCCTCGGCGCACTGCGTGCAGCTGTCGAGGTGCAGCTCGACGGCCTTCGCCTCCTCGGGCGAGCAGGCGGCGAGCGCCCAGGCGCCGAGCAGGGACTTCAGGACGGTGTGCTCGAGCTGGGGAGGGATCACGGCAGGCGGGGGTGGGGGAGGTGGCGTGGGTGGCGTGGGCGGCGCCTGTGGAGGCAGCGGCCGGCCGGTGTCCTCGACGGACATGCGGGGCGGGGGTATGCGCGGGCTGCCCCGGGTCTCCCCGGGGTTGTCGCCGCGCGGCTCGTCGGGGTCCTCCGGCGGCAGGGACCGGTCATCGCTCACAGCGCTCTCCGCGGTCGGTGGTGCGGCGCTCGCGGGTCGTTGGCCGTGGACAGGAGCTGCAGGCCGAGCCGGAGCCGACGTCGCGCCTCGTCCTCGGTGACGCCGAGGTCGGCGGCGGTCTGACGGTAGTCGCGGCGCTGGAAGTACGCCAGCTCGAGGGCGGCCCGCAGCGGGGCCGGCATCGACGTCACGATGTAGTCGGCGCGGGCCGCGACGGAGGCTTGGCGCACCTTGCGTTCCAGGTCCTCCGCGGTGCCGGCGCCGCTGCGGGCGAGCGCGGCGGTCTCCGTCTGCCGCAGCCGCTGGACGGCGTGCTGGTGCGCGAGTCCGGCTATCCAGGACCGCAGCGGTCCCTGTTTCGGGTCGTAGCTCTCCGGGTTCTCCCAGATATGGGTGAAGACCTCGCGGGTGACGCGGTCGGCGTCCGTATCGTCGTCGAGTACGCGGTGGGCCAGGCCGTGCACGAGTGTCGCGAAGCGGTCGTACAGCTCACCGAGGGCGGCTGCCTCCCCGCGGGCCAGGCGCTGCTGCATCCTGCGGTCCCAGCGAGGCGGTGCGTCCTTCCCCATATGACTCCCTCCCTCTCCGACGAATGTAATCGGAACGGATGGCGTTGCATGCCCCTTTACTGCAATGCGTGGCGCTACTGCGGCAGCGGATGGTAAGGCGACGGTCACAGAGCGCGGGTGAGATCGCGTTCCGGGGCGGTGGAATGCGACGGACTGCGACCAGCATGGATCGAATCCGCACAAACGTGATAGGTCTGCTGGCAGGGCCGGTGCGGGGCGGTCCGGGGTTCGTGTTTCATGGGGGAGTGGCGGGGCAGCCGCGAGAGAAGGAAGCGAAAGGAAGGCTTCCGGATCCAGCGAGGTTGTGGGCGAACGAGCAAGTGAGAGACAGGAAGCGGCGGTACGGCTTCCTGATCGGTCGAGCGAGAGGCGTGGTGTGGCGCTCAGGGTGAACGAGGGGGACCAGGACGGCTGGGCCGTCATCCAGGTAAGCGGCGAGATGGACC
Organism: Streptomyces sp. YIM 130001; assembly: GCF_003574445.1. GTDB lineage: Bacteria > Actinomycetota > Actinomycetes > Streptomycetales > Streptomycetaceae > Streptomyces. Next base: position 104,148 of record NZ_KZ984565.1, read on the forward strand.
TGGTGACCTCACCCGTGCTGCGTCAGCGTGTCCACGAGGCGGTCGCCGACGGCCGGCGAAGGCTGGTGGTCGACCTCTCCGAGGTGTTGTTCTGCGACTCGAGCGGTGTGGGTGTGCTGATCGCCACGCGACGGCTCATCCGGTCCTGCCAGGGCGAGTTGAGGCTCATCCTCCCCGCCCAGGGAGCGGAGGACGGTTCGCACGTCAATCGGGTCCTGGCCGCGCTCGGTGTGCGGCGGCTCTTCTCGGTGTACGCGGACGTGGACACCGCGGTCCTCGACTCCGTACCGCCGCTGTCGGCGTAGGCCGCTTCCGGGCCGTGTCCCGTCCGTGTCCGACGGTTGCGATCGCGTAGCGGAATTCGGCGGTCTTGCTACAAGACCGCCGGTGTGACGCCTTCCGCCCGCGGACCCCACGTACGCTCCACCGTGAGACGCATTCACCCCACCTGATCAGTGAGGCAGCTGAAATGGACAGCGCAGAGTACGAGCGCAAGATTGCCGCCCGCTTCGCATCCTTCGACCAGGACGGCAACGGCTATATCGACCGCGAGGACTTCAGTGCCGCGGCGAAGGCGTTGCTCGCCGAGTTCGGTACGAAGGCCCGCAGCGACAAGGGGCAGGCGCTGTACCTGGGGGCGGAGGCGTTCTGGCAGGGCATGGCGGGGATCGCCGACGTCGACGGTGACCAGCGCGTGACCCGCGAGGAGTTCGTCACCGGCGCGGTGAAGCGGCTGCGTGACAGCCCCACCCGGTTCGGCGAGATCGCCCGCCCGTTCCTGCGTGCGGTGATCGGTGTCGCGGACGAGGACGGCCGGGGCGCGACGCCGGAGGCCGCGGAGCGGGTCCTGCGGGTGCTCGGGGTCGAGGACGGCCTCGCGGCGGCGGCCGCGGCCGCGCTGGACGCGGACGGCGACGGCCGGATCTCCGAGGACGAGATCCTCGCCGCCTTCGCCGGGTACTTCACGACGCCCGAGCCCGAGTAGCAGGCAGCCCGCGGGAGTGCGCCGCCGAGCGCGCACTCCCGCGGGCGATGCCTTGCGCAGATCAGCTCTTGACCCGCTCGCGGATCCAGACGCCCGCCTCCTTGAGGACGTCGGTACCCGCCCACTGGTCACCGGAACAGGTGCCCGGCTCGAAGACCGCCCCGGAGCGGTCGTCGTCGGAGTAGTTCCAGTTGGTCCAGGAGATGCCCTTCTGCTCCATCAGGTCGATGTACTTCTGCGCCATCGCGAAGTCGTTGCCGCCCTCGCCCGCCGAGTCCTGCGTCCCGAACTCCGTGACGAATACGGGGAGTTGATCCGCAGCGCGGGACAGCGTCCGCAAGTACTCGTCGTCGTGCGAGGCCGCGTAGAAGTGGAAGGTGTACATGATGTTGTCGGCCTCGACCGGGTTGTCGACGACCTCCTGTTCGCTCCCGTCCTCGGAGACGCCGAACGACGACCAGGCGCGGGTGCCGACCAGGGCCACGCCGTCCGGGTCGTGTTCGCGGATCACCGGGATGACTTCCTCGGCGTACGACTTGATCCGGTCCCAGGAGACGCCGCTGGGCTCGTTGGCGATCTCGTAGAACACCCCTGGCTGGTCCGCGTACTTGGACGCCATGTCCGTGAAGAACCTCTTCGCCGACTCGGTGTTGGCGTTCGGGTCGCCGGGGTCGAGCTGGTGCCAGTCGATGACGGCGTACATACCGCGGGCGATGGCCTGGTCGACGACGCGCTGGGCGAGCTGGGTGAACTTCTCCGGGTCGGACTCGTAACCGCCCTCCTGGACGTACGTCGAGACCCGCAGGATGTCCGCGTCCCAGTCCTGCGCGAGTGCGTCGAGCGAGCCGTCGGTGAGGCACTGGGAGTACCACTGGGTGCCGTGCGAGCTCATGCCCTTGAGCTGGACCGCCTTGCCGTCCGCGTTGCACAGGTCCTGGCCGCAAACGCTGAGTTGACCGTTGCGGGCCACGGCGGAGCCGGCCGGCGCGGAGGCCTCGGCGGTGCCGCCGCGGTCCTCTTCGGCCCCGGCGCTGAACGGTGCGGTGAGGGCGAACAGGAGCGCGCCGGCGAGGGCGGCGCCGACGGGCACTGTGCCGGAACGGCGCCGGCGAGTGGGGGAGTGCTCGGCCATGGAGGTGTTCCTCCTGATCAAAGTCGTTGCAGGTGGGGGGAGTTGAGGCCGCGCGGGGTGGTCGGGGGTGCCGGGCGCGGCCCGGTGGTGGGGGTGGTGGGGCTGCGCTGTTCCTTGGGGGTGGCGGGAAAGTTAGGGTTCTTTCCCATTGGCGTCAAGAGGTTAGGAAAGTTTCCTTACAGTCGGAGCTTCGGGCTCGTCCGTCCTGAGGCCGAGCCGGGCAGCGGCCGAGCGGAATCCGTGCGCGCGCCATCACCACGACCGAGCCCGCCCACCGGGACCGGTGGGCGGGCTCTTGCTCCGTCTCCTGCGGAGTCAGGAGAACCGGGCGCGCAGCTCGTACTTCAGGACCTTCCGGAGTGCCTCGTTCCGGGGTAGCGCCGGGATCACCTCGAGCCGTTCCGGAAGCTTGTGCACGGACAGGCCCTGCTCCCGCAGGTACGTCGCCACTCCGGCGAGCGTCAACGCCGCGGCCCCGTCCGGCTGTTCCACCACCGCGCAGACCCGCTCCCCGCGCTCCGCGTCCGGAAGCCCGATCACCGCCGCGTCCCCGACGTCCGGATGCTCGTGCAGCAGGTCCTCGATCTCCTTCGCGGAGATGTTCTCGCCCTTGCGGATGATGACGTCCTTGAGGCGCCCGGTCAGGACCAGGTGCCCGGTCGGGGTGAGATGCCCGAGGTCGCCCGTGATCAGGAAGCCGTCCGCGTCGAAGGCCTCCGCGGACTGCACGGGGTCGAGATACCCCTGGCAGACGGCCTCGCCCCGCAGCCGTACCTCGCCGTCCGTGTCCGGCGGGAGCGCGGAGCCGTCGGGGCCGGTGATGCGTATCTCCATGCCGTCCGGCGGCCGGCCCTCCGTGGTGGCGAGGTTGTCGACCGTGTCGTCGGGGGCGCCCATCGTGATCATGGGGACTTCGGTCATGCCGTATCCGTGCGTGAGCTGGACGCCCATCTCCCGTACGACGGCGTGGTAGATCTCCGGCGGTTTCGGCGCTCCGCCGCCCGCGAGCAGGCGCAGCGAAGGGATCACCGGGGTGTCCGGATCCTTCCGCTGCTCGGCGAGGAACATCGAGTAGAACGCCGTGGAGCCGCCCGCGACCGTCGCCCCGTGGCGTCGGTACCCCGCCAGCGCACCGGGCATCGCGAACTTCTCGAAGAGGATGGCAGGGAAGCCGTAGAGCAGCAGCATCACGGTGTAGTCGGGGCCCGCGATATGGGCGAACGGGAAGGCCATCGAGCCGACGTCGGACGCCGAAAGGTGCAGCGCGTGGGCCAGGCAGGAGCCGCCCGCGATCAGTGAACGGTCGGTGTGCAGCACGCCTTTGGGCGCCGAAGTGGTGCCGGAGGTCCAGTAGATCCAGCGCACCGCCGTACCGTCCTCGGGTGGCGGCGGCAGTACGGCGGGGTCGCCGTCGGGCAGCGTGGTGTAGCCGTCGAAGATGCCGCGCGCGCCCAGGCGTTCGGCCATACCGGTGTGGTCGAAGCCGCGCCAGACGCCCGGTGACGCGAAGTGCTCGGCCTTCGACTCCCGCAGCGCGAAACCGACTTCGCGGTCCCGGTAGAACGGGATCAGGGGGGTCTGCACGGCGCCGATCCGCGCCAGCGCCATGGACAGCAGCACGGTCTCGATACGGGTCGGCAGCTGCCAGGCCACCACGGTGCCGGGGCGGATGCCGCGGTCGTGCAGGCCGGCCGCCACTCGCTCGGAGCGGTCCCGCAGGTGCCCGAAGGTGAGCGTGCGGTCCGCCGCCGGGTCGTCCTCGGCCTGGATGAGGACCGGGTCGTCGGGAGTGAGTGCGGCACGCTGGGCGACCAGGTCCCAGAGGGTGGGTGCGCTGCCGAGTCGATACGCGGTGCCGGTCATCGCGAACCTCCTTTACTCCCCGGGTAACTGACGAAGCGTCAGATCGTGTCGAGAGCGTAGGGCGCCGCGCCTTGTCGGTCCAGAGGTCGGGGGCTAGCCTGCTTTCTGACGACCCATCAGGTAAGGCGAGCCTCAGCACCGGTCCACCGGGCCGGAACGCGTCGCGCGCCGCACCGCCGGACACGGCACCGTCAGGTGAGGGGACCCCCATGGAACTGCCTCGGATCATCAGCGTCGACGACCACGTGATCGAGCCCGCACACCTCTTCGACACCTGGCTGCCGAAGAAGTACCGCGACCGCGGACCGAAGCCGCTGACCGCCGGCATCGGCGAACTCGAGTACACCGGCGGCAAGTACGTCATCACCATGGACCCGGACGGTCCGCCCACCGACTGGTGGATCTACGAAGACCTCAGGTTCCCGTACAAGCGGAACATCGCGGCCGTCGGCTTCGACCGCGACGACATGACCCTCGAAGGCATCACGAGGGCCGAGATGCGCCCCGGCTGCTGGGACCCGGCCGAACGCCTCAAGGACATGGACCTCAACCACGTCGAGGCGTCCCTCTGCTTCCCCACCTTCCCGCGATTCTGCGGGCAGACCTTCGCCGAGGCACACGACAAGGAGGTCGCCCTCGCCTGCGTGCGCGCGTACAACGACTGGATGGTCGAGGAGTGGTGCGGCGGCAGCGGCGGCCGGCTCATCCCGCTCTGCATCATCCCCCTCTGGGACATCGACCTCGCCGTCGCGGAGATCAAGCGGAATGCGGCACGGGGTGTGCGGGCGGTCACCTTCTCGGAGATCCCGACCTATCTCGGCCTGCCGTCCATCCACTCCGGGTACTGGGACCCGTTCTTCGCCGTCTGCCAGGAGACCGGGACGGTCGTCAACATGCACATCGGCTCCAGCTCCCAGATGCCGGCCGCATCCCCCGACGCACCCCCCGCCGTCCAGGCCTCGCTGTCCTTCAACAACGCCATGGCCTCGATGATGGACTTCCTCTTCAGCGGTGTCCTGGTCAAGTTCCCGCAGCTCAAACTCGCTTACAGCGAGGGCCAGATGGGCTGGATCCCGTACGCCCTGGAACGCGCCGACGACGTGTGGGAGGAGCACCGCGCCTGGGGCGGCGTCCGCGATCTGATCCCCGAGCCGCCGTCGACGTACTACTACCGGCAGATGTTCTGCTGCTTCTTCCGGGACAAGCACGGGGTCGCGTCCCTCGACGTCGTCGGCCGCGACAACGCCGTCTTCGAGACCGACTACCCGCACGTCGACTCGACCTTCCCGCACACCAAGGAGGTCGCCCTCGACCACGTCAAGGGCCTCGACGACGAGACGGTCTACAAGCTGATGCGCGGCAACGCCATCCGCATGCTCGACCTCGACTTCGACCGCGACCGCGGCGCCGCGAAGTAGCCGGGCGGCCCGCGTGGACCTCGACCACAGCGAGGAAGACGAGGAGTTCCGGGCACGGCTGCGGGAATGGCTGGGCAAGGTTCTGCCCGCCCTCCCGCCCAAGCCGGACCCCACCGACTGGCCCGGCCGCCGCACCTACGACCTCGGCTGGCAGCGGACGCTGTACGACGCCGGATACGCGGGCCTGCACTGGCCGGTGGACGCCGGCGGCCGCGGCGCCACCCCCACCCAGCACCTCATCTACCTGGAGGAGACCGAACGCGCGGGCGCGCCCTACGTGGGCGCCAACTTCGTCGGCCTGCTGCACGCCGGACCCACGATCGCCGCCGAGGGCACCGAGGAACAGCGCCGCCGCTGGCTGCCGCCCGTGCTGCGCGGCGACGAAGTCTGGTGCCAGGGCTTCAGCGAACCGGACGCCGGCTCCGACCTGGCCTCCCTGCGCACCCGCGCGATACGCGACGGCGACCACTACGTCGTCTCCGGCTCCAAGATCTGGACCTCGCACGCCGAGGTCGCCGACTGGTGCGAACTCCTCGTCCGCACCGACCCGTCCGCCCCCAAGCACCGCGGCATCAGCTGGCTCGCCATGCCCATGGACACCCCCGGAATCACGGTGCGCCCACTGCGCACCCTCGCCGGGTCCACCGAATTCGCCGAAGTCTTCCTCGACGACGTACGCATCCCGGTGGCGAACCGCGTCGGCGAGGAGAACGACGGCTGGCGCGTCACCATGGTCACCCTCTCCTTCGAACGCGGCACCGCCTTCGTCGGCGAGGTCGTCGCCTGTCGCCGCACCCTCGGCCGGCTCGCGGCGCGCGCACGGGAGAACGGACGCTGGGACGACGCGGTCCTGCGCCGCCGCCTCGGGAGACTGAGTGCCGAGTTCACCGCCCTGTGGCGCCTCACCCAGTGGAACGTCTCGGAGGCCCAGGCCACCGGCGGCGTCCCCGGCACCGGCGGCTCGGTCTTCAAGCTCCGCTACTCCCACGCCCGCCAGGAACTCTTCGACACCGCTGCCGAAGTACTGGGCCCCGACGCCCTCGACCTCGACGAGGAGTGGACCCTCGACCGGCTCAGCTCGCTGTCGTACACCATCGCCGCCGGCACCTCGCAGATCCAGCAGAACATCGTCGCCGAGCGGGTGCTCGGACTGCCGAAGGGACGGTGACGGACGTGCACTTCCAACTCACCGACGACCAGCGGGCCCTGCGCACCGGGGTGCGGCAGCTGCTCGAGGGCAGGTTCGGGCGGGAAGCGCTGCGGGCCGCCGTGGACGGGGCCGAGCGGCAGGGCGCCCCCGCACTCGACCGGGAGCTGTGGCGGGAGCTCGGCGAGGCCGGGTTCTTCGCGCTACGCCTGCCCGAGGAGGCGGGCGGGGTCGGGCTCGGTCTCCCGGAGGCCGTACTCGCCTTCGAGGAGGCCGGCCGGGTGCTGCTGCCCGGGCCGCTCGTCACCACCGAGCTGGCTGCCGCGACGGTCCCCGGAGCGGCAGCCGGTACGACGGTGGTGACCTGCGCGGACGGCCCCCTGGTGAGCTGGATCGACGCGGCCGACGTGGCACTCGGCTCGACCGCGGGAGCCCGGGCCGTACGCTCCGTCGATCCGCTGACGCCGCTGCACCGAGTGCCCGCGGCCCCCGGCCGGTCCGCACCGCCGCAGGGGCTGCGGTCACCGGCCGGGGTACTGCTCACCGCCGCCGAACAACTGGGCAGTGCGGCGCGCACGTGCGAGCTGGCGGTCCAACACGCCCGGCAGCGCGAGCAGTTCGGCCGCCCCATCGGTTCGTTCCAGGCAGTCAAACACCTGTGTGCCCAGATGCTGGTCCGTACCGAGGTCGCGCGGGCCGCCGTCTACGCGGCCGCGGTGACCGAGGACCCGCTCGAGGCTTCGGGCGCCCGGCTGCTCGCCGACGAGGCGGCGGTACGCGGTGCGCGGGACTGCCTCCAGGTGTGCGGCGGCATGGGCTTCACCTGGGAGTCCGACGTCCACCTGCACCTCAAGCGGGCCTGGCTGCGCACGGAACTGGGGCCTTCCTCGGCCGACGCCGAGGAGGCACTCGCGTCGGCGCTCTGAACCGTACGGACGCGGCCCCGGTGCGAGACGCCCGGGCTCTGACGCGTACCCGACCCCTACCCCGATGATTACTCAGAGCGAGACTTTCGATGGTCGTGCGTTCCGATATCGGGTTGTGTCCTGGAACGCGATCGTCACGGCCCGGAGTCGGGCAACTGCTCCGGTACGCTCCGTGGGGTGCGATCGGTGCTGTGGTTGAGCCGGACCGGAGCTGCCCGAGGGGCCGCCCCGAAGCCCCTGCTGCCCGCCGTTCGAGCGGCGATGGCGCCTCGTACGCCCAGGAGTTCGACACCCCGCGAAGAGCGTCGCACAGTATGCCGCACGCGTACTCCTTCGCGCTGGAATATGCCCGAAGCGCTTGTTGGGGTGACTGTACGTCAACCATGCTGTCTCACAGGGGAGTCACGATGCGTGACTCCGAGGAGACACGAGGCGATGTGTCCGCCGGTTCGGATGGTGTGAGCGGTGCAGGTGCTTCAAGTTCAGACCGAGGTCGCGGCAGACCCCGCGGAGGTGGGGCGCGCCAGACGATGGGCGAGGTCCCGGCTCGCCGGGAGCGGCGTGGCAGCCGACGAGCCGCTGGCGGAGACGCTGGTCCTGATCATCTCGGAACTCGTCACCAACGCCGTGGTGCACACCGGCAGTCCGGCGGTCCTGAGCATCCGGCTCCCCGAGTGTTCCGGCGCCTGTCCGGGGACGGTGCGCGTCGAGGTCACCGACAGCAGCGCCCGCCCGCCGCGGCCCCGGCACGCGGACGGCGAGGAGACCAACGGCCGCGGTCTCGAACTGGTCGAGGGCCTCGCCGACCGCTGGGGCTGGCAGCAGGAGAGCGGCGGCAAGCAGATCTGGTGCGAGCTCGACCACTGTGTGGCGGGCGTGGAGGCCGTGCCTTCCGGCGAGGCGGTCGCGTTTCCCGCCTGAACGGGCGGGCGCGGCAGCGTCGCATCACCGGAGTGGGTGTTGACGCGAGGTGTCCGATTGATCACCCTTGTGTCAGCGGAACCGCCGCGAGGGGATGCCGAGGGCGCCGGCTGGACGACTTGGCAAGTGCGGTACGCCACCGGCGACCGGTCCCCTCCAGCGGGACACGAACGCCGGAGCGGGTGGCGGCGCCGGATGCCGCGCTCGGGGCGCCATCGGTGCGCCGCCGCCCGGCCGTTCGCACGGGGGTCGTTTCGCAAGGGTTGTTTCGCACGGGAGCCGTTTCGTACGGGCCGCTCTCGTCGGATCCGCCGGCCGGGGACCTCGGCATCGATGCCGACTGCGGGCAGAGCTCTTCCGGCCCGGGGGGCGAACCGGCCGACTGCTGCAGCGAGTTCGCATCCGTCGAGGGCCTGCGCCCGGGCTTCCGTCAGAGGATGGCGACCGGGGCCACCGGGGTGCCTGTGCCGCCCACTACGGGCTCGGGCATCGCGGTGAGGAGGAAGGTGTGGCGTGATTCTTGTGCACAGGCTGTGGACAGGGTTTCGAGGTTGAAGTTCTGGCCCTGGAGCATGCCCATCTCGACGAGGTGGAGGGCGTGGACCGGGAGCCAGAGGTTGTCGATCTCCGGGGGGAAGATCTCGAAGGTGAGGGTGTCGTTCGCCACGGCGGCGACGTCGCGGGCGTGGAACCACTCCGGAGTGCGTACCGAGAGTCCGGGGGACGGGTAGCCGTAGGCGTGGTGGTCGCCGGCCAGGCTCACTCGGAGTTGGCCCGTGCGTACGAGGACGATGTCGCCCGCGCGCACCGTCAGCCGGCCGAACTCCGCCGCCTCGTCGAGGTCTTCGGGGGTCACGGCGTGGTTGCTCGGCAGTCGTTCGACGCCCTTGGCGCGGGCCACGTCGAGGAGGACGCCGCGCGAGACCAGGTGCGGGATCTTGTCGATGCCGCTGAACTCGGCGCCGTGGTGTGCGTTGACGGACGAGGCGGGGCGGCCGTTGTAGATCCGGCCCGAGTGTGAGGCGTGGGGCAGGGCGTCCCAGTGGGTGGCGGACTGCAGTCCCATCGTGACGATGTCGTCGCTGCAGGCCACCGTGTCCGGGCCGAAGATCTCCTGGTTGATCTGCACCATCGCGTGGACGGGATTGATGCGGCCGGGGATGACTCCGGTCTGGATGCCGTCCTGGCGCAGCGGGAGGGCGAGCGGGATGCGCCGGCCGGACGTGACGGTCGCGGCGGCGGCGCGGACCACCTCGTCGGTGATGAGGTTCAGGGTGCCGATCTCGTCGTCGGTGCCCCAACGGCCCCAGTTGTTCACGCGTTCGGCGATGTCGTGGAACTCGGCGGGCAGGGCCATGGCGCGCTCCTCGCTTCGGTCAAGTCGGGGATCGGGTTTGCTCCGCGGCCTTGTGCTCGTACGACCGGTGCCCCATAGAATCTAACGGTCCGTCAGAAACCGCGGGAAGGGGCCGGCATGGGGAACTTCTTGGCAGGCAAGGCAGTCGCCGTCACAGGCGCCGGGCGCGGAATCGGGCGGGCCGTCGCGCTCGCCGCGGCGGCCGAGGGCGCCAAGGTCGTCGTGAACGACTACGGGGTGCCGGTCGGCGGCGGCGAACCCGCGAGCGAGATCGCCGCATCGGTGGTCAAGGAGATCGAGGCGGCGGGTGGTGAGGCTGTCGCGGTCGCCGACGACATCTCCACGATGGCCGGCGGACAGCGCATCGTCGACACCGCGCTCGCCCGGTACGGCAGGATCGACGGAGTCGTCTGCGTCGCCGGGATCCTGCGCGAGCGGATGCTGTTCAACATGTCGGAGGACGAGTGGGACCCCGTGGTCGCCACCCACCTCAAGGGGACGTTCACGGTCTTCCGCGCCGCGTCGGCCGTCATGCGCAAGCAGGGCTCCGGCACGCTGATCGGCTTCACCAGCGGCAACCATCAGGGCAGCGTCGCCCAGGCCAACTACTCGGCCGCCAAGGGCGGCATCATCTCGCTGGTCCGCAGCGCGGCACTCGGCCTGCACAAGTACGGAGTGACGGCGAACGCCGTCGCGCCCGTGGCCCGTACCCGGATGTCCGCCGACGTGCCCATGGAACTCAAGGAGATCGGCGAACCCGAGGACGTCGCGGCGCTCGTCACGTACCTGCTCAGCGAGCGGGCGCGCGCCGAGCGGATCACCGGGCAGGTCTACACGATCGCCGGGCCCAAGATCGCGGTCTGGGCGCAGCCCCGCGAACTGCGCGCGGGTTACGCGGAGGAGCCCTGGACTCCGGAGCGGATCGCCGACTTCCTGCCCGGCACGGTCGGTACGGACCCGATGCCGCTGCTCGAACAGGTGGCGGCGATGGCGAAGGCGGCGGCTGCGAAGGCCCGGCCCAACTCTTAGGCACGACAAGCCGGTTGGGGATTGCGTGAACGGCTTCGGGTGCGTCCGGAGCCGGCGGTGGCCGGTCGTGAGCCGTCGCCCGGGAGCCGGGCGCGGAGCCGTTGGAGGAGCCGGAGGAGGCGTCCGATGCGCGGAGTGGTGTTCGACGGGAAAGAGGTCCAGGTCGTCGACGACCTGGAGGTACGTGAGCCGGGGCCCGGTGAGGTGCTTGTCGCCATCGCCGCGGCCGGGCTCTGCCACAGCGATCTGTCCGTGGTGGACGGGACGATCCCGTTCCCGGCGCCGGTCGTGCTCGGGCACGAGGGCGCGGGGGTGGTCGAGGCCGTCGGTGAGGGTGTGGGGCATGTCGTGCCGGGTGACCACGTCGCGCTGTCCACGCTCGCCAACTGCGGTGCCTGCGCGCAGTGCGACCGGGGGCGCCCGACGATGTGCCGGAAGGCGATCGGGCGGCCGGGGCGGCCTTTCACGCGGGGCGGCGAGCCGGTGTACCAGTTCGCGGCGAACTCGGCGTTCGCCGAGCGCACGGTCGTCAAGGCCGTACAGGCGGTCAAGATCCCGCCGGAGGTCCCGCTGACCTCCGCAGCGCTCATCGGCTGCGCGGTGCTGACCGGGGTCGGGGCGGTACTCAACCGGGCCCGGGTCGACCGCGGGGACACCGTCGTCGTGATCGGCGCCGGCGGCATCGGGCTCAATGTTCTCCAAGGGGCGCGGATCGCCGGGGCGTTGACGATCGTCGCCGTCGATGCGAACCCTGACAAGGAGGCGGTGGCACGGCAGTTCGGCGCGACGCACTTCGTCGATGCGAGTGCGGTGGGCGGGGGTGTCCCGGACGCGGTGCGGGCGGTCCTCCCCGACGGCGCCGACCATGTCTTCGAGTGCGTGGGCAGTACGGCGCTGGTGCGGCAGGCCGTCGATCTGCTGGGGCGGCGGGGGCAGGCGGTGTTGCTCGGGATGCCGGCGCCCGATGCGGAGGCGAGTTTTCTGCCGGCGGGGTTGTTCCTGGACAAGTCCATTCTGGGGTGCCGGTACGGGGCTGCTCGGCCGCAGCGGGATGTGGGGCTGTATGCGGCGTTGTACCTGTCGGGCCGGTTGTTGCTCGACGAGCTCGTCACGCGGACGTACGAGGTGTCGGACTTCGGGCGGGCCGTCGACGACGCGCGGGCCGGACGGCTGTCTCGGGGGGTCTTGACGTTTTGACCGTGCCGGTCGGGGGGCTCGGTCGGGCGGGCAGGCGTGGGCGGACGGAACGGCCGGGGCGGAACGGCCGGGCGGGCTCGTGCGCAGAGCAAGGCGAGTCCGGACGCGGCGTTCGTTCGTGGCCGGGCGATGCGCTGTCGCCGCTCAGACCAACCCCGTCACCGTCACCGTGATCCGTGCCTGCCCCGCCTGGGCCGGAGCGACGGATCTCAGATGGTCGGCGACTGCTGTGCGGGTCGCGCGGGCCACGTCGACGGTGCGGGTGCGGGCGCGGGCGACGAGGTGGATCTCGATGTGCCAGGCACCAAAGTCGTCGGCCGGCCGGGTCAGACGTACGCCCGCGGGGGCACCCTGCGCCGTCGCCGGCGGGCGGGCGAGTGCCGTCCGCAGCCGGCCGGCGAGGTCCGGCTTGAGGAAGGCGACGCCCGGTACGTCGGCCACGGCGCGGGCGATGTCCTCGGACAGGCCCCGGGGATCGGTCTCCTGCGGCATCAGTCCTCGCCCTCCTGCGCATGTTCCGTACCGGCCGCGCCGGCAAGGCCGGCCACGTCAGCCACCTCAGCCAAGTCGACCGCGTCAGCCAAGTCGACCACCTCGGCCAAGTCGGCCGCGTCACCCGAGTCGGCCGGTTCGTCGACGAGGTCCGTGATGCGGATGTCCACCGCCGAGACCTCCATGCCCAGTGCGCCGTCCATCGCCTCCCGGACCCGGGTCCTGACCTCGTCGGCCAGTGCGGGAAGGCGGGCCTGCGACGGGGCGTGGATCTCGAGACGGAGTTCGACCGTGCCGCCGTCCGCACCGTCCCCCGGTACCGGCCGCAGCCGGCAGGATCCGGCCCGCACTCCGGGCACGGTCTCGGCGGCGGCCCGCAGGGACCGGGCGGCGACCGACTCCATGATCCACAGATCCTCGTCCGGCTCACCCAGCGGAAGCGGGCGGCCCGGGCGCAGTTCGAGGCGTACGACATCCATCACGCGCCGGACGATCGTCGAACTGTCGTAGGGCGCCTCGTCCGCGCCCTCCTCCCGCAGCGAGCGGACAGCTGAGCCCAGCCGTTCGAGGTCCTCGACGGCCTGCCGGCAGTACGGGCACGTGTCCAGATGGGTGTCCTCGGTCCGGTCCTCCCAGGCCTCGGACACCTCGGAGAGCAGCCGCCCGCACGGCAGCCGCTCGTCGTCGCTGCCCCCGTACGGGTCGGGCGGGTCGGTGTGAGCCGTCATCGCCAAGCCCCCATTGCTTGTGTCAGGCAGCGTCGTGCGCGGAACACCCGGGCCCGGACAGCCTCCTGGCTGATCCCGACCGTGGCCGCGATGAATTCGTAGGAACGACCGTCCAGTTCGCGCAACACCCAGCACGTCCGCTGCTCGGCCGACAGGAGACCGAGCGCTTCGCGCAGATCGCGCACCGCGTCACGGGACTCGGCGATACGGGCCGGGGACACGGTGTGCTCGGGCGCGGCCACCTCGGCGGCCGTCTCGAGCGATGCCACGGGCTTGCGGGCGCGCAGGATGTTCAGGCAGCGGTTGGTGACGATGCGGTACGTCCAGGTGGCGAAGGACGCCCGGCCGTGGAACTCGGGCAGCCGCCGCCAGGCACTGATGAACGCCTCCTGCACCGCGTCCTCCGCCTCCGTCCGGGTGCCGAGCAGCCGTGTGGCGAGGCGGAGCAGCATCGGAGCATGGCGTTGCACCAGCGCCGCGAAGGCGTCCTCGTCACCCTCCGCGGCCCGGACCGCGAGCAGGGCGTCGTCGGCTTCGCCCCCGCCGTCCGGTGGTGCGGTCTGATTGCGGGCCCCCGCCACTGCGCGGCTCCTCTCGTCCTGTCCTGCTGCTTGGACACGGTCCCGGCGCGTCTGTGACGCACTGCTTCGCCGCCGTGTACGGAAGATCGTCCGGGGCATGCGGTCGGTGCGGGACCCGGCGCCGTAGCGGGTGCGGGACGGGGCGTACCGCACCGGAAAGCTACTGCATCCCGCCGCGGCCGCGTCGAGCGACGGCAGGCTCCTCGCGGCCCGCGGCGGGAGGTCCTTCGTCGTCCGGCGTGGACAAGTTCTTCGCGATCAGGCGTAACGGAGCCGTCGGAACCGGGTCTATCGCAGTGAGAGCAACTGACCGGCTACGGAAAGAAGGACGCGCGATGAGCACGAGCACCGGCACGCAGACGGCACCGACCGCCAAGGAAGCCTCCGCACCGCAGCGGACCGGTCAGCCGGCACAGACGACCGCGGTCTCCGGGGGTGCGACCGGCGCCGACCAGCCCGCCGCGAACCGCGGCAAGACCTCCATCGCCGACGTCGTGGTCGTGAAGGTCTCCGGCATGGCGGCCCGCGAGATCCCCGGCGTGTACGACATGGGCGGCGGCCTCTCCCGCACCATCGGCGCGGTGCGCGACCGGGTGCCCGGAGGCCGGCCGAACGTGGGACGCGGCGTGAAGGTCGAGGTCGGCGAGCGGCAGACCGCCATCGATCTCGACCTGGTGGTGGAGTACGGCGTGGCGATCACCGACGTGGCGCGCGACGTACGGGAGAACGTCATCGCGGCGGTGGAGCGGATCACGGGCCTCGAGGTGGTCGAGGTGAACGTCACGATCAACGACGTGCACCTGCCCGAGGACGACGCCGAGGAGCAGGGCGGTGACACCCGCGTCGAGTGACCGTCCGACCGAGTACTGATGTCGGGGACCGTGGGCCGGTGTCCCGAGTGGCACCGGCGAGGAGAGGACCGCAGTCGTGGTGAACCGGGGATTCGTCGTCGGGATGATCGCAGGTATGGCGCTGGCCTTCGCGGCGTATTTCGGGGGCTTCGGTGCGTTCTTGCTGGTGGCCGCGCTCGGTGGCCTGGGAGGTATGGCGGGCCACTGGCTCGACGGCGGCGGACGGTTGCAGGACCTGCGTGACGCCTACGCGCGCGGTGGTCGTCGATGACGACGGCGGCCGACCGGGGCACCACGGTCGTGTCCGACCGGGCGGTGCGCCGGATCGCCGAGCGGGCGGCCACGGAGCCGGCGGCCCCGGAGACGGGTTCCCGCGTCCGGGCCGGGACCGCGAAGGGCTCGGCGAGCGTGCACGGACGGCGGGCCGACGTCGCCGTCGAGGTCGCCCTGCCGTATCCGACGGGCGTCCACGAGGCGGCGCGCGAACTGCAGGCCCATGTGACGCGGCGTACACGGGAGTTGACGGGCCTCGACATCCGCAGGGCGCGCGTCGGCGTCACCGCGCTGCTGCCGGGCGTGCGCTCCGGTGAGCCCGCCGTCGAGGCTTCCCGTGCGGACGAGGCGGCGGTCGCGTCCCGTACGCCTCTGCGGTGGTGGTCCCGGCGCAGCGGACCCATGGTGCTGCTCACCCTGATGGCGGCCGTGGTGTGCGGAGCGGCGGCTTACGACCTGCTGCGTGTGCACGTCGGCCACCGTCCGCCCGCGGCCTGGCGCACGGACACCCTGGACTGGCTGGCACAGCACGGGCCCGGCGACCCGGTGGCCGTCGCCGGGGCCGCCCTGCTCGTCGCCCTCGGCATCGCGATGATCCTCCTCGCCGTCACCCCCGGCTGCCGGAGCCTGCTCACCCTCGGCCCGCCGAGGGACCCTTCGCCGTCGGCCTCCCCGCCGTCCGCCGCGTTCCGTGCGGCCATGGACCGTAGCGCCGTATCGCTGCTGGTCAGAGATGCGGTGGGGGATGTGTCGGGCGTCGGTCCCGTGCGTGTACGGGTGGGCCGCCGCCGGGTCGCCGTCCGCGCCCGACTGGACTTCGGCGAACCGGCCGCGGCCCGGCAGCAGATCACCCGGGCGGCGCGCGCGGCCCTGGACAGCTGCTGCCTGCGCCGCCCACCGAGGCTTCGCGTACGGGTCCGCGCCGCGCCGCACCCCATCCCGGGGCCTCGGACGGACAGCGGAGCCCCGGACCCGCGGAGGGACAGCGATACCCCGGACCGAACCCCCTGCGCCGAGTCAGCCGCAACGGAGTCGGCAGCCCCGGGATCCGAAGGAGCGAGTCACCCATGACACGAGGCCGCACCGTCCTCAACCGGCTCACGCTCGGAGCGACCGGCCTCGTCCTCCTCACGGCCGGCGGCTGGCTGGCCCTGGCCCGGACGACCTGGGTGCCGGGCCTGCCGGGCGCACGCACCCCCGGCGGCGAGTACGGCACCTTCGTCGACCCGGCACAGCTGGCGGCGGTACGGGACCGCACCTGGTGGACCCCCGTGGTCGTCACGGTCTCGGTCCTCGCGACCGTCCTGCTCGCCGTCTGGTGCGCGCGGCAACTCGGCAGCGGCTTCCGCCGCCGGATCGAACTCGCCGCCCCCGGCGCGGACTTGCGTACCAGAGCCCTGGAGAGCGCCATGACCGAGCACGCGGAGGACCTCGACGGTGTCTCCCACTGCCGTGCCCGCGTACGGGTACGGCGGGCACGCCTCGACGTGATCCTGCGCGTACGACTGCGGCCCGACACCGGACCCGCGACCGTACTGCCGGGCCTGACCGCACTCGCCTCCACCACGGAGGCCTCGCTCGCGCCGCACCGCGTCCGCACCCGGGTCCGCTTCGCCACCCGCTCGCACCGCAGGCCGCATGTCCGCTGAACGCCACCCGGCGGCCCCGCGCCTGCGGTCCGCCCTCGCCTCGGTACGGACCGGCGGTGCGCTGCCCCGCGGCTGGCGCACCGCCCTGGTCCGTACGCCGCGTTCCATGTGGCGCGACGACGTGTCCGACCAGGCCGCCGCCCTCACGTACTACGCGATCCTTGCCGTACTGCCGGCCCTGCTGGTCACGGCCACCGCGTTCAGCCTGATCGGACCGGACACGGCGGAGAGTTTCATCGCCCATGTCACCGCCTACGCGCCGGGCCAGTCGGGCAGCCAGATCCACGACGCGCTGGCGCGGACCATGCGGGACGGGGCCGCGGCCTGGCTGCTGCTGAGCGTCGGCACGGTCAGCGCGCTCTGGTCGGCGTCCAGCTATCTCGCCGTGTTCCGGCGGACGCTGCACCGCATGCACCGGGTAGCCGACCGCCGCTCGCCGTGGCACAAGGCCCACCGCATCCTGCTGACCGCGCTGGCGCTGCTCGGCCTGTTCGTCTTCGCCGCACTCGTCCTGCTGATGACCGGACCCTTCGCCGAGAGCCTGGGCGACTACCTCGGCCTCGGCACGATGGCGGCATGGACGTGGAGCCTGCTGCGCTGGCCCCTGCTGGCCGGAGTCGTGGCCCTGCTCGTCGTCATGGTCTTCCACACCGGCCCTTCGTCGGCACGCCTGCGCCGGCGCAGCGTCCCCGGCGGCGTGCTGGCGGCCGCACTGTGGCTCGCGGTCTCGGCGGGCTTCGCCCTGTACACCTCGACACTGAGCGACTACAGCAGGCTCTACGGCTCCCTGGCAGGCGTCGTCGTCTTCCTCATCTGGCTGTGGCTGTCCAACCTGGCCCTGCTCACCGGGGCCCAGTTCACCGCGGAACTGAGCGCACTGGAAGCGTGACGGCCAGGTCGCCGGCCGCCGACCGCGTTTGATCCACCGTCAGCGGAACGTCCGTCGATACGTGCTGGGGCTGACCCCCAGTGCCTTGTGGACATGGGCGCGCAGGGACTGGGCCGTGGCGAAGCCGGCGTCGTGGGCGATGGTTTCGATGGGGAGGTCCGTGGATTCCAGGAGGTGCCGGGCGCGCTGGACGCGCTGGTGGGTCAGCCATTCGCCGGGGGAGAGGCCGACTTCCTCGCGGAAGCGGCGGGTGAAGGTGCGCACCGACATCGACTGGCGCGCGGCGAGGTCGCGCAGCGAGAGAGGCTCGTGGAGGCGGGAGAGCGCCCATGCGCGGGCGCGGGCGGTGGAGGTGATCCCCGGTTCGGGTACGGGGCGTTCGATGTACTGGGCCTGCCCGCCGTCCCGGTGCGGTGGGACGACGGTACGGCGGGCCACGTCGTTGGCGATCCCCGAGCCGTGGTCGCGGCGCACGATGTGCAGGCACAGGTCGATGCCGGCGGCGACGCCCGCCGAGGTCAGGACGTCACCGTCGTCGATGAACAGCACGTCCGCGTCGACCCGTACGGCCGGGAAGAGCTGCTGGAAATGGTCGGCCGAGGCCCAATGCGTGGTCGCGGGCCGGCCGTCCAGGAGGCCCGCCGCGGCGAGGACGTAGCCGCCGGTGCAGATGGAGACCATCCGGGTTCCGGGGCGTACGAGGGCGAGCGAGGACTCGAGCGCGTCGGTCAGGCGCCCCTGCGTGAAGACCGGGCCCAGTTCGTACGAGGCGGGGATCACGACCGTGTCGGCGCGGGCCAGCTCCTCGGGGCCGTTCTCCACCAGCACCGAGAAATCGGCGTCCGTGCGGACCGGACCCGGGGGCCGTACCGAACAGGTGGTGATCGTGTACAGCGGCTCGCCGGCGGGGGATCTGGCGCGGCCGAAGACGCGCTGCGGGATGCCCAGCTCGAAGGGGAGGCAGCCGTCCAGTGCGAGCACGGTCACACGATGCGTCATGGCCCGATCCTAGCGAACCATGTCGCTCGGGCCACTCGTACCGGAAGGTCGCAGGCGGCAGGCTTCCTTCCGTGACTCAGACAACCTCGGGGCCCGACGACACCGTTCCGGCGACGGAGCAGCCCGGCACGCCGCACCCCGGCGCACCGCAGCGTCGCCGCGCTCCCCGGATCCACCGCGCCTGGTTCGTCGCCGCCGTGGCGTTCGTGACGATCATCGGGGCGGCCGCGTTCCGGTCGCTGCCCGGCCTGCTCATCGATCCGCTGCACCAGGAGTTCGACTGGTCACGCGGCACGATCGGCTTCGCCGTCTCGGTGAACCTGGCGCTCTACGGCCTCACCGCACCCTTCGCGGCGGCCCTGATGGACCGTTTCGGCATCCGGCGCGTGGTGGCCGTCGCGCTCACCCTGATCTCCGTCGGTTCGCTGCTGACCGTATGGATGACGGCCGCCTGGCAGCTGATCCTCTACTGGGGCCTGCTCGTCGGGCTCGGCTCCGGATCGCTGGCCCTCGCGTTCGCCGCGACGGTCACCAACCGCTGGTTCACCGAGCGCCGCGGCCTGGTCACCGGCATCCTCACCGCCGCCAGCGCCTCCGGCCAGCTGGTCTTCCTGCCGCTGCTGTCCTGGCTCGTCGAACGGCACGACTGGCGCCCGGCCGCCGTCACCGTCGCCCTGTCCGCCCTCATCGTGGTGCCCTTCGTCTGGCTGCTGCTGCGCGACCACCCGGCGGACGTCGGCCTCGCTCCCTACGGGGCCACCGAGTACGTGCCGAAACCGCCTCCTGTGCGAGGGGCCGCCACGCGCGCGTTGCGAGTGCTTTTCTCAGCCGCTCGTACGGGTCCCTTCTGGCTGCTCGCCGGAACGTTCGCGATCTGCGGCGCGTCGACCAACGGCCTGATCCAGACCCATTTCGTGCCGGCCGCCCACGACCACGGCATGCCCGTCACGGCCGCCGCCTCGCTGCTCGCCGTGATCGGCGTCTTCGACGTGATCGGGACGATCGCCTCCGGCTGGTTCACGGACCGCTTCGACGCCCGGCGCCTGCTCGCCACCTACTACGCACTGCGCGGCGTCTCCCTGCTCTTCCTGCCGATGCTGCTCGCACCGGGCGTGAACCCGCCGATGGTCTTCTTCATCGTCTTCTACGGCCTGGACTGGGTCGCCACCGTGCCGCCCACGATGGCCCTGTGCCGCGCGCACTACGGCGAGGACAGTGCCATCGTCTTCGGCTGGGTCCTCGCCTCGCACCAGGTGGGCGCGGCCCTCGTCGCCTTCCTCGGTGGCGTGGCCCGTGACGTCTTCGGCACGTACGACGTCGTCTGGTACGCCTCGGGCGCCCTGTGCGCGGCAGCGGCGCTGATGGCCCTGGTGATCCGCAAGGGGAGGGCGCCGGCTGCGGCGTGAGCGCGTCGGCGCGCCCACCGGATCGCGGACTCGCACGCGGGCCGGCGTACGGATTCACGTACGGAACGACCAGTGACTTCGTGTGGCTGTACGGGAGTTGGATGGTGGTCGGAGGTGGGCCATGTCCGCGACTCCGAGACCCCGGACTGCTCTCGCCTCGCCTCGCCGTGCCTCCCGACGTGCGGATCGATTTCCTCAACTGCGTTCGGAGCAAATGAATGTGATGGGGAGTCATGCGAGGTGGGTCATTGCGGCTCCGGCATGGCCAGGCACAGCGCGTCGAGGGCGTTGGTGAAGGCGTGCTCGGGTGGTGTGCCGTAGCCGATGACCAGGCCGTCGCGCGGGGGTGTGGTGCTGTCGGGGTGCCGGTAGGGGCCAAGGCCGTCGAGCGCGAGGTCCTGTCGGCGGGCCGCACGTAGTGCGAACTCCTCGGTGTCGGGGGGAAGTTCGAGGACGGCGTGCAGTCCGGCGGCGATCCCTGTCACCCGGATGTGCGGAACCCGTTCGGCGAGCGTCGCCGTGAGCAGGTCCCGCCGGCGTCGATAGATCCGGCGCATCCGCCGCACATGGCGGTCGTAGGCGCCGACGGTCAGGAAGTCCGCGAGGGTCAGCTGGTCCATCACCCCGGACCACGTCTCGCGTTCGCCCTTGGCCTCCACGGCCCGGTCGGCGAGGCGGCGGGGCAACACCATCCAGCCCAGCCGGAACGCGGGGGACAGGCTCTTGCTGACGGACCCGAAATAGACCACCCGGTCGGGGTCCAGGCCCTGGACCGCGCCCACCGGTTCACGGTCGTAGCGGAACTCGCCGTCGTAGTCGTCCTCGAGCACCAGGCCACCGGTCGAGCGGGCCCAGTCGACGACGGCCGCACGCCGCTCGCGGTGCAGCGGTCCGCCGGTGGGGTACTGGTGCGCGGGCGTGAGCAGGACGCCGGACACGGCGGATGTCAGGTCGCCCACCAGGGCGCCCCGGCCGTCGACGGGCAGCGGTACCGTCGCCAGTCCGGCCGACTCCACGAGGGAGCGGTGGTGGGCGAGCCCGTACTCCTCGACGGCCAGGGTGCCGTGCAGGAGCCCGCAGAGCAGTCGCAGCCCGTGGGCGAAGCCCGCGCAGATCACGATCCGGTCGGGCTCGGTGCGTACTCCGCGCGCTCGGGCCAGATACTCGGCCAGCGCCCGGCGCAGTTCCGGGCGGCCGCGCGGGTCCGCCACTCCGAAGGCTTCACTGGGGGCGGAGTTCAGGGCGCGCCGGGCCGACGCGCCCCAGTCCGTGCGCGGGAAGGCGGCCGCGTCCGGGGAGCTGGGCTTCAGGTCGTGCAGGATTCGGCGGCGCGTCCGTCGTGCCGGTGCGGATGTCGGGTCGGGCTCCAGAGGTACGGCACGGTTCGCCACCCGGGTGCCGGAGCCCTGTCGGGAGGTGAGCCAACCCTCCTCCACCAACTCGGCGTAGGCGTGGGCCACCGTGTTGCGGGCGATGCCCAAGTCGGCGGAGAGCGTGCGGTACGGCGGGAGGCGGGTGCCGGGCGTCAGCCTGCCGGACCGGACGGCTTCTCGCAGGGCGCGCATGAGGCGGGCCCGTACGTTTCCTTCGCCCGTCAGGTCCAGGTGGAGGTCGCTGCCTGTGCCGGGGTCCGCGTCCGGAGCGGAGTCGGACGGCGACGGGACGGCGCCGTGCCGGCGTGAATTGACCCATGAAGACTCCATGGAAATGCACCATACTGTGGGTCGATTCGGATCCTAGAGTCGCTGTCATGACAACGATCCAGGTGCCCGAGCGCATGAACTTCTCCCAGACCGCCCCGAAGGTCTTCAAGTCGGTCCTTGCCCTGGACGCCGCCGCGCGGCAGGGCCTCGACCCGTCCCTCGTCGAACTCGTCCAGATCCGCGCCTCCCAGATCAACAAGTGCGCGTACTGCATCGGTTACCACGCCGGTGACGCCCGCCGGGCGGGCGAGAGCGAAGAGCGGATCCATCAGCTCAGTGCCTGGCACGAGTCCAGCCTCTACACGGCCGAGGAGCGAGCCGCCCTCGCTCTCACCGAGGCCGTCACGCTGCTGCCCGAAGGCGTCACGGACGAGGTCTACGCGGGGGCCGAGAAGCAGTTCGGGGAGCAGCTCCTCGCCCAGCTGATCGCCCTCATCTTCACCGTCAACGCCTGGAACCGGATGAACGTGACGACCCGGAAGACGCCCGGCACCGCTTAGGTCATGGGCTGCTACGGGCTACGGGCTACGGGCTACGGGCCACGGGTGCGGGCAGCGGGCGACGGGCTCGGCAGGGCGCTTCGTGTCAGGACCGTGGGACGCAGGGTCAGGAGAACGTCCCGAACCGTCCCCGGTGGAAGAGGAGTGGGGCGCCGTCCCCCGTCGCGGCGAGGGCGTCGGCGCGGCCGACGACGATCAGGTGGTCGCCGCCCGTGTGTACCGCGTGGACCGTGCAGTCGATCCACGCGCGCGTGCCGGTCAGCCGCGGAGCCCCGGAAACGGGCGCCGCGTCGTACTCGACGCCGGCGAACTTGTCGCCGCCGCTGACCGCGAACGCCTTGCAGAGATCGGCCTGTTCGGCGCCGAGGACGTTCACGCAGAAGGCCCCGGCGGAGGCGATGCGCGGCCAGGTCGTCGACGTACGCGCCACCATGAAGGCGACCAGCGGCGGGTCGAGCGAGAGTGAGCTGAACGACTGGCAGGCGAAGCCCGCCGGGCCGTCCGGGGTGGTGGCGGTGACCACGGTGACGCCGCTCGCGAAGTGGCCCAGTACGGAACGGAATTCGTGAGGGTCGACCGGGCGGCGCTCATCGTCGCCGACCGCTCTGAGGCGCGGGCGGGGCAGGGCCGTCACCGGCTCCGCCGTCGTCGGGGCGCCGACCGACCTGAGGTAACGGACGGCGGTGGCCGCCATCCCTGCGTGTCCCATCACGCCTCCCATTGAAGCTGACGAACCGTCAGATAGGAAGAGAAGGGCGCCGTCGGGACGCTCGGGCCCGTCACCGTCACCGTCACCGTCCCCGGTACGTCGGCGGCCGCCGTTCCACGAAGCTCGCCACGCCCTCGTTCGCGTCCGCCGTGGTCATGTTGATCTCCTGGGCGGCGGCCTCGGCTGCGAAGGCCGTGCTGCGGTCCGACTCGAGCGAGGCGTTGACCAGCTCCTTGGTCAGGGCGATCGCACGCGTGGGGCCCTGCGCCAGGCGTTCCGCCCACTCCCGGGCCGTCTTCTCCAACTCGGCGGCCGCTACCACCCTGTTCACCAGACCGAGGCGTTCCGCATCCGGGGCCGACACCGCGTCGCCGAAGAACATCAGCTCCTTGGCGCGCTGCGGTCCGATCAGCCGCGGCAGCAGATACGCGCCGCCGCCGTCCGGCACCAGGCCCCGGCGTACGAACACCTCGATGAAACGGGCCTGTTCCGCCGCGATCACCAGGTCGCAGGCGAACGCCAGGTGGGCGCCGATGCCCGCCGCCGTGCCGTTGACGGCGGCGATCACCGGCTTCTCGCAGTCCTGCACGGATGCGACGAACCGCTGTGCGCCGCGCTTGATCGTGCGCGCGACGTCGCCCGGGACCCGTGCACCCGACGGTGCCGCCGAGCCGGTCCTGAGGTCCGCGCCCGCGCAGAAACCCTTGCCCGTCGCGGTGATCACGACGGCCCGTACGTCCGGGTCGGCGGAGGCGTCGGCGAGCAGGCCGATGATGCGTTCGCGCTGGTCGAGGGTGACGGCGTTCATGGCTTCGGGGCGGTTGAGGGTGATCCACGAGACGCCGTTGTCAGTGCTGTGGAGTACCAATGAGGAGACGTCGGGGGCAGGTGGCGTGGATGTGGATGTGGGGGCGTCGGACGGGGGATCGGGGGGCGGTGTGGACGTGGGCGGCATGGCGGGGTGGCTCCGTCTCGTACGGGGTGGTGGCGGGTGGTGGTCCCGGCTCAGGGGCGCGTGGCAGGGCCGAGGTGTGGCGTGCCCGGGTGCGGAGGGCTCAGTGGCAGACGGCGAGTGCGTCCAGGGCCACCGCGCCCTGGCCGCGTGGCAGGACCATGAGGGGGTTGATGTCGAGCTCGGCGAGGTTGTCGCCGAGCTCCAGGGCCATCCGCTGGACGCGCAGGACCACCTCGACCAGGGCGTCCACATCGGCGGGCGGCGCACCCCGCACGCCCTGGAGCAGGGCGTGGCCGCGCAGTTCGCGCAGCATCGCCCTGGCCTGGTCCTCGCCGAAGGGCGGCACCCGTACGGCCGCGTCCCGCAGGACCTCGACGAGTACGCCGCCGAGGCCGACGGTGACGGTCGGCCCGAAGAGCGGGTCGGGGGTGACGCCGACGACCATCTCGACGCCCTTCTCGACCATCTGGCAGACCAGCACGCCGTCGAGCTCGACACCCTCGTAGCGGGCGATGTCGGTGAGTTCGCGGTAGGCGTCGCGGACCTGGCTCGCGGAGGTCAACCCGACCTTCACCAGGCCGAGTTCGGTCTTGTGGCCGAGGTGTGCGCCGGAGGCCTTCATGACGACCGGGTAGCCGACCAGACCGGCCGCCCGCACGGCGGCCGCTGCACTGGTCACCAACTGCTCGCGCGGCACCCGGATCCCGTAGGCGCGAAGGAGCTGCTTGGCCGCGTGCTCGCTCAGCTGCCGGCCGGGCCGCATCAGCGACTGCGCCTTGCGGAAGGAGGGCGAGGGTGTGCGGGGTGCGTCGGTGAAGGGCGAGACGTAGTCCCGGGTGAAGCGGTGGTGGTCGAGGTAGGCCCGTACGGCCCCGATGCAGTTGGCGAAGGTGCGGAAGGTGGCGACCCGGGACGAGCCGAGCAGCGTCGTGCGGTAGGCGTCCTCGGTGCCGACGGGCGAGCCCCAGACGACGCACACCAGCTTGTCGGTGCGTTCCGCCGCGTCCACCAGGTCCTGCGCGAGCCGGTCGCTCATGGGTGGGAAGGGGCCGGTGATCGGGCAGATCAGGACGCCCACCTCGGGGTCGTCGAGGATGGAGTCGATGATGCGGCGGCCGCGCCAGTCGCCGACGGGGTGGCCGCCGTTGTCGACGGGGTTGGCGACGTTCAGGTACTCGGGTATCCACTCGTGCAGTGCGCGCTGCCGTTCGTCGGAGAGCGTCGGCAGGTGCAGGCCGGCTTCGGTGGCGAGGTCCGCGAAGTGCGCGCCCGTGCCGCCCGAGATCGAATACACCACGACACCGTCCGCCTGCGGTGTCCGCGCGCGGGCCAACAGGGCGGCGGTGTCCTGGAGTTCGTCCAGACCGTCGACCCGGATCACGCCGAACTGCCGCATGGCCGCGTCCACCACGGTGTCGGCCCCGGTGAGCTTGCCGGTGTGTGAGGCGGCGGTGCGGGCGCCGGTCTCGGTGCGGCCGACCTTCACCGCGACCACCGGTACGCCGCGTCGTGCCGCGTGGTCGGCGGCGAGCAGGAAGGAACG
Source organism: Streptomyces sp. YIM 130001 (assembly GCF_003574445.1). Classification (GTDB taxonomy): domain Bacteria; phylum Actinomycetota; class Actinomycetes; order Streptomycetales; family Streptomycetaceae; genus Streptomyces. The sequence goes on from NZ_KZ984565.1 coordinate 129,401, forward strand.
GCCGTCCTTGAGCCCTTCGACGTAACAGGCGATCGCGCCGACCTCGGGCCGGTCCGCGAAGTAGGAGAGGAAGTCGGCGGTCTCCAGGTCGGCTTCGTTGCCGGTCGGCGCCCAGTGGGAGAGGCGGATTCCGAGTTCCTGGAGGGTGAAGACGGGCCGGCCCTGGTGCCCGGACTGGGTGATCAGGGCGATGGCGGGTCCGGTGAGGTCGTCGCGGAAGTTCTCGAAGGCGTTGAGGTTGGTGTTCGGGCCGAGCAGGCGGATGCCGGAGCGTTCCACGGCGGCGGCGAGCCTGGTCTGGGCGAGCGCGCCCTCCTGGCCGGTCTCGGCGAATCCGGAGGCGAAGGCCACGGCGAACTTCACCTTGGCCTCGGCCAGTTCCTCCACCACGGGCAGCGGGTCGGCGACCAGGAGTACGGCGAGGTCGACCTGTTCGGGCAGGTCGGAGACGGAGGGGGAGCAGGGGATTCCGTAGACGCTGGGACGGGTCGGGTGCACGGGGTGCAGCCGGGCTCCGACGCGCTCGGCCCAGGCGATCAGCTGGCGGGTGATGCCGGAGTTGGGGCGGCCCTCGGCGTCCGATGCGCCGATGACGGCGACGGACTGGGGGCGGAAGAAGCGGTCGAGGTCGGGCACGTCGGTGTGCAGCGGTCGTCCGCTCACGTCCAGTGCTGCGCCGGTGCCCGGGGCGGTCGCGGTGCTGTGCACCGCGGGCGCGGAGCGCTCGCCGCAGGCCACGACCTGGGCCGGACGGGGGTCGGTGGTGAGGGTGCCGTGGGTCGATCCAAGCATCGCTGACGCCCGCCTCCTGAGGTAACGGCCTGCAAAGCTGACACACAGTCAGATTACTGAACTGACGCTCCGTCAGGAACAGGCTTGCGGGCAAAGAAACGCGAAGGGTGCGGACTTCCGCGAACGGCGACCGCGAACGGCGACCGCGAACGGCGACCGCGAACGGCGCGAGCTCTGCCGGTGCGGACGTACGCAGGCGCGCGTGGATCCCGACTGATCGGTACCCGGAGTACGTGTCCCCGCAACCCGCCGGCGTGCACCATCGGTGTGCACAGGCCGGGAATTGGCCGAATCACGCGCCGGGTGGCGGCGAGCGGTGCCGGGCGGTGCCGCTCGGCATCGGCTGGGGTGAGGCGGTGGGTGCGGGCCGCCTCGCGGGTGGCGCCGCGCTTCGGTGGGTGGTCACGGGTGAGCCGGTCCGGTCGCGGCCGGCGGGAGGGGGTGCGAGCAGCTCGTGTTGCACAGTTTGTTGACGTGGACCTGACAGCTCACTACGGTCCGGCGGAAATCGATGGCTCATGTCCCCCACGGATCACAGCCGTCGGTGCACCAGCAGGGACACGGCTCCGCGCCGCGCCCTGACCCCACCTGGCAGAAGGAGAGACCCATGGAGCGAACGAAGTCGAGGACCCGCAGCGGCGTCAGACGAGGGGTGGCCGGGCTCGCCGGCGGGCTGCTCGTCCTCGGAAGCCTGTCCGTGCCCGCGTACGCCGGAGTCGCGGAGGGGCCGGATCCGTCGCCGTCCGCCACGGCGTCGGGCCTCGGACACAAGTCCAACGCCGAGCTCCTCGCGGCCTGCGAAGTACCGCCCGAGCACGACCCCGCGATCATCAACACCGTCCACCAGGTCGCCCTCGACCACCAGGTCACCGACAAGGTGATGCTCGCGGCGTTCGAGGCGGGCTGGGTCGAGTCGCACATGCACAACCTCAACTGCGGCGACTCGGACTCGCTCGGTGTCTTCCAGCAGCGGCCGAGCCAGGGCTGGGGCACGCCGGAGCAGATCATGGACCCCGTCTACGCGACGACCAAGTTCCTCGAGCAGGCCATACCCAACGACCAGAAGAACCCGGGTTACACGGCCGGTGAGCTCGCGCAGAGCGTCCAGCGGTCCGCGTACCCGGAGCGGTACGACCAGAGCGAGGCCAAGGCGCGTGAACTGCTCGCCGCTGCCAAGCAGTCGACGAAATCGGATGCGTCCGACTGAGCGGTTGCTACGCGCGTAGTGCGTCGCACGGCAGGTCGTCGTGCCACGCGCGCCGACGGCCGTCGCCGGTGACCGCCTGCCCATGGGCCTCGGCTGCGGCGTAGTGGTGGCAGTAGCGGTGCGCGGCCGGGGCTCCGTCCCGGCCGCGCACTTCGCTCGGAGGCGTACGGGCTCACGCTCACCGCACCCGAACAGATACCGCGCCGGGAGCTCGGAGCCGACCTGGACGAATACGTCCGATGCATTCAGTGATCGAAGGTGGCCGGTGGCCGGTGGCCGGTGGCCGGCGATCGGCGACCGGCTGCTGGCAATCGGCGACCCGCGGCCGCGCGCCCGGGCACCGATCCCGTGCTCGCGCCAGACGTCGAAGCGGGAGGTCGAACCGGGAGGTCGAACCGGGACGTCAGTCCGGGACGTCAACCCCCTGTCGTGTGTGCGGCCCGCCGGAAAAGCCGGTCGCACGGCGGCGTCGATGGGATAACCTGTCCGGGATTTCGGGCGGCAGGTTCCCTGCCGCCCCGCCCGGCGCGCTCGGCGCCGACACGCACCGCGTGCCCTGCCTGGAAGGAGGCGAGAGACATGGACCGTGCCGAATGCGTTGTGGCCATAGTTGTTTCCGGCCGTGTGCCCTCCCTCCTCTGCGGCGCGCGGTAAGTCTTCCCCCGTCTGTTTCTTGTCTTCGGCGTCTTCCTGAGATGCCGCGTCACGAGATGTCCTGGCCTGCTCGCTTCATCGCCGCGCGGGCCGCGGGGGCGCGCGCCCGAAGACGGGCCCTTCTTCTGCTGGTCACCGTGATCTCGGCGCTCTCCGCCGCACGGCCGGCAAGAGCGCCGGCGTGAGTGACACGTAGCTGGTGAGGCAGGCCCCGGGTGCTCTCCGTGGTTCCCGCTGCCCCACCGCCATGCCGTGTCCCCGTGCTGCGTACACCGGCCCGTCGTCACCCCCGCGACCGTCCCAGGCCGGCTGTCTCGACAGCACTTCGACACGAAACGTGTGTGTTCGCCATGAGCAAGCAACGTCCCGGAGGGGAATCCCTCCCGTCCGCCCCTTCCACCGGCATCGCCCCTTCCGCGGCCACCGACCCGACCCGCGAGGTCCCCGCCGCGACTCCGGCACCCGCACCCGCACCCGCACCGGATCCGAAGCGCTGGTGGGCGCTGGCCGTCATCGCCCTCGCCCAGCTGATGGTGATCCTCGACGGCACCATCGTGAACATCGCGCTGCCCTCCGCCCAGGACGCTCTCGGCATGTCGGACGGCGGCCGGCAGTGGGTGATCACCGCTTACACGCTGGCCTTCGGCGGGCTGCTGCTGCTCGGCGGCCGGATCGCCGATCTGGTGGGCCGCAAGCGCACCTTCGTCATCGGCCTGGCCGGGTTCGCCGCGGCCTCCGCGCTTGGCGGCGCGGCGGTCGGTCCCGGGATGCTGTTCGCGGCGCGGGCTCTGCAAGGTGCGTTCGCGGCGGTCCTGGCGCCCTCGGCGCTGTCGCTGCTCACGACGACGTTCACCGAACCCAGGGAGCGGGCCAGGGCGTTCGGGGTCTACGGTGCGCTGGCCGGCGGCGGCAGCGCGGTCGGGCTGATGGTGGGCGGTCTGCTGACCGAGTACCTGAACTGGCGCTGGTCCCTGTACGTCAACGTGCCCATCGCGCTGGCCGCCCTGCTCGGCGCACCGGTCTTCCTGCGCGACCGCTCCGGCCGCCGGGGCGGTCGCCTGGACGTGCCGGGCTTGCTGCTCGGCTGCGGCGGGCTCGTCGCCCTCGTGTACGGCTTCAGCGAGGCCGAACCCCGCGGCTGGACCAGCCCGTCGGTGCTCACGCTGCTCGTGGCCGGCGTGATCCTGCTCGCCGCCTTCGTGTGGTGGCAGAGCCGCGCCGCCAGCCCGCTGCTGCCGCTGCGCATCGTCAAGGACCGTGTCCGGGCCGGAGCGCTCGCGACGATGGGCCTGGCCACCATCGGCATGTTCGGGGTCTTCCTGTTCCTGACGTACTACCTGCAGGTCGTCCTCGGCTATCCGCCGGTGCGGACAGGTCTGGCCTTCGTGCCGATCTCAGCCGGTATCGCCATCGCCGCGGCCCAGGTCGCGCCCCGTCTGCTGCCACGCACGGGGCCGCGCGCCTTGATGTCGTCCGGCATGGTCCTCGCCGCCGTCGGCATGGTGCTGCTCAGCCGCCTGACCGTGCATGCGAGTTACGCCCCGCACGTGCTGCCCGCCCTGCTGCTGCTCGGTCTGGGCATGGGCCTGACCTTCATGCCGGTCTACGCGACCGCCACCGCGCGCGTGCCCGCGCAGGACGCCGGTGTGGCCTCGGCCGTCCTCAACACCGTTCAGCAGATGGGCGCTTCGCTGGGCACCGTACTGCTCAACACCATCGCCACCGGCGCCACCAGCCGTTACGTCCAGTCGGACGATCCGGCCAACGGCCGCGCGACCCTCGACGAAGGCATGGTGCACGGCTTCTCCGTCGCCTACTGGTGCTCGGCGGGCGTCCTGCTGCTCGCCGCCCTGGTCGCGGGCCTCACCGTACGGCCCAAGACGCCGAAGCCCGCCGGAGACGACGCACCGGCCTGACGAGCCGGGTTCGTGACCCGCCACCGTCCGCCTCACCCCTCGAAGGACCTGCCATGAAACCCCTGACCGAGCACGACATCCGTAGCTCGTTCGTCAACTGCTCGAAGGGCGAGGCCGAACGCCTCCCCGTGCCCAAGAACCTGGCGGACCTGGACCACTGGGACGACCTGGACTTCCTGGGCTGGTTCGATCTGTCCGCGCCCGATCGCAAGTATCTGGTCGTCGAACGAGCCGATGAACTCGTCGGCCTGTCCCTGCGCGCTGCTTCCAGCAGCCGAGGATTCCTGCGCCGCAGCCTGTGCTCGCTGTGCCTGACCACGCATCCCGGCAGCGGCGTAGCCCTCATGACCGCACCCAAGGCAGGCCAGGCCGGCCGCAAGGGCAACTCGGTAGGCCTCTACATCTGCGCAGACCTGGACTGCTCGTTGTACGTACGGGGCAGGAAGAAGGCGGCACCGGGCGGGCGCATGGAGGAGTACCTCACGGTCGAGCAGCAGACCGAGCGCCTGTGCGGCAACCTCGACGCGTTCGTGGAGCGGGTCTTCCACTGAGACCGACAGGGGCTCGACGACCGTCGTCGCCGAGCCCCTGTCCACTGCTTGCACGGCGGTCTCCTCGCGGCTCCTGAGGTCTCACGCGCCGGGCCGCGGTGGGCGTTTGAAGCAGGCAGCGTGCCCTTGGTGCCCTTGATCGTCTGGTGCTCTTGACGGCCTGGATGTATTGGTCACGGCCATCGGCAATTCTCGTGATCAATACATCCAGGCGCTGCCGGCGAAACGCGACGCCGAACCGACCCACGAGCCGGTCGCTGCCTGCCCTCAGTTCCGGGCCTTCGACGCGGCCCCCCGCGCGATGCGCTTGGCGATGCGCTCCGCGTCGATCGCCAACTCGCGGAGCATGCCGCTGATCGGATTGGTGAAGCCCGTGAAGTAGAGGCCCGGCGCCTTGTGCGGGCTGCGCGGGCCGTGCGTGACGGGCCGGCCGCGGGCGTCGAGTACTCCGAGATCGCCGATCAGGTTTTCCAGGGCGCGGTGGTAGCCGGTCGCGGCGATGACCGTGTCCGGCTCGATGCGCGACCCGTCGGCGAGGACGACCGACGCATCGTCGAACTCCTCGACGGCGGCGACCGGTTCGACCTTCCCGGACTGCACGGCCGCGATCAGGCCGACGTCCTGCACCGGGATGGCACCTTCCCTGACCCGGGTGTACAGGCCGGTGTCGGGCCGCGGCAGGCCCTGCTCGGAGAGGTCGGGCACGCTGAGCCGGGCGACGCGCGGCGCGATCCGGTCGACGAGACCCACCGGGAGGCGCCGGCACAGGACGCCGGTGAGCTGTGCGGGCCAGCCGGCCGTGGAACGCCGCACGATGTGCGGGGCGGTGCGCACCGCGAGCCGTACACGCGCGGCTCCGCCCTCCACCAGATCGACGGCGATCTCGGCCCCGGTGTTGCCGACACCCACGACGAGGACGTCACGGCCGGCGTACGGGGCGGGGTTGCGGTAGTCGCCCGCGTGCAGCAGTTCGCCGGTGTACGTGTGGCGGCCGGGCCAGTCGGGGATCCGCGGGGTGTGGTTGAAGCCGGTGGCCACCACGACCTCGGAGGCGGTGAGTTCGCGTCCTCCGGTGGCGTGCAGGATCCAGCCCTGGCCGTCCGCCGCGCGAACGACCCGGGAGACCTCGACGCCTGTGACGATCTCCAGTTCGTGGTACTCCGCGTACTTCTCCAGGTACCGCACCACATCGTCCCGGGACGCCCAGCGGCCGAAGGAACGCGGCATGGCCAGGCCCGGCAGGCCGGACATGCGGCGGGTGGTGTGCAGATGGAGGCGGTCGTAGTGCCGGCGCCAGGAGGCGCCCACGGAACCGGACTTCTCCAGGACCACAGCGCGCACCCCGTGGGCGCGCAGCGCGGCGGCCACCGCCAGGCCGCCCGGGCCGCCCCCGATGATGTGCACGGGGTGGTCCTGGTGGAGCTGCGGTATGTCGTTCATGTGCGGGAGCGTACTGACCAGCGGCGTTGATGTGGCCGGGTCAACGGTGAAACCGATTGCGAATTGATCACGGCGATTCCGCTTGTCCGGGCGGAGGTGCCGGGCGGAAGCGCCGGGCGGAGGCGCTGCGCGGCAGTGCCGGGCCGGTGACGGGCGTACGGGACGAAGGGCTGCGCCGAGACCCTTGCGCTCCGCGGCCCTCATCCGCTCCACTGTCTCTGACCGTTGTCTGACGTACCGTCAGATATCGCGTACCGCCGACCTCCACGAGGAGACAGGGCATGCAGACGATCTGGCTCAGCGGCGCGGAGTGGCTGGCCGTGCTGCGCATCGGCCTCGGCCTCTGGTGGCTGGAGAGCTGGCGACACAAGGACCGCAAGGCCTGGTTCGAGCGCGGTACGGGCATCGCCTGGGCCGCCGACGTGGCCGGCAAGCACCGGTGGCCGTTCGTCACCCGCGGCTTCCGGGCGGTCGTCGAACCGCACCCCAAAGCCATGGCGTACCTCGTCGTGTACGCCGAACTCGCCCTGGGCCTCGGCCTGGTACTCGGCCTCCTGACCCCGGTCGCCCTGGTCGGCGGCCTGCTCCTGAACCTCCTCTACCTCGTCCTGATGATCCACGACTGGGCCGAGCAGGGGCAGAACTCGATGATGGCCCTGATCTCCCTGGTCGCACTCCTCGGCATGTCCTGGCAGACCTGGTCCCTCGACGACGCGATCGGCCTCTTCCAGTGACGACGACAGGAACCCACCCCGTGTCCGCGACCGAGCCGTCCGCACCCCGACCCCCACGCCACGACCTCCCGGAGCCCGACGCCTTCACCCGTGCCTACTGGGACGCCGCCACCGAGGGCCGGCTGCTGCTTCGCCGGTGCCGCGCCTGCGACCGCGCGCACCACTACCCGCGCGAGTTCTGCCCGCACTGCTGGAGCGACGAGGTCGACTGGGAGCCGGCCTCGGGCCGCGCGACGCTCTACACCTGGTCCACGGTCCACCGCAACGACCTGCCCCCCTTCGCCGCCCGCACGCCGTACGTCGCCGCGGTCGTCGACCTCGCCGAGGGCCCCCGCATGATGACGGAGATCGTCGAGGTCCCGGCGACCGCCCTCCGCACCGGCATGGCCCTGACGCTCACGTTCCGCCACGAGGAGTCCTTCGCGATCCCGGTGTTCCGGCCGGCGGCATGACCGGACAGCGGCGGACAGTGGCGGACAGTGACGGCGAACTACTGCGGTGGGTCCTGGAGTTCGGCGGGAAGTACGGTGCCCGGCACGTTCTGGAAGGCGACCGGCCGCTGGAAACGTCGGACGGCCGCGGTGCCGACCGAAGTGGTGGTCGGGGCGGTCGAGGACGGCCACGGACCGCCGTGCTGCTGGGCGTCACTCACGGTGACGCCGGTGGGCCACTGGTTCCAGACGACCCGGCCGACGCGCTCCGCGAGTACGTCGAGCAGCCGGATGCCGTCGGTGTCCGCGTCCTCCCCGTCGGAGGCCTGCACGGTGCCGGTGAGACTGCCGGGATAGGCCCCGAGCACTGCGGCCGCCTCGTCCACCGAGCCGTACTCGACGACGAGAGAGGCCGGACCGAAGATTTCTGTGGTGATCAGTGAGGGGTCGGCGAGCACGGCCGTCGCGGAGGTGCGCAACAGGACCACATCGGGGTTGCCGTCAGCGCCGGGCAACCGGGTCGCGGTGGTGACGCCGGGGCGTTGCGACAGCTCGTCGAGTGCCGCGCGATAGCCCTGCTCGATACGGGAGTTGAGCATCGGTCCGGCGCTCGCGTCGGGGACGGCCGCCAGGAACTGCGTTGCGTCGGGTACGAGGACGACGCCGGGCTGGGTGCAGAACTGACCGGAGCCGAGCGCGTACGACCCGGCGAAGCCGTCCGCGATCTCGGGGCCGCGCTCCGCCCAGCCCGCGGGGGTCACGAACACTGGGTTGGTGGCGCCCAGTTCGCCGTAGAACGGGATCGGGTCGGGTCGCGAGACGGCCAGGTCGAAGAGCGCGCGGCCGCCGTGGGTGGAGCCGGTGAAGCCGACGGCCTTGATCCGCGGATCGCGGACGGCGTCCGCGCCCGCCTGTTCGCCCTCGATGAGCCCGAAGAGCCCTGCGGGTGCACCGACTTCGTCCAGCGCGGTGCGTACGGTGCGGGCGGTGAGCCGGGACAGTCCGGGGTGCCCGGGATGCGCCTTGACGACGACCGGGCAGCCTGCGGCGAGCGCGCTGACCGTGTCTCCGCCGGCCACGCTGAAGGCGAACGGGAAGTTGCCGGCGGCGAACACCAGGACAGGCCCGATCGGCACCTGGGTGCGGCGCAGATCCGGTCGGGCGCCCATCGGCCAGTCCGGGGCGGCCGGGTCCACCCGCACGTCGGTCAGCGCACCCGACGCGAGCCGGTCGGCGAAGAGCCGGGCCTGGAAGCTGGTGCGGGCGAGTTCGCCGGTCAGTCGTGCCTGGGGGAGTCGGGACTCGCGGCGGGCGAGCGGCACCAGGGCGTCGGCGGCGGCGTCGAGCGCGTCGGCGGTCGCGCGCAGCCACTGGGCCCGGTCGGCCGGGGACGAGTGACGCGCGGGTCGCGCGGCGGCGTGAGCTGCGGCCAGGACGTCCTCGGCCGGCGGGTCTTCGGGCAGGTCCGCTCCGGGACGGGCGCCGGTGGTGTGGGTGTCGGTGTCGGCGTGGTCGGGCTCTGTGGGCATGGTGGAACTCCGTTTCCGACGGCTTCCTGCGGGGGTGATGAGGTGCGGGGTACACGGGCGGACGCGCGCCGTGTCCGCGAACGGCGGGGGGGGGATTGGGTCAACCCGCGTACAGGAACGGGTAGTTCAGGCGCGGCGAAGGCGCGCCTGAAGGCCTGGCGCGAGAGTGGGAGGCAGCGGGGCGCGGGTACGCCAGGGGCGTCCCCTCCGCCCCCCGTCGGCGTTCCGGTTCAGGTGACGATGGCGTGGGACGCCATGTCCTCGAGGGTCCATTCCTCGACCTCGACAAGGTGTGTCTCGGCCGCTGCCCGTGCCGCGTTCACGTCGCGGGCAGCCATCGCGTCGAGGATCTCGAGGTGGCGGCGGGTGGATCCGGCCAGCCGGTGCCGGCCTGTCGCGCCGAGCACCCGCAGCCAGTAGACGAACGGTTCGACGGACTCGCGGGCGGAGACCAGCCGGCTGTTGCCGGTGACGGCGACGATCTCGCGGTGGATGCGGGTGTCGCTGAGGAAGAACGGCTCGTAGTCGCCCTTCTCGGCGGACTCGAGCGCCGCGACCGCCTCGGCGCGCAGATCGGCGATCTGGTTCGACGGCATCTTCTCGGCGGCGACGCCGGTGGCGAGCCATTCGAGGCCCTTGCGGACCTGGCACACCTCGTGGACGTCCTGCCTGCTCGGCCGGGTGACGAAGGTGCCCGACCGCGGCCGCGTCTCGATCAGCCGGTCGTGCTCGAGCCGGGAGAGGGTGTCGCGCACCGGGGTGCGCGACACGCCGAACTCCTTGGCGATGGCCTGCGGATCGAGCCGGGAGCCGGGGGCGTAGCCGCCCGTCGTGATGCGCTCGCAGAGGATCCGGTAGAGCTGTTCGGCGATGGACTCGACCACGAGGGACTGGCCGTGACGTACGCCGGCCGGTGAGGTCATGACGCTTCTCTCCTCTGGTTCCCTCGGGGACTTCCACCGTCCCGCGAGGGCTACTGCTTCTGCTTCGTCGTGCCTGCCCGCGAGGACTTCAGGTCCGGTCGATCAGATTAGCCTTCCTCAGCGCGGCGCGGATCCTCTCCCGCTCGGCCTCCGTGGCGGGGGCGAAGGGCCGCCGGGGCAGGCCGGGCGAACGGCCGAGCAGTTCGAGGGCCGCCTTGAGCGTGGCCGGCAGGTTGGGTGCGTCGATCGCGCGCCACACCGTCAGGATGCGTTCGTGCAGCTCCAGCGCCTTGGTGTGATCGCCCGCCTTGACCGCGTCCCAGAGCTCGACGCTGAGCCGGGGGGTGACGGTCGGGATGGCGGCGAGGGCTCCGTGCGCGCCCATCACGAAGGCCGGGTAGTGCAGGTCGTCGAGTGCGGCGAGGATCGTGAACCGGTCGCGCACGCGGTGCAGCAGATCGGCGAGCAGGTGGATGTCGCCACCGGACTGCTTGACCGCGACGACCTGGGGGACCTCGCGGAGCATCTCGATCGTCCCGACAGGGACCAGCGCCCACGGGACCACGTTGTAGAGCACGATCGGCAGGTCGGTGGCCTCGCCGATCTCGCGGTAGTGGGCGACGGTCTCCTCGGGGGACGGCGCGAAGACGTAGTGCACCGGCGTGACCTGGAGAGCGTCGACGCCGGCTTCCTTGAGGGCGATCGAGTAGCGCTTGGCCTGGGCGGTGGAGTTCTGGATGACCCCGCCGATGACCGGCACCCGGCCGGCGACCTCGTCCACGACGACCTCGCAGATGGCGACGCTCTCCTCGAGGGAGAGGGTGTGGCCCTCGCCGGTGCTTCCGCAGGCGCAGATCGCGGTGATGCCCTGGTCGAGGAGGTACTTGACCTCGCCGCGCAGCAGGTCGAGGTCGACGGCGTCGTTCTCGTCGAAGGGAGTGACGACCGTCGAGATCATGCCCTCGAGCTGGATCTCCTTCATCGGATTCCTCCTCCGGGCAGCCGCCGCGGATTGGGCGATTGCCGGTATTGCCGCACCCAGGATGCGGATGTAATGTCTGATGCATCAGATGCTAGCACGGGCTTCCCCGACCGGGCAGGACGACAGCCCCGGACTGCAGCCCTCCTCCGCAGACGCCGGACCTTGTCCGCCGCACCGTCTGCCAGAGCCGCCACCGCAATGGAGCGAGCATGTCCAGTACCGCCAACGATCAGGCAGCATCGCAACGGTCGCTGCGCAAGGTCGTCACGGCCAGCGCTCTCGGCACGACCGTCGAGTACTACGACTTCACGTTGTACGCGACCACGGCCGCCCTCGTGTTCGACAAGATCTTCTTCCCCGACGCCTCACCGCTGATCGGTACCCTCGCCGCCTTCGCCACCTACTTCGTCGGCTACGCGGCCCGGCCGCTCGGCGGCATCATCTTCGGTCACTTCGGAGACCGACTCGGCCGGAAGAACGTCCTGATCATCACCATGCTGATGATGGGCATCGGCACCTTCGCCATCGGCCTGCTCCCCAGCTACGACTCCATCGGCATCGCCGCCCCGATCCTGCTCGTCCTGATCCGCCTGATCCAGGGACTCGGCATGGGCGGTGAGTACGGCGGCGGACTGCTGATGGCCCTCGAGTACAGCCCGCGCGAGAGGCAGGGATTCTTCACCTCCCTGGTGCACATCGGCACCCCGGCCGGTGTGCTCATCCCGGTCGGACTCGTCACCGTGCTCGACAGCACGCTGCCCGCCGGTGCCTACGACGACTGGGCGTGGCGGCTGCCGTTCCTCGCCAGCATCCTGCTGGTCGGCGTCGGCATCTGGATGCGTCTGAACGTCACCGAGAGCCCCGAGTTCGTGAAGATGCGCGCCGAACGCGAGGTGCAGAGCCTGCCCGTGCGCGAGGTGATCACCCGCAAGCCCGTCACGGTGGTCATGTCCATCCTGGCGAAGGTCGCCGAGAGCGGACTGTTCAACATCTACTACGTCGTCGCGATCACCTACGTGACCGCCGAACTCGACCTGGACAAGGGACCGGTACTGCTCGCCGTGCTCATCGCCTGCGCGGTCGAATGCGGAACGCTGCCGTACTTCGGCGCCCTGTCCGACCGCATCGGCCGACGCAAGGTCTACGTGGCCGGCGCGCTCTTCCAGGCCGTGCTCGCCGTCCCGTTCTTCCTGCTCATGGAGACCGGGAACTTCTGGGCGTACACCCTCGGCATGACGCTCGGCCTCGGTGTCGGGCACGCGATGATGTACGGCGCCCAGGGCGCTCTGTTCGCCAACCTCTACCCGGTCAACGTCCGGTACACGGGACTGTCCGTCACCCAGCAGATCGGCGCGACCCTCGGCGGCGGACTCTCCCCGCTCATCGGCACCGCGCTCCTCACCGTCGGCGACGGCCACTGGGCCTGGCTCATCGTCTACTGCGTCGGTGTGGCCCTGATCTCCAGCGCCGCCGCCTCCCGGCTGCGCGCCGGTGAGGCCCCCGAACACGGCGGGGAACTGCCGGGCACCACCGTGGACAAGGCCGACGCGACGGCCACCCCCCGATGAGCCTGCCCCTCCTCCCGGACGACGACGAAACGGCTGATGCCCGATGAACCAACTCTTCCTTCCGGCCGCCGAACCGGTCGACATCGCACTGCGCGGTTTCGCCCGCGCCCACCCCGGCCTCGTCACCCTGCACGAGGACCCGCTCCACGTCACGGCCGTCCACCGCCATCCGGACCGGCGGGTGGGCCTGGTGTCCGGCGGCGGATCCGGCCACGAACCGCTGCACGCGGGGTTCGTCGGGCGCGGCATGCTGGACGCCGCCGCACCCGGCCGGATCTTCGCCTCCCCGCACAACCGGCAGGTGTACGAGGCCAGTCGGCACGCGGCCGGCCCGGACGGTGTGCTGCACGTGGTGAAGAACTACACCGGCGACCGCATCAACTTCGGCATCGCCGCGGAGCGGCTGCGTGCCGACGGCATCCCGGTGCGCCGCGTCCTCGTCGACGACGACCTCGCCACCGAGAGCGACGAGACGGCGACCGGCCGGCGGGGCACCGGCGCCACAGCCGTCGTCGAGAAACTCCTCGGTGGCGCTGCCGACTCGGGCCTCGGAATCGATGAACTCGCCGCTCTGGGCGCGGAGTTCGTGGCCGCATCGCGCAGTGTGGCGGTTGCCGGGCGAGCCCAGACCTCGCCCGCGCGGGGCGGCACCGCCTTCGAACTCGCCCCGGGCGACGTGGAGTACGGCGTCGGCATTCACGGGGAGAGGGCCCAGGTCACGGTGCCCAGGCCCTCGTTCGACGATCTCGTCGAGCGGATGACCGGGCAGGTGCTCGACGCGCTGCCCGCCACCAACGACGACGGCGTGATCCTCTTCGTCAACGGCCTGGGCGCCACCACGCTTCTCGAGCTGTACGCCGTGCACGAGACGGTGGCCGGGCTGCTCGACAAGCGTGGTGCGACCGTCGCGGGCCGGCTGGTCGGCAGTTACGTACCCGCCCTGGACATGAGTGGCTTCTCCGTCACCGTGACGGCGCTCAGGCCCGGCTGGCTCACCTGGTGGGACGCGCCCTCCCACACCCCCGCCTTCCCGCGTCAGGAGCTGCCCCGATGACCGTCGACCAGACCGCCGTACTCACCACCTACGCCCGGGCGGCCCGCGCCGCGCACCCGGCGCTCACCGCCCTCGACCAGCTCTCCGGCGACGGGGACTTCGGCGACAACCTGTGCGAGGGCCTCGACTGGGCCGTCGCGGCGGTCGAGGCACGCCCGGTCGAGCCCGCGACGGCCGTAGCCGCCGCGGTCTTCCTCGATCGGGTCGGCGGCACGAGCGGCCCGCTCATCGGACTGCTCTTCCAGGAACTCACCCGCGCCCTCTCCGCGGCCGAGGACGACTGGGCAGGCGGTGTACGGGAAGGGCTCGCCGCCGTCCAGCGGGTGGGCGAGGCCGAGCCGGGCGACCGCACCATGGTCGACGCCCTGGTCCCGGCCCGGGACGCGCTCGCCGCGGGACGTTCCTACGCGGACGTGGCGGAGGCCGCGATCGCCGGGGCGGTCGGCACCGCGGCGATCCGGGCGCGGCGGGGGCGGGCGGCGTATGTGGGCGAACGGGCTGTGGGCGCACCCGACCCCGGAGCGATGGGCCTGGCCCTGTTCTTCTGGTCTCTGGCCGTCGTGGCCGAGCCGGACGCGGGACTGCCCGCGCCCGAGGAGGTCGTACCGATGCCGGGGGAGTGAGGGCCGCCCGGGCCGACGGCGGGCGACGTGCCTTCGCCGTCCCGCCGTCCCGCCGTCCCGCCGAGCCGCCGAGCCGCCGAGCCGCCGAGCCGTCGTCCCGCCGAGCCGCCGAGCCGTCGTCCCGCCGAGCCGCCGAGCCGTCGTCCCGCCGAGCCGTCGTCCCGCCGAGCCGTCGTCCCGCCGAGCCGTCGTCCCGCCGAGCCGCCGAGCCGTCGTCCCGCCGAGCCGTCGTCCCGCCGAGCCGTCGTCCCGCCGAGCCGTCGAGCCGTCGTCCCGCCGAGCCGTCGTCCCGTCGTCCCGCCGAGCCGTCGGGCCGTCGAGCCGTCGAGCCGAAAGTGTCGTCCCTTCGAGGCGAAAGGGCTGTGCATCGAGCCTGTGCGCCGGGGATCATCAGGTATGGACTCGTACGCGCGACAGCAGCCGGGTGACGGACGACAGCAGGGTGGTGGGGCGAAGCCGGGCGGGGGGCAATGGCACTTCACCGGGGATCCGGAGGTGTTTCTCGGGCGGGCGGAAGCCTTTCTCGCGGCAGATCCAGCGCTGCACACCGTGCTGCTCAGCGCCGCGGACAAGCTGCGGACCGAAGGGCTGGACGCTTACGGGGACCGGGCGCCGTTGTTCGCCGATCTGACCGATGACGCCGGGGACGTGATCGGGGCGTTCCTGTGGACGCCGCCGCGGCCCGCGCAGCTGAGCGCCGTGAGCGCCGAGGCGGCCGTGGATCTGGCGGGGCATCTGCAGGGGCAGGAACTCGCCGGTGTCTCCGGGGTGTTCGAGACCGCCGAGGCTTTCGCGGCCGCCTGGTGCGAACAGACCGGCGGCGGCTGGGAACTGCACTTCCATCAGCGTCTCTACCGGCTGGAGACACTCACCCCGCCGATGCCCGCGCCGCCCGGCCGAGCCAGGACCGCCACCCGGGCCGACCGGGGAATTCTGATGCGCTGGTACACGGAGTTCGCCCAGAGCGCGGGGCACGCCGACACCACCGACCCGGGGGAGTGGGTCGACCGGCGGCTCGCGTACGGCGGGCTCGCCCTCTGGGAGAGCGAACCCGCCGATGACTCCGGCGACCCGGAGCCGCTCGCCATGGCGGGCCGTACCCGGGAGAGCGCCGGCCAGGTCCGTATCGCGCCCGTCTACACCCCGCACGAACTCCGCGGCCGCGGATACGCCGGCGCCGTCACCGCCGAGATCAGCCGGGAGGCGCGGGCCACCGGCGCGGACGAGGTGCTGCTCTTCACGGACCTCGCCAATCCGACCTCCAACGGCCTGTATCAGCGCCTCGGTTACCGTCCCGTCCGTGACTTCGCGGTCATCGCCTTCACCGGCGGCGAGGGGTGACACCGGCCGGCCTGGTCAGGGAGCCGGCCTGCCTCCGGCACCCCCGTCCGGAGCCCTAGGACCCGCGCCCGATGTGGGGCGCGGGCGGGCTGGCTAGGGTCGGCGCCCATGCACAGTACGCAGAGCGTCGGGCGGAGCCCGGCGGAGCGCAGGCGCGACACCCTGGAACGGCTCGGTGCGGAGCGCGACCTGTGGGTGTCGACGTCCCATCCCGAACACGGGCCGCACCAGGTGCCGTTGTGGTTCCTGTGGGACGGGCGGGCGGTGTGGATGTGCACCGGCGCGGCCTCCGCGACCGCGCGCAACGTACGAGAGGAGCCGCGGGTGCGCCTGGGGTTGCCGGACACGTTCGACGTGGTGCTGCTGCAGGGGGCGGCGGAGTGTCACGGTGCGCGGGAGGTGCCGGCGGCCCCCGCGGACGCGTTCGCGGGCAAGTTCGGCTGGGATCCGCGCAGGGAGGAGGGGGCCTTCGTGTATCTGCGGGTGGAGCCTCGTACGGTGCGCGCCTGGCGTGGGGAGCCGGAGCTCCGCGGGAGGGTCGTCATGCGGGACGGGGTGTGGCTGGGGTGATGCGGATGCCCTGCGGGTGCCTTTCTACGGCCACAGCAGTCCGCGTTGCCAACTTCCCTCCGCGGTACGGGAGTACGTGAGGCGGATGTGGCGCCGCCGGGCGTCGCCCTGGAAGAACTCGAGCTCGTCGGGCGACAGCACGTACAGCGTCCAGGTGGCGACCTCGGCTGTCGGATGGCTCTGTGCGTGCTGCCAGGCGGCCTCGGAGGCCTGCTTCAACTCGTCCTGGGAGCCGAGCACTTCGCTCTGACGGCCGACGAGGGCGGCGGCCAGAGCGCCTGTCGACCGGGCGTGCAGATCGGCGAGCGCCTCGGCGTGCGGCGCGGCCGTGACCCGGCCGCGGACGCGGATCTGCCGTGCCTGGGCCGGCCAGTAGAAGTGCAGGGCGGCCTCGGGGCGCTCGGCGAGCTGGCTGCCCTTGCGGCTGCCCGTGTGGGTGGCGAAGTGCCAGCCGTGTTCGTCCGCGTCGTGCAGCATCACCGTACGGACATCGGGCCGGCCGGACGCGTCCGCGGTCGCCAGGCCCATGGTGTGCGGCTCGGTCTGACCGGCGGCGACGGCCTCGGCGAACCAGGTGTGGAAGAGCACGACGGGATCCGCCGGTGCGGTCGCCGGGTCGAAATCCGGCAACTGCGTGTCCCATACGCGCTGTTCGCGCAGCAGCCGGCGGAACTTCGCCGGTCCGTCGTCGCGCGGTCCGTCGTCGAGTGGCCTGTCGTCGAGCGGTGCGGCATCCGGGTGGTGCGGGGAGCCGGCGGGGGTGCGGGGTGTGTCCTGGTCCATGGGGACATGAAACCGCACGTGAGCCGCTGAGCCGCTGAGCCGCTGAGCCGCTGAGCCGGTGGGGCGCTGGGGCGGTGCGGGCGGGGTCGGGTCGCGAAGGGCACGTACCCGCCCGTGACCACCCCCGCGTGCGTCACCCCCGCCCGGTCAACTCCCGTACCTCGAAGCCCGATCCAGGGCCGAGCGGTTCGAGGCCGATGTCGCCCCGGGTGAAGACCGCGTACCGCCCGTCCGCCGCGTGGAGTCGTCCCGGCAGGGCCTTGCCGAGGCGTCGGCCGTGGGCGTCGTAGGCGTGGAACACCTCCTTGTCGTTCCGGGACGTGGCCGCCACCATCCACCGACCCGTCGCGCCGTACCCGTCGAGCCCGGCGAGTCCGGGCAGTGAGCGCAGAGTGGCCTTCCGGCCGGCGGCGGGGATCTCGACGGTCACCGGGAAACGATTGGCGGGCACCCCGACCGTTCGTCCGGCCGTACACACCACCAGCGTGGTCTTCCCTCGCACGTGCTCGCCGCCGTCGCAGCCCAGCAGCGGCGTGAGCGTACGGGTGAGACGCCGACCGCTGTCCGGGGCGAGCACCACGGAGCCGTCCGCGCCGTCCGCGCCCAGGCCGGCCACCACCGCACGCTCCGACACCGACCGGGCCTGAGCGCCTGCCTCTTGCGGCTCGTACGACCACTTCCGCCGTCCGTCGCGCACGCCGACACCGACGACGGAACCGGCGCCCTCGCCCTCGGGCCCGACCTTGCTCCGGCCGTCGGCCGCCCGATCGGCGACGACCAGCTTCCCGGTGACGCCCTGCGCCTCGAGGCCCTCGGCGTCCCAGAGTTCGCGTCCGGTCCTGGTGTCGTGGGCGCGAGTGCGGACCCGGTCGGGGCCGGGGCCGCTGTCCGGGTAGGTGGTCAGCGTGGTGATCACCGTGCGTCCCGAGATGCCCCGGAGCTCGGCGTACTCCGAATCCCCGTCGGAGAGCCGGATCTTCCACTTCAGCTTCCCGTCGCGGAGCGAGAGGCCCGCGACGCCCTCCTCGCCGGGGCCTTTCTTCCGGTACTCGACGACGAGTTCGCCGCCGACGACGTGCGAGCGGACCGCCAGGTTCCCTGCCAACCGCAGTCCTTCGCCCAGGTCCTTGCCGGTGTCCCGGTGCCAGCGTTCCTCGCCGGTGCCCGGCTCTGCCACCACGAGGCGGTAGGTGTCGTCGTCCTCGCGCAGCTCGCCGGCGTAGGTGAGAACTCCGCCGACCAGGTCCACGCGCTGCAGCGTGCCGAGACCGCTGTCCCGCGCACCCTTCGGGAGGCCTGCCGGGAGTCCGTCGCGGCCCGCGCCCACCGACCACAGTGACCGGTCGCCGTGCCGCACCGGCGGCACGTCCGGGCCACGCTCCTTGCGAGGGCCGGGGGGCTCGTGGTCGCCGGTCGCCGTGCGGTGCATGGCCAGGTCGCGGGCTTCGGTCGCCGTGTCCTGCCGGGGCGGCCGGGTCAGGAAGGCGGTGTGTCGGGACGTGAACGCCACGGCCTCGCCCGGCAGTTCGTCCCGCAGGACGTTTCCCGCACGGTCCGCTGCCGCGTGCCGGTACCCCTTCTCGCCGATGCCCTTGCCGCCGCTCACGTACAGCCGGTCCTTGTGCACGGCGTCCAGGCTGTACGAGGCGCCGTCCCCGCCGTCGACCGGCTTGCGCTCCGCCTCGGCGGCCGCGAGCTTCACCTTCTCCTTGCCGCCCCCGCCGCCCCCGCCGCCCCCGCCGTCCTTGCCGTCCTTTGCGCCCTCGCCGTTCGTCCCGCCGGGCGCGGTCGTACGCAGCGTGGTCAGCGAGCCGTCGCCCGTGTCGATGCAGCCGATCAGCGAGGTGCCGTCGGACCTGCAGGTACGGAACTTGCTGTCCAGCTCCTGCAGTTCACGCCCGGTACGGGTGTCGACGACCACCACCCGGGACAGCGCGTCGGAGCCGCTGCCGCTGCCGCCCCTGGTCACCAGTACGGCCCGCCCCGGCGTCGCGGCCTGGAGATGGGAGGTGTCGTAGCGGTCACTCAGGTCCCACTTCCGCTTGCCGGTCCGCGCGTCGAGGGCCAGCACCGCCTCGCCCTCCGACTCGTCGTCCCAGGGCGGCCCCTCGGTGTTCCCGGACGAGCCGAGCACCGTGTCCCCGGCCAGGCGGTACGCCCACGCGGCCGAGCCCTCGCCGTCGTACTCCCAGCGGACCTCGCCGTCCGAGGCCCGCAGGGCGACGGTCCGTACGGCCGCCTTCCGGTCCGCCCCGACGCCCACGAGAACCGTGCCGCCGCCCGCGTCGAGCAGGGTGAGGATCTGGTCGCGGACCTCGTCCCCCGCGTCGCCGGACTTCGGGGTGAGCAGCGGCCGCTTCCAGCGGACCTGGCCGTCCCCCAGTGACAGGGCCGCGGGTCCGCTCCTCGCCGTTCGCCCGCTCCTCGGAGTACGGAACGAGCACCAGGGGCCCGTCGTCCGCGTCCTCCAGCAGCACCGGACGGCCGTCCGTGTCCCGCAACTGACGTGCCAGGAAGCCCTCGTGCTCGCCCGCCACCACCGCGCCCGAGCCGCCGCGCAGCCGGTCGCCGCCGTCCGCGTACCAGCGCAGCTCGCCGGTCTCCGCGTCCGCGACGGCCAGCCGGCTGCGGTGCGCCCCGGTGTCTCCCACGACGACCGCGGTGCGGCCCCGCAGCACCGCGCCGACCGTACGGTTCAGGCCGAGGTCGCGCCCCGTCCACAGCGCGTCGTCGGCGTACGAGACGGGCCGTGGTGCCTTCTCTCCGTCCGGCAGTCCTGCCCGTTCGTCGCTGCCGCCGCTCGTGCAGCCGGTCACCGCCGTCAGCAGCGCGGTCAGCCCGGCCAGCGCCGCGACGGCCGGCCGGCCGCGGGATGGTCGGCGGGCTGTCCGCCATGTCTCCGTCATGCTGTGTCCCCCGTGTATCCCCGTATATCTCCGTGCGTCCCCGTGTATCCGTGTATCCGTACACCTGTGTCCCGGTTTCCCGGTTTCCCCGGGCGTCGCTACGAATCCCCCTTGGTCAGCAGCCCCACCTGCTGCCACTTGTCGCCCGTTCCGAGCCGGTCGAGCCAGAGCGGGCGCAGGCCGGGAGCGTAGGTGTGCTTCTCCTTGTACGTGCCCTCGGGGCTCACCACCGATCCGTGGTCGAGCGACCACTTCAGGGACTCCCTGGCCTTCGTGACCGACTGCTCGTCGGTGACCGCCTCGGAGCTGTTCAGGGCTGCCGCCAGCAAGGTCGCGGCCTGGTACTCCTCGACGGCGCCACGCCGTTCGGGCAGTTCACGGGCCCAATGGCAGAAGGCTTCCGCCGCCGTGCCGCAGACCGTGCCGTCCACGGCACGGGACACCGCGCGAACCCGCAGGGTGCCGGCGGGCACGGCCGTGGCTACCGGCTCGGCGGCGTCCGAGCAGTGTCCGGCGGCGTCGTGCCGGTCGACCAGCAGCATCGTGCCCTGGAAACCGGCCTCGTCCAGCGCTTCCGCGGCCTCCTCGGCCCGCTCCTGCGGCGCGTCGACGACGACCGCGTCCGGCCGTACCTCGTCGAGGAGCTGCCCGACGCCCGGCGCCGGGCCGCGGGCCTCGCGGTCCGACGCCCAGAGCGCGCTCAGGCCCGCCGCGTTGTCGTACGCCCGCAGCAGATAGCCCCCGACGCCGGTGGTGTGCTCCGCGTCGTCCTGGTCCGCGGGCTCGTCCCGGTCCGAGACGACCAGGAGCCGGCGCGACTTCACCGTCTCCTCGAGGTACGTCGCCAGTTCCTCGCCCTGTTCGACGGCGTCGGGCCCCAGTGACACCACGGACTCGTCGTCGCGCGGGACCGGTTGGGCCGCCACGTGGCAGGTGCTGACGACCGGGGTGCGGAGCTGCTCGAGCATGTTCGGGGTGGTCTCGCCGACCACGGCGAGCAGGTTCGGATACTCCGCGAGCTCCTGCGTCACCTCGGCCCGCTCCTCGGCCGAATCCACCTGCTTCACCACGATCTCCGGCCGGAGGTGCCGCGGCACGTCCTTCGTCAACCGCTCGGCCACCAGCGACTGCCGCGGGGCGCCGTGCGCGCTGGTGACGACGGCGACGGTGTACGGGCCGCTCGCGCCCTTTCCGGACCCCGGACCGGAACCGGCTTCGGAGTCCGAGGCCGCGTCCTCCTGGCTGCTGCCGCTCCGCGCGCTCCCGTCGCGGTCGTCGCGGTTCATGTGGTCGAAGACCTGCGGCGCGAACAGCAGGGCGGCCATCGCCGCGACGAAGAGCGTGGACATGACGGGGCTGTCCTTGCGCCCCTCCCGCTGCTGTACGTAGGGCTCGGGGTCCTGCGCCGTCGCGTCGTGGCGGCGTACGCGGCGGATGCGTCGCGCGTCGACGCCGCGTTCCTCGCGAAGGCGCGGAGCGGCGCGCAGCGCTTCGTTGTGCCGCCGCTTGCGCTCGACGGCGCTCAGGCCGGACCGTGCGGGCCGCCGACGGGCAGCTTCAGGAGGCGGCTGTACGGCGGGAGGGGCTGGGGGAGGCGCTGGGTCCGGGGCGGGGCCAGGGGCCGGGTCGGGCGCCGGGCTCGGCGTAGGTGGCTTGCGTACGGTGGGCGGCTCGGCGGCGGTCTCCGCCTCCTCCGCCGCACGGACGAGCTCCAGCGCCGCACGCACGCGCGCCCGCGCCTCCGCCGCGTCCGCGGGCCGGTCCTGTGGAACCTTGGTCATCAGAGCGAGGACCAACTGGTCCACGGAGTGCGGGAGTTCAGGGCGCGCCCGGCTCGGCAGCAGCGGCTTGTCGTTGAGGTGGTTGTACATGACGCCGGCCGACGGTCCCACGAACGGCGGCCGACCGACGAGCAGTTCGTACAGCACGCAGCCGAGTGCGTAGAGGTCGATCCGGCCGTCCCCGCGCTCCATCCGGAACTGCTCCGGCGCCATGTACAGAACGCTGCCGAGCGGGCTCTGGCCGGTGCGGGTCAGGCGCGAGGCCGCCTCGAGGCCGTCGAGGAAGGTGGCGATGCCGAAGTCGAGTACCTGGACGCGGCCTTCGGGCCCGACCATCAGGTTGCCCGGCTTGATGTCCCGGTGGATCACACCCGCCGTGTGGGCGACCTGCAAGGCCGTGCAGACCTGTTCGGTCCATTCCAGGGCGGTGACGAGGGGGATGCGCCCTTCCTCGCGCAGCGCTTCCTGGAAGGAGCGCCCGGGGAGCAACTCCATGACCAGGTACGGGATATCGGCGCCGGCGGCGTCCTGGGTGCGGCCGGTGCCGTGGTCGAAGACGGTGACGATGTGCGGGCTGCTCAGCGCGGCGGCGGCCCGGGCTTCACGGCGGAAGCGGGCGAGCAACTCGTCCCGCTCGGGACCCACGACGTCGCCGGCCGGGGCGAAGATCTTGACCGCGACCTCGCGGCCCAGTTCCTCGTCCCGGGCTCGCCACACCTCGCCCATGCCGCCCGCGCCGATGGGTTCCCCCAGCCGGTACCGGCCGTCCAGCAACGTCCCCCGCACTTGCCTCGCCCCCGTGCCACGGCCGCGCGTCACTCGCACGCCGACCCCGAGCCTAGGCCGGGCGCACCACCCTCGGAAGCCCCGGGCCGGGGCACCCGTGTCTCAGACCTGTCCCAGATCCGAGGCGACCCAGCGCTGCGGGCGCAGCCGGATCACGACCTGCTCGCCGTGCTCCCGCCAGGCGAAGTCGACGTAACCCTGGACCTTTTCCGCCGGCAGGTAGCGAGCCGAGACCTCCTCGAGGAGTTCCCGCGTCGCCGGTTGCGTGGAGATGACCGGGCCCTCCACCGACACGTACCGGATCGTCGGGTCCAGGCGCTCGACCATGAGGCTGAACCGGCCCGCGTCGGCGATGAGTCGGGCCTTGCGCGAGTCGGCGCCGGTCAGGATCCAGGCGTCGCCGCCCGGCTCGTACTGGTACCAGATCGGCACGGTGAGCGGCGCCCGGCCCTCGCCGGCGTCCACCGCGAGCGCGGCGATGTGCGGTTCGGCGAGGAACTGCTCGCGTTCGTCGCGTGTCAGTGCCACGGGAGTCTCCTTCGGTACGGCAGCGGATACGGAGGCCGCCCGGCCGCGGACACGGCGGGCGAAGCGCCTGTGCCGTGAACTCCCGTCGGGCCGCGACCATTCCGGCCGTCCGGGGACTTCACCCGTACGGGCTGCCGGCGCAGCCGTACCGGCCGCCCGCGCTCATGCGGCTCACCCGCGTCCCAGTACCAGCGTCCCCGAGGAGCAGAACCACCCGCCCGTGCCGGAGGCGACGGCGAGTCGGGGAAGCCGTCCGCCCGCCTTGGTGACCTGGCCGTCGCCCGCCTCTCCGCGCAGCTGACGCACCGCCTCCACGAGGAGGAACAGGCCGCGCATGCCAGGATGTTGGGCCGATAGACCGCCGCCGTCGGTGTTCACCGGGAAGTCGCCGTCGCGCAGCAGCCGGCCCTTCTCCACGAACGCCCCGCCCTCGCCCTTCGGACAGAACCCGAGATCCTCCAGAGTCACCAGCGTCATGTACGTGAAGGCGTCGTACAGCTCGGCGAGGTCGATCTCGTCGGGACGCACGCCGGCGCGTTCGAAGGCGAGCCGGCCGCTGACCGCCGCGGGCGAGACGGTGAAGTCGTCCCACTCCGACATGGTGGTGTGCGAGACGTGCTCGCCACTGCCGAGCACCCAGACCGGGTCCTTCGCGCAGTCCGCAGCGAGTTCCTCGGAGACCAGGAGGACCGCGGCGCCGCCGTCGCTGCGGATGCAGCAGTGCAGTTTGGTGAACGGGTCGGCGATCATCGGCCCGGACAGCACCTCGTCGACGGTGATCGGGTTCCGGTACATCGCGTCCGGGTTGTGCGCGGCGTTGGCCCGGGCCTGTACGGCGACCTGGGCGAGCTGCTCCAGCGTCGTCCCGTAGGCGTGCTGGTGGCGGCGGGCCGCCATCGCGTACTTGGCTATCAGGGTGTGCCCGTACGGGACTTCGAACTGCAGGGGGCCGCGGGCGCCGAAGGACAGGTTCGAGGTGCGGCGGCCGGCCCTGATGTCGGCGCGGGCGGTGGATCCGTAGACGAGCAGGACGGCCTTGGCGTGGCCTGCGGCGATCGCGTCGGCCGCGTGGGCCGCCATCACCTCCCAGGTGGAGCCGCCGACCGAGGTCGAGTCGACCCAGGTGGGCTTGAGGCCCAGGTACTCGGCGACCTCGACCGGCGCGAGCGTGCCGAGCCCCGCGGAGGCGAAGCCGTCGATCACGGAACGGTCGAGCCCCGAGTCGGCCAGCGCCCGCCGGGCGGCCTGAGCGTGCAGCTGGTAGGGGGTGGCGTCGTCGACCCGGCCGCAGTCGGAGAGCGCGATCCCGGCGACCGCGACGCGACGGCCCGGGGCGCGTAGGTAGGCAGTGGCGGAGGGAGCGGGCGCGGGCCCGGCTGCTGCGGGGTGATCGGCCATGAATCTGACGGTACATCAGATATCGCGGCCTCCGACAGCCCTTCGCCACAGGGGGGGGTCGCACAGAACGCTCCGCTCCGGCGGCGAGTGCGACCCGCGTGCCCGAGCCCGTCACGGCCCGGCACCCAGTGCGTCTCTGCACCAAGCGAGAGGACAGGCCGGGTGAGCGTTCAGGTGTCCACGGACCTGTCCGTCCCGCCTTCACGTTTCGTGGGACAGGGCGGCAGGACTCATCCGGCCCGCCACTGCTGTGGTTTCGGTCTCCGGTGATCACTGGGCCGGGTGCCGCGCAGCCGCTTGAACGCCACGCTCAGCGCGAAGGCGTCGGCGTAGCCCACCTTCCTTGCGATCGTGCCCACCGTGTCGTCGGTCTCCCGCAGCAGGTCCGCGGCCAAGGTGATCCGCCAGTCCGCGAGGTAGGCCATCGGTGGTTCGCCGACCAGCGCCGTGAACCGCCGGGCGAGCGCTGCCCGCGATACCCCCACCTTGGCCGCCAGGTCCGCCACCGTCCAAGGACGGGCGGGAGCCTCGTGCAGCAGCCGCAGCGCGGTACCCACGACCGGGTCGTCCAGTGCGCGGCACCAGGCCGGGGCATCGGCGTCCGGGTTGTCGAACCAGCTGCGCAGCGCGGAGACCAGCATCAGGTCAAGCAGCCGGTCCAGCACCAGCTGCTGTCCCGGTCGGTCGCCGGCGACCTCCTCGGCCACCGATTCCACCGACGGGAAGGGGATTCCTCCGGCCGGCACGACCAGCACGGCGGGCAGGGCCTGCAGTAGTCGTTCGCTGAGCTCTCCCCGGCGCTCGAAAGCCCCGCTGACCAGCACGGCAGCCCCCTCGTCCGGCGCTCCGCAGGTCCGGGTGGGCCCGGAGGCATGCTCGACACCCTCGGCCCTTGGACAGTAGTCGGCGCTGGTTACCACCAGCGAGGGTGTGGTCGCGGGGTCGTCGGCCACCGCGTAGGGCGCGTCGCCGCGGACGACGGCGATGTCGCCGACACCGATGGGCACCGCCTCATGTCGGTCGGGAACGATCCAGGCCCGGCCGCGCACCATCGTGGCCAGCGTCAGCGGGGCGCCACTGGCCATCCGCAGGGCCCAGGGCGGTCGCATGATCGTCTGCCGGAAGACGGCGCCGCGCGCCCTTACCCCTGCCAACAGCTCCGACACGGCGTCCATGCCTCCAGCGTAGACGCCTGGACATCATGGGGAGCTTTTTAGCCATGGATCGTCTCGGCGCCCGTCGTTTGACTGGAGTCATGTCTGAACATCCAATTCTTGTCACCGGGGCAACGGGTAAGTCCGGCCGCCGCGTCGTCAGCCGACTGCGGGCCGAAGGGCTGCCGGTTCGCGCGGCGTCGCGGAACGGCGAGCACACCTTCGACTGGACCGACAGCGGCACCTGGGATGCCGCTCTGGAGGGCGTGCGGTCCATGTACATCGTGCAGTTGGACGGCACGAAGCTCGTTCGCCCGTTCATCGAGCGGGCGGTGCGACATGGGGTGCAGCGGATCGTGCTGGCCTCGAGGCGTGGTATCGACGATCCGGACTACGCGAAGGACAGCAGCGGCGTCCTTGAGGGCATCGTCGACAGCGAGGCCGCCGTGCGGGAGAGCGGTCTGGAGTGGACGATCAGCAGGCCGGGCTGGTTCGCGCAGAACTTCAGTGAGGGCTTCTTCGCCGATGCCGTTCTCGCAGGTGAGCTGCGGCTGCCCGCCGGCGATGGGGCGGCCTCCTTCGTCGATGCCGAGGACATCGCCGCGGTGGTGGTCGCCGCGCTGACCGAGAGCCGGCACGCGGGCCAGATCTATGAGTTGTCCGGACCCCGGGCGATGACGCTGACCGAGGTAGCCACCAATTCGCCAAGTCCGCTGCTGACGCAGGCAGTTGGTCAGCCTGACCGTGTTACCGAAACTGGCCCGACCGGGCAGAACCCGCAGCCGCCCAGGGCTGTCACTTCTCTGGGCGGCTGCGGCCGTCGCCGCCGGAACATCTCGCGCTGGGGCTGTTGCGCAGCACACGAACCGCCGCTCGCGGCGGCCGAGTAGGCGGTCGTCGAACCGGTCGGTCATCTCCGGCCGTAGGCCGCGTATCCGATCCGACGTACCCCAGCACCAAGTCCCGGTGGCAGACGTTGACTTGTTCAACTTCGCCGGGCCGCGGTGCCGCTACCTCGGTGTCGGGCCGGGGTCACGGGTACGAGACCACCTGCGACGGGATCGTGTCGCTGCCCGAGGTCGCGTCCCCGGTGTCGTTGATGACGTGCGCGTACTGACCCTTGCCGCCGAGCGAGACGACGAGCACATGGTGGAACTTGATGCCGGGACCGGTCGGTGTGGCGAAGCCGTGGTCCTGGACGATGGTGTCGTCGGAGGTGTAGTTGCAGTAGCTGCCCACACCCCAGGCCTCGTGCTCGGTCACGGAGTCGGCCACCTTGTAGGCGGCGAAGCCGCGGATGTCGCCGTCCTGGATGGCTTCCTGGTTCGGAGCGTCGTAGGCCTTCTCGTTCTGCAGGAAGATCGTGCGGCCTCGCTCGCCGTTCCACACCACGTCGTACTTGTTGAAGTGCTCGACGAACAGGCCGGTGGCGAGCACGTCGTCGCCGTTGACGACGACGCCGTAGTCGGCGCGGTTGGTCTCCCAGCCCACCCCTTCGCCGTGGTCGGCGCGCCAGACCCAGGTGTGGTCGATGACGGTGTGCCGGCTGTTGACGACCATGCTGGTGGTGGCCTTGCCGGGGCCCGCGCCGCCGATGCGGATGAAGACGTCCTGGAGGGTGATCGGGTCCTGGGCGTGGTCGGCGGACGCGCCCTCGGGGCCGACCTCGATGAGCGTGTCGGAGTTGTCGGGCCCGGCGTCGATGAGGACGCCCGCCAGCTGTACGCCGTCCACGTCGGCGATCTTGACGGCGGTCGCGCCGCCGTCGGGGATCAGGGTGGGGTAGCCGATACCGAGGGCGATGGTGCCGGCCCGGGTGATCTCGATGGCCGCGTCGAGGTGGTAGACGCCGGGCGTGAACAGCAGGTTCTGGCCCTCTTCGAGCGCGGCATTGATGGAAGCGGCGGTGGCGCCGTCCTTCACGATGTGGAACTCGCTCAGCGGCAGCGACTCGCCCTGCGGCGTACCGCTGCCCCAGGACGGGCCGCGCGCGTCCTTGCGCAGCGCCGGCACGAAGACCTTGAACTCCTCGCCGTCCAGGAAGAGGAACGGCTTCTCCCGGGAGACCGGCGTCGTCTCGAGCGTGGTGTACGGCGGGTCGGGGAAGCTCTGCGCGGGGGCGCCCTCGACTCCCGAGAAGACCATGTTCCACACGGCGTTGCCCCAGCCGCCGACCGAGCTCTCGCGGGTGTACCACTGCTGCTGCGAGTACGGTCCGACCTCGCCGTCGATCCGGCTGTCGGCGATGTAGCCGCCGCTGGCCCAGCCGTAGCCGTCCGGCGCCAGGTTGAGATTGCCCTTGACGTGCATCCGGCGGAACGGAGCGGCCTGGGACACGGCGAAGCGGTTGGTGCCGTTGACGGGGTTGAGGGCGAGGTTCTCCGCCGAACGCCAGAAGTTCTGCGTGGCGTTGCCGTCGAACCAGCCCGCGTCCACGGTCACATCGCCGTTGAAGAGGGTGTCGTCGGGGGTGAGCCCGAGGCCCATGATCGAGGTGTAGAAGCCGAGTTGGGCGTTGAGCCCGCCGTAGGTGCCGGGCTTGAAGAGCAGGGCGTAGCGGCCGCTGCCGAACTGCGCCGACTCCTGCTCCTCGAAGATCTCGTCCAGCTTGCCCTGGATGCCGGGCGTGGACGGATCGAAGACGATCACGTTGGGCCCGAGGTCGGGGTCGGCCTTGGCGCCGGCCTTCGCGGCGGCCGGACGCGCTGACGCGCCTGACGCACCGGTGGTGGAGAGCAGGACGGCTGCGGGCACCGCGGCGGCCGCGGCGGCGAGTATCTTGCGCCGCGACGGGTCGGGACCGGTGGGGGGTGGAGTTGCGGACATGGGAAGCCTCCGGGGTTCGTGGGGAAGTCGTGCGTGGGGGGCCTGGAGTCTGAGAGCGCTCTCAGACTACGGGTGGGGCCCTGGCAGGAGAAGGGTCAACCTCCCTTCTGTCGCGCTTGGTTGAGCGGACTAGGCCGCCCGTCGGGACAGCCACCCGTGCTCCCTGACGAGGTCGGCGTAGCGGCGCCCGCTGCCCTTGACGGTGCGGACCTGGGTGTCGTAGTCGACATGGATCAGACCGAACCGCTTGTCGTAGCCGTACGCCCACTCGAAGTTGTCGAGCAGCGACCAGGCGTAGTAGCCGGCGAGCGGCGCGCCCTGTCGGACGGCCCGTGCGCAGGCCGCCAGGTGTTCTTCCAGGTACGCCTGGCGTTCGGGGTCGTTCACGCTGCCGTCGGCCTGGACGAGGTCCGGGTAGGCGGAGCCGTTCTCGGTGACGTACAGCTTGCGGGCCCCGTACTCCCGGGTCAGCCGCAGCAGGAGCTGCTCGATGCCGCCGGCGTCGATCTCCCAGTCCATGGCGGTACGGGGGACGCCGTGGCGGCGCACCTGGCGGGCGTACGGTGCGGGGCCGTCCGGGTCGTCGGCGACGGTGACGGGGAAGTAGTAGTTGAGCCCGAGGTGGTCGAGGGGGGCGGCGATGGTCGCCAAGTCGCCTGTTTTTTCCGGGAGTTCGACGCCGTAGAGGTCGAGCATGTCGGCGGGGAAGCCCCTGCCGTGGACGGGGTCGAGCCACCAGCGGTTGCTGTGGCCGTCCATGCGGAGGGCGGCGGCGACGTCCTCGGGGGCGTCACTGGCAGGGGCCACGGTGGAGAGGTTGTTGACGATGCCGACCTGCGCGGCGGGGGAGGCGGCGCGGATGGCCTGGGCGGCCAGGCCGTGGCCCAGCAGCAGGTGGTACGAGGCGCGGACGGCGGCGGTGAGGTCGGTGAGCCCCGGGGCCATCAGGCCTTCGAGGTGGCCGATCCAGGCCGAGCAGAGCGGTTCGTTCAGGGTGGTCCACTGGGTGACGCGGTCGCCGAGGCGTTCGGCGACGAGGGAGGCGTAGGCCGCGAAGTGCTCGGCGGTGTCCCGCTCGGGCCAGCCGCCGCGGTCCTGCAGGGCCTGGGGCAGGTCCCAGTGGTAGAGGGTGACGGACGGGGTGATGCCTTCGGCGAGCAGGTGGTCGGTCAACTGGTCGTAGAAGGCGAGGCCCTTGGCGTTCGGCGGGCCGTCGCCGCCGGGCAGGATGCGGGGCCAGGCGAGGGAGAACCGGTAGGCGTTGGTGCCGAGTTGCTTCATCAGGGCGACGTCCTCGCGCCACCGGTGGTAGTGGTCGCAGGCCCGGTCCCCGTGGTCGTCGTTGTCGATCTTGCCGGGGGTGTGCGAGAAGGTGTCCCAGATCGAGGGGCCGCGGCCGTCCTCGGTGACGGCTCCTTCGACCTGGTAGGCGGAGGTGGCGGTGCCCCAGTGGAAGTCGGGCGGGAAGGCGGCGAGGTCGATGCTGGTCAAGAGGCGGTCCTTCGGTGTCCGGAGTCGGGGTGGGCTCGGGCGGTGGCCGGCTCGGCCGGCGGAACGGCCCGCTGTGCGGGTCACTTGACGGCTCCCGCCGTGAGGCCCGCGACGAGGTAGCGCTGGAGCAGCAGGAAGCCTGCGACGACGGGCACGCTCACGACGAGTGAGGCGGCCATGATCTGGTTCCAGTAGACGTCGTTCTGCGTGGAGTAGCCCTGGAGGCCGACGGCGAGGGTGCGGGTGGTGTCGTTGGTCATGACGGAGGCGAAGAGGACCTCGCCCCAGGCCGTCATGAAGGCGTAGACGGCTACGGCGACGATGCCGGGCACGGCCGCCGGCACGACGACGCGGAACAGTGCGCCGAGCGGGCCGCATCCGTCGACGAGGGCCGCCTCGTCGAGGTCGCGCGGCACGGAGTCGAAGTACCCGATCAGCATCCACACGGAGAACGGTAGGGAGAACGTCAGATACGTGAGGATGAGACCGGCGCGGGAGCCGAACAGGGCGATGCCGGTGGCGTTTCCGATG
Organism: Streptomyces sp. YIM 130001; assembly: GCF_003574445.1. Taxonomy (GTDB): domain Bacteria; phylum Actinomycetota; class Actinomycetes; order Streptomycetales; family Streptomycetaceae; genus Streptomyces. The sequence goes on from NZ_KZ984565.1 coordinate 159,900, forward strand.
TTGACGTAGATCAGGAAGAGCGGCAGCAGGAAGAGGATGCCGGGGAACATCTGCGTCGAGAGCACGGAGACGGTGAAGACGCGTTTGCCGCGGAAGCGGTAGCGGCTGACCGCATAGGCCGCGAAGACGGCGATGACGACCGAGCACACGGTGGCCGCACCGGCCACGACCAGCGAGTTCACGAAGTAGCGGGCGAGTGGGACGGTCTTCCAGATGTCGACGTAGGGCTGCAGGGTGACCTCGCTCGGCAGCCAGCGGAACTTGCTGGATACGTCCTGAAGCGGCTTCAGGGAGCTGGACACCATGACGTACACCGGCAGCAGGACGAAGCCGGTGAGCAGAGTGAGGAAGATCCGCCGGATCCAGAGGAAGGACCGGGGCGGTGCGGTCGGCGAGCGGTGGGGTGTCGCGGCGGTGTCACGCATCGGCTGCCCGCCTTCCTCGGGAGGTGTACAGCAGGTAGAGGCCGGTGACGAGCAGCAGGAACAGCAGCAGGAGTACGGACATGGCGGAGCCGGTGCCGAAGTTCCAGGTGGCGAACGACGACTGGTAGATGTGGATGGAGATCAGGTCCGCGCTGTGCGGGGCCGCCTTGCCGAACATCACGAACGGCGTGTTGAAGTCGTTGAACGTCCAGAGGAACAGCACCAGGACCAGGACCTGATTGACGGGCCGCAGTGCAGGCAGCGTGACGTGCCGGATCTGCTGCGGCATGGTGGCGCCGTCGAGCGAGGAGGCCTCGTACATCTCCCGGGGGATGTTCTGCAGGCCGGCCATCACGATGAGGAAGGCGAACGGCCAGCCCTTCCACACGGACACGGTGAGCAGGGCGACGAAACTGTTGTCGCCGATCAGCCAGAACGAGGGTGCGTCGGTCAGTCCGAGCTGGTCGTGCAGGACGTGGTTCACCAGGCCGTTGTCGTGCTGGAACATGAAGACCCAGGTGATGACGGCGGTGTAGACGGGCAGCGCGTACGGGACGAGGAACAGGGCCCGCAGCAGACCCCGCCCCCGGAAGGCCTCCTGGAGGCAGATCGCGGCGGCGGTGCCGATCAGCCAGCACAGGCCGACGGACAGCACGGTGAAGGCACAGGTGACGAGGAAGGAGTGGAGGAGCGCCTGGCCGGCCGGGGCGTCGAAGTCGAGTGCGATGGAGTAGTTGTCCCAGCCGGTCCAGGGTGCGGCGCCCCAGTCGCGGATGAAGAACTGGGTGAGCTTCTTGAAGCTCATGGCGATGCCGATGACGATCGGCACCAGGTGGACGAGGAGTTCGAAGAACACGGCCGGCAGGAGCAGCAGATAGGGCAGTGCGTTCTTGCGCAGGCGGCCCGGTGCGCGGCGCCGCCGGCCCGCGGGCTCGGCGGGGCCGGACTCGGCGCCGGGGCCCGGGGCGGGGGCGAGTGTCGTCGTCATCGGGTGTGGTCGCTCACTGCTCGGCCATCTGCTGCTCGGCCTTGGTGAGTTCGGCCTTCACGGCCTGGGTGGTGATGGCCTTGCCGTCCGCCGCCGCGGCGAAGAGGTTCTTCACGGCCGTGCCGACCGCGGTCTCGAACTGCGACTCGTTCGGCACGCGCGGCAGGGGCGCGGCGCTCTTGGCCAAGGTGTCGCGCAGCACCTTGAGTTCGGGCTTGTCGAAGGCCTGATCGTCCTGGGCGGCCGTGACCGACGGGACCGAACCGTAGGCCTTGTTGAGGATCTTCTGCTCGGCATCACTCGTCATGAACTTGACGAACTCGGTGGCGCCGTCGAGGTTGTCGCTGTTCTTGAAGACGGCCATGTTGATGCCGGCGGCCATGGAGTTGGTGTTCTTGCCCTGGCCCGGAGGGCCGGCGGGCACAGGTGCCGGGACCACGCCCCAGTCGCTGTCCTTCATGCCCTGCGAGTCGAAGGTGGAGGCGGCGGCCTGCCACAGCACCATGGCCGTCCTGCCCTTGGAGAAGTCGCTCAGGGACTGGTTCTGGGCGTACTCCGCGTTGCCCGGCGCGATGATCTTGTCCTTGGCCATGAAGTCCACGTACTGCTTCACGGCCGCCACGGCGCCCGGCGAGGTGAAGTCGGGCTTGCCGTCCGAGGCGAACCAGTCGGCGCCGCGCTGCTTGGCGAGCACGAAGATCTGGTGGATGTTGTTGGACAGGTTGGCGCCCTCGGCGCCGAGTCCCCACTTGCCGCCCTTGGACAACCTCTTTCCGTCCGCGACCAGTTGGTCCCAGGTGGTGGGCGGCTCGCTGATGCCCGCCTCGCGGAACATCTTCTTGTTGTAGTAGAGCGCGTACGCCATGGAGTACAGCGGTACGGCCGCGGGGTCCTTGCCCTCGGCTCCGGCGGTGTCGAGCGCGGCCGGCACGAAGCGGTCCTTGCCGCCGATCTTGGCGAAGTTCTTCTTGTCCCAGGGCAGCAGGGCGCCGGTGGCCTGGAGCGAGGTCGACCAGCTGTTGCCGATGTTCAGGACGTCGGGGCCCTGGCCCGAAGTGGTGGCGGTGAGGATCCGGTTGAGCAGGTCCGACCAGGGGACCACCTCCAGCTTGACCTTGATGCCGGTCTGCTTCTCGAACTTCTTCAGTTCGGGGGTGAGGATCTTCTTGTCCGCCTGGACGGTGGGGCCTTGGTTGCTGGCCCAGTAAGTCAGCGTCTGCGGCGAGTCGTTGGAGCCCTCGCCGGTGGCGGATCCGCCACCACAGGCGGTGGCCGACAGAGCGAGGGTGACGATGACGGCACCTACTGAGGTGGTACGGGTTCTGCTCATGGCACCAGGTGTTCCTTTCCCGAGGAAGTCACCAAGGGGGCGAGGGAGCGGGCGGGCGCTGTGCGCGGTCGTCTGCTCCGGCAGTCCCTCACCTCTTAATTTGAGGTGTGATTTAAGTCCTGTGGGAGGGTAGCGTCAAGGGGTCGCGCAAGGACGATCTCGAAGCACCGCAGAGTGGGAGGAGCCCCATGGCCGCACGACGCAGCGGGCGCACGGTGCAGGACCTGCGAACGGAGAACCGGGCCGCCATCCTCAGAGAGCTGTACTTCGAAGGTCCGACGAGCCGTCAGGAACTGGGTCCTGCAACGGGTTTGAGCGCCGGATCGGTCAGCACTCTGGTGGCGGACCTGGTCGCGGAAAACCTCGTCCAGGAGGCCGGAAGCGTCGAGTCCGAAGGTGGCCGGCCCCGCATCCTGCTGCGCATCGTCCCCAGCTGCGGGTACCTGATCGGCGTCGACGTCGGCGAAACCCGCCTGCGGATCGAGCTGTTCGACCTTTCGCTCGCCGAACTGGCCCGGGTGGAAAAGCCGTTGGAGCTGAAGGGATATCCGGTCCGCCAGGTGGCCGAACACATCGCGGCGGGCATCGGTGAAGTCCTCGCGACCGGAGGTGTCGCACCGGAACACCTGCTCGGCGTCGGCATCGGCGTGCCGGGCATCGTCGCCCAGGAGGCCGACGGCGCGGTGGTGCACGGGCAGACGATCGGCTGGGGTGCTGTGCCCCTCGAGGACCTGCTGCGCCAGGCCTGCCAACTCCCCGCACACGTCGGCTTCTTCGTCGACAACGGTGCGATGACCCTCGGGCAGGCGGAGATGTGGTTCGGCGCCGGACGGGGTGCCAAGGACGCCGTGGTGGTGCTCTTCGGTTCGGGCGTCGGGGCCTGCGTGGTCGCCGGCGGCCCGCCCCGTTCCGTCGAATGGGGCCACCTCACGGTCCATGTCCAGGGCCGTCGCTGCCGGTGCGGGGCGGTGGGCTGCCTGGAGGCCTACGCGGGCGCGGAGGCGCTGCTCGAGCGGTGGCGGGAGGCCGGCGGGGAGCCGCTGTACGGCGCCCAGGAGGAGGCCTCCCTCACCAGCATGCTCGCCTCCGCGTATCCGGCGGACGACGGCACGCGGCAGGACGCGACCGCGCTCGCCGTCCTGGAGGAGACCGCCGAGTATCTGGGCGCGGGGCTCTCCGGGCTCATCAATCTCTTCCGGCCGGAGCGGATCCTCGTCGGCGGCTGGGCCGGACTCCAGCTCGGCGACCGGTTCCTGGACACGGTTCGGCAGCACATCCCGAAGTACGCCCTCCAGTACCCGGCCGAGCGCGTCGACCTGCGGCTGGGACGACTCGGCCCGGACGCGGTCACGGTGGGCGCCGCGACGCTGCCGCTCGCCGCCTTCTTCCGCCGTGGCGGCCGGTCCGCCGCGGTGGCTCCCGTCGCGGAGCGGCCCGCCTGGCAGACCACGCTCAAGGAGCGTGCGCTGCCGTAGGGGGCGGGGCCGCGGCAGGGGAGGCGGGGCCGGCCCCGTGCTTGGGGTCGCCCCGTTTCCGGGCCGACCCGTGCGTCGGGGGTCTGCGCTCAGGCCTGCGGTCTGCGGTCTGCGGTGTGCGACCTCACGGGCCGGACCGGCTCGGTCTGTCCTCGAGCGCCGGACGGGCCTCGAGATGTGTCCGGGCCTGATGGTGCCTCCGGGGTCGAAGAGGCCTCAGGGGGCGGCTTGTTGTGCCGGTCAGGTCGACTCTCGTACCACCAGCTCGGGATCGAAGATGACCGAGGTCGGGTCGGTGCGGTCGCCGTGGATGTACTCCTCCAGGAGCTGCGCCATGGTGGCGGCCATCTCCTCGACCGGCTGGCGCACGGTGGTCAGCGGTGGGCTGCAGGTGAGCGCGACGCTCGAGTCGTCGAAACCGACCACGGCCACGTCCTGCGGCACCCGCCGGCCGTGGCGGGCCAGTACCTGGCAGACGCCCTGCGCCATCAGGTCGTTCCCCGCGAACACCCCGTCCACTTCCGGGTGTTCGGCCAGCAGCCGCTCCATCGCGGCGACACCGCTGGCCAGGGTGAAGCCGCCCTCGACGATCGGTACGTACGGCACCCCGGCGCGCTCCGTCCCGTCCCGGAACCCGGCCAGGCGCTCCTGCCCCGCCGGCACGTCCAGCGGACCGGTCACGGTGGTCACCCTGCGCCGGCCGCGCTCGAGGAGGTGCTGCGCCGCGAGCAGGCCGCCGTGCCGGTGCGCGAGGTCGACGAAGCTGACCGGGGCGGGCACCGCGGGGCGGGCGAAGCACACCGCCGGCAGGCGCTCGGCGGCCAGCCGGGCCGGCAGCGGGTCCTCGGCGTGCGTGGACACCACCAGGGCGCCGTCCGCGCTGCCCTGGCGCAGGTAGTCCACCACCTGCGTCCGGGCGCTCTCCGACTCGGCGAACATCAGCACCGGGTGCATCGAGCGCGGCCGCAGAAAGCCGACCACACCGGACACCACCCGCCCGAAGAACGGGTCCCCGAAGACGCGGGCGGCGAACTCGTGCTGCGCGGCGTCCTGTTGGCCGTCCCTGGCATCCCTGCCGTCCTTGGCGTCGTTCGCCGCGCCGTCCTTGGCGCCGGGGTTCTCGCCGCCCGCGCCGGACACCACCAGGGCGATGGTCTCCGCCCGACGGGTCACCAGGGACCGGGCCGCCCGGTTCGGTGCGTACCCCGTGCTGTCGATGGCCCGGCGGACCACCTCCTGGATGTCCGGGTCCACATTGCGGATGCCGTTGATGACCCGGGAGACGGTGGCCCGGGAGACACCGGCCTCGCGCGCCACGTCCTCGAGTGTCGGCGCCTGTCGGTTCATACCCCGCCCCTCGTCGCTGCCTCCGCCGCCGATTATAGAGCGCTCTCCCCGCCCCGGTCCGGGCCTCTGACCAGGGCGGAACAGGAACCCCGACGGGGGCGGAACAGGAACCCCGACCGGGCGGAACAGGGCCCGGGAACCGGGCAGGACAGGGCCCGGGAACCGGGCAGGACAGGGATCGGGGGATGGGCGGTCAGGGATCGAGGGATGCGCGGTCAGGCCCCGTCCACCACCTCTACCCGGGTGCTGAGCGGCAGTTCTCCCGCGGACCGACCCGCCAGTACCCGGAACGCACCGGGCTCGGTACGCCAGCCGCCGTCCGGGACCGACCAGTGGCGCAACGCCCGAGCGGGCACCACGACCTTCGCCGTACACGCCTCCCCCGGATCCGCATGCACCGCCGCGTACCCGGCCAGCCAGCGCACCGGGCGTTCGACGGCCGACCGTGGGCGGGCCAGATACACCTGGACCACCTCACGCCCCCTCCTGCCACCGGAGTTGCGCACGGTGACCCGCACCGTGAAGCTCTCGCGGGTGTCCGCCACGGCGGGCGCCTCGACGGCCTCGTACGACCAGCTCGTGTACCCCAGGCCGTGCCCGAACCAGAAGGCGGGCTCCCGGCCCGCGCGCAGCCACGCCCGGTAGCCGATGTGCAGCCCCTCCCGGTACGCGAGTACCCCCGCGTCGGGCGCGGTCCGTACGACGGGTACGTCCGCGAGCTCCGCACCCCAGGTCGTCGGCAGCCGCCCACCCGGTTCGGCCCGTCCGAAGAGCAGGTCTGCCAGTCCCGCACCGGCCTCCTGCCCCGGGAACCAGCACAGCAGTACGGCGCCGGCGGCCGCGCGCCACGGCAGCTCCACCGGGCCCCCGGAGTTCACCACCACCACCGTCCGGGGGTTGGCCGCGGCCACCGCCGCGACCAGCTCGTCCTGCCGGCCCGGCAGCGCCAGACTCGCACGGTCGCGGCCCTCGGCCCCGCCGCCGGGTACGGTCCCGACGACCACCACCGCCGCGTCCGCCGCGCCCGCCGATCGCACCGCCTCGCGCAGGGCCGCCGACCCGGACGGCACCGGCTCGGCGGCCGTGACCACCGTGGCGCGGCCGGTGTCCCGGGCCAGCTCCCGGCGTGCCACCACGCGCACCGCACGGTCGGGCGCCAGGTGGACCCGCCCGTACCGGCGGGGCGGGTCGACATGGACCACGGCCGGATCGTCGGTGCACCGCGGGAAGTCCCCCTCGACCAGGGTCCGCCCGTCGACCATGAGCCGCATCGGACCGAAGCCACCGATCCCGAAGGTCCACTCGCCGCCCACGCCCGGCAGCAGTACCGCCTCGATCTCCACGGTGTGGGCCCCGGCCACCAGCCCGGGTTCCAGGAGCCGGCCGGTGAGGCGGTGCTCGGCGTACAGCTCGCGGCCGTCCCCGTCGAGCATGCGCAGAAGCACTCCGGGTGTGCCGGAGCGTGGATCGGTGCAGCGGTCGACGTCCAGCGGACGGGCCTGCCCGCCGGGCGTCGGTCCCTCGGCGTACACGACGCGGGCCTGTCCGCGCAGGCGGGCGCGGATGCCGTCGAGCGGGGTGACCTCGCGTTGCGGGAAGACGCCCGCGCTGCCGCTGCCCTGCAGTTGGGGCCGTACCGCATGCGCGCCGATCACGGCCACGCTGCCCAGCGCCGCCGGGCAGAGCGGCAGCACTCCCCGGTTGGACAACAGCACGGAGCCCGCCGCCACCGCCTCCCGCAGCAGGCGGTGCGTACTCGGTACGGCGGGCGGTGGCCCGGCCGCGGGCGCGTGGCCCAGGGCGCCCACCCACGCCGCGAGCCGCAGCAGCCCCCGCACCTTGTCGTCCACGGCATCCTCGGGCACCGCTCCCGACCGCACCGCCGCCACCAGCGCCTCGCCCCACTCGCCCGCCGGCCCCGGCATGGCGAGGTCCAGTGCGGCGCGGGCGGTGGCGACCGTGCTGCGTACGGCGCCCCAGTCCGAGACCACGACTCCGTCGAATCCCCAGTCGGCCCTCAGCGGGTCGGCGAGGAGGGGATGGGCGCTCATGGTGGTGCCGTTCACGCCGTTGTAGCCGGACATCACCACCCGCACGCCTGCCCGTACGGCGGCCTCGAACGGAGCCAAGTACACCTCGTGCAGGGCCTGTTCGCCCACGCGTACATCGAGGGTGAGCCGCTGCGTCTCGGAGTCGTTGGCGACGTAGTGCTTGGCGGTGGCGGCCACGCCCGTCGCCTGTATCCCGCGCACCAGGGCCGCACCGGTGCGGCCGGTGAGTTCCGGGTCCTCCGCGAAGCACTCGAAGTGCCGCCCGGCCAGCGGCGAACGGTGCAGATTCAGCGTCGGCGCAAGGACCACATCGACGCCCTTGCCGATCGCCTCCCGCGCGAGCAGCCCACCCAGCCGCTCCACCAGAGGCTCGTCCCACATCGCGCCGAGGGCGGAGGCGGACGGCAGAAGTGCCGAGGTCTCCCGCTCGTCCCACGACTCGCCCCGCACCCCGGACGGTCCGTCCGACATCACCATCGCGCGCAGGCCGGCCGCCGGCTCCGCGGCGGTACGCCAGGTGCTCGCCCCGGTCAGCAGCCGCACCTTCTGCGGCAGCGTCAACTTGCCCAGCAGCCCGTCGAGTTCCTCGTCATCCATCTCCGCCCCCTCCGTCCGAGCTCCCTCTCGCACGCTCGGTGGCCCCGTACCGGAGGTCCGGCACGGGGCCACCACGTCGGCGGGCCCGGTCAGTTGTAGACACCGAACTCGTACAGCGAGTAGCCGTACCCGGTCCCGCGCTCAGTTCCCTCGACCCGCACGTAGCGTCCGCTGCCGGTGGCATCGAAGTCGTCGATGCCGCCGTTCCCGTCGGTCACCTCGTGCACGGTCCGCCAGTTCTCGCCGTCGTCCGACGTCTGGACGGTGTACGCCTTCGCGTACGAGGCCTCCCAGTTGAGCTGCAGGTGCTGGAAGGACTGGACGGATCCGAGGTCGACCTGGAGCCACTGCGGGTCGCTCCAGTCGCTGGCCCACCGGGTGCCGTGGTCACCGTCCACGGCCCTGTCCGCAGGACACGGGCAGTCGCCGCTGTCGGGCTGGAAGGACGAGGCGGTGGCGGGCTGCCCCTGCGCGATGTTGGTGCCGTCCACCGCCGGAGGAACGACCTTCACCGACTGGCTGCGGTAGCCGACATTGCCGTTGCCGTCCGTCGCCTTGACGTAGATCTCCCAGACCCCGGGCCGGTCCGGTGCGGTCACCTGGAGCCCGCCGGATCCGTCGTCGGTGGCCTCGAGCGGTGTCAACTCCGTGCTCTCGTCCACGTACAGGCCCCCGCTCAGCACCTCGTACGCGATCGAGTCCCCGTCGGGGTCGGAAGCCTCGACGCCGACCGTCAGGGCACCGCCGGCCGGCACCTCGTCGGCGCCTCCGCCGACGGTCAACGACGAGATCACCGGCGGGGTGTTGTCCCCCGAGGTGTCGCCCCCGTACGCCTCCTTCACGGCGTAGTACGAGAGCCGCCGCTCGTCGTCCGGCAGCAGGTTGAACCAGACGCCCCCGAAGTCTGCCTCGGTGCCGTAGTGGAAGAGGGTCGCACCGAGCGCGACACCCTCATGGCCGGCGATGCAGTCCCACGCCTCGGTGTACCCCTCTGCCTTGGCCTCGTCGGTCTCCGTCCCCGGCACGCCGTTCGCGTCGTCCGGCACCTCCCAGGAACCGGCGGGACCGGACTCGGTAACGATGTACGGCTTGTCGTAACCTCCCTCCTCCCAGGCGGATCTGATGCCGCACGCGTCCTTGTAGGCATTGACGGCGTACAGGTCCAGGTCGGGCGTGTTCTTCTGGTAGTACGGCCAGGCACCCGCCCAGGCGTCGGTGGACGTCACGGGATGGTTCGGGTCGACCGAGTGGATCTCCTCGGAGAGGTCGTTCACGAAGGCGGTGTAGGCGTCGCGCTGCTTCTCCAGCTCGTCGCCGCTGTAGCAGTTCTGCAGGCCGAGCACCGACTCGTTGCCGACGTCCCACATCAGGACTCCGGGATGGTCCTTGTAGGTGTTCACCCACTTGGGGAACTCCGCCATCATCTCGTCCTTGTAGGCGGTGTCGGTGAGGTAGTTGACACATCCGCCGGAGCCGGGGCCGCCGCCGGGCTGCAGCCAGAAACCGGCGATCACCTTGATGCCGTGCCCGGCCGCGGCGTCCAGGAGCGGCTCACTGGTGGCGTCCGTGCCCCAGGTGCGGATGGTGTTCACACCCATCGACTCCAGGTCGGGCATGTACTTCTCGGCGTCGGCCATGTCCGGGCCCCAGGTGAGGCCCTTGATCTGGTAGGGCGCCCCGTCGACGGTCAACTGCCAGTCGCCCTGGGAACCGGTCACCTCCACCACACTGCCCTCGGCGTGGGCGGTCTGCGCGGGCAGCGCCAGCGCGCCCACCGCCAGGAGCCCGGCGGCCAAGGGTGCGAGGCGGCGGCCGGGTGCGCGGCGCCGCGTTGCATCGGATCTGTGCATCACGTATCTCCGTGAGGTCATAGGGGAATTGCGGAGTCGGGCGGGGTGGGGCGGGGCGGGACCGTGGGTGTCGGGCCGTCCGGGGGAAGCGCTCATCTGCGCGGCGCATCCCGGGAGTCGGGCCTGGGCCGACGTCTGCGGCCCCGCCCCTGACCCGCCGCGTCAGGGAAGCTCGTAGTTCTCGTCGAGCACGGCGCCCTGGTCGGGGTTGGTCTCGTCGTAACCGCGCGGGTCGCACTGCAGGCCGCCGACGATGCAGTGGTCCACCATGGCCGCCAGCGTCCGGTCGTCCCAGGCGCTGAAGAAGTCGTAGTGGAAGCTGTACGCCGCGCCGCTGGCCAGGCTCAGTCCCGACGTGTCACCGCTGACCGGGAAGGCCATCTTGAACTCGATCATCGGCAGGGCGACCGGGTGGTCGTCCGGGCACACGTTGTTGTTCGTCCCGGCCTCCACCAGCGGATACGCCATGTGGCTCTGGTGGTCCGGCGAGTCCAGGTTCTCCCCGTCCCAGCAACTCGGCGCCTGGAAGCGGATGTTGATTTGGTTGTTCTCGGTGTCCGGGCAGTCGGTGGGGAAGTCCACGTTGAAGTAGCTCTCACCGCATTCCCAACCCTCCACGAAACCGGGGTGGTTGCGGAACTCCTCCGCCGTCTGCATGGGACTGCCGACCACGAACCGCATCCCCTTGGGGAACGGCCGCACGCTCGTGTAGTCCGTGACACCGGACTTGTAGTAGATCGTCTGCTCGCCGACGGGCAGCACCGGCTCGTCCCCGTCGAACATCGTGGGCATCCAGTACGCGGACTTGTCGCCCGGGGCAAGGCAGTCGGTCGATCCGTTGTCCAGCGACTCGGTGGTGCTGTGCGCGTCCGTGGTGGTGTTGCCCATGAACGTGTGGTCGTGGGACTTGCCGGGCTGACCGGGGTAGACGATGGGGTCGTCCGGCGCCGTGTGCGTCACATTGCAGTGCGCCTGGAACTCGTGGAAGTACCGGTGCGGCGGCTCCTTCTTGGAGGGTTCGGCCCCGGTGACGGGCCGGTCGGCGGGGATGTAGCCGTCGCCGTCCCGGTCGTCGGCAGACGCCTTGGTCGAGGGCTGCATCGTGTGGCCCGTGGACTGCCGGGAGTGGCCGGCGGCCTGCGTGCCGTGCCCCTGGTGTGCCGTCACGGAACCGCCGGCCGAACCGGCGGCACCGGCCGCCGGGTCCGCGTCGGCGCTCACGGCGATCCCGCCGATACCCAGCGAGGTCAGCAGCACCGCCCCTGCGATCAGAGCCCGTGAAACGGTCTTCGCTCTTCGTGCCATGGAGAACTCCTGCCATGCACTTGGGGGTTGTGGAGGGAGGCGGCTCGATGCGCTGTCTGCCGGGGACCGACTGCCCCCGGAATCGCGCTCGGCCGCCCCGTCGGGAAACGTGGGAGAGCGCTCTCCCACACGGGAGTGTCATGGCGTGCCATGACCGTGTCAACCCTTGCGGCCCGGGAGGTGTGGGCCGCGGCGAGGGCTCCTGCGGGACCTTCGCCGCGGCCGCCCTGCCGCGCGCCGGCCGAGCCGACCGCGGGCAAGGGGGTGGGCATCTCCGGGGCCGGGGCCTAGCATGACGGCCCGTCAGATCCGGTCTTCGGACCCGGGAGGAGCCCGTCGATGGATGTAGCCCTGACCGCGGAACAGGACGAGATACGCCGTGCCCTGCGCGAACTGGTCGCCGAGCACGGTGGGGCCAGGCCGCCGGGGGACAGCTCGCCCCGGCAGCGGAACGGCCGGGTCGGGGGTGGCGTGCAGGTGGCCGAGCGGCGTGACGGCGGAGTCGGCGGGTATGGCGACGGACTTCGGGCGGCCCTCGCGCAGCGGCTCGCGCTGCCCGGACGGGGGCTGCCGGAGGGGCATGGCGAGCAGGGCGGCTCGGTCGCCGAACTTGCCTTGAGGCACGAGGAGTTGGGGCGGATTCTGCTCCCGGCTCCGGTGCTCGCCACCGGCGGGCTCGTCGCCCCGTCGGTGGCTCGGCTCGGCACCGATGCGCAGCGCGCTGGGCTTCTGCCGCGGTTCGCCTCCGGTGAGCTGACCGCGGCCCTCGCGGTCCCGGGAGCCGGTCTGGCCGCCGCACTGGGGTTGATCGGCGACACCGGGGAACTGTGGTCGGGCGGTGGCCGCGCGGGCGGCGTACAGGCCACATGGCAGGGTGCGCCAGGAGAGGCGGCGGGCGGCTGGCGTCTCTACGGGCAGGCCGAGCAGGTGCTCGACGGCGGCACGGCGGACGTACTCCTGGTCGCGGCGCACACCGGGGGCTTCGCCCGCTCCCGCACTCTGCTGTTCCTGGTCCGCACGGACGCCGCGGCGGTGGACGGGCCGGCCGGGCCCCGCCCCTCGGCTTCGCTGACCCGCTTCCAGCAGCCCTCCCTCGACCCGACCCGCCCCCTGGCGCGTATCGAACTACGTCACTGCGAGGCGGAGTTGCTCGGTCCTGACGACGCCGAGGAGGTGTCCGAGGCACTCGGGGCGACCGGCCGTACGGTGGCCGTGCTCGTCGCGGCGGAGGCCGTCGGTGCCGCGCAGCGAGCCGTGGAACGGGCGGTCGCCGCGTGCGGCGTCGAGCCCACCGCCCGGGTCCGGCTCGCCGAGGCGTACGCGACGGTCCGCGCCGCCCGGTCGTCCGTCTACTACGCCGCGTGGCGCGCGGCCGGGACCGGGTGCGACGAACCCGCCGCCGCCGGTCTCGCCCTTGCGCAGGCGATCGAGGCGCTGCGTGCCGCCTCCGCCGAGGCGGTCCAGCTCTCCGCGGGGTCCGGGGTGGGGCGGGAGCCGGACGTGCAGTCGTACTTCGCGCGGGTGGCGGGCGACGAGCTGCTGTTCGGCCCGGCCCAGCGCCTGCGCGGGCACGCGGCCGACCGGGCGGGGGTCTTCGCTGCGGGGAAGGGCGGGAGCCTCGCCCCGGCCGCCTCCACCCGCGTGCCCCGGGCCACCGTTTCCGCACCCGCACCCGCACCCGCACCCGCACCCGCACCCGCACCCGCACCCGTTTCCGCGCCCGCACCCGCGGCCGACCGTCCGCAGGTCCGCCGTCCAGCCGCCCGTGGGGAGGCCGGCTGATGGCGGTCGGGATGCGTCTCGTGCAGAAGGTCTCGTCCACTCGGGGGTTCGGGCGGATCGCGCCGTACGTCATCCCCGCGATGGACCGGGCCGTCCACCGGGTGACCCGGGGGAAGGTGCTGCTCAGCGCGCAGCTGCTGCCCGGCGTGGTGCTCACCGCCACCGGAGCGCGCAGCGGACTGCCGAGGCGGACACCGCTCGCCTGTATGCCGGAGCGTGAAGCCGGGACCTGGCTCCTGGTCGGCTCCAACTTCGGCCGTCCCGGCCACCCCGCCTGGACCGCGAATCTGCTCGCCCGTCCGGAGGCCGAGATCAACTGGAAGGGCCGGGACATCCCTGTCACGGCACGGCAGTTGACGGGTGCGGAGCGGGAGGAGGCGTGGCGGGCGGCGCTCCGGTTCTGGCCGCCGTACGCCGCGTACCAGCAGCGGGTGGACCGCGAGATCCGACTCTTCCGTCTGGAACGCCGCCCCGGGCACCCGGCCTGACCGGCGCGTGGCATGCGTACGGGCGGCGGCTCGCACGGGAGCCGCCGCCCGTCGTGACAGGACTGATCAGCGTCGGGCGCTCAACGGCTACCGGTCAACGGCCTTCGCCCGTACGGCCGTTGGCCGGTGACGGGCGCGTCGGCGCGCTACTTCGTGGGCTTCTTGCCCGTGATGCCCAGATGGACCAGCAGCGCCAGACTAGGCTTCAACTCGGCCTGCTTGACGCCCCAGCTCTGGAATCCCCGCTGGTGCGAGGCCACGGAGGCGAGCATCGCGACGAGGGAGCCGGACATCGCCGCGGCGTTGACGTCCTTGTCGACCTTGCCCTTTGCCTGGAGCTCCTTGACCGTGTCCGTAAGGGAGTTGGTCACGGAGTTCAGGATCTTCATCCGGAGTTTGTAGAAGCGCTTGTCGCCCTCGGCGGCGCCGAGATCGACCACGCGGAGGATCGCGTCGTTCTTGCGCCAGAAGTCGAGGAAGCCGTCGACGAGTTCCTGGGAGGTCTGCCAGCCGGCCTTGCCCACCCAGGAGCGCTCGGCGAGGACTTCCGTCAACCCCGCTCCCTCGGTGGCCATTTGCTCCGCGATCTCGAGGACGGCGCCCTCGACGTCGGGGAAGTACTGGTAGAAGGTCGCCGGTGAAGTGCCTGCCTTGCGGGCCACATCGATGACCTTCACGTCGCGATAGGGCGACGAACTGAGCATCTCGCTGAGGCAGTCGAGCAACTTCTGACGTGTCGCCTGGCCGCGTCGGCCGGCCACACGGCCGTCGACGGTTCGCACCTGTCCTGTCATGTCGTCAGCTTACCGAGGGGTGATCGGAGCGCGATTCGGCCGACTGCAAATGGGGCTCGCCGGTGCCGGCGGATTTATCTCCCGTTCGGCCCAACCCGGCCGCGAATAATTGACCATACGTTCGAATGTATCTCCGGCGGCCCGCCCCGCGCCCCGCTACGTTGGTGGGTGGTGACGGCGGCTTCCACAGCGCCTCGCTCCTCAGCTCCCACCCTTCAGCCCCCGCTCCAAGCTCCCGCTCCTCAGCTCCGAATCTCTGCTCCGAACGGAAGGGCACGTCATGGTCGAAGCGGACGGACCCCTGCCCGGGTCACCCGAAGGATTCCCGGAAGGCGCCCCCTGCTGGCTGGACGCCCAGCTCCCGGACGTCGAAGCGGGCAAGCGCTTCTACGGCGCACTCTTCGGCTGGACCTTCGACGAGGGTGCGGGCCCGGAGTACGGCCGGTACGCCGAGGCGTACAGCGATGGAAAGCGGGTCGCCGCTCTCGCTCCCAAGCGCGACGGCCGCATGCCCACCGTGTGGAACGTCTATCTCGCCACCCCCGACGCCCGCGCGGTCGCCGCGCGCATCCGGGAGGCGGGCGGTCAGCTGGTGACGGAGCCGACGACCGTCGGGTCGTACGGCACCCTGGCCCTCGCCGCCGACCCCGAGGGTGCGGTCTTCGGTCTGTGGCAGGCCGACGAGCACCCCGGCTTCGGCAAACAGCAGGAGCCGGACTCGTTCTGCTGGACCGAGGTGTACGCACGGGACAAGGGCCTGGTCGACCCCTTCTACGAGGGTGTCTTCGGCTACGGCGGCTTCGAGGTGCCGGATGCGGGTGTGCCGTTCCGCACATGGTCGCCCGCCGGTGCCGAGGCGGGTCCGGAGACCGCGGTCGCCGGCCGGTCGGCGGTGACCGGGGAGTTTCCGACCGAGATGCCCGCGCACTTCCTGGTCTATTTCCGTGTCGCCGACTGCGACCGTGCGGCCGCCACGGCCCAGCGCCTGGGCGGCAGGATCCGGGCCGAGCCGTTCGACACCCCGTTCGGCAGGATGGCCGCGCTCGTCGACGACCAGGGCGCGGTCTTCGCGGTGATGCAGGAGTGAATCGAGGCTGACGGGGGACCGGGGGCGGGACGACGGTGGCGGACGAGAGGATTCCGTTTCGGCGTTCTACCGGTTGCGGTGGGCGGCTTTGTGGTGGCTTGTCACTGAATGGGTGAGACACCCCGGTCCCGGGCCGGGTTCGCAACCGGTGCCCCGGCCAGGAAGAATCGGGGTGCGTGCCGCCGACGCGGCTCGGTGGTGAGACGCTGACCTGTGGCTGTAGGTGGCGTGGTCAGTTACGGGGAGGTGGCAGGCAAGGTGGAGCAGCTGACGCAGCACGATCCGCGCAGGATCGGACCGTTCGAGGTTCTCGGACGGCTGGGTGCCGGCGGCATGGGGCTCGTCTATCTTGCGCGCTCGGCATCCGGCCGGCGGGTGGCGATCAAGACGGTCAGGACCGAACTGGCCGAGGACCAGCTGTTCCGTGTGCGCTTCACCCGCGAGGTGGAGGCCGCCCGCGCGGTGTCCGGCTTCTACACCGCGGCCGTCGTGGACGCGGACCCGCGCGCCGCCGTGCCGTGGCTCGCCACCGCCTACGTCCCCGCGCCCTCGCTCGAGGAAATAGTGAATGAGTGCGGGCCCATGCCCGCCCAGGCCGTGCGCTGGCTGGCCGCCGGTGTCGCCGAGGCGCTGCAGTCCATTCACGGCGCGGGCCTCGTGCACCGCGACCTGAAGCCGTCCAACGTGCTGGTCGTCGAGGACGGCCCCCGCGTGATCGACTTCGGTATCGCGTCCGGCGTCTCCAACACCCGTCTGACCATGACGAACGTCGCCGTCGGTACGCCCGCGTACATGTCGCCCGAGCAGGCCAAGGACTCCCGCAGCGTCACCGGCGCCAGCGACGTCTTCTCGCTCGGCTCGACCCTGGTCTTCGCCGCGACGGGACACGCGCCCTTCCACGGCGCCAACCCCGTCGAGACCGTCTTCATGCTGCTGCGCGAGGGCCCCGACCTGGACGGGCTGCCCGACGAGCTGAGACCGCTGATCGAGTCCTGCATGGGCATGGAGGCGGCGCTGCGGCCGAGCCCCGCCGATCTGCAGGCGCAGCTCGCGCCGCATCTGTTCTCCTCCGGCTCCGACGACAGCGGGACGGCCTCGGCCTGGCTGCCGGAACGCGCCGTCGCCCTGATCGAGACCCGGCGCGGCGGCCGGCCCTTCTCCCGCGCCACGCCCTCCGCGCGCAGCGCCGCCCGGAGCGCTCCTGCGGCCATGGCGCCACCACCGTCCCCGCCGCCCATCACCGTCCCGCCCCCCGGCCCGCCGCACCCCGGCGCCGGTGACGACTGGGACGCCGCCTGGCGCGGGGGTCCCGCACCGGCGCCCGCGACCCCCGACGCCGGACCCGTACACATCCCCGGCTCGCCCGTGCCGATCGGGCCGGGTCCGCGGGTGGCCGACGCGCGGATGCACGCCGCGCAGGCCGCCGAGCCGGACGCGCTCGCCGCGTCCTGGGCGCGTTCCGCGCATCCTGGGGGACCCGCGGTGAACGGTGCCGGACCGGCCCAGGCGCCCGCCGTGCCCCAGTCCGCACCGCCGGAGGGCGCGCCCTGGCGGCCATGGCGGTTCCGTATGTCCAACGACGTGTGGGGCACCCCCTACGTCGAGGGCGACCAGGTGTACGTCACCTCCTTCGAGGTGCACGCTCTCGACGTCGCCAGCGGCCGGCGCCGCTTCAAGACCCGCGACGTCGCCTGGTCGATGTCCGTCGCGGACGGCCGTATCCACGCCTCCGACGGTCCGACCCTGTACACCCTGGACGCCAAGGACGGCTCCGACCTGTGGCGGCTGCAGTCGGAGGCCTGGGTGTACTCGCTCAAGTCCGACCGCGGCACGATCGTCACCGGCACCCGGGGCGGCGGTGTACAGGGCTGGGAGGCCGCCAACGGCGAGAAACTGTGGGAGATCACCGGCGCCCAGACCGACTTCGAGACACCGGAGGCCGGGCCCGCCATCCACAACGGCACGGTCTACGTCTGGAAGGACGCCCGGCTCCGCGCGGTGGAGGCCCGTACCGGCGTGGAGCGCTGGTCGTACCCGATCGGCGACGCGTCCTCCTGCGGGGGAGTGCCGGCGCGGATCACCCAGGCCGAGGACGGCAACGTGTACATCGCGGCCGGTACGCGGGTGCTCGGCATCGATGTGGCGTCCGGGCTCGTGCGCTGGCACTTCGAGGCGCCGGCGGTGTTCCTCTCGCCGCCCGCCTTCGCGCCGGGTCCCGCGGTGGCCGGGGGCGGGGTGTACCTCGCCGACTATCTCGGCACGGTGTACGCCCTCGATGCGGCCGACGGGCGTGACCGGTGGCGTATCGCGACCGAGTCCCGGTCCTCGATCGAGCCCGTGCTCGTCACGGGGGGTCACGTACACGTGGGCAGCGGTAACGGCCTGTACACGCTGGATGCGGTGACGGGGACGCCCAAGTGGCGTTTCCAGTCGGGCGGCGAGGTGATCGGTTCGCCGGTCGCGGCGGAGGGCCGGCTGCATTTCGGCTCCGCGGATCACTGTCTCTACACGCTGGACGCGGTGGGCGGGCAGTTGCGGTGGAAGCTCGCCACCGGGGGCGAGATCACCGGGTCGCCCGTGGCCCGCGGCGGGGTGGTCTATGCGTGCAGCAAGGACCGGTGCGTGTACGCGTTGGACGCGGTGAAGGGGACCGGGACGAAATCGACTCCGCCGGGCGCCTCGTGAGCGGTTCACGTTCCGCGGTGAGTGGTCCCCGGTGAGTGGTCCGCGGTGAGCGGTTCACGTTCCGCGCGGGCCGCTTGCCCGCCGGACGGGCTCAGCGCGCTCGGGCGTTGACAACGCCCGTGATCAATACGCCTAGGACGCCGTAGCCCCGCCGCCCCCGTGCGGCCGGTCCTCGGTCGGGCGCTGGGGCCCGGACGCGTAGCCGTCCTCGTAGCCCGCGGCGTAGGGCGGCGGGGAGTCGAGGGTCGGGACCGTCGGCGGTGGTTCGTAGGCGGTCGGGGTGCCCTCGTCGAGGCGGCGACGGCGCCGTCGGTCGCGGCCCGACATGAGGAGCGACGCCAGGAGCAGCAGCAGTCCGCCGCCGAAGGCGAACGCGACGCCCAGCGCCAGGCCGTTCCCCTCCGAGTCCACCGCGAGGTTGCCCTGTGCCTGACCGACGCGGACCATCCACAGGATGGTGAAGCCGAGCACGATCACGCCGGCCAGCGCGACCATGAGCCGCGACCGCAGCAGGATGCCGAGCAGCGTGATCAGCGCAGCCACCGCCAGCGGCAGGAAGATCGAATCGAAGAGGCCGCTGCGCGACCCGGTGACGCCGTCGCCGGAGAACAGTTCGCTCAGGCGGTAGTACCGCCCCTGACGGCCGTCGTACCAAGCACGGAAGGGACTGAACACGGCGGCCGCCGCTCCGACGAGAGCGAGTATCGACCCCAGAATGTTCCGGACCATCGGCTGACCTCCTAGGAGGGGCTGGCCTGCGCCAGAGCGAGGCTCTCCGCTCTCGCGTTCGACGCTACGCCGGGTACGCGACGGTCGCCATGCGGCAACCTGGACCGAGCGCCCCCGCCTGCCCAGTCCCGCGCGCGGGGCCGTCGCCGCCACTTGAGCGGCGCCGCGGCCGTCGGAGGAAGTGCAGTCTGTTCACGGGCAGTTCCTCGCGTACTCCGGCCTGTGCCCGTTCGCCACGCGGCCGCGCCATGGCACGCTTGCCACCGGCCCGGCACTTCCCGATCCAGGAGGAACCCCGCCGATGGCAGGCAGCAGGATCGCGGGCAGCACCGCAGACCGCGAGGAGCCCACGTCCGGATCCGCCACCTGGAACGACGTGTGTGCCAGGCGGCTCTCCCGGCACTTCCTCGACCGGCCCGCCGCGGCCGGCCGGATCCCGGACGTGGTGGCCGCCATCGGTGGGGCTCACGCCCAGGTGATGTCGGCGGCCGAGCTGTCCGTCGGCCTGCGGACGGAGGGCACGACTCGCCAGGACGTGCGTGACGCGCTGTGGGAGGAGCGGACGCTGGTCAAGACATTCGGGCCACGCGGCACCGTGCACCTGCTTCCCGCCGCCGAACTCTCCTTCTGGACCGGCGCGTTGTCCGCCGTACCGATGCCGGTGAGCGGTCTTGCGCAGTCCGCGAGACTGGACGAGGCGCAGACCGACGAGGTGGTCGAGGCGGTGGCCGGGATCCTGCGGGAGGGGGAGCCACCCACGGTGGACGAGCTCAGCGACGCCGTGATCGCCCGGACCGGCGACTGGGCCGCGGACCCGGTGACGCCTGCCTTCACCGGCATGTGGCCGCGCTGGCGGCAGGCGCTGCACGTGGCCGGCCACCGCGGCGCACTCTGCTTCGGCCCCAACCGGGGCCGCAAGGTCACCTACACCAGCCCCGAGCGCTGGCTGCCGGGCCTGCGCCCGATGGACCCGGACAAGGCCCTGGCCGAACTCGTCCGCCGCTACCTGCGCTCCTACGGCCCCGGGAGCTCCCGCGACTTCGCCCAGTGGCTGAACGCCCCGCGCCGCTGGGCCGCCGACCTCTTCGCCTCCCTCGGCGACGAACTGCGCCCGGTGGCCGGATTCGCCGAGGACGAGACGGACAGCTACCAGCTCGCCGACGAACCCGCGTATCCGGCCGAGGCACCGGCTCCCGCCCTGCGTCTGCTCCCGTACTTCGACGCGTACGTGATCGGCAGCCACCCCCGGAAGCTCATCTATCCGGGACAGGCCGCCGAGCGGGCCCTGTCGACCGGGCAGGCGGGTACGACGCAGGTGGTGACCGTGGGCGGCGAGGTGGCGGGGATCTGGCACCAGAAGCGCTCCGGACGCAAGGTGGCGCTCACCGTCGAGCTCTTCGGCCGCTCCACCAAGAAGCGCCGGGCCGAGGCGGAGGCGCAGGCCGAGCGGATCGGCCAGATCCTGGAGGCCGTCCCCACCCTGACCTTCGGCCCGGTGGACAGCGGCAAACACCTGTGACCGCGGCGCCCGCGCGCTCACCGCACCCGAAACCCCCCGCCCTCCGTCCCCCGCCGCGCGAACCGTCTCGCCTGTTCGGGCGGGGGCAGGTTGCCGAGGGCGATCAGGTGGGGGGCGAGGGCGTAGGCCGGTGCGCGGGTCGCCTCCTGCGCGGCCCACACCGCGCGGACCGTGCCCTGCACCGCTTCCGTCGGGTACCCGGCGATCGTCTCGGCGCACCGTACCGCCGCCTCCAACGCCCCTCCCGTCGCGGTGACTTCGGAGACCAGGCCCGTCTCGTGGGCGCGGCGGGCGGAGATGCGTTCCGCGGTGCCCATCAGGGCCATCCGGGCCACCTCACCGGGCGGCATCCGCTGGGCGAGCAGTACGGATTCGTAGGCGCTGACCATCCCGTAGGTGGTGTGCGGATCGAAGAACTCGGCCTGCTCGTCGGCGATCACGAACTCGCTCTCGCCGATCAGATAGAACGCGCCGCCGCAGGCCATGCCGTTGACGGCACAGATCACCGGCTTCCACAGGTCGCCGGCCTTCGGCCCGACCGCGTGCAGCGGGTCGTCGACCGAGTACGGGGACGTCGGCTGCGGTACGTCCGAGACGGCCGAGCGGTCGATGCCGGTACAGAAGGCGCGCTCGCCCGCACCGGTGAGCACGACGGCCCGCACGGTCTCGTCGAATCTGAACTGAGCCCAGGTGTCGGTCAGTTGACTCGCCATCTCCAGGTCGATCGCATTGTGCCGCTCCGGCCGGTCCAGGGTCACCACCGCGACCCCGGAGCCCCGGTCGGTCCGCACCGTCACACCCATGCGTCCCTCCCCGTACATGCCGTCGCCGTACACGCCCTGCCGGTACCCGCTCTCGCCGTCATGACGTCCGCTCCAGGACCCACTGCGGCAGCGTCACTCCGTCGAGCTCGGTGAACACCACCTGCACGCGTGCGCCGATCCGCAGCCGCGCCGGGTCGACGGAGTCCAGCGCCGCGCCCGCCGAACGGACGAGATTCCCGGCCATCCGGATGCGCGGCGCGTCCGCCAACTCGACCAAAACCGCGTGATACGGGGCCTGTTCGGCGTAGGCGGGGAGTAGCGGCGGATGCGGCCTGACGTACGACCAGATGCGGCCGCGCCCCGACATCAGCCGCCACTCGCTGTCGAACGACCCGCAGTGCGGGCAGCACGGCCGTGGCGGGAAACGCAGTTCGCCGCAGTCCGGAGCCGCACAGGCCTGGACGCGCAGTTCGCCCCGCGCCGTGTACTCCCAGAAGGGCGCGCCGTCCGCATCGGGCACCGGGAGCAGCAGTCCGCTGTCGGTGGTCGTCCTCATCGCTGTTTCTCAACTCCTCAGCAGTACGGCCGAAGTGGGCACGCCCTCACCCGCGGTGACCAGGCAGGTGGCGGCGTCCGGGACCTGTGCGGTACTGGTGCCGCGCAGTTGTTTCACGCCTTCGGTGATCAGGTTGAAGCCGTGCACGTACGCCTCGGAGAGCCCGCCGCCCGAGGTGTTCACGGGCAGCCGGCCGCCGATCTCCAGGGCACCGCCCTCGGTGAACGCGGCGCCCTCGCCGCGTCCGCAGAATCCGTAGCCCTCGAGGGAGAGCGGGATGAGCGGGGTGAACGCGTCGTAGATCTGCGCCACGTCGACGTCCTCCGGGGCGAAGTCGGCCTGCTTCCACAGGTGTTGGGCCGCTGCCCAGGACGGTCCGCGCAGCGGGTCGTCGTTCCAGTAGTTGACCATTCCGTGGTGCTGGGACGGCAGGCCCTGGGCGACGGAGTGGACGTAGACCGGCTTCTGCGGGCAGTCGCGGGCGCGTTCGGCCGAGACGATGACGACGGCCAGGGCGCCGTCGGTCTCCAGGCAGTTGTCGAAGAGGCAGAGCGGTTCGCTGATCCAGCGGGACGTCATGTACATCTCGCGGGTCAGCGGGCGTTCGTACATCATCGCGGCCGGATTCTGGTTGGCGCGGTTGCGGCAGGCCAGGGCGACGTTGAAGAGGTGGTCGCGGGTCGCGCCGTACTCGTGCATGTAGCGGCGGGTCAGCATGGCTATCTCGTCGGCCGGGCGGAGCAGGCCGAAGGGGCGGGTCCACTGGGCGGGCGTGGGGAGTTGGACCTGGGTGTTCTTCCACGGGCGTGGTCCGCTGCCGCGCTTGCGGGAGCGCCAGGCGATGCCCACATTCGCCTGCCCGGTGGCGACGGCCGCCGCGAGGTGGCCGACCGTGGCGCACGAACCGCCCCCGCCGTAGCCGACTTTGGAGAAGAAGGTCACGTCACCGGCGCCGATCGCCTTGGCGATCTCCACCTCGTCGGTGTCCTCCATCGTGTACGAGGCGAAGGCGTCCACCTCGGCCGGTGAGATACCGGCGTCCTCGAGCGCGGTCAGAATCGCCCGGCAGGCGAGCGTCTTCTCGTCCTCCACCAGCTGCTTCGCAAAGGCGGTCTGGCCGATTCCGACAATTGCCGTAGCGTCCTTGAGGGTCGCCGACATCGTCACCTCCACGATCAACTCGCCTGCTGCTGAAGGGCTTTCACTGCTGACAGCCGGGAAGGCTACAGCTAATCTGACGGATAGTCAGCTACCTGTGGCCGGCCACCTGTTGGTCGGGCACCTGCGGTCAGCTATCTGGACGGGAGGCTTTCGATGACGGCGGAGCGCGTGGACCGGGCGAGCGAAGGGCCGGGCGGAGGGGCGAGCGGCTGGGGGCGAGGCGCGGCAGGAGGCGGCGGCCAGGGCCCGACGGCCCGCACCCGCGCCCGCATCCCCATGCGAGGCGACCTCGAATGGGGCACCGTCCCCCGCCTGGTCCGCTCGGCGGCCGAGCGCTACGGCGACCGGGAAGCCGTCGTCGAGGGCCGCACGCGCATCTCGTACGCAGAACTCGGCGAACGCGTGGAGCGGGCCGCCGGGGCCTGCATCGCCTCCGGCGTCGAACCGGGCGACCGCGTCGCCGTCTGGGCACCCAACACCCTGGACTGGATCGTGTCCGCCCTCGGCGCGGTCACCGCCGGCGCGGTACTCGTCCCGCTCAACACCCGCTTCAAGGGCGCCGAAGCGGCCTACGTCCTCGAACGCTCCCGCGCCAAACTCCTCTTCGTCACCGGCACCTTCCTCGGCACCTCGTACGTCGCGTCCCTGCGCCGCGCCACCGCCGAAGGCCCGGGCGACGGCCCGCTCCCCGCCCTCCCGCACCTGGAACACGTCGTCGTCCTCTCCGACGACGCCCCCGGCGCCTTCCGCACCTGGAAGGACTTCCTCGCGGGCGGCGACACGGTCGGCTCCGCCGAGGTCGCCGCCCGCGCCGACGCCGTCGAGTCCGCATCGCCCTCCGACATCATCTTCACCTCCGGCACCACCGGCCGGCCCAAGGGCGCGATCATCACCCACGCCCAGACCCTGCGCTGCTACGACGTGTGGAGCGAACTCGGCGGCCTGCGCGAGGGCGACCGCTATCTGATCGTGAACCCGTTCTTCCATACCTTCGGCTACAAGGCCGGCGTCATCGCCTGCCTGATGCGCGGCGCCACGATGATCCCGCAGCCGGTCTTCAACGTGGACACCGTCCTCGCCAACATCGCCGCCGAGTCGATCTCCGTACTCCCCGGGCCGCCCACCCTCCACCAGTCACTCCTCGACCACCCCGCCCGCGCGGCCCACGACCTCACCGCGCTGCGCCTGGTCGTCACCGGCGCCGCGGTCGTACCGCTGCAACTCGTCGAACGCCTCCGCTCCGAACTCCACATCGCCACCGTCCTCACCGCCTACGGCCTCTCCGAGGCCGGCGGCATCGTCACCATGTGCCGCCGCGGCGATCCGGCCGAGGTCATCGCCGCCACGTCCGGACGCGCCATCCCCGACACCGAGGTGCAGGTCGTCACCCCCGACGGCGACGAGGCACCGCCCGGCACCCCCGGCGAGATCATGGTCCGCGGACACAACGTCATGCAGGGCTACTTCGAGGACCCGCAGGAGACCAAGAAGGCCATCACGCCGGACGGCTGGCTGCGCACCGGAGACGTGGGCGTCCTCGACACCGGCGGCAACCTCCGCATCACCGACCGCATCAAGGACATGTTCATCGTCGGCGGCTTCAACGCGTATCCCGCCGAGATCGAGCAACTCCTCGGCCTGCACCCGGACATAGCGGACGTCGCGGTCGTCGGCGTCCCCGACCCCCGCCTCGGCGAGGTCGGCAGCGCCTACGTCGTCCGCCACCCGGACACCACCCTCACCGCCGACGACGTCATCGCCTGGTCCCGCCGCGAGATGGCCAACTACAAGGTCCCCCGCGAGGTCCACTTCCTCCCGGACCTGCCACGCAACGCGAGCGGCAAGGTGGTCAAGGGAGAGCTGCGGGCACGGGTGGGGTGAACGCGGGCCGGCTCTGGGAGCATCTCCTCCAGGGCCGTCGGGGCGCCGTACGGAACTCGATTCCCGGCAGCGGCGAAGGACGGGTGCAAGCCCGAGCCCTTCACACGTCCACCCGACGAACAGGAGCCCCGATGACCGTAGAACCGGGCGTCCGCAGCCGTGAGGACAGCGACGCCCGCGTGATCGAGCGGTCCCGGGACGAGCCCGAGCAGTTCGCCGTCCTCTTCGACCGGCACGCGGGCGCCGTACACCGGTACGCCGCCCGCCGCCTCGGTCCGGAGGCGGCGGAGGACCTGATGGCCGACACCTTCACCACGGCCTTCGCCCGACGACACCGGTACGACGCCGCGCGCGGTGACGCCCGGCCCTGGCTGTTCGGCATCGCGACCAATCTCGTGGGCCGGCACCGCAGGGCCGAGGCGCGCCGCTTCAAGGCGATGTCCCGGGTGCCGGCTCCCGTCACGGACGAGGAGCCGGTCGCGGACCGGGCCGTCGCCCCTGCCGTCGCGTACTCCGGTGGCTCAGCGCGGAGTGAGGCGGATGACCGGGTACTGACGGTCGGACTTGGTCTGGTACTTGCCGAGGCGGGGCTGGGCGGTGGTGATGCGCTCCCAGGCGCGTTCGCGCTCGGGGCCGCTGAGGCGGTGCGGTGTCACGGGCCGGGTGTCGCCGCCGGGCAGCTCGACCGACGCCCGGTCAGGGTGCCCCGTCAGGTTGGCGTGCCAGTCCGGGTGCTGACTTCCGCCGCCCGACGCGACGACCAGCCACGCGTCCGCGCCGTCCGCGCCGTCCGCGAACCACGCCACGGGAGTCTCCCGGGGCTGACCACTGCGCCGGCCCACGGTGTTCAGGATCAGTACGTCCATCCCCATGAACGTGCCGCGTCCTCGCCGGATCTTGCGGATCAGCCGGGCGTTCGCCCGCTGCTGCATCCACCGGGAGAACGCCCCGGGGGTGCCGGGCTTGCGCGCACCGGCCCGCTGGTCCTGCTGCATGGTCGCCCTCGTCTCGGTCGGTTCGCCGTCCATGCTGCGACCGTAGGAGCGGTGGGGACGGGGGTGCTTCTCGAATCCTGACCGATGGTGTGCGGGTGGCCGGTCGGTGTTCCCCGTGGGCGGCCGTCGGGAAGCTCGAACCGCTCGACGACGGTCACCGGATCCACGAACCCGTCCAGCGCGGCAGCGGCCGATCTGCCGATCGGCCCGCAACCGAGGACGACAGCCGCGCCGCCCTTGGGCGAAGTACTCACTACGGCCTACCTCCGGGTCGCCACCCGTTCCCCGCACCCGCTGCCCGCCGGGGTCGGACCGGCCAGGATCTCGATCGGGCCTTCGTGCACGGGCCGAACCACGACACTACGGCCGCCCTGCCGCACCCGGGGCACGCGTCCGATCATCGGGGCCGGGGGTCCGGAGACGGTCGGTGCAAGGCGAGGTAGCGCCCCGGGGACGTGCCGACGGTTCGCCGGAACGCCGCGAGGAAGGCACTCGGCGTCGCGTACCCCACCGCGTGTGCGACCCGGGAGACGGGCTGGCCCTCGGCGAGCGGGGGAAGCGCTGCGCGCAGCCGCACATGGGTACGCCAGCGGTCGAAGTGCATGCCGGTGTCGTGGACGAACAGCCGGGTCAGGGTGCGTCGGCTCACCCCGATCGCCCGCGCATGCGCCTCGAGGCTGCGATCGTCCGCGGGGTCGGCCAGCAGAGCGTCGGCCACCGCGCGTACGCGGTCGTCGGTGGGCTGCGGGACGTCGATGGGGGTGGCCGGCAAGGGACGGAGCAGGTCCAGGACGACCGCCTCCGCCCGTAGCCGCGCGGCATCCTCGAGCTCGTGGAGACTCAAGTACGCGATCAGGTGGGCAAGCAGCCCGTCGACGCCGACGGGGGTCGGGTCCGTCCAGTCCAGATCGCATCTGTCCGGCTCGAAATAGAGGCTGCACAGCACCGCTTCGCGCGTCACGCCGGTCCTGTGGACCACACCTGCGGGAAGCCACAGCGCCCGTGTGGGTGGCAGGACCCAGTGGGCGTCGTCGATCGCGACGCCGAGCACACCGCGCCGCGCCCAGGCCAACTGGTGCTGTGGGTGCCGGTGCGGGATGAACCACTGCCCGTGCTCCAACGGGAAGTTCCCTACGACGATCGCGCCCGCGCCGGGCGGGACGGCTCCCTCGACGGCCTCGGTCATGGTCCCCAGGCTATGTCCTCAACGCGATATGAGATGGCCCGGTAGCGCATCGCGGTCAACCCGGCAGCTGCATAGCGTCTTTTCCATGCCGATCGACGACCCACCGCGCCACTGCAGTTCACCGACGCCGCTCACGATGACCGGGCACCCGGCGTGACGAGGCCGCCGACCACGCCTGAGCGCAAGGCTCTCGTACGTCGGGGGCCGGCCCTCGTCGTGCTGTGCTTCGTCCAGTTCATGCTCGTCCTGGACGACAACGTGGTGAGTGTGGCGCTTCCCAGCATGCGGGAGGAGCTCGGCTTCAGCGCCGCGGGCCTTGCCTGGGTCGTCAACGCCTACTTCCTCGCCTTCGGCGGGCTGTTGCTGCTGTTCGGCCGCATGGCGGACCTGCTGGGCCGCAGGCGGGTCTTCCTGACCGGTGTGGCGCTGTTCGGCGCGGCGAGTGTGGTGTGCGGGCTCGCGCAGGAGCCCTGGCAGCTCGTGGCCGGGCGGTTCGTCCAGGGCGGGGGTGCGGCCATGGCGAGCCCGGCCGCGTTGGCGTTGATCACGCTGCTGTTCCCCGGCACTGCGGAGCGCGCCAAGGCGTTCAGCATCTGGGGCGGTATCGCCGGTCTGGGCGGCACGGCGGGCCTGGTGATATCCGGCGCGCTGACCGGCCTCGCGTCCTGGCGCTGGATCTTCCTGATCAACCTGCCGGTCGCCCTGGCGGCCGTGGCACTGCTCCCGCGCCTGGTACCCGAGAGCCGGGACGAGCGCGCGGTGCGCCTCGACGTTCCCGGTGCGGTGCTCGGCACAGGTGCCCTGGTGTCCCTGGTCTACGGACTGCTCAGGACCGGGGAGTCGGGCTGGCGCGACCTGTCCGCCGTCGGGCCGCTGGCGCCGGCCGTGGTCCTGGCCGTCGCCTTCGTCGCGGTCGAGACACGGACCGCCGAGCCGCTGGTGCCGTTGTCGTTCCTGCTCGTCCGCATCCGAGCCGTCGCGAACGGGGCGACCTTGCTGTTCTCCGCCGCGATGTATGCGATGGCCTTCCTGCTGATGGTGCACCTGCAGACCGTCCTCGGCTACCGCCCGCTCACTGCCGGCATCGCCTACCTGCCCTACGGTGCCGGCATCCTCGCGGGCATGTGGCTCTCTTCCCGGGCGGTGGTCAGGCTCGGGGTACGGCGGACCCTCGTCGGGTCGTTCCTGATCACCGCGGCCGGACTTCTGCTGCTGTCCGGAGTGGCACCGAGCGACGGCTACGCCTGGGGAGTGCTGCCCGGCATGCTGGTGACGAGCCTCGGATGCGGCCTGAGCCTGCCCGGCCTGACCGTCGCAGCGCTGACGGGCGTCACCGAGGAGAACGCGGGACTCGGCTCGGCCGTCCTGAGCTCCGTCCAACAGGTCGGTGGCGCGGTAGGGGTGGCGGTCCTCGTCGCTCTGGCCGCCCGCCGCAGCGACGCCCTGGCTGCGCGGGGCGACTCGCTGCACACCGCGCACGCCGCGACGGAAGGCTTCGAACTCGCGCTCACCGTCGCCGCGGGTCTCTTGACGTTCGGCGCCGTCCTCGTCGCCGTCCTGCTCGGGAAGCCACGGCGCCCGGCAGACCCACGCGACGCCGGAGAAGCTCCGGCCGAGCACGCGCACCGCAGGTAGTCACCGGTCCCAGGCGCACGCTCTGCAGACCGGGGCCTGAGGCGCCCAGGTCCGGCGCCGGCGGGGCGCAGGTGGGGCCGGGCCGCTTCAGCGCGTACGTCGCGCAGGCCATAGAGCACAAGCGGGAACGGGACCGGCGCGAGGTGGTGATCAGCTCGCGTGGTCGTCCTGCGGGACGACGGATGTGTGGTGGTCACTCTGCGGGGCAATACCGGCGTGACTGTCGGCCATTGCCGTGCCCGTCGCGCCGAGGGTGACGGCGAAAGGCCGCGGTGACGAGAGTGTTGGTCGTGCGCTTCGCATGAATTCCTGTTACCGGGTGGGATCTGCGGATGCACGGCCTGCTGGTGAACAGGGGGGGGCGAATGTCCAAGATGGGGGAGGTGCTCCGGCCAAGGGCTGGCGAAAATCGCCCTGGACACGCGGCGGCCGCGACGGCTCCCCCTCCGCGCCGCCGCGGCCGATCCCCCGTTGGAACCGCAGCCCTCAGGCGTCCTTGGGCGGTGCGGGCTGGTGGCTGTCGCCCTGGGTGGTGGCGCCGTCCTTGGGCGGTGCGGGCTGGTGGCTGTCGCCCTGGGTGGTGGCGCCGTCCTTGGGGGGAGCGGGCTGGTGGCTGTCGCCCTGGGTCGATATGCCGTCGTTCTTCGCTGCGTCGCTCATAGCAGGCTCCCTGTCGGTCTGACGGTATTCCGGAAGTCCGGGGACGCCCGTTCGGCGACTCCCCCGAGGACCGCCGAACGGGCGTTCTTGGGCCGATCACCTTACTGGTGGGCCCCAGTTGATCCGTCTGCCCCCCGACGCGACGGACCGATGGCTAGAGAATGGCAGCGGCCCATAAACGTTCAATGAACGCCCGGGGTGAGTGGTGCACGGCGCCGAAATTCAGGCCGCCGCGACGGGCTGAAGCAATGCGCGCAGCATGTCCGCCTCGGGGGCTCCCGCCTGCTCCTGGATCTCCAGAGCCTCCTGCCAGCAGGCGCGGGAGCGGTCGCGCTGACCGAGACGGTCGAGCGATCGACCGAGCACGGTCAGTACATTCGCGCGCATCCACTCGCCGCCGATGAATCCGATGGCCAGGGACTGCTCGGCGTGCTGAGCAGCCTGCGCGGGGTGCCCCGCTGCCAGATGGACCTCGGCGATTCGATAGTGCGTGGTGCCCTGCCACAGACGCTGTCGGCTGTCCGTGAATACGGCGAGGGCCTCAGTGAGTTGGCTGAGTGCCTCAGTGCGCCTGCCCGCATGGCTGAGGGTGATCCCCAAGGCGTAGCGAGCATTGGCCAGGCGAAAGGTGAGCCCGAGGTCGTCGTAAATAGCCATGCCCTGCTGGGCGAGATCGATCGCCGCCGAGCTGCGATTCATCGCGTCGAGGCTGCGGGACAGGTTGCAGAGGGCGCTCGCTTCGCCCGGGCGGTTTCGATCTGCCCGGAATGCCTCGATCGCGCTGCGGAGGTGCTTCTCTCCATCAGGGTGTTGATTCTGGCAGTTCGCGATGATGCCCAGTTCGTTGGGGGCGTTACTGCCCGTCCACGGGTCGGCGGAGGACTTGTGCAGGTCGACGGCCTTGCCGGCCTCGGCCTCCGCCAGATTGAAATGGCCGTTGCTGCACAGCACTTGGGCGAGTGTGACGCGCGCACGTCCTTCGGCGTGCGCGTCACCTGTCGCAGCCGCTGCGTCTCGCGCAGCGCACGTGGCCGACTTGTAGCGCAGCGAACTGGCTCCCGATTCAGACAAGTCCTTGGCTGCCAGGAGGAGATCGACTGCTCGACGCAGAGTGTCAGGGCCGAGTGACTGTTGGACACAGGCCAGAATGCAGGCGGCTTCTGCATGCAGCCAATCCAAGGCCTCTGCATCGCTGCTGAAGGTCGGCCGCGAATCCGGTGTTGCTTCGAGGTGGTCCACCGTGCGATCCCCCGGTCGCTCAATCGCGTAGACCCTCGCCGCCGTAGCCAGATAGAAGTCCAGCAACCGCGACAGCGCGGCGTCCCGTTCGCTCGGTGGCTGTTCGTCGCGTTCCGCGCACGCACGCGCGTAGAGGCGGACCAGGTCGTGGTAGCGGTAGCGGCCGGGGGCCGCGGACTCCAGGAGGGACGTGTCGACGAGGGATTCGAGGAGGTCCTCGGTGGCGTCGAGGGGGAGGTCGAGTACGGCCGCGGCGGCCGCGAGGGAGATGTCGGGCCCGTCCGCGAGGCCGAGCAGGCGGAAGGCGCGGGCCTGGGCCGAATCCAGCTGGCCGTAGCCGAGTTCGAAGGTGGCCTTGACCGCGAGGTCGCCCGCCTGGAGCTCGTCGAGGCGGCGGCGCTCGTCCCCGAGCTTCGCGGCGAGTACGGACACCGTCCAGGTGCGGCGGGAGGCGAGCCGCGATGCCGCGATGCGGATGGCGAGCGGCAGGAAGCCGCACGCGCCGACCACGTCGAGTGCGGCCTCGCGTTCCGCGGCGACCCGCTCCTCGCCGACGATCCGGGTGAAGAGCTGGAGCGCCTCCTCGGGCGACATCACATCCAGGTCGACGAGATGCGCCCCGGCCAGATCGACCATCCGTACGCGGGAGGTGACGAGCGCGGCGCAGCCGGCGGTGCCCGGCAGCAACGGCCTTACCTGCGCGGTGTCGTGGGCGTTGTCGAGCAGGACGAGGACGCGGCGGCCGTCGAGGACGGAGCGGTAGAGGGCGGCGCGTTCCTCGAGGGTGTCCGGGATGGCCGAGTCCGGTGTGCCGAGGGCCCGCAGGAACGACCCGAGTACGGTCTCCGGCTCGGCGACGCGATGGCCTGCGCCCTGCAGATCGACGTAGAGCTGCCCGTCCGGGAAGTGCGTGCGGGCGGCGTGCGCGACGTGCACCGCGAGGGTCGTCTTGCCGACGCCGCCGATCCCGGCGAGCGCGGACACCGCCATCACACGGCCCTCGGCGGAGGCGAGCAGTTCGGACAGTTCGTCGACGAAGGTGTCACGGCCGGTGAAGTCGGCGACCGTGGCAGGGAGTTGGGCCGGGCGTACGGGAGTGGCGTCCGGCTGGACGTCGGCGGCGGAGGGCTCCGCGAGCTTCGGGTCGGCCTGCAGGATGCGCTGCTGGAGTTCGGCGAGTCCCGGCCGCGGGTCGACACCGAGTTCGTCGGCGAGCAGGCGGCGGGTGTCGGCGTAGACGGCGAGGGCCTCGGCCTGCCGGCCGGAGCGGTACAGGGCGAGCATCAGCAGTTCGCGCAGTCGCTCGCGCAGCGGGTGCGCGGCGGTGAGTGCCGTCAGCTCGGAGATGGCCTCGGCGTGGCAGCCCTGCTCCAGGTCCATGTCGAGGCGGGATTCGAGAAGTTGGAGCCGCCATTCGTCCAGGCGGACGCGCTGGGTCTCGGCGTACGGGCCGGGGACGTTCGCCAGGGGTTCGCCGTCCCAGAGGTCGAGGACCTTGTTGACCAGGGCGCGGGCCTGGCAGAGGTCGCCGGCGCCGCGCGCCTTCTCGGCGTCCGCCCACCATTCCTCGGCAGTGGTGAGGTCGAGGGAATCGGGGGTGAGCCGGACCGAGTAGCCGCCGGACTCGCTGGTGAGGACGTCGGCGTCGAGTGCCTTGCGCAGCCGCGAGGCGTAGGTGCGGATCGCGGCCAGAGCCTGTGAGGGCGGCTCGTCGCCCCATACGGCGTCGATGAGTTCGGACGCGGTGGCCGTACGGCCCTCCCGCAGCAGCAGGGCGGCGAGCAGGGCGCGCTGCTGCGGCGAGCCGGTCTGCAGCGGCGCGGAGCCCCGCCATGCGCGTACCGGTCCGAGCACACTGAACCGCAACGGCTCCCTCTCCGGGCTCCGCTGCTGGGGTACTCGCGGTACTCCGTCCATCCTCTGATCCCCCTGGCGAACTCGGTCGAGACCGGGCGGCGTTCCTGATGCACGATCCGCCCCGCCGTGCGGACCACCCGGCCGCGTGGGCCGGGCAGTTCGACCGGAATGACCGGATCGCCCGGCCATGGTGGCCGGACATGGAATCGCCCCTGCCAGTTTGCCTTGTCCATGCCGATTCCGTCAGCCGCGAGAGACACCTCTCACAGGGTCCGCACGACTATGGCCTGTGGAGGTTGTGGATCTCGGGAGGGAGGGCTGCGGCTCGAGGGCCCGGCTCGAGGGCCCGGTTCAAGGGCGAGGCTCCCTTCCCGTCTCGCCGCCTGCCTCGGTGGTGGATCGCGGATGCGCGGACGCGGTGGTCGGTCCGTGCAGCTGGCTGCGGGGGTCCGTGGCTGTGGGCACGCCGGCTGTGAGTACGTACCGGGGCGTGGTGCGTACCGCCTACGTGGTGCGTACCGCCTCAGTGATGCGTGCGGCGCACGCGGCGCGTACGGCATACGCGCTCGTGTGCGGCGTACGTGCTTGTGTAGGGCGTACATGCCGTGTACGGCATACGCACCGTGTGCGGCATACGCGCCGTGTATCGCATACCTGCAGCTTCACAGCTTGCGCACTGTGTACCCCATACGCGCCATGTACGCCATACACACCGAATGACGCAGGTGTGCTGTGTGCTGCGTGCTGCATACGCGCCGCGTACCTCATACGCCCTGCGGCCCCGCGTACTTCATCCGCCCCGCACCCCACTCCGCCCCGTTCCTCATTCGCTCCGTCCCTCGCCCGCCGCCGGACGAAAACCGGAAGACGTCGCGACCGCTGCGCCCGTAACGTCCCCTCCGTGCGTTGATTCTCCGGGCGGCGGCCGTGTGCCGCCGCAGAGGTTCGGGCGACCCCGGCGGCTGGTTCGGGGCCGCCGGCTGACATGTCCGTCACCGCCCCATCACCGGAGATCACAGATGACCGCCACCCAGCCACCCCTCACCTACGAGGCGTTCCTCGAACTCGCCACAGCCGACCCGGCAGTCGTAGGCCTCGTGCTCAAGGGCTCCCGCGCACACGAAGGCATGACCACCGCGCACTCCGACCACGACCTGTACGTCGTTCTCGCCGACGGGGCGAGAACGGACCTCACCCGCTACGCCGGGCACCGCAGCCCCGAACTCGATCTGGTCTTCTGCTCCTTGACCGAGTTCCGCGCCCTCGGCATGCCCGGCTTCGAGCGCTACGCCCTGGCCCGCGCCCGCGTCGTACTCGACCGGCTCGACGGCGGCGTCGCCCACATCCTGGCCGGCAAGGCGCACCTCGAGCCCGACGAGGCCTTCCGTGAGTCGGCCAAGTGGCTCGACGCCTACGCCAACTCCGTCTACCGCTCCGTGAAGAACGATCGCGACGGCCACTCCCTGGCGTCGCACCTGGACGCCGCAGACGGCCTCAGGTTCCTCCTCGAACTCCTCTTCGCGCTCGACCACCGCCCCCGCCCGTACAACAAATTCCTGCACTGGGAACTCATCCGGTATCCGCTGCCCGACTGGGACACCACCACGCTCCTCGACACCGCCACCCACATCTCCCGCACGGGCGACGCGACCGCCCAACGCCACCTCTTCACCCAGGTCGAGACGCTGGCCAGGCGCGCCGGGCACGGCGCCGTACTGGACGCGTACGGCGAGAAGCTCGCTCTGATGCGGTCGTAGTGGGACACGAGCAGGTGCAACCAGCCATCAGTCACCAGCCATCACTGACCGGCCACCGGGGTGAGTCCCTAGTACGCGCGGCGAGTCCCTGCCTCGTCGAGCGGGCTCGCGGGTCGTCCGTCGCCGGTTGCCGGCGGCGGACCTACCGCCCCGCGAAGTGCCTTCGCGCACGTGCCGGTCCCATGCCCGCAAGATCAAGCCTCACCACGTGAGTGACGATGCATCAGATATGGCGCCATCTCATGCCGCTCCACTTGCTGACGATCCGTCAGATCGGCGCTACCGTGGCAGACATGGAGACCTTCCCGAAGATCATCTCGGTGGACGACCACACGGTGGAGCCCCCCAACGTCTGGCAGGACCGGCTCCCGTCCAAGTATCAGGACAAGGGGCCGCGTATCGTCCGGGCGCCGTTGAAGGAAATGACCTTTCTGGGCGGCAAGTTCGCGCCCGTCATGGGCAGTCCCGGGGACGACGGGCCGATCGGCGACTGGTGGGTGTACGAGGATCTGCACCGGCCGCTGACCCGTCTCGACACGGCCGTCGGTTACGACAGGGACGAGATCAAGCTAGAGATCATCACGTACGAGCAGATGCGGCCGGGGTCGTTCAGTGTGCCGGAGCGGCTGGCTGACATGGACGTCAATCATGTTCAGTCCGCAGTCTGCTTCCCTACCTTCCCGCGCTTTTGCGGGCAGACCTTCACCGAGGCCAAGGACCGCGAACTCGGGCTGCTCAGCGTGCGTGCGTACAACGACTGGATGGTGGAGGAGTGGTGCGGGCCCGAGGCCGGCGGCCGGCTCGTCCCGCTGACCCTGATCCCGCTGTGGGACGCGCGGCTCGCCGCCGACGAGGTGCGGCGCAACGCGGCCCGCGGTGTACGGGCCGTCGCCTTCTCCGAGATACCCCCGTACCTCGGTCTGCCGTCGATCCACGGTGACGAGTGGGACCCGTTCCTGCGGGCCTGCGAGGAGACCGGCACCGTCATCGCGATGCACATCGGCTCGTCGTCGAAGATGCCGTCCACGTCGTCGGACGCGCCGCCCGCGGTCGGCTCGACCATCACCTTCGCCAACTGCTGTTTCTCGATGGTCGATTGGCTGATGAGCGGCAAGTTCGAGCAGTTCCCCGGCCTGCGGATCATGTACGCGGAGGGCCAGATCGGCTGGATCCCGTACATCCTGGAGCGCGCCGACGTGGTCTGGGAGGAGAACCGCGGCTGGGGCGGGGTCGCGGACAAGGTGCACCGGCCGCCGTCCGAGCTGTTCGCCGACCACGTCTACGGCTGCTTCTTCGACGACGCCTTCGGCCTGAAGAACCTCGACTCGGTGGGTGTCGCGAACGTCCTCTACGAGACCGACTACCCGCACTCCGACTCCACTTGGCCGAAGTCCCGCGAGGTCGGCGAGTCGCAGATGGGTCACCTGGACCCGGACGTGGTCGACCGGATCGTGCGAGGCAACGCCATCGACCTGCTCGGCCTCACCGAGGACGGGCTGTGGGCGGGAGCATGAGCGGGGGAGCGCGGCCCGGCGCTCCCGGGCCGGGCGCGGAGCCCGGCCGGCTCGCCTACGGCATGCAGCTGCCCGTGCAGTCGCAGAGCACGCTCTACGCCGAGCCCTGGGAGGCCGGGGCCGGTGTGGCGGACCTGGTGGCGGTGGCGCAGGCCGCGGACCGTGCGGGGTTCGCGTACGTCGCCACCTGCGACCATGTGGCGATCCCGCGGCGGCTCGCGGACACGATGGGAACCACCTGGTACGACCCGGTGGCGACCCTGGCCCATCTGGCCGCCGTCACTGAACGCGTCGGCCTGCTCAGCCATGTGGCCGTGGTGGGCCTCCGGCATCCACTCGCCACCGCGAAGGCCTACGCGACGGTGGACCATCTCAGCGGCGGACGGCTGATCCTGGGGGTCGGGGCCGGACACGTACCCGAGGAATTCGCCGCTCTGGGCGCCGACTTCGAGGGCCGGGGGCGTCTGCTCGACGAGACGGTCGATGCGCTGCGGGCGGCGCTCGGGCAGGAGGAGTTTCCCGAACACCGCGGTCCGCGCTATGAGTTCACCGGTCTCGGACAGCGGCCGCGTCCCGTGCAGGATCGGGTGCCGCTGTGGGTGGGCGGCTCGTCGCCGGCTGCGCTGCGACGGGCCGCGACGCAAGGGGACGGATGGTTGCCGCAGGGTGACCCGAGATCCGAACTCCCCTCCCGTATAGCCCGGTTGAGGGAACTCAGGGAAGCCGCCGGGGTCGAGGAGCCCTTGGTGGTCGGGGCGATCACCGAACCGCTGTACGTGGGGGACGCCGACTGGCGGGCCGGCAGGCGCACTCTCACCGGGAAGCCGGAGGCCATCGCCGAGTCGCTGCGCGCGTACGCGGCCATGGGGGTGCACCAGATCCAGGTGCGCTTCCGGTGTCGCAGCCGGTCCGAACTCACGGACCAGATCGCAGCGTTCGGGGCGGATGTCGGGCCGCTGCTTGCCGTCTGAGGTTCGTCGGTGCGGCGCCCAGGAGTCGCCAGTACGCCACCAGTACGCCGCCGGTACGTCGCCACGGGGCCGCACCCCCCGACCACCCCATCACTCAACGTCACTCTCACCAGGAGCAACGCATGGGCAAGCTGGACGGTCGAGTCGTCGTCGTCACCGGAGCCGCGCGCGGGCAGGGCGAGCAGGAGGCGAGGCTCTTCGCCGAGGAGGGGGCGTGCGTGGTGCTCGCCGACGTGCTCGACGAGCAGGGCGAAGCCGTGGCGAAGGAGATCGGGGACGAGCGGGCCGTGTACGTCCACCTCGACGTGCGGCGCGAGGAGGAGTGGGCAGCCGCTGTGACGGCGGCGAAGGACCGCTTCGGCAAGGTCGACGGGTTGGTGAACAACGCGGGCATTCTGCGCTTCAATACCCTGCTCGACACCCCGCTCTCGGAGTTCATGCAGGTCATCGAGGTGAATCAGGTCGGCTGCTTCCTCGGCATCAAGACCGTCGCGCCCGAGATCGCGGCAGCCGGAGGCGGCACGATCGTGAACACCGCCTCGTACACGGCGATGACGGGCATGGCCGCGGTCGGCACGTACGCCGCGACCAAGCACGCGATCCTGGGGCTCACCCGGGTCGCCGCGATGGAGCTGGCGCGCGGGAAGGTGCGGGTCAACGCCATGTGCCCCGGCGCCATCGACACCCCCATGTCGAATCCGGCGCAACTGGACCCGGCGGCCGACTCCGCCGAGACCTCCGAGGCGCTCGACGGGCTCTACCGGAAGCTGGTGCCGCTCGGGCGGATGGGGCGGCCGCGGGAGGTCGCGGATCTGGCGCTGTTCCTGAGCTCGGGGGACTCGGCGTACATCACGGGGCAGCCGTTCGTGATCGACGGCGGCTGGCTGTCCGGGGTGAGCGTCATCTGACTGGTCGTCAGTATTGACGGTCGTCGTGGGGGGTGGAACAGTCTGAGGCAGCCAATCTGACGGTACGTCAGAAACGACGCCGGTGAGGCGACCCAGTATCGAAACGAGGACGGTGAACCTCCTTGGAATTCGGGCTCTTTGTACAGGGATACGTCGGCAAGCGGGCCGAGACCGACCCGCTCGCGGAGCACAAGGCGCTGATGGAGGAGACCGAGTACGTCATCCAGGCCGACAAGTCGGGCTTCAAGTACGCCTGGGCGTCGGAGCATCACTTCCTCGAGGAGTACTCGCACCTCTCGGCCAATGATGTCTTCCTCGGCTACCTCGCCCACGCGACCGACCGCATCCACCTGGGCTCCGGCATCTTCAACCCGCTGGCCCAGGTCAACCACCCGGTGAAGGTGGCCGAGAAGGTCGCCATGCTCGACCATCTCTCCGAGGGGCGGCACGAGTTCGGCTCGGGACGCGGCGCCGGGTCCCACGAGATCCTCGGGTTCATACCGGGTGTCACCGATATGAACTTCACCAAGGAGATCTGGGAAGAGACGATCGCCGAGTTCCCCAAGATGTGGCTCCAGGACGAGTACGCCGGCTTCCAGGGCAAGCACTGGTCGCTGCCGCCGCGCAAGATCCTGCCGAAGCCGTACGGGAAGTCGCACCCGGCCATGTGGTACGCGGCCGGGTCCCCGCCCTCGTACGCGATGGCCGCGCGCAAGGGGCTCGGGGTCCTCGGCTTCAGCGTGCAGAAGGTCTCGGACATGGAGTGGGTGCTCGAGCAGTACAAGAACGCCATCCAGGACGCCGAACCGATCGGCGACTTCGTCAACGACAACGTGATGGTCACCTCCACGGCGGTCTGCGCGCCGACGCACAAGGAGGCGGTGCGGATCGCTGCCGGGGGCGGGCTGCACTATCTGCAGTCACTGCTCTTCCGGTACCACGACACGTTCCCCCGCCCCGAGGGCTTCCCGGTCTGGCCCGAGACCCTGCCCGAGTACAACGAGGAGATCATCGAACTCCTCATCGCCGAGGAGCTGTTGATCTGCGGCGACCCCGACGAGGTGCTGCAGCAGTGCAAGCGGTGGGAGCAGGCGGGGGCGGACCAGCTGTCCTTCGGGCTGCCGGTGGGGGTGTCTCGCGAGGACACACTCCAGACGATCCGTCTGGTGGGGGAGCATGTGATCCCGAAGATCGATACGGATCCGGTCCATCGGACCTCGCGGTTCCGCGAAGCGGGGCGCTAGCGCTTGGCCGGTCCGGGGTTGAGGGCATCCTTCGCCCCGGCCGGGGCGGGTGGCTTCCAGGGCTCCGCCCCGGACCCCGCTCCTCAATCGCCGGAGGGGCTTGATCCTGCCCGGAGCGGGCTTGATGGCCCCAAGGGGGCGCGATTGCCCTGAGGTGCCTGATGGGCGTCGAGGGATCATGCGCTCCCCTCGTACGCAACGCCACCGGACGGTGACGAGCTCGTCCACCGGCCGGAGGGGACCGGCAAGGGTTTCCCGGACCCGGACCGGCCCGGAGAGAAACCGGTGGGGAGCCAGGACCGGCGTGGCGGCCACTGCGGCCCCGGCCCCCCACCGGCCACCCGACACCACTCGCGACCCCCGGAGGGACACATGCTCGACCACCTCATCGAACGCGCGACCGTCGTCGACGGCACGGGCTCCCCCTCGTACGTCGCGGACGTCGGGATCCGCGACGGCCGTATCGCCGTGATCGCCGAACCCGGCACCGTCGCCGAGGAGTCCCGCACCCGCGAGGACGCGAGCGGCCGCATCCTCGCGCCGGGATTCGTGGACCCGCACACGCACTACGACGCCCAGCTGTTCTGGGACCCGTACGCCACACCGTCCCTCAACCACGGGGTCACCACCGTCGCCGGCGGCAACTGCGGATTCACCCTGGCGCCCCTCAACCCCGACCGCCCCCAGGACGCCGACTACACCCGCAGAATGCTGTCCAAGGTGGAGGGGATGTCCCTGGTGGCGCTCGAGGAGGGTGCGCCGTGGAACTGGTCCGGCTTCGGCGAGTACCTCGAGCGGCTCGACGGGCGTATCGCCGTCAACGCCGGTTTCATGGTGGGGCATTGCGCGCTTCGCCGTTATGTCATGGGCGAGGACGCCGTCGGCGGGCAGCCGACGCAGGAGCAACTGGCCGCCATGGTCGACCTGTTCCACCAGGCGATGGACGAAGGTGCCTGGGGCCTTTCGACGACCCAGTCCTCCACCCACTCCGACGGCGACGGCCGGCCGGTCGCGTCCCGGCACGCCGAACCGGCCGAACTCCTCGCGCTGTCCAAGGCGGTGTCCGAGCACGAGGGGACGCAGCTGGAGGCGATCGTGGCCGGCTGCCTCGACCAGTTCTCCGACGACGAGATCGACCTGTTCGTGGAGATGAGCGCCGCGGCCGGACGCCCCCTCAACTGGAACGTGCTGACCATCGACGCCGCCGTCCCCGAACGTGTACCGCGCCAGCTGGTGCCCAGCGAACGCGCCCGCAAGGCCGGCGGCCGCATCGTCGCCCTGACCATGCCGATCCTCACGCCGATGAACATGTCCCTCGGCACCTTCTGCGCACTCAACCTGATCCCCGGCTGGGGCGACATCCTCGGCCTGCCCGTACCGGAGCGCATCGAGAAACTCCGCGACCCGGACGTGCGGAGCGAGATGCTGCGCCGCGCCGACTCCAAGGAGGCGGGCGTCTTCCGCCGGCTCGCCGACTTCGGGCGCTACGTCATCGGCGACACATACAGCCCCGAGAACGACGGCCTGACCGGCCGCGTCGTCCGCGACATCGCTGCCGAACGCGGCCAGGACGACTTCCAGTGCCTGGTCGAGATCTGTTCCAACGACCAGCTGCGCACGGTCCTTTGGCCGATGCCGACCGACAACGACCCCGACTCCTGGGACCTGCGCCGCCAGGCCTGGGAGCACGAGGACATCATGCTGGGCGGCTCCGACGCCGGCGCCCACCTGGACCGGATGTGCGGCGCCCCGTACACCACACGTTTCCTCGGCGACTGCCTGCGTGGTCGTCAACTCGTGGGCCTGGAACGGGCGGTGAAGATGCTCACCGACGATCCGGCGCGGCTGTTCGGGCTGCGCGAGCGCGGACGTATCGCCGAGGGGTACCACGCGGACCTCGTCCTCTTCGACCCCGAACGTATCGACGCCGGCAAGGCCACCCTGGTGCACGACCTGCCCGGTGACAGCCCGCGCCTCGACTCACAGGCCATCGGGATCGAGGCGGTCTGGGTCAACGGTGTGGCCGCGATCCGGGAGGACGTCGTGACCGGCGCCGTACCGGGCAAGGTGCTGCGCTCCGGCCGCGACACCAGGACGGTGAGCACCAGGTGAGCAGCATCGCCCAGCAGCCCGAAGAGCAACGGCTGTTCATCGCGGGGGAGTGGACCGAACCGGACGGCGGCCACTATCCGGTCGTCGATCCGGCCACCGAGGAGACCGTCGGTCTCGCCCCCGAGGCGAGCCGCGCCCAGGTGCACGACGCGGCCGCCGCTGCCTCCGACGCCTTCGACGCCTGGTCCCGTACCACCCCGGAGGAGCGCGCGGCCGTGCTCGACCGCGCGGCCGACCTCATGGGGCGCGACTACGCCGCGCACGCCGAACTGGCCCAGGCCGAGAGCGGCGCCACCATCGGCACCGCCCGCGGTATGCAGGTCGGCGTGGGCATCGCCCGCTTCAAGCGGTACGCGAAGGGCGCGCTCGAACCGGTCGAGCAGGCGCTGCCCCCGCAGGTCACCCAGGCCGGACCGATGGGCAAGGGCGGCGTACTCGGTGCGCTCGCGGTGCGCCGTCCCGTCGGCGTCGTCACCTGCATCACCTCGTACAACAACCCCTGGGCCAACCCGGCCGGCAAGGTCGCACCCGCCCTCGCCATGGGCAACACCGTGGTCCTCAAACCGGCACCGCAGGACCCGCTCTCCGTCTACCGGATGGCCGCCGCCCTCACGGAGGCCGGCGCACCGCCCGGGGTCGTGAACGTCGTCAGCGGCGCCCGCCCCGAGGTCGGCGAGGCCGCCGTGGACTCCCCGCACGTCGACATGGTCAGCTTCACCGGCAGTACGGCGGTCGGGCAGCGCATCGCCGAGGTCTGTGGCCGCGGCATGAAACGGCAGTTGATGGAGCTGGGCGGCAAGGGCGCGGCTCTCGTCTTCGACGACGCCGACCTGGACTCCGCGATCGCCGGCATCGGCACCACGTACGCCTTCTACAGCGGCCAGATCTGCACCGCGCCGACCCGGGTCATCGCCCAACGGGGCATCTATGAACGGTTGTTGGCGGATCTCAAGGCCTACATCGGCCGACTCCCGGTCGGTGATCCGCGGGCCGGGGGCACGGTCGTCGGACCGGTCATCTCGGCTTCCCACCGCGATCGCATCGAGTCCTACCTCGACCTCGGCCGCAAGGAGGGCGCCCGACTCGTCGCAGGCGGCGAACGGCCGCCCCTGGAGCTGGGTTTCTATGTCGCTCCCACCCTCTTCGCGGACTGCACGGCCGATATGCGGATCGTCCGCGAGGAGATCTTCGGCCCGGTCGTCGTGGTCGTCCCCTTCGACGACGAGGAGGAGGGCATCGCCCTCGCCAACGACAGCGACTACGGACTCATCGACTACATCTGGTCCACCGACACGCCCCGCGCCTTCCGCGTCGCCGCGCGCCTGCGCGCCGGCGGCGTCGGTGTGAACACCGTCGGCCGCAACATGGAGGCCCCC
Organism: Streptomyces sp. YIM 130001; assembly: GCF_003574445.1. Lineage (GTDB taxonomy): Bacteria > Actinomycetota > Actinomycetes > Streptomycetales > Streptomycetaceae > Streptomyces. The sequence continues at coordinate 202,168 of NZ_KZ984565.1, forward strand.
TTCGGCGGCTTCAAGCGCAGCGGCGTCGGCCGCGACGTCGGCTCTTACGCACTGCACGCGTACAGCGAACTGCAGTCGGTGGTGTGGCCGGGGTGACGACGGCGGTCGTCGCGTCGCGGACCGGGTGGTCCTGCGTGGGACGCTCCGAGGGGTACGGGGCTACCTGGTGTCGCGTCGAGGCTGCTGCTTGGCCTGCCGCTCGGCCTGCTGTTTCGCCAGCCGTTCCGCTTGACGTTCGGTCTGTTCGCGCGCCACGTGTCGCCAGGAGAGTCTCGCGAGGACGAGACACACGCAGCCGAGGCCGAAGAAACCCAGCCGCTCACCGATGCCGCTGTTGGTGATCGCACTCGCGAACCCGCCCAGCGTCCCGATGCAGCCGACGAGCAGCATCCGCCCCCCGAGGAAGACGTCGCCCAAAGCGGCGGCAGAGCCCTTGATGAACCCGCCACCCCGCAGTGAGTCGAACATGATTCCTCGCTGTGTCCCGGTTCATCCCCGCACCCGCACACCTACCCGCACTCCCGTCCCGGAAGATTACGCGCATACAACTGCGCCGGCGCCGGCCGATCCCGGACTGGGGCGGGGCGAGGATGCCCGGCCCCCCGGTCCGGGAACGGCGGTCGTTGCGCGTGGAGATACAGCGAGAAGGCTCAACTCCCCCCGAGGAATACCGGATTGGTGAACGCCGCGAGCGCTCCCGGAAGCCCCTCGGCGGTCGGTGCGTGACGCACCTCGGCGCGTACGTAGGAGGCGTACTGGGCTGTGGTGCTCCACTGGGCCGAACCTGTGCCGGAGTCCGGGAGGGCCGGGCCGGTGAAGAGGGTGCCCTGGTCGGTGACGAGGTGGAGGGTGCAGCCCGGCGCGCCCTTCACATCGAGTCGCACCGACACCGGTTCGTCCGGGGCGACGTCGAGCCGCCCGCCGATGCCGGCGTGCCGTCCGCGTCCGCCCGCGGCGCTGAACTCCAGTGACACGGAAGCCGATTCGGCCACGTAGCTGCGGCCCTTCCTGAGTCCTTCCTGGATCGCCTCGCGGGTCAGGTCCTCGGCGAGTACGACGGTCTGCGGTCCGCCGATGCGGTCGGGGTCCTTGTGCGAGTCGCTGTTGCCCATCGCCGGGGTCCAGCCCCGGCGCGCGGCCTGCAAGGTTCCGTCCCAGGCTTGCAGGGACACCTCGTCGTCGGGGGTGTACGGGCCGTTCCACACCTCCACCACGTCCGCCTCGCCGAAACCGAACTTCCAGTTGCACCCGATGCAGGTGGCGTGCGGATGGGCGGGTACGACCAGGCCGCCGGACCGGCGGATCTCCCGCGCGTAGTGCCCGAACCGGTTGTCGCGGGCCCGGTAGCGCCAGTCCACGAACGTGCCCGGGTCCGTGCCGAGCGCCACCACATGCCCGTTGCGCGTGGTGACCTCCTCGCCGAGCAGGATCAGCAGGTCGTCGCCCGCGTGTTCGGCCCAATGGGCGTGCGCGGACTGGGTGTTGTGCTCCGATGAGTTGATGAAGTCGAGTCCGGCGGCGCGGGCGAGCGCCGCGATCTCGGCCGGGGTGCGGCGGCCGTCGGAGTACCAGGAGTGGATGTGGCAGTCGCCCCGGTACCAGGCCCGGCCGCGCCCCTTGGCGCGCTCCGGCGGATACACAGGCTTCGGGGTCCGGCCGGGGTCGCCGTATTTCAGCGTGACCGTCACCTCGTACGGGAGACCCTCGGGAGCGACGGTGTACGGGCCGAGCGCGATGTGCCACGTACCGGCGCGCACCGGGCCCGGGACGTATCCCGGGGTCGCGGCGTCGGCGCGGATGAAGAACTCGCTGCGTGCGCCGCCCGACCAGCCCCGGAAGCCCTTGCCGCCGAGGTCCGTTCCGCGTTCGTCGAAGATGCCGATGTCGAGGGCGTTGCCCTGGGTGCCCGCCGGGACCTCCGGCTTCTCGTACGTGTAGTAGACGGCCAACTCGCGTACACCGTGCGGTACTTCGACCGGCAGGTACACGTAGTCGGGGGAGCCGGTGGGCAAGGTGCCGCGGACGGTCTTCGTCCGTGGCCGGTCCGGCTTTCCGTCGGCTCCGGGGGCGGGCTCCTCGGCTGCGTTCGCGAAGGTCACGCTGTTCAACGTAAGTGCCGTCGCCGCGCCCGTCACGAGCAACGCACGTCTGCCGGGGTGGCGTCCGGCGCCGTGGCTGTGTTCTTCGCACATGGTGGTGGCTCCCGGTTCGTAGGGGCTGCCTCTTCGCGTGGCTGTTCCGCGTGGCTGTGCAGAGCACTCTGGTATTGAGCGTTGAACGCCACTGAAAGGGAAGGGGACGAACTCCTCCGAATGATGGGGCGCGGGTGAGCCCCCCCGGCCGGGCCCGGAGGCGGCCCGTCCCTCCCCAGAGCTACATAGAGGTGTCCACCCCACGGTGACGATTCCGCCCCCGCCGGATCCGTAGCGTTCCACCCAACCCGCGGCCACCGCCGCCGTAGCAGGAGGAACCGCCATGAGACCGACCCTCCAACTCGCCGCAACAAACGACGATCCCGCAGGCCACGGGCTCGGCACCGCCCCGTCCATCACCACAACTACACTGCTCCGATGATCAGTTCACGGGAGGCCCGGGACGTCTGGCGCCGCTACGGAGCCAAGGCCGTGTACCCCCTCCTCGGCGTGCTGCTCTTCGCCGGGTCGTTCATGCCGTCGATGGAGAACCACGGCACCCAGGTCGGCGGAGTCGAGGCCAGGCCCTTCGATCTCCTGGCCGTCCTGGTGATCGCCGTCGAGGCCCTCCCGCTCGTCGTCTGCCGGCAGTGGCCGGTCGTCTGCAGCGCACTGGTCGCTCTCGGTTTCTCGGCCGACCAACTCCTCGGCTACCACTCGCTCGCGGGGACCGCCCTGCCGATCGTCCTCATCTGCCTGGCGTCCCGCCTGGAACAGCGCCGGCGCCTGGCCGTGGGTCTGCTGACGCTGGCGTTCCTCGCCCTGGCCGTCGCCCTCGCGCAGCTGGCTCCGGGTGAGCCGATCAGTGAGCTGACGATCCTCTACCTGGCCCTCGGCCTCGCCTGGGGCATCGGATCCTGGCTGCGCGCCACCAGGGCGGCGGAGGCCGAACGGCGCCTGCGCGTCGCCGAGGAGACCCGGCAGGCCGAGCGCAGCCGCATCGCCCGCGAACTCCACGACGTGGTGACCCACCACGTGACGGCCATGGTCGTGCAGGCCGAGGCGGCCCGCTATCTGACGGCCGCACCGGACCGCCTCGACCAGTCCCTGACCGCCGTCACCGACACCGGCCGGCAGGCGATCACCGACCTGCGCCACCTCCTCGACCTGCTCAACCCGGACCACGGAACCGACCTCAGGGTCCCCGTCGTCGGCCGTATCCGCACGCTCGTCGAACAGACCCGCCGGGCGGGCCAGCCGGTGGAGTTCAGCGAGCACGGCACGCCCGCCGAGTCGACCGGCAGCGGCGACCTGGTGGCCTACCGGGTCGTCCAGGAAGCCCTGACGAACGCCCTCAAGTACGCTCACGGCAGCCGGACTTCGGTACGGGTGCAGCACGGGGACAGGGAGATAACGGTGGCGGTCGGCACGGACGGGTCCGGAGCACGATCGGGCGCCCCCGGTGGCAGCGGGCGGGGCCTGGCCGGCCTGCGCGAGCGTGTCGACGTACTGGGCGGCGAGTTCAGCGCGGGCGACCGTACGGGCGGCGGCTTTCTCGTACGGGCGAGGATCCCGGCCGGGAACCGCTCGTGAGCGAACCGACCCGGGTCCTGGTCTGCGACGACCAGATGCTGATCCGCACCGGCCTGGTGACGATCATCGACGCGCAGCCGGACCTGGAGGTCGCGGGCGAGTGTGAGGACGGCCGGGCGGCGGTCGACCTCGCCGCCGAGATCCACCCGGATGTCGTGGTGATGGACGTCCGGATGCCGGTCCTCGACGGCATCGCGGCCACCCGCCTCCTGGCCGGCGCGGGGGTCGCGCATCCGACCAAGGTGCTCGTGGTGACGACGTTCAACCTCGACGAGTACGTGTACGAGGCGCTGCGCGCGGGTGCCAGCGGCTTCCTCCTCAAGGACGCGCCGCCGTCCCAACTCCTGCACGGCATACGGACGGTGGCCACCGGCGCGGCCCTCCTCGACCCGGAGGTGACGCGCCGGCTCGTCGGCCGGTACGCCGCCAGGATCCGGCCGGCGGAGGGCGACCGGGAGGAGGACGTCCCGCTCAGCCCCCGCGAACTCGAGGTCCTCCGCCTCATCGCCGACGGCCTCTCCAACAGCGAGATCGCCGCGACGCTCGTCCTCAGCCAGGAGACGGTCAAGACCTTCGTCTCCCGCATCCTCACCAAGCTCGGCCTGCGGGACCGGGTCCAGGCGGTCGTCTACGCGTACCGCCGGGGGCTCGTCGTCTGACGGAGTGCTCGCCCTCGCCCGGCATCGGCCGCACCGCACACCCCCCGGTACCGAGCCGAATCAACCCCGGCCCGCGTCTTGAGACCGCAGCCCGCAAGGCCGATCCTGTCTCCCCACCTGACCGGGAGGAACCTTGCGGATCTCAGCGACCCTGTACCTCACCGACCGGACCATCCCCCCGACCGTGCTGGCCGGCGCCCTGGAATCCCGCGGCTTCCACGCCCTCTACCTGCCCGAGCACTCGCACATCCCCGTGACCACCACCTCCCGCTACCCGGGCGGGGTGATGCCCCCGGAATGCGCCCGCATGCTCAACCCGTTCGTCGCCCTCGCCCAGGCCGCGGCCGTGACCCAGCACCTCCGCCTCGGCACGAACATCACACTCGTCGCCCAGCACGACCCCATCGACCTCGCCAAGCAGGTCGCCACCCTCGACCACCTCTCCGACGGTCGCGTCACCCTCGGCATCGGCTACGGCTGGAACCGCGAGGAGGCCGCCGACCACGGCGTCGACTGGTCACGACGGCGCACCCTGGTGAGCGACCGTCTCGCCGTGATGCGTGCGCTCTGGTCACCCGAACCGACCTCGTACGAAGGCGAGTCGGCGCGCGTGACCGCCGCCGACGTACACCCGAAGCCGCAGCGCACACCGCGTTCGGCGCCCGCCGGGCTCCTGCACGGGCCGCGCGTCCTCATCGGGGGCGCCGCGGGCCCCGGCCTCTTCGCCCGTATCGCCGCCGAGACGGACGGCTGGATGCCGGTCGGCGGCAGCGGCCTCCGCGACTCCCTCCCCGCGCTCCGCACCGCCTGGAAGGAGGCGGGCCGCGCGCCGGACGACCTCCGCATCGCCCTCACCGGCGTCGACCCCACCCCCGGCAAACTCGCCTACTACCGCGACCTCGGCATCGACGAAGCGATCCTCCAGCTACCGGCGAGGGACGAGGCCGGCCTGCTGCCCGTCCTGGACGGCTACGCCGAGCACATCTGACGCACCTCAGCGGCTCCGCTCGTAGTGGCGGCGGGCCTTCGCGCGGTTGCCGCAGGTGGCCATCGAGCACCAGCGGGCGCGGTTGGCTCGGCTGCGGTCGAGCAGGAAGAGCCGGCACTCGCTGTTGGCGCAGGGGCGGAGCCGGCCCGGGTACCGATCCTCGGTGGCGGCCCAGGTGAGGATCAGCTCGACGGGCAGGCGGGTGTGCACAGGCGACTTCACCGTCCAGTGCAGGCCGTCCGCGGTGAACTCCGGCACCTGGTGGACCCCTTCGAGGAAGGGGGACAGCGCGGTGGGCGGGCTCTGACCGCACACCACGTCCCGCAGGACGTCCCGGACCTCGCGCAGGAGCGCCAGTTCGGCGCGGCTGCCGTCGCCGCCGTGTTCGCTCGCCCAGCTTCTGCCGTCGGCCGGGTCGGCGAGGGCGTCCTGCTCCGTGCCGTCGATCAAGGGCCTGCTGTTGAGCAGGTCGAGGAGTACGTTCATCGCCGCCGCTCACCTTCTAACCGTATAGAGCCTTTTGACAGGTTAGCTTGCCCGTGCTTCCATGGCGAACAGCTAACCGGATCGAACGCGCAAAGGGGTTAGACATGAATGCGGTGCATCAGGTGCATCATCGGATCGCCACCATCGACGGCCACGAGCTCTTCTACCGCGAGGCCGGCCCGGCCGACGCCCCCGCGATCGTCCTGCTGCACGGCTTCCCGACCAGCTCGTTCATGTTCCGCGAGCTCATCCCGCTACTGGCCGGGGAGTATCGCGTCATCGCGCCCGACCACCTCGGCTTCGGCCGCTCCGCCGCCCCGCGCGCCGAGGAGTTCACGTACACCTTCGACGCGCTCGCCGACCTCACCTCCGGACTGCTCGACCACCTGGGCCTGGACCGCTACGCCCTCTACGTCCAGGACTACGGCGCCCCCATCGGCTGGCGCCTCGCCCTCCGGCACCCCGAACGCATCTCCGCCCTCGTCACCCAGAACGGCAACGGCTACGAGGAGGGGTTCGTCGAATCGTTCTGGGCCGACGTCTGGGCGTACGCGGCGAATCCCGGCCCGGAGACCGAGCCCGCCGTCCGCGCCGCGCTGTCCCTCGACGCGATCCGCCGGCAGTACCTGCACGGCGTCCCGGATCCGAGCGTGGTCAGCCCGGACACCTGGGAGCACGACCACGCACTCGTCTCCCGCGCGGGCAATGACGAGGTCCAACTGGCCCTGTTCCGCGACTACGTGAACAACCGTGCGCTCTACCCGCCGCTGCAGGAATTCCTGCGCACCGGTGAGGTCCCCGTCCTGGCCGTGTGGGGCCGTAACGACGAGATCTTCGGTCCGGCGGGCGCCCGGGCCTTCACCCGCGACGCCAGGGATGCGGAGGTGCACCTGCTCGACGGCGGCCATTTTCTGCTGGAGAGCCACCTGGACGTCGTCGCGGGCCACCTGCGCGCATTCCTGGGGCGGGTGCTGAATCCGTAGGCGTCGCTCGCCGTCGTCTCGGGGGCCGGCGCTATGCGCTGTATCCGCCGTCGATCCTCAGCACCGTGCCGGTGACGTAGGAGGCCTGCGGGCAGGCGAGGAAGACCACGCCTGCGGCGATCTCCTCCGGCCTGCCGTGCCGCCCCATCGCCGTCGTCGCGAGGAACGTGGCGGCGGCCGGGCCGTCGGCGGGGTTCATCTCGGTGTCGACGAACCCGGGCTGGACGACGTTGACCGTGATGCCACGGTGGGCCAGGTCGCGGGCGGCGCCCCTGCTGTATCCCTCGATGGCGGACTTGGTGCCCGCGTAGTCGGTCATCCCGGGAAAGCCCACGCGTGCGGCCACGCCCGAGCTGATGCTCACGATCCGGCCGCCGTCGGGCAGCAGCGGGAAGGCCGCCCGGATCGCGGCCACCACGCTGGTGTAGTTGATGGCGAGTTGGCGGTCGAAGGCGGCCTCGTCGGCGAGTTCGCTGTCGATCGGCGCGGCTGCGGTGTAGCCCGCGTTGTTGACCAGGATGTCCAGCCTCCCGAACCGCTCGGCCACGTTGTGGATCAGTTCCGCCGCCTGTGCGGCATCTGCCTGGTCGGCGCGGAAGGCCGCCGCGCGCACTCCCTTCGCCTCCAGGTCGGCGACCACGGCCTTGGCCCGATCCGCCGAGGACGAGTAGCTGATCGCGACGTCGGCTCCTTCGTCGGCCAGCGCCAGTGCCGTCGCCGCTCCGATTCCCCGCGAGCCGCCGGTCACGATCGCCACCTTGTGGTCCAGCTTTCCCATGTGCTTCTCCCTGGTCGAGTCGTGCGACGGAGTTCTTGACCGCCTGGTCCACCATACGGCTTGGTGGACTGGACGGTCAAGAACTCGTATCCTGCCCGGTATGGCACGTCCTCGAGCGTTCGACGAGAAGCAGGTACTGACCGCCGTCCTGGAGCAGTTCTGGGACGCCGGATACGCCGCGACCTCCCTCGAAGACCTGATGCGGGTCAGCGGGCTGGGCAAGGGGAGCCTCTATGCGGCGTTCGGCGACAAGCGCCAGCTCTTCCTGCGCGCACTGCGCAGCTACACCGACGACAACCACGGCCACCTTCGGCAAGCCCTCGATGACGCTCCACGGGCGGTGGACGCACTGCGCATGCTCCTGGAGGCGCCCATCGACGGCCTGACCGACGGCGGCGCGCGACGCGGTTGCCTGTTGGCCAACAGCACATGCGAACTCGGCACCGCCGACGCGGAAGTCCTCGCCCATGCCCACCGCGCCTACGAGACGTCCACCGCACTGATCGGCGACTGCGTGACCCGCGCCCAGCGAGAGGGCGACGTGCCGGCCGGAACCGATCCGATCGCACTCGCGCGCGCTCTGCTGGCCGCGCAACAAGGGATCGTGTTCATGGGCAGGACCGGCCTCGACACGGTCACCCTCACCGCCACGGCACGATCGCTCGCGGCTCAACTCCTGCCGGACAAGCCGTAGATGTGCTGTCCGGGCAGGGTGGTCCCGACCCGGCCCGCGCGGCCGGCCGCCGTCTCACCGGCCGAGATCCCGGCCCTCGGCCGGCGCGGGTGATCCGTATGCTCGATGTATGACGGATGACCAGGCCGGACGCCAGGGAGAACCGAGTCGACCCACCGCGAACGCCATGCGGCGAGCGTTGCGCAGAGCGAGGGACGGTGTCGCGCTCGATGCCGCCGAGGCCGCCGTACTGCTGCAGGCGCGCGGCGCCGACCTGGAGGATCTGACCTCCTCCGCGGCGCGAGTACGGGACGCGGGCCTCGAGGCCGCCGGCCGCACGGGCGTGATCACGTACTCGAAGAGCGTCTTCATCCCGCTCACCCGGCTCTGCCGGGACAAGTGCCACTACTGCACCTTCGTGACCGTCCCCGGCAAGCTCCGCCGCGAGGGCCACGGGATGTTCATGTCGCCGGACGAGGTGCTCGACATCGCCCGCCGCGGCGCCGAACTCGGCTGCAAGGAAGCCCTGATCACGCTCGGCGACAAGCCGGAGGACCGCTGGCCGGAGGCCCGCGAATGGCTCGACGCGCACGGGTACGACGACACCATCGCCTACGTACGGGCCATCTCGATCCGCATCCTGGAGGAGACGGGACTGCTCCCGCACCTCAACCCGGGCGTCATGAGCTGGACCGACTTCCAGCGCCTCAAGCCGGTCGCCCCGTCGATGGGCATGATGCTGGAGACCACCGCCACCCGACTGTGGAGCGAGCCGGGCGGCCCGCACCACGGCTCCCCCGACAAGGAGCCCGCCGTACGCCTGCGGGTGCTCGAGGACGCGGGGCGGTCGTCCGTGCCGTTCACCAGCGGGCTGTTGATCGGGATCGGGGAGACGTACGAGGAGCGCGCGGACTCGCTGTTCGCGCTGCGGCGCGTGGCCCGCTCGTACCACGGCATCCAGGAACTGATCATCCAGAACTTCCGTGCCAAGCCGGACACCGCGATGCGCGGCATGCCGGACGCGGAGCTCGACGACCTGGTCGCGGCCGTCGCCGTCGCCCGGCACATCATGGGCCCCTCGGGCTGCCTGCAGGCCCCGCCGAACCTCGTCGACGGCGAGTACGAGCGCCTCATCGCCGCCGGCATCGACGACTGGGGCGGCGTCTCGCCGCTCACCCCCGACCACGTGAACCCCGAGAAGCCCTGGCCGCAGCTCGACGAACTCGCCGAACGATCGGCTGTCGCGGGCTTCGAGCTGCGTGAACGGCTGTGCGTGTACCCGGAGTTCGTGCAGCGCGGCGAGCCCTGGCTCGACCCGCGGCTGCTCCCGCACGTGCGCGCGCTCGCCGACCCGAAGACGGGTCTGGCCCGCTCCGAGGTGCTGCCCGAGGGCCTGCCCTGGCAGGAGCCCGACGAGGCGTTCACCGCGACCGGCCGCACCGATCTGCACCACACCATCGACACCACCGGCCGCACCTCCGACCGGCGTGACGACTTCGACGCGGTCTACGGGGACTGGGAGGCGCTGCGCGAGGCCGCCGCACCCGGCATGGTGCCCTCGCGCATCGACGGCGACGTGCGCGAGGCGCTCGGTGTCGCCGCCGACGACCCGACCCGTCTCACCGACGACGAGGCGCTCGCCCTGCTGCACGCCGACGGCCCTGCCCTCGACTCCCTCACCCGTATCGCGGACGACCTGCGCAGATCGGTGGTCGGAGACGACGTCACGTACATCGTCACGCGCAACATCAACTTCACCAACGTCTGCTACACCGGCTGCCGTTTCTGCGCCTTCGCCCAGCGCCGCACCGACGCCGACGCGTACACCCTCTCCCTCGACCAGGTCGCCGACCGGGCCCAACAGGCCTGGGACGTAGGGGCGGTCGAGGTCTGCATGCAGGGCGGTATCCATCCGGACCTGCCCGGCACCGCGTACTTCGACATCGCGCGGGCCGTGAAGGAGCGGGTACCGGGCATGCATGTGCACGCCTTCTCACCCATGGAGGTCGTCAACGGCGCCTCGCGCACCGGGCTTTCGATCCGCGAGTGGCTGACCGCTGCGCGCGAGGCGGGTCTCGACTCGATCCCCGGGACGGCCGCCGAGATCCTCGACGACGAGGTCCGCTGGATCCTCACCAAGGGCAAGCTGCCGACGGCCACCTGGAAGGAAGTCGTCGGCACGGCACACGAGTTGGGCATCCGTTCCAGCTCGACGATGATGTACGGGCACGTGGATCAGCCGCGGCACTGGCTCGGCCACTTCCGGACCCTGGCCGGGATGCAGCAGCAGGCCCTGGAGAAGGGCGTGGAGGGCTTCACCGAGTTCGTGACGCTGCCGTTCATCCACACCAACGCGCCCGTCTACCTGGCGGGCATCGCCCGCCCGGGACCCACCACCCGTGACAACCGCGCGGTCACCGCCATGGCCCGCCTATTGCTCCACCCCTACATCCCCAACATCCAGACCAGTTGGGTGAAGCTCGGCACGGAGGGTGCCGCGGAGATGCTCCGTTCGGGCGCGAACGATCTGGGCGGCACGCTCATGGAGGAGACCATCTCCCGTATGGCGGGCTCGAGTTACGGCTCGTACCGCTCGGTCAAGGACCTCCTCGCCATCGCGGAGACCGCGGGCCGCCCGGCCCGTGCCCGCAACACGCTGTACGGCGACGTGCCGCAGGAGCGGCAGGAGGCGGCCGCCGCATCGGACGGCCATCTGCCGGAACTGCTGCCGGTTCTGGAGGACTAGGGCATGTCCGGGGAGACCCGCACGGCACTCACGGCGCCCCTCCGCCGACTACACACCTAGGGCCTGTCGTTCGCATCACCGTGGGCCCCGTCCTGTGAC
>NZ_KZ984566.1:0-119767 GCF_003574445.1 Streptomyces sp. YIM 130001
GACGGCCAAGAGCGGCCGCGACAGCACGAGTTACGCGTTCCGGAAGGGGCGTCCTGGAGTCTCCGGGGCGCCCCTTCGGCATGTTCTGCCACGCCGCTTAGGCATGTATGCCGCCCGTTTCAGCGCCTCGGAGCGCTCCCGGCAGCTTCTCGGAGGGCTCCCGGTCCCTTCGCCCGCCCCATGCCGCTGTTCGAATAGAGGCGGTGAGCTGGGCGTTCTCCACAGATTCAGCCCCAAGTCGGCGTCCACACCCTGGGGACTGAAAAGTTGTCCAGACTGTGTCCACAGCGGGCAGCAGTGACGGGCCATCAACCGAGGTCATATGCCTGTGGATTCGTGGACAACCGATCTCCACAGACTGTGGACCACCGAGTGTCCACAGGAGGCAGTTCTCAGTTGTCCACCGGCCGCCCACAGGTTCGGCCCGGTTGTCCCCAGGTTCGGCCCGCTTCTCCACATCGCTGTCCACTGTTCGGCAACGCGACGCACCTGCTCACCGGGTCGAGTGAAAGGCGTCACACAAAGCGGGTCGGTTGGCCTGTGGGGAACCGGGGTAAAGCTGGGGACAGCGCTGGGGAGAAGTGGCCCTCGCCTGTGTACCGGGTGTGCAGAACTTTCCGGTGTCCACAGCGAACGCTGGTTTTCCACCGCCCCCGCCCACAGGCCCCGTGGATAAAATCCGGGACCTGACCTGCGGAAACGGGGTTATCCACGGTTTCCACAGCCCCTACTACTACCCCTACACAGTTATCTCGGGGAATCCGTTTCGAAGAGGGGGCTGTGCACAACTCGGGCTGCGTCGCTCGCTGCCCGGCCAGCGCGACTTGACCCCGACCCGCACCGAGTGTCGGTGCGGTACGTCAGACTGGTCCCCGGCGTTCTCCCCACCCTGGGGATGCGCCAACCAGACGGCGAAGGCTCAACAGGCCAGCAGGGCGAGCAGCCAGGCAACAGCAGGAGGCGGCTTACGGTGAAGATCCGGGTGGAGCGCGATGTACTCGCGGAGGCGGTGGCCTGGGCGGCACGCAGTCTCCCGGCCCGTCCTCCGGCGCCGGTCCTCGCGGGCCTGCTCCTGAGGGCGGAGGACGGGTCACTGAGCCTGTCGGGCTTCGACTACGAGGTCTCGGCACGCGTCTCGGTCGAGGCGGAGATCGACGAGGACGGCACGGTGCTCGTCTCCGGCCGGCTGCTCGCCGACATCTGCCGGGCCCTGCCGAACAGGCCGGTGGAGATCTCCACAGACGGTGTACGGGCGACGGTGGTCTGTGGATCCTCGCGGTTCACGCTCCACACCCTGCCGGTGGAGGAGTACCCGGCCCTGCCGCAGATGCCCACCGCGACGGGCACCGTCCCCGGTGAGGTCTTCGCCTCGGCGGCCGCCCAGGTGGCCATCGCCGCCGGTCGCGATGACACCCTGCCGGTGCTCACCGGTGTCCGCGTCGAGATCGAGGGCGACACGGTGACGCTGGCCTCCACCGACCGCTACCGCTTCGCGGTCCGCGAGTTCCTGTGGAAGCCGGAGGACCCGGAGGCCTCGGCCGTCGCCCTGGTCCCCGCCAAGACGCTGCTCGACACGGCCAAGGCCCTGACCAGCGGTGACAGCGTGACCATCGCCCTGTCCGGCTCCGGTGCCGGTGAGGGTCTGATCGGTTTCGAGGGCGCCGGTCGGCGGACGACCACGCGTCTGCTCGAGGGCGACCTGCCGAAGTACCGCACGCTGTTCCCCACCGAGTTCAACTCGGTCGCGGTCATCGAGACCGCGCCTTTCGTCGAGGCGGTCAAGCGCGTCGCGCTCGTCGCCGAGCGGAACACTCCGGTGCGCCTCAGCTTCGAGCAGGGCGTACTCATCCTGGAGGCCGGTTCCAGCGACGACGCACAGGCTGTGGAGCGGGTCGACGCCCAGCTCGAGGGCGACGACATCTCGATCGCCTTCAACCCGACGTTCCTGCTCGACGGCCTGAGCGCGATCGACTCGCCCGCGGCCCAGCTGTCGTTCACCACGTCGACGAAGCCGGCGCTGCTCAGCGGCAAGCCTGCCGTCGACGCGGAGGCGGACGAGGCGTACAAGTACCTGATCATGCCGGTGCGACTGAGCGGCTGACGCACGCCTGAGCGGTCGAGGCCCACAGGTGAGTGGGCCTCCCGCGGCGTAGTCTCGTACGCGGGTACGAGAGCCCCTGAAAGGGGCGTCCGACCGTGCCCGCAAGACACCCCCAGGCGCAGTCTCACTAAGGAAAAGCACTGATGGAGCTCGGTCTCGTCGGCCTCGGCAAGATGGGCGGCAACATGCGCGAGCGCATCCGCCGCGCAGGCCACACCGTCATCGGATACGACCGCAATCCGGACCTCGCGGATGTCCACAGCCTGCAGGAGCTTGTGGACGGCCTGACGGGTCCGCGGGTGCTGTGGGTGATGGTCCCCGCGGGCGCCGCCACCCAGTCCACGATCGACGAGCTGGCGGAGCTCCTCGAGCCCGGCGACGTCGTCGTGGACGGCGGCAACTCCCGCTGGACGGACGACGAGAAGCACGGCGAGGAGCTGGCCGCCAAGGGCATCGGCTTCGTCGACTGCGGAGTCTCCGGCGGCGTCTGGGGTCTGGAGAACGGCTACGCGCTGATGTACGGCGGCGACAAGGAGCACGTCGCCAAGGTGCAGCCGGTCTTCGACGCGCTGAAGCCGCCCGGCGACTTCGGTTCGGTGCACGCCGGCAAGATCGGCGCGGGCCACTTCGCCAAGATGGTCCACAACGGCATCGAGTACGCCATGATGCAGGCCTACGCCGAGGGCTGGGAGCTGCTCGAGGCCGTCGACTCCGTGACCGACGTGCGTGAGGTGTTCCGCAGCTGGCAGGAGGGCACGGTCATCCGCTCCTGGCTGCTCGACCTGGCGGTCAACGCCCTGGACGACGACGAGCACCTCAAGGATCTGCGCGGTTACGCACAGGACTCCGGCGAGGGCCGCTGGACGGTCGAGGCCGCGATCGACAACTCGGTCCCGCTGCCGGCCATCACCGCGTCCCTGTTCGCCCGCTTCGCCTCCCGGCAGGACGACTCGCCGCAGATGAAGATGATCGCGGCGCTGCGCAACCAGTTCGGCGGGCACGCGGTCGAGAAGAAGAAGTAAGCACCACAGGCAGTCTTCGTCGGGGGAGGTCGGCGTCATCCATGCACGTCACGCATCTGTCGCTGGCCGACTTCCGGTCGTACGCCCGGGCCGAGGTTCCGCTGGGCCCGGGCGTCACCGCGTTCGTCGGGCCGAACGGCCAGGGCAAGACCAACCTCGTCGAGGCCGTCGGCTATCTCGCCACCCTCGGCAGCCACCGAGTGTCGTCGGACGCACCGCTGGTGCGGATGGGCGCCGAGCGAGCGATCGTGCGGGCCGCGGTCCAGCAGGGCGAGCGGCACCAGCTGGTCGAGCTCGAGCTCAATCCGGGCCGCGCCAATCGCGCCAGGATCAACAGATCGTCGCAGGTCAAGCCACGTGACGTACTCGGGATCGTACGGACCGTGCTGTTCGCGCCGGAGGATCTGGCGCTGGTCAAGGGCGATCCGGGTGAGCGGCGCCGCTTCCTGGACGAACTGGTCACCGCGCGCTCCCCGCGGATGGCCGGAGTGCGCTCCGACTACGAGCGCGTACTGAAGCAGCGCAACACCCTGCTCAAGTCGGCGGCCATGGCCCGCCGGCACGGCGGACGGTCGATGGACATGTCCACCCTCGACGTCTGGGACCAGCACCTGGCCCGGGCCGGCGCGGAGCTGCTCGCCCAGCGGCTGAACCTGATCGAGGCCCTGCAGCCGCTCACCGACAAGGCCTACGAGCAACTGGCGCCCGGCGGCGGCCCGGTGGCCCTGGCGTACCGTTCCTCCGCCCCCGGCACCGGACACACCCGTGAGGAGCTCTACGAGCAGTTGCTCGCCGCCCTGGCCGACGCGCGCAAGCAGGAGATCGAGCGCGGCGTCACCCTCGCCGGACCGCACCGAGACGACCTGACCCTGAAGCTCGGCGAGCTGCCGGCCAAGGGGTACGCCAGCCACGGCGAATCCTGGTCGTACGCACTCGCCCTGCGCCTGGCCTCGTACGACCTGCTGCGTTCCGAGGGGGCGGAGCAGGCGCCGCACGAGGACGGGCACCGGATCGGTGAGCCGATCCTGGTCCTCGACGACGTGTTCGCCGAGTTGGACTCGCGCCGGCGCGAGCGCCTGGCCGAGCTGGTCGCTCCGGGCGAGCAGGTCCTGGTGACCGCCGCCGTGGACGACGACATTCCGGGCGTACTCCGCGGAACCCGGTTCACGGTGTCCGGCGGCGAGGTGACCCGGGCGTGAGCGAGTCCGAGCCGACCGGTGACACCACCGGCGACGGTGCTTCCGACGCCGGATCGCCGAAGTCCCCCGAGCCTTCCGGCGTGGACCTCGCCCGCGTCGCCCTGAGGGCCGCCAAGGAGCAGGCACGCGCACGCGGCGCCGCGGCCCAGCAGAAGAAACAAGCCAAACGCGGCGGTCTGCGCTCCGGCGCGCGGGCGGACGGCCGCGACCCGCTGCCGCTCGGAGCGGCGATCAACCGTCTGATCACCGAGCGCGGCTGGGAGACCCCGGCCGCGGTGGGCGGCGTGATGGGCCGCTGGCCGCAGATCGTCGGCGAGGACGTCGGCAAGCACTGCGTACCCGAGAAGTACGACGAGGACGAGCGGGTGCTGACCGTGCGCTGCGACTCCACGGCCTGGGCGACGCAGCTTCGGCTGCTCGCTCCGACGCTGGTCGCGCGGCTCAATCAGGACCTCGGGCAGGGCACCGTGAAGCTCATCAAGGTGCAGGGGCCCGGTGGCCCCGCACGCCGCTTCGGCCCCCTCCGGGCCCCCGGAAGCACCGGCCCCGGAGACACCTACGGGTAGTGCGGTGAGGCCCCTGTGACAGGGGGTGTTCCCGTCGGTAGCGCGCGGTTGACGTCCCGAAGCGCTGAGTGCCGCCGTGAGCCTCTTGAATCCCTGGGTCGCATATGGGGAGTCGGACGAGGATCGTTCAGGGCGGCACATGCGGACTCAGGTACCGGCAAACCCCCATCACTGTCGGCGCTACCGGTAGACTGGAGCAGTTCGCGCCTCACTCGTGGGACGCACCGAGAAATCTCCCCCGTCCGTCTTACCGAACAGTCGACAAACACCGACACTCACTGAACGACGCAGCCGCTTCCGTGGCCCGGAAGTGTGGCCTGTGCTGTGCCAGAAAGGGCGCTTCGTGGCCGATTCCGGCAACCCCAACGAGAACCTCCCGTCCCCTGCCGCCGACGAGCACGTCGAGCCCGGCGGGCCAGGGCCCTCCTATGACGCGAGCGCGATCACCGTCCTCGAAGGTCTGGACGCGGTCCGCAAGCGACCCGGTATGTACATCGGCTCGACCGGCGAGCGTGGTCTGCATCACCTCGTGCAGGAGGTCGTCGACAACTCCGTCGACGAGGCGATGGCCGGCCACGCGGACACCATCGACGTGACGATCCTTCCCGACGGCGGAGTCCGCGTCGTCGACAACGGCCGCGGTATCCCGGTGGGCATCCACCCCGTGGAGAAGAAGCCGGCCGTCGAGGTCGTCCTCACCGTGCTGCACGCGGGCGGCAAGTTCGGCGGCGGCGGCTACGCCGTCTCCGGCGGTCTGCACGGCGTCGGCGTCTCCGTCGTGAACGCCCTGTCGACCAAGCTCGCCGTCGACATCAGGACCGACGGCCACCGCTGGACGCAGGAGTACAAGAGCGGCGTCCCGACCGCCCCGCTCGAGCAGCACGAGGCCACCTCGGAGACCGGCACCTCCGTCACCTTCTGGGCAGACGGCGACATCTTCGAGACGACCGACTACTCCTTCGAGACGCTCTCCCGGCGCTTCCAGGAGATGGCGTTCCTCAACAAGGGCCTCACCATCCGCCTCACCGACGAGCGTGCGTCGGCCAAGGCCACGGTCGGCGCGGACACCGCGGACGCGGAGCAGGAGGAGGAGCCGCAGGCCCGCACGGTCGAGTACCACTACGAGGGCGGCATCGTCGACTTCGTGAAGTACCTCAACTCCCGCAAGGGCGACGTCATTCACCCCACGGTGATCGACATCGAGGCCGAGGACAAGGAGCGGCTGCTCTCGGTCGAGGTCGCGATGCAGTGGAACACCCAGTACAGCGAGGGCGTCTACTCGTTCGCGAACACGATCCACACGCACGAGGGCGGTACGCACGAGGAAGGCTTCCGGGCCGCGCTGACCGGTCTCATCAACCGGTACGCCCGTGACAAGAAGCTGCTCCGCGAGAAGGACGACAACCTCACCGGTGACGACATCCGCGAGGGTCTGACCGCGATCATCTCGGTCAAGCTCGGCGAGCCGCAGTTCGAGGGCCAGACCAAGACGAAGCTCGGCAACACCGAGGCGAAGACCTTCGTCCAGAAGGTCGTCCACGAGCACCTCACGGACTGGCTCGACCGCAATCCCAACGAGGCCGCGGACATCATCCGCAAGTCGATCCAGGCCGCCACGGCCCGGGTCGCGGCCCGCAAGGCGCGCGATCTGACCCGCCGCAAGGGCCTGCTCGAGACCGCCTCGCTGCCCGGCAAGCTGAGCGACTGCCAGTCCAACGACCCGACGAAGTGCGAGATCTTCATCGTCGAGGGTGACTCCGCAGGCGGCTCGGCCAAGTCCGGCCGTAATCCCCAGTACCAGGCGATCCTCCCGATCCGCGGCAAGATCCTGAACGTGGAGAAGGCCAGGGTCGACAAGATCCTGCAGAACACCGAGGTCCAGGCCCTCATCTCCGCCTTCGGCACGGGCGTGCACGAGGACTTCGACATCACGAAGCTCCGCTATCACAAGATCATCCTGATGGCGGACGCCGACGTCGACGGCCAGCACATCAACACCCTGCTGCTGACCTTCCTGTTCCGCTTCATGCGCCCGCTGGTCGAGGCCGGTCACGTCTTCCTCTCCCGGCCGCCGCTGTTCAAGATCAAGTGGACGCGCGACGACTTCCAGTACGCCTACTCGGACCGCGAGCGCGACGCACTCGTCGAGCTCGGCCGCCAGCAGGGCAAGCGCATCAAGGACGACTCGGTGCAGCGCTTCAAGGGTCTCGGCGAGATGAACGCCGAGGAGCTGCGCATCACGACGATGGACCAGGAGCACCGCGTCCTCGGCCAGGTGACGCTCGATGACGCGGCCCAGGCCGACGACCTGTTCTCCGTGCTGATGGGCGAGGACGTGGAGGCCCGCCGCTCGTTCATCCAGCGCAACGCCAAGGACGTCCGCTTCCTCGACATCTGAGTCGGTCTCAGCTGACCGCACGAAAGGACTGAAGACCAGCAATGGCCGACGAGAACACTCCTGCCCCCGGGGACATCCCCACGCCCGTCACCACCGAAGAGGTCCCGGGCCTCGCCATGCGCGTCGAGCCCGTCGGGCTCGAGACCGAGATGCAGCGCTCGTATCTCGACTACGCGATGTCCGTCATCGTCTCGCGCGCGCTGCCCGACGTACGGGACGGTCTCAAGCCCGTACACCGCCGCGTCCTGTACGCCATGTACGACGGCGGGTACCGGCCCGAGAAGGGCTTCTACAAGTGCGCCCGCGTCGTCGGCGACGTCATGGGCAACTACCACCCGCACGGCGACTCCTCGATCTACGACGCGCTGGTCCGCCTCGCGCAGCCGTGGTCGATGCGCATGCCGCTCGTGGACTCCAACGGCAACTTCGGCTCCCCGGGCAACGACCCCGCGGCCGCCATGCGGTACACCGAGTGCAAGATGGCGCCGCTGTCCATGGAGATGGTCCGGGACATCGACGAGGAGACCGTCGACTACACGGACAACTACGACGGCCGCTCCCAGGAGCCCACCGTCCTGCCGGCCCGCTTCCCGAACCTGCTGATCAACGGCTCCGCGGGCATCGCGGTCGGCATGGCCACCAACATCCCGCCGCACAACCTGCGCGAGGTCGCGTCGGGCGCCCAGTGGTACCTGGAGAACCCCGAGGCCTCCCACGAGGAGCTCCTCGAGGCGCTCATCGAGCGCATCAAGGGCCCCGACTTCCCGACCGGCGCCCTGGTCGTCGGCCGCAAGGGCATCGAGGAGGCGTACCGCACAGGGCGTGGTTCCATCACGATGCGCGCGGTCGTCGAGGTCGAGGAGATCCAGAACCGCCAGTGCCTGGTGGTCACCGAACTCCCGTACCAGGTCAACCCGGACAACCTCGCGCAGAAGATCGCCGACCTGGTGAAGGACGGCAGGGTCGGCGGCATCGCCGACGTCCGCGACGAGACCAGCTCCCGCACCGGCCAGCGCCTGGTCATCGTGCTCAAGCGGGACGCCGTCGCCAAGGTCGTCCTGAACAACCTCTACAAGCACACCGACCTGCAGTCGAACTTCGGCGCCAACATGCTGGCCCTGGTCGACGGCGTGCCGCGCACCCTCTCCCTCGACGCCTTCATCCGGCACTGGGTGGCCCACCAGGTAGAGGTCATCGTCCGGCGCACCAAGTACCGCCTGCGCAAGGCCGAGGAGCGCGCCCACATCCTGCGCGGCCTGCTGAAGGCCCTCGACTCCATCGACGAGGTCATCGCGCTGATCCGGCGCAGCGACACCGTGGACGTGGCGCGAGAGGGCCTGATGGGCCTCCTGGACATCGACGAGATCCAGGCCAACGCCATCCTCGAGATGCAGCTGCGCCGGCTCGCCGCCCTGGAACACCAAAAGATCACCGCCGAGCACGACGAGCTCCAGGCGAAGATCAACCTGTACAACCAGATTCTGGCCTCCCCCGAGAAGCAGCGCTCGATCATCAGCGAGGAACTGGCCGCGATCGTCGACAAGTTCGGCGACGACCGGCGCTCCAAGCTGGTGCCCTTCGACGGCGACATGTCCATCGAGGACCTCATCGCCGAGGAGGACATCGTCGTCACGATCACTCGTGGCGGCTACGTGAAGCGCACCAAGACGGACGACTACCGCTCGCAGAAGCGCGGCGGCAAGGGCGTACGTGGCACGAAGCTCAAGGAAGACGACATCGTCAGCCACTTCTTCGTGTCGACCACCCACCACTGGCTGCTGTTCTTCACGAACAAGGGCCGGGTGTACCGAGCGAAGGCCTACGAACTGCCGGACGCCGGACGGGAAGCCCGCGGCCAGCACGTCGCGAATCTCCTCGCCTTCCAGCCCGACGAGCAGATCGCCCGGATCCTCGCGATCCGCGACTACGACGCGGCGCCGTACCTGATCCTCGCCACCAAGGGCGGCCTGGTGAAGAAGACGGTCCTGAAGGACTACGACTCGCCGCGTTCCGGTGGCGTCATCGCCATCAACCTGCGCGAGACGCCGGACGGTTCGGACGACGAACTGATCGGTGCGGAGCTGGTCTCGTCCGACGACGACCTGCTGCTCGTCAGCAAGAAGGCCCAATCCATCAGGTTCACCGCAACGGACGACGCGCTGCGCCCGATGGGCCGTGCGACCTCGGGTGTGAAGGGCATGAGCTTCCGCGAAGGCGACGAACTTCTCTCGATGAATGTCGTCAGGCCCGGTACGTTCGTGTTCACCGCAACCGATGGTGGGTACGCGAAGCGGACCAACGTCGACGATTACCGCGTCCAGGGCCGTGGCGGTCTTGGCATCAAGGCCGCCAAGATTGTCGAGGACCGCGGGACTCTCGTGGGCGCGCTTGTCGTCGAGGAGGCAGACGAAATCCTCGCCATCACTCTCGGCGGCGGTGTGATTCGCACGCGAGTCAGCGAGGTCAGGGAGACGGGCCGTGACACCATGGGCGTCCAACTGATCAACCTGGGCAAGCGCGATGCCGTGGTCGGTATCGCTCGTAACGCCGAGGCCGGACGCGAGGCAGAGGAAGTCGACGGTGTCGACGCCGACTCTGCCGAGGGCGATGCGGCCGCCGGTACGGACGAGGGCAGCCGGCCCGAGGCCGAGTAGCGCGAGGAGTTAGGTCGTGAGTGGAGCCACGGGCGCCGGAGCGAACAGAACCGGAACGGATGGCGGCCGTGGCCCCGCCAGGGACCCACAGGGGGCACAAGGGGGAACCGTGACGGACACCCGAGGTTCTCAGGGACAGCCCTACGGTGGTCAGGCCGAGTACACCGGAGCACTTCCCGGTGAGCGTCAGCCTCAGCAGCAGGCTCAGCCCTACCACCCGCCGCAGGCGTATCCGGAACCGCCTCAGGGCGCCGCGCGCAAGCCTCGTACCGGTGCGCGTACGACACCGCGTACGCGCAAGGCGAGACTGCGTGTGGCGAAGGCCGACCCGTGGTCGGTGATGAAAGTCAGCTTCCTGCTCTCCATCGCTCTGGGGATCTGCACAGTCGTGGCGTCCGCCGTGCTGTGGATGGTCATGGACGCCATGGGCGTCTTCTCCACGGTCGGCGGGACGATCTCGGAGGCGACCGGCTCGAACGAATCCAACGGATTCGACCTGCAGTCGTTCCTCTCGCTGCCGCGGGTGCTGATGTTCACGTCCATCATCGCGGTGATCGACGTGGTCCTTGCCACGGCACTCGCAACGCTCGGCGCGTTCATCTACAACCTCTCCGCGGGCTTCGTGGGTGGTGTCGAGCTCACGCTCGCCGAGGACGAATAGGTCCTGTCCGACGGGCATGGATACCGATTTTGGGACTGACCGCGTCGTGCGCTAATCTTCAGAGGTCAGCGCGCGAGCGCAAGGGGCTATAGCTCAGTTGGTTAGAGCGCATCCCTGATAAGGATGAGGCCACAGGTTCAAATCCTGTTAGCCCCACAGGCAGCCTGCTTCAGGCAGCAAGGCCCGGGAGCTCTTCGGAGTTTCCGGGCTTTGCGCGTTCCCGGGGCTCTTCGTTCTCGTGGTCCTCGGTGACTTCGCCGGCGCGGTTCAGGGGTGTGGCGAGGCTCAGTCCGCGGGCGTTCGGGGAGGAGCCGTGGGCCTCGGCCCGGATGCGCTGCTTCATCGTGGGCGGCCGCAGCGGGTCGTACGGCCTCGGGGCGAGTGCCACCGGAGCCACCGAGCCGGCTGCGGGCGCCGTCGTGTGGCCGGCGTTCTCCTGCTGGGGCGCGGTGGTGGTCGCCGGGGCGGCGGTTGCGGGGGTGGTGAAGCCGAGTGCTGCGAACAGCGCCAGCATTGCCGTGACTACGGCGGCCCAGATGCGGGTGAACGTGTTGCCTGCCATGATCCCTCCACTTTCGGGTCGGACGATTTGCGTACTTCCTCATCATGTGGACGAGGTCCGCGAGGTGCGGGAGGAGGCGGCGCGATTCGCCGATCTTCTGATGAACACCACCCGGATGGCGGCGCAGGGCCTCAGGCGTCGAATCTCACAGGGACGGGGCGGGGCGAGAGGCGGCTGCACGGGGGAGGTCGACTGCTCTGGCGGGGGCCGGAGTTGGCCCGGAACCAGGTCACCGATCGGTATCGATCGGTGTGTATAGTCGGGCGCCAAACGTCCTCTACGTCAAGGAAAGACGAGGTAGCGCGGTGAAGAAGCTTCTCCTGGTCGCACTGGCCGCCGTCGGCGGGCTCCTCGTGTACCGCCAGATCCAGGCGGATCGCGCCGAGCAGGATCTGTGGACGGAGGCGACCGACTCCGTGCCTTCGGGTTCGTGAGCGACCACAGATTTCAGTTTTTCGTGCAGGGCCCCGGCCGCAGTGGCGACCGGGGCTTTGTGCTGCTACGGGGCGTTCCTGGCGTTCCCACGTGCTGGTGCAGGCGGAGTGAGACGCGTTCTGCGGGGTGTGGCGTGCTGCTCGTGGCGGCGTGATCACTCTTCGTGCTCAATGTTCGCCCGAGTGAAGCATCCTCGGGTTCCAGCAAAGTGCGGTTGCGCGGAGTCGGAGCTTCTGCTTCCGGTGGCAGACAGCGTGGGGACGGTCGGTGCAGGATGGGGCGGACGCGGGCGGTCGGCCCGGGGACGTCCGGTGGGGGCCATCGGGGCGCGCATGCCGCGGACGTCGAGGACGTCGAGGACGTCGGACAAAGACAAGGAGCGCGGTGATGGTGCGCGGCAGGGGGCGGACTGCGGCGGTGTGGGCGACGGCCCTGTGGGTGGCGGTGGCGGCGCCCGCACAGGCGCACGCGGCGGCCGAACCGGTCCCGTACGCCTTCGAGGACGGGGCGCGCAGTGTGCAGGGCGGGTCCACTCCCAGCCAGGCGGAAGAGCTCGACGCGGACACGGCCTATCGCAGCTCCATCGGGCCCGATGAGCGGTTGGTGTACCGCGTCGAACTCGATGCCCGTTCCTCGGCCTACGTCTCTGCCGTTGCAGTGCCCGAACTCGGCTCCGATGTGACCTACGCCGACGGCATCAAGGTGACGTTGGAGAGCGGCGACGGA
Organism: Streptomyces sp. YIM 130001; assembly: GCF_003574445.1. Lineage (GTDB taxonomy): Bacteria > Actinomycetota > Actinomycetes > Streptomycetales > Streptomycetaceae > Streptomyces. Next base: position 12,325 of record NZ_KZ984566.1, read on the forward strand.
ATGCGGTGCGGGTCGCAGGACCGGCGTTTCGGGTCCGCTCGTCATCCGCGGCCGCTGGCCGCCACCGCGGACCGCACGATCAAGGGGAACGCCGGCCGCTGCAGCCGGGCCGGTACGTACGACGTGGTGGTCGAGCGGACGGGGGCGGACAGGTCCGCGGCGGATTCCTGGGAGCTCGAGCTGAATTTCCATGAGGAGCCGCCGCTGAAGTCCGGTGGTGGCGCCACCGAAGCGCCGGAGAACGCGAACTCGGCGCCGCCCGAGGTTCCGTCGGGTGATGCGGAGAGCGTCCGCGGAGGCAGCGGGTTCAGCTCGGCGGCAGCGGTGGGCGCCGGTGTCTGGAAGGACCGCATCGCGGCCGGCGAGACGCGCTTCTATCGGGTGCCGCTGGGCTGGGGGCAGCAGATGTCGGCACGGGCCGAGCTGAACGACGTGGCGGACAGCGGGCCGGCGCCCGGTGCGCTGGCCCTGTCGCTGGCCAATCCGGTGCGTGGGGAGGTGGCCTCCGAGGCGGTGTCGTCGCCCGGTGAGCAGCCGCAGGTGGCGCTCGAGGCGCTGCCTCCGGTGGACTTCGCCAACCGCTTCTCGCCGCGTTCCGAGGTCAAGGCTGTGCGGTTCCCGGGGCAGTACTACCTCCAGGTCACGGCGAGTCCTGAGCTTCGGGGGGATGCAGGTGGTGAGGACCTCGGGGTGACGTTGCGGGTCGGGGTTCGGGGTGAGGCCGCTGACACCCCCGTGTACGCCGGTGATGCCGGGATCTTTCAGGTCGATCCGGAGAGCGATGAGGGTGGCGCCGGTGGTCCCGGGGCTGCCGGGGGCGGGTCGGACGACTCGATGAAGGTTGTGGCGGCCGCGGGGATCGGCACGGGCACGCTGTTGGTGCTCGGGCTCGGGGTGTGGACGGTGGTGGCTCGGCGGCGGGGGGCTGTGGCCTAGGTGTGTTGATCACGAGTGTTGGTTTCCAGGGCAGGTGACTGGTCGTCGAACGGGTCCACACCGGCCGCCACGTCGCGTACGTCGCGGCCACGTCGCATGCGTTGCCGCCGTCGCCGAGGTGGGTGTCTCCCGCCCCCGTGCATAAATCGGCGGCTGATGATCTGTGGGCGATGCCGGGCTCATCGACCGCTCCAGCCGCCCGCACACGAGCTCCGCACATGACCCCGCACCGCATTCGGCCAGCCGCCCTCACCCGCGTGGGCACCCCTCCAGAGCAATACGCCTAGCGGGGCCCCGGTTCCGTCGGCCGGTGGGGTGCTTCGGTGGCTCGTGGCTCGGCTGTCTGGGGCTCAGATGCGGGTCAGGGCCCAGATGCCGATGGCGAAGCAGGCTGCGGCGAGCAGGAGTACGGGGATGGTCACCTTGGCGGGAGGGCCTGGGCGCCTGCTGCGGTGGGAGGAGGGGCTGGGGTCGGGGGGAGATGCCGGTGTCGGTGCTGGTGGCGGAGTAGGTGCCGGTGCCGGGGCCGGGGCCGGGGCCGGGGAAATCGGTGCGGTCGGATGGGGAACCTGGGGCTGCTGAGCGGTGTATTGACGAGTAGGAGCGTTCTCGTAGCGGAGCGCAGTGGTCGGAGCCTGTGAGGGGTCCTCGCCGGGCAGCGGTGACGGTTTTGGTGCGGGGCTGGGAGAAGCCGGGGGGTGGTGCGGGACGTGTTCGGGTGTGGAGGACTCGGAGTACTCCGGGTACTGAGGCGTGGAGGGCTCGGGGTACTGGGTGTCCTGGAGCTGTTCGTGGTGCTGAGGGTGTGGTGCGCCGGGATGTGCGGGCGATTGGTCGCTGCCCCCGGTGAAGGTGTGAGGGTGCGCCGGCGGCCACGGATCCGGTTCCGGCTGCGGGACGCCGGGCTGATGCTCGGGCGCCCCGGGCGTGGGGACGGGTTGGGCAGATCCCGGTGTGGGAGAAGGCGTAGAGGGGTGACGTGGCGCTTCGAGGGAGGAGGAACTCGGTTGCTCCGGTGGCGTGTTCGCGTCCGGTGCGGGGGCTGATGCGGCCGGTGGAGCGGGAGTGCTCGTGTCGGAGCGTACGGCTGCCGAGGGCTCGGAGGGCGAGGCCGGTGGGTCGGCTGGGGGTGTTGCGGGGCCCGGGAGTTCGGGGCCGTCGTACGGGCCGGGAGCAGGATCGCCGGAATCGGGCGAGACGTCCTCGGGGAGTGGGCCGTCCGGGCCGAAACCGAGGGGCAGCGGGCCGAGTTGGTCGAAGATCTCCACCAACTCGTCGTCCGGGCCGGGCTCCGGCAGTAGCTCCGCCGCGGCCGTCAGCGCCTTGCGGGCGCCCGTGGACGTGCGGAAGCGTGCGTCCGGGTCGGGCTGCAGCAGGGTCGCGACCACCTGCCACAGCGGCTCCGGAATGCCCTGCGGGGCGCTCGGTGTGCCGTCGGCGAAGTGGTCGACCAGGGCTTGTGAGTCCGGTTTGGCGCCCTCGAGGAGATACAGGGCGACCAGGCCGACGGCGAACAGGTCCGCGGGGAAGTCCGGTTCCTCTCCGGCCAGTTGTTCGGGGGCGAAGTAACCGGGCGTACCCACTACGTAGTTGGTCTCGGTGAGGCGGGGCTCGCCCTTGCGCATCGAGATCCCGAAGTCGGACAGGCGCAGATGAGGGCGGCCCGTTCCGGTGGCCTCGAGCAGGATGTTGGCCGGCTTGATGTCCCGGTGTACGACGCCCTCCGCATGCACCGCGGTCAGACCCGCGAGGAGTTGATCGAGCAGGACACAGACGTAACTCGGCGGCAGCGGCCCGTAGTCCCCGATGACGTGGGCGAGTGAGCCACCGCGCACCAGGTCCATGGTGAACAGGACCTTGTCGTCGTCGGCGGCCCAGCTGGCGGGCGCGAGCACATGGGGGTGATCGATCCGCAGGGCCTGTTCCCGTACGAAGCGCAGCAGTGCGAAGGCGTCGCTCTGCTGGAGGACCTTGGCGGCCACGTAGCGGCGACGACGGTGGTCCCAGGCGCGCCAGACCGCGCCGACACCGCCGTGTCCGATCGGGTCGACCAGTTCGTACCGGCCGGCGAAGACCTCACCCATGGTCCTGCTGCACTCCCACTTCGGCCTGCGGGCCGCTCAGCTCTGGTGCGCCTCGTAGTGGGCCACCGCGTCGGCGGTACGCCCGGCGCCGTACACGCGGAGAAACTCTGCCAGTTCCGGATGGGTCGGGGCGAGGGCGTCCGCGGCATCGATGATGTCGCCGGCGGCCGAGACGGAGCGGAGCAGGGACTGGATCTCGCGGACCACGCGCTTGACGGTGGGTGCGCCGGAACTGGCCGTGGTCTGGCTGGTGTTGGTCAGCACCGAACCGCCCTGCGACTTCTTGATCTCCTCCATGCGCCCGGTGGCCTCCGCGGCGCTGACGCTGCCGTCGGCCACCTGGCCGGAGAGTTCCTGGAGCTGTTGGACGCGCTGGACGACCGCCGGATTGCCGATCTTGGCGCGCTGGCCGCTCATGAGCTGAGACAGCATCGGCGCCGACAGGCCGAGGACCGCAGCGAGGCGAGCCTGGTTCAGGCCCAGGTCGTCTATGAGCCGGCGGAAGAGCGCGCCCAGCGGCTCCCCGTACCAGTTCCGCTGTAGCTCTCTGGCTCTGGCGGTGGCTTCCTGCTGTGCTGCGTCCATGGCGTCTCCCCTTCGCTGGTGCGAACCTCGTCGTGCATCCTACGGAGCGTGGTCGGGGACCGGGACCCCCAATCCTTTTGTGAGATCCCGGGGGTGACCCGGTACTCTTGGCTGCGGCACCGGCCCGGACGACGTGATCGGACGGGAGCGGCTGCCACGGGGCCTTAGCTCAGTTGGTAGAGCGCTGTCTTTGCATGGCAGATGTCAGGGGTTCGACTCCCCTAGGCTCCACTCCACAAAAGCCCCCCGACCTGCATAAACGCAGGACCGGGGGGCTTTTTGGGCGGTGCGGTGCGAGGGCGGGGCGCGGCGTCAACGCCGTGGGCGTCCAGCGGAGTTGGACCGCGTCGGGCACGAGTCGTCCCCGCACTTCAGGCGCGCGTGAGGAGTATCGCCGGTGTCGTACCCGCTGTTGTTGCCGCCGTCGGAGGCAGATCCGCGGACGCGGTGGTTCGCGGTCGGCCGGGCCAGGGCGAAGCGGGCGGGCGTCGGCACGGCCGCCCTCGGCGGCCTCGGCGGCACGCTGGCCGTGTCTCTGGCGCTCGCGGCAGCCGACGGCGGGACGAGCGGTGGCGCCCGTCTCGTCCTCGTCACCCTGGCCGTGCTGCTGCTCACCCTGGTGGCGATCGGCGTCCGCCGGATCTGGCGCATCGCCGGCGACCGCCGCGCCCGCCTCGGCGTCGGTCCGCAGGGGGTGTGGTGGTGCGAGCAGGAGGTCGCGTTCCTGTTCCCGTGGCAGGTGCTTGCCGGGACCGCCGTACTCAGCCTGCGGACCCGCACGTCCAAGAGCAGCTACTTCATCCAGTATCTGGAGCTCTTCACGGTCGCCGGGGCCGTCCCGTTGCATCCGGTCCTCGACCGCCTGGTGATCGCGGGGCGCTACCGCCTGGAGCTGCCGGACGCCCGGCTGCTCGGCGGTCTGCTGCCGCTCACCACGGGATTCGCCGACCCGTTGAGCGAAGCCCTGGCGGGTGCGAGCCCCGGCCGATGGTGGGGCCGCCAGAGCCGCGACTGGACCGAGGCCGACCGGATGCGCTGACCGGACACCTGGAGCAGCGCGGCGGCATCGTCTTGGACGAGAGTCCGACCCCGGTGCCCGAGATGCCCCCTGAACCGGTACTCGAACCAGTACTCGAGCGATCCGGGATTCAGTACTGGATTCAGTACCGGCGGCAGTACTCGACCGCCCGAATTCAGTACTCCGACAGACCGCGACGGGCAGTCACGACGAGGGGTGGCGGACCCGAAGGCCCGCCACCCCATCGATGTCAGCGCCCGGCCGTGCGGGCGTCTCGTCCCGTTCAGCCGCGTTCGTCGCGCTCCGCCGCCTCCGTCTCGGCCTGCTTGGCCTGGACCTCGGGGTCGAGCGGGCTCCGGTCACTGCCGTCCACCGACGACAGCGGAGACCGGTCGGCGACCTCGGTCGGCTCGGGCGGTTCCACCAGCCAGTCGGGGTTGGCCTGCTTGTCCCACCACTTCCAGGCGGCGAACGCGGCGCCCGCCAGGAGCCCGACGATCGCCACACGCTTGGTGAAGCGGCCGGCCGCGGCGCGGCGCTCGTGCTTGCGGACGATCCGCTGGATGTCCTTGTGCGAGACCTGGCCACGCAGTGCCGCCACGGCCGCGCTGCTCCGGGCCGCTGCTTCGGCTGCGGCCGGCTGAGCGACGGCCACGGCCTGCTCGACCCGAGGGCGGGTGGCGGACGCGGCGTTCGAGGCGGCCTCTCGCGTACGGACGGCCGCGCGGTCCACCGTCGGCGGCACGTGGACGCGAGCCTGCTCGATGCGCGGTGCGAGGTGTGCGTCGTACTGCAGACGAGCCTGGTCGGCGGCCTGATGCGCCGCGGTCGAGACCCGGGGTGCGAGCCGGCTACGTGCTTCGTGCGCGTAACCGGCGGCCCGGTCCCGGGCCGTGTCGGCGTAGGGCGCCACCACTTCCGCGGCGTGGCGCACGCTGTCCTTCGCCGAGCTCGCGGCGGCGCGTGCGCTGTCGATGCGGGTCACTGGATCCTCCTCCTCGGTGGCGTACGCGGGGGTGTAGGGGTGCCCCCCAAGCGAACACACTTCACCTTTCCACCCTTTTTCGGATCATGCGCGTCGGCGAACTCCGCAGTGGCCGCCCGTATCGGGCATTCGGAGCAGCGGCCTCCGTAGCGCGAGAGATCTGGCCCTTCGGGCATTGCGGTACAAGGGGTGCCTGGGACCGACCATGCCACGGATCGGCCCGGGAGGAACCCGTCCGGCAGGAATCGTCCGCGTCCCTGTCCCCTTCGCCGCCCCTTGCCCGCGTCGGACCCGATCCGTGCGAGGATCGGGGAGTCAGTGAAGACAACGGAAGGCAGATCGTGGCTGAGCAGCTTTACGCCACCCTGAAGACCAACCAAGGCGACATCGAAGTCCGGCTGCTGCCGAACCACGCGCCCAAGACGGTCCAGAACTTTGTCGAACTCGCCAAGGGCGAGCGCGAATGGGTCCACCCCGAGACCGGCAAGAAGTCCTCGGACAGGCTCTACGACGGCACGGTCTTCCACCGCGTCATCAGCGGCTTCATGCTCCAGGGCGGCGACCCCCTCGGGAACGGCACCGGTGGCCCCGGCTACCAGTTCGGGGACGAGTTCCACCCGGAGCTGTCCTTCGACAAGCCGTACCTCCTGGCCATGGCCAATGCCGGCCCGGGTACGAACGGCTCGCAGTTCTTCATCACCGTCGCGCCGACCGCGTGGCTGACCCGGAAGCACACCATTTTCGGTGAGGTCACCGACGGGGCGAGCCAGAAGGTCGTGGACGCCATCGGGACCACCCCGACGAACCCGCGCACGGACCGTCCGGTCAATGACGTCGTCATCGAGTCGGTCGTCATCGAGGAGCGCTAGGTCTTGTCCTAGACGTTCCGTTCCCGCGGTCCCCCGCACGGGGAACCTTTTCGCCCCGCTCATCCGTAGGGATGGGCGGGGCGGTGCGTTGATGTGTGCGCCGTCGTAAGGAGTGAGGGGATCCCATGGAGCAGGCGCCAGGCAGTGGACAGGAGCCTCAGAACCCGGGCCTGCCGGGCTGCTACCGGCACCCGGACCGTGAGACCGGCATCCGGTGCGCCCGGTGCGAGCGCCCCATCTGCCCGGAGTGCATGATCTCCGCCTCCGTCGGCTTCCAGTGCCCCGACTGCGTACGCGAAGGCTCCGGCACCGGCCACGCCCCGTCCGCGAACCAGCCGCGCACCCTCGCCGGCGGCACGATCGCCGCCGACCCCCGCCTCCTCACCAAGGTCCTGATCGGGATCAACGCGGCGGTGTTCATCGCCGTCCTGGCGACCGACGACCGGCTGGTCCGCGACCTCTCGCTGATCGGCCAGTTCTGGGACTACTTCGGGGCGCCGCTGCAGGGCGTCGCCGAGGGACAGTGGTACCGCCTGGTCACCTCGATGTTCCTGCACCAGGAAATCTGGCACCTGGGGTTCAACATGCTGGGCCTGTGGTGGCTCGGCGGCCCACTCGAAGCGGCCCTCGGCAGGGCGCGTTACCTCTCGCTCTATCTGATCTCCGGTCTCGCGGGCAGCGCCCTGACGTATCTGATCGCGGCTCCCAACCAGCCCTCGCTCGGCGCGTCCGGCGCGGTCTTCGGTCTGATGGGCGCCACAGCGGTGCTGATGCGCCGGCTCAACTACGACCTGCGCCCGGTCCTGGTGCTCCTCGCGCTGAACCTGCTCTTCACCTTCACCTGGAGCGGTATCGCCTGGGAGGCGCACGTCGGCGGTCTGGTGGCCGGCACGGCGATCGCGTACGCCATGGTGCACGCGCCCCGGGAGCGACGGGCCCTGGTGCAGTACGGAGTCTGTGGACTGGTGCTGCTGGTCGTTGTCGCGGTGGTCGTGGTGCGCACCACGCAGCTCGTCTGAGTGATCGCCGGCTCGGCCTTGGCCATAGTTGTCCACAGCGGGTGGCGGATCCTGTGCATGCAGTGCGGGACACCTGTTCCCCTGGTCACTGACCCGGGTTTCCCCAGTAGGCACAAGGGGCGTGGAGTTTTCCGCATGGCGGACACGCAGTCACACCGGCGTCAACGTCGCGGAGGTTATCCACAGATCTTCTTAGTTTTCCGCAGCTGTGGACAGTGCTGTGGATAACTCAGGGATCAGCTCGGGGCAACGCCTGTCGGAAGGTCCGGACGGGCTGCCTCTCGGGGCCGGGAAGCGGGCCGGGAATCGGGCCCGGAAACGTACCTCCGCGCCCTGCGGAGCTTCCGGCGCGGGGAGCGAGCCTACCTCAGCTCCGCCGGTGGTGTCCGCCTGTTGTCCACCTTCTCGACCCGCTCCAGTTCCCCCCACACGACGTAGCGGTACTGGGAGGTGTAGACGGGCGTGCAGGTGGTCAGCGTGATGTACCGGCCGGGCTTCTTCGCACCCGATTCCTTGGGCACGGCATCGAGCACGTCGACGTTGAACTTCGAGGTCTGCGGCAGGGTCTTGAAGACCTTGTAGACGTACCACTTGTCCTTGGACTCGAAGACGACCGCGTCACCGTCACGGATCTTGTCGATCTTGTGGAACTTCGCGCCGTGGCCGTCGCGGTGCGCGGCGAGCGAGAAGTTGCCCTCGTCGTCCTGCGGCAGCGCGGACTTGACGGGCTTCGTGTAGTAGCCGGCCAGGCCGTTGTTGAGGCTCTTGGTCTCGGTGCCCTTCTTGACCAGGATGTCGCCGCTGCCCATGGCCGGTACGTGCAGGAAGCCGATGCCGTTCTTGGTGTCCAGTGCACCGGGGCCGCCGGCCCAGCGGTCGCGCACCTCGTCGCCCTGCTTGGCGGATTCGCGGTCGGCGATCACGTTCGTCCACCACAGCGAGTAGACGACGAACAGGCCGAGCACCAGGCCGGCGGTGATCAGCAGCTCGCCGAACACACTGACCGCCGTGGCGACGGGGCCGCGGCCGCGCGGGCGTCGCCGTGGCGCGGTCGCCGGCTCATCGGCCCGCGCCTCAGCCTGCTCATCCGGGTCCGTCGTCGCTTCCACTGCCTTCTCGCCCCGATCTCGCACTGTCCCGCCACCCGCACAACTGCCGTGTCAGGTCCCGGATATCACCCGGGATCTCGCCCTTCCGTCGCCGCTCAGCCGATGAGGGCGTCCGGTTTCCCCTTGCTGCGTGGCCGTTCCTCGGCCATCTTGCCCCAGACGATCATCCGGTAGGTACTGGTGAATTCCGGGGTGCAGGTGGTCAGTGTGAGGTACCGGCCGGGCTTGGTGAACCCCGACCCCTTCGGCACCGGGTCGATGACCGCCGTATTGCCCGGACTTGTCTGCGGAAGGATGCTCGCCATCTTGTAGACGTAGTAGGTGTCCCGGGTCTCGACGACGATCGGGTCGCCCGCCTCGAGACGGTTGACGTAGCGGAACGGCTCGCCGTGGGTGTTGCGGTGTCCCGCGACGGCGAAGTTGCCCTTCTTGGCGTCGGGCATCGCGGTCTTCAGCGCGCCCTGGGCGTAATGCCCGACCATTCCACGGTCGAGGACCTTCTTCTTGTCGATGCCCTCGGCGATCGGCACCACGATGTCCAGCTTCGGGATGTGCATGATGGCGAAGCCCTGCCCGGGTTCGAACGCCCCCGGTTTGCGCTTCCCGTCCGCCCAGTCCTGCTGGATCCTGCTGGCCTCGCTGCCCGCCTGCTGGCCCGCCCGGATGTTCGTCCACCACAGCTGGTACGTGACGAACAGCAGCAGCACGACGCCGACGGTGATGAACAGTTCGCCCAGGGCCCGGCTCGCCACGACTCCCGGCCCGGGTTTCCTGGCCCGCTCCGCCCGGCGGGCCTCGACGCGGCTGAGCGGCCGGCCCTCGCCGCCTCCGGCTCCGTCTCCCGGGAGACCCGCGTCGGGCCTGGCGGCCGCGCGACGGCGTTCCGCCCGGCCACCGGTGCGCACCGTCTGCGCGCCGAGCGGGAGTTCGGGGCCGAGCGTGGGTTCGGGCTCGGGGTGCGGGCGGCGAGTGTCCGCCGTCCGCAGCCCGACCGTCGCGTCGTCCACCGGCAGAGGCACGGCCGCTGCGGGTGCGGTACCGGGGGCGGGGGCGGAGCCCGGGGCGGACGTGTACATCGCCTCGTAGGCGTTCGCGTCGACGGGCGGGCGCTGGTCGGCCGCCTCGGACACCGGGTCGGCCGGACCGCTGTGCCATGCCTCGCGGTACCCCTGCGGGTCGTACCACTCCTGGTCCTGGCCGGGCGCGGCCGTACGGAACCACGGCGACGGGTGGCCGCCGGGCAGCGGATCGGTCAGCGGGTCCGCGAGCCCGTCGACGGCCGCGGCGAACGAACCGGCCTCCGCGCCGTTCACGTCCCTACCCGGGACGCCGGGCGAGCCGCCGTACCCGCTGAGGTCCCCGGCCGTCCCCGCGTAGGCCTCGGCGGCGGAGGGCTCGGCCGCGTAAGGCGCCGCCGGATACGCCCCCTGGCCCCCGTAAGGCCTGCCGTACTCGTCGTACCCGGCATACGGATCCGTCCCCGCCACCTGGGCACCCTGATCCCCGTACGCGTACTGCCCGTAGGGGAAGTCAGGGTCCTGCCCGGGGCGGGGTGCGCTCACGCGGGGGTCCTGCCGACCACCGGGGCCAGGCCGGCGGAACGCGCCACCGCCCCCGGATCGCCGCATTCCGAAAGCCAGTTGGCGAGCATCAGGTGGCCGTGCTCGGTGAGGACGGACTCGGGGTGGAACTGCACACCCTCGACCGGCCGCTCACGATGCCGCAGGCCCATGATCGTGCCGTCCTCGGTCCGCGCGGTCACCACGAGGTCGTCCGGTACGGTCTCCGGCTCGGCCGCGAGCGAGTGGTAGCGCGTCGCGGTGAACGGCGACGGCAGCCCGGCGAACACCCCGGCGCCCTCGTGCGCCACCAGCGAGGTCTTGCCGTGCAGCAGCTCGGGCGCCCGGCCGACCACACCGCCGTACGCGACGGCCATCGACTGCATGCCCAGGCACACACCGAACACCGGAAGGCCGCTCGCATCGCAGTGCCGCACCATCTCGATACAGACACCGGCCTGCTCGGGCGCCCCGGGACCGGGCGAGAGCAGCACACCGTCGAACGCGTCGCGCGACGCGTGCGCCGTCGACACCTCGTCGTTGCGCACGACCTCGCACTCTGCGCCCAGTTGGTACAGGTACTGCACGAGGTTGAAGACGAAGCTGTCGTAGTTGTCGACGACCAGGATGCGGGCGCTCACCGGACCACCCCGGAACCAGCGGTGACCGCCGTGCTCGGGTCCGCCAACCCCTGGTCCACCGTCACGTCGTTGAACGGCAACAGCGGTTCCGCCCACGGGAAGACGTACTCGAAGAGGAGGTAGACCACAGCGAGCGCAAGCACCAGCGAAACGAGCGCCTTGAGCCACGCATTGCCCGGCAAGTGCCGCCAGATCCAGCCGTACATGCTGTCCGCTGTCCCTTCCCCATACTTCGCGGCCGCTCAGGCCGCTGTCGTCAGACGCCCACCAGAGTACGGGGCAGCAGGCGGAGTACGAGGCTCCCCCGGAGAATGCCACCCGCACCCGTGAACGGCCGGCCGGCCCCGAGTCGCCTCGTCAGTCTCGCAGCGCGGCGGGCTTCCCCTTCTCCACCGGCTGCGTCTCGTCCAGGTGCGCCCAGACGATCAACCGGTGACTGTGGCCCCACTCCGGTTCGCAGGTCGTCAGGGTGAGGTAGCGGCCCGGCCCGTCGTATCCGGACCTGGACGGCACCGGATCGATCACCCCGACGTCGGCCGGCAGCGTCTTGTACGGCTCGTTGTCGATCCGGTACGTGAACCAGGTCGTGCCGTCCGTGAGCACCACCGCATCACCGGACCGCAGCTCCGGGAAGTCCTTGAACGGGTCGCCGTAGGTGCGCCGGTGCCCCGCGACCGAGAAATTCCCCTTCTGCCCGAGCTGCGCGGTCTTCCCGTAGTGCCCGAGCCCTTTCTTCAGGGTGTCGGTGGCGGTGCCTTCGAGCACCGGCTTGTTCCACGTGAAACCGAACCGCGGGATGTACATCACGGCGAACGGCCTGCCGTCCTCGTAGGCCCGCGGAGCCGGCGGATTCAGCGGATCGGCACCGGACTCCTCGGAGTCGTCTCCCGGCTTCCCCTCATCCGCACCCGCCGACACCGAACCCGCGGCCCACTGGTCCTGCAGCCGGTCGATCTCGCCGTCCATCGCACTGTCCGCCTTCACGCCGGTCCAGAACAGTACGTAGACGACGAACAGCACGATCACGGTGCCGACGGTGATGCACAGCTCGCTGAACGTCCTGACGACCACTCGCACCGACACCCGGCGGCCCCTCCCGGTCGAGCTCCGCGCGCACAGGAGCTGCTCCAGCTACTCCACAGGCTTTGCGTGATGGAGATCCACTGTGCCCGAGTAGCCGGGAAGAGTCATCGCCTCGTGCTCGTCGACTTTCCATCCCAGGCCGTACGCGTCCACGTACGCCATGTAGTTCCGGATCGCCGGGGACGCCCCGATCGCCTTGCGGAGCTTGACCGGGTCGCCGACCGCGGTCACCTTGTACGGCGGCGAGTAGACCCTGCCCTGCAGGATCAGGGTGTTGCCGACGCAGCGCACCGCACTGGTGGAGATGAGGCGCTGATCCATGACCCGGACTCCGTCGGCGCCGCCCTGCCACAGGGCGTTCACCACGGCCTGCAGGTCCTGCTGGTGGATGACCAGGTCGTCGGGCTGCGGCTCGGGGTAGCCGGGAGCGCTGGCGGTGGCGTCGGGGGGCGCGTCGTCGAGGGTGACGGTCAGCGCCTCGCCCTTGAGCTTCTGGGTGCCCGCGGCCTTCCGCAACGCCTTGAGTTTCGCCTCGTCGGCCTTCGTACTGCCGCTGTCGCGCTCGGCGAGGGAATCGACCTCGGAGCGCAGCGAACCGTTTCCCGCCTCGAGTCCCTTGTTCGCATGGCTGCGCTGCTCGATCAGGTCGGAGAGCTTGAGCAGCGAGGCATCCGTGCGGATATTGGTGCCCTTGGCGGTATTGAAGCTGGTGAAGAAGATCAGCCCGGCGAGCGCGAAGACGGCAGCCGTGAGCAGCCTCACCGGCCTGGGCCAGCGGCGTCGGCCCTGCCCGGAGGCATCTCGGGGGGAGTCGGCAGAATTGCTCAACGTACCCTTACTCCTTACGGCGCCACGGAAGCACTACGCTAACGGACGCCTGGGGGAGGCCCACGGCCCGGGGACACGGGTCGAGGCCGCCGTAGCGCCCCGCCCCGGGGCTGACATCCAGACCGTTCTCTGCGCGGCCACGCAGCGCATCGACAGGAGAGACCCTCGTGCCGAAGTCACGTATCCGCAAGAAGGCCGACTACACGCCCCCGCCGTCGAAGAAGAAGGCGACGAACATCAAGCTGACCAGCCGCAGCTGGGTGGCGCCGGTGATGCTGGCGATGTTCCTGATCGGTCTCGCGTGGATCGTCGTCTTCTACGTCACGGACACCCGGCTGCCCATCGAGGCCTTCGGCAACTGGAACATCGTCGTCGGCTTCGGCTTCATCGCCGCCGGCTTCGGTGTCTCCACGCAGTGGAAGTAGTCGCACTCCGCACAGCCGAAGAGCTCCGGTTCCCCCTCGGGGGAGCCGGAGCTCTTTCGTGTGCGGCTGCTCAGGGGCGCTAGGGGCCCATGCCTCCGATGAAGCCGCCGCCGCCGTCATCGCCGCCGTTGTCTCCGCCCGGCGGGGCGGCCGTGGTCAGGTTGACCGTGCTGCCGGCCTTCACCTGGGTGCCGCCGGTCGGGTCGCTGGTCACGACGACGGCCTCGTCCTCGCCCGGGCCGGTGACGTTGCCGACGGTCAGGCCGGCTTCCTCGATGGCCGTCCTGGCGTCCGAGAGCTTCTGGCCGTTGACGGTCGGGACCGCCACGTCCTCGCTCTTCTTGGCCACCTTCAGGTTGACCGACGAACCCGGGTCGACCTTGGCCGAGCCCTTCGGCGTCTGGTCGACGACCTGACCCTCTTCCACGTCGTCCCGCGGGACTTCCTCGGTGGTGACGTCGAAGCCGTTGTCCTCGAGCTGCTTCTTCGCGGCCTCGAGCTTCTGGCCGATCACGTCCGGGACGCTGACCTGCTTCTTCTCCATGGCGACGACCAGGTTGATCTCGCTGCCGCGCTCGACCTCGTTGCCGGGGCCGGGGTCCTGGTCGAGCACCTCGCCGGGCGTCTCCGACGACTCCTTCTTCTCGACCTTGTAGGTGAGGTTCTTGTCGTCCAGCGTTTCCTTGGCGTCGTCGACGTCCGAGCCGATGACGTTCGGCACACCGACCTTCGGGGCGCCGGTGGAGACCACCACCTTGATGGTGTCGCCCTTGTCGACCTCGCCCGAGGTGGGGCTCTGCGAGCAGATCCGGTTCTTCGGCTGGTCGTCGCAGGGCTTCCTGGTCTCGCTCAGCTGCAGATCGCTGTTCTTCGCCTGCTTCTTGGCCGTCTGCAGGGTCTGGCCGACGAGACTCGGCACCTTCACCTGCCCGTCGTCACCGTTCCCGCTCATGAACACATTGGCGATCAGCGCCATGCCGACCAGGAGACACAGTCCAGCGAGGACGAGCAGCCAGGTCGACAGGCGGCCCTTCTTCTGCTGGCGTCGCCGGCCCTGCCCCTCGTCGTAGCCGTAGCCGCCGTCGTCCGGATTGACCGGCGGCAGCATGGCCGTCTGCTGGCCGTTCTGCGGGTTCAGCATCGCCGTCTGCTGATCGTCCGGGTGCCCGCCGTAGCCGACGGCGCCCATCGCCGCGGTCGCCGCCACCGGCTGACCGTCGAGGCAGGCCTCGATGTCTATACGCATGTCGTCGGCGGACTGGTAGCGGTAGTCCGGGTCCTTGACCAGGGCCCGCAGCACGATCGCGTCCATCTCGGGCGTGATCTCGGAGTCGAAGACGCTCGGCGGCTGCGCCTCCTCACGCACGTGCTGGTACGCGACCGCGACCGGCGAGTCCCCGACGAACGGCGGCCGCACGGTGAGGAGTTCGTACAGCAGGCAGCCGGTCGAGTAGAGGTCGCTGCGCGCGTCCACCTGCTCGCCCTTGGCCTGCTCCGGAGAGAGGTACTGGGCCGTGCCGATCACCGCGGACGTCTGCGTCATCGTCATACCGGAGTCGCCCATGGCGCGGGCGATACCGAAGTCCATGACCTTGACCTGGCCGTTGCGCGTCAGCATGACGTTCGCCGGCTTGATGTCGCGGTGCACGATGCCGTTGCGGTGCGAGTACTCGAGGGCCTGCAGGATGCCGATGGTCATTTCCATCGCACGCTCGGGCAGCAGCTTGCGCCCGGAGTGCAGCAGCTCACGCAGCGTCGAACCGTCGACGTACTCCATCACGATGTACGGGATGGAGATGTTGTCGACGTAGTCCTCGCCGGTGTCGTAGACCGCGACGATCGCCGGGTGGTTGAGCGAGGCGGCGGACTGGGCCTCACGGCGGAACCGGGCCTGGAACGACGGGTCACGGGCGAGGTCGACCCGCAGCGTCTTCACAGCGACAGTGCGGCCGAGCCGGGTGTCATGGGCGAGGTAGACCTCAGCCATGCCGCCGCGGCCGAGCACCTGGCCCAGCTCGTACCGGCCGCCTAGGCGACGCGGCTCTTCCATAGCTACCTACCAGCCCTCTCCGTCAGTCCCGACCGCACCCTTGTGGGGTCCGGCGGCGTGCTGTCCCGGGACACCGTACCGGCCACCCTGGGCAAGATCTGGCCGCAACCGAGACCTGATACAGGACCGGTACAGCCGTGACCGGCATCACTTCTTGCTGTCGATGACCGCCTGCATGACGTTCTTCGCGATCGGGGCGGCCAGGCCGCCACCGGAGATGTCACCGCGGTCCGCGTCACTGTCCTCGACGACCACGGCGACCGCGACCGGCGAACCGTCGTCGGTCTTCGCGTACGAGATGAACCAGGCGTACGGCTTCTCGCTGTTGTCGACACCGTGCTGCGCGGTACCGGTCTTGCCGCCCACCGTCGCGTCCGAGAGCTGCGCGGAGGTTCCGGTGCCGTCCTTGACGACCGTCTCCATCATGTCCTGCAGCTTCTGCGCGTTCGCCTCGGAGAGCGGGCGGCTCAGCTCCTTGGGGCTGGTCTTCGAGATGGTGTCGAGGTTCGGCGCCTTCAACTCGTCGATCATGTACGGCTGCATCAGCGCACCGTCGTTGGCGATCGCGGAGGTGACCATCGCCATCTGCAGCGGGGTCGTCGCCGTCTCGAACTGTCCGATGGACGACAGCGCGGTCTGCGGCGCGTCCATCTTCGTCGGCCAGACCGAGGCGTTCGCGCGGACCGGGATGAACTGCTCCTTGTTGAAGCCGAACTTCTCCGCGGTCTCCTGCATCTTCTCCCGGCCGAGGTCGGCGCCGACCTTGCCGAAGACGGTGTTGCACGACACCCGCAGCGCCTCGCGCAGGGTGGCGTCCTCGCAGGGCAGATCGCCCTCGTTCTTCAGCACCGTCTTCGTGTTCGGCAGCGTCCACGGCAGCGGCGAGTCCGTCTTGTCGTCCGGGCCGTCGTACTGATCGTGCTCGAGCGCGGCGGCCGCCGTGACGACCTTGAAGGTCGAGCCGGGCGGGTACGTCTCACGCAGCGCACGGTTGACGTTCGGCTTGTCCGGGTCCTTGGACAGCTCAGCCCAGGCCTTCTCGTCGTCCTTCGAGTTGCCCGCGATCTTCGACGGGTCGTACGACGGTGTGGAGGCGAGCGACAGGATCTTGCCGGTGGACGGCTCGATGGCCGCGACGGCGCCCTTCTTGTTGCCCAGGCCCTCGAAGGCGGCGCGCTGGGCGGCGCCGTTCAAGGTCGTCACCACGTTCCCGCCGGCCTGGTTCTTGCCGGTGATCATGTCGAGGGTGCGGCGGAAGAACAGCCGGTCGTCGTTGCCGGTGAGGATGCCGTCCTCGAGGTTCTCGATCTGCGTGGCCCCGTACGCCTGCGAGGCGAAGCCGGTGACCGGCGCCCACATCGGGCCGTCCTTGTACGTCCGCTTGTACGCGAAGTCGCTGCCCGTGGTCCGCTTCGACCCGGTGATCGGCTTGCCGTCGACGATGATGTCGCCGCGCTCCTGGGCGTAGCGCTCGATCAGCACGCGGCGGTTCTTCTCGTGCGTACGCAGTTCGTCGGCCTGCACGTACTGCAGCCAGTTGTCCCGGATCAGGAGCGCGAGGACGAGCAGTCCACAGAAGATCGCGATCCGGCGCAGGGGCTTGTTCACGGCCGTACCACCTGGGTCATCTCGGCGTCGGGGTTCGGGGCGGGGGCCGGGGCCGGGCGGCGGGCGGTGTCACTGATCCTTATGAGGATGCCGATCAGGGCCCAGTTGGCGATGACGGAGGAACCGCCGTACGCGACGAACGGCATGGTCATACCGGTCAGCGGAATCAACCCCATCACGCCGCCGGCCACGACGAAGACCTGGATGGCGAAGGCGGCCGACAGGCCGACCGCGAGGAGCTTGCCGAACGGGTCGCGGGCGGCCAGCGCGGTGCGCACTCCCCGCTCCACGATCAGCCCGTAGAGCAGCAGGAACGCCATCATCCCGGCCAGACCGAACTCCTCGCCCACGGTGGCGAGGATGAAGTCGGAGTTGGCGGCGAAGCCGATCAGGTCGGAGTTGCCCTGGCCGAGGCCGGTGCCGAGGACACCACCGGAGCCGAACGCCATCAGGGAGTTGGCGATCTGGTCGCTCTGCGCCATGACGGTGTCGGAGAACGGGTTCAGCCAGGCGTCGACGCGCTGCTTCACGTGCGGCTCGAACGTGGCCACACCGACCGCGCCGGCGCCCGACATCAGCAGGCCGAACACGATCCAACTGGTCCGCTCCGTGGCGACGTAGAGCATCACGACGAACAGGCCGAAGAACAGCAGGGACGTACCGAGGTCAGTCTCGAAGATCAGGATGAGCAGGCTCATCGCCCACACGGTGATGATCGGCCCGAGGTCACGCCCGCGCGGCAGGTAGATGCCCATGAACCGTCGGCTCGCGAGCGCCAGCGCGTCCCGCTTCACCATCAGGTACCCGGAGAAGAACACCGCGATGATGATCTTCGCGAACTCACCGGGCTGAATGGTGAACGGGCCGATGCTGACCCAGATCTTCGCGCCGTTCACCGCCGGGAAGAACACCGGCAGGATCAGCAGGACGAGCGCCACCGCCATCGAGATGTAGGTGTACCGCTGCAGAATCCGGTGGTCCTTGAGGATCAGCAGCACGGCCACGAACAGGGCGATACCGATCGCCGAATACATCAACTGATTCGGAGCGTCCGGCGTGAATCCGCCGAACAGGTCCTGCGCACGCTGCTGCAGCCGCTCCGACTGGTCGAGCCGCCAGATCAGTACCAGCCCCAGCCCGTTCAGCAGCGTGGCCAGGGGCAGCAGCAGTGGGTCCGCGTACGGCGCGAAGCGGCGCACCACCAGGTGGCCGACCGCCGCGAGCAGGCCGAGCCCGATGCCGTAGCCGAGCATGCCGGTCGGCACCTCGTCGTTGATGGCGAGGCCGACGTTGGCGTACGCGAAAACGGGGATGACGACCGCGAACACCAGGAGCGCGAGCTCCGTGTTACGCCGGCTCGGTGCCCCGATCGCGCCGATCGTGGACGTATGTGACGTACTGCTGCTCATGACGTGGAAATCCCCCTGCGCCTACTGCTTGCCGCACAGCGAAACCAGTTTCTTCTCGTCGTCCGAGAAGCTGGGAAGCGGTGTGGGAGTGGGCGCCTTCTTGTCGGACTTCCCGTTGCCCGAGGGCGAGGCGGGATCCGTGGGCTTCGCGGTCTGAGGGGCCGTGCCGGTCGTACCGCCGGCCTCGCCCTCGCCGGTGCCCGCGTTCTTCTCGCGCTCCTTGGCGACGCGCTCCGCTTCCTTCTCGCAGGCGCTCGCCTGCACCTCGAGCTCGCGGACCTTGGTGCGTGCGTCGTCCAGGCTGCTCTCGGTGATGCTCCCCTCGACCTGCTTGCGCTGGTACGGAGGCAAGTACTTGAGTTCGATACCGGGGTGATCCTGTTCGACCTTCGACAGATCGACCCAGCCGAGGTCCTGGCTGATGCCGCGGTACAGCGCCACATGGTCGTCCTTCGAGCCCACGTAGTACTGCGTCTGCGTCCAGCGGTAGCCCGCGTACAGACCGCCCCCGACCACCGCGAGAGCGAGCGCGATCAGCAGCGACCGCTTCAGCCACCGGCGCCGGCCGCGCGGCTGGACGAAATCCTCTTCGTCGTACGGGCCGTAGCCACCCTCGGGAACGTACGCATCCGGCTCACCGCTGCCGGGAGGACCGAAACCGCCGCCCGACGGCTGCGGAGGCACCGGACGGCCGAGGCCCGCCGCGCGCCCCGCCGGGGTCTGCATCGCACCGCCGTCGCCCGACTGCTGCTGGTTCTCCGCGACCGCGCCCACCACGACCGGGGTGTCCACCAGCTGGCCGGCCAGGGTGTCACCGCCGTCGATGTCGAGGACGTCGGCGACGATCACCGTCACGTTGTCCGGGCCGCCGCCGCGCAGGGCGAGCTGGATCAGCTCCTGCACGGTCTCCTGCGGGCCCTGATAGCTGGCGAGGGTCTCCTCCATCGTCTGGTCGGAGACAACCCCTGACAATCCGTCGGAACAGATCAAGTACCGGTCGCCCGCGCGGACTTCACGGATCGACAGATCCGGCTCCACATGGTCACCACTGCCGAGCGCGCGCATCAGCAAGGAGCGCTGCGGGTGCGTGGTGGCCTCCTCCTCGGTGATCCGCCCCTCGTCGACGAGACGCTGCACCCAGGTGTGGTCCTGCGTGATCTGGGTCAGCACCCCGTCCCGCAGCAGGTACGCCCGGGAGTCTCCGACATGCACCAGACCGAGGCGCTGGCCGGTCCACAGCAACGCGGTCAGGGTCGTACCCATGCCCTCGAGCTGCGGGTCCTCCTCGACCATCACGCGCAGCTGGTCGTTCGCCCGCTGCACGGCCTGCCCGAGCGACGTCAGGATGTCCGAACCCGGAACGTCGTCGTCGAGCTGGACGAGGGTGGAGATCACCTCCGAGCTCGCCACCTCGCCGGCGGCCTGACCCCCCATGCCGTCGGCGATGGCGAGCAACCGCGGACCGGCGTAACCCGAGTCCTCGTTGCCCTCGCGGATCATGCCTTTGTGCGATCCGGCGGCGAAGCGCAGTGACAGACTCATGCGCACCTCGCCCGTCGGCTCCGGGTACATCCGCACGGTGCCCACCCTCCGGTCGGGAGCGCGCTCCGGTCGTGTTCGACCGCGTCGGCCCGCTCACTCCGCTCGCGCTTATTCATGTCGTGGCACTACTTCCGCAGCTCGATGACGGTCTTGCCGATGCGAATCGGCGCGCCGAGCGGAATCGGGGTCGGTGTCGTCAGCCGGGCCCGGTCGAGATACGTGCCATTGGTGGACCCGAGGTCCTCGACGATCCACTGACCGTCCCGGTCCGGGTAAATCCTGGCATGCCTGCTGGACGCGTAGTCGTCGTCCAGCACAATCGTGGAATCGTGCGCCCGGCCCAGCGAGATCGTCTGGCCCTGGAGCGCCACTGTCGTGCCCGTCAGCGTCCCCTCCGATACGACCAGCTTGCTCGGCGCACCGCGGCGCTGACGTCCCCCCTGCTGCTGTCGCTGCTGCGGAGGAGGCGCCGAGGGAGCCCCCTGCTGGCGCGGCGCCGCATTCCGCCGGGAACCGCGCTGCGTGACACGTGTGCCGAACAAGTCGCTGCGGATGACCTGGACGGCCACGATCACGAACAGCCACAGGACGGCCAGGAAACCCAGCCGCATGACCGTCAGGGTCAGCTCTGACATTGCCCCCGCTTCACCCTTCGGCTTGCCGGTAAATGATGGTGGTGCTGCCCACGACGATCCGCGAGCCGTCGCGGAGCGTAGCGCGGGTGCCGTGCTGTCCGTCCACCACGATGCCGTTGGTGGACCCGAGATCCTGGATCGTAGAGGGCGTTCCGGTCCGGATCTCACAGTGCCGGCGCGAGACGCCGGGGTCGTCGATCCGCACATCGGCGTCGGTGCTGCGGCCCAGCACCATCGTCGGGCGGGAGATCTGATGGCGGGTGCCGTTGATCTCGATCCAGCGCCGCGTCTGGGCGCCGGGCACGGGAGCCGCACCGGGCTGTCCGGCCTGGGGGTGTGCAGAAGCCGGTCCGGGACCGCCACCGGGCGGCGGAGCGGCCGGCATGGGAGGCGCGGCCGACGGCGGGTAACCGTAGCCACCGCCACCGCCCGTGGGCGGCGCCGGGGCCGGCGCCGGGCCGGGACCCGGACCGGCCTGCGAGGCGCTGGACGCGAGCGTCCGGCTGCGCACCCGGTACAGCCCCGTGTCGAGGTCGTCGGCCTTCTCCAGATGGACCTTGATGGGGCCCATGAAGGTGTAGCGCTGCTGCTTCGCGTAGTCCCGCACCATCGCCGACAGTTCGTCGCCGAGCTGGCCCGAGTACGGGCTCAGGCGCTCGAAGTCGGGTGTGCTGAGCTCCACGATGAAGTCGTTCGGTACGACGGTCCGTTCGCGGTTCCAGATCGTCGCGTTGTTGTCGCACTCCCGCTGGAGGGCGCCCGCGATCTCGACCGGCTGGACCTCGGACTTGAACACCTTGGCGAAGGTGCCGTTGACCAGACCTTCGAGCCGCTGCTCGAACTTCTTCAGGACTCCCATGGGGCACCTCCTCCGGTCGTAGTCATCCTGGTACTGCTTACTGATCGTATCCACGCGCCGCGAAAACGGCTGGTTCCCCTTCTGCGGCCTGTGGATAGGTGTTGCCTCTCACACGGATCGTAGAGGGGGGCCCGAGCCAGTGTCCCGCACCCGCGATGGTCCCCTCCACGGACCGGTGCA
Source organism: Streptomyces sp. YIM 130001 (assembly GCF_003574445.1). Lineage (GTDB taxonomy): Bacteria > Actinomycetota > Actinomycetes > Streptomycetales > Streptomycetaceae > Streptomyces. The sequence continues at coordinate 33,749 of NZ_KZ984566.1, forward strand.
TGCACGCCCCTGCGGATGCGCTCCCCGCACACCTGCCCCTGGCCCGTCAGGGCACTTCCGGGGCCGGCCCGGGTGCGACCGGACCTTGCCTGATCGGGCTGTGGACCTGGTTGTACCGAGCTGTGGATCTTGCCTTACCGAGCTGTGGACCTGGTTGTACCGAGCTGTGTGCGAGGCCACTGAGTGACCAGCGGTCGAGAGTCGGATCCGTGCCCGCGCCCCCGTCGCAGGCGCCCGCCGACAGCCCTTCCCGACCAAAGCTGCCCGCCGGAACGGATGTGAATCCCACCTGTGCACCGTGCTAATCTTCTGGAAGTCGCCAGGCGCTCAGCCCACACTTGTGGACGAGCAGGCGGCAGCACCCAATGCGCGGGTGGCGGAATAGGCAGACGCGCTGGATTCAGGTTCCAGTGCCCGAAAGGGCGTGGGGGTTCAACTCCCCCCTCGCGCACAGCGGAGCACCGACGATTCGGTGTTCTGAGCAACGACGGAACGGTCGTCATCGTGATCACGATGACGACCGTTCCTTTTGTTGTCTCGCGGTGCCGGGCGTCGGCGTCAGCCGGCGGACCCGCTGTCCGCTGTCCGCTGTGAGGTCCCTCTCACCGCACTCGTCTCCCGCGGCACGCTCACTCACTCAGGACCTCGGCGATCTCCCACATGTGGCCCGACGGGGTAGGCGAAGGCGGCGGTGCGGCGACCCCGGGGGCGGTCGACCGGTCCGTTGAGGAGCGTCATGCCGCGGCTCTCGAGCTGGGCGCAGACCGCGTTCGCGTCGGCCACCTCGATGGTCATCAGCGACCGCGGGCCCGCGGTCGGGCCGCCGACGGCGGCGGGTGTGACGAGCTCGGGTGCGTTGGCCACCCTGAGCACGTTCACCATCAGGCCGCCGAGCTCGAACACCGCGGAGTCCTCGTTGTCGTAGACGCCTTCAAGCCGAAGACATCCGTATAGAAGGCCGCCGTATAGAAGGCCGTCCGTATAGAAGGCCTTCGTGGCGGCCAAGTCCTCGGTGAACAGGGTGATCACGCGAGCTGGTTCAGGCCCTGGATCATGCGGCCTCCTTCTCTTCTGTCCCGCGCGGCTGGTTATGGCTGGTTCTGGCCGGTCTCTCGGTGCTGTCGGTACGGATCGCCTCCCGCGTCCACGGGAGAACGCGACGGCAGGCGCGCGGGAATCACGTCAGGACCAGTCGGCGTCGGCCGTCGACGAGTTCGCGGGCGGCGTCCAGGTGGCCCGCGTGGCAGGCGGTCTCGGTGATGACGTGCAGGACGACGTCGCGCAGGATGTGAAGGTGCGGTTCGCCGAACAGGTCGCGGGGCCACCCGGCGGGCACGGCGCCGGCGGGCGTACCGGCGATCACGGCATCGGAGAGCCCGGTCTCCCTGCGATACGCGTCCAGCACGTCGCCGGCCGGCACCTCCGGAGCCGCCCGCCAGGCTTCGTCGCCACTCGTCAGGCTTCGTCGCCACCCGCCAGGATTCGTCGCCGCTCGTCAGACCGGCGATGACCTGCCCGTCCCCGGCAACGACCGCACGGAACCAGAAACGCTCCACGTCCAGCGTCAGATGCCGGACCACCCCCAGGCAGTGTCGGCCAGAGGGCAGCACGGGCCACTGCAGCGCCTCGGAACTGAGCCCGTCGAGGGTGCCGAGAACGTGGCGCCGCTGCCCTCGAGGACCCTGACGAGCGCCCTGATCTCCCCATCCTCATCCTCGCCCGGCACGACCGGCATCGGCTCGCTCGGAGTATCGGCCAAGGCCACCTCGTATCCCCTGCAGCCGTACGGGGCTTCTCCCGTGCCCGGGACGGACGACCCGGGCGACGCTCATCCAGCCGCGGATGCGGGCAGAGCTCAACGCCCGTGACGACCGCCGGACCCGAGCGCTCGTCCGCTACCTCGGCGGTGCACGTACGCGACACTGCGCCGCAGCCTGCCCCTCCGGCCGACCGGCGCGAACCGGTGCCCGCGCTCACGATGTCCTTGTACGTACTCGCCGGGAGCCGCCCGCAGCAGTGCGCACGCTTCGGACAGCGTCGAGGAGTCGGGACGGGATGCCGGTACGGGATGGAGAGCCGCGAGGAGGCGTCACGCACGAAAGGACCGCACAGGCGGCAGGACCCCAGCGGCCGAACGGGACAACGGCGGGCGTCTGACGACCGCCCTGTGGACAAGTTATCCACAGGCTCTGACGCCCTTCCCCACCCGCAGGTAGCGTCTTCCCCAGTCGAAACGCGCCACCGGCGCCGGAGCAACGGGGGAGGCGGTCCACGTGACCGAGCTCGATTCAGCAGTGCCCGCACAGCGCGAGGCAACCAGTACGCCACCTGGCACGCCCAGGCTGCCCGCCGTCCACGGCTTCGCGCGATGGCCCGCCCACGAATCCCCGAAGCGCGCCGGCAAAGCCCACCGCGACCGGGTCCCCCGCTCCGCGCACGCCGGCTTCACCACGGCCGGAGACCGCCCGGACGCCGTCACAGCCGTACGGGAGTCCAATCGCGGCCGCCTCGCCGAACTCACGCCGATACGCGTCGGGCGCATGGCCGCCGGGCCCTTCGCGTTCCTGCGCGGATCCGCCGGACTGATGGCCTTCGACCTGGCCCGCACGCCCGTCACCGGTATCGGAACCCAGATATGCGGCGACGCCCACGCGGCCAACTTCGGTCTCTACGCCGACGCCCGCGGCGGACTCGTCATCGACCTCAACGACTTCGACGAGACCGTGCACGGCCCCTGGGAATGGGACCTGAAGCGGCTCGCCGCCTCGCTGGTCCTCGCCGGCCGTGAGGCGGGTGCGGACGGCGACACCTGCCGCCGGGCGGCGCACGACGCCGTCGGCGCCTACCGCCGCACCATGCGCCTGCTCGCCAAAATGCCCGTCCTTGATGCCTGGAACGCCATCGCGGACGAGGAGCTCGTCTCGCACACCGACGCACACGATCTCGTCGGCACCCTCGACAGGGTGGCGGGCAAGGCGCGGAACAACACCAGCGGCCGCTTCGCCGCCAAGTCCACCGAGACCGCTGACGACGGCAGCCGGCGCTTCCTCGACGCGCCGCCCGTACTGCAGCGCATATCGGACGAGGAGGCGGCCGTCGTGGCCGCGGCGCTCAGCGAGTACCACGGGACGCTGCCGCCGGACCGGTGGCCGCTGCTCGCCCGGTACGCGATCCAGGACGTGGCCTTCCGTGTGGTGGGCACAGGGAGCGTCGGAACGCGTTCGTACGTCGTGCTGCTGCAGGACCACCGGGGCGAGCCGCTGATTCTGCAGGTGAAGGAGGCCAGGGCGTCCGCGCTCGTACCGCACCTGGCCGCGGCCGGTTTCAAGGCGGAGGAGACGGAGCACGAAGGACGCCGGGTCGTACTCGGTCAGAAGCGGATGCAGGTCGTCAGCGACAACTTGCTCGGCTGGACCACGGTGAACGGACTGCCCTTCCAGGTACGCCAGTTCAGGAACCGCAAGGGCAGCGTCGATCCGGCCGCGCTGTCACCTGACCAGCTCGACGACTACGGGCGGATGACCGGTGCGCTGCTGGCCCGCGCGCACACGCACAGCGCCGACCCGCGCCTGATCGGTGGCTACTGCGGCAAGAACGAGGAGCTCGACGAGGCCGTGGCCGCCTTCGCGGTCGCCTATGCCGACCGCACGGAGGCGGACCATGCGGAGCTGGTCGCGGCGATTCGGCGGGGAGTGGTGGGGGCTGAGATGGGGGTTTGAGGGGTGGGGCGGGGTTGGGGGTGAGCGGGGGAGGTGGGGGGGGGGGGGGGGGGGGGGGAGGCCCCCCCGGGGAGTGTGTTGAGCTGTGCGGCAGCAGCCCCCCGCCCTCCTTGCCCTACGCTGGACGGGTGACAACCCCGGAACCGGAAACTGAGCCTGCGCGGCCGGAGGCCCGTCTCGAGCGGGCGGTGCGCGCGGCCGAGCAGGCATTGATCGAGTTCGAGATCGCCGTGGAGACGTTCCGGGTCGAGGTGGAGAACTTCTCCCGGCTCCATCACCAGAAACTCGGGCCGATGTATGCGCGGCTCGAGGAGCTCGACGCATTGATCGCGGAGGCCAAGGCGGCTCGTAGTGGTGACGCGGAGGAGCAGCGGGTCGCGGAGGAGTTGCGGGCGCGCGTCATGCCGATGCCGGAAGTCGCGGAGTTGTTCCACGACTGGATCGACTCGGACGGTCTGTCGCCGGAGGCGGCGGCGATGCTCACCGACATGCCCGTGCAGGCGCCGAAGCGCGTGAGGCCGAGTGACGAGGCGCGTGGGCTCTTCCGCGAGTTGGTCCGCAAGGCGCACCCCGACCTTGCACAGGACGATCGTGAGCGGGAACGGCGCGACGCGTTCATGACCCGTGTGAACGCCGCCTATGCCCGGGGGGACGAGGCGTTGTTGCGGGAGCTGTCGGCGGAGTGGGCCGCGGGGCCGGTGCCGCGTGAGCAGCAGCCGACCGAGAGCGAGGAGCTGTACGCGCGGCTCGAGTGGCTGGCGCGGCGCAAGGAGATGCTGACGGTGGTCGCGCGGGATCTGGAGGAGAGTGCGATCGGGTCGATGCTGAAGATGGCGCCGGATGATCCGGACCGTCTGTTGGAGGAGATCGGCGAGCAGCTGCTTGCGCAGGTGGCGGAGCGGGAGTCGGAGTTGGCGAAGGTGGCCGACTGAGGTTCTGCTCGGGGCCTTTCCGGTGGGTGGGGTCGGGTAGCGTCGGGGGCATGGTTTTCGGTTCTGGTGTGCCCACGATCGGTGTCGGCGATATTGCTGACGGTGACGTTCTTCTCGATGTGCGGGAGGCCGACGAGTGGGAGGCGGGTCACGCGGAGGCTGCCCTGCACATTCCGATGAGTGAATTCGTGGCTCGGTACGGTGAGTTGACCGAGTCGTTGGCCGATGGTGGCCGGGTGAGTGTGATCTGTCGGTCCGGTGGGCGGTCGGCTCAGGTGGCGATGTATCTGCTGCAGCAGGGTCTGGATGCGGTGAACGTCGACGGGGGCATGGGTGCGTGGGCCGCGCAGGGGCGGCCGGTGGTGGATGACCAGGGTCGGCCCGGCGCAGTGGTCTGAGTTTTCTGTTGCGCGTAGGGCTTGTCGGGGCTGGGTGTTCCGGTCGGGTCAGCTGAGGGTGTGGGTGGCGAGGAGTTCGCCGAGGGTTTCTTCGTGTTGGGCTGCGGGGCCGAGGGACAGTTCGAGGTGTTTGGCCCAGGCGTGGTAGCGGTGCAGGGAGTAGTCGGTGTCGGCTCCGAATCCGCCGTGCAGGTGTTGGGCGGTCTGGACGACGCGGCGTACTCCGTCTGCGGCCCAGATCTTGGCGACGGCGATGTCGCCGGCGGGGGGCAGGGGGCCTTCGGCGCGGGTGGAGATCCGCCAGGCGGCTTGCCAGAGGGTGGCTTCCATGGCGCGCAGGTCGATGTAGCGGTCGGCGGTTTGTACGGCGACGGCCTGGAAGGTGGCCACGGGGTGGCCGAACTGTTCGCGTTTGCTGGTGTATTCGCTGGTCATTTTGAGGACGGCGGTGCCGAGGCCGAGGGCCTGTGCGCAGGTGCCGGTGGTGAGTAGTTCGTGGAGTTCTTCCCAGGCGTCGCCGGCGTCGATGAGGTGGGTGTCCGGTACGGGGACGGCGTCGAGGTGTAGTTCGGCCAGGCGTTCGCCGGTGGTGGAGATCTGGTCGGCGAGGTGGAGGCCGGTGGCGTCGCGGGGGATGACGGCGAGGACGGGGTGGTTCTGGGGGGTGTGGGCGGGGACGACGATGTGGTCGGCGTTGTGTGCCCAGGGGACTGCGGTCTGGGTTCCGTCGAGTGTCCAGGTGTGGTGGGTGGGGTCCGGGCTGGCGGTGACGGCGAGGGTGGCGCTGTCGTGTCCGGTGCGGCCGTGGGAGGCGACGGTGAGGACGGTGCGGCCGTCGGCGATGTGGGGCAGGACGGCTTGTTTGAGCTGGGTGCTGCCGTGGGTCTGGATGGTGAGGGCGGCGGCGCTGTTCTCGAGGAGTGGGATGCGGGCCAGGGAGGTGGCCGCTTCGCGCAGGACGAGGCAGAGGGCGATGGCGTCGAGGTCGGCGCCGTCGTGGTCGCCGGTCAGGAGCAGGCTGAGGAGGTCGGCGTCGGCGAGGCGTTGCCACAGGTCGCGGTCGAAGTCGTCGGCGACGGCTCCTGAGGTGAGGGCTGGGCTGGGTACGGCGTCGGGTGTGACGTCGGCGAAGATGGCCTTGGCTGCTTCGGCGGCGGCTTGTTGTTCTTCGCTGAAGGTGAAGTCCACTGCTTGTCCTCCCTTTTGGCCCTTCGCGTCCCGGTGTTCTTGTCCGGGCCCGTCCGGTTGCTTGGCTGACGGGCCGTCAAGATAGAACAGGTTCTATGCGAAGGGAAGGAGTGGACGGGCGAGTGGGTGGGGTGGCCGAGGGTGTGGGCCGGTGTGGTGATGGTGGGGGTCAGCGGTCGAAGTCCAACTCGACTTGCTCGGTGGTCGGATGGGACTGGCAGGCGAGGACGTACCCGGCTTCGGTCTCTTCCGGTTCGAGCGCGTAGTTGCGGTCCATGCGGACTTCGCCGGTGACGAGGTGGGCTCGGCAGGTTCCGCAGACGCCTCCTTTGCAGGCGTAGGGGGCGTCGGAGCGGTTGCGCAGGACGGCGTCGAGGAGGCTTTCGCCTTCCTTGACGGGCCAGTTGCCGGAGCGGCCGTCGAGGGTGGCGGTGAGGGTGCTGTGTGCGGGGGCGTCGGCCCGGGGTGGGCGGGGGGTGGTTCCGTCGTCGACGTGGAAGACTTCTTCGTGGATGCGGGTTCGGGGGACGCCGAGTGTCCGTAGGGCTCGTTCGGCGCCTTGGACCAGGCCGAAGGGGCCGCAGAGGTACCAGCCGGCGGTGGCGTCGACGGGCAGGAGTGCGGGCAGGAGGCGGGTCAGCCGGTCTTCGTCGAGGCGGCCGGAGGGGAGCCCGGTCTGGAGTTCTTCTCGGGAGAGCACGGTGACCAGCTGGAAGCGTTGGGGGTAGCGGTCTTTGAGGTCGGCCACTTCGTCGAGGAACATCGTCGAGGCTGCGGTGCGGTCGCTTCGTACGAGGCAGAAGGTGGCGTCCGGTTCGCGTGCCAGGAGGGTGGCGGCGATGGACAGGACGGGTGTGATGCCGCTGCCGCCGACCACGGCGGCGTAGTGCCCGGGGGTGGGGTCGAGGGTGAAGCGGCCCGCGGGTGTCATGGCGTCGAGGGTGTCGCCGACGGCGATTTCCTTGTGGGCGTAGGTGGAGAAGGCGCCGCCGTCGACGAGCCGGACGCCGACGCGCAGGGTGTCGGGCCCGGTGTCGTCGAGTACGGGTGAGCAGACCGAGTAGGTGCGGCGGATTTCTTGGCCGTCGACGGTGCTGCGGATGGCCAGGTGCTGGCCGGGGCGGTGGCGGTAGTCCTCGCGCAGTTCGGCGGGGACGGTGAGAGTGAGGGCGATCGCGTCGTCGGTGAGCCGGTCGATGTGGGTGACCTGGAGTGGGTGGAAGCGGGTGCTGCCGGCGGCCATCACAACTCCTTGAAGTGGTCGAAGGGTTCGCGGCAGCTCAGGCAGCGGCGCAGGGCTTTGCAGGCGGTGGAGGAGAAGCGGCTGAGCAGTTCGGTGTCGGTGGAGCCGCAGTGGGGGCAGGCGAGGGGGGCTGCGTCGGTTCGGGTGGGTCCGAGTGAGACGGTGACGGGGCCGGTGAAGTGCTGGGGTCTGGGTGGTGCGATGCCGAAGTCGGCGAGTTTGCGCCGGCCCTCGGGGGTGATGTCGTCGGTGGTCCAGGCCGGTGCGAGGACGGTCCGTACGGTGACGTGGGTGATGCCTTCGGCGTGCAGGGTGTGCTCGATGTCCGTGGCCATGGTGTCGATGGCGGGGCATCCGGTGTAGGTGGGGGTGAGGTCGACCTGGGCGTGGTCGGGGGAGGTGAGCCGGACGTCGCGCAGTACGCCGAGTTCGGCGAGGGTGATGACGGGCAGCTCCGGGTCGGGGACGCGGCCTGCGAGGGCGCGGAGGTGTTCCTCGAGTGGGCTGTGTGTTGCGGCAGTTGGGCGGGGTGGGGCTCCGGCCGGTGGGCTGTTCACCATGATGCCCCCGGGTGGCTGCGGTGCAGGTGCTGCATTTCGGCGAGCATGCGGCCGAATGGTTCGGTGTGGATTCCTTGGCGGCCGGCGCCTGCGGTCCAGGCGCCGCTGCGGGGGCCGTCGGGGACGGTGAGGGTGGCCCTGTGGAGGATCTGGCTGATGGAGCTGTGCCAGTCGGATTCGAGTGTGGGCAGGTCGAGTTGGATGCCTTCGAGGTCCTGGAAGAGTTCGCCGGTGTGGCGCCACAGGGTGTCGACTGCGCGTTGCATGCGGTCGTGGCTCTCGGTGGTGCCGTCGCCGAGGCGGAGGGTCCAGAGTTCGGCGTGCTCGCGGTGGTAGGCCGTTTCTTTTGCTGCTTTGGTGGCAAGTGCCTGGATTTCCAGGGCTGTTGTGCCGGCCGGGGTGGTGGCTTCGGGGAGCTCGGCTGTGGCGAGTTGGGTGTGGAGGAGGTGCTGGTAGGTGGAGAAGTACAGCTGGCGGGCGATGGTGTGGGCGAAGTCGCCGTTCGGCTGTTCGACCAACTGGGTGTTGCGGAAGGCTCGTTCCTCGCGGAGGTAGGCGAGTTCGTCCTCGTCGCCCAGGAGTGAGTACAGGACTCGGGCCTGGCCGAGGAGGTCGAGGGCGATGTTGGCGAGGGCCACGTCCTCTTCGAGTACGGGTGCGTGGCCGGCCCACTCCCCCAGGCGCTGCGCGAGGATGAGGGCGTCGTCGGCGAGTGCGAGGGCCCCGGGGGTTGTTGTGCGGGGTGGTGTGGTGGGTGCGGTCACAGGTGCTGCACCCCCTCGGGGATCTCGTAGAACGTGGGGTGGCGGTACGGCTTGTCGCCGGCCGGTTCGAAGAACGGGTCCTTCTCGTCCGGTGAGGAGGCGGTGATGGCGGTGGAGGGCACGACCCAGATGGAGACGCCTTCGCTGCGGCGGGTGTAGAGGTCGCGGGCGTTGTGCAGGGCCAGTTCGGCGTCCGGGGCGTGCAGGCTGCCGGCGTGGGTGTGGGTGAGCCCGCGGCGGGCGCGTACGAAGACCTCCCACAGGGGCCATTCGGTTGTGCCGGTCATGCCGTTTCCTCTCCGGGGGTGGTGCTGCTGCGGTGTTTGGCGGCGTGTGCGGCGGCTGCTTCGCGGACCCAGGCTCCTTCGTCGTGTGCTGTGCGGCGCTGGGTGATCCGTTGGTCGTTGCAGGGGCCGTTCCCCTTGAGGACCTGTTGGAATTCGGTCCAGTCGATGGGGCCGAAGTCGTAGTGTCCGCGGCTCTCGTTCCATACGAGGTCGGGGTCGGGGAGGGTGAGGCCGAGGCTTTCGGCCTGGGGGACGGCGATGTCGACGAAGCGCTGGCGGAGGTCGTCGTTGGAGTGGCGCTTGATTTTCCAGGCCATGGACTGGGCCGAGTGCGCCGATTCGTCGTCCGGCGGGCCGAACATCATCAGGGACGGCCACCACCAGCGGTTGACCGCGTCCTGGGCCATGTCGTGCTGGGCGGGGGTTCCGCGGCTGAGGGCGAGCAGGGATTCGTAGCCCTGGCGCTGGTGGAAGGACTCTTCCTTGCAGATCCGCACCATGGCGCGCGCGTAGGGGCCGTAGGAGCAGCGGCAGAGGGGGACTTGGTTGGTGATGGCGGCGCCGTCGACGAGCCAGCCGATGGCGCCGACGTCGGCCCAGGTGAGCGTCGGGTAGTTGAAGATCGACGAGTACTTCTGGCGGCCGGTGTGGAGTTTGTCGAGCAGGTCGTCGCGGCTGGTGCCGAGGGTTTCGGCTGCGCTGTAGAGGTAGAGGCCGTGGCCTGCTTCGTCCTGGACCTTGGCCATGAGGATGGCTTTGCGGCGCAGGGACGGGGCGCGGGTGATCCAGTTGGCCTCGGGCTGCATGCCGATGATCTCGGAGTGGGCGTGCTGGGCGATCTGCCGGACCAGGGTTGCTCGGTAGGCGTCGGGCATCCAGTCGCGGGGTTCGATGCGCTCGTCGGCGGCGACGGCGGTGTCGAACGCGCCGGCGTGGTCCACGGTGGCCGTTGCCATGCCTGGTCCCCTGTCTCTTCTGCGGTTGTCCTTGGCGCGGTGGTCGGTGTGGTCGGTGCGGGCGGGTTCGCTGTGGTGCTTCGGCTGCGGCTCCCGCCTCTGCTCCCGACCGATCGTTCGGTTCGTGAGTTTCAATGGTGAGACCCACGGCCTTAACGTGTCAACCCTGTGGATAACCTCGGGGACCCTGTGCCGGGAGGCAACGTCTGAGTAGCGTTCCGGGGCGAGGTGGCGGCAGCGCGGACGCGCAGCACGGGAACGGGGCGGAATGGACGCGGAGGCCTTGGACGAGGGCCGGGGCGAGGGCACACATGCCTTGCCCGGGCCCGCCGTGCCGGGCGGGGGCGAACGGGACAGCGGGATCGGCGGGCTCTCGCTCCCGTATCAGATAGCCGCGGTGGTCGCGCTCGCTGCGGTGCTGGTCGTCGCCTGTGTGCACGTCACCATGGTGTTCCTGCATGTCGCGCCGGCCAATGCCGTGACGAAGCAGCACGGCGAAGTCGTCGGCGACTGGATCTACCCCGAGTTCGAGCAGAACTGGAAGCTCTTCGCCCCCGATCCGCTGCAGCAGAACGTCGCGGTACAGGCCCGTGCAGAGATACGGACGTCCGGCGGCGGGACGCGTGAGACCGGCTGGTTCAGCCTCTCGGCGCGGGACGGTGCCGCCATCGACGGCAATCTGGTGCCCAGCCATACGCAGCAGAACGAACTGCGCCGCGCCTGGGACTTCTACACCTCTTCGCACGACCGCAAGGACCGGGCGAACGGCCTGCGGGGTGACCTCTCCGAGCGCTATCTGCGCCGGGTGGTGGTGCTCCGGCTGTCGCAGGCGCTCGAGAACGAGCCCTCGGGTCCCGACGGCGGCACCCTCACACGGCTGCGGGTCCGCTCGTCCACCGTGAACGTCCAGCCGCCGCCGTGGAGCGACGAGAAGGTCGACAGCAAGCCTGTGTACCGCGAGCTTCCCTGGTGGACGGTGCCCTCCGACGATCTGGAGGTGCGGAAGCGGTGAGGCGTATCGACCGGCTGCTCGCGCGCCTCGCGGGCGGGGTGGAGCGTGTGACGGCATCGGCGCTCGGCCCGTACCAGAGTGCCGTGGTCCGGATCGGGTTCGCGGCGACCTGGCTGCTCTTCCTGCTGCGCGAGTTCCCGCACCGGCATCGGCTGTACGGTCCGGACGGGCCCTGGAGCTGGCACCTGGCGCAGCAGCTGATCGCGGACAACGGGTCGTTCACGGCTCTGATGTGGTCCGACAGCGGCGGCTGGTTCGAGATCGTCTACGTGCTGTCGATGCTCAGCAGCTTGCTGCTGATGCTGGGATGGCGGACCCGGACGATGTCGGTCCTGTTCATGATCGGTGTGCTGTCGCTGCAGAACCGGAGCGTGTTCGTCGGGGACGGCGGCGACAACGTCATCCACCTCATGGCGATCTATCTGGTGCTGACGCGGTGCGGGCAGGTCTGGTCCCTGGACGCGCGTCGCGCGGCACGCGCGCGTGGAGGTGCCGCCCGCCCCGCGGAAGCCGGGCTCGCGGTGGTCGCCCGCCCCGCGGAAGGCGGAACTGCGGAGGTGGCAGGGTCCGCGGAAGCCGGATCTGCGGAAGCAGCCGAAGGCCCGCGTGCCACATCGGCCGCACCGGTGGACAGAGTCGGCCCCGTGCTGTGGTGGCTCTGCGGACTCGCCCTGTCCGTGGTGACCTTCATGGGCGAGCTCAGTTCGGGCTGGAGCCTGGTCTTCTGGGGGCTCTGGCTGGTGCACGCCGCCTGGTGGGCGCTCGGTCGCTACGCGCCGGGCAGCGAACCGCGGGCCCTGTTCCGCATCGTCACCAACCTGGTCCACAACGCCGCACTGCTCGTGATCATGGCGGAGGCCTGTCTGATCTACGCGACGGCGGGCTGGTACAAGATCCAGGGCGGCCGCTGGCAGGACGGCACCGCCGTGCACTACCCGCTCCACCTGGACTACTTCTCACCGTGGCCCGCGCTCGGGGAGCTGCTGGTGTCCAGCGCTGTGCTGCTCACCCTGGTGACGTACGGAACGGTCATCGTCCAGGTCGCCTTCCCGTTCACGCTCTTCAACCGCCGGGTGAAGAACGTGCTGCTCGCCTTCATGATCGTCGAGCACGCGGTGATCGCCGTGGTGCTCGGACTGCCGTTCTTCTCGCTCGCGATGATCGCCGCGGACGCCGTCTTCCTGCCCACGTCGTTCCTGCGCCGTGCCGGGCGCGGGGCGGCGCGCTGCCGTGCCGCGGTGCTGTCCGCAGGACGGTGGCCGGCCCGCCGGGTGGACGGCGTACGGGAGGACGGCAAGGATCGACGCGGTGAACGCGGGAGCGAGGCGGCCGAAGGGAACGGCGACGGCGGCGGGACCGAGGACCACGCGCGCGTAGGCTTCACTCCGTGAACGCGGCACGAGGCGACGAGGCGGACGAACAGGACCGGGCGGACGCCGGCCACGCGTCCGCCGGGGCCACCGCGGACGCCGATGACGCGGTACGCCGCTGGACCGCGCTGCGCGACGGCGCGGTGCTGCTCGACGGATTCCACGCCCTCAAGCACGCCCTGCGTTTCGACGCCCGTATCGCCGTGGTCCTGACCAGCGACCTGGACGGCGTACGCGCACTGGCCGACGAACTGGCCCCCGACGTCACCGAGGCCGTCGCCGAACTGGCCACGCAGGTCCCGGCCGACGCGCTGCGCGCGCTGGTCCCGCGGGCCCACCCGACCGGGATCGCGGCGCTCGCCGCTCGTCCCGCGCGCGCCGACCACCTCGCGGCTCTCTCCCGTACGCCCCGCACCGCCCCCGTCGTCGTCCTCGACAACCCGCGCAACCTGGGCAACGCGGGCGCCGTCATCCGTCTCGCGGCCGGCTTCGGCGCCACCGGCGTGGTCACCACCGGGCCCCTCGACCCCTGGCATCCGAACGTCGTACGCGGCGCGGCCGGACTGCACTTCGCCACCGCGGTGGAGCGCCTGTCCGTGGCGTCACTGCCCGACGGACCGCTCTACGCCCTCGACCCGGACGGCAAGGACATCCGCTCCTTCGAGCTGCCGGACGACGCCCTGCTCGCCTTCGGCTCGGAGCGCAGCGGCATCACCGACGAACTGCGCGCGCGGGCCGACGCTCTGGTGTCGCTGCCGATGCGCCCGCAGGTGTCCAGCTACAACCTGGCCACCAGCGTGGGCATGGCCCTTTTCCACTGGTCGGCGGCCGGCGGACGCTGACAAGCCGGCCCCGGCCGCCTCCCGCAGATACGTCACATCGCCGCGCGAGCACCGGCCACGCGCGCGTACGTCGAGCACCGGCCACGCGCGCGTACGTCACGCCTCCCGGCGCACCTCGACCACCCGGAAGCGGTTGGCGACGAACGCGCCGTCGCACAGTGCCGCGTTGGCCGCGGGGTTGCCGCCCGAGCCGTGGAAGTCGGAGAACGCCGCGGTCTGGTTGACGTACACCCCGCCCGTCAGGTTCAGCGAGAGCTGGGCGCACTCCTCGAAGCAGACCTCCTCCAGGGCGCGCTCCGTGTCCGCGGACGTGGTGTACGCGGCGACGGTCATCGCACCCTTGTCGCGGACCGTGCGGCGCAGCAGCTCGACCGCGTCCGCCGTCGAGTCCACGGCCACGGCGAACGACACCGGCCCGAAGCATTCGTCCAGGTAGACCGATTCGGCGTCCGGCTTGCTGCCGTCGAGCTTGACGACGGCGGGGGAGCGTACGACGGCGTCCGGGAACTCCGGGTGGGTGATCTCGCGGGCGGCCAGGGCGATCTCGCCGAGTCGGGGTGCACCGTCGACCCGGGCCTTGACGTCCGGGTTGACCAGGGCGCCGAGGAGGGCGGAGGCCCGGGCGTCGTCGCCGAGCAGGCCGCTCACCGCGTCCGAGAGGTCACCGACCACCTCGTCGTAGGTCTTCGGGCCGGCGTCGGTGGTGATGCCGGCGCGGGGGATCAGCAAGTTCTGCGGGGTGGTGCACATCTGGCCGCTGTACAGCGAGAGGGAGAACGCCAGGTTGGCGAGCATGCCGCGGTAGTTGTCGGTCGAGTCGATGACGACCGTGTTGACGCCGGCTTTCTCCGTGTAGACCTGGGCCTGGCGGGCGTTGGCCTCGAGCCAGTCGCCGAAGGCGGTGGAACCCGTGTAGTCGATGATCTTCACTTCGGGGCGCAGGGCGAGGGTCTTGGCGATGCCTTCCCCGGGCTGCTCGGCGGCGAGCGCCACGAGATTGGGGTCGAAGCCCGCTTCGGCGAGCACCTCGCGGGCCGCGCGCACGGTGAGGGCCAGTGGCAGTACGGCCCGCGGGTGCGGCTTTACCAGGACCGGGTTTCCGGTGGCCAGGGAGGCGAAGAGGCCCGGGTAGCCGTTCCAGGTGGGGAAGGTGTTGCAGCCGATGAGCAGGGAGATGCCGCGGGGGACCGGGGTGAACTGCTTGTTCAGGTTCAGCGGGTCGCGCTTGCCCTGGGGCTTGCTCCAGTGGGCCGCTTCGGGGGTGCGGACCTGGTCCGCGTACGCGTAGGTGACCGCTTCGAGGCCGCGGTCCTGGGCGTGCGGGCCGCCGGCCTGCAGCGCCATCATGAAGGCCTGGCCGCTGGTGTGCATGACGGTGTGCGCGAACTCGTGGGTGCGCGCGCTGATCCGCGCCAGGATCTCCAGACAGACCACGGCCCGCACCTCGGCGCCGGTGTCGCGCCAGGCCGGGACGGCCGCGCGCATCGCGGGCAGCAGGACGTCGATGTCCGGGTGGGGGTACTCGATCCCCAACTCGAGCCCGTAGGGGGAGACTTCGCTGCCCGTCCAGGCGTCGGTACCCGGCTGGTCGAGATCGAAGCGGTGGCCGAGGAGGGCGTCGAAGGCGGCCTTGCCCTCGGCGGCGCCGAGGGTGCCGTTCTCCCCGTAGGCCTTGGGGTGCTCCGGGTGCGGGGACCAGTACGCCCGGGTGCGGATCGTTTCGAGCGCCTGGTCGAGTGTGGGGCGGTGCTTCTCGATCAGGTCGTGAGCGGTGAGCTCGGCGGCCATGACGGACCAACTCCTCAACGGACCGGCTCCTCTTCGAGCCGGCGGGCCGGGCAGGTATGGGTGGTTGTCGCTGGTTACGGGGTGCGGGCAGTGGTCGGCGGTCGTGTGCCGTGGCGGCCGGGCGTCGTGCGGGTCCCGTGCTCCAGGGCTCGGGCCGGTGGCGGGAACGACGGTGCTGCGGGTCGACCGGACGGCTAGAGTTAGCGTAACCGAACGATCGGTCGGGACAAGGGGGTCGGCCGAACCTGTGGAAAACCCCCCTGCGGGAGGATCACGGGCATGACAGGACTCGACTCCAGGACCCCGGTGGCCGTCGTCGGCACGGGCACCATGGGCCAGGGCATCGCCCAGGTCGCCCTCATCGCCGGACACCCGGTACTGCTCCACGACGCGATACCCGGACGGTCCGCGTCCGCCGCCGAGCAGCTCACGGGCCGGCTCGACCGGCTCGTGGAGAAGGGCCGGCTCAGCGGCGAGGCCAGGACCGCGGCCCTCGCGCGCCTGACCCCCGTCGCAGGGCTCGAGGAACTCGCCGGATGCGGTCTCGTGGTGGAGGCGGTCCTCGAGCAACTCGACGTCAAACAGGACCTGCTGCGCTCCCTCGAGTCGGTCGTCGGCGACGACTGCCTGCTGGCGACGAACACCTCGTCCCTGTCCGTCACCGCCATTGCCGGAGCCCTCGAGCGCCCGGGCCGCTGCGTCGGCCTGCACTTCTTCAACCCCGCTCCCCTGCTCCCGCTGGTCGAGGTGGTGAGCGGATTCGCGACGGACGAATCGGCGGCCACGCGCGCGTACGACACGGCGAAGGACTGGGGAAAGACGCCGGTGCGCTGCGCGGACACCCCGGGATTCATCGTGAACCGGGTGGCGCGCCCGTTCTACGCAGAGGCGCTGCGGGTCTACGAGGAGCAGGCCGCGGACCCGGCGACGATCGACGCGGTGCTGCGCGAGTGCGGCGGATTCCGGATGGGCCCGTTCGAACTGACCGACCTGATCGGCCAGGACGTGAACGAGGCGGTGACCCGGTCGGTGTGGGAGGCCTTCTACCAGGACCCGAAGTTCACGCCGTCGCTCGCCCAGCGCAGGCTCGTCGAATCGGGCCGGCTCGGCAGGAAGTCCGGGCACGGCTGGTTCGACCACCACGCGCAGGAGCGGCCCGAGCCGCGTACCGAACCGGCCGCGCCCGCCGTGGGGTCCGTGGTGGTGAGCGGGCATCTGGGCCCGGCCGAGCCGCTCGTCGGGCTCCTGGCGGAGGCCGGGGTGGACGTCTCACGGGTGGACGCGGGCGGCGGCCGCCCGTCGATCGGCCTGCCGGGCGGCGGCCGGCTGGTCCTCGCCGACGGCCATGGTGCGGTGCAGCACGCCGAGGGCGAGGTGGTGCGCTTCGACCTGTCCTTCGACTACGGCGCGGCCACCCGTATCGCCGTGGCGGCCGACGCCTCCGCCTCGCCGCGCACGGTCGAGGAGGCGGTGGGTCTGTTCCAGGCCCTGGGCAAGCAGGTGTCCCTGATCGACGACGTTCCCGGCCTGATCGTCGCTCGTACGGTGGCGATGCTCGTGGACGTCGCCGCCGAGGCCGTCGCCCGCGGCGTGGCGAGCGAGGACGACGTGGACACGGCCATGCGGCTCGGCGTCAACTACCCGGTCGCGCTGCTCGACTGGGCGCGAACGACCGGACACGGGCACCTGGTCCGGACGCTGCGGGCGCTGCACGAGCACTACCCCACCGGGCGATACGCTCCCGGCCGCGGCCTGGTGCGCCGCGCCCGCGCCGAGAAGGACGAGGTCGTGAAGGACGAGGTCGTGGCATGAGTGCGGCGAAGCGTGACACGTACACCCCGCAGAGCCTGCTGGCCGTGGCGGTGCAGGTCTTCAACGAGCGCGGGTACGACGGCACTTCGATGGAGCACCTGTCCAAGGCGGCCGGTATCTCCAAGTCGTCGATCTACCACCATGTGGCGAGCAAGGAGGACCTGCTGCGACGGGCCGTGAGCCGCGCGCTGGACGGTCTCTTCGGGATCCTCGACGAGGAGCACGCGCGCGTGGGGCGTGCGGTGGACCGCCTGGTGTACGTCACCCGGCGCATGGTCGAGGTGCTGACCGCGGAACTGCCGTACGTCACCCTGCTGTTGCGGGTCCGGGGCAATACGGACACCGAGCAGTGGGCGATGGAACGGCGGCGGGAGTTCGACCGTCAGGTGGCGGAGCTGTTCGATGCGGCTGTCGCGGACGGTGATCTGCGGGCCGATGTCGAGGGCAGGCTGGCGACCCGGCTGCTCTTCGGAATGATCAACTCCGTGGTCGAGTGGTACCGGCCGGAGGTCCGCGGCGCCGATGGGCCGGCCGTGGCCGACGCGGTGGTGCAACTGGCCTTCCACGGGCTGCGTACCGAGGCCTGAACGGGGCAGTGCGCCGGGCCTTGAACGGGCCGTGCGCCGGGGCCTGGACTCCGCGCGTCCGAGGCCCGGCCGGTTCCCCGAGGCGGGCCGCACCGCCGGGCGAGGAGCGCCCCGCGGGATGAGCGTCAGGGCCCCGGATCGAGTTCGGTCTCCTCGAAGACGAGCAGCGTGCGCGTGCTGAGCACCTCGGGGATTGCCTGCAGGCGGGTGAGGACCAGCTCCCGCAGGGCCTGGTTGTCCGGCGAGTGCACCAGGAGCAGTACGTCGAAGTCGCCGCTGACCAGGGCGATGTGCGCGGCGCCCGGCAGGTCGCGCAGCTGCGCGCGCACGGTGCGCCAGGAGTCCTGCACGATCTTCAGGGTGATGTACGCGGCAGTGCCCTGGCCTGCCCGTTCATGGTTGACGCGAGCGCCGAAGCCGCGGATGACGCCGTCCTCGATGAGCCGGTTGATCCGGGCATAGGCGTTGGCGCGGGAGACGTGGACGCGCTCGGCGACGGAGCGTATCGAGGCGCGGCCGTCGGCCTGGAGCATCTGCAGGATGTCGCGGTCGATGGCGTCGAGTGGCCGGGGCGGGGGCAAGGGGGGAAGCTGATCTTCCGACTCCGCGGCCGGCTGGGGTGCCGGCGGAGAGTCCGGAGGTCCGGTGGCTTCACCGTCGGCCATTCGTTCAGATGCCATGTGCCCCCGCCTCCCTAGCATGGACGTACTGCATCCATATCAGGCTGTGGAGAACCGTTTGTCCACAGCCTGGAGGTGCCTGTAGCCAAAATGTGCCGGCGACCGAACAATCGGTAGGTGAGGCGCGTCACTCCGAGCGTGCCGTCCTGTCCGCTCCCACGAGGAGGTGCACGCGGTGACTGAGCACCTGCCGGTCATGGAACAGCGCGCGGCTCACCCGCCGGCCCCGCCCCCCGCCTGGAAGCTTCGTACGGACCCGGCTCCCCTGCTGCCGGAGACCGAACCCCACCGGGTGCTCGGCACCCCGGCGGCGGCGAAGGCGGATCCGCAGCTGCTGCGCAGCCTGTACGAGCAACTGGTCCGCGGCCGCCGGTACAACGCGCAGGCGACGGCCCTCACCAAGCAGGGCAGACTCGCCGTCTACCCGTCGAGCACCGGCCAGGAGGCCTGCGAGGTCGCGGCCGCCATGGTGCTCGAGGAGCAGGACTGGCTGTTCCCGAGCTACCGGGACTCACTCGCCGCCGTCGCCCGCGGGCTCGATCCCGTCCAGGCTCTGACCCTCCTGCGCGGCGACTGGCACACCGGCTACGACCCGCGCGAGCACCGGATCGCCCCGCTCAGCACCCCGCTGGCCACCCAACTCCCGCACGCGGTCGGCCTGGCACACGCGGCGCGGCTGCGCGGCGACGACACGGTGGCGCTCGCCCTGGTCGGGGACGGCGGCACCAGCGAGGGCGACTTCCACGAGGCACTCAACTTCGCGGCCGTCTGGCGCGCCCCGGTGGTCTTCCTGGTGCAGAACAACGGCTTCGCCATCTCCGTCCCGCTGCACAAGCAGACGGCGGCCCCGTCCCTCGCCCACAAGGCGGTGGGGTACGGCATGCCGGGCCGGCTCGTCGACGGCAATGACGCGGCGGCCGTGCACGAGGTGCTCGACGAGGCGATGCGCCGTGCGCGCGAGGGCGGCGGCCCGACCCTGGTGGAGGCCGTGACGTATCGCCTGGAGGCCCACACCAACGCGGACGACGCCACCCGCTACCGGGACGGCGCCGAGGTCGAGGCCTGGCGGGCACACGACCCGATCACCCTCCTGGAGCGGGAACTGACCGAGCGTGAGCTGATCGACGAGGCGGGGATACGAGCGGCCCGCGACGCTGCGGACGAGTTCGCGGCGGGGCTGCGCGAGCGGATGAACCAGGACGCGGAGCTCGACCCGATGGACCTGTTCACCCACGTCTACGCGGAGCAGACGTCACAACTGCGGGAGCAGGCAGATCAGTTGCGTGCCGAGCTCGAGGCGGAGGACGAGCGATGACCACCACGGCCCCCGCCCCGGCCGCTGCCGCGGGCACCAAACCGGCCTCCATGGCGCAGGCCCTGCAGCGGGCCCTGCGGGACGCGCTCACCGAGGACCCGACCGTGCACGTCATGGGTGAGGACGTCGGCACGCTCGGCGGTGTCTTCCGTATCACCGACGGTCTCGCGGCCGAGTTCGGCGAGGACCGCTGTACGGACACGCCGCTGGCGGAGGCGGGCATTCTCGGCGCCGCCGTGGGCATGGCCATGTACGGGCTCCGGCCGGTCGTGGAGATGCAGTTCGACGCATTCGCCTACCCGGCGTTCGAGCAACTGGTCTCCCACGTCTCCCGGATGCGGAACCGCACCCGGGGCAGCATGCCCATGCCGATCACCATCCGGGTGCCGTACGGCGGCGGCATCGGCGGCGTCGAGCACCACAGCGACTCCTCCGAGGCGTACTACATGGCGACGCCCGGACTGCACGTCGTGACACCGGCGACCGTCGCGGACGCCTACGGGCTGCTGCGGCAGTCGATCGCCTCGGACGACCCGGTCGTGTTCCTCGAGCCCAAGCGGCTGTACTGGTCGAAGGACGCCTGGAACGCGGAAGCGCCCGCACCCGTTGGGGAACTGGGACGTGCGGCGGTCCGCCGTTCCGGACGGAGCGCGACACTGATCACCTACGGCCCGTCCCTGCCGGTGTGTCTGGAGGCCGCGGAGGCGGCCCGAGCGGAGGGGTGGGAGCTGGAAGTGGTGGACCTGCGTTCCCTGGTGCCCTTCGACGACGCCACCGTCTGCGCCAGCGTGCGCCGTACGGGACGAGCGGTGGTCGTGCACGAGGCGACCGGATTCGGCGGCCCCGGCGGCGAGATCGCCGCGCGGGTCACGGAGCGGTGCTTCCATCACCTCGAGGCGCCTGTACTCCGGGTGACCGGATTCGACATTCCCTACCCGGCGCCCATGCTCGAGCGGCATCATCTGCCGGGAGTCGACCGGATCCTGGACGCGGTGGCGCGGCTGCAGTGGGAGGCAGAGGGCTGATGACTCAGGTGCTCGAGTTCAAGCTGCCCGATCTCGGCGAGGGGCTGACCGAGGCGGAGATCGTGCGCTGGCTGGTGGCCGTGGGCGAGGTCGTGGCGATCGACCAGCCGGTCGTCGAGGTCGAGACGGCCAAGGCGATGGTCGAGGTGCCCTGCCCGTACGCGGGAGTGGTGACGGCGCGCTTCGGTGAGGAGGGCGCGGAACTCCCTGTCGGCGCACCGCTGTTGACCGTCGCGGTGGGAGCAGCCGAAGGCGCCGCCGCGGGCTCGTCCGGTGCGTCGGGCGCCTCTCGCGCGTCCTCGGTCGAGGGGGCGCAGGCGGGGGAGAGTGAGCCCGCCGCCGAAGGATCCGGGAATGTGCTGGTGGGGTACGGGACCGCTGCGCCGCCCGCCCGTCGGCGCCGGGTCCGGCAGGGCCCGGGGGCTGCCGCGGGCAGCGGCGGCGGCGAGCCGTCCGCCCCGACGGCGAACGGCTCGGGGACCGCGCCCGGTCCGACGGCCGGCGCCCCGGTTCCCGCTGCAGAGACGGCCTCCGCTGCCGCGGGCTCCCCTGCAGGTGTCGAGGACTCGGCCGCCGGGGACGGGCCCGTACCGGTGATCTCCCCGCTGGTGCGCCGACTCGCTCGCGAACACCACCTCGATCTGCGGGAGTTGAACGGCTCGGGCCCGGACGGCCTCATCCTGCGCGCCGACGTCGAGTACGCCGTCAAGGCGGCGGGCCGGCCGGAGCGCACGGCGACCGGCACCCCGGCGCGGTCGCCTGCGGCGCCCGCCGTCCCGACGGGCACGGGCGAGGCACGCTTCCCCCTCAAGGGCGTGAGAGGTGCCGTCGCCGACAAGCTGGCCCGCAGCCGCCGGGAGATCCCCGACGCGACCTGCTGGGTGGACGCGGACGCGACGGAACTGCTCAAGGCCCGCGCGGCCATGAACGCGGCGGGCGGGCCGAAGATCTCCGTGCTCGCCCTGTTCGCCCGCATCTGCGTCGCGGCCCTCGGCCGGCACCCGGAGCTCAACTCGACGGTCGACACGGAGGCCAGGGAGGTCGTCCAGCTCGACCGGATCCACCTCGGCTTCGCCGCCCAGACCGAGCGCGGCCTGATGGTCCCGGTGGTGCGTGACGCGCACGAGCGGGGTGCCGAGTCGCTCAGCACCGAGTTCGCCCGGCTCACCGAGGCGGCCCGCGAGGGCCGGCTGACACCGGCGGAGCTGACGGGCGGCACGTTCACGGTGAACAACTACGGCGTCTTCGGAGTGGACGGCTCCACCCCGATCATCAACCACCCCGAGGCCGCCATGCTGGGCGTCGGCCGCATCGTCCAGAAGCCTTGGGTGCACGAGGGCGAGCTGGCGGTACGGCACGTGGTGCAGCTCTCGCTGACGTTCGACCACCGGGTCTGCGACGGCGGCACGGCGGGCGGTTTCCTCCGCTACGTCGCGGACTGCGTCGAACAGCCGGCGGTCCTCCTGCGCACGCTCTGACACCGTCGCGCCGCGGTGCGGGTGGGCCCGGGGTGGGGATCGAGCCGCGGCGATCCGGGCGCCGGCGACGCCTGACGCGGAGTTCCCGGGCGCCCCGGCGTTCCGGTGCCGGGCCCGGACTTCAGACTCCGGCTGCGGGTTCCAGAGTCCGACGGGCGACCCAAGGGCCCGGGCCGCGCGCATCGAGCGGCGGCGCTCAGGGTCGCGTGAATTCCGGGGTCCGGCCTGCGGGTTCAGGCCCCTCGAGCCCTGGCCACTCGATCCGAGTCGACGGGATTCGGCCTGTGCGGCCACCTGGGCCGCAGGGTCCGGGCCTCGGGTCCGGGCCACCGGGAACCCTGGCCGTCTGATCCGAGCCGGCGGGGCCGTGCCGCGGAGCGCCGTCCATGTGATCCGAGCCGGATTGTCCGGGCCGCGGGTGCACTCGGGGCGTGGTGATCCGCACCGTGGGGTCGGTGCCGCGGGGACGGGGACGGGGGGCCTGCGGATTCGGGCCGTAGGGCCGGAGTCCGTCCAGGGTTCGGATGCCGGGCGTCCAGGTCACTTGATACGAGTCAGAGCGATCCAGGGGGACGGGGAGTGCAGGCGCCTCGCCGGAGCGATCCGGGTCGCAGGCTCGGCGTCGCGGTGATTCGGATCCCGGGGGTGGCGCGAGGGCTGCTTGTGGCGATACTCGGTGGGTGACCTCGGATGACGCCACGGCCGCCGCGTACGCCACCGACGCCGCCGATGCCCCTGCCGCCCCGGACGGCGACGTTCCCCCCGCATGGGACGCCGTCGTGCTGGCCGGTGGGGCCTCCCGGCGGCTCGGCGGTGTGGACAAGCCCGGCGTACGGGTGGGTGGCCGGCGCCTGCTCGACCGGGTACTGACCGCCTGCGCGAACGCGGACCGTACGGTGGTCGTCGCGGAGCCCAGAGAGACCGTCAGGCCCGTCGAGTGGGTGCGGGAAGAGCCGCCCGGCGGCGGCCCGTTGGCCGCGCTCGATGCCGGGCTGTGCCGCACGACGAGCCCGGTCGTCCTCGTACTCTCCGCGGATCTGCCGTTCCTCGACACGCACACCGTCCGGACCCTGCTGACCACGCTGACGGCACCGGACACGCGGACACCGGACACGCGGACACCGCACGCGCAGGCCCCGGACGCCGCATCCCCGCGCTTCGCAGCACCGGTGGCCGCCGCCCCTCGTCCCGGCCCCGCCGCCACCGCCCCCCGCCCGGAATCCGCCGACCCCCCTTACGACGGCGCGCTGTTCATCGACGCCGATGGGCGGGATCAGCCGCTCGTCGCGGCGTATCGGCGCGCGTCGCTGGTGCGCGGGCTCGCCCGGTTGCGGGCCGAGCACGGCGCGCTCGCCGGGCTGCCGCTGCGCCGCCTGCTCGCCGGGCTCCGGCTGGCCAGAGCGGCCGCCCCGGACGGTTCGGGGGCTGCGGCCGACTGCGACACCTGGGAGGACATTGCCGCTGCCCGCGCGCGGATCAGGGAGCATGAGCACGTGCTGGATGAATGGATGACCGCAGTCAAGGACGAATTGGGTATCGAGCTCGACGTCGACACCGGCGTACTGCTCGATCTGGCGCGCGACGCCGCGCACGGCGTGGCCAGGCCGGCCGCGCCCCTCACCACGTTCCTCGTCGGATACGCCGCGGGCCGTGCGGGCGGTGACCCCGAGGCAGTCGCCGAGGCCGCACGCAAGGCGACGGCGCTGGCCGAGCGCTGGGCGGAGGAAGCCGCGCAGAACGAAGGGCCGGACCCGAAATGACCGGGCCCGGCAGGGCGGACGGGCACGACCCGGACGTCGAGGAGGCCCTGGCGTTGGTACGGGCCGCGCGCGAGGAGAGCGAGCGGCCCGGCGCCGGCTCCTCGGGCGCCACCGCCGGCTCCCGCGTCGGCCGCCCGGCCACCCGCGACAACGCCCGTGACGACGCCCGCGAAGACCACGCTCACCGCGAACCGGCCGACGACGAGCTGGCGTTCACCTTCACCCCCAACCCGGACCCCACCCCGCCGCCGCCTCGCCCCACCGCACCGCCCACCCCCGCCGCCACCCACACCGCCACCCCCTGGCCCCAGGCCCGCGCCGTCGCCCGGCGCGCGGCCGAGCGCATCGTCAGCCGCGGCGTACGGATCCCCGTTCGGACGCCCCTCGACGAGTCCTTGGGGCTGGTCCTGGCCGCCCCCATCGCCGCGCTCACCGACCTGCCGTCGTTCGACACCTCGGCCATGGACGGCTGGGCGGTCGCCGGCCCCGGCCCCTGGACCCTGCGCCAGGAATCGGTACTCGCCGGCCTCGCGCAGCCCGAGCCGCTGGCCGACGGCGAGGCCGTCGCCATCGCCACCGGCGCGCGGGTGCCGCACGAGGCGACGGCGGTGATCCGCAGCGAGCACGGCCACCAGGACGGCCACCTGAGGCTGCACGCCCTGCGGGACGTGGCGCACGGCCAGGACATCCGCCCGCGCGGCCAGGAATGCCGCAGCGGTGACCAGTTGCTGCCCGCGGGCACCCTGATCACCCCGGCGTCGATCGGCCTCGCGTCGGCCGCCGGCTACGACACGCTCGCCACCGTCCCGAGGCCGCGCGCCGAAGTGTTCGTACTCGGCGACGAGTTGCTGACATCCGGACTCCCCCGCGACGGCCTCATCCGCGATGCCCTCGGCCCGATGCTCCCGCCCTGGCTGCGCGCGCTCGGCGCCCAGGTGGTGTCCGTACGACGGCTCGGCGACGACGCGACCGCGCTGCGCAAGGCGGTCGCGGGCTCGGACGCGGACCTGATCGTCACCACCGGAGGCACCGCTTCAGGACCCGTCGACCACGTCCACCCCACCCTGCAACGCCTCGGCGCCGAACTCCTCGTGGACGGAGTCGAGGTGCGCCCGGGCCACCCCATGCTGCTGGCCCGGCTGACCGACAGCCGGCACCTCGTGGGCCTGCCCGGCAATCCGCTCGCCGCGGTCTCGGGGCTGCTGACGCTGGCGGAACCCGTGCTGCGTACGCTGGCGGGGCGGGCCGCTTCGGACCCGTACCTGGCGCCGATCCGCAAGGGCATCCACGGCCATCCGCACGACACCCGCCTCGTCCCCGTGGCGCTCCGCGGTGACGAGGCCGTACCGCTGCACTACAACGGGCCTGCCATGCTCCGCGGAATCGCGGCATCGGACGGAGTCGCCGTGGTGCCGCCGGGCGGAGCAGCGCCGGGACAGGAACTCGAGATCCTCGACCTGCCGTGGGCGTGGACGCCAGAGGAGTGTTTCACGTGAAACTTCCCGGTCAGGATGCGATCGCCCGGGGGGCCGACGAACACCTGATCACCAGCCCCATCAAGCTGCCGCGCCGGGTGGTCGAGCGCCCGTTGCTGCAGGTCGGGAAGCGGCTGGCGATGGCTCTGACCGTCCTGGTCGCCACGGCGTTGATCGTCTACCTCGACCGGGACGGCTACGGCGACAACTCCGACGGCACCATCGATCTGCTCGACTCGTTCTACTACGCGACGGTCACGCTCTCCACCACGGGATACGGCGACATCGTCCCGGTGAGCGACACCGCGCGGCTCATCAATATCCTCGCTGTCACGCCGTTGCGCGTGCTCTTCCTGATCATCCTGGTCGGCACCACCCTCGAGGTCCTCACGGAGCGGACCCGCGAGGAGTTCCGGCTGAACCGCTGGAGGTCCCAGTTGCGGGAACACACCGTCGTCGTGGGCTTCGGTACGAAGGGCCGCTCGGCGATCCAGACCCTGTGCGCGACGGGCCTGTCGAAGGACCAGATCGTGATCGTCGACCCGAGCAACAAGGTGATCGAGGCGGCCACTTCGGAGGGATTCGTCGGTGTCATCGGCGATGCGACCCGTAGCGACGTGCTGGTGCGGGCGGAGGCGCAGAAGGCCCGGCAGATCGTCATCGCCACTCAGCGCGACGACACGGCGGTCCTGGTCGCGCTCACCGCACGGCAGTTGAACCGCGGCGCCAAGATCGTGGCCGCGGTCCGCGAGGAGGAGAACGCACCGCTGCTGCGCCAGTCCGGCGCCGACGCGGTGATCACCAGTGCCAGTGCGGCCGGCCGGCTGCTCGGCCTCTCGGTGCTGAGCCCCAGCGCGGGCACGGTGATGGAGGACCTCATCCAGCAGGGCACGGGCCTCGATCTGGTCGAACGGCCGGTGATAAAGGCCGAGGTGGGCCGAGGGGTGCGGGAGACCGACGACCTCGTGGTCAGTGTCGTACGCGGTCACCGGCTGCTCGGATACGACGATCCGGCGGCCAGTCCGCTGAAGTTGACGGACCGTCTCATCACCATCGTGCGGGCCACGCCCGACGGGCCCCGACTGCCCGACACCCGGCCGCTGCCCCGCGACTGAACTGCCGCTGAGCGCTGCCGTACGCCGACGGGTCCGCCCCGAACCGGCGTACGGCGGCGGACGACGAGTAGCCTCGCGCTCATGCATGCGATCACCATCCCCGAACCCGGTGGACCCGAGGCGCTCGTCTGGGCGGAGGTCCCCGATCCCGTGCCCGGTGAGGGCGAGGTCCTCGTCGAGGTCGCGGCCACCGCCGTGAACCGCGCCGACCTGCTGCAGCGTCAGGGCTTCTACGATCCGCCGCCCGGCTCGTCCCCGTACCCCGGTCTGGAGTGTTCGGGGCGCATCGCGGCGCTCGGACCCGGCGTGAGTGGCTGGGCGGTCGGCGACGAGGTGTGTGCGCTGCTCGCGGACGGCGGGTACGCGGAGAAAGTCGCGGTCCCCGCAGGGCAGTTGCTGCCGGTGCCGGAGGGTGTCGACCTGGTCGCGGCCGCGGCGCTGCCGGAGGTGACGTGCACGGTCTGGTCGAACGTCTTCATGATCGCCCATCTCCGGCCCGGCGAGACGCTCCT
Organism: Streptomyces sp. YIM 130001; assembly: GCF_003574445.1. Classification (GTDB taxonomy): domain Bacteria; phylum Actinomycetota; class Actinomycetes; order Streptomycetales; family Streptomycetaceae; genus Streptomyces. Next base: position 60,567 of record NZ_KZ984566.1, read on the forward strand.
GGTGCACGGCGGGGCCAGTGGCATCGGCACGATGGCGATCCAGTTGGCCAAGGCGATCGGCGCGAAGGTGGCCGTCACGGCGGGCAGCGCCCAGAAGCTGGCCCGCTGCGCCGAACTCGGTGCGGACGTCCTGATCGACTATCACCAGCAGGACTTCGTGGACGAGGTGCGGGCGGCCACCGGCGGCGCCGGTGCCGACGTCATCCTCGACATCATCGGCGCCAAATACCTGAACCAGAACGTGAAGGCGCTGGCGACCAGCGGCCGCCTCGCCATCATCGGTCTGCAGGGCGGCGTCAAGGGGGAGTTGAACCTCAACGCCCTGCTGCGCAAGCGCGCCGCCATCACCGCGACCACGCTGCGCGCGCGTCCCGCCGCGGAGAAGGCGGCGATCGTGGCGGCGGTACGGGAACACGTCTGGCCGTTGTTCGCGGCCGGGCGGGTGCGGCCGGTCATCGACAGGATGCTGCCGCTCAGCGAGGCGGCGGAGGGGCACCGGGTGCTCGAGGCCAGCGGGCACATCGGGAAGGTGCTGCTCACGCGCTGAGCCCTTGTGGGCGCGGGGGACACGCACTCGGCCCCCGCTCCCCCCCCCGGCCGTACCTCCTCTGCCCGAGATGCCGGTTGTGTCACTTCATGTGACTCTGGGTACCTCGGCCCTGGCGATACGGCATCGGGAGGGGGTCCCGGCGTGGTTGCAGCGATCCGCTCCTTGCGCACTCTGGGTGTTCTGCTCGTACCGGCCGTGCTCTTCTCGCTCGGGCCCGTGGGCTCGGAACCGACGGGCATCGCGCAAGCGGCAGCCGTCACGACGTCCCTGCCCGCGGCGCCCGACCCCCCGAACTCCCGGCCGCGTGCCGACGTCCCCGACGACCCCGACGGCCCCGACGATTCCGACGAAGACTTGCGTGCCGGGAGTCGGCCGGGCGAGGGCCGGGTACCTCCCGGGCGCATCGGCAAGGACCCGGCCGAGGACGGCGGCGAGCAGCCTCGACAGGAGGCCGCCCTGCCCCCCGGCAGCGGTGACGACGATCCGCCCGCGCCGAGCGACCCGGCCGAGGACAGCGTCACGCATCCACCGGCGCGCAAGCCCGACGCACCCCACGCCACCCCTGCCGACCCGGCGACACCTGGCGGGAAGACCCCGCCCGGGGAGAAGCCCGGCAAGCCCACGAAGCCGGCCAAGCCCGCGGGCCCGTCCGAAAAGCCGAAGCCGAAACCGGCGAAACCGAAGCCAAAACCGGCGAAGCCGAAGCCGGCGAAGCCGAAGCCGCAATCCACCACCGGCCACGACGCCGACCCCCACCCACCCGGACACCACGACGCGACGGAGCACTCCGCCCCGCACCACGAATCGGACCCGGACCCGGCACACCCGCACGGCGACGACCCGGACGAGGCCCACCCCTCGGACGGCCTCGAACTCGCGAACCCGGCCGACCCCTCCGCCCCGCCCACCACCGACGCCACCGACACCCGGATCGACGCCGCGGCCGAGGCGCGCGAGGAGGCCCTGGCCCGCACGAGCGGGCCCGTCGTGGAGGTCCTGCCGCTGGGCTTCGGACTGCTCCTGATCGGCCTGGGCCTCGCCTTCCTCGGCCTGCGTCTGCGCCGCGGCCTCTGAGTGGGTGGGCCCGCCCGAGGTGGATCACGGTTCAGCGGGGGCACCAAGAAGACAGGGAGTGGGTGTGGGAGACAATGGCCGTATGGAAATGCCGAGGAACGACAGGTCGCAGGAGAACCCCCAGGTCCTGGTCGTGGGCCAGGACGGAATGGCCCTCGGCGGGGGCGGCGGAGGCGACGACGACGAGCTGCGCGAGGTTCCGGTGACGGACATGGTCGAGCAGCCGGCCAAGGTCATGCGCATCGGCAGCATGATCAAGCAGCTGCTCGAGGAGGTCCGCGCCGCCCCTCTCGACGAGGCGAGCCGCGCCCGCCTCAAGGACATCCACAAGAGCTCCGTCAAGGAGCTGGAGGACGGGCTCGCTCCCGAACTCGTGGAGGAGCTCGAGCGCCTCTCGCTCCCCTTCACCGAGGGCAATACACCGAGCGACGCGGAACTGCGCATCGCGCAGGCGCAGTTGGTCGGCTGGCTCGAGGGCCTCTTCCACGGGATCCAGACCACCCTGTTCGCCCAGCAGATGGCGGCCCGCGCCCAGCTGGAACAGATGCGCCGCGCCCTGCCGCCCGGCGCGGGCGGCGCGGACGAGCCCGAGGACCCGGCCCACCCGACGGGCCGCACGGGCGGGCCGTACCTCTAGTCGGGGACCCGAAGCACGCGAAAGGGGACCGGCCACGCATTCAGCGCGTGGCCGGTCCCCTTTCGTGCGATCGCGTGCGTCGCCGGAAGTCCTTAACCGGGGTTGCCCGTCGACACCTCGAGGTCGAAGCCGACGTTCTCCTCCGGCATCTCGGAACCCTTCTTCGGGTACTGGTTGATCACCGCGCCCTTGCCGTACACCGCTTCGTCCGTGTAAGTGACGTTGTACTTCCAGTTCGCCGCCTTGAGGCAGTCCTTCACCGAGTCGATGTGGATGTACTGGAAGGCCGGCGCCTGGATGGTGTTCGGGTCGGTGCCCTCCATCGGGTCCGTGCACTTCTCGGCGTCGATGATCTTCGTCTTGTCCGCGGGCTTGTGCCCGGCCACCGGGCCCGAGCTCTCCTTGTCGCCGCCGCCCTTGCCGCCGCCTTCGTCGTCGCCGTTCATGGAGATCGCGGCGATCAGGCCACCGATGGCCAGCAGCGCCACGGCGATGGAGCCGACGATGACCGGCATGTTCCGCTTGCTGCCACCGTTCCCGCCGTGCCCGCCGACGCTCGTGCTGCCCGCCTGCGGAGACAGGGTGTACGGCGGCGGGGTCTGCGCGCCACCGCCCTGCTGGTACGCGCCGGGCGCGGGAGTCTGGTAGCCGCCCTGCTGCGGGTAGCCGTACCCCGGCGCGGGGGCGGGAGTCGGCTGTCCGTAGGGGCCCGGCTGGTACGGCGTCTGGACGCTGCCGGACGGCGGCTGTGCGGAGGACTGGTCGAGCGGCGGGAAGACGGCCGAGCCGACGCCGCCGCCGTTCGACGTCTGCTGGCCGGGGACGATGCTCGGCGGTGTGGCGTGGAACGACTGGGCGACGCGCAGGCACTCGTCCCGCATGGCCTCGGCCGTGGGGAAGCGTTCGTTCGGGTTCTTCTTCAGTGCGCGGGCGACCAGGGCGTCGACGGCCGGCGGGAGTGCGCGGTTGATCGAGGACGGAGCGACGGGCTCCTCCTGGACGTGCGCGTACGCGATGGCCAGCGGCGAGTCCGCCTCGAACGGCAGCCGTCCGGTGACCAGTTGGAAGAGCATGATGCCGACCGAGTACAGGTCGGACCGGGCGTCCACGCCGCGGCCGAGCGCCTGCTCGGGCGACAGGTACTGCGGCGTGCCCACGACCATGCCGGTCTGTGTCATGGAGGTGACGCCGGACTGCATCGCGCGGGCGATGCCGAAGTCCATCACCTTGACCACGTTCCGCTTGGTCATCATGACGTTGCCCGGCTTGATGTCGCGGTGGACCAGGCCCATCTCGTGGCTGATCTCGAGCGCGGCGAGCACATCGGCGGTGATCTTCAGCGCCTGGTCGGTGGGCATCGCGCCGTGCTGCGCGACGGACGTGTCGAGCACCGAGCCGAGCGGCTGTCCCTCGACGTACTCCATGACGATGTACGGCATGGTGCCGCCGTCGAGGTCGTCCTCGCCGGTGTCGAAGACCGAGACGATGTTGGTGTGCGTGAGCTTCGCCACGGACTGCGCCTCGCGGCGGAAGCGCTCCCGGAACGACTGCTCGCGCCCCAACTCCGTGTGCAGCGTCTTGATCGCGACCTGGCGGTCGAGCACCGAGTCGTACGCGAGGTGCACCGACGCCATGCCACCCTCGCCGAGGAGGTCCCGCAGCTGGTACCGGCCACCGGCGAGCGAGCGCCCCGCGTACCGGCTGTGTGCGCCGTCCTGGCTCATGTCTGTGCGTCCCCCATCAGCGCTGTGGCGCGGATGCGTCCCGGTGAGGGTGCGCGTCCTGCTGCGCGAAGATCTCTGCTTATTGCGGCCAAGTCTGCCGTAGGCCCCGGACACGTCAAGCCGGGTGCCCGTTCCGTGACCGTACGCACAAGAAGCGTCTCGGAAGCGTTACCGACTTGCCACATGATTTGCCCGGCCCGGCCGGACCACGGTTTGATGACCGGTCCATCTCGGGACGGCCTGCTGATTCGAGGCTGTAGCGTGGGCCGGCAGGGACTGTACCTTCACATGCCGTATGCAGGTGGGGCACGGACCGATGCGGCCAGACGCTCCCCCGGACGTTGTCCGGGGACCCTCCAAGACTCCACAGGAAACGACGGCGAGGACCGATGGACCAGCACGGCGCCCAGGGCCCGTCCGACCCGGACGCGGCTGGCGACGGCATGTCAGACGCGCCTGAGCTGTGGGGCAATGGTGGCCTCGTCGGGGACGGCCGTTACCGGCTGACCCGCCGGCTCGGCCGCGGTGGAATGGCAGAGGTCTTCGCCGCCGAGGACGTGCGGCTCGGGCGCACGGTGGCGGTCAAGCTGCTGCGCACGGATCTGGCCGAGGACCCGGTGTCCAAGGCGCGCTTCACGCGCGAGGCGCAGTCGGTCGCCGGCCTCAACCACCATGCGGTGGTGGCCGTTTACGACTCCGGTGAGGACTTCATCGGCGGCAACACCATCCCGTACATCGTGATGGAGATCGTCGAAGGCCGTACGATCCGCGATCTGTTGCTCAACGCGGAGGCGCCCGGCCCCGAGCAGGCGCTGATCATCGTCTCCGGTGTCCTCGAGGCGCTGGCGTACTCGCACCAGCACGGCATCGTGCACCGCGACATCAAGCCCGCGAACGTGATCATCACCGACACCGGTGCGGTGAAGGTGATGGACTTCGGCATCGCCCGCGCCCTGCACGGTGCGTCGAACACCATGACGCAGACCGGCATGGTGATGGGTACCCCGCAGTACCTGTCCCCCGAGCAGGCTCTCGGCAAGGCCGTCGACCACCGCTCGGACCTCTACGCCACCGGCTGTCTGCTGTACGAACTGCTCGCGCTGCGGCCCCCCTTCATGGGTGAGACGCCGCTGTCCGTGGTCTACCAGCACGTCCAGGACATGCCCGTCCCGCCGTCGGAGATGTCGGACGGGGTTCCGCCGGAGCTGAACGGCCTGGTGATGCGGTCGCTCGCCAAGGATCCGGACGACCGGTTCCAGAGCGCCGAGGAGATGCGGGGCCTGGTCCAGTACGGCCTGCAGATGCTGCAGGAGCAGGGCGGCCACACCGGGACCTGGAACACCGGTCCGGTGGACATGCACGAGGGTGGCAACACTCCGGCGATGGGTGTCGCGGGCGCCACGGCCATGCAGCACCCGGGCGACAACGGCACCTCGCAGTTCAACCAGCCGATGCTGCGTCCGCCGGGTGACGACGACGGCGGGTTCGAGGGCGGACGCCGTGGCGGTGGCCGTGGACGTGGCCGCGGCCGGATGTGGATCGTCGCGCTGCTCGCCCTGATCGCGATCGGTGCCGGTATCGCCTTCGCGCTGTCGAAGGACGACAAGGATCCGAAGAAGCCGGAGCCCTCGCCGTCGGTGTCGCAGTCGAAGACGGACAAGAAGACCGACGAGCCGACCGACGAGGAGACGACGCAGGAGGAGACGGACCCGGGGAGTGTCGGGGGCCAGGGCGATTACACGCCGCCTCCGACGAACGACACTCCGACCACCGACCCGACGCCGACGGAGACCGAGACGACCGAGGACCCGGACCCGACGCCGACGGAGACCGAGACGACCGAGGACCCGGACCCGACGAAGACCGACGATCCGCCCACGGATCCGCCGGACACGGAGGAACCGCCGGAGGACGGCGTCACCGGCGGCGGGGAGTAGTCCCGAGCCGGGGCGTCGGGAGCCGGAGCGTTCGTCCCTCCCACGCCGGCGCGTGGGGATGCGCGGTCAGGCGCGCGGGACCGCCCGCTCGTAGCCGCCGTCGACCCGGTGCACGCCGATGACCTGCGGAGAGACGCGCAGGTAGACGGGGTCGAAGGCCTCGCCGTCGACGTGCTCGGGGGCCGGGCCGAACTGCTCGATCTGCTCCGGCGTCGGCGTGATCGTCCGGCAGGTTCCGACCATCTGGACGGACCAGAGCCCGTCCGGGCCGGCCGCGTCGCCCAGATTGTCCGCGCCGTACGCGACCACGGTGCCCTCGCAGGCCTGGTGGTACCCGAATCCCCTGTGCAGGCGCAGGATCACGCCGGGCGGTGTGTCCGGACCCGTGTCGGCCACGATGTGCCGGGTGACGGCCAGGAACGGGAGGGCGCGCATGCTCGCCGCGATGCGACCGTAGGGGGTCGTGCGGAGCAGCGCGACGGCGCGGAGTTCCTCGGGGGACATGGTTTCCACGATCGGGGACGGGCCGGGAGCCGGGGAAGGGGACCACGCCCCGAGGACTCGGGACGTTGGTCCCGATTATTCGACGGCGGACCCGTCGCGCGGCGGATCGCCCGCCGTCCCGTCAGCGCCTCTCGGCCTGCATGCGGGCCACGTACGCGGCGGCCTGGGAGCGGCGTTCCATCCCCAACTTGGAGAGCAGGCTGGAGACGTAGTTCTTGATCGTCTTCTCGGCGAGGTGCAGGTTCTCGCCGATCGCGCGGTTCGTCATGCCCTCGCCGATCAGGTCGAGGATCCTGCGCTCCTGGTCGGTGAGGCCGGCCAGGCGTTCGTCGCCCTTGGGGCTGTTCCCGTCGCGCAGCCGCTCCAGTACGCGGGCGGTGGCGACCGGGTCGAGCAGGGACTTGCCGGCGGCGACGTCGCGGACCGCGGAGAGCAGTTCGTTGCCGCGGATGGCCTTGAGGACGTAGCCCGAGGCGCCCGCCATGATCGCGTCGAAGAGTGCCTCGTCGTCGGCGAACGAGGTGAGCATCAGGCAGTGGATGTTCTCGTCGCGCGAGCGGATGTCCCGGCACACCTCGACGCCGGTGCCGTCGGGCAGGCGTACGTCGAGGACGGCCACGTCGGGACGGGTGGCGGGGATGCGGACCAGGGCGTCGGCGGCCGTGCCGGCCTCGCCGACGACCTCGATGTCCGATTCCACGGAGAGCAGCTCGTGAACACCACGACGGACCACTTCATGGTCATCAAGCAGGAATACCGTGATTTTTCCGTCTACAGGCACGCCGCCAGTCTCACACACGGAGTCTTCCAATGCTCTGGGGGACCGGGATAACGTGCCGGTGTTCCGGCCCCCTGCAAGGCTGTGACCAGTACGTGTTCCCGTTGACTCGAATTTACTTGGAAATCCAAGCAAAATTGCAGGTCAGATGGGGTTTCGCAGAAGTGCGGGGCTCTGGGTAACGTGCTGATTGCAGGGTGCTTGCCGGGACGCCTGTCACGCCTGTTCCGGCCGGCCGCACCCACCCCGTGCGCCGGTACGGAACGGGTGAGCCTCCCCCGGGCCCGCAAGGACCTGGGGGTACCCCCCGGTTCCCGGCCGATCCCGGGTATCGGACCGACGGAGGAGCACACGTGACCGTGGACAGCACCGCCGCGCGCAAGCCTCGCCGCACCGGCGGCAAGCGCGCATCCGCCAAGAAGACGGCGGAGCAGGGCGCACAGCCCGACCTCGTACAGCTGCTGACGCCCGAAGGAAAGCGCGTCGAGCACCCTGAGTACTCCATCGACCTCACGCCCGACGAGCTGCGTGGGCTCTATCGGGACATGGTTCTGACCCGGCAGTTCGACGCCGAGGCGACCGCGCTGCAGCGGCAGGGCGAACTGGGTCTGTGGGCGTCGCTGCTCGGCCAGGAGGCCGCCCAGATCGGCTCCGGCCGGGCCACCCGCGAGGACGACTACGTCTTCCCGACCTACCGCGAGCACGGTGTCGCCTGGTGCCGGGGCGTCGACCCGGTGAACCTGCTCGGCATGTTCCGCGGCGTCAACAACGGCGGCTGGGACCCGAACACCAACAACTTCCAGCTGTACACGATCGTCATCGGCTCGCAGGCGCTGCACGCGACCGGCTACGCGATGGGTGTCACCAAGGACGGCGCGGACTCCGCGGTCATCGCGTACTTCGGTGACGGCGCGTCCAGCCAGGGCGATGTGGCCGAGGCGTTCACGTTCTCCGCGGTGTACAACGCGCCGGTCGTGTTCTTCTGCCAGAACAACCAGTGGGCGATCTCGGAGCCGACCGAGAAGCAGACCAGGGTGCCGCTGTACCAGCGCGCGCAGGGCTACGGCTTCCCCGGCGTCCGGGTGGACGGCAACGACGTGCTCGCCTGCCTCGCCGTCACCCGGTCCGCGCTCGAGCGGGCCCGCCGCGGTGAGGGCCCCACCCTCGTCGAGGCGTTCACGTACCGGATGGGTGCGCACACCACATCGGACGACCCGACCAAGTACCGGCGGGACGAGGAGCGGGAGGCGTGGGAGGCCAAGGACCCGATCCTGCGGCTGCGCGCCTACCTGGAGGGCGAGAAGCTCGCCGACGACGCCTTCTTCGCGGAGCTCGAGGACGAGAGCGAGAAGCTCGGCAAGCACGTCCGCGAGACGGTCAGGGCGATGCCCGACCCCGACATGATGGCGATCTTCGAGAACGTCTACGCGGACGGGAGCGCCCTCGTCGACGAGGAGCGCGCCCAGTTCGCCGCCTACCAGGCGTCGTTCGCCGACGGGGAGGTCAAGTAACCATGGCTGCAGTCAAGATGGCGCTCGCCAAGGCGGTCAACGAGTCGCTGCGCAAGGCGCTCGACACCGACCCCAAGGTCCTCGTCATGGGCGAGGACGTCGGCAAGCTCGGCGGTGTCTTCCGGGTCACCGACGGTCTGCAGAAGGACTTCGGCGAGGACCGGGTGATCGACACCCCGCTCGCCGAGTCCGGCATCGTGGGCACCGCGATCGGCCTCGCGCTGCGCGGCTACCGGCCGGTGGTGGAGATCCAGTTCGACGGGTTCGTCTTCCCGGCGTACGACCAGATCGTGACGCAGCTGGCGAAGATGCACGCGCGGTCGCTGGGCAAGGTGAAGCTGCCGGTCGTCATCCGGATCCCCTACGGCGGTGGCATCGGCGCGGTCGAGCACCACTCGGAGTCGCCGGAGGCGCTGTTCGCGCACGTGGCGGGCCTGAAGGTGGTCTCGCCGTCCAACCCGGCGGACGCGTACTGGATGATGCAGCAGGCCATCCAGAGCGACGACCCGGTGATCTTCTTCGAGCCGAAGCGGCGGTACTGGGACAAGGGCGAGGTCGACACGGAGGCGTTCCCGGGGCCGCTGCACAGCGCGCGCCGGGTGCGCGAGGGCACGGATCTGACCCTGGTCGCGTACGGGCCGATGGTGAAGGTCTGTCTCGAGGCGGCCGCGGCCGCCGAGGAGGAGGGCCGGTCGATCGAGGTGATCGATCTGCGCTCGATGTCGCCGATCGACTTCGACACGGTGCAGGCCTCGGTCGAGCGGACGGGCCGGCTCGTCGTGGTGCACGAGGCGCCGGTGTTCTACGGAAGCGGTGCGGAGATCGCCGCGCGGATCACCGAGCGGTGTTTCTACCACCTGGAGGCGCCCGTGCTGCGGGTCGGCGGCTACCACGCCCCGTACCCGCCGGCCCGTCTCGAGGACGAGTACCTGCCGGGTCTCGACCGGGTGCTCGAGGCCGTCGACCGCTCGCTGGCGTACTGAGGAGAGGGTCGTGACGACGATGAGTGCAGTGTCCGCAGCGTCTTCGGGAACCACCGACACCGCCCGGTACCGCGAGTTCAAGATGCCCGACGTGGGCGAGGGGCTCACCGAGGCCGAGATTCTGAAGTGGTACGTGCAGCCTGGCGACACCGTGACCGACGGTCAGGTGGTGTGCGAGGTGGAGACGGCGAAGGCGGCCGTCGAACTTCCCATTCCGTTCGACGGGTCGGTGCACGAGCTGCGCTTCCCCGAGGGGACGACGGTCGACGTCGGCCAGGTGATCATCACCGTGGACGTCGCGCCGGGTTCCGGGGATGCGCCCGCGGCAGAGGCCGAGCCCGCTGCTGCTGCTGCCGCCGCTGACGATGACGAAGAGCCGCAGGGCCGGCAGCCGGTGCTGGTCGGCTACGGGGTGGCGCAGAGTTCCACGAAGCGCCGGCCGCGTAAGGCTGCCGGGGCGGCGGAAGTCCCAGCTCCGGCGGAAGCTCCGGCTCCGGCGGTGAACGGTCACGGGGCCGCCCAGAGCCCGGCGGGTTCGGCGGCCGCCTCGGGCGCCCGCGCGCTCGCGAAGCCGCCGGTACGCAAGCTGGCCAAGGACCTCGGCGTCGATCTGGCGAGCGTTGTACCGACCGGTGACGGCGGGATCGTCACCCGGGACGACGTGCACGCGGCCGCGGCGGCAGTCGCGCCGGCCACGGAACCGGTGCCCGAGCCCGCGCCGGTCCGGGCCGCGCAGCCCGCGGCAGAGGCGGACGCCCGCGAGACCCGTGTCCCGGTCAAGGGCGTACGGAAGGCGACCGCGCAGGCCATGGTCGACTCGGCGTTCAGCGCGCCGCACGTCACCGAGTTCGTCACGGTCGACGTGACACGGACGATGAAGCTGGTCGAGGAGCTCAAGGGCGACAAGGACCTGGCGGGACTGCGGGTCAACCCGCTGCTGCTGATCGCCAAGGCCCTGCTGGTCGCCATCAAGCGGAATCCCGAGGTGAACGCGGCCTGGGACGAGGCGAACCAGGAGATCGTCCACAAGCACTACGTGAACCTCGGGATCGCGGCGGCCACTCCGCGCGGCCTGCTCGTGCCGAACATCAAGGACGCGCACGCGCTGACGCTGCCGCAGCTCGCCGGGGAGTTGGGCGAGTTGATCGCGACGGCCCGTGACGGGAAGACGTCACCGGCCGCGATGCAGAACGGCACGGTCACGATCACCAATGTGGGGGTGTTCGGCGTCGACACCGGCACACCGATCCTCAACCCCGGTGAGTCCGCGATCCTCGCGGTCGGCGCGATCAAGCCGCAGCCCTGGGTCCACAAGGGCAAGGTGAAGCCCCGTCAGGTGACCACGCTCGCGCTGTCCTTCGACCACCGGCTGGTCGACGGCGAGCTGGGCTCGAAGGTGCTCGCCGATGTGGCGGCGGTGCTCGAGCGCCCGAAGCGGCTCATCACCTGGGCCTGACCGGAAGCGTCCGGGTCGTCCTCCACCTCGGGGGGCGACCTGGCGGCGATGTCGGCTCAGTGGCGGCCGTTCGGTACGTCGGGCGGCCGTTCCGTACGTCGGGCGGCCGGTTTCCACTTCAGGCGGCGGCCGGTCCGTACGTCAGGTGGGCGACGCCGTTGTCGATCGCCTCGCTGCCGAGCAGCGTCAGCGTGGTGCCCGGGCCGTCCTCCGGGAACAGTCGCGGGCCGGTGCCGAGTGCCACCGGGTAGACCAGCAGGTGCAGTTCGTCCACCAGGCCGTCGGCGAGCAGGGCGCGGACCAGGGTGCCGCTGCCGCTGATGTAGATGTCGCCGTCCTGGCTCTCCTTGAACTCGCGGATCGCGTCCGCGTCGTAGGCGCCGAGTACCTGCGAGTGCTGCCACACCGACTCGGCGTCCTCGAGGGTGGCGGAGACCACGTACTTCTGGGTGTCGTTGAAGAACGGTGCGCCCGGGTCGTCGTCCACGGTGCGGCCGGACCAGGCCGGCGCGAACTCCTCGAACGTCGTACGGCCGAGCAGGATCGACGTACAGGACTTCATGAAGCGGCCGATGGACTCACCGAGCGCGGGCGTGAACTCGTAGTCCATGGTCCACATCGGTGCACCGATGACGCCGTCGATGGTGGTGAACTCGTGGACCTTGATCTTCCCCATGGCGGGAACTCCTTGTGTCGTCGATCGGGTGCGGTGCGGTGCGGTGCGGGTGCTGTGCGTCGTGTCTTGACGGGTAGACGGTCGGCGGCCGCGGTTCTCATCGGTCGCGGCGGGCCGGGTCGGCGGTGTTGCGTACCTCACATCGGCGGCGCCGGGATCCCGGAGGACGGGGCGGCGGCGCCCGGGGCGGTGGTTCTCGTCGTGGACACGTCGTACGGGTCCGGTGGCAAGCTGAGAGTGTGGGGAGGTCGCATCGCCCCGTCCGATACGGATCCGCACGCGACTCCCTGACCGTTCCCCTTCCGAGGTCGTACACGCTCATGCCTGCCGCCACGCCCTACTGGGTTCTCCTGGCCGTCTTCTCCGGCGCCCTGATCTCCCTGCAAGCCCGGATCAACGGGGAGCTCGCCACGGCCGTCGGCGACGGCTCGAGTGCCGCCGTCATCTCCTTCGGGTCCGGGCTGCTCGTGCTGCTGATCGGGCTCGCCGTGCTGCGCGGGCCGCGGGCCGGCCTCGGCCGGGTGCTGCGTGATGTGCGCGGCGGGCGGCTCAACTGGTGGCAGCTGCTCGGAGGCTTCGGCGGTGGCGCGTTCGTGCTGTCGCAGGGGATCACCGTGGAGGCGCTCGGCGTCGCCCTGTTCACGGTCGCGGTGGTGGCCGGGCAGGTCAGCGGGGGGTTGCTCTTCGACCGGGTGGGGCTCGGGCCCGCCGGTCCGCAGCGGCCGACCCGGCGCCGGGTGCTCGGCGCCGTCCTGGTCCTGGTCGCGGTGGGCCTTTCGATGGCGGACAAGCTGGCCGGGCAGTTCCCGTACTGGATGCTGCTGTTGCCGCTGGCGGCCGGGCTGTGCGTGAGCTGGCAGCAGGCGGTGAACGGCCATGTGCGGATCTCGGCGGATTCCGGTTACACGGCGACGTTCCTCAACTTCCTGACCGGGACGGCCGCGCTCACCGTGGTCGCCGCGGTGTACGCGCTGGCGTCGGGGATGCCGGGCGAGCTGCCGTCCCAGCCGTATCTGTACCTCGGCGGTCTTGTCGGCATCGTGTTCATCTCGATCGCCGTGGTGAGTGTGCAGCGGCTCGGCGTGCTGGTGCTCGGTCTGTGCACGATCACCGGGCAGTTGGTCGGCTCGCTCTGCCTCGACCTGTTCCTGCCGCACGGTTCCGCGGACGTCACCGTCGCGACCGTGGTCGGCGTGGTGGTCGCGCTCGGCGCGGTGGTGCTCGCGGCGGCGGCCGGTGCGCGTCCGGGGCGGGTGGTCGCCTCGTCGAACGGGTCCGTGGTCGGCGCTTCGGACACCGCGGACCAGGTGTCCGCCGAGCGCGACAAAACCCGATAAGGCGCGACGAAGCGGAAGGCACTGTCCCGTATCGCGGACGGGTTCCCTGTTGCACCCTTGTTGTATCTAAGCTGTGCGCATGCCACCCGCTCCAGCGCCCGCGACCCCCTCCGACGCCGCCTCTCCCGCCGCCGCGCAGCAGTCCCCGAAGCGGTCCGCCGCGCAGCCGCCGGCGGGACAGCAGCCCGCCGCGGCCAAGCAGCCGCCTGCCGCCGAGCGCGTCTACCAGCATGTGAAGCAGGGCGTACTGGACCGCCGCTACGAGGGCGGCACCCTCCTCACCGAGGGTGAGCTGGCCACCGATGTCGGGGTCTCCCGCACCCCGGTGCGCGAGGCACTCCTGAAGCTGGAGGTCGAGGGCCTCCTCAAGCTGTATCCGAAGAAGGGCGCCCTGGTTCTGCCGGTGTCGGCGCAGGAGATCGCGGACGTGGTGGAGACCCGGATGCTGGTCGAGGAGCACGCTGCCCGCAAGGCGCTGCCCGCCACCCCGCAGCTCATCGCCCGCCTCGAGGAACTCCTCGAGCAGCAGCGGGAGCAGGCGGCCGCCGGCGACCTGCAGGGTGCGGCCGTCACCGACCGCTGCTTCCACGCCGAGATCGTCCGCAGCGGCGGCAACGCCATCTTGTCCCGGCTCTACGACCAGCTGCGCGACCGCCAGTTGAGGATGGGCGTCGCCTTCCTCCACTCGCACCCCGACCGCGTCGCGAAGACCCTCGTCGAGCACGAGGAGATCCTCGAGGCGCTGCGCACCGGCGACGCCGACGCAGCCGTCGGCACGGTGCACCGGCACGTCGAGCGCATCTCGCAGCTGGCCCGGGGCGAGGTCCGATGACCTCGCCCGCCACCCTGCCCGGCGATCCGCCCGGCGGCCGCAGAGCCGTCGCCATCTGGTCCGTCGGCGTCTCCGTCTACTTCGTGGCGGTGATCTTCCGGACCTCGCTCGGCGTCGCCGGCCTCGACGCCGCCGACCGCTTCGAGGTCAACGCCTCGGCCCTGTCCACGTTCTCGATCCTCCAGCTGCTCGTCTACGCGAGCATGCAGATACCCGTCGGGCTGCTCGTCGACCGCTTCGGCACCAAGAAGATCCTCAGCCTCGGCGCCATGCTCTTCACTCTCGGCCAGCTCAGCTTCGCGCTCTCGCCCAGCTACGGGATGGCCCTGGCCGCGCGTGCACTGCTCGGCTGCGGCGACGCGATGACGTTCATCAGCGTGCTGCGGCTCGGCAACCGCTGGTTCCCGGCCCGCCGCAGCCCGCTCGTCGCACAGCTGGCCGGCCTCGTCGGAATGGGCGGCAACCTGGTCTCCACGCTGGTCCTGTCCCGGCTCCTCGACGGGATCGGCTGGACGGGCGCGTTCGTCGGCAGCTCACTGTTCGGGGTGTTGGTGCTCGCCCTCACGCTGTTGTTCCTCAAGGACCACCCGGAGGGCCACGGAGAGCCGGCAGCGCGGCCGGCCTCGCGCGGCGCACGCTTCGTGCGCGCCCAGATCGCGCAGGCCTGGCGGGAACCCGGGACGAGGATGGGCCTGTGGGTGCACTTCACCACGCAGTTCCCGATGATGGTGTTCACCCTGCTGTGGGGGATGCCGTTCCTCGTCGAAGCGCAGGGTCTCTCCCGGGCCACCGCGGGGGAACTGCTCACGCTCACCGTCCTGTCGAGCATGACCATCGGTCTCGTCTACGGACAGATCATCGCCCGGCACCACCGGGCCCGCGCGCCACTGGCCCTCGGCACCATCGGCGCGACCGGCCTGCTGTGGGCCTGCACGCTCGGTTTCCCCGGTGACCGTGCCCCGATGTGGCTGCTCATCACGCTCTGCGCGGTACTCGGCGCCTGCGGCCCCGCCTCGATGATCGGCTTCGACTTCGCCCGTCCGGCCAACCCGCCGGAACGTCAGGGCACCGCGTCCGGCATCGTCAACATGGGTGGTTTCACGGCCTCGATGACCATGCTGCTCGCCGTCGGCGTCCTGCTCGACCTCACCGGCGACAACTACCGCATCGCCTTCTCCTCGATCTTCGTCCTGGAGGCGGTCGGCATCGCCCAGATCCTGCGGCTACGGCTGCACGCCGACCGCAGGGAGCGCGAACGCCTGGTCGCGAGCCGGGTCGAGGCGGTCCACGTACCGGCATGAGCGACGCCCGGGCCCCGCGCGGCCCGGGCTCGGCCGGCTCACGCCGACCGCAGGCGCACGTACGGGCTCACGGCGTGATGGTGAACCGCTCCAGGATCGCCTGCGCCAGCTCCTGATCGCCCTCGGCCTTGATCCGGTCACCGACCGAACCGAGCCTGACCCGCCCGCAGGCCAGCTTGAAGAACGTCTCCCAGTCCGTGCTGATGGTCGCCGCGGGCCCGAGCGACGGAGCGCCGTCGATCGTCCCGTGCCCGTCGGCGTCGATCCGCACCGTCCGCAGGAACTCGACGGGCCCGTGTACGTCGAACACCACGGCCGAACTGGCGGGCGCGGCAGCCCGCTTGGCGACCACCTTGGGCAGATGGGTCAGCACCTCGTCCCGGGCCACCAGCGCTCCGGGCGAGTCCAGGTTGCCCGGCTTGTCGAGCGTCACCCGCAGGTCCTGCTCGTGCACCCACACGTCGAACGCCCGCTTACGGGTGGCGGCTTCGAGGGTCTCCTCGGTACCGAGCGGTCCGCGCACCATCGTCTGCGGATCCCGCGCCTCGTTCCGCAGCTGCCGCGAGCGGCGGATGATCGTGTACTCCAGCTCGGAGGTCATCTCCGGCGCGGTGTGGTGCCGGCGGACGTCGACCTGCATCTCCATGTACCGCTGGATCTCGTTCTGTACGTGGTAGAGGTCGCGCGGCAGGGTGTGGATCGGCCGGGGATCGCCGAGCATCTCGCAGTCGAGGCCTATGACATGGGAGACGAGATCGCGCACCGACCAGCCGGGGCACGGCGTCGCCCAGTTCCACTCACCCTCCGCGAGCGGCGTCACCAGCTCGGATATCGCGGTGACTGAGTGGGTCCAGGCATCGGCATAGGTCTGAAGGCTGGGATGGACGGTCACGGGACCCCTCGGACGGTTTCGGATGCGCGGGCAGAACGGCACTGCGGGCGGTACGGGGGACCGGGGGGGACCCCCGGAAAGGCACAGTACGCTGACCCAAGTACCCGTTGCAGTGGTTTCGTGTGACGATCGTAGGCCGTAGCCACGACTCGAATACCAGGACGGTGGTAGTGTGCGCGCCTCTCTCCTCCAGATCGCCGCAGACCCTGAGGAATCGGTCAATTCCCGTCGGCAGCGGGTGGCTTCACTGGTCCGTGAGCAGGGGGGCGCCGACCTCGTCGTGCTGCCGGAGCTGTGGACGACGGGGGCCTTCGCCTACGACCTCTTCGCCGCCGAGGCGGAGGAACTGACCGGCCCCACCTACGAGTCGATGTCCGAGGCCGCGCGCGACGCCCGGGTCTGGCTCTACGCGGGTTCGGTCGTCGAGCGGGCCGCGGACGCCTCCGGCGAGGAGCGGCTGTACAACACCACGCTCCTCCTCGACCCCGACGGCACCCTCGTCCGCACGTACCGCAAGATCCACCGCTTCGGCTTCGACAAGGGCGAGGCCGTTCTCATGGGTGCCGGCACCGAACCGGCCACCGCCGCCCTGCCGGACACCACGATCGGCCTCGCCACCTGCTACGACCTGCGCTTCCCGGAGCTCTTCCGGCACCTCGTCGATGCCGGCGCCGAGACCCTGGTGGTCGCCGCCGGCTGGCCGGAGCGCCGTCGCGCGCACTGGACGCTGCTGGCCCAGGCCCGCGCGGTGGAGAACCAGTCGTACGTTCTGGCCTGCGGCAGCGCCGGCACCCATGCGGGGATCGAGCAGGCCGGGCACAGCATCGCCGTCGACCCGTGGGGCGAGGTGCTCGCCGAGGCGGGTGCCGGCGAGGAGGTGCTCACCGTCGAGTTCGATCCGGCGAAGGTGGCGAAGACCCGCGAGCAGTTCCCGGCCCTCAAGGACCGGCGGCTCGGCCTCGACACACCGGATCTGTCCGACTTCCCGCCCCGTACGGGGAGTTGAGCCCTCCTCTACCGAGGGTGTCTCAGCCGTCGCCCTCCCGTTCCTTCTCCGCGAGGCGGATCACGCAGACCGCGAGGGCGATGAGCAGGGCCGGGTCGGCGTCGTCGCGCACCACCTCGACGCCGTAGGTGTCCCGGACGCGCAGCCAGCGCCGGGAGATGTGCGCGAGCATCTCGCCGTCGTACTCGATCACGAACTCGCGGTCGAGGATCCGGCCGCTCACGTCCAGCTCCGTGCCGTCGACCAGCTGCACCCGGAAGTGGTTGCGGAGCAGGGACAGGCGTTTGCGCCGCACCTTGGCGAGCTGCTCGTCGCCGCGTTCGATGATCATGGTGTCGCGCAGTGACATCAGCTTCTGCCGGATGTCGATCAGGACGTTCCCGTCCCGGTCCTTGAGCTCGAAGGTCTCGCGGACGCGCATGGCCTTGCCGTCGACGAGGAAGACCTTGTTGCCGTGCTCGTCCTCGATCCAATAGTCGTCGCCGATGCCGAAGATCCGGTCTCGTACCAGGAATTTCATGGGGAATGCGTACCCCGTTCGCGCCGTTGGACCGTGACATGGCGACACGTGCACGCGTTCGGGCTCCCGAACTGGTCGGCCGAGGCGGCTGGCTGAACACAGGCGGACAGCAATACAACCTCGCTGACCTGCGAGGACGTATCACGATCATTGATTTTTGGACTTTTTGCTGCATCAACTGTCTGCATGTACTCGACGAGCTCCGTGAACTCGAGGAGAAGCACCGGGACACCGTGGTGATCATCGGTGTCCATTCGCCGAAGTTCGTGCACGAGGCCGAGCATCAGGCCGTCGTCGATGCCGTCGAGCGCTACGGCGTCGCGCATCCCGTACTCGACGACCCCGACCTCACGACCTGGAAGCAGTACGCGGTACGGGCCTGGCCCACGCTCGTGGTGATCGACCCCGAGGGGTACATCGTCGCCCAGCACGCCGGCGAGGGGCATGCCCACGCCATCGAGAAGCTGGTCGAGGAGCTGGAGGCGGAGCACGCGGCCAAGGGCACCCTGCGCCGCGGTGACGGCCCGTACGTGCCACCCGAGCCGGTCGCCACCGATCTGCGTTTCCCGGGGAAGGCGCTGCGGCTCGACTCGGGGAACTTCCTGGTCTCCGACTCGACGCGGCATCAGCTGGTCGAGCTCGAGGCGGACGGCGAGAGCGTGGTGCGCCGCGTGGGCAGTGGCCGGCGCGGCTTCGGCCCCGAGGAGTTCAACGAACCGCAGGGCCTCGCGCTGCTCCCCGAGGAAGCCGGCCCGCTCGCCGGCCGGGTGCTCGTCGCGGACACGGTCAACCACGCCCTGCGGACGTACGACCCGGCGACCGGCGCGATCGAGACGGTGGCCGGTACCGGGCGCCAGTGGTGGCAGGGCTCCCCGACCTCGGGCCCGGCGCTCGAGGTGGACCTTTCCTCGCCCTGGGACGTCGCCTGGTTCGACGGTCTGCTGTGGGTCGCGATGGCCGGTGTCCACCAGTTGTGGACGTACGACCCGGCGACCGGGACGGTGGCCGTCGCGGCGGGCACCACCAACGAGGGCCTGGTCGACGGCCCCGCGGACGAGGCCTGGTTCGCCCAGCCGTCCGGGCTCGCGGCGACCGCGGAGCGGCTGTGGATCGCCGACTCCGAGACCTCGGCGCTGCGCTGGATCGACCCGGCCACCGGGGACGGATCCCGGTCCGTGCACACGGCGGTCGGCAGCGGACTCTTCGACTTCGGCCACCGGGACGGGGACGCGGGCCAGGCCCTGCTCCAGCACCCGCTCGGGGTCACCGCCCTGCCGGACGGCTCGGTCGCGGTCAGTGACACCTACAACCACGCTCTGCGCCGCTTCGATCCGGCGACGGGTCAGGTCAGCACCCTGGCCACCGATCTGCGTGAGCCCTCGGACGCGGTACTCGCCGGCAGCGACATCGTGGTCGTCGAATCGGCCCGGCACCGGTTGACCCGGCTGCGGCTGCCGGAGGAGGCGGTACGCGTCGAGGCGGTCGCTCACCGCACCAGGCGGGACGCGACCGAGGTGGCGCCGGGCGAGCTGCGGCTCGACGTGGTCTTCCAGGCGCCGGCGGGGCAGAAGCTCGACACCCGCTACGGTCCCTCGACCCGGCTCCTGGTCTCGGCCACGCCGGCCGAGCTGCTCGCGGACGGCTCGGGCGCGGGAACCGATCTGTCGCGCGGACTGCGCCTGAACCCCGAGATCGCCGAGGGGGTGCTGCACGTGTCGGCGATGGCGGCCTCCTGCGACGACGAGGAGGCGGGCGCCGAGTACGCGGCCTGCCACGTGCACCAGCAGGACTGGGGCGTTCCGCTACGCGTCACCGAGGGCGCGCAGACGCGGCTCGGCCTGGTACTCGCCGGGCTCGACGCATGACGTGAGCCCGGCGGGCGGACGGCGGCGGGGTCAGCCGAGGGCGTCCTCGGCGGTCGGCTGCCAGGGCGTGACGGTCGGTTCGTAGATGAACAGGTCGTCCACGGCGAGGCGGCGCGGCTTGCCGAAGTCGGTCGTGGATCCGTCGCTGCCCACGGACTTGACCAGGTCGACGGCGACGTGGTCGGCGTTCGGGCGGCCGTCGTCCTGCTGGTCGGCGGGGCTGGTGCGCAGGCCGGCGTAGACGGAGTCCCCCGGCTTCACGGTGAACTTGGTCGGGTGGCTGCCGTCGGTGAGGCCCTGGGCGGTGCCGTCGAGGTCGGGGCCGAAGCTGACGGTCGGGTGGATGAGGACGGTGCAGCTGCGCTCGCCGGTGTTCGTCAGGGTGATCAGCTGGTGGTTCACCGGGCGGGGCGCGGGTGCGATGCTCAGGTCCGTCGTGGCGTTGGTGCACACCGGGGCCGTACGGGAGGCCGGGGCCGCCGTGGTTTCGGAGGTGGGGCCGGAGCCTGCGGACGCGAATCCGGCGAGGCCGAGGCCGAGTGCGGTGGTGGCGGCTGCCGTGAGGACGGCGCGCCTGCGGAACGTGGACATCTTCTACCCCCGTGGGGACGTGGTCGGCGCACTCCTGCCGGGCCGGCGCCCGGCCGGTGTGCGGGACGGCTGTGGTGCCGTCTCTGTTTCCAGACGCCCCCGGAGCCCGCCCAGTTCCATCCGACTTGCCCGCCAAAAAGGGGAATTGTCGGATGAGCGCGGGGTCGGCGGGGCTCGGATCGGCGTGGCTCTGCCCTGCCGGGCGGCCCTGGGTTCCGCTGGTGGGTCAGTCCGCCGGGACGCCGAACCAGCGCAGCAGTACCGGGCGGGAGCCTTCCGGTGCGTCCTCGGGTCCGTGGGCGTAGCGGGCGAGCAGGACGAGGTACTCGTCGTGGAAGGCGTCCAACTGCTCCTTGGTGAGATGGCTCAGGCCCCTGGAGCCGCGCATCCATCCCTCGGAGCCCGCCTGCTCCGCGTCGAACCGGCGGGCGAGCTGTATGTCCTCCTCCGTCCGGAGCCGGTCGAGCTCGCGTCCGACGGCCCGCTCCCCCTCTGTCATCTCCTCCTGCGGCGGCCTTCGGATGTCGAGTCCGCGCACGCCGCGCCACCAGCGCTCGCGTCCGCCGGAACGCTCGGGGATGTCCTCGATGAGTCCCCCGCGCTCGAGCATGCGCAGGTGGTAGCTGAGCGTCCCGGTGTTCTCCCCCAGGTCGGCCGCCAGGGTCGTCGAGGTGGCGGGGCCGCGGGTGCCGAGGTGGCGCAGTATCCGCAGGCGCAGGGGGTGGGCCATGGCCTTGAGCGCCTCGGGGCTGTCCACCGTGCGGTGCCCCTCGGCGGGTGGGTCCTGGTCTGCGGAGTGCGGGTCGTCCGTCATGGGTCCAGCGTAGCCGATGACAGATTTTTCTCTGCAGGTATTTCTCTGCAGAGAAAAATCTGTAATGCTGGACGGCAGGAAGCGAACGAGAACGGGAATCGACAGTGACCGGCTGTACGGGGAGCGAGGGGGCGGCAGTGAGGGATGCGCGGCAGTCGAAGAGCAGGAGCGCGGATGCGAGGAGGTGGGTCGTCCTGCGGCGCCGGATCGGCAGTGTGGTGGCCGGGGCCTTGATGGTGGTCGTGGCCGGTGCGGCCGGTCCCGCGCAGGCGCGGGACGCGGAAGGCGCGGAGCGGGTACCGGAGTTCGACTTCGGTGCCTGCCCGGCCAGGGCCGAGCTCCCTGCGGACGCGGATCCCGGGACGTGGCGGTGCGAAGCCATGGAGGCCACCGGCCACTTGAAAGTCGGCGGTGTGGACGAGCCGATCGACCGCCCGATCCGGATCACCTTCGCCGAGGGCCGGGTGGACGGTGCGTTCCGCCAGGTCTTCGGGGACATGACGGCCGAGCCGATCCGGGTGGGCGGATCGCCTCTCACCCTCACTCCGCAGTACGGCGGTTACTCGGACTTCGAGTCGGACGACGTCCGGCGCGGTGAGCTGGACCTGACGTTCGCGGTGGGCCTGCGCGGGGTGCCGGGCGGCGGGCACGCGTGCGCGGTGGGCAGCGACCGGGACGCGGTCCACCTGGTGCTCCAGGACACCGATCCCACGCGGGTGATCTCCGAGGAGCCGCTCGTGGTCGCCTTCGGCGCCGAGGACCGGCGGTTCGCCGTTCCGTGTACGAGTGGCTGCGGGCCACTCGGCAGGGTGCTGGACCACCGGCTCGACTTGCCGTCTCCGGTGGGCGACAACCGCATATCCCTGGACGCGGTGGTGGGAATCCGGCCCTACGAGTGACCGGGCCGGGCGGCGCCGCACACAGCGGCGGTCCCGAGGCAAGTGCCCCGGGACCGCCGGGAGTTGTGGACCAGGGGCCCGAAGCCGGGTGCGTGCGGGCCGGCCGGCAGCGGCTCTGGGGTCCTTGACCCGGTCAGCTCTCCAGGAAGGAGGCGAGGGCGTTGGCCAGGAGTACGGGGTCCTCGGCGCCGCACATCTCGCGGGCGCTGTGCATCGACAGGATCGCGACGCCGATGTCGACGGTCTTGATGCCGTGCCGGGCAGCGGTGATCGGGCCGATCGTGGTGCCGCAGGGCATGGCGTTGTTGGAGACGAACGACTGGAAGTTCACCCCGGCCCGCTCGCAGGCGGCGGCGAACACGGCTCGTCCCGAACCGTCCGTGGCGTAGCGGTTGTTGACGTTGACCTTGAGGATCGGCCCGCCGTTGATCCGGGGGTGGTGGGTCGGGTCGTGGCGCTCCGCGTAGTTGGGGTGCACGGCGTGGCCGGTGTCGGAGGACAGGCAGACCGTTCCCGCGAAGGCGCGTGCGCGGTCCTCGTAGGAGCCGCCGCGGGCGAAGACGGAGCGCTCCAGGACACCGCCGAGGAGCGGGCCGTCGGCGCCGGTGTCGGACTGCGAGCCGTTCTCCTCGTGGTCGAAGGCCGCGAGGACGGGGATGAAGTCGAGCGAGTCGCTCGCCGTGGCCGCGAGGGCGGCGGTACCGGCGTGCAGGGAGAGGAGGTTGTCCATCCGGGGGCCGGCGACGAACTCGTGGTCGCGGCCGAGGTAGGCGGGGGCTTCCACCGAGTGGGTCATCAGGTCCCAGCCGGTGACCTCGCCGGCGGCGAGCCCGAGTTCCTGCTCGAGGAACCGGATCAGGTCGCCCTCGTGGGCGTCGCCGAGGCCCCAGACGGGCTGCAGGTGCCGCTGCTTGTCCAGCTTGAGACCGTCGGTGTGCACGCTGCGGTCCAGGTGGATGGCGAGCTGCGGTACGCGGAGCAGGGGGCGGTCCACGTTCACCAGGCGGGTGGTGCCGTCGCGCAGGGTGAGGCGGCCGGACAGGCCCAGGTCGCGGTCGAGCCAGGAGTTGAGCAGCGGTCCGCCGTAGATCTCGACGGCGACCTGACGCCAGCCGTGCGAGCCGCTGTCCGGGATCGGCTTGACCCGCAGGTTGGGGGAGTCGGTGTGCGCACCCACGATCTTGAAGGGCGTGTGGGCGGCGGCCCCCTCGGGCACGTACCAGGCGATCAGAGCGCCGCCCCGCAGCACGTACTTGCCGCCCGTCGACGTGTCCCAGGGATCGGTTTCCGCGATCTCCTTGAAGCCGGCCTTCTCGAGCCGCGCGGCTGCGTTCGCCACCGCGTGGTACGGGGACGGGCTCGCGGCCAGGAAGGACATCAGGTCGTCGGTGTGTCCGCGGTCGAAGCGGGCGTGCGGTCTGTTCATGCGTTCACTGTATCGATGGGTACGGGCCCGCCTCCCGGTACGGACAAGCGGGCCCGCACGGGGCTGAGCAGACGGCAGTTCGCAGGCAGGGCCTGGCGGCGGGGTGGTTACAGCAGCTCGCCGTCGCTGGCGACGACATGGCCCGCGTGCACGACGATGTCCCGCTGCGGCATGTCCACCACGACCTGCGGGATGCCCTGGGCGCGCAGCAGGACGAAGTCCGCCGGGTCGCCCTTCTTGAACTCGGAGCGGCCGATGCCGAGCAGGTCGGCGCCGCCGTGGGCGCCCACCTCGTAAGCGTCGGTCAGTTCCTGGTCGAGCCGGATGTCGGTGACCCAGCCGAGGATGTGGGTGCGGTGCAGCATGTCCGCGTTGCCGAACGGGCTCCAGGAGTCGCGCACGCCGTCCGAGCCGAGGCCGACGCCGACACCGTGCTCGTGCAGCTGCGCGATGGGCAGGACCAGTGACTCGTTCGGCGCGACGGTCGTCACGGTGATGTCCAGGTCGCCCAACTTTGCCGCGGTCCGGGCGAGTTCGGACTCGGAGAGGTTGGTGAGGCAGAAGGCGTGGCTGACGTTGACCTTGCCGCGCAGGCCGAGGGCCCGGGTGCGGTCGATGATGGCGTCGAGGACCTTGGTGCCGTTCTCGTCCCGGTCGTGCAGGTGGATGTCCACGCCGATGCCGTGCCGGTCGGCGAGACCGAAGACCAGGTCCAGCTGTTCGTCGAGGGCGTTGTCGAAGCTGATCGGGTCGAGGCCGCCGATGAAGTCGACGTAGCCGGTACGGGCCGCTTCCTCCAGGAGCTCCGCGGTGCCGGGTGCCTTGGCCACACCGTGCTGCGGGAAGGCCACGATCTCCACGTCGAGGGCGTGCCCCAGGCGCTCGGCGGCCCGGTGGACGCCTTCGACGCCGGCCAGACCGTAGGCGGGGGCGACGTCCGCGTGGGCGCGCATGGCCCGGGTGCCGCGGGTGACGGCGTGGGCCATCAGGCCGTGGGCCCGTTCGGCGATACCGCGGTCCTGGCTCTCGAAGAGCTCGACGTCCTGCTTGATGTAGTCGGCGATGCCGGAGGCCGGCTTGCGGGACACCCAGTCGCCGCCCCAGCTCGTCTTGTCCGGGTGGATGTGGGCGTCCACCAGGGAGGGCAGGGCGACGCGTCCGCCACCGTCGACGACCTTGGCGCCGGCGGGCACGGGCCCGTCGGCGATACGGCCGTCGACGGTGAGCAGGTCCACGGGATCGGCGGCGCCGAAGGGGCGGACGTTGCGGTAGGCGACGGCCTTGGCGCCGCGGGTGTCGCGGTCGGCGCCCGGCGAGGTCGGCGTACGGCCCTCGGGGGCGGTGGCGGCACTGGCCGCGGTCGCGGACACGGCGGCGGTGCCGGCGAGCGCGGCAGCGCCCGCGATCACACCGCGCCGGGACATCCGGCGGGACGGGGGCTGGGGGGACTCGTCACTCACGGAGGGCTCCTGGGATGGGGGGAGGAGTTCGCTCATTTTGTATCCCAAAATTAAACCTCCCGACAAGCGCATGTAGTGCAGTCCTGCAGCTAATTCTACCCGATCAGAGAATTCCAGGTGCTCCAGGCGTGACGTTCGTCATTTTTGGTATACGAAAATCAAGACTGTTCGGGAACACAAAAGACCCCCGCAGCAGGCCGCCGCGGGGGTCCGGGTGGGGAAGGGCTCAGAAGGCCGCTTCGTCCAGCTCCATGAGGTCCAGGTCGACGCCCTCGGCGAGCGAACGCTGGACGCCGACGCCGGGCAGGATGTTGGCGGCGAAGAACTTCGCGGCCGCGATCTTGCCGGTGTAGAACGCCTTGTCCTTGGCGGAGGCGCCGGCCAGCTTCTCGGCGGCGACGGCGGCACCGCGAAGGAGCAGGTAGCCGACGACGACGTCGCCGGAGGCGAGCAGCAGCCGGGTGGAGTTCAGGCCGACCTTGTAGATCGACTTCACGTCCTTCTCGGTGGCCGCGAGGTCCGTCAGCATGGTGCCGACGATCGCCTCCAGGTCCACGGCGGCCTTGGACAGCGCCTCACGGGCGTCCGAGAGGTCCTCGCCGCCGGTGTTCACGGCCAGGAACTTCTTGATGTCCTCGGCCAGCGAGTTCAGCGCGGCGCCCTGGTTGCGGACGATCTTCCGGAAGAAGAAGTCCTGGCCCTGGATCGCCGTGGTGCCCTCGTAGAGCGTGTCGATCTTGGCGTCCCGGATGTACTGCTCGATCGGGTACTCCTGCAGGAAGCCGGAGCCGCCGAAGGTCTGCAGCGACTGCGCGAGCTGCTCGTAGCCCTTCTCGGAGCCGTAGCCCTTGACGATCGGCAGCAGCAGGTCGTTGAGGGCCTCGAGCTGCGCGGTGTCCTCGCCCTCGGCCTCCTTGAGTGCGATCTCGTCCTGGACCGAAGCGGTGTGCAGGACCAGGGCGCGCATGCCCTCCGCGTACGCCTTCTGCGTGATGAGCGAGCGGCGCACGTCGGGGTGGTGCGTGATGGTGACCTTCGGCGCGGACTTGTCCATGAACTGCGCGAGGTCGGAGCCCTGGACGCGCTCCTTGGCGTACTCGAGGGCGTTGAGGTAGCCCGTCGAGAGAGTGGAGATCGCCTTCGTGCCGACCATCATGCGGGCGAACTCGATGATGCGGAACATCTGGCGGATGCCGTCGTGCTTGTCGCCGATCAGCCAGCCGACAGCGGGCTGGTCCGGCTTGTCGCCGAAGGTCATCTCGCAGGTGTTGGAGGCCTTGAGGCCCATCTTGTGCTCGACGTTGGTGGCGTAGACGCCGTTGCGAGCGCCGAGCTCACCGGTCTCGAAGTCGAAGTGGTACTTCGGGACCAGGAAGAGGGAGAGGCCCTTGGTGCCGGGGCCGGCGCCTTCCGGACGGGCGAGGACGTAGTGGAGGATGTTCTCCTCCATGTCGTGCTCACCCGAGGTGATGAAGCGCTTCACGCCCTCGATGTGCCAGGAGCCGTCCGCCTGCTCGACGGCCTTGGCGCGGCCGGCGCCGACGTCCGAGCCGGCGTCCGGCTCGGTGAGGACCATGGTGGAGCCCCAGGTCTTCTCCACGGCGATCTCGGCGATCTTCTTCTGGACCTCGTTGCCCTCCTCGAAGAGGATGCGGGCGAACGCGGGGCCGGAGGAGTACATCCAGACCGCCGGGTTCGCGCCCAGGACCAGCTCGGCGTACGCCCAGATCAGGGACGGCGGGGCGGTGGTGCCGCCGATCTCCTCGGGCAGGCCGAGCCGCCAGTACTCGGCGTCCATGAACGCCTTGTAGCTCTTCTTGAAGGACTCGGGCACCGGCGCGGTGTTGGTCTCCGGGTCGAAGACCGGCGGGTTGCGGTCGGCGTCGGCGAACGACTCCGCCAGCTCGTTCTCGGCGAGGCGGGTCAGTTCGGAAAGGACGCTCTTCGCGGTGTCGGTGTCCATCTCCGCGAACGGTCCGCTGCCGTACAGCTTGTCGCGACCGAGCACCTCGAAGAGGTTGAACTCGATGTCGCGGAGGTTCGACTTGTAGTGCCCCATGGCGACGGCTCCAAAAGACTTTAAGAAGAGGCAAGGCCCACGTTCACGTACCAGGTAGTAGCTATGATGATGCTACCCGTCGGTAATAAGAGCAACCCCTAACCCCACATCTGTGATCTGTCTCCCCTCGCGGGAGAAGCCCGGCCCTTTCGCTCGCGCTGTGCGGAGCTTGGGGGAAGGGGACGGGAACGGCCCCTGCACTCAGTAGTCTTGGCCACATGTACGGCTACGACCAGAACACGGGCCCCCAGCAGGGTTACGGCTCGCCCCAGCCTCCGCCCCAGCAGGCGCCCGGCGGGTACGGCCAGCAGGCGCCGCTGTACCCCGAGCCGTCGCAGCCCTCGCTGGCCGATGCCGTGCGGGCGTTCACCACGGGTTCGCTCGCCGCCGAGGACTTCCAGCAGATCTTCGCCGCCTCCAAGGTCTACTGCCCGCGCGGCGAGAACCCGGGCTTCCTCGCGCTGCACAACACCCAGCAGCCGGTCATCCCGATGTTCACCTCGCTCAAGGAGCTGCGCTCCTATGCGGGCAAGGACTCCAAGTACTTCGTGATCACCGGTGCGGAGGTGATCGACCTGCTGCCCACCGGGTACGGCTTCGTGCTCGACATGGAGGGTGAGCACCGCATGGTCTTCGACGCCAAGGCCGTGGAGCAGATGGTCGACTTCGCGATGCGGCGTATGTACGGGTGACGGTGCCACGGCGGTCGTGAGGCGGGTCCGGGACGCCCGGGAGGAATTCCTCCCGGGCGTTCGTCGTTCGTGGTGGCAAGAAGTTCTACGTTCAACTAAACTCGGATCACGAGGAGGTACCGACCATGCCTGCAGTAACCGTTGAGAACCCGCTGACCCTGCCCCGCGTCGCGGCGCACCAGGACGCCGTCGCCCGTCCGGTGCTCGCCGTCTCCACCGCGCCCAGCGGTTTCGAGGGTGAGGGCTTCCCCGTGCGCCGCGCCTTCGCCGGCATCAACTACCAGCACCTCGACCCGTTCATCATGATGGACCAGATGGGTGAGGTGGACTACGCGGCGGGCGAGCCGAAGGGCACCCCCTGGCACCCGCACCGCGGCTTCGAGACGGTGACGTACCTGATCGACGGCACCTTCGTGCACCAGGACTCCAACGGTGGCGGCGGCACGATCCAGAACGGCGACACCCAGTGGATGACCGCCGGGTCCGGCCTACTGCACATCGAGGCACCGCCGGAGTCCCTGGTGATGTCCGGCGGCCTCTTCCACGGACTGCAGCTGTGGGTGAACCTGCCGAAGGCCGACAAGATGATGGACCCGCGCTACCAGGACATCCGGGGCGGCCAGGTCCAGCTGCTCACCTCCCACGACGGAGGCGCGCTGCTGCGGGTCATCGCCGGAGAGCTCGACGGCCACGAGGGCCCGGGCATCACGCACACCCCGATCACCATGGTGCACGCGACGGTCCGGCCCGGTGCCGAGGTCACCCTGCCCTGGCGCGAGGACTTCAACGGCCTGGCGTACGTCCTGGCCGGGCGCGGCACGGTCGGGTCCGAGCGGCGGCCGGTGCACCTCGGCCAGACCGCGGTCTTCGGCGCGGGGACGTCCCTGACGGTGCGGGCCGACGAGAAGCAGGACAGTCACACGCCGGACCTCGAGGTCGTGCTGCTCGGCGGCCGCCCGATCCGGGAACCGATGGCGCACTACGGTCCGTTCGTGATGAATACGCGCGAGGAACTGCAGCAGGCCTTCGAGGACTTCCAGAAGGGCCGGCTCGGCACGGTCCCGGCCGTGCACGGGATGTAGCCCCCCGGGCTGCGTCCCCCACCGACAGCCGGGGTGCCCCATTTCCCCCGAGGGGCATCCCGGCTTTCTCCTGTCCGTCCGAGCAGCGCCGTCGGCCCACGAGCGCCGTCGGCCCACGACCACCCGTCACCCGCCCGGACAGCGTGAGCACGACGTGGACGGGCGGCCGTGGTCGGCTGGTCGTGTGCGGACCTCCCTGCTCCCGGAACCGGCCCGGCGCCTCGGCGCCTGGAGCGCCCTCGCCCTGCTCGTCGCCGGGGTGGTGGCGGTGGGCGTCTGGCTCTGCATCACGTTCCAGACCGCGGTCACGCCGGTGCTGCTCGCGCTGCTCGGCACGGCGCTGCTCGGTCCCCTCCACCGGCGGCTCGTCGCCTGGCGGGTCAACCCCTCACTGGCTGCCGGACTCACCTGTGCCGCCGTACTGATCGTCGTCGGCGGGGCCGTGTACATCGTGATGAGCGCCCTCATCGACACCGGCGACCAGATCGTCGCCTCGGTACGGGAGGCCGCCCAGTCGCTCGCCGATCACTTCGGTGCGGCCGGCACCTCGCTCGACGATCTGGCGAAGAATTCCAAGGACCTGCTCTCCAAATTCGGCGGAACCGCAGCCTCCGGCGTGATCAGCGGGATCAGCGTGGTCGGCCAGGTGATCGCGATGGCGGTCCTCGCGCTGCTGCTGATGTTCTTCTTCCTGCGGGACTCCGACAAAGCGGTGCGTGCCCTGCACGGCGTCGCGTCGGGCAGCCGCGGCGATCGGCTCGAGACGATGGGACGCAGGGCCTTCGAGGCGGTCGAGGGCTTCATGCGCGGGACGACCTTCATCGCGCTGATCGACGCCCTGTGCATCACTGTCGGCCTGCTGATTCTGCAGGTGCCCGGTGCGGTGGGGCTCGGCGCGCTGGTGTTCGTCGGCGCGTACATCCCGTATCTCGGGGCGTTCATCTCGGGTGCGGTGGCGGTGCTGGTGGCGCTCGCGGACCGCGGTTTCGTGATCGCGCTGTGGGCGCTCGGGGTGGTGCTCGCGGTGCAGGTGCTCGAGGGGCATGTGCTCCAGCCGATGATCCAGAGCCGCACGGTGCAGATGCATCCGGCGGTGGTGATGGTGACGATCACCGCGGGCGCGTCGGTCGCCGGCATTCTCGGCATGCTCCTCGCGGTCCCGCTGACGGCGGCCGCCTTCGGCATCGCCGCGGAGATCCGGAGCAACTACGCGGCGGGCCGCCCCGATCCGTCGCCCGCGGAACCGCCACCGGCCGACGCGGCGCCCTGACTCCCCCGGCCTTGCCCCGCTCGGCCGTCGATCAGCTCCGCGAGGTCGGATCCCGCGCGCAGGAGGGCCACCCCGCGGACGGCGAGCCGGTCGAGGCGGCGGGCCAGGACGCGGTGGGTGTCGTCGAGACCGTCGAGGCGGTGCAGGGTGCCCAGGAGTTCGCGTACTTCGGGGATGCCGTGTCCTGCGGCGCGCAGAGCCGTGACGACGCGGGCCTGCCGTACCGCCGCGACGCCGTAGCGGCGGGCTCGCAGCGAGGTGACCCGTTCCGGGGCCACGAGCCGCTCCTGCTCCCAGAACCGCAGCGTCGACGGCCGTACGCGCAGGGCGTCCGCGAGCTGGGTGATCGTCATGGCGTCGTCGGGGCGTTCGCCCGCGGGTGAACGCGCCTCGTCGCGGATCGCCCGCAACGCGTCCTGGGCGTGCAGTGCGTCCGCCCGCTCCCGCGCGATGC
This sequence comes from Streptomyces sp. YIM 130001, assembly GCF_003574445.1. Lineage (GTDB taxonomy): Bacteria > Actinomycetota > Actinomycetes > Streptomycetales > Streptomycetaceae > Streptomyces. The sequence continues at coordinate 90,897 of NZ_KZ984566.1, forward strand.
CCGCGTGCAGCTCGCCCACCGCGGCCGCCGCCTCGGCGAGCGGCGCGGCGCGCAGCTGCCCGAGCAGCCGGCGGGCCGGTACGGGGCCGACGGCGATGGCGAGGCCGCGATAGGCGCGCAGCGCCAGGACGTGGGCGGGGCTGTAGGCCCGATAGCCGTTGGGGGAGCGCTGAGCGGGCGGGAGGACGCCCAGCCGTTCCAGATCGCGCACCTGCTGCACCGAGTAGCCGGAGGCCTCGGCGACGTCCCGGGTCCGCAGCGGTCCACCGGCCGCAGTGTCGCCCTGCGCCGATCCCGCACCCTGCCCCGTAGGCCCACCCATCCGAGAACCCCACAGAAGCACTTGAAGCCGATGCTTGAACCATGAGTATCGACAGAGACGACGACGCGGACAACGGCACGGACGCCGGGACGACCGACCCGGCCATGGACCGCATCGTCCGCACCGTGCGCGGCTTCGACGGCGCCCTGGTCACGATCCCCGGCCCCGGCAGCGCGGCCCCCGAGGTGGCCTGGGGCGACGCCTTCTTCACCTACGCCCCGGACGGCCGCGCTCCGGGGCACACCCAGCCCTACGCCACGATCGTCACCAAGAACTACCCCGGCGACACCGCCTCGGACCTGGACCGTCCCGGCCGTCTGCGGGTCAACATCCACGTCGGCCGCACCGCGTTCCGTGAGCTCACCGGTGCGGAGCCGGACCGTCCGGACCCCGCCACCGACCATGCGGCGGCCGACACGATCACCCCGCACCCCGTGTACGGAGCCCAGTCCTGGATCGCCGTGGTCAACCCCGGCGAGCGCACCCTCGCCACGGTCCTGCGGCTCCTCGGCGAGGCCCACGAAGCGGCCCGCGCCCGCCACGAACGCCGAAGCACGGCGGGCGGACACGACGAGCGCTAGGCAGCGTCCGGGAAGTCCCGCACGCACGCCACCATCCGCGGTGCCCACGGCATCCGCGGTGCCCACGGCATCCGGCAGGCAGTCTCGCCGCACTGCCCGGAAGCCCGAGCAGATCCACTGCGAGGACTTCCGGCCGGCGTACCTAGGACGCCCCCTGATCGGCTCCCCGCTCCTCCTCCCCCTCGCACAGCTCGAACCAGATCGACTTGCCCTCGCCCCGCGGATCGACCCCCCACCGCTCGGCGAGGATCTCCATCAGGACCAGGCCGCGGCCGGAGGAGGCCAGTTCGCCGGGGTCGCGCTTGTGCGGCAGCTGGTCGCTGCCGTCGGAGACCTCCACGCGCAGCCAACGGTGCCCCTGCGGCCCCTGGGCCTCGGCGACCAGCAGGGCGTCGCCGTCGGTGTGCACCAGGACGTTGGTGAGCATCTCGGAGACCATCAGGACCGCCGAGTCCACCTGGTCGGAGTCGGCCCAGTCGTGCAGCAGCTCGCGCAGCTGGCGGCGCGCTTCGGCGACGCCCTCCGGCGCGGCCTGGGCGACGGTCATCGCGATGCGCCGGCGTTCGCTGCTGGCCGGCCCGCCCGCGCCCGTCGGCTGCTCCCGCGCCGTACGGCCCAGGAGCAGCATGGCGATGTCGTCCTCACGGCGGTCGGCGAGCGGCCCCGTCGAGTAGTACGAGGGCGGGCCGTGCACCGCCGCGAGGAGAGAGTCGGCCAGTACCTCCAGATCGTCGCCGTGATGCGCCTCCAGGATGTCGCGGACCCGGACCCAGCCGGTGAGCAGATCGTGTCCGCCGGTCTCGATGAGCCCGTCCGTGCAGAGCAGGATCGTCTCGCCGGGCCCGAGGCCGAAGCGGGTGATCGGGTAGTCCGTGTCCGGGTCGATGCCCAGCGGGAGGCCGCCGTCGACGTGCCGCAGCACCGCGGTGCCGTCGCCCATCCTGATCACCGGGTCGGGGTGGCCTGCCCTGGCCATCTCCAGGGTTCCGGTGGCCGGGTCGGCCTCCACGTACAGACAGGTCGCGAAGCGCGCATCGGTGGCCACGGCCTCGAGCCCGCCGGTGGAGCCGTAGACGCGGGCCTCGCTGATGCCGCACAGGAAGCGGGTCGCGCGGGAGAGCACCGCGTCCGCCCGGTGGCCCTCGGCGGCGTAGGCGCGCAGTGCGATCCGCAGCTGGCCCATCAGGCTCGCGGCGCGGACGTCGTGCCCCTGGACGTCGCCGATGACGAACGCGTACCGGCCGGACGGCAGCGGGATCATGTCGTACCAGTCGCCGCCGACCTGGAGGCCGCCGCCGGTCGGCACATAGCGGGCGGCCACCTGCATGCCCGGTATCTCGGGTCCGAGTGCGGGCAGCATGGACCGCTGCAGTCCGTCGGTCAGTTCGCGTTCGGTGTCGGCGACTCCGGCGCGGGACAGGGCCTGGGCGAGCATCCGGGCCACGGTGGTCAGCACCGAGCGTTCGTCGGGTGTGAACGACACGTGGTAGGTGAAGGCCGCCATCCAGGCGCCGATGGTGCGCCCGGCCACGATCAGCGGCAGGAACGCCCAGGACTGCCGTCCGAAGTGCGCGGCGAGCGGCCATCCGGTGGGGTAGCGGTCGCGGTACTCGGCGGGCGAGGACAGGTAGACGGCGCGGCCGCCGCGCACCACTTCGGCCGCCGGATAGTCGCTGTGCACGGTCAGGTCGGCGAACGGATCCGCCTCGCTCTCGTCCTGCCCGTGGTGTCCGACGATGGTCAGCCGTTCGCCGCGTACGCCGAAGACCGCGAGGCCGTCGGGCGAGAAGCCGGGCATCGACAGGCCCGCCGCCACCCGCAGGACCTCCGATGTGGAGCGGGCCTCGGCGAGCGCGCGGCCCGCATCGAGCAGGAAGGCCTCGCGCGAGCGGCGCCAGTCTCCGGTGACGGCGCCGTGCGCGGAGGCGCCGGGCGCCAGATCGACGGCCTCCTGCAGCGTTCCGGTCAACTGGTAGTCGTGGGAGTACGGTCCCGAGCGCGCGGCGCCCGATACCCGGGGCCAGGACCTGCTGCGTACGGTCCGTAGGACCTGGCCGTCCCCGTCCACCACCCGCAGGCGGACCTCGGCGGGGGTGCCCTCGGCGACGGCGAGGGCGACGATGCCGTCGATCTCGTTCCAGTCGACGGGGTGGAAGCGGGCGCGGGTGCCGGCCTCGGTGAGCGTGGTGCCCTCGGCGGGCAGACCGAGCAGGCGGGCGGCCACCGCGTCGACGATCACGTTGCCGGTGGCGGTGTCCCAGTGCCACAGACCGGTGCCGATAGCGGTGAGGATCTCCCCCACGGGGGGCATCACCCCGCCGTCTTCGGTACCCATTGCCCCACTCTAAGAAGATCCTCCTGCAACGTGCCAGCGAGCCTGATGCGCCCGTGGTGCGGGCGTGCGGCAGGCGGGTTGCGCCGACGGACGGCACGGCGTCTCACGGCGAGTGGGGAGGTGCCCCGTATACGCCGGTGAACGGGCCGCGGCCGGGCGGTAGCCTGGGGTGGTTGATTCCCGCCCGTCTCGCGACGAACGACGCGAAGAATTGGATGAACGATGCACCGGTACAGGTCACACACCTGCGGCGAACTCCGCGCCACCGACGTCGAGAGCGACGTCCGGCTGAGCGGCTGGCTGCACAATCGCCGGGACCTGGGCGGCATCCTCTTCATCGATCTCCGTGACCACCACGGCATCACCCAGCTCGTCGCCCGCCCCGGCACTCCCGCGTACGAGACCCTGGACCGCCAGACCAAGGAATCCGTCGTGCGTATCGACGGCAAGGTCGTCTCGCGCGGCGCGGACAACGTCAACCCGGAGCTGCCCACCGGCGAGATCGAGGTGGAGGTCGAGGCCGTCGAGATCCTCGGCGCCGCCCAGCAGCTGCCGTTCCAGATCAACGCGGACGACGGAGTCGGCGAGGAGCGCCGCCTGGAGTACCGCTTCCTCGACCTGCGCCGCGAGCGTATGCACCGCAACATCATGCTGCGCACCGCGGTGATCTCCGCGATCCGTCACAAGATGACGGCCCTCGGCTTCAACGAGATGGCGACGCCGATCCTGACCGCGACGTCCCCCGAGGGCGCGCGTGACTTCGTCGTGCCGTCCCGTCTGAACCCGGGCAAGTTCTACGCCCTGCCGCAGGCGCCGCAGCAGTTCAAGCAGCTGCTGATGATCTCGGGCTTCGACCGCTACTTCCAGATCGCGCCCTGCTTCCGTGACGAGGACGCCCGTGCGGACCGTTCGCCGGGCGAGTTCTACCAGCTCGACGTCGAGATGTCGTTCGTCGAGCAGGAGGACGTCTTCGGGCCTATCGAGAAGCTGATGACCGAGCTCTTCGAGGAGTTCGGCGGCGGCCGGCACGTGACCTCGCCGTTCCCGCGGATCCCGTTCCGGGAGTCGATGCTGAAGTACGGCAACGACAAGCCGGACCTGCGGGCCGAGCTCGAACTGGTCGACATCACCGACGTCTTCGAGGGCTCCGAGTTCAAGGCCTTCGCCGGCAAGCACGTGCGGGCGCTGCCCGTGCCGGACACCGCGGGCCAGTCCCGGAAGTTCTTCGACGGCCTCGGTGAGTACGCCGTCGAGCAGGGTGCGAAGGGCCTCGCCTGGGTGCGGGTCGGCGAGGACGGCGCACTGGCAGGACCGATCGCCAAGTTCCTCACCGAGGAGAACGTCAAGGTGCTCACCGAGCGCCTCGGCCTGGTCCCCGGGCATGCGGTGTTCTTCGGCGCGGGCGAGTTCGACGAGGTCTCGAAGATCATGGCGGCGGTGCGCGTGGAGGCCGCGAAGCGGGCCGGGCACTTCGTCGAGGACGAGTTCCGCTTCTGCTGGATCGTGGACTTCCCGATGTACGAGAAGGACGAGGACACCGGGAAGATCGACTTCTCGCACAACCCCTTCTCGATGCCTCAGGGCGGTATGGACGACCTGGACTCGAAGGACCCGCTCGACATCCTGGCCTGGCAGTACGACATCGTCTGCAACGGCATCGAGCTGTCGTCGGGTGCCATCCGGAACCACGAGCCGGAGATCATGATCAAGGCCTTCGAGATCGCGGGCTACGACCGTGACACCGTCGAGCACGAGTTCGCGGGCATGCTCCGCGCGCTCCGCTTCGGCGCCCCGCCGCACGGTGGCATCGCCCCGGGCGTGGACCGCATCGTGATGCTCCTGGCCGACGAGCCGAACATCCGCGAGACGATCGCCTTCCCGCTCAACCAGAACGCGCAGGACCTGATGATGGGCGCCCCGACGGAGCTGGACGAGTCCCGCCTGAAGGAACTCAGCCTGACGGTGCGGAGGCCGCAGCCGAAGTAGTTTCCGCGTACGTCCGAGGGGCCCGGGGTCGTTGATCCCGGGCCCTTCGATATGTCCGGCGCCCCGTACGGAGCGGTGAGCCGGGCGGCGAGGGCTGCCGGGCAATGTCGGGCCCGGGGTGCGTGGGCGATCTCGATGCGGTCGTCGGGCAGGGCGAGTGGGCCTCGGCCGATGAGGGTTTGACGGCTGTCGAGGTCACGTCCAATGACTCGGACACCGAGCGGAGGGACCGACTGGACAAGCCACGTGCCCACGCCGAGGCCGGCATCCCCGTCCACCTCCTGATCGACCGGGACTCCTGCGAGGTCAGGGTGCACTCCCGTCCGCAGCGGGATCGCGGAAAGTACGAGCGGGTGGAGAACGTCCCGTGCGGCGAGTCCCGCACCCTCCCTGACCCCGTCGGCATCGACATCGACACGGTGCCCTTGAAGGTCTGGGGGCGCTGACCGGCCCGTACGGATGCGGCGAGGCCCGGAACCCAAGTGGGCGGTTCCGGGCCTTCCTGTGTCGTGTCCGGGGATTACTCCTCCGCGCCGCCGAAGCGCTCCTTGTACGACTCCAGGTCCTCGTCCGTGATCTTGGCGAAGAGGACCGGGGGGACCGTGAAGGGCGTGCCGGCCGGGACCGAGGCGAGGGTGCGGGCCTCTTCGGGCGAGACCCAGGTCGCCGTGTCTTCGGTCAGGGCGAAGGCGGCGCGCAGGGCCTTCGCGGACGCCGGGATGAACGGCTCGGAGACCACCGCGTAGAGGTGGATCAGGTTCATCGCGGTGCGCAGCGTGAGCGCCGCGCCCTCCTGGTCGGTCTTGATCTCCAGCCAGGGGGCCTTCTCCTCCAGGTAGGAGTTGCCGGCCGACCACAGGGCGCGCAGCGAGGCCGCCGCCTTGCGGAACTGCAGCGTCTCCATGTGGTCCTCGTACTCGGCGAGCAGGCCCGCGATCTCCTCGCCCAGCTTGTGCTCGGCCTCGCCGGCCTCACGGCCCGCCGGTACGTCGTCGCCGAAGCGCTTGCGGGAGAAGGACAGGACACGGTTCACGAAGTTGCCGAGGGTGTCGGCGAGGTCCTTGTTGACCGTGGCGGTGAAGTGCTCCCAGGAGAAGGAACTGTCGTCCGACTCGGGGGCGTTGGCGATGAGGAAATAGCGCCAGTAGTCCGCGGGCAGCAGCTCGAGGGCCGCGTCCGTGAAGACGCCGCGCTTCTGCGAGGTGGAGAACTTGCCGCCGTAGTACGTCAGCCAGTTGAAGGCCTTGACGTAGTCGACCTTCTTCCAGGGCTCGCGGGTGCCGAGTTCGGTGGCCGGGAACATCACCGTGTGGAACGGGACGTTGTCCTTGGCCATGAACTCCGTGTAGCGCACGGACTCGGCGCCGGCGCCCTCGTACCACCAGGACTTCCAGTCGCGGACCTCGTCGGACGGGGCGGAGTCGGACCATTCCTTCGTCGCGGCGATGTACTCGATCGGGGCGTCGAACCAGACGTAGAACACCTTGCCCTCGGCGGCCAGTTCGGGCCAGGTGTCGGCCGGTACCGGCACGCCCCAGTCCAGGTCGCGGGTGATCGAGCGGTCGTGCAGGCCCTCGGTCAGCCACTTGCGGGCGATGGACGAGGCCAGCTGCGGCCACTCGTCGCCGGTCGCGTCGATCCACGCCTCGACCTCGCCGGCCAGCTTGGACTGCAGCAGGAAGAGGTGCTTGGTCTCGCGGACCTCGAGGTCGCTGCTGCCGCTGATCGCGGAGCGGGCGTCGATCAGGTCGGTGGGGTCGAGGACCCGGGTGCAGTTCTCGCACTGGTCGCCGCGGGCCTTGTCGTAACCGCAGTGCGGGCAGGTGCCCACGATGTAGCGGTCCGGCAGGAAGCGGTCGTCGGCGATCGAGAAGACCTGGCGGATGGCCCGCTCCTCGATGAAGCCGTGTCCGTGGAGCTTGCGGGCGAAGTGCTGGGTGATCTCGACGTTCTGCTCGGACGAGCTGCGGCCGAAGTGGTCGAAGGCCAGCTCGAAGCCGTCGTACACGGCCTTCTGCGCACCGTGCTGCTCGGCGCAGAACGCGTCGACCGGCAGACCGGCCTCCTTGGCGGCGAGCTCGGCGGGGGTGCCGTGCTCGTCGGTGGCGCAGATGTAGAGGACGTCGTGGCCGCGCTGGCGGAGGTACCTGGCGTACACGTCCGCCGGGAGCATGGACCCCACCATGTTGCCCAGGTGCTTGATCCCGTTGATGTACGGAAGGGCGCTGGTGATGAGGTGTCGAGCCATTACAGGCTGCTCCCAAGTCGCTGCGAGGAGTGACGTCCGTGTTTCTTTCGGTACGGCGTCTACGGAACCTCACCAGCGTATCCGACCGTATGGCGCCTCCCGGCCGGGTTTTTGCCCGTCCGGCCGGGCCCCGCACGGGGCGGGATCCGGCCGGACGCGGGGCGTGTCAGGCGCCGGTGGAAGCGGGGCGCCAGGAGGCGAGCAGGCCCTCGTAGAGCTCGGGGTCGGTCAGCTCGTTGGGGACGGGGCCCGCGTGGAAGAAGGCGGCGTTCGGGGCGTCCAGCCTGCGGAGGTAGTCGAATGCCTTGGCATCGTGGGCGCCGAAGGCGACGAACTGCCAGAAGATGTCGCGTCCGGCGGCGTCCGCGAGGGCCTTGGTGGCGGCCGCCTTGGCCTCCGGGGCGCCGTCCGTCTGGAAGATCACCAGGGCCGGGGCCGCGGGGTCGGCCGACTTGTCGTGCAGGGTGACGACCTCGGTGATCGCCTGCTCGTAGAAGGTGCGGCCCATCCGGCCGAGTCCGGCGTGCAGGGTGTCGATCCGGCCCTCGTGCTCGTCGAGTGTGAGGGTGCCGGTGCCGTCGACCTCCGTGGAGAAGAAGACGACCTGCACGGTGGCCTCGGGGTCGGTCTGCGCGGCCAGGGCGAGCGCCTGCTCGCCGAGGTTCTGGGCGCTGCCGTCCTTGTAGTACGTACGCATCGAACCGGAGCGGTCGAGGACCAGGTAGACGCGGGCGCGGGTGCCGGACAGGCCCTGCTTGGCGAGCTCGGCGCCGGCCGCCTTGTGCGCGGCGGCCAGCGCGGGGGCGCGGCGCTTGAGCTGGTCGGCGGGGATCGCGGGGGCGGCCGTGGCGGCGGGGGCCGCTGCCGGCTCGGCGGCCGGGGCGGCCGCGGGCTCGGTGTCCGCCTCGGGCTTCGGGACGGGCTTCGTCCTGGCCTTGGTGGCGGACTTGGTGGGGGCCGTCTTGGCCGCCGGCTTGGAGGCTGCGGTCTTGGTGGCGGACCTCTTGGAGGCAGGCTTCGGCGTCGGCTTCGAGGTGGAGGCGGTGGCGGGACCGGCCTTCGAGGCGGGATCGGCCTTCGGCTCAGGCTCGGCGTCGGCGTCGGCCTTGAGCTCGGGCTTCGCCTCGGCCCCCGCCTTCTCCGCGGCTCCCGCCTTCTCCGCGGCTCCCGCCTTCTCCGCGGCCCCCGCCTTCTCCGCGGCAGCCGCCGTGGAGTCCCCGGCCGCCTTCGGCTCCTTCGGCTCGGTGGCCGCCTCCGGCTCCGTGGCGTCGTCCGCCGGTGTCGTCGGGGCCGGTACGCGGGCGGTGAGGTCCGGGTTGTCGAAGGCCGCCGAGACCAGGTCGTCCTCGGAGGCGGAGTCACGGTCCGAGGCGGGCGCGGGTACGGAGGCCGCGCGGGGCCTCGGGGCGGGCTCGGTGGACGGTGCCGGCACGGAGGGCGCCTTCGCCTCACGTCCGGTGTCGTCGCGGTCTCCGGCGTCGCCCTCGGTCTTCGTGTCGCCGTCGCCGGACTTCGAGTCCTCGGCGGCGGCGTCCGTGTCCGAGTCACCGGGACCTCGGGTCTTGCCGCCCGCAGCGGCACCGGAGGTACCCGGGCCCTCCGCAGTACCCGTGCCCTCCGCCTCGGTGCCGCTCTCGACGGCACTCGACTCCGCTGCCGGGCGAGTCTGTGAAGACCCCTCGGCCTCCGTCTCGTTCCGTGCCTGCGGGACAGACGGCCCCTCGGAGGGGGCGCGGTCCTTGCGGGACCGTCCGAACGCGTTCCGCAGGCGATCCAGAATCCCCATGTGCGCAACCCTTCACGTGAGTTGTTCCCGGTGGCCCCTGTACGCACGGTGATTCCGTAACCGCTGGCCAGGGTGACACGTAAGGTTAGCCGTCGCCCTCCGTGATCTTCGGGAGGGGCGCCGGGCCGGGCCCGAACGCAGGTCCTGTCACTTCTGACCAGGCCCGCGGCCGCACCAACTCCCCGTCGTCCGCCTGGGGTTCACCGACCGTTCATCCCGTCGCCGTCGCCCTGCCGGAGCGCGCCCCTAACGTCGCGGCCGGAACATTCCGACACGATGTCGGCGCGGGGCGCGCCGAAGCACGGGTCCGAGGGGCCCATTTGGAGGGGAACGTGCGCAATCTGCTGCCGATCACCAGCTCGCACCCGGGTGGGCGCTCCGCGCTGACCTGCCGGTACCGCTGCGGTGACGCCTGTTTCCACGAGGTGCCCAACACCAGCGACAACGAGTACGCCGGCGACGTCATCGCCGGTGCTCTGTCCAGAAGGTCCATGATGCGCACCGCCGCCGTGGTCACGGTCGCCGCGGCCGCCGGCAGCACCGTGCTCGGCGGCCCGGGCGCGAGCCCCGCCGCTGCCGCCGCGACGCCCGCGGGCGGCAGGGGCAAGCACGGCAAGGCCGCCCGCGGCCTGCGCTTCGACGCGGTCGCGCCGAACACCGACGACACGGTGACGATCCCGTCCGGCTACGACCAGAACGTGGTCATCCGCTGGGGCGAGCCCATCCTGCGCGGTGCACCGCGGTTCGACGCCGACCACCAGACGGCCGCCGCCCAGGCGGGCCAGTTCGGCTACAACAACGACTTCCTCAGCCTGCTCCCGCTCGGCCCGGGCCACGGACACGGCCCCCGTCACGGCCACCACGAGCGCGGCCGCCAGGTCCTCGTCGCGAACCACGAGTACACCGACGAGGTCCTGATGTTCCGGGACTACGACCCCGACAACCCCACCCGTGAGCAGGCCGAGATCGCCTGGGCGGCGCACGGTCTGTCCGTCGTGGTCGTCGAGGAGGCCCGTCGCAACGGCAGCCTCACCCCCGTGGCGCGCCACGAGCTCAACCGCCGTATCACCGTGACCAGCGAGTTCAAGGTGACCGGCCCGGCCGCGGGCTCCGATCTCCTGAAGACCTCCGCGGACGCCTCCGGCACGAAGGTCTTCGGCACCCTCAACAACTGCGCCGGCGGCACCACTCCGTGGGGCACGATTCTGTCCGGCGAGGAGAACTTCAACCAGTACTTCGCCAACGGCGACAAGGTCACCGACCCCGACCAGGCGGCCCGCCTGAAGCGCTACGGCATCGGCGGCGAGGCCTCCGAGCGCAAGTGGGAGCGCTTCGACAAGCGGTTCGACGTCACCCAGGAGCCCAACGAGCCGCACCGCTTCGGCTGGGTCGTCGAACTCGACCCGTACGACCCGCACTCCACGCCCCGTAAGCACACCGCGCTCGGCCGCTTCAAGCACGAGGCCGCGCAGCCCCGGCTGACCCACGACGGCCGTCCGGTCGTCTACATGGGCGACGACGAGAAGTTCGACTACTTCTACAAGTTCGTGGCGAGCGAGCGGATGCGGCACGGCTCCTCGCGCTCCGACCGTGAGCACAACCTCTCGCTGCTCGACCACGGCACGCTCTACGTCGCGAAGATCTCCGGCGACTCCCCGGCCGAGGAGATCGACGGCACCGGCACCCTGCCGAACGACGGTGAGTTCGACGGCAGCGGAGTCTGGATCCCGCTCGCGACCGGCGACGAGAGCCATGTCGAGGGCATGACCGCCGAGGAGGTGTACGTCTTCACGCGGCTCGCGGGCGACAAGGTGGGCGCCACCAAGATGGACCGCCCGGAGGACGTCGAGCCGTCCCCGCGCACCGGCAAGGTCTACGTCGCGCTCACCAACAACGACGCCCGCGGCACGGAGGGCAAGGCCGCCGCCGACGAGGCCAATCCGCGCAACGCCAACAAGCACGGCCAGATCCTCGAACTGACCGAGCGTCACAACGACCCGCTGAGCCGGAAGTTCGCCTGGCGGCTGTTCCTGGTCGCGGGTGACCCCGAGGACCCCGCCACGTACTTCGCGGGCTTCCCGAAGGACAAGGTCAGCCCGATCTCCTGCCCGGACAACGTGGCGTTCGACCCGCACGGCAACCTGTGGATCTCCACCGACGGCAATGCGCTCGACTCGCACGACGGCCTGTTCGGGGTGGCGACGCGGGGTGAGCGTGAGGGCGAGCTCAAGCAGTTCCTCACCGTTCCGACCGGTGCGGAGACCTGCGGTCCGCTCGTCCAGGACCGCCGCGTGCTCGTCGCGGTGCAGCACCCGGGCGAGGTCGACGGTGCCTCCGTGGAGAAGCCGGCCTCGCAGTGGCCGGACGGACCGGGCAAGATCGTCCGGCCCTCGGTCGTCGCCGTGTGGCGCAAGGACGGCCGCGACATCGGCGTCTGATCCAGGCGTCAAATCGGCCTGAAAGAACGGGGGTTCAGGCCGCCCGGCCGCCGTGCGTGCGCAGCAGCCACGCGCGGTAGCCGGCGGCCTGCCAGGCCGCTTCCCAGTACGCGGCCTCCAGATCGGCGTACACCTCGTCCAGTTCCTCCTCGGTGCGGGCGACGAGCATCAGCCGTACGCCGAGCGGGTCGCCCTCGAGCGGCCGTACCGCCATGTCCGGGCGGCCCCGTGAGGTCGGCTGGCAGAGGGCGACCACGTCGCCGGTGGCGACCAGGGTGGCCGCGGTGAGGTAATCGCCGTGCAGGACACGGGGGTTGGCGAGTCCCGCGGCGCGCAGCGTGCGCAGCAGTCCGTCGCGCTCGCCGTCGACGGTGGGGTCGACCATCCACTGCTCGCCCGCCAGGTCGCCCAGCCGTACGATCCGCTGCCGGGCTGCCGGATGGTCCACGGACAGGGACACGAACTGCGGTTCGCGCTCCACGAGGATCCGCTGGCGCACTCCTTCGGGAATCCTCAGCGGGCAGCCCTCCACCTGGTGCACGAAGGCCACGTCGAGTTGACCGTCGGCGACCAGGGACACCAGCGCCTGGGCGGACACGTCCATCTGCAGCGCGGTCTCGGTACGGTCCAGGCGCACCCGGAGCCGACGCAGCCAGCCCGGGATGGCCTTGTTCGCCGTGGAGCCGATACGCAGGCCGGGCCCGCCCGCCCGCGCGGCTGCCGCACGGGCCTCCGTCACCAGTTCGCGCATCTCGCTGACCAGGGGTCTGGCCCGGCTCAGCAGGACCCGGCCCAGCGGCGTGGGACGGCAGCCGGTGCGCTCGCGCGCGAAGAGCCGGCCGCCGATCGAGTCCTCGATCCGGCGCAGCTGCGTGGTCAACGAGGGCTGGGTCATGCCCAGTTGTCGGGCAGCCTTGTGCAGACTGCCGGTATCGGCGATGGCACACACGGCACGGAGGTGTCGAACCTCGAGGTCCATGGTGGTTGAGCGTAGGACCGTCCCGGTGATCACACCAGATCCTCAAATCCCCGCAGACCAGGTGTATTTGGCCGGCCGATAGCTCCGCACTATCGCCGGTTGCCATCATCCGCAGGGGTCGCGATGTACACGACACTCACGGGTAACCGCTCGCCCCACACGAGTAGGAGCCCCCCATGCATCTTTCCAGGACGCTGCTTCCGGCCGCTCTCGGCCTCGGTCTCGCAGTGACCGCCCTCGGCGCAGGGCCGGCCGCCGCGGCCGATCCGGCGCCGGTCTCGGAAGTCACCGCGGAACGCCTCGCGCAGTACGCCGGTTCCGGCGAGGAGGCAGCGGCGAACCGGGCGTTCTTCGAGGCCGTTCTCGACTCGGTCGCCGAGAAGCGTGCCGCGAATCCGGGTGCCGCGGCCGTCACCGTCACCTACGACGCCTCGGACGCACCCGCCTTCAGTGAGCAGATAGCCAACAGCACTTCCATCTGGAACAGCGCCGTCTCCAACGTCAAGCTCCAGGAGGGCTCGGGCGGGGACTTCAGCTACCGCGAGGGCAACGACCCGCGCGGTTCGTACGCCTCCACCGACGGTCACGGGAAGGGCTACATCTTCCTGGACTACGCCCAGAACGAGGAGTACGACTCCACCCGCGTCACCACCCACGAGACCGGTCACGTCCTCGGTCTTCCCGACAACTACTCGGGCCCGTGCAGCGAGTTGATGTCGGGCGGCGGCCCCGGCCCGTCGTGCACCAATTCCCAGCCGGACGCCAACGAGCGGGCCAGCGTGGACCAGCTCTGGGCCAACGGCCTCGCGAAGGCCCTCGAGAAGGTGTCCTAGCGCGATCGGCCCGGCGTCCGCCCTTCGGCGCGGCGCCGGACCGATCGGACACCGGGTCCGGGGAAACCCCCCACCGGCGAGGCCCGGGGCATGCCCCGCGCCGGTCCCCGCCGTCCCCGGACCCGGTCCTCCCACCCCGACGGCCCGGCTGCTTCGAGCGCCGGGCCGTCGGATGTCGTCTCTGGGACGGCACCCGTGATCGGCGGACGCCATGCAGTCGGGCGCCGACCGTCACCGGCGAAGCCTGGAACCGCGATGCCGACCGGGCAGCACCACCCCACCGTCCGCCCTGCGACCGGCGAGGATCTCGGCGATCTCCAGGCGCTCGCGCGCCGCACGATCGGCACCTGCTACCGCGGGTTCCTCGGGGACGAGGCAGCCGACTGGTTCATCGGCAGTGGCGCCTCGGACGCGCACGTGCGGACCCACCTGGCGCAGGGCGGCGTGTACGGCCTCACCCAGATCGGGCCGGATCATCGGCTTCTCCGTCCTCGACGGCGCCGCGGTCGATCTGATGATGGTCGCCCCGGAGCACCACCGCCGAGGGGCGGGCCGCGGCCTGCTCCGGCAGGCACCAGAGACGCTCCTCGCCCGGTGTCCGACCGTCCGCCTCGTGACCTTCCCGGGCAACACGAGGGCCACGGAGTTCTACGAGGCCTGCGGATGGGTTCTCGGGGACCGCCTCGACGGCGAGGGCCCCGCCGACGTCGAGTACACCAGGACCGCCGGACGGCGGACCGCCTAGATCGGGTGCGGCTTCAGATGCAGCGTGAGTTCCACGATCAGTGAACGGTGGTCCGTGTCACCGAGGTTCACGAAGCGGGCGATGCTCGCCTGGAAGTGCCGGCTGACCAGTACGTGGTCGATCTGTGCCCCCAGCGGCGGCAGCATCGAGGTCGGCCAGGACGGGACCCGCGAGTCGCCGGTGAGCCGGGTGCTGTCGTAGAGCCCGGTGTCGATGATCCTGCGGAACGCGGCATGGTCCTGGGTGGCGTTGAAGTCGCCGGCCAGGATCACCGGTCCGGTGGCGTACTCGGCCGCCCAGCCGTGCAGCCGTCCGAGTTCACTGCGCCAGGTGCCGAGACTGTCGGGGACCGGCGGCATCGGATGGGCGAGCTGGAGTCGTACGTAGTGCCCGTTGACCTCGAGTACGGCTCCGGGCATCGCGAGTTCGCCGGGCACTCCGGCCGTACGGGTGAGCGGGAAGCGGCTGACGATCGCCGAACCCTCGGCGCCGCCGGCCCGTTCCACCGACAGGTGTGCGTAGCCCTCGCCGGGGAGTCGGCGTCGCAGAGTGGTCGCGCAGCGCTGGTCGCACTCCTGGACGAAGATCAGGTCGGGTCGCTCCGTCCGGACGGTGCGGAGCAACGCGTTGGTGGCACCGCCGAATTCGAGGTTCGAGGTCATCACCCGCAGCTCGGCCACGGCCGGACCCTTCGCGCCGGTGGCACCGTCCCCGTACGGCAGGGTGAACCAGCCGGTCACGGCGCAGGCGACCAGCGCCCAGACGATGCCGACGCGCCACCGGATGAGTGCGGTGGCGACCAGGACTCCGGCGGTCGGGACCAGTAACCAGGGCAGGAACGCCAGGAGTTGGGGCAGCGGGGTGAAGCCGTCCGAGCCGGTGGCGCGGGTCAGCAGGATGCCGGAGATACCGGTGAGCACCAGGACGGAGGCGAGCTTCGTGACGGGGCGGCGGCGTGAACTCGGCTCCTGGGGCGGGGAGTTGTCCGGGGCGGCGGCCGGGGGTGGCTTCGTCTGCGTGTCCGTGGACCCGGTGCCGTTCTCTTCGGTGTCCAAGGTGGGTGTGGCCTTCCGTCGTCGCGCGGGGTTCGCCCGAATTCTCCCCCATGTTTGCGCGACGGGTGGGAACCGGGGGTGTTTCCGACCGAAGGGGGGACAGCGGGGCGGTTGCCGGAACGCCTCGAACCCCTATATCGTTTTTCGATAACATCGATAAACGATATAGCGAGCATGACGGGGGTCCGATGGTCAAGGTGCGCAATCCGCTGGAACCGCTGTCCACGGCGGTCACGACCCTGGTGGCCGTGCTCGGCGCGGTGTGCGTCCTCACGCTGCTCGCCGCGCCGTTTCTCGACGTCAGCGTGTTCGGCATCGGCGACGATTCCGTCTGCGCCACGGACCGGGCCACCGGGATCGGCGGCGACGAGGGCCGGCACCTGGACACGCTCCGGCCGGATCCCGGCACCTCGGTGGTCCTCGACGCGAGTCCGAGGTTCTGCACCGAGGACCCCGCGATCCACCAGGTCCTCGTCAACACGGCAGGAGAGTTCGTCCCCTTCGCCTACTTCGCGGGCGCCCTGCTGCTGACCGTTCGGCTGATCAAGGGCGCCGAGCGCGACGGGCTCTACACCGCGACGACCGCGGGCCGGCTGCGCGTTCTCGGCTGGTGGCTGGTGGTCGGCAGCGTGTTCTCCGCCGTCGTCGAGTCCACCTCGGAGTCGGTACTCGTCGCCTCGTTGAGCCGGACCGATGCCATCCACGCGTACTCGGGGCTGTGGATGTTCGACGCCCCGTTCACCGCGATCCTCGCCGGCCTCGGTGTGCTCTCGTTCGCCCGCGTCATGCGGATCGGCGTCGGTATGCGGGAAGATCTCGCCGGGACGGTCTGATGCCGCTGCGCGGCGAGCGCGGCGAGCGCGGCCGGAAAGGCCGGAGCGGTCACAACGGCGTCAACGGCGATAACGGCGTCAACGGCGTCAACGGCGACAACGGCTACTACAACAGGGAGGCCAGGGGAACGGTGGACGGGGACGCCGGGGACGACCACGCGATCGAAGTCCATCTGGACCGACTGCTCGCGGAACGCGGCATGACCCTCACCGAGCTCGCGCACCGCGTGGGCGTCACGCACGCGAACCTCTCCATCCTGAAGAACGGCCACGCCCGCGCGATGCGCTTCACCACGCTCACCCGCATCTGCGAGGAACTCGACTGCCAGCCGGGCGACCTGCTCGGCTTGCGAAGGTGAACTGCCCTACCGCGCACCCTCGTTGAGGGAGTTCGCCCTACCGTCGCAGCCGTGCCGTCACCCCGCCCGCCACGACTGCCACCACCCCCACGATCACCAGCACCCACACCGACGTCCGCAGCGTCGCCGTCAGCGCGTCGTACACCGCCGCCACCGCGTCCGTCGACACCGAGGCCGGCAGATCGTCGAGGGTCGCGCGGCGGGCGAGCGCGAGGCCGAGGGCGAGGACGCCGGCCGCGAGCACCACGCCGATCCCGGTCAGGATCATCGCCCGCGCCCGCCGCGCCGCCAGGGCGACACCGACGAGCGCGCAGACCACCGCCGCCACCGGGAACCAGATACCGGCCGCCTCCAGCATGTGGAACCCCTTCCGGAACCCGCCGAGATCCACCGAGTCGAGGAGCGTCACCTCGACGTGCGGCACCGGGATCCGGCCCGCGAACGGCACGTCGTCCTCGATGAGCTGCTGTCGCACCCGCTCCACGACCGGCGCCAGATCGAGCGTGACCTTGTCCGCCGCACCGTCGTCGAGCGCGTCGATGAACGCGTTGTGGGTGGCCCTGGTCGCCGTGTCCCACGCGCCCTGGTACGCCTTCGTGCCGGCGAACGAGATCACCGCCTCGTGCACGAAGTCCCGCACCGTCCCCTGCAGCGGCCCGACGTCCACGGCCTTGACGACCTCGTCCGTGACCGCGTCGGCGACCGACGTCCGTACGTCCGGGTCGTCGGCGAGCGGAGCGAGGGTGGCGACGTACCGGTCGGTGTCGGCGATCTCGTACTTCGCCCAGGTCGACAGCGCACCGAGCGGCGCGAGGACGCAGGCGACCACGAGAGCTACGGCGGACAGGACACCCCGGGCGATACGCACCCCTCAAGGCAAGGCGCTCCGGCTCCCGCCCGCGACCGCGCTTGCTGCGCACGAGTGGCACGGCGACCCGGCCGGGGCAACGAAGCAGCGTGCGGACGCGCCGGAGGGCCGGACCATCCGCGGATGATCCGGCCCCCCGGGTCGTGCCGTACTGCCTACTTCCGGTTGTAGAGCCGCATCGTCACCGGCCCGAAGACCGCGATGAGAACGCCCGCCCAGCCCAGCGACCAGGCCAGCTCGGCCCCCGGCCAACCGCCGTCCATGAACGTGCGGACCGCGGAGGCGACGTGGGTGACCGGGTTGTTGTTGACGAACGCCTGCAGCCAGCCCGGCATCGTCTCCGGCTTCACGAAGATGTCGCTCAGGAACGTCAGCGGCATCATCACCATCATCGCGACGCCCATGACCGACTTCTCGGTCCGCAGCATCAGACCGAACATGGTCCACACCCACGAGAGACCGAACGAGAAGCCGATGAGCAGCGCGATCCCGGCCACCACACCGAGCACGCCGCCGTCCGGGCGGTACCCGAGTGCCAGGCCGACGGCCAGGATCACCAGGGACCCGAGGACGTAGCGCAGCATGTCGCCGAGCAGGTAGCCGACCATCACCGACGGCCGCCAGATCGGCAGCGTACGGAAGCGGTCGAAGACACCCTTGTCGATGTCCGTGTTGACCGCGACGCCCGTGTACATCGTGATCATCACGATGCTCATCACCAGGATGCCCGGCAGCAGGTACTGGATGTACTCCGAGGGCGAGCCCGCGAGCGCACCTCCGAAGAGGTACGTGTACATCACGACCATCATGATCGGGAACGCGGTGACGTCGAAGAGCTGCTCCGGCACATGCTTGATCTTGAGCATGGCCCGCCAGCCGAAGGTCACCGATGCGGACAGCGCACTCGGCCGCGGCGGCCGCTCCTTGGCGATGAGGAGCTCGGCGAGTGACTCGGTGGAGACCGGCGCGAGTTCCTCGGCTGTCGTCTCGGTGGTCGTCGCGGTGCTCATGCTGCGGCCTCTTCCTTGCGCGTCGTCGCGGCGGCGGTGTCGGATGCGGTGCCGGCGGGCGTCGCCGGACGGTCGGTCAGGGCGAGGAACACCTCGTCCAGGCTCGGCTGGCCGAGCGAGAAGTTGTCCACCTGGATGCCTGCGTGCGCCAGTTCGGACAGGGCGCGGGAGGCGCGTTCGCTCGCGCCGCGGCCGTTGTCCCCGTTGCCCACCCGGGCGGTCAGGGCGACCGGGTCCGGTTCGAGCACGATCTGCGCGTCCAGGACGGTCCGCAGCAGTTCCTCGGCCTGCGGCCGCTGTTCGGCCTCCCGGAGGCGTACGTGCACGGCGCCCGCGCCGACCGATGCCTTCAGTTCGCCCTTCGTGCCCTCGGCGATCACCCGGCCCTTGTCGATGACGGCGATCCGGGACGCCAACTGGTCGGCCTCGTCCAGGTACTGGGTGGTCAGCAGCACGGTCGTGCCCTGCGCGACGACGGCCCGGACGATGTCCCAGACCTGATTGCGGCTGCGCGGGTCGAGACCTGTGGTCGGCTCGTCGAGGAAGAGCAGGTCGGGGGTGTTGAGGATGGACGCGGCGATGTCGATACGGCGCCGCATGCCGCCCGAGTAGTTCTTCACCTGCCGGCCGGCCGCCTCGCTGAGTCCGAACGCCTCCAGGAGCTGCTCGGAACGCACCCGCGAGGCGTGCTTCGAGTGGCCGGTCAGGCGGCCGAGGAGTACCAGGTTCTCGGTGCCGGTCAGGTCCTCGTCGACCGAGGCGTACTGCCCGGTCAGGCTCACCCTGCCGCGTACGGCGTCCGCCTCGTGCACCACGTCGTGGCCGAAGACGTGCGCCTGGCCGCCGTCCGGCCGCAGCAGGGTCGCGAGCATCTTCACCGCGGTGGTCTTGCCTGCGCCGTTGGGCCCCAGTACGCCGTAGACGGTCCCGGCCGGGACGGACAGGTCGACACCGTCCACGGCGCGGTTCTCGCCGAAGGTCTTCACCAGACCGGCCGTCTCGATCGCCAGGCCGGTCGTCTGCTTGCTCATGTCCGGTTCCCTTCCGGGGAGTTGGAACGCTGTCAGGAGGTGTAGGGGCGTACGGCGCGGGCCTCGCGCAGTGCCAGGCCCCACCATCGGAGCTGGTCGAGCATCGTGCTGACCGCCTGGTCGTCGGGGGGCTGCGGGAGTTCCTCGACGAGGTTCAGACCGACCGAGTCCCGCAAACTCATCGCGTGCAGCTCGGTGAACACACAGCGCAGCTGCTCGGTGGCGTAGAGCCCGCGGCTGCCGTATCCGTAGGCCACGTAGCCGACCGGTTTGGCGTGCCACTCGTCGTAGGCGAAGTCGATGGCCTGCTTGAGGGAGGCGGAGAAGCTGCGGTTGTACTCGGGCGTGACCACGACGAATGCCTCGGCGCGGTCGATGTGCCGGCAAAAACGCGTCATCGATTCGGTGGCGGTGTGCGGGTAACGGGCCGGGAAGTCCTGGTAGTCGAGCAGATCGACGACGTCGAGCTCGAGGTCCTCGCGCTTGCCGGCCCGGTCGACGAACCACTCGGCGACCTGCTCGCCGACCCTGCCCTCCCGGGTCGACCCGACAAGGACGGCGACCCGCAGCGGCACCTCCGCATCGGTCCTCGTCATCGTCGCCCCCTCCTCGTCGGCTGAGTCCGGCCGTCCCGTGCGGCCCTCACCCTGAAGGCGCGCGTTCCGGCCGGGCAGCCGCCAGATCGAATCTGGCGGGACGCGTCTCGCGGCTCGGGGTGGGGCGGGGCCGGTGCAGCGCCGCGCGGTGGCACGGGACAGCACACCGTGGTACGGGTCCGTGCTCGGGTGGAGAGGGACGCGGGCGGGGTGTTTCCTTGAGTGAGGGGAGAACCCGCTCAGCCGCGGCAGATGCCGCGGATCCGGGAGAACCGGGAGGTCAGCGCGGTACGGGAGGTCCGGGCGTATCCGGAGCACCGGGGGACCACGGGAGAAGGAGGCGCGACGATGCCCGCTTCTGAGACCGGCACCAGCCAGCGGCCCCGCGCGAGCACCACCGGCGGCGAGGCCCTGCCACCCCCGTACAGCGCAGACGCGCGCGTACGGCCCTCGCGCGACCCCCACCGCCGGATCCGCCGCGCCCTGCGCACCGGACTCGGCGGCCTGACCGCAGCCCTCCTCGCCGGCGGCGGCCTGACAGCCGTCGCGGCAGCACCCGCCGCCGCGGGAACCTCGACCGTCACCGCACCCGCGCACGACTCCGACCCGGACCCCGACGGCGGCGGCCGCTTCGAGATCCACTGGGAGGGCAGCCTCGACCTGCAATGGGAGAACGACCGCGGCCACGGGCGCCCGAACTGGGGCACGGTCATCTCCGACTCGGACCTGAACCTCCGCTCGTCCCCCTACGCCGGCGCCTCCCGCGTCGGCACCCTGCCGCCAGGAGCCAAGGACCGCGTCAGCTGCCGCACCGACGGCGGCACCGTCCACGGCAACTCGTCCTGGTACTGGCTCTCCGGCGCCCGAGCGTGGGCGGCATCCGTCTACGTGGAAACAGAACGCCGCGTCCCCGAGTGCTGAACGCCCCCGGAGCGGCCTTCGAGTTGCCGCGCGGGGTGGGGCGGTGTGCTCTTGAAAGTACGGGGGGTCAGGTGGCCCGCGGGGCGATCCGGGGGCCGGTGAGAGGAGAGCCCCATGGCTCATGTGGCACCTGTAGCACCTCGCAGTCGGGCGGGCCTCGGGTCCTCGACCTGGATCGCGCCGGTCCTGGCCGTCGTCTACGGCATCTGGGCCGCCGGTATCCACCGCGACGCGGGCCCCATCACCTGGGGCAACGTGCTCTTCGGCGTAGTCGCGGGGCTGGCCGCGGCGGCGCTCTACGTCGGCCTTCGAAAGCTGGCGCCGGGCCTGCCGCGCGAGCTCCGCGCCGCGGCATGGGCAGCGTTCGCGGGCATCGCGTTCGGTTTCCTCTACAGCCTCACGGACGCCAGCATCCTCAGATCGGTGACGATGGCTTCCGTGGTCGCCGCCGGTGTGGGCGCGCTCGTGTTCTACCGCGCGTACACACGGGAGTAACGGCAAACCGAGCCGGGCCCGGCAACACCTCACACCCGCCCGGTACTTGAGGGCAAGGCCCGCCAGGGCCGTCGCGCTGCACGGGAAGTCCCGTCACAGCCACCACTCCGGCACGCCCCCCGAGGGCCGATACGCACAGGTCAACCCCGTGGAGACCGCGTCCCGCAAATGCGCCCCGAGCGCGGGATGCCGCGCATCGATCCGCCGCAGCGTGTCCCGGATGCGCGCCGTGACGGCCTTCCGCGCCCGCTCCGCCTCGTCCCCGAGCCGCCGCGCCCGCCCGCCGAGCCCCGCGGCGAGCCGCAGTTCGTCGAGGAGTGCCGCCCGCTCCCGTTCGTACTCCGCCGCGCGGTCGCTGTCGCCGACGGCCGCCGCCCGGTCGATCTCCTCGTCGAGGCGGTCGAGCCGGCGGCGGTACTGCCGCTTCGCCTCCTCGTCGAGCACCGCGTCCCCGCCGAGGCTGCCGGCCGCCACGGCCTCCGCACCGCCCTCGGGCGCGAGCAGCCGTACCGCCGGAATGTCGGTGCCGGGGCGGCTCAGGAGCGTCCGCAGGTCCTTGAGGCCCTTCGCGTCCGGCAGATGCACCGTCGTGCCCTCGTACGTCAGGTTCCACACGGGCCCGTCCGGCCGGAACTGGAAGCCGGTCACGGGCAGTTCGGCGGGCGGTACGAGAGACGCGGCCGGCACTGGAGCGAGCGACCGCAGCCCCGCGACACGGCGGACGACGTGACGCATGCCGAGCTCCGCCGCATCCCGCTCGACCTCGTCGAGCAGGCCGGAGGCGTCGCCGCCGGAGGCGATCCGCGCCTCGGCGAGCCGGGAGCGGGCCTCGATCGACCAGGGCCGAGCCGTGAGGCGCTCCGCACTGCGGTGGGCGCGCTCGAAGCCGTCGGCGGCGGCGTCCCACTCGCCGAGCGCGGCGTCGCAGACCGCCGTCCAGTGGGCGACGGGACCGCTGATGTCCCAGCCGAACATGGAGACCGCCCACTGCCCCGCGAGCGGTTCGAGCGCACGGCGGGCCGCGCCGATCAGCTCCGGATCGCCGGAGGCAGCCGCTGCCTGCGCCTGGAAACGCAGCCGCAGCGGCATGAAGCCACGGTCCGCGTCGGCGCCGCGGGAGAGCAGTTCGCGGGCGTGGGTGACGGCCGCATCGGTGTCGCGTGCGCGCTGCGCGAGCCGCGCCCCGTCGGGCCCGGACCCGCCGCCCGCATCGTCGCCCGGTGCCGGGTCGAGCCGACCGAGCCCCCGGGCCACCGCCGTACCGCTCGCCTCGATCGCGGTGATGCCGGCGAGCAGGCGGGGGGCCGGATGGTGGCGCTCGACATCGTGAGCGATCCGCGCCGCCTCGTCGGTCCTGCCCTGCAACAGGGCGAGATTCCACCGGTGATGCTCGAGCAGCGCGGTGAAGTGGAGGTACAGATTCAGCCCTTCGCCGGCCCCACGGCTCTCGGCGAGGAAACTCTCCGACTGCGCGAAGCGCCCGAGCAGCCCGGAGACGATCGACTGGTCGATGGCCATGCTGATGCCGGCCCGTGGCAGCCCCTGCTTCTCGCAGAACGCCACGTACGCGTGGTACGAGTCCAGGGTGCGCGGATCGCCCAGCTCGAGCAGGGCCACCCAGTGCAGGGCGCGCGCGAACATCTCCCCTTCGGGATCGCCCCTGCGCCGCGCGATGAGGATCAACTCCTCGATCAGCGCCATGCGTTCGTCCGCCGTGCCGGGACCCCAGATCGCGTGGTGCCGCGCCCAGAGGCTGAAGCCGAGCGCCTCGTCGTCCTCGTGCCTGCGGGCCAGGACGGCGGTGCGGATGCTGAGGTCCTGGGCGAGCTGTCCGGCCGCCCGGTCGGCTCCGGCCGGCCCCACCAGGCCCGCGTAGGCCTCGCGCAGCAGCAGGGCAGCGGCCTCGGCGCCGGCCGGATCGCCGTGGTAGGGATTCGCGTACGCGGACAGGGCGACGCGGGCGAGCAGTTCGGGCTCGCCCAGCTCGCGGGCCACGGCGGTGGCTTCGTCGTAGGTCGCCCGGGCCTCGACGGGCTCGTCGAAGTGGTCGAGGGCGTCCGCGAGATCGAGCAGGACGAGGACGCGTCCGCCTTGGTCCGGCATGCGCCGCGCGCATGCGTCGGCCCGCCGCAGCTGGGTCAACTGCTCCTCGTACGCGAGCCGCCCACCGGCGTCGCGCGCGGCGTGCCGCAGCATCCGCACGGCCGCTTCCGGCGCCACGGCGTCGCCGGCCAGGTACGCGTGGCGGGCCTGGTCGCTGGGGAGCACCTTGTCCGCGAGGGACGGTGCGGCCTCGATGGCGGTGACGACCGCCGCGTGCCGGGCGCCGGCCTCGGTCTCGTCGAACTCCTCCAGCAGCGTCTCGCGGACCAGATCGTGCGCGAACCCGAAGCGGCCGCTGCCGAGCGCGGTGACGAGCCGGGCCGTGACCGCCTGGCCGAGGAGCCGGTCCACATGGGCGACCGGGTCGCCCGCGACCGCGGCGAGGACCTGCCGATGGAACTCCCGCCCGAGCACCGAGGCGGTACCGAGCAGCCGGGCCACCGCGGGTGGCAGCAGGCCGAGCCGGTGCCGCACGGCCTCCCGTACGCCCGGGGCGATCGAGGAGACGGAGCCGCCGCCGGCCCACAGCCGGGCGGTCTGCTCGACGAAGAACGGGTTGCCGCCCGTCCTGCGCCACACCTCCGCGGCGAGCGCCGGTTCGGGGGCGCGGCCGGCGACGCGGGTGATCAGCTCGCCGGTCTGCTCCGTGTCCAGTCCGGTCAGGGCGAGGGTGCCGGCCTTGGCGGTGAGCGGGGCGAACTCGGCGCGCAGCGGGTGCCCTTCGGTCTCGACCTCGGCGTCCCGGTAGGTGCCGACCAACAGCAGCCGCTCGAACCAGGCGTGGCCCGCGGCGAATTCGAGGAGCTTCAGGGAGGCGCTGTCCGACCAGTGCAGATCGTCGAGTACGATCATCACGGGCTGCTCCTTGGACACCGTGACGAGGGCCGTGGTCACCGCGTCGTAGACCCGGAACGCGGAGCTCGGGTCGTCGAGCGGGCGGGCCTCGCCGAGCAGCGCGCCGAGGCTGCTGCCCGCCGCTTCCTGGGCGGCAGCGAGTGCGTCCTCGCCGACGGCGCGGCGCAGGCCGCGCACCACCTGGACCCACGGCCAGTAGCCAGGTGCGCTCTGCGAGGACCAGCAGGTGCCGGTGAGGACCAGGGCGCCGAGCTCGCGCGCGGCGCCCGCGGCCTCGGTGACCAGGCTGGTCTTGCCGATGCCCGCCTCGCCGGTGACGAGCACCAGACCGCCGTGGCTCTTGGCCGTGCGCTCGATGTCCGCGCGCAGCCGGGCCGAGGGGTGGTCGCGCCCGATGAGTACGGGAGTCATGCCTGCAGACGATAGGCGCACGCACTGACAACGAGCGCGCGATTTCCGCGGTGCCCGGTGCCGCTGCGGTCCGCACGCCGCCGCCGTGCGGTCCTCGCACCTCCGCCGGTACGGGCGCGGACCGCCCGTGGGCCCCGCACGCCGGGAGTCCTTCCCGGCAGCTCGAGTCCCACGGACGGTCCGCCCTGCCTCTACGCCCAGCTGTCCCCACGTTCAGCCGTGCAGAGCCGCCTCCTGCCCCGCGCCCGCGTCCGGCGCCGAATCCGAATCCGAATCCGTACCCGTACCGGTAGCGGCACCGGGGCCCGAAGGCCGCCGTGCGAGCCGCCCGGGCCACCAGAAGACGCGCCCCAGATCGAGGGCGAGAGCGGGGACCAGCACCGTACGGACCAGGAAGGTGTCGAGCAGAATGCCGACGCCGACGATCACGCCCATCTGGGCCATGGTCACCAGCGGCAGTCCGGCGAACACCGCGAACGTCGCCGCGAGCACGATGCCCGCCGAGGTGATCACACCGCCGGTGCTGGTGAGTCCTTCGAGCACGCCGCGCCGGTGGCCCAGCCGTCCGGCCTCCTCCTTCACCCGGTGCATCAGGAAGATGTTGTAGTCGATGCCCAGGGCGACCAGGAAGACGAAGCCCATCAGCGGGATCGACCAGTCGACGCCGGCGAACCCGAAGACGTGCTCGAAGAGCAGATTGGACCCGCCGAGCGCCGCGAGGAACGACAGCACGACGGTGGCGAGCAGCAGCAGCGGCGCGACGAGCGACCGCAGCAGCAGGATCAGCACCCCGAGCACGACCAGCAGCACGATCGGGATCACCGTGCGCAGATCGCGGTCCGCTGCCCGCTGGGTGTCGAGGGTCTGCGCCGTGGTGCCGCCGACCAGGGCGTCCGCCCCGTCGATCTCGTGGACGGCGTCCCGCAGCCGGTCGACGGTGTCCTTCGCGACCTGACTGTCGGGCGCGTCCTCGAGGACGACGGCGTACGACACCAGGGCGCCGTCAGGGGTGCGGTCCCCGTCCCGTACGGAAGCGACCCCGTCGGTGGCCGCGGCGGCCGCCCGCACGTCCTTGCCCCGGTCCGCCCCCGCGACGATCTCCGCCGGATCGGAGGCACCCGACGGATAGTGCGCGGAGATCCGCTCCTGGGCGACGACGGACTCGGGCTTGTCCTGGAACATCTCGGCCTGGCTCAGCCCCATCGTGATGCCGGTGGCGCTGAGCGCGAGCACGCCGGTGACGCCGACGGACATCAGCCAGGACCAGCGCGGCCTGCGGGCCACGGCCGCCCCGATCCGCGACCAGACGGTGCGGGCCTTGCGGGCGGGCGTGCCGTGCCGCGGCACGAACGGCCAGAACACCCAGCGTCCGGCGATCACGAGCAGCGCGGGCAGCACCGTCACCATCGCGAGGAAGGCGCAGACGACACCGACGGCACCGACCAGACCGAGCGAACGCGAGGAGTTGATGTCGGCGAACACCAGGCAGGCGAGTCCGACGGCGATGGTCCCGGCGGAGGCGAGCACGGCGGGCCCGGAGCGGCGCAGCGCGATGTGCATGGCGGTGTGCCGGTCCTCCTGCCGGTGCAGTTCCTCGCGGTAGCGGGCGATGAGCAGCAGCGCGTAGTCCGTACCGACACCGAAGACGAGGACCATCAGGATCCCGGCGCTCTGCGGGTCGACGGGCAGCCCGGCGTGCTTCGCGAGCAGATACGTGCCGACCTGTGTGAGGACGGCCGCGAAGCCCACGGACAGCAGCGGGAACAGCCACAGGATCGGGCTCCGGTAGGTGAGCAGCAGCAGGATCGCGACGACGCTGCCGGTGGCGATCATCAGCGTGGAGTCGAGGGTGTCGAAGACGGCGACCTGGTCGGTGAGGGATCCGGCGGGACCGCCGACCTCGATGTCCACGCCGGGCGGCGCGTTGGCGCCGGCGATGTCGCGCAGCTCGTCGATCCGGTCGGTCAGTCCGTCGCCCTGGTCGAGCGGTACGACCGTCATCAGGGCCTTGCCGTCGTCGGACGGTACGGGCGGGGCCACCTGCTCGCCCTTCGCGGCGAACGACGCGAACTCGGTGCGCTCGTCCGCGGCGAACTCGCGCGCCGCGGTGGCGTCGCCGGTGTAGACGACGACGGCGGGCATCAGCTCGTCGGTACGGAACTTCTCGAGCTCCGTGTTGACCGCGGCGGACTCGGCGCCCCGCGGCAGGAACGCGTTGGGCCCCGACTCCTCGACGTCGCCGAGCTTGCCCGCCAGGGGGCCGAGCGCGACCGTGGCGATCAGCCAGGCGGCCAGCACGAGCCATTTGGTCCGGCGGCCCGCGGGCGCGGTCGGGAGCCGCTTGATCCAAGCGGACATGGGTGGTCTCCTTCAAAGAGAAGTGGGTGTTCTGCGATGGGCTCGCGGGACGTGCTTCTGTTACGCACGGCCGGGAGTTGCCGCTCCCGGCCGTGCCTGCGCACGGGGAACTGCGGGGCCGCCTACTCGACCTCGCGCATCATCTTCTCGACCGAGGAGAGGGAGGCGCGGGTCTGCGTCATCTCCTCGATGGAGCGCCGGTGCAGCTCGATGTTGTCCTCGAGCAGCTGCTGGTACTTGAGGGCCATCTGCTTGTACTGCTCCTCGCGGGAGGCGAGCATGCGGGCCCGCCAGGTCGCGGCGATCTGCCACACGACCACGATCAGGAAAAGGAAGACACCGCCGGCGCCGATCGCTCCCGCCCAGTCTCCGCCGTTCATCCCGAGCTCTCCTTCACAGTTGTCTGGTGCTGCCGTCCGTCGGCCTCGTCGGCCTCCGGTCCGGCTGGTGCGGACGTGTCACGGGCCGCGGTGGGCGGTGGCTCGGTGCCCGGACCCTTGGGCTTCTCGTCGCGCGGAAGTGTGGGGGCCAGGGCCGCCACGAGCCCAGGCGTGAGCGTGTAGCTGAAGTCCACGAGCTCGTAGTACTTCATCGCCTTGCCGCTCTCGGACAGTTCGAGCGAACCGGTCACGAGCCCGGCGGCCTCCAGCCTCTGCAGGTGCATGTGCAGCAGGGGCCGGCCCATACCGATCTCGCGGGCCAGTGCGCTGACGTAGTTGCGTCCCTCGGCGAGGGCCGCGACGACGCGCAGCCGGTGCGGGTTGCCCAACGCCGAGAGGATCTTCAACAGCTCGTCCCCGGTGGGTACGGAGGCCTCGCTCATGCCTCCACGGTGGGCCCGCGCCCGCCACCTGTCAAAGGAACCTGACACATGTCGGGGAAGACTGGGGGGCTCTCAGGGATACCTCAGGGTTCACCCCTGAGGAGCGCGGGCCGGGAGTGCGGGGGACACCTGCGTGCCGCACCGGTGTGGCGGCTCCGAGCTCCTGGCCGGCCTCGCCTAGAAACTCCCCATGTGCCACTACTGCGGTTGCCGCGAGATCCCACTGATCAAGGAGTTCATCGCCGAGCACGAGCGCGTCACGGATGCCGCGGGTGACGCCGTACGCGCCCTCGACCGGGGCGACACCGACCGCGCCCACGCCCTCGTCGACGTCATGGCACGCGAGCTGACCACCCACTGGCAGGGCGAGGAGGACGGCCTCTTCGCGGTGCTGCGGGACGACCCGGAGTACGCCGACTACATCGAGGCCCTGGTCCGCGAGCACCGGGAACTGGCGGCCCTGCTGCCCCGGCTCGACCTCGCGGACGCCAGGGACGCGGCCACCCTGCGCGAGGCGGTCGACGAACTGCACCACCACATCGCCAAGGAGGAGGACGGCCTCTTCCCCGCCTCCCTCACGGCCCTCTCCGGAGCCGACTGGAACCGTGCGATGGCGGCCTGGCGCGCGGCCCACCCCGACGCGGCACCGACGAACCCCTGAACCCCCTGAACCCCCTGAACCCCCTGAACACGAACGAGCCGGCGCACCCCGGAGATCTCCGGAACGCACCGGCTCGCACCGATCACCCGGGCTGTCAGCCCGGGTCGGCGGGTCAGCTGGTCCAGAAGTCCCACCAGCGGGTCAGGATCAGCATGCCGATGATCCCGATGTGCAGCACCGGCAGCACCCACGTGAACTCGTCGAGGAAGGACCGCAGACCACGGGGAGCGGGCAGCAGT
>NZ_KZ984566.1:120709-153136 GCF_003574445.1 Streptomyces sp. YIM 130001
GTTCGCGGCACGCGCCTGCGGCACGGCGGCCGGCCGTGCCCTATGGCTCGGGGGGATGCGGGTGTCCATGCGTACTCCTTCGGAACGGCGGTGTCAGAACCGCAGCTTGCGCACCGGAAGCAGGCAATGCGCGGCGTACTCCAGGGTGTTGGCGTCCCCGGCGAACTGCGTGAGGGCTTCCTCGGTGACGGGCCGCCCCGGCACCGCCTCGGTCCAGGCACGGGTGGTCACGACGAAGTACGCATGCCCGCAGGCATCGGCGGCGGCCAGCCACTCGTGCGGAACCGGGCACTGAGCCTTGAGGTGCGGCATGGTGACGACGGCCTGGCCGCCCTCGACGAGCAGCTGCACCGGGAAACTGGGGTGCTGGGTGCCGTCCTGGAAACTGCCCACCGGAATTCCGGCCTTCTCCAGAACCGTCCGGATCGCCAGGGCCGTGCCCTCGCGGCCGTGCGGACCGTCCCCGAGCGAGTACGCCATGAGAAAGGGGGTTTCGGTTTGCGTTCCGGGCGCTTCACCGCTCCACGGAATTACGGACAGCGTGCCCAGATCCGCGGGGTGGAAAGGTCGGTTTTCACTGGAGGTTGAGGTCACCGGGGAAGCGTAGCGACGCGACTGCGCCTTCCGCCTTCCGCGTCACTCGCCCGAGGGACGCGAATCCCCGAACGAGCTCCGTTCACACGGGAGTTCTCCCCGGCGTTCGTTTCCGCGAAGGGGCTTGCCCGGCCGGTACCGACGGGCGATGCGTGGGTCGGTTCGACAGCCGATTCGGCCGGTCGGTTCAGCCGCCGACCGGAAGGCCGCCGAGCAGGCCCTGGTTCTGGCCACCGGCGGAGCCGAGGTCGTCGACCGCGCCCTGTACCGCGTTCGGCAGGGAGCCCGAGCGGTCGGCTTCGAGGAGGGTGGTGTGGACCGGCGGGGTCTCCAGGAGCGTGCTGGTGTCCAGGTTCTCGACGGCGCCGTTCAGGCTGGAGGGGGTGAGGTCGTCGGCGAACGCGGGGGCGGCGACGCCGGTGAGGGCGAGCGATCCGGCGACGACGGCTGCGGCCTTCAGAGACTTCATGCGGGGATGTCCTCGGTGGTCGGGGGCGGCGCGGCGCGCGGCCACGTACCCGCCCGGTGGGATGGAACGGCCGCCCCCGAGGAACGGGGACGGCCGTGGAAGAGCTCCGCTGGGCGGAACCTCAGTTGTTGACGCAGGCGTTGCCGAACGCGGGGTTCAGCACGCCGATGACGTCCACGGTGTTGCCACAGGCGTTGACGGGGACGTGGACGGGAACCTGCAGCAGGTTGCCCGAGAGGACGCCGGGGGAACCGACGGCGGTGCCCTGCGCGCCACTGTCGGCGGAGGCGATGCCCGCGCTGCCCGCCAGTGCGGCGGCAGCAACGGCGGAAAGGGCGAAGGCCCTCGCGGTACGCGACATGAGGAAAACTCCTAGGTCGTTCGGTGCGACGCCGAGCGGGTACCCGGCTTGAGGATCAACGGGACACACCGTCGCGAGTTGCGCCCCCGAACGGGTGACGGCGTTGTCAGTCCGTACGGTCAAGTCCCGAAACGAGTGATGGGAAGGCCTCGGGGGCCGCCCGACGGTGCGGTAATTGCTGCCGCCGTACGGGTGGCGGGCCGTGGCCCGGACGATGCGCACCGTCCCGTACGGACGTCGGCCTGAACGCAAGGACTCGGGCCGCCTCGCGTACGAGACGGCCCGAGCCGGTACTGCTGTGTGGCTGATCAGCCGTTGCCGACGCCGTTCCCGGACAGGACCGGGATGTCGTCGAGGATGTGCGACAGCGGCTCGTCGCCCTTGGCCTGCGTGGAGTTCTCGGTGCACTGCTGGTTCTGCGGTGCCGACAGGACGGGGATGTCCTGGACGGCGACCGGCACGACACCCACGAGGGAGCCGACGTTGGCCTTGGCCGGGAGGCCGATGCAGGGCTTGTTCAGCGAGCCCTGGACCAGGCCGAGCTGCGGGCTCATGTCGCCCTGGGTGGCGGAGTTGCCGTACTCCTGGGTCGAGCCGTTACCGCTGACGGACGTGGTGCCACCGTCGTCGCCGATGGCCAGGGCCTGCGGCGCGGCCGCGGCCGAAACGCCGACCACGGAAGCAGCGACGGCTGCTGCGGCCATTGCCTTCTTGAGCATTTCTTGTTCCTTTTCTGACGGACGCCGGTTACTGCTCCGGTTAGTGCCTCCGGTTACTGCTCCCGGAACAACTGTGAGGTGCGGGTTTGGTTGCGGTACTTCACTCGCACGGGCTGCTGAGCGCTCGTCCGCGGTACGCGGATTGACCTTATTCGCGGATATTCATGGGCGTGCGGAGGTAGCGAATCGGATTATCCCCCCGGGCAGTTCGGGAATTCGCCGGAACAATCGCTCGCGTGACCCTTCAGAGTGAACTCGTGCAACTACACCTGGCAAAGGGAGTTGGGCAGAGAGCTCCCGGACGGGGGCCACGAGAAGGGAATTGCTCATGATGAAGAAGGTCATGGCGGCCGCAGCGGTCGCCGCCTCCGTCGTCGGTGTCTCCGCCGCCGCGGCCCCGCAGGCCCTGGCCATCGGCAACGACGGCGGGACCACGTCCAGCAGCGGCAACAACGCGGAGCAGGTCTACGGCAACTCCGCCACGTACGGGGACATGAGCCCGCAGATGGCGCTCATCCAGGGCTCGCTGAACAAGCCCTGCATCGGTCTGCCTGCCAAGGCCAACGTCGGCTCCCTCGTGGGTGTCGTGCCGGTCTCCGTCCAGGACATCCCCGTCCTGTCGGCACCGCAGAACCAGCAGTGCACCGAGAACTCCACGCAGGCCAAGGGCGACGAGCCGCTGTCGCACATCCTCAGCGACATCCCGGTCCTGTCCGGGAACGGCACCGCCAACCACTGAGTCGAGCGCACCCGGTCGCCGCCGAACGGCGGTGCGCGGGACGCTCCCTGAAGGGAACACACATGAAGAAGCTGTGGGCATCCGCCGCAGTCGCCGTCTCCGTCGCCGGCATGTCGGCGGTCGCCGCACCGCAGGCCCTCGCCATCGGTGACGACGCCGGCACCACGTCGCTCAGCGGCAACGGCGCGAGCCAGGAGTACGGCAACTCCGCCACGACGGGCGACTTGAGCCCTCAGCTCGGCCTCGTCCAGGGCTCCCTGAACAAGCCGTGCATCGGTCTGCCCGTCAAGGGCAACGCCGGTTCGCTGGTCGGCCTGGTCCCCGTCTCCGTGCAGGACGTCTCCGTCCTGTCGGCTCCGCAGAACCAGCAGTGCGCCGAGAACTCGACGCAGGCGAAGGGCGACGAGCCCCTCAGCCACGTCCTCGACGACATCCCGGTCCTGTCCGGGAACGGTGCCGGCAACGGCTGACACCGATAGGGGGTGCTTCGCAGCACCTCTTGGTCCGGCCCCGGGGCGCCGGGGTCCGGGCCGCCGCTTCCGAGTGGGCGGGAGCGGCACGTGAAGGAGGGGCAGTCGGCTCGGCCGACTGCCCCTCCTTCATGCTTGCGGGCCGGACGGGCCCGTGCCCTCGATCAGGCGATCGACGGCAGGAGCCCCGTGACGGGGGCGGCCTGGTCGGTGAGCTGGTGCAGCTCGTTCAGCCGGTTCAGTCCGCCCAACTGCTGGGACACCGTGGGCAGTTCGGCCCGGTCCTCCTCGGGGATGCCGGCGGCGGCGAGGGAGTCGATGGTGTCGTTGGCGGAGAGTTCGATGCCTTCCGGGCCGGAGGCCGCGGAGGCGGTCGCGGCGGGCATCGCCAGGGCGGAGGCGCCGGCGGCCAGGGCCACGGCGGCGAGGGCGCGTCGAGTGGAAATCATGCTCTGCAGAACGCGGTGGACCCCGGTGGAGAAACGGTCCGCGGCGCACGCCCACCCGTTGGGGTGCCCGCGTTCCCGGGACGGGGTCGGACGGCCGGGGCGGCGACGGTCCCGGCGTGGGGGCGGTGGCGGATCGGATCGGCGGTGAGGGCGGTGACTGCCTTGACGGCCGTCCGGGGGCTCCGCATACTGGCGGCCAAATCGATTTGGCCAAATCGATTTGGCTCTCCGTCCAGGGCCGGATCACGCCACCGAACCGAGCAAGCCGAAGCGAACGGAGCTCGACCGTGTCCCGTCCTCACCACGTCACCCAGGACAGCGAACCCCGCGGCGACAGCAGCCCGGCCCCGCCACCGCACCCCGTCGACGAGAAGAGGCCGCTCGGGAGGATCCTGCTCTTCGGCGTGCAGCACGTCCTGGTGATGGCCGCGACCCCGATATCCGCGATCTTCCTGATGAGCGCCACGCTCGGCCTGGACGCGGAGCTCACCGTCGACCTGTTGTCCGCCGCCTTCGTGCTCTCCGGCGTCGGCTCGCTGATCCAGTCGCTCGGGCTGTGGAAGTTCGGCCCTCGGCTGCCGTTCGTGATGCTGCCGGGCGGTGCGCCGCTGATCCTGTTCCTGGCGATCGCCGAGCAGCACGGGATGCGTACGGCGAGCGGTGCCGTGGTGATCACGGCGGTGTTCCTCTTCCTCGTCCTGCCGGTCTTCACGCGGCTCTTGAAGTTCTTCCCGGAGCTCGTGATCGGCACGATGATCGTGATCGTCGGGGTCAATCTGGTGAAGGTGGGTGGGGTACTCGTCACCGGGCAGCCGGGCGAGCCAGGGTTCGCCGATCGCGGGAACCTGCTGCTCGGGCTGGCCACCATCGGCTTCACGGTCGTCTTCTACCTGCTGTTCACCGGCGTCCTGCGGCAGGTGGCGGTGATGCTGGGGCTCCTGGCGGGGGCCGTACTGGCCGCCTGTCTCGGGAAGTTCGACCTCTCCGGGTCGGGCGCGGGTGGTCCGGTGAGCCTGCCGGAGGTGCTGCCGTTCGGATCGCCGCAGTTCAACCTGGTCGCCGCCGTGCCGCTGCTGCTCTACAGCCTCGCGTCGATGGCCGAGGCGACCGGCCAGACCGTGATCAACGCGGAGGCCGTCGGCAAGTCGATCGACCGCCGCGTCGCCGTTCCGCGGACCGTGCGCGGCGACGCCCTGACGTCGCTGATCGGTGGTGCCTTCGGCCTGCCGCTGATGGTGACCAGCGGCGAGAACATCGGGATCGTCCGGGTCACCGGCGTGCGCAGCCGCTACGTGACCGCGGCGGCCGGCGTGCTCCTGATCGTCATCGGCTTCCTCGCCCCGGTCACCCGCGCCATCGGTGCGATTCCGGCGGCGGTGGTCGGCGGTACCGCGATGGTGGTGTTCGCCGTGATCACCGTGCTCGGGGTGCAGATGCTCGCCCGCTGCGACCTCTCCGACCACGCCAACACGTTCATCTGCGCCGTGGCGATCGCGCTCGGTCTGCTGCCGATCCTGATCCCCGGCGTCTACGACAGCTTCCCGTCGAACGCGCGGATCCTGCTCGACAGCGGTGTCGCGATCGGCGCCCTGACCGCCGTCGTCCTCAACGTCCTCTTCCACCACGTCCGGCCGGCGGTGGCCGCCCGCTTCGCGGCGGGCGGGACCAGGCACCGGGACGGCGACTGACGGGCCGGCGCGACGACCGAACACGCACAGCGCACCATGAACCAGGAAAGCGATCAATGACGAAACTTCCCACCGAACTCCGTTCCACTGAAGGCCCGTTGTTTCTGTCTCCAGGTCAACTCCTGTTGCCGGACGGCCTGGTGACGGGATACGCGGTCGTGGTCGACGGCGGCAAGTTCCGCTCCGTGGGACCCGTGGACGCGATACGCCGGGACCATCCGGAGCTCACCCCCGTCGCGTTGCCGGGACATCTGCTGATGCCGGGGTTCGTCGACGCCCACCACCACCTCACGCAGAGCTTCGGCGCCGCGCTCGCCTTCGGGGAGCCGTCGGAGATCTTCCGCCGGGTGTGGGTGCCGCTCGAAGGCGCTCTGGACGCCGAATCGGCCTATGTGTCCGCGCAGTTGGCGGTTCTGGAATCGTTGCGCGGCGGATTCACCACCGTGGCCGACGCGGGCACCAGGGCCGATGTCGACGTGGACGTACTGGCTTGTGCCGCCCGGGACGCCGGCATCCGCTGCGTACTGGGACTGATCTGCAACGACGCCGACCCGGGTGGCGCCGAGGACCGTACCGCCGACGAGGTGCTGCGCGCCGCCGAGAAGCACCTGTCGCGGTACGCCGGCGATCCGCTGGTGCACCCCACCCTCGCCGTCTCCATCCCGGAGGCCGCCACCGAAGCCACTCTGGCCGCGACGGCCCGCCTCGCCGCGGAGTCCGGCACCGTGGTGCAGATGCATGTGAACGAGCACCTGGCGGCGGTCGAGCGTTCCCTCGTACGGCACGGGAGGCGCCCGCTGGAACAGCTCGCCCGGGTCGGCGCGCTCGGGCCCCAACTCCTCGCCGCCCACACCACATTGCTCACCCCGGCCGAGCTGACCCTGCTCGCCGACACCGGTACGGCCATCAGCTACAACCCGGTGGCGAGCGCCTGGAAGGGCAACGCCGTCGCCCCCGCCGCCGCGATGGCCGAACGCGGCATCCGCTTCGGGCTCGGCACCGACGGCACCCGGGGCGACGGCTTCCGCCTCGCCGAGGCCGCCGAGTTCGCCCAGCGGCTCGCGCACGGCAACGCCGTCGGCGACTCTTCCTGCGGCGCCGGCTGGACCTGGCTCGACCACGCCGCACGCGGCGGCGCCGACGTCACCGGGCTCGGCGCGGTCACCGGCCGGATCGCCCCCGGCCTTGCGGCCGACTTCCTGCTCGTCGACGTCGACACCCCCGAGCTCGCCCTCTCCTGGGACCTGCCCTGGGAGCTGGTGCGCCGCGGCAACCGGGACCAGATCGACGCGGTCTACGTCGCCGGCCGGCCGCGGATGTGGCACGGCACACCCACGGGCTTCGACGCCGACGCCCTGGTGCGGCGGGCGGTCGAGCTGTCCAGGGAAGTGGTCGGGCGCGCCCCCGTCGTCGTCACGCATCCCCCGTCCTCGGTGGCCGCGGCCCGCGGCCGGAGCGTGGCCCGGTGAGCGCGGCGATGCTGGCGGTACTGGCGGTCACGGTCGCTGTCGCGGCGTTCGTGCAGGGGGGCAGCGGCTTCGGCTACGCGCTGATCGTCGCGCCGGTGGCCGGGTTGATCGATCCGGGACTGCTGCCCGGCTTTCTGCTCGCCTCGATGATCCCGCTGAACGCGTATGTGGCCTGGCGGGAACGGAGTTCGCTCGATCTGCGCGGGGCCGGCTGGATCTCGGCGGCGCGGATCGTGGCGACTCCGGGCGGGCTGGCGCTGCTGTGGGTGATCCCGGAGAGCGGGCTCGCGCTGTTCGTGGGGATCGCCACGGTGCTCGCGGCGGTGGTGAGCCTCCTCGCACCGGCGTTCGCGCCCGGGCGGGGTGCGTATCTGGGCGCGGGCGTGGTCACCGGGCTCACCGAGACCGCCACCGGGGTGGGCGGGCCGCCGCTCGCGCTGGTCTACCAGCACAGCCCTCCGGCCGTACTCCGCTCCACGGTCGCGCTCTGTTTCCTGGTCGGCGAAATCGCCTCGCTCGCCCTGCTGTTCGCGACCGGCCAGGGCGATGTGTCCGACCTCGGACGGGCCGCCGCCGCGCTCCCGCTCATCGCGGCGGGGGCGTGGCTGAGCCGCCTGGTCCACCACCGCCTGGACGCCCGCCGGATGCGCCTGTTCGTGCTCGGCTTCGCGCTGGTGTCCGGCGTGGTGCTCATGCTGTGAACTTGCCTGCGTACACAGGGAGTTCAGTCTGAACGCACGGTCGCTCGGGAGGACTCCCGGGCCACCAGCTCCGGTGCGGGCGCGGTGGCCCTGTGCGGTGTCGAGGGTTCCCCGCGCAGCTGGTCGAGGAGCAGCTCCACCGCCGTAGCCGAGGCCTGGTCGAGGTGGAGGTCGACGGCGGTCAGGGGCGGGCTGCAGGTCCGTGCGCGCAGTCCGTCGTAGCGGGTGACGACCATGACGTCCTCGGGTACGCGCCGCCCGCTGTCCTTGATCGCCTGTACCGCACCCACCGCGAAGGCGTCGACGAGGGCGAACACCGCGTCCGTCGCGGGGTGTTCGGCGAGCAGCGCCGCGCAGCTCTCGTAGCCCGCCCGTTCGCCTCCGTCCTCCGGGGCGGTCCGGACGACCGGGGTCCGGCCGTGTTCGGCGGCCGTCCGCTCGTAGACCGCGCGGGCGTCGACCGACGAGTGCCGGGAGCCGGCGGCGACGATCAACGCAGGGCGGCGGGCGCCCTGTTCGTGCAGATGCCGCAGGAGGAGTTCGGCCGCGAGGTCGCCGCGCAGGTCCACGTAGGGACAGTCGGTGCCGTCGTCGGCCGGGCGGCCGAGCGCGACGAGCGGCAGCCCGCGCTCGCGCAGCTGCGCGAGGGCCGCGTCCTCGGCGTCCGGCTCGACCACGATCGCGCCGTCGATGTCCACCGAGTGGAGCGCGGCGGCGGACTGGGCCGGCGGTACCAGGACCAGGGCGTAGTCGTGCACGAGAGCACGCTCGGCCGCGGCGGCGGCCACCTCCATGTAGAAGCCGAGCCGCGAGGGCCCGCCGGCCACCGCGAACGGCATCGACGAGGCCAGTGCGATCACGCGCGCCTGTCCGCGCCGCAGCCGCTGGGCCCGCAGATTGGGCCGGTAGCCGAGCTCGCCCGCGACCTCCTTGATCCGCTCGCGGGTCCTCGGGTCCACCTTGCCCCGGCCGTTGAGCGCATGGGACACGGTCGTACGGGAGACACCGGCGACCCGGGCGACGTCGGCGATCGTCGGTGGCCGCGGGCGGGACCCCGGGGTGGACATCGGCTGGAACGCTCCTTGCTGCGGGGGAGGGTCGGGCACACCCCGGTACGGGCGGGCACCCGGGTACGGGCGGTTGCCGCTGCGGACGGCCGTCCGCGCCCCCATCCTCTCCGAAACCCGGTCGGAGGCGGACGGACGTCACGGAGATTCGGGCGCCACGGAGGTCACCGCCCCCGTCGCCCCGCGGACGCCGTCGCCGGTGACAGGCCCTTCGTGGCGGCCGTCTCCGGCCTCGGCAGTACGGTCACCGCGAGGAGGGGGATTGCGGCGAGGACGAGCCAGGGGGCCCAGGCCGGGAGGCCGGCGTCGAGGAGGGCACCGGTGGCGGCGCTGCCGGCGAGGACCATCAGGCCGGAGACGGAGGACATGGCGCCGGTGTACAGGCCGAGCCGTCCGTCGGGGGCGAGGTCGGGCACCCAGGCGCGTGCGGCGGGTGCGAGGAGCATCTGGCCGCCCGTGAGCAGGACGACGAATCCGGCCGCCGGCAGCAGCCCCACGACTCCGGTGAGAGCCGCCGGCTGCGCCGCGGCCACCACGGCGAACCCCGCGCCGACCAGGACCAGCCCGGCCGCCATCGACCGGCGCAGGGTGAGCCGTTCGGCCGCCCACCGGGTGACGGGCAGCTGGGCCGCCACGACGAGCAGTGACGACAGGGCGAACAGCCAGGCCAGCGCGGTCTGCGAACCGGTCGCCCGGGTGACCTCCGCCGGCAGTGCGAGATACAGCTGGTTGTACGCGAGGAGGTACGCGCCGTACGCCGCGCAGACCGCGAGGAAGCGCCGGTTGCGCAGCAGTTCGCCCGTACCGCCGCGCATCGGCGTCCGCGTCCGGCCCGGGATGTGCTGCGGCAGCAGCCACACGTGCCCGGCGAGTACGAGGACGAACACCCCGGCCCCGGCCAGGCACACCGTGCGGAAGTCGAACGGCAGCAGCAGCGCCCCGAGCAGTGGCCCCAGGAACGCGCCGGCCTGCCCGGCCACCGTGAGCAGCGCCAGCACCCGGGTGCGCGGACCGTTGCCGTCGTGCTCCCAGGCCACCGCCTGCCGCGTCACCTCGGACTCGACGGCGGGCGAGAACAGCGCGGCCGCCACCCCGATGAGGAGTACGGCCCCGATCACCGCGCCGGTGGCCTCTGCGTACCCGAGCCAGGCGAAGCCCGCGATCCGCAGTGCACAGCCGACGAGCACGACCGGCCGCACCCCGTACCGGTCGGTGAGCGCGCCGCCGACCACGAAGAGCCCCTGCTGGCTGAACGTCCGCAGCCCGAGCACGAGCCCGACCGTCCAGCCCGCCATGCCGATCGCGGTGCCCAGATGCTCGGCGAGGTAGGGCAGTACGGCGAAGAAACCGATGTTGAAGGCGAGTTGGGTGAGGATCAGGAGCCGCAGGAGCGGCGAGAGGGTGCGCCAGGTGGCTCCCCGGGGCGGGCGCTGCGGTGCGATGCGTGCGGGTCGGCCGGTCATCGCAGGACCGCCGCGTCCGGGTGCGGTGTGCCGGACTCGATGTCGAGTGCGGCGAACTCCCGGTCCTCGCGGGAGAGTCGACCGTCGGCGCTGGACTCGCCTCCCCGCCCGCGCCACGGCAGTCGTACGCCGTGGGCCGCGGTCACCGCGAGCGCGCCGAGCAGGGCGAGTACGGCGGCGGGCGCGAGGACGGACCAGGGGGCGCGCTCCACGTACGGCTGGTTCTCGGCGAGCAGCCGGCCCCACTCGGGGGACGGGGGCTGGGCGCCGAGGCCGAGGAAGCCGAGGGCGGCGAGCGCCAGGGCGACACCGGGCAGGCGCAGGAGCGCGTGCCGGGTGACGGGTCCGACGACGGCCGGCAGCAGGTGGCGCCGGAGCAGATGGCCGCGCCCCGCTCCGAGGCTGCGGGTCGCCGCCAGGTGCAGGGTGGCGCGCTCCTGCCGCAGCAGGGCCGAGGTGTGTGCGGCCAGCGGGGTCCAGGCGAGAGCGGCCACGGCGAGCGCGGGGGTGGCCGCGCCGCTGCCCGCGACGGCGGCGACGAGGAGACCGGCGAGCACCGGCGGTACGGCGTTCAAGGTGTCGACGAGCGGCCCCGACAGGCGCGGGACGAGACCGAGCAGCACTCCGGCGACCAGCGCGAACGCGCTGATGGCCAGGGCGATCGCCAGGGTGTCGAGCGCACCGTGCGCGATCCGCGCGAGCAGGTCGCGGCCGAGCGCGTCGGTGCCGAACGGATGCGCCCCCGAGGGCGCGGCGAGCCGCGCCTCGGTGTCCACGGCGAGCGGATCGCGTACGAGGCCGAGCCCGACGACGGCCAGGAGCAGCCCGCCGTACAGCAGCGGCAGCCGGCTCGGCGCGGCGGCCCGTGCGGGGTGCAGGGACTGCAGTGCGCCGTCGCGAAGTGCGGGCCCCGCCGCGCGCCGGGCCGCGGACCGGGTGAGCCGGGCGGCGGCCGCGGCGAGCGCGACCAGGGCGAGGGCGCTGGTCTGCAGGACGGGCAGATCCTGGGCGACGGCCGCCTCGAGCGAGGTCCGGCCGAGCCCGGGGATGTCGAAGATCTGTTCCACGGCGACCGCGCCGCCGGTCAGGCCGACCAGGAACAGGCCGAGGTTCGGCAGGACACCGGGCAGGCAGCGGCGCAGCGCGTGGCGTGCGATCCGGCCGGGCGGGATGCCGCGCGCTGCGGCGGACCGGGCCCACGGCTCGGCGAACGCGCCCGGCAGCAGATCGTCGAGCAGCCGCCCCAGCAGCGCACCGGCGGGCAGCCCGAGGGAGAGCGCGGGCAGCACCATCCAGGCGGGCCCGTACCAGCCGAGTGCGGGCAGCCAGCCGAGTTGTACGCCGACGACGGCGGCGAGCACCGAGGCGATCAGGAACTCGGGCAGCGCGGCGGCCATCGCCCCGACGCTGCCCCGCGAGCGCCGCCGCGCGGTGCGGCGGTGCGCGCACAGGTACAGCGTGCGGGCGCAGATCACCGCGGCGGTGAGGCAGGCCACGACGATCGCCGCGCCCATCAGGAGCAGCGAGACGCCGAGCGCCTGCGCCACGGACGGCAGTACGTCGTCGCCGGAGATCCAGGACTGTCCGGCGTCGCCGGTGACCAGTCCGCCGGCCCAGTGGGCGAGCAGGTGCAACGGCCCGTCGGCCAGGCCGAGTTCATCCCGTACGGCGGCGATGACCTCGGGGCTGGGGGTGCGTTCGGCAGCCCGTGCCCTGAGCACGGTGAGTGCCGGATCGGTGCGCGAGAGCCAGGGCAGCAGCCCGATGCCGCAGACCAGGCCCACGGCGAGCAGGGCCCGCCAGAGCGCCGCAGGCCAAGCGCCCCGCAGACGCCCTCCGGACGCGGGTCCTGTCGCCATCGCCGTCGCTCAGCGCCGCGTTCCGGTACCGACCAGGGCGCGCTCGTACGGGTCGAGGACGACGCCCTCGACGGAGGAGCCGACGCCGGTGACGATGCGCTGGTGGACGAGCGGGACCGTCGCGTCCGTGCCGAGGATCGCGGCCTCGGCGGCCATCGCGGCGTCCTGCCGCTGCTCGATGTCGCCGGTCTTCTCGGCCTTGCGCACGGCCGCGTCGACCTTCTTGTCGGAGAGCAGCGACAGGTTGTAACTGCCCTTGCTGGTGTAGTCGCTGGCGAGCACGGAGACCGGGTCGCCGGTGTCGAGCATCGTGTTCCGCGCGCCGAGGAACGCGTCGAACTTCCCGGCCAGCGCGTCGCCTTCGATCCGGGACGACTCGCGTACCTCGATCCTGACCTTGAAGCCGGCCTTCTGCAGCTGCTCCTTGAGCACCTGGGCGGCCTCGGGCAGTTCGGGCCGGTTGTCGTAGGTGGCGAGGGTGATCGCGGTGCCCTTCGGGTCCTTCGCCCCGGCCCGGCCGGTGGGCTCGACACGCTTGCCCTCGGCCCAGGTCAGGGCCGGTCCGAAGATGCCGGCGCCCGGGTCCGCGTGCCCTTCGTACACGCCGTCCGCGAGCTTCGATCCGTCGACGGCCTCCCGGACGGCGGACCGCAGACCTGCGTCCTTGAAGGCGCCCTTGCTGGTGTTGAGCTGCAGGGCCGTGGTCCGCGCGGTGGCCGTCTCGCGGCGGTTGTTCTTGTCGAGCGAGGCGGTCTGGGAGGCCGGGACGGCCTCGGCGATGTCCACGTCGTCGGTGCGCAGTGCGTTGGTCCGCGCGGTGCCGTCGGCGATGAAGCGTGCGTCGATCCCGGCGGCCTGCGCCCGCCCGCCCCAGTAGCCGTCGAACCGGTCCAGGGTGGCTTTGGTCGCCCCCGCGCTGTCGGTGAGCTCGAACGGTCCGGTCGCCGTGCCCGCCGGGTCCACCCGCTCCTTGCCGTACGCCTTGCCGGAGAGCACCGCGAGTCCGGGGCTGGACAGTCGCAGCGGCAGTGCGGGGTCCGGGTTCTCGGTGGTGATCCGTACCTGGGTGTCGCCGACGGCCTTCGCGGTGAGCGAGACGCCGGAGAGGGCGGCCGTCACGGGCTTCGCCTCGCCCGCGTGCTTCAGGGCGGTGGCGACGGCGGACGGGGTCACGCGGCCGCCGTCCTGGAACTCGGCCTCGCGCAGGGTGAACAGCCAGCTGCTGTCGCTCTCCTTCTTCCAGGAGGCGGCGAGCGCGGGGGCGGCGGCGCCGTTGGCGTCGAGTTTCGTCAGGCCCTCGGTCACGCCGAGCCTGCTGAGCAGGGTGGCGTCGGCGCCGTACGGGGAGAAGTTCTCGGCGGGCGGGAAGGCGAGCGCGACGCGGAGCCGGGCGCCGTCCGCCGAGCCCTCGGACGAGGTGTCGTCGTTGGAGGCGAAGCAGCCGGCGAGCAGCGGGGCGGCCAGCAGGCCGGCTATCAGCCGACGGCGGGGGACGGAGCGCATGGTCCTCGTTCTCGGGTGTGCGTGGGGGCGTGGGGGAGCGGGCTCCCACAGTATGCGGGAATCGTTTCCATTAAGGGGGTGGGTGCCGTGGGAGCCCTAGCCGTGCACGGGCACCTGCAGACCCGGCCGGTCGCGGTCCGCGAGCCGGCGCGAGTCCTGCGGCCGCCCGGACTCCGCGCCCATCGCGACCTCGAAGTGCACGACCCGGGAGCCGCCCGGTTCCGCTCGCTCGTCCAGCACCGCCTTGCCCAGGGACTGCCAGAATCCTTCGGCGCCGGGCACCGCGGGGTCGGTGTGCAGATAGACGGAGCGGTAGCCGCCGTCCGCCGCCGCGAAGTCGAGCAGCTCGGCCACCAGGCGGCGTGCGATGCCGTGCCTGCGGTGCGTGGCGCGCACGTACACGCGCCGGAGCTGGGCGGTCTCGCCGGAGGGGAAGCGGTCGGCGATCCAGCGGGGGTTCGGCGGGTGTGCGGGGCCCCGGGAGTCCAGGGCCGCGGTGGCCACGACGCTCCCGTCCGTGTCGTCCACGGCTACCAGGAGCGTGTGCCGGGCCGGGAGCAGATACGCGCCCTCGAGGTCGACGATGTCGCCGTGCCACCGCGGCACGTACCCCGTGCCGAAGTCGTGGTAGACGGTGTCGAGCATGATGGCGCGGGCGGGACCGGCGTCGTCGGCCGTGGCCGTCCTGATGCTGTAATTACGCACTTGCACATTCTAGGCATTAAGCGCGGTCGGCCGGGGGCGGGCGAGGGTGACGGACCGCACGCCCCCCTCTTCGGTGCGGGGCTGCCGCTTCCGGATGCCTCCCCGCGGCTCCGGCACTAACGTCGGGTCCGCAAAGCCCTGCAGGCATCCGATGCCGGGCCCGGCCGCAGGTGGTGCGACCGTCTGCGCCCGCGCCCCTCACTCCTCGCGGAGGACCCCATGGCCTCGACGACCCTGAACCCGTACCTGAGCTTCGACGGTGACGCCCGCACGGCGATGGAGTTCTACCGGGAGGTCTTCGGTGGTGATCTGGCGCTCAGCACCTTCGGCGAAGGCGGCGGCATGAGCGGCCCGGACGCCGACAAGATCATGCACGCCATGCTCACGACCCCGAACGGCTTCACGCTGATGGGAGCCGACACCCCGCCCGGCATGACGTTCAACCGCGGCACCGACTTCGCGGTGTCCCTCAGCGGCGACGACGAGGCCGAACTGCGCGGCTACTGGGAGAAGTTGTCCGCCGACGGCACCGTCGTGATGACCTTGGAGCGGCAGGTGTGGGGCGACGTCTTCGGCGCGTGCAGCGACCGCTTCGGAGTCCCGTGGATGGTCAACATCTCGGACTCGGGGAGCGCCTGACCGCGCCCCGGCGTCACTCCGGTCCGTGCAGGGACCGGGCCGCGGCCGCGGCGACGGCCTCGGCGACGAGGGCCAGGGCCGGCACGTCCAGCTTCCACTGCTGCCAGTAAAGCGGGACGTCGAGCGGCCGGTCCGGGGCGAACCCGACGAGGTCGCCCGAGCGGTACAGCGGCAGCGCCTGCTGTTCCGGTACGAGCCCCCAGCCGAGCCCCGCGGCCACCGCGTCGCAGAAGCCCTCCGACGTCGGCACGTAGTGCCGCATCCTGCTCGCGCCGCGGGCTCCGTCCGTCAGCTTCCGTACGAAACCGTCCTGCAGCTCGTCCCTGCGGTCGAAGACGATCACCGGAGCCTGCGGCAGGCACTCCTCGAGCGGTCCGTCGGAGAGCCGGCGGGCCACGAACTCCGGGTGGGCGGAGGGCAGATACCGCGCCAGGCCCAGCGGACGCACCGTGCATCCCGCGACCGGCTCCACGGCGGA
The DNA here is from genome assembly GCF_003574445.1 of Streptomyces sp. YIM 130001. Lineage (GTDB taxonomy): Bacteria > Actinomycetota > Actinomycetes > Streptomycetales > Streptomycetaceae > Streptomyces. The sequence goes on from NZ_KZ984566.1 coordinate 136,083, forward strand.
ACTCACCGCCGCCATCACCTGGCCCTCGCGCAACAGGGTCGCCGTGTGCGCCTCGTCCTCGCGGTGCAGTTCGAAGCAGACGGGCAGGTCCTGCGGCACCTGGGTCAGTGCGGGCAGGAACCAGGTGGCCAGCGAGTCCGCGTTCACCGCGATCGGCAGCCGTGCGGGCGAGCCGTCGTCGGCCGCCCCCAGCTCCGAGCGCACCTCCCGCTCCAGAGCGGCCAGTTGACGTGCGAACCGTACGACCGCCTGCCCCGACTCGGTGGGCCGGGCCGGTTTCGTACGCATCAGGAGGACCCGGCCGGTGCGCTGCTCGAGCGCCTTGACGCGCTGGCTGACCGCGGACGGTGTCACGTGCAGAGCCGCGGCGGCGGCGTCGAAGGTGCCTTCGTCGACCACGGCCAGCAGGGTGCGCACCTGATCGAGCGGCAGCTCCGCCATCACCATTCCGGCTCACCTCGGGATCGTCGTGTGTGTGCGTGTGTGCGTGTGGCCCCGGTCGCCGGTGGGGGCAGTCATCTTCAGGAGAGCTAATGCTACGTAAGAAACTTTAGCTCGACTCATGACGCCGCGATCCCTAGCGTCGACGACATGACCAGCAGCTTCGTCCCCGCGGCCGCCGCCGGATTCGGCACCGGCCTGTCCCTGATCGTCGCGATCGGTGCCCAGAACGCCTTCGTCCTGCGCCAGGGCATGCGACGCCAGGCGGTGCTCGCGGTGGTCGGTATCTGCGCCCTGTCCGACGCGGTCCTGATCGCCCTCGGGGTGGCCGGCCTGGGAGCCGTCGTCACCGCCTGGCCGCCCGCACTGACCGTGGTCGGCCTCGCCGGCGGCTGCTTCCTGCTCTGCTACGGCACCCTGGCCGCCGTCCGCGCCCTGCGCCCCGCGGAAGGGCAGGGCCTGTCCACCCGCGGCGCGGCCGCGGGATCCGTGAAGGCCGCGGTGCTCACCACCCTGGCCCTGACCTGGCTCAACCCGCACGTCTACCTGGACACCGTCCTGATGCTCGGCTCGATCGCCTCCGACCGCGGCTCGCTGCGCTGGGTCTTCGGGCTCGGCGCGATGCTGGCCAGCCTCGTGTGGTTCGCCGGGCTCGGTTACGGCGCCCGGCTGCTCAGCGGCGTCCTGGCCCGCCCCGCCGCCTGGCGCGTGGTCGACTCCCTGGTCGCGGTGACGATGCTGGTGATGGGCGCGATGCTCCTGCTGCGTACGGTCTGACCTTGCCGCAGACGTTCCGGCCTCACCGCGTACGCCCGTCTCGCTGCGTACGCTCGCCCCGACTGCCGCTTCCCCGGATCCGGACCAATCCGTCCGCCGCGCCGCTCCGAATCACTGGATGAACCCGTATCACCGGGCGGTGGTGAAGCCCGTATCACCGAGTGGCGTCAGGGCAGCCACCCCGTACCCACGGGCGCGCAGGGTACGGACAGGGACAGCACGCAGAGAGGCCGGGCACATGGCGGACGACGGAACGACCCCACCGAGGATGCCTCGCATCGCGGCGGGCGCCGCCGACGGCGGGGGACGGGCATGAGAGCGGCGGAGAGTTCCCCGGCCGGCCCGCCCCCGTCGCCGGACGCGGGTCTGGAGGCCCGCCTGACCGAGGTGGCGCGCGGCGACCAGAGCGCCTTCGCCGCCGTGTACGACGCGGTGAGCGGCCCGGTGTTCGGCCTCGTCCGCAGCGTGCTGCGGGACCCGGCCCAGTCGGAGGAGGTCACGCAGGAGGTGCTCGTCGAGGTGTGGCGTACGGCCGCACGGTTCCGCCCGGACCGGGGCAGCGCCATGACCTGGGTGATGACCCTCGCCCACCGGCGGGCGGTGGACCGCGTGCGGTCCGTCGCGGCCGGCGCCGCACGGGAGCACAAAGCGGCGCTCCTGGACCAGTTGCCCGCGTACGACGAGGTGACCGAGCAGGTCGAGACGCGTCTCGAACAGCAGCGGGTACGCCGTTGTCTGCGGTCCCTCACCGGACTGCAGCGCGAGGCGGTCGCCCTGGCCTACTACCGCGGACTGACCTACCGCGAGGTCGCCCAGCTGCTCACCGTGCCGCTCGGCACCGTCAAGACCCGACTCCGCGACGGCCTGATCCGGCTGCGCGACTGCCTGGGGGTGAGCGTATGAGCACCGCCGAACTGCACACCGCGACCGGTGCGTACGTCCTGCACGCCTTGTCGCCCGCCGAACGGGACCGTTTCGAGGGCCACTTGGCGGACTGCGAGGCCTGCGCGCAGGAGGTCGCGGAGCTGGCGGCCACCGCGCAGCGTCTCGGCCTCGCCGTCGCCGCGCCGCCGCCCGCCGAGCTCAGGACGCGGGTGCTGCAGCAGATCACCAACGTGCGCCAGGAGCCGCCGCGGCTGCCCGCGCGCGCCCGGGTGCGGGCCTGGACCAAGTCGGCCCCGCGGCTCGCGCTCGCCGCCTGCCTCGCGGCGGCGGTGGCGCTCGGCGGTGTTGCCGTGTGGCAGCACCAGTCGGCCGAGGACGCCCGGGACCGGGCGCGGCGGGTGGAACAGCAGGCCGCCGAACTGACCGCGGTGCTCGCGGCACCCGATGCCCGCACCGTGACCGGTTCGGTGGGTGACGCTTCGACGGGCACGGTCGTCGTCTCCAAGGAGCGGAACCGCGCCGCGTTCCTGGCGTCCTCGCTCCCCGACCTGCCGAGCGGCAAGGTCTACCAACTCTGGTTCGACGACGGGGGAACCATGCGTCCGGCGGGCCTGCTCGGCGGCGGCGGTACGACCGAGGCCGTACTGATGGACGGCCCGCTCGACCGGGCGGCGGGCATGGGCGTCACCGTGGAACCCGACGGCGGCTCCCCCCAGCCCACCACCGAACCCATCGGCCAGATGGCCTTCCCCAGCTCCCGGGCCTAGGTCCTCGAGCCCGCGATCTTGAGGGGCCCGCGGTCCCCGAGCCCTGGAATCCGCCGGATGGTCGAGAGTGCCCGACTCGACCGTCCGGCGACGTTCGTGGAAGGGAGATCCCGGACGGTCCGGCCCGGTTCGGACGGCCCGCGGTCTGCGCTGACGCCGCGAAGGGGCCCGAGCGGGCGTCCGGAGCGGGCGTCGCGGGCGCGTGCGCGGCGGATCGGTGCGGTCCGTGCAGCCGGCGCGGGTGCAGGCGCAGAGGCAGGGGTAGATGCAGGTCTCTGACCTGCACGTATGAGGAATCGGTTCACACATCTGGGTGAGAGACCAAACCGCAGGGCCCACCCGGTCCGAATCAGAGGTGTGAGGAAACGACGAGACACCGCGGTACGAGCCGCACTGGGCGCGTCAGCCGGCCTGGTGAGCGGCTACGCGGCCGTCGCGGTCGCGGAGCTGGCCGCGGTCGCGGTCCGGCCCGAGGCGAGTCCGCTCACCGCGGTCGGCGGGGCGGTCGTCGACCGTACGCCTCCGGCGGTCAAGGACTGGGCGGTCCGGGAGTTCGGCAACGACGACAAGTTGGTGCTGCAGCTCGGCATTCTCGCGGCGCTCGCGTTGTTCGCCGCGGGTACCGGTCTCCTCGCGCTGCACCGGCGGCGGACCGCCGCGGTCGGCGTCCTGGCCTTCGGGCTGCTCGGCGCGCTGGCCGCGACCGGCCGGCCCGACTCGACCAGCTCACTCGACGCCGTGCCCTCGGTGGTCGGGGCGGTGGTGGGCGCGGCCGTCCTGTACGTCCTCGCAGGTCGCTTGCCCCACCCGTCTGCCCCGCCGACCCCGGCTTCGCCGACTCCCTCGGTTTCGGAGCCTCCCCCGGCCTCGCCGACTCCCTCGTCGGCCGTGGCGGGCACCCCCACGCCCGACGAGGGCACCAGCGCCGAGCCCCCCTCCGACGAGGACGCCGGGCGCACCCCCGCCCCGGCGACCCGCCCCAGCCGCCGAGTCTTCGTCCTCGCCACCGCGGGGACCGCCGCGGCAGCCACCGGCGTCGGCTTCCTGGGCCGTCGGCTCAATGCCTCGACCGCCGCCGAGGCAGAGGCGTCCCGCGCCGCGGTCCGCCTGCCCGCCCCCGCCTCGCCCGCCCCCGCGCTCCCCCGCCGGGTGGACCTGAAGCTCCCGGACCTCACCCCGTACACCACGCCCAACAAGCGCTTCTACCGCGTCGACACCGCGCTGACCGTGCCCCGCCCGGACGTCGGAAGCTGGCGCCTGCGCCTGCACGGCAAGGGCGTGAAAGCCCCGCTGACTCTCGACTTCCAGGACCTCCTGAGCCGCGACCTCATCGAGCGCGACATCACCCTCACCTGTGTCTCCAACGAGGTCGGTGGCCCGTACGTGAGCTCCGCCCGCTGGCTCGGCGTACGCCTGAAGGATCTCCTCGAGGAGGCGGGCGTGAAGCCGCCCTCGCGCGGCGGACCGGCGAACCAGCTGGTGGCCCGCTCGGTCGACGGCATGACCCTCGGCACCCCGGTCGAGACCGTCATGGACGGCCGCGACGCCATGCTCGCCGTCGGCATGAACGGTGAACCGCTGCCCTTCGACCACGGCTTCCCCGTCCGCATGCTCGTCCCCGGCCTCTACGGCTACGTGTCCGCCTGCAAGTGGATCCAGGACATCGAGCTGACCACGTTCGACGCCTACGACGTCTACTGGGTCAAGCGCGACTGGGCCCGCGAGGGCCCGATCAAGACCCAGTCGCGTATCGACACCCCCAAGCCCCTCGCCCGGCCGAAGGCGGGCCGGGTCACCGTCGCCGGCGTGGCCTGGGCCCAGCACAAGGGCATCGACCGCGTCGAGGTACGTGTCGACGAAGGCCCTTGGCAGCGGGCCGAGTTGGCCGCCGAAGGTCCGCTCGACACCTGGCGGCAGTGGAGTTGGCAGTGGCCCGCCACCTCCGGCAGTCACACCCTCCAGGTCCGCGCCACCGACCGTACGGGTTACACCCAGACAGCCCGTCGCACCGGGACCGTCCCCGACGGCGCTTCAGGCCGTCATTCGGTGGTGGTCAACGTGACGTAGGCCGCCGACCACCGACATCGGGGACCCCGTACCTGAGGCAACCCCGTACCTGAAGTCCCCGTACCCGAGGCGCGTTTCGCCTCCACCCCCTGCAACACCGCACCGAGGAGCACGTCATGAACACCACCACCCCGCACATCCGCCGCATCGCCGTCGCCGCCACCGCGGCCCTCGTCCTGCCGTTGTCCCTGGCCGCCTGTTCGGACAGCGACGGCGACAGCGGCGGCAGTGAGGACCGCGCCGCCGGCACCTCGCAGCCGAAGGACAAGGACAAGGAGCAGGAGTCGAAGCCCGCCGCCGACAGCAAGCCGTTCGGCCCGGGCTGTGCCTCCGTCCCCGAGAGCGGCGCCGGCAGCTTCGACGGCATGGCCAAGGCCCCCGTCGCCACCGCCGCGTCCAACAACCCGGAGCTGTCCACCCTGGTCACCGCCGTGAAGAAGGCGGGCCTCGTCGACACCCTCAACAGCGCCGAGAACATCACGGTGTTCGCTCCGACCAACGACGCCTTCGACAAGATCCCGAAGGCCGACCTCGACAAGGTCCTGAACGACAAGGAGCAGCTCACCAAGATCCTGACCTACCACGTCGTGGGCCAGAAGCTGGCGCCGAAGCAGCTGGAGAAGGGCACCTACGACACCTTGGAGAAGAGCACCCTCACGACCGCCGGCTCCGGGGAGTCGTACAAGGTCAACGATTCCGCGAAGGTCGTCTGCGGCAATGTCCAGACGTCCAACGCCACCGTGCACATCGTCGACACCGTCCTCATGCCGAAGATGTGACGCACCAGGTTCCGGACACGACTCCGTCGAGCGGTCCGGACCGCCGGATCGCGGACACCCTCCAGGTCACCGGCCCGGGGGGTGTCCGCGATCCCGTGCGCGCCCCGCCGCCCGCCGGCCCCGGCGCATCACCGAACCCTCTGATCTCCCTCAACTCCCTGTCCCGGACGCCTCCCCGCGTGGTCGGATACGGGGTCGTACGGCATCCCAGACCATCCCCCACCCGGCCGGGGTGGTCCTCCCCCCTTTGTGCCACCCCGGCCGGCCCCTTCCCCTCGGCTCCGGGCAGCCCACTCGGCTCCCGGAACGCCCCGTAAGTTCCCGGGAAGCCCCCTCAGTTCCCGGAGCGTCCGCTCCCCGCCGCCCGCCACACCGTCATGTCCCCGGTGACGAAGCTGCTCCCGCTGTTCGCCATCGCGGTCGACTTCACCTGGATCACGAACAGCGCGATGTCACCGGAGGGATGCTCGATACAGATCTCGCTGCCCGCGGACGCCCCGGCCAGCGAGAGGCTGTGCCCGTCGGGATCCTCGAGCGCGGACCGGCAGCTGTCGAGCGTCGCGCCGGGCTCGCCGTAGTACATCGCCATCCGGCTGGTGCGGCTCTCGAAGGAACACGTCACCTCGCCGCAGACGAGACGCACATCGCCCTTGCGGTTCCCGCGTTCGACCGGCTCCTTGACGCTCAGCGAGTTCTTCTCGTCCAGCCACTGCATGGGGTACGGGAGGGGGCGCGGCGGGCCGGAGGAGGCCGAGGGCGCGTCCGCGGCCCGGCCGTCACCGCCCGCCTTCCGACCGCTGCCTGCCTCTCCCTCTCCCTCTCCCGCTCCCTCTCCCGCGTTCCGGGCGTCGTCCGCCGCTGCCGCACCGCCGCCACCCGCCGTCACCGCACCGGAGGCACGCGGTGAGGCCGATGTGGACGCCGAGGCGCCGGACGCGCTTCCGCCCCGCACCCGGTCCTTGCCGTCCAGGAAGGTCCACGCCAGCGCCCCGAACAACGCCACGGCTGCCGTCACCCCCACCGCCGTCACCAGCGCATGACGTCGCCGCTTCGCCCGCCGCACCTCCGGGCCCGGGTACGCACCCGGCCCGTACGGCCCGTAGGGAGGAGCGATCAAAGGCATCGGAGACGCGGTCCCCGGCGCAGCCGTCTGCACCGCCGTCACCCCGGCCGGCGGCACCGCAGCCGTCACCCCGGCCCCCGCGGACCCTGCCGGCCCGGGCACCGCCACCTCCGGCCCCCGCACCTCCCGCCAGACATCCGCCGCACCGACGATCCCGAAACCGGCCGGGGACCCCGGCGGCCGCTCCTCCTCGTCCGACTGCCGCCGGCACCACTCCACGATCTCCGCGAGCCCGGCCCGTTTCCCCGGTTCCGCGGCCAGGCATCGGGAGAGCAACGGCCGCAGGGGCGCGGGCAGTTGCTCGAGATCCGGGGCGCTGTGCACGATCCGGTACAGCACACTCACCGCCGGCCCGTCCCCGTACAGCGGCCTGCCGATCGCCGCGAAGGCCGCCGTCTGCCCGAGCGCGAACACATCGGTCGCCGCGGTGATTTCGCCCCCGGCGGCCTGCTCGGGAGCCATGAAGGACGGCGTACCGACCGTGCTCCCGGTGACCGTGTAGGAAGTGGCGTCCGAGGCCAGCGAGATGCCGAAGTCGATGACGCGCGGGCCGTCGGCGGCGAGCAGCACGTTCGACGGCTTCAGGTCCCGGTGCACGATCCCCGCACCGTGGATCGCCTGCAGCGCCTCGGCCACCCCGGCGATCAGCCGCAGCACCAGGGACACCGGCAACGGACCGCTCCGCGCCACCGCCTCGGCCAGCGAAGGCCCGGGCACGTACAAGGTGGCCAGCCACGGCGGCACACCGTCGGCGTCGGCGTCGATCAACTCGGCGGTGTACGCACCCCGCACCCGCCGGGCCGCGTCCACCTCCCGCCGGAACCGCCGCCGGAAGTCCGGCGCATCGGCCAACTCGGGCCGCACCACCTTGATCGCGACCGGCCGTCCGCCAAGGGTGTGCGACAGATACACCCGTCCCATCCCACCGGCACCGATCCGCGCGGCGAGCCGGTACCCGGCCACCACGTCCGGATCATCACTCTCCAGCGCCGCGAACACCGCACGCCCGTCCCCCACGTCCCACTCCCCACCCTCGCTCCCGCCCCACCCCAGTATGTCGCCTCATCTCCCCGTACAACCGCCCGACCACCGGCTTTTCCGGTCGGCCGAGGTCCGCCGCATCTCGGCCGTCGTGCTTCTCGTGCACTATTTCGCCGGGCGAGTGATAGCAGCGGGTCGTCCGGAACGTCGTGAGGGGTGCCGACAGAAGGAGGGCCGATGGGGGAGTCGATGGAGGCCTCGAGTCACGACGAGTTCCGGGAGTTCGTGGCGATGCGGTCCACCGCGTTGCTGCAGCTCGCGGTGCTGCTCACGGGTGGGGACCGGCATGCCGCGGAGGATCTGCTGCAGATCGCGTTGATGAAGAGCTACGGACGCTGGGCGCGGATCGAGCAGCCCGAGGCGTACGTCCGGCAGGTCATGTACCGCCAGCAGGTCAACCGCTGGCGGCTGCGCAGGCACCGCGCCGAGACGACCGTGTCCGTACTGCCGGACACCGGCGAGGCGAGCCCGGGGCCGGACTCCGAGCTGCGCGTCGCACTGTGGGGCGCGCTCGGGCGACTGACGAAGCGGCAGCGGGCGGTGGTCGTGCTGCGGTACTTCGAGGATCTGCCGGAGGCCGAGGTGGCGGGGCTCCTCGGGATCGCGGTCGGCACCGTACGCAGTACGGCGCACCGTTCGCTGACCAAGCTCCGGACGCTCGTGCCGGAACTCGGACCTGAGGGGCGCTTGGACGGCGAGGCGAGCACGGACCGGATGCAGCCGCTCAGTTACGCGCCGAAGGGGGTCCAGGGATGACCAAGGATCACACGGATCACACGGATCACACCGAGCACACGGATCACACCGCGCAGCGGGTCCGGCAGACGCTGCAGTCGGTGGCCCTCGACCACGTGCGCGCACCCGCCGACCTGGCCGAGAAGGTGGTGCGCCGGCGCTCGCGGCGACGCTTCGCGCAGATCGCGGGAGCGGCAGCGGCGGTCACCGCGGTGACGGTGGGTGCGGTGTTCGGCTTCGGGGGAGGGCCCGCCCCGGCCGACGACCGCTCCGAGCACCCCGCGACCACGCCGGACGACTGGCGGCCGTGGCAGAGCGAGGTCCGGGGAGCCAGCGAACACGGCTGCGAGTTGGCGGGTACGGACCTGTACTGCAGCGGCACCAAGCATGACCTCGCCAAGTTCGACGCGAACACGGGTGACGAGCTCTGGAAGGTCCCCGTCAACGGCGAGGGCAACGGCCCCAACCGCGCACTCGGCCCGCGCGACGGCATGGTGGTCGGCTTCCGCAACCACACCGACAAGAAGCAGCCGAACGGCGACTACATGGGCGGCACCGACGTCATGGGCGTCGACGCGGACAGCGGCACGGTGCGCTGGACGGTGAAGATGCCGCACGACGACCGCACGGATCAGGCCGCCATGCTGATCGACGACGGGGTCCTCGCCGCCACTCCCACCACCTACAGCGTGTCCGCCCTGAGCATCCGTACCGGCAAGACCAAGTGGACGCACACCTGGCCCAAGGACACCAACTGCGAGCGCGCGTCCGTCGACGGCGTTCCGTACCTCACCTGCATCAAGACCAAGACGGTCGCGGACCCGGACCGCACGGAGGTGATCCGCCTCGATCCGGCCACGGGCGAGGCCCGCACGGTCCGGTCGCTCCCCGGCGGCCACCACGTCGCGGGCGTCTCGGCCGGCCGACTCGTCCTGCACAGCAGCCAGGACGCGAACGGTCCGGCCCCCGGCAAGGGCAAGGGCAAGGGCAAGAGCGAGGGCAAGGCCACGTACGCCTGGCTGACCCTGCTCACCGAGTCCGGTGAGGTGATCTCGAACCACACTGCCCAGAAGGGGAGTTACGTCTCCTCGGACGTGGTCGGCGACCGTCTCTACACCGTCTCCGGCAAGGGCAGGGCCGAGGCGTACGACCTGAGCACGGGCAAGCGGCTCTGGAATCGCTCGGTGGGCATCCGGATGCCCGCGGACGACACGATGCTGTTCATCTCCGCGCCTGCGGAGTTCCGGTCCAGGGGCCATGTCTACTTCTTCGGCCCGTACGGCGACCTCGCCGCACTCGACCGCGAGACCGGCGAGCGGGTGTGGTCCGGCCGTACCGAGGCGGTCGAACCGGGGTCCGGCCCGGGGCAGGGCGCGCATCCTCGACTCTTCGTGTACGGGGACGTGTTCATAGCCGCCTTCGGCCCTCGGATCACCTCGTACCGGCCCGACCTGCCGGAATGACGGACGGGCGCGGGCCGGCAGTGCGACCCGGGGTCCACCGCCGGCCCGCGCCCGTACGACCGCCTGCCGAGCTCCGCCGTCAACGGCCGACGGCGTGCTCCGGCTGCGCCCGGTACGGGTCGTCCACCACCGGATGCTCCGCCTGCCGGTGCCCGGCCGGCCGGATCGTGGCCAGCAGGGTCGTCGCGACGACGGCCTGGATGCCCATGATCAGGGCCTGGGTGGTGGGGTCCTCGACGCTCAGCAGGACCATCGTCGTGTTGACCGCGAAGTGCACGGCCATGGAGGCGACGACACCGGCCCGTTCGTAGGCGTACGCGGTCAGCATGGCCATCGGGACGGTGCTCGCGGCGAAGAGCACGCCACCCGGAGTGGCGAGTCCGAGCTTGTGCTGCGGGGTGCCCTCGATGAGGAACAGCGGCAGGTGCCAGACGGCCCAGACGACGCCGATCAGCAGCGAGGCCCGGAAGCGGCCCATCGACGCGCGCAGCCGCGGGTGGGCGGTGCCCCGCCAGCCCGCCTCCTCGGAGAGCGGCCCGGAGACCACCATGCCGACCAGGAACGCCGCGGGCCCGCCTAGGTCCTTGATCACCTCCTGCGCGTCGTCCGCACTCAGCCCGGGACCGCCGGCGACATGGGCGAGGAGTGCTCCGGCCAGTACGGTCGCGGAGGCCAGTACGAGCAGCAGCGGCGCCCACAGCAGACTCGTCCGCCGGAACCGCACCACGTGCTCGGGTACGGCCTCTCCCCGCCGGGTCCGGCGGATCCTGATCACCAGCGCGGCCACCAACGGACCGAAGGCGCCGAGCAGATAGGGCAGCGCGGTGGGCGGTTTCATCGACTCCCCGCCCATCGCCACCGCGGTGAACCACGACGCCCAGCTGAGCACGAACGCGATGCTCATGAAGAGCGCGAGGTCGCGTCGGTAGTGGGCGGAGAGGCCGCCTGTGGGGGCTGTTCCTTGTGATGCTGCCGACGCTGCCTGACGTGAACTGGGCATGCCAAATCCTTCGGTGTGTGGGTCTGTCGTGGAAGCGTGCGAGAACGGGGAATCGGGAAAAGGGGGAGGCGAGGGAGACGAGGGAGACGAGGGAGACGGGACAGCCGGAAACCGGAAAGGGGGCGACAGGTCCGGTGGTCACCTGGCCGGTTCGGCGGCCTTACGGATCAGCAGCCCGACTCTCCCGTCGCATCGCCGAGTTGAGCATCGAGTCGAGGGGGCCCGGCGGTACGCATCCGCCCCGCGAGCCAGTCCGCCACGAGCTCGATCAGCGACGGGTCGACCGGATCGCGCATCAGGCGACGGTACGAGCGGATGGTGTGGTGTCCGGTGTCGCGGCGCAGCAGGTGCGTGAGGTCGGGGAGGCGGTGGATCTCGGCCCCGCCCGGTACGAGGCGCCGCATCTCGTCCAGGTCGTCGGGGTCGACCTGGAGGTCCTTGTCGCCGGTCACGGCGAGTACGGGGGTGTGGCGGATGTCGACGAGGTCGTCGCGGGTGTCGTGGGCCAGATTCTCGCGCATCCAGCGGGCGTTGACGGGTGCGCCGAGTACGCGGGCCACGTCGGTACGACTGCGCCGTACCCGTTTCAGGACGGTATTGCCGACGGCACCCAGAGGGCGCCGGAGCAGGCGGACCGGTGCGGGCAGGCCCTGGAGGACCGACCGGGCCTGCCACCGCACGGCCGTCTCGCCGGAGCGGGCGTATCCGGCCAACAGGACGACTGCGGAGGGTTGTTCACGCGCGGCGAGCGACATGGCGTGCAGCGCGCCCTCGCTGTGGCCCACGACCCCGACCGCTTCGTCGGACACGTCGGGGAGCGCGGCCAGGGCTCGTAAGGCGGTGGCGGCATCCCGCCGGTTGTCGGTGAACCCCGCGGCCCGCCAGTCCCCGGGCGTCGCACCGGCCCCCCGGCGGTCGTAGCGGAGGGTGGCGATCCCGCGCGCCGCGAGGGCGGTGGCGAGGGGACGGGCGAGGTTCATCCGGACCTTTGCGGTGTTGCCGTCGCGGTCCAGTGGGCCGGAGCCGTGCAGCAGCAGGACGGCGGGGTGCGGGCCCGGTCCGGCGGGCCGGGTCAGGGTGCCGGCCAGGGCTGTCCCGTCGTCGGCGGTGACCGTCATCTCGGTGTCGCGCAAGGATCCGTCCTCCATTGATCTCAACTACGAGAACGTTATCAAACATGAGAGTATGGGGTCATGGCAAACGCGAACCTGCTCCTGCATCCCGTACGGGCCCGCATCCTGCGCACGCTGCTCGGCGCCGACGAGCTCACGACCGCCCAACTGCGCGACAGGCTCCCCGACATCGCCCCCGCCACCATGTACCGGCACGTCGCCACGCTCGCGCAGGCGGGCATCCTCGAAGTGGTCGCCGAGCGGCAGGTCCGCGGCACCGTCGAACGCAGTTACCGGGTCCGCCAGGAGCAGGCACTCGTCGACGAGGAAGCCCGTACGGCCATGACCAAGGACGACCACCGGCAGGCGGTCACGGTCTTCGCCGGTTCGATGATCGGGGACTTCGACCGCTACCTCGCGCGCGACGACGCGGAGCCGGCCCGCGAGGGCGTGCTCTATCGGCAGGGCGCGGTATGGCTCACTGCCGACGAATTCACCGAACTCGTCGAGGAGATCGAGGCCGCCGTCGCCCGCCGTACTCGTACCGCCGCCGAGGACGGCCGTACGCGGCACATCCTCAGCCTGGCCCTCGTACCGGACAAGTCGGCGGTCCAGGAGCCGGATCCGGGAGTGGATCCGGGAGCGGATCCGGGAGCGGACTCGGACGCATGAAGTCGGCCCGACAGCGCGGCACTTGACCTACCGCGCCGAGCCCGTGCCGAGCCCGCGCCGAGCCCGTCGGCCCCCACCCGGCATGGGGAAAGCCCCGCACCACACAGGCACGGGGCTTCCTCGAAAACCGGCTTCCTCGAAAGCTGGCTGTCTCAAGAACCGGCTGTCTCAAGAACTGGCTGTCTCAAGAACCGGCTGTCTCAAGAACTGGCTGTCTCAAGAACCGGCTTCCTCAAGGACCGGCCGCCTCAAGGGCCGGCTGGTCCAGCAACCGGCCTTCTCGCGAACGCCGGAGGAGCGGGCCGTCAGCTGCCCCAGACCACCGGGTTGTCGCTGTACGCATCGCCCTCGTCGAACTCGGCGGACGTGACGGGCGCGCCCTTCGAGGCGGTGAGCGTGCAGGTCTCGTACGAGGCGCCCTTGGTCTTGAACTCGGCGGGAGCGGACTCGCTGTCGCACTTGCCGGGGATGTCGCCGATGAGCACGACGCCCGTGCCGCCGCCGCCCTCGAGCACGCCGTCCAGCTTCAGGGACGCGTAGGTCAGGTCGGTGCCGCCGACGTTCTCGACCTTCATCTTGATGTAGTACGGCGTCATGCCCTTCGCCTTCTCGCCGAAGGCGGACATGTCGGACTCGGCGCCCTTCGCGATCTCCGTGACGGTGACGGCGACGGTGCCCTTCTTCTCGCTCGTGTACTCGAACGGCAGGACCGCGCGGTCGCCGACCTTGAGCTTGGTACCCGGCTTCGCGACGTCACCGGCCGGAGCGTCCCTGCCGTCGTCACCGCTGCCCTCGTCGGCCGCCGGGCTCTCCTCGTCCTTCGCGGGCGACTCGGTGGCCGAGGCCTCCGGCTTCGCCTTGTCCGACGATCCGCTGTCGTCGCCCCCGTCGTTGCAGCCCGAGAGCCCGAGACCCACGGTGACCACAGCTGCTGCGAACGCGATCCGTGCCTTGCGCATGTGTACTACCTCACTGGTGACGACATCTGTCCCCCGGCGTTCGCCGTTGATGCGAACGGTGGCAGACGCCGGAATACGCCCGGTACACGTCTGGAGCGCCGAGCGGTTCGGCCGCCGACGCGGCCGCGTATATTTCAACAGATCTTTACTCGTGCTCCGACCGCCTGCCCCTCCAGGAGCTCCGCCCCCTCGGCATCCCCCGCCGCCGCCTGCAGCCGCGCGAGCTTCTCCAGTACACCGGCGAGCAGATACGGGTACTCGATACCGCGAGCCACCTCGACCGCGCGCTCGCCCTCGGCGCTCGCCGCCGACAGCTCGTCGCGGTCGTAGAGACGGACATCCAGCAGTTCGACCAGAGCCCGCGCCTCGAACATGGGGTCATGCAGGGCCCGCGCGACCTCGACCGCCTCGCGGAGCCGTCGGCGCGCGTCAGCGTACTCCCCGCGCGCCAGGTGCAGACATCCCCAGGCGTGGGCCGTGTAGAACGCTCCCGACGAGCCGATGTCCCGGGCGTACGCGGTGAGTTCGTTGAACGACTCCTCCGCCTGGCCGGGAAGGCCGAGTGCGATCTGCGCCTGGCCGAGCCAGTACGTGTCCCGCGCGACCAGCGTCCGCACGCCCTCCTTCCGCGCCCCGGCGACGATCTCCGCGAGGACCTCGGCCGCCACCCCTGGCCGGCCCGCCTGCAGATGGGCGAGGCCGACCTGGGAGTACGCGTGCAGCGCGGCCGCTGCCTGCCCGCCGGCGTTGAGGCGTTCGTAGGCCTCGCGGCCCGCCGTGATCGCCTCGGTCAGACGGCCGTTGGGAACCAGGAAGAACGGTGCGTTGCTCAGCGCCTCCAGGTACCCGCGCCGGTCGTCGATCTGCTCGAACAGGCTCATGGCCTCGGTGTTGGACTCCTCGGCCGGCCCGTACCGGCGCCGGGTGTAGCGCAACCCGGCCATCGAGATGAGCAGTCTGGCCCGCCCCCGCACATTGCCCGCGGCCTTGGCCAGGGCCATCGCCGTCCCGTAGCACTCGTGCCAGTCGTCGAAGTACCGCCTCGTCTCGAAGAGCGCGTGCCCGCCCACCGCCAGCTCCCAGCAGAGCTCGTCCCGGCCCAGGTCGGCCGCCTGCCGCACGCCTGCCACCAGCGGGACCCGTTCCGCGTCGAGCAGTTCCATGCGTGCGGCGGACGGCGGCAGGCTCGCCTCGACGCGGTCCGGATGCCACCGGGCGGCGTCCCGCTGGAACATGTTCTGTCCCATGTGGTCGCGGTCGGCGATGTCGGTGAGGGCCAGGAGCGCGCCGAGCACCCGGACGACCGCGCCCTCGCGGGCCTGCGCGGGGTCCTCCGCCTCCGCGCGTTCCCTGGCGTAGGCACGGGTCAGGTCGTGGAAGCCGTAGCGCGCCTGGCCGTTGGGCGTTCCGACCACGTCGAGCAGGTGGATGTCGACCAGTTCGTCGAGGAGGTCCCGGGCCGTGCGCAGGTCGGTGTCGACCGCCGCGGCGGCCGCCCACAGCGGGAAGTCGGGCGCCTCGAGCAGACCGAGGAGCCGGAACAGCCGTCGTGCCTCGGGCCGGAGCACTTCGTAGCTCAGGCCCAGGCTGGTCCGTACCTCGAGATCGCGGTAGCGCAGCGCGTCGAGCCGGTACTGCTCGTCCGCCAGCTGCGCCACGAGGTCCGCCGGGCGCCAGTGCGGCCGCGACAACAGCAGTGCCCCGACGATCCGCAGAGCCAACGGCAGCCGCGCGCACAGCCGGACCAGGTCGGCCAGCTCCGCCGGGGTGGCGGATGCCAGGCGGCCGTCCGTGGTGGTGCGCAGCATCTCCAGGCTGTCGGCCTCGGACATCTCGCGGAGCTCGACCCGGTGCGCGCCGCCCAGGCCCGCCAGGCGCACCCGACCGGTGGCGATCACTCCGCAGGTGCCGCTGGCCGGAAGCAGCGGCGTCACCTGTTCCTCGTCGAAGGCGTCGTCGAGGACGACCAGGATCCGGCGTTCCGCGAGCAAGTCCCGGTAGAGGTCGGCTCGTTCCTCGGGATCGTCCGGCACCGCGGTGGCCGGCACCCCGAGGGCCCGCAGGAAGCGGCCGAGCACGGTGGCCGGCGACACCGGCCGGGTGCGGGCGCCGGCTGCGAGGCCCGCGTACAACTGCCCGTCGGGGTAAGCGGATCGGAGGCGGTGGGCGGCCTGCACGGCGAGCGCCGTCTTGCCGACGCCGCCCGGTCCGGAGACGGTCACCACCGCGGCCGGTGCGTCGTCGGCGCGGTCCGCGCGCAGGACGGCCTCGACCGCGGCCAACTCGGCCTGCTGCCCGCTGAAGTCGCCGAGCGCCGGGGGCAGCATGCGGGCGACGGTGGCGTTGCGGCGACCCCCGTCGCCGGCCTCCGTGGCGGGGTCGAGTGCGGGGTCCTCGCCGAGTACGGCCTGGTGCAACTCCCTGAGCTGCTGCCCGGGTTCGAGACCGGTCTCCTCGGCCAGGACGCCACGGGCCCGCAGATACGCGAGCAGTGCGTCCGCCCGCCGGCCGCAGCGGTAGAGAGCGAGCATCAGATGGGCCCACATCCGCTCGCGGAACGGGTGCTCCATGGTCAGTGCGGTCAGTTCGCCGAGCAGCTCGCCGTGCCGGCCGAGCCGGAGATCGACGTCGATCCGCTCCTCGACGACGCCGAGCCGCAGTTCGTCGAGGCGGGCGGCCTCGGCGGCCAGCGCCGGGAGTTCGGCGATCCCGGCGAACGCCGGCCCCCGCCACAGATCGAGCGCCTCCCCGAACAGCCGCCGCGAGCGCTCGAGTTCACCCTCGGCGAGGGCCGTACGAGCCGCCTCCGCCATGTCCTCGAACCGGGCCGCGTCCACCTCGTCCCGCGCGGCGTGCAGCCGATAGCCCCTGCCCTCCAGGGTGATACGCCCCGGATCCCCCAGGTGCTGCCTGAGCCGGTGGACGTACGTCTGCACATTCTTGGCGGCGCTCTTCGGCCGCTCCCCGCCCCAGATCGCCTCGGCCAGCGCGTCACCGGAGACCGGCCGGCCGGCCCGGCACAGCAGAACCGCCAGGAGGACCCGCGCTTTCGGCGTACCGAGCCCCAGCGCCACCTCGTCCCGCCGCACCCTCAGCGGCCCCAACACCCCGAAGTCCACAGCCGCTCCCTGCCTCAGACGGTCACTGTAACCACCGCCGACCCCGCACCAGAGACGCCGTCGCTGCCGCACATCGATCCCGCACAGAACTCCCGCATGTCGGTGCGGTGGGGG
>NZ_KZ984566.1:153939-163445 GCF_003574445.1 Streptomyces sp. YIM 130001
AGTGCTGCTTGTCGGTCTCGTGGGGAAGTCTTGCGCGTCGGTGCGGTGGGGGAGTCCTGCTTGTCGGTCGCGTCGGTCCCTCGCGAAACTCCTGCACGGGCGGCGCGGCGCGGTCCTTCCGCTGCCGCCTCTGCCTGCCCCTGCCTGGATGCCGTGCCGCCTGGACGCCGTGCCGCCTGGACGCCTGGACGTCGGGACGCCGTGCCGCCTGGACGCCTGGACGTCGGGACGCCGTGCCGCCCGGGCGCCCGGGCGCCCGGACGCCCGGACATCCGTCCCGGACGATGAGCCATGGCCGCGGACCACCGCCCCGGCGAGGCTTGTGCCATGACACAGGCGAAAGCGACACGTAACGACAAGACGGGCACCGAGAGCACCGTGCTGGTGATCGGCGGCACCGGCAAGACCGGCCGCAGGACCGTGGCCCGGCTCCGCGACCTCGGCGTCGAGACCCGAGCGGCCGCACGGTCCGGCGACATCCCCTTCGACTGGGAGGACCCGACGACCTGGCAGGCGGCTCTCGACGGGGTCGATGCCGTCCACATCGTCCCGCTGGACATCTCGCCCTCCCCGACCCCCGCCTTCGTCGAGCAGGCCGTCGCCGGCGGGGTCCGACGGCTGGTGCTGCTCTCGGCCCGCGGCGTGGACGTGCCCGGCTACTTCGGTCCCTCCTTCGACGGCGAGGGCCCGCACGCCGAGAGCGAGGCGGCCGTCCGGTCCTCCGGCGTCGCCTGGACGATCCTGCGACCCGGATGGTTCGCCCAGAACTTCAGCGAGGGCGTCTTCCTCGACGGCGTACGCGCAGGCGAACTGGCCCTGCCCACCGGCGACGGGTCAGCCGCGTTCATCGACGCCGACGACATCGCGGCGGTCGCCGCCGCGGCCCTGACCGAGGACGGTCACGACGGCGCGGTGTACGAACTCTCCGGCCCCCGCGCGCTCGGTATCGCCGACGTACTCGACGAGATCGCGAAGGCCTCCGGCGTGCGTGCCTCCTACGTCCCGGTCGAGGAGTCCGCCTACCGGGCCGGCCTGGTGGCGCAGGGGGCGTCCGAGGAGGAGGCCGCGCTCTGGACCGACGCGATGCGGCCGATCCGCACGAGCCGGGAAGCCCCGGTAACGGACGGCGTGCACAGGGCACTCGGCCGCCCACCGCGCGATTTCACCGATTTCGTCCGGGCCGCGTCGGAGGCGGGTGCCTGGTCCTGACGAGCGTGACCGGTCTGACGGGTCGACGGGTCGACGGGCGGGCGTGACAGGCCTGACGGGTCGGCGGGTCGACGGGCGGGCGTGACCGGCCTGACGGGACCGGGGTGGGCACGAGCGGCCGCTCACCCCGGTCGTCCGTGCTCACCCCGGTCGTCCGTGCCCACTCCGGTCGCCCGTCAGCCCGCCGGTACGGCGCGGTCCGGTACCTCGGCCGTGGCAGCCTCCCGCCGGTACGCGCTCGGGCTCTCGCCCCGGATCCGTTTGAACGCCGCGCTGAACCCGAACGCATCCGCGTACCCGACCCGCCGCGCCACCGCCGCGACCGTCAGTTCCGGGCGGGTCAGCAGATCGGCGGCGAGCGTCATCCGCCACTCGGTCAGGTACGCCACCGGCCCGTTCCCCACCAGCTCCGTGAACCGCTTCGCCAACGTCGTCCTCGACACCCCCGCCCGGCCCGCCAGCTCCGCCGTCGTCCACGGGTGAGCGGGATCCTCGTGGATCGCGCGCAGGGCGGGCCCGGCCACCTCGTCGCCGAGTGCGCCGTACCACCCGGGCGGCTCGGCCTCGGGACGGTCGAACCAGTCCCGCAGCGTGCACACGAGCAGCCAGTCCAGGAGCCGGTCGAGCGCGATCTGATGCCCCGGCCGGGCCCCGCGGATCTGCGTCTCCAGATAGTCCCGGAGCGGCGCGCACTCCTCCTCGTCCGGGTCGGGAAGCACCAGGACCGGCGGCAGAGCCCGCAGCAGCCGCTGCGGAACCTGCTCCCGTACGTCATAGGCGGCGGCCAACAACACGGTGGAGCAACTGAGTTCGAGATCCGTGTCCACGGACTCCGGCGAGTCCTCGCCCCAGCGCACCTCACGTACGCCCGCCCGGGACCCCGCCGGCGTACCGCCCGCCGGTTCGTCGGTGAAGACGAACGGCGCCGGCCCCCGCACGATCGCGGTCTCACCGAACGCCACCCGCCGCGCCTCCCCACCCTCCGGCACGATCCACCCCGCACCACGCAGCGGTACGCACAACGTCAGATACGTTCCGTCCGCGAACCGCAGCGACCACGGTGGCCACAACACCGAACGCCCGAACACCGCACCCTTGCCCCGCACGCCCTGCAACAGCTCGTCGAACACGTCCATGGCACCAACGATAGGCAGGGCGGCGGGGGCCGGGAGGCTTACCTGGGCACCACCGGCCGGGCATGGCCCCGACGCCCCGGGAGGGATGTGCCCGACCGCCGGGCGGCCCTGACCTGATCGACCCGGATCGCCATGGCTCTACACCGCGCGGCCACCGCCTCCGTACTCCTGCACCATCAGCCGCGCACCAGCCCGTAGCCCGGCACCCGAGCCCTCTCTGCACGAGCGACACTCGCCGGCCACGAACAACCAACGACCAACGAGACCACGACGCTTGCGCCCACCCCCACAACAATGAAGCCCCAGGTCCATGACCTGGGGCTTTGCTATGGAGCGGGTGACGGGAATCGAACCCGCGCTCTGAGCTTGGGAAGCTCATGTTCTACCATTAAACTACACCCGCGCGACACGGCTTTGGGTACGCCGTGGCTGCGCTCACGATACCTCATCCCTGGTCCCCGGTGCTTGCGCCGTGGGGCCTTTGTGCTGTGCGGGCCGCTGTGCGGGGGGTGTGCGCGGAGGGCGGACGGGGCTGCGGGGGGCCGGAGTTGGGGCGTAGCGTGGGGGTGCGGGAGGCGTCGGCGCGAGGGTGGGTGGACCGTCTCGCGAAGGGTGGGTGTGCCGCCTGGAGGGCCGTCCCTTTCATCCCGTAATGTGCGCCCCGAGCGTCAGTTGCCCGTACGGGTCTGGCGGCCCACGGGCCGATGTTGCGGCCTGCCGGTCGAACTCGGCCACCGGTCGATGTCGGGGAAGGAACACGAGACTTGATGGAGCGCACGACCGTTGTCCGATGTGCCGAGGGGCACGTGTTCAGCACGGCTTCGTTTCCGATGCAGCAGCTCGGGGCGGAGCGGATCGGTCCCGGCCGGCTGATCCGGTGTCCACGGTGCGCCCGGCTGCGGCATGCCGTTCCCGTGGAGTCGGCCCGGGGCTGACCTGCGCGGGGCGCGAAGCGGGCGGGGATCGACGAGGTGGCGCGGGTCCGGATTACGGCGGGCCCGCGCCACGTGCGTATCCTCGGTGCGTGCTTCTCTCAGACAAGGACATTCGGGCGGAGATCGATGCCGGGCGGGTGCGGATCGACCCGTACGACGCGTCGATGGTCCAGCCTTCCAGCATCGATGTGCGGCTCGACCGCTATTTCCGGGTCTTCGAGAACCACCGCTATCCGCACATCGACCCGGCGGTCGAGCAGACCGATCTGACGCGGATGGTCGAGCCGGACGGGGACGAGCCGTTCATCCTGCACCCTGGTGAGTTCGTGCTCGCGTCGACGTACGAGGTCATCACGCTGCCGGACGATCTGGCGAGCAGGCTCGAGGGCAAGTCGAGCCTCGGGCGGCTCGGGCTCGTGACGCATTCCACGGCGGGCTTCATCGACCCCGGCTTCTCCGGGCACGTGACGCTCGAGCTCTCGAACCTGGCGACGCTGCCGATCAAGCTCTGGCCCGGGATGAAGATCGGCCAGCTGTGCATGTTCCGGCTGTCGTCACCGGCGGAGTTCCCGTACGGGAGCGAGCGCTACGGGTCCCGGTACCAGGGGCAGCGCGGGCCGACGGCCTCGCGCTCCTTCCTCAACTTCCACAGAACGCAGGTGTGACGTCGGCATGAGTGACGTACGCGAGAACCTTACGTACGACAAGTTCGGCGTCGCAGTACGCGAGCTGGCCCAGGCCGTGGCCGACGACGGCTACGAGCCGGATGTGATCCTGAGCATCGCGCGCGGCGGAGTCTTCGTCGCGGGCGGTCTGGCATACGCCCTGGACTGCAAGAACATCCACCTGGTGAACGTGGAGTTCTACACCGGCGTCGGCACCACGCTCGAGATGCCCGTGATGCTCGCCCCGGTGCCGAACGCGATCGACTTCTCCAACAAGAAGGTCCTGATCGCCGACGACGTCGCCGACACCGGCAAGACCCTGAAGCTGGTCCACGACTTCTGTCTCGACCACGTCGCAGAGGTGCGCAGCGCGGTCGTCTACGAGAAGCCGCAGTCCCTGGTGAAGTGCGAGTACGTCTGGAAGCGCACGTCCGAGTGGATCAACTTCCCCTGGAGCGTGCAGGATCCGGTCGTACGGCGGGCCGGTCAGGTGCTGGACGCCTGAGGGGGCGTACCGGCGGGGCGGGCCGATGCCGATGGTCGTGTCGGTGCGGTAGGGGACCCGAGCGGTGGCTCGGGAATCCCCTGAGTCACACGCGTCACAGGGTCGGCGATTCGGCCACCGGGGGCTCCGGTCGGGGCCCTGTGGCGTCGCGGTCGCGCGTTCGATCCCTTGGGCTCGCTGGGCTGTAGCGCGTCCGAATTCGAGCGCGTTCGAATCCTGTCGCCTGTCGTTGATCCGTGCATCGCCGAGCCGTCCGGGCGCGGCACCGTCCTCCGGGAGGGATGCAGGGTGACTGCGACCGATGCTTCGATCGACGACTCCGCCGACGCCTCGACCGACCGCGTACCGACACCGCCCCCGCCGCCACCGGCGGTGATCACCTTCGAGGGCAAACACGGCAGGAATCCGCTGGCGGATGCGGGTTTCCGTGCCATGTGTGCGCGGTTGCCCGCGGTCCTGTGGCGTACCGCCAGGATGGCGTGGGCCGTCGACCGGCCGGCCGTGCTGCTGCTGTTCGTGTGCCAGGTGCTGACCGGCGTCGCGGCCGCCGTCGTGCTCGCGTTCACCGCACGGGCGATGACGCATCTGCTCGGGTCCGGTGCGGTGTCCGAACGCCTGCAGGGTGCGCTGCCCGCTCTGATCATGGTGACCGTCGCCGCCGGCTTCGTCCGGGTCGGCGGCGCGCTGGCCTCGTACGCGGACGGCCGGATCACGCCACGGCTCACCACCGAGGCGGACGTGGCACTGGTGGCCGCGGTGTGCCGGGTCGAGTCCTCGGCGTACGGCGAGGACGGCTTCGCCGAACGACAGGAGGCGGCCGAGGTCGGGGTGACGCGGACGCGGTTGATGGTCCAGGACTCCCAGCGGTTCATGGCCGCGCTGGTGCGGATGATCGCCGCGAGCGGGGTCATCACGGCGTTGCACTGGATGATGCTGCCGCTGCTCCTGCTGGCCGTCCTGCCGGCCGGTGTCGGGGCCGTGCTCTCCGCGCGCGTGGACTACGAGACGCACTACGCGAACGTCGGCGATCGCAACGTCCGGTCCATGATGCGCTGGTGGGCCACGTACTCCCGCTTCGGTGACGAGGTGCGGGCCAACGGCATGACCGGATACCTGGGTTACTGGTACCGCAGCCTGTCCGACCGGATCGACGAGCGGACCCTGACCGCAGCCCCGCGCACACTGCGCATCGCGCTCGCGACGAGTGCGCTCGGCGGGCTCTTCCTGCTCGGCACCTGGGCGACGCTCGCCTGGCTGGCGATGAGCGGGCGGATCGCGCTGCCGGTGGCGGCCACCGGGGTGGTGGCGGTGCAGACGACGCTCGGCGCGCTCGCGCAGTTCGTGATGCACGGGGCGGCGATGTTCCACACCTCGCTCTATCTCGCGGACATGCGGGGCTTCCTCGACGCGGCGGCGGAGCGCGCTCCGCGCCGGGGCCCGGCGACGATCCCCGAGCGGGTCGACGAGATCCGCCTGGAGGAAGTCGTCCACAGTTATCCGGGCAAGGAGGCGCCGGCGGTCGACGGGGTGTCCCTGACGCTGCGCCGCGGCGAGATCCTGGCGATCGTGGGGGAGAACGGCAGCGGCAAGTCCACCCTCGCCCGGTTGATCACCGGCGTCCTGCTCGCCGACAAGGGCCGGGTCATGTGGGACGGCACCGATCTGGCCGGGGCGGATCCGGACGCGGTGTGGCGGCGTACCGCGCTGGTACCGCAGAACTTCGCCTGCTGGCCGCTGCGCGCCAGGGAGAACATCACGCTCGGGCAGCCGCGGACGTCTCACGACGACGAGGTGTGGCGGGCCGTCGACGACGTCGGTATGCGCGAGGCCGTGGAGGCGCTGCCGCGGCAGCTGGACACCTTGCTGGCCAAGGAGTTGTGGGGCGGGGCGGAGCTGTCCGGCGGTCAGTGGCAGCGCCTGGCCTGCGCACGTGCGCTGTACCGGCGTACGCCGCTGCTGATCCTGGACGAGCCGACCTCGCAGATGGATGCGCGCGGTGAGCACCGGATCTTCCTGGAGATCAAGCGGATCGCTGCGGAGCGGATGACGGTCGTGGTGACTCACCAGTTGGAGAACACCCGGCTCGCGGACCGCATCGTCGTGCTGCGCAAGGGGCGGGTCGTGGAGCAGGGGTCCTACGACGAACTGGTGGCCGGGGGAGGGTTGTTCGCCGAGCTGGTGGGTCTCGCCAAGGACCGGTAGTCCGGTCGGGGCGGACGGCCGGGCCGCCCGCGGGTGCGGGTAGTCCGGCCGTCGAAGTGGGCCTCGGTGGCGGGGAGTTCGGCGGCGACGGCGGTGGGGCCGTTCGCGTGGGTCAGAACGTGCCCAGCTTGATCAGGGAGACGAGGGCGACCAGTTGGATGGAGGAGGCGGCGAGGGCCTTCGGCCACGGGAGGTCGTGCGAGCGGCTGACCATCAGGGTGAACAGGACGCCCGCGCCGACCCAGGTCGCCCAGCCGAGCATCTGGACCAGTGAGGCGTCGCCGCCGAGGAACATCGCGAAGAGGAGCCGCGGGGCGTCCGTCAGCGACATGATCAGCATGGAGAGGCCGACCGTGGGCTGCCACGCTCCGTCGCCGCCGAGCTGGCGGGCCAGGGTGTGGGTGACGGCGCCGAGCACCAGGGCGCTGATGACGATCGCGATGCCGGTGGTCAGGACGATCGGGACGCTGGTCCCCAGGGTCGCGTCGATCGCCTCCTCGCGGGCTCCGTCGAACCCGAAGACGGCCAGCAGGCCGTAGAGGAACGTGACGATGATCGCCGGGCCCCACATGCTGTGGTCGCGCATCTGCAGGAACGTCGGGCCGGGGCGGGTGATCACGCCCTTGAGCAGCGGCTTCCAGTGCAGTCGCGGTCCTGCGGGGCCACCGGTCTGTCCGGCCCGGTAGGTCTGGCCGTCGCCGTAGGGGTCCTCGCCGATGCTGAAGGACTGGGTGTGCCCGGGGTTGTTCGCCGCGTACGGGTCCTGGGGGGCGCCGCCCTGCTGGTACGGGTCGAAGTACTCCGGTTCGCCGTGCGCGCTCGGGTAGCCGCCGCCCTGGCCGCCGCCGGCCTGGGGCCACTGCGGGGGCGCGGGGCGGTTGCCCGGGTACTGCTGGGGGCCTCCGTACGGGGGCGCGGGCGGGCCGCCGTACGGCGCCTGTCCGCCGTACGGCTGCTGCGGGGGTTGTTGCGGTTGCGGTTGCCTCGAGCGGTTGTCCCGGCCGCGTCCGATCCTGAATCCAGCCACGTAATCGAACGTACCTGGTCTCGCGGGGCGAGGGGGTGGGGGTGGGCGGATCACCGGTCCTTTGCCGCCGACCTGTGACATCCCCTAGGGGAACCCTGACCTGGTAGCCGGATGGTGGTGAGAGCCTGTGGCCCGTGCGGTGTTCGGGGGTGCGGGAGGGTTCCCCGCGGGCGTCAAAAGGTGTCCTCGACCGTCGGACGCTCCGGTGCGTTGCCGCACGGGCTGGAGAGCGTGCCTGACGGACGTCAGCTCGCCGTGCCGAAGGACGTTGTGCTGAAGCTGAGCACGGGCCGCGTGGCCAGGCCCTTGGCGGTGCCCCGGAACACGGTCACCGAGTCGCCTTCCCGGCCGAGGTCGGTGCGTACGACCAGGTCGTCGCGCTTGTCCCCGTCGAAATCGGCGGCGGCGACGACGCCCGCGGTGCTGCCACGGGCCGGCAGGCGTACGGGAGTTCCCTCGGCGGCGAGGCCCTTGCGGGTGCCGGCGTGCACGACCGGCCGTTCGCCGGTGACGACGAGGTCGCTCAGGCCGTCCCCGTCGAAGTCCCCGGCGTCCAGCGCGGTGCCGTCGGCGTCCAGGGTGGCGCGGTCGGTGCCCGGTACGTCGTAGCGCAGGGCGAGACCGCCGGTGCGGGTGCTGATCGCGGCGTCGGTGCCGCGGCCCTTGCCGAAGCGGCCGAGTACCAGGTCCTGGCCCGCGGGGAAGATCACGCCGGTGTCGTCGGGGCCGGTCGGTGAGCCGAGCACGAGTCCGCTCTTGCCGCCGGCGCCCGCCTGCACGACCAGGTCGTCGCGGCCGTCGCGGTCGGCGTCGACGGCGGGCCCGCGGAGCCGGGTGCCGGGAGCCTTGGTGATCCTCCCGGAGCGAGGGGCTCCGTTCCGGGTGAACGGACCGCGCAGGAAGCTGATTTGGGTGTTGCTCGCGTGCACGGCGAGGTCGGCGCGGCCGTCCCCGTCGTAGTCGCCGCACACGGGCTGGTCCGGCCAGTCGTTGCCGTCCCGCGCGGTGCCGGGCATCCGCAGCCGTACGGCCTTGCCGCGGATGCCGTCGGGCGAGCCGAACAGGATCTGCAGCGGTACGGGCGGCTGCCCGATCCCGTCGTACGGCGGGTCGGTGGAGACGACCAGGTCGGTGTACCCGTCACGGTCGAGGTCGCAGCTGGCCGCCGTGTCGAAGGCGGCGGGGGTGACGCCCTTGACCGGTGCGGCGCGCTCGCGGGGGCTGAGCAGCTGGCGGGCGCCGGCGTCGAGCCCGTGGGCGGTGCCGTAGACGATGCCGATGCCGGCGTCGTCGTCGTGGCCGCGGTGGGCCAGCTCGTCGAGGACCAGATCGCGGCGGCCGTCCCCGTTGAAGTCGTCGGCGACACGGCTGCCCTTCCCGCGCGGCACCGGGGTCTTCGGTACGGCGGCCTTGCCCGCGGCGGACAGCGGCCGCCGGCTCGAGGCGGGCCGTTCTGCGGGGTTGCTCCCCGTGCTGCAGCCCGCGAGGAGTACCGCGAAGCCGGTCACCGCTATCGCCGAGGCCATACGTATCCGCACGACGCCACTCACCCCATCCGCCACCGGAACAACAACTTCCCCATGATGCGGCAGCGGGCCCGCGGCGTAGACAACGGTTCCATCCCGATCGCGGGCGCAAGCCGGACAACAGGGTGGAACCGCCCCTGTCGCGCGCGAAGGGCCCGTCCGGGCCGCACTCCAGGTGCGGCCCGGACGGGCCCGAAACAGCCGTTGACGCCCGCTACTTGACCGGTTCGGGTTCCGGTGCGTCCTCGGTCTCCGCTTCGCCTGCCGGGTCGGCCGGGGTCTTCACCGAGTCGAGGAGGAG
>NZ_KZ984567.1:0-61263 GCF_003574445.1 Streptomyces sp. YIM 130001
CCCCCGGCGGTACGACCGCGACAGGCCGGCCCTCCCCCAGGTTTCCCGGCGGAGCGCCACCCCTCCGGCGCCCCACACCGACCACGAACGCACCCGGAAGGTCAGGGGCTGAGCGTTCTCATCTGATGGGAGTGACGAGGTCGAGTGCGTGGTCGGTCGTGACCGGTAGTGATCTGCTGCTTGGGTGTCGTTGCTCCAGCCGACGAGGTTGGCCAGGGCGATCGCGAGGTTGCGGAAGGTGGCCAGGGCTCGGGGAGCGTTACGGCAGGCGTCCTCCTGGAGGGTGGTGTCGCGGATGTGGTGCAGGGCCTCCACTTGCCAGTGTCCGCGTACGGCTGCGGCGAGTTGAGCTGCGGTGGCCTGCTCGGCGGCCAGGCCGGCGACGGCGTAGACGCGCTCGATGGTGACTTTGCCGGTGCGGATGTCGCGTCGGCGGCGGACGATCTGCAGTGCCTGAACGGCGTGCGGGAAGGCGAGCCCGGCGACGGTGGCGGCCTTGAGCCGGCGGATCTCGTCGCGGCCGTAACCGGCTTGGCGAGTCTTGTCCAGCAGCGGAACGTCCCGCCAGGGCAGCTTCTTCACCGCTGTCGGAGGCCGGGGTGGTTGGCCTTGACGACTGCGATGTAGTGGGCCTTCTTCGCCTCGATGAGGAAGCGCGCGTGATCGGTCTGTGTCAGCAGGGCGTCGAACGTGACGACGGTACGGCGAGGTGGAGCGGAGTGAGCAGGGGCCGGAACGCGGTGATCTCGTTGCTCTTGGAGTCGACCTGGCGCTGGGCGATCACGGCGCGTTCGCCGTGCACGACCGCGGCGAGCAGGTGGACCGCGGTGCGGGTGGCGGTGCGCGAGCCACGCAGGGTCTTGCCGTCCACGGCCAAGGCCCGCAGTCCTCCGGTCGGTTCGGTGTGACCGACGAGCCAGTGACCGATGGCGTGGTCCAGGGCGTCGGAGTCGATCCAGGCGAGCAGGCGCCCCAGAGTGCAGGCGCGGGGCACCCTCGCTCCCAGGCCGAAACGGGCGCGGATATCGGGCGGCGCAGCAGCTACGAACCGGGCGATCGCCGTCAGCGTGGCCGCGCCGCCGAGGACCGCGACGGTGCACAGCGCGAGCAGGACACCGAGCCGGTAGCGCCGGCCCTGCCGTCGGCGCGGATCCGGAAGCGTTTCCAACACCTCCGCGAGGACGGCGAGTTCCGCCGGATCAGTGGCCGGGGAGTCCGCACGGCGGGCACGGTGGCAGGACAGGACTTCGATCGTGGAAACTGACATCCGGACGCGGCCCCTGAACGATCAACGGCTTCAGACACCTTGATCATCAGCGGTCGCGTCCATCGTATGACTGCCGGGCCCACCAGGCCGAACACACACGATCACGGCCGACCACTCATCTCGCCACGCGAGAACCCTTCAGCCCTAGGGCAGGGACGGCCCCGGATGCGGCCCGACCACCTACTGGGCGCCCAATGCCCGTGTCGTTCCCTCCTTGCCCCTCCTCGTATCCAGCCTTGACCGTGCGCTTCTCCTTCCACAGGTGGTAGAGGGCAATGGCGAGGATCGCGGTGCCGACCAGGTTGGCGACGAAGTGCCACCACACGCGATAGGTCACCAGCGCTGGGCCGGGATCAATTGCACCGAACCAGGTCGACAGACCGATCGCCCTACTGGCCCCCAGGGCCACTGAGGCCGTCAAAACGATGTGCTCAATACCGTGAATGCCCTGCATCCAGACGCCCATCTTGGCCCACGTGCGAGTCTTGAGGTGCCCGGTGGCTCGGCGGGTGATCTGCACGATGCCGACGAGGCCGGCAAGGAAGATGAAGTTTCCGGTCAGGTGCAGGATCTCCATGCCCAACTCGGGCTTGGTCGGGTCCACCTGGCCCATGCCACGCGCGAGGCTGTTCGCCCAAGGAGTCATCCAAGAAGGAGCGTACGGGTTCGCCACCCAGTATCCGGCCTGGGCGACGTGCTCCTGAAAGTGGCCTATCTGACCGACCACACCAAGACCGATGACGGCGACCGCGGTCTTGTGCAGCCAGGAACGGACAGGTCCACGGTTTGCATAGGCGAGTACGACAACTGCCGCCCACATGGCCACGGCCCAGCCGATGAACACGACGGCACCCCAAGTGTCCAGCAAGGACACGGCACCGCCCATCTCGTGACTGCCATGGCCTGCGTGTACAGAGGGCCCGTGGTCCATAGGTGGACTCCTTGTCCAGGTCGCGGTTGGTACTTCGACTTATGGTCCGCCACCGTAGGAATCCCCATTCCCCAGAGGCCACTCCACGTGTGCTGTGTTCATCCACAGGCACGGCAGCGCTCTGAAAGGGATGACCGTCGTTGCGGAACGCAGAGCCACGGCAGGTACTCCAGGTGACGTGTACGAAAGGCCCGCTCGCCGCCCTGCTGCTCCTGTTGTGCCGCCGAGGACCGCGACGGTGCACAGCGCGAGCAGGACACCGAGCCGGTAGCGCCGGCCCTGCCGTCGGCGCGGATCCGGAAGCGTTTCCAACACCTCCGCGAGGACGGCAAGTTCCGCCGGATCAGTGGCCGGGGAGTCCGCTGGCAGGCACGGTGGCAGGACAGGACTTCGATCGTGGAAACTGGCATGCAGACGCGACCCCTGAACGCTCAACGGCTGCAGACACCTTGATCATCAGCGGTCGCGTCCATCGTATGACTGCCGGGCCCACCAGGCCGAACACACACGATCACGGCCGACCACTCATCTCGCCACGCGGGAACCCATCAGCCCTGCGCAATCCGTACTCGCGACGGCATCCTCAGCGCGGCGGCAGCCGAGTTCGAGCGCCGAGGCTATCTGGGCACCCGGCTGCAGGACATGGCGTCCTGCCTGGGCATCAGCAAGGGAGCGCTGTACTTCCACTTCCCCTCCAAGCAGGCCCTCGCGACGGCCGTGGCGGCGCGGCAGCACGACCTGGTCCCACGCCTCATCGCCCGGTTGCGACCGCGGCACGAGAAGGCCACGGAGGTGCTGGTCGCCCTGGCCGGTCAGGTCACGTGGCAGCTGATGCACCGACCGGACGTGCACGCCGGGCTGCGGCTGATCGCCGAGGACCAACTCGTGGGCCACAACCGCCCGGCCCGCACCGAGGACTTCGTTCATCCGTACAGCGCCTGGGCCGGGGCGATCGACGAGCTGCTGCGTGAAGCCGGCGGGCAAGGCGACATCCGCCCCGGCATCGATACGTCCGCCGCCGCGCGCAGCATCATGTGCGCCTTCGCCGGATTGCGTCAGGTGCTTCCGGAAGCCTGCCGTGTCCGCCCCCATGAATCCGGCACCTGGGCCGCCGCGCCGCGGCAGTTCCTGCAGTCCCTTCTCCTGGTGCGGGAGATCGGCACGGTGGAAGACGTGGGCGTCGACTGAGGCCGTCATTCTGGCGTGCGGAACCGCCCGTCCTTTTCCGATGCCGACCGCAGGGAGTTCCGTACATGGCAGTCAGCACCCGCACCCGCCCCACTCATGGACCGCGAGGTCCTGGGCCGGCTGAACAGCAGCGGGCACCGGACAGCGTTGAACGTGTACCTCTTCATCGTGCTGGCCCACTGGGCCGAACACCTCGCCCAGCCGGTACAGATCTACGTCTACCACTGGCCGGTCAGCGAAGCCGGTGGCGTTCTCGGCATCTACTTCCCCTGGCTGGTCACGTCGGAGTGGATGCACTACGGCGATGCCCTGCTCATGCTGGCGGGGCTGATGCTGCTCCGCCTCGCGTTCACCGGGCCCGCGCGCACCTGGTGGAACTTGTCGCTCGGCATCCAGGTGTGGCATCACCTCGAGCACCTGCTGCTGGTTCAGGCCCTCACCGGGGCATTCCTGCTGGGCCGGCCGAAGCAGACCAGCATCATTCAGCTGGTCTTCCCGCGGGTGGAACCGCACGTGTTCTACAACGCACTCGTCTTCGTGCCGATGGTCGTGGCCATGCTGCTGCACCGGCGCCCCGCGGCCCCCGCGCACGCCGTACGGTGCGGCTGCGCGCGCCCGCCCGTGCGGGTGGGGCAGCCGGCGTGACCGCGCGTGCCGTACCGTCGCGGCGGATGACCGTGGGGCTGCTCTACCGCTCGCTGCCCAACATCGGCACGGCGCTGCGGGCGGCGACGGGGGACAGCCGGCCCGGGACCTTCACGGCAGAACGGCTGGACTGTGTCCAGCATCCCGGTCACGAAAGCTGCAGCTGGTCGGGCACCTTCCGGCCCAGCGAAGGCGGCGCCGTCAAGCGTGCCGCCTTCGCTGGGCTGCGGCCGCGGCAGCATGCGGCCGGGCGAGAAGCGGCCGGCGATCGACATCGGTCTGCGGTCCAAGGTCTGCGATCCGCAGGGCTCCAACGAATGGATCTTCACTGCGGCGCTCCTGATCGCGGGCCTGGGCATCCTGGTCTTCCTGGCACGCAGGCACCTCATGCCGCCGCCGGAGAGGCCGGAGCCTCCGCAGAAGGCGGAGGAGCAACAGCAGCCGGAAGCAGCGGAGCAGATGCCCGTGAGCGAGATCGCCGGAGGTGCGGGGGAGCACCGTCGTCATCGGTGACTCCCCGGCCAGCCTGCGCATGGCACCGTGCGTTGCTCCGCGGCGAGAGGCGGCGGTACCGCGCGGGCGGCTCAGGAAGCCAGCGCCGCCTGCCGTCCGGGCATGTTCAGCGTGCTGTGCATGTACGCGGCGGTGACCAGGGTCATGTGGTGGTGCCAGCCCGGGTAGGACCTGCCCTCGAAGTCCTGGAGGCCGAAGTCGCTTTCCAGGTCCCGCAGCGCATGCCGCGTGCGCGACTGCACCATGGCAATCACGTCCTCGCCCCTTTGCTGCACCATGTTGGTCAGCCACAGGGCGGCGGCACGCGGCTGCCGTTCACCACGCACGGACAGCAGGCGGTAGGTCCGTTGCAGCGGTGGTTCGTACGGGCCGGTGTGCGGCAGGCCCACGAGGTCGGCCTGGACCCTCAGGGGCCTGCCGTGCGGCGAGTAACAGGTAAGCGTTTCGTTGCTGCCGCAGCAGTCCGGATCGGAGAACTTCCCCGCCGGCAGTACGTCGGGCAGGCTCCGGCCATCGTGCCGCTGGGCGTTGAGATGGCGGCCGACCACCAACGGCAGGTTTCCCGGCACGCCTATCGCGAAGTCGCATCCCAGTTGGCTGAGCCCGCGCACCAGCGCTGCCGCGCCGGACTGTGCACTGAGATCGGCGATCACGGGGACGGATGCCAGGCGGGTCCGCCGGCTCATGGCGCGTGCCAGATCAAGGACGTGGCCGTCCAGCCCCTGCGCGGAAGCATCGTCCGGGATACGGCTGCGTGCCCGGCGGTCGTCGTCCCGGATCCACGCTCCAGGTAACAGCAGTCGCCAGTCGACGGGTACCGCCCCCTGCTGATGGACGAGGAACCCACCGATGCCGACCTGGCAGTTCACCGATCTACCGGTCTCGGGGAAGAAGCGCCGGTGCACGCCGCACGAGTGCTCGCCACGCTTGCGCAGGACGGCCACGTCGATCTGCCAGGACAAGGGGGTCAGCCGCTGCTCCGCCCAGCGCATGAGCTCCTGGTACGCCAAATCCCACTCCCAGGGACTGGCGTTGACGAACTGGTGCAGCGACTGCGCGGCCGTCGGCGAGTCCGAGATGGCCGCCGCCAGCCGCCGCACCGACTTCTTGCCAGGGGTGCGCAACAGGCTGACGAGGTAGGCGTGCGCCCAGCGCCGCTGATCGGCGCGGGGCAAGTGCGCAAAGATCTGCTCTGCGAAGTCTAGGACAGATGTTTGTTGCCGGAGCGGGCTTGTTGTGTGCACGGCGCGGTCCCCCAGTTGACTCAGTGATGAAGAGCTGGCCGAAAGAATAACGGCCGACCCCCTTTTTTGAACCGCTCGCGCCGTGGTGCAGACCACTTCGGGAAGTCGCCGGGGCATCCGCGATGGGGGCACGGCAACACGGGTGACAGGACCGGGTAGCTGGTGTCCACACGTAACTGCCAGTGCCCAGGCGGGCCGTGCGGGACGGGCTGCGCCAGGACGACGTCCTCGGGGATCAGTCGCCCCACCGAGTGCGGGGGCAGCGGAGGTGTGAGCTCGGGTGCCTCGGCGAAGATCTGAGCCGCATCTCCCCGTTCCCCGCGCATGCGTCGATAGACGGCCGGGGAGCAGCAGGTGAAACGCGTCGAGGCTACGGCCAGCAGTTCGGCCCCGCGCATGACCTCGAATTCCATGGTGACCTCGGCCGGCAGTTCACGTATCCGGCGCATCTCGGTGGTCTTGACATGCAACTGCAGGTCCGCAGGCCGACGTTCGATCCGGAGAGCCTGCGGATTGACGGCATAGCGGCAGGAACACCTCGGCGACGGAGGCGCGGTGCACATACTCTTAGGGGACGGTGGTGGTCCACGAACACCTGCTCCGGTGCCGGTCGGACACGACCGACGACCACCGATACCCCGGGTTCAACGCCCGCCCCGCTCTTGGGCAACCAGCGAGACGCGTCATCGAGTTGTTCGCGTTCATCATGGCTATCTCGTCATACCTTCGCCGCAGAGGACCCGAGACGAATGCTCTTTTTGATAGCCGCACTACTCGTACTGGGCATTATTGCCGGAGCAGCAGCTCAGATTCCGCCGGTCGCCAGCCTGGTCGCAGGCACCGCGATTGCGGCCTGGCTCCTGGCGTTCTTCATAGGCGAGCGCCGACGGGCAAGGCGGTGATGGCCATGACCATGGAACGCACGCTCGCCACTCCGTCCCTCGACGACGTGTCCGCCGACCCTGAAAAGCCCGCCGGCCGCCGGCCCAGCGGAGCCGACGACTACGCCGTCGCATCCTTCGTCGCGGGACTGACCGGGTTACTGGTGTTCAACCTCGTGCTGGGGCCCTGCGCACTGGTCTTCGGCTCCATGGCCCTGGCCAACCGCACGACCCGCCGCGGTCGCGCCGTGCTCGGCCTCACCCTCGGCGCCGCCGACCTGATCGTGATCAGTGTGCTCGTCACGATCAACGGAACAGTGTCCTGGTCGGCGGACTGACGGTCCCTGCACCACGTCAAAGACGCCGACGCTGTCGCACACCCCGCAGCGGGCCGCATCGGCGACACCTGCCGCGCCCACGGGCTCATCGGCACCGGACGGGACTGCACCGAGGTGACGTTGGCCCCACCCACGCGTGGGATTGGGCAGCACAGCATCCTGATGCGGCCCTGCGGCAATCCCGTTCTCCCCAGACGTTTGTGCCGGTTGGCCCACACCACGGGCGAGCCTTCTCCCGGCGTGCTGAGCCCGACGACTGGCCCCACCGTCACACATGGACTGGCATCCTCACAGCAACCACCGTACTCCCCGGCACCCGACGCCGGCCGGCAGGCCGCGTGACGCCAGGAAAGGGGAGCAGCCACGCACACCTGGGACGTCGCCGCCGCATGCCGTCTCGCCCAGCCCTTCCCGCCGGCGCTGGCCACCGACCCGCTGGACCTCGCTCCGATTCCGGTCGGCGCCTCCGACCGACAGGATCGCTTTGTGCCTGTGCCAGAACGTGGAAATCCATGGGCCGGGGCGGCGGAATGCTCCTCGCGACAGGGCCGCCGTCTCACGGCGCGGGCACGGACGCGCTACGCGAACCGGGCCCTCCATGGCTTCTTGTTGAGCCTCCTGCCGGAGCGAGATCCACAGCAACCGATGGCCAGCGCATCGTCCTCGGAATCAAAGGTTCTGACACAGGCACTTTGCGGGGCCACTCACTGCGCCGCACGTGGCCGGCCCGGCTGAGAAGCCGCTGACCGGAAACCTCGCTCGGCCCACCCGCGACGGGCCGGGTAGCCTGTGTCGCTCAGCCTGTCCACCATCCGCCCCGTCACCGGTACGGAAGCTAAGGTCCCACAACTTCACGCGGCGAAGCCGATGTTGGTGCAGTACTCGTAGGCGCCATAGCCATAGTCGGAGCCGAGGTCGGGCAGGATGCCGTCGGTCCATGCGTCGCCGAGGCCCTGGTCGTCGCCTGCGGCCCAGGCGTCGACGATCGGGTCCCAGTGGCGGACGTTCATGGTGCGGTAGGGCACCACGCGCTGGTGGGGGCGGTTGACCTGGGACTGGTTGAGCGGGTGGATCTCGACGCGGGTGCCGCGGCCGTCGCGGTTGAGGCGTTTGAGGAGGTGGCGGGCGACGTTGTGGCGGCGCACGTCCCGGTAGGTCTGCTCGATGCGGGCGAGGTTCATCTTCGACGGGGAGCGCTAACGTCGAGCAGGCCTTCACGGTGCAGTCGGTGACGGTGAGGCCAGCCTCACGGGCGGCGGCGCGGGCGTGGTCGGTGCGGGTGAGGTAGTTCAGCCGCGCCATCAGGCCGCGCTTGTGCGGTGACGGGGGTGGCGACGCCGCCCGCGAGGTCGTCGAGGCGGCGCGCGACGACGTCGGCGCCCTTGGCGCCGCGGGCACCGAACTTGCCGAACTCCAGGCTCCTGTCGGGCATCTACCGCTCCTATTGTGGGGACGGGTCGGTTCCCGCGGTGTAGGAGTCTTTGACCTTGACCTCGCTGACGCCGCGGCCTTCGGGGAACACATCCCGCCAGGCGCCGATGAGGTGGAGTTCGTCGGTGCCCATCGCGCGGACGACCGTGAGGCCCGCTTCGTGGGCCTTGAAGGCCTTCATCCACAGGTTCGCGAACGCCTGGGAGCGGATGATGTGCATCCAGTCGGGGCGATAGAGCTCCCGGTTGTAGTTCGACTCCCCCATCGTGGACACGAACTTGGAGTACATGGCTTTCACGTACTCGAGTGTCACCGGGTCGTCCTCGGCGAGTGCTCGGTCGCGGGCGTCTTTGAGGGCTACGCGGAACTTCTCCAGCAGGCCTTCGGTGGCTCCCGAGGTGTAGGACTCGTGGATCTCGGGCGGATCGCACAGGCCGTACTTGGGGCCGGACAGGCGCAGCAGGAGGCGCAGGGTGGGTTCGGTGACCCACAGGGGGCCGGGTTCGTCGCGCTGTCCGATCGGGTTGGGGAGCACGGTGTCGTGGTTCCAGGCGGGTGGGGTGATGAGGTGGATACCGGCGCGGCGCCGGTCGTGGGGCAGGCCGGTCGTGTGCTCGAGTTGGCCGAGCGGGAGGTGGGTTTTGAGGGCGGACAGGTAGGCGCCGTTGATGTCGAGAGCGGTGATCTCGTGGGCGCCGGGCGGGAGTTCGGGGCGAGTCCATTTGGGGCGTGCTTCCCAGATCTGGTCCGCGCCGCGGGATGTCTGCTTTTTGAGGACATCCGGGACCCAGGGGTGAGCGATCACGTCGTAGCGGCCGCCCTTACGAGTCTCGTCGAGCAACGCCATCGCGTCCGGGATCGCCTTCTTCACCAGCGCCGCCGTGGCCGCGTCGACGTCACCGTGGTGAGTAGTCAATGCAGCTTGGACTGCGTAGGTGATGAGGTCGGTCGCCTCGTTCGACGGCTGGAAGGCGCGCCGCGTCGACGTCGCAGCCCCCGAACCCTGCGGGTGTCGGCTACGGCCGTTGGCCCCGGGCGTGTGGGCAGTTGTGGGCTGGGTTTCTTGGTGGGGTGCCGGTTGTGCGGGCGGGGTGGTCGGCGCGCAGTCGGCGGGGTCCAGGTGCTGAGGGAAACCAGCCACTCGCCGGTGAGTCAGCTTCCCGCACAGCACACACGACTCTGGGACCGCCAGGTCCTCGACATCGTCGCCGTCGGCGTCGCCGGCGGGTTCCGGCGCGAACTCAACGTCGGATCCCGCCGACGGCATGTCAGGTGTTTCCGGGGCGGGGGGCTGCGGCGGTGTGAGTTTCGCAGCCAGCCCGTCCAACAGGTAGGCGTACTTTGTCCGGATCTCGCCCGACGGGTCCCGGCCCGTCTCCCAGCCGGTGACCGTCGACGGGGACACCCCGACGGCCCGGGCAACCTGCGCCTTGGACAGACCGGCCTGCTCGCGCAACTCCCGGCGGACGTCGGCGTCGGGGAGCTGCGCCTCGGAGCCGACGCCGGCGAGGAGCGAGTCGATCGCGTCGAACTCCCCCATCACCCCTCCTCTTCCGGGCTGGTGCGCTTGGCACGGCGACGCTCGGCGAGAGCGGGCGTCACGGTCTCCTTGACCCGCTGCTCCCCCCAACCGGTGATCTGCGCAGCACGACCGATCCTGCCGTGCACCGGCCGACCCGTCACCGGATCCCGGGCCAAATAGACACGCAGCACGTCAGCCACCCGGGCTTCAGCGGCCCTCAGTCTCTCGACGGCTTCAGCCAGGTCGGCCTCGCACTCCACATACGACATACCGTCGACGATATCCGATTCATAACCGTTCCCAAATCCGTGACAGTCATCATTCTGCAGATCACACAGCATTTCCAAATGCCGCAAACAAAATCGAGACCACCGCTGACCCCGACACCGCCCACGACACCCCCAAGACCGCGTCCGCCCCCCTAAGCCTCGAACTGGACAACACCGACCAGACCTCGTTAACCCCCACCCTGGACATCGCACCCACCTTCCAACAGACCGTCCGCGACAACCAAAAGGCGTTCACCACTCAAATTCGCGCCGAATGTCAGCTGCCGGGCTGTCCGAACGGCTGCGCGCGAACCGCCCGCGCGTCAGGCACGAAAGCACCCTCGAGTCCCACGCACGCATCCTCGTGGACGTTTGACGAGGCGACTGGGCAACCCCTCGGCAGACGCCGACGCACCCGGGCGCGCACGGGCCGTGCACATCCGCGTGCACTCCAATCACATGATGCAGACCTCAACGCGCTGGCGTCGCAGTGCCGCCGGTGACTGTCCGCCCCAGCACATGGCCAGCGTCACAGGCAGGATGGGCAGCGCGAGCGTCGCGTTCCCCGTGGCCGCACATGCCGGCCAGCCTCAGCCGACGCGGCTACGGGGAACACACCGCCCGTACTGCCACTAACACGCGACCAGTGGAACCGTGCGGCCACAACACCAACGCCGCAGCACGACGCCGGACAGGATGGCCGTCCGTGACCGCGGCGGGCAGGGGCGATGCTGGGCATGAGGAGCCTTCCGAGAGGTTCGTGGACTTTCACCCCCACGGTGACGGCGACCGGCACCCATCGGCACAGGACGGCACGGGTTCACCCGTTCACGCCGCAGCGACCGGCTAGTCATTCTCGATCCACTGCTTCCTCAGCCTCGGGATCACGCAGTCACGCACTCGCCCCGCACCAGGCCGGCCTATGCAGCCCGCCGCACGTCAATGGCGGGAGGGGACAGCTCGCGCTGCGAGTGAGCCGCCTCATAGTGATGGTGATGCAACACAGTCGGTAGTGAGCGCCGCGAATGCCGCGTCCGCAGGCAGCCGACTCGATCACTACACGAATCCAGCCGAGCTGGTCCTCTCCCCCACCGCCGCCGACCGCGTCACCGCCCTGGGCCGGGCCCCGATGACTCACCTCACTCACGCCCTGCCCGGCTGGCCCATGACGGCACGGCGCAGGCGCCGTGGCCACCGTCACTTGCTACGACAGGTCCAGCTGGCCTTCACCAGGGCGCCCGGGACACGGAGTGGTGAGTCCGCATCGTGGTCGGGTGGGCCGTCACTGTCAGCGGCAAGTAGGCAGGCCGGGGAAATCATCCATCGTGGGCGTTTTGATCTCCTGGGCCGCATCGACCTCGTTATCTCCCTCCGCTCGCGACGAAGGGGGTTGTGGGGTGCGAGCGGCGATGTGTCCGAGTACAGCGGAAACGAGGAATGGATCGTGCATGCATTCAAGAATGCATGCCGCTCGCAAGATGTGTGCTGTCGAGACGGGTGCGATCAGCGTCAATCACCCTCATGACCTTCCCCCGGTGCAAATACGCGGGAGGCCGCTAGGATCCGGCACAAAATTTCACTATTCACCCTCTTCAGGTGTTGCCGGCGCGCAGTTGTACAGGCGGTCGGCGGTCACCGATCCGCAACGTGCACTCCGGAGCCGACGGAGGAGCGTGCTCAGGGCGGTGTGTTCCATCCGGGCCAGCGGTGTTCCAGGGGTGCGTCGGCTCGGGACCGGATGACCCGAACCTTTGGATGCGGGCTCCTCAGGCGCTCCAGCCGACCAAAATGGCCAGAGCTGTCAGGCCCAGGCACAGCGCGGCGTTGACGATCCGGTGCTCCCAGAAGACCGCGACGAACTCACGGATGGTGGCGCTCGGCCAGAAGTACGAGGCGGTCGGCGAGCCGATGACCTGCCCGCGCACACCCTCCCGGCGGGCGGTCATCGCCGCACGGAAGGCATGAAAGTTGTTGGTCACCACGACGCAGACGTAGCCATCGTCGGCCGCCTCCATGATCCGGCGACTGAAGCGCAGGTTCTCTCCGGTCGTGCGTGACTCCGATTCCTCGACCACGGTCGTCGGGTCCGCGCCCTCGGCAACTAGCCAGCGTCCCATCGCCTCGGCCTCGGGCAGTTCCTCGTCCGGCCCCTGGCCGCCGGAGGTCAGCAGCACACAGGGCTTCGCACCGCGCGCCACCTGGTCCTGCTGGACGCGCAGTCCCCTTTGCAGCCGCGAGGCAAGCAGCGGAGGCACGCGCTCGCCTTCGATGAGCCCGGACCCCAGCATCACCACGTAGTCCACGTCGCCCCGCACTCGGATGCGGCTGTAGAGGAACGCGTACGCCAGAAAGCACAGGAACAGGAATGCCACATAGCCGGTGACCAGTACGACAGCGAGGATGAACGCCTGGTAGGCACGCGACGAGCCGATGTAGTCGGCGCTGACCACCAGAGCCAGCACGGCGAAGATACCCACGCCCGCCAGGCCCGACAGGAGGTTGGCGGGCCGACGCCCCTCCTTCCGGACCATAGTGAGCCCGTTGAGCAGGAGAAAGCAGCCCAGGATCACGATGGCCACGGCGGGCACGACGAAGACGAGGCTGTAGATGAGAACGGCCGCCCTGCCTGGCAACCGGTCCACCTGCGTCAGCAGGGCGAACGACAGGCACAGCACGGTCAGTCCGAGCAGAACCGCGTTGCTGAACTGTCGTCGGTCCCGCCTCACGCCCCAGCAGAACCAGAGGAGGAAACCGGCTGTCGGCACAAAAGCGAGCATCGAGGACCTCGGAGCGTTCGGCCGCGTGATGCGGCGGGAAGGACGAGAACCATTGCGCGGGGAGCACGCAGCTCACTGCGCGGAGCGGCGGTTGCCCTCCACCCAGTCCTCGTTCGTCTGCCAGGCGTACAGCGTGTGTCCCTTCATGGCGACGTAGTACGAGCCACACCGCCCCTGCGCGTCGTCCGTGATCCCGCCGGGGAACCAAGCGGCGTCGATCTCGGGTTCCGGGGTCTTCGCAGCGTCGAGCGGCTGGCACGGTGCAGGCAGCTTGCCGTCGGGGAGTGTGGCCTTGAGGATGCGTTCGCCCCCGGTGGTGCGCATGGCGTACTCGACGGACGAGGCGCCGTCCGGGAGCCAGCGCGGAACGGACTTCCTGTCCGCTTTGGCCTCCTGACCAGTCGCGTAGGAAGACGCCTCCTCGTGCCGGCCCTCGTACCACTGCTTGGCCTCGGGTACGGCCACCGCGCCTGCCACTCCCAGTACGGCCACGACGGCCAGTGCACCTACCAGAACGCCACGCATTGTCTCTCCTGTCCAGAATCAAGAAGTTCCGTTTCATCCATTTTCGTACTTCTTGCCATCTAGAACATCCACCTTCCTGGCGTATGGGGGTAGTCCCCTGGTAGCACGCACCCCTGAGACGCCCCTGACTGCTCGATTCGCGATCGCGCGGCAGGTCGTCCCGCAGGTGAGGTTCTGAGCGACGGGCCTGAACAGCTGGGCCTTCGCCGCAACGAGCTGACACTTCGTGATTGAGGCGCTTGGAGTGCGATGCCATCGGTGACAGGCCTTTCCGAGTAGCGCCGGCGCCCTCCGTACCGCACGTCCGCAGGCTCCGGTGCGGCCCGGACGGGCACCTCGGCATACCGGCGGGAACACGAATGAAATGCAGGGCCCTAGCAGGCTCCGT
Organism: Streptomyces sp. YIM 130001; assembly: GCF_003574445.1. Taxonomy (GTDB): domain Bacteria; phylum Actinomycetota; class Actinomycetes; order Streptomycetales; family Streptomycetaceae; genus Streptomyces. Next base: position 13,920 of record NZ_KZ984567.1, read on the forward strand.
TTGCATGACGATGCCGGTTACCTGCGCGCTGCACTTCCCCTCCCCCGTCATCTTTCGCGGTCCTGCAAGAGGGCCGCGAAAGGATGACGGGGGCGCTCCGAGGGTCCTGCCCGATAGGCGTCGTCGACCAGGGCTGCGCGGGCGGACCCACCTTGCGGGAGCTGACGGCGCCGGGTCGAATCAGCGGTGACTCGCTGACTTGGGGTCATGGCGCTGAGGCGGCGGGGCGAGATCACCGCCGAGCTGACCGTACTGGTCGGCTTCGATCAAGACGTTGTCGCCGGGACCGCCCGCGCCAGGAACCGCATCGGCGGCCTGCTCACCCAGTTCCTCCTCCCCCCCCAGCCTGGAACGCGTCCTTGGCCCCCGGCTCAGCCACCGGGCGGTGACCTGGCTGCTGGAACGCTACGGATCTCCCGCCGCCCTGCGAAAAGGGCCGGCCGCCGCAGACTCGTTGAGGTGCCCCGGCCCAAGGCCTCACGCATGGCACGGCGGCTGATCGACGACGTCTTCGACGCCCGCGACACCCGCGACACCCGCGACACCCGCGACACCCGCGACACCCGCGACGAGCAGACCGTAGTGTCCCCGGCACCGGCGCCCCGGGCGTCGTGGTCGCCTCGATGGCCCGCTCGCTCGTAGCCATTCACGAACAACGACGGGCTCTGGAAGCCCAGATCGACACCCTGATCTAGGAGCACTCTCTTTCCTGGGTCCTGATCTCGATGCCGGGTATCGCGGTCAGGAGCGCAGTCGTTCTCCTGGTCACCGTCGGCGACGCCACCAGCTTCCCCACCGCCGGACCCGACAGGATTGTCTGTTGCTGTGGCCCAGGGAAATGAGCCGGAAGTATGTGGCCCAGTCGGGAGCAGCTTCTTCCCGTCCTGCGACCTCGCCCCGGCCGGAAGGCTCGCGAACCACACTGCACACCCCTGGAAAGTGGAGGTGCCACAACCGCTGGAGCTGACGGGGCGGTTGTGTGGCGTACGCGTCGTCGGGGGCAGGACGGGGTGAGTCGTTCAACTCGTTCACGTAACTGCCCTGGTTCGGCCGTTCCTTGGGAGCGGCGGGTGGCCGCTAATGGACCGGGGCGCATGTCGCAGGACGGAGCGCGCCCCGTGTCAGGTTCTGCGCATGAAGTGGGGGCTTCGAATGAGCATCGAGCTGTGTCTCGCCGACGGAATCGCCGAGATCGTCCTCAACCGGCCGGACAAGCACAATGCCATGACCCTGGAGATGTACGAGGACTTGGGGCGAGCCTTCGAGCGGGTGCGAGTCGATCCGTCGATCCGGGCGGCCGTCGTCCGCGGCAGCACCCCCGCGGCGTTCTGCGCGGGAGCGGACCGACTCGAGGCGGTACCCGCGCTCGTCGAGGGACGGTGCGACATCTCGGCCTGGGACGGTGCCCATCTCAAGAACACTGATGTGTTCAAGCCGGTGATCTCCGCCATCGACGGCTACTGCTTCGGTGCGGGTTTCGAGATCATGTTGGGGACGGATATCCGTATTGCGGCCAGAACTGCCGTATTCGGGCTGCCGGAAGCCGCGGCGGGGCTGGTGCCTGCGGGCGGGACACTGGTGCGTCTGGTGCGGCAGATTCCGTATGCCCACGCCATGGACCTCCTGCTGAGTGGACGGCGGATCACTGCCGACGAGGCGCTCGCCATGGGGCTGGTCAGTCAGGTGGTGGAGCCCGAGGAACTGCTTGCCACCGCACGGCGACGTGTGATCGCGCTGGGCAGCCTCAGTCAGCACGCGCTGCGTGTCATCAAGGAGTCCGTGATCCGGCTCGGTGATCTGCCTCAGTCGGAAGCGTTCGGGGCCGAAGCCGTGTGCGGAGGCGAGGCCTTTCGAAGCGCCGATGCCGCGGAAGGGGTCGCCGCGTTCGCCGAGCGCCGGGCGCCCCGATTCCCCAGTGTGCTGAACGAGGCGGGCGCACGATGACCGCGAGTGCCGCCGGTGGTGAGGGCGCCATGAGTTACGCGTGCGGTACCGCCACAGAGCCGTTGCTCGGCCACACCATCGGCGCCGATCTGGACGCGACGGCCGCCCGCTTCCCGCACCGCCATGCGCTGGTCGAATGCTGGACCGGGCGGCGCTGGACCTATCGGGAGCTGTGTGCGGAGGTGGACGCCCTGAGCCTGGGCCTGCTCGCGGCGGGTGTCCACAAGGGCGAGCGGGTCGGGATCTGGGCGCCGAACTGCGCGGAGTGGGTCTTCGTCCAGTACGCGACCGCCAAGATCGGCGCGATCCTGACGACGGTCAACCCCGCCTACAAGGCGGCCGAGACAGCCCATGTGCTCCGGCTGGCCGAGGTCGGCACGCTGATCACGGCCCGGGAGTACAAGGGAGCGGATTTCCGGGCCATGGTGGACGAGGTTCGCACTGAACTGAAGGAACCGGTCCGCCTGTTGGTCATCGGCAGCCCTGAGTGGGAGGACCTCCTGGAGCGGGGGCGTGCCGCGGATCCCGGACGCCTGGCCGCGGCACAGCGGGACTGCGCGGCCGACGACCCGATCAACATCCAGTTCACCTCGGGCACCAGTGGCTTCCCCAAGGGTGCGACCCTCACCCATCACGGCATCCTCAACAACGCGTACTTCGTGGGCGGGCTCCTCGGCTATACGGAGGCGGACCGGCTGTGCCTGCCCGTCCCCCTCTTCCACTGCTTCGGCATGGTCCTCGGCACCCTCGCCTGCACCGCGCGCGGCGCCACCATCGTGCTCCCGGCGCCGGGCTTCGACGCCGCCGCGACGCTCGACGCCATCGAGGCGGAGCGCTGCACGTCCGTGTACGGGGTGCCCACCATGTTCCTCGCACTGCTCGCCGATCCGGCGCTCGACCGGCGCGCGCTCGCCTCACTGCGTACCGGAATCATGGCGGGCGCCCCCTGCCCGCCATCGCTGCTCGAACTGGTCGCCTCCCGGCTGGGAGCGACGGGGATCACCACGTCGTACGGCATGACCGAGACCTCCCCGACGGCGGTGCAGACCTCCTTCACCGACCCGCTGAGCCGCCGGGTGGGCACGGTGGGTCCGCCGCTGCCGTATGTCGAGGTGAAGGTCGTCGACCCCGTGGGTGACCGGATCGTGCCGCGCGGGACGGCGGGCGAGATCTGCGTACGCGGCTATCTGGTGATGCAGGGGTACTGGCGGCAGCCCGACCGGACCGCAGAGGCCGTCGACGGCGCCGGCTGGATGCATACCGGCGACACGGGGACCATGACTACGGACGGGTGCCTGGTCATCAGCGGCCGGATCACCGACATGGTGATCCGCGGCGGTGAGAACATCTATCCGCGCGAGATCGAGGACTTCCTTCGGACGCATCCAGGTGTGCACGACGTGGCGGTGGTGGGCGTCCCCGACCCACGGGTCGGGGAGGAGCTGATGGCCTGGGTGGTGAGGCACCCGGGCACCGAACCGCTCACCGCCGACGCAATGCGCGCGTACTGCGAGGGACGGATCGCGCACTACAAGATTCCGCGCTACGTGCAGCTGACGGACGCGTTTCCCATGACCGCCTCGGGCAAGGTCCGCAAGGCGGAACTACGGGCGGCCGCAGCGCAGTTGACCCAGGTGCCCGCCGGTGCTGCCGCACCCCGGGAGGAGGCGTGAAGGCCTGGCGTGTGCACGCGTACGGTGATCCCGCGCAGGTGATGCGACTGGACGACGTCCCCGAACCTCGTCCCGCCGCCGGCCAGGTGCTGCTCCGGATGCGCGCCGCGGCCGTGGACTTCGCGGATTCGCTGCTGTGCCGAGGGCTGTACCAGGAACGGCCGGAGCGTCCGTTCGTCCCGGGCATGGAGATGTGTGCCGAGGTCGTCGAGGCGGGGACGGGCACCGGGCTGCAGAGCGGTGAGCGGGTCATCGCGCACGCGCTTCCGGTGCACAGCTACGCCGAGTTGGCGTGTGTCGATGCCCGCAGCGTGCGGTCCGCCCCGGAGAACCTGGACGATGCGGAGGCCGCGGCGTTCCACTTCAGCTACCAGACCAGCTGGTTCGCCCTGCACCGGCGTGCGGCGCTCCGAGCCGGGGAAACGCTTTTGGTGCACGCCGCGGCCGGCGGCGTGGGCAGCGCCGCCGTACAGCTGGGCAAGGCGGCCGGGGCGCGGGTGATCGGTGTGGTGGGTGGCCCGAAAAAGGTTGAAACGGCGCTGGGGCTCGGGTGTGACGTGGTCATCGACCGCACGAGCCAGGACGTGATCGCCGCAGTGAAGGCGGCCACTGCGGGCAGGGGCGCGGACGTCGTCTACGACCCGGTGGGCGGGCCCGCCTATCACCAGTCGTCCAAGGTGGTGGCCTTCGAGGGCCGGATCGTGGTCGTCGGGTTCGCCAGCGGCGAGGTCCCGACGCCGGCCCTCGGCCATCTGCTGGTCAAGAACTACTCGGTCCTCGGCCTGTATTGGGGCCAGTACGAGCGGCGCGAGCCCACGGCCGTCGACCATGGCCACGCCGAGCTGTCCCGTCTCGCACGCGAGGGCGTGATCAGGCCCTTGGTCAGTGAGCGCCTTCCGTTCACGCAGGCGGCCGACGCCGTGCAGCGCGTCGCGGAGGGGCGTACGACGGGGAGGGTGGTGGTGATGCCGGACTGAGGATGCCGGGACAGGGCGGACTCATGTGACCGTGAAGTCGCGAGCTCGGGCCAGCACTTCGGCCGCCCGGGGCTGGCGGGCGTGCGGCCTCAGATGCTGATGCAACCCTCCGAGAGCCTGTTGCACCGCGGCCGAGCGGACGTATCCGCAGTGCTCGAGGAAGGCGAGCCAGTTCGCGCAGGCTTCCTCCAACTCCCCGCGGCGGATGAGCTCTTCGGCGATCCGGCTGTGTGTGAGGGCGAGCGGGCGGTGTTCGCCCGGGGTGCGATGCCGCAGCGAGGAGGTGAGGGCGCGTCGGCACTCGGCCCGGTGTCCGAGTGCCGCGTGCGTGCCGGCGCGCTGGTAATCGAAGCTTGCCCGGGAGTACGCGCTGAACGGGTCCGGGTGCTCCTCGCTCCGCGCATGCAGCTGCTCGGCCCGGCGCAGGTCCGCCAGCGCTCGGTGCCGCATACCGTCCCGGGCATGCGCGAGCGACCGCTGGGTGAGGACGAACGACTGGACCGCTGCGTCCACGGTGGCGTCCGCCGTCTTCGCTGCCACCAGGTCCGCGGCCGCGTCGGCCAGTTCCACGGCATGGCGAACATGACCGGCACGCAGAGCCAGGGAACTCATCGCGCGCAAGGTGATCGCGCTCTGCCCCCGGTTCTGCGACTCCTGCGCCAGGCGGAGGGCCAGGTGGAAGTAGCGTTGCGCGAGCCCCATCTGGTGCATGTCGGCTGTCATCTCGGCCAGGATGTAGGCGAGTCGGGATGCCATGGTCAGGAGGTCCTGGCGCACTTGGTCTGCAGCTGCGGCGGACAGGAGCTCACCGGTGTGCTCCGCGATGTACGTGGCGAGCGCGAAGCGTGCGCTGCCGCCCCCGTGTTGCTGGTTGACCCCGGCGAAGACGCGCGTCATCTCCTCGAGCACCGACACGTCCGCAGCGGTAGCCCGGTGACGGCCGACCGCCACCGCAGGCGCCGAAACGGGTGAGGCGCTCAAGGTAGCCGGAGCGACAGGAGTGAACACCGCCCGCGCCAGTGGAACCCGCCGTACGGTGTCCACGTCCTCGCGGCACAGGGCGATCAGGCCGGGTACCGCGGCCTCCCCTTCCGGCTGTACGGCCAACGGGTCTGGTGAGCCCCCGCGTTGGGCAAGGCCCGTGTCCACGGGAGTGACGAGTCGCCGCAACTGCCGGGTGAAAGCACCGGCTACCAGTTCGGGAACCGGCGGTCGCGGACGGGAGCCCGCCACCCAATGGGCGACAGAGGTGCGGTCGTATCGGAACCGCCAACCCTGCGCCGAGCCGAGGGCATTGACCGCACGGGCCAACTGCCCGCCGTTCCAGCCCGCTTCGGTGAGCAGCGCGGACAGCCGCTCGTTCACTTTCCGACGCGACATAACCGAATACCTGCCGATGTAGGTGACGTTCTCTCCGTGGGCAACCAGTCATTCAACGGATTTCACTTGGCGGAAATCTGCGCAGTGACTCAACTGCCCTTACGTAGACGGGAAACTCGTCTTAGCTATGCCCGGGAGAGCGTCACTGTGTGCTTCCGGTCGAGGCAATGGCCTGTTCCCGCCGGTAACCACACCTTCTCATTCCCTGAGCGTGCAGCCGGACGCGCAGAAGTGCGCTATTGGATCTGGCCGGATTCGTGCGCCGAATATCCGCGATGTGAGATTGCCCAACGCATCGCCGCGTTCACGAATGCTCAATCGTGCAACGCGTTCACAGAATTGTACGAGAGTCCGCGGATTCCCGAGGGTTTTGTCGGCCATGGTGAGGGAGAACGGACCGAAGCCGCGCGCATTGGCGGAGCCGCGTCGCGGAAGTCGGTACGGGCCCGGATCAGGAAGGCGTACCAGGACGGAGACAACGCACTCACAGGTTAGTCGTCGGCGTAATTGCCACATCGGAGCGGGGTGTTGTGCATGAGGGAACCAAGGCGTCCGATACCGGCCGAAGCCGTGGGGATCAGCGCGATGAGCTGCTACGTGCCGAGACTGCGGGTGGACCTGCAGAGCTGGTGCGCGTGGACGGGAACGAACTGGGACAAGGTGCGTGCGGTCACCGGGCACAGCTTTCGCATGTGCGGTATGCACGAGGACATCTACACGATGGCCGCGAACGCGGTACTGCGCCTGATCACCGCGAACGGCATCGACACCCGGCGTATCGGCTTCCTCGCCCTCGGCACCGAATCGAGCAGCGACAACGCGGTCGGCGCAGTCACCGTCTGCGGAATGGTCGACCGCGAGCTGCGCCGCCGCGGACTGCCGGGGCTGCCGCGCGATCTCGAAGTGCCGGAGTACAAGCACGCCTGCCTGGGCGGCATGTACGCGCTGACCGGGGCCGCCCGCTATGTGCAGTGTGAATCCGGTGACCGCACGGCGATCGTGGTGGCGGCCGACATCGCTGAGTACCAGAGGGGAAGTTCCGGCGAGCAGACTCAGGGCGCGGGGGCGGTCGCCATGCTGGTGGAGCGCGCACCTGCACTCCTGGCCCTGGACCTGGCACACGCCACCAGGTCCGCCGCGTACCGCGGCCCCGACTTCCGCAAGCCGGTCGCACGGCATCACACGGAGGGGTACGCCCCGGCCACCCAACGTCCCAGCGATTTCCCGGTGTTCAGCGGACGGTACTCCACCAGCGCCTACCTCGACGCGGTCACTCATGCTGTCGAGGCGCTGTGGCGCCGGCTCGGCAGCGAGCCCGCAGAGGCATTGCGGGACCTGAGCGGGATCTTCATGCACCGCCCCTATCAGCGGATGCCGCTGCAGGCGCTGTCCTTCTTCTACGTGCGTGCGCTCGCGGCGACGCACACGGAGCGCGAGGAACTAGAAGAGCTGTGCGCGGTGGCAGGGGTGAGCCCCGAGGCCGTGGTCAAGGAATTGGACTCGTCCCCCGATCTGTTCGGATCGGTGCTGGCGGGTGAGCGCCATCCCAACCCCTATCGGGCGACCGTCGCGGTGGGCACCGAGGTACGCCGGCGTACCGGTTTCCAGGAGTTCGCACACACCAGGCTCGACCGGGGTGCGGCGCTCCTCGCACAGGTGGGCAACCTCTACTCGGCCTCGCTGCCCGCCGCGCTGGCCGCGGGACTCGAGACCGCACTGGACTCGGGCGAGGAACTCGTGGGCACCTCGCTCCTGACGGTCGGCTACGGCAGCGGAGATGCGGCACTCGCTCTCCCGGTCAGCGCCGTGCCGGGCTGGCAACACGCCGCCCGCCGGATCGGGTTCGCCCGCGCGCTGCGCTTTCCCGTGGACCTCGACCAGGCGACGTATGAGGCACTGCATGACCGCCGTGAAGTGCCCGGGCTGCAGGTGCAGCCGCTGCAGGAGTTCGTGATCGAGTGCACCGGATCCGAGCACGGACCCGGCTTCCAGGATCTCGCCGTCCCCTACTACGCGTACGAGTACTGAGAGGTGGGGCCGGATGGCATCGCATGAAACGCAGATCCCCGAACACACGCAGGTCCCCGCGCAACCGCACTCCCCCGCCCCGCCCACGCCGGCCGACCTCGCCGCCCGGCGGCGCCGGGAGGCCCTGGAGCAGAAGCACCGCGTGGCGCTCCCCGCCATCGGCCACCACACCACGAGCCTCGAACGGGCCCGCTGCGAAAACCTCATCGGTGCCGTCCAAGTGCCGGTGGGAGTGGCCGGACCGCTGACACTGCACGGCCGGTACGTCCGAGGCGAGGACGTGATCATTCCTCTGGCCACCACCGAGGGTGCGCTGATCGCGAGCGTGTCCCGGGGCTGCCGGGCGCTGCGGGAGAGCGGCGGAGCCACCGTGCTCGCCGAGGACGTGGGCATCACCCGGGCCCCGGTCTTCGCCACATCCGGCATCTCGGACAGTCGCCGGCTCACCTCGTGGATCGAGGCGCACGAGGCCGAACTACGGCAAGAGGCACAGGCAGTCAGCCAGCGGCTGCGCCTGACCGGGATCCGCTGCCAGGCGGTAGGCAGCTCGGTGTACGTCCGCTTCACTTTCACCACGGGCGACGCGATGGGGATGAACCTCGCGACGGTGGCCACCGAACGGCTGGTGCACGGAGTGATCGAACCGGCGACGGGCACCCACTGCGTCGCCCTGTCGGGCAACTACTGCACGGACAAGAAGGCCTCTGCCGTCAACCTTCTCGATGGCCGCGGCAAGCGGGTATTCGCGGAGGCCGAGATCCCGGCCGCGGTCTTGAGCGAGGTACTCAAGACCGACACGGAGCGGTTGTGCGAGGTCCAGTATCGAAAGAACCTCCTCGGCTCGGCCATGTCGGGCACGCTGGGCGGCTTCAACGCGCACTACGCCAACATGGTGGCGGCGCTCTTCCTCGCCACCGGGCAGGACGTGGCACAAGTGGCGGAGGCCTGCCAGGGCATCACCTGCGTCGAGCGCCGCGGCGAGGGCGTGTACGCCTCCGTATATCTCCCCGACGTGCCACTGGCCACCGCCGGCGGTGGCACGGTGCTCGAGACTCAGCAGGAAGCGCTGCACCTGCTCGGCATCGACGCCGCCACACCGACCCCTGAAGGGCATGCAGCGCTGCGCCTTGCAGAAGTCCTCGGCGGAGCTGTACTGGCCGGCGAACTCTCCCTGCTGGCCGCCCTCGCCTCAGGGGCACTGGCCTCCGCACATGAACACCTTGGACGGCCGGTGACACCTCGAGCAACCGGCCTTGGCCCCGAAGGCAGTCGGCGCGATGATGCGCCGAGGCCTTCTGCGGAGTCTGAATCGTCGACGCACGCATCGCCGAACACCGGGAGAACATCGCCGACCCCCGGCGCCTGGCCAGGCTGACCGGAGCAACGACTGCATGAAGCGACCAGCGCCCGGTCCCACGCGCGAGGAAGGCACGGCGCCACTCCGGGATCCGACTCATCGCATCCGAGAGGGAGTTGCGACCCATGTCCACACCCCCTTGTCCAGCAACAGGCACCCGGCGCCACTCCCGCCTCCGGTCATGTTTTCTACGGTCCTGCAACGGGCCCCTGGCCTCCGGGCTCCGGGCTCCGGGCTCCGGGCTTCTCGAACGACGGCAACGCGTGGGCTAGTCGGAACCGTAACGACCGTGACACCGAAGCCAAGCTGACCGTCCACGCCGACTGCCAACCTGTGAACTGACCTGGTCTGTGCGCCGCGACTACTGGATGTGGAGCATTGCCTGACGGCGGCAGACCACGTTGAGGGCGCATCTCGTTACTGGATCGCCCGCCTTGCGGCAGCGGTGAAGGCGCATACGCAGGCGAGCAGGCCACCATCGCGTGCCGAGTTCCCGCCGTTGACGGCGGGAACTCGCTTCTTGTGTTTCCCGAGCGTGAGGCGGCCTATACCCAGGAGCCAGGGCAGGGCCAGGGCCAGGGCCAGGGCCAGGGCCACCGAAGTCGACAGGCCGAACGCTGCGTGGTGGTTGTTGCAGCCCAGGCGATGCACAAACCTCAGGGAGGTGAAAGCCGGCGCGCAGCACGAGCGCGGCCTGTTCACCGTCCACGAACGCCCTTCCCTTCGGGAGGAAATCCTTTCGCGGAATCCAGGGCCCCCACGCTGCCGCTCCGCCGCCGGATTCGGCGTGGGGAAATAACCCGCCCCGGCCCGCCTCCAAAGCGGCACCTCAGCTTCATTCGGCCACTGTGAGAAGCACTCATGGTCACCACCGTCTGCAGCGCGACGCCAGTCTGGCTGTCGGATGCTGAGGCCGTCGATTGCAGGCAGGATGGCCGATGCACCGTCCCGCGCACTCGGAGGAGCTGACGTATGCGCAGCAACCATGGCTCGCTGGTCGTTGGAAGCATGCTCTTGGCTATGACCGTGTCGTGTTCAGTCCCGGCCTCACAATCTCCCGCCCGGACGTCGCATGGTCACGAACGCATCCAGTGGGGTGCATGTGCGCGCGAGGACGTCGGGGACGATGTGCGCTGCGGGACGCTGAGTGTCCCCGTGGACTGGAAAAGGCCCGATGCCGCAACGGTCGACCTGCGCGTCTACCGTGCCAAGTCGCAGGCAACCAGCAAGGGCACGATTCTGAATTTCCCGACCGGGCCGGGTCAAACAGGCGACATTGCGTTCGCCTCGCTCCAGCAGGCGATCCCCGGGTACGACATGCTCTCCTTCGACCCCCGTGGCGTGGGAGAAAGCAGTCCGTTGACATGCAACACCGCAGGGGTGCTTGGAATCCCGACCACCCCTCCGGTCGATCCTCAAAAATTCTCTGCATTCGACAAGAAGCAGAAGGCGTTCTGGTCCACCTGCACCACCGGCAACCGCACTTTGGACAGGCACCTGGACGCCTACAGCACGGCCCGGGATGCCGAGGCCCTCCGCGAAGCCGTGAAACTCGATGCGGTCAATCTCTATGGAATGTCCTACGGCACGCTCGCCGCCGAACGGTACCTCGGGCTGTACGGGAAGCATGTCAGGGCCGCCGTACTGGAAGGCGTCATGAACCCGGCCCAGAGCCGCCGTGAATTCGTCACCACTGCCGCGGCGGGCGCGGAAGCGGTCTTCGACCGATTCAGCGAGTGGTGCTCTACCGACGCCGACTGCGCTCTGCACAACTCAGATGTACCCGCCGCCTTCCGGCAGGCGGCGAGCAACGCCGACGCAGGCCGCATTCCCGGCAAGGACGTCATGGGGCGAACCTGGTCCGCCGCGGGAGTCAACCAGTACCTCGAAGGTGCCCTGGCCGGCCCCTTCGGCGAAGCGGCCCAGGGCTTGCAGAAACTCTCCGAGGGGCGCAGCCCGCTGCCTGGGGAAGCCGAGGACGGCACCGACGAGACGCCTAAGACCCTCCCCTACGCCGACCCGATCGTCTGCTCCGACTTCGCCATGTCCGTCAAAAGCGCCGACCAAGCCCGACTCGACGTGGCCGCAACGCGCAAGGCAGCTCCCGTCGTCGGCTACTCACCCAACTCCAGTCAATACACGTCCATCTGCCTGGCCGGCCCCGCCCCCGTCAAGGAGTCCTCTGCACCCGTCTCGTCAACCAGCAAGCACAAGACGCTGCTGCTGAGCAACAGCCACGACCCGGCCACTCCGAAGGCGTGGGCCGAGAAAGTGGCCGCTCAACTCGGTGAAAAGGCAACACATCTGGTAACCGACAAGGTCGGCCACGGTGGTGGGTTGACCAACCCGAATACCCTTCGCAAGGTCACCGCGTACATGAACCGCGTGAATCCCGCACCTGCTGGGCAGTGAAACTCTCATAGAGAATTTCCCGTCGAAGTAACGCGTACATTCTCGCCAAAATTCCACCGGCGCTGCCTCGCTCCCTGCCGACGTGTTTCACCTTCGAGCGGGACTCCTCGGGCGGCAGCGCGTCGCGCAGCCACTGGCGGAAAGCCTGTGCCGAGACGTACGGATATTCCGCACGCCCTACCCTGAGCTTCTTGACCCGGCCGGTACTGTCCTCCCTGCCCGTTGTTGGGGGGCACCCGCAACGACGTCCAGCACGATCGTGCCTGCCAGTAGCCAACTCCTCGTCCCCTGCTTCGTCGGTGATGAACTCCTCTTCCAGGGCGTCGAGTTCCTCGTCGCCCTGTTGACCGTCGTCCGTACGGCCTGGGGCTGCCATCCGAGCCGTAACCGCTCCTGCAGCACGCCAGCTCGCCTTCCTGACGGAAGCGTACTGACGTCAACTGCCGTGTGTCGGACAGACCCTGATGGTCCATCAAGGCGTACTGGCCGCCCACAACTCGCCCTACTTGACTGAGTACATCGAGGGCGGTCGCGTGACCCCGCCGACGCGCAAGGTGTGCCCCGTCGGGGACGTGGCGGCCGCCTGATCGTCGCGGACGAGCGACGACGCCCGGCGGTCTGCGTGCTCCGGCGGCTGCGATCGATCCCTTCCCCCCTGCATGCCGCGACGCCGGCGGTGGTTCCTGTGCTGTCACGACGTGTACTGCCAGGTCCGGCCACCGGGGAGCCGTTTCGGGCGACGGGACGGCTCGGCGCAGGCGGCCAGGCCGGCCGAGCGGCCTCCTCCTCCCCCGCGAGTAGTCGCACCTCGCCCAGCCGGTCGGATGCCCGGGGGCAGGGTGCATCCATCGGCCCGGTTGCCGGCGAAGTGGTTACGTGGACGGTCGCCGCCGTCCGGTGCCTTCGGCGGGAGACCTGTATGCGCGCTACGACGACAGAGACCAACCCCGCACCTGTCGAGTGCCCGCCGAGCAAACCTGCCGCCCTCGCATCCCGCGGGCTCGGGCGTGCAGCTCCGTTGCTACGACGTCCGCGCACCCCACCGACGAAGGGCGGCGGTGTCGTCCGGATCTTCGTGCGCGATGCCCCGGCTCGGGCCGCGGGTTGGTGGCCGTCCGGTTCGCATGCGGTCTTCTGCACGCCGGAACCGCTCCCGGGCCGCCAACGGTGCGGATTCCCCGTATGGAGCAACCAGATGCGCCCAGTGCCCCGCCCGGTCATCGAGCATGTGCTCCGCTACCCCGCGGCGTCAGGGGCCGTCGACAGCGGCGGTGAAGCCGGTGCCGAGGCGGGGAGCCCGACGGGAAGTGGCGGCGGCAACGCGCGGATTTTGTCGGCTCGTCGTGGTAGCGGATGCCGTGAGCGCGCCGGGCACGGTCGCGCCGGTGCAGCCATGATCGGACGCAATAGCGGGGTGGACCGCCCGCGCGGAAGGAGTGCACGTGGTGACCACTGACAAACAGCAGAACGGCGAACGCCGGCACTGCCTGGTCACCGGAGCCTCCGGATACATCGGTGGTCGCCTGGTGCCGGAACTGCTGGATGCCGGCCACCGCGTCCGCTGTCTGGTCCGTACACCCGACAAGCTCCGTGATCATCCCTGGTCGCAGGAGACCGACATCGTCCGCGGCGATGTCACGGACGCCGACTCCGTCGGCGACGCGCTGCGCGGGATCGAGGTCGCGTACTACCTGGTGCACACGCTCGGAACCGGCTCCGCCTTCGAGGAGACCGACCGTCGCGCCGCTCGCATCTTCGCCGAGCAGGCGCACGCCGCCGGAGTGCAGCGGATCGTCTATCTCGGCGGGCTCACCCCGAGGGGCGTGGACGAGCGCTCCCTCTCCCCGCATCTGCGCTCCAGGGCAGAGGTGGGGCGGGTCTTCCTCGACGGCCCGGTGCCGGCCACGGTGCTACGGGCGGCCGTCGTCATCGGCTCGGGGTCCGCGTCGTTCGAGATGCTGCGCTATCTCACCGAGCGTCTGCCGGTGATGGTGACTCCCAGCTGGGTGCACACCCGGACCCAACCGGTCGGGATCCGGGATGTGCTGCGATATCTCGTGGGTGCGGCCGCCATGCCGGCCGAGGTCGACCGGGCCTTCGACATCGGTGGGCCGGACGTTCTGACGTACCGGGAAATGATGCGCCGCTACGCCGTCGTCGCCGGGCTGCGTCGGCGGCTCATCGTTCCGGTTCCGGTGCTCACCCCGCGGCTCTCGAGCCACTGGGTCGGGCTGATCACGCCGGTACCCGCGTCCATCGCCCGGCCGCTGACCGAGTCCCTGCGCCACGAGGTCGTGTGCCATGAGCGCGACATCGCCCGGTACGTGCCCGACCTTCCGGGCCGGCCGCTCCCCTTCGACGAGGCCCTTGCCCTGGCGCTGCGCAAGGTCAGGGACGCTCAGGTGACCACCCGTTGGTCGTCCGCCGCCGTGCCCGGCGCCCCCAGCGACCCTCTCCCCACCGACCCCGACTGGGCCGGCGGCAGCCTCTATGAGGACAATCGCGAATTGTGCGTCGACGCGTCCCGCGCGTCGCTGTGGAAGGTCGTGGAGGGCATCGGCGGCGACAACGGCTGGTACTCCTTCCCCCTCGCCTGGGCGGTCCGGGGTTGGCTGGACCGGTTCGTCGGCGGCGTCGGGCTGCGCCGCGGGCGGCGCGACGCCGAGCGCCTGCGGGTCGGTGACTCGCTGGACTTCTGGCGGGTCGAGGAGATCGAGCCGGGGCGTCTGCTGCGGCTGCGTGCCGAGATGCGGTTGCCTGGCCTCGCGTGGCTGGAGATGTACGCCGAAACGGACCCCGACGGTCGCACCCGTTACCGGCAAAGGGCGCTGTTTCATCCGCGCGGGCTGCTGGGCCACGCCTACTGGTGGAGCGTCTCGCCGTTCCACGCCGTCGTCTTCGGCGGTATGGCACGCAACATCGCCCAGGCCGCCACCAAGGGCATGAGCGCGCACGGGCGGGCACCGCGCCCTGGACGCACTCGGCCAGGAAAGAGCGCCCGCCATTAGTGCGCACCGCAATCCACAACGCTTCCCACGGAGAGACACATGACCTGCGCGGTCGTCCTGTTCACCTCGGATCTGCGCCTCCACGACCATCCCCCGTTGCGTGCCGCACTCGCGGCGGCCGACGAGGTGATTCCGCTGTTCGTCCGCGACCCCGGTGTACACGCCTCGGGTTTCGACGCCCCCAACCGCAGCGCGTTCCTTGCCGACTGCCTGGCGGATCTGGATGCCTCGCTGCGGCACCGCGGTGGTCGACTGGTCGTGCGCAGCGGTCCGGTCGCCCGGGAGGTCGGCGCGGTCGCAAACGACTGCGGGGCCGCGGAGGTCCACATGGCCGCAGGAGTGTCGGGCTACGGCCGGCGCAGAGAGGAACAACTGCGCGAACACCTCGACGCCCGTGGGGTGGCGCTCCATGTGCACGACAGTGTGGTCACCGCTGTCGCACCGGGCCACCTGACACCGTCCGGATCCGACCACTACGCGGTGTTCACCCCCTACTTCCGCCGCTGGTCCACGGAGCGGCTCCGGGACGTCTGTCCCGCGCCACGCACCGTGCACGTGCCGGAGGACGCCGGAGGGGAGCCCCTGCCCTCGCGCGATGCGCTCCGCTCTCTCTCACCGGGCCTCCCCCGCGGTGGTGAACAGGCCGGCCGAAGGCTGTTCTCCCGATGGGCACGGTCCGGGCTTTCCGAGTACGAGGATCAGCACGACGCGCTGGCCGCCGACGCGACGTCTCACCTGTCGCCGTACCTGCATTTCGGCGCTCTGTCCGCGGTGGAACTCGTGCGGCGGGCCCGCGAGCAGGGCGGGCCCGGGGCGGAGGCGTTCGTACGGCAGTTGTGCTGGCGCGACTTCCACCATCAGGTACTGGCGGCGCGGCCCGGGGCGTCCAAGTGGGATTACCGCACCCGCCACGACCGGTGGCGGGGCGAAGCGGAGGCCGCTGAGGACGTCGCCGCCTGGCGGGAGGGCCGTTCCGGCTATCCGATCGTGGACGCGGCGATGCGCCAGCTGCGCCACGAGGGATGGATGCACAACCGAGGGCGCCTGCTCGTCGCGAGCTTCCTCACCAAGACGCTGTATGTGGACTGGCGGGTCGGTGCCCGGCACTTCCTCGACCTCCTCGTCGACGGCGACATCGCCAACAATCAGCTCAACTGGCAGTGGGTCGCCGGCACCGGCACCGACACCCGCCCGCACCGTGTGCTCAACCCGGTGGTCCAGGGCAAGCGGTTCGATCCGAAAGGGACGTACGTGCGGCGCTGGGTACCGGAACTGCGCGACGTGGAGGACCGGTTCGTGCACGAACCCTGGCGGCTTCCGGAGGAACGGCGCGCTCGCCTCCACTACCCCCCACCACTGATCGACCTCGCCGACGGACTGGCGCGCTTCAAGCACGCCCGCGGTCGCGAATGACAAGGGACGGGCGCGCCATGCAGTGGCTTCTCGCGTCGTGGGCCGACTGGCGGAGCCGTGATCCGCCGCGGCGGGCGGACTCCTGCCGAGGGGCGCGGCGCGGCCGACGGATCGCGACGCTCCTTGCGGCAGGGAGGGCGCACCGCCATGACGCTGCACATGGCGGGCCGCCGGAGTGAGCCTCCGGAGGTCCGCGACGCCGGACAGGGATCAGCGCATCCAGACAGGGGCACCCGGCCGAAGCAATGGAGTTGCAGGAGAGCGAGAAAGGGTTGTGCATGCTGGGACTACGGCTCACCGTGACCGAACCCGTCAGGCCGGTCGACGGCCCGCTCACCGGCCGTGACGCGGCCCGGGCGGTGGAGGCGGAGCTCGAGCGCATCCTCGACGAGGGGATGAGGCACGCCCGCGCGGTGGACCCGGTGTTCGCCCGCGACGTCGCTGACCGTGTCGCTTCTTTGGTCCTGCACGGCGGAAAGCGCCTGCGCACGGCGTTCGCGTGGTGCGGATGGCGTGCCTCCGGCGGATCGGGGGACGCCAGGGCCGTCCTGCGCACCGGTGCTGCCCTCGAACTCGTCCAGGCCTGCGCGCTCATCCACGACGACGTGATGGACGGATCGCCGGTACGTCGCGGCGCGCCGGCCGTGCACGTACAAATGGCGCGCATGCACCAGGCCGACCGTATGACGGGGCCGCCCGAGACGTTCGCGACCTCGGCGGCCATACTCGCCGGAGATCTGGCCCTGGCCTGGGCGGACGACCTGTTGACCGAGACGGCGCTGGGTTCGCCGCACGGCCTGGACCTGCTCCGCGAGTGGCAGGCCATGCGGACCGAGATGGTCGCCGGACAGTACCGGGACATTCGCGCGCAGGCCACGGGCGCGTCCGGCGTCGACGAGGCGGTCGTCATCGCCACCCTCAAGAGCGCCTTGTACACGGTCGAGCGACCGCTCACGTTGGGTGCGTCCCTGGCCGGCGCGGACAGCGCTGCGCTGAACGCGCTGCGCTCCGCGGGGCGTTGTGCCGGCCTCGCGTTCCAACTCCGCGACGACGTGCTCGGCACTTTCGGTGACCCGGACCTGACCGGCAAGCCGGTCGACGACGACCTCCGCACCCGCAAGCTCACTTACCTGCTCGCCGTCGGCTCCCGGCTGGCCGAATCCTCCGGTGACGAAGAGGCCGCGGAACTGCTCGCCCCGGGTTCGCCCTCCGTATCCGACGAGACGGTGCGCCGGATGCGTACGGCACTGGAGCGGACGGGAGCCCGGTCCGTCGTCGAGTCGGAGATCGCTGAGCTCGCCGCGACGAGCCTGCGGCACTTCGATCGGACCGGCGCCACCCCTGCGCTGCGACGGGAGTACGCGGCACTGGTCGAGATGGCCTCCGGCGTCGCGCCACGTCCGACCGGGGAGGCGGCGTGAGGACCGTTCCGGGTGTCACGGACCACGTGGTCGTGGTGGGCGCCGGGCTTTCCGGTCTGGCCTGTGCTCTGCATCTGCGGGGTGCCGGCCGCCGCGTGACGGTCGTCGAACGGGACGACGGCCCGGGCGGCCGGGCGGGCCGCGCTCGCCTGGGCGGCTACGAACTCGACACGGGACCCACGGTCCTGACGATGCCGCACCTGGCGGACGAGGCGTTCGCAGCCGTGGGCGACCGCCTCGACCGCCATGTCGAGCTGACCGCCCTGCATCCCGCCTACCGAGCCTGCTTCGCGGACGGCAGCTCGCTCGACGTGCATACCGACGGCGAGGCCATGGAGGCCGAGGTCAGGCGGTTCGCCGGACCGTCCGAGGCCGCCGGCTACCGCGAACTGCGTACGTGGCTGCAGCAGTTGTACCGGGCTCAGATGCGGCGGTTCATCGACACGAACTTCGACTCGCCCTTCCAGTTGCTGCACCCTGATCTGGCCCGGCTGGCGGCACTGGGCGGCTTTGGCCGTCTGGACCGGCGGATCGGCCGCTTCCTCACCGACTCCCGTCTGCGCCGGGTCTTCTCCTTCCAGGCTCTGTACGCCGGCGTCGCCCCGGCCAGGGCACTCGCGGCGTACGCGGTGATCGCCTATATGGACACCGTGGCCGGCGTCTGGTTCCCCAAGGGCGGCATGCACGCGCTGCCCCGTGGCATGGCGGACGCGGCGGCCGCCGCGGGGGTCGAGTTCCGCTGGTCGAGCGAGGTGACCGCGATGGAGCGGTCGGGGGGCCGCGTCGGTGCCGTCCAGCTGGCCTCCGGCGAACGCGTTCCCTGTGACGCCGTGGTCCTGACGTCCGAACTGCCCGCTGCACACCGGCTCCTGGGACGAGCGCCCCAGCGCCCCGTACGGCTGCGCCACTCACCGTCCGCCGTGGTCCTGCATGCCGGTACGGACCGCACCTGGCCCGGACTGGCCCACCACACCCTGTCGTTCGGAGCCGCCTGGGAGCGCACCTTCGAGGAACTCACCCGCACCGGCGAGTTGATGAGCGACCCGTCTCTGCTGATCACTCGGCCGACCGCGCATGATCCGGGCTTGGCTCCGCCGGGCAGGCATCTGCACTACATCCTGGCGCCCT
Organism: Streptomyces sp. YIM 130001; assembly: GCF_003574445.1. Lineage (GTDB taxonomy): Bacteria > Actinomycetota > Actinomycetes > Streptomycetales > Streptomycetaceae > Streptomyces. Next base: position 32,661 of record NZ_KZ984567.1, read on the forward strand.
GCCCGAACACCGAGTTGGGCCCCTCGGGTGCTCAGTGGCGCGATCTGGGGCCGCGCTATCGCGACAGCCTGGTGCGCGAGCTGGAGCGCCGCGGGCTCGACGGGTTCGCGGCCAGTGTGCAGGAGGAACTGCTGGTGACTCCGCTGGACTGGGCGGCGCAGGGGCATACGGCGGGCAGCCCCTTCTCGGTGTCCCACACCTTCGCTCAGACGGGTCCGTTCCGCCCGCGCAACATGGTCCGCGGGCTGGAGAACGTGGTGCTGGCGGGCTGCGGCACCACCCCCGGTGTCGGTGTGCCGACGGTGCTCATCAGCGGCAAGCTCGCAGCAGCACGCGTCACGGGTGGGGCTCCCGTCGAGCGTCGGGTGCGGGCGCGTCCGGCAGCGCGCGGTGCCATCGACCGCGGAGGACTCTCATGACCCGTCGTGAACTGGATGCGGCAGGCATCACCGATCCCGCGCTGCGTGCCGCCTACGCCGAGTGCCGCAGACTCAACGCCCTCCACGGCAAGAGCTACTTCCTGGCCACCCGGCTGCTTCCCGTGGAGCGCAGACCCGCCGTGCACGCTCTGTACGGCTTCGCCCGTTGGGCCGACGACATCGTGGACGAAATCGACCGGAGCCGATCCCTCGAGCAACGCGACCATCTGCTGCGGCGTCTGGAGAGCGACCTCGCGTACGGGCTGCGCACCGGAGCGGGTGAGGAGCCGGTCGTCAGGGCGGTCGCCGACACCGCCGCCCGGTACGACATCGGACACTCGCTGTTCGCGGACTTCCTGGCCTCGATGCGCAGTGACCTGCACGTCACGGACTACCCGACCTACGCCGACCTGCGGGGCTACATGCACGGCTCGGCCGAGGTGATCGGGCTGCAGATGCTGCCCGTCCTCGGAACCGTCGTCCCCCGCGAGGAGGCGGCACCGCACGCGGCGGCACTCGGGGTGGCCTTCCAGCTCACCAACTTCTTGCGGGATGTCGGCGAGGACCTGGACCGCGGCCGCGTCTACCTCCCTGCCGATCTGCTCGCCGCGCACGGCGTGGACCGGCCGCTGCTGGAGTGGAGCCGCCGCACGGGCCGTACCGACCGGCGCATCTCCGCGGCCTTCGCGGCCGCGGAGAACCTGACGAGGAGGGTGTATCTGACCGCGGAAGCAGGCATCCCCATGCTCGACCCACAAACGCGCCCCTGCATTCGCACCGCGTTCACTCTCTACGGAGGGATCCTCGACGCCATCGCGGATCAGGGGTACCCGGTCCTGCAACGCCGTGCGGTGGTCTCCCGCGGGCGGCGCGCAGCGACGGCAGCGGCCGGAGTCGCCCAGATCGCCCGCGCACGATGGCGTGCCGCCCGCATCGAGCGTCGTGCGCACCGCACCGCCGTCGCCCCGCTCCGGTGGAAGGGACCAGTCAAGTGAGTGAGCGAGCCAACCGGGCCCGTTGGACACCGCCCTTGCGCAGGCGACGGCGGTCGGACTGGGCGAGCCAGACACCGACGTGGCGGGAGGCCCGCCCAGCTCTGATCGCCGACGCGCTCAAGCGGGCCACTGCCCGCCCCTGCGGCAACTGGTACGTCGTCGGGGCCTCCCGCGACGTGCGCGCCGGGGGCCGACCCTGCGGCCGCACGGTGGGCGGGGTGGAGATCGTGCTGTGGCGCACGGAGACCGGCACGCTGCATGCGGGTCCGGGGATCTGCCCGCATCTCGGTGCACCTCTGCGGGACAGCCGGGTGGTGTGCGGGACGTTGGTGTGCCATTGGCACGGACTGGCCCTGGACGGTGGGTCGTTCGGGGGGTGGAGCCCCTACCCGGTGCACGACGACGGTGTCCTGGTCTGGGTGCGGTTGGACTCGGTCGGTGGCGAAGAGCCGTCACAGCGCCCGATGGTGCCGGTGCGGCCGAAGGCGGGCGGCTCGGTGGACGCCGTGTTCACCGCCGTCGGGCGCTGCGAGCCGCAGGACGTGGTCGCCAACCGGCTCGACCCGTGGCACGGTTCCTGGTTCCACCCCTACTCCTTCGTCGACCTGACGGTGAAGCGGCCACCGGTGGGTGAGGAGGACGACGTGTTCGTCGTCGACGTCTCCTTCCGGGTGACTGACCGTCTGGTAGTGCCGGTCCAGGCGGAGTTCAGCGCTCCGGGCCCTCGTACGGTGATCATGCGCATCACTGAGGGCGAGGGCGCCACGTCGGTGGTGGAGACGCATGCCACGCCCCTGACCGGGGCGTCTGACGGTCGGCCACGGACCGCCGTGATCGAGGCCGTCATCGCCGCTTCGGACCGCCGTGGCTTCGCGCTGGCACAGACCGTGGCGCCCGTCTTGCGACCCCTGATGCGCCGGACCGCGGGCAGGCTGTGGCGTGACGATCTCGCCTACGCGGAGCGGCGCTGGGCGCTTCGCAGCGTGGGCCGATTCCCGGGGTGACTGCGGCGCGGAGTGTCCCGCAGTTCTCAGCGGTTCTCGATTCGGCTGAGGGCGCGTAGCGCCGCGGAACGGCCGGCTCGGGGAACCGTCCACAGAGTCTGTGCGCGTACGCCCCACTCTGTGAGCAGGGTTCCGGCCGCCAGGAAGCCGGTGGTGGCGGCGCGTTCCATCAACGCCACGGGCAGGTCGCTGCGGATTGCGTCTCCTGCCAAGGTGATCCTCGGGTGGGGAGTGCGCACCGTTGGCCGCCGGGCGTGGGATCCGACCGGAAAGAAGGCGCAGTCGGCTCGCCATTCGTGTCGGGAGTCCAGGATCCGGGCTTCTCGTGTCTCCGGGTACACACGGTGCAGGCTCTCGATCAGGCGGTTCTGCACGGTCTCGGGTGCCGATCCCGCGGCGACCGCGTAGGCGTGCAGTTCCACCACGGCGCCGCCGTTGCGGGAGGCCCAGCGTGCGGCCTCCTCCTCGTAGTGGTTGAGGACGCTGACGTTGTCGAGGCCGTCGTAGCCGCTGGTGCCGAGGAATCCGGGGCGGTCGGCGCGGACCGGCCGGTCGAGCCAGAGCCGGGAGACGAGGAACGGCGGGGCGGTTGCCAGATGGGCGACGTCGTCGCGCCAGGAGGCGGTGCCGAGGTCGGGTGACGCGGCGATCACGTCGCGCAGCGCTCCGGGGTCGAGGGCGAGCACGGCGGCGTCGTACTGGTCGAGGGCGTTGTCGGTGCGCACCGTCACTCCCCCGGCGTCGTCGGGGTGTACGCCGCGCAGTGGTGTGCCGGTGCGGATGTCCGCGCCGAGGCGCTGGACGTAGTCGCCGAGCGGCTCCCAAAGGGCTTGTGGGAAAGGCTCGTTCGGTACGTCGAAGAGCAACCCCTCCGCCGAGCCGAGGAAATAGATGTGGAACATGAGCAGCAGTTCGGCGGCGGAAAGTTCGCTCGGGTCGGCGAAGAAGCTGCGGGAGAAGACCTCGAAGGCGAGGTGATGCGCGGCTTCGGGGAAGCGGACGCGTTCCAGGAACGTCGTGGCGCTCATGTCGTCGAAGCGGTCGTACACCGCGGGCACGCGGACGTCGAGGAGCGGGAGTGCCGCGCGGGCGTCTATCGAGGCGAGGTCGCGCCATCCGAAGGTGGGGCTCGAGGCGGCGAAGCCGAGTGCGCTGAGCGGTGGTGTGCGCGGGACGCGGGCGAAGCTGTCGGTCAGTCCGCCGCTGTGCCGCAGCGGGTAGTCGGGCAGCGGCCGGAGGCGGTCGAGTCCGGGATCGGTGCGCCGCAGCAGTCCGCGCAGGTTGTAGTACTGACGGAAGAAGGCGTGGAAGCCGCGGCTCATGGTCACCTGGGAGCCGTCGGACAGCCGGGTGCGCCAGCCGGCGAGGCGTCCGCCCAGTGCCTCCTCGCGTTCGTAGAGCGTGACGCGGGCGCCTCGTTCGGCCAGCAGGGTGGCCGCCGCGAGCCCGGCGATCCCGCCGCCGGCGACGGCGACGCGGGGTGCGTCCCAGGGGTCGAAACGCTCTCGCCCCGGCGGGGGCACGATGGTCTCCGCCTTTCGGTCCCGTCCTCGTCGGGCGGTCCGGCGGCCGGCGCTCATCGGGCGTCCGCGGGCTGTCGGGTGGCGGCGCCTTGCGAGGCCAGGAAGGTGTGCACGATGCCGGTCTGCCATCCGGCGACGGGGGCGGCCCGTACGCCGGTGAAGCCCGCAGCCGTGAGGCGGTCGGTGAAGGCGGGAGCGGTGTCGAACTCGAGGACGCTGCGCCACAGGTGCCGGTAGAGACTCTGGTCGCCGCTCAATGAGCCCGCGGGGATGATGATGCCGTGGCACACGGCCGTCCACAGAGCACGGTGGGTGGCGGAGCCGCTGAGGCTGTATTCGTGGACGGCGAGCCGGCCGCCCGGTCGCAGCAGCGATCTGACGGCTCTGAGCACGCGGTCCGGGTCGGTGACGTTGCGGAACAGGTAGGCGGCGAACACCGCGTCGTACGCCCCTTCCGTCGTCGTGGCCACTTCTTCGGCTGTCTGGTGCCGGAACTGCACGTGAGCGGGCCAGGGTTTGGCCCGTGCGCGGCGCAGCATGCCGGTGGAGGCGTCGACGGCCGTGATCCGGGCTCGGGGCGCGGCTCGGAGGAGCGCACGGGTGGACGTGCCGGTGCCGCAGCCAAGGTCCAGCACGTGCAGACCGGCGCCTGCCCGGGGCAGCTGGAGGCGTCGCGCCGAACGCAGCAGGTCGGTGCGGTAGCCGGGGTTGAGGGCGGTCAGCCGATCGTAGGTGTGTGAGGCGTGGTCGAAGGCGCGTGCCAGATCCTGGTCGCGGAGCAGTGTCATCGGCGGCTTTCTCCGGCTGATGGGGCGGACGGCGAACGGCGGGGCAGGAACGGCAGTTCGACGGCGGTTCGGAGCATGGGTCCCACGGGGGTACGCAGTCCGATGCTCCATTCCTCCCACAGCGAGGTGTCACCGTCGAGGAAGCGCAGCAGTCGTTCGGGCGGGACGCGGCGGAACAGGTCCGTGAAGAAGTCGGGGCCGTTGATGCGGCCGGTGTCGAGGGCTCGCAGCAGCACGGCGTCCATGGCGAGCGCCCGCCGCCCGTGGGGCGGGGGCGCCGCCATGCGTCCCGCGAGCAGGGCGGAAGCGATCGCCCTGCTCTGGCGCTGCACGGCGGCGAAGGTGTAGCCGGTCGCCGGCCTGGTGGCTCCGCCGGCGGTTCCGATCCGGTGGACGGCCGGTCCGGCCCGTCGGGCGAAGTGCGCGTCGGTCATGGGAATCACGCCCTGCTCCGCCGAGTCGACCGTGTAGCCGTCGAGCCGCAGGGTGTCGCGGCAGTAGCGCACCAGGGCGGCTTCGTACGCCTCGGTGGTCAGCGGCGTCCGCGAGAACTCGGTGTACTCGACGAGCGCACGGTCGGGCGACAGGGGCAGTACGTAGCCGAAGGCGAGCCCATGGCGCGGTTGCGGCACCCGGAAGTCCATGAGGTCGGCGACCTCGGGATCGAACCTGTCCGTCCCGGTGTGCACGTACCAGCCGCGGAAGTGCTGCAGGAGTCGTGTCCGGGCGGGCGGCAGGGTGCGCCTCGGCCGGGAGTCGAAGACCTGTCGCGCGCGGAGCGACAGCGTCGTGCCGTCGGCGCTCGTGCAGTGCACTTCCGCGCCGTCGGCCGTGTCGCGCACCGTGTCGGCCGTCGCGCGCAGGACGCGTACGCCGCAGGCGTCGAGCCGGGAGCGCACCAGCCGTTCGAAGTCCGTGGACCGCAGCATGCGGTACGTCAGCGGCGCGGGGTCAACGGTGACCGCGCGGCCATCGGTGCCGTGCACGCGCAGCCTGGCCCAGGAGGCGCTGACCGCCTCGTCGAGGTCGGAGGTGTCATCGGCCCAGTAACACCAGGTGCGTTCGGGGGGACGCAGGGGTCCGTCGGGGGCCTCGACGAGGGTGACGGTGGGCGAGGTGGGTGCGGTCAGCCGGTGGGCGAGGCTGAGTCCGGCCGCGCCGCCGCCGACGATGACCACGTCGCAGGACTCCGCTGAGGTACGGGCTTGTCGGCTCACCTGGCGGGCCGCTCGAAGAAGGGCGCTCCGTCCGGAGCACTACACGCGACGGTGAGCGCGGCCCGGCGGTTGGCGGACGCTGACGGCAGGGCGGTGTTCCGGGATGTGGTCAGCGATGATGCACAGGCCGGCCGGAGCGTCTGGGTGGGCCTGGACGTTCCGGGCGATGCCTGGGGCGTCTCGTCCCGTGGGCCCGGCGGGCTCGCCGCCACCGCCAAGGCCGGCTCGGCGATGAGCGCACCGCCGGGGGAACCGGCGGTGGCGGCCGTCAGCGCGCGCTCGGCGTTGAGATCCACACTCCACTCCCTCTCACCGGGGGATCATCGGCTCTTCTCGTCGATGGTGTGTTCCGTCCGCCCTGGACGCACGGATGCAGTTTCGGGACTTGTCCGCGGCGGCCGGCACCACCCCTGTGTACCCGACGTGCGGCACGGCATCACCCCCGCACCGCGGATTCGATCGCCGCGACGGCCTCCGCCAACCCTGGTGGGTCTGGCAACCCGGGTGTGGTCTGCCCGGCCCAGCCCGGGCCGAGGGTGAGGACGAGCGGCTTTCTGCGGGCACCACGCACCCCCCATTCGATGGCCGCGACGTGCTGGGCCAGAGGGCGGCTGGCCGTGGTGCGGGACTGGGCCCACAGCCCCACCGCGGCCGGACCGGTCCTGCGGACCGCGACGACGAGGGACTCCACGGGCAGCGAGCCGCCGAACACGCGGATCGGCAGGCCCCGTTCGGCCAGTGCGGCGGCCAGTACCTCGAGCGGCAGGGTGTGGTTCTCCGCGGGCGCGCACGCGAGCACGGTGCTTGCACCGGGACGATCGGCCGGTGCCTGCGGCGCGTGGCGCCTCAGCGTGCCGGAGACATGCCAGGACAGGAAGTGCTCGACCTCGACGTACCGCTCCCCCGATGTCTCCCACTTGCGGCCGACCGCCTGCAGCGTCGGCATGATCACCTTGGTCCAGGCGGCGACCAGGCCGTGCTGCTCGATCGCTCCTGCGAGCAGCTCATCCAGGCCGGCGGCGTCGAGCCGCAGGGCTGCGCGGGCGACCCCCCTGCACTCCTGGCGCGCGTCGCCGAGCGCCAATCCGGTTGCGGCTCGGTTGCGCGCGCGGGCCACCGGCCGCGGGACGAACGCGGGAGCCTGTCCGCGTGGCGATGTCCCCGCGTCGCAATCCTCGAGCGCCATTCGCGCGGCCTCGGCCGGCGGCAGGCCGGTTCCGGTCAGAGCGCACATCCGCTCCAAACGCGCCAGGTCCTCGGGCGTCCAGCGTCGGTGTCGGCCACCGGTGTGCGTGGCAGGTCCGACTCCGTAGCGGCGATCCCAGGAACGGACGGTCGTCGGCGCCACGCCCAGACGCCGCGCCACTTCGCCGGTGGTCAGCCCGCCGCTGTGTCGCACCCACGCCTCGTCGCTCGCATCGACACCCGCTTCCACGCGGCCAGCTTACGACGCACAAACGATGCATGTTGTCGGCGTCGTTCCCGTTTAACAAGACTGGATCTCACGAGCCGAGCCGAGCCGGTGGAGGCGCTCGACGCCGCCCCCACCCCTCTGCGCGACGGTCCACCATCCGCGACAGCGCAGACGGCAGGAGGAGCGAGGCGATGACCACGAACACGCACCACACTCACGTGCTCTCTCCCCCCGCACCGGGGAGCCGGTACGAGGTCGAACTGGCCCGTGGTTTCCTGGCGGCCGACGCGAACGCGTTCGCGTCCGTCTACCGGCACTGGGGCTCGCTGGTCCACGCCATGGCCGCGCGCTCGCTGGGTGACTCACACGAGGCCGAGGACGTGACGCAGCAGGTATTCCTCGGCGCCTGGCGCGGCCGAAACGGCTACCGCCCCGAGAAGGGGCCACTCGGCGGCTGGCTCGTCGGCATCGCCCGCCGCAAGATCGTCGACGCCCTCGCCGCCCGGACGAGGCGCCTGACCCTGATCGACACGGTCTCCCACGATGCGGGCTCTCGGACGCACGACGAAGGCGCGGGAGACGAGGTGTTGAACCGTGTGGTGCTGCTCGACGCACTCACCCGGCTTCCGTACAGCCAGCGCGCGGTGTTGTGCCTGGCCTTCTACCAGGACCTCACACAGGCTCAGATCGCCGAGCGCACCGGCATGCCGCTGGGCACGGTCAAGAGCCACACACGACGCGGCCTTCACCGACTGCGCGAAGCAGTCGAACAGGGCGGCGCCGACGAGACCACGGTGCCGGCACCGCTGGAGAGCTTTACCGCGCCGATCGGTGGCGGCACCCGCGCGTATGTTCCTCGCCGCCACCCTCATCCGTCGTGAGGGCGACATCGTTCCGGCTCGCGGTAGTCATCGGGTACGTCCTCGAATGTGGTGCTCGGCCTGTCCCTGCCGGCGGCACCGGCCTGGGGCGAAAGCTGTCCCGGTGGCGACCGTGCGGGGTCGTCTCGGCGCGACCCTGATGGTGTGGCTGCCGCAGCGCACGGCGCTGACCTCGAAGAGGGCACACCTCCCGCGACGATCAAAGGCGTCCGGCGGGCGGACGGCGACCGGCTCCGGGTTGCTGCTCGCACATGGGGAGCCTCGATCCGGCCACCCCAGCACGATCCTCCGCCACTGCATCGAAGGATGTAGCGCGAGCCGTTGTGCTCCTCCCTACGAGCGGGGGGCATTTCAGGGTCATCCGGGGGCCGACGGGCCGTCGTCGCGGCGCCGGCCGGGCTAGCGTCGGTTTCATGATGGGACTTCGCCACACGTCGTTCACAGCCCCCGCTCGTCGGAGCCGGCGCGGCACGCTCAGCACACTGGTCGCCGTCGCCCTGCTCGCCACCGTCGGCGGCGCGGTCGCCGCCGACGACCAGCCTGCCCCCGGCACCGATACGGCGCCGCGCGCCGAGTCCGGGCGCGGATCGCTGGTGTCCGTCACCCCGCTGGAACGGCAGGACCCAGGTCAGGTCGCTCGCGCGGTCGAGCAGTTCGTCCCCGGCGGCGCGGACACCGCACGGCACGGTGTGGCGGCGTACCGTCTGACATACCGGACCGTCACTCCGGAAGGCCGACCCACCACGGCCACCGGGCTGTTGACCCTTCCCAGCAGCGACACCCGACGGCTGACCACGGTGCTGCACAGCCACGGCACACTGGCGCACCGCGGCGACGCGCCCTCGGTCGAGGGCGCTGGCCTCGACCGGGCGGTAGCGGCGCTGTTCGCCTCGGGCGGCCGCGCCGTCGTCGCGCCGGACTACCTCGGCCTCGGCAAGGGCCCCCGAAGGCACCCGTATCTGGACACCGAGTCGGCCGTCTCCGCCTCCATGGACATGCTGCGGGCGGCCCGTTACGCGGCATCACTGCTGCACAGGTCGCTGAACGGCGACGTATTCAGCACCGGCTTCTCCCAGGGCGGGCAGGTGGCCATGGCCATGGGACGGGCGCTGAGCGAGAAGTCGAGCGGCTTGTGGCGGCTACGCGGACTGGCGCCGGTGAGCGGCCCTTACGATCTCGAGGCCAGCATGCGCAGCATCGACGACGGCCCGACCGATGCGACGACCGTGGCCTACGTGACGTACCTCCTCACGGCCCAGAATCGGCTTCACCCGCTCTACGACGCGCCTGCTGACGTTTTCCGCTCCCCTTACGCGGACTTCGCCGACGAGCTCTTCGACAGTGAGCACAAAGGCGAGGAGATCGAACGGAAGCTGCCGAAGACGGTGCCGGAACTGCTCACCGACACCTGGGCCCACCGCATCAGCCACCCCACGGGCGCCTTCCTGAAGATGCTCCGCACCAACGACACCACCTGCAAGTGGTCGCCGTCGGTGCCCGTGCGGCTGTACACGTCATCCGGGGACACCGACGTCCCGATCGCCAACACCCACAGTTGCCGGAGGCAGTTGGCCGAACACGGGGCACGCGCGGAAGTCACCGACCAAGGAACAGCCAGTCACTTCGAGGCATTTCAGCGTTCCGTGCCGGAGATCGCCCGCTGGATCGCGGCATCCCGGGGCACGGGATGAACGAGGCACACGCCGACGGCGCACCTGCGGAGACCTGTGTGCAGACCTCTGTGGAGGACGTACATCCGAAGCAGAGCCGCGCCAACTCCACGTGACAAGCTAGCTTGCCATATAGACCAGCTGACTGTACTTTCACGGTCATGACGAAACTGAGTTTGCGTGAGTGGGTGCTGGTGGTCGCCGGCACAACGGCTTTCCTCGCCGGAGCGGTGGCAGCCGGTGTGCTGTACGCGCTGGACGAGCTGCCGCCGTGGGCGGGATGGACGCTGGCCCTCGTCGCGATCAGCGGACTGCTCTCGCTGGTCGGGACGACGGTGAGGGCGATGCTGCGCGGAGACACCGAGGGCGTGGAGCGTCAGGACGCGGCCCGGGCATCGATGGTGACCGTAGTCATCATCACCGTCGCCGGACTCGCGTACGCACTCCTGGAGGCGTTCGCCGGACTGCCAAGGCTGACGGCCGCGATGCCGGCCGCCGCAGCCGTCCTGGTGTGGGTCATCGCGTTCACATGGGGACGTCCCAGCGGTGAGAAGGCATGATCTCCAATCGGCTACCCGTACTGCGTGCCGAACGCCGCTGGAGCCAGGCCGAGTTGGCGAAGCGGATCAACGTGTCGCGTCAGACGGTGGTTTCGCTGGAGAACGGCCGGTACGAGCCGACCTTGAAGATTGCCATGCGGCTCTCCGCGGTGTTCGGGCTGGCGATCGAAGAGATCTTCACGGCGGATCCGGCTGACCTCGAGCTCGTCCAAGTCGGCTGACTCATGTACCGGCCGGCGGCGGGGGCCCGGCGACGCCCTTCCCGCCGGTGGACGTGTCCGCTGCCCCATTGCCCGGTACGTCACGCCGCCGCCAGACAAGCCAGACGCCCAGTACGGCAAGGCCACTCGCCGGCCATGTCGACATACTCAGCGGCCCTGCGAACAACGGGTCGACGAGACGATCCGAGATGTGGCGGGTCAGCGGCAGGGCGAACTCGTTGAGCGACACATGTGCCGCCACGGCCGCCCACACCGACCCCGAGGCCAGCCGGACGGCGGCGATCACCGTACCGAGCAGCATGGCGGTCACGACGGCGACAGGTATGCCCAGCAGTACCGGATGGCCCGGGTAGCTCCCGCCGAGCGCGGTCATCGGCACGTGCCACGCACCCCAGACGGCGCCGCCGATCAGCAGGCCGCGCATTCTGCCGTGGCGCAGCAAGCGAGGCAATAGATAGCCCTGCCACCCGAGTTCCTCACCGAAGTACAGCGGGAGCGACACCAGTGCGCTCAGCACGAGCGGCGCGATCGTGGCGGGCCCCGGCAGGCGCTCGGGGAGATACCAGCCGGCGAACGTGGCCAGTGCCAGGCCGGCGGCTGTGAGACAGAGCGGGATCGTGAGCGCGGTCATGGCCCAGCGGATCTCGTGCCGCCACGGTGTGGCCCTGGTGAGTCCGAGTAACCGCACTGCCTCGCGCGCCCCCAAGTGACGTGCGGTGAGAGCGAAGGCGGTCAGCGCCGGCACCAGCATCATGAGGATCATGCACACCGCCGCGAGCCGCGGCGTCCCCTGCCCGGGACCGGCCCGGCGGAGACCGTCGAGCCAGAGCGGGGCCATCGCGACCCACGCTCCGACAAAACTGATCACCAGGAACAAGGCGAGATCCGTGCGCGAACTACTCGATGTGCGGGTTCGTTCCATGGCCGTGACGCTATGAAGCCCGTGGCGCCCGGGGCGATCGTGCACACTCGTCGGCCCAGGGTGTAGCACGCTCCACCGCACCGGAGGCCGATCGCGGCGCGTTCGCCCGTTGAGCCAGGAGGGAATCAGCGCGGGCTCACCATCCTGGCTCGATCTGTCCGTCCGCACGCGACCGAGATGGCCTCGCAGCGCCACGCTCAGGGGCGGACGCCACAACGGGACAGCAGGCAGAGGTTGAAGCCCTGTGTGTTGCTGGGGCCGGCGTTCTGACCACCGGAGGAATGCCCGCCGACCGAACAGGCGGACAGCAGGCAGAAGTTGCCTCCCTGGACTCCTCGGTACGCGGCCGTGTATGCCCCGGACAGCGTGGGCTCGGCGCCGGGCTGGTTCGATCGCGCTGAGTACGTCGGCGAGCCTGCCGCTTCCTGCGGTGCGGCCGCTCCGGCGGAGACGGAAGCCGATATCAACAGCGCACCGGTAGCTACGGACACGGCCCCGATTCGCTGGGCTATGGCAGTCATGTTCATGGGCACTCCAAGACTTTGTGCGGCGAACAGTTCGTCAGGAACTGTTCGGCGCCATAGCCCTGGCGGCTTGGTCGAGTCCTGAACCTCTTGCGCAACGCGGCTGTGCGCGCCGGCGAACTGCAATGCACCGCCGCCGTCGACTGTGCCCTGCGTCACAGCACCAATCCGGGGCCTTTGTGACAACGAACGACTCATGTGAAGCCCAATTGGGGCGACATCGAGTCTCCGGAGGTTGCGGACATGCAGGTCCACTCCGTCGTGCAGGGTTCGCAACCGTGACGCAGCGATCCCGGCCCACGTCGACCGGACCCGGAGCCGGTGCTGCCCCTCGCGCGGATCGGCCGTGCTCCGCCGGTGACGGAGCCGCTCGCGTCAACGGGCCCATACGTTCCGAACTGCTTGTGCGTCGGCCGCCGACTCTCGACCGCCCGAGCTCGCAGGACTTCGACAGACCACAGAGGTGAGAACGCGTGAACGACGCACCGCACAGCGGACCTTCGATGGGGCATCTGCCCCTGACGGCGGCGCAGCGGGGGCTGTGGTTCGCCCAGCGGATAGACGTGCAGAACCCGTCCTACAACATCGCCGAGTACGCGGACATCGACGGGCCTGTCGACGCCGATGTTCTGCGGGCAGCGGTAGAGCAAGCGGCGGAAGAGACCGAGGCACTCCGCGTCACGTTCACCGACGACGAAGGTGTGCCGTTCCAGAGGATTCGGCCCCGCGCCGACATCGACGTCCCGCTGGTCGATCTGTCGGATACCGAGGATCCGCACGGTGAGGCGATACGGCGCATGGAGTCGGCTCTGCACGAGCCCGCCGACATCGTCGGCGGACCACTTGTTCGCATGACCCTGTACCGGCTGACGCCCGCGCGCCACCTCTTCCACCAGCAGATACATCACGTCGCACTCGACGGGTACGGAGCCGCGCTCGCGCTCGCACGTATCGCCGAGGCCTACACCGCGTTGCTGTCCGGCGTCGATTCGCGGCCAGGACCGGGCGGCACTCTCGCGGCGGTCGTGGAACAGGAGACCGACTACCTGGAGTCGCAACAGCGGCGCCTTGACAAGGAGTTCTGGGAAGGCTATCTGGCTGACACTCCCACTCCGACCGGCCTGGGGGACGCACGGCGTCGGCCCGGACATACGGCCCTGCGCGCCAGCCGTGACTTCGACGGCACGCAGGCAGAACGTCTGCGAGCGGCGGCCAGGGACGCCGGCGTCGGCTGGCCGACCTTCTTCATGACCGCCATGGGGATCTACCTCCACCGCAGTCGAGGGCTGAGCGAGGTCGTGCTCGGCCTGCCGGTGACCGGTCGGCGCACCGCTCTGGCGCGGACGACACCGGCCATGCTCAGCAACGTCCTGCCGATGCGGCTGCGCATGTCCCCGGCGGACCGGGTGGCCGACGTCGCGAAGCGGGCCTCGGCGCAGGCGCGTGAAGTCCTGCGCCACCAGCGCTACCCCTCGGAAGACCTGCGCCGAGACCTCGGACTCATCGGTACGGACGTGCCACTGACCGGCCCGTCGGTCAACGTCCTGGCCTTCGACGACACGCTCGGCTTCGGCACTCACCACGCGACCCTGCACAACCTGTCCATCGGCCCTGTCGAGGACATGGCTATCGCCGTTCACGCCTCGTACGCCGACGGTGGCATGCGCGTGGATCTACTGGGCAATCCGGGTCTGCACACTTCGCAGGAACTGGCGGGCCATCACGAACGACTCTGCCGACTGCTCGACGCCTTCGCGGAGGACCCGGACCGCACGGTCGGCTCGTTGCAGTTGCTCGGCTCGCACGAACGACGCGAAGTTCTCTCCCTCGCCGAGCACAGCGCCGCTGATGCCGTACGGCACACCGGCGGCGCTCCCCTTCCCGAGCAGCTCGCCGAGCAGGCCAGGATCTCTCCGCACGAGACCGCGGTCGTCTGCGGCTCGGCGAGACTGACCTTCGCTCAACTCGACACACGGGTGGACGTCCTGGCCGGTGTGCTGGCCGCGACCGGAGCCGGACCGGGCACGCGGGTGGCCGTCGGCCTGCCCCGATCCACCGATCTTGTGGTGGCGATGCTGGCGGCGATGCGCACCGGTGCCGCCTATCTGCCGCTGGATCCGTCATACCCCGCGGATCGGCTCGCCTACATGATCGAAGACTCGCGACCCGTCGTCCTGGTCGCGACGGCGCACACCGCCGATGTCATGGACCCGAGGCGTGAACTGCCCCTCGTCGACCCCGCCCTCGTCGAGCAGGAACCGGACGTCGGCGTACCGTGCCGTCCTGGCGCCCGCGACGTGGCCTACGTGATCTACACCTCGGGCTCCACCGGCCGGCCCAAGGGCGTCGCTGTGGAGCACCGCTCCCTCAGCAACCTGCTCGAGCACCACCGCCGGGAGACGTACGCGTCGGCCGAGCGGAACCTGGGGCGCAGGCTGCGGGTCGCACTCACCGCCGTCACGTCGTTCGACGCTTCGTGGGACCCGGTGCTGTGGATGGTCGCCGGCCACGAACTGCACATCGTGGAGGACGGCGTCCGCCGTGACCCGGAGGCCCTGGTGGACTTCCTGGTGACGCAGCGTATCGACGCCATCGAGACCACTCCCGTCCACCTGCGCCACCTGCTCAGCGCCGGTCTGCTCAATACGCCGGTACACCGGCCCCGGGTCATTGCCCTGGGCGGCGAGGCGGTTGACGAAGGGCTGTGGAACGAACTGGCCGCCGAGGCCGATCTGCTCGTCTTCAACTTCTACGGGCCGACGGAGACCACCGTGGACTCGGTGACCGCCCGCATCACCGGCGAGCAACCGGTCATCGGCCGACCCGTGGCAGGGGCACGCGTCTACGTACTCGACCCGTCCCTGCATCCCCTGCCCCAGGGAGCTGCGGGTGAACTGTACGTATCCGGTGAGGGCGTGGCACGCGGCTACGCGGGCCGTCCCGGACCGACGTCGGAGCGTTTCCTCCCGGATCCCTTCGGCCCGCCCGGAGGACGCATGTACCGCACCGGGGACCTCGCACGTTGGAGCGAAGGTGGTTCGCTGGAGTTCCTGGGGCGCAGCGACCGTCAGGTCAAGGTCCGTGGTCATCGCGTGGAGACCGGCGAGATCGAGTCCACGCTGCGCTCCCTTGCCGGTGTCACCGACGCCGCGGTGACACTCACCGCGTCCCAGGACAGCGCGGAACGGCTGGCCGCCTACCTGGTGCGCGACGAGACTCATCACGCGGGACGGCCGGACGTCGATCTCACCGAGGTCCGTGACGCGCTCGCGGGCACGCTGCCCGAGCACATGGTGCCTTCCGCCTACGCGGTGGTCCCGGCCCTGCCGTTGACTCCCAACGGCAAGCTGGACACCGATCGGCTGCCGTGCGCGTCTCCCGTATCCTCGCGCGGCGGCGATCCGCGTACCCCTCAGGAGGCGCGGATGTGCGAGGTCTTCGCCGCTTGTCTGGATCTGCCCAGGGTCGGCCGGGACGACAGCTTCTTCCTGCTCGGTGGGCACTCACTGATGGCGACACGGCTGGTGAGCCGGATCCGCGGCGCCTTCGGCGTGGAGCTCCCGATCCGCGCCCTGTTCGAGGCGCCGACCCCGGCGTCCCTCGTCGGGCAGCTGGCCACCGCCTCGATCGCGCGACCGCCGATGCGCGCCGTGCGACCGCGCCCCGACCGGCTGCCGCTCTCCTTCGGGCAGCAGCGGCTGTGGATTCTGAGAGAGATGGGCGAGGATTCGGACTCGTATCACCTGCCGGTCGCCCTGCGTCTGTCCGGTCCGCTGGACCAGGACGCACTCGCGGCAGCGCTGGCCGATCTGACGCATCGCCACGAGAGTCTGCGGACGGTCTTCGCCGTGGACGATGCCGGCGTTCATCAGCTCATCCTGCGGCCGGAGTCCGCCCACCCGCCGCTCATGGTGATGCCCTTCACGGGGGCCGGGACGCCGGACCCCGACCGCGCCCCGTTCGACCTGAGCCGCGATCTGCCGCTGCGTGCCCAGCTCTTCCCTACGGCACACAACGAACACACGTTGGTTCTGACGTTGCATCACATTGCCGTGGACGGCTGGTCGTTGGGTCCACTGATGCGTGACCTCTCCACCGCTTACGCCGCGCGCGCTGCCGGCTCTGCGCCGGATTGGCGGCCGCTCGACGTCCAGTACGCCGACTACGCCTTGTGGCAGCGAACGCTGCTGGGAGAACCCCGTGAGGAGGACAGCATTGCCGGGCGCCAGCTGGCCTACTGGTCGTCGGCCCTTGACGGGCTGCCGAAGGAGTTGACGTTCCCCCTGGACCGGCCACGCCCGGCCCAGGGCTCGGGTCGCGGCGGAAAGGTGCCGGTCATGGTCGACGCGGCGACGCACAGCGCCGTGGTCCGCATGGCGGCCGACTGCGGGGTGAGCAGCTTCATGGTGCTGCACGCCGCGCTGGCCGCTCTGATGACCCGGTTGGGAGCGGGTGAGGACATCGCCATCGGGACGCCCGTGGCGGGCCGCACCGACGAGAGTCTCGCCGACGTGGTGGGTTTCTTCGTCAACACCCTCGTGCTGAGGGCCGATACCTCGGCCTCCCCCAGCTTCCACGAGCTCGTCGAGCGCGTGCGGCGTGTAGACCTGGCGGCCTACGCCCACCAGGACCTGCCGTTCGAGCGCATTGTGGAGGAGGCGGCACCGGAACGTGCCCTCTCCCGTCATCCCCTCTTCCAGGTCATGCTCAGCCTCAACAACACGCCTCCGCCCCGTCTCGACCTCGACGGACTCGCCGTCCACCACGAGCCCGCGATCGGCGGCTCCGGAGCCAAGTTCGACCTCACCTGGGATCTGACCGAGCGACACGACGGTGAGGGCGGAGCGGCCGGGATCGCCGGCGAACTCGAGTTCAGCCAGGACCTCTTCGACCGCGACACCGCCGTCCGCTTCGCGCAGCACTTCTCCCGGCTGCTCGTGGCCCTCCTCGCCGCCCCCGACCGCCCCGCCGCCGACGCCGAGTTCCTCACCTCGGGTCAGTACGCGGCTGCCCTGGGCGGTCCACCGCCTGCCTCTCCGGTCCCGACGACCGGTTCCGCCTGTGCCCGCACGGCCCCCGCCGTCGGCCAAGGGCAATCCGTGGGCGATGACTCGACCATCGTGGACATGCTCAGCATGCGCGCTGCCGTACAGCCCAACCGCACGGCCGTGGTGGCCGCGGACGGTCGACTGACCTTTAGCTCACTCATGGAGCGCAGCGAGCAACTCGCCCGCAAGATACAGGACTTCGGTATCGGCGCCGGCGATCGCGTTGCGGTCGCACTGCCTCGCGACACGTCCCACATCGTGGCGCTGCTGGGCGTCCTGCGATCCGGAGCGGCCTACGTACCTCTGGACGCCTCACACCCTCAGTCCCGCAACCAGATGATCCTCGACTCAGCGGCTCCACGGCTCCTGCTGACCACGCCCGTCGTCGCGAGCACCGTGCCGTCCACGACGGAGCGTCTCCTGCTGGATGATCCCCGGACGTGGCAGCCCTCCGACGACAATCCCTCGCCCGGCCCACGGCCGCACGACGTGGCTTACGTGCTCCACACCTCCGGATCCACGGGGGTACCGAAGGGCGTAGCCGTGGAGCACAGTGCGCTGCTGAACCTGTTCACCGGACACCGCGAGCGGTTGATGGCACCCGCGGAGGCCGACAACAACGGCCGGCCGTTGCGTATCGCGCTCACGGCGGCCATGACCTTCGACGCGTCCTGGGACCCGCTGCTCTGGATGATCGCCGGACACGAGCTTCACCTGGTGGACGACGCCACACGACGTGACGCCGAGGCACTGACCGCACTGATCCACGACAACTGCATCGACGTCGTCGAGACCACCCCGTCCTTCCTCGACCAGCTCCGGACCTGTGGACTGTTCGCTCCCGGCCGGCCCCGCATGCGCGTGCTCGCTCTGGGCGGTGAACCTCTCAACGAAGCGCTGTGGCAGGAGCTTGGCGCCCTGCACGACGTAGCCGTATGGAATCTCTACGGGCCGACCGAGACCACGGTGGACAGCGTGATGGGGCGCGTCACCGCCGGAACCCGCCCGCATCTGGGCACCGCCGTCGCGGGGATGCGAGCCCGCGTGCTCGACGCACGGCTGCGGCCTGCCGCCCCCGGTGCGACCGGCGAGCTCTACCTCAGCGGCGCCGGTCTCGCACGCGGTTACGAGAACCAGCATGGGGGCACAGCGACACGCTTTCTTCCCGACCCCTACGGACCCTCGGGAACGCGGATGTACCGCACCGGTGACCTCGTGCGGCGACGGCAAGGACTCCTCGAATATGTCGGGCGGGCCGACGGCCAGGCCAAGGTGCGGGGTTTTCGCGTCGAGACCGGAGAGATCGAGTCGGCGCTCGCCGACCACCCGGACGTGGCGCAGTCAGCCGTCACCGTACGGCCGGACCCGCACGGTGACGGACGTCTGGTCGGCTGGGTCGTCGCCTGCGACGGTCGGACGATCTCTCCCCGGACCTTGCGCGCCTTCGTGGCCGAGCGGCTACCGGGATACATGGTGCCCAGCACCGTCATCGCCGTGCCCGCGCTGCCGCTGACTTCGCACGGCAAGGTCGACCTGAACGCCCTGCCGGTAGAGGATCTGGCTTCGCAGCAACTGCAACCCGCCCACTCGGGAGCCCGGGACGACAGCGAACCGCCGCACTCCGCGCGGGAAGAGATCCTGTGCGCGCTGTTCGCCGAGAGCCTCGAGCAGCAACGGGTCGGCCGTAACGACGACTTCTTCGAACTCGGCGGCCACTCGCTCCTGGCGACCCGCGTCATCAGCCGGATCCGCTCGGCCTTCGGCGTCGAGCTGCCGGTGCGAGCCCTATTCGAATCGACGACTCCGGCGAAGCTGGCCGAGCGCCTGGACTTGGCCGGCACCGCACGACCGGCGCTGCGCCGCACCCGCAGGCCCGCTCGCCCCGCGTTGTCGCCCGCACAGCAACGGCTGTGGTTCCTGCACGAACTGGACCCGGACGCCTCTGCGTACCACATATGCGTCGCCGTGCAGCTACGCGGCACCGTGGACCGTCACGCTCTCCACCGCGCCCTCGCGGACGTGGTGGCCCGCCACGAAAGCCTCCGCACGCGCATCAATTCCGATGAACAAGGGCCATACCAGTCTGTGCTCACTCCCGGCGACGCACGCCCCGACCTGACGGTCACCCCTCTGCCGGAGGAGAGCGTCTCCCAGGCCCTGCGAGATGCCGCCGGCAGGCCCTTCGACCTCGCGAACGAGATCCCGCTGCGCGCCGACCTGTTCCAGCTCGCCGAGGACCGGCACACCCTGCTGATCACGGTGCATCACATCGCCGCTGACGGCTGGTCGATGGGGCCGCTGGCCCAGGATCTGGCCGGCGCTTACACGGCACGGACGGCGGGGCGCGCACCCAACTGGACCCACCTCCCGGTCCAGTACACGGACTACACCCTCTGGCAGCGCGAACTGCTGGGCAGTTCCGACGATCCGGGGTCACTGGTCACCGAGCAACTCGCCTACTGGAAGGCGGAGATGGCCGGGGCGCCCGAGGAGACACCGCTGCCCGTCGACCGTCCCAGGCCCGCCGTGTCCACCGGCCGGGGCGGCACCGTCACGTTCCAACTGCCACCCGGCACGACCGCGGCCCTGTCCCGGCTGGCCAGGGAATCGACCACCAGCACCTTCATGGTCCTGCACACCGCACTTACCGCGCTGCTGCATCGCATGGGCGCCGGCGACGACATCACGGTCGGTACGCCGGTAGCCGGGCGCACGGACGATGCCCTCGACGCGGTCGTCGGATTCTTCGTCAACACCCTCGCGCTGCGCGCCGACGTCAGCGCCGACCCGACCTTCAGTGAACTGCTGGCCCGAGTACGTGACACCGACCTGGCCGCCTACGCCCACCAGGAACTGCCCTTCGAACGCCTCGTCGAGGAACTGGGGCCCAGCCGGTCCCTGAGCCGGCACCCGCTGTTCCAGGTGATGCTCACACTCAACAACACGCAGCCGCCCCGACTCGACCTCCCCGGTCTCCAGGCCGAGATGGAAGGAGTCGACACGGCGGCAGCCAAGTTCGATCTCTCCTTCAGCTTCACCCAGCGTCCAGGGCACGCTCCGGGAGACGACACTCTGGAAGGCACTCTGGAGTTCAGCCGGGACCTCTTCGACGCCGCCACCGCGAGCCGGATCACGGACTGGTTCCTCCGACTGACGGCGCAGGCCTTCGAGGCGCCCGACACTCGGCTGTCCGACCTCGACCTCGTCGACACCGTTGAGCGAACCCGCCTGCTCACGCTGGGCCACTCCGGTACCGCCACCACCGACGCGGCCACCGTCCTCGACCGATTCGCCGAGACCGTGGCCCACTCCCGCAGCGGAGACATCGCGCTCACCGCCCCGGACGACCAGGTGTCATTCGCGGAGCTCGACGCCCGGTCCGACCGGATCGCCGCACTACTCAGGGCCTCGGGCGCGGCTCCCGGCGACTCGGTGGCCGTCCTGCTGCCCCGTTCCGTCGACTCCGTAGCAGCCCTCCTCGGCGTGTTCAAGGCCTCCGCGGTCTGCGCACCTCTGGACGCCGGACTCCCGCAAGGGCGTATCGAAGCCGTCCTTGATGACGCCCGCCCCGCCCTGGTCGTCGCCACCGACGCCACCGCACACCTGATCCCCGACACATGGCCCCGCCTCGTCCTGGACCACCCGGACACCGCTGACCTCCTGCGGGAACCCGCCGCCACCACGGTCCCCTTGACTCCGCCAGGACCAGGCGCCGCCGCCTACCTCATCCACACGTCCGGATCGACCGGCAGGCCCAAGGGCGTGCGCGTCGGCCACGCCTCGCTCGCACGGCTCCTGGAGCACCATCGCCGACACACCTTCGCCGGGGCGGTGCGGGCCACCGGGCGCAGGCGGATGAAGGCGGCCCTCAGCGCCGCGCTGTCGTTCGACGCCTCCCTCGACCCGCTGCTCTGGATGATCGACGGGCATCACCTGTATCTCCTCGACGACGCCACCCGACGTGACAGCGAAGCGCTGGTCGAGGCGGTACGCAAGCAGCACCTGGACGTGCTGGAATCGACCCCGACTCACGTCCGTCAACTCCTGGACGCGGGGCTGCTCGCGCCGGGCGAGCCCCACCACCCGGCCGTCGTCATCCTGGGCGGAGAAGCCGTTCCCTCCTCCCTGTGGACCACTCTGCGTGAGAGTCCGGCCGTCCAGAGCTGGAACTTCTACGGCCCCACGGAAGCCACCGTCGACACCCTGATCGCTTCTGTGCACGACACCGTCCGTCCCGTGCTCGGTGCACCCGTGACCAGCACCCGGGTGGCCCTGCTCGACACGCGCCTTCGGCCCGTACCGGTCGGAGTCACGGGAGACCTCTACCTGGCCGGCGACAGTCTCGCCCACGGCTATCACGGCAGGCCCGCAGAGACCGCGGCGAGCTTCGTGCCCGATCCGTACGGCCCGGCCGGCACGCGCATGTACCGCACCGGAGACCGCGCGGTCCGTGCATCGGACGGCTCGCTCGTCTTCGCCGGCCGCGACGACAGCCAGATCAAGATCCGCGGCTTCCGGGTGGAACCCGACGAAGTCGCCGCGGTCCTCGAAGCACACCGCGACGTCCGCCGGGCCGCCGTCCTGCCCCGACAGCACGGCCCCTCCGGCACGCGACTGGCCGCCTACGTCACCTTCCACGAGAACCCGGACCGAACGGCAACCGCCGCCGCGCAACTCACGGCCGTACGCGGGCACGCCACCCGGCACCTCCCCGCCTACATGGTGCCTTCGGGATGGGTGTCCCTGGACCGCCTCCCGCTGACCCCGAACGGAAAGCTCGACCGCGACTCCCTGCCCGATGCTGCACCGCTGACGCGAAGCGACAGCGCGGGGCGCAGCCCGCGCAACCCGCGCGAGGACATGTTGTGCACGCTGTTCGCCGAGGTTCTGAGCGTCGAGCAAGTTCTCATCGACGACGACTTCTTCGACCTGGGCGGCCATTCCCTGCTGGCGACCCGGCTCATCGCACGCATCCGCGCCACCCTCGGCGTCGACATCACCATCCGCAGTCTGTTCGAGGCGCCCACCGTCGCGCTCCTCGTGGAACGTCTCCTGGACACGGCGACGGACAATCCCCTCGCGACCCTGCTGCCGCTGCGCACCACCGGCGGTCGCCCTCCGCTGTTCTGCGTACACCCGGCGGGAGGGCTCGCCTGGTCGTACGGTGGACTGCTGCCCCACCTGGACCCCGATCAGCCGCTGTACGGCCTGCAGACCCCCAACCTCGACGGCGGCGCCCCGTTCCCCGACAGCATCGAGGCCATGGCAGCGGTCTACGTCTCGGAACTGCGTACCGTCCAACCAAACGGCCCCTACCACCTGTTCGGCTGGTCCTTCGGCGGCAACGTGGTGCAGGAGGTCGCCGTCCAACTCCAGGAAGCAGGCGAACACGTCGCGCTGCTGACCATCCTGGACGCGTTCCCGCTCGCTCCTCTGGATGACCTGGACAGCGCCGACCGTGACACCGTGTTCCGTGCCCTGTTGTCCAATATGGGCGTCGGGGCGGACGCACTGGACGGCAAGGGACCGCTGCAAGCCTCCGGGGTCCGCGAGGAGTTCCGGCGGGTAGGCAGCCCGCTCGGCTCGCTGCAACCGGCCACCATCGACGCAATGGTCGACAATTTCGCCGGCCAGTCCCGGCTGATGAGGAACTACACCCCTCGGACCTTCCACGGCCCTGCACTGTTCTTCACCGCAGTCGAAGGGCGCACCACCGACGTTTTCGGCATCGACCTCTGGGCGCCGTACATCGAAGGACACATCGAGAACCACGACGTGCCGTGCGCGCATGCCCAGATGATGCAGCCCGCAGCACGCGAGCAGATCGGAACGACCCTGGCCGGGGCCCTGCGCGCCGGTCACCCCACCGCACAAGGAGAACAGTCGTGACCAACCCCTTCGACGACCCCCAGACCCACCACCGCGTCGTCGTCAACGACGAGGGCCAGCACGCCCTGTGGCCGTCGTTCGCCGAGGTGCCCGCAGGCTGGGAGGCCGTATTCGGCCCGGCCGAGCAAGCCGCATGCCTGGAGTATGTCGAGCTGCACTGGACCGACCTCACGCCCAAGAGCGCCCGCGTCGCCGTGGCCTGACGCCCCGACCCGATTCACCATGACGAAAGGCAGCGATGACGCAACGGCAGAACGAGCCCGCGATATGTGCCGAGGGGATCACCAAGGCCTTCGGAAGCAAGCAGGCTCTCGCCGGCGTGGACCTCGAAGCGGCCCCCGGCACCGTGCTGGGGGTGTTGGGCCCCAACGGCGCGGGCAAGACCACGACCGTGCGGGTGCTGTCCACGCTGCTACGGGCCGACAGCGGCCGAGCCCGGGTCGCCGGGCACGACGTAATCCTCGAGCCGGAAAGCGTGCGGCAAAAGCTCGGCCTGTCCGGGCAGTACGCCGCCGTGGACGAGAAGCTCACGGGCCGGGAGAATCTCTACCTCGTGGCCCGGTTGTACGGGATGGGCCGGCACGCGGCCCGGCGCCGGGCACGCCAACTGCTCGGCAGCTTCGACCTCCAGGACGCTGCCGACCGCCTCAGCGGCACCTACTCCGGCGGCATGCGCCGCCGCCTCGACCTCGCGGGTGCCCTCGTCGCCCGCCCGGCCGTCGTCGTCCTCGACGAGCCCACCACGGGCCTGGACCCGCGCGGTCGCGCCGACACCTGGGCCTCCATCCAGGAACTCGTGGCGTCCGGCACCACCGTGCTCCTGACCACGCAATACCTTGAAGAGGCCGACCAGTTGGCAGACAACATCGCCGTCATCGAGGGCGGCAGGGTCATCGCCAGCGGCACCGCGGCCCAACTAAAGGCACGCGTAGGCGGCGAGCGCCTGTCCCTGACGGTTCCCGACCCACACCTGCGGACGACGGCAGGTGAGATCCTGGGCTCCCTGGGGCACCACGTCCCCACCCTTGACGCCCGCACAGGGCAGTTCACCGTCGCCTCCGACCACGGCGCCGGGAGCCTCGAGTACGCCCTCGGTTGCCTGCGGCTGGCCGACATCGCGGTGCGGGACGTGGGACTGGCTCCGCCCACGCTCGACGACGCCTTCCTGTCCCTGACCGGCCAGTCGCAGACAGCGTCGGAACCCGCGTCCCGCGGCACCGCCCACCGCACTCCGGAACGGGCCCGATGAGCCACCGCCGAAGGCTCGCGCGAGACGCCTCCATCCTGGCTTGGCGCAACCTGCTCAATTTGCGCCGCACCCCAGGTTCAGTGATCGCCGCGCTCGTACAGCCGGTCATGTTCGTTCTGCTGCTGGCCTACGTCTTCGGCGGCAGCCTCGGCGGAGCCGACTACCGGACGTTCCTGATGGGAGGCATCTTCGCCCAAGCCGTTACGTTCAACGCCGCGTTCACCGCACTGGGCCTCGCCAACGACATGGACAAGGGAATCGTGGACCGCTTCCGCTCCCTGCCCATGCCACGCATGGCAGTGCTTCTCGGCCGAACGATGTCGGACCTGGTCATGAGCAGCGTGACCCTGACCGTCACCACACTGTGCGGCCTGCTGGTCGGTTGGCGTATCGGTGGCTCCGTCACCGACGCCTTCTTCGGCTATCTCCTCGTCCTGCTCTTCGCCTTCGCCATGTCCTGGGTAGGTGCGGCGATCGGGCTCCTGGCCCGCAGCGTGGAAGTCGCCCAGAGCGCCGGCCTCATCTGGCTCTTCCCCGTCACCTTCGTCTCGTCCGCCTTCGTCTCCACTCACACGATGCCCGGCCCGCTGCGCGTCGTGGCGGAATGGAATCCGGTCTCGGCAACCGCCACAGCCGTGCGGCGACTTCTCGGCAACCCACCACCTGACGGCATGCCGATCAGCAGCGCCTGGCCCGTCGTCCACGCGCTGCCGTACGCACTCGGCTGCGCCTGTCTCATCACAGCGGCATTCATGGCGGTCTCCCTCGCCCGCTTCCGCAGGGTGGCCTTGCGATGAGGACGGCAGGAGGGATCTCCGTATCGGCGCCGGCAAGTCAAGACCGGCAAGCTCGGCCCCGATACGCGGATCGGCGCCCCCCTAGTTGGTGCGGAGTGCGCTGCAGTTCCCGCCGTAAGGACCTGGAGAAGGCAGGCACCGGAGGTGTGCGAGGTATGGACGCGTGCGGCGTACCAGGCGCGGCAGTCCTCCTGTATTGCGCGGCCGGTCGTTGAGACGGGCGATCCGGGTGGAGCACGAACGGGGAGTGTCTTCCTGGCACTGCCGGGGAGTCGGGGCACCCGTCGGGCCCCTACTCGTCCCATCCGCAGACGCGCACCCTCCGCCCTTCACCGAGGCCTGTAGGTGGTGATCAGGACCGAGACGGTGATGCCGTCCCGAAGGAGTCCTCGATGATGGAGGTCTCGGTGGTCGAGGTGTCGCGCGCTGGGGGTCATCCCCACGAGATGCGTGGTTTCCTGCCTGGTCAAAGCGGTGGTGTACTCGACGTGCCGGGTGTCGACGGCTTCGAAGAAGGGGCCCAGTGCCCGGTCCAGACGCTGTTCCTTGCGCGGGTCGATCGAGACCATCTCGGGCACCTGGCTCCGGAGTTCGGCCATGTGCTGGTGGTGGGGCCGGACCACGATCAAGTGGCCGGACCCGCGAAGCACGCGGTGGAATTCGGACGGGTTGCGCGGTGCGAACACGTTCAGCACGACGTCGGCTGTCTGGTCCACCAGCGGGAAGAGCCGGAAGATGTCGCAGCTCGCCGCAGCGGCTCGCTCATGGGAGCGCGCAGCCGAGCGCAGCGCCCGCACCGACGCGTCCAGCCCCAGTCCCCGTGCGCTGGGGGACTGATCGAGTACGTCGGCCAAGTAGTAGCCGGTGCCGCAGCCGACGTCCACGACCGTGCCTCGGGCCGGAAGGACGTCAGCTGTCAGGCGGGCCAGGGCTCGGCTGAGCGGTTCGTACTTGCCGGTGGCGAGAAACTGGTTCCGGGCCTGCACCATTGCGGCGTCATCGCCGCTGATGGCGCGAGTGCCGGTCAGGAGGCTGACGTAGCCCTGGCGGGCGATGTTGAAGGTGTGGCCCCTCGGGCAGCGCAGTGCGCCGGGGGCGGGCCGGAGCCCTGCACTGCACGTCGGGCAGCGCAGGGAATCGAGAAGTGGCATGAGGGCAGCGGGAAACACGGCAGGCACGAGGCGCTCCTGGCATCGGCGAGGAAAGGGGACCGTGCCTGCAAGCACCCTCGGGGATCCGCCGTTCGAGAAGAGGAACGGTGACGGGCGTACGGCCGCTGTGGAAGAAGCGGCTCAGTGAGGGCTGATGAACTGGCAGGCACACGTACGAGGGCGACGCCGCTGCGTCGCCCTCGATCGCCTCGCGATTACAGGCCCTGGTCGGCCGTGGTCCTCATGTCCACACCCTACGTCGCCCGTCACGGTGCTGTTGCTCGGCAGCAGGGCGGCACTGTCTCATCGGTGCAGCCGTGCGCGTGGGTGGACGCCGCCGACAGGGCTCGGACGACATGGAGAATCCGCCTGCTGCCCCTTCGGTTGTGCTGACACCCTGGGGCATGACCACTGCCGATGTGCCGCACTGTCTGCTCGTGACCGGGATGCCGGGAGCCGGGAAGTCGACCGTGACCAGGCTCGTCGCTGAGCGGCTGCCGCGTTCTGCCCGGCTCGGCGGCGATGAGCTCAACAAGATGATTGTCAGCGGCTTCGTCTGGGCCCTGGGCGAGCCTGCCGACGAAGCAGCCCGCCAAGTCGCGCTGTTGCACCGCAACCTGTGTTCGCTTGCGAACAACTTTGCCGACGCCGGCTTCACCTGCCTGATCGATGCGATGGTCCCCTCCCGCGCGAAGCTGGACTTCTTCCTCAGCCTCCTCACGCCGCACCCGGTCCTTCTCGTGGTCCTCTCACCGGGCATCGAGGTCTGCCGGTACCGCAACACCATCCGGGATCCACGCGACCGGTTCGACTTCGACGGTTACGAAGCCCTGGACAACGACATGAAGCGGGAGTTCGGTGACGCCGGCTGGTGGTTCGACACCTCGACCCTCACTCCTGACCAGACCGCAGATCGCATCGTGCGCGATGCGCACCGACGTGCCCTGGTGTACTGACCGCAGTCCGTCTGACGTCGGACACTGCTCCGTTTCCGGCGTCACCCGACTTCCGGCGTCACGCAACTTCCGGCGTCACCCGACTTCCGGCGTCAAGCGCAGGGCCGTGGGCAACAGCTCGTGTTCGACGATGACGGCTTGGTTCGTCGACTCTTCCGCAGTGCACCGACCGCCCCCAACCCGTCGCGCACGCTTGCCTCTTGGCACACGGAGCCGTTTTCCGCGCACATCAGCGCGAGCCCCTCCCCCGCCGCGCTGGTCGGACGGCACGGAAGAATCTCGATGCGGGCGAGTGGCGTCCGTCTCCGCGCCTGCCGGCACTGCACCCACGTGGTGGCCGCCGCCCCTCAGGGAGCGACCACCACGGACCGGCACGTGATCAGCCGGCTTCGGTGACCGTGATGTCCCGCCAGTCGGCCGTGCCCGACTGGTCGCGTACGCCGATGGCGCCACTCGGGAAGGAACAGTCGCGGTCGGTGTACTCGAAGGCCACCGACTCGGCGTCGGAATCCGAGGGGTGCCCCGTGACCTTGATGTCACACCCGACGACGTCCACCGTGAGCCGGTACCACTCGCCGGCCTTCAGCCCGCCCGGGATGCCGGCCTTTTCGAACTGCTGCCAACTGCCGTCCTGCTTGCCGAGCACGATGTTCTTCGACGTGACGCCGACGTAGTAGCCGTCGTGGGCGTCTGCCCCCGTGCGTGGGTCGGATGCCCGGACGAGGAACCCGCCCTGAGCGCCACTGTCGATGCGCACATCGCCTTCGAGGCGGTAGTCGGTCCACCGCGTGGAGCCCGCGAGCGCCTTGTTCCCGCCGTCGCCTCCGCAGGCCTCGGAGAGGACGCCGTCGGCGGCCTCCCAGCAGCCGCCGTAGTCGATCCAGCCGGAGGTGTCGTCGGTGAACTCGCTCTGGAAAGGCAGGACTCCGCTGTTCGTCACGCCCGTTGCGGCCATGCAGCCCGTCGGGCCGGAGGCGGTGGCGGTGGTGAAGCGGACGGATTCGCCCGTGTGGTCGAGGAGTAGATGCGGGCTGTAACTGGCGCTGCACTCCGCTTCCGGATCGGACACCGGCTTGAACGGCGCCGGCATCCACGACCAGTCCCCCGCGCTGTCCGCATCCTTCACGAACAGTGCCTGCCGGTCCTCGGGGGTGAACTCGTTCCCGTCGGTGTAGCGGGTCCGCATCCCTGACAGGATCAGCTGTCCGTCGGGTCCCCCGGCCGGGCTCCACACGACATAGGGGCTGCTGCCGAGGTACCTGCCGTCGGAGGTGACGGCCTTGTCGCCCAGGTCCGAGGGGCCTTCACCCCAGGTAGTGCCGCCGTCCGTCGAAGTCTTCGTGTACGCCTCGCAGTTGTGCCCCTCGCCGCAGAT
>NZ_KZ984567.1:62247-143362 GCF_003574445.1 Streptomyces sp. YIM 130001
GTGTGGCGACCGAGGGCATGCCGGGCCGGTCGGTCTCGGAGGTGCTTCCGACGTCGACGACGAGACCGGGTTCGAAGTTCTTCGACCCGTCGGGGTGTGCGCTCCAGGTGTCCCCGCCGTCGTTGGAGACGATGTGGGCGATCACCTGGGCCTGCTCGGGCTGGGTCCGTTCATCGGCGAAGTACATGGCGAGGCGGCCGGCGCCGTCGACGGTCAGGAACGGCTCCCAGATCCCCGACCCGCCGTGCGGTGCACCGTCCTTGCCGCCCCCGGTCTGCAGCCGGGACTGGACGTCCCAGTTCGCTCCGTGATCGGTGCTCCGCCACAGCACGAAGTCGGTCCCGGAGTCGCTGCTCGGCGCCATGTTGCCGGCCAACAGGAGGGTTCCCGCGGGGTACTTGCCCATCTTCTTCGGCAGTTCGAAGAGGAACGGCTGCCAGAGTTGGTCCGAGGGGTGGTCCTCGCCTTCGAGCGGGTCACTGACCGTGGTGAGGGTCCGCCAGGTCGCGCCGTCGTCCTTCGAGGTGCGGATGACGTACTCGGACGGGCCGCCGCCACGGTTCGCATGCTCGAACGTTCCGATCAGGGTCCCGTTGGACGAGCCACTGTGCTCCAGACGGATGATCCGCGAGTAGGCGAGGAACTCGTCGCTCGATTCGCGGGTGTAGAAGCTGTCGCCGGAGCCGTTCGCCAAGGCGCTCGGCGGGGTGGTGATGCCGGCCACGAGAGCCAGCAGCAGGCCGGCGACGAGGCCACCCCACCACCGTGCCTTTCCTCGAATCTTCCATGGCTTACTCAATGCGTTTCCTTCCCTGGTGTGAGGATTGCGCGCAGTGCGTCATGGAGTGCTGGGCCTGCACACCGTGACGAGCAACCGTCGGGGGTGTGCTCGGTCCGACAGATCCGGTGCTCAAGTCGTCGCTGAGCGTGTGCTGTTCGTACGTCGGTGCCGGGTTCGCGACGATGCGGTACGCGTCGACTGCCGCTCGGTCACCGATCGCAGGTCGCCGGGTCGGCGGGGACGGTCACGGTGAACGGGAGCTCGGACAACGGCGGCAGCAAGCG
Source organism: Streptomyces sp. YIM 130001 (assembly GCF_003574445.1). GTDB lineage: Bacteria > Actinomycetota > Actinomycetes > Streptomycetales > Streptomycetaceae > Streptomyces. The sequence continues at coordinate 63,313 of NZ_KZ984567.1, forward strand.
CTTTCTGGTCCAACGTTGTACCTGCCGTGCGATATCGAGGTCAACCCTTCGCGCCCGGTGGGGAATTCGGCTCCGCCGGACCGCTGACATCGGGCGTGGAATGCTGCAGAATCCTGGGACGGACCAGCGGTGGGGGGTGGGTCGGTGGCAGCGGTGACGCTCAAGGACGTAGCAGCGCGTGCCGAGGTGTCGATCAAGACGGTGTCCAACGTTATACGTGGCGAACCACGGATGTCCGAGGCCACTCGGCAGCGTGTACTGCATGCCGTGAAGGAGCTCGGGTACCGGCCCAATGCGACGGCCCGCCGTCTGCGTACCGGGCGCAGCGGTCTGATCGCGCTGGCCGTGCCGGATCTGGCGACGCCGTACTTCGCGGAGCTGGCCCAGCATGTGCGGGCCAGCGCCGAGGAGTTCGGCCTGACGGTCCTCATCGAGGAGACCCTGGGCGACGCGAAAGAGGAGTTGCGTCTGGCGACCGGTTTCGGCGCTTCGCTGCTCGACGGGGTGATCCTCTCGCCACTGCGCATCTCACTCGACGACCTCGCCGCAGCCGCCGACGACTTCCCCCTGGCCCTGCTCGGTGAACGCAGTTACGAAGGTGACCGGATCGCCGCCGACCACGTACTGATCGACAACGTCGCGGCGGCCCGCGACGTGACGTCTCACCTCGCGGGCCTGGGCAGGACACGGATCGCCGCCATCGGCATCAAGTCCCACGCGTCCGCGACCAGCAGGCAGCGCCTGGAGGGCTTTCATGTGGCGCTGCACGAAGCCGGGCTGCCCTTCGACCCCCGGCTCGCGCCCGCATTGGACGACTTCAGTCGCCGTAGCGGCCTTCGGGCAGTGCACGGACTGCTGGAACTGCCGGCCGAGGCCCGCCCCGACGCGATCTTCTGCTTCAGCGACATGCTGGCGGCCGGCGCCCAACGCGCCCTGTACGAGGCCGACTTGCGCATTCCCGAGGACGTGGCCGTGGCCAGTATCGACGGATCCGAAGAAGGTCGGTACGCCCGGCCCTCGCTCACCACGGTGGTTCCGGACAAGGCGGCCATCGCCTCACTCGCCGTACGGTGTCTGGCGAACCGGATCCGCGCGGAGCAGCCACTGCCGTTCGAGGTCCACGTAGTGCCTCACCGCCTCGACGTACGCGAGTCGACGGACGGCATACGGCGCAGACTGCCCTGGTAGGCGTCGGCGCCGGGACCAGTGAAGGGCACGACTCCCGCATCGATCCCGCACCCGGACACCGTGCGCACGTCTGGCCAAGCCGCGACTTCACTTTTACAGAAAGATGAAGGCGTCTACTTCGGGAGGCGCCTGGGCATGGGCAAAGGCCGTTCTCTCGCGCCGTGTTACTCGAAATCTCGAAGCGTGGAGAAGGGCCGCCGCCTCGACGTCCCGGGGATTGCAGGTCAACGTCGCTTGGCCACGGAGGCAGCACCACCGTGGCAGCACCACCGTGGCGCAGCACGACACCTACCGAGCAGGCCTCGACCAGTACGTCGTCGATGTCCCGATCGACTTGTCCGCCCTGCCGCTCGCTGCTGACACGTGGGACTCTGCTGCACTCCCCACGTGCTGGTCACCCCAACTCGGCAGGAGACACCGGCCCGAATGCAGTCTGCGCCCCCACAAGTGCGCGACCCGCCGCACGAAGGGGTTCGAGCGTTGGGACGCACGGTGAGAGCAGCGGCTCGGCGTGCATCCGCAGCGGGAGCGCTTGACCGGAATCTCGGGGACGGCAAGTGCAACCGGCTCTTCTGTCGGGCGTGGCCGACAGAAGAGCCGGTTGGCGGAGGCCGGCCGCAGCCCGTGCTGCGGCGTCGGCTCACATTCCTGAATTCAGTGGTCGAGCGGGTGCAGACCGCCGGTTTCGACGACGCCCGAGCGAGTCGGACTGTCATCCGGGTGGTGGGTGACGGCGGCCTCGATGCGGGCTTCCTCGACTGCCACGGCACCGGACGGGAAGCTGGACGCTGCCGGGAAGGCGTCGGGGACGGGGAGGCTTGACGGCGGCTGCGCGTACAGGTCCCGGAATGCCACGTCGCCGCCGTATTCCAGGATCAACCGCTGCGAGTTCTCCCGGGCATGCAGTACCGCGGCTTCGCGCGCCGAGGTGCCCGCCATGTCCGCGCGGGCGATCAGGTTCTGGACCAGCGGCCGGATCTCCGACGACAGCCGGCTGCAGGCCCCGGAGGCGCTGACCACTTCTCCGAGGATGACCCACCAGGCACCGGCGGCGGCACCGGTGTTGGCGACGAAGTCGGGAATCACCGTGATGCCGCGGCGGTGGAGACGGTGCTCCGCCTCCGGTGTGACCGGCACGTTGGCGGCCTCGACCACGAGACGGCCGCGGATCCGGTCGCAGTTGTCCGGTGTGATCGTGTAGGAGACCGCTGCCGGGACCAGGACGTCCGCGTCCTGGTCCAGCCACTCCTCGCCCGGGCGTTCCACATCGTCCTCACGCAGCACCGCACGGTCGATGACACCCGAAGCAGAACGTGCCGTGAGGAGCAGCTCTACGTCCAGTCCGCGGGCGGTGTTGAGGATCAGGCCCTGGGCGTCGGTGATACCGACGACCCTCACCCCTGCGCGTGCCAGGTAGAGCGCGGTGGATCCGCCCATGGCGCCGAATCCCTGGACCACTGCGCGGGCGCTCGAGGCAGCGATGTCGCGCTGCTCAAGGGCCGCGAGAGCCGCCTCGGCGACACCGTAGCCGCCGACGAGTTCCGAGAACCGGAGACCGTCGGTCCGGGGTGTGAACGCCTGCTGGATACGGGACAGGACCTCTGCCCCGTCGTCGGCCCTGGCCACTGCGGCATGGAACGAACTCTCGCCGAGACCGACCTGTGCGAAGGCCTCGTCGAGGGCGTCCTGCGGTGTTCCGAGGTCACCGGCGGTCACCCAGACGCGCTCGAGCAGTGGCCTGACGCCCCGTAGGAACCGCTCGCGAAGCTTTCCGGCGCGTGGGTCTGCGGGGTCGAAATCGATGCCGCCCTTGGCGCCGCCGACATGAATGCCGAAGGCCGCCATCTTCAGCGTCATCTCCCGGGCGAGTTCGCCCACCTCATGCAGCGTGCACCCAGGCCGCATACGGAGACCGCCGGTGGCAATACCCGATACCAACTGGTCGATCACCACGAAGCCGTGCGCCCCGGTCTCACTGTCACGCCACGTGACCTGCAGATAGGGCTCATGCTCAAAAACCTGCAATTGCGACTCGACGGCATTCTGCGTCATTCGGCACTCACCCTTTCAACTACAGATCGGCGCTTTCAGGAAACGCGCAGCACCGCATTGCCGCGGGACCTGGGGTTTGGCTTCCTCTGTTCCAGTCACGGTCGATGATTTATGGGCAGGTCTCATCGACTGCTCGAGATGCATGTGTGGTGGCGAACCCGCATGGCGTCGCAATTGGGTCCGATAGAGATACGCAGAATGCGTATGGGAATACGGTGCCTCAGCGCCCACTGTGAGGTCACAGTTCAATACCTGTCAAGAGTTGCCCTGGCTCCGCTCGCCCACTCGGGTTTCGGGCCGGGACCAGGCAATTCGAGCGGGGAATCGAACAATTTGTGCCGGTGTCGGTGCAGAGTCTTGAGGACTCGGAGAAACAGCAGCTCAGTGCTGGTATCCGGGGCGGGCCTGCGAGTGTTCCAGGGGGCGGAAAGGCGCGGTGCAGGCGCTCGATTCCACCGCATACGCAGCTATGCGGAAGGGCTGAATCCTCCTCGCACTCCCCCGAGTCGACCTCTGTGTGTGGCGGCGGGTCGTCCGCTCCGTGGAGGTGTCGAGCGCGTCGCGCTTCCGGGAATCCAGGGGTGCCGTCGAGCGTGGCCGCTTTCCCGCCCCGTTCCATGCCCTCGGTCAGGGCGCGTCGCCTGCCGGCGCACTGCGCCGGGCGGTCGCGGACGTCACCGACGAACCGGCGCAGGCGTTCCGCGCTCGGCCAGGTCGGCGCAGGTGTCCCGCTACCGCACGGGGCCAAGACAGCCGCCGTGCGGGATGCGGACGGGTGGGCCCAGCGAGTTACGAGACGTGGCCCAGCGAGCCTGGTGTGGCCGGATGCGGGAGTGCGTCGCTGGGCGACAACCGGTCGGGGCGGAGGCTCGCCACCGCCACCCCGTACTGGGCTGATTCCTGGGACAGCGCTCCTTCGGCGACGATGTCCGCCGTCAGGCGTGCCAACGCCGGCGCCATCTGGATGCCGTAGCCGCCCTGGCCGCCGAGGAAGTGGAAGTCCTCGTGTCCGGTCCGAGCGCCGACTACCGGGTCGTTGTCGGCGACGAAGTTCCGCAGACCCGCCCATGCGCGTTGCACGCTGCGCAGCCCGAGCGTGGTGGTCTCCTCGATCGCTTCGAGAGCGCGGGCGATCTCGAGTTCGTCGGGGCGCGGCCGGCCAGGAGGTACGTCGGTGGCGTCCGCGGGCGAGCCGAGCATCAGCCCCGCCTCGGGTTTGACGTACCAGCGCTCGCAAGCGTCCATGGCCAGCGGAAGTCCGGAGAGGTCACCGGCGTACGGCGTCGGGCTGACGAATGCGGACCGGCGTCTGGGCTGGATACCGATGGGTGGGACGCCGGCTCGTTCGGCCACCTCGTCGACCCATGCACCCGCGGCGTTGACGATCTTCGCGCAGCTGATCACGTGGTCACCGGCGGTGACCTGCCAACCCCGCGCGTCTCGCCGGATCTCGCGCACCGGTGCGTTGAACCGGATGGTGCCGCCGCGCTGGCGCAGCGTCTTGAAGTAGGTCTGGTGGAGGGCTGCGACGTCCACGTCGGCGGCGGAGGAGTCGAGAGCGGCGGACCGGACCCGCTCGGGGCGCAGCGGAGGGTAGATCCGGTGGGCCTGTGCGGCGGTGAGCGTCTCCATGTCGGGGAGCGTTCGTGCCATTGCGGCGAGGGTGTGCTCGCTCTGATCGTCGGTGGCCAGCCAGAGCAGGGGACGTGGTTGTACGAGCGGCACGCCGAATTCGGCGGCCCGGGATTCGTGGAGCGGGCGGCTTGCCCGGGTGAGCGCACGGACGACGGGGCTGCCGTAGGACGGCAGGAGCGCGGCGGCCGACCGGCCGGTGCTGTGCTCCTCCCCTGATGCGGCCGCTTCCACGACCACGACGGAGAGCCGGTCGGACAATTCGGCGGCCACGGACGCACCGGCCATCCCGGCACCGACGACCACGACGTCACTGGTCAGCAAGAGATCTCCTCGGTTGTGCGGCCCCGTGGTCGACGGGGCGTCGGGCGGCGTCCGGCTGTGACGTCCGGCGGTCGGGGCGTGGTTCGCCTGCTCCCGCGTATGAGGACGATCATGCCTGGGCGGCTCGGCCCGTCACGACTCCGGGGCCGTGGTCGGGGCTCCGGGCCCTGATCGGGCAGCAGCCGAGCTTCGACGATCCTGGAACTGGGCGACCATGGCTGCGTCACCCGGTGCCCCGTCCGGTGCCAGGTGTCCGTTGCCACGCGAGCGGGCGGCGACAGCGCCTTGGTGCCAGGGGCGGGCGATCCGGCATTCGTCGGCCCGCGTGGGACGTCATGCCACCGCTCGACTCAGACCGTCTCCGCTCGACCCGTCGGACCCCGCACTACGGCACGTAGTCGCCGGCCTCGGCTCCCAGTACGTTCAGAAGGGCGAGTGCCTCCGCGTCCGGCGATCCGGGCGGCGCGCTGTAGAGCACGAGACGCTGGTCGCGGTCCGTGAGCGTGAGTGCGTCGCAGTCGACGGTGATGTGACCGACCGTCGGGTGGCGGAAAGTCTTCGTGAGGGGCGGCGCGGCCTGGACGTCGTGCCGTTCCCAGAGCCGGGCGAAGTCGGGGCTGGCCTCGTACAGCTCGTCGACGAGTTCGGTCACGGCGGGGTCGGACGGGTATCGGGCGTGGGTGGAGCGGAGCTCCATCACGACGTTTTGCCGGAAGTCCGCTGCGTCGGAGATCCCGTACGGCGTGGTGTCGGTGCGCGACGGTTCGAGGAACGCCTTGCGTGCGAGGTTGCGGTCCTTCGGGGCGAGGTCTGCGAAGTCCTCCAGGAGCGCGGCGGCGAGGTCGTTCCAGGCGAGCACCTCGAAGGCGGCGGACATGACGAATCCGGCCGTCCCAGGCAGCCGCTCGAGGAGCGTGGCGATGCTGGGGCGGACGTCGCGCCGGTGCAGTCCGGTGCGGCTCGGTGCTGTTCCGGCCAGGACGTGGAGGTGATCGGACTCGGTTTCGGTGAGCCGCAGGGCGTCCGAGATCCCGGAGAGGACCTCGCCCGACGGCCGCGGCGCTCTGCCTTGCTCGAGCCGGACGTAGTACTCGGTGGAGATGTGGGCCAGGACGGCGACCTCCTCGCGGCGCAGGCCTGGTGTACGGCGTCGTGGGCCCGAGGGGAGGCCGACGTCCTGCGGCCGGAGCCGCTCCCGACGGCTGCGCAGGAACGCCGCGAGTTCCTGTTTGTCCATGGGCCAAGTCTGCACGCTGCGCGGCGGCGGATCCTGGTACAGCCTGTGCCTGTATCCGGATCGTGGCTCCGCCCACGCTGGTCGGCATGACGAACTCCATGCACCCCAGCCCGATCGGCCTGCTCAACGGCAAGGTCGTGTTCATCACCGGCGCCAGCCGCGGCATCGGAGCAGCCGCGGCCCGGCTCTTCGCCGCCGAGGGCGCCTGCGTGGTTCTCGCCGCCCGCAGCACCGATGCTCTCGATCGCATCGTCACCGAGATCCGCGCCGACGGCGGCGTCGCCGATGCCGTCCCCCTCGACCTCGCCGACCGTACGGGCATCCGTGCCGCGGTCGACCGCGTGCAGGAGCTGCACGGCCGGCTCGACGGCGCCTTCAACAACGCGGCCGCGGTCCAGCAGCCCGGCCCGCTCGACACCACCACCGACGAGGACATCGACGAGCAGTTCGCCGTCAACTTCCGCTCGCACTGGACCGCCATGACCGCCGAGGCAGCGCTGATGCGGCAAGCAGGCGGCGGGGCGATCGTCAACACCTCGAGCATCGGCAGCCGCCGCGCGAACCCGGCCCTCCCCGCCTACGGTGCGATGAAGCGCGCGCTCAACAGCATCACCGAGTCCGCGGCCGTGACCTGGGGCAGCGAGGGCATCCGTGTCAACGGCATCACCCCCGGCGGCACCGCCACGGAGATGATCGACGCGTGGGAGGCCGTGTCTCCGGGCGTCATCGAGCACAACATCGCGGCGACGCCGCTGGGGCGCATGGCCGCACCCCGCGAGGTGGCCGAGGTCGCCGCTTGGCTGCTCAGCGACCGCGCCTCGATGGTGACCGGGGCGATGGTGCCGGTCGACGGTGGCGCGGGCGCCTGAGGCATCGGGCCCGGTGCCGGAGTGGTCCGCCACCGGGTCCATCGGGCGACGTCAAGTTCCGTGCGTGTTACGGGACTTGACTGCGCGGTTAGCTGTAACAGAAGCTGTTGCATCCAGGAGGTGTGATGGCTGCGAACAGTCGGTTGACCATCGCGGTGCATGCCTTGGCCTGGTTGGCGTTGGCACAGCGCCGTGGCCAGGATGTGCTCACGTCGGAGCAGGTCGCGGCCAGCGTGAACACCAACGCCGTGATCATCCGGCGCAGCCTCGGTGATGTGCGGCGGGCCGGTCTGGTGCTGGTCCGTCACGGGGCCGGAGCGGGGTGGAGTCTCGCCCGTGCCCCTGAGGACATCACGCTGCTCGACGTCCATGACGCCGTCGATGCGCGTCCGACGTTCGGCCTGCACCGCACCGAACCCAATCTGGAATGTCCGGTCGGGCGAGGTGTCCGGCCTGCTCTGAGCGAGGTGTACGGCCGCGTAGAGCAGGCCATGCGGCGGGAGTTGGCGGATACGTCGATCGCGGACGTTCTTCGCGAGACGCTGACGACCTAGCCGGGAGGCCAGCCGCCGGACGGCCGCACCGCTTGTCGCGACAAGACCTGTTTCAGCAACTCGAGGAGGAGTAGGGGCCGGTGACAGACCTCAGGTGTCCGATCGTGGAACTGCGGCAGTACACGCTGCACTCAGGGCAGCGTGATGTACTGATCGATCTCTTCGACCGGGAGTTCGTCGAGCCCCAAGAGGCGCTGGGCATGACCGTCCTGGGGCAGTTCCGTGATCTGGACGATCCCGACAGGTTCGTCTGGCTGCGCGGTTTCGACGACATGCCCCGGCGCGCACAGGCTCTGGAGGGTTTCTACGGCGGGCCGGTCTGGCGGGCCCACCGCGACGAGGCCAACGCGACGATGCTCGACTCCGATGACGTGCTGCTGCTCCGGCCGGCCGCAGCGGACGGCGGGTTCCCCTCGCCGGTCGACGCCGAACGCGCCCTCGGAGCGCTGACGCCATGGGCTCCGTCGCTCATCCTCGCCACCGTCTGGCACAGCGACCGCCCGTTCGACGCGGCGTTCGTCGAGTTCTTCGAGCAGCGTGTACGCCCCGTACTGGCCGAGGCCGGCGCCGAGCCGCTGGCGTACCTGCAGTCGGAGCACTCCCCCAACACCTTCCCCGCGCTGCCGGTCAGGACGAACGAGGAGGCCTTCGTTTGGTTCGCGCGATTCTCTGACGAAGACCACCTCGCCGACCACCTGATTCGCCTGCAGAATTCGCAACGCTGGCGCGCGGAGGTGTTGCCGACGCTTTCGCAACGGTGGGCCAGGGCCCCGCAACAGCTACGGCTGGCTCCCACGGAGCGCTCGGTGCTGCGGTGAGCGTCACGGGGCCCTCACCCAGGTGCTGGACGTGACGAGGGAGGACATGCGCCGGCGACGTCGGGGGCCGGCGCCGAAGCTGAAGCGGCACCGCCGGTTGGCACCGCCCTGCCCCCATCCCGTCCCCGTCGTTACTCCTGCCGCAGGCTGGTGACCAGATCGCGTGGCAGCCCGTGGGTGTCGTGGAGGTACCGGAAGTCCTCGTCCTGCAGAGGGCCTTGGAACCTGGAGCGGGCGAGCACCCGCCGACCGCGCTCGAGGAGCCGTCCGAAACGGCGCTCCTCCTCGATCAGCAGCCGACGCAGGTCGTCAGGATCGGCCTCCTGGCGGAAGTGGGTGAGCGTGTGGGCGACCAACTCGCCCGGCACGTCCCCGAGTCCGCGCGACGGATCGTCCCGCCACAGCACGGTGAGCACTCGTCGCAGGAGGCGACGGAGCACGTATCCCCGTCCGGTGTTGGCCGGGCGCACCCCGTCGGCGAGTACCACGATGGCTGAGCGCAGGTGGTCGCAGACCACGCGCAGCGACGATTCGTCGAGTGGCCACAGGGCCGGCACGATTCGGCGCCACGGGTCGAAGACGTCACACTCGAACACCGACGACTTGCCCTGCAGCAGCGAGGCCAGCCGCTCCAGGCCGAGTCCGGTGTCGACGTTGCGTTGCGGAAGCGGCACAAGGGAACCGTCGTCGAGTCGTCGGTACCGCATCGTCACGTGGTTCCATACCTCCACCCAGCGGTCGTCTCGCGTAGGTGTCGACTCCGGCGGCGTACTGCCGCTCCAGAAGAAGATCTCCGAGTCGGGCCCGCATGGGCCGACGGTTCCGTTGGACCACCAGTTGTCGTTCACCGTGAGCTCGACGGGCACGCCCCGGTCCTGCCACATGTGCAGCGAAGCCGTGTCCGGTCCTGTCCGGTCGTCACCGCCGAAGACGGTGGCGTGCAGCAGGCCCGGATCGACGCCGAGTCCATCGGTGAGCAATCCGTACCCCCAGTCGAGACTCAGCGGGCCCTCGTAGTCGCCGAGCGACCAGGTGCCGAGCATCTGGAAGACGGTCAGATGGGTGGCATCACCGACTTCCTCGAGGTCCGTCGTGCGCAGACAGCGCTGCACATTGAGCAGCCGCTGACCCAGCGGGTGCGGGCGTCCCTCCAGGTACGGGGTGAGCGGATGCATGCCGGAGGTGGTGAACAGCACCGAGTCGTCAGAGGGTGGCAGGAGTGTCGAGCCGGTGATCCGGCGGTGACCGCGCTCCTCGAAGTACTCGATGAACGTGCTGATGATGTGTTCCGAGTCCATGGGGTGGCTCCTTCGCTTCCTCGCGGGGAAGGCACCGGTCAACGGACCGTGCTGGTCGTCGCACCGGGGCAGGAAGCCAAGAACGCCACGGAACCACCGACGGGCCGTTTCCGGTCGCCGGTGGGAGGGGGAAATACGTCAGGCGGCGGCAACCGGGGAGCTGGTCGCTCGCGCGGTCGCGATGATGGTTCGGCCGATGACGTTCATACGGGCGAGAATAGCGGGCGTCACTCCGGGCGGCACACGAATTTTCGCGGAGCCGGCAGGCCTGTCCGCGCGGCGCCGGCCTCCATTGCCATGGCGACGACTCACGGTTGCCCGCCGAGACGGAACCTCTGTCCGAGACCGCGGCACTCTCGGCCGGTGCGGCCGTGGGCCAGGTGGCCAGGTGGCTGCTGATCTTTGCGATCAGTGTGCCGCTCTCCCTCGCATGCGTCGTACTCGGCGTGCTGTGGCGGCCCCGCACCCTCGCCGCCGAACCGGCCGCGCCTATCGGCCTGTTGGACCTGCCGCTGTTCGGCACGGCTCTGACCACTCTCATGCTCTTCCTGATGAATCCGGCCGTGCGACTCCGGTCCTCGAGGTCCACCAGCAGCCCTCCTCAGACCGCGAGTCCCCGGTAGCGGGCGAGGCTGCCCGGCGATGGGCGATCACGCTCCTGACGGCAGCGACGAGTGCGCCACCGACCCGGTCCCGACGAACCGGGACAGAAGCAGCCCCGGCCCGACCAGCAGGCGGATCCACGGCGCCGCACGCCGGCTGATGCCGCACTGACGGCTATGCGTCGCCGTCGCCGTCGCCGTCCCGCAGGGAATGAATCATGCTCTGCAGGATCCGGAACGCGCCTGCCTGCTCGGTCTCGTTCATGCCGGTCAGCCGTGGCGCCCTGCGCGACAGCGAACTCGACCGCGGCGCTCCCCACGCCGCCGGCAGCGCCCTCGACAAGCAGGGTGCGTCCCTCGAGGGAACCGAACACCTCGAGCCCGGCCAGAGCGGTCACGGCGGCCAGACCTGCACCGGCGGCCTGCTCGTCGTTCCATGCGGCGGGCGCGGGGGCCCAGGCCGTAAGGACGGCCAGCTCGGCTGTCGCGCCGGTGACGCCGCCCAGTCCGAAGACGCGGTCCCCGATGCGCACCCCACTCACGTCGTCACCGATCTCGTCGACCACGCCGACGGCATCGCGTCCGGGGATCGCGGGCAGTTCCACGGGAAGCACCTCACGCGCCGCGCCGCTGCGTACCTTCCAATCGACGGGATTGACGCCGGCCGCGGTGACGCGGATGCGGATCTCGCCGGACCCGGGACGCGGGTCCGGCGCTTCCTCGATCACGAGGGTCCCCACACCGCCGTACTCGTGATACCGAGCTGCGCGCATGATGTCCTGCCTTACTTGGATCGGTGGGCTCGGCGAGCCCGACGTCAGCTAGGCTAAAACCTCACGTTGACGTCAGATGCAAGTCGGGCGGGCGACCCGGAGTACGGAGGACCTGTGCGTATCGGCGAGGTTGCGGAGAAGGCCTGAGTGAGCGTCCGGGCTCTGCGGTACTACGAGGAGCAGGACCTGCTGCAGTCCGAGCGCAGCGCCGGGGGCCAGCGCCAGTACTCCGATACCGCCGTCGACCGCGTCGGGCTGATCCAGCAGCTCTTTGCCGCCGGCCTGCCGAGCAAGTCCGTCCGTGAGGTACTGCCGTGCGTGGATTCGGGCACCGCGGCCCCGGGGCTTCTTGACCATCTGGAGACCGAGCGTGCCCGGATCAGCCGGCGGATCACCGACCTGAACGCGGCGCGTGACCGTCTCGACGTCGTGATCGCCAACACGCGGAATCCTCCCGCTCACTGCGACCACACCCGGCACTGACCGCCGTTCTCGCGACCGCACGTACGCCGGACCAACGCCGACCACACGGACGCCGGCGCCGCCACCCACGCCACTGACGCCAGATCGACGCCTGCGGCCGCAGGCGCTGGCGCGACGCGGGCGATCCGTTTCGCTTACTCGCGAGTAAGGTGGTCTCTCCGTACCCGCGCTCCCCGGAGGTCCCTTTGCGTCGCGCCACGTCTCCTCAGGTTCTCGCCGGTCTGCTCGCCGGCGCGGGAGTCACGCACTTCCTGCTGCCGAAGCCGTTCGACTCCATCGTGCCGCGCGCCCTGCCGGGTTCACCCCGGATGTGGACCCAGGTCAGCGGCGCGGCCGAGCTCGCGCTCGCCGCAGGTGTCGCGTTCCCGCGCACGCGGGCTCGAGCCGCCTCCGCCGCGGCGGTGTTCTTCGTGGCCGTCGTCCCGGCGAACATGCAGATGGCAGTCGACTGGCGTTCGCGTCCTGCGACACTGCGGCGCGCGGCGCAAGCTCGCGTGCCGCTGCAGGCTGGATTGGTGCTGTGGGCGCGGAAGGTCGCACGCGACGCCACCCGCTGACTTAGGTACGCCACGCAGGCCGGTCCCCGCCAAAGGGGAAGCTGCTGCAGGGCGCAGCCTCAGCCTGGCCGCCGGGCGCCCCGACTGCACAACAGGCTTCACCAGGCGGGCACTTGTGCCTCCCGGCAAGGCGGAACCACGACACGCAACCGACGGTGACGGATCAACTCACCACGACGTCCGGTCGGGGTCGTCCTCACACTCCCGCCACGCACGTTCCCGGCGCGCGGTCCGCAGCGCCCTGCGCCGCCGGTGCGCATCACGCACGCGCACCGCCCGGTCGACGACGAGCGCAGGCCGTGCAGGGCCGCGGTACCGGAGAAACTGCGACCACACAATCCTCGCCCCTCCCCAGATCAGGGCACCTGCGACGACCAGGACGAACGCCCGGGCGAGCCAGAAGAGTTCCTCCTGGTCGTTCCTGATCTCGTAGGGGTCTCCGCCGCTGACGGCGACACACTCGTCGATGTACGGATCGCAGTGCGAAGGCGTGAACACAGCACCGAGCGCATACGACGCCAGGGCAAGTCCGCAGACCACCATCGGCACTACAACGAGGAGCGGCAGCACACCGAAACGCGGAGCCCCCAGAGGACAGAGCGCCGCATAGACGGCGACCACTCCCACCGACAGTGCGGCCCACACCCAACCGACCAGCCAACCCAGCGTCACCCAGGCAGGCGACAGAACGGCCACCGTGCCGACGACGAAAGCCATCCGCCGCAAGACCGCGCCCACCAGATCACCTCAGTTCGAACGACAGCCCCGCGGTGCGCCCATCATGCTGCCACGCCGCCTCTCCCCCAACCGCCCATCCGCCTCGGATCGCGAAGTCCTCGCTCCCACAACTCTCCGACTTCTCACCCGGCCTGCACCGTCCGCAACGAGACCTACGGGACAGGCGGTTCCGCAAGAAGGCGGGAGTGCCCGCGGTCGTGCTCGTACAGGAACTCCAGGCGGAGACCGGCGGCGCTCACGGCTCTGGTCACGTCGCCGATGCCATGCCGCCACTCGACCGTCGGGGTCGCGGTGGGGGCGGGGTACGTCCCGGGTGCGTCCATCACGATCGGGGCCCGCTGGACGTATTCCTCCGCGACGCTGCGCCAGTCGTCGGCAAGGACATCGATGCTTCGCTCCAACGACCGCCACACACCCGGCCGTTGCGCAGTAACCGCTCCCCCGCCGTCCGCCGCGGTCAGCCGTCGCCGTACGAAGGCGTTGAGTAACGTCCGCCTGCCCCACCGCCTGCGGGAGGACGATCACGTACGCGCGGGCCGCGCTCGCGAGTGCGTCAGACCTCCGGGCTCAGCCCCGTCACGGACATGCGGAAGAGGCGTTCCGCCTGGGCGGCGGGGTCGGGGTAGTGCTCGGTGGCCAGGGCGATGCCGACGGCCAGGGTGATGAGATCGCTGACGGTGACGTCGGGGGCCACTGCACCGTCGCGCACCGCGCGGCCCAGGAGAGGGCCCGCGGCTTCTTCCAGGGTCGCCGCGCAGCTGTTCTCGTGCACCGGGGTGTCGTAGGAAAGTGCGGCCGTGAGGCCTCGGGCAGTGACGGAGTAGGCGACGACCTCGCTGAGCCACTGCAGGAGCGCGTCCCGGCTGTCGCCGCTGCCGAACAGGTCGTGGGCGCGGGCGCGCAGGGCTTCGATCTGTTCGTGGGAGACGGCTTCCACCAGGGCGCGGCGCGTGGGGAAGTGCCGGCGCACTGTCGCCGATCCCACGCCTGCGGTGCGGGCGATCTGTTCCAGGGATGCGTGGGCGCCGTGGGTGGCGACCTCTTCCTGGGCCACGGCGAGGATCCGTGTGTAGTTGCGGCGGGCGTCCGCACGCCGGTGCTGTTCCGGCACGGTGTCAGCTCCAGGATTGCTAAGTGGCGGGGTCCGCCGTATCGTACCCGAGCATAAACGGCGGACCCCGCCACTTAACGATTCTCGATACGTCCACGAGGAGCCCCATGCCTACCGACCCCAAGCCCGTACTGGTCACCGGCGCCACCGGCCGACAGGGCGGCGCCACCGCCCGCGCACTGCTCTCGGCCGGCGTTCCCGTCCGCGCACTGGTCCGCGATCCGGACACCACCCGGGCGCAAGCCGTCGAGGCGCTCGGTGCGGAAACGGTCACCGGCGATCTCCACGACCGTGATTCCGTGATCCGTGCCGCCGAGGGCACCCGCGCCGTGTTCTCCGTACAGATGCCGGGCATCACCGAGGCCGGCTTCGACTTCGAGGGCGAGGTGGCCCAGGGCACGAACCTCATCGAGGCCGCGCAGGCCGCCGGCGTACGGCAGTTCGTGCACACGTCCGTGACCGGCGCCGGCCAGCACACGGAGCACCCCGACTGGACCCCCGGCCGCTGGCCGTCGACGGAAGCGAGCCTGGGCGCCAAGAGCACGCTCCAGGACCGCGTCCGCGCCGCGGGCTTTCCCTCGTGGACGATCCTCAAGCCCGGCTTCTTCATGGACAACTTCCTGCCGTCCATGGGGTTCCTGTTCCCGCGCGGCATCGAGGGCGGCCTGGTGAGCGTCCTGAACCCCGGCACCGGGCTGTCCCTCATGGCGACGGACGACATCGGCGCTGCGGCTGCCGCCGCCATCGCCGCTCCCGAGAAGTTCCATGGTGTCGAACTGGAGCTGGCGAGCGAATACCTGTCGATGGCGAAGGTCGCCGAGGTCCTCTCCCGCGCCCTGGGCACGGAGCTGACCGCACCCGACATGACCGAACAGGAGGCGATCGCCGCCGGAATGCCCCCGATGGGGGCCGCTCATGAGTGGCTGAACGTCACCGGCGGCCAGCCCGCGCACCCGCAGTTCGCACGAGACCTGGGCATCCCCCTCACCAGCTTCGAGTCATGGGCACGCGCACACATGGGACCCGACGCCTGAAGCGGAACACTCCGGCACTCCGCCCAGGACGGCCGCCCCCTTGATTCGGGCGGCCGGCTCGTGAGGCACCTCGACCGGACAGCGGTGGCGGCAGGCCTCAGATCTGGTTCAGGCCGCCGTCGACGTACAGGCTCGAACCGGTCATGAAGCTGCTCTGGTCGGAGGCGAGGAAAGCGACGGCGGCCGCGGTCTCCTCGGGACGCCCGAGGCGGCCCAGCGGAACGCGCGCGGCCAGCTGCTTCTTGAAGTGCTCCGGATCGGGAGCGAGTGCGGAGAGTGCGGGCGTATCCGTGGGTCCGGGCGTGACGGTGTTGACGCGTATGCCGCGCCCCTTGAGCTCGTTGGCCCAGGTTCGGGAGAACGATCGAGTGGCGGCCTTGGTCGCCGCGTAGACACCCATGGCCTCATCGCCGGCGTCCACGTTGGTGGAGCCGTTCAGGATGACCGATGCCCCCTCATTGAGCAGCGGCAGCGCCTTTTGAACGGTGAACAGCATGCCCCGGACGTTGATGCCGAACAGGGTGTCGAAGTGCTCCTCGGTCATCTGCTCCAACGGCACGAGTGAGGCGATCGAGGCGTTGGCGAACAGTACGTCCAGACCTCGCCCTCGCTTGCCGATCACTTCGTAGACGCGATCCAGGTCGGCCAGGTTCGCGATGTCCCCGGCGACGGCGGTCGCCGGGGGCCCGATCTCCTCTGCCGCCGCGTCGAGTTCGGCCTTGCGCCGGCCGGTGATGAATACGTGCGCGCCTTCTGCCGCCAGCCGCGCCGCACTGGCGAACCCGATCCCTGCGCTGCCTCCGGTGACCAGAGCCGTCTTGCCCTCGAGCAGTCCCATGTGAACAACCCCTTCGATTTCTGTAGCGATCGCTACAGACGGCAACGCTAGCACTTCCGCATCGATCGATGCGGAAGAGGTAAACTGCGCGAGTGGAGACGAAGAAGAACGGCCCGCGCGGCCGACCGCGGGGATTCGACCCCGACGAAGCTCTCGAGCGCGCCATGCTGGTGTTCTGGGAGCACGGATACGAAGGGGCCAGCCTGGCCAACCTCACTCATGCGATGGGCATCTCCACCACCAGCATGTACGCGGCCTTCGGCAACAAGGAAGGACTGTTCCGCAAGGCCCTCGAGCGCTACACCGACGGCCCCGGCGGCTACATGGCTCGGGCCATGGAAGGGTCGACCGCACTCGGTGTCGTCGCCACGATCCTGTCCGGCGCCATCCGCAGCACCACCCGTCCGGCCAGCCCCCGCGGATGCCTGGGCGTCCACGGCGCACTCAGTACCAGCGACGCGGGACAGGAGGTCCGGGACCTTCTCGCCGACTGGCGCAACGACGGCTACGTCCGCATCCGGGAGCGGTTCCAGCAAGCCGTCGACGACGGTGACCTGCCCGCCGAATCGGACCCCGGTCTGCTGGCCCGCTATGTGACGACACTGGCGAACGGCATCGCGGTGCACGCCGCGAGCGGCGTCAGCCGCAAGGAACTCCAGGCCATGGCGGATGCCGCGCTACGCGCCTGGCCGCCGGTCTGAGAGCCGCGGCGGACCACCGGGCACCACCCGAGGGGAGTGTACGGTCGTACGCTTGGAGTTGTAGGGTCCGGGCATGAGTGATGACGTGCTGGTCGGGCCCGCCGTGGCCGACCGTCGGGCCCGCGGGGCCGTGGCCGTGCTGTTTCTGACCAACGGGGCGCTCTTCGCGAATCTGTTGCCGCGGTATCCCGAGATCAAGTCCGATCTCGGCATGGGCAACGCCGCGTACGGTCTGGCGGTCGCGGCGTTCCCCACGGGCGCGATCGTGGCGGGACTGGCGGCGGGGGCGCTGACCCGCCGGTTCGGCTCCGCACGGGTGGCGGTGGCCGGAACACTGCTCACCGCAGCCGGGATTCTGGTGGCGGGCCTCGCCGAGTCGGTCCTGATCTTCGCCTCGATGCTGTTCCTGGCAGGCGCGATGGACTCGGTCACGGACGTCGGGCAGAACGCGCACGGACTGCGGGTGCAGCGCCGTTACGGGCGCTCCATCATCAACTCGTTCCACGCGATCTGGTCGATCGGCGCTGTCGCGGGAGGGTCGATGGCCGCGGGAGCGATCGCGCTCGGACTGTCACGGGGGCAGCATCTGGTGATATCCGGCGTGCTGTTCGCGGCCCTTGCGTGTGCGGCGCTGCGGTTCTGCCTGCCGGGGCCGGACACGGAGCCGGATGCGAGGGCGGTGCCGGATTCGGAAGCCGGGCGCGCGGACGCGGCCGTCGCGGGCAAGGCGACGGCGGCAGGCCGGCCCGGCGGGCCTCGGTCGGTGTACTACGTGCTGGCCGCGCTCGTCCTCATCGCGATGGCCGGAACTCTGGTGGAGGACGCGGGCAACTCCTGGGCTGCGCTGTACCTTTCGGATTCGCTGGACGCCTCGGTGACGCTGGCCGCCTCGGGCTATATCGCCCTGGTCGGCGCCCAGTTCATCGGCCGGATCCTCGGTGACCGGCTCGTCGACCGGTTCGGGCAGCGTGCGGTGGCTCGGGCGGGCGGACTGATCGCCGCGGCGGGCATGGGCCTCGCGCTGGCGGTTCCCACGGTGCCCGGCACCGTGCTCGGCTTCGCCGCGGCCGGACTCGGGGTGGCCACGCTGGTGCCCGCCGCCATGCACGAGGCGGACGAGCTTCCCGGTCTTCGCCCCGGGTCGGGGCTGACCATCGTCTCCTGGCTGATGCGGCTCGGCTTCCTTCTGTCACCGCCCGCCGTGGGCCTTGTCGCGGACCACACGAGCCTGCGGATGGGCCTGCTCGTCGTGCCTCTCGCGGGGCTCGTCGTGGTCGCGCTCGCCGGAGTACTTCAGACGCGTCGCACGTCAGTGAGTGGGCGGAGCTGAGCAGTTGTGGGATCGGCGTCGCCAACTCTCGTCACGGTGCAGGTGAGTTGACTGCCCGCACAGAGGCTGCCGAGCCGCCGTCACCGTCCGCTCCCCGATGCGCCCAAAGGCGTGCCGGGTGCGTACGTGTGACCCGGAACACCACGTTCATGTGACCAAGAGCATGACCAAAGTCCCTGATCGGGGCGGGTGCGGCCACTTATTCTGGCGACGTGTCCCCACTTGCCCGTATCGATGCCTCGTACACACCGCGCTTCGCCGAGTTCGCCTTCGAGCCCGGCTTCACGGCCGCGGTGGATCAGCATGTCGCCCACCTGCGGGAGCGACTCGCGGCGACCTGCGCGGATCTGGTGCCGCAGCCACCTGACCGCGAGTCGCTGGCCGACTATGCGCTCGGCTTCCTCGACGCACTGACGGAGACGGGCTGGCGCGAGCCGGTCGGGCACGACTACGCGGTGTGCCGCCTCACCGCCATCTCCTGGCTGGTCAAGCGGCACGACCTCGCGTGACCGTGTGCGCCGGCCGGACGCACACGGTCACGTCGCCCGCTGAGCGGACGGGCCTGTCAGGGCCGAGAGGTCACATGGGATCCATCGGCTCACGGTCCCGGGCCGGCTGGTGGGTGAGGGCGTCGTCGCGTCCGGCCTGGTAGGCGGTGGCGCCACCGGTCGATGTACCACGCGCCTTGGCCGTCTCCTTCTCGGCCGTGTCCAGCCAGCGCTCCCAGCGCTGCCGCATCGGGCCGATCATGCCGCCACCGACACCGACGATCAGGATGCCGGCCGCCGCCGCGAGTGCCGCGTACAGGACGGGCTGGGTGACCGTGGTCGCGATACCGGCCTGGCCGAGCGCCGCGATCACACCGAGAGCAACGATGCCCGCCCAGGCGATGGTGCCGACGGTCTTGCCGTACGACATGGAGGACAGCGCGTTGGTGACGATGTCCCGCACCAGGTTGGCCACCGCCATCGCGACGACGATCAGGACGATCGCGACGATGCCGCGCGGCAGCCAGGCAACGATGCCGTTGATCATGTCGCTGACCGGGTTCGGGCCGAAGACACCGAAACCGAGCTGGAGCGTGATCAGGAGCAGAGCCGCATAGACGACCTTGCAGATGATCGCCGTCATGTCGTACTTGGATCCGGCGAGCATGCGGTCGGCGCCGGCCTTCTCGGCCAGTTTCTCCGAGCCGACCTTGCGCAGAACCCGGTCGAGAACGCGGGCGATCAGCTTGGACACGAACCAGCCGATCGCGAGGACGACAAGGAATGCCAGCAGTTTCGGAACGAACTGCGCAACCTTCGACCAAGCATCATTGAGGCCCTGAGTGAAATCCAGGGAAAGGGCAACATTCTGGGTCATGAGTGGTCCTCCACTCGTTGTGGCCCGCGCGCTGCGACGTCCGGGCGTTCGGCCCCCATTCGCGGGTCCTCGCAGGTCACCCGCCGCTCATCTCGTGTATACCACCGTGTGGGGGACGCGGCCCGGCCGAAGCGGGCCATCCGGGCGACATTGCCGATGAAAGCGGTACGGAGCGTCACGTAAAGGCCAGAGAAGTGCCGCATCCTCGTGTGCCGCCAGGAGGCGAGCGGGCCCGGCTCCTGGCCTCCGGTCCGCCCCCGCTGCAACCTCGTCGCAACGTACCGTCGGATGTACTGGTGGCGCCGGGACAGGCGCCTGCTTCGGCCAGGACGGACGGAGGACCCAGCGATGACGGAAGAAGCCGCACGTGTGGAGCTCACCCCGGAGGCCGCCGATCTGCTGCGCCGGCTGCGTGCGATGCACGGTCCGCTGATGTTCCACCAGTCCGGCGGCTGCTGTGACGGCAGTGCCCCGATGTGCTATCAGGAGGGCGAGTTCCGCACCGGGAACTCGGACGTCCTGCTCGCCTCGCTCGAGGTGCCGGGTGTTGCGGAGCCGATCGGTTTCTGGATGTCGACGAGCCAGTACGAGGTGTGGAGCCACACACGTCTGATCGTGGACGTGGTGGAGGGGCGCGGCAGTGGCTTTTCGCTGGAGGCGCCGGAGGGTGTGCGCTTCCTGATCCGCTCCCGAGTGCTCGGTACCTGACCGACGGCTGATCGGTACGCGGGCGCCTCGGCATCCAAGGACGCCGAGGACGTGGCCGCACCTCCGCAGACACAGGCCGCGCGACCGTCAGGCGGTGAAGGCCTCGATCAGAGTCCAGATCGCCAGGCCCGCCATGCACATACCGCCGATACGCTGCACCGTCTTCAGCGGTACGCGCTTGGCGATGAACCGCCCCACGACCAGGGCGAGCGCGGACACGGACATCAGGGCCGCGGCGGATCCGATCGCCGTGGACGCGGCACCGTTGGTGGCGGCGAGGTTCGCGGTGGTGATCTGGGTCAGGTCGCCCCACTCGCTGATGAACACGGCCATGAACGCGGTGGTGAACACGGGCCAGAATCCGGTGACCGTACGGCCGCCCTCGTCCTCGTCGTCGCCCCCGGCGCCGCTGCGCAGCAGGACGATCGCGCCGAAGGCGAAGAGCGCTGCCGAGACGAGCTTCACGGCCACCGTGGGCAGAAGTCCGATCAGGCTGCCGGCGCCGACGGCGATGGCGACGTGCACCACGAAGGCCGTGGAGGTACCGAACCAGACGTAGAGCGGACGCATACGCGTGCCCATCGCCAGGGAGGCGAACATCGTCTTGTCCGGAAGCTCGGCGAGGAAGATCAACCCGAAGGCGGTGAGGATCGTCAGGGGGTCGAGAGACATACCCGGTACTTTCTGCTGGGGCCGGGCCGTGCGCCTGCTCTACCGACACCCTGGGGCGTCCGCGGGGAGGACTCGGCCCGGCACGACGGTGCGCCCGCACAGGGGCGCGGGCGCGATCATGCCTGGCCGAAGGTCTCGTCCACCCTCCCGGTCACTGTGTGACCGAGGGGCCCGATGGCCGGGACATCCGTGGATGTCCAGTATGTCGACCAGCCGGTGTCGCAGGACTACTCCCCTTCGCTCGGCCCAGTGTAGCGGGGCCTCGAACGGTTCAGGGCTGGAGCTTGCTCACAATGTCCGCGGTGGCGGTCAGACCGTTCTGGATGGTCGGGGCCATGCTGGTGCTCGCGAGGTAGAAGCCGAGCAGGACGCAGACGAGCGCGTGTGAGATCTTCAGCGCACCGTTGCGCAGGAACACCACCGCAAGAACGACGAGCAGCAGCACCACGGAAATCGAAATGGCCATCGCCAACCTCCTCCGCCACGCAGATCCCGTGGCATACGGCCGCAAGTCTGGCGTAGCGGAGGGCCCGTCCGGGCGAGTGGCGTGTCCGCCGAAAGTGTGTTGACTGGCTGTGACTGTGGGTGGTCAGGACCGGTCGTAGGCGTCGAGGAAGGCCTCGAGCGCGGGCAGGTCGTCGGTGTTGAGGTGGTCGGCGTCGGCGGCGATGAGTTCGGCCCACACCGCGCCGCGGGCCTCGCCGGGCAGGTCGGGAGTGGCCCAGAAGCGGACTCGCTGCCCGCGGCCGTGGGCGGTGCGGACGACGGTGTGCAGTCTCTCGCGTTCGGCGGTGGGCATCGGGCCGACGCCGTACCAGGTGAACTGCGTTCCCCAGTTGTCGCTGATCAATGGCATGAGCGAGGCGGGGGCCGGGCCGCCGAGGTCGGTGAGGCGTCCGTCGTAGAAGGCGTGCCGGGTGCGCTGGGCCTCCATGGGGGCGCGGACCGCGCGGTCACCGGAGATCACGGCGGTGACCGGGCCGCGGCGCACCCCGCCGTGCGTGTAGGTGGTGAACAGGCCGCGGTATCGGCCGAGTTGGCGGTGGAGTTCGAGGTAGGCGGCCTCGCCGTCCGCCTTGATGTCGATCAGGAGCTGGACGGGCTTGCGGTGGCCTCGGTACACGGAGCCGTGGTTCGCGCGGACGCGGGCGGCCAGCGGGTCGAGGTAGAGGGAGCGCAGCGTGCGGGTGGGGTCGAGGTCCACCACGTCGTGGGCGACGAGGAGTTCGCCGTCGACGAGGTAGACGTCGGCTTCGACGCTGGTGAAGCGGTGGCTCAGGGCGTCGTGCAGGGGCCGGGGGTGCAGATAGTCGTTGTGTGCGTGGGCGCGGCGCAGCGGCTGTGGGGTCGGGGTGCGTTCGCCGGCCGTGGCGTACGAGGGGATGGCGACGGAGCCTGCCAGGGCGGCGCCGATCGTGGTGACTGCTCTGCGGCGGGTGACGAGGGCCATGGTGCCTCCCGGTGTCGGTGGCGGTGACGTGTGCGGCGGGGCCATGGCGAGTATGGGGCCCCTGGCGGGCCATGTGGCAGTGGCACGACGGGAGTTGGAGTGTTCGTCGGCCGGTGTTCACCGTCGCGGAACGCCGGCCGCACGGGCGGCTGTTCGAGGGCGGCAGTAGGGTGCTCGTGTCGCCGACGACGAGGGAGTGGCTGATGACCGGCACTGAACGGCCCGTGATCGACACCAGCAAGCCGCACTCGGCGCGGGTCTACGACTGGTTCCTCGACGGGAAGGACAACTACCCGGTCGACGAGGAGCTGGCGCGTCAGATTCTGGCGATCGAGCCGCAGGCGAAGCGCTCGGCGCAGCACAACCGCTGGTTCATGCACCGCGCGATTCGTCGGCTCGGCCGGGACATGGGGGTGCGTCAGTTTCTGGACGTCGGTACGGGCATCCCCACCGAGCCGAATCTGCACCGGATCGCACAGGACGTGGCACCCGCATCACGCGTGGTGTACGCCGACAACGATCCGATCGTCCTTGCGCACGCCGCGGCTCTGCTGCGGGGCACGTCCGAGGGTGCCACGGAGTATGTGCAGGCCGATGTGCGTGACCCGGAGGCGATTCTCCAACAGGCAGGCACGGTACTGGACTTCGGGCGGCCGATCGCTGTGTCGGTGATCGCGCTGATGCATTTCATCGCGGACGAGGACGGGGCGTTCGAGGTGGTCAAGACCTTGGTGGACGCGCTCGCGCCGGGCAGTTTCCTGGTGCTCAGTCAGCTGACGGCGGAGTTCAACCCGGAGGCGGTGAACCGCTCTGTGCGGACGTACGGGGCGGGTGGTGTCACTCTCGTTCCGCGCTCACGGGCAGAGGTGGGCCGCTTCTTCGACGGGCTCGAGCTGCTTGAGCCGGGGCTTGTGCCGGTCGACGAGTGGCACCGCTCGGACGACGAGGGCGGCGAGGACGGCGAGGACGGCGGCCGGGCGGATTCCGGGGGCCCGGTGCCGTTGTACGCCGCCGTGGGACGTAAGCCCTGACTGCCGCGCAGGGACCGGTCAGAACTGGACCGGGTCCCGGCTGATCGGACAGGTCATGCAGTGGCCGCCGCCGCGGCCGCGGCCGAGTTCGGCGCCGACGATGGTGATGACCTCGATGCCCGCTTCACGGAGCAGGGCGTTGGTCTGGGTGTTGCGGTCGTAGGTGAAGACCACGCCGGGCTCGAGGGCGACGGCGTTGTTGCCGCTGTCCCACTGCTGGCGTTCGGAGGCGTAGACGTCGCCACCGGTCTCGATGACGCGCAGTGTGGGCAGTCCCAATGCCCGGGCCACGACGTCGGTGAACGGGGTGGTGCCTTCGTCGGTGATGTCGAGTCCGGTCGCTTTGTCGCTGGGGCGCAGGGAGAAGGTGTGCACCGATTCCATGATCTTCGGGTAGAGCGTGACGACGTCCCGGTCGGCGAAGGTGAAGACCGTGTCGAGGTGCATGGCGGCCCGGAGTTTCGGCATGCCGGCGACGATGACGTGCTCGGCGGCGCCACGTTCGAAGAGGGCGGCGGCGACCTGGGTGATGGCCTGGCGTGAGGTGCGCTCGCTCATGCCCATCAGGACCACGCCGCCTCCGACGGGCATGATGTCGCCGCCCTCGAAGGTCGACTGGCCCCACTCGGCCTCGGGGTCGCCCCACCACACCGTCGAGCCGACGAAGTCCGGGTGGAAGCGGTAGATCGCCTTCATCAGGAGGGTCTCGTCGCGGCGGGCCGGCCAGTACAGCGGGTTGAGGGTGACGCCGCCGTACAGCCAGCAGGTGGTGTCGCGGGTGTAGAGGGTGTTGGGCAGCGGTGGCATCAGGTATTCGCGTACGCCGCTGGATTCGCGGGCGAGGGCGATATAGCCGGTGCGGTAGTCCTCGGGGAGATCGGCGGTGGCGAGGCCGCCGATGAGGAACTCGGCGAGTGCGCGCGGGTCGAGGGACTCCAGGAAGGCGCGGGTGCCGTCGATGAGTCCGAGTCCCACCTCGTTGGCGACGATCTTGCGGTCGAGGAGCCAGCTGCGGGCGGTGTCGATCGCCATGGTCTGGGTGAGCAGGTCGTGCAGTTCGACGACCTCGACGCCGCGGGCGGTCAGCTTCTCCACGAAGTCGGCGTGGTCGCGCTGCGCGTTCTCCACCCACATGACGTCGTCGAAGAGCAGCTCGGCCGCGTTCGACGGGGTGAGTCTGCGGTGGGCGAGGCCCGGCGAGCAGACGAGCACCTTGCGCAGCCTGCCCACCTCGGAGTGGACGCCGTAGGAGGTGGAGGGCTGGGGGTCCGGAGTCATCGGGTGCCTTTCCTGGTACGCGCCGGGGCTCGTCGGCGATGCTGCTGCGGTCTGCGGGCCGTCGGGGTCACAGGCTGATCCATCCGACGGCCAGGGCCACGACGCCGACCACGGCGCCGGCCACGGAGACGGCGAGGATGACCAGTTCGCGCGGCGAGAAGACGCGGCGGCCCTGTTCCCGTCGTGCCATGACGAACAGGATGGTGGCGGGGGCGTAGATGATCAGGGAGACCAGGAGGTACTTGAAGCCGGCCGCGTAGATCAGGAACACGGTGTAGAGGGTCGCCAGGATGCTGATGGTCAGGTCGCGGCTGCGGCCGCCGATGCCGCCGTCGTCGGGGCTGCGCAGGATCTTCACGGCGTAGGCGGCGGCGAGCAGGAACGGGATCAGGGTCAGCGAACTGGTCAGGTCGAGCGCGAAGTTGAAGGCGTCGTCGGAGAAGTAGGTGACGACGAGGACGACCTGGGTCAGGCAGGTCGTCATGACCAGGGCGGGCACGGGTACGTCGGCGGCGGTGGCGCGGCCGAGGAAGCGGGGCATGTCCTTGTCGCGGGCGGCCACGTAGAGGACCTCGGCGGACATCAGGGTCCAGGCCAGGTAGGCGCCGAGTACCGAGACGATCAGGCCGATGCTGATGAAGACCTTGCCCCAGGTGCCGACCGCTTCCTCGAGTACGCCTGCCATGGAGGGCTGCCGCAGATCGGCGATCTCGCCCATCGGGAGGATGCCGTACGAGACGATCGTGACCGAGGCGAAGATCGCGAAGACGCTCAGGAAGCCGAGGATGGTGGCGCGTCCGACGTCCTCGCGGCGCTTGGCGTGGCGGGAGTAGACGCTGGCGCCCTCGACGCCAAGGAACACGAAGACGGTGACCAGCATGGTGCCCTTGACCTGCTCGAACAGGGATCCTGCGTAGTCGGCCCCGGCGAAGTTGTCGGCGAACACCGAGGGCTCGAAATAGATCACGGCGAGCAGGACGAAGACGAGGATCGGCACGATCTTGGCGACGGTGACGATGCGGTTGATCGCGGCGGCTTCCTTCACTCCGCGGCTGATCAGGTAGAAGAACAGCCACAGGCCGACCGATGAGAGGACGACGGCGAGCACGGTGTCGCCGTCGCCGAGCGCGGGCCAGATCGCGCCGATGGTCGACATGATCAGGACCCAGTAGGTGACGTTGCCGACGCAGGCGCTGGCCCAGTAGCCGAAGGCGGCGAAGAAGCCGAGGTACTCGCCGAAGCCGGCCTTGGCGTAGGCGTAGACACCGGCGTCGAGCTGCGGTCTGCGCAGGGCGAGGGCCTGGAAGACGAAGGCCAGCATCAGCATGCCGAGGCCGGCGATGGCCCAGGCGATGAGGGCGCCGGCCACTCCCGTCTCGGCCGCGAAGCGTCCGGGCAGCGAGAAGACGCCGGCGCCGACCATCGAACCGACGACCATCGCCGTGAGCGTGAGCAGCGTCAGCTTGGCGGCCGTCGGCGTGGAGGCGCTCGCGCCCTTGGTGTCGGCGTCGGCCATGTCACCCCTCGTTGGCGCGACCGGGCCTCGGCTTGCCGGTGCCGCACCCGGTCGTGGGCGTCGCCGGGGGACGGACTCCCCGGTCGGGACAATCAAGGCCACATTAGGGATGTATGGCACATATGCGCGCGCTGGGATGTGCCGATGGACGGACGCGGTGGGCGGCGGCGCTGGGCGGGTGGCCGCGCGGGACCGCGGTTTCGCGGGCCCGGGCGGCCTGCTTGTGCGAGGTGATCGGCCAGGGCGGTCGGGCTCAGGGTGTCTTCTGTGCGGGCCGGCCAGCGGCCTCGAGGTCTCCGGTCAGCTGCGACCAGTGGACGGTACGTCCGCACCAGCGCTCGAGCAGGGTCCGGTCGTGGCCGACGGCGAGGAGGCCCGCACCGCTCTCGCGCCGGTAGTCCTCGACGACCGCGACCAGGGCAGCGGTGGTGGAAGCGTCCAGCATGGCCGTCATCTCGTCGCACACCAGGTAGCGCGGGCGGAGCACCAACGCTCGGGCCAGGCAAGCGCGTTGGAGCTGGCCGTCGCTCACTTCGTGGGGACGGCGGCCGAGGAGGTCGGCGCCGAGTCCGACGGTTTCGGCGAGTTCCGGCAGGCGCTGGGGGATCTCGTCGGCGCGGCCGACGGCCCGCAGGGGTTCGGCGATCAGGGCGGACAGGCGCAGCCGGGGGTCGGCGCTCAGGCGCGGCTGCTGGAAGACGACGCCGAAGGCGGTGCGCAATTCGCGGGACGCGCGGTAGCGCCAGTCGTGCACGGTCACGCCGTCCACGGCCACCCGGCCCGACTCCGGCCGGTGCAGCAGCGCGGCCACCCGGGCGAGGGTGGACTTGCCGCAGCCGCTCGGCCCGAGGAGGCCGACGGACTCGCCCTGGTCGACGTCCAGGTCGATGTCCCGCAGTACGGGGCGGCGTGCCTCGTATCCGGCGGTGATGGCGTGGAGTTCAAGCACGCTGGACCTCCAGGGCGTGGTGGCAGGCCACCGAGTCCTCGAACACGGGCGGTCGGGCGCAGGCCGCGGTCGCCCGTGGGCAGCGTGCCGCGAAGGCGCAGCCGTCGGGCAGAGCGGTCAGTTCCGGCGGCATGCCCGGGATCGGGCTGAACTCCCGCTCGGGCAGGGCGTCCAGGAGCCCCTTGGCATACGGGTGGCGGGGACCGCGAGCGCCGAAGAAGTCCGGGGCGTCGGCGATCTCCACGATGCGGCCCGCGTACATCACCGCGACGCGGTCCGCGATCCGCTCGGCGGCGGCCAGGTCGTGGGTGATCATCAGCAGTGCCCGGCTGTCGCCGGTGTGCCGCTTCAGCTCGTCCACCGTGCGCTCGACCAGGTCGCGGTCGAGGCCGGTGGTGGGTTCGTCGGCGAGCAGCAGCGGGGCGTCGCCGATGAGGGCGAGTGCGGTGGCGGCGCGCTGAGCGAGTCCACCGGAGAGTTCGTGCGGGTAGCGGTCGAGATGGTCGGCGGGGAACGCGGCGCGCTCTGCGGCCTGTTCGGCTGCCGGGCGTACCTCCGCGCGGCGCAGGCCGGTGAGTTCGCGGACGGTCTCCTCGAGTTGGGCGCGCACGGTGCGTACGGGGGTGAGGTGGGCGGCCGGTGACTGAGGCACCAGGCCGATGCGCCGGCCGCGCACGGAGCGTGCGAGTACCTCCTCCCCCGCGGTCAGCAGGTCGGTGTCGCCGAGGTGGGCGGACCCGGCGGTCTCGGCGTTGCCCGGCAGGAGTCCGAGCAGGGCGGAGGCAAGGACGGACTTGCCGCACCCGCTCTCCCCGACCAGGGCGAGGCATTCGCCGAGGCCCAGGTCGAACCGGACGTCCGTGACGGCTCGTACGAGGGTGTCCCCGCGCATCCGGAAGCGCACCGAGAGCCCGCGCACGCGGAGCACGGGTTCGGCGACTGCGGGCTCGGGGGCCACTGTGGTGCCGGGTCCGTCCGGCGGCGTCGCGTCGTCAGGCGTCACAGCATGAGCTCCGATCGGCGGCGTGGGTTGAGGCGTTCGCGCCAGGCGCCCGCGAGGCCGGCGATGGCGAGGGTGGGCACGATGATGAACAGGCCGGGGAAGAGCGTCGGCCACCAGTCCCCCGCGAGCAGTGATCCGCGCGCGCTCTGCACCAGGGTGCCGAGGCTGGCCTGATGGGTGGGAAGCCCGAGTCCGAGGAACGACAGCGCGGACTCGTGCCAGATGGCGTGCGGCACCATCAGCACCGCGGCGAGCCCCGCCTGCGGCAGCACCCCGGGCACCAGGTGGCGTACGGTCACCCGCCAACGCGAGGCTCCGCCGGATATGGCCGCGTCGACGTAAGGCCGTGAGCGCAGGGAGAGCACTTCGGCGCGCACGATCCGGGCGGTGGACAGCCAGTGGGTGAGCCCGACGGAGATCACCACCGGCCACACTCCGGGCCGGAACATCGCCACGATGAAGATGCCGAGCAGCAGGTGCGGAACGGAGGAGAAGAGGTCCACCAGACGCATCACGACCCGGTCGGCCCAACCGCCGAACGCCGCTGCCACCGCCCCGACCGCGGTCCCGATGACGGTCGCCACCACGGCGGCGACCACGCCGACGAGCAGCGAGACCCGTAGACCGTAGACGCAGCGCAGGAGCAGGTCGCGCCCCACGTCGTCGGTGCCGAACGGGTGGGCGAGGGAGGGGGCTTGGAGCTTGGCGCCGAGATCGACGGCCTGTTCGTCGAGGTTCGCCAGGGGTGGTACGACGAGGACGGCGAGGATCACCAGGCCGACGACGACGGCGGAGCCGCGTACCCGCCAGGCGCGAGTGGATCGGCGGGGTGCGGCGGCGGTGCGCCAGGCGAGGTCAGCCATCGAAGCCCACCCTCGGGTCGGCGAGGCCGTAGAGCAGGTCGGCGAGCAGGTTGCCGAGCAGTACGGCCACGGTGGCGAGCACGGTCAGGGCGGCGAGGAGCGGGAAGTCGACGGAGGTGGCGGCCTCGACGGTCGCGGCGGCGATGCCGGGCCAGCTGAAGACGGTCTCCACCAGGAGTGCGCCGGTGATGAGTTCGGGCACCCTGGATCCGATCAGCGTGAGGACGGGCAGCATGCCGGAGCGCAGGGCGTGTCCGACGAGGACGGTGCGGGGTGCCAGTCCGCGCGCCCGTGCGCCGCGTACCGGGTCCTCCTCGAGCGCCTCGGCCACCCCTTGTCGTACGTAGAGCATGAACCAGGGCAGTTGGGATACGGCGAGTACGGCGGCGGGCAGGGCGAGGTGGCTGAGGACCTGGCCGGCGGAGACGGTGGCGCTGCCGGTGTCGGTGAGGCCGCCGGCCGGCAGGACACCGAGCTTGAGGGCGAACAGCCAGACGGCGAGGAGCCCGAGCCAGAACGGCGGGGCGGCCTCCAGGGTGTAGGCGAGGGAGCTGACGGCCCGGTCGAGCCAGCCGCCCTGACGGCGGGCGGCGAGCACACCGAGCGCGGTGCCGACGAGGACGGCGACGACGAAGGCGACCGCGGCGAGCAGCACGGACCAGCCGAGGCGTTCGGTGACGACGTCGGTCACGGGCTGGCGCATGACGCCGGAGTTCCCGAGGTCGCCGTGCAGGGCGGCGGTGAGCCAGTCCCACCAGCGGGTGACCAGCGGCTGGTCGACGCCGAGGTTCTCGCGGAGCTGGTCCAGGTTCTCCTGCGACGCGGTCAGGCCCGCGGTGCCCGCGTAGGCCTTGACCGGGTCGAACGGGGAGGCCTCGGCGATCGCGAAGACCCCGAAGGTCACGGCGATGATCACCGGGACGGCGAACAGCGCCCGCCGCAGGGTCATGCGTCCCATGGCTCCCCAGGGGAGGCCTCGTACGGCGGTCTTCACTTGCTGGGCTGCCAGTCCTCGATGTTCCACCAAGGGCCGGTCGCGAAGCCGTGGTCGTGCGGCTCGACCTGGGTGGTGAGGTCGCCGAACTTCTTGTCGAGGACGTAGACGTGGTCGATGTGGGTGAGGAAGGTGTAGCCGGGGTCCTTCACCAAGGCGCGCTGGATGCTGTCGTAGGCGGACTTGCGCTTGGCGCGGTCGTCCGTGCGGCGGGCCTCGTCGAGGGCCTTGTCGACGGCCGGATTGTCGTAGTACCCCATGTTGTTGAAGCCGTCACCCGCCAGGTCGGACTTGAGCAGGGTGTACTGGTCGAAGTCCGGGTCCGCCGGTGCGCCGCCGCCGGCGAGGACGGCGTCGGACTTCATCCGCGGCTGGATGACCTCCCAGGTGCCCGCCTGGACCTTGATCTGGATGCCGGCCTTCTTGGCGTCGGAGGCGTAGGCGAGGGCGTGGTCCTGGCGGAGCTTGTCACCGGAGAGGTACCAGAGCGGGAAGGTGGCCTTGACGCCGTTCTTGCGGCGGATGCCGTCGGAGCCGGGCTTCCAGCCGGCGTCGTCGAGGATCTTCTCGGCCTCGGCCAGGTCGTGGCTGCGTTCGGTGCCCTTGGTGAACCATTCGCTGTCGGTCGGCACCGGTCCGTAGGCCGCCTTGCCGGCGCCGTAGAGGATGGAGTCGACCATGGCCTTGCGGTCGACGGCGAGGTCGAGGGCGCGGCGCACGTCGGTGTCGCCGGCGACCTTGTTGTCCGTGGGCAGGGTGACGACGCGGTAGTCGAAACTCTTGGCCTCGAGGGTCTGCTTGTCGTCGTCCTTGGCGAAGGTCCCCGCGAGGTTGGGCGGCAGGATCGCGCCGTCCAGGTCGCCGCTGCGCAGGCGGGTGGCGCGGACATCGTCGTCCTTGATGATCGCCATGGTGAAGTCCTTCACCTTCGGCGCTCCGCCCCAGTAGCGGGAGTTGGCCTTGAAGGTGAGCTTCTCGCCCTTGGACCACTTGACCAGCTTGTACGGGCCGGTGCCGACGGGTTTGGTGGTGAAGGCGCCGGTGTTCACGTTCTGCTCGCCGGCGATGTGCTTCGGGGCGATGGGCAGGACGGTCCGCTCGGCGAACGGCGCGTAGGGGTACTTGAGGTGGAAGACCACCGTCCGCTCGCCCTTGGCCTCGACGCTGTCGAGGGCGTCCAGTTCGGTCTTGGAGGCGTTGTTCGTCTTCTTGTCGAGGATGGTGTCGTAGGTGAAGACGACGTCGTCGGCGGTGAAGGGTTTGCCGTCGCTGAACTCGACGCCCTTGCGCAGCCGGTAGGTGTACGTGCGCCCGTCGTCGCTGATCTTCGGGAGTTCGGTGGCGAGTGCCGGCTTCAGCTTCATGTCGGCGTCGTGGGTGAGCAGGCCGTCGAAGATCTTGGAGTTGCCGTCCTTGCCGTAGCCGAGGAGCGGGCTGAGGCTGTCCGGTTCGTAGGCGATGCCGACCACGGCGGAGGTCTTCGCGCCGCCACCCGAACCGGAATCGCCGCCGGGGGCCGAGCACGCCGAGGCGGCTACCGCGAGGGCGGCCGCCGCCGCGGTCGTGCCGGTTGCCCGTATCCAACGGCCCGTCATGGGCGCACCTCTGTTCAAGATCGACAGTTGTTGCGAACGATTCGCAATTATGCCGTACGACCCAGCGGGCCGTGCAGCCCCTGTGTCGACAAAACGACGAGAGACCAACTCCCGCGCCGGTACGGGTCGTTGACAAGGCAACTGGACCTTCGGGACGCTGTGAAAGCATCCTTTCAACGTTGTAAGGGGCATCTCCGCATCAACCCGTCCCTCATCGGACGCGGTGCGGCACAGCCCCGGAGAGGTAAGGGCTCATGTCACTCTGCCGACGATCCTTCGGGCTCGGCATCCTCGTCCTCGGCATCACTCTCGCTCTCGCCCTGTCGATACAGTCGCCGGGATCGGCCCGCGCCTCGGACACCACCGGCATCGCAGAACGGAACGCAATGGAAGCCTCGCAGAGCGCGGCGAAGGTCCCGCGTGGCGCCACCGGCCTGGCCGGCGCCGACCCCAGCGTGCTGCGGGTCGGCAGCACTTACGTGGCGGTGAAGACGGGCGACGGCGGGATCGTCGTACGGCAGGCCTCCTCCCTCGACGGCCTGGCCGCGGCACCCGCACGGACGGTGTGGCGCGACGACGGCGGCCTCGGAGAGGTGTGGGCCCCGGAGATCGTCAGGGACGGCGGCCGCTACTACATCTACTTCGCCGCCGGCACCGGCGCCGCCCACCGGATGTACGTCATCAGCTCGGACAGCCCCGACACCGGGTACAGCGACGAGCAGAAGCTGGCGCTGCCGGACGACAAATGGGCGATCGACGGCGCCCTGTTCACCTTCGAGGGGCAGCGCTGGTTCGTCTGGTCGGGCTGGGAGGGCGACACCAACATCGAGCAGAACCTCTACATCGCCCGCATGAGCGACCCGACCACTCCGACCGGCGCGCGGCACGTCATCTCGCAGCCGCGGGAGAGCTGGGAGCGCGTGGTCGGCGACCCGTACATCAACGAGGCTCCGGAACCCATCAAGGATCCGAACGGCCAACTGCACATCGTCTATTCCGCCAACGGCAGTTGGAGCGACCAGTACTGCATGGCCGACCTGCGGCTGCGGGCCGGTGGCGATCCCACCTATGTGTGGGACTGGTACAAGTCGAACGGCTGCCTCTTCGGCTCGCACGCCGACACGATGATGTCCGGCTGGGATCCGACCGTGAACGTCGACGGGCCGGGCCACCACAGCTTCGTACTCCTCGACGGGGACATCGGCACCAGCCCGCCCGCGGGTGAGCACTTCCCGTCGATGTTCCACGCGGTGGAGAAGGGCACCCCGTACTCCTGGGAGAACCGCCACTGGTACATCGGGTCGTTCCTCTGGTGGGGCGACACGACCTACCAGCGAGCCAATGTGCCGGGGCCTGCCACCGACACCGGGTGGGGGCTCAAGTTCTTCGAGTGACGGACGCCCTCGCGTGACGGCCGCGCCCCGGGTCCCCCAGGAGGAAGCGGGCCCGGGGCGGGTGTCGTCAGGGGGCGGCGAGGTTCACCAGGCCGGCGATCACGTCACGGTGGTGGCCGGCGCTGCCGAGTGCCAGGGAGTCGGACTTGGCCCGCTTCAGGTAGAGGTGGACCGGGTGTTCCCAGGTCATGCCGATTCCGCCGTGCAGCTGCAGGGCCTCCTCCGCGACCCGTACGGCCACGGGTGCGCAGTAGGACTGCGCGAGGGAGACGGCGAGCGCCCTCTCGTCGCCGGCGGTGGCCAGGGCGTCGGCCGCATTGCGGGCGGCGGCACGGGAGTTGACCACCTCGAGCCAGAGTTCCGCCATCCGGTGCTTGAGTGCCTGGAACGAACCGACGGGCCGGTTGAACTGGTGGCGTTCACGGGTGTGACTGACGGTCTCCGTCAAACACCAGTCGGCGAGGCCCAGTTGCTCGGAGGCGAGCAGTCCGGCACCAGCCGACAGGCCTGTACGGACGGCGAGTTCGCTGACCTGCTCGCCGTCGGCGATGACGCGGGCAGGGGCACCGTTCAGTTCGACCACGGCAGTGGGGCGGGTCGGGTCGAGCACGGTCTGCGCGGTGACGGTCACCCCCTCGGCTCCGGTCTCGACGGCGTACAGGGCGCCGTCGGCCGGTATCAGCAGGGTGTCGGCGGCGACGGCGTCCGCGACGCCGGTGATCCTGCCGTGCAGTCGTCCGCCCTGCTGCCGCACCCCGGCGATCCGGGCGCCGGGCGCTGTGGTCCAGGGCAGGGCGAGTACGGCGATCCGGCGGCCTGCGGCGAGCTCGGTGAGCAGCTCGGCGGCCACCTCACCGAGACCCTGATCCGCCGCTCCCCCCTTCGTCCCGCCACTGAGCAGGACCTCGGTGGCGATCACCGCGCTGGTCAGATACGGGACCGGGGCCACGGATCGGCCCAACTCCTCGAGTACGACCGCTGCTTCGCGATGGGTGGCGCCCTGGCCGCCGAGTTCTTCGGGGACCAGGAGTCCGGCCAGGCCCATGTCGGCGCCGAGTGCCTTCCACAGTGCCGGGTCGTACGGTTCGTCCGTCTCGGTACGGGCGATCACGGAAGCAGGGTCGCAGCGATCGGCGAGCAACCCACGCAGAGCCGAACGGAGTTCGTCCTCGGTCTCCGAGTACAACAGGTCGGGCGTGGTACTCATCGGGCGAGGTCCTTCCATGCGACGTCCTTGTCGGTGCGCGGTTCGGACGGCAGTCCGAGGACGCGCTCGGCGACGATGTTGAGGAGCACCTCGCTGGTGCCGCCCTCGATGCTGTTGCCCTTGGACCGCAGGTAGCGGTAGCCCGCATCGCGGCCGGTGAAGTCGACGATCTCGGGTCGGCGCAGCGTCCAGTCGTCGTACAACAGGCCTTCCTCGCCGAGGAGTTCCACCTCGAGTCCGCTGATGCGCTGGTTGAGGCGGGCGAAGCCGAGCTTCATGCCGGAACCCTCGGGGCCGGGCTGCCCGGCGACGAGCTGCTGGCGCAGCCGCTCACCCGTGAGACGTGCCACCTCGGCCTCGACCCAGAGTCCGAGCAGACGCTGGTGGAGGTCGTGGGTGCGCAGTTCGGGGCGCTCTCGCCACAGCGCAACGGTCGGGGCGATCATGCCGCCCTCGCGCGGGATGCGGGATCCGCCGATGGCGACGCGCTCGTTCATCAGCGTGGTCTGGGCGACCTTCCAGCCGTCGCCGATCTCGCCGAGCCGCATCGTGTCAGGGATCCGCACGTCGGTGAGGAAGACCTCGTTGAACTCCGCCTCGCCGGTGATCTGGCGCAGCGGACGCACCTCGACGCCGGGGTCGGTCATGTCGCAGAGAAAGTAGCTGATGCCCCGGTGCTTGGGCAGGGCAGGATCGGTGCGGGCGATGAGGATGGCCCAGCGGGCGTTGTGCGCGTTGGACGTCCATACCTTCTGGCCGTTGACGATCCAGTCGCCGGCGCCCTCGCCCGAGGCGTCGTCGTCACGGACCGCGCGGGTGGCGAGCGCGGCCAGGTCGGACCCGGCGCCCGGCTCACTGAAGAGCTGGCACCACACCTCGTCACCGGTCCACAGCGGACGCAGGAGGCGCTTCTTCTGCTCCTCGGTGCCGAAGGCGAGGATGGTCGGGGCGGCCATGCCGAGGCCGATGCCGATACGGCGCGGATCGTTGTCCGGTGCGGCGGCGGCCTCCAACTCGGCGTCGACGACGGCCTGCAGGGCGCGGGCCGCGCCGAGCCCGCCGAGGCCTTCGGGGTAGTGCACCCATGCGAGCCCGGCGTCGAAGCGGGCCCGCAGGAACTCTTCGGGCGCAGTGGTCGCCGGCGGATACTCGGCGAGGAACTCCCTTGTCCTGGTGCGCAGTTCGGTGGCGTCGGTCATGCGGACGCCTCCCCGGGGACGACGGTGACGCGGCCGGTGGTGATGCCGTCGGCGACGCGCTGCACCGCGCCGGCCGCACCCTCGAGACCGACGCGTTCACTGATCAGCGGCCTGATGGAACCCTTGGCTGCCAGTTCGGTGAGCTCCTGGTGGCAACGGAGCACGGCCCCCGGGTCCTTCGTGTTGTACAGACCCCAATGCAGGCCGACGATCGCGTAGTTCTTCACCAGCGCGTGGTTGAGCGCAGGGGTGGGGATCGCGCCGCTCGCGAAGCCGACGACGATCAGGCGCCCCTCGAAGGCGATGCATTTGACGGACTTGGCGTAGGCGTCGCCACCGACCGGGTCGTAGACCACGTCGGCACCGCGCCCGCCGGTCGCCTCCTTGACGGCGCCGATGACGTCGTCCGAGCGGCGGTCGAGGACCAGGTCGCAGCCGAGTTCGCGGGCGGCCCTGGCCTTGGCCTCGCCGCCGACGACGCCGATGACCTTCGCTCCCGCGGCCTTGCCGAGTTGTACGGCGGCGCTGCCGACGCCGCCGGCCGCGGCGTGCACGAGGAGCGTCTCGCCCTCCTGCAGGTGGGCGCGGCGGTGCAGCCCGAACCATCCCGTCTGGTACCCGATGTGCAGCGCGGCGGCCTCGGAGTCGTCGAGCGAGTCCGGCGCCGGGAAGAGGCCGTTCTCCGGTGCCACCGCGTACTCGGCGAAGCCGCCGTGCGGCAGGGCCGCGGTGGTCATCACGCGGCGGCCGTCCGCGGTCTCGGCGCAGATCTCGACGCCGGGCGTGAACGGCAGCGGCGGACGCACCTGGTACTGGCCGCGGCAGAGCAGGGCGTCGGGGAAGTTGATGTTCGCCGCTCGGACCTTGACCAGGACCTGACCATCGCCCGGTACCGGCTCGGGGGTCCCCTCCAGCCGCATCACCTCGCCCGGCTCGCCGTTCTCGTGCACTCGCCATGCCTGCATGCGGGGCCTCCACGGAGGGATCGGAAGTCGTTGAGCCCGGCTCGGAAGCCTGACTTCTCCGCATACTAAGCGGTCGCTTGTCGGAGCGGAACAGTCTCAGCCGCGCTCTTCCTCACCCTCCTCGCCCGCCTCATCGCCGCCCCCGTCCGCCGTCTTCCGCCGAGCGGGCCGCGCTCGTACGTGCATCCGCTCGCCCTGCGGTCCGAACAGGCTCAGACACTCGACCGTCTCCTCGCCCGCGGCCCCGAACCAGTGCGGCACCCGGGTATCGAACTCGGCCGCCTCGCCGGGCCCGAGCACCACGTCGTGCTCGGCGAGCACGAGCCGCAGCCGGCCGGAGAGGACGTACAGCCATTCGTAGCCCTCGTGAGTACGCGGATCGGGGCTCGCTGCGGTCGGCGGCAGGATCATCTTGTACGCCTGAAGCCCGCCGGGCCGGCGGCTGAGCGGCAGCATGGTCCGGCCACCGCGAACGATGGGGCGGGTTCGGACCCGGGGGTCGTCGACCGGGGGCGCGCCGACCAGTTCGTCGAGCGGAACCTTGTGGGCGCGGGCGATCGGCAGGAGCAGTTCCAGGCTCGGCCTGCGCCCGCCCGACTCGAGGCGGGACAGGGTACTGACCGAGATCCCGGTCGTCTCGGAGAGTCCGGCCAGGGTCGCCCCGCGGTCCTTGCGGAGCCGGCGCAGCCGCGGGCCGACCTCCGCGAGGACCGTGTCGGTGGTGTCTTCGGTGTCCATGAAGACATCGCAGTTCCGGCAAGCGCGTTTGTCAATCCGGCCCTATGGACGTGGGTCGTGCGGTGAGCCGTACCCATGGCGGATTCGGCCCGCAGCGGGTAGGGATGGCGGCCATGACGGACCCTTCACGATCACGAGCCCGCGGGCTTCCCGCTCCTCCCCCGCTCGGCGCCGCCGCGCTCCCGCCCGGCACGTACGACGGATCAGTGGTCCTGGTGACCGGCGGGGGCACGGGACTCGGCAAGGCGATGGCATCGGAGTTCGCGCGGCTCGGGGCCACACTGGTGCTGGTGAGCCGCAAGGCCGGTCATCTCAGCGCAGCCCAGGAGGAGTTGGCGGCACTCGGCAGACGCGTCGTCACCGCAGCCTGCGACATCCGGGATCCCGGGCGTATCGCGGAAGCCTTCGATGTCGCGGAGGCCGAGTGCGGCCTGCCGGGCGTTGTGGTGAACAACGCGGCCGCCAACTTCCCCGTTCCGGCGGAGGAGATGTCGCCCAATGCGTGGCGCACGGTCGTCGACATCACCCTGAACGGCACCTTCCTGATGAGCCGTGAGTTCGCCCGCCGCCATCTCAGGGCCGGCACGCCCGGTTCGATCGTGAACGTCGGGGCCTCCTACGCCTGGACCGGCGGCCCCGGCTTCGCACACAGCGCGGCAGCGAAGGCCGGCGTGCAGAACCTTGTGGAGACACTGGCCGTGGAGTGGGGGCCGCACGGGATCCAGGTCAACGGCCTGGTGCCGGGGCTGATGCCGCACTCCGACATGACGTCGGCCATCAGCACCCAACTCGGGCGCACGGAGCACGACAAGGACGGGCTGCAGCCCGCACTCCGGGTGGGCTCACCACGCGAACTCGGCTGGGCGGCAACCTTCCTGGCTTCACCCTTCGCCCGCTTCATCTCGGGTCACACACTGGTGGTGGACGGCGCGAACTGGCAGCGCCGCCACGTCGTCGCGCCACCCGTGACGACCGTGCGGGAGCAGTTGGGGCTCGATGAGTTCGGCGCGAACGGCGGTTGAGGAGCTGGGAGTTCGAGGTCGGTGCCGGGTCACCGGCCCTCGAACGTCGCGCTGCGACGCGCCGCCTTCGCCGCGTACCCCTCGCGGATGTCGTCGGAGGCGAGGGTGACAGCGGCGGTGGCTGCGGTGTGCCGCAGGGCTTCGTCGAGTCCGGCGTCGACGAAGGCGTCGATGTCGCGCTTGATTCCCTGTACCGCCAAGGGGGCGTTGGCCGCGACCTGCGAGGCTACGACCCGCGCCTGGTGCTCCAGTTCGTCTTCCTCGGTGACCAGTTGCAGGAGTCCGAGCCGGTCGGCGACAGAGGCATCGATACGGCGGCCGGTCAGCGCGAGGAACTTCGCCCAGCCTGCGCCCGCGTCGCGGGCGATCCTCAGGTCGCCGCCCGCGTCGACGGCCACCCCCAACTGCGCCTCGGGCAAAGCGAATACAGCATCCTGTGCGGCGATCCGGATGTCGGCGAGCAACGCGAGCTCGAACCCGAAGCCGAGGCAATAGCCCTGCACGGCAGCCACGACGGGCTGCGGAAGGCGAGCGAAAGCACGGAACCTCTCGTGAGCCCAGCGCAGCCCCTCCTGGTAGTTGCGTATGCGCTCAGCCCCCGAACGGCCGGTGATGTCGCCACCCGGGGCCGTGACGTCGATGCCCGCACAGAACGACCGCCCCTCGGCCCGGAGCAGTACGGCCCGCACCGCGTCGTCGAAGCGGATCCGGTCCGCGACCAGGCCCAGCTGCCTGGTGGACTCCCAACTCCAGCCGTTCAGGGTGCGCGGCCGGCACAGAGTGACCACGGCGAGTCCGTCCTCGACGTCGAGCCGAATACGCTCCTCACCGGGTGCGACCTCGGTGCTCGTGGTGTCGAACATACGGCCCTCTCCCCAATTCTGACGTTGCGTCAGTTTACCGGCAGGGGCGATACACAAGAAGCCCTCAGCGCTCAGCCCTCAGCCCGCACCACGAGGGCGGTACGTGTTGATCAGGACACCCGACGGGGTCGACCGTGAGGCGGT
This sequence comes from Streptomyces sp. YIM 130001, assembly GCF_003574445.1. Classification (GTDB taxonomy): domain Bacteria; phylum Actinomycetota; class Actinomycetes; order Streptomycetales; family Streptomycetaceae; genus Streptomyces. The sequence goes on from NZ_KZ984567.1 coordinate 102,408, forward strand.
CAGCGTCAGCCGGCACGGACTCGTACCGCCACCGAAGAGCTGCTTTCCGCTGCCCAGGACGAGCGGAAAGACCAGCAACCGGAACTCGTCGACGAGGTCGTACTCCATCAAGGAACCCACCAGCCCCCCACTGCCCAACACCACCGTCTCGCCCTCGGACCCGCCTTTGATCCGGCCGACCTCGCTCGCCAAGTCATCGCCCAGGACTCTGGAGTTCGCCCACCCCGGGTCCCTGAGCGTGCGAGAGGCCACGTACTTGGGCATCGCGTCCATCGCCGCCAGCGCGGGATCGCTCATACCGGCATACCGCCACGTCCCGGCGAAGATCTGGTAGGTCCTTCGCCCCAGGAGCAGCGCCCCGGCACCGGCCGTCGCCTCGCCCATGAACCGCTCCACCGTCTCGTCCACGTAGGGCAGCACCCATCCGCCCTGATCGAACCCACCGTCCCGGTCCTCGCCGGCCGACAGCACCGACTGCATGACCCCGTCCAGCGATACGAAATTGACCACGACCAGCTGTCCCATGCGCTGTTCCCATCCGTGTGCTTGCGCCTCACCGGGAAGGACCCCGCGCGGCGGCGCTACTCATCGGTCACGTACTCCCTCTGCGTTCTCGCATCCGCGGAACTCCGCACAGCACGGCACATCCGGCCGCGAGCGCTGCTGTTGCACACGATCACTTCACGCGGAAGCGGGACGGATGTCGCGCGGGCGGGACGGAGCGCGCGACACGTGTCGCGGGACGAGGAATCTCTGGCGTGCGTAGCGTTTCAACCGAGGCGAACAGCACCTCCGCGTTCTCTTTTCACCTGGGGCGCGAAGGGGCGTTTTCTCTCCGAACCTTGTCCGATACGGGGGCGAGCACGCACATGCCCACGGCCGCGGATGCCAGGGGCGTCGGGGCGTGTTCCAGAGGAGGCACACCGATCCATGAAACGACCACTCGACTATCCCGCCGCCCGCATCGAGGACGAACAGGAGACCGTCTGCGGCGTCAGCTTTCCCGACCCCTATCGGTGGCTGGAAGCCGACTCGGACGAAACGCGGGCCTGGCAGCAGGCGCAGAACCTCCTCACCGATCGGAACATCTCGCACTGGCCGCACTTCCCGCGCTTGCTGGAACTGGTCGACCACTGCACCGCGGACGGCAACGGTTCACCGCACTGGATGGTCGACCCCACCCCGGTCTTCGCCGGCGGACGCTGGTTCCGCCTCGACCGCGCTCCCCTCGAGGACGGCCGTACCTACCCGGAGGCCGCAGTCGTACGCGTCTCCCGTTCCCTCGAGGATGACGGCAGGGTCGTGTACGACCCTCGGCAGGACGGGACCGCGAGCGTCTCCTGGATCGCCCCCTCCCCCGACGGCACCATGGTCGCCCTGGGGGTCTCCCCGGACGGCGGGGAACTCTGCGAACTCCGCTTGTACGCCACCGACTCCGCGGAACGGCTGGCGGACCACATCCCGCATCCCCTCCTCGGCCGGCTGTCAGTCCCGCAGTGGACGCCCGACAGCGCCGGATTCTTCTTCGCCGCGGTGGGCGATGCCTACGCCTTTCCCGTGTACTACCACCGTGTCGGCACCGACACCCCTGACACCCCGGAACCGGTGGACGCCCCCGATGTCCCGCTCGTGCAAGTGGACCCAGCGGGCCGGTACGCCGTCGCCACCAGCGTGTGGGCCCTGCCGCGATACGTCTGCGACCTCCCGGCGCGCACCTGGCGTCCCTTCGTACAGGATGTCGACACCACGATGGTCGGCGTGATCGACGGCGACCGCTACGTCGCCGTCACGAGCCAGGGCGCGCCCCGGGGCCGACTGGTGGCCGTCGACTTCGACAGCCCCACGCCCGGCGACCCGTCCACCTGGCAGGAGGTCGTACCGGAGTCGGAGCGGGTACTGAGCCACGTGCGTCTGGTCGGCGGACGCCTCGTCGTCACCGGGTCCGTGGACACCGAAGCGCGGGCCTGGGTCTTCGACCGCAACGGAGCCGAGCTGGAATCCGTACCCCTGCCCGGGCCGGGCGCCTTCCCCAATGACGCGCTCCCGCACAACGCGCTGACACCCGACGGCCACCCGGACGAGTTCGTCTTCGTCCACTCGACCCCGCAGTCCTCCCCCGGCCTGTACCGCTACCGCCTGGGGTCGCGGCGGTTGGAGACCCTGCAGCCGCCGCGCGCCACCTTGCCGGGGACCTCGGTGTCGCTGCGCTGGGCCGACTCCCGCGACGGCACCCGGGTTCCGTACCACCTCGTCCTGCCCGCGGGAGCGAGCGGCGAGGAACCGTTGCCGACCCTGATCACCGCCTACGGTGGCGGCCAGGTGGCCTGGCCGCCGCAGTACCCGGGCCCGGTGGGTGCCTTCGTCGCCTCCGGCGGAGCCCTCGTCATCTCGCACCAGCGAGGAGGCAGCGATCTGGGAAGCGGCTGGGGCGCCGCCGGACAGGCCGGTGAGAAGCAGACCAGCTACGACGACCTGTACGCCATCGCCGAGCACCTTCTCGCCACCGGCGTGACGACCACCGACCTGCTCGCGGTCACCGGGTGGAGCAACGGGGGCATCATGGCGGGCGCGGCCTTCGCCCAGCGTCCCGATCTGTGGGCAGCCGTCGTCTCGCAGTGCCCGATTCTCGACCTGGTCGGCGGCCACCGTGACCCGTACGGCAAATTCGCCATCTCGCAGGAGTTCGGCAGCTTCGAGAGCCCGGAGGAAGTCCGCCGGTTGGCGGGGATGTCGCCGTATCAACTGGTCGATGACGACGGCCGCTACCCCTGGCTCTACGTCCACGCCGGCGCCATCGATTCGGCATGCCCTCCCGGTCAGATCCGCAAGGCTGTGGCGCGGATCCAGGCCGTGACCGGTCCCGACGCCTGGGCCCTCGTGCGCATCTGGGACGGCGTCGGACACGGCATGGCCTCAGGTCGATCCGAAGCGATCCTGCACACCACCTTCTGGCTGACCTTCCTCATGCAACGACTCGGCATGAGTCCGCCCCGTACGAAGGGAGCAGCGAACGGCTGAAACGGCCCTTCGGAGACACCGAGCGACCCACCCTCGCGACGGCCGGTACCTTCGTCCCCGCCGGGTACGTGGCCGAGCTCATCGGACACGGCCGGGCGGAACGGTCACGCCGCCGGCTCTCGCCGCACGTAACGGCAACCGCGTGTTTCCCCGCCATCGCCGGCCATTACGGTGGACCGACGCGTCGACGACACCACGGAGGCAGCCCTGTGAGCGAGGATCCGAACCCGGGAACCGATGCCGCGCGCCAGATGTTCGCCGCCGACAAGGCTTCGCATGGCATGGGTATCGAGCTCCTGGAGATCGCGGCCGGCACGGCCCTGGTTCGGATGACGGTGACGGCTGACATGACCAACGGTCACGGCACGGCCCACGGCGGCTACATCTTCGCTCTGGCCGACACGGCGTTCGCCTGCGCCTGCAACAGCCACGGCCCGGTCACCGTCGCGGCGGGTGCGGACGTCACCTTCACCGCTCCCGCGAAGGAAGGTGACGTACTGACCGCAGCCGCCGCCGAACGCTCCCGATTCGGCCGCAGCGGAATCTATGACGTGACCGTCCTCCGCGGCACGACAGTCATCGCCGAATTCCGTGGACGCAGCCGCACCATCGGAACCGGCACCGGCACCGGCACCGGCACCGGGCAGTAGCGGAAAGCACGGGGACAGCCGCGCCCGTCCCCGTGCGGACGCCCCTCAGCGGCCGAAGAGTTCGAACGTCACCGCAGGTGTGCCGCCGAACTGTTCCGCCGAGTCCGCCGTGGTCTCGGTGAGGAACTGCCGTACGTAGGCCTCGGGTTGTTCGTCGGTGAGTGCCTCGATGTAGGCGCGGTGCTCGAGCAGGGAGCGGACGGCGCGCTCGAAGCCGGGTTCGGCGGCCACCGCGTGGGTGGGGTTCGAGGAAGCGGCGACAGCTACCCAGCGGACGCCGTTCCAGGGTTCCAGACCCTGTTCGACGAGTTCCGGGAAGATCCACCGATTCCCCGCGTCGGCCGCCGCGTCCAGGGTGGCGCGGCCGACCGCGACGTGGTCGGGGGTGTTCCAGTAGACGCCGCCGAAGGTCTCGCGGTGGTTGAGCGTGATGATCAGTTCCGGGCGGTGGCGGCGGATCGCGGCGGCGATGTCGCGGCGCAGCGCGGGGCCGTACTCGATCACACCGTCGCGGTGGTCGAGGAACTCCACGTTCGACACGCCTACGACGGCCGCGCTGGCGCGTTGTTCGCGTTCCCGCACCGGGGCGCAGGTCTTCGGGTCGATGACGTCGATGCCGGCCTCGCCGCGGGTGGCGAGGAGGTAGGAGACCTCGCGGCCGCCGTCGGTCCAGCCGGCGATGGCGCCTGCGCAGCCGTACTCCAGGTCGTCGGGGTGGGCGACAACCGCGAGCGCGCGGTGCCAGTCCTCTGGCATGGGGGCGAGTTGGTCCGTCATGGGGGCAGATTATGCCGCGTTGCCCTGCTCTGTGGACCCCTCAGGGGCCGGTGGGCAAGCCCCCGGCGCCGGGGCTGAGGCGTAACCGGCCAAGCCCGAAGGGTCAGTTCGGCCCAGCTCGACTCAGATCGGGAGCCACTGCTTGACGAGGGGTTCGTTGTCGCCGATCCAGGTCTCCACCGCGCCGGTTTTGTGGTCCGCGCCGCCGGCGTCCTGGATCGCGGCCTCCAGCCCCTGCAGTTGATCCGGCGTCACGCGGAAGTTCCGCATCCACTCCAGTGCTTCGTTGTCGCGTCGGCCGTGGAACTTCCGGGAGACGACCGTGTGGAGCTTGTCGGGGTCGCCGAAGGCGTCGGCGGGGTCGTCGAGGTAGCGGATGTCGTACTTGGAGAACGCCCAGTGCGGGCGCCACATGCTCACCAGGACCGGGCGCTTCGCGGCGTAGGCGGTGTCCAGGGCCTGCAGCATGGTCCCGGTGTCCTTGGCCTTCTGGCGGTATCTGCCGGTCAGTCCGTACTCCGGGATCACCGACTTGTCGATGGTTCGGGTCTCACCCGCGGTCGGCTCGATGCCGACGATCGTCCCGTCGAAGAGGTCGGCGTGCTCCGGCAGATCGACCAGGGACTCGACCTCATCGACGTAGTCGGGCACGGCCAGGCCCAGATCGCCGGGTTCGTACCACGGGCCGAGGTCCACCATCGAGCCGCCGTACTGCGCCCACTGCTCGGTGTGGACGCTCGGCAGCCAGGCGTCCATGAAGACGTCGAACCGGTCCTCGGCCACGCCGCGGAACAGGTCGGGAACGGCGTCCTTCTGTACGGCGTCGACCTGGTAGCCCTTGGACTCGAGGAGCTGCTTCCACAGCTCGGTGACCGCGATGTCCTCGTCCCAGGCCACGTAACCGATGGTGATGGTTCCCCGGTCCTTCTGCGCCGCGGCCTTCGCCCGGCCCGGTTCCCCGTCGGTGCCGCAAGCGGTCAGGGACGCAGGCACCAAGGCCCCCGCGCCGATGACTCCCAGGAACCTGCGCCGATCCCACACGTGTGCTCTGTCTCCCCCGGTGGACATCCCGTCAGCCTAGTGCCCTTCGGGGTGGACACACTAGTGTTCCCAACTGCAGTACGGGGCGGGGAGCTTGGCGGGAACTGTCAAACAACATGGGGGAGGGCGCCGGTGTGGTGACGCCGACGAAAACGGGGGGCGCGTCCGGACCGGGCGCATCCGTGCAGGTGTCGGAGCCGATGGGGCCGCCCGCGCAGGCTGTTCCGGAACGGCGGCGCGGGAGGATGCGGATCGCGTCCTCCATGGTGTCGGGGGTCGTCGGGACGGGCTCGCCACCGGCCCGGCTACGGCTCGCGGGTCTGATCATGACGCTGGTGACCGTGCTCTTCGGAGCGCTGTTGGCCACGTCGGTGCACGAGCGTCAGACGGCGGCCGGGAATGTGGCGGAGCAGTCCGCGCCGCTGAGCGCGGACGCGGCGGAGATCTACCGTTCGCTGGCGGATGCGGACGCCACGGCGGCGGCGGGCTTCCTGCGGGGCATCGAGGAGTCCCATACGGACCGCGTCACGTACGAGGCCAATATCCGCACCGCTTCCCGGCTGCTCGCCAAGGCGGCGGCCCGCACCGGGGACTCCTTCGCCGCGCAGCGCCAGATCACCATCCTGAACAAGGAACTGCCCGGCTACACAGGCCTGGTGGAGGCGGCACGCTCCGCCAACCGGGAGAACAAGCCGGTCGGCAACTCCTATCTGCGGTACGCCTCGGAGCAGATGCGCTCCACCATGCTCCCGGCAGCCGAGGACATGTACCACGCGGAGACCCGGCGGATGGCCGCGATCCGCGCCGAGGCCACGGAGCCGCCCTGGGCCGCCTACGGTGCAGGGCTGCTCGTCCTGGCGGTGATCGGCTTCTGCTCCTACCGGCTCTTCCTGGCCACCAACCGGCTGCTCAACCTGGGGCTGGTGGCGGCGGCCGGAGCGGTGCTCGTCTCGTTGATCTGGCTGGCGGCAGGTCATGCCATGGCTCGCTCCTCCCTCGAGGACTCCGACGCCCACGGCTCGGCCTCGGTGCAGCTGCTCACCCAGACCCGGATCGCCGGCCTGAAGGCCCGCGGGAACGAGAACATGGCCCTGGTGGCGCGCGGGGAGGGCGCCGCCTACTCCCAGGAATTCGACTACTGGGCGGGGGCCATGGACGACCAGGACAAGGGGCAGCGACTGATGCAGCGCTCCGAGCAGCAGGCCGAGGACGAGGCCGGGCAGGATCTGGTGTCGGACGCCTGGGTGGAGCTGAAGGACTGGAAGAAGCTCCACGACCGGGCCCGCAAGCAGGACGACCGGGGCGACTACGAGGCTGCCCTGGCCCACACCATCGGCGGGAAGGCCGACGGCAGGACCGTCAAGGACACCACCGAGCGCCGCTTCGCCGCCGTGGACCGCAAGTTGGCCGCGGCGCTCGACCACGAGCAGCAGCAGTTCCAGGAGCAGGCCGAGAACGGACGCGGCGCGCTCACCGGGCTGCCTGTCGGTGGTTCGGTGCTGTGCCTGCTCGGCGTGGCCGGCGTGATCCTGGGCGTCGGCAAGCGGCTGTCGGAGTACCGGTGATGGCCGGGGGCGAGGCGGGATGAAGGAGGAGACGGCAGTGGCGAACGCAGGTGCGGGATCCGGCGGTTCGGCACGGGACGACGCGCCGCGGCGCGTACGGCGCCGCCTGGCCGGAGGGTGGGCCGCGGTGTGGCTGGCCGCCGCCGCGCTGGTGACGGTGCCCACGGTCAGCGGCGCCGCACCCCAGCAGGCGTCGACGGCTGGAGCGCGGCCCGCGGCGCCGGCGGGTGCGCCGGACCAGGCACCGCTGCAACCACCGTCCGCCGAGGGAGACTGCGACACCCGAGTGAGCCCGGACCCCGAGAGCGGCAGCCAGAACGGAGCAGCCGTCAAGAGGATCAAGGAACGAGGCGAACTGATCGCCGGGGTGGCGCAGAACAGCAAGCTGTGGAGCCACCGCAACGCCAAGGGCGATCTGGAGGGCTTCGACATCGACCTCGTCAAGCAGTTGGCCGACGCTCTGCTCGGCGACAGCGAGGCGGTGGAGTTCCGCACCGTCCCGATCGACCGCCGCCAACAGGCTCTGGAACACGGCGAGGTGGATGTGCTGGTGCAGGCCATGCCGATCACCTGCCGGTCCCTCGAGGGCACCCCGGAGGAGCCGGCCGTGGACTTCTCGAGCCCCTACTTCGAGACCGGGCAGCGCGTGCTTGTCCCCCAGAACTCCGACATCAGCGGCTTCAACCGCACCCTGAAGGGCAAGACGGTGTGCACCGCCTACGGCTCCACCGGTTACGAGCTGCTGAGCGGCGACGGCCAGGAGAAGTACGGCGCGTGGATGCGGGCACGGCCCGGCGCCCTGGACTGTCTGATGCTGCTTCAGCTCTCCCGGGTGGATGCGGTCCTGACCGACAGCGGGCTCGCCGCGGGTCTGGCCGACCAGGAGGACGGCACCCGCCTTGCCGGGCCGCAGATCGGCAAGGACTCCTACGGCGTCGCCGTCAAGCACGGGACGGACGACCTGCTGCGGGTGGTCAACGCCACCCTGGAGAAGGCCGGCAAGAGCGCCTGGCAGAAGAGCTACGACCGATGGCTGAAGGACCGGCTGGGCCCGGCCGATCCTCCGGCCCCGCAGTACGGGTGAGGCCCTGGCCGGCCGACAGCCGCACCCTCCACGATCTGAGTGGGGGCGCCTTACGCGTCGTGGACCAGGTCGAGGAGGTGGTCCAGGACGTGAGGGCCGCCGGCGCGCAGGCCGTCGTGCTCGTACTCGTTGGTGATCCAGGGGCGCAGGCCCTTGATGGTGTGCGCCGTACGCAGTGAATGGGCGGTGTCGACGTACATGTCGTCGTGGTAGACGGCGGCCGCGGCCGGGACCTCGTTCGCGGCGAGCAGGTCGGCGTCGTAGAGGCGGGGCCAGTCGGTGCGGGCGGCCAGCAGTTCGGCGGCCTCGCGCAGCGGCGCGAGGGACGGGTCGCAGTCGAGGACCCACGGATGCACGGACTCGCCGGTGAACAGCAGTGGTCCGTCGCCCGCCAGGGTCGCGGCGGCGTCGAACTGCGGGAACTCGGCACGTACGCGTTCGGCGGCCCAGGCGGTGGGCCGCTCGTCCTGGCCGTAGATCGCCTCGTGGACCAGGGCGTACAGCGGATTGCCGGCGTACGAGAGCTGGGCGTGGACCGCTTCCTTGAAGCCGTCGGCGAGTTCGGCGCCGGCCGCCGTGCTGACGAAGGCGTTCTCCAGCAGGTAGTGCAGGCGGTGGCTGCCCTCGCCGGAGCCGAGCAGGATACCGAGGGACTGGAAGGCCTCGACGGTCAGCTTGTACCCGCCGCCCAGGACGACGTGGCCGCGCTCCGCGAGGTGTTCGGCGATCCGGCGGGCGCGGGCGATGTCCTGCGGGTAGCGGGCGTAGTGGGCGGCGACCTTGCGTTCGATGCGCGGGTACGCGGCTCGGTAGACGTCGTCCGCGTGGCCGTCGAGTGACGGCAGACCGCCGGTGAACAGGGCGGCGTTCAGGCCCTCGGGCGCCGAGGACAGATAGCGCGTGACGCAGAAGCCGCCGAAGCTCTGGCCGAGCACGGTCCAGGGGCCACCGCCCGTCACCTGCGGCCGGATCGTCTCGCAGTCCCGCACGATGGAGTCCGCGCGGAAGTGGGCGAGGTAGTCGGCCTGTTCACGCGGTCCGCCGCGCAGCGGCAGGGTCTGGCGGTTGGCCGGGGTCGAGCGGCCGGTGCCGCGCTGGTCGAGCAGGAGCACGCGGTACTCCTTCAGGGCGCGGGCGAGCCAGGCCTGCCGGCCGACGAAGCGGCGGGCGCCGAAGCCCGGTCCGCCCTCCAGGTACAGGAGCCACGGGAGTCCGGCGACGGCCGTGTCGCTCTTGTCGCTCGCGACGGCCTCACGGGCGTACAGCTCGATCTGCTCGCCGTCGGGACGCGCGTGGTCGAGGGGCACCGTGAAGTGTCGGTCGGTGAGGACGACCCCTGGCTGCCGGTACGTGGTCAAGGCTGCTCCTGATACGGGCGGATTCGTCGGACGGCCGGCGGCGGTCCAGTCGGCGGACCAGTCCATCACACCGGCCGGGGCGGCCCCCGGGGGCGTCGCGCGGGGCGGTGACTCGTCCAGGTGCGGCCGGTGTGCGCACGGCCGCGGCGCCGCTTAGCTTGAGTGGGTGATCCGGTTCGAGCAGGTCAGCAAGCGGTATCCGGACGGCACCGTGGCCGTGGACGACTTGTCCTTCGAGGTGGGCGAGGGCGAACTCGTCACGCTGGTCGGCCCGTCCGGCTGCGGCAAGACCACCACGATGATGATGGTCAACCGGCTCATCGAGCCGACCGGCGGCCGGATCCTGGTCGACGGTGAGGACATCTCGGGCGTGGACCCGGTGCGGCTGCGCCGGCGCATCGGATACGTCATCCAGCAGGTCGGTCTGTTCCCGCACCGGACGATCCTCGACAACACGGCGACGGTGCCGGCCCTGGTCGGCTGGAAACGCGCGAAGGCGAAGGCCCGGGCGGCAGAACTCCTCGACCTCGTGGGACTCGACCCGAAGACCTACGGTTCCCGCTATCCGGCGCAGTTGTCGGGCGGTCAGCGGCAGCGGGTAGGGGTGGCCCGGGCGTTGGCCGCGGATCCGCCGGTGCTGCTGATGGACGAGCCGTTCGGCGCGGTCGACCCCGTGGTGCGTGAGCAGTTGCAGGACGAGTTCCTGCGCATGCAGGCGGCCGTCCGCAAGACGGTCCTCATGGTCACGCACGACATCGAGGAGGCGGTCCGGCTCGGTGACCGGATCGCGGTGTACGGGCAGGGCAGGATCGAGCAGTTCGACACTCCCGGTGCCGTGCTCGGCAGTCCCGCGACGCCGTACGTGGCCGAGTTCGTGGGAGCGGACCGAGGGCTGAAGCGGCTGTCGGTGACGGCGATCGAGCCGGAGGATCTGGATCAGCCGCCGGTGGCCGGTCAGGACGAACGGGCTTCCGCCGCGGCGGCCCGACTGCGTGCGGAGGGCGCCCGATGGGCGGTCGTACTGGACGCCGGTGGTGAGCTCCACGGCTGGGCGGGCCTCGACGAGCTGGCCCTCGCGGGGCCCGAAGGCACGGTCGGTGAACTGGCGCACCGGATGAACTCGTGGGTGCCCGTGGGTGCACCCCTGAAGCAGGCGTTCGGTGTGATGCTGCAGCACGACGCGGGCTGGGTGGCCGTGCTCGACGGGGCTCGGTTCCTCGGCGTACTGACTCCGGCGAAGCTGCACGAGGCGCTGCGGCGCTCGGTGGACGCGGACGCGCAGGGCGTGGCGCGCGACGAGGTCGACTTCGAGTCGGTCGCGGACGCCTGACGGCCGTGCGACGTCGGAACGTCACCGCCCACGGCAGTCGCCGAGCGGCGGTGGACGTACGCGTATGGCCTCGAGACGGCAGCGCATGGCGGCCTCCCCTGCCCGCTGCTGTACTCGATCTATGACCTACAACACCGCGTACCCGACCCCGCAGCGCGCCGACACCGGCGCGGCGCGGGACGGGATCCTGTTCCTGTCGATCATCGTGACCGGACTGCTCGCGGGTGTCTTCGCCGACTGGTCGAACACGATCATGCCCGGTCTGGGCGACCTCGACGACCGCACCTTCGTGCTGGCGTTCCAGTCGTTGGATGACGCGATCAACAATCCCCTGTTCCTGGGCGCGTTCACCGTGGCGCCGCTGCTGATCGCGCTGTGCGCGGTGCTGCGGTGGCGCACCGGCCGGCGGGCGATGCTGTGGTGGATTCTCGGCGGACTGCTGAGTTATGTGGTGGTCGCCCTGATCACCTTCGGTGTGCATCTGCCTCTGAACGAGGACATCGGCGCGGTCGGCCGGCCGGAGAACGCCGCTGCCGCCGCGGCGGCGCGCGACCAGCTCGACGAGGCGGCCTGGACGACGTGGAACACGGTGCGGGCGCTGGCGGCGACGCTGTCGTTCGGTTGCCTGGTCCTGGCGTTCGGGCTGCGGAATCAGAGCAGGCCCTTGTCCTCCAGGTAGCTGCGGGCCACGTCCTCCGGCAGCCGCCGCCAGCTGTCCACCTGCTCGTTGAGCGAGGCCAGGTCGGTGGTGGTGAGGACCGGGTTGAGGGCGCCGAGCGCGTCGACGACCCGTTGGCCGCCGGCCCGCGAGCGGTTCACGACCGGAACGAGATAGTCGGCGTTCTGCAGCTTCTTGTCGTCCTCGAGCAGGACCAGGCCGAACGCGTCGAGGGTGGCGTCGGTCGTGGTTGTGAGGACCATCTGGTCCTGGCCGCTCTGCACCGCCTTCTTCGCCTGCGTGGTGCCGACGCCCTTGGGGTCCACGCCGCTGACGTCGATGCCGTAGACCTTCCGGAGGCCGGGCAGGCAGTACGGGCGGGCCACGCACTCGTCGCCGGCGGCCAGGCGGACGCGCAGCTTCGCGGCCCCGAGGTCGGAGAGGGTCTTCAGGCCGTGCTTGCGGGCGAAGGCGGCGTCCACGGCGAAGGCGTTCTGGTCGACGGCGCGGCCCGCGTCGAGGACGGTGAGGCCGCGGGGGGCAGCCAGCTCCCGCAGTGCGGACATGGTGGCGGCCAGGTCGGGTGAGCCGACGGGGTCGGCATCGGCTCCGTTGGCCTTGGCGTTCAGCCAGTCGGCGAAGGTGGCGGCGTACTCGGGGACGACGTCGATCTGGCCGGATTCCAGGGCCGGTTCGTACAGCTCGCGGTTGGCGACCGACAGGATCTCGGTGTCGTAACCGGCCTTGCGCAGCAGCAGCGCATACATCTGCGCGAGCAGGTCGCTCTCGGTGAAGCCGGCCGATCCGATGGTCAGGTGGTGGCTGTCGCCGGGCGGGGCGGTGACCTCGCCCTGGTTCTCCAGGGACGGTCCTGTGGTGCAGCCGGCGAGCAGCAGCAGGAGGGCCGCGAGTGCGGCGAGACGCCGTGTCACGGAGTGCTCCTGTCACGCAGACGGCCTGGGGTCAGCCGTTCGCCGATCTCGAAGAGTCCCTCGACGAGGAGTGCGAACGCGGCGACCAGGACGGCTCCGGCGACCACCTGCGGGGTGGAGGCGAGGTTGAAGCCGGCGGTGATGATCCGGCCGAGCCCGCCGCCGCCGGCCAGGGCGGCGATGGTGGCGGTGGCGACGAGCTGTACGGCGGCGATACGTACGCCGTTGAGGATCATCGGCCGTGCGAGCGGGACTTCGACCCGCCACAGCATCTGGCTGCCCGTCATTCCCATGCCGCGCGCGGCCCGCACCACGTCGCGGTCGACGCCGCGCATGCCGACGTAGGCGTTGGTGAGCAACGGAGGTACGGCGAACAGGACGAGGGCCACGACGGTGGGGCCCTCGGCGTACTGCCCGAGCGGGGTGAGCAGGAGCAGGACGAGGACGGCGAAGGTGGGGACGGCTCGGCCGACGTTGGAGATGTTGACGGCCAGTGCGCCGCCCTTGCCGAGGTGGCCCAGGACGAGGGCGATCGGCAGGGCGATCAGGCAGCTCAGGATCAGGCAGACCACGGTGAGGACGAGGTGTTCGACGAGCCGGTGCCAGATTCCGTCGGCACCGGACCAGTGCGCGCCGTCGGTGAGCCATTTCCAGGCGTCGGAGAGGGTCGTCATGCGCGCTGCCAGGGGGTGAGGAGGCGCTGCAGGCCAAGCAGCAGGAGGTCCGCGGCGATGGCGATGACCACACAGAGCACGGATGCGGTGAGGACCTGCGCCTTGAAGTAGGTGTTCATGCCGGTGTAGATCAGGTTGCCGAGTCCGCCGTGACCGACGATCGCACCGATGGTGACTAGCGAGACCGCGGACACGGTGGCGATGCGCAGGCCGGCCATGGCGGAGGGCAGGGCGAGCGGCATCTCGACGGTGAGGAGCAGGCGCAGGGGGCCGTAGCCCATCCCCCTGGCGGCCTGCCGGGTCTCCTCGGGGACGGCACGCAGTCCGGCCAGGATGTTCCGGACGAGCAGGGTGAGCGAGTACAGGACGAGTCCGGCCACGACGAGGGCGGAGGAAAGTCCGTACACGGGCAGGAGCAGCGAGAACATCGCGAGCGAGGGGATCGTGTAGAGCACCGTGGTGAGTGCGAGGACGGGTCCGGCCGCGCCGCTCAGACGGCGGGCGAGTACGGCCAGGGGCACGGCGATGACCAGGGCAATGAGCACCGAGAGGCCCGTCAGCTCGAGGTGTTGCACGACCGCGTCGGTGAGGATCTCGCGGCGGCTGCTGAGGTAGTCGCCACAGATCCATTCGTTGCGCGCGAGGCAGTCGTCCGGGGGCGCCGTCACTCGTCCATTGGAGCCCGGGTCGGTGGTCGGGGCTCGTTCGAGTGGGCCGTACGAGGGTCGGGGGCGGATCCGGCGCGATACGGGTCGTTCATGAACCTCAAGTTGACGTTCAGGTTGATGGTGAGGTCGAGGTCGAGTGTTCGGCCGACCGCGGCCGCAGCGCACTTTATGGTCACAACCTCGGCTCGCGGCGCTCTGCTGGCTAGCGTCACCGCACCAACGGGACGTGAAGACGTGTACGGGCCCGCGCCGCGCCGCCGCAGGGACATGCGGAACGCGGCGCGGGCCCGCCAGGGGGTGGCCGCGCGGGACCGCGGACTCCCCCGGAGCCGCCGAATCGAGGAGCCAGCCGTGCCCGAGCGCACCCCGCACGTGAACCCGCAAGACCGATCCCCGCACCGCAGACCTGGGCCGGTGTCACCGTCCGTCGTCCGCCGCCGCGGATGCCGGACAACGGGGGCCCTGCTCGCCGCCGTCCTCGGCGCCGGTCTGCTCACCGGTCTCACCTCGGCCCCCTCACCGGCCCGGGCCGGTGAGGAGGCGACGGGAGCGCGGCCGGTGGCGGACACACCACCGGTCAAGCCGGCCGAGGGGTCGTCCGCCCGCCCGGCGGCCTGCCCCGACGACCTCCGGGGGCTCGCCTCCTGCTACGCCGGGCAGGACAGGAACGGCGCGCACTACACCGTCGCCGTCCCCGAGAAGTGGAACGGTGACCTCGTCCTGCACGCGCACGGTGGACCCGACCTCGAGGCCCCCGGGCCCGAGCGCAGCGCGGAGGACCTGGAGCGCTGGTCCGTGATGGTCAAGGAGGGCTATGCCTGGGCCGGTTCCTCGTTCCGCCGGGGCGGCTACGGCGCCCGGATGGCCGCCGCGGACACCGAGCGGCTGCGCCGCCTGTTCCGTACGGACTTCGCACGGCCCGGCCGCACGCTGCTGCACGGCCAGTCCTGGGGCGGCGACGTCGCGGCGAAGGCGGCGGAGACCTACGGCGCGCGGAGCGAGCGGCCGGTGTACGACGGCGTGCTGCTCACCAACGGCCTGGTCGCGGGCGCCAGTCGGGGCTACGACTACCGGGTGGATCTGCGGGTGGTCTACCAGTACTTCTGCGGCAACCATCCGCGGCCGTCCGAGCCGCAGTACCCGCTGTGGCAGGGGCTGCCCGCCGACTCCACGATGACCTCGGCCGATCTGAAGGCGCGTGTCCAGGAGTGCACGGGCGTCGAGTCCGAGCCCGAGGATCGCACGGCACGTCAGCAGCGGAACCTGTCGGCCATTCTCGGTGTGGTGCAGGTGCCGGAGCGGACGCTGGTGTCGCATCTGAACTTCGCGACGTTCACGTTCCGGGACATCGTGCACCAGCGCCTCGACGGCCGGAATCCGTTCGGGAATCGCGGGGTGCGCTACTCCGGTTCGCCGGACGACCGCGCGCTCAACGCGGGCGTGCAGCGCTTCTCGGCGGATCCGTCCGCCCGCCGGGATCTGAGTTACGACAGTGATCTCACCGGCCGGATCCGGGTGCCTGTGCTGACCCTGCACGCGATCGACGACCCGACGGTGTTCGTCGAGCACGAGTCGGCGTATCGGGCCTCGGTCGAGGGTGCGGGACGGGGGCGGCACCTGGTGCAGACGTTCACCAAGGAGAGCGAGCACAGTGCGCTGAGCGACTCGGGGTACGCGGCCGCCGTGCGGTCGCTGGCCTCGTGGGTCGACACGGGGCGCAAGCCGGTTCCGGGCCAGGTGGCCGAGCGGTGCACCGATGCGGACGCCACGTACGGCACCGGCTGCTTCTTCGACTCCGGCTACCGGCCCGGCAGTTACGCGTCCCGGGTCGATCCGCGGCCGGGCGGTCTGCGATGGCCGGCGATGACGGCGGCGCAGGAGAGGGTGTGGTCGCGGATCGAGGGTGTCGGTATCGCGCCCTGATCCGAGGGCGCCGGGCCGTGTCCGCGCAGGGCGTCGCGGACACGGCCCCGGGGGCCCGCGGTGGGACGTGTCGGTGACGTCTGCGCTACGTTCGGCTGCGGCCCCCGGCATGCCGAACCCGGCTGTACCGCGCCGTGGGCCCGACATCGGGAGGCAGTCTTGGCCGTCGAATCCGCGGGGCCCGCGTCCGCCCTGGTCCGTACCGAGCGGCGCGGCCACGTACTGGTGATCCGGATGTGCCGCGCGCACAAGCGCAACGCGGTGGACCGGGCGCTCGCCGACGCCCTCGACGAGGCGTTCAACACCCTCGACGACGACCCCGATCTGCGGGCCGGCGTCCTGACCGGATCGGACGGTGTCTTCTCCGCGGGCAGCGATCTGACGGCGAACGGCGACTACGTCACGGAACGGGGCGGCGCGTACGGGCTGATCCGCCGTCGGCGCACCACTCCGCTGATCGCCGCCGTGGAGGGCCCCGCGCTCGGCGGCGGGCTCGAACTGGTCCTGGCCTGCGACCTGGTGGTCGCCTCGGCCACCGCGGTGTTCGGGCTTCCCGAGGTGAGCCGCGGCCTGGTGGCCACCTGTGCCGGACTGTTCCGCGGGCCGCGGGCGCTGCCGGTGAATCTTGCCCGTGAACTCGCCCTGACCGGCGACCCGTTCGATGCGGAACGCGCGCACGCGGCAGGACTGGTGAACCGGCTGACCGCCGAGGGCGCGGCCCTGGACACGGCCGTCGCGCTCGCAACCAGGATCGCCGAGAACGCACCCGTGGCGGTGCGGGCGAGCCTGACCGCCATGGACCGGTGGCTGACCGCGGAGGACGCGCTGGGCTGGCGCGCCACAGCGGAAGCGGTGGCCACGGTGGAGGCCTCCGACGACCTGGCGGAAGGGATCTCCGCGTTCCTCGAGAAGCGGGCTCCGGTCTGGAAGGGACGCTGAGCGTGCGCAGTCGCCCGCAGTGCCGGGCAGGCGGATTTCGCCTCGTGCGGTGACCTTTGCGGTCCGTTCGCGTACGGTGTGCCGGCCGCGGCCCGGGTGGGTCGCGGCGCTGCCCGCCGCACCGGCCCGGACGCAACGGCGCCCCGGCCATTCGCCGAGCCGCGAGGAGCCCGCCGTTGCAGTTCACCGTCGAGTACCCGATCAGCGCGCCCGGCCATGATCCGGCGATCGCCGGCGGCGCGGGAGTTCTGGAGATCGTGCGGGCCGCGGAGCAGTGCGGTTACGACGCGATCGCCTTCACCGAGCATCCGGCTCCGTCCCAGAAGTGGCTGGAGGCGGGCGGGCATGCGACGTTCGACGCCATCGCCGCGCTCGGGTTCTGTGCGGCGGCCACCGAGCGGATCCGCCTGATGACGTACCTCCTGGTGCTGCCCTACCACAATCCGCTGGCGGCGGCGAAGGCGCTCGGGACGGTCGACGTCCTGTCCGGCGGGCGGGTCACCGCGGTGGCCGGCACGGGCTATCTGCGGTCCGAATTCCGGTCGCTCGGTGTGGACTTCGACGAGCGCAACGCCCTGTTCGACGAGGCTGCCGAGGTGCTGCGCGGGGTGTGGTCGACGGCGCCGTACGCGTACCGCGGCAGGCATTTCGAGGCGAGTGGTGTCGCTCAGGTGCCGCCGCCCGTGCAGGCCGGCGGGCCACCCTTGTGGATCGGCGGGAACAGTGCGCTCGCCCGTCGGCGGGCCGCGCGGCACCAGGGCTGGAGTCCGATGATGGTGTCCGAGGAGGTCGCGCGGACGGCGCGTACACCGGCTCTGTCATCGGTCGCCGAGCTGGCCCGTCATATCCGCTCGGTGCGGGAGTCGGCGGTGGCGTCGCGTGGTGAGGGCGCTCGGGTGGATGTCCAGGTGCAGACGCCGGAGGGGGCGTGGCCGGTGGAGGGCGGTCCGGTGGAGCGGCATCGGGACCACCTCGGCCGGCTCGCGGAGGCAGGGGTGACGTCGTTCGTGCTGCGGTTGCCGGGGAGTTCGGTGGGTGCGGCGGTGGAGGGGCTGCGGCGGTACGCGGACACGTTCGGCCCGTGAGCTCGGGGCGTCCGGCGGCGCCTGACGGTCGGGTTCGGGTCATCCCGTGCGGTGCGGCGGGGTCGGGCGCCCTACGTGGTCGGCCGGGGACGGTGGGAGGGCCGCGGTCAGCGTGGTGTGGACGGTGGGCAGTCGGGACGGTCCGGCCGCCGCGATGAGGCGGCGGGTGAGGCGGTGCGGGCAGACGATCCGCAGGTCGCCGTGGCGGTCCGTGATGCGGCGGTGTGCACGATGCAGCATCCGCAGGCCGGAACAGTCGAAGAACGTCGTCGGGGTGAGGTCGAGCACGACGAGTGGTTCGGGGACCGCGGTCATGCGGTCGAGGCGCGGGCCGATGGCGAGCGCGGCGGCGATGTCGATCTCACCCGCCAGCTCGAGGACGGTCCGGCCGTGGGCCCTGTAGGCGACTAAGTGGGGGTGTGCGTACGGGACTTCGGGAAGCGGCATGGCGCGTTCACCTCGGTGTGTCGGCCTGATCGGCACCGGTGCGGGCCGGGGCGGCGCCCTTGGAGCGTAGGAAGAACTGCACGGTCCTTGCCGTGCAGAAACGATCCACGCAAGTCCAAATGCACACCTTGGGGCGAAGTTGCCGGGAACCTCTTGACAGCTAGCGCCCGCGGCGCTCATGTCGCAACACCCTTCCACGCAAGCCCAGTTGGTACTTTGCGTATCTGTCATGTCCGGAACATCGCGGATACCGTTGGCCGCTCCTCTCCCCCCACGGATCAGGAGCCACCATGCTCAAGCGCACCCCGTCGGCGGCCCGAGTCCGCACTTCGGTGCTGGCCACGGTCGTCGTGACCACGCTCTCGGTCACCGGACTGCAGGCCTCCGCAGCGCCCGAGCAGGCCGACGAACCCATGAACCAGGCCTTCGAGCAGGCCGCCGAGGACTACGGCGTCCCGCGGGACCTGCTGACCGCGCTCGGCTACGGCGAGACCCACCTGGACGGTCACGACGGCCGCCCGAGCCAAGCCCGCGGTTACGGCGTCATGCATCTCGTGGACAACCCCACCCACCACTCGCTGCAGCAGGCCGCCGAGATCACCGGCCGCAGCACCACCGAGCTGCGCCGCGACACCGCGGCGAACATCGAGGGCGGCGCGGCGGTCCTGCGCGCGCACGCCGACGCACTCGGCCTCGACCGGTCCGAGCGTGGCGACATCAACGCCTGGTACCCGGCCGTCGCCCGCTACGGCAACACCGAGGGCGCCTCCGCGAAGCTCTACGCGGACGCCGTCTACGACTTCCTGGCCGAAGGCCTGACCACCACCGTCGACGGCGAGGAGATCGCGGTCGACGGCCGCAAGGTGTCGCCCGCGCGAGGCGCACTCGCCGAGGCCGACATGGGCACGAAGAGCGAGGACTACCCGCCCGCGCTCTGGGTCCCGGCCTCGACCAGCAACTACGCGTCCGGCCGTTCGGCCACGATCAGTCAGGTCGTCGTCCACGTGACCCAGGGCTCGTACGCGGGCACGGTGAGCTGGTTCCAGAACCCGGAGGCGGAGACCAGCTCGCACTATGTGGTCCGGTCCTCGGACGGCGAGGTCACCCAGATGGTGCGCGACGCCGACACCGCGTGGCACGCCCGCAGCGCGAACGCCTCGGCGCTCGGCATCGAGCACGAGGGCTACGTCGACGACCCGAGCTGGTTCACCGACTCGATGTACCGGTCGTCCGCGGCGCTCACCAAGCACCTGTGCGACAAGTACGGCATCCCGAAGGACCGCGAGCACATCGTCGGCCACGTCGAGGTGCCGGGCAACGATCACACCGACCCGGGTCCGCACTGGAACTGGGAGTACTACATGGAGCTCGTCGGCGGTGACTCCGGCGGCGGCACCCCGAGCGACGGCCTGAGCTTCACCTCGTACGAGAAGCAGCGCAGCGGCTCGACCGGTGCGCAGGTCAAGGCCGTGCAGTCGCTGCTCAGCACGCACGGGTACGAGGCCGGGGCGGCGGACGGCGACTTCGGCACGTCGACGCTGGCCGCGGTGAAGGCGTTCCAGAAGGACATCGGGCTCGAGGCCGATGGCGTCGTGGGCGCCAAGACCTGGACCGCGCTCCTGGCCGCGGGCTCCAAGAGCAAGGTCAGCAAGGGCAGTTCGGGCGATGCGGTGACGCGGCTGCAGCGGGCGCTGACCGCGGCGCTGGGCTCCACCGTCGGCATCGACGGCACGTTCGGCGCCAAGACGGACACCGCGTTGCGCAGCTACCAGAAGAGCCACGGGCTGACCGTGGACGGTGTGGCAGGCGACGCCACCTGGAAGGCACTGCAGGCGGGCAACTGACGCACTGACACCCCTGCCGCAAGCGAGGCGCCGCGGATCCGTCCTTCCGCGGCGCCTTCGGCGTGCCCGGCGTCCACCTCGTTCCGGAGGAGCACTCGGGCGGACGTGCGTCAGGCCGACGCGCGCCGAGGTGGCGCGATCGTGTACAGCTCCAGGATGTCCGGCAGCGGAGCCACTCCCGGGCCGCCGGCACGCACCCAGCCGATGATGTCCTCGGTCGCGTCGGTGTCGTTGACCAGCCCGAGCCACACCGGCCTGCCGCCCGCGGCCCGTCCTGCGGAGGACGGCTGTACGACGACCACATTCGCCTGCTCGCAGACGTCCAGGCATTCGGAAATACGGACCGGAGCCTCGGCCCGTAGCCGCTCGGTCTGCGCCCGGTGGTCGACGCCCGGCACCTTCGCCGTGCCGCAGCAGCAGTCCCGGCAGACCACGACCCGGCACGGTGCCGGGCTCCGAGCCCCTCCGGTGTCCGTCCCGCTGCTGGTCGCCGGTCCGGTCCGTTCGGGGCCAGGTGTCGTACGCATCGCGTTCCTCCGTCCGGGGAAATCCGCCCCGGTGCTGGTCGAGGTGGCGACTGCGTGAGTCTCCTGGCTCTCGGTTCTTCGCTCGTCCCGGCTCTGCCACCCGTACAGCCGCACGGGCACTGGCCGATCGGAAGTCGCTCGCCGATCACAGTGGCGGGACCGCGCCGGATTCACACCGGCTTCCTCGGACCGCAGTCGCCCGGGGGTGACTGACACCCCCTGGTCGCGGCACATCATTCCATCGACGGCACCCGGGCCGATGCGGTGGTCGGCGGCACCGGCGGTACGCAAGAGCGGCGAAGTCCCTTCCCGTACCCACTCGCTGGGGGAATTGCATCCCCCACCGGGCGAGAAGAAGGTCACAGCCGGTCAGGACCTGCACATCTGCCGCCTTGGCCTACCATCCGAGCATGACGGTCCTGCCAGACGACGACCTCTCCTTGGCGACCGAATTCCCTGACGCGACACGTGAACAGTGGCGGCACCTCGTGCTCGGTGTGCTGCGCAAGTCGGGCAAGGAAGTCGACGAGGCCGAGGCGGAGCAAGCCCTCTCCACACCGCTGGATGACGGGCTGCACACCCTGCCCCTGTACACGGCGCAAGACGCCGCACCCAGTCCCGGGCTGCCGGGCTTCACCCCCTTCGTACGCGGCGGCCGGCCCGAGGGCAACGCCCTGGGCGGCTGGGACGTGCGCCAGCAGCACTCGGTGGCGGACAACGACGCCGTCCTCGCCGACCTGGAGAACGGCGTCACCTCCCTGTGGCTCACGGTCGGCGCCCGGGGCATCCCGGTCGACGCGCTCGGGCGGGTACTCGACGGCGTCTACCTCGACCTCGCGCCGATCGTCCTGGACGCGGCGGACGAGACCGGGCCGGCCGGGCGCCAGTTGCTGCGGCTCTACGAAGAGCGGGGCGTCTCCCCCGGCGCGGCACGCGGCAGCCTGGGCGCCGACCCGCTCGGCCACGAGGCCCGCACCGGCGGAACGTACGACTCCGCTCCGGTGGCCGCTCTGGCCCTGGAGTGCAGCGAGCGGTACCCGGGTGTGCGGGCGCTGACGGTCGATGCGCTGCCGTATCACGAGGCGGGTGGCTCGGCCGCCGAGGAGCTGGGCTGCTCGCTGGCGACCGCGGTGGCCTATCTCCGGGACCTGACCGGGCACGGCCTGAGTGCCGAACAGGCTTGTGGCCAGCTGGAGTTCCGTTACGCGGCGACCGCCGACCAGTTCCTGACCGTGGCCAAGCTGCGCGCGGCGCGGCGGTTGTGGGCGCGGGTGGCTGAGGTGTGCGGGGCGCCGGCCGCGGGTGCGCAGCGCCAGCATGCGGTGACGTCGACGGTGATGATGACGCGTCGTGATCCGTGGGTGAACATGCTGCGCGGCACCGTCGCCACATTGGCCGCCGGGGTGGGCGGTGCGGACGCGGTGACCGTGCTGCCCTTCGATCATGCGATCGGCCGGCCGGACGCGTTCGCGCGGCGGATCGCGCGCAACACGTCGACGATTCTGATCGAGGAGTCGCATCTGTCCCGGGTCGTCGACCCTGCGGGCGGCTCCTGGTACGTGGAGCGACTTACGGACGAACTCGCCCGTGCGGGCTGGGAGTTCTTCCAGGAGATCGAGCGGGCGGGCGGCCAGGCCGCTGCGCTCGCGTCAGGTCTGGTGCGTGAGCGGATCGCCGGCACCTGGGCCGCGCGCAGTGCGAAGCTCGCCAAGCGGCGTGAACCGGTCACCGGTGTCAGTGAGTTCCCGCAGCTGGCCGAGAAGCCGGTCGTACGGGAGCCCGCGCCGGAGCCGCCCCCCGGTGGTCTCCCGCGGGTCCATCGTGACGAGGCGTTCGAGTCGCTGCGCGAACGCTCGGACGCACATCTCGCGGCGACCGGCGCCCGGCCCCGGGTGTATCTGGCCGCCCTCGGCCCGGCAGCCGCACACACGGCGCGGCTCACCTTCGCCGCCAACCTCTTCCAGGCGGGTGGAATCGAGCCGGTCACCGACGGCACGTTCACGCAGAGCGGGGCGCCGGAGGCCTGCCTGTGCTCCAGCGACGCGGTCTACGAGGAGCAGGCCGCAGACACGGTGCGCACCCTGCGCGATTCCGGCGCGCGGCATGTGTTCCTCGCCGGGCGGGGGTCGTACGACGGCGTCGACACCCAGGTCTTCGCCGGCTGCGACGTCGTCGCCGTGCTCACCGCCACGCTCGACCGCATGGGAGTGTCCTGATGTCCATCCCCGACTTCTCCGCGATCGATCTGGGTACCCCTGCCGCTGACCCGGGCACCGACGAGTGGCGTGCGGCGGTCAAGAAGGCCGCAGGCGGGGACGATCTGCTCTGGGAGACGCCCGAGGGCATCACGGTCAAGCCGCTCTACACCGGCCAGGACCTGGAGGGCCTCGACTTCCTCGACACCTACCCGGGTATCGCACCGTATCTGCGCGGCCCGTACCCGTCGATGTACGTCAACCAGCCCTGGACGATCCGCCAGTACGCCGGCTTCTCCACCGCCGAGGAGTCCAACGCCTTCTACCGGCGCAATCTGGCGTCCGGCCAGAAGGGCCTGTCCGTCGCCTTCGACCTGCCCACGCACCGCGGCTACGACAGCGACCACCCCCGCGTGACGGGTGACGTCGGCATGGCCGGAGTGGCGATCGACTCGATCTACGACATGCGGCAGCTCTTCGACGGCATCCCCCTCGACAAGATGTCCGTGTCGATGACGATGAACGGCGCCGTCCTGCCCGTACTCGCCCTCTACATCGTGGCCGCCGAGGAACAGGGCGTATCACCCGAGAAGTTGGCCGGGACCATCCAGAACGACATCCTCAAGGAGTTCATGGTCCGCAACACCTACATCTATCCGCCGAAGCCGTCGATGCGGATTATCTCCGACATCTTCGCCTACACCTCCGAGCGGATGCCCCGGTACAACTCCATCTCCATCTCCGGGTACCACATCCAAGAGGCCGGTGCCACAGCCGACTTGGAGCTGGCCTACACACTCGCCGACGGGGTGGAGTACATCCGGGCGGGCCGGGAGGCGGGCCTGGACGTGGACGCGTTCGCGCCGCGGCTCTCCTTCTTCTGGGCGATCGGCATGAACTTCTTCATGGAGGTCGCCAAGCTGCGCGCCGCCCGGCTCCTGTGGGCCAAACTGGTCGGGCAGTTCGAGCCGAAGAACGCCAAGTCCCTTTCCCTGCGCACCCATTCTCAGACCTCGGGCTGGTCCCTGACCGCGCAGGACGTCTTCAACAACGTGACACGCACCTGCGTGGAGGCAATGGCAGCCACCCAGGGCCACACCCAGTCACTGCACACCAACGCCCTCGACGAGGCACTCGCCCTGCCCACCGACTTCTCGGCCCGCATCGCCCGCAACACCCAACTCCTCATCCAGCAGGAGTCGGGCACCACCCGGGTCATCGACCCGTGGGGCGGCAGCGCCTACGTCGAGAAGCTCACCTACGACCTCGCACGCCGCGCCTGGCAGCACATCCAGGAAGTCGAGCAGGCCGGTGGCATGGCCCAGGCCATCGACGCAGGCATCCCCAAGCTCCGCGTCGAGGAGGCCGCCGCCCGCACCCAGGCCCGTATCGACTCGGGCCGGCAGCCGGTGATCGGCGTCAACAAGTACCGGGTGGACACCGACGAGGAGATCGACGTCCTCAAGGTCGACAACTCCTCCGTGCGCACCCAGCAGATCGAGAAGCTGCGGCGACTGCGTGAGGAGCGCGACGACACCGCCTGCCAGGACGCCCTCGAGGCCCTGACCCGGGCAGCCGACGAGTCGACCGGCAACCTCCTCGACCTCGCCGTGCGTGCGGCCCGGGCCAAGGCCACGGTCGGCGAGATCAGTTACGCCCTGGAGAAGGTCTACGGCCGCCACGCGGGACAGATCCGTACGATCTCCGGTGTGTACCGCAACGAAGCAGGCGAGTCCTCCTCCCTGGACCGCACCCGCGCCGTGGTCGACGCCTTCGCCGAGGCCGAGGGCCGCCGCCCGCGCATCCTGGTCGCCAAGATGGGCCAGGACGGGCACGACCGGGGCCAGAAGGTCATCGCCACCGCCTTCGCCGACCTCGGTTTCGACGTCGACGTCGGCCCGCTCTTCCAGACGCCCGGCGAGGTGGCCCGGCAGGCGGTCGAGGCCGACGTACACATCGTCGGAGTGTCGTCACTCGCCGCCGGACACCTCACCCTGGTACCCGCACTGCGCGAGGCACTGGCCGAGGAGGGCCGCGACGACATCATGGTCGTGGTCGGCGGAGTGATCCCGCCCCAGGACGTGGACACACTCCTCGAGATGGGCGCGGCGGCCGTCTTCCCGCCCGGCACCGTCATCCCGGACGCGGCCCGCGACCTCGTGGCACGGCTCGGGGCCGACCTCGGCCACGACGACCTGTGAGCCGGTGACCGATGGCCATCGACCTCGACACGTACGTCAAGGGTGTACTCGACGGGAAGCGCGCGATCGTCTCCCGGGCGATCACCCTCGTCGAGTCCACCCGGCTGCAACACCGCGTACTGGCACAGGAGTTGCTGACCCGACTGCTGCCGCACAGCGGTGCGGCGCGACGGATCGGCATCAGCGGTGTGCCGGGGGTGGGCAAGTCGACGTTCATCGACGCCTTCGGCACGTTGCTGACCGGGCTCGGACACCGGGTGGCGGTGCTCGCCGTGGACCCGTCCTCGAGCCGCACGGGTGGGTCGATCCTCGGCGACAAGACCCGTATGGAACGGCTCGCGGTCGACCCTGCCGCCTTCGTGCGCCCCTCCCCCACCGCCGGCACGCTCGGCGGGGTCGCCAAGGCGACCCGGGAGTCCATCGTGGTGATGGAGGCGGCCGGTTACGACGTGGTGCTCGTGGAGACGGTGGGCGTGGGTCAGTCCGAGACGACCGTGGCGAACATGGTCGACTCGTTCCTGCTCCTGACGCTCGCCCGCACCGGCGATCAGCTGCAGGGAATCAAAAAGGGCGTCCTCGAACTCGCGGACGTCATCGCCGTCAACAAGGCGGACGGCCCGCACGAGCGCGAGGCACGCGGCGCCGCCCGTGAACTGTCCGGCGCGCTGCGCCTGATGCACGGCAAGGACGCCTTCTGGACGCCGCCCGTGCTCAGTTGCAGCGCCCGCGAGGGGGCGGGACTCGAGGAGGTCCGCGACCGCCTTGAACAGCACCGGTCACTGCTCGACTCGACGGGACGGCTCGCCGCCCGCCGCCGGGACCAGCAGGTCGACTGGACCTGGGCCATGGTGCGGGACGAACTACTCGGCCGGCTGCAGTCCGACCCGACGGTCCGCCGGCTCACTCCGGGTCTCGAACGGCAGGTACGGGACGGCGAGTTGACGGCCACACTGGCCGCGGAACGCATCCTGGAAGCCTTCAAAGACTCCTGACCCGGTCCCGATACCCGGCCCGGCGCGGTGCGGCGCCGCATGAGCGGCACCGCACCGAGCATCCCGTCAAACCCCGCGCGCCCGGGGGCCGTTGAGGCCCAGATCACGATCACCGAGAGGAACGAAGAACCGCGCTACGTCCGCGTCGGTGACCGCGGAGAGGTCGGCGGGCGTCCATCGGGGGTTGCGGTCCTTGTCGATGATCTGCGCGCGTACGCCCTCGACGAGGTCGGGGTGGGCGAGCGCCGCACACGAGACGCGGTACTCCTGGTCGAGCACGGCCTCGAGTGAACCCAGTTCCCGGGCCCGGCGTACCGCGGTCAGGGTGACCTTCAGGGAGGTGGGCGACTTGGCGTGCAGGGTCACCGCGGCTTCCTTCGCCGCCGGGTCGCCGTGCGCGAGCAGGCGCCGCAGGATCTCCTCGACGGTGTCGGCCGCGTAGCAGTCGTCGATCCACTCGCGGTGGCCGGCCAGTTCAGCTCGCGGGGCAGGACGTGTGTGCCGCTTGACGGCCTCGGCGGCCGGACTGGTCTCCAGGTCGGCGACGAAGGCCTCGATCGCGTCCGACGGCAGGAAGTGGTCGGCGAGTCCACCCGACAAGGCGTCTCCTGGGCCGACCTGAGCCCCCGTCAGGGCCAGGTGGGTGCCCATCTCGCCCGGCGCCCGCGCCAGTAGATACGTACCGCCCACGTCCGGGACGAAGCCGATCCCCGTCTCCGGCATGGCGACCCGGGACCGCTCGGTCACCAGACGGACGCTGCCGTGCGCGGAGATGCCGACGCCTCCGCCCATCACGAAGCCGTCCATGACGGCCACGTACGGCTTGGTGTAACGGGCGATGCGCGCGTTGAGGTGGTACTCGTCGCGCCAGAACAGCGCGGATCGAGCTCCGTCGCTGTCACGCGCGTCGTCGTGCACGGCACGGATGTCACCGCCCGCGCACAGACCGCGCTCTCCGGCACCGGTGATCACGACGGTCTCCACGGCCGGGTCGTGCTCCCAGGCGGTGAGGGCCTCGTCGATGCTGCGCACCATGGCGTGATTCAGGGCGTTCAGCGCGCGGGGACGGTTGAGGACGATGTGGGCGGCCCGTCCGCGGGTGTGCAGCAGGATGGGCTCCTCGATGCTGCTCATCGGCAGTGCTCCGCCCGGGTCGGGGCCACGGTGACGCGCATGGTGTCGTTCGTTCCTTCCGGCTCGCGGTGGGTGCGCCCCCACTCTGGCACGCGCGAGTGGATCGTCTGCGGGCGGTACAGCACCGTGGTGGTGGTCCGAGCTGGGCGTTCGCGCCGCGTACGGCGGATTCGGTAGCGTTCGCCGCGTTCGGACGGCGGGGCACGGGGGTACGGCGATGACCGGGTACGAGGCGGAAGGCACATGCCTTCAGCCACTCACGCACGACGACCCCGCCGAGGTCTCCGGATACCGGCTGCGGGCCCGCATCGGCAGCGGTGGCATGGGCCGGGTCTATCTTGCGCACACACCCGGGGGCCGGGCCGTCGCCGTGAAGGTCGTACGGCGTGAGCTGGCCGACGACGAGGGATTCCGGCGCCGGTTCCGGCAGGAGGTGCGGGCGGCCGAGCGGGTGCACGGGTTGTTCACCGCGCCGGTGATCGACAGCGATCCGGAGGCAGCGAGCCCTTGGCTGGCCACCGCCTACGTCCCCGGGCCGTCGCTGTCCGAGGCGGTCGCACGGTGCGGGGCGCTGCCGGCGGACACCGTGCTGCTGCTCCTCGCGGGCGTCGCGGAAGCGCTGCAGTCCGTCCATGCGGCGGGCATCGTGCACCGTGATCTGAAGCCGTCCAATGTGCTGCTCGCGGCCGACGGCCCGCGCGTGATCGACTTCGGCATCGCCCGCGCCACCGAGGCGACGGCGTTGACCGAGGGCGGATACGTCGTCGGGACTCCGGCATACATGTCCCCGGAGCAGGCCACCGGGGCGGGAGACGTCGGGCCGGCGAGCGACGTCTTCGCGCTGGGCCAGATCGCGGCCTTCGCGGTCACCGGTGCTCCGGCCTTCGGCGACGGCAGTGTCCAGGCCGTGCTCTACCGGGTCGTGCACGAGACACCGGATATCGCGCAGGTGCCGGCTCCACTGCACGACCTGGTGGCGCGGTGCCTGCACAAGGATCCGGCCCAACGCCCGGCGCCCACCGACATCATGGCCGCCTGCCGAGCGACGGTGGACGTGGCTACGCAACTGGGCCGGCCCGGGCAGTGGCTGCCGGCGTCTCTCACTGCCGCGTTTCCGGCCTCGCTTCGGCAGGGGGAGACAGGGGCCGCTCCGCAGTCTCGGGGCGCCGACCGGGCGGAGCAGGGGCGGGCCGGATTCGACAAGGAACTCGACGGAGAGCAAGGCGCACGCCAGGCGCGGGAATCAGGGCCGCGGTCGGTCCAGGCCGCGGGGGGCGGAGCCGCGGGGGACGTGGCTGCCGGGCCGGTGGTCGGCAGCTCACCTCCGGCTCCGGCTTCAGGCACGGCCCGGCCAACCCGGCGACGCAGGCCCTGGCTGATCGCCGCCGCGTGCGCGGCGGTGCTGCTCGCGGCCGGAGGCGGATACGTGGTGGAGTCCGGCGACTCGGACGACGGATCCGACCGCGCGGCCGGGTCCAACGATCGCCCGACGCCGAGTCCCACGGCGGGCGAGGACCGTACGAACGACCCGACCACTCCCCCGCCGGACCCCGAGCCGGCGCAGCGCGGCACCGTGCGGCTCCCAGAGGGCTGGCACGTCAATCTCGACAAGTCCCCTCTCGAGTCGTCCCGTTCGGGTGCATGGAACAAGGACGAGATCGATGTCCGCTACCACTCCGACCGGCTCCGCACCCGAGACGGCAACCGTCTGGCCCTGCTCGCCGCGCAGCGCGAGGGCTCGCTGACGGTCTGCCGCAAGCAAGTGACGTTCGCCAAGGACATCTCCCTCGAAGACGTCGAGCCCGGACGGCAGATCTGCGTCTTCACTCAGGAGGGACACGCGGCACTGGTCACGCTGCGCGAGGTCGTGCCCGCCCAGCACGCATCGTTCACCCTCGCTGTCTGGCCGAACGCCGAGACTCGACGGTAGGAACCGGGCAGAGGCGGGGGTGTCCCCGCCCCTGCCCCGGCGCCCGCCGCCGGTCAGGCGGTGCACCGGTCAGGCGGCGTAGCCCTTCGGCGGGATCAGTGAGGCGAGTTGGTCGAAGGACAGCCAGTAGATCTGGTTGCCGCCGAAGGACGCGGGGTCGGCGATGAGGACGGTGCGGTTCGCGTCGTCGTAGCCGATGACGGTGAAGTAGTGGTAGATGGCCTGGTCCGATGGGTAACCGGGCGGCTGGTTACCGGGAGGCGCGACGATGTTCGTCACCAGTGGGTAGTTGTTGTCGATGTCCTGGACGATGTCGTTCCAGAGCAGGTCCTTCTGAGCGTCGCTCGGCGGATCGTCGGGCATCTCCTTGGTCTCGTACCAGCCGGTGCCGAGGTTCGCGTTCAGTACGCCGGTGACCTGGCTGATGTGGTCGGTGCCGGCCTCCGTGGTGCCGAGCTGCGCGGCCAGATCCGTCTGGCTGGGCGGCGCGATGCGTGCCGAGAGCGCGATACGGGTGGCGGCGGGGCCGCACCAGTAGCCGGTCTCCTGGACCTGGTAGTCGACCGGCAGGGTGTGGGCGTCCGCCGTGTGGACACCGTCGATCTGCAGTCGGGTACCGGGTTCGTTCTGGCCGCTGACCACCGCGGTGCCGGACTGGGAGCCGTGGTCGAGGACGGATACTGGGTGCGGGTCGGCGGGTGCCGCTTGGGCTGCCGCTGCCGGGCTGACGAGTGCGCCGACGGCGGTGACGGCCACGGCGGAGGCGAGAAGTCTCTTGCGCATAGGGGCTCCTGACGAGGAGTCGGGACCCAGCGGGTCCGGTTCGGTCACGCGGTCGGAGGAGCGGGGCGGCACGCCGGAGCGGTTCGAGGTGCCGCCTGCGGGCGTCCGCGAAGGGCACCCACAGGCGGGCACATCGAGTCAGGTCGGGTCAGGCCGAGTCAGGTCAGGTCAGGTCAGGTCAGGTCAGGTCAGGTCAGGGGATCGGCGGCACGGTCGGGCCTTCGCTGGCCAGCAGGTCGCGGGCGAACTGCTCCCACTGCGCGTAGCGGTCCGGATAGGCGGAGCGCTGGACCGCCTGGCAGACCTCACCGAGCGGCATGGTCTCCCAGCCGGCGATCTGGATGAGCCCGGGGTTGCTCCCGAACGGGGCCACTCCGTAGAACGACTTGGAGGAGGTCGGCACGTCGGTGATCTGTTCCGGGGTCCCCCACCCCGTGCTGGGCCGCTGCTGGAAGATGCCCAGGGAGTCGTGGTCCACGGGGGTCAGGTAGTTGACGAACTTCGACTCCTGCATCGCCGTCATGAGGGCGATGACCTGACCCTGTTCGGAGATTCCGGCGCCCTTGCCGACACCGATGACGGTGCGTGCGTTGGCGAGTTCCTCCGGTCCGAGGTCGGCAGCGGTACGGAAGGTGCCGCGCAGTTCGGTGTCGGTGGCGCTGTGCAGGGCGGATGCGGTTCTCCCGTCCACCTTGCCGGTCGCGGGCAGTCCGTGGCGCTTCTGGAAGGTCTCCAACCCCTGCCCGGGGGCTGCTTGTTCGGCCTCGGCGGTCTGCGGTGGAGCGGCCTGAGGTGGAGCGGCCTGTGCCAGACCGGGTCCTGCGAACAGGGCGCCGGCGACGCCGAGTACGGCGGCTGCGGCCGCCGGGCGGGTGAAGGCAGTGCGTGCCACTGCGTCATCTCCTTGTCCAGGTCGTTCGTCCTCGCCCGTCCGCCGTTCGGGCTCGGGGTGCACACGTCGATCGCGGGGCCGGGCACGTAGGCACCGGACCGTGGGTCGACGCGCGTAGTTCCACGGAACGTGGGTGAGCGGGCGGAGGGCGTGAACTGTGGGGGGAACGGGGGCGCACAAGTGCCGTACGCAGCACGCTCGTCGGAGGCCTTGCGTGCCGGGCCGGCACGCCCAGCATCACGGCATGGCCATGACACCCACAAGCCCCGAAAGTCCAGGCTTACGGAACCGGCGGCCGGTCCGGAGCTCCGCGGTTAGCTACGGCGCTGCGGCGAAGTCGGCGTCGACCGCATCGGCGCGCCGAGACCCTCCTCCGGACGTCCCCCATGGGTCTCACCCACCGGCCCCCGCTCACAACTGCGCATCAGGGCACGGCCTTCCGCCGTCGCCACGTGCAGCGACCGCCCGTCCTTGCGGACCGTGGCGACCAGACCCGCGCCTCGCAGTACCTTCATGTGCTGGCTGACGGCTGGGTGGGTCACCCCGAGCAGCCGGGCCAGGGCCACCGTCGAGGCGCCGGTGCGTACCGCCCGCAGTACGCGGGCCCTTGTGTGGCCGAGGAGTTGGCCGAGCGCTCCCCCGTCGCCGCGGCCGTCAGCCGCCGGGACGTTCCACTCCATGTCGTGCTCGATGGGATACACCAGGACCGGTGGCAGCGCGTCGTCGGCGAGCGTGATGGCGGTCGGCCAGCAGAAGAACGACGGCTGCAGGGTGAGTCCGCGACCGTCGAGCCGCAGCTCCTGGTCGACCGGGTAGTCGACCTCGAGCACCATCGGCCGCCAGCGGAACCGGGGCCCGAGCCCCGCAAGGAGTCCTTCGGTACCCCCGTCCAGCAGACCCCGCAGCCGCACGATCCGGTCGGCGTCGATATGGGCGTGGATCCGCGGCCAGAACGGCGCCACCGCTTCCTCGTGGTACGCCCGCAGTGCCTGCCCCAGGCGCAGCAGCGCGCTGCCGTCACCGCCCGCCAGCGCCTGCGTCCAGCCCGGCAGCGGGCGCGCGGCGGCCACCCGCTCGAGGTCCTTGCGCAGACGGGGTTCCGGAGTACGTACGAGGGTGTCCACCGCGGCCTGGAAGGTCTCGCCGTCACCGCAGGTGGGGGTGAGGAAGTCGGGTGAGCTGCCGTGCGGCGGCAGCAGCGGCGACAAGTCCCGGCAGTTCGCCGGCAGGCGCGGCCGCACCCAGCGCCGCCAGGGGCCGAACACACCCTCGCCGTCGCGGCGTTGGAGCGTCTGCACGCTGTTGCTGAGCTCCCACAGATGGTCCGGTCCCGCGGCTACCCGTACTCGCCCGAGGTCCTCGGCCGTGAAGTGCACCCGTAACACTGCGACACGTCCCCCCTGCCCGGATCGCCTCCGCCCGGCACGGGTCCGCACCGGCGCTCCCAGGCGACCGTCGCGCGGCCGTCCGTGTCAAGAGGCTGACCTGTCAAGGCTTCTGACGGCTGGTCCGGCGCAGGGAGACACGGGGCAGGGAGACACGGGGCAGGGTCGTGCCAGAGCACACGGCCACACGGCCCCCGGGCCCGGACGTCCGGAACTTCACGGCCTGAGAAGGGTCTTGATCATTCCGTCCTCCTTGTCCTGGAACATCTGGTAGGCCTTCGGCGCATCCTCCAGGGGCAGGCGATGGGTGGCGAAGTCGTCGACACCGAGCGGGTCCTCGTCGGTGAGCAGCGGCAGCAGGTCGTCCACCCAGCGCCTGACGTTGGCCTGCCCCATGCGTACCTGGACCTGCTTGTCGAACATGGTCAGCAGTGGCATCGGGTCGAGCGCGCCGCCGTACACGCCGGACACGGAGACCGTGCCGCCGCGGCGGACGATGTCGAACGCACTGTGCAGGGCGCCGAGTCGGTCGATGCCGGCGCGCTCCATCAGCTTCTCGGCCATGGCGTCGGGCAGCAGGCCGACACCCCACTGGGCGGCCTTGGCCAGCGACGCTCCGTGGGCCTCCATCCCGACGGCGTCGATCACGGCGTCGGTGCCGCGGCCGTCGGTGAGGTCGCGGATGGCGTCGCCGAGGTCCTTGCCGTGGCGGCGCAGGTCCAGGCACTTCACCCCGTCGTGGTGGGAGCGGCTCAGGCGCTCGGGCACCAGGTCGACGCCGACCACGAGTTCCGCCCCTCGGTGCAGGGCGATCCGGGCGGCCATCGCTCCGATCGGGCCGAGGCCGAGCACGGTCACCGATCCGCCGGGCGGGATGTCGGCGTATTCGACGGCCTGCCAGGCGGTCGGCAGTACGTCGGAGAGGTACACGTACCGGTCGTCGGCCGCCGTGTCCGGGACCTTGATCGGCAGCGTGTTGCCGAACGGCACCCGCAGGAACTCGGCCTGCCCACCAGGCACTTGGCCGTACAGCTTGGTGTAGCCGAACAGCGCCGCCCCGGAACCACGCTCGGTGACCTGGGTGGTCTCGCACTGGGAGTGGAGCCCGCGGTCGCACATGTAGCAGGCACCGCAGGAGATGTTGAACGGAACGACGACCCGGTCACCGGGCTTCAGTTCCCGGACCGCGGGGCCCACCTCCTGGACGATGCCCATGGATTCGTGTCCCAGGATGTCGCCCGGATCGATGAAGGGGCCCATGACTTCGTAGAGGTGCAGGTCGGACCCGCAGATGCCCGTCGACGTCACGCGTACGACGATGTCGGTCGGGTCCTCGATACGAGGGTCGGGGACGGTCTCGACGCGGACGTCCCGCTTGCCCTGCCACGTGAGTGCTCGCATGCCTGGTCCTCCTCCGGTACGTGCTCCGCGTGCGGTCGGCGCCGTGACGCCGCACCACTCCACGGGTCTCCCGGCGGGACGCGGCTATGCATCGGCGGGCCGCGTGGCGTTTGACGCCCGCCGTTCCGGGTGACTCGGGGCGCGGAGCCTGTGGAGGTGGAGCATGGCCGGCACCGAAGCCGTTGTACGGGCGCTGCTCGATGTCGCCGGCCGGACGTACGCGCGTGAGGCCGGCATCCGGCCCGGCGACACCCCTCAGCCGCTGTACCGCACGCTCGTCCTCGCCTGCCTGCTGAGCGCCCGGATTCAGGCGTCGATCGCGGTCGCCACCTCGCGGGCCTTGTACGACGCCGGACTGCGCGACCCGCGGCGGATGGCCGATGCCACCTGGCAGCACCGGGTCGACGCCCTCGGCCAGGGCGGATACCGGCGCTACGACGAGCGCACCGCGACACAACTCGGCGACGGTGCACGGCTGTTGCTCGACTCCTGGGGCGGCGATCTGCGCAGGGTGCGCGGGGAGGCGGACGGAGACGTCTCCGAGGTGAAGAAGCGATTGCGGCGGGTTCCGGGGCTGGGTCCGACCGGCGTGGACATCTTCCTGCGGGAGGTTCAGGACGTGTGGCCGGAGTACGCCCCGTACCTCGATGCCAAAGCCCTGCAAGGGGCGGAACGACTCGGTCTCCCCTCGGAGGTGTCCGCGCTGGCGCGAGCTGCCGGCGACACCGGCACCGGTGTGCTCGCCGCTGCGCTGGTCCGCGCGGCGCTGGACAGCTCTGTCGCCGAGGAGTGTCTGCGGCGGGCGAAGGGCGCGGGCTGAGACCGCGGCCTGGACGGGAAGCGCTGGGGTGACTGTGGGTTCGACCGGTCACCGGGCGTGACGCTCCGGGCTGCGCGCCGGGAGGTATGCGTGGACAGTGGAGGGAGAAGTTCAAGGCTTGCGCTTCGGACAACAGGCGCACCCACGCAGCGGGGCCCTTGGCACCGGTCGCTGCCGTCGAGGGCACGGTCCGGTCGGACCCGCCGTGGCCGCACGTGACGACCGAGGAGTGACTCGCCGATGTCCGTCGAGACCCCAGCAGTACGGGTGCGACGCACCCATGACGACACCCCCGAGACGTCGGCAGCCTTCCAGCAGGCCGCAGCGCTCGGCGGTGGATCCGAACGAGACCGGCTCCATGAGCAGTTGGTGTGCGACTGGCTTCCCGTGGCCCATCGCATCGCCGGCAAGTTCCGCGACCGCGGCGAGAACATGGACGACCTGCGCCAGGTCGCGGCCATCGGCCTGGTGAAGGCGGTACGCCGCTACGACCCCCGGCGCGGCCCGTTCATCAGCTACGCGGTCCCCACCATCACCGGCGAGCTGCGCCGGCACTTCCGGGACCACACCTGGGACGTACGGGTGCCGCGGCGTGTGCAGGAACTGCGCAACACGATGCGCCGTGCCCGCCGCGAACTGATGCTGACCCCGGGGAGCCACGAGCCCACGGTCGAGGAGCTCGCCGCCCACACCGGGCGTTCCGAGAAGGAAGTCCGGGAGGGCCTGGAGGCGCTCGCCAGCTACCGCTCCCTCTCCCTTGACGCCGAGTCGAGCGAAGGGTTCCGTATCGCCGACACCCTGGGCTCCCTCGATGCGCGTATCGAGCTCGTCTCGGACCGCCAGGCTGCGAGGGAAGGGCTCCGGCATCTGCCGCTGCGAGAGAAGCGGGTGCTGTATCTGCGGTTCTTCGAGGACATGACACAGAGCCGTATCGCGGAAGAACTGGGCATCTCGCAGATGCACGTCTCCCGTCTGATCTCGCGGTCCTGCAGCCGGGTGCGCGCCGAGGCGCTGGGAGAAGCCGAACCGTCGCCGGCCGAGGCATGACCGGACGAGTGAGCGGCGGCGGCCGGGCTGCAGGATCGAAGACGCCGAAGAGGGGTACTCGGGCGCCATGACTGCCTACGACGCACCTGACGTCACGCATGCCGCCGCGCCGCTGCTGCGCGCGGCGGACGACCCGTCGCTCGGATTCGTTCCGTTCCTCCTGATCGGCTTGGTGGTGGCGGCCGCCCTGGTCTGGGCTGTCTGGCTCGGGATCCGCATCCGCAGGCGCGAACCACGGCCGCCGAACCCGGGCGAGCAGCCGCGGCCGCCGAAGAACGGAGCCGCGGCCGAACTCCCTGAGGAGCCTGCCGCGGACGACTTCGGCGCGGACGGCGAACGCCTCTCGCCCCACGAGATGAGGGGGCACGGCGCTCCGGGCGGACGCCCCCACGCCGGACGGCACCGCAAGAGCGGCGGATCCGGCGGCAACCACGGCACATGAGCCCCGCAGCACCCCCGCTGCACCCCCGCTGCACCCCCGCCGCACCGCAACTCCCCTGGCGACCTCACGGCACGAGCCCCGACAGTACGAGCACGTCACTCTGCGGCCGGTTGCCGCCCCTTCGACGGAAGGAACCAGCCGATGTCGGTACGGGAGGTGCGCGCAGGGACGGGCCCTCGCCTGGTCCGCCTGCCCGGCGTGTACGCGCCGCAGCACGACACCCGTCTGCTCCTCAAGGCGGTCGAGCACGAGGGAGCACTCGACGGTGTGCGGTTGCTCGACCTCGGCTCCGGCAGCGGAGCCCTCGCCCTGGGTGCCGCCCGCCTGGGCGCCGAGGTGACAGCGGTGGACCTCGCCTGGCGTGCCGTCCTGGCGACGCGGATCAACGCCCGCCTGGCGCGGCAGCACGTGCGGGTGCGGCGCGGCGACCTGCTCTCCGCGGTACGCGGCGAGCGCTACGAAATGGTCGTCTGCAACCCGCCCTACGTACCGTCCATGGGCCGTCCGCCGTCGAAGCACAGCCGCGCGCTCGCCTGGGACGCCGGCCAGGACGGGCGGGCCGTGCTCGACCGGGTCTGCGCGACGGCGCCCGAGGCCCTCGCACCCGGTGGCGTACTCCTTCTCGTCCACTCGGCGCTCTGCGAGCCGCAGCGCTCGCTCACGCAACTGCGGAGATCCGGGCTGACTGCCGAGGTGACCGACTGCGAGCGCATCCCGCTGGGGCCGGTACTGCGTTCACGCCGCGACTGGCTCGAAGCGCGTGGCCTGCTGCCCACCGGCTCCCTGAACGCGGCGCCGGCCGACGAGGAACTGGTGGTGATCCGTGCCCGACGACCGTGAGCCGAAGAATCGGACCGACCGAGAACCGCCGAAGGACCAGGCGCCGGCGGCCCGCGCCGCGCGCCGCGTATGGGCCGAGCCGGACGGTCCTCTGCTGGTCGAGGGGCCGGTGGAGTTCTGCCTGCCGGACGGAGGGACCGTCGTCTCCGACCGGTTCATGGTGGCCGTCTGCACCTGTCGCCACAGCGCGACGTACCCGTGGTGCGACACGACCCACCGCCACCTGCGCCGCCCGGGAACCACGCGGATCGGCGCGCAGGAATCCCCGGTCGAGGAGAACGGGACAGAGGCGAACTGAGCGATGGCCGATGCTCTGACACACGCACCGTCACGCGACGGCCGTCCGCGCGAGGATCCTGCGCTGCCCTCGTCACGCGGCCCGCTCTCGCACGCGGTCCACCACGCCCTGCGCACCTCGAGCGAGCTTCGGGACGCGGCCGAAGAGACGGTGGCTGTCGCGGACCCCTGGGGCGAGGACCTGCAGCTGGCCCTTTACCTGCTGTACGAACTGCACTACCGCGGATTCGCCGGTGTCGACGACGAACTCGAGTGGAATCCCGGCCTGTTGCGCCTGCGCCGCTCCCTCGAGAACCGTTACCTGGC
Source organism: Streptomyces sp. YIM 130001 (assembly GCF_003574445.1). Lineage (GTDB taxonomy): Bacteria > Actinomycetota > Actinomycetes > Streptomycetales > Streptomycetaceae > Streptomyces. The sequence continues at coordinate 139,593 of NZ_KZ984567.1, forward strand.
AGCACTGCGCGAGTCCGTACCCGGCACGCCCACGGCAGACGCGCTCGACGGCCTGGTGGCAGCGCCCGACCGCCGGGAACCTCCGGGACTCGGCCACCATCTCGCCCATGCGGGGACGCTCGACCAGCTCCGGGAGTACGCGGCCCTGCGCTCGCTGTACCACCTCAAGGAGGCGGACCCGCACGCATGGGTCATCCCCCGCCTCACCGGTACGGCCAAGGCGGCCATGGTGGCCGTCGAGTTCGACGAATTCGGGGCGGGCCGGGCCGACGGGATCCACGCGCGGCTGTTCGCGGACCTGATGGACGACCTGGATCTCGACTCCCGTTACGGCTATTACGTGGACCGTGCCTCGGCCGCCATGCTCGCGAGCGTCAACCTGATGTCCCTGTTCGGCCTGCACCGGTCTCTGCGCGGCGCCCTCGTCGGCCACTTCGCCCACGTGGAGACGACCTCCTCGCCCGCTTCGCGCCGACTCGCCGCTGCGCTGCGAAGGGTCGGTGCCGGAGCGGCCGCCGTGCGGTTCTACACCGAACACGTCGAGGCCGACGCGGTGCACGAACAGGTGGTGCGCCACCAGGTGGTCGAGGGCCTCCTGGCGGACGAGCCGTGGCTGGAGGACGACGTCGGGTTCGGCATCGAGGCGACCTCACTGGTCGAGGAACGCTTCGGCGCCGAGATCCTCGGGCACTGGCGCGCGGGCAGGAGCGCTCTGTGTGACCGTCCGGCTCCGATTGGTGCCGCGGATGAGGGGTACCCGGGGCGCGTACGAAGGCCGCACCGTCGTGCACGGGCGTCCGTCACCGAGGGGAAGGAGCCCGCCGACATGCCTGCCGGATCGAACGCGAAGCGCGAGCGCCAGTACGAGCACATCAGGGAGGGCGCGCAGGAGCACGGGGCGTCGAAGAGCCGGGCCAAGGAGATCGCGGCCCGGACGGTCAACAAGGAACGTGCCCGCTCCGGCGAGTCCCGCACGGCCAGCCGGACCTCCACCAAGGACCCCAAGTCCGCGCCCGAACGCGGCGGACAGCGCTCCCACTCCGGCGCCGAGGGCCCCACCAAGGACCAGCTGTACGCCGAGGCCCGGAAGAAGAACATCGAGGGCCGCTCCGGGATGAACAAGAAGGAGCTGCGCAGGGCGCTCGGCTACTGACTGCTCCGACCGTTCGACCACCAGGATCCCGGCCGCCGCCCGCCCCCCTCCCCCCTGGGCACACCGGCCGGAACACCCCGATTCGCTGGAGAGGAACGCTGGCCGCCATGACCAACCAATCAGAGGTCCTGCGGGCGAAGCTCGCCCGGCTCAAGGCTGCGAAGAAGAAGACGGACGGCGCGGCACTCGGCCGCGACGGCCTCAAGGAAGCGGGCCGCGACGAGGGCGAGGCGGCACGCAGCGCGGAGGAGGCGGCGAAGTCCGCCCGTCGCGGCACGAAGCGCCGCTGACGCACCCGACCGACCTCGACGCTCGGCCGCAGGACCGGCGCCCGCCGCCCCGGTCTTCCTTGCTGCACGGGTACCGGCGTTCCGGTCCCTCGGCACCCCGAGCAGTCGTACGAAAGGAGATGGACGATGCCGTCGATGCGGGAAGGCGGGCGGAACGCGGACGATCGTTCCGAGCCCGTACCCCACGATCTGCCCGACCAGCAGGCAGGCACCGAGGCGGACGGCCCGGACCACTGGGACGTGCCGGACGCCGAGGAGCCCGACCCCAAGACCCCGAACGACGACGTACCCGACACGGACGAGGCCGGCACGCGACGCCGGGGCGAGTCCGCGCCCGAGACGACGGCCCCGGAGCCGCAGGAGTCCCCCGGCTGACCGTGCCCGTCCCCGTGCGCCGTGCGCGAGGTGAGGTGCGACCGATGCCCCGGACCGTGTCCCCCGCGACGGACATCGGAGGCCGTCGGCCTGCACCGCCCGGACAAGACGTTCCGTGGGCCGGGCTGCCGGCTGCGGCCGCTCCCCGGACGCCGCTCGACGATGGCTTCGGCGCCCGAGGTGTCGTACCTCATCCGTGGCCGGCGGACGCTTCGGTGCGGCCCGCAGTCGTTTATCTCTCGCTCGCCGGGGGACCCGCCCAGCGGTATGCACGGCCCGCGGCCCGACGCCGTCGGCCTGCCCGGAAGGAAGTGCCCCATGAACTGCTACGACTGTCACCTCGCCGGCGTCGTCACCCCGGCGCTCGCCACGTGCACCTACTGCGGCGCGGGTGTCTGCCGGCAGCATCTGCACGAAGGCACGAGCGAGGTGCACGAGGTGAGCGGCACGGGGGCCGCCGGGCGCCGAGACCCCGCCCGCCGCATCACCTGCCAGGTCTGCCACTCCGCGGAACTCAGCTGACGTTCCCCGCGGACTTTCCCCGCACGGCCAGGCGGTCACGTCAGACCGTGCCCCAGATCTCCTCGCACATCTCGACGACCACCTCGCCCGCACCGGGGTCGGCGTCGGTCGCGGGACGCACCCGGGCGCCCACATAGACGCGTTGGGGTTCGGTACCGATCACACGGCACCGGTACACAAAACCCTCGGGGAAGCGGACGAGTGACTCGTTGCGCGCGACGGACGTGTAGCGGTGCACGACGTTCGACTCGACCACCACGCCTTCGCCCGTGCTGCGTTCGGCGTCCAGGTCGCTGGACGCGCACACGGGGCACAACAGCCGCCGGAACGAGGGGGTTGCGCACCAACGACAGCGCTGAAAGATGAGACCGGCTTCGTCCTGCGCCGTCGGCGCGGCGCCGGCTTTCGTCTGGGACACGTCTCGACTCCCCTGCACTCGGCCCGGATGCGCGACGCTCAGTGCGTCGGCCCGCCAGCACCATATGGCACTCAGTGCCAGGACGTAAAGGTACCGGGTGCCACTTTGCGGAGTCAGTTCTCCGACAGGGTCGCCTCGATGCTCTGGATGACCCTCCACATCGGGGCGTTGCGCGGCGCCACCATCACGATCACCTCACCGTCCCCGTCGCCCCCGACAGCCTTGCGCACCACACCCGTTCCGGACGCCGACGGCGCCGCGCGTTCGGTGCGCGACGCATCCGCCCACACGTCCCGGACGAACGACAGCGCGCGGTCCACCTCCGCCTCCGGGTCCTCCTCGCCGCCCGAACGCAGCCAGGACCTGAGGCCGTTGTTGTGCGCGGCGACCACCGCGGCGGCGACCACCTCGGCCCGCAGCGAACCGTCGGCACGGTCCGCGAACCGCCGGCGCAGATAGCCGGCCAGGGCGGCCTCGTAGCGGCGCACCACGGAGAGTTCGTACGTCCTGAGTCCCGGAACCTCTCGCGTGAGGCGGTAACGCTGCACCGAGAACGCCGGGTTGGCGGTGTACATCCGCAGCACGATGCGTGCGGCGTCGCACACGGCGGCCACCGGGTCTTCGCCCGGATTGGCCTTCAGGAACTCGGTCATGTCGTCCAGGCAGCGGTCGTGGTCGGGGAAGACCGCGTCCTCCTTCGACGGGAAGTAGCGGAAGAACGAACGCCGTCCCACCCCCGCCCGCGCCACGATGTCGTCGACCGTCGTCTGCTCGTACCCGCGCTCCGTGAACAGCTCGAACGCCGCCTGCGCGAGGGCCTCCCGCATGGGCGGTTTCACCGGTTCCGCACCCGCCTTCCCGATGCCCTTCCCGCGCCGCCTGCGCACCTCAGTCATGCCGGGACCGTAGCATCGCGAGCGCACTTTTGGCACTGCGTACCTTTACAGAGGGTACTGAGTGCCATAGCCTGATCCGGCAAGCCACTCGCACGAGGTGGGACCGTCCAGTGAGC
>NZ_KZ984568.1 GCF_003574445.1 Streptomyces sp. YIM 130001
CCCACGGCCGAGGGCGCGCGCCACGAATGGCGGTGTGCCCCCGCCGGACTCAGACTTTCCCCAGACGTACGAAGACGGAGAAGACACCTCATGAGCACTCCCGCGGACCGGTTCCTGCGCGTCGAGAAGGGCAATGCCGAGCCCGAGGAGCTCGCGGCCATCACCGCGATCCTCATGGCCCGGGCCGCCGCACAGCCGCAGGAGGCCCCCGCGCACCGTCGTGGGCGGTCCCGTGCAGGGTGGCGCCGGCTCGAGCGGACACCGGGCTTCAGGGCGCCGCACAGCTGGCAGGGCTGAGCCCTCCGGCCACCCCATCGAAACGAAGTGGGCCCCGTCCTTGAGATCAAGGACGGGGCCCACTTCGTCGTGCGCGTGCTGCGGTACCTACCGGAGTCGGGCCATCAGTGCGTGCTCGACCAGAGTGATCAGGGCGCTCTTGGCGTCCGCGCGGTGTCGCGCGTCCGTCGTGATGATCGGAGCGTCGGGGCCGATCTGCAGCGCCTCGCGGACCTCGTCCGGGTTGTACGGCTGGTGTCCGTCGAAGCCGTTGAGGGCGATGACGAAGGGGAGCCCGGAGTTCTCGAAGTAGTCGACGGCGGGGAAGCAGTCGGCGAGGCGGCGGGTGTCGACGAGGACGACGGCGCCGATCGCGCCGCGGACCAGGTCGTCCCACATGAACCAGAAGCGGTCCTGTCCGGGGGTGCCGAACAGGTACAGGATCAGGTCCTGGTCGAGGGTGATACGGCCGAAGTCCATGGCCACCGTGGTGGTGGTCTTGTCCCCGGTGTGCGTGAGGTCGTCGATGCCCGCGGAGGCTGACGTCATCACGGCTTCGGTACGCAGCGGGTTGATCTCCGAGACGGCGCCCACGAACGTGGTCTTGCCCACGCCGAATCCGCCCGCCACCACGATCTTCGCGCTGGTGGTGGAGCGGGTCGCACCGCTAGAGCTTTCGAAGTCCACTGAGCACCCTTTCGAGCAAGGTCACATCTGGCTGGCCGCCGGCGCTCTCGTCGCCGCCGGGCTGGTGGATGGCGACCAGACCGGCCTCCGCCAGGTCGGCGACGAGGATCCGGGCCACGCCGAGGGGAATGGTGAGCAGTGCCGAGATCTCCGCTACGGACTTGATCTCACGGCACAGTTGGCAGATCCGCTGATGCTCGGGCAACTGGCCCTGCATCTGGTGCGGTTGAGCGGTGGTGTGCACCAGCGCCTCGATGGCGAGCTGGTAGCGCGGCCTGGTACGCCCGCCGGTCATGGCGTAAGGGCGCACCAGCGGGTTGTGCCGGCCGCCGGCCGGGGACTGGGTCCCCGGTTCGGGGCCGCGGCGCTGCGGCTGTACGGGCTGGATCCGGGGTGCCTGCGGCTGCTCGTAGGGCTGCTGCGGCGGCGGTGTGTGGGGCCCCCGCCGCTGGTTCGGCGCAGAGGGGAAGTTGAAGCGGTTGGGCGGCGTGCCGTTGCCCTGACCCTGGCCGTAGGACCAGTTGCCCGAAGACGAACCGTCTGGGGGTGTTGCCACGTTCTCCTCCTCCGATCATGCCGGGCGCCATCACTGGTGCCGCGTCCCGAACTTTAAGGCCAGAAGGCCTTAAACCGCACCGGCCGTCAGCTAGTTGAGAAGGCTCCCCTGCAGTTCCGCACGGAGGTCCGGGGTGAGAACGGTGCCCGCACGGTCGACCAAAAGGGCCATCTCGTACCCGATGAGACCGATGTCCGCCTCCGGGTGTGCAAGCACCGCGAGGGAAGAGCCGTCGGAAATGGACATGAGGAAAAGAAATCCGCGCTCCATCTCCACAACGGTCTGCGTCACATGACCACCCTCGAAGATCCGGGAGGCCCCGGCGGTCAGCGAGGTCAGACCTGAGGCGACCGCCGCCAATTGATCGGCACGGTCACGCGGGAAGCCTTCGGACATCGCCAGAAGGAGTCCGTCGGCGGAGACCACCACCGTGTGGGACACCCCTGGGGTGTTCTCCACGAAGTTGGTGATCAACCAGTTCAGGTTCTGCGCCGCCTGGCTCATCGGGCTCACACTAACGCTCCTGGTTGTAGTTGCCACCAGGCCCACCGTCTCCGCTGGCCTGGCCGTTCGAATCGCTTCCTGCCTCGCGCCCCCGCTGTACGCCGCGCCGCAGGTTGCTGAGCCTGCCCCGGACGTCCTCAGGAGCGCGGGAGACCTGAGGGCCGCCCTGCGGGGTCTGCTCCGCGGTGCCCTCGACCAGATTGGCCTTGGGCACCCGCCTCGGCAGTCCGGACGAGGTGACTCCGCCCGCCCTCGGCTGCCGCAGCTGCTCGGCGCGCTCCCAGCGGGAGTCGTTGGCCGAACGCCAGGTGTCGTTGTGGTCTGCGGCGTCCGGGCCGTCGCCGAACAGCGAGGCGGACGCCTGCGGCTCCTCGGGAGTTGCCTGCCCCGGTCCGCCCGGCTGCGGCCCGCCGGGACCGTTGCCGTTGCTGCCGGCCGGCGAGGTGGTGCCGCGACGGGGCAGACCCGCTGCGGTCATCTCGTGGACGGTGCTCGGGGCCGGTCCGGGACGCTCGAAGCCTACGCGCTCCCGGTCGTCCCCGTGGCCGCCCGAAACAGATTCCGGTTCCTGGCCGTAGGCCGGGTCGAAGTCGCCCCGGTAGCCGGACTGGTCCTGCCAGTCGCCCTGGTGAGCCTGGTCCCCGTAGCCGCCGAACTGATCCTGCGGGTTTCCCTGGAAGGCGCCGCGGTCGTCGAATCCCGCTTCCGCATAGCCCGGGTCCCGATAGCCGTCAGCAGCCGCGTACGGATCTGGGGCGCCCTGCTGGAGGTAACCCTGCTGGTCCGCGTAGCCACCCTGTTCGGGGTAGCCCTGCTGCGGATAGCCCTGGTCCGGGTAGCCGGGGCCCGGCTGCTCGTCGTAGCCGGACTGGTCCTGGTAGCCGACGCCGTTGTCGTACGCGGACTGGTCGTCGTACGCGGACTGGTCCTCGTACGCGGACCGGTCGTCGTATCCGGGCCGGACGTCGTAGCCGTCCGGGTCCTGCCCGGCGTACTGCTGCGGCGCGGCCTCGATCTCGTCGCGGTACATCGGGCGGTTGCCCGCCTGCGCCTCGAGCGCAGCACGGCGCTCCTCGCGCATCAGCGAGCGTCCGACGGGGTCGAGGTCACGGGCGTCGTCCGGCACCTCGTTGTAGCGGCTGTCGTCGAAGCCGAGCTCGGCCGCGGTCCGCAGGGGAGGAGCTTCGTACGTCGGCTGGGGCGCCTGCTGCTCGGGAATGATCTGCGAGACGGTGAACTCGCTCTCCGGCAGGTCGCTGCCGCCACCGCCGTGCGTGATCACGTCGGGCAGCATGACGAGCGATGTCGTGCCCGCCTGCTCGCCGGACGGGCGCAGCTGGACGCGGATGTTGTGCCGGTCGGCAAGGCGGCCGACCACGAACAGGCCCATGCGCTGCGAGATCGCGGCGTCCACGGTCGGCGGGTTGGCGAGACGGTGGTTGATGTCCGCGAAGTCCTCGGCGGTGAGGCCGATGCCCTTGTCGTGGATCTCGATCATCACGCGGCCGTCGGGCAGCCGGGTCGCGGTGACCCGCACCTTCGTCTGCGGCGAGGAGAACGTGGTGGCGTTCTCCAGGAGCTCGGCGAGCAGGTGCACGAGGTCGGTCACGGCACGGCCGTGGATCTCGGCCTCCGGCACCCCGGACAGCTCGATGCGCTCGTACTGCTCCACCTCGGAGGAGGCGGCGCGCAGGACGTCGACCAGCGGGACCGGCTGGTCCCAGCGGCGGCCCGGCTCCTCGCCCGCGAGGACCAGGAGGTTCTCGCCGTTGCGGCGCATACGGGTCGCCAGGTGGTCGAGCCGGAAGAGGCTCTCCAGCTGGTCGGGGTCGGCCTCGTTGTTCTCCAGGTCGGTGATCAGGGTCAACTGGCCCTCGATCAGCGACTGGTTGCGGCGCGAGAGGTTGGTGAAGATCGCGTTGACGTTCCCTCGCAGGAGCGCCTGCTCGGCCGCCAGCCGCACCGCTTCCCGGTGGACCTGGTCGAAGGCGCGTGCGACCTCGCCGATCTCGTCGCGGGTGGTGATCGGGATCGGCTGGACCCGGGTGTCGACCCGGCCCGGCTCGGTGCGCGAGAGCTGGTCGACGAGCGACGGCAGCCGCTGCTCGGCGACATCGAAGGCGGCGGAACGCAGACGGCGCATGTTCCGGCTCATCTGGCGGGCCATGAGGCCGGCGATGATGAAGGCGGCGAGCACCGCGGCGATCACGATCGCACCGGTGATGTACGCGTCGCGCTTGGCGTCGTCGGAGATCTGGGCGGCCTCGGTCACGGCCTTGTCGACCAGGCCGGTCTCGATCTCGCGGTAGCCCTCGAACTTGGCCGTGGTGGTCGCCATGAAGGTCTCGGGCGTGATGCCCTGCTTCTCGAGCGCGGACGGCCGGGCGCCGGAGCCGATGCGCTTGATCATCTCGTCCGACGACGGCGGCGCGACGAAGGGCTTGCCCTCCTCACGGGCCTGCTTGGCGGCGGCGGCGATCTGCTTCTTGCCGGCGTCCTGCTTCGCCTTCATGACGGCCTTGAGGGCCTTCTCGTCGTCCTCGGTGCCCGCGGAGATGTACTCGCCGAGGGCGATGTTCTCCAGGTAGGCGTACGAGTTGAAGGCGTTGAGCTGGGCCTTGAGGGTGTCCTCGTCCTGGCTCGGGCGGACCAGGAGGTGGGTGCCGATGGAGCGCTGCAGGGATCCGGCGGCCTTGGCGAGCGAGACGGCGTAGACCGTGCGGCCGTAGCTGGTGATGTTGCCGGTGCCGAGACCGAGCTCGTTCGCGAACTCCATCAGGGAGTGCTGGACGGTGACGTAACCCTCTTCGGTCTTCACCGGGTCCATGGCGCGGGTGAAGGCCTTCTTGCGCAGTCCGTCGAGCTGGGACTCGTTCTTCTTGACGAGCGAGAGGCGGCGCTCGAGGCCCTGCTTGGCGGGCATGTCCTTGATGACCTGGTCGAAGTTGGCCTTCGCCTCGTCGGTCGCGGTGCGGACCTTCTTGACCTGGTCGGTCTCGCCCTTGCCGAGCAGCAGGGGAGCGGCTGAGAGGTCGCGCTCGTTGAGGAGTGCCTGTCCGTAGTTCTCGGCGGCGCGCACCACGAGTGCGGTCTTCTCGGCGTCCTCTGCCTCGTTCCAGGTGTCCACGGAATTCGTGACCTGGAAGCCGCCCATCGCGATCGCGACGAGTACGGGTATCAGCAGAATCGCGTTCAGCCGTACCGGCACGCGCCAGTTGCGCGGGGAAAGCCGTCCGCCACCGTCGGCCGCGGGGGCCACCGGCTCGGACCCGGGTATCTCGGGTGGCGGCACCGCCGTCCGCGGCGGCGGGGTGAAGTTGCCCCGGGCCGACGGCTCGGGACTGCTCTTGCTTCGCCTCACTCGACCAACAACCTCTCGGCGTCGGCACCACATGTTGTGCCGCTGTCGTCTCCTCGCCCGTCCTACTGGGCAGTTCGACGCATTCCAGCACGTCAGGCGGGGCAGCTCCAAACAGTGTGAAGATTTCGTTCCGCGTGACCTGGACCGCAGATAAATCGGTCATAAAGAGCGAGCCCCGCCAAATGACGGGGCCCATGTGAGCGCAGCGGTACCGAGTGACCGCGTGGGGTGTCGGCGCCTGTTGAATTCTCTGTCGAAACGTTATGAACACACAGGCGGATCGTGTCAAACGACACAGCAACCTCCACACCGCCTACGTCAACTGCCGTATGCGCGTGTGCACTTGCGACCTCGGGCCGGTCCCGCAGGGGCGCGACCGGCCCTGCGGCAGCTAGCGGAGTCGGGCCATCAGCGCGTGCTCGACCAGAGTGATCAGGCCACTCTTTGCGTCCGCGCGGTGACGTGCGTCGGTGGTGATGATCGGGGTGTCGGGACCGATCTGGAGCGCCTCGCGAACTTCCTCGGGCGCGTACGGCTGGTGCCCGTCGAAGCCGTTCAGAGCGACCACGAAGGGGAGCCCGGAGTTCTCGAAGTAGTCGACGGCGGGGAAGCAGTCGGCGAGGCGGCGGGTGTCGACGAGGACGACGGCGCCGATCGCGCCGCGGACCAGGTCGTCCCACATGAACCAGAAGCGGTCCTGTCCGGGGGTGCCGAACAGGTACAGGATCAGGTCCTGGTCCAGGGTGATACGGCCGAAGTCCATCGCCACCGTGGTGGTCGTCTTGTCCCCGGTGTGCGTCAGGTCGTCGATCCCGGCGGACGCCGAGGTCATCACGGCCTCGGTACGCAGCGGGTTGATCTCCGAGACGGCGCCCACGAACGTGGTCTTGCCCACGCCGAATCCGCCCGCCACCACGATCTTCGCGGATGTGGTGGAACGCCCTGACGAGCCCGGATCGTTAGAGCTTGCGAAGTCCACTGAGCACCCTTTCGAGCAGTGTCACATCAGGCTGGCCGCCGGCGTTCTCGTCGCCGCCGGGCTGGTGGATGGCTACGAGTCCCGCCTCTGCCAGGTCCGCCACCAGGATGCGCGCCACGCCGAGCGGCATCGAGAGCAGCGCCGAGACCTCGGCCACGGACTTGACCTCACGGCACAGATGGCAGATCCGCTGGTGCTCGGGGAGCAGCCCCATCAGCTGGGCCGGGTCGGCCGTGGTGCTGACCAGTGCCTCTATCGCGAGCTGGTAGCGCGGCCTGGTCCGGCCGCCGGTCATCGCGTACGGACGAACCAGCGGCTGGTCGCCCTCGCCGTACGGTGCGTGTGCTGATGCCCCGTACGGATCGTGAGAGGCGGTGGGCGGGGTCATGAATCCTCCGGGCGGGACAGCAAGTGGTCGGCGTGCCGTCTGACTTGGGCCGGTGGGGGGATCTGGGGACGGCCGGACGGTTGGTGTGTGCGTGGTACGGCCGGGCTAGTGGAGCAGGCTGCCCTGCAGTTCGGCCCGCAGGTCGGGGGTGAGCACGGTGCCCGCCCGGTCGACGAGCAGGGCCATCTCGTATCCGACGAGGCCGATGTCGCAGTCGGGGTGCGCGAGCACCGCGAGCGACGAGCCGTCGGAGATCGACATGAGGAAGAGGAAGCCACGCTCCATCTCCACCACGGTCTGATTGACCGGACCGCCCTCGAAGATCCGGGAGGCCCCGGCGGTCAGCGAGGTGAGGCCCGAGGCGACCGCGGCCAGTTGGTCGGCGCGGTCACGCGGGAAACCTTCGGACATGGCAAGGAGCAGACCGTCGGCCGACACCACCACCGTGTGCGACACCCCTGGGGTGTTGTCCACGAAATTGGTGATCAACCAGTTCAGATTCTGCGCCGCCTGGCTCATCGGACTCAACTAGCGCTCCTGCTGGTGAGAGGGACGGGGGTAGCTGCCGGTCTGGCCGGTACCGGCGTCGCGGCCCTGCTGGATGCCCCGACGGAGTTTGGTCAGCCGGCCACGCACCTCGTCGGGTGCACGCGAGACCTGCGGACCGCCCTGGTGCTGCTGCTGCTCCGCCGTGCCCGCGACCAGGTTCGCCCGCGGGACCCGGCGCGGCAGGCCGGAGGTGGTGACGCCGCCGGCCGTGGGCTGCTTGACGCGCTCGGCCTGACGGACGAGCTCGTCGTTCGGCGACGTACGCCACGTGGTGGAGGTGACCGGAGGAGCTTCCGGCGCGGGCGGCATCGCGTCAGCGGCGGGCTGCTGCGGTGCGTCCTGCACGGGCTCCTGCGGTGCGGCCGGCCGGCCGCCGCCCTGCTGGCCCCGGAACCAGTTGGTCTCCAGGGTGTCGTAGAGCGGAGTACGGCCGTCGCCAGGGCCCTGGGCCGGCGGCAGGTCGTCGGGAGACTGCTGCGGCGACTGCTGCGGCACCTGCGGTGCGGGCTGTTGCGGCGGACGCGGGAGCGCGAAGTCCCCGGTGTCCTCCGGGCCGCGGGCAGGCCCCGGTGCCTGGCCGTCGCCGGGAGCCTGCGGACGTACGGGCGGGAATGCGCCGTTCTGTCCGTGGTTGCCCCCCGGCAGGCTCGCCCGCGGGCCGCCCTGCGGGCGCTGCGGTGCGGCGCCGGCCGGAGGGACCGGGTTGGACGGGTTCGCCATGGGGGCGCCGCCGGGCGGCGGGCCGTTGAAGTCCGGGCGGGTGAACTCCTCGGTGGAGCCGGGTCCCTGACGCTCGTCCGCCGGACCCGGAACACCGGGGCGGCCGGGCGGCCGCTGGAAGTCCGGGCGCTGGAACTGCGTCGTCGACTCGGGCTCGCGGTGCTCGCGCGCGGTGTCCGGAGGGGACACCTGCGGATTGGCGTTCTCGTCGCTCCAGGCCGGAACCCGGGGCTTCGGGCTGCCGCCGGGCAGCTCGGCACGCGGACCACCGCGCGGCGGCAGCTGCGGCTGGCGGTCACCGGGCGGGCCCTGGCGCGGCCCACGCTGCTGACCTGCCGGCGGCACGGGAGCGCCACGGCCGGGACCCGCGGGGCCACCGGGGGCGGCGGCAGGTCCGCCGGGACGGCCCGGTCCACCCGGCCTGCCCGGTCCGCCGGTACGCGGCGAGCCGAAGGCGTCGGTGGCCGCGGGACGGTTCGGGCGCTGCTCCTGGGGGCCGCGCGGGCCGCCCTGCTGGTTGGCGGCAGCGGCACCGGGGTCACGGCTGGGCAGCGCCGCACGCGGACCGGAACCGGCGACCTGGCCGCGCTGCGGCCCGCCGGTGAGTCCACCGCCGGGCGCGCCGGCGGTCAGACCGCCACCGTTGCCACGCCGGGCCGCAGCAGCGCCGGCCGCGGCCTGCGCGGCGGCCGGACCGCTGGACGGAGCGGAGGGCGGCATGGGGCCCTTCTTGTTCCCCTGCGCGACGTCGACGGGCAGCATGACGAGCGCCGTCGTGCCGCCGGAGTCGGAGGGGCGCAGCTGGATGCGGATGCCGTGCCGCTGCGACAGGCGGCCGACCACGAACAGACCCATCCGGCGGGACACCGAGACGTCCACGGTGGGCGGCGAGGCCAGCCGCTCGTTGATCGCCGCGAGGTCCTCGGGAGAGAGCCCGATACCGGTGTCGTGGATCTCGATCAGGACGCGGCCGTCGGGCAGCGCGTGACCGGTGACCTTGACCTTGGTCTGCGGCGAGGAGAAAGAGGTGGCGTTCTCGAGCAGCTCGGCGAGCAGGTGCACGAGGTCGTTGACCACACGGCCGGCGACCTCGGTGCTGGGCACCGCGGCCAGCTCGATCCGCTCGTACTGCTCCACCTCGGACGCGGCGGCGCGGAGCACGTCGACCAGCGGCACGGGCCGGGTCCAACGGCGGCCGGGCTCTTCACCGGCGAGCACCAGAAGGTTCTCGCCGTTACGGCGCATGCGGGTCGCGAGGTGGTCGAGCTTGAACAGCGAGGACAGCTGGTCCGGGTCTGCCTCGCGCGACTCGAGCTCGGAGATGAGCGAGAGCTGGCGCTGGATGAGGCCCTGCGAACGTCGCGAGAGGTTGGTGAACATCGCGTTGACGTTGCCCCGCAGGAGGGCCTGCTCGGCGGCGAGGCGGACCGCCTCGCGGTGCACGTCGTCGAAGGCCGAGGCCACCTGGCCGATCTCGTCCCTGGAGTGCACGCCGACGGACTCGACGGAGGTGTCGACGTCCTGCGGGTCGGCGTCGGAGAGCTGCTTGACCAGCTCGGGCAGCCGGTCCTGCGCGACCCTGGTGGCGGTGTCCTGCAGCCGGCGCAGCGAACGGATCATCGAGCGGGCCACCACGAAGGCGCCGACGAGCGAGACGCCGAGCACGAGCAGGATGATCGCACCGTTGATGATGGCTTCGCGCTCGGACTCGTCGCGGAGCTTGCGCGCCTCCTGCTCGAGGTCGCCGAGGAGCGTCTGCTCGATGAGCGACATCTGCTTGAGCTTGGTGGACGAGGCGTCCCACCAGTCCGGGTACGAGCGCTTCTCCTCGCCGCGCAGTCCGTCGGAGGAGTCGAGGATGCGGTCGGCGTAGCTGTCGGCGTCCTTGATGATCGGGTTGCGCTCGTCGATCGACTTGGTGAGCTCGTCGTAGTTGCCGCCCACGCTGGCGTACGCGCGCTGGAAGGCCTTCATCTCGGCGTTGTTCTGGCGGTTCGCCGACTGGGCGTAGACCCGGTCGGAGTCGCTGAGCTTGCCGAAGTTCTTCTTGTCCGGCGGCAGGGCGGCGGCGATCATCGCGCGCTGGATCGACGCGTACTCCTTGGCGGAGGAGAACGAGGTCAGCGTGCGGGTGCGCTGGATCATCTCCGGGCTGCTGGTCGCGAGCGCCATGTCCCGGGAGAGGTTGAGCAGCTGCTCGATCAGCTGGTTGTAACTGGCCACCGTCTGCGACGTCGGCGTGCCCTTCTTGTACGCGTCGGCGCGGATCTCCTTCAGGGTGAGCAGCTGCGTGGAGATGCTGACCACGTTGCCGCGGATCGACTCGACCGCCTTGTCGCTGCGGTTCTGGTCGATCTGGGCGGTCTCGTCGACGAACGCCTGCTGCGCGCGGTCGGTCTGGTTGCGCGGGCCCTTGATCGAGAAGTCGGACGCGCTGCCGCCGTGCGCCAGCGGGCCGGCCGAGCTGTCGCGCTCGTTCTGCAGCGCGTTGGCGAGCTCGGTCGCCTGCTTGGTCATGTCGGTGAGCAGCTTCATGTTGTCGAGCTGCTCGATGTCGTCCATCGAGTCGTTGATGCGGATCGCGCCCAGCGAGGTCGCCGCGACCACCGGGAGGGCGAGCAGCGACACCAGACGGGTCGAAATGCGCCAGTTGCGCAGGGCTATTCGCGAGCCGGGCCCGCTCGGCCCCGTCGACTTGGGGGGCTCGGACGAACCCGCGCCCGAAGTCTGATCGCCGCCGTCCACGGGCAACGCCGGCCCGGAGGCCGGGGCGTCATGGCGCGAGGGGCCGCGGTCGGTCCCGCCGGGCAGCTCCGGATCCGCCGCAGCGTCCCCTCGGCCCTGGCGGGCCTGGGGGGACCCCATGCCTTCCCTCTTGAAACGTCCCTGCACTAGCGTCGCAACCTCTGGACCAGGCGTCCCTCCGCAAGCGGCGGGACGGTGTCGGCGTTGTGGAGTCCGAGGACCCCGGGTGGTCGTGAGTGACCGGCGCGTCTTCCCCCTCTGGCCGCCGTCACTCGGCGCTGCGTTGCGCCTCTGCGCGCCGGTTTATACCTGCGGCGGTCCCGGGAATTCCAGCACAGTGCAGGATCTCCAACAAGGCCCAGGTACCTGCCCGTGACCTCCGTGACGTGCTGTGATCACAGCAACACGACGGGTGCAAGGGTTTTGCTTCAAAGCGGACTTTTCCCTGCCGGGGCGGCTCTACGGGCGGGTGTCCCAGTCGCCATGATCGGGAGCGGAATGATCGGTTCGACGCCGTAATGTCCGTTCCTCGGGCGTCGATCGTGCGCCCGGATCGTTCTTTTTGTCCGAGCTCTCGTGAGCAAACTCACACGCTGATCAAGGCTCGTTCACAGCTGTGCGGGGAATTTGGATGTTTAGCCTGACGCTTGACACGGACGGCAGTTCCGACAAGCGACAGACGTGAGGTCCGACCACAGTCATGAGGACGACGATGATGTTCCGCAACATAGCCAACCCGCGACGCACCACCCTGGCGCACCTGACGGACGCCGGCGAGCTGCAGCCCGCGGCCGAGCAGCCGGAGCGCACCGTCGATCTGCCTGCCAGCACCGCGAACCCGAGGCGCACCGTCCTGATGGACCTCCCCGCCAGCCAGTGAGCGGGGAGTCCCGGGCTCGTCGCAACGCTCGTTGACCACGGCGCGTAGGGCCCCTTCACCCGCGTTAGCCTGGAGCGTCAGTCTCCAGCAGCGTGAGTAGAGGGGCCCCGCATCCCGTGCGCATCGCCAGGTTCTCCATCGACGGCAACGTCGCTTTCGGCGCGGTCGAGGGCGACGCGCCCCCCGGGTCGACGGAGGGACTCGTCCTCGACATCATCAAGGGCATCCCGTTCGCGGACTTCGAGCTCTCCGGTACGAAGGTCCCGCTGGACAAGGTCCGTCTCCTGCCCCCCGTACTCCCCAACAAGGTCGTGGCCATCGGCCGCAACTACGCGGAGCACGCGGCCGAACTGGGCAACGAGGTCCCCGACGAGCCTGTCGTCTTCTTCAAGCCGTCCACATCGGTGATCGGCCCGGGCGACGCGATCGCGTACCCCTCCTTCTCGCAGGAGCTCCACCACGAGGCCGAACTGGCCGTCGTCATCGGTCGGATGTGCCGCGAGGTCCCGCGCGAGCGAGCGGCGGACGTCATCCTCGGCTACACCTGCGCCAACGACGTCACGGCCCGCGACGCCCAGCGCCGCGAGAAGCAGTGGGCCCGCGCCAAGGGCTTCGACACCTCCTGCCCGCTCGGTCCGTGGGTCGAGACGGACATCGACCTGGCCGCGGCAGCCGACCTCACCATCCAGTGCACGGTCAACGGCGAGCAGCGACAACTCGGCCGTACCACCGAGATGGTCCGCCCCGTCGCGGATCTGATCGCACACATCACCGAGGCGATGACGCTCCTCCCGGGCGACGTCGTCCTCACGGGCACCCCCGCGGGGGTCGGCCCCCTCAACGTCGGCGACGAGGTCGCCGTCTCCATCGAAGGCATCGGCACTCTCACCAACAAGGTGATCAAGCGTGGCTAACGCGATCCGCGTACGTTTCTGTCCCTCCCCGACCGGTAACCCCCACGTGGGCCTGGTCCGCACCGCCCTGTTCAACTGGGCCTACGCCCGGCACAACCAGGGCACCATGGTCTTCCGTATCGAGGACACCGACGCGGCCCGTGACTCCGAGGAGTCCTACGACCAGCTGCTCGACGCGATGCGCTGGCTCGGCCTCGACTGGGACGAGGGCCCCGAGACCGGCGGCCCGCACGCCCCGTACCGGCAGTCGCAGCGCACCGAGATCTACCAGGACGTCGCCCACCGCCTCACCGAGGGCGGCTACGCGTACCCCTGCTACTGCACCACCGAGGAGCTCGACGCCCGTCGCGACGCGGCCCGCGCCGCCGGCAAGCCCTCCGGTTACGACGGCACCTGCCGCGAGCTGACGGCCGAGCAGAAGGCCGCCTACGAAGCGGAGGGCCGCAGCCACATCACCCGCTTCCGGATGCCCGACGAGCCGATCACCTTCACCGACCTGGTCCGCGGCGAACTCACCTTCACCCCGGAGAACGTCCCGGACTACGGCATCGTCCGCGCCAACGGCGCCCCGCTGTACACGCTCGTGAACCCGGTCGACGACGCCCTGATGGAGATCACCCACGTCCTGCGCGGCGAGGACCTGCTCTCCTCCACCCCCCGCCAGATCGCCCTGTACAAGGCCCTGATCGAGCTGGGCGTCGCCAAGGAGGCCCCTGCCTTCGGCCACCTCCCGTACGTGATGGGCGAGGGCAACAAGAAGCTCTCAAAGCGCGACCCGCAGGCCTCCCTCAACCTCTACCGCGAGCGCGGCTTCCTGCCCGAGGGCCTGCTCAACTACCTCTCCCTGCTCGGCTGGTCCTTCTCCGCCGACCAGGACGTGTTCTCCGTCGAGGAGATGGTCGGGAAGTTCGACGTCGCGGACGTCAACGCCAACCCGGCGCGCTTCGACCTGAAGAAGGCCGAGGCGATCAACGCCGACCACATCAGGCAGCTGGACCTGAAGGACTTCACCGAGGCCTGCACGCCGTGGCTGCGCGCCCCGCACGCCGACTGGGCCCCCGAGGACTTCGACGAGGCCGCCTGGCAGGCGATCGCTCCGCACGCCCAGACCCGCGTCCAGGTCCTGTCCGACATCACGGCCAACGTCGACTTCCTGTTCCTGAAGAAGCCGGTAGAGGACGAGGCCAGCTGGACCAAGGCGATGGGCAAGGGCGACCCGGTGGCGCTCCTCACCACCGCCCGCGCCAAGCTGGAGACCGCGGACTGGGCCAGTCCCGAGGCGCTCAAGTCCGCCGTGCTGGAGGCCGGCGAGGAGCACGGCCTCAAGCTCGGCAAGGCGCAGGCACCGGTCCGGGTCGCGGTCACCGGCCGCACGGTCGGCCTCCCGCTCTTCGAGTCCCTCGAGGTGCTCGGCAAGGACCGCACGCTCGAGCGCATCGACGCGGCCCTCGCCAAGCTCACCGCCTGAGCACCGTCTGAGCACCGCAGGAAGATCCGCCGGTCACATCCCGCGCACCTTCCGGCCAGGGGCCCGGAACCGCACCCGCGGTTCCGGGCCCTCGGCGTACCGTCGGCCGTATGCCGATCAAAGCCGTCGTCTGGGACGTCGACGACACCCTCTTCGACTATGCGCGCGCCGACACCGCGGGCATGCACGCCCACCTCACCGCGGAGGGCCTGCTCGCCCGCTACGGCGACGCCGAACAGGGCCTGGCCCGCTGGAAGCTCTGCACCGAGCGCCACTGGACCCGCTTCAGTCAGGGCCTCGCGGACTTCGAGACGCAGCGCCGCGACCGCGTACGCGAGTTCCTCGCCGCAGAGGCCCTGAGCGACGACGAGGCGGACGCCTGGTTCCACCGCTACCTGGGCCACTACGAATCCGCCTGGTCGCTCTTCCCGGACACCGTGCCCGCCCTCGACGCTCTGGCCGAGGACTACCGGCACGCGGTCCTCTCCAACTCCGCGGCCCGCAATCAGGAACACAAGTTGCGCACCCTCGGTGTACGCGACCGCTTCGAGGCGCTGCTCTGCGCCGCCGAACTGGGCGTCGCCAAACCGGCAGCGGAGGCCTTCCTGGCGGTCTGCCGAGAGCTCGCCCTGGAGCCCGCGGAGGTGGCCTATGTCGGGGACCAGCCGGAGATCGACGCGCGAGGGGCCCACGACGCGGGCCTCCTCGGTATCTGGCTGGACCGGCCCGGTGCGCTGCGGCCGGCCCCTTCCGCAGCGCCCGTCGAGACCGAACTCCCCATCGGTGTACGGAGGATCACGGGCCTGACCGAGCTGCCTGCGCTGCTGGCCGCCGATACCCGTTTTGGAGCGCCGTCCACCTTCGGGTAATGTTCTTCCTGCGCCGCCCAAGGGACCGAAAGGCCCGGGGGAGCGCAAGCCGAATAAAATCCCACCAGGGATTGCGTTTTGGTGGCCTATGGTGTAATTGGCAGCACGACGGTTTCTGGTTCCGTTAGTCTAGGTTCGAGTCCTGGTAGGCCAGCTCGCAGAGCTTATCTGCAAAGCCCCCGTTGTGTAGCGGCCTAGCACGCCGCCCTCTCAAGGCGGTAGCGCCGGTTCGAATCCGGTCGGGGGTACAGATCCATCCCGCGGATCACCTGGGTCGCACCCGGTGTAGCGCGGTGACACACCACCATCCGGTAGTTCATCGGATGGGGATCGCTAGGGCCCCCGTTGTGTAGCGGCCTAGCACGCCGCCCTCTCAAGGCGGTAGCGCCGGTTCGAATCCGGTCGGGGGTACTTACTGGTCTAAACCACCAGTGGGCTATGGTGTAATTGGCAGCACGACGGTTTCTGGTTCCGTTAGTTTAGGTTCGAGTCCTGGTAGCCCAGCTCAGATCTTGGTTCCTTCAAGGTCCTCGCCCCCGTTGTGTAGCGGCCTAGCACGCCGCCCTCTCAAGGCGGTAGCGCCGGTTCGAATCCGGTCGGGGGTACGCATCGTGGAAGGGTCTCTCCTGCGGGAGGGGCCCTTCTTCTTTTTGTGCCGCCCAAAGGTCGTGCGTCGGGCAGGAGTTGCTCTGAGCGGGCATCAACTGTCCCACCCGTGTGCGTCGTTGGCGGGTGCGTCGGCGCCGGGTTCCAAGTCCGCTCGTCCGCAGGAGAGTTGTCGGCGCATGAAGGAGGGCGCCCTCGTCCGGTCCGGCACTGCGGCGTTGAAGTGCCGGGCGGGCGGGGGCGCCCTGGGTCGTACGTGTGGTGCGGGGGAGTGTCAGCCCGTGCGGCGCAGGGCTTCGCTGAGCCGGCCGGCCGCGTCGATGATGGCCTGGGCGTGCATCCGGCCGGGGTGCCGGGTGAGTCGCTCGATCGGTCCGGAGACCGAGACGGCGGCGACCACGCGGTTCGACGGGCCGCGCACCGGTGCGGAGACGGAGGCGACGCCGGGCTCGCGCTCGCCGATCGACTGGGCCCAGCCGCGGCGTCGTACACCGGAAAGGGCGGTCGCCGTGAAGCGGGCGCCCTGCAGTCCGCGGTGCAGACGCTCCGGCTCTTCCCAGGCCATCAGGATCTGGGCGGACGAGCCGGCCTTCATGGTGAGGGTGGAGCCGACCGGAACGGTGTCGCGCAGTCCGGAGAGGCGCTCCGCCGCGGCGACGCAGATGCGCATGTCGCCCTGGCGGCGGTAGAGCTGGGCGCTCTCGCCGGTCACGTCCCGCAGGTGAGTGAGTACCGGTCCGGCGGTGGCGAGCAGCCGGTCCTCGCCGGCGGCCGCCGCGAGTTCGGAGAGCCGGGGGCCCAGGATGAACCGGCCCTGCATGTCACGCGCCACCATGCGGTGGTGTTCAAGGGCCACGGCAAGGCGGTGTGCCGTGGGTCGTGCCAGTCCGGTCGCTGCAACCAACCCGGCGAGGGTGGCCGGACCGGACTCCAGAGCGCTCAGGACGAGAGCCGCCTTGTCGAGAACGCCGACGCCGCTAGAGTTGTCCATGCAACGATACTCGCGTCTCACTCTGTGAAACGCAAGTTCAATTTTCCAGGGAACTTGTCACCCTGTACGGACAGTGGTCCGGGCGACAAACCGGGCATGGCGGTCTACGTCCGGGACAGGGGTACGGACGTCGGCGCCCACATCTCTAGTTGGGCCGGCGTGACAACCGGCCGGAGGGAAAGCGATGGGTAGGACACTCGCGGAGAAGGTCTGGGACGACCACGTCGTCCGGCGCGCCGAGGGCGAGCCCGACCTCCTCTTCATCGATCTGCACCTGCTGCACGAGGTGACCAGCCCGCAGGCCTTCGACGGTCTGCGCCAGACCGGACGCCAGGTGCGGCGCCTCGACCTCACCATCGCGACCGAGGACCACAACACCCCCACCCTCGACATCGACAAGCCCATCGCCGACCCGGTCTCGCGCGCCCAGTTGGAGACCCTGCGCAAGAACTGCGCGGACTTCGGCGTACGGCTGCACCCGCTCGGCGACGTCGAGCAGGGCGTCGTGCACGTCGTCGGCCCCCAGCTGGGACTGACCCAGCCGGGCACCACCGTGGTCTGCGGCGACTCGCACACCTCGACGCACGGCGCGTTCGGCGCGCTGGCCTTCGGCATCGGCACCTCCCAGGTCGAGCACGTGCTCGCCACCCAGACGCTGCCCCTGGCCCGTCCGCGGACCATGGCCATCACCGTCGACGGCGAACTGCCCGACGGCGTCACCGCGAAGGACCTGATCCTGGCCATCATCGCCAAGATCGGCACCGGCGGCGGCCAGGGCTACATCCTCGAGTATCGCGGCTCCGCCATCGAGAAGCTCTCGATGGAGGCCCGGATGACCATCTGCAACATGTCGATCGAGGCCGGCGCCCGCGCGGGCATGATCGCCCCCGACGAGACGACCTTCGACTACATCAAGGGCCGTCCGCACGCCCCGCAGGGCGAGGACTGGGACGCGGCGGTCGCGTACTGGAAGACGCTGCGCAGCGACGACGACGCCGACTTCGACGCCGAGGTCGTCATCGACGCGGCCTCCCTCGCGCCGTTCGTCACCTGGGGCACCAACCCCGGCCAGGGCGCGCCCCTGTCGGCGCACGTCCCCGATCCTGCTTCGTACGAGGACGCTTCGGAGCGCCACGCGGCCGAGAAGGCCCTGGAGTACATGGGTCTCACGGCCGGACAGGCGCTGCGCGACATCAAGGTCGACACGGTCTTCGTAGGTTCGTGCACCAACGGTCGGATCGAGGACCTGCGGGCCGCAGCCGCGATCGTCGAGGGCCGCAAAGTCGCCGACGGCGTACGGATGCTGGTCGTGCCGGGCTCGGCGCGGGTCGGTCTGCAGGCCGTGGACGAAGGCCTGGACACGGTGTTCAAGCAGGCCGGTGCCGAATGGCGGCACGCCGGCTGCTCGATGTGTCTCGGCATGAACCCCGACCAACTCGCCCCGGGCGAGCGCTCCGCATCCACCTCCAACCGCAACTTCGAGGGCCGGCAGGGCAAGGGTGGCCGCACCCATCTGGTGTCGCCGCAGGTCGCCGCGGCGACCGCGGTCCTGGGGCACCTGGCCTCGCCCGCCGACCTGTCCGACGCCGACGCCCGTACGCCCGCTGGAGTCTGATCAGCCATGGAAGCATTCACCACGCACACCGGACGGGCCGTCCCGCTGCGCCGCAGCAACGTCGACACCGACCAGATCATCCCCGCGCACTGGCTCAAGAAGGTCACCCGCGACGGGTTCGAGGACGGGCTCTTCGAGGCCTGGCGCAAGGACCCCGAATTCGTGCTCAACAAGGCCGATTACCAGGGTGCGACGGTCCTGGTCGCGGGGCCCGACTTCGGTACGGGCTCCTCCCGCGAGCACGCCGTCTGGGCCCTGCAGAACTACGGCTTCAAGACGGTGATCTCGTCCCGCTTCGCCGACATCTTCCGCGGCAACTCGCTGAAGAACGGCCTGCTCACCGTCGTACTGGAACAGGACGTCGTGGACCGGCTGTGGGCGCTCGTGGAAGCCGACGCGCAGGCCGAGATCACGGTGGACCTGCAGGACCGCCAGGTGCGCGCCGAGGGCGTCACGGCCGACTTCGAGCTCGACGAGAACTCCCGTTGGCGGCTCCTGAACGGCCTCGACGACATCAGCATCACGCTGCAGAACGAGGCGGACATCGTGTCGTACGAGGCAGGGCGCCCCACATTCAAGCCCAGCACCGTCCAGGTCTGACACACTCCGACCCCCATCTGCACCAGCAGCACACGCTCTTCGAGAACCGCGGTCTCCACGAGGCCGCGGTTCTGCGTTTCCCGGGGCTGCGCCCCACTAACCGCCCCCGGGAACAAGCCAGTTGGCCCGAAGCAGTAGGGTCGGTATCCAGCCTGTACGGAGTGCGACTTCGGCCGTCGGAAGGTGTCGATCGCCCCATTTGGACGGCACGCTGAGACCTCGTTGAGCGACAACTCGCCCTAGATGGCACAATCTGTGCATGGATCGCGACAGCCAACTCCAGCTCTACGGACTCGTCGCGGACCGGCTGAAAGAAGCGCACACAAGGGTGCGCGCACTGCAAGTCCCGGAGGGCGTACGGATGGCGCTGACCCGGAAGCTGCTGGTCGTAACGGCCGCGGCCAAACACGATCTCGCTGATGCGGCAAGGCGTCTGGACCTGTTCATGAAGGACCTGGACGAGGGCCGCTTTCCCGAAGGTGGCCCTGCCGACCGAACTTGATGTGGTCGACTCCGTTGCGGCACAAGGGTGATTAGCCCGTTTCGTGTTTGATTTGCGGTATACATCTGCCTAACGTGCGAAAAAGCTTGAACAGATTCGTTCTGGCAATGTCTCCGAAGGGGAAGACGTGAACAAGGCGCAGCTCGTAGAAACGATTGCCGACAAGGTCGGTGGCCGTCAGCAGGCCGGCGAAGCGGTGGACGCGGTACTCGACGCCATCGTTCGTGCCGTGGTCAGCGGAGACCGTGTCTCGGTCACCGGCTTCGGTTCGTTCGAGAAGGTCGACCGCCCCGCCCGCTACGCCCGCAACCCGCAGACCGGGGAGCGCGTACGGGTCAAGAAGACCT
This sequence comes from Streptomyces sp. YIM 130001, assembly GCF_003574445.1. Classification (GTDB taxonomy): domain Bacteria; phylum Actinomycetota; class Actinomycetes; order Streptomycetales; family Streptomycetaceae; genus Streptomyces. The sequence continues at coordinate 19,558 of NZ_KZ984568.1, forward strand.
CCGTTCCGCGCTTCCGTGCCGGACAGGGCTTCAAGGACCTGGTGAGTGGTTCGAAGAAGCTCCCGAAGAACGACGTCGCGGTCAAGAAGGCGCCCAAGGGCAGCCTTTCCGGCGGCACCAAGACCACCGCCAAGGCGGCCACGAAGAAGGCCACCGCCAAGAAGGCCACGGCGAAGAAGGCCACCGCCAAGAAGACGACGGCCAAGAAGACCACGGCCAAGAAGGCGACCGCGAAGAAGACCGCGCCCGCCAAGAAGGCCACGGCCACGGCCACGGCGAAGAAGGCCACCACGAAGAAGACGGCGGCCAAGAAGACCACGGCCAAGAAGGCGACCGCGAAGAAGACCGCGCCCGCCAAGAAGGCCACGGCCAAGAAGGCGCCCGCCAAGAAGGCCACCGGGCGCAAGACCACCGCCAAGAAGGCCACCGCCAGGAAGAAGTGACGACGGCGGCCACGCAGGGCTCACTCACACGCCGGGCCGGTCTCCCCGAGGGGAGACCGGCCCGCGGTGTGCGGTGGGCCCTCCGTCGTCGCGGCCACCTGTCCGCGCGCGGACACCGGGCCGATACGCTGCGGGCATGCAGGCGACCGCGTACACCTACGACTCCGAATCCCGCAGCGGCAGCGTGCTGCTGGACGACGGCACGCCGGTGCCGTTCGACACCGCGGCCTTCGACGCGGGCGGTCTGCGCCTGCTGCGCCCCGGTCAGCGGGTGCGGATCGAGACCGAAGGCGACGGCGACGCCCGGCGGATCACTCTGGTGACGCTGCAGACTTTCTGAGATCCCGCCACGGCGCGGGCCCGAACGGGCCGGCGGCGCCGGCCGTGCGAGGGCCCACGCCCAGCTCGAGAGCGGCCGCCAAGTCGTCCCAGGTGTCCACGTCCTGCCGGACGCCGGGAACGTCGGGCACGAGGAGTTCGCTGGCGCCCGACGCCAGATGCCGCGCCCTGGACGGCCCGCCGAAGGCCGGCGCCAGCGTCACGCCCGGAGCCGCCGCGAGCAGAGTCGTACCGATTCCCGCCGCGTCCGTCAGAAAGGAACGCGGAAATGCGGCGGCGGAATGGAGAACCCGTAGCAATTCCGCAGGCCGAAGTGCGGGAAGGTCTGCATTGAGCGCCGCGACGGCTGTCGCCGGATGAAGTGCGCGGGCAGCCTGTGCCCCGTGTGCGAGTGCCGCGTTGAGACCGTCGGCCGGTTCGTCCGTGACGACCCGGGCGCCGAGCGCGGCGAGTTCCCGTGTGGCGAGCGCATCGTCCGTGACTACCACCACATCGCGCACGGCCGGGCAGGCGAGAGCCGCGGCCACCGTGTCCTGGGCGAACGCGAGCGCGAGCGAGGGCCGCAGGGCCGCGCGGGCCGCTCCGGCCAGCCTGCTCTTGGCCCGCAGCAGCGGCTTCAGGGGTATGACCAGGGTCCACGTGCCGGGCGGGGCCGGGTCGGAATCTGTGCGCATCGCGCCCATTCTCGCCCGACGACCACTACGAACAGGCGAGCTATACCCCGAAGGGTGGGCGTACGGTGTTCTCGACAGACGGGGGGCCCGGGGCGACACTTGTGCGTCCGCCCGAGCCTGTACCAGGTCAGTAGAGGCCGGAACCTGTTCCAGGTCAGTAGAGGAAGGTGTCCGAGTGTCCCGCCGCAGAATCGGCTTCTGGTACCGCCTTGCGGCGGTCATCGCAAAACCGCCGCTTGTGCTTCTCTTCAAGCGGGACTGGCACGGAATGAAGCACATTCCGGCGGACGGCGGGTTTATCACGGCGGTCAATCACAACTCGTATGTCGACCCGCTTTCGTATGCCCACTTTCAGTACAACACCGGTCGGGTGCCTCGATTCCTGGCCAAAGCGGCACTCTTTGATGTGACCTTTGTCGGAATGATGCTGCGCGGTACGGGCCAGATTCCGGTCTACCGCGAGACCACGAATGCGCTCGACGCCTTCCGTGCCGCGGTGGATGCCATCGAGCGCGGGGAGTGCGTCGCCTTCTATCCGGAGGGCACCCTGACCCGCGACCCCGAAATGTGGCCCATGATCGGCAAGACGGGCGCGGCGCGGGTGGCCCTGGAGACGCGTTGCCCGGTGGTCCCGGTGGCCCAGTGGGGCGCCAATCTGGCGATGCCGCCGTACGCCAAGGAGAAGAAGTTCCGGTTCTTCCCCCGTAAGACCCTCGAGGTACTCGCCGGTGAACCCGTCGACCTGTCGGCCTTCTACGGCAAGGAGCCGACGCCCGAGGTGCTGAAGGAGGCGACCGAGGTCATCATGGCCGCCATCACCTCGTTGCTCGAGGAACTCCGCGGTGAACAGGCCCCGGAGAGGCCGTACGACCCGCGCCAGGCACGTATCGAACAGCGGCGCAAGGCCGCGGGCAGCACGTCCCGGGAGGACACCAAGTGACACGCCCTGTGAAGGCAGCCGTCTTCGGAACCGGCTCCTGGGGTACGGCATTCGCCATGGTGCTCGCGGACGCCGGCTGCGACGTGACGCTCTGGGGGCGCCGCCCCGAGGTGGCCGACGCGGTCAACTCCGCGCGGGAGAACCCCGGATACCTTCCGGGAGTCGCACTGCCGGAGCGGATCAGAGCCACCACGGATCCCGCCGAGGCCGCGCGCGGCGCGCAGTTCACCGTGCTCGCCGTGCCCTCGCAGACGCTGCGGGCGAACCTGGCGGCATGGGCACCGCTGCTCGATCCCGGCACCGTGCTGGTCTCCTTGATGAAGGGCGTCGAGCTCGGCTCCGCCATGCGCATGAGCGAGGTCATCGAGGACGTCACCAAGGTCGGCCAGGAGCGCATCGCCGTCGTCACCGGACCGAACCTGGCCCGAGAGATCGCCGCGAGGCAGCCGGCCGCCGCGGTGGTCGCCTGCGGCGACGAAGCCGTCGCCAAACGGCTGCAGGCGGCCTCGCACACCCCGTACTTCCGGCCGTACACCAACACCGACGTGGTGGGCTGCGAGCTCGGCGGCGCGGTGAAGAACGTCATCGGTCTCGCGGTCGGCATCGCCGACGGCATGGGGCTCGGCGACAACACCAAGGGCTCCCTGATCACCCGCGGCCTCGCCGAGACCACCCGGCTCGGCCTGGCGATGGGTGCCGACCCGCTCACGTTCTCCGGACTCGCCGGTCTGGGCGACCTGGTGGCGACCTGCTCCTCTCCGCTGTCCCGGAACCACACCTTCGGTACCAACCTGGGCAAGGGCATGACCCTGGAGGAGACCATCGCGGTCACCAAGCAGACCGCCGAGGGCGTCAAGTCCTGCGAGTCCGTGGCCGATCTGGCCGCGCGGCACGGCGTCGAGATGCCGATCACCGCCACGGTCGTCGACATCGTGCACCACGGCAAGCCGCCGCTGGTCGCGCTCAAGGAGCTCATGTCGCGCAGCGCCAAGCCCGAACGGCGCTGACACGCGCGCCACATCACCCGGTACCGCCGGTACTCGGGCCGCGCGGCACGCGGCACACCGGACGGTGCGCACGCCGGGCGCTGACGCGGCCGGAACCACCGGGTACGCTGCACGCGATATGAGCAGCGAGACCTCCTCCCAGAGCCCGGTCCCCTCCCAGCCCGGAGGGGAATCCCGTAAGCCGCGCGTCGCCGTCGTGTTCGGCGGCCGCAGTTCCGAGCACGGCATCTCCATCGTGACCGCCGGTGCCGTACTGCGTGCCATCGACCGCGAGAAGTACGACGTCCTGCCCATCGGCATCACCCACGACGGCCGTTGGGTACTCACCGCCGACGAACCCGACCGGATGGCGATCGCGGGACGCGAGGTGCCCACCATGGGGCAGCTCGCCGAGTCGACCGACGGCGGCGTGGTCCTGCCCATCGACCCCTCCAACCGCGAAGTGGTGTACGCCGAGCCGGGTTCGGTGCCGAAGGCCCTCGGCGAGGTGGACGTCGTCTTCCCCGTCCTGCACGGCCCCTACGGCGAGGACGGCACCCTTCAGGGACTTCTCGAACTGTCCGGCACGCCGTACGTCGGGTCCGGCGTCCTCGCCTCCGCCGTCGGCCAGGACAAGGAGTACATGAAGCGGGTCTTCACCTCCTTCGGGCTCCCGGTCGGCCCCTACGTGGTGGTGCGGCCGCGTGAGTGGGAGAGCGACCCCGCCGGCGCCCGCCGCCGGATCGCCGAGTTCGCGGGTGAGCACGGCTGGCCGCTCTTCGTGAAGCCCGCACGTGCCGGATCCTCGATGGGCATCACCAAGGTCGACTCCTTCGACGGGCTCGACGAGGCCATCGAGGAGGCGCAGCGGCACGACCCCAAGATCCTGGTGGAGGCACTGCTGCGGGGCCGCGAGATCGAGTGCGGCGTGCTCGAGTTCGAGGACGGGCCACGGGCCAGCCTGCCGGCCGAGATCCCGCCGGTCTCCGACCACTCCTTCTACGACTTCGAGGCCAAGTACATCGACTCGGCCTCCGGGATCGTGCCCGCGCCGCTCACCGTCGAGGAGACGGCCGAGGTCCAGCGCCTCGCGGTCGCCGCGTTCGAGGCCGCGGCCTGCGAGGGCCTGGTACGGGCGGACTTCTTCCTCACCGAGGACGGGCAGTTCGTGATCAACGAGATCAACACGATGCCCGGCTTCACGCCCATCTCCATGTACCCGCGCATGTGGCAGGAGAGCGGCGTGGAGTACGCGGAGCTGGTCGACCGCCTGGTGCAGGCGGCCCTGCGCCGTCCGACCGGGCTGCGCTGAACGGGCTTGCCCCGTCCGCGGGTTGGGCGTACGGAGCGACGACCGGACGTACGCGATCCGTCGACCGGGGCGTGGCCGGTGTCAGCCGGCGATGCCTTCCGGGACCGTCTTCTTGACGGGTACGGCGAAGTCAGTGAGCGGGCCGAGGCCACCGTCCTCGGCCCGCTTCTTGTCGAGCGTGATCTCGACGTACGCCTTGCGCAGCGTGGTGGTGAAGGCGAACGAGCCGTCGTCCTTCTGCTCCATGAGCCACCCCACGCCGTCCACTTCGACGCCGTCCGACTCCGGATCCGCCATCCTCGACGGCCGCTCCACACCGCAGCGCAGTATGATCGCCGAACCGCCCCATCCCGCGGTCAGCTCGGAACGAGGTTCGGGGTCCTCCCGGTCGAGTCCGCTTACGCGCCGCGGGAGTTGCCCGTCCAGACTCCGGCACAGGTTCGTGACGGATGAGGCCGGGGAGGGAACCGCGGCCGAGGCCGTGTCGTCCGTTGAGGAGCAACCCGCGGTCGCGCACAGCAGACCGAGGACGGGCAGGCAGGCGAGCCGGTGGCGGAAGAAGTTCACCGGCCAAGCGTAGACGGGGGCTACAAGTGCACGACCGGGCAGGTCAGAGTGCGGGTGATGCCGTCCACTTGCTGGACTTTGGCGACCACCATGCGACCGAGTTCATCGACCGTGTCCGCCTGCGCACGCACGATGACGTCGTAGGGTCCGGTCACGTCCTCGGCCTGGATCACTCCTGGAATCTTGCCGATGAGCTCGGCGACGGTCGACGCCTTGCCAACTTCGGTCTGGATCAGGATGTACGCCTGTACCACGGAACCTCCAGGGCGGCCACGAGGATCATGCGGGGAGAAGGGACGCCACGGTATCGCGTCGCCGCACGTCGCGGGGAGACCCGCGAAACCTGTGGCGCGGACACCACCGCGTACGGACAAGAGAAGTTGACGTATTTGTTGACGGTACCCGCGGCAGATAGAGCCCGCGACCGCAACCGCACTGGGGCAGAAGGGGCATATCGATGAAGGGCACCGTGGGAGAGCTCGGTGAATTCGGGCTCATCAGGGAGCTCACCTCCCGGCTCACCACGACGCCGGCGGTGCGGCTCGGGCCGGGTGACGACGCCGCGGTGGTGGCGGCACCCGACCGCAGGGTCGTCGCCAGCACCGACATCCTGCTCGAGGGGCGGCACTTCCGGCGCGACTGGTCCACGGCGTACGACGTCGGGCGCAAGGCCGCCGCGCAGAACCTCGCGGACATCGCCGCCATGGGCGCCGTGCCCACCGCCTTGCTGCTCGCGCTCGTCGTGCCCGCCGAACTGCCCGTCACCTGGGCCACCGAGCTGATGGACGGGCTGCGCGACGAGTGTCAGGTCGCGGGTGCGGCCGTGGTCGGCGGCGATGTCGTACGGGGTGACACGATCACCGTGTCGATCACCGCACTCGGCGATCTGCGCAACCACGAGCCGGTGACCCGAGGAGGGGCGCAGGCCGGCGATGTCGTGGCGTACACCGGCTGGTTGGGCTGGTCGGCAGCGGGGCACGCGGTGCTGTCACGGGGGTTCCGCTCGCCGCGGGCCTTCGTCGAGGCGCACCGGCGGCCCGAACCGCCGTACCACGCGGGGCCCGCGGCGGCCGGCCTCGGCGCCACCGCCATGGCGGACGTCAGCGACGGCCTGATCGCCGACCTCGGCCACATCGCCGAGGCGAGCAAGGTGCGGATCGACGTCAAGTCCGGCTCGATCGACGTACCGACACAGATGAACGACATCGGTCAGGCGGTCGGCGTCGACCCGCTGCAATGGGTACTCACCGGCGGTGAGGATCACGCGATAGTGGCGACGTTCCCCTCGGACGTGAAGCTTCCGGCGCGCTGGAAGGTGATCGGCGAGGTCCTCAACCCCTCGGCGCAGCCGCAGGTGACCGTCGACGGGGCGCCATGGACCAGCAAGGCCGGCTGGGACCACTTCGGCGGCGAGATCGAGTCGTGAGTACAGGGGACAGCGCCGTTCCGTCCGGCGCCGCGGTCGCTCGGGGCGGGACGGCTCCGGGCCAGGCGCCCCCGCTCGTGCTGACCGTCGCCGGATCCGACTCCGGCGGCGGCGCCGGCATTCAGGCCGACCTGAAGACGATGCTGGCGCTCGGCACCCACGGCATGAGCGTGCTCACCGCTGTCACCGCGCAGAACTCCCTCGGCGTGCAAGGCGCCTGGGAGCTGCCGGTGGAGGCGGTCCGCGCGCAGTACCGCAGCGTCGTCGACGACATCGGCGTGCACGCGGTGAAGACCGGCATGCTGTCCTCGGCGGAGCTCGTCGAGGAGGTCGCGGCGCTGCTCGCGGGCACCGACGCTCCCGCGGTGGTGGACCCGGTCGGCGTCTCGAAGCACGGCGACCCGCTGCTCGCCGCCTCGGCCCTGGACTCGGTCCGTACGAGACTGCTGCCCGTCGCCGCCGTGGCCACCCCGAACCTCGACGAGGTCGCCCAACTCACCGGCGTACAGGTCGAGTCGGAGGCGGACCTGCCCCGCGCTGCGGCCGCCGTCCTCGCGTACGGGCCGCGCTGGGCCCTGATCAAGGGCGGGCATCTGGCCGGCGGCGAGGCCGTGGATCTGCTGACCGACGGCAGTGACGAGCACTGGCTGCGCGGGGACCGGCACGACAACCGGCATACGCACGGCACCGGTTGCACCCTGGCGAGCGCGATCGCCGCGGGCCTGGCCAAGGGCCTCTCCGTCCCCGACGCGGCCGCGGAGGCCAAGGAGTACGTCACGGGGGCCATCGCGGCAGGGTTCGCGCTCGGCTCGGGGATCGGGCCGGTGGACCACGGATGGCGGCTGCGGCGGGGGTGAGGGCCGGCGTCTGCTGTCCCGGTCGCAGTTCCCTCGGCTGTGCGTACCTCCTGGACGTACGCACGGCACGGGCGCGGACATGAAGAAGGCCGGTCCACCCAGTGGGTGGACCGGCCTTCTTGGCAACCGGCTAGGTGGCCGCGCTTTGCGTAGGCGTCAGCGCGAGACCTTGCCGGCCTTGATGCACGAGGTGCAGGCGTTGAGGCGCTTCGGCGTCCCGCCGACCACGGCACGCACGCGCTGGATGTTCGGGTTCCAGCGACGCGGCGTACGGCGGTGCGAGTGCGAGATGTTGTTGCCGAAGCCCGGCCCCTTGCCGCAGACGTCGCAGTTGGCAGCCACGGTCACTCCAAAGACTTCAGATGCAAGATGCACTTACGGTTACCCCGGCATGCCGGGATCAGGAATCTGAGTGGCGGTGCCAGGAAGGAAAAAACCCGATTGGTATCGGGCAACCTGAGCAGCATACAACGACTGCTTCGGTACAACGAAACTACCATGGGCGCACCCCGCCCCCTGCCGGGACCTCAAGGCCCCGGACCAGCGCTCGAGCCGCTCCGGCCGGGTGCTCCGACCGTTCCCGCCGGGTACTAGTGTGCGGTGCTACCGCAGGTAGCGAGGAGGCAGAGTGCCGCAGGACGAGGGGCGGGCCGTCGGCGGGGACGCGGCGTCGAAGGCGCTGGGCGCAGGAACCGTGCGCGCCTGGTGCGGTCTCGCGCTCGAGGCACTCGGCCGGGCCCGCGAGGAGATCGACGCGATCAACGTCTATCCCGTGGCCGACTCGGACACCGGCACGAACCTCTATCTGACCGCGGAGTCGGCGTCGCAGGCCGTGGAAGCGGTCTTCGCCGCGTACGACCTCCGGGTCGGCGGAAGTGACGTTCACGACACATCGGGGCCCACGCGCGCGGAGGCGATGCGGGCGATGGCCCATGGCGCGCTGATCGGGGCCCGCGGAAACTCCGGGACGATCTTGGCGCAGCTCCTGCGGGGGATGTCCGAGGTGCTTGCGGCGGACGCCCAGGAGGAGGCGGCTCCCGCGCTCACTCCCGGCGAGCTGCTGGCCGCCGCGCTGACCCGCGCCGCCGAATCCGCTTACGAGGCGGTCGCGCATCCCGTGGAGGGCACCGTCCTCACCGTGGCGACGGCCGCCGCCGGGACGGCGCGACAGCACGCCTCATCGGGGGCCGCAGAGGTCGCGCGAGGGGCGTACGACGGTGCCCGTGCGGCCCTCCAGGCCACTCCCGGGCAGCTTTCGGTGCTGCGGCGGGCCGGGGTCGTGGACGCGGGCGGCCGCGGACTGGTCGCCGTGCTCGGCGCTCTCGCCGAGGCGGTGTCGGGGCAGGCAACCGCCGGTACGACGCGGCAACGGACACGGTGGCCGCACGATTTGGCTGCCGTGGTCGACGACGAACCGGAGCCTGCCGGATCCTTCGACGCCGCTCACGATTCCGGTGCCGTTCCCTCGCCCGAAAACGCCCTCTACGCGCGCGTGGAGGGCTGTTCGCCGGCGGACGGAACGACCGTCGCGACGGACGGCGGGACGTCGGCTGCCGGACCCGCCTTCGAGGTCATCTACCTGCTCGAGGCCCCGGACGCCGCGGTGGCCCGCCTTCGCCGTCGTCTCGACGCGCTCGGTGACTCCCTCGTGGTGGTCGGCGGCGACGGACTGTGGAACGTCCACGTGCACGCCGACGACGCGGGCGCGGCCGTGGAGGCAGGCGTCGAGGCCGGACGGCCGTACCGGATCCGGATCACGCACTTCGGCGCGGGCGATGCGCACACCGCGGGTGCCGGCGCTCCGCCGCGGGAGCGTGCCGCGCGCGCGGTGGTCACCGTCGTACCGGGCGAGGGGCTGGTGGCACTCTGCGCGGAGGCAGGGGCCACCACCGTCCTGGCACGACCCGGTGAACCACCCGCCAGTGGCGAACTGGTGGACGCGGTACGCCGTGCCCACGCGCGCGAGGTGGTTCTGCTGCCGAACGACGCAGAGCTGCGGCACACCGCGGCGGCCGCCGCGGAGGAGGCCCGTACCGAGGGCGTACGGGTCGCGTTGATCCCGACCCGGTCCGCCGTGCAGGGCCTTGCCGCGCTCGCTGTGCACGAACCGGAGCGGCGGTTCGACGAGGACGTGGTCGCGATGACCTCAGCCGCGGGCGCCACCCGCTACGCCGAACTCGCCCTCGCCGAACGGCAGTCCTGGACCACGGCGGGCATCTGCCAGGCCGGTGACGTGCTCGGGATGGTCGACGGGGACGTCGCGGTGATCGGCCAGGACCTCGCGCAGACCGCCGGTTCGGTGCTCGACCGGATGCTCGCCGCCGGCGGCGAGTTGGTCACCCTGGTACTCGGTCCGGACGTACCGCAGAGCGTCGCGGACGACCTCGAGGCGCGGGTGCGCACCTCGTACCTGGCCGTGGACACCGTGGTGTACTCGGGCGGGCGGCACGCCGCGCCGCTGATCATCGGGGTCGAGTAGGCGCGGATCCGCGGGCTCCGGCAGTACACGGCGCGCCCGCCGGAGGCAGGTCGGGTCGGGTTTTCCACAGGTCTGCGCCGGTTGTCGGTGCGGTGGTGTGCAATGGACCACGTGCCTGCGCTCGAAGAATCCCTGAAGAAAGTGATCGGCCCCGCCACCGCCAAGGTGATGGCCGAGCACCTAGGCCTGCACACGGTCGGCGACCTGCTCCACCACTACCCCCGGCGGTACGCGGAGCGAGGCGAGCTCACCCAGCTCTCCGACCTGCCGCTCGACGAGCACGTGACCGTCGTCGCCCAGGTCGCCTCGGCCCGGATCCTCGGGTTCAACGCCGGCCGCGGACAGCGCCTCGAGGTCGTCATCACCGACGGCAGCGGCCAGTTGCAGCTCGTCTTCTTCGGCCGCGGCATCCACAAACCGCACAAGGACCTGCTCCCGGGCACCCGCGCGATGTTCGCCGGCAAGGTGTCCACGTTCAACCGCAAACTCCAGCTGACCCATCCCGCGTACGAACTGCTGCGCGGCGGCGACCCCGAGGCCGTCGACGCCTGGGCGGGCGCCCTGATCCCGATCTATCCGGCGACGGCCAAGCTGGAGTCCTGGAAGATCGCCAAGGCGGTGGACGCGGTCCTGCCGAGTGCGGCGGAGGCGGTGGACCCGCTGCCCGACGCGCTGCGGGACGGCCGCGGACTGCTACCGCTGCCCGAGGCACTGGAAATGATCCACCGCCCGCGTACCAAGGCGGACATCGCGGCCGCGAGGGACCGGTTGAAGTGGGACGAGGCCTTCGTCCTGCAGGTCGCCCTCGCCCGGCGTCGGTACGCGGACACCCAACTGCCCGCCGTGGCACGCCGGCCCGCCGACGACGGCATCCTCACGGCGTTCGACGCCCGGCTGCCCTTCACGCTCACCGAGGGACAGCAGAAGGTCAGCGCCGAGATCTTCGGCGACCTCGCCACCGAGCACCCGATGCACCGCCTCCTGCAGGGCGAGGTCGGATCCGGCAAGACGATGGTCGCATTGCGCGCGATGCTCGCGGTGGTCGACGCCGGCGGACAGGCGGCGATGCTCGCCCCGACCGAGGTGCTGGCTCAGCAGCACCACAGGTCGATCGTCGAGATGATGGGAGATCTCGCGGAGTCCGGGATGCTCGGCGGCAGCGAGCGGGGCACCAAGGTGGTGCTGCTCACCGGTTCGATGGGAGCCGCTGCCCGACGCCAAGCACTGCTCGACCTGGTGACGGGCGAGGCGGGCATCGTGATCGGTACGCACGCGCTGATCGAGGACAAGGTCCAGTTCCACGACCTCGGCCTGGTCGTCGTCGACGAGCAGCACCGCTTCGGCGTCGAGCAGCGCGACGCCCTGCGGTCCAAGGGCAAGCAGCCGCCGCACCTGCTCGTGATGACGGCCACACCGATCCCGCGCACGGTCGCCATGACGGTCTTCGGCGACCTGGAGACCTCGGTGCTCGACCAGTTGCCGGCCGGCCGGAAGCCGATCGCCACCCATGTCGTCCCGGCCGCGGACAAGCCGCACTTCCTGGACCGTGCCTGGGAGCGGGTCCGCGAGGAGGTGACCGGCGGCCACCAGGCCTACGTCGTATGCCCACGCATCGGTGACGAGACCGACGAGAAGGCCGCGGCCAAGGCGAAGAAGGCCGCGGCTTCGGCGGAGGACGACGCGGAGAAGCGGCCTCCGCTGGCCGTCCTGGAGGTGGCGGAGCAGCTCGCGGCGGGCCCGCTCGCCGGGCTGCGGGTCGAGGTGCTGCACGGGCGGATGGCGCCCGACGACAAGGACGACGTGATGCGCCGCTTCGCCGCGGGCGAGGTCGACGTCCTCGTCGCGACGACGGTCATCGAGGTGGGGGTGAACGTCCCCAACGCCACCGCGATGGTGATCATGGATGCCGACCGCTTCGGAGTCTCCCAGCTGCACCAGCTCCGCGGCCGAGTCGGCCGAGGCTCGGCGCCCGGACTGTGTCTGCTGGTCAGCGAGATGCCGGAGGCCAGTCCCGCGCGGGCCCGCCTGGGCGCCGTGGCCGCCACCCTGGACGGCTTCGAGCTCTCCCGGATCGACCTGGAGCAGCGCCGTGAGGGCGATGTGCTCGGCCAGGCGCAGTCGGGGGTCCGTTCCTCGCTGCGGGTACTCGCCGTCATCGAGGACGAGGAGGTCATCGCGGAAGCCCGCGAGGAGGCGGTCGCGGTGGTCGCAGCGGACCCGGACCTCGCGTCACTGCCCCAACTGCGCACGGCTCTGGACGCGCTCCTCGACCAGGAGCGGGAGGAGTATCTGGACAAGGGCTAGCCGAGGCTTTCACCGCTGCCGCCGGGCCGTCGAGTCGCCGGGTCTCGGGCGCAGTTGAGCAGGCGCGTGCGGGATCGCACCCGGTGCCGCGGCCGACGTCCCACGCGTGTCGGGCCACGCGCCATATCGCCCGCACGGTCCGCAGCGCCGAGGTCCCCCTGCGCCGCGCGCCGTCCCCTGGGCGAATAATGGAAGCCACTGCCCGAGGGGGCAGTGCCCGAAGGCTGACCCCGCCACCCCACCGAAGGACCGGTCCCCACATGACCCGCGTGATCGCCGGAACGGCCAAGGGCCGTCGGCTGACGGTGCCACCGGGCACGGGCACCCGGCCCACGTCGGACCGCGCCCGCGAGGGCCTGTTCTCCACCTGGCAGTCCCTGCTCGGCGGGGCACTCGACGGTGAGCGCGTGCTCGACCTGTACGGCGGATCCGGCGCGGTCGGCCTCGAGGCGCTGTCGCGGGGCGCGGGCCATGCCCTGCTGGTCGAGGCCGACCCCCGTGCGGCCCGGATCATCCGGGAGAACGCACGGGCCCTCGCTCTCACCGGCGCAGAGGTGCGCGCCGCCAAGGCAGAGCAGGTGATCACGGGTCCCGCCCCCGACACCCCCTACGACCTGGTGTTCCTCGACCCGCCGTACGCCGTCACGGACGACGATCTTCGGGAGATACTGCTCACACTCCGTGCCCAGGGCTGGCTCGCGGACGAAGTGCTCGTCACCGTTGAACGCAGCACCAGAGGCGGCGAATTCGGCTGGCCGGACGGCTTTGCGGGACTCAGGTCCCGGCGCTACGGCGAAGGCACGTTTTGGTACGGTCGCGCCGCCTCGACGTGCGAAGACGCCGAGTCGTCCACCGGACCGCAGGCCGGCCGTGCCGGACAGCCCGACGGACAATCCAGGGAAACCGCACCATGACCGGACCGGAGAGCGAGGGACTCACGTTGCGCCGCGCCGTCTGTCCGGGGTCGTTCGACCCCATCACCAATGGCCACCTCGACATCATCGCCCGCGCCTCCAAGCTGTACGACGTGGTGCATGTCGCCGTGATGATCAACCAGTCGAAGAAGGGCCTCTTCGAGGTCGACGAGCGGATCGAACTGATCCGCCGTGTCACGGCCGAATTCGGCAACGTCGAGGTGGAGGCCTTCCACGGTCTCCTTGTCGACTTCTGCAAGCAGCGCGACATCCCGGCCATCGTCAAGGGCCTGCGCGCCGTCAGCGACTTCGACTACGAGCTGCAGATGGCCCAGATGAACAACGGCCTCTCGGGCGTGGAGACGCTTTTCGTCCCCACCAACCCCACCTACAGCTTCCTTTCCTCCTCCCTCGTGAAGGAGGTCGCCGCCTGGGGCGGTGACGTCTCCCACCTGGTGCCCGAGCCGGTGCTCGAGGTACTCGCCGAGCGGCTCGCCCAGGGCCGCTGAGCCGCGGGGGTACGCCCCTGCGCGAGCGGGACCGGACTGACGGTCCGTCACCCGCTGTCGGACGGGCGCCCGCTGGCCGTACAGTCGGCGTGACCGTCTTCCAACCAGGCACAGAGAGTGGCGAGCACACGGTGGACGTGCAGAAGAAGCTGGACGAGATCGTCGGATCGGTGCAGGGCGCCCGTTCGATGCCGATGTCGGCCTCGTGCGTGGTCAACCGCGCCGAGCTGCTCGCGATGCTCGAGGAAGTGGCCCAGGCACTGCCCGGTTCGATCGCCCAGGCGCAGGAGGTCATCGGCGGCAGCGAGCAGCTCGTCGAGCAGGCCCGCCAGGAGGCCGACCGGATCATCGAGGGCGCCCGCGCCGAGCACGGCTCGCTGGTGTCCGACACCGCCGTCGCCCGCCGCTCGCAGGACGAGGCGGACCGCATCCTCGGCCAGGCCCGGCAGGAGGCGGAGGAAGTCCGCGCGGAGGCCGACGAGTACGTCGACTCCAAGCTCGCCAACTTCGAGGTCGTCCTCACCAAGACCCTCGGCTCGGTGGGCCGCGGCCGCGAGAAGCTCCTCGGCACCGGCCAGGGCCTGGACGAGCAGGGCTACGAGGACCCCGACTTCACGGAAGCTCCGGAGCGGAGCCAGGACCCGGAGACGCTCCGCAAGCGCGCGGACGAATACGTCGACGTCAAGCTCGGCGCCTTCGAGGCGGTCCTGTCGAAGACCCTCCAGGCGGTCGGCCGCGGCCGGCAGAAGCTGCAGGGGCGGGTCGCCTCCGACGACCTCGGCTCCATGGACGCGACCGGCGGCCCGCAGCACGACAACGACGCCGACTACCTGGCCGACCTCGCCGAGCCCGTCCCGGCTGCAGCGCAGACGCCGCCCGCCCCGTCGCCCGCCGCGCCCCCGGCTCCGCCCCCGACCCCGCAGGGCATCCCGAGCCAGCCCGGGTACGACCCGCAGGCTGACCCGTACACGTACCAGCAGGGCGCGTACCAGCAGGATCAGTATCAGCAGGACGCGTACCAGCAGCCTCAGTACCAGCAGGATCAGTACGGTTACCCGCAGCAGCCGTATCCCGGCCAGGACCAGCAGGGCTACGAGGGCCAGGGCCTGCCGTACGGCGAACCGCAGCCGCAGTACAGCGCTCCGGCCCAGAACTACGCGGGAACCGACCCGTACGGATACCAGCAGGACCCCTACGGCTACCAGCCGCACTACGACCAGTCCGGCTACCAGCAGCCCGCAGGTGACGACGGCACCGGCGCACAGGCGGGCCAGGCCGCCGACCAGTCCGCCCTCGACGAGACCAGCCTGTTCGACACGAGCATGATCAGCATCGACCAGCTCCGCCAGTACGAGCAGGGTCGCTAGCAGGCCGCAACCGCGGGGCGGAAGCGGCCTCCCGCCACCGGATTGGGCCGACGGCGGGGTGTCAAGTATCCTGGCTCTTCGGTCGCGCTATGCCCGCGATCACGGCTGCCCGCCTCTCGTGCGGAGCGGCCGTCCCCAAGACCTGGACGACCGGAAGCAGGAAGACCCCTGAGTACGCGCCTCGATCATCGCAACCCCCTCGTGTTCGACACACACGAGCTGGGGAGGCGTCCTGGTGCGCTGCAGCGGGTGACCCGCACGGTCGACGCCCCCAAGGACCTCGGTCTGCAGGGCGTGATCGGCACACCGGAGGGCGAGCCCGTCGAGCTCGACCTGCGGCTCGAGTCGGTCATGGAAGGGGTGCTTGTCACAGGCACCGCTCGTGCGCAGGTCACGGGGGAGTGCGTAAGGTGTCTGGAGCCGCTCGAGCGTGAGGTCGAAGCGGACTTCCAGGAGATGTTCTCGTACCCCGACGCCGACGACCGGGGCCGCAGCAGGCAGGCGCGCTCCGACGACGACTCGGCCGACGACGAGAGCGAGGACATCACTCCGCTCGAGGACGGACTTTTCGACCTCGAACCGGTGCTGCGCGATGCGGTGGTGCTCGCACTGCCGATGCAGCCGGTGTGCCGGGAAGACTGCCCGGGCCTGTGTTCCACCTGTGGAGCGCGGCTCGCGGACGACCCGGACCACCATCACGACGCCGTCGACATCCGTTGGGCGGCACTGCAGGGACTCGCTGGTTCGCTCCAGGACAGCGAGAAGGACGAGATGAGCGGCGAAGCGCCTGATTCCGCAAGCGCCGCCGAGAAGCAGGAGAAGTAGCCGTGGCTGTTCCGAAGCGGAAGATGTCGCGCAGCAACACGCGCCACCGCCGGTCGCAGTGGAAGGCTGCGGTCCCCACCCTGGTTACGTGCGAGCGTTGCCAGGAGCCCAAGCAGCAGCACATCGCGTGCCCCGCTTGCGGCACCTATAACAAGCGCCAGGTCCTCGAGGTCTGAGCGGCTGGTGAGAGGCACTGTGTCCAGTCCCAAGCAGGCGGCTGACGCCAAGGCGGACAACGCCAAGAAGCAGGCGGAGAACACGGCCTCGTCCCACACGCTTCTGGAAGGGCGGCTCGGGTATCACCTCGAGTCCGCCCTTCTGGTGCGTGCACTCACCCACCGTTCGTACGCGTACGAGAACGGCGGTCTGCCGACCAACGAGCGTCTCGAGTTCCTCGGGGACTCCGTGCTCGGCCTGGTGGTCACGGACACGCTGTATCGCATCCACCCCGACCTTCCCGAAGGTCAGCTCGCCAAGTTGCGGGCCGCGGTGGTCAATTCACGTGCGCTGGCCGAGGTGAGTCGTGAACTCGACCTCGGTGCCTTCATCCGGCTCGGCCGGGGTGAAGAAGGAACGGGCGGCCGGGACAAGGCCTCCATCCTCGCCGACACCCTTGAAGCGGTGATCGGCGCTGTCTATCTCGACCAGGGACTCGGTGCGGCGTCGGAGCTCGTGCACCGCCTCTTCGACCCCCTGATCGAGAAATCGTCCAACCTGGGTGCCGGTCTCGACTGGAAGACCAGCCTCCAGGAACTCACCGCGACCGAGGGCCTCGGTGTGCCGGAATACCTGGTCTCGGAGACCGGGCCCGACCACGAGAAGATCTTCACCGCTGCTGCCCGCGTCGGAGGCGTCTCGTACGGCACCGGCACCGGCCGCAGCAAGAAGGAAGCGGAACAGCAGGCCGCGGAGTCCGCCTGGCGCGAGATTCGCGCCGCGGCGGACGAACGGGCCAAGGCGGCTGAAGCCGTCGGTGCCGCGGAGGGGACGGCTGCCGACACCGCCCCCGACGCGGCTACGGCCTGACCTGCTCCGCGTCAACGATCGCCCGTCCCGGGAACGGGGCGGGCGATCGTGCTGTATCAGCCCGGGCGTTGCGCCCCCGACCCGTTCGACGAGGAGAAACGTGCCCGAGCTGCCTGAGGTCGAGGTCGTCCGACGGGGTCTCGAACGCTGGGCCGGCGGCCGTGTCGTCGCCGGTGTCGAGGTACTGCACCCGCGAGCGGTGCGCAGGCACGTCGCGGGCGGTACCGACTTCGCGGCCCGGCTCGTCGGCCACCGCATCGGGGTGGCCCGTCGGCGCGGCAAGTATCTCTGGCTGCCGCTCGCCGATGCCCCGTACTCCGTGCTCGCGCATCTCGGCATGAGCGGACAGCTCCTGGTCAAGGCTCCGGACGCACCCGATGAGAAGCACCTCCGGGTCCGGGTCACCTTCGCCGACGCCGACGGCACCGAACTCCGCTTCGTCGACCAGCGCACCTTCGGCGGACTCTCGCTGCACGACAACACCCCGGACGGCCTGCCCGACGTGATCGCACACATCGCGCGCGACCCGCTGGACCCGCTGTTCGACGACGCCGCCTTCCACACGGCACTGCGAGGACGCCGAACGACGATCAAACGGGCGCTGCTCGACCAGTCACTGATCAGCGGCGTGGGCAACATCTATGCCGACGAGGCACTCTGGCGCTCCCGGCTGCACTACGACCGTCCCACGGGCACCTTCACCCGGCCCCGTACCGCCGAACTCCTCGGCCACGTAAGGGACGTGATGAACGCGGCGCTCGCCGTCGGAGGCACCAGTTTCGACAGCCTCTACGTCAATGTGAACGGCGAGTCCGGCTACTTCGATCGGTCCCTCGACGCGTACGGCCGCGAGGACGAACCGTGCCGACGCTGCGGCACCCCGATGCGCAGGCGCGCCTGGATGAACCGATCCAGCTACTTCTGCCCACGCTGCCAACGACCGCCCCGCCCGAAGGCCCCCTGAAGCCCCGCCCGGGAACCCGAGGAAGCCGGAGCCAGAACACGGGCACGGCTCAGAAGCCGAAGTCCTGTGTCCACCAGGGGCCGCCCGAGGCCATGTGGGCGCCGACGCCGAGGGTCTTGTAGTCGCAGTTGAGGATGTTCGCCCGGTGGCCGTCGCTGTTCATCCAGGAGTCCATCACCGACTGGGCGTTGGCCTGGCCGCGGGCGATGTTCTCGCCGCCCAGGTTGCTGACGCCGGCGTCCTTCGCCCGGTCCCAGGGGGTGTCGCCGTCCGGGTCGGTGTGGTCGAAGAAGCCGCGGGCCGCCATGTCCTTGCTGAAGTCGGCGGCGAGTGTGGCGAGATCGCCGTCCTGTCGGACGGGGCTGCAACCGGCCTTGGACCGCTCCTGGTTGACCAGGGCGAGGACCTGCGCCTCCTGGCTGCTCTGGCCGTCGCCCTGCGGAGCCGCGTTCTGCTGTTCCGTGCGGCGCGGAGCCGGCTTGCTGCTCGGGCTCTGTTCCTTCGGCTGCTCGGCCTTGTCCGTCGACGGCTTCGCGGACGGCTTCTGCGAAGGCGTACGGGACGGCTTCGCGGAGGTCTTCGACGGTTCGGGCGAGGAGGACGAGGGGGTCGGACGGTCGGAGCCCCGGCTGGCCGGAGCCTCGCTCCGCTCGGAGGGCTCGGCCGCGCCCTGCGTCTGCACCTCGGAAGGACCGTCGGCGGACTGCACCTTGTCCGAGTCGCCGCCACCGCCGAGCGAGTAGTTGTCGGCGCCGGGCACCAGGCCCGAGGCGACTGCCACGGCGCCGAGTGCCACGGCGGCCGAGACACCGAGAAGGCCGGTACGCACCGGAGCCGGACCGCGCTTGCGGTGGCGGTGCGCACCCTTTGCGGATGCGTTCGGCTGGGGCGCCGGAGAGTCTCCCGCGCCGGCCGGGCCGGCATCGCTGCGTCGGTGGCGTCCCATCTCGTGGCCCTTCTCGTCCTCGACGTAAAACTGAATCTCAGGGTTGCTCACTCGAACGAGTGAGCCGCATTCGACGCGACTGTACGCGAAGACGGGTGGGGGAGAAGTGCCCCGAGAGCAATTGGCCGGTTAGCTTGCACACATGAATGAGGACGTCCGACTCATCGCCTGGGTGCGCGGTGTGGTGCAGGGTGTGGGTTTTCGCTGGTTCACCAGGGCAAAGGCTCTGGAGATCGGCGGGCTCAGTGGTTTTGCTCTCAATCTGGCCGACGGCCGGGTCCAGGTGGTCGCCGAAGGCGGCCGCGGCGAGTGTCAGCGGCTGCTCGACTGGCTCGAACGGGGCGACACACCCGGCCGCGTCGACGGAGTCACCGAGATCTGGGACACACCGCGCGGAATCTACGACACGTTCGCCATCCGCTGACGGTCGCCGCCCGGCCACGCACCGTGGGCCTCGGGCATGTGCCGATGGCAGGTGTGCTGGAGAGAAACGCCCTGGTGGTTGCCAACAACGACTCCCCGTGCAAGGCTGCGGAAAGCGTCATGATCTCTACGCCCCCGGGCCCCGATGTCAGGCCACACCGCAGGTTTTGCCGTTGTGTGCCGCCGGGCCGCCCACCGATACGGGGTGTGATCGTGTTGACCGTCAAACTTTTTGGTGAGACGCTGAAGGTCCCCGCGCACCCCAGCTGTTTGGCATGTGGGAACGGCAGTCAGAACAAGCAGTGCCATTCAACGCGGGTGCTTCCCTCACGACCCACACCGCTTCGGTCGGTCACTCATTGTGGAGGACCATCCATCATGGCAAAGGCGCTTCTCGGTTACGTCGGCGGTTCCGACCCGCGACTCCTCGCCGAGATGCGACGGCTTCAGCAGCGCGTCCAGGACCTGGAGTCCGAACTCGTTCGGATCCAGGCCGAGAATGACGCGCTGGCTACCGCTGCCGCTTCTCACCCCGGCGACTCGCTCCTCGAGAGCATCGACGTACCCCAGGCGGAGCCTGCGCTCACCTGACCCTCGTCGCTCAGGCGACGGTCAGTGCCGCCCACCTCAGCCCGCTCGATCAAGATCTGAATCGAAGATCTGCAAGGGACGCTTCGGCGTCCCTTTTCTTTTGTGTCGCTGCCTCGGTCCCCCGCCCTCTCGCATACGCGTGCCTACGTCTGATGTGCCCTCCATCTTCCTTGGCGAAACCGGTAGTTGGCCGTGCGGGCACCTCCCGTGGGGGCGGTACGGACCGGCGCGCGGTGACCGGGGCGTGGCGGAAGGTGCGCCGGCGTCCCCACCTCGGCGGGCACCGAGGCAGTAGAGTCCGGGGGCGTGCATCTCAAGGCCATGACCCTGCGCGGGTTCAAATCCTTCGCCTCGGCGACGACGCTCCGGTTCGAACCGGGCATCACCTGTGTCGTCGGACCCAACGGCTCCGGTAAGTCCAACGTCGTGGACGCGCTCTCCTGGGTCATGGGAGAGCAGGGGGCCAAGTCGCTGCGCGGCGGCAAGATGGAGGACGTCATCTTCGCCGGGACGACCGGCCGGCCGCCGCTCGGCCGCGCCGAGGTCTCGCTCACCATCGACAACTCCGATGGCGTGCTGCCCATCGAGTACGCCGAGGTCACCATCACGCGGATCATGTTCCGCAACGGTGGCAGCGAGTACCAGATCAACGGGGACACCTGCCGGCTTCTCGACATCCAGGAGCTGCTCTCCGACTCCGGTATCGGCCGCGAGATGCACGTCATCGTCGGCCAGGGGCAGCTGGACTCCGTACTGCACGCCGATCCGACCGGGCGGCGTGCGTTCATCGAGGAGGCCGCCGGCGTACTCAAGCACCGCAAGCGCAAGGAGAAGGCGCTGCGGAAGCTGGACGCGATGCAGGCCAACCTCGCCCGCGTGCAGGACCTCACCGACGAACTACGGCGCCAGCTCAAGCCGTTGGGCCGGCAGGCCGCCGTGGCGCGGCGTGCCGCGGTGATCCAGGCCGATCTGCGCGATGCGCGGCTGCGGCTGCTCGCCGACGATCTGGTGCAGCTGCAGAAGGCGTTGCGCACCGAGGTCGCCGACGAGGCCGAGCTGAAGCGGCGCAAGGAGAGCGCGGAGGCGGAGCTCAAGGCGGCACTCGGCCGCGAGGCGGATCTCGAGGGCGAGGTGCGCCGGCTCAGCCCGCGCCTGCAGCAGGCCCAGCAGACCTGGTACGAGCTGTCGCAGTTGGCCGAGCGGGTGCGCGGCACCGTCAGCCTCGCCGACGCCCGGGTGAAGAGCGCCACCGCCGTACCCACCGACGAGCGCCGTGGGCGCGAGCCCGAGGACCTGGAGCGCGAGGCCGCCCGGATCCGCGAGCAGGAGGCGGAACTGGAGGCCGCGCTCGAGGCGGCCGAGCGGGCCCTGGAGGACACGGTCGCCCACCGGGCCGATCTGGAAAGGGAGTTGGCGCACGAGGAGCGGCGGCTCAAGGACGTCGCACGGGCGATCGCCGACCGGCGCGAGGGCCTGGCGCGGCTCGGCGGCCAGGTCAACGCGGCCCGTGGCCGGGCGGCTTCCGCCCAGGCCGAGATCGACCGGCTGGCAGCCGCCCGCGACGAGTCCGCGGAGCGCGCGGCGGCCGCTCAGGAGGAGTACGAGCAGTTGCAGGCGGAGGTCGAGGGGCTCGACGCCTCCGACAGCGACCTGGGGGAGCAGCACGAGGAGGCCCGCAGGCAGCTCGCCGAGGCGGAGGTGGCCCTCACCGAGGCGCGGGAGGCGGCGACCGCCGTGGAACGCCGCAGGGCCGCGACCGCCGCGCGGCACGAGGCCCTGGCGCTCGGGCTCCGGCGCAAGGACGGCACCGGCGCGCTGCTCGCGGCGAAGGACCGTCTCGCGGGTCTGCTCGGCCCCGCGTCCGAACTGCTCGATGTGACACCGGGATACGAGGTTCCGGTGGCCGCCGCCCTCGGCGTGGCCGCCGACGCGGTCACCGTGCAGAACCCCGCCACCGCGGCGGAGGCGATCAGGCTGCTGCGTAAGCAGGACGCCGGCCGCTCCGCGCTGCTGCTCGCCGGCGCGCCCGAAACGGAGGCGCTGCCCGGGCCGTCCGGGAACGGCGCAGGGCCGCAGTCGGCTGCCGAGTTGGTGCGGGCGCCGCAGGATCTGATGCCGGCCGTACGCCGGCTGCTGCGGGGGGTCGTGGTGGTCGGCACCCTCGAGGATGCCGAGGATCTGGTCTACGCGCACCCCGAGTTGACCGCGGTGACGGCCGAGGGCGACGTGCTCGGCGCGCATTTCGCACAGGGCGGCTCGGCGGGGGCTCCGAGCCTGCTCGAGGTGCAGGCCTCGGTGGACGAGGCCGCGGCGGAGCTCGAGGAACTGGCCGTCCGCTGTGAAGAGTTGGCCGCAGAGCAAAAGGAGGCGGGGGAGCGCCGTACCCGGTGTGCGGCCCGCGTCGAGGAACTCGGGGAGCGGCGGCGGGACGCCGACCGCGCCAAGTCGAGCGTGTCGCAGCAGCTCGGACGGCTCGCGGGCCAGGCGCGCGGCGCGGCCGGTGAGGCCGAGCGGGCCGCGGCCGCGGCCGCACGGGCGCAGGAGGCGTTGGAGCGGGCGACTCAGGAGGCCGAGGAGCTGGCCGAGCGGCTGGAGGTCGCCGAGGAGGCCCCGGCCGAGGAGGAGCCGGACACCTCGGTGCGCGACCGGCTCGCCGCGGACGGGGCGAACGCCCGGCAGACCGAGATGGAGGCCAGGCTCCAGGTCCGTACCCACGAGGAGCGGGTCAAGGGACTGGCCGGCCGTGCTGACGGCCTGGACCGGGCGGCACGTGCGGAGCGCGAGGCCCGCGCCCGTGCCGAGCAGCGCCGGGCCCGGCTGCGGCACGAGGCAGCGGTTGCCGGTGCGGTGGCCTCCGGTGCCCGGCAGCTCCTCGCCCACGTGGAGGTTTCCCTCGTACGGGCGGAGGAGGAGCGGGCCGCGGCGGAGAGCGCGAAGGCGGAGCGGGAGCGTGAACTGGGCGTCGAACGAGACCGCGGACGCGACCTGAAGGCCGAGCTCGACAAGCTGACCGACTCGGTGCACCGGGGCGAGGTGCTCGGCGCCGAGAAGCGGATGCGGATCGAGCAGCTGGAGACGAAGGCGCTCGAGGAGCTGGGCGTGGAGCCGGCGGGGCTGGTCTCGGACTACGGCCCGGACCAGCTCGTACCGCCGTCGCCGCCGGCCGAGGGGGAGGAGCTGCCGGAGGATCCGGAGCATCCGCGCAATCTCCCGGTGCCGTTCGTACGGGCCGCGCAGGAGAAGCGGCTGCGGGCGGCCGAACGGGCGTACCAGCAGCTCGGAAAGGTGAATCCGCTCGCTCTCGAGGAGTTCGCGGCGCTCGAGGAGCGGCACAAGTTCCTCTCCGAGCAGCTCGAGGACCTGAAGAAGACGCGGGCCGATCTGCTGCAGGTCGTCAAGGAGGTCGACGAGCGGGTGGAGCAGGTCTTCACCGAGGCATACCGGGACACCGCGCGAGAGTTCGAAGGCGTCTTCTCGAGGCTCTTCCCGGGCGGCGAGGGACGGCTGATCCTCACCGACCCGGAGAACATGCTGACCACCGGGGTCGATGTGGAGGCACGCCCGCCGGGCAAGAAGGTCAAGCGACTCTCGCTGCTGTCCGGCGGCGAGCGTTCGCTGACCGCAGTGGCGCTCCTGGTGTCCATCTTCAAGGCGAGGCCCAGCCCGTTCTACGTGATGGACGAGGTCGAGGCCGCGCTCGACGACACCAATCTGCAGCGCCTGATCCGGATCATGGAGGAGCTGCAGGAGTCTTCGCAGCTGATCGTGATCACGCACCAGAAGCGCACGATGGAGGTCGCCGACGCGCTCTACGGGGTGTCGATGCAGGGCGACGGCGTCTCGAAGGTGATCAGCCAGCGGCTGCACTGAGCCGGGCAGCCCATGAGCCCGTCGGTCGGGCAGCGGGCAGCGGGCAGCGGGCAGCGCGGATCCGGGTGGATCCGGGGTGGATCCGCGCTGTATGGATCGCGCTGTGCGTGTCACTCGCCTGTCGTACGGATCCCTGGCATGTATTCAAGACTTGAACCTGAGGTCCCTCGCCTCGCCCGTCGACGTCTGCTACTTCACACACATCCGACTATTGACTTAGAAACTTGAAGGCATAAGGTCTGCAACGTTGTCTTTACCTTCAAGTGGTGGGCGGCAGGAAGTTGTGCGCCACTTGAAGGACCTCCCCCCACTCGCCCGGCACCGCAGCCGGGTTCAGGAGTTCACGTGACGAGCACATCGCGGGTTCCCACCCCGGAGGGCCGGGCGGCCCAGCCGGACCACCTCGGCCATGTCATCTTCATTACGGCCGCCGCCGCGATGGGCGGCTTTCTCTTCGGGTACGACAGCTCCGTGATCAACGGCGCCGTCGAGGCGGTCCGCGACCGCTTCGACGTCGGCTCCGAGGCACTCGCCCAGGTGATCGCCGCCGCCCTGATCGGTTGCGCGATCGGTGCCGCCACCGCGGGCCGGATCGCCGACCGGATCGGCCGTATCCGGGTCATGCAGATCGCGGCCGTGTTGTTCACGATCAGCGCCGTCGGTTCCGCGCTGCCGTTCGCGCTGTGGGACCTGGCGATGTGGCGGGTGCTCGGCGGTGTGGCCATCGGCATGGCGTCCGTGATCGGCCCCGCGTACATCGCCGAGGTCTCGCCGCCCGCCTACCGCGGACGTCTCGCCTCTTTCCAGCAGGCCGCGATCGTGATCGGCATCGCCGTCTCGCAGCTGGTCAACTGGGGCATCCTGAACGCCGCCGGAGGCGATCAGCGCGGCAAGATCCTCGGCCTCGAGGCCTGGCAGCTGATGCTCGGCGTGATGGTGATCCCGGCGATCCTCTACGGACTGCTCTCGTTCGCCATCCCCGAGTCCCCGCGCTTCCTCATCTCGGCCGGCCGCACCGAGCAGGCCCGCAAGGTGCTGCGCGAGATCGAGGGGCAGAAGGTCGACCTGGACGTCCGGGTCGACGAGATCACCCACGCCATGCGGTCCGAGCACAAGTCGACCTTCCGTGACCTGCTCGGCAGCAAGGGCTTCCTGCCGATCGTCTGGATCGGCATCGGCCTCTCCGTCTTCCAGCAGGCGGTCGGCATCAACGTGATCTTCTACTACAGCTCCTCGCTGTGGCAGTCGGTCGGCATCGACCCGTCGAGCTCGTTCTTCTACTCGTTCACCACGTCGATCATCAACATCATCGGCACCGTGGTCGCGATGCTCTTCGTGGACAAGATCGGCCGCAAGCCGCTGGCGCTGATCGGCTCCGCCGGTATGGCGGTCTCGCTCGGCGTCGCCGCCTGGGCGTTCTCCTTCAAGGCCGGCCAGGGTGACGACATCACGCTGCCCGACACTCAGGGCACGGTGGCGCTGGTCGCCGCGCACTCCTTCGTGCTGTTCTTCGCGCTGTCCTGGGGTGTGGTCGTCTGGGTGCTGCTCGGGGAGATGTTCCCGAACCGCATCAGGGCCGCCGCGCTCGGTGTGGCCGCCGCGGCGCAGTGGATCGCCAACTGGCTGATCACGGTGAGCTTCCCGACCCTGTCGGACTGGAACCTGTCCGGCGCGTACGTGATGTACACGATCTTCGCCCTGCTCTCGATCCCGTTCATCCTCAAGTGGGTGCCGGAGACCAAGGGCAAGGCGTTGGAGGAGATGGGCTGATCCCCGCTGCCCCGCTCCTCCTGCTGCCCCGGCTCAGTCCTTGAGCCGGGGCAGCACACTTTCCGCGAACAGTTCGAGGCTGCGCCTGCCCTCGTCCAGCGGCATCCCGCCGCACAGCGGATGCAGGATCAGGCTCTCGGTGCGCCCCGCCTCCGCGTACGCCACCGCCTCGTCGGGCGTCAGTACGCGGTACACGCCCTCGGCACGCAGCTCCTCGACCGACTGCGCGCCCGACCGGACCGCCGAGTGGATGTCGCCGGACTGCCAGGAGGCGTAGGTCCGGGCCTCGTGCAGGAAGTGTTCGCCGTACGTGGCCCAGGTGCGGTCCGGGTCCTCGGCGATGTGCAGCAGGGGCGTCTCGGCGCCCGGCATCATCGTCCAGCCCTCGGTGCCGTGCGCGGCGAGCTGCTCGCGGTAGTACGACTCGAGCTCCGGCAGGTACGCGCTCGGGAAGAACGGCAGGCCGAACCGGGCCGCGCGCCGGGCCGCGGCCCTCGAGGAGCCGCCGATCAGGAGCATGGGGTGCGGATCGGTGAACGGTCGCGGGGTGACGCGGACGGTGCGGCCCCGGTGCTCGAACGGCTCGCCCCGCCAGGCGGCGAGCAGAGTCTCCAGGAGCTCGTCCTGCAGCTTCCCGCGCCGGTGCCAGTCGACGCCGAAGGCCTCGTACTCCTCGCGGCGGTAGCCGATGCCGGCCACCGTGACCAGGCGGCCGCCGCTGATCAGGTCGAGGACCGCGATCTCCTCGGCGAGGCGCAGCGGGTCGTGCAGCGGGCCGATGATCGCCGAGACCGTGACGGCGATGCGCCGGGTCGCGCCGAAGACGGCGCCGGCGAAGGTGAAGGGGGAGGGCAGCCAGTTGTCGGCGACCCCGTGGTGCTCTTCCGTCTGTACGGTGTCGACGCCGTGCTCGTCGCAGTAGGCGGCCATGTCCACGGCGGCGCGGTAGCGCGCGGAGAGGGCGGCGGGGTCCGCCGCCGGATCGACCAGGTTGAAACGTACGACCGATACGGGCATGGCGTCCCCTTCGGCAGTGGGTGGGGTGGGCAGGTCTCGGCGGACCGTAGCTGACGTTGCGTCAGATTCACAGAGGTCGGCGGCCTCCGTGGGTGGCGGGGTTCGCGGCGGCGAGAGAGTCCAGCGGTGGGCCCCGGCGGACAAAGGGTGCAATCCTGACCGAGTGCCTGTGTGATCCTACGAGCGGCGCGCGCCGTCGGGAGCGTGGCCGATACTGGGTGGGTTATGGAAATCGTCATCCTTGCTGTAGTCATCGCCCTGGTCGCGATCGGCGCCATCGGCGGGCTCGTGATCGGCAGCCGCAGGAAGAAGCAGCTGCCCCCGACGACGCCCTCCAGTACGCCGACCGTCACCGCGCCCCCCGCTGAGCCGCATGTCGGCGAAGAGGCCGAGGAACCGCGCGAAGAGTCACGCCGCACCATCGAGGAGGTCACGCTCCCCGGGGCGACCGTCGAGACGCCCCCCGCCGAGGCCGAGGAGGTCCCGGCCGCTCCGGAGATCGAGGTCCCGGAGCCCACCGAGGGCCGGCTTGTGCGCCTGCGCGCCCGGCTCGCCCGCTCCCAGAACTCGCTCGGCAAGGGGCTGCTCACGCTGCTGTCCCGCGAGCACCTCGACGAGGACACCTGGGAGGAGATCGAGGACACCCTGCTCACCGCGGACGTCGGAGTCGCGCCGACACAGGAGCTGGTGGAGCGGCTGCGGGAGCGGGTCAGGGTGCTCGGTACCCGTACGCCCGAGGAGTTGCGCAAGCTGCTCCGCGAGGAACTCGTCGAACTCGTCGGCAAGGACCTCGACCGTGTCGTGAAGACCGAGTCGGACCGCGAGACACCGGGCGTCGTGATGGTCGTCGGGGTCAACGGCACCGGCAAGACCACCACCACCGGAAAGCTCGCCCGGGTCCTCGTCGCCGACGGCCGCACCGTGGTCCTCGGGGCGGCGGACACCTTCCGTGCCGCCGCTGCCGACCAGCTGCAGACCTGGGGCGAGCGCGTGGGCGCGCACACGGTGCGCGGTCCCGAGGCCGGTGACCCCGCGTCGGTCGCCTTCGACTCCGTCAAGGAAGGCACCGAGATGGGTGTCGACGTGGTGCTCATCGACACCGCGGGCCGCCTGCACACCAAGACCGGTCTGATGGACGAGCTGGGCAAGGTCAAGCGCGTCGTCGAGAAGCAGGCCCCGGTCGACGAGGTGCTCCTCGTCCTGGACGCCACCACCGGTCAGAACGGCCTGGTGCAGGCCCGCGTCTTCGCCGAGGTGGTCGACATCACCGGCATCGTGCTGACCAAGCTCGACGGTACGGCCAAGGGCGGAATCGTCGTCGCCGTCCAGCGCGAGCTGGGTGTACCGGTCAAGCTCGTGGGTCTCGGCGAGGGAGCGGACGATCTGGCGCCGTTCGAGCCCGAGGCCTTCGTGGACGCGCTGATCGGCGACTGAGCGCCGGATCTCGGTGCCGGCGACGCGCGCCGAGCGTCAGGGAGCCCATGGCGGGGCCCGTCACCCGGTACGGCTGGGGGCGGGCCCCCGCTCGTTCCCGAGTGCCCGTGGCGGGGCGCGGTGGGTCAGGTGAGCCGGCGCCGCGCGACCCGCGAGCGCCCGGGCGGCTGGCGATGGCAGGCGTACGCCAGGGTGCCCAGCAGTAGGCGGGCTCCCGGTGGGCTGCTCGCCGAGTCCAGGGCCGGAGCGCGGAGCCAGCGGACCGGGCCGAGCCCGCCGCGGTCGGACGGCGGCGCGGTGACGTACTCGCCGGGGCCGAGGGCCTTGAGGTCCAGGACCGCGTCGTCCCAGCCCATGCGGTAGAGCAGATCGGGCAGTTCGGCCGCCGCGCCCCCGGCGACGTAGAACTGGGCGCGGCCCTCGGGAGTGACGGCCACCGGGCCGAGCGGCAGACCCATCCGCTCGAGTCGCACAAGGGCGCGGCGGCCCGCCGTCTCCGCCACATCGAGTACGTCGAAGGTGCGGCCCACCGGGAGCATGACCGAGGCGCCCGGGAACTCGTCCCAGGCGCGGGTCACTTCACCGAGCGTCGCGCCGGCCTTCAGCTCGGGCGCGAAGCCGAGCGGGTGTGCGCCGGGCGCCGGGCAGCGCTCGTCCCCGCAGGAGCAGTGGCCGTCCGACGCACGTGCCCCGGGAACCGCACCCCAGCCCCACAGTCCGGTGAACTCGGCGACCGCCGTGCACACCGACTCTCGGCCGCGGCGCCGTGCGCCGGACCGGATTTCCCTCATGCCGCCGATCGTGAACCCCATGCCCCCTCCAACGGGTCGCTCGCGCCGGTGGTTACGACCGGCCACTTGACCGTGACGTTCCGTCATCTCCGCTTGGTCCGGGCGGCTTTCGGAAGTGCCACGGGTGGTGCGGGTGGTGGCGCGCGCCCCTGTGTGCAACGCTCCATCGTGCGCGCGGTCGTCCCATGTCAAGTGAATCGCGTGTTGCCGCAAGGGAGTTCATTCGAAGGGGTGGCGAATGGTGGCGTTTCTGTAATCGCCCTCGCCGGACGGGTGATCGTAGGATTACTTTCAGTACACGAACCCCTGAGGAGGTGCTTGCGGACGTGAGTATGCCGGAGGCACCTCGAGCAAGGGTTCGACGGGTGAATCACGCCGGAGGCAAGTGCCAACTCGCGTCATTCTGGTAAGGGTTGGCCCGCAGCGACGCGTATCCAGTGCGCGTCACGACAGGTTTCAGGGAATGGGGGCGTTCCGGTGGGCGGCAACGGCAGCAGCGGTGCGACCGCTGAGAAACGCCCCAACGACAAGCTGAGTTCGTGGTTCGCGCGCAGCGGTTGGTCCAAGGGCGAGCTCGCCCGGCAGGTCAACCGCAGAGCCCGGCAGATGGGCGCCCACCACATCTCCACCGACACCTCGCGGGTACGCCGTTGGCTCGACGGCGAGCAGCCGCGTGAGCCGATCCCGCGGATCATGTCGGAGCTGTTCTCCGAGCGGTTCGGCTGCGTCGTCGCCGTCGAGGACCTGGGACTGCGCTCCGCCCACCAGTCGCCGTCCGCCTCCGGCGTGGACCTGCCCTGGACGCCGGACGGCACCGTCGCACTGATCAGTGAATTCTCCCGCAGCGACCTGATGTTGGCGCGGCGCGGCTTCCTCGGGAGCTCGCTCGGACTCGCCGCGGGGCCCGCCCTCGTCGAGCCCATGCAGCGCTGGCTCGTGCCTACGCCCGCGGGCTCCGCGCCCGGCGGCGCGGAGGTCAAGGAGGCGGCAGCTGCCCGCCGACCCTCGCGCCTGTCGGATCCGGAGCTCGATCTGCTCGAGTCGACCACCGTGATGTTCCGCGAGTGGGACGCCCAGTGCGGCGGCGGGCTGCGCCGTAAGGCCGTCGTCGGCCAGCTGCACGAGGTGACCGACCTGCTGCAGGAGCCGCAGCCGGAGGCCACCGCGCGGCGCCTGTTCAAGATCGCCGCCGAACTGGCCGAGCTGGCGGGCTGGATGAGCTACGACGTCGGTCTGCAGCCCACCGCCCAGAAGTACTTCGTCCTCGCGCTGCACGCCGCCAAGGAGGCCGGGGACAAGCCCCTCGGCTCGTACATCCTGTCCGGCATGAGCCGCCAGATGATCCATCTCGGCCGCCCGGACGACGCTCTCGAACTCATCCACCTCGCCCAGTACGGCAGTCGCGACGTCGCCACCCCGCGCACCCAGGCCATGCTGTATGCGATGGAGGCCCGGGCGTACGCCAACATGGGCCAGCCCAGCAAGACCAAACGCGCCGTGCGGATGGCCGAGGACACCTACACCGACGCGGTCGAGTTCGCCGAGCGCGAGCCGGACTGGATCCACTTCTTCTCGGAGGCCGAGCTCAACGGGGAGAACGCCCACTCGTACCGCGACCTCGCCTACGTGGCCGGCCGCAGCCCCACCTACGCCTCGCTCGCCGAACCCGTGATGCAGCGGGCCGTCTCGCTCTTCGGCGCCGACGAGGTGCACCAGCGTTCCTACGCCCTGAACCTGATCGGCCAGGCCACCGTCCACCTGCTCCAGCGCGAGCCGGAGGAGAGCGTGCAGCCGGCCAAGGAGGCGCTCTCCATCGCCCGGCGGGTCCGCTCCGAGCGGGTCAACACCCGGCTGCGCAAGACCGTCGCCACCGCCGTACGCGACTTCGGTGAGGTCGCCGAGGTCATCGACCTCACCGAACAACTCGCTGCCCAACTCCCGGAGTCCGCCGAAGCCGGCTGACCGGAACCACCGAATCCCCGGCCGCGGCCGGCCTCCCCGAAACGCCCGACTCGGCTCCCCCACGCCAGGTCGTCACGGAGGGCCGTCGCGGCCGGTTTCTTTTCCCCGCGGACGGTACGGGCCACCGG
The DNA here is from genome assembly GCF_003574445.1 of Streptomyces sp. YIM 130001. GTDB lineage: Bacteria > Actinomycetota > Actinomycetes > Streptomycetales > Streptomycetaceae > Streptomyces. Next base: position 50,422 of record NZ_KZ984568.1, read on the forward strand.
GCCCCGAGGCCGGGAGTTCATGACCGCGTAACACGTACGACCCAGTCGTCACCGGTGCGAAACATCGAGCGGCATCCCCGGAAACGGTGCTGCGCGAATGTCTGGATCCCAAGGGGGTGCTGCGCAAGCCGCACGGCCGCCGGCACCTCTTCAGTGGCCCACCCCTCATGACCGCACTGGCTCAGCCCGCACGGGCCGCACGACGACGAGGAGACGCCGATGCCCCCAGGCATCACGCTGGCCGCAGATGCCCCGGAGCTCTCTGCCGCCAACACCGGATTCATGCTCATCTGTTCCGCCATGGTCATGCTGATGACCCCGGCCCTCGCCTTCTTCTACGGAGGCATGGTCCGCGTCAAGAGCACGCTGAACATGCTGATGATGAGCTTCATCAGCCTCGGCATCGTCACGATTCTGTGGGTGCTCTACGGCTTCAGCATGGCCTTCGGCACCGACAACGGCAGCCTGGTCGGCTGGGACGCCGACTACCTCGGCCTCAGCGGGATCGGGGTGACCGAGCTGCTCGACGGCGGCAGCATCCCGCTCTTCGTCTTCGCCGCCTTCCAGCTGATGTTCGCGATTCTCACGCCCGCCCTGATCAGCGGTGCGCTCGCCGACCGGGTGAAGTTCACCGCCTGGGCGCTGTTCATCGCCCTGTGGGTCACCGTCGTCTACTTCCCGGTCGCGCACTGGGTCTGGGGCTCCGGCGGCTGGGCGTTCGAACTCGGCGTGATCGACTTCGCCGGCGGCACGGCCGTCCACATCAACGCCGGTGCCGCGGCCCTGGGCGTGATCCTGGTGATCGGCAAGCGGGTCGGTTTCAAGAAGGACCCGATGCGGCCGCACAGCCTCCCGCTGGTCATGCTCGGCGCGGGCCTGCTGTGGTTCGGCTGGTTCGGATTCAACGCCGGTTCCTGGCTGGGCAACGACGACGGCGTGGGCGCCGTGATGTTCCTCAACACCCAGATCGCCACCGGCGCAGCGATGCTGGGCTGGCTCGCCTACGAGAAGATCCGGCACGGCGCCTTCACCACCCTCGGTGCCGCCTCCGGTGCGGTCTCCGGTCTGGTGGCCATCACGCCGGCCGGCGGATCGGTCAGCCCGCTCGGCGCGATCGCCGTCGGTGTCATCGCCGGTGTGCTGTGCGCCATGGCGGTCGGTCTCAAGTACCGCTTCGGCTACGACGACTCGCTCGACGTGGTCGGCGTCCACCTCGTCGGCGGCGTCATCGGCTCGCTGCTCGTGGGCTTCTTCGCCACCGGCGGTGTGCAGTCCGACGCCGCGGGTCTCTTCTACGGCGGCGGGCTCGACCAGCTCTGGAAGCAGGCCGCGGGAGTCTTCGGAGTCCTCGCGTACTCGCTCCTCGCCTCCGCGCTCCTCGCTCTGATCATCCACAAGACGATGGGCATGCGCGTCACCGAGGATGACGAGGTCTCCGGCATCGACCGGCTCGAGCACGCGGAGACGGCGTACGACTACAGCGGAGCGGGCGGCGGTTCGGCCCGCGGCACGGGCACGGTGCCGCAGGCGGCGACCGCGGCGCAGAACACGAAGGTGGACGCATGAAGCTCATCACGGCGGTCGTGAAGCCGCACCGGCTGGACGAGATCAAGGAGGCCCTGGGGGCCTTCGGGGTCCAGGGACTCACGGTCACGGAGGCCAGCGGCTACGGCCGGCAGCGCGGCCACACCGAGGTGTACCGCGGCGCCGAGTACACCGTGGACCTCGTACCGAAGATCCGGATCGAGGTCCTGGTCGAGGACGACGACGCCGAGCAACTGCTCGAGGTGGTCGTGAAGGCCGCCCGTACCGGCAAGATCGGCGACGGCAAGGTCTGGAGCGTCCCGGTCGAGACGGCGGTACGCGTACGCACCGGCGAGCGCGGTCCCGACGCGCTCTGACCGACATCGAGCAAGGAGCTGATCGGTGACGCGTGTCGACGTGCCGGCGAAACCCGGAGACCCGTCCGAGCCCGAAGCGGGCAAGGACGACACCGAACCAGGCGGCTATGCGGCGGCCCGGCTGCGACTCCTCCAGGAGGAGTCGCGGTCCGGGCCGCCGCGCCGTGCGGCACTCGCCGAGCTCACGGACGACTGGCTCGGCTCCCTGTTCGACGCCTCGGCGCGCGAGGTGCGCGGCGCGGCCCTGGTCGCCGTCGGCGGCTACGGGCGCGGGGAGTTGTCGCCGCGCAGCGACCTCGACCTGCTCCTGCTGCACGACGGCCGGGCGGACCCCGGCGCGGTCGCCGCGCTCGCGGACCGGATCTGGTACCCCGTCTGGGACCTCGGCATCGCCCTCGACCACGCCGTGCGCACTCCGGCGGAGGCCCGCCGTACCGCAGGCGAGGATCTCAAGGTGCAGCTCGGGCTGCTCGACGCCCGGCACGTCGCCGGCGACCTCGGCATGACCACCGGCCTGCGCAGCGCGGTACTCGCCGACTGGCGCAACCTCGCCCCGAAGAAGCTGCCCGCCCTCCAGGAGCTCTGCGCCGAACGGGCCGAACGCCACGGCGAGTTGCAGTTCCTCCTCGAGCCCGATCTGAAGGAGGCCGAGGGCGGACTGCGGGACGCCACCGCACTGCGCGCCGTCGCCGCCTCCTGGCTCGCCGACGCCCCGCGCGCCGGACTCGCCGAGGCCCGCCGCCGTCTGCTCGACGTCCGGGACGCCCTGCATCTGACCACCGGCCGCGCCACCGACCGGCTCACGCTGCAGGAACAGGACCAGGTCGCCGCCGAACTCGGCCTGCTCGACGCCGACGCCCTGCTGCGCCAGGTGTACGAGTCGGCCCGCACCATCTCCTACGCGGGCGACGTCACGTGGCGCGAGGTCGGACGCGTGCTGCGGGCGCGGCAGGTACGGCCGCGGCTGCGCCGGATCGTGGGGGAGCGGAGCGACTTCGTCCGACGCAGGGTGGTGGGTGACTCGCGTTCCGGCGGCAAGCAGGCACCGGACCGCACCCCGCTCGCCGAGGGTGTCGTGGAACAGGACGGCGAGGCCGTGCTCGCCCGTGCCGCCCGGCCCGAACGCGACCCCGTACTGCCGCTGCGGGCCGCCGCCGCAGCCGCGCAGGCCGGACTGCCGCTCTCGCCGCACGCCGTGCGCCGGCTGGCCGCGGCCGCACCGCCGCTGCCCACGCCCTGGCCCGCCGAGGCGCGCGAACAACTGGTCACCCTGCTCGGCGCCGGGCGTTCGACCGTCGACGTCTGGGCCGCGCTCGAGGCCGAGAGTCTGATCGGTGCCCTGCTGCCGGACTGGGAGCGGGTACGGTGCCGGCCGCAGCGCAACCCCGTGCACACCTGGACCGTTGACCGGCACCTGGTGGAGACCGCCGTCCGCGCGGCCGGTCTGACCCGTCGCGTACAGCGTCCCGACCTGCTCCTGGTCGCGGCCCTGCTGCACGACATCGGCAAGGGGTGGCCGGGCGACCACTCCGTGGCCGGCGAGGTCATCGCGCGCGACGTCGCCGCGCGGATCGGCTTCGACCGCGCCGACGCCGCCGTGCTGGCCACCCTCGTACGTCATCATCTGCTGCTCGTGGAGACCGCTACCCGGCGGGACCTGGACGATCCGGCGACCGTGCGGTCCGTCGCCGAGGCGGTGTCGAGTGTGCGCACGCTCGAGCTGCTGCACGCACTGACCGAGGCGGACGCGCTGGCCACGGGGCCCGCGGCGTGGTCGAGTTGGCGCGCCTCGCTGGTCGCGGACCTGGTGCGGCGGGTGGCGGCGGTGCTGGCCGGTGAGCCCGTACCCGAGGACGAGCCGGCCACCGTCACGGCCGAGCACGAACGCCTCGCCGTCGAGGCGTTCCGTACCGGCGGGCCGGTGCTCTCGCTGCGGGCCAGGACCGAGGAGGCGGTGGACCCGGACGGCGACGGGGCGGAGGCCGTGCCCGAGCCGCTCGGCGTCGAACTGCTCATCGCGGTCCCGGATCGTGCCGGGGTGCTGCCCGCGGTGGCCGGGGTGCTCGCGCTGCACCGGCTGACCGTACGGACAGCGGAGCTGCGGGCGGTGACGCTGCCCGCGGAGGTCGCGTCCCGGACCGGGGCGTCCGGGCCGGTGCTGCTGCTCGACTGGCGGGTGGCGGCCGAGTACGGGTCGCTGCCGCAGGCCGCACGGCTGAGGGCGGATCTGGTCCGGGCCCTGGAGGGCTCGCTCGACATCCCCGCACGGCTCGCGGAGCGGGACGCGGCGTACCCGCGCAGGCGCGGGGTCCCCGCCCCGCCACCGCGGGTGACGGTCGCGGCCACCACGTCCAGGCGCGCCACGGTGATCGAGGTCAGGGCGCAGGACGCCCCGGGTCTGCTGCACCGGATCGGCCGGGCTCTGGAGGCCGCGGACGTGACGGTGCGCAGTGCGCATGTGTCGACGCTCGGAGCGAACGCGGTGGACGCCTTCTACGTCACCGGGGGCGACGGGGAGCCGCTGCCGGGGGAGCGGGCGGCAGGACTGGCGCAGGCGGTGGAGCAGGTGCTGCGGGCCTGACTCCGGCACCGGCACCGGAAGGATGCGGGCACCGTGGGTGCTCCCGCTCCACGTACGGATACCCTGGAGGACGACCCACCCCGCCCCCGACCGACGAGGATCTGCGACCGCCGTGTTCGACACTCTTTCCGATCGCCTCGCAGCGACTTTCAAGAACCTCCGCGGCAAGGGGCGTCTGTCCGAGGCGGACATCGACGCCACAGCACGCGAGATCCGCATCGCGCTGCTCGAGGCGGACGTCGCGCTGCCCGTGGTGCGCGCCTTCATCAAGCAGATCAAGGAGCGGGCCACCGGCGCCGAGGTCTCCCAGGCGCTGAACCCCGCACAGCAGGTCATCAAGATCGTCAACGAGGAGCTTGTCGGCATCCTCGGTGGTGAGACCCGCCGCCTGCGGTTCGCCAAGAACCCGCCCACCGTGATCATGCTCGCGGGTCTGCAGGGTGCCGGTAAGACCACGCTGGCCGGAAAGCTCGGCCAGTGGCTCAAGTCCCAGGGCCACTCGCCGCTCCTCGTCGCCTGTGACCTGCAGCGCCCCAACGCCGTGAACCAGCTGAGCGTCGTCGCCGAGCGCGCCGGCGTCGGCATCTACGCCCCCGAGCCGGGCAACGGCGTGGGTGACCCGGTCCAGGTCGCCAAGGACTCGATCGAGTACGCCAAGACGAAGGTGCACGACGTCGTCGTCGTCGACACCGCGGGTCGCCTGGGTATCGACCAGGAGCTGATGCAGCAGGCCGCGGACATCCGCGACGCGGTCAGCCCCGACGAGGTTCTCTTCGTCGTCGACGCGATGATCGGTCAGGACGCGGTGAACACCGCGGAGGCCTTCCGCGACGGCGTCGGCTTCGACGGTGTGGTGCTCTCCAAGCTCGACGGTGACGCCCGTGGTGGTGCGGCCCTGTCGATCGCGCACGTGACCGGCAAGCAGATCATGTTCGCCTCCAACGGCGAGAAGCTGGACGACTTCGACGCGTTCCACCCGGACCGGATGGCGTCCCGCATCCTGGGCATGGGCGACATGCTGTCGCTCATCGAGAAGGCCGAGCAGACCTTCAGCCAGGCCGAGGCCGAGAAGATGGCGGCCAAGCTCCAAAAGGGCCCCAAGGAGTTCACGCTCGACGACTTCCTGGCGCAGATGGAGCAGGTCAGGAAGATGGGCAGCATCAGCAAGCTGCTCGGCATGCTGCCCGGCATGGGCGACGTCAAGGACCAGATCAACAACCTGGACGAGCGGGACGTCGACCGGACCGCGGCCATCATCAAGTCGATGACCCCGGGGGAGCGGTCCGAGCCGACGATCATCAACGGCTCGCGGCGTGCGCGTATCGCCAAGGGTTCGGGTGTCGACGTCAGTGCGGTGAAGAACCTGGTGGAGCGGTTCTTCGAGGCGCGCAAGATGATGTCGAAGATGGCGCAGGGCGGCGGGATGCCGGGTATGCCGGGGATGCCTGGATCGGGTGGTGGCCCGGGCCGGCAGAAGAAGAAGCAGAAGCAGGCCAAGGGCAAGCAGCGTTCGGGCAACCCGATGAAGCGGAAGCAGCAGGAGCTCGCGGATGCGCAGCGGCGTGAGGAGGCTGCGCAGCAGGGCGGTGCGTTCGGCCTGCCGGCCGGTGGGCAGGGTGGGCAGGACTTCGAACTGCCTGACGAGTTCAAGAAGTTCATGGGCTGAGGTTCTCGGCCGAGACTTGGTGGCCCGTCCGGTCAGGGGATGCCCTGCCGGGCGGGCCTTCTCGTATGCCGGAGGGGCTCAGAGGATCGTCGTCCCGTTGGCCAGGCCCGTGGGCGGGAGGCCGAGGGACGTGGCTGCGGTGGCGCCTACGTCGGCCAGGGTGCGCGCGTCCGGGAGATGGCGGCGGGCGGTGGCCTCGGGGCGGTGGACGAGGACGGGGACGTACTCGCGGGTGTGGTACGCGTGGCCGATCGTCGGGTCGTTGCCGTGGTCGCCCGTGACGATCAGACGGTCGCCGGGGGAGTCGAGGACTTCGAGGAGCTGGGCCAGGCCGGCGTCGGCCTGTTCCAGGACCTCGCCGTAGCGCGCGGTGTCCTGCTGGTGGCCGGCCAGGTCGGTCTCCTGGACGTTGGCGACGACCAGGGAAGGGCCGGAAGCGGCGGTGCGTACGGCGTCGAGGGTGTGCCCGAGGACCTCGATGGTGGGGACGGCCGGGCGGCGCAGCGCGCTCTCGCACTCCAGGATGTCGGCCGCCTTGCCGACCAGGGTGACGGGGACGCCGGCCCGGGCGGCCAGTTCCGGCAGTTGGCGGGTGTGGTCGAGCGGGGCGCCGAGATGCTGCACCTCGAGGCCGCCGTTCTTGTAGAAGCCGGTGGCGGGGGTGTCGAGGCCGACCGTGGCCGCATCGCCCTCGCGTACGTAGTGCTCCAGCGGTTCGGCCGCGTGGCCGCCCACCGCGATGACGCGGGCGACCGGAGCGACGGCGCGTACCACCCGGGCGACGGACAGGGTCGAGGAGAAGGGGAGGTCCTCGAGGCGGCCCGAGGCGTTCCAGTTGATGCCGGGGTCGGCCTCCAGGTTGTCGTGCACCAGGACGGCGCCGTCGACCACCAGGAGCGGCTTCCCGTCGAGCGTGGCCACCGAGTGGCCCGCCCGGCGCAGCGCGTCGGTCACCTCGTCCAGGTGCTCGCCGAGTCGGGCGACCGTCACCCGGCTGAAGTCGGCACCCATCATGGTCTGGTGGCCCGCGAAGGTGTCCGCGCCGGGGTAGCCGAGCGCGGCACGGCCGAAGGCGACCGGGAGTTCGGTGTGCGCGGCCAGGTCCGGGTGCGGGTGCACCAGGCCGAGACCGAGCGCGCCGAGGGCGCGCAGCCGCAGCGGCCGGCCGAGTTGCTCGCGGCAGTGGTCGAGGACATGCCCGCAGGTGTCCGCGTGCCGGTCGCCCGGTCGCAGTGCCCCGGCGTCGGGCATGGCGCCGACACCGAAGCCGTCGAGCACCACGATCACGGTCCTGCCGGAGGGCCGGCCGGTCCCGGTCGCCCCGTTCGTCTCGTTCGGGCCGGGTGTCCTGCTCATCGTGCTGCCTCCTGGTACGGGCGGCCGAGTGCGTCGTAGCGGCCGACCAGGCGGGGGGCTCCGGCCGAGAGCCCGGCGACGACGGCGACCGTGCTGCGCGTGACGAATATCTGCGTACGGAAGGCCAGCAGCGCGGTGTCGCCGGGCTCGACGCCGGCGGACGGGCGGGCGAGCAGCCGGTAGTAGTCGATGTTGCCCGCAGGCGCGTCCTCCACCCGCAGGCGCTCCCCGGTGCGCGGCAGCAGCGCGTCCTTGATGCCGGCCCGCGGGTAGAAGCCGCCGCCGAACACGGCCGGGCGGCCGTCGGCGAGGGTGTGGGCGACCTCGGTGACGTAGACGTAGCCGGGCTTCTCCGGCTGGTGCGGGTCGATCGCGTGCTGCGGGGTGGTGCCGGTCAGCGCGTGGCCGGGTTCGCCGTGGGTGGCGCCGAGTTGGGCGAGCAGCGGGAGCGAGGAGACGGAGGTGGCGCTCGGGGCGCTCAGGCGCAGGCCGGTGTGTCCGCGGGCGGCGAGCCTCGCGTGGGCCTCGCGGGCCAGCTCGAAGGTGCGCGTCGGCCGCGGAACGCCGGTCTCCGCGTCGCAGAGCACACACGGGAACGCGGTCACTCCGCCGATCCGTACGCCCTCCAACTGCTCGGCGGCCGCGGCGAACGCGTCGATGTCGGCGAGCGGGACGCCGCCTTCCTGGCCGGGGTAGACCGAGCCGGCGGCGCCCTCGACACGGATCAGGATGTCCTGTACGAAGCCGAGTGCGCGCGCGGCCTCCGACACGGCACGGGCGTTGGCCGTGTCGAAGACGGTGACCGTCTCGGGGCGGGTGGCGAGCAGTTCGGGCAGGGCGCGGCGGGGGATCTGGACCAGGTGGCCGAGGTTGCCGGGTTCCGCGCCGGCCGCGTGCAGGGTGCGGGCCTCGGGGACGTCGATGGCCGCGTACCGCGGGATGTGCCGGGCGACGGCCTTGATCAGCTCGGGGTTGCGGCCGACCTGCTTGACCACGAACCACAGGCCGAGGCCCAGCCGTTCGGCCGTCTCGGCGAGCAGGCGGGCGTTCTCCTCGACCGCGTCCAGGTCGATCACGTACGTGTCGGGCGGGATGGCTCCGGAGGCGTGCAGGGCGGCCGCCGCGTCGGCGAGTCCCGGGTTGCGGGCGAGCAGGGTGTTCAGGAACACGGGGCTTCCTAGGAGTTGCGCAGTTCGTGCAGGGAGCGGCGGAGGATGTCGAGTACGAGGTCCGCGCCGGCCCGCATCGGGTTGATGCGTACGGTCCAGTCGGCGAGGTCCGGGGCGTCGTCGAGGGACGAGCTGGACATCCGGTAGAAGAGCGGCGCCACCTCGTAGCGGGAGTTGGAGCCGACCGGATAGGGCGCGGCGCCCAGCCGGGCCGCGACGTCCGGGAGCCGGCGCGCCACCGGGCGCTCCAGGCGGACCAGGAGGCAGCGGTCCTGGGCGTTGGCGAGGCGTACCTCGGCGACGCCGTCGACCTCACCGGCCGCGAGCCGCTCGGCGACCTCCGCGCCGACCTGCGACTGCACGGCCCACATCACCGGTACGTGGGTGAGGGCGCGCAGCGCGTCGAGGGCCTGGTGGCCCTGGACCTGCCCGCCGCCCGAGTAGTTGTCCGTGCGGACCTTCTCGACCAGGTCGCGGGCGCCGACGACCGCGCCGACTCCCTCCGGTCCGTGCAGCTTGAACAGCGAGAAGCAGGAGGCGTCGGCGCCGAGTTCGACCCCGGAGCGGGGCACCCGGCAGACCGCGTAGTTGTCGTCGACGAGGGTGCGTACGCCGGCGGCGCGGCAGGCCGCGAGTACCTCGCCCGGGTCGTAGGAGTCGCCGAGCCGCTGACGGGTGTGCTGGACGTACGCCCACGCGAACCGGCCGCTCGCCAGGGCCTGCCGGAGGGCCCCGGGGTCATTGAGGTCGACTTCGACCTGGTCGACGCCGAGTCCGCGCAGGGTGACGGCGGTGCTCCGGTAGACCGGCGCGCGATGGAGGAGCAGCGGGTCGCCGGGGCCGACGGCGGCGGCGAGCGCCGCGCGGATCGCCCCGGTGCCCGCGCCCTGGACGAGCGCGGCGTCCTCGGCGCCAAAGAAGTCGGCCAGTACGGACTCCACGCGCGCGGTGGTCCGCGGGCGGCCGAGCCCGGGGACGACGCCCGCGTCGGCGGTGAACAGCTGCTCGCCCTCGAAGCGCGCGGCGATGCACTCCAGGAGCCGGAACTGGCGGGTGAGCGCGTCCGCCAGCGGGACCGTGTCCAGCGGGAACGTCTCGGGCAGGCCGGGCCCGACGGTGGGCGCTCCCGTCGTGTCGTGCGGCATCAGAACTCCTCGCTGCTCGCGCCGGTCAGGAAGCGCAGGGGATTGCGCCGGGTCATGAGGTCGATCAGGTCCTCGTCCACCCCGGCGGCCCGCGCCTCGGCGAGGAACGACCGGAACAGATGCCCGTAACCCTGACCGCCTTCCGACTCCAGATAGCCGTGCCGCGAGATGTCGCAGCTCAGCAGCACCCGATCGGCGTGCCCCGCGTCGAGGAGCGCGAGCAGCAGACGCAGCCGCTCGGCATCGCTCCGGTACGCCGACTTGCCGACGGTGTCGAAGGCGACGTACGCCCCGGCCGCGGCGAGCTCGCGGTGTACGGCCGGATCGTCCAGGAGGTCCTGGTGGCCGATCGAGATCCGCTCCGGGGCCAGGCCCGCGCCGGTGAGCAGGTCGAGCTGGGCGAGTCCGCCGCGGCCGAGCTGGGCGTGCGTGGCGACGGAGAGGCCGGTCGCGACGGCGGCCTGGGCCGCGGCGAGCAGCGAACGCGTCTCCGGTTCGCTCGGCCGGTCGCCGTGGCTGCCCACCTCGCCGATCACGCCGGGATGTACGCCGGTGTCGTCGATGCCGTCGGCGATCTCCCGGACCAGCGTGGTGGCCAGGTCCGCGACCGAGCTGCCGGCGATCTCCGCGGGGTGGAACGGCTCGTAGTACCAGCCGGTCGCCGCCACCACGGCGATCCCGGTCTCGGCCGCGATCCGGACGAGGGCCCGGGGGTCGCGGCCCATGCCGCGGCAGGTCAGTTCGAGCACCAGGCTCAGGCCGAACTCGGCGCGCAGGGCGGCGAGTTCCTTGGTGACGGCCGGGGCGTGCAGGGCCGGGTCGAGGACGGCGGCACCGTCGCCGGTGCGATCGAGGTCGAGGACGAGGTGCTCGTGTGCGAGTGCCGGGCCGTCGATGTCGTCGGCCGGGAGCGGGCCGAGAACGGTCTGCAGTGTGTTCATGACGGTGCCTTACGTCGGCCGGACGCGGAGTGGGCGGCCGGTTCCGTGGCCGGCTCGGGGGTGACCCGGGCCGTGGGCCGTGCCGGGTCAGCTCTTGATCGGGGTGAAGAGGTCGAGCCAGTACAGGATGTTGAGGAGTACTCCGCCGACGATGACGGCGGCGGGTGCGGCGGCCATCTTCACGACCGGGCGGCCCATCGCCTCGTTCAGCAGATACAGACCGCCGACGATGAGGATGCCGAGCCCGCCGCCCATCGCGTTCGCGGCCATCAGCGAACCGAAGAGGATCGCGAGCCCGAGCGCTTCGGTGATCGCACTGCGCAGGTGCTCGGAGGAGTCGCGGACACTGGGCAGCTTGCCCAGGGCCTTGCCGATGTACGACAGGGCGAGCACCTCGACGGCGAACACGGCGGCGCCGACGACCGCCGCGAGCACCGGGTTCGGCAGCAGGTAGCCGATCGGGTACACCAGGGTGAAGCCCGCGATGCCGTACGCGCCGGAGGCGAGCGCCGTGGTCGCGATCAGCGGGATGAAGCCGAACACCCGGTAGAAGTCGACCTGTGCGGCCTCCGCGTACTGCCCCTTGGCGATCAGGAAGCTGGTCGCCTCACCGCCGCCGAAGATCTTCATCTGGGCCAGCACACAGACGCCGGCGCCGAGCACCATGAACAGCGGCAGATACTTCCTGAGCCGGGCCGCGCTCGCGCTGAACAGCGAGGCCATCGGGTCGTCGGCGTCGGCCGTTTCGGCCTTCGGCTTCGGGTCCTTCCCGGAGTCTGCCGCGGCCTTCTCGGAGGCGGCCCGCTCGGCCTGACGCGCCTTCAGGTCCTTCTGCACGGCGAAGCCGATCAGGGCCAGGACACCGACCGCCATCGCGAGTGCGCCGGCGAACATGTCCGGCCACAGCTTCATCGTCATGACGACCAGGGCCAGTTCGATCACACCGACGATCCCGCCGCGCAGCCGTCCGAACTGCTTGGTCACGGCGAGCACCGGGAACAGCGTGAACAGGAACAGGATCGGCGTGGACATCTCCTGCATGGCGGTCAGGAAGTCCACCGGCAGATCGTGGGCGACGTCGTTCGCACCGTTCAGGCCGAAGACGACCACGGCGCCCCAGCCGGCGCCGAGCAGCGGTGCGATCCACTTCCGCGGCGCGAGCAGGCCGAGGATGTCCGTGGGCAGGAACAGCAGCCAGGGGTTGAGCACTCCGGACGCCAGCGCCATCGGTGCGCCGAGCCCGAAGATGAAGCCCGCCGACAGTCCGAACGACACCGCGGTGGTGGCGCTGCGGGTGGTGCGGCCCTGGATGAAGTCGAGCATGAACGGGCGTACGCCGTCGTTGAAGACGGCGAGCGCCATGTGCGAGATGAAGGCGGTCAGGGCGCAGAGCGCGATGACGGTCAGCTGCTGGGCGACCGAGAGATTCAGGCTGGTGCCGGCCGCGAGCACGGAAGTGAGCTGATCTGCGGGGGCGTTACTCACGGGATACTCCTTGCTGCCCTGCGGGGACGGTCAGGGCTACTGCGCTGCCCTGCGGGACCGTCAGGGCTTCGGCACGGGGGAGGTGCGCGCCGGTGGGGAGCCGGCCGGGGTGGGGCCCGGTGCGCGACGGTGGTGCGGGGTCAGGCGCGCGCGGCGATGGCGCGGGCCAGCATGGGGGCGACGGTGTCGATCTGGTCCATGGCGAAGCCGAAGACCTTCTTTCCTTCCGCCAACAGGGAGTTGACGTCGTCCTCGGTGGGCACGGAGCGGCCGAAGGTGTGGCACGCGGCGTTGCCCATCAGGCCGACGAGGACGCCCAGCGACGCACCGGCGCCGGTGTGGCAGGTGCCGAGGTAGTAGTCGGCCTGGCCGGCGCGGAGCTTCATCGCGGCGTCCATGTCGCTGGACTCGACGGCTTCGACGCCGTCGAGGCCGAGCGCGTTGACGGTGCGGGTGACCTCGACCTTGCCCACGCCGCCGGTGAGGATCTTCGTCATGGCTGGTCCTTCTCTCTGGATGTCTTGCTGGGTACGGGGCCGGGGTCCGTCAGCCGGCGGGCGACTGCTGGGCCAGTACGGCGAGATGCAGGCCGAGGAAGTTGACCTCGGACTCGGGGAGGGCGGCGCCGAGCCGTCCGGCGGCCCGGGCGGCGACCTCGCGTGCCCTGGCCACCGCCTCCGGGTGGTCGGCCAGCTCGGCCGCGACCTGGTCGTCGGTGCGGAACTCCTCGATCGGCTCGCCGTCGAGGAGCCGGGTGAGCGCCATCATCAGGTGGCTGGTGAGCATGCCCGCGGTGTCCTCGGTGACGTCCTTGCCCTCGGCCGCGAGGGCTTCGAGCTCGGCGGTGACGAAGTCGGCGACCTCGGGGCGGACCTGACCGCCGTCGCGGAACAACTGGATGCGGAGCGCGAGTCGGTCGTCCATGGTCTTCCTTCGGTGGCGCGGGTGGTTCCTGGTGGGTCGGGCGGGCGGTCCGGGGTGGCGGCCGCGCGCGTGGTCTCAGTACGACGGGATGCGCTCGCCGCGCAGCACCTCGCTCTGCAGTGCGGTGATCAGGGACAGGTCGAGCGCCTCCCGTACGGCCTGGAAGGCGGCCGCACTGTTGGCGCGCCCGACGATCGCGGCGCTCGAGTTCCTGAGCGCCAGTTCGCGGGTGACCTCGTCGCCGAGCGGCAGCACGTCGGCCAGTTCCTCGCCGAGCCGGCCCTGCACCTCGTCGACGTTCCAGACGGTGGCGTCGGCCCTGGCATGGGCGAACAGATCCCGCAGCTGCATGTACGAGGCCTCGACCCACTCGATGTCGGAGCGCCCCGCGAACGCCTTCTCGGCGAGCAGGACCTGGTCCCGTGAGCTGTGGTCCACGGCCACCCGCAGCCCGTGGTCGTGCACGGTCGCGCCCCGGCGCAGCAGCAGCCCGTGCGCGCCCACGTAGGTGGCGGGCCCGAGATCGGCGATCAGCTTGACGGAGTGCTCCTCGACCAACTGATCGGCGGCGAGCCGGGACAGGACGACGAGGTCGACCTTGCCCTCGAGCAGCGCGCCGATACGAGCCGTGGCGCCACGCATGAAGGTGATGGCGAAGGGGGCACCGGCCTGCTCGAAGGCCGCCCGCAGTCCGGTGGCGAGGCCCTCGTAGCGGCGCGAGTAGGGCAGCGGCATCGCGGCGAGCAGGGTGCCGAGTCCGGAGAGCCGCCAGAGTATGGCGCGGTCCGAGGCCACCAGGAAGGTGCCGAGGTGGCCGCGCGCCTGGGTCTCGATGGCGCCGGCCGACTCCAGGAGGCGGAGGCCGGCCTGCACGGTGCCGTTCCCGACGTGCAGTTCCTGGGCCAGGTCACGGACCCGGGGCAGCCGGGTGTCGGGCTCGTGGTGCAGCAGCAGAACCGCGAGCCTTCGGGCGGTGAGCCCGTTGCGCGTCAGGAAGCGATCGTCGAAACCGTTCACACAATGGACAGTAACCAGGATCCTGGATACTGGCAACTGCCCATCTGCGTCGATATTCAACTCCGGTCTCGATCGTGAAGCCGCTCATACCCGGAATGCCCGAAAGATCGCCATCTCGAATAGTGGCGAGCGCGTTGACCAGCCCCGTACCTCCGCGCGACCGCACCGACCAGCCGTGGCGATCCGAAGGCCCCCCGCCCCCGCCCCCGCCCCCGCGCAAGCGGATGCCCGGCGGCTGGCGCAGCCTGATTCTCACCGCCCTCACGGTCTTCCTGCTGACCAACCTGGCGCTCTCACTGTTCGGTGAGGACGAGCCGAAGACGATCTCGTACACCGAATTCAGCAAGCAGGTCACCACGGGCAACGTGGAGAAGATCTACGCCAAGGGCGACGAGATCCAGGGCGACCTCAAGAAGGACGCCAAACTCCCGGGCGACGGCGACAGTTACGACAAGTTCTCCACCCGGCGCCCGAGCTTCGCCGACGACAAACTCTGGGGCGAACTCACCGAACAGAACGTGGTGGTCACCGCCGAGCCGGTGTACAAGGAGCCGAACCTCTTCACCAATCTGCTGATCTCGCTCGCCCCGCTCCTCCTCCTGGTCGGTCTGTGGATCTTCATCTCCCGCCGGATGGCCTCGGGCATGGGCGGCGGCGCCGGCGGCATGCTAGGCCGGAAGACACCGCCCGAGCCGGTGGAACTCGAGGCGGCCCAGCGCACCACCTTCGCCGACGTGGCCGGTATCGACGGGGTCGAGGGCGAGCTCAGCGACGTCGTCGACTTCCTCAAGAGCCCCGACGCCTACCGCAGTCTCGGCGCCAGGATGCCGGGCGGTGTGCTCCTCGCGGGCCCCCGGGCACCGGCAAGACTCTGCTCGCCCGAGCGGTGGCCGGCGAGGCCGGAGTGCCGTTCTTCTCGGCCTCCGCCTCCGAGTTCATCGAGATGATCGTCGGCGTGGGCGCCTCACGGGTGCGGGAACTGTTCGCCGAGGCCCGCAAGGTGGCGCCCGCGATCATCTTCATCGACGAGATCGACACCATCGGCCGGGCCCGCGGCGGCGGTTCCGGCATGGGTGGACACGACGAACGCGAGCAGACGCTCAACCAGATCCTCACGGAGATGGACGGTTTCAGCGGCTCCGAGGGCGTCGTCGTCATCGCCGCCACCAACCGCCCCGACATCCTCGACCTCGCCCTGACCCGCCCTGGCCGCTTCGACCGCACGGTGATGGTCAGCCCGCCCGACCGGAACGGGCGCGCCGCCATCGTGGACATCCACACCCGCCACATCCCGCTCGCCGACGACGTCGACCTCACCCAGGTGGCCCGTACGACACCGGGAATGACCGGCGCAGACCTCGCCAATCTCGCCAACGCGGCGGCTCTCCTCGCCGTCAAGCGCAAGCAGCGGCAGGTCACCGCGGCAGACTTCTCCGACGCCCTCGAGAAGGTCCGACTCGGTGCTGAGCGGCCCCTGGTGATGCCCGCAGAGGAACGCCGCTGCACGGCGTACCACGAGAGCGGCCACGCACTCCTCGGCATGCTGCAGCCCGGCGCCGACCCGGTCCGCAAGATCACCATCGTGCCGCGCGGCCGTGCACTGGGCGTCACGCTCTCCACGCCCGACGCCGACAGATACGCGTACACGGAGGAGTATCTGCGCGGCCGGATCATCGGTGCCCTCGGCGGGATGGCGGCCGAGAGTGTGGTCTTCGGTGTCGTCACCACCGGCGCCGAGAGCGACCTCGAGCAGGTCACCAATCTCGCCCGCGGCATGGTCGCCCGCTGGGGGCATGAGCGAACGCGTCGGCCGGCTCTCCGCCCTGCCGAGCACCTCCCAGGAGCCGTACGGACTGGCCGCAGCTCCCGTCACCCTCGACACCATCGACAACGAGATGCGCCGCATCGTCGACGAGTGCTACGAGAGCGCCTGCCGCCAACTCCGCGACCAGCGCGACAAGCTCGACGCCCTCTCCGAGGCACTCCTCGCCAACGAGACCCGCGACGAGGCCGAGGCCTACCGCGCGGCCGGCATCACCCGCCTGGCCAAGCCCGCTTACTGAACCCGCCGGAGATACGCCTTCACCGGGTACGCGCGATCAAGTACCGGAACACATGCGGCATCCAGACCGTGCCGTCCCGGCGGACATACGGATGCAGCGCCTCCGCCAGCTCCTTGGCCACCTGCTCCCGCTCCGAGTTCCGGGTCGCCGCGTCGAACAGCCCCGTCGACATCAGGCCGCGCACCGCACTGCGCACATCCGCGTACCCGAACGGGCAGGCCACCCGTCCGGATCCGTCCGGCACCAACCCCGCACGCGCCGCCGCCTCCTCCAGATCGTCCCGCCGGGCGGAACGCCAACTCCCGTTCCCGCGCAGCGGATCGGCGAGGCGGGTCGCCAACCGCAGTACCGAAGTCGCCGCGCAGCGTTCGGGCGGCCCCCAGCCGGCCAGCACCACCGTGCCACCGCGTCCGACGAGCGGCAGCGCCTCGGCCAACTGCCCGAGCAGCGCGTCGAAGTCCCCGTCCACCGCACCGATCGGCGAGAAGGCGGTGACCAGGTTGTACGGCGATCCCCCCGGCGGGGCGGCGTCCGCGGGCCCGCCCTCCACCAGCCGCGGCGCATCCGCGGACCGGCCGCCCTCGTCGGCCTCGGCGTCAACCGCAGACTCCAGTCGTTCGCCCGCGAGTGCGAGCAGTTCCGGTGCACCCGAATCCACTCCCGTCACGTCCGCCCCACGCCGCGCCGCGAGCAGCAGCGCGAGCCCGGAGCCGCAGCCGAGGCCGAGGAGGCGGGTGCCGGGCCCGACCTCCAGGCGCTCGTACACGGCCTCGTAGAGCGGAACCGGCATCCGCTCCTGGATCTCCGCCCAGTCGCGAGCGCGGGACCGCACCTCGGGGTCCCGGCCGGTCGCCGGTCGCGGGCCGTGTCGTCGGGCGAGCGTAGGTGTCATGGAAGCCCCAATCGCCGAGAGCCGGCTGGAGAGTTCAGCGGTGTGCCCCGTTGGTCCGTCCCCGTGCCCGTGCGCCCCCGTATGCCAGAGAACTCCCCATCCGCCGTGCCGTCCAGAGGGCGTCGGGCACCGCTTGCGTCCGGCGCCGGCGCCGGCGGTACGGGAGAAATCGGCACGCGCATCCACAGCCTCGCCCCGTACCATGCGCGCCATGGCAAAGGCTCCCGTACTCACGCCCCAGGCGGACGACTTCCCCCGCTGGTACCAGGACCTGATCACCAAGGCGGAGCTCGCCGACAACGGTCCGGTGCGCGGCACCATGGTCATCAGGCCGTACGGCTACAGCCTGTGGGAGCGGATGCAGCAGGAGATGGACGCCCGGATCAAGCGGGCGGGCGCCGAGAACGCCTACTTCCCGCTGTTCATCCCGCAGTCCTACCTGACCAAGGAGGCCGAGCACGTCGAGGGCTTCGCCCCCGAACTCGCCGTGGTCACGCACGGCGGCGGCAAGGAGCTCGACGAGCCCGTCGTCGTCCGCCCGACCTCCGAGACGGTGGTCAACGCCTCGTTCGCGAAGTGGGTGCAGAGCTACCGCGACCTGCCGCTGCTCATCAACCAGTGGGCGAACGTGGTCCGTTGGGAAATGCGCCCCCGCGTCTTCCTGCGCACCACCGAGTTCCTCTGGCAGGAGGGCCACACCGCCCACGCCACCTACGAGGAGGCCCGCGCGTACGCCGAGCACATCCACCGCGAGGTCTACGCCGACTTCATGGTGAACGTCCTCGGCATCGACGTCGTCCTCGGCCGCAAGACCCCGGGCGAACGCTTCGCCGGCGCCATCAACACCCTCACCCTCGAAGGCGTGATGCGGGACGGCAAGGCCCTGCAGATGGGTACCAGCCACGAACTCGGCACCAACTTCGCCAAGGCCTTCGGCACCCGCTACCTCTCCAAGGGCGGCGAGCAGGAACTCGTCTGGCAGACCTCCTGGGGCTCCTCGACCCGCATGGTCGGCGGCCTGATCATGGCGCACGGCGACGACCAGGGCCTCAGGGTGCCGCCGCGGCTCGCCCCGGTGCAGGTCGTGGTGCTCGCCATCAAGGACGACCCGGCGGTCCTCGAACAGGTCCACGCGATCGGCGAGCGCCTCACCGCGGCCGGAGTCCGGGTGCGCGTCGACGACCGTACGGACACCCCGTTCGGACGCCGCGCGGTCGACTGGGAACTCAAGGGAGTACCGGTACGCATCGAGGTCGGCCCGCGTGATCTGGAGAACGGCACCGTGGTGCTGGCCCGCCGCATTCCCGGCAGCAAGGAATCGGTCGCTCCGAACGCCGTCGACGCACTCGTCCCCGACCTCCTCGAGGAGGACCAGCAGCGGCTGCTGTCCGAGTCCCGGATCCGCCGCCAGGCCCTGACCTCCGAGGCCGCCACGGTCGAGGAGGCCGCGGACGTGGCCCTCGCCGGGGGAGTGGCCCGCATTCCCTGGGCCACCCTCGGCGAGGAGGGCGAGGCCCGCCTGGCCGAACACTCGGTCTCCGTACGGTGCCTGATCGCCGAGGACGGGGCGGTGCCGGACCGCGACGACGCACCGGGTAACGTCGCCCTCGTCGCGCGGGCGTACTGAAAGTACTGACCGGGTCACGTCCCGCCGGAGCGGATCCCTTCCGACCGGAGGGAACCCCGAGGGCGGGGAGCCCGTCGGACGGGAGACCACTCCGGAAGGCTCCAGTGCGGGAACCGCTCCCTCCGGGGCGGAATCGGCCGAAACACCCCTTGCGCCGCCCCCGACATCAAGGGCCACGTCCGGCGGACCTGCGCTACGCGTGGATGCGTACCTGGTACTACGTACCGCCTTGTGCTGAGATCCCCCGGCTTCTCGGTACATCTGCGCACCCGCCCTCGTCCGGACGCATCAGCGGCAACTGACTGGTACGTGCAAATTATTTGGGATGGCCCGGAATAGGAACAAGGAGCCACCCCGGCTCGTTGTCACGACGTGAGCACGACACCAACTGTTCTCGCCGCAGAGCTGGCGCAGGCGTGGGCCGACATTCAGCGGTACCACCCCGAGCTGCCGGATCTAGCCGCGCCCGAATCCCTGATCGGAGAGTCCTCGTCCGCCTGTGGCGCCGAGCTCTCCTTCGAGCGACTGCTGCATGAGGCAGTCCACGGCATCGCCGCCGCACGCGGCATCCGTGACACCTCACGCGCAGGCCGCTACCACAACCGCCGATTCCTGGCGATCGCCGAGGAGTTGGGCCTCGACCACCCCGAGGAGCCGCATCCCAGCAGTGGCTTCTCGCTGGTCGCACTCAACCCCGAAGCGAGACGGCGCTACCGGCCGACGGTCGAGCGGCTCGAGCGCGCGCTGCGCGCCCACACCGCCGCGACCTCCAAGGACACCGCACGCTCGTTCCGCGGACCTGCCGCACGGCACGGTTCGTCCGGCGGTGGCGTCCGCGTCAAGGCCGTCTGCGACTGCGGGCGGAACGTCCGCGTGGTCCCCTCGGTCCTCGCCCAGGCGCCGATCATGTGCGGCGGCTGCGGCAAGCCGTTCCGCATCCCCGAGGTGGTGGCCGCGGTGGGATGACCGCCGGTGCCGTCCGGGCGGCCGCTGCCGATCGTGGGTCCACGCCGACCTCCCACGACCTGCGGTCGGCCGCCCCGTGCGGGCCGCGAGAGGGTCCGGCGAGGCCCGTTCCGGCCGCGGTCGGCGGCCCCGAGGGGCTGTGGCACAATGGCTAGCTGTACTCGACAGCCGCACAGGACCCCTCTCTCCTCCGGCTGACGCGTCCATCGGGCACGCGAGTACCGCAACCCCACGCGGCATCACGTTGTGCCCACCCACGTCAAGACCAGGAGACACCACTCCAGTGGCAGTCAAGATCAAGCTGAAGCGTCTGGGAAAGATCCGCGCGCCTCACTACCGCATCATCGTCGCCGACTCCCGCACCCGCCGTGACGGCCGGGCCATCGAGGAGATCGGCCTGTACCACCCGGTGCAGAACCCGTCGCGCATCGAGGTCGACGCCGAGCGCGTGGCCTACTGGCTGAGTGTCGGCGCGCAGCCGACCGAGCCGGTCATGGCCATCCTCAAGAAGACCGGCGACTGGCAGAAGCACAAGGGCGAGCCCGCGCCGCCGCCGCTGCTTCAGCCGGAGGAGAAGGCGGCCCGTCCGACCTTCGACGTCGTGAGCGCCGAGGACGGCCCGAAGGGTGAGGCGATCACCCAGAAGGCGAAGAAGTCCGACAAGAAGGACGACGCCGAGAAGGCCGACGCGTCGGCGTCCGCCGAGTCGACTGAGGCCTGAGCATGCTCGAGGAGGCTCTCGAGCACCTCGTGAAAGGCATCGTCGACAACCCCGACGACGTGCAGGTCGCCTCGCGCAACCTGCGCCGCGGGCGTGTACTCGAGGTGCGGGTCCACCCCGAAGACCTCGGCAAGGTGATCGGTCGTAACGGCCGCACCGCACGCGCCCTGCGCACCGTCGTGGGTGCCATCGGCGGCCGTGGTGTCCGCGTCGACCTCGTCGACGTGGACCAGGTCCACTGAGTCGTACTCCGGCTCTCGGACCCATCGCAGCACCGGCTCGGGCCGGGGCGGGCACCCGCAAGGGACCCGCCCCGGCCCGTCGTCGTACGACAGGAGAAGGCACGTGCAGTTGGTAGTGGGACGCATCGGCCGTGCCCACGGCATCAAGGGGGAGCTCACCGTCGAGGTGCGCACCGACGAGCCCGAGCTGCGGCTCGCCCCGGGCGCCGTCCTGACGACGGACCCGGCGTCCACCGGGCCGCTGACCATCGAGTCGGGCCGGGTGCACAGCGGCCGGCTGCTGCTCCGTTTCGTGGGCGTACGCGACCGGAACGCCGCAGAGGCGCTGCGCAACACCCTGCTGATCGCCGAGATCGACCCGGAGCAACTGCCCGATGCACCGGACGAGTTCTACGACCACCAGCTCATCGACCTCGATGTGGTGACCGTGGACGGCGCCGAGGTGGGCCGGATCACCGAGATCTCGCATCTGCCCTCGCAGGACCTGTTCATCATCGAGCGGCCGGACGGCAGCGAGGTCCTCGTACCGTTCGTCGAGGAGATCGTCACCGAGATCGATCTCGACGAGCAGCGCGCCGTCATCGACCCGCCGCCCGGGCTCATCGACGACCGCGCGGAGATCGCCTCGGCGCGCGAAGCCGAGAACGACGGCGACCCGGGGCGGCCGGCGGAGGACGCAGGCTGATGCGGCTCGACGTCGTCACGATCTTCCCCGAGTACCTCGAACCCCTGAATGTCTCCCTGGTCGGCAAGGCACGCGCGCGCGGCCGCCTGGACGTCCAGGTCCACGACCTGCGCGAGTGGACGTACGACCGGCACAACACCGTCGACGACACCCCGTACGGCGGCGGCCCCGGCATGGTCATGAAGACCGAACCTTGGGGTGACGCCCTCGACACCGTCCTCGCCGACGGCTACGAGCAGGGCGCATCGGGCCCGGCGCTCGTCGTCCCCACCCCCAGCGGCCGGCCCTTCACCCAGGCGATGGCCCAGGAGTTGTCCGAACAACCCTGGCTGATCTTCACGCCCGCCCGCTACGAGGGCATCGACCGCCGGGTCGTCGACGAGTACGCGACCCGTATGCCGGTCTACGAGGTATCCATCGGGGACTACGTCCTGGCGGGCGGTGAGGCCGCGGTCCTGGTGATCACCGAGGCGGTGGCCCGGCTGCTCCCGGGAGTGCTGGGCAACGCGGAGTCGCATCGCGACGACTCCTTCGCCCCGGGCGAGATGGCCAATCTGCTCGAGGGGCCGGTGTACACCAAGCCCCCTCAGTGGCGGGACCGCGGAATCCCGCCGGTGCTGCTCAGCGGCCACCACGGCAAGATCGCCCGCTGGCGCCGGGACGAGGCACTGCGCCGCACCACGGCCAACCGTCCCGACCTGGTGGAGCGTCTCGACCCCGGCACGTTCGACAAGTACGACCGCGAAATGCTGTCCATCCTGGGCTGGGCACCGGAACCCGGTGGCCGATTTTGGCGCAGGGCCGACGCCGTGGAAGAATAGGCCGCTGCTGTACGTCCGGCGTGCGCCCCTGCCACAGGGGGATACGACGCCCGTCCGACGCGATCAGCACCCACATACCTCTCACGAATCCGTTGATGACCTGTGGCATCAGCGAGGAAGCAGACGATCATGGCTAACCTGCTCGACTCCGTCGACTCCGCGTCGCTGCGCGACGACGTCCCGGCCTTCCGCCCGGGCGACACCGTCAACGTCCACGTGCGCGTCATCGAGGGCAGCCGCTCCCGTGTGCAGCAGTTCAAGGGCGTCGTCATCCGCCGGCAGGGCTCCGGCGTCCGCGAGACCTTCACGGTCCGCAAGGTCTCCTTCTCCGTCGGCGTCGAGCGCACCTTCCCGGTGCACACCCCGATCGTCGAGAAGATCGAGCTCGTGACCCGCGGTGCCGTCCGCCGCGCGAAGCTCTACTACCTGCGCGACCTGCGCGGCAAGGCCGCGAAGATCAAGGAGAAGCGCGACAACTGATCTCGTGCAGGCGTTCATAGGAGGGCGGGCTAAGCTCTGCCCCCGATGGACACCGAAGCACAGCACACGGAGCGCGATCGCTCCTCCCGGGACGCCGCAGAGGCGGACGGGGAGGAGGGGTCGCGCTCCGCGCGTTCGGGCGGCTGGTCCCTGTGGCACAAGGCCGGCCTGCTCGGACTCCTGTGCGTCGCCTGCCTGTTGCTCGTCAGCACCTTCGTGATGCAGCCGTTCCTCATCCCCAGTGGCTCGATGGAGCCCTCCCTGAGATCAGGGGACCGGGTACTGGTGAACAAGTTGGCGTACCGTTTCGATTCCGAGCCGCAGCGCGGGGATGTCGTCGTCTTCGACGGATCTGGGTACTTCGGTGACGACGACTACATCAAGCGCGTCGCCGGTGTCGGTGGTGACCGGGTGGTGTGCTGCGGCGAGCAGGGGAGGCTCGAGGTGAACGGCGAGGCGGTCGACGAGCGGTATCTCTTCCCGGGTGACGCGCCCTCATCGGTGCCTTTCGACATCGTCGTACCCGAAGGATCGCTCTTCGTGCTCGGCGACCACCGCAGTGCGTCGAGCGACTCGCGCGACCACCTCGGATCGCCCGGGGGCGGCATGGTGCCGGTCGAATCGGTGATCGGCAGAGCCGACTGGATCGGATGGCCGGCCGGCCGCTGGACTTCGATCGACCGCCCCGGGACGTTCGCACGCGTGCCGGACCCCGGCGGTGCGCATGGGTAGTCGCGGACGCCCACGCAACGCTCGCCGCGCGGACAACCGACTGCCCACGGGGACCAGGCCGACCAGCGATCCGATACGGCCGGGCCGTGCCGAACGCCGCCGGCTGGCGAAGAAGGTCAAGCGCCGTCGCCGTCGCTCGGCGGTGAAGGAGATACCCCTCCTCATAGGCGTGGCCCTGCTGATCGCGCTCGGCCTGAAGACGTTCCTGGTGCAGGCCTTCGTGATCCCTTCGGGGTCGATGGAACAGACCATCAAGATCGGCGACCGTGTGCTCGTCGACAAGCTCACACCCTGGTTCGGCTCCAAGCCGCAGCGCGGCGACGTCGTCGTCTTCAAGGATCCGGGCGGCTGGCTCCAGAAGGAGCAGAACACCAGGGACAAGGACGATCCGGTGATCGTCAAACAGCTGAAGGAAGGCCTCGGCTTCATCGGCCTGCTGCCGTCCGAGGACGAACAGGACCTGATCAAGCGCGTGGTGGCGGTCGGCGGCGACCGGGTCAAGTGCTGTGGCGAGGACGGCCGCGTCACGGTCAACGGCACCCCGATCAGCGAGCCGTATCTCAATCCCGGCGATCGTCCGTCGATGACCAAGTTCGATGTGACCGTGCCGAAGGGCAGACTCTTCGTCATGGGCGACCACAGGTCGAACTCGGCGGACTCCAGGGCGCACATGGACCAGGGCCACGACGGGACCGTCTCCGAGGACGGGGTGGTCGGGCGAGCGGTGGTCACGGCCTGGCCGTTCGACCACTGGCGCACCCTGGAAGAGCGCGAGACCTACGCCTCCGTCCCCGATCCGCAGAACGCGGGGGGCGTCAGGACGGCGGCCGACGGTCCGTCGCATAGGCTGGCGAGCGAGAATCTGAACGCACGACCCCACCTCCCGACCCCTGCGGAACTCCCGCTCGTTATGGGAGTGGTAGGCCTGCATCACGTCTGGGGCAGGCAGCGGTACGTATCGAGGAGTGGATGTGGGGGATTTGGCCGTCGGCGCACGATCCGGACACGAGGGACCCGAAGACGATCGCGATGCGCGCGAGGCGATCGGTGGTGGCGGTTCGGACGGCAGCAGCGCGTCGGGTGGCGGCTCCGGCGGCGACGGTTCCGGGAATGACGGCGGCGCCGGGCGATCCGGGGGCGGCTCGTCCGATGCGGGCGGCTCCTCGAAGGCGTCCGCACCGAAGAAGGCCAAGTCCTTCTGGAAGGAGCTGCCGCTCCTCATCGGTATCGCCCTCGTCCTGGCGCTGGTGATCAAGACGTTCCTGGTGCAGGCGTTCTCGATCCCCTCGGACTCCATGCAGAACACCCTGCAGCGCGGCGACCGCGTCCTGGTCGACAAGCTCACCCCGTGGTTCGGTTCGGAGCCGGAGCGCGGCGAGGTGGTCGTCTTCCACGATCCGGGCAACTGGCTGGCCGGCGAGCCGACTCCGACGCCCAACGCGATGCAGCGGGCGCTCAGTTGGATCGGCCTGATGCCGTCCGCCGAGGACAAGGACCTGATCAAGCGCGTCATCGGCACCGCGGGCGACGTGATCGAGTGCAAGGGCACCGGCCCGGTCAAGGTGAACGGCAAGGCCCTCGAAGAGAACTCGTACGTTTTCGCAGGCAACACCCCGTGCAGTGAGGACGACCAGGGCGGCCAGTTCAAGGTCACCGTTCCCGCCGGCAAGATCTGGGTGATGGGCGACCACCGGCAGAACTCGCTGGACTCGCGTTACCACCAGCAGGACCCGGGCGGCGGCTTCGTACCCACCGACAAGGTCGTGGGCCGCGCCGTGGTCAAGGCCTGGCCGGTCAACCGCTGGGGCACGCTCCCGGTGCCGGACACCTTCAGCCAGTCCGGGATCTCGTCCGCCGCTGCGGCGGCGACCCCTGGTGCTCTCGGGCTCGCGGGCGCGCTGCCTCTCGTGCTGTGGCGCCGGCGCAGGGTTTCTGGCTGACGTACCGCCGGGTAGGGTGCCGTCCCAGATCGACGATCTTCCGAACGGGAGATCGGTTCTCCGAACGCGGGAGCGCTGGGATGACTTCTGAGGGACGTACGGGCGAGGGTCGCGGACGGCTCGGCAGCGTGCTGTCGGGCTGTGCCGTGGCCCTCGGCTGTGTGCTCTTCCTGGGCGGCTTCGCCTGGGGCGCGTTCGTCTACCAGCCGTACACGGTTCCCACGGAGTCCATGACGCCGACCATCGGCGCAGGTGACCGGGTGCTGGCAGAGCGGATAGACGGCGACGAGGTCCGTCGTGGTGACGTGGTGGTGTTCAAGCAGAAGTCCTGGGGCGACCTGCCCATGGTCAAGCGCGTGGTCGGCGTCGGCGGCGACAAGGTCGCCTGCTGTACGCGCGGCGGTGGGCTCACGGTCAACGGCAAGGCGGTCGACGAACCGTATCTGCCGAAGGACTCGGATCTCGAGGCGAAGCCGATACCGCCCACGGAGGTGCCGAAGGGCCGGCTGTTCCTGCTCGGGGACGAGCGCACCGCGTCGCTCGACTCCAGCGTGCATCTCGACGAGGCCGACAACGGCTCGGTGCCGCGTAGCGCCGTGAATGCCCGGGTCGACGCGATTGCCTGGCCGATGGACGGCATGCTGCAGCGGCCCGATGGCTTCGCTCGCCTGCCCGGCGGGGTCTCCGAGCCCGGGCCGCTGCGGCTGCAGGTGGCGGCGGTGATCGCCGGAGCTGTGCTGATTCTCGGCGGCGCCGCGTACGGGCCGGTGGCGGCCAGGCGACGCAAGGCGTCGGCGCCGCGTCGGACGGAGCCGGCCGGTGTCCGCTGACCGCGAGCTGCGCAAGGTCTCCCGGATCGTGCTGCTCGACCCCGCCGACCGGATCCTGCTGATGCACGGCCACGAGCCGGACGATCCTGCGGACAACTGGTGGTTCACGCCCGGCGGCGGTCTCGAAGGCGCCGAGACGCACGAGGAGGCCGCGCTCCGGGAGCTCGCCGAGGAGACGGGTATCACGGATGTCGAGCTCGGGCCGGTGCTCTGGCGCAGGATCTGCTCGTTCCCGTTCGACGGCCGGCGCTGGGATCAGGACGAGTGGTACTTCCTCGCCCGCACGACGCGGACCGAGACGGTGACCGAGGGGTTCACGGAGCTGGAGCGGCGCAGTGTCGCCGGGTCGCGGTGGTGGACTTTCCCGGAACTCGCCGGGTCGCGTGAGACTGTGTATCCGACCAGGCTCGCCGGGCTGCTCGGGAAGCTGCTCGACGAGGGTCCTCCGAGCAGTCCCGTGGTCCTTGACACCGAAATCGTCTAGGGGCTCGCGGGACTGGCGCACAATAGGGGGACGCAAGGCTGAAGGGGAACATGCCATGAGCGCGGAGGATCTCGAGAAGTACGAGACCGAGATGGAGCTCAAGCTCTACCGGGAGTACCGCGACGTCGTCGGCCTGTTCAAATACGTGATCGAGACCGAGCGGCGTTTCTACCTCACCAACGACTACGAGATGCAGGTGCACTCGGTCCAGGGGGAGGTCTTTTTCGAGGTGTCCATGGCCGATGCATGGGTGTGGGACATGTATCGGCCGGCCCGGTTCGTCAAGCAGGTGCGTGTGCTGACGTTCAAGGACGTGAATATCGAGGAGCTCAACAAGAGCGATCTCGAGCTGCCGAGCGGCTGAGGGCTCGGGAGCCTGGTCGCTGACCAGGGCCGGTGGCGTCACGGGGTTTCCGTGAGGACGGTTTTCCACCCGTACGAGTGGCGGAGTTTTCCACAATCGCTCGGTTGTCCACCAAGATCACCACGCTTCGCCGTGATGCGTCACCTTCGTCTGCGGAGGTGGTGCGGGATGAACGCACGGACGGCGATCGGCCGGTACGGCGAGAAGCTGGCGGCACGACGGCTGACCGAGGCCGGGATGACGATTCTGGCCCAGAACTGGCGGCCGGGCCGCAGCGGCGAGATCGACATCGTGGCACTGGACGGCGACGCCCTGGTGGTCTGCGAGGTCAAGACGCGCAGTGCGGCGCGGGCCGCCGCGGCCGGTGGCCGGGGCGGTGGGACGTTCGAGCATCCGATGGCCGCGGTCACACAGGCCAAGGCGGAGCGGCTCAGGAAACTGGCCGGGCACTGGGTCAGGCAGCACGGTGGACCGCCTGACGGCGGGGTGCGGATCGACCTTGTGGGCGTTCTGCTGCCGGCCAGGGGAGCACCCGTCGTGGAGCACGCGCGGGGGGTGGCCTGATGGGGTTCGCACGGACCTGTTCGGTCGCGCTCGTCGGTGTCGAGGGCGTCGTGGTGGAGGTGCAGGCCGATCTCGAGCCCGGGGTGGCCGCCTTCACGCTGGTCGGGTTGCCCGACAAGAGCCTGGTGGAGAGCCGGGACCGGGTCAGAGCCGCCGTCGTCAATTCCGGTGGTGAATGGCCGCAGAAGAAGCTGACGGTGGGCCTCAGTCCGGCGTCGGTGCCGAAGCGTGGCAGCGGATTCGATCTCGCCGTGGCCAGTGCGGTGCTCGGGGCCGCCGAGCGGATCGATCCGCGGGTCCTCGCGGACATCGTGATGATCGGCGAGCTGGGGCTCGACGGACGGGTCCGGCCGGTGCCCGGCGTCCTGCCCTCCGTACTCGCGGCCGCAGAGGCCGGGTACGAGCAGGTGGTGGTACCGGAGCGGGCAGCCGCCGAGGCCTCGCTCGTGCCGGGCATCTCCGTGCTCGGCGTGCGCAGCCTGCGGCAACTGATCGCGGTGCTCACCGATGAACCGGTGCCGCAGGAGGAACCGGACGAGCCCGGGCGACCGGATCCCATGCTGGGCTCGCTCGCTCTGCCGGGCGCGGGACTAGGCGCCGGGCTCGGCCCATCGGGCGCACTGGACGACGACGCGCTGCACCGGGACCTGGCAGACGTGGCGGGGCAGCGCGCGGGGCGCGCCGCACTCGAGGTCGCGGCTGCGGGCGGACACCATCTGCTCTTGCACGGCCCGCCGGGCGCGGGCAAGACCATGCTCGCCGAGCGGATCCCGTCGATCATGCCGCCGTTGACCCGACGGGAGTCCCTCGAGGTCACGGCGGTGCACTCGGTGGCCGGGATCCTCCCTTCGGGGCGCCCGCTCGTGGACACGCCGCCGTACTGCGCCCCGCACCACTCGTCGACCATGCAGTCGCTCGTCGGTGGTGGGCCCGGGCTGCCGAAGCCCGGGGCCGTGTCGCTGGCTCACCGGGGCGTGCTGTTCCTGGACGAGGCACCTGAGTTCAGTGCCAAGGCGCTGGAAGCGCTGCGTCAGCCGCTCGAATCGGGCCACGTGGTGGTGGCACGGGCCGCCGGTGTCGTACGGCTGCCGGCGAGCTTCCTGATGGTCCTCGCCGCCAATCCCTGCCCCTGCGGGCGCTGTCGCCTCACCGGCGAGTCCGGGGACTGTCCGCCGGCGGTCATCCGCCGCTACCAGGCCCGACTCTCCGGACCACTGCTCGACCGGGTCGACCTGAAGGTGCAGGCGGAGCCGGTGACACGGGCCGAGCTGGTGGGCACGACCGGATCACGGGAGAGCACCAAGGTGGTCGCCGACCGGGTGCGGGAGGCGAGGGAGCGGGCCACGGCACGACTGTCCGGCACCCCTTGGACTCGGAACAGCGAGGTACCGGGGCACGAACTGCGTACCCGCTGGCAGGTGGGCCCGGGCGCTCTCGCCGAGGCCGAGCGGGACCTGGAGCGGGGACTGCTCACCGCCCGCGGACTCGACCGAGTACTTCGGGTCGCCTGGACGGTGTCCGACCTGGCCGGCCGGGACCGGCCCGAGGCTCTCGACGTGGCTACGGCACTGCACTTGCGCACGGGCGTCCAGCGCGGGGTTCCCCTGGAGATCGGCGTATGAGCGGGACCGTCCGGGATTGGGGCTCGGGCGCGGAACGGGGCGGAGACGGCGGGGTGCGGGCTGTCGACGAGGGCCTGACGGCGGAGGGGCAGCGGTGGCGGATGCAGAGGTGGCGGGTGTGGATGCGATGAGCGATGCAGCGGCGGGATCGGCTGCGGACGGTGTGCGGTCGGACGGTGAGCACGTGGGGCACGTCGGCTCGAGTGGCATGCGGCGTAAGGAAGTTGGCGTGGTCGGCCAGGAGGAGCGGCTGGCGCGGGTCGCGCTCGGAAGGATCCTCGAACCGGGTGACGCGAGGGCGGGCGCGTGGCTGCGCGCCTACGGCGCGGTGGACCTGCTCCGTCGGCTGACGGAGGGCGACGAGTCGCTGCCCGGCGTGGGGAGGCAGCGTCTGCAGGGGCTGCGCCTGAGAGCCGCCGAGCGTCCCCGGGCGCAACAGGACCTGGCGGCCGCCGCCGCTGCCGGCGCCCGGTTCGTCTGCCCCGGCGACCGGGAGTGGCCCGCCCAGCTGGACGACCTGGGCGAGACGCGTCCTGTCGGTCTGTGGGTCCGCGGCGAAGCGGACCTGCGGATGTGGGCGCTGAGGTCCGTCGCCGTCGTGGGCTCCAGGGCCTGTACCGAGTACGGCGCACACATGGCGGCCGCTCTGTCGGCCGGCCTCGCCGAGCGCGGCTGGATCGTGGTCTCCGGTGGCGCCTACGGAGTGGACGGCGCCGCCCACCGGGGCACGCTCGCCTCAGGCGGCGCCACCGTCGCAGTGCTGGCCAGCGGAGTGGATGTGCCCTACCCCCGTGGTCACGCGCGACTGCTCGAGCGGATCGCCGAACAGGGGCTGCTGCTGGGCGAGTTGCCGCCCGGCGAGCACCCGACGGCGTACCGGTTCATCCAGCGCAACCGTGTCATCGCGGCACTCACCCGCGGGACCGTGGTGGTCGAGGCCGCGCACCGCAGCGGCGCCCTGGTCACCGCGCGCGGTGCGCAGCGCCTCGGTCGTCACACGATGGGGGTACCCGGACCGGCGACCAGCCGGTACTCGCAGGGCGTCCATCAACTCCTGCGGGGCGAGGCCGTCTTGGTGACGGACGCGGCCGAAGTGATCGAACTCGTCGGCGAGATGGGCGAGTTGGCTCCCGAGCCGCGCGGACCGGTGCTGCCGCGTGACCTGCTGCCCCGGCCGGCCGCGCATGTACTCGAGACGCTGCCGGCCGGGCGGGCTGCCTCGGTGCAGGACATCGCACGCGCGGCCGCGACCACGTCCGACGGAGCAGTCGCCCGACTGTACGAACTGCAGTCACTGGGGTTCGTCGAACGACACGGCGACGACTGGCAGTTGACACGCCACGCGATGGTGTCGATCTCGGAGGCCGGGGCAGGGTGGCGTCAGGAGATGTTCGGCCGTCCGGATGATCCGCCGTGACCTTGGCAGACGCGGGGATCCGAGGGGGTGGCGGGGGTGGAAACGGTGGCCGGTTTCGGCCTCCGGCGCACTCCGGAGCGGGGGAGTCGAGCCCTCGAGATCCCATACCCTTCGCACACTGCGACGCTTCAGTCACGCTACGCTCACAGCTTCCGGTTCCGACCAACGAAATCACCGCGCTTCACAGCAGAACGGCTCAAGGCAACGAATGCCCCAGCACACCTCCGGGTCTGACCGGGCGGCAGTTCCCCCCGCCGCCCGAGGCAGCGTGCGGCCAGCCGCACCGTCGTCACTCGACGAGCTCTGGCGGTCGTACAAGTCCACGGGAGACGACAGGCTGCGCGAGCAACTGATCCTGCACTACTCACCGTTGGTGAAATACGTGGCCGGACGGGTCAGTGTGGGGCTGCCGTCCAACGTGGAGCAGGCGGACTTCGTCTCTTCCGGAGTGTTCGGGCTGATCGATGCCATCGAGAAGTTCGACATCGAGCGGGCCATCAAGTTCGAGACATATGCGATCACCCGGATCCGCGGCGCGATGATCGACGAACTGCGCGCCCTGGACTGGATTCCGCGCTCGGTGCGCCAGAAGGCACGAGCCGTGGAGCAGGCGTACACCACCCTGGAGGCGCAGCACCGGCGCACACCGTCCGAGGGTGAGGTCGCGGCCGAGATGGGCATCGCGCTCGATGATCTGCACTCTGTATTCAGCCAGTTGTCGCTCGCCAACGTAGTGGCGCTCGAGGAACTGCTGCACGCCGGCGGCGAGGGCGGGGACCGGCTGTCGCTCATGGACACCCTCGAGGACACCGCCGCGGACAACCCGGTGGAGATCGCCGAGGACCGTGAGCTGCGCCGCCTGCTCGCGCGCGCGATCAACACCCTGCCCGACCGCGAGAAGACCGTGGTCACGCTGTACTACTACGAAGGGCTCACGCTCGCCGAGATCGGCAATGTGCTGGGTGTGACCGAGAGCAGGGTCAGTCAGATCCACACCAAGTCGGTGCTGCAGCTCCGGGCCAAGCTGGCGAGCTTCGGACGCTGAATCGGTCCTCCCGTCCGCACCCGATCCGGTCCCGTGCACGGATCCGAACCAGGCCTGCGTAGGGACGTGTTACCGGCCTGCGGCCGGATGCCGGTCCGATGCCTAGTCCGGGCCGATGGTGGCTGCCGGCGAGAACGGTCGGCGAGGACCGTACGGCCGCCGGGAGCGAACTGCGTACGTCGGGTCGTCTCCCGGGATCCGGCCGCGCTCCGTAGACTGAGTTCGTGCCCAGGATTCGAGCGGCCTCTGTGGCCGAGCACCGGTCGATGCAGCGCGGCGCCCTCCTCGACGCCGCGCGTTCCCTGCTGTCCGAAGGCGGTACGGAGGCGCTGACCTTTCCCGCGCTCGCCGAGCGCACGGGCCTCGCGCGTTCCTCCGTCTACGAGTACTTCCGTTCGCGCGCCGCGGTCGTGGAGGAGCTCTGCGAGGTCGACTTCCCGATCTGGGCGGCCGAGGTGGAGAGCGCCATGGCGCGTGCGGGGACGCCCGAGGACAAGGTCGCAGCGTATGTGCGCTCGCAGCTCGCACTGGTGGGGGACCGGCGGCACCGCGCCGTCGTCGCGATCTCGTCCAGCGAACTCGACGCGGGAGCGCGGGAGAAGATCCGGGCGGCGCACGGCGGACTCGTGGCGATGATCGTGGAGGCGCTGGTCGCGCTGGGGCACGAGCAGCCGCGGCTGGCCGCGATGCTGCTGCAGGGCGTGGTCGATGCTGCGGTGCGACGGATCGAGTTGGGCGCCGCGGAGGATCCGGGAGCGATCACCGATGCCGCCGTGTCGATGGCCCTGCGAGGCGTCGGCCGCTGAGGCCGTTCGGATCGACGAGGCGACCACGGGCGGAGGGCCGTCCTTCCCGGGGCTGCTAGCGGAGGCCGGCACGGGGACACCGATGACCGGCAGCAGGCGCGACGGCGCTCGGCGCAGTATCGACGGCGGCAGCAGCGTCAGGGGATCGAGATACTGGCGGCCGCGGCGCAGGCCCCAGTGCAGGCAGTCGCGCGGGCGGCAGTGCGAGGCGCCCGGCTCCAGTACAGCCACCGCCTGCCCGGCCTGTACCTTCGCGCCCTTCTTGGCCACGGCGCGCACCGGTTCGTAGGTGACGCGCAGGGGTGGGTCGCCGGTGCCGGGGAGTTCGATCGACACGACCCCGCGGCCCGCGACCCGGCCGGCGAAGGCGATGCGGCCCGGCGCCGCGGCCCGCACCACCGCACCGGCGGGTGCGCCGAGGTCGACGCCGCGGTGTCCCGGCCCGTAAGGACCGGCGGGTGCCTCGAAGGCGCGCACCACCGGAGGGCGCCGACCCACCGGCCAGGCTCGTCCGCGCGTCGGTGCGGCCTGCTCGCTCACCCCGGGCGCGGGGGAGGGCCGGTCGGGCGCGGGCCCGACCTCATCCCGTAACGCCACCGGTGCGTACGACAGTCCCCGCACCCGCGCCACCGACGCGGGCCGCTCCATTCCAGCGTCCTCGGCAGCCAGCGCCCGGGCGAGCAGCACGGCAACCGCCACCGCTGTGCCCAGCAGCAGCCCCGCGACCACACTCGCCAGGATCCAGGCCAGCACCCTCGCCGCACACCGGCCCCCGAGGATCCGTCGCGCTCCGGGCGCAGGCCGCACACACCCCGCAGCCCTCGACGGCACTCCCACCCGCATCAGCATCCGCTGCTCCCTCACCACACCTGTCGGTTCGCCCGAACAGCGTGGCCGGAATCGAGGCGGCAGAACGGGGTCGGGCCGGATCTGTGGAGTACTGGCCGGTTGTGGACAACGGCGTCACCCGTCGCTCCGCGGGTCCCGTACACTTCATGTGGCGATCCGGGTCACCGGATCGACTTCGCACGCCCCGACGCCGGTCTCATGAGTACCGGTGTCAGCGCCCCTCGGTCCCTGTGCGGCCTCCTCGGAGACGTACACGGCATGGCGCGCGCCGGGGTGTCAGGACAAACCGAGAACACTCAAGGAGTACGGCCATGGCCGTCGTCACGATGCGGGAGCTGCTGGAAAGCGGCGTCCACTTCGGTCACCAGACCCGTCGTTGGAACCCGAAGATGAAGCGTTTCATCTTCACGGAGCGCAACGGCATCTACATCATCGACCTTCTCCAGTCGCTGTCGTACATCGACCGCGCCTACGAGTTCGTCAAGGAGACCGTCGCCCACGGCGGCACGGTCATGTTCGTCGGCACGAAGAAGCAGGCGCAGGAGGCCATCGCAGAGCAGGCCACCCGCGTCGGCATGCCTTACGTCAACCAGCGCTGGCTGGGCGGCATGCTCACCAACTTCTCGACCGTCTACAAGCGTCTGCAGCGCCTCAAGGAGCTCGAGCAGATCGACTTCGAGGATGTGGCCGCCTCCGGCCTCACCAAGAAGGAGCTCCTGGTCCTCTCGCGCGAGAAGGCCAAGCTGGAGAAGACCCTCGGCGGTATCCGCGAGATGCAGAAGGTGCCCAGCGCCGTCTGGATCGTGGACACCAAGAAGGAGCACATCGCCGTTGGTGAGGCCCGGAAGCTCAACATTCCGGTCGTCGCGATCCTCGACACCAACTGCGACCCCGACGAGGTCGACTACAAGATCCCCGGCAACGACGACGCGATCCGCTCCGTCACGCTGCTCACCCGTGTGATCGCCGACGCCGTCGCCGAGGGCCTCATCGCCCGCTCCGGTGGCGCCGGTGAGGGCAAGGGCGAGAAGCAGGCCGGCGAGCCGCTCGCCGAGTGGGAGCGCGACCTGCTCGAGGGTGAGAAGAAGCCCGAGGGCGAGGCTGCCGCCGAGAAGCCCGCCGAGGCCGAGAAGCCCGCCGAGGCCGAGGCCGAGAAGCCGGCCGAGGAGGCGCCCGTCGCCGAGGCCGCCGAGAAGCCGGCCGAGGACGCGCCCGCCGAGGACAAGCCCGCCGACGCCCCGGCAACGGACGCCGAGCAGGCCTGACCCGCACGGGCACCAGAGGTACACGGTTGACGGCGGGGGCACGCAAGCCCCCGCCGTTCACCCGTGGCCGCTGACCCGCCGCCCGTAGACCTTTGAGGGTCCGCGCGGATCCTCGATCTTCAGACTTCGAGAAAGATTCACAGAATCATGGCGAACTACACCGCCGCCGACGTCAAGAAGCTCCGCGAGCTCACCGGCGCAGGCATGATGGACTGCAAGAAGGCGCTCGACGAGGCCGATGGCAACGTCGACAAGGCCGTCGAGGCGCTCCGCATCAAGGGCCAGAAGGGCGTCGCCAAGCGCGAGGGCCGCTCCGCCGAGAACGGCGCCGTGGTCTCCCTCATCGCCGACGACAACTCCTCCGGCGTCATCGTCGAGCTGAAGTGCGAGACGGACTTCGTCGCCAAGGGTGACAAGTTCCAGTCCGTCGCGAACGCGCTGGCCGCGCACGTCGCCGCCACCTCCCCGGCCGACCTCGAGGCGCTGCTGGCCTCCGAGATCGAGGCCGGTAAGACCGTGCAGGCGTACGTCGACGAGGCCAACGCCAACCTCGGCGAGAAGATCGTCCTGGACCGCTTCGCGCAGTTCTCGGACGGCTACGTCACCGCGTACATGCACCGCACGATGCCCGACCTGCCGCCGCAGATCGGTGTCCTGGTGGAGCTCGACAAGGCCGACGCCGAGGTTGCCAAGGGCATCGCCCAGCACATCGCCGCCTTCGCGCCGAAGTACCTCTCGCGTGAGGACGTTCCGGCCGAGGTCGTCGAGGCCGAGCGCCGCGTCGCCGAGGAGACCACGCGCGCGGAGGGCAAGCCCGAGGCCGCCCTGCCGAAGATCGTCGAGGGTCGCGTCAACGGCTTCTTCAAGGACGCCACGCTCCTCGGCCAGCCGTACGCGCTCGACAACAAGAAGTCCGTCGAGAAGGTCCTGCAGGAGGCCGGTGTCACCCTGAAGCGCTTCTCGCGCATCAAGGTCGGCCTCTGAGTCCGTACCGCGATCGACTCCAGACCCCGCTAGGGTCGACAGCAGCCGTCCGGGTACGACATCGCGTACGGCATCTCGTACGCGGCGGACGACCGCAGATCTGACGAGGAGGCCATTGCCGCTCAGGGACATACGAACCCACGGCAATGGCCTCCTTCGCATGTGCACCACGAGGAGAACTCCATGACCAAGGCCGACCAGAGCGGCGATGGTAAAACGTCCGGCCGTTACCTCCTGAAGCTGTCCGGCGAGGCGTTCGCCGGGGGCGGCGGACTGGGCGTGGACCCCGATGTGGTGCACGCTGTCGCCCGCGAGATCGCGGCAGTCGTACGCGACGGGGCGCAGGTCGCCCTCGTGATCGGGGGTGGCAATTTCTTCCGCGGTGCCGAGCTGCAGCAACGGGGCATGGACCGGGCACGCTCCGACTACATGGGCATGCTCGGCACGGTCATGAACTGCCTCGCGCTCCAGGACTTCCTGGAGAAGGAGGGCATCGACTCCCGAGTACAGACCGCGATCACCATGGGGCAGGTCGCCGAGCCGTACATCCCGCTGCGGGCCGTACGGCACCTGGAGAAGGGCCGCGTCGTCATCTTCGGCGCGGGCATGGGCATGCCCTACTTCTCCACCGACACCACCGCCGCGCAGCGTGCTCTCGAGATCGACGCCGAGGTCATGCTGATGGGCAAGAACGGCGTCGACGGGGTCTACGACTCGGACCCCAAGAAGAACCCCGCCGCGGTGAAGTTCGACGCGCTCCAGTACGGCGAGGTGATCACCCGCGACCTCAAGGTCGCCGACATGACCGCGATCACCCTGTGCCGCGACAACAAGCTGCCGATCCTCGTCTTCGAGCTGCTTGCCGAGGGCAACATCGCGCGCGCGATCAAGGGTGAGAAGATCGGCACGCTCGTGAGCGACCAGCACACCCGGGCCTGATCCCCTGACCCGGGCACCGCTCCCCGGGGGATGGACAAAGCCCTGCCGGTCGGACACCGTGCAGGAAAGACCAGACGCGACGCAGCCGGCCGCCCCGTGCACGCCGGGCCCACTCAAGACACGCAGGAGCAAGTGGTGATCGAAGAGACCCTCCTCGAGGCCGAGGAGAAGATGGAGAAGGCCGTCGTGGTCGCCAAGGAGGACTTTGCCGCGATCCGCACCGGTCGTGCGCACCCGGCGATGTTCAACAAGATCGTGGCCGACTACTACGGCGCACTGACGCCGATCAACCAGCTGGCGTCGTTCTCGGTGCCCGAGCCGCGGATGGCTGTCGTCACCCCGTTCGACAAGAGCGCGCTGCGCAACATCGAGCAGGCGATCCGGGACTCGGACCTCGGCGTCAACCCGAGCAATGACGGGCACCTCATCCGGGTGGTGTTCCCCGACCTCACCGAGGAGCGCCGCAAGGAGTTCATCAAGGTCGCGCGGACCAAGAGCGAGGACGCCAAGATCTCGATCCGCGCGGTCCGCCGCAAGGCCAAGGAAGCGATCGACAAGGCCATCAAGGACGGCGACATCGGCGAGGACGAGGGCCGTCGTGCGGAGAAGGAGCTCGACGACACCACGGCGAAGTACGTCGCCCAGGTGGACGAGCTGCTCAAGCACAAGGAATCCGAGCTCCTCGAGGTCTGATGAACGACTCTTCCTGGGGGGCTCCGCCGCAGGTCGGCTATGGGGGACCGCCCGAGATGGCGCCCGTCCAGGGGCGTACCCCTGCCGGTCCTGCCTACGATGGGCCCGCTGTTCAGGAGACTCGGCCGATGCAGATCGTGCCCGAGGCGCCTGAGGCCGGACCGGACCAGGACGACCGTGGTGCGGGGGCCGCTGTGACCGGCGGCCCCTTGTTCCGCGACGAACATCCGCAGGAGCCCATGCCAACCGCGATGCCCGAGCCCCCGCAGCCGCCTCAGAAGAAGCGCGCGGGCCGCGATCTGCGGGCGGCCATAGGGGTCGGTGTGGGACTCGGCGCGGTGATCATCGCGTCGTTGTTCGTCGTCAAGGCCGCCTTCGTCGGCGTCATCGTCGTCGCCGTGGTGGTCGGGCTGTGGGAGCTGACGTCCCGGCTGCAGGAGCAGAAGTCCATCAAGGCGCCGCTCGTGCCATTGGCCGTGGGCGGGGCGGCGATGGTCGTCGCCGGCTATGTGCGCGGGGCCGAGGGGGCCTGGGTGACCATGGCGCTGACGGCCCTCGCGGTGCTCGTCTGGCGGATGATCGAGCCCCCCGAGAACTACCTGCGGGACGTCACGGCCGGTGTCTTCGCGGCCTTCTACGTTCCGTTCCTCGCGACCTTCGTCGCCATGATGCTGACCGCCGACGACGGACCCCAGCGGGTCATCACCTTCCTGCTCCTGACCGTGGTCAGCGACACCGGGGCGTACGCGATCGGCTGGCGCTTCGGCAAGCACAAGCTGGCCCCGCGCATCAGCCCCGGCAAGACCCGCGAAGGTCTGCTCGGTGCGGTGTCCTTCGCGATGGTGGCCGGCGCGCTGTGCATGCAGTTCCTGATCGACGAGGGCACCTGGTGGCAGGGGCTGCTGCTCGGTTTCGCGGTCGCGGCCAGTGCGACCCTCGGTGACCTGGGCGAGTCGATGATCAAGCGCGATCTCGGGATCAAGGACATGGGGACGCTGCTGCCCGGGCACGGCGGGATCATGGACCGCCTCGACTCACTGCTGCCGACGGCTCCTGTGGTCTGGCTGCTCCTGGTCCTCTTCGTAGGCTCCTGACCTGCCGTTTTCCTGGGTGCGGGCTCGTTGTCCACAGGGCGGCGGGCCCGCCTTCGGTTGTCTGCGACACTTGAAGCATCATGCCCAAGCCCGGAGAACTCACTTTCGTCGCGCCCCGCGGAGCCAAGAAGCCGCCGCGGCATCTCGCCGACCTCACGCCCGCCGAGCGCAAGGAAGCGGTCGCTGCGGCCGGCGAGAAGCCGTTTCGCGCGAAGCAGCTCTCGCAGCACTACTTCGCGCGGTACGCGCACGACCCCGAGCAGTGGACGGACATCCCGGCCGCGGCCCGCGGCAAGCTGCAGGAGGCGCTGCTTCCGGAGTTGATGTCGGTGATGCGGCACATCTCGTGCGACGACGACACCACCCGTAAGACCCTGTGGAAGCTGCACGACGGCACGCTCGTCGAGTCCGTCCTGATGCGTTACCCGGAGCGGGTCACCATGTGCATCTCCTCGCAGGCGGGCTGCGGGATGAACTGCCCGTTCTGCGCCACCGGCCAGGCCGGCCTCGACCGGAACCTGTCGACGGCCGAGATCGTGCACCAGATCGTGGACGGCATGCGGGCCCTGCGGGACGGCGAGGTCCCGGGCGGCCCGGCCCGCCTGTCGAACATCGTCTTCATGGGCATGGGCGAGCCCTTGGCGAACTACAACCGCGTGGTCGGCGCCATCCGCCGGCTCACCGACCCCGAGCCGGACGGCCTCGGTCTCTCGCAGCGCGGCATCACCGTCTCCACCGTCGGACTGGTGCCCGCGATGCTCCGCTTCGCCGACGAGGGCTTCAAGTGCCGGCTCGCGGTCTCCCTGCATGCTCCGGACGACGAGCTGCGCGACACCCTGGTCCCGGTCAACACCCGCTGGAAGGTCCGCGAGGTCCTCGACGCGGCATGGGCGTACGCGGACCAGTCCGGTCGCCGTATCTCCATCGAGTACGC
Organism: Streptomyces sp. YIM 130001; assembly: GCF_003574445.1. Classification (GTDB taxonomy): domain Bacteria; phylum Actinomycetota; class Actinomycetes; order Streptomycetales; family Streptomycetaceae; genus Streptomyces. The sequence goes on from NZ_KZ984568.1 coordinate 89,666, forward strand.
GCTCATCCGCGACATCAACGACCAGGCGTGGCGCGGTGACCGGCTCGGCCGGCTGCTCAAGGGCAAGCGGGTGCACGTCAACCTCATCCCGCTGAACCCGACGCCCGGCTCGAAGTGGACGGCCTCGCGCCCCGAGGACGAGAAGCGCTTCGTCGAGGCCATCGCCGCGCACGGGGTGCCGGTCACCGTCCGGGACACCCGCGGTCAGGAGATCGACGGGGCCTGCGGACAGCTGGCGGCCTCCGAGCGGTAGCCTGGCCTGAAACACATCTGCATATTCCGACAGGGGAGCGCCACAGCGCTGAGAGTGCGGCACCGGTACCGGTCACCGGGACGGCAGCCGCAGACCCTCTGAACCTCGCCCGGGTCATTCCGGGTAGGGAGTTCGGTCATCTCCAAGCTGTTGCGCCCTGCCCGCACGCCGCCAGGCCTGCGGGCAGGGCCGCGTCTCTTCCTGGTCAACCCCAGGAGGAAGTCAGTGACCGCCAACAAGAAGTTCACGGCCATAGCCCTGGCCACCGGATTCGGTCTGGTCGCGCTCGCCGCCTGCGGCAGCGGCGACTCGGATTCGGGTTCCGGTTCCGACTCGAAGACCGTGACGCTGGTCAGCCACCAGTCCTTCGCCGTATCGGACGACGTACTGAAGGACTTCGAGAAGCAGTCCGGGTACAAGGTCAAGGTCCTCAAGAGCGGCGACGCCGGCGAGGCCGTCAACAAGGCGATCCTCACCAAGGACACCCCGCAGGGTGACGTCTTCTTCGGCGTCGACAACACCCTGCTGTCCCGCGCCCTCGACAACGACCTGTTCACCCCGTACGAGGCCAAGGGTCTCGACGGGATCCCGAAGGACCTGCAGCTCGACGCCGGCAAGCACCGCGTCACGCCCGTCGACACCGGCGACGTCTGCGTCAACTACGACAAGAAGTACTTCGCCGACAAGAAGCTCGATCCGCCGAAGTCCCTCGACGACCTCACCAAGCCTGCGTACAAGAACCTGCTCGTCGCCGAGAACGCCGCCACCTCCTCGCCCGGCCTCGGCTTCCTGCTCGGCACCGCCGCGGAGTACGGGGACAAGGGCTGGCCGGACTACTGGAAGAAGCTCAAGGCCAACGGCCTGAAGGTCGTCGACGGCTGGGAGCAGGCGTACAACGAGGAGTTCTCCGGCTCCGCGGGCGGTAAGAAGGCCGGCGCCGACCGTCCGCTCGTCGTCTCCTACGCCTCCAGCCCCCCGGTCGAGGTGCTGTACGCCAAGCCCAAGCCCAAGGAGGCGCCCACCGGCGTCGCGACCGGCACCTGCTTCCGGCAGACCGAGTTCGCCGGGCTGCTCTCGGGCGCGAAGAACGAGGCGGGAGGCAAGGCGCTCGTCGACTTCCTGATCTCCAAGCAGTTCCAGGAGGATCTGCCGCTGACCATGTTCGTGGACCCGGTGCTCGAGGACGCCCGGCTGCCGAAGATCTACAGCGAGTTCGGCACCAAGGTCGACAAGCCGTACACCCTCGACCCCGACAAGATCGCGGACAACCGTGAGAACTGGGTCAAGTCGTGGCAGTCACTGGTCCTGAAGTAACCGGCCCCGAGGCCGCGGACCAGGGCAAGGAGTCCTCCCCCGTACGGGACGTACGGGGGAGTGCCGTGCGGCTCGCACTGATGGCGGTGCCCTGCGCCTTCTTCGCCGTGTTCTTCGCCTACCCGGTCGCGGCGATCGTCGGGCGCGGGCTGAGGAGCGACGGCGCCTGGCACCTCGAGGGCTTCCGCGAGGTGCTCACGGACAGCGGCATCCTGCACGTCCTGTGGTTCACCGGCTGGCAGGCGCTCGCCTCCACGGCCCTCACTCTGCTGATCGCGCTCCCCGGCGCGTACGTGTTCGCGCGCTTCGAGTTCCCCGGAAAACAGCTGCTGCGGGCCGTGGTCACCGTGCCGTTCGTGCTGCCCACGGTCGTCGTCGGCACCGCCTTCCTCGCCGTGCTCGGCCGCGGCGGACTGCTCGACGATCTGTGGGGCGTACGCCTCGACTCGACGGTGTGGTCGATCCTGCTGGCCCACGTCTTCTTCAACTACGCGGTGGTCGTCCGCACCGTGGGCGGACTCTGGGCGGGTCTCGACCCGCGGCAGGAGGAGGCCGCCCGGATGCTCGGCGCTTCCCGGTTCACGGCCTGGCGGCGGGTCACGCTGCCGGCTCTGGGGCCGGCGGTGGCGGCGGCCGCGCTGATGGTGTTCCTGTTCACCTTCACCTCCTTCGGTGTCGTACTGATCCTCGGCGGGCCGACGTTCGCCACGCTCGAGGTCGAGATCTACCGGCAGACCGCCCAGTCACTCGCCCTGGACACTGCGGCGGTCCTGACCCTGGTGCAGTTCGCCGCGGTCGCGGGCGTGCTGGCCGTGCACGCCTGGACCGTGCGCCGCAGGGAGAGCGCACTGCGCCTGGTCGACACGGCGACGACCGCGCGCCGGCCCGTCGGGGCGGGCCAGTGGGCACTGCTCGGCGGGGTGCTCGTCAGTGTGCTGCTCCTCGTGGTCGTGCCGCTGGCGGTGCTCGTGGAACGGTCCTTCGACACCGCGCAGGGCTACGGACTCGGCTACTACCGTGAGTTGACCTCGACCGACGGCGGCGCGTTCCTCGTACCGCCGGTGGAGGCGATCGGGAACTCGCTGCAGTACGCCCTCGCTGCCACCGCCATCGCGCTCGTCATCGGAGGGCTCGCCTCCGCTGCGCTCACCTTCACCCGGGGGCGTTCCCGGCCGGGCCGGCTCGTCCGCGGGTTCGACGCGCTGCTGATGCTGCCGCTCGGGGTCTCCGCGGTCACCGTCGGATTCGGATTCCTGATCAGCCTGGACAAGCCGCCGCTCGATCTGCGGTCGTCGTGGATTCTGGTGCCGTTGGCGCAGGCGCTGGTCGGAGTGCCGTTCGTGGTGCGGACCATGCTGCCCGTACTGAGGGCGGTCGACGGGCGGTTGCGGGAGGCCGCGGCCGTGCTCGGGGCGTCGCCCTGGCAGGTCTGGCGCGAGGTCGACTTCCCCCTGGTGCGGCGGGCGTTGTTCGTCGCCGCGGGTTTCGCCTTCGCCGTCTCGCTCGGCGAGTTCGGGGCGACCGTGTTCATCGCGCAGCCCGACCGGCCGACCCTGCCTGTCGCCGTCACGACCCTGCTCGGCCGTCCCGGTGACCTCAACTACGGGCAGGCGATGGGCCTTTCCACGCTGCTGATGGTGACCTGCGCGGTCTGTCTGCTGCTGCTCGAACGTTCCCGTACCGACCGGACAGGGGAATTCTGATGGCCGAACAGGCCGAACAGGCCGAACAGGCCGAACAGGCCGAACAGGCCGAACGGCATGCCGGACCGGCGGTCGGACAGGCGCTGAGCCTCGACGACGTCTCCGTACGGTTCGGCGGCCACCGGGCGCTCACCGGTGTCTCGCTCGATGTCGCCGAGCGGGAGATCGTCTGTGTGCTCGGGCCGAGCGGAAGCGGCAAGTCGACTCTGCTGCGGGTCGTCGCCGGTCTCCAAGAGGCCGATGCCGGACGGGTGTTGCTGGACGGGCGTGACCAGCGGGGTGTGCCCGCGCATCGCCGGGGCGTCGGCCTGATGTTCCAGGACCATCAGCTCTTCCCGCAGCGGGACGTCGCGGGAAACGTCGGCTTCGGCCTGCGTATGCACAACGTGTCCCGGCCCGAACGGGAGCGGCGTGTCGGCGAGTTGCTCGATCTCGTCGGCCTTCCCGGTGCCGGAGCGCGCGCCGTGGCCTCGCTGTCCGGAGGTGAGCAGCAGCGGGTGGCGCTCGCCCGGGCCCTGGCCCCGAATCCGCGGCTCCTGATGCTCGACGAACCGCTCGGGCAGCTCGACCGCTCGCTGCGCGAACGCCTGGTCGTCGAACTGCGCCAGCTCTTCGGCGAGTTGGGCACCACCGTGCTGGCGGTGACGCACGATCAGGGCGAGGCCTTCGCGCTCGCCGATCGTGTGGTGGTGATGCGGGACGGCAGGATCGCCCAGTCGGGCACGCCGCTCGAGGTATGGCAGCAGCCTGCGAACGCGTTCGTCGCACGGTTCCTCGGCTTCGACAACGTCGCGGAGGCGACCGTGTCCGGCGAGGTGGCCGACACCGTCTGGGGCAAGGTCCCGGTGCCGGCCGGTGTGCCGGGTGAGACGTGCCGAATTCTGGTGCGCCCGGCGGGAGTTCGCCTGGTGCCCGTGGATGAGGGGCTGCCGTGTGCGGTCGTTGCGCGCACCTTCCGGGGTACGCATGTGGCCGTGACGCTGCGGCCGCCGGAGGGGCCGCAGCTCGAGGCGGCCTGTGCGTTGCGCGAGGCACCCGAGGTGGGGCGGACGGTCGGGGTCGTCTTCGACGCGGCGGAAGTCGTGGTGCTCGGCTCGGACTGAGCCGATTGAGCGGACTGAGTGGATTGAGCGGACTGACCGGGCTGCTCGCCGCGCGAGCTGCGTTCCTGGTGTGCGCCGGGGGATGTCCGCGCGACACCCGTTGAAGGGGCCCGTTTCCCGGTACGCGGAGCAGCGCGCTAGGGTGGCGGCTGAGGTTAAGGTAAACCTAACCTAACTATCCGGGTGGAAGTGGAAGTCCCTCGATGACCCAGTCGATTGCGGAAGTGCAAGTACTGCCCCAGCGGCCGATGTTCGTGACCGTCACCGCGGTGCGACGCCTCTCGCCACGCATGGCGCGGATCACCCTCGCCGGGCCGAGTGTGCGCGATTTCGCGTACTCGGGGCCCGATCAGCTGGCACGCGTCTTCTTCCCGGTGAGCACCGACTTCCGCCTGCCGCAGACCGACCGGTGGTGGCCCGAACTGCAGGCGATGCCCGACGAGCGCCGCCCGGTTCTGCGCAATTACACCGTCCGCCGGATCGACCGGGCTAGCGGAGAGCTGGACATCGACTTCGTGCTGCACGGCGACAGCGGACCCGCGTCGGCGTGGGCGTGCTCGGCGGTGCCGGGCGATCGCCTCGGCATCCTCAGCGACGGTTCCTTCTACCGTCCGGGCGACGCGGACTGGCAGCTGATCATCGGGGACGAGACGGCGCTGCCGGCGATCGCCTCGATCCTGGAGGGGCTGCGAACCCCCGCGCGCGTACTGCTCGAAGTGGGCGACGAACGCGATGCGCTCGGCCTCGCCGCCCCCGCGACCTGGCTGTACCGGTCGGGGCCGCGCGGCTCGCGGGTCCTGGAGGCGCTGCGGGAGACGCCGTTCCCGGAGGGCAAGCCGTACGTGTGGGTCGCCGGTGAGTCGAGGCTGGCCACCTCGGTCCGGCGCTACCTGGTCGATGAGCGGTCCCTCGACAAGGAGCAGATCTACTTCTGCGGTTACTGGCGCGCCGACCGGGCTCCCGCACAACCGGCTGCCGTCTGAGCGCCTGGGCCGGTGCTCGTGGTGCGGGTCCGCGGTGCCCTCAGACCGGTTCCTCCGCTGTGGTCGCGTCCATCCACGTGACCTCCCAGTGGTGGCCGTCCGGGTCGTAGAACGAACGGCCGTACATCAAGCCGTAGTCCACCGGCTCGGCCGCCGGGGTGCCTCCGGCCGCCAGTGCTGCGTCGGCGAGCCTGTCCACGTCAGCGCGGGTCTCGGCGCTCAGGCAGAGCAGGACCGCGGTGGACCGGGTGGAGTCGGCGAGGGGCTTCTTGGCGAAGTCGGCCAGGCGTTCCTTCGTCATCAGCATGGCGTAGATGGTGTCGCTGATGACGAGGCAGGCGGTGTTCTCGTCGCTGAAGAACGGGTTGAAGGAGTAGCCGATCTCCTCGAAGAACTTCCGGGATTTCGTCAGGTCGTCGACGGCCAGATTGATGAAGATCATCTGTTGGTAGCTGCCGGTGGCCATGTCTGTCGCTCCTCGGTCGATGCCCTGGCGTTCGCAGAGATAGACCGGGGTGCCGCGCGGAACTCATCGCCCGCGCGGGAAAATTCTTCACGACATCAGGCCGACAGTGGCCAGCCTGCCGATCGCCCAGGTCAGCGGCCCGAACACGGCAAGCAGAATGGCCAACCGAAGTCCGGCCGCAGCCCTCAACAGCGATACGGGAGCGCCGAGTCGGAGCAGAGCGGCCGTGGTGAGCGACCTCTCCTGGCGCGATTCGACGGCCGCGCTCAGCAGTGTCAGCGCGGTGCAGCCGGCGACCAGGCAGGCGCCCAGAACGGTCAGCGGGCCCATGGACGTCGCGGCGCCCTCGCGCAGCGACGCATTGCTCTCGTGCAACGTCGCCACCGCGACGGCGACCGCCGCCACGGCGCACACCACACCGAGCGGACGCCCGATCCGCCGGGCCTCCTCCTGCAGTACCCGGCCGCCGAGCAGTCGCGCGGCCCCGGGTCGCAGGGCCCCCAGCACCTTCCCGCAGAGGTAGGTGAGGCCTGGACCGGCGAGGGCGAGGCCGACGGCGGTGACGGCAAGTCCGAAGAGCACGGAGGCGGGTGTGCCGCCGGCCAGACGCCCCGGCAGCGGGAGCGCGCTCTGTCCGCTGCGCGCCGCGTACATCTCCAGGGCCACACCGGCCGCCATCAGAGCAACGCCCCACGGCAGCCCGGTCGGTGCGGGCGCTGGAGCCGGCGGCTCGGGCACCGACAGGAAGGGGGCGTCGGCGGGGGAGGGGTCGTCGGCCCGGACGGGCCCCGCCTCCGCGCCGGCGGCCGTGACGGCCGCCATCGCCAACTCCCGTCGCTCGCCCGGAACTTCGACGCCGAGTGAGGCCGGGTCGTGCTCCGCGTCCAGCAACTCGTCCGCCGCCGGCAGGGGCTCCGGGGTGGATGCCCGCTCGGTCGTGGCGGCCGTTCCGCCCCGCGCCGGCTTGAGCGCGAGGGCACTCGCCAGGGCGCCGGCCACCGGTACCACGGCAAGGAGTGTCAGGGCCGCGGGGAGCGGCAACGGCTGGTCCGCGGCGAGCAGTTCACGTGCCGCGCCGTCGAACGGCAGCCCCGACAGATCGCCGCGCAGATGCAGGAAGAACAGCAGCGCGACCATCGAGCCGAGCAGACAGGACACTGCGGTGGACACGGCGGCGAGAGTCATCAGGCGGGCGGGGCCGAGTCCGACGGCCGAGAGCCCGGCACGCGGCCGGATCCCCGGGTCGGTCCGTGACACGGCCACAGCCAGCTGGATCGTCGCGGCCACCGGAGCCACGCACCAGGCGAGCCGGAGCAGTGAGCCGCTCGCGGCCTGCACGTGGCCGAGCGCATGCCCGAGTGTGCACAGGAGCAGGAACCCGGTGCCGGCCGATGCGGCCGCGACCGAAAGGCGGCGCAGCAGGACGACCGGGTGGGCGCCACGGGCTAGACGGAGAGCGAGCACGCCGCCCCTTCCCCTTCGGGCGTACGGGCGGCGTGCACCCGGCGGCCGTCGAGCAGGGACACCGCGCGGTCGGCGAGGGCCGCGACGGTGTCGTCGTGGGTGGCGAGCACCATCGTGATGCCGTGGGTGCGGGCCGCGGTGGTGAGCGTGCGCAGCACATGGGTGCGGTCGGCGCGGTGCAGCGGTGCGGTGGGCTCGTCGGCGAAGATCACGGTCGGCTCGGTGACCAGGGCGCGGGTGATGGCGACTCGCTGGCGTTCGGCCTGGGTCAGCGCGTGCGGGCGCTTGCGGGCGCAGGCGCCGACATCCAGGCGTTCCAGCCATTCGACGGCGACCTTGCGCGAGGGGCGGTTCGCGTAGCCGCGCAGCAGGAGCGGCAGGGCCGCGTTCTCCCAGGCGTTGAGCTCGGGGACCAGATGCGGTTCGGGGTCGATCCAGCCGAAGCGGTCCCGGCGCAGCCGTTCCCGGGTCAGCGGGCCCATGGTGTGTACGGGAGTGGAGTTGAACCACACCTCGCCCTGGCGGGCGACGAGTTGACCCGAGAGGCACTGCAGCAGGGTCGTCTTTCCGGAGCCGCGGGGGCCGGTCACGGCGAGGATCTCGCCGTCCTGGACACCGAGCGACACCCCGGTCAGAGCGGGTGATCCATTGCGGGAGACGTGCAGGGCGCGGGCCCAGAGCACGTCGTTGTCCGGCGGGGCAACCATGGCGAACAGCACCTCGGTTCAGTGACGACGGTGACTCGGCTCGAGCAGGTGGGCCCCTGGGGCTTGTCGTTGGGGCTTGTCTCCTCGAGCCCCGGCGGGGGACTCCCCCGTTTGAGGGAACGAGGACAGGGTCGATTCGGTCACTGGCACCGTAGGGACACGGCTGCGGGGAGCGGACAACGCGCGGCCCGGCCCTGCCCCGTTCTCACTCGAACGGGGCAGGGTCGGGCCGCGTGGGGCTCCCTGGCGACGGGAGCAGGCCGGTCTAGAGCTTCGTCCAGGCCTCGGTGAGCACCGTGCGCAGGATCTGCTCGATCTCGTCGAACGTCGACCGGTCCGCGATCAGCGGCGGCGCGAGCTGCACCACGGGGTCACCGCGGTCGTCGGCCCGGCAGTACAGGCCGTTCTCGTACAGCGCCTTGGAGAGGAAGCCGTAGAGGACGCGCTCGGTCTCCTCGTCGTTGAACGTCTCCTTGGTGGCCTTGTCCTTGACGAGTTCGATGCCGTAGAAGAAGCCGTTGCCGCGGACGTCGCCGACGATCGGGAGGTCGTGCAGCTTCTCCAGGGTGGCGCGGAAGGTGCCCTCGTTGTCCAGGACGTGCTGGTTGAGGCCTTCGCGCTCGAAGATGTCGAGGTTGGTGAGGGCCACGGCGGCGGAGACCGGGTGGCCGCCGAAGGTGTAGCCGTGCAGGAAGGTGTTGTCGCCCTGGTAGAACGGCTCGGCCAGGCGGTCGGAGATGACGCAGGCGCCGATCGGCGAGTAGCCCGAGGTCATGCCCTTGGCGCAGGTGATCATGTCCGGTACGTAGCCGAACTTGTCGCAGGCGAAGGTCGTGCCGAGCCGGCCGAAGGCGCAGATCACCTCGTCGGAGACGAGCAGCACGTCGTACTGGTCGCAGATCTCGCGGACCCGCTGGAAGTAGCCGGGCGGGGGCGGGAAGCAGCCGCCGGCGTTCTGCACGGGCTCCAGGAAGACGGCGGCGACCGTGTCGGGGCCCTCGAAGAGGATCTGCTGCTCGATCTGGTCGGCGGCCCATCGGCCGTAGGCCACCGGGGCGTCGGCGTGGGCGTAGCTCGGGGCGCGGTAGATGTTGGTGTTCGGGACCTTGTGGGCGCCGGGGACCAGCGGCTCGAACGGGGCCCTCAGGGCGGGCAGTCCGGTGATGGACAGGGCGCCCTGCGGGGTGCCGTGGTAGGCGACGGCGCGCGAGATGACCTTGTGCTTGGTGGGCTTGCCGACGAGCTTGAAGTACTGCTTCGCCAGCTTCCAGGCGGTCTCGACAGCCTCGCCGCCGCCGGTGGTGAAGAAGACCTTGTTCAGGTCGCCGGGGGCGTGGTGCGCGAGGCGCTCGGCCAGCTCGACGGCCTTCGGGTGGGCGTAGGACCACACCGGGAAGAACGAGAGCTCCTGGGCCTGCTTGTAGGCGGTCTCGGCGAGTTCGACGCGGCCGTGCCCCGCGTTCACGACGAACAGGCCGGCGAGGCCGTCGAGGTAGCGCTTGCCCTTGTCGTCGTAGATGTAGGTGCCCTCACCGCGCACGATGGTGGGCACCGGTGAGTTCTCGTAGTCCGACATGCGGGTGAAGTGCATCCACAGGTGGTCGTACGCGGTGCGGCTGAGGTCCTTGCTCACGGCTATCGGGTTCCCCACATGTAGGTCTGCTTCTTGAGCTTCAGGTAAACGAAGCTCTCGGTGGAGCGCACGCCGGGCAGCGTCCGGACGCGCTTGTTGATCACCTCGAGGAGGTGGTCGTCGTCCTCGCAGACGATTTCCACCATCAGGTCGAAGGACCCTGCGGTGATCACGATGTACTCGACTTCCTCCATGGCCTCGAGCGCGTCGGCGACGGGGTCGAGGTCCCCGTCGACGTGGATGCCGAGCATCGCCTGGCGGCGGAAGCCCACGGTGAGCGGGTCCGTGACCGCGACGATCTGCATCACGCCCTGGTCGAGCAGCTTCTGGACGCGCTGGCGCACGGCGGCCTCGGAGAGTCCGACGGCCTTGCCGATCGCGGCGTACGGGCGGCGGCCGTCCTCCTGGAGCTGCTCGATGATCGCGAGGGACACGGCGTCGACCGAGCCTGAGGAGCGCCGGGACGGGTCGTTCCCGGCCGCGGGGGCCGGGACGCGGGATGTGCCGTGACCGTTGCTGGAATCTGCGCTTCGACTGACCACGCGCCCACTGTGCACGAGGTCTCGTCTGTTCCGCAAGGCCGGATCGATGAAATTCGTTGTACGTGGCATTCCATGTAACGGAATCCGCAGATGTGGTGGTCCAGCGGTGTCGAAAGCGTCGGTCTACGGTCTAGGGTGGATGTCTCACCCATCGGACACCCACCCAGGAGGGCCGCCAGTGACCACCGAACTGCGTCGTCTGCGCAACTACATCGACGGGGAGTTCCGGGACGCCTCGGACGGGCGGACCACCGAGGTGGTCAACCCGGCCACGGGCGAGGCCTACGCCACCGCCCCGCTGTCCGGACAGGCCGACGTCGACGCCGCCATGGCCGCGGCAGCCGCCGCCTTCCCCGCCTGGCGCGACCTCGTGCCCGGCGAACGCCAGAAGGCACTGCTCAAGATCGCCGACGCCTTCGAGGAGCGTGCCGAGGAACTGATCGCGATCGAGTCGGAGAACTGCGGGAAGCCGATCGGCCTGACCCGCAGCGAAGAGATTCCGATGATGCTCGACCAGATCCGGTTCTTCGCCGGCGCGGCCCGGATGCTCGAAGGGCGCGCGGGCGCCGAGTACATGGAGGGCCTCACCTCCTTCGTGCGGCGCGAGCCGATCGGAGTCTGTGCCCAGGTCGCACCCTGGAACTACCCGATGATGATGGGCGTGTGGAAGTTCGCACCGGCGCTCGCCGCGGGCAACACCGTGGTGCTCAAGCCCTCGGACACCACCCCCGCCTCCACCGTCCTGATGGCCGAGATCATCGGCTCCATCGTCCCGAAGGGCGTCTTCAACGTCGTCACCGGCGACCGCGACACCGGCCGCCTGATGGTCGAGCACAAGACCCCGGCGATGGCATCCATCACCGGCTCCGTCCGGGCCGGAATGCAGGTCGCCGAGACCGCGGCCAAGGATCTCAAGCGGGTCCATCTGGAGCTCGGCGGCAAGGCGCCGGTCGTGGTCTTCGAGGACGCCGACATCGCCGAGGCCGTCGGCGGCATCTCCGAGGCGGGCTTCTTCAACGCCGGCCAGGACTGTACGGCCGCCACCCGCGTCCTCGTCCACGAGTCCGTCCACGACGAGTTCGTCACCGCGCTCGCCAAGGCCGCCGCCGACACGAAGACCGGCTCGGCGGACGACGAGGACGTCGCCTACGGACCGCTCAACAACGCGAACCAGCTCGCCCAGGTCACCGGCTTCATCGACCGCCTTCCCGCCCACGCCAAGGTCGAGGCGGGCGGCCAACGCGTCGGCGACAAGGGCTACTTCTATGCCGCGACCGTCGTCTCCGGCCTCAAGCAGGACGACGAGATCATCCAGAACGAGGTCTTCGGGCCGGTCATCACCGTGCAGTCCTTCACGGACGAGGACCAGGCGGTCTCGTACGCGAACGACGTCGAGTACGCGCTCGCCTCCTCGGTCTGGACGAAGGACCACGCACGTGCGATGCGGCTCTCCAAGGCGCTCGACTTCGGCTGCGTGTGGATCAACACCCACATCCCGCTGGTCGCCGAGATGCCGCACGGCGGATTCAAGAAGTCCGGCTACGGCAAGGACCTCTCGTCGTACGGCTTCGACGACTACACCCGGATCAAGCACGTCATGACATCGCTGGGCTGAACCGGCGGACGAGGCGAGCGCGGCCCCGGACGGGAACTTCCGTCCGGGGCCGTGTTGTTGTGGGTCAGTCCTGGGCGCGGGACAGGCTCTGGGCGAACACGTCCTGCGCCATGTCCTTGACGTACACCAGGCCGTCGATGTGCGGCAGGTGGGACGGGGCGAGCGAGGCGTAGCCGAACCACGGGGACTCGCGGGGCTCGGGCAAGGGGTCGCCGAGAGCGGTGGTGAGCCGGGCGGGGTCGATCAGACGCCGGTCGTCGGGGAGTCGGTGGAGGAGGCCTTCGAGGGTGCCCGCATCCGGGGCGTCCACGCCCTGGTGGCGGATGGTGCCGAGGGCGGTGGCCACGAAGGCGTACTCCTGCTCCAGGCGGGCGCTCACGAGCGCGCCGGCGCTCCACCACTCGACGAGCGGGTGGTCCCACATGCTCATCGTGCTCTGCACCCGCTGCAGATGGGAGTTGTGGGCGAACACCAGAGTCGGGTTCCGGTCGGTGAGGGCCAGGAGATTCTCGGCCATCATCGAGTCCCGCTGGGCGAACAGCCGGTTCATGCGCTCCGGAGAGGTGTCGGTCATCCAGCGGTGGTAGCGCAGCAGGCCGGACGCGGTGCGCGCGTACAGGCGGGCCCGGTCCCAGGCCTCTCGCGAGGCGGACCGGAGCAGGTGCGGGGTCCGGGTGTCGAGGAGAGTCGTCAGATCGTCGGCGAGCAGGCGTAGTCGACGGGCTTCGGAGGACTGGCCCACGGACCGCTCGGGCTTCATCATCGCGTCCGGGTTCGTCCAGCGGTCGTCGGCGCCGAGCAGGGTGTCGAGGGTGTCCCGGGTGCAGGGGAGCAGCTCCGTGGGAACGGCGGCGGCGAGGTAGTCGTGCAGCGCGAGGAGGGCCCGGCGGGGGCTCTCGGCGCCGGAGATCTCCAGCGGCCCGTCGAAGCCGGCGAAGCCGACCTGCTCGGACTCGGGACGGGACGCGTTGTGGGCGCGCATCCAGCGCACCAGCTCGCGGTTGCCCGCGTGTGCGCCGAAGCCGTGGCTGAATCCGTGTGCCATGACCTCGTCGAGTGTGCCGGTCCCCGTGGTGACGTAGTCGTCGACGGTCAGGCCCAGCAGGCAGTCGCTCTCGATCGCGATCGTCCGGTAGCCCTCCTCCTCGACCAGCTGCCGGAACAGGTGATTGCGCATTTCCAGGAGTGTGTCCTCGCCGTGGGTCGGCTCGCCCAGGGCGAGCAGCCGGGGTCGGGTCCGGAGCAGGCCGAGGACGGTGGAGGCCTCGACCGGGTGGGTGGTGTCCTTGATGTCGGTAGCCATGCCTTCAACGGTATCGCTGAACTTTCGGTGGAAACTTTTTCCCGCAAGCCAGAGGTAGGGTCGCCTTCATGGTGGAAAAGCTTCAATCGCGGGTTCGGCTGAGGCCGGTCGATCTGGCGCGCGGGCAGGGTCTGTCCACCCAGGCGGTCCGCAACTACGAGGAGGCCGGCATCCTTCCGGCCGCCGAGCGCACGGCCACCGGGTACCGCACCTACACCCCGCTGCACGCGAGCGCTCTGCGCACCTTTCTCGCCCTGCTGCCCGGGCACGGCCACCGGACGGCGACCGCGATCATGCGGGCGGTGAACGCGGGGGCGGCGGACGACGCGTTCGGGCTCATCGACGAGAGCCACGCCCAACTCCTGGACGACAGGCGCACTTTGCGGGCCGTGGAGAGCACGCTGCGGGACCTGGAGCCCGTCGCGCCCACCGTGCACGCCGACACGTTCATCGGGCCGCTGGCGGAGCAGCTCTGCATCCGGCCGGCCACCCTGCGCAAGTGGGAGCGGGCCGGGCTGGTGCAACCGCGCCGCGATCCGCTGACCGGGTACCGGGTGTACGGCGAGGCCGACGTGCGGGACGTCCAGCTCGCCCACCAACTCAGGCGCGGCGGATATCTGTTGGAGCAGATCGCCCCGCTGATCACCCAGGTGAGGGAGGCCGGCGGTCTGGAGCCACTCGAGGCCGCCCTGACCGACTGGCGCAGTCGATTGTCCGCCCGCGGGCGAGCGCTGCTGAACGGGGCGGCGGAGCTGGAGGCGTATCTGCGCGAGCGCGGGTGAGCCGTCGGGGCCCGACGGGGCACGCATACCCGGCCGACCGCTCTCCGCCACCCTCCGTCCCCAGCGGTGGAACCCTTCAGCCGCTGAGCGCCGCCCGCTGGATGCGTTCCACGACGGGGTTCGGTTCCTCGGCCTTCGCCTCCACGGAGTTGACCGAGTAGACCAGGGTGCGGGACAGGTCCTCGGTCGCCGCGACCATCGTGCTGTACCCGGGCCGAGCCCCGGTCTTGCACCACACGACCAGCCCGCCGCCGACGTCGACCCGCTGCAGTCCGGCGCTCATCGTGGCGTTCTCGGCCTTCGGCAGCGTGAACATCTCCTTCTTCAGCAGCGCCTTCGGTACCAACTCGCCCCGGAACAAGGCGAAGAGGAACTTCTCCAGATCCTCGGTGGTCGAGATGAGATCGCCCGCCGCCCTGCGGTCCGTCATGTTCCACTCGGTCGCGTCCACGACCCTGCCGTCCGACAACTTCTGGTAGCCGCGGTGATGCGGCCCGTGGACACGCGGGTCGGGGCCGGTCGGGAACGAGCTGTGCCGCATGCCCGCAGGCCGCAGGATTCGCTGCTGCGCCTGGTGTGCGTAGCTGTCGCCGGTGACCTTCTCGACCAGCAGGCCGAGGACGGTGTAGTCGATGTTCCCGTAACGCTGCTTGCGTCCCGGCCCCTCGCCGTCGCCCCGGTAGGGGCCTTTGCGCACGGAACCCGCGACCACCTCGGCCGGTGTCATGGTGCAGAACCGGTTCGCGTAGCCCTCGCCGTCCTCCGGGCCGAGTGAACTGCCGGGCTGCAGACCGCTGGTGTACGTGAGCAGATGCCGGACCGTGATGGGCTCGAACCGCTCGTCGAGCAGCCCGGGCAGGTACGTCTGTACGTGCCCGTCGAGGTCGATACGCCCTTCTGAGGCGAGCTGCAGGACGAGCGCCGCAGTGACTGCCTTGGTCGTGGAGCCGGCGCGGAACCGGGCGTCCGGAACGGCCTGGCGGCCGGTCGTGGTGTCCCGGACGCCGGCGCTGCCACGCCAGTTCTCCCTGCCTTGTGCCCAACTCGTGCGGACGAGTGCAGCGGTGGCGTCGTCATCAGGCAAACCCTGCAGGGCCGCGGCGAGTTGTCCGGTGTCCGGGCCGTCGTCGGTCGCCGACCCGGACACCGTGGGTGTCCGGGTCGCGGAGGCGGCGGGCGGTCCTGCGGATGCGGGCCCTGCCGGGGAGGCGGCTGCCACGCCCAGTACCAGAGCAGTGGCGATCAGGGTGGTGGTGTGTGTGCGCATGGGGTCTGTCCCTGGGCAGTGGTGGGTGGACACCCTTGATCCTGCGCCGAGCGGGCCGGCGGCGGATCGCCGTCGAGAGCGGTTTCGGCCGACGGCACGCATCCCCCGCGCGGGCGAGGCGGAGCGCGTGCCTGGCCCCGGCGGGGGAGTGCGGAGGCCTGGTGACCGGCCGCTGTCGCGGCGGTCGCACCGGCGAGGGGTCACCGCGTCCCCGGAGGGCTGACCAGCCCGGTCTCGTACGCGCAGATCACCGCCTGGATGCGGTCCCGCAGGCCGAGCTTGGCAAGCACATGCCCCACGTGTGTCTTCACCGTGTGCTCGCTGACGGTGAGTTCGGCGGCGATCTCCGCGTTGGACCGGCCGTGTGCCAGATGGAAGAGCGTCTCGCGCTCACGCGCTGTCAGTACGTCGAGCCGCGCTGCGGGTGGTCCAGGGGCGGGGCGGGACACGTACTCGGCGACCAGACGCCGTGCCACGGACGGTGCGAGCAGCGAATCCCCGGCGGCGACGACCCGCACCGCGTGCACCAGATCGTCCCTGCGCACGTCCTTGAGCAGAAACCCGCTGGCCCCGGCGTGCAGCGCGTCGTACACATAGGCGTCGGAGTCGAAGGTGGTGAGCATGACGCAACGGCAGCCGCCCGCCTCGGTGATGGCCCGGCAGGCCTCGATGCCGTCCATACCCGGCATCCGGATGTCGAGCAGCGCCACGTCCGCCCGGTGCTCGCGGACCGCGGCCACTGCCGCCGCGCCGTCCGCGACCTCGGCGACGACCTCGGTCCCCTCCTCGAGGTCCAGGATCAGGGCGAAACCGCTGCGTACCAGTTCCTGGTCGTCCGCGACCACCACTCGGATCGTCAACTGGTCACCTCCGCAGGGAGATTACCCGGCTCACCAGATGCGCCGGAGGCCGCGGACGGGCCGCCTGCGCCAGGTGCGCCGGATGTACCGGACGCGCCCGTGCGAGGCAGCAGGAAATGCGCCGTCACCTCGAAGCCGGTGCCGTCCGGTCCCGGGCCGGTGCGCAGCGTCCCGCCGTGCGCCGCCGCCCGCTCGCGCATACCGATCAGTCCGTGTCCCTGGCCGGGCTCGCCGCCGGGCCCCGGGCCGTCATCGAGCACGGTGACCTCCAGTGAGTCCGACCCGTGGACGAGCCGGATCGACACCGCACAGTCTCCCGCGTGCTTCACGGTGTTGGTCAGCGCCTCCTGCACGATGCGGTGGACCGCCGCCTCGATGTCGGGCGTCTGCCGGCGTGCGGCGCCGCTCACCTCGTACGACACTCTCCGGCCGCCGGCGGCCAACCTCTCGACCAGCTCCGGGAGTTCGGCGAGCGTGGGTTGGGGCGACCGGTCCCGCTCGGTGTCGTCCGGGGCGTCCCGCAGTACGCCGAGCATCCGCCGCAGCTGGGTCATGGCGTCCCGGCCGGTCGCGGAGATCGCCTCGAACGCCGCCTCCGCACGCTCCGGAGCGGCCCGCACCGCCACAGGCCCCGACTCGGCCTGCACCAGCATCAGTGTCACGGCGTGCGACAGGATGTCGTGCATCTCGCGGGCGATACGGGCCCGTTCCTGGTCCCTTGCCTGCTCGGCCTCGATGCGGTTGGTGCGTTCGAGCTGCGCCGCGCGTTCGGTCAGGGCGCGGGCGTACGCCTGCCGTACGTCGGTCAGTCTGCCGAGCACATAGGCCGCGGCGTGCACGAACAGGGTGAACAGCAACTCCCTCGCCTCGCCCGTGTTCAGGGACACCGAGGGGAAGATGATCGCGAGCACGCCCGCGCCGGCGATGCGCCGGGTGCAGGCCGGGGCCTGGGCAGCCACGGTGTAGAGCGCGAGCAGTGTCGTGTACGGCAGCGGCTGGCCCGGGGCGTCCGTGAGGAGCAGCAGCGGATGGGCCGCCACCACCGCGACGAGCACGAGGACCGGTGCCCGTCGGCGCCCGACCAGCGGCAGCACCGTCACGGTCGTCACGAGATAGTCCAGCCAGTCCGCGGGGGAACTGCCGGCCGGCCGCGGCACCACGTACGGGATGGTCACCGCGACCTGGACGAGCAGCGCCACCGAGATGTCCACCGCCCAGGGGCCGGCCCGGCGTATTCGGTCCACCGGGCCGGAACCGGTCCCGGTCAACGGCCTGCCGCCCGGATCCGTAGGTGATGCAGCAGGCCGACGCGGTTCGTGGTGATGGAGTCGACGCCGGCGCGCAGGAGGCGGCGCATGGAGCGGCCGGTGTCCGGGGTCCAGCAGGACACCAGCAGTCCGTCCCGGTGCACACGGTCGGCGAGATCCTTGTCGACCAGGCCGAAGCGGTAGTTGAGCCATCGCGGACGGACTGCTTCCAGGAGCACCGGGCGCGCGGGGGCGAGGGTGGTGCGGGTGAGGGCGATCTCGGCGTCGGGGTCCGCCGCGCGGACCGCCAGCATCGCCGTCGCGGCACCGCAGTAGTAGACCCGGTCGGTCGCTCCGCAGTCGGACACGGTGCCGACGATCGTGCGCACGGTGCGTTCGGTCGCGCCGGGGAGGTCGATCATCATGCGGGCGGTGCCGGTGGTGGCGAGAGACTCTGCCAGGGTCGGTACGCCGCCGCCCGTGAGGTCCCGTACTTCGTCGGCCGTCAGCCGGGCGAGCTGCCGGTCGTGGCCCCACAGCCGTTCGAGGGTCGCGTCGTGCAGCAGGACGGGCACCCCGTCGCGGGTCGCACGCACGTCGGTCTCGACGGCGTCCGCCCCCGCGGCGAGTGCGGAGCGGAGAGAGGCCAGGGTGTTCTCGCGGGCCTGGTACGGGTCGCCCCGGTGGCCCACAGCGGTCACGGCATGCATGCGGCCATTGTGTCGTCGGCCGACGGCCGGTGCCCGGCGGCCCGCGCACCGCGGTTCAACGGGCCTGCCACTGTGCGGTGTACGCGTCGATCTCGGCGGCGATCCGCGCCTTGCCGGCCTCGTCGAGGAACGACGCCTCGACGGCGTTCTTGGCGAGCGCCGCGATGCCCGGCTCGTCCAGGTCGAGCAGCCGGGCGGCCACCGCGTACTCGGTGTTGAGGTCGGTCCCGAACATCGGCGGGTCGTCCGAGTTGATGGTGACCAGGACGCCGGCGTCCACCATCTGCTTGAGGGGGTGGTCGGCGAGGGTCGGTACGGCCCGGGTCGCGATGTTGGAGGTCGGGCAGACCTCGAGCGGAATGCGGTTCTCCGCCAGGTACTTGAGCAGTTCGGGGTCCTGCGCGGAGCTGGTGCCGTGGCCGATCCGCTCGGCGTGCAGCTCGCGGATCGCGTCCCAGACGGTGTCGGGGCCGGTCGTCTCGCCGGCGTGCGGGACGCTGTGCAGGCCCTCGGCCACCGCCCGGTCGAAGTACGGCTTGAACTGCGGCCGCGGGACGCCGACTTCGGGACCGCCGAGGCCGAACGACACCAGGCCCGCGGGCGCCAGACCGTCTGTGACGGCGAGGCGCAGCGTCTGCTCGGCCGCCTCCAGGCCTGCTTCGCCGGGGATGTCGAAGCTCCAGCGCAATACGACACCGAGTTCCTGCTCCGCCGCGTGGCGGGCGTCCTCGATGGCCTCCATGAAGGCCTGTTCGTCGATGCCGCGGCGGGTGGAGCTCCACGGGGTGACGGTGAGCTCGGCGTAGCGGATGTTCTGCCGCGCCATGTCGCGGGCGATCTCGAACGTCAGCAGGCGTACGTCGGACGGGGTGCGGATCAGGTCCACGACGGACAGGTAGACCTCGATGAAATGCCCGAAGTCGGTGAACGTGAAGTAGTCGGCCAGCGCCTCGGGGTCGGTGGGGACCTTGGAGTCCGGGTGGCGGGCGGCCAGTTCGGCGACGATGCGCGGGGAGGCGGAGCCGACGTGGTGGACGTGCAGCTCGGCCTTGGGGAGGCCGGCGATGAACGCGATCCTGGCCTCGTGCTCGGCGGAGAGCGCGGGGTCGGTCGGGTCGGTGAGGCCGGTCTGTTCGGTCCCGTCGGGGCCGGTCTGCTCGGGCAAGGCTTCCTCCGTCGGATCGCGGCGAGGCGGGCGCGGGGATTCATCGTAGGCGGCACTCGCTGGGGGCGGGACTGCGGGCCGTAGCATGACCCGACGTGCAGCAGAGGGGGGTTTCGCCCATGTCCGAGGAGACGCCGATACCGGGCGATGACACGCCGGTACGGGGCGGACGGACGCCGCATTCGGGCGGGGAGCAGCGGGGGCGCGACGGCTTCGGCGGCGATGTGTGGGCGCCGCCCGAGTCGGGTCCGGCCGCCGGAGAGCGCGAAGTGCCGCTGCCCGACACGGTGACCGGCGACCTCCCCGACCGGGACACGGATCCTGACTTCGGGGACCCGCTGGCTCGGACGCTGGTGCACGGTGTCCCGCCCCTCGACGACACCCTGGTGGGCGGACCCGGCGACGTCGAGGACCTGCGCGCCGATGCAGGTGCGGGCCGTTCCGGCACACCCGGTGACGGTGGCGTGCCCGGGCCGCGGGACGCCGCGCCGGGCGCCGGCGATTCCACCGACCCCCCTCCGGCGGGCACGGCTCCGCCCCGCGACGTGGACCTCGGCGAGCGGGACCCGTGGGCGCCGCCGGCCGGCGGCGGACGCGGGGCGGGCGGCTCGCGGGGCCCGGCCGACGACTCCGGCCGGGCGTCGCGTACGGGCCCGGCTCCGGCGAACCCGTGGAGCGCCCCCGATCCGGCCGCCGCGGCCCGGTGGTCCGCCCCAGCGCCCGGTGCCGCCCCGCCGCCGGGTGCCCCGGGCCCGGCCTCTCCCGTACCGCCCCCGCCCGTCTCGCCGGACGGGCCGGGCGCGGTGCAGTTCGGGTACGCGCCGCACGCCGCCGGCCCACCGCCGTACGGGCAAGGACACCCTCCGCCGTACGGCCATCCGCACCCGTACGGCCGAGGACATCCGCAGCCGTACGGACAGCCGGGGTATCCGTATCAAGGACCGCCCGGGTACGGCTACGCCCACCCGGGCCGCCCCGGCCCCGGCTGGCCGAGCATCCCGCCCCCGCCCGGAAACGGTCTCGGGACGACCTCGCTGGTGCTCGGGATCATCGCCGCCGTCGGCTTCGTCCTGTGGCCACTGGCGATCGTGCTCGGCGTCCTGTCGCTGATCTTCGGCTCGATCGGCCGCCAGAAGGCAGCCCGAGGAGAGGCGAACAACGGCGGTCAGGCGCTGGCCGGCATCATCTGCGGCTCGGCGGGACTGGCTCTCGCCGTGCTGTTGATGTTCCTCGTCATCGGCAACCGGGTCTGACCGGCTACCCGGTCCGGCGCAGCCGCTCCCGCGCCTCCATGAGCGCGAACCCCAGCAGGTTGAGGCCCCGCCAGCGCGACGGGTCCTCGGCCCGGTCGTCGTCCTTCGCCAGGCCGATGCCCCATATCCGGTCGTGCGGACTCGCCTCGACCAAGACCCGCTCACCCGTGCCGAGCAGAAACGCCCGCAGCTCGTCGTCGGCCGTGAACTTGTGCACGCTGCCCGCCACCACGACTCCGTACCGCTCCCGCTCCCAGACGGTCCCGTCGAAGCCTCTGACCAGGCGTCCCGCCTTCTTGGCGGCGGCGGGAGAACGCGCATCGAGCGCCGCACGCTCTGCCTCCGCGTCACCGAACAGCCGCGCCTTGGCCGCCATCATCCAGTGCTCCGCCGTCGCGTAACGGACGTCGTCCACGGTGAACGGCGACGCCCACCACTGGCTCAGGCAGCTCGCCCCGATCCGCCCGTCAGGGCGCGGCGCATGCCCCCAGAAATGCAGATACCGCACCCGCTCCCCGCCCGCGACCCGCTGCGACAGGAGCCGCATACGCTCCGCCTCCGACAGGACCGGCACCCGCTGCGCCGCCCCGTCACGACGCGCCACACCCGAACCCTCAGTCACCACAACCCCCGATGGTCACCACTGCCGTTCGACCCGATGCATGGCACCCTCGCAGCCACCACTGACATCGCGTCCCTGGTTTCCGGTGTCCACTCGACACGTAGTCGACAGATTCCGTCGCGTAACCAAATGGCAACAACGGAATCACTTGTTGAGGGCCGGACCCTCTGTCAGGATCGGCACTCAAATCGAGCTGGAACTACGGAGAGCCGATGAGTGACACCGGTACGAACGACCGGGACGCCGAGCGCGCGAGTTCCGCCACCGAGCGGACCGGCTTCGCACCCCGCGCGCGTTTCGCGGCAGGCGCCCAGTACATCGACGGCGCGCTGCGCGCCGGCACCTCGGACCGCGACCACGCGATGGTGGACCCCGCCACCGGCGACGAGATCCACACCTACCGCCTCGCCTCCACCGCCGACGTCGACGCCGCGGTCGCCTCGGCGCGCGCCGCGTTCCCCGGCTGGGCGGGCGCCACACCGGGAGAACGCTCCGACGCGATGCACCGCTTCGCCGCCGTACTGGGCGACCGCGCCGAGGAGTTCGCGCAGGCCGAATCGCTGCAGTGCGGCAAACCGCTCAAGCTGAGCCGGGAGTTCGACGTCCCCGGCTCGATCGACAACGCCGCCTTCTTCGCCGGCGCGGCCCGCCACCTCGCGGGCCAGAGCGCGGGCGAGTACAGCGGAGACCACACCTCGTACGTACGCCGCGAGCCGATCGGTGTGGTCGGCTCGATCGCGCCCTGGAACTACCCGCTCCAGATGGCCGCCTGGAAGGTCCTTCCGGCGGTCGCCGCGGGCAGCACCATCGTCCTGAAGCCCGCCGAACTCACGCCCTTCACCTCGCTGTTGTTCGCCGAGGCCGCCACCGAGGCGGGCATCCCCGACGGTGTGCTCAACATCGTCACCGGAACGGGCCGCGACGCCGGTGAGCACCTGGTGGGCCACCCGGACGTGGCCATGACCTCCTTCACCGGCTCCACCGCCGTCGGCAAGCGGGTCGCCGAGATCGCCACCGCCACCGTCAAGCGGCTGCATCTGGAGCTCGGCGGCAAGGCCCCGTTCGTGGTCTTCGACGACGCGGACCTGGAGGCGGCCGTGCACGGCGCCGTCGCCGGCGCCCTGATCAACACCGGCCAGGACTGCACGGCCGCCACGCGCGCGTACGTCCAACGCCCGCTGTACGACGCCTTCGTGGCCGGCGTCGCGGACCTGATGGCCACGGTCCGGGTCGGTGACCCCTTCGACCCCGACACCGACCTCGGACCGCTGATCAGCCACCCACACCGGGACCGGGTGGCAGGTTTCGTCGACCGTGCCCGCGGCCACGCGCGCGTGGTCACCGGTGGCGTGGCACCGAAGAGCCCCGGTGCGTACTACCTGCCGACGCTCATCGCGGACGCGGCGCAGGACAGCGAGATCGTGCAGTCCGAGATCTTCGGCCCGGTCCTCGTGGTGCTGCCCTTCGACTCCGACGACGAGGGCATCCGCCTCGCCAACGACACCCCGTACGGACTGGCCGCCTCCGCCTGGACCCGGGACGTCTTCCGCGCGAACCGCGCCACCCGCGACATCCAGGCGGGCTGTGTGTGGATCAACGACCACATCCCGATCCTGAGCGAGATGCCGCACGGCGGCCACAAGGCCTCCGGCTACGGCAAGGACATGTCCGCGTACTCCTTCGAGGAGTACACCCAGATCAAGCACGTGATGTACGACAACACCGCGGTGGCCAGGAAGGACTGGCACCGGACGGTATTTGGAGCCCGATAAGCGACCGATACCGGGCGGTCGGACGTCCACCCCTGGGGCCCCGACCGCCCGTCCCCGAAAGGGCAGCATGCGCATGGAGCTGTACGAGCCCGACCGCCTCTCCCCGCCTCAACTCGCGGCCATGCGGCGCAGCATGAAGAACGGCCGTGCGGCCCCGACCCGCCGCACCCTGCTCCGTGCCTCGTCGGGCGGAGTGCTGGCAGCAGGCGGCCTCGCGGGACTGAGCGCCTGCGGCATCCCGGCCGCGACCAAGGACTCCGGTGGCACCGCGGCCGACGACCACTCGAAGAAGGAGAAGCGCCTCCACTTCTCCAACTGGACCGAGTACATGGACGTCGCTGAGGACGACAAGAACCGCCGTCCCACCCTCGAGGCCTTCGCCGAGCGCACCGGCATCAAGGTCAAGTACACCGAGGACATCAACGACAACAGCGAGTTCTTCGGCAAGATCAAGCCGCAGCTCGCGGCCGGCCAGGACACCGGGCGTGACCTGATCTGCGTCACCGACTGGCTCGCCGCCCGCCTCATCCGCTTCGGCTGGGTGCAGAAGCTCGACCCGGCCAACCTGCCGCACGCGTACGCGAACCTCTCCGCCCAGTTCCGCAGTCCCGACTGGGACCCGGGCCGCGCCTACTCCTACCCCTGGGCCGGCATCTCCACGGTCATCGCGTACAACGCCAAGGCCACCGGCGGCCGCGAGGTCACCTCCGTGAAGCAGCTGCTCGAGGACCCGAAGCTCAAGGGCCGGGTGTCGTTCCTCTCCGAGATGCGCGACTCGATCGGCATGGTGCTGCTCGACATGGGCAAGGACCCGGCCGACTTCACGGACGACGATTACGCGGCGGCCGTCGCCCGACTGCAGAAGGGCGTCGACAGCAAGCAGATCCGCCGCTTCACCGGCAACGACTACACGGCCGACCTCACCAAGGGCGACATCGCCGCCTGCGTGGCCTGGGCGGGCGACATCGTGCAACTGCAGGCGGACAACCCGGACATCAAGTTCCACGTCCCGGACAGCGGTTACATCACGTCCTCGGACAACCTGATGGTCCCCAACAACGCCCGGCACAAGCTCAACGCCGAGAAGCTGATCGACTACTACTACGAGCTCCCGGTCGCCGCCGAGCTCGCCGCCTGGATCAACTTCGTCTGCCCCGCCGAGGGCGTGCGGCCGGAACTGGCGAAGATCGACAAGGAGATCGCGGACGACCCGCTGATCGTTCCCGACAAGGCCATGGCCGCCAAGTCGCACGCCTTCCGCTCCCTCGACGAGAAGCAGGAAACGGCGTACGAGTCCAAGTTCGCCCAGCTCACCGGCGCCTGAGTCGCCCTCCCTTCGAGAAGTCGGGACCAGAATCGATGACAGACCAGTCGATCAACGACACCGTGGCGAGCGGCGCCGTCCGCCTCAGCGGGATCAGCAAGACCTACGGATCGTTCACCGCGGTCAAACCGCTCGAACTCACCGTCCCCCAGGGCTCGTTCTTCGCCCTGCTCGGCGCATCCGGCTGCGGCAAGACCACCACCCTGCGGATGATCGCGGGCCTGGAGGAGCCCACCACCGGCACCGTGCACCTCGGCGACCAGGACGTCACGGCCCTGCCGCCGTACAAGCGCCCGGTGAACACGGTCTTCCAGTCCTACGCGCTCTTCCCGCACCTGGACATCTACGAGAACGTCGCCTTCGGCCTGCGCCGGCGCGGCATCAAGTCGGTGAAGAAGCAGGTCGGCGAGATGCTGGAGCTCGTCCAACTGACCGAGCACGCACGCAGGAAGCCGCACCAGCTCTCCGGCGGCCAGCAACAGCGCGTCGCGGTCGCCCGCGCGCTGATCAACCATCCCAAGGTGCTGCTCCTCGACGAGCCGCTCGGCGCCCTCGACCTGAAGCTGCGCCGCCAGATGCAGCTCGAGCTCAAACGCATCCAGAACGAGGTCGGCATCACCTTCGTACACGTCACGCACGACCAGGAGGAGGCCATGACGATGGCCGACCAGGTCGCCGTGATGAACGCGGGGGCCGTCGAGCAACTCGGCGCCCCCACCGAGCTGTACGAGAACCCGGGCACCACCTTCGTCGCCAACTTCCTCGGCACCTCGAACCTCATCGAGGCGGAGATCGGCGCCACCTCGTCCGACGACCTCGTCCTCGAGGCCGGCGACGGCAAGCTCGCCCTGCCCGCCGGGCGATGTCAGGCCGCCACCACCACGGGCGGCAAGCTGCTGCTCGGCATCCGCCCGGAGAAGATCACCCTCACTCACGCCGACGACGCCGGCACCGTCCCCGAGGGCCGCAACCGGATCACCGGCCGTATCACGGCGACCAGCTTCATCGGAGTGTCGACCCAGTACGTCATCGACAGCCCCGTCGCCGAGGGACTCGAGGTGTACGCCCAGAACATCGAGCGCGACACCCGCCTCGCCCCGGGCGCCGAGGTCGTCCTGCACTGGAACCCGGCGCACGGCTTCGGACTCGACGCGGACCAGTCCATCGACGCCGGTCTCGCCGGTCTCGGGGACGGATCCGACGAGGGGGCCGCATGACCGACGCGACCGAGGCGCCGCCGGCGCCGCCCGCCGCGCCCGACGAGCCCGCTGCCCGGCCTCGCCGGCGGGGCAGGCTCGTCCCGTACTGGCTCTTGCTGCCCGGCATCCTGTGGCTGGTCGTGTTCTTCGCCCTGCCGATGCTCTACCAGGCCTCCACCTCGGTACAGACCGGTTCGCTCACCGACGGATACGAGGTCACCTGGCACTTCGCCACGTACTGGGACGCGATCGGCGAGTACTGGCCGCAGTTCCTGCGCTCGGTGCAGTACGCGGGCACCGCCACGGTCCTGTGCCTGCTGCTCGGTTACCCGCTCGCCTACCTGATCGCCTTCAAGGCCGGACGCTGGCGCTCGCTGGTGCTGATCCTGGTGATCGCGCCGTTCTTCACCAGCTTCCTGATCCGTACGCTCGCCTGGAAGACCATCCTGGCCGACGGGGGACCGGTCGTCGGAGCCCTGAACAGCCTGCACCTCCTGGACGTCACCAGCTGGCTCGGTATGACCGAGGGGGACCGCGTCCTCGCCACGCCGCTGGCCGTCGTGTGCGGACTGACGTACAACTTCCTGCCGTTCATGGTGCTTCCGCTGTACACCTCGCTCGAGCGCATCGACCCGCGGCTCCACGAGGCCTCCGGTGACCTCTACGCGCGGCCGTTCACCACCTTCCGCAAGGTGACCTTCCGGCTCTCCATGCCGGGTGTCGTCTCCGGGACCCTGCTCACCTTCATCCCGGCCAGCGGCGACTACATCAACTCCCAACTCCTCGGTTCCACCAACGAGAAGATGATCGGCAACGTCATCCAGTCGCAGTTCCTCACCGTGCTCGACTACCCGACCGCCGCCGCCCTCTCGTTCCTCCTCATGGCAGCGATCCTGCTGATCGTCACCTTCTACATCCGCAGGTCCGGAACGGAGGATCTCGTCTGATGCGCCGGCTGCGCCAAAACCTCGTGGTGATCGCGGGAGTGCTGTCCCTCGCGTTCCTGATCCTGCCCAACATCGTCGTCCTGGTCTTCTCCTTCAACCGTCCCAAGGGCCGCTTCAACTACGCCTGGCAGGAGTTCTCCACGGACGCCTGGAAGGACCCGTGCGGGGTGGCCGACCTGTGCGGCTCGCTCTCGCTCAGCCTGCAGATCGCCGTCTGGTCGACGATCGGGGCCACCGTGCTCGGCACGATGATCGCCTTCGCGCTGGCCCGCTACCGCTTCCGCGCCCGCGGCGCCGTCAGCTCGCTGATCTTCCTGCCGATGGCGATGCCCGAGGTCGTGATGGGCGCCTCGCTGCTCACGCTCTTCCTCAACATGGGCGCGCAGCTCGGCTTCTGGACGGTCCTGATCGCGCACATCATGTTCTGCCTGAGCTTCGTGGTCACTGCGGTCAAGGCGCGCGTCCTGTCCATGGACCCACGGCTCGAACAGGCCGCGCAGGACCTGTACGCCAGCCCGGTGCAGACCTTCCTGCGGGTCACCCTGCCGATCGCGGCGCCGGGCATCGCGGCCGGAGCGCTGCTCGCCTTCGCCCTGTCGTTCGACGACTTCATCATCACCAACTTCAACGCCGGTTCGACCGTGACCTTCCCGATGTACGTCTGGGGTTCGGCGCAGCGCGGCACACCCGTTCAGATCAACGTGATCGGCACGGCGATGTTCGCGGTCGCGGTGATCTGCGTCCTGGCAGGCATGCTGATCAGCAACCGGCGCCGCAAACAGGCGCTGTGACGTGCGGCCCGTCGTCCGGGCCGCCGCTTCGAGGGAGTGGGAACCATGGCCCCGAGTGCCATGAGCAGGACCGTGTCCGGCGACGGGGCCGAGGCCCGCGACCAGGCCGTACGGGCGGCCCTCGCCGACGCGGAGCCGCGAGCGTACTGGCTCGACGACCCGGCGCGGCCCGAACCGGAGCCCGCACTGCGCGGCGACACACACTGCGACCTGCTCGTCGTCGGCGGCGGCTACAGCGGCCTGTGGACGGCCCTGATCGCCAAGGAACGCGACCCCGCGCGCGAGGTCGTCCTGATCGAGGGCCGCGAGATCGCCTGGGCGGCTTCCGGCCGCAACGGCGGTTTCTGCGCCGCATCCCTCACGCACGGCGCGGCCAACGGACTCGCCCGCTGGCCCGACGAGTTCGACCGCCTGGAGGAGCTCGGCGCACGCAATCTCGACGCCATCGAGGAGGCCGTGCAGCGCTACGCCATCGACTGCGACTTCGAGCGCACCGGCGAGATCACCGTCGCCACGGAACCGCATCAACTGGCCGAACTCGCTGAACTGCACGAGGAGTTGACCGAACTCGGCCTGGTCGCCGGCACCGAGTTCCTGGACGCCGAAGCGATGCGTCGACAGGTCGACTCACCGACTTTCCTGGGTGGCCTGTACGAACGTGACGGCGTCGCCATGCTTCACCCGGCCAAGCTCGCCTGGGGCCTCAAGCGTGCCTGCATCGACCTCGGCGTACGCATCCACGAACACACCCCGGCCACCGCGCTGGCGGGACACGGCGCGGGGGTGGCCGTCCGCACCCCCGGAGGCCGGATCTTCGCCCAGGGCGTCGCACTCGGCACCAACGTCTTCCCGTCCCTGGTCAAGCGCACCCGGGCGTACACCGTTCCCGTCTACGACTACGCCCTGATGACCGAGCCGCTCACCGACGGGCAACTGGCCGCGATCGGCTGGAAGGGACGGCAGGGACTCGGCGACCAGGCCAACCAGTTCCACTATTTCCGGCTCTCCGCGGACAACCGCATCCTGTGGGGCGGCTACGACGCGATCCATCCCTACGGCGGCCGGGTGGAGGCGAAGCACGACCACCGGCCGGAGACCTACCGGAAGCTGGCCGAGCACTTCTTCCGGTGCTTCCCGCAGTTGGCGGGCCTGCGATTCACCCATGCCTGGGGTGGTGCGATCGACACCTGCACCCGGTTCTCGGCGTTCTTCGGGACGGCGCACCGGGGGAGGGTGGCGTACGCGGCCGGGTTCACCGGTCTCGGTGTCGGGGCGACCCGGTTCGGCGCCGAGGTGATGCTGGACCTGCTGGCCGGTGAGGAGACCGAGCGCACCTCGCTCGAGATGGTGCGCCGCAAGCCGTTGCCGTTCCCGCCGGAGCCGTTCGCCTCAGCCGGGATCGAGCTCACCAAGTGGTCGATGGCCCGCTCCGACGCCCGCGGCGGGCATCGCAACCTGTGGCTGCGGACGATGGACCGCCT
Organism: Streptomyces sp. YIM 130001; assembly: GCF_003574445.1. Lineage (GTDB taxonomy): Bacteria > Actinomycetota > Actinomycetes > Streptomycetales > Streptomycetaceae > Streptomyces. The sequence goes on from NZ_KZ984568.1 coordinate 118,172, forward strand.
CGGGCTCGGCTTCGACAGCTGACGGTCGTCCCCCGGCCCACGTCAGGAACCGCAACTGCCCCTCCCGGTCCATGTGATCGCCGTCACCCGAAGAAAATCCGGAAACCCGCGTAAGGGATCCGCCCCGGCCGGGTCTCCCTCGTGACACGCACCGTTCGCGATCACTTGGGAGGTCCTGGTCATGACTGGCTCGGGGTCGAAGTCGGCAGTGGAGTGGCTTGTCTCGGTCGCCCCGGATCCCGAAGCCTGCCGCTGGGAGTGGGAGCGCAACCCGCACGGCGTCGCGCTGCTTCCGGCGGGCCGGCTCTGGGACGTACTGATCCTGCCCGGCGAACTCGGCCGTCCGACGCTCGAGGTGCTCGACCGGTGCCTCGACCGTCCGGGCCCGGTGCTCGCCGATTTCGGCGATGCGCGGCTCGGCTTCTTCGTGCCGGCCGGCACGGCGGCCCGCTGGATCGGTACGGGTGTACGGGGCGCGGGTCGCGGCACCTGGATCGTGGTGCCGTACCCGGGGCGGGCGACCGGCGGTGTGCGCTGGCTGGTCGCGCCGGACGGCGAGGGCACCCTCTGCGATCCTGCACTGCTCGAACTCGCCATGCACGAGGCGGCCGCACAGCTCGCGCAGGGCGGAAAGGGGCACGAACGCGACGGCAGGCACACCGAGCGGGACCGCTGAGGCGGGGGAACCGTCAGAGGTCTTGACAACCGGATTGGTCTGGACCAGGTTGAGGCGTCCCCACCCTCCAAATCCCCCATCTCCGGAGGCAGTTGTGGATCGCATCCGTGCGTCCGTCCGTTCCCGTCGCAGAATCCTCACTGCGGCAGCCGCGGGTCTCCTCGCGGTGTCCGGCTTCCTCACGAGTTCCCTGACCGGCACGGCAGCGGCCGCCCGCGCGGCCGACGCCGAACCTTCCCCCACCACCCAGGGCGAGACCCGGGACCGGACCGAGTCCCGGAGCCTGGCCGGCGGAACCCTCGTCGGCTATCTGCACAGCAGCTTCGCCAACGGCTCCGGCTACGCGAAACTCGCCGACGTCCCCGACAGCTGGGACATCATCGACCTGGCCTTCGGTGAACCCACCTCCGCGACCTCCGGCGACATCCGCTTCGAACTCTGTCCCCAGACCGAGTGCCCCGAGGTCGAGAGCAAGGACGAGTTCAAGGAGGCCGTCAAGGCCAAGCAGGCCGACGGCAAGAAGGTCCTGATCTCGATCGGCGGCCAGAACGGCCAGGTGCAGCTCAACACCACCGAGGCCCGCGACACCTTCGTCAGCTCGGTCAGCGCCATCATCGACGAGTACGGCCTCGACGGACTCGACATCGACTTCGAGGGCCACTCGCTGTCGCTCGACACCGACGACACCGACTTCAAGAACCCGACAACTCCCGCGATCGTCAACCTGATCGACGCGGTGAAGACCCTCAAGGCCAAGTACGGCGAGAGCTTCACGCTGACCATGGCGCCCGAGACCTTCTTCGTCCAACTCGGCTACCAGTACTACGGAACGGGGGAGTGGGGCGGCCAGGACGCGCGTGCGGGCGCCTACCTGCCGGTGATCCACGCGCTGCGTGACGACCTCACCCTGCTGCACGTCCAGGACTACAACTCGGGCCCGATCATGGGGCTCGACGACCAGTTCCACACCATGGGCGGCGCCGACTTCCACATCGCGATGACCGACATGCTGCTCACCGGCTTCCCGGTCGGGGGCAACACGGACAACGTCTTCCCGGCACTGCCGCCCGAGAAGGTCGCCATCGGCATGCCCGCATCGGCCAACGCGGGCAACGGCCACGTGGCCACCGGCGAGGTGAACAAGGCCCTCGACTGCCTCACCAAGGGCACGGACTGCGGGTCGTACGAACCGCACGGCACCTGGCCCGAGCTCGGAGGTCTGATGGCCTGGTCGATCAACTGGGACCGCCACGGCGACTGGGAGTTCATGAACAACTTCGACGGCTACTTCGGCTGAGCGGGGTCACGTCCGCTGACCGGCGCGTCGAGTCGGCCGGTCGGCGTCACGTCGGCCGGCCGTTGTCCTTTCCGCTGATGCCGATCAGCTTGGTGCGGCCCCCGCCCGTCGTTCGGTCGAGGGCCGCACGCAGTGCGAGCAGCAGCATCCCGCCCAGGCACCAGCTGCCGAGCACGTCCAGCGGCCAGTGGTAACCGCGCTGCACCAGGCCGGTCCCGATCAGCACCATCAACAGGCCGTAGGCGACGGCCGCCTCACGACGCCGGCGGGCGGACCGGACGCACGGCAGCAGGACCAGAGCCGCGGCGCCGTACGCGACCACCGCGGTGGCCGCGTGCCCCGAGGGGAAGAACCCCTCACCCAAGGCCATGCCCGGCGGCCCGTCCCGCCCGACCAGCGCCTTCAGCGGCGCCACCAGGAGCGGTACGGCGGCCAGGGCCGAGGCGCCCGCGAGCGGCGGCAGCCACCACCGGCGCACGCCCGCACGGTGCCCGAGCACGGCCCCCGCGGCGAGGGCGAGGGCAAGTACCGGCAGGGCGACCGCGAGACCCCCGAGATCCGCGAAGAACTCCGCGGGCTGCCGCGGCAGGCCGAGGCCGCGCAGACCACCCGCGAGCCGTTCGTCGAACCGGCGGACCGGCCCGTCGACGGCGGCCTGCCAGGACAGCAGGGCGAGGAGTACGGGGAGCAGGACGTAGAGCACCCGCCGGTCATACCACGTGCGGGTCATCCGGATCGCACGTCGTGCCGGCTCCCGCGTGATGCCGTACGTCCAGGAAGGGCGCGGGAGTTGCCCGTGGCGCGAAGGCCGCCGGAAGGAGAAGAGCAGGCCGCTCCGGAACAGGGGGGGGGGAGGTCCCGGAGCGGCCGGGTGACCGGTGTGCCGCGCGCCCCGGGGGGTTTGGGGCGAGCGGCAGTCCGATCGGGTGAGGATTCCCGAGCGCCGGGATCCGGTGGTGTGCGCGTCGGCACGTCCAGGGCGGCACCGGGGAAGCGCCGACCCGGCCTCGTCCGCAGTCCCCTGTGGGCGAGGTGTTTCACTCATCTGCGTAGAACGTACGGCAGGGCCCGCGGGACCGACAGGCCGAACAGCGTCCCGCCATCGGCCCCGCACACCTTCTTCACCTCGCAGCCCCTGTCGGCGCGGCCGAGGGGTGGCTGCCGTGCCCCCGAGCGCTGCCGGTCAGAGTGCTGCGAACGCTTCCTCGAGGACGTCGAGGCCGTCGTTGAGCAGATCCTCGCCGATGACCAGCGGCGGCAGGAAGCGCACGACGTTGCTGTACGTGCCGGTCGTCAGGACCAGCAGCCCCGCCTCGTGGCACGCCTTGGCGACCTTCGCGGTGGCCTCGGTGTCCGGTTCCTTCGTGGCGCGGTCCTTGACCAGTTCCACGGCGAGCATCGCGCCGCGGCCGCGGACGTCGCCGATCACGTCGAACTTCTCCTGCATCGCGGTGAGTCGGGGCTTCATGACCTCCTCGATGCGCTTGGCCCGCGCATTGAGGTCCAGCTCCTTCATCGTCTCGATCGCGCCGAGCGCGCCCGCGCAGGCCACCGGGTTTCCGCCGTAGGTGCCGCCGAGGCCGCCGCCGTGCGCGGCGTCCATGATCTCGGCGCGGCCCGTCACGGCGGACAGCGGAAGACCACCCGCGATGCCCTTGGCCGTGGTGATCAGGTCGGGCACGATCTGCTCGTCCTCACACGCGAACCACTGGCCGGTACGGCAGAAGCCCGACTGGATCTCGTCCGCCACGAAGACGATGCCGTTGTCCTTGGCGTACTCCGCGACGGCCGGCAGGAAGCCCTTGGCCGGCTCGATGAAACCGCCCTCGCCGAGCACCGGCTCGATGATGATCGCGGCGACGTTCTCGGCGCCGATCTGCTTCGCGATGTGGTCGATGGCCTGCTCCGCGGCCTCCGGGCCGCAGTTGTCCGGACCGGTCGGCCAGCGGTATCCGTACGCGACCGGGACGCGGTAGACCTCCGGGGCGAACGGCCCGAAACCGTGCTTGTACGGCATGTTCTTGCTGGTGAGCGCCATCGTCAGGTTGGTGCGCCCGTGGTAGCCGTGGTCGAAGACGACGACGGCCTGCCGCTTGGTGTGGGCGCGAGCGATCTTGACCGCGTTCTCGACGGCCTCGGCGCCCGAGTTGAACAGGGCCGACTTCTTCGCGTGGTCGCCCGGGGTCAGCTCGGCGAGCGCCTCGGCGACCGCGACGTACCCCTCGTACGGCGTGACCATGAAGCAGGTGTGCGTGAAGTCGGCGAGCTGCGCGGAGGCGCGGCGCACCACGGCCTCGGCGGAGGCACCGACGGTGGTCACGGCGATACCGGAACCGAAGTCGATGAAGCGGTTGCCGTCGACGTCCTCGATGATGCCGCCGTCCGCCTTGGCCGCGAAGACCGGCATCACGGAGCCCACGCCGCCGGCCACCGATGCGGTGCGGCGGGACTGCAGCTCCTGCGACTTCGGGCCCGGGACGGCGGTGACGAGGCGGCGCTCCTGCGGAATTGCACTCATAAGGGGCTCCTGGGGGTGGATCGGACGCGATGCTCTTCGCAGGCTAGGGCGGACGGAGGCGCCGGGGCATGTTCCGTTCGGGAGAATTTCCCCGGTGTCGCTTGTCCGTGGCGTCCATATGCCTGGATGGGGTTCTTCCCCCGTGGCCGGGTGATGGCCGCCCTCGCGGGCCTGCGGCCGGTTGCTCCCCGCGGACCGGTTCGTGCTCCCGTACGGACGGGAAAGACAGAGCAGGGGCGCCCGACGACGCTCCGGCACTACGAGCGGAACGCTGAACTACCCATGCGCAGCCACTAGATTGAGGCCCGCACGGACGACAGACAGGCTGGTCAGGGGGCAGGGCCAAATGGACACCGACGGCACGCGCGACGCTCGGGGGGTGCCTCGCGCCTCCGAGCCGGGCCAGGGGGAACCCGGCACCACCCCGGACCGAGGCCACGGTGCGGGGTCCGTGCCGCGCCCCGCGAGTCCGCCCCGCACCCCGCCGTCGCCTCCCGCGCCCCCGTCCGCCCCGCCCGCTCCCGGCAGGCCGCCAGCCGATGCGCCGCCCTCTGACGGGCCGGCGTTCCTGGCCTGGCTGCGCACCCCGCGGCCCGAGTCGCCGCCGGGGATCTGGCGGTTCGGGCACCGGCCGCGTCCGGCGGAGGAGCCCGCCAAGGTGCCGGGCCGGCAGCTGCTCAGCGGGGCGCTGATCGCGTTCCTCTGCGGTTGGCTGCTGTGGTCGTTGCTCTGGAACGGCTATCTGGGCGGCTGGTGGGTGGTGCCCCTGGAACTCGTCACTCCGGGCTCCTGGCGCTCCGGCGAGAGCCAGTTCACGAACACGGCCGTCTGGTACGCCTACTACGGGCTGATCGCCTTCGGGATCATGTTCGTGGTCGGCCGAGTCGGCCGCTGGCCCGAAGTCTGGCGCCGCTACGTCCTGCCCCGCTTCAAGAATCCCGAGCCCCCACCGCCGCTGCCCACCCCCGCGGAGGACCCCGCCGGCTGGCCCCAACTGCGCACCGCCGGCGCATCGGACGCGGCGGACCGGCTCGGCGCGGATGCGCAGGACGGCCGGATGCGGGACGTGGACCACGCCCGGATCACCCGCGCCTGGCACTCGGTACGCTCCGGCCGGCACGACGCCGTCGAGTTCACCCGTGCGGTGCTCAGGGACGGAGCTGCGGCCTGCGTCCACCCGTCCGGCGCGCGCGATCTGCCGGTCCGGCTCGCGCGGCACGACCTGGCCGCGGCCCAGGTCCGGCTGGGTACCACCGCCGACAGCACCCGCAATCCGTACCAGTACCGCGGCACCGGCCTCGGCCTGGGCCCCGACCTGCTCGGCACCTCACTGCTCGCCGTCGGCCCGTCCGGCTCGGGCAAGACACAGAGCGTCTCCCGGCCGCTCGCGGAGGCACTCTGCCTCGGCGCGCTCACCGGACGCGCCGCCGTGGTCGCCGTGGGAGGCGACGGCGTACGGCTCGGTTCCGACGAGAACTACGACGTGGTCATCCGTATCGGACACCCGAGTTCCGTGTACGACCTCGATCTCTACGGCGGCGCCCCGGACCCCGACGAGGCCGCGAGTGTGCTCGCCGAGGCACTGGTCGGCGACCTCGTCGCGCCCGGCGGGGACAACGGCCGCCCGGCCACCGCGCTCGCCCAACTCCTCGGCCCGTTCCACGCGGTGCACGGCCGCTTCCCGTCCGTACCGGAACTGCGCGAACTGCTCGACGGCGCGCCCGTACCGATCGGCGCCCTGCGCAAGGCACTCGACGACACCGGGCAGCACTCCATGCTGCGCGAACTCGACGCGCGGGAGCGGCAGTCGGGGACCTCGGGCGACCCGGGCGTGCTGCTCGCCGACCGGATCGCGCTGCTCGACCGGCCGGCATTCGCCGCGTTCTTCGACACCTCGGGCGGCAGCCGCCCGTTCTCGCTCCGGGCCCTCGACCATCCCGTACGCGTACGGATCGATCTGCCGGAGCGGGGCCACGCGGACGCCTCGCGGATCCTGGCCCGACTGATCCTCGCCCAGTTCACCGCCAGCGCCGTACACCGTGAGGACCGCTCGCTCTTCGCCTGCCTGGTGCTCGACGACGCCGCGCGCTGCGTCACCCCGGAGACGGTCCGCGGCATCCAGCGGCTCCGCTCGGCGAACGCGGGGGCGGTGCTCACCCTGCGCACCCTGGACGACGTCGCCGCCCCGCTGCGCGCCGGACTGCTCGGTGCGATCGGCTGCCGGATGGCGCTGTCCGGGCTCACGCCCTGGGACGGTCAGCAGTTCGCGGAGGTCTGGGGCAAGGAGTGGATCGAGGCGCGGGACGTCACCGACCGGCAGATCGTCGCGGACGAACCGCTCACCAAGGTCTCCCACTTCCTGCGCAAGGTGATCACCGGCAAGGCACCCACGGCCCAGTCGGTCACGGTGCGCCAGGTCGAGCGCGAGCGCTGGTCCGCGTCCGACCTCGCGCACGCGGTGCCGCCTGGCCACGCGGTGCTCTCCCTGACCTCGGTGCGTGGCGACCACGCGCCCCCGCTCCTGGTGGACCTGCACTCCTGAGCGGACCTTTCCCGCCGCGGCGGGGTCGCGGTGGCGGATGCCTCGGCGGTTGCCTGGGCGGTTGGCGGAACCAGTGCGTCCCCTACCTGCGCCCCCGCCGTACGCGCAAGGTCACACAAGATTCCACACGGGATCGCCACGAGGCATCCATACGGTGAGGCAGAATCGTGAAAGGCCGTTCATACACGACGGCCAAGGGAGACACCTCCACCCCACCTGCCCGCCCGCTGCCCGGAAGACCCGATGCCGCCCACGCTCGCCTCGCTCGTGCACCACTCCGCGCTCAAGCTCACCGTGCGTGCGGGTGAGGAGCACCTCGACACCCAGGTGCGCTGGGCGCACGCGAGCGAACTCGCCGACCCCGTGCCCTACATGGAGGGTGGCGAGCTGCTCCTGATCACGGCCCTGAAGCTGGAGGCCGAGGATCCGGTCGCGATGCGCCGGTATGTGAAGCGCCTGGTGGAGGCCGGTGTCATCGGCCTGGGCTTCGCCGTGGGCGTGCACTACGACGACGTACCGCAGGCGCTGCTCGGCGCGGCCGCGGACGAAGGGCTCCCGGTGCTCGGGGTGCCCCGCAGAACCCCGTTCATCGCCATCACCAAGGCGGTGTCAGCGGCGATCGCCGCGGACCAGTACCGCTCCGTCACCGCGGGATTCGCCGCGCAGCGCGAGCTCACCCGGCAGGCCGTCGCGGCCGGACCCGACGGGCTGCTCGGCGCGCTCGCCGGGCAGGTGGACGGCTGGGCCGCGCTCTACGACGCCGCGGGTGCGGTCGTCGCCGCCGCACCTGAATGGGCCGCGCGCCGGGCCGCCCGGATCATCCCCGACGTCGAGCGGCTGCACGGCCGCGCGGCACCCGCCAGCCTCGTCGTCAGCGGTGCCGAGGACCGGATCGAGCTGCACTCGATCGGTACCGGACGGCGTCCGCGCACGGCACTCGCCGTGGGCACCGGCACCGCACTCGGCACCGCCGAGCGGTACGCCGTCCACTCCGCGATCGCCCTGCTCACCCTCACCACCGAACGCTCCCGGGCCCTGCAGTCCGCCGAGCAGCGGCTCGGTGCCGCGGTCCTGCGGATGCTCCTGGCCGGCGAGCCCGGCCACGCGCGCGCCGTGGCGGGTGACCTCTACGGCGGGCTGCTCGACGCCCCGTTTCGCCTGTTGATCGCCGAAGCCGGCTCCAACGGCCGTACTCATCACGACGCCCAGGCCGGGACGGCCGACCCGGCGGCCGATCCGCGCACCACGCTCGCCGACGTGGTCGAATCGGCCGCCGCCCGCGCCGGCGAGACCGTCCTCGTGGTGCCGGACGGCGGTGGCGACGACCGCCTGGTGCTGCTCTTCGCGGACGGCGGTGCGGCGGCCGCGGCCTGCGCCCGGTACGCCGAGGCCCTGGACGCCGAGCGCACCCCCGGCGAGAAGCCCGTCACCGGAAGCGCGCTCGGCGTCCAGTGGTCCGGCGACGACCTCGTCGTGGGGCTCTCCGCGCCGGCCGGACCCATCGCGGCCGCCAGTGCGTACAAACAGGCCGAGCAGGCGCTCTCGGTGGCCCGCCGCCGCGGCCGCACCCTCGTCGAGCACGAGGAGCTCGCCTCCGGATCGGTCGTTCCGCTGCTCGCGGACGACGCGGTACGCGCCTTCGCCGACGGCACTCTCAGGGCGCTGCACGAGCACGACGCCACCGGCCGAGGCGACCTGGTCGCCTCGCTGCGGGCCTGGCTCTCCCGGCACGGCCAGTGGGACGCGGCCGCGGCCGACCTCGGAGTGCACCGCCACACCCTGCGCTACCGGATGCGCCGCGTCGAGGAGATCCTGGGCCGGTCCCTGGACGACCCGGACACCCGCATGGAGCTCTGGCTCGCCCTCAAGGTCACGGCCGCGGCCACGGTCTGACCCGCGTCCGCAACGCATCGGACCGGCCCGTGCCCGTACCCCACACCACCGGCCCCAGCGGCACCTGCCATTCCGGCGCACGACTACGCCCAATCGCTACGCGCCGGACAAACGACCCGGACGCGGGGCGCCCCTACGGTGGGGGAGACAGTCAGACACCCCACCGCGGAAGGGCCGGACCATGACTTCCATCGACACCCACGCCTTCTGGCTCGCCGGCCGCCAGGCCACCGGCGAGACCACGCACCGCGTCACCTCGCCCTGGGACGGCCGCGAGATCGGCACGATCAGCATCCCGACCGACGACCAGGTCGAGGAGGCGGTGGCCGCCGCCTACGCGGTACGCGACGAGTTCGCCGCCACCCCCGCGCACATCCGCGCCGCGGCCCTCGACCACGTCAGCCGCCGGCTGGTGGAGCGCACCGAGGAGCTCGCCCGGCTGATCTCCGCCGAGAACGGCAAGCCGATGAAGTGGGCCCGCGGTGAACTCGGCCGTGCCGTCTCGGTGTTCCGCTTCGCCGCCGAGGAGGCCCGCAGGCACAACGGCGGCGAGGGCCAGCGTCTCGACACCGACGCGGGCGGCGTCGGCCGGCTCGCCCTGACCCGCCGTTTCCCCCGCGGCGTCGTGCTCGGCATCGCGCCCTTCAACTTCCCGCTCAACCTCTGCGCCCACAAGATCGCCCCGGCGATCGCGGTCGGCGCCCCGATCATCCTCAAGCCGGCCCCCGCCACCCCGCTCTCGGGCCTGATCCTCGGCGAGCTGCTCGCCGAGACCGAGCTCCCGGCGGGTTCCTGGAGCATCCTGCCGGTCACCAACGACAAGATGCCCGCCCTGGTCCAGGACGAGCGCCTGCCCGTCATCTCGTTCACCGGCTCCGACAAGGTCGGCTACGCGATCATGGACTCGGTGCCGCGCAAGCACCTCACCCTGGAGCTGGGCGGGAACGGCGCCGCCGTCGTCCTCGAGGACTTCGCCTCCGAGGCCGACCTCGACTGGGCCGCGAGCCGCATCGCGACCTTCTCGAACTACCAGGGCGGCCAGTCCTGCATCTCCGTCCAGCGCGTCATCGCGGACTCCTCGGTCTACGACGCGCTCCTTCCGCGCATCGTGAAGGCCGTCGAGTCGCAGGTCACCGGCGACCCGTCGGACGACGCCACGGACGTTGGCCCGCTGGTCAGTGAGGATGCCGCCAAGCGCGTCGAGGCCTGGGTGGACGAGGCCGTCGCGGGCGGCGCCAAGTTGCTCACCGGCGGCAAGCGGGACGGAGCCGCCTACGCGCCGACCGTGTTGGCCGACCTGCCCGCCGACGTCACGCTCTCCTGCGAGGAGGTCTTCGGACCGGTCCTCAGCGTGCAGCGTGTGGAGAGCGAGCAGGCCGCCTTCGACGCCGTCAACGACTCCAAGTACGGCCTGCAGGCAGGTCTGTTCACCCGCGATGTGCAGGCGGCCTTCCGCGCCCACCGACGCCTCGAGGTCGGCGGCGTGATCGTCGGCGACGTCCCGTCGTACCGCGCCGACCAGATGCCGTACGGCGGCACCAAGCAGTCCGGTGTGGGCCGCGAGGGCGTGCGCTTCGCGATGGACGACTACACCTACGAGCGCGTGATGGTGTTCACCAACATCGAGCTGTAGACGCCCTGTTGCCGACCGACGGCCGGAGCCCGCACCCGCGCGGACTCCGGCCGTCGTCGCGTCTGCGCCGGGGGCACGGCACCGTCACGCCTCGTCCGGCTCGCGGGCCAGGCGCTCCAGCTCCACGCGTGCGCCGGGACGGGCCAGGGCCGGATGGAAGTAGAGACGGGTCGAGAGCCGCAGCAGTCGTCGGCGCAGGACGGCTCGGCGGCCGGGCCGCTGGGCCAGGGCGCGGTACGTCCGGTCCCATTCCTGCTGCGTACGGACCAGGTCGTGGGGGAGGGTGCGCTGAGCCATGCTTCCAATTAGATCTAATGTTCGAATTCGAATGCAATCCCGGGTTTCGCGCACCCCCCACGTTCTTGTGACCGATACGGCGCGGACGCGGACGTCAGGCGGGTGGCTCGGGCGGCCGGTGCGACGCGGCGGTCAGCCGTCCGAGCTCGGAGGTGATGGCGGGCCATGAGTCCTCGGGGAGCTCATGGCCCACCCGGGGCAGCAGGACCGTGCGGGAGTCGCGGATCCGGGATGCGATCGCCGCTGCGGCGTTCGGCTTGATGAGGGGGTCGTCCGCCCCGTGCAGGATGAGCGTGGGCCGGGTGATCGCGCTGATCGGCGGGCCGTGCCATTGGGCACCGATCTGGCGGCTCTGTGCCTGCGGGTCGTGGATGCCGGTGTCGACGTTGCGTGCGGCGGCTTCTCGGGCGGCCGCTTCGTCGAAGGGTCGGTGGGGCGAGGCGATGAGGCGGGAGACGGCGACGCCGGCCTCGATCGCCCCCTCGCGGGTGTCGGGGAACTTCAGGCGGCCGAATTTCGCCAGCGTTCCCATCCGTATGTACCGCATGGTCCGCAGGCCGGCGACGTCTCCGGGGACCGCGGCCATCGTCGTGAGGGTCCGGACGCGGTCCGGGTGTCTCAGGGCGACGCGCTGGGCGACGGCTCCGCCCAGGGAGACGCCCCACAGGTGTGCCGAGTCCCAGTCGAGAGCGTCCAGGACGGCGACGGCGTCGTCCGCCATGTCCTCGGCCGTGTAGGCCGCTCCGCGGCGGGTGAAGAGTGCGGAGATCGGATTGCGGCCGCCGGTGGGCGGGAAGTGCGTCGAGTCCCCGCCGTCGCGCTGGTCGTATCTGGCCACGGCGAAGCCGTGCGCCGCCAGCATCCGGCAGAGCCCGTCGGGGAACCAGTGCCGGTTGGCACCGAGGCCCGTGGCCAGCAGTAGCGGTTCGCCGTCGGCCCCTTCGGTCAACTGGTCGAAGGCCAGCCGTACCGGGCCGTTCTCGGCCCGACGGACCGGGCTCCACAGGCGTGCCGGTGGCGCGGACATAAGGACCTCCCTGAAACTGCGATCGGTGTTCGCAGTTTTAGAATAAGGCACGCGCCGCGTACGTGAGAGGGAAGGTGGCAGGGTGACCCAGAAGCCGGTGAACGTCTGGACACGGCCGGAACGCGGAGCCCGCGGCCCCGCGGCCGTGCACAGCCTCGCGGAACTCGCCGCCGTCGCCGTCGCACTGGCGGACCGCAGCGGCCTCACGGCCGTCTCCATGCGCCAGGTCGCCAAGGAACTGGGCGCCGGACAGTCGTCGCTGTACCGCTACATCTCCGGCCGTGAGGATCTGCTCGACCTGATGGCGGACACGGTGACCGGCGAGATCGACCTCGACGTCCCGCTCGGCGCTCCGGTCGACGATCTGCTGGCCCTGGCCGCCCGGACCAAGGCCCTCCATCTGCGGCACCCCTGGCTGGTCGAAATCCCCCCGGAACCACTCCGGTTGGGCCCCCGAGGCCTGGACTACCTGGAGTACGCGCTGCGGGCGCTGGCGCCCACCCGGCTCCCGGGCGGGACCAAGATGGAGATCGTCGCGCTGATCGGCGCCCTGTCCGCACAGTTCGCCCGGGTGGAGCTCAGCGGCAGCGGCGCGGACACGGACCGCCAGGCGGCGCAGGCCGCCTATCTGCGTCGGACGGCCTCAGAGGGGAGCCACCCGCACACGGCTGCCGCCGTGGCCGACCGCGGCGCACGGGATCTGGCGGAGGGCTCGGGAGCGGCGTTCGAGCGGACGATGCGCCTGGTACTCACCGGGCTCGTCCCACCGGGCGCCTCCGCCTGAGCACTCCTGTCCGGCGCGGGGAGCGGAATTGGTCGAGGGCACGCGCTGGCCCGATGCGGTGGCCGCCCCTACCGTGAGTCATAGGCCCGGCCGTCTCCGTAGTGGTGCGGCCGGGCAGTACCGGCCGGTTCCGTCGACCCGCTCGCGGCGAGGTGAGCCCTCATGTCCGCAGTACCCTCCGACTCCCCGGGGACCGCCAGGGTCTCCGAACGTGAAGCGCGGCAGGTCGCCGAGGCGGCCCGCGAACAGGACTGGCGCAAACCGAGCTTCGCCAAGGAACTCTTCCTCGGCCGCTTCCGGCTCGACCTGATCCACCCCCGTCCGCTCCCGGCCGCCGACGACGTCCGCCGCGGCGAGGAATTCCTCGCGCGGTTGCGCGACTTCTGCGAGACGAAGGTCGACGGAGCGCGCATCGAGCGTGAGGCACGCATCCCCGACGAGGTGATCGACGGCCTCAGGGAACTCGGCGCGCTCGGGATGAAGATCGACACCAAGTACGGCGGCCTCGGCCTCACCCAGGTCTACTACAACAAGGCGCTGGCGCTCGTCGGTTCGGCCAACCCCGCGATCGGCGCCCTGCTCTCCGCGCACCAGTCCATCGGCGTACCCCAGCCACTGAAGATCTTCGGCTCCCAGGAGCAGAGGGACACCTACCTGCCCCGCCTCGCGAGTACCGACATCTCGGCCTTCCTGCTCACCGAACCGGATGTCGGCTCGGACCCGGCCAGGCTGGCCACCACCGCGGTCCGCGACGGCGACAGCTACGTACTCGACGGGGTGAAGCTCTGGACGACGAACGGCGTCATCGCCGATCTCCTCGTGGTGATGGCCCGAGTCCCCGAATCCGAGGACCACAAGGGCGGGATCACCGCCTTCGTCGTCGAGGCGGATTCCGAGGGCATCACCGTCGAGCAGCGCAACGCCTTCATGGGGCTGCGCGGTCTGGAGAACGGCGTCACCCGCTTCCACCAGGTCCGGGTGCCGGCCGCGAACCGTATCGGACCCGAGGGCGCCGGCCTCAAGATCGCGCTGACCACGCTGAACACCGGACGGCTCTCGCTGCCCGCGATGTGCGTCGGGGCGGGCAAGTGGAGCCTGAAGATCGCGCGTGAGTGGTCCGCCGTCCGTGAGCAGTGGGGCCGGCCGGTCGCCCGGCACGAGGCCGTCGGCGCCAAGATCTCCTTCATCGCGGCGACCACTTTCGCCCTGGAGGCGGTGCTCGACCTGGCCTCCCAGATGGCCGACGAGGACCGCAACGACATCCGGATCGAGGCAGCCCTCGCCAAGCTGTACGGCTCGGAGATGGCCTGGCTGATCGCCGACGAGCTGGTCCAGATCCGCGGCGGCCGCGGTTTCGAGACCGCCGAGTCGCTCGCCGCGCGCGGTGAACGGGCCGTCCCCGTCGAGCAGTTGCTCCGCGATCTGCGGATCAACCGGATCTTCGAAGGATCGACGGAGATCATGCACCTGCTCATCGCCCGCGAGGCCGTCGACGCCCACCTCAAGGTCGCCGGCGACCTCATCGACCCGGACAAGTCGCTCGGCGACAAGGCCAAGGCCGGTGCGCGGGCGGGCGGCTTCTATGCCCGCTGGCTGCCGGGCCTGGTTACCGGATCGGGCCAACTGCCGCGCAGCTACGCGGAGTTCAACCCGAACGGATACCGGGACCTGTCCGGCCACCTGCGCTTCGTCGAGCGCACCTCACGCCGCCTCGCCCGCTCGACGTTCTACGCCATGTCGCGCTGGCAGGGCCGGATGGAGACCAAACAGGCCTTTCTCGGCCGCATCGTCGACATCGGCGCCGAGCTGTTCGCCATGGGCGCCGCCTGCGTACGGGCCGAACTCATGCGTGACCAGGACGAGTTCGGGCGTGAGGCGTACCAACTGGCGGACGTCTTCTGCCGGCAGTCCCGGATCCGGGTCGAGGAACTCTTCGAACGCCTGTGGAAGAACACCGACTCCGTCGACCACCGCATCGTCGACGGAGTGCTCGGCGGCGCCTACACCTGGCTCGAACGCGGCATCGTCGACCCCAGCGGAGAGGGCCCCTGGATCGCCGACGCGAGCCCCGGTCCCTCCGAGTACGACAACCAGCACCGCCCGATCCGCTGACCCCGACCCGGCGCGTACGGCGAATTCACCACCACCTGAGGGGCCCGCCCGGGGTGTGCTGTCCGGCGCGCGCGGGCGCAGGGCGACAATGGACGGATGAGCGACAGCCACGGCCCACTGGCCGACCCGCATCACGTCTTCGATCCGGTCGCGGGCCCCCGCGATCTCGTCGTCCTCGGGTCCACGGGATCCATCGGGACCCAGGCCGTCGACCTGGTGCTGCGCAACCCGGACCGGTTCCGTGTCACTGCCCTGTCCGCGGCCGGCGGCCGGGTGGACCTCCTCGCCGAACAGGCACGGAAGCTGCGGGTGCGCACCGTGGCGGTCGCCCGCGAGGACGCCGTACCCGCGCTGCGTGAGGCCCTGGCCCGGGAGTACGGGGCGGGCGAACCGCTCCCCGAGATCCTGGCCGGACCGGACACGGCCGGCGAACTCGCCGCCTCGCCCTGCCACACCGTCCTGAACGGCATCACCGGATCGATCGGCCTGGCGCCCACGCTCGCCGCCCTGGAAGCCGGCCGCACCCTCGCGCTGGCCAACAAGGAGTCCCTGATCGTCGGCGGCCCCCTCGTCAAGGCGCTGGCGAAGCCCGCCCAGATCATCCCCGTCGACTCCGAGCACGCCGCCCTGTACCAGGCGCTCAACGCCGGCACCCGCGCCGACGTGCGCAAGCTCGTCGTCACCGCCTCCGGCGGCCCGTTCCGCGGCCGTACCAAGGCTGACCTCGCGGCCGTCACGCCCGAGGACGCGCTGGCCCACCCCACCTGGGCGATGGGCCCGGTCATCACGGTCAACAGCGCCACCCTCGTCAACAAGGGACTCGAGGTCATCGAGGCGCACCTCCTCTACGACATCCCCTTCGACCGCATCGAGGTCGTCGTCCACCCCCAGTCGTACGTGCACTCCATGGTCGAGTTCACCGACGGCTCCACCCTGGCGCAGGCCACGCCGCCCGACATGGGCGGTCCGATCGCGATCGGGATCGGCTGGCCGGAGCGGGTCCCGGACGCCGCCCCCGCCTTCGACTGGTCGCGCGCCTCCACCTGGGAGTTCTTCCCCCTCGACCACGAGGCGTTCCCGTCCGTCGGGCTCGCCCGGCACGTGGGCGAGCTCGCGGGAACGGCCCCGGCAGTGTTCAATGCCGCGAATGAGGAGTGCGTCGACGCGTTCCTGGCAGGCGGGCTGCCGTTCAACGGCATCATGGACACGGTCACCCGGGTCGTGTCCGAACACGGCACCCCGCGCGCGGGAACCTCGCTCACCGTCGCGGACGTCCTCGATGCGGAGACCTGGGCACGGGCCCGGGCCCGTGAACTGGCCGGATTGCCCACCCAGACAGCAACGACAGCAGCGCAGGCGACAGCGGAGGCTCGTGCATGACGACTTTGATGATGATTCTCGGCATAGTCGTCTTCGTGGTCGGGCTGCTCTTCTCGATCGCCTGGCACGAGCTGGGACACCTCTCCACCGCCAAGCTGTTCGGCGTCCGCGTCCCCCAGTACATGGTCGGCTTCGGCCCGACGATCTTCTCGCGCAAGAAGGGCGACACCGAGTACGGCATCAAGGCCATCCCGCTCGGCGGCTACATCCGCATGATCGGGATGTTCCCGCCGGGACCCGACGGGAAGCTCGAGGCCCGCTCCACCTCCCCGTGGCGCGGAATGATCGAGGACGCCCGCTCGGCCGCCTTCGAGGAACTGCAGCCGGGCGACGAGAAGCGGCTCTTCTACACGCGCAAGCCGTGGAAGCGCGTGATCGTGATGTTCGCCGGCCCGTTCATGAACCTCATCCTGGCCGTCGCGATCTTCCTCGGCGTCCTGATGACGTTCGGCTACAACGAGCAGACGACCACGGTCAGCAAGGTGTCCGACTGCGTCATCTCGCAGAGCGAGAACCGCGCCACCTGTGAGAAGGGCGACAAGGCGGCACCCGCCAAGGCCGCCGGCCTCAAGCCCGGCGACAAGATCGTCGCGTTCGACGGCAAGCCGGTGGAGGACTGGTCGACCCTGCAGGGCACCATCCGCGACACCATCGGCCCGGCCACGCTCACCGTGGAGCGTGACGGCGTCCGCAAGGAACTGAAGGCCGACCTGATCAGGAACCAGGTCAGCAAGACCGACGGCGACGGCGGCTACGTCGCGGACCAGTACGTGTACGCCGGCTTCCTCGGCTTCACCCCGGCCTCCGGCATCGTCCAGCAGTCCTTCGGCGACTCCGTGAACCGTATGGGCGACATGATGGAGAACGGCGTCGAGGCGCTCATCGCCCTGCCGTCGAAGATCCCCGCCCTGTGGGACGCGGCCTTCGGCGACGGCGAGCGGGCACAGGACTCACCGATGGGCGTGGTCGGTGCGGCACGGGTCGGCGGCGAGGTGTTCACTCTCGACATCCCGCCGGAGAACCAGATCGCGATGATGCTGTTCCTCGTCGCGGGATTCAACCTCTCGCTGTTCCTGTTCAACATGCTGCCGTTGCTTCCGCTGGACGGCGGGCACATCGCGGGAGCCCTGTGGGAGTCGGCGCGGCGCCACCTCGCGCGGCTGTTCAAGCGCCCCGACCCGGGTCCGTTCGACGTGGCGAGGCTGATGCCCGTGGCGTACGTGGTGGCCGGGGTCTTCGTCTGCTTCACCCTGCTCGTACTGGTGGCGGACGTCGTCAATCCGGTCAAAATCTCCTGATCACGCGGCGTTCACGGCGGTCGGGCACCGTGGTGTCCGGCCGCCGTGCCGTGTGGCGGGCAGGGCGGTGCGATGTGCCCGGCGCGTGCGTGGTGCCGTAATCTCGAAGCTTGGAAGCCCGTTGATCTCGGGAATCGATCCACCTTGATCCACACCTTGGGGTTGCACAGCAGATGACTGCCATTTCTCTGGGAATGCCGTCCGTTCCGACCAAGCTGGCCGAGCGGCGTCGCTCGCGGCAGATCCAGGTGGGCACGGTCGCGGTGGGTGGCGACGCCCCGGTGTCGGTGCAGTCGATGACGACGACGCGTACGTCGGACATCGGCCCGACGCTGCAGCAGATCGCGGAGTTGACGGCGTCGGGCTGTCAGATCGTGCGTGTGGCGTGCCCGACGCAGGACGACGCCGACGCACTGTCGGTGATCGCGAAGAAGTCGCAGATTCCGGTGATCGCGGATATTCACTTCC
>NZ_KZ984569.1 GCF_003574445.1 Streptomyces sp. YIM 130001
GGGGAATCCGGGGCCTTCGGTGTTCTGGGGTCGGGCATCCGTCACGGAGGACGGTGCCCGGCGGCAGGTGT
Organism: Streptomyces sp. YIM 130001; assembly: GCF_003574445.1. Classification (GTDB taxonomy): domain Bacteria; phylum Actinomycetota; class Actinomycetes; order Streptomycetales; family Streptomycetaceae; genus Streptomyces. Next base: position 72 of record NZ_KZ984569.1, read on the forward strand.
CAGACGTTGACGCCGTGCGAGCGCAGGTACGCGACGGGGTCGATGTCCGCGCCGTAGTCCGGGCCGGTACGGGCCTCGAAGTGCAGGTGCGGGCCGGTGACGTTGCCGGTGGCACCGGAGACGCCGATCTGCTCGCCCGGCGTGACGGACTGCCCGACCGAGACGCCGATGGACGAGAGGTGCCCGTACTGGGTGTACGTGCCGTCGTTCATCTTGATCACGATCTGGTTGCCGTACGCGCCGCCGTCGCCGGCCTCGACGACCGTGCCGCGGCCGACGGACATCACGGAGGTGCCGGAGGCCGCGTGGAAGTCGATGCCGCTGTGGCTGCCGGAGGACCACATGGCTCCGCCGGTCTGGTAGCCGGTGGACACGTAGGAGCCACTGACCGGGGCGGTGTAGGCGTTGAGGCGCTTGCGCTCGGCCTCACGTGCGGCACGCGCCTTGACCGCGCGCTCCTTCTCGGCGCGCGCCTCGGCCTTGCGCTTCGCCTCCGCCTTGCGCTTGGCCTCGGCGGCGGCCTTCTTCTCGGCGGCGGCCTTGGCGGCGGCGCGGTCGGCGGCCTCCTCCTGGGCACCGGCCTGTGCGGCGATGTGCTGGACGACGGCGCCGTCCACGGAGACGGCCTCGTTCAGGACCGACTTGTCGGCGGTGGTGCTGCTGCTGTCGGCGGCGAGGGCCGGAGCGGCCAGGGTGCCGACGACGCCGGTGGTCGCCAGGGCCGCTACGCCCACGACGCCGGCGCCCTTGCGGGTGAGGCGGCTGGGACGGCGGTGCTTCCCGGTGGCACGGGGGAAAGCCATGAAGCGGCGGGATCCTTTCCTTCCTTCTCGCCTACCGGGTTAGCTGACGGGTTCGGAGCAGGAAGGTCTCCTACGGGCACCCCTGACGGGGCATCCGATTCACCCCAGGGATCGTGCCTCTCGGGCCGCAACTGTGGTGCGGCTGGGGAGAGTTGGGTCCCCGGCTCCCCTGGCTCGCGCCGTACGGGGACTCGGCGATGACTGTCCGGTGCCGCGGTTGCGGCGCATGCCTGGCGAACAGCCGGACCGACGCTAAACGGGACATCTTTCAATCAACAAACGGAGACAGGAGTTTGTAGCGGATGCCACAGGACACAACCGGCGACACTCCTGCAATACGGACATAACGGGGTGTTGGTTGTGGTGTCTGGGAGATCGGATGACGCCCCGGACACCACCCGGCCCCCAGACATGAAGACCCCCGCTCACGGACAAGGACACGAAGGGGACCCCGGCGGCGCACACGCCACCGGGGTCCCCTTCGTGTCCTTGTCCGCAGTCGTAGCGGACCGCGACGGTGTCAGCCCGTCACGACCGACACCTCACCGATACCGAGCGCCTTCACGGGCTCCGCGATCTGCGAGGCGTCCCCCACCAGCACCGTGACGAGACGGTCGACCGGGAAGGCGTTCACCGCGGCCGCCGTGGCCTCCACCGTGCCGGTCTCCGCCAGTCGCCGGTACAACTGCGCCTGGAAGTCGTCCGGCAGATGCTGCTCGACCTGGTCCGCCAGGGTGTCCGCGACGGCCGCGGCCGTCTCGTAACGCAGCGGGGCCACGCCCACCAGGTTCTGCACGGCGACGTCCCGCTCGGCGTCCTCAAGGCCCTCGGCGGACACGGTGCGCAGTACCTTCCACAGGTCGTCCAGGGCCGGTCCGGTGGACTCCGTGTCCACCGATCCCTGGATCGCGATGAGGGACACCCCGGTGCCGTCCGCGGCCGAACGGAGCACCTGGGCAGAGGCACGCACTCCGTACGTGTAGCCCTTCTCCTCGCGCAGCACACGGTCCAGACGGGACGTCAGGGTGCCGCCCAGGCAGTAGCTGCCGAGCACCTGGGCCGGCCACACCCGGTCGTGCCGGTCGGCGCCGGTGCGGCCGATGAGCAGCTGGGTCTGTACGGCGCCCGGCCGGTCCACGATGACGACCCGGCCGGTGTCGTCGGCCGTGACGGACGGCACGGGGCGGGACTCTGCCCCGATGCCGGTCCACTGTCCGAGGGTGTCCGCGAGGACCGCGTCCAGATCGGTGCCGGACAGGTCGCCGACGACGACCGCGGTGGCGGCCACCGGGCGCACGTGCGCGTCGTAGAACGCGCGGACCGCCGCGGCGTCGATGCGCTCCACCGTCTCCTCGCTGCCCTGGCGCGGACGCGACATCCGCGAGTCGGCCGGGAAAAGCTCCTTGAACAGTTCCTTGGCCGCGCGCCGCGCCGGGTTGGCCAGCTCGTGCGGGATCTCGTCCAGGCGGTTGCGCACCAGGCGCTTGACCTCGCTGTCGGCGAACGCCGGTGCGCGCAGCGCGTCCGCGACGAGGCCGAGGGCCTTGGCGAGGCGCGAGACCGGGACCTCGAGCGAGAGGCGTACGCCGGGGTGCCCGGCGTTCGCGTCGAAGGTGGCGCCGCACCGCTCGAGCTCCGCGGCGAAATCCTCCGCCGAGTGCTTGTCGGTGCCCTCCGAGAACGCCCTCGCCATGATCGTGGCGACGCCCTCGATGCCCTCGGGCTCGGCCTCGAGCGGCGCGTCCAGATTGATCTCGACGGCGACGAGCTGCTGGCCGGGGCGGTCGCAGCGGAGCACCGTGAGGCCGTTGTCCAGGGTGGTGCGCTCCGGTGCCGGGAAGGCCCAGGGCTTGGCCGTACCGGCCTGGGGCTGCGGGTGGGAGTCCATCGTCACGTCGATGCCGGTGTCGGTCACTTGGCCGCCTCGTCTTCCTGTGCGTCGCCTTCGGCGGCCTCGGCCGCTTCGGTGTCCTCGGCCGCCACCGGTTCGTACACCAGGACCGCGCGGTTGTCGGGGCGCAGCCGGGCCGCGGCGACCTCACGGACCTCGTCGGCGGTGACGTCGAGCACCCGCCCGACGGCGGTCAGTGCGAGCTGCGGGTCGCCGAACAGGACGGCGTACCGGCAGAGTTCGTCCGCGCGGCCGGCGACCGTGCCGAGCCGGTCCAGCCATTCGCGCTCCAACTGGGCCTGGGCGCGCTCCATCTCCTCGTCGGTGGGGCCCTCTTCGGCGAACCGGGCGAGTTCCTCGTCCACGGCCGTCTCGATGACCGGTACCTCGACATCGCCCGAGGTCTTCACGTCGAGCCAGCCGAGCGAGGGCGCACCGGCGAGACGCAGCAGGCCGAACCCGGCCGCGACCGCGGTGCGGTCGCGGCGCACCAGGCGGTTGTAGAGCCGGGAGGACTCGCCTCCGCCGAGCACGGTGAGCGCCACGTCCGCCGCGTCGCACGCGCGCGTGCCGTCCGCCGGGAGGCGGTAGGCGGACATCAGGGCGCGGGCCGGCACCTCCTCCTCGATGACCTCGCGGTGCTCGGAGCCGTGCACGTCGGGCAGTGAGCCGTCGCGCGGCGGCTGCTTGCCGTCGTGCTGCGGGATGGAACCGAAGTACTTCTCGATCCAGGCGAGGGTCTGCTCCGGGTCGATGTCGCCGACGACGGACAGGACCGCGTTGTTCGGCGCGTAGTACGTCCGGAAGAACGTCCGCGCGTCCTCGAGCGTCGCCGCGTCAAGGTCCGCCATCGAGCCGATCGGCGTGTGGTGGTACGGGTGGCCCTCGGGGTACGACAGGGCGGTGAGCTTCTCGAACGCGGTGCCGTAGGGGACGTTGTCGTAGCGCTGGCGGCGCTCGTTCTTCACGACGTCCCGCTGGTTCTCCATCGACTCCTCGTCGAGGGCGGCGAGGAGGGAGCCCATCCGCTCGGCCTCGAGCCACAGGGCCAGCTCGAGCTGATGGGCGGGCATGGTCTCGAAGTAGTTCGTCCGCTCGAAGCTCGTGGTGCCGTTGAGCGAGCCGCCGGCGCCCTGGACGAGTTCGAAGTGGCCGTTGCCCTGCACCTGCTTGGAACCCTGGAACATCAGGTGCTCGAAGAGGTGCGCGAGGCCGGTGCGGCCCGCCACCTCGTGACGTGAGCCGACGTCGTACCAGAGGCAGACCGCGGCGACCGGGGTCAGGTGGTCCTCGGAGAGCACCACGCGCAGGCCGTTGGCCAGGCGGTGCTCGGTCGCTGTCAGGCCGCCGGAGCCGGCCTGCGCTGTGGCCGTGTGACCCATGGGCATGTGGTCCCTTCGATCGCTGGTGGACAAGCTGCTGCAGGCTGGGCCCCGTCGTCGGACTGCCGTCTGCCGTGCGGCCCTGTCACTGTATGCAACCGCCCCGACGTCTGGCGAAGTTCCCGGATTCGTCACCTGCTCGCTAGGACCCGCCCACTGCCCCGGTGACCCGGGCGTTCGCCCTCCGCGGACACCCGGCGCGGCGGCCGTCGCGAGGTCGTCCGGAGTCGGATCCGACGGGTCGCGGTCCGCGTTGTCAGTGGCTCGGTCCACAATGGTCGGCGTCAGAACTGGAGATTGCCCCGCACAGGTACGTGAAGGAGCCGCAGCAGCGATGGCCCGCCGCAGCACGAAGACCCCACCGCCCGACGATTTCGAGGAGCGGATCCTCGACATCGACGTCGTCGACGAGATGCAGGGCTCCTTCCTCGAGTACGCGTACTCGGTCATCTACTCGCGCGCCCTGCCGGACGCGCGGGACGGCCTGAAGCCGGTGCAGCGCCGCATCGTGCACCAGATGCAGGAGATGGGCCTGCGCCCCGACCGCGGGTACGTCAAGTGCGCCCGTGTCGTCGGCGAGGTGATGGGCAAACTGCATCCGCACGGTGACGCGTCGATCTACGACGCCCTGGTGCGGATGGCACAGCCGTTCTCGATGCGTGTCCCGCTGGTCGACGGCCACGGCAACTTCGGCTCGCTGGGCAACGACGACCCGCCCGCCGCGATGCGGTACACCGAATGCCGGATGGCCTCGGCCACTTCGCTGATGACCGACTCGATCGACGAGGACACGGTCGACTTCACGCCGAACTACGACGGCCAGGAACTCGAGCCCGTCGCCCTCCCGGCGGCGTACCCGAACCTGCTGGTCAACGGCTCGTCGGGGATCGCCGTCGGGATGGCGACCAACATGGCGCCGCACAATCTGGGCGAGGTCATCGCGGCCGCCCGCCATCTCATCAAGCACCCCGGCGCCGACCTCGAGACGCTGATGCGCTTCGTACCGGGCCCCGATCTGCCCACCGGCGGACGGATCGTGGGCCTCGCCGGCATCAAGGACGCCTACGCCACCGGCCGCGGCACGTTCAAGATCCGCGCCACGGTCGCCGTGGAGAACGTCACGGCGCGCCGCAAGGGCCTCGTGGTGACCGAACTGCCCTTCAGCGTCGGCCCCGAGAAGGTCATCGCCAAGATCAAGGACCTGGTCGGCTCGAAGAAGCTGCAGGGCATCGCGGACGTCAAGGACCTCACGGACCGCGAGCACGGCCTGCGCGTGGTCATCGAGATCAAGAACGGCTTCGTCCCCGAGGCCGTCCTCGAACAGCTCTACAAGCTGACGCCGATGGAGGAGTCCTTCGGCATCAACAACGTCGCCCTGGTGGACGGCCAGCCGCTCACCCTCGGCCTCAAGGAGCTCCTCGAGGTCTACCTGGACCACCGGTTCAACGTGGTGCGGCGGCGCAGCGAGTTCCGCCGGAGCAAGAAGCGGGCCCGGCTTCATCTCGTCGAGGGCCTGCTCGTCGCCCTGATCGACATCGACGAGGTCATCCGGCTGATCCGCTCCAGCGACAATTCGGCGCAGGCCAAGGAGCGCCTGATGTCCGCGTTCTCGCTCAGCGAGACCCAGACCCAGTACATCCTCGACACCCCCCTGCGCCGACTGACCAAGTTCGACCGCATCGAGCTGGAGTCGGAGCGCGACCGGCTGAACGCGGAGATCGAGGAGCTCACCCGGATCCTCGAGTCGGACGCCGAGCTGCGCAAGCTGGTCTCGACCGAACTGGCCTCGGTGGCGAAGCAGTTCGCCACCGACCGGCGCACGGTACTGCTCGAGTCGGCGGGCAAGCCCACCACGGCCGTGCCTCTCGAGGTGGCGGACGACCCGTGCCGGGTCCTGCTGTCGTCCACCGGACTGCTCGCCCGTACGGCGACCGGCGAGCTGCCGTTCGAGGAGGACGCCAAGCGGGTCAAGCACGATGTGATCGTGTCGGCGGTGCCGGCCACCCAGCGCGGCGAGGTGGGCGCGGTGACCTCGTCGGGGCGGCTGCTGCGGCTTCCGGTGATCGACCTCCCGCAGCTGCCGGAGACGGCGAGTTCGCCCACACTCTCGGGCGGTGCTCCGGTGGCGGAGTTCCTGACTCTGGAGCCCGGTGAGTCGCTGATCTGCCTCATGACGCTCGACGAGTCCTCACCCGGTCTTGCACTCGGCACCGCACAGGGTGTCGTGAAGCGTGTCGTACCCGACTACCCGTCGCACCGCGAGGAGTTGGAGGTCATCACCCTCAAGGACGGCGACCGTGTCGTCGGCGCCTGCGAGCTGCGCACCGGCGAGGAGGATCTGGTCTTCATCACCGACGACGCCCAACTCCTGCGCTACCAGGCCGCGCAGGTGCGCGCCCAGGGCCGGCCGGCCGGCGGGATGTCCGGGGTGAAGCTGACCGAGGGGGCGAAGGTGATCTCGTTCACCGCGGTCGATCCCGGTGTGGACGCCATGGTGTTCACGGTCGCCGGCTCCCGCGGCACGCTCGACGATTCGGTGCAGACGACGGCAAAGATCACACCGTTCGACCAGTACCCGCGCAAGGGCCGCGCGACGGGCGGCGTGCGCTGCCAGCGGTTCCTGAAGGGCGAGGACTGCCTGTCGTTCGCCTGGGCGGGCCCGGTGCCAGCCCGCGCGGCCCAGCGCAACGGCAATCCGGCGGAACTCCCGGAGATCGACCCGCGCCGCGACGGCTCGGGCGTCTCCCTGGCCAAGCCGGTCGCCGCGGTGGCCGGGCCGGTGTAGGTCCGCGACGTCCTGCCGGGGCGCTGCGGCGGCCCCGGCAGGACCCGACCCCGTGGGTGGGCAGACTAGTTGTGGTCCACGAACCACTTGGTGCAGCCCTTGCCCCCTTCGTCCGGGAAGACGCAGGTGCGGACGGCGTAGCTGCGTCCCGTGCCGGGGATCTGCAACTGCACGCCGTCCGTCGCCATCCAGTCGCCGATGTACGCCTCGTGCCAGCTGGCCGTGTTCCGGCAGCGGCCGTAACTGCCCACCTCGCCGGTGGAGGGGTGCTGCGGCTTGTCGGTCATCTTGAACTTCTTGTAGCTCCGCTGGATCTCGACCCGGTCGCCCACCGTGATGTCTTCCACATAGGCGCGGGCCCGCTCGTCCTCCAGCTTCTCGGTCCAGAGTTCGGCGTTGCGCCCCTTGTAGCTCCTGGTGCCGGAGACGCCGTAGATGCCGGCGACGCCGCCGCAGAACGACGCCTTCGCCTCCGGGGCCGCCGCCCCCGAGGACTGCGGACCCGCCCCCGACGACGGGTCGGCAACGGCGGACCCGCTGGCGGCCGCCGTCCCGGCCCCTGCGATCAGAAGCGCAGTGACACCGATTCGGGCCGTACAGTACTTCCTCATGGTTCTCCCCCGTATGCGATGAACTGTCCAGCCTGCGCTTAAGGATGTCGGCTCGAGACGTCGGCTCAGAGCTTCGACGTAAGGCCTGCGCGGCTGCTCGGCCCATCGTCCCGGTCCTCACACATCCGCACCACGGATTACGGCTCCACCCGAAAGTTCCCGGTCACATGGGTGCGATGGCTGCTACAGCGGTGTCGCGGGCGAACGGGCCACAGAGCCCGCCCCGTTCGCCCCTTCTCGCAGGAGTCGTCAGGAGCGGAGAAGAGTCGCAGGACAGATGCTCTTCCGGGTCACTCCGCCTCGGGTACGAAGCGCAGGACACCCCACAGCGCGTCGTCACGGGGCTCCTGCGGCTCCGTGTCCCGGCATGCCTCGAGCTCCTTGGTGAGGGACGCGGCTTCCACGCCGGTGCCGATCAGGACGAGGCCGGTACCGCGCACTTCACTGTCCGGCCACGGCTCGGGGTAGAAGCGCAGAAAGCGGCCCACCGCGTGGAGCACATAGCGGTTGTGCGGGTCGTGGGTGCCGAAGTCCACATACCCCTTGATCCGGTACAGGCCTTCCGTCCTGCGGTCCAGGAAGTCCAGCAGCCGGCGGGGACCGAGCGGCTGCCGGGTGGCGAACGAAACGCTTTCGTAGGCGGCATGGAGATGGCCGTTGTGGGCCCCCTCCCAGGGCGAGTCGCCCCCATCCGCCATGTCCTCGAAGGACAGCTGGCCGAGCCGCTCCGTCTTCGGTCTGCGGTCGAAGAGCAGCTCCGGGTCGATCCTGCCGTACGTGCTGCTCACCACGGCAGCACCGTCGGCGAGCCCGGTCACCGACCGCAGCAACCGCTCGCGGTCCGTCTCCCCCACCCGGTCGGTCTTGTTCAGGACCACCAGATCGGCAAGGGCGAGATGGCGTTCGACCTCCGGGTGGCGTTCGCGGGTCGCGTCGAACTCCGCGGCGTCCACGACCTCGACGAGGCCCCCGTAGACGATGTGTGGGTTGTCGCTGGCGAGCAGCATGCGCACCAGCTCCTGGGGTTCGGCCAGGCCGCTGGCCTCGATCACGATCACATCGAGGCCTACGGACGGACGGGTCAGCCTCTCCAGGTAGCTGTCGAGTTCACTGCCGTCGACGGCGCAGCAGAGGCAGCCGTTCCCCAGGGACACCGTCGAACCGACCTGACCGGACACGGACATGGCGTCGATCTCGATCGCCCCGAAGTCGTTGACGACGACTCCGACCCGGGTCCCACCGCTGCCCCGCAGCAGATGGTTGAGCAACGTCGTCTTCCCCGACCCCAGGAACCCCGCCAGAACGATCACCGGAATCTGAGCTGTCTGTCCCCGGCTCACCTGCGCCCTTTCCCTCGCTGCCATGCTGTCCTGACCAGGGTAGAACCGCCGCGAGCGCACTCCCCCGCGCAGCGGTCCCGGACGTCGCCGGTAGGGCCCGCCCGACTGCACGATTGTCGGCGGCGCGCACGGGGCACACACAGGACACGGCGCCGGTTGTCCAGACATTCGCATACCTCCGCGCGCCCGCGTTCCGCCTCCTGCCGACCAGCGCCGCTCGGCGATCCTGGAGGACGCAAGAGCACCGCCACCTGCTCGCCGGTCCCGCTCTCCGTCGACCCGCACCCGACGACCGGCGGAACGGTCGCCTGACTCGGGGGTTGACATGGCCACACAGATTCGGCTGAGGGGATCCTGTGCCACCGCTGCAGGGCTCACCCTTGCCGTAGCGGGGATGCTGGCGCAGTTCCGTTCGCAGCACCGCAAGTACGACGAACTCCGCCTGCGGATCGACCGGTTGACGGCCGCGGAGGAGCACCATCGGCACACCGCCCTGATCCATCAGCAGCGTCTTCAGTTGACCCTGCTGTGCAAGGCCGTGGACGATCCCGAACTCGCCGACGTCCTGGACACCTACGACGAGCCGCTCGATCCCGGGGTGCGCCGCCAATACCTCTTCGCGAACGCCGTCTACACCAACGCCCTGCTCGCTCTGCGCGTCGGCATCGTCAACCGCGAGGAGCTCTACGGACACCTTCGGATGATCTGCCGCAGCCCCGTGTTCCAGCAGTACTGGCACGCCACCCGCCATCACCGGGCAAGCCTGAAGGACGGTTCGGACGAGGTGGAGCTGGGACTCCTGGTCGACGGCCTGATCCGTGACCTGGAGGACGCCGACACCGACGAGTGGTGGGTGGTGGGCGAGCCGCCCGGGACACCGGACGGAGCCGCACCGACCCGCGCGGGGGACGCAGGCGAGGACCCCGCGACCTAGGCCAAATGGCTTTTCCCCATGGCGAGTTGGGCTAGACTCCGGCGCGCCTTGACGACGCCGCTCGCGCGCGCGGGGCACTGTACCCCCGTTTGCACCACCGAAACTCCTAGGACCGGGATCCCCTTGAAGATCGTGCGCCGTGTTGGTGCTTCGCCGCGTGAGCGAGGCAGTCTGTCCGGGCAGTCGTGTCCGGACATTTTCGAGCTCAGCGACGGCAACTTCGCCGTCATCGGCACCGAGGCCACAGCGAAGCTCGACTCCGAGCTGCCGGCCGACGCCTCGCGTGCGGACTACGAGCGGATCGTGGTCGTGAGCAGGGACACCCTGCTGCGCGCCAAGAGCGACATCCCCGACGCCTGAGCACCCGGCGGCAACGCCACCCGGCCCGGCATCCCCGTGGATGCCGGGCCTCTGCGTGGCGTCGCTGGGCAGCCCGTCCTTGTCTGCCGTGTCAGACCCTCAACCACACCGCCGTATCCGTCTCCAGGCGGCCGTCGGGCGTCAACGGGGCGCTGGAGAGCAGGAGTTCGCCGTGCGCAGGCAGGTCCGCGGCCTCGGCACCGAGGTTGACCAGGCAGACCAGTCCGTCCGGTCGTTCGAAGGCGAGGACTTCGGGCGGGGACGGAAGCCAACGCAGCGCCCCGTCGCCGAACCCGGGCGAGGTGCGGCGCAGCCTGAGCGCCTCGCGATACAGGGCGAGCATCGACTCCGGGTCCTGGCCCTGCAGGTCGGCGGAGTACGAGGCCCAGTCGTCGGGCAGCGGCAGCCAGGGTTCGGCGGCGGCATCGGTGCCGAACCCGGCATGCGGGGCCTCGGCCCGCCAGGGCAGGGGCACCCGGCACCCGTCCCGGCCGGGGTCCCGGCCTTCGGACCGGAAGTGCATCGGGTCCTGGATGCGGTCCAGCGGGATCTCCGCCTCGTACAGGCCCAACTCCTCGCCCTGGTAGACGTAGACCGAGCCCGGCAGCGCGAGGGTGAGCAGGGCCGCGGCCCGCGCCCTTCGGGTGCCGACCGCCAGATCGCTCGGTGTGCCGAACTCCTTGGCGCCGAAGTCGAATCCGCTGTCCGCCCGTCCGTAGCGGGTGACCGTGCGGGTGATGTCGTGGTTGCACAGGACCCAGGTGGCCGGGGCCCCGACCGGCGCATGCTCGGCGAGGGTCTCGTCGATGACCTTGCGCAGCCGGGCTGGCTCCCAAGGGGCGCTCAGAAAGGCCAGGTTGAAGGCGGTGTGCAGTTCGTCGGACCGCAGATAACGGGCGAAGCGCTCGGAGTCGGGGAGCCACACCTCGCCGACGAAGACCCCGCCGTACTCGTCGGCGATCGCCCGCCACGAGCGGTAGATCTGGTGGAGTTCGTCCCGGTCGATGAACGGGTGCGGGTCGGTCCCCTCGACGAAGTCGGGGAGTTCGGGGTCCTTCGCGAGCAGCGCGGCCGAGTCGATGCGTACGCCTGCCACGCCTCGGTCGAACCAGAAGCGCAGGACCTCCTCGTGCTCCTGACGGACGGCGGGATGCGCCCAGTTGAGGTCGGGCTGCTGGGGTGCGAAGAGGTGCAGGTACCACTCGCCGTCCGGGACCCTGGTCCAGGTGGACGCCGTCGGTGCGAACTGGGACGGCCAGTCGTTGGGCGGCAGTTCGCCGTTCTCCCCGCGGCCGGGCCGGAAGTGGAACAGGTCGCGCTCCGGGCTGCCCGGCCCGGCAGCGAGCGCGGCCCGGAACCAGGCGTGCTGGTCCGAGACATGGTTCGGGACGACGTCGACGATGGTGCGTATGCCGAGCGCCCGGGCTTCGGCGATCAGTTTCTCGGCCTCGGCGACCGTGCCGAAGGCGGGGTCGATGACGCGGTAGTCGGTGACGTCGTATCCGCCGTCGACCATCGGGGACAGGTACCAGGGGTTGAACCACAGGGCGTCGACGCCGAGTTCGTTCAGATACGGGAGCCGGGCACGGACGCCCGCCAGGTCCCCCGTGCCGTCGCCGTCGCCGTCGGCGAAGCTGCGGACGTACACCTGGTAGATGGCGGCCGAGCGCCACCAGTCGTCCCGTTCCACGTTGTTCCGGGCAGGGGAGGGCTGTCCCACGGTGCGAACCTTTCGTTGTGCCGGTTGAGGGAGCTGCCGGGGCCGGCCCGGAGGTGTGCGGCCACCGGGCCTGTCGGGGTCAGCCCTTGGTGCTGCCCGCGCTGATGCCGGCGATGATGTGGCGCTGGAAGACCAGGAACATGACCACCATGGGGATCGAGGCGATCACCATGGACGCGATCACCACGGTCTGGGAGATGTTCTGGGTGAGCTGGACGAGCGCCACGCTGATCGGCTGTTTCGAGGTGTCGGAGAAGACCATCAGCGGCCAGAGGAAGTCCTGCCAGACGGCGACGAGGGCAAAGATGGAGACCACCCCGAGCACGGGCCGCGACATCGGCAGCACGATGGACCAGAGCGTGCGCAGCCGTCCTGCCCCGTCGATCTCGGCCGCCTCCAGGACGTCGCGCGGGATCTGGTCGAAGAACCGCTTCAGGAGATAGAGGTTGAAGGCGTTGGCCACGGCGGGCAGCCAGATCGCCATGGGGTCGTTGAGCAGACTGATGTGCAGGATCGGCAGGTCGGCGACCGTCAGGTACTTCGGTACGACCAGGGCCTGCGCCGGCACCATCAGGGTGGCGAGGATGCCGCCGAGGATCACCTTGCCGAAGACGGGCCGGAGTTTGGACAGCGCGTAGGCGGCGGCCGTGCAGAACACGATCTGCAGGATCCAGGCACCGCTCGCCTGGACCACCGTGTTCCACAGATGCGTGGGCAGCCGCATCAGGTCCCAGGCGTCGGTGTAGCCGCTCACGTGCCAGGAGTCGGGCACCAGGGTCGGGGGCGTGCGCACCAGCTCGTCCGGCGACTTCATCGCACCGGTGACCATCCAGTACACCGGGAACAGGAACGCGACGGCGAAGAGGAGCACCACCCCGGTGAACACGCCCCAGTAGGCGGCCTTCCCGCGCCGTTTGGCGAGCGCGAGCGGCGAGACGAGGGTGCGGGTGGCGGACGAGGGCGGGGTCATACGGCGTCCTCCTGGGATCGCGTGAACCGCAGATAGATCGCGGAGAACGCGCTGAGCAGCAGCAGGAGCATCACGCTGAGCGCGCAGGCACCGCCGAAGTCGTTGTAGAGGAAGGCGTACTTGTAGATCAGGTAGAGGACGGTGACCGTCGAGTTCTCCGGTCCGCCTCCGGTGATCACGAACGGCTCGGTGAACACCTGCATGGTGGCGATGATCTGAAGGAGCATCAGCATCAGGATGATGAAGCGCGTCTGCGGGATGGTGACGTGTCGGACCCGCTGCCACAGGTTCGCCCCGTCGAGCTCCGCCGCCTCGTACAGCTCGCCCGGGATGCCCTGCAGTGCGGCGAGGTAGATCAGTACCGTGCCGCCCATGGCGGCCCAGGTGGACACGATGACCAGCGATACGAGGGCGGTGTCCGCGCCGTTCGACCAGTTCGAGGTCGGTAGGTGCAGGAAGCGCAGCGTCTCGTTGGCGAGGCCGGCGCCCGGGTCGTAGAACCACTTCCACAGCAGTGCGCTGACCACGGGCGGGATCATCACCGGCAGGTAGACGACCACCCGGAAGAACGCCCGGGCGTGCCGCAGTTCGTTGAGCACGAGTGCCATCACGAACGGGACGGCGAAGCCGATGAGCAGGGCGAGCAGGGTGAACGTCAGAGTGTTGCGCCAGGCCGCTCCGAACTCGGGATCCTGGAACACCCGGGTGAAGTTGGCCGTGCCCACCCACTCCGGGTCGGAGCCCGGCGTGTACTTCTGGAACGCGATGATCACCGCGCGTACGGCCGGGTACCAGGAGAACAGCGCGAAGCAGAGCAGTCCGCCGAGCAGGAAGGCGTAGGCCCGCGACTGGTCGGCGATTCTGCGGCGCAGCGGCCGGCGGCGGCTCGCGGGCCCCGGGGTCGGGGCGGGACCGCCCGGCCGACCTGCGGCGGGCGGCCCTGCCCCGGCATCACCGGAGCGCGCGGACTCATGAATCGATACGGTCTTCATCGTGCGTCAGCCCCGGGCCAGGATGCCGTCGATCTTGCCGGAAGCCTCCTTGAGGAGCTTGTCGATGTCGGCGTCCTGCTTGGTGAGGACAGCGGACACGGCACCGTCGAGCACGGAGTAGATCTGCTGGGCCTTCGGCGGCTCGATCTTCTGGTCGAGGTTCTCGTTGCCGTCCAGGAAGGCCTTGTAGTTCTCGACCGGGACGTTCGCGTACTTCTCCTTGACCTTCTGGTCCTCGGCGTCGGACGTGCCGGTCCAGAGGCGGGGTTCGGGCAGGCCGACGGGGGCGTCGTTCTTCTTGTCGCGCGCGTAGTCGAAGTTGAAGCCCTTGCCCGGGGTCAGGAACATCTCGTCGAGCAGTTTCAGACCGGCCTTGATCTGCTCCGGCGAGGCCTTCTTGTTGAACATGTAGCCGTCACCGCCGAGGAGGGTGCCTTCACCTCCCGGCATGGGGGCCAGGGCGAGGTCCTTGTAGTCGCCGCCCTTCTCCTGGACCAGGATCGGAATGTTGTCGGGGGCGGCGAGGTACATGCCGAGCTTGCCCGAACCCATCATCTGCTGGACGTCGTTGAGGATCAGCAGCTGCTTGCTGCCCATCGAACGGTCCTTCCAGCGCATGTCCTTGAGGGTCTGCAGGACGGCCTTGCCCTCCGGGGTGTTCACGGTGGCCTTCTTGCCGTCCTTGCTGACCACGTCGCCGCCCTGCGAGTAGACCTCGGCGGTGAAGTGCCAGCCGCCTTGGTTCTGGGCGCTGTAGTCGGCGTATCCGACCGTTCCCTTGCCGAGCGCGGCTATCTTCTTGGCCGCGGTGCGGACCTCGTCCCAGGTGGCCGGGGGCTTGTCGGGGTCGAGGCCGGCCTCCTTGAAGAGTGCCTTGTTGTAGATCAGGCCCATCGAGTAGTTGGTGCGCGGGATGCCGTACACCTTGCCGTCGACGGTGTAGATGTCCTTCAGTTCCTGCTTGATGTCCTTGTACCCCTTGAGGTCCTTCACGTAAGGGGTCAGGTCCGCGGCCTGGTTGATGTCGACGACGTGCTTGGCGTCGGTGAAGTACGTGTAGAACACGTCTTCCATCTGGCCGCCGGCCAGTTTGGCGTCGAACGTCTTCGGGTCCTGACAGGGGAACGCGTCGTGCGGATCGACGTCTATGTCAGGGTTCCCCTTCTCGAACGTCCTGACGTCCTCCTGGAAGAACTTGCGGTCGAGCTTGGCGCTCTTCGGCGGCATGCAGTTGATCGAGATCTTGGTCTTGCCGCCGGAGCCGCCGTCCCCTCCGGAGCCGCAGGCGGCGAGGCCGCCGATGGCGATGGCGGTGGCGGTGACGGCCGTGCAGGTACGTCGGAACCCTGAACTTGTCATGGGTGGACCCCTCTGGACGCGTGGGAGCCCACAGCGACTCGCTGTGGCGGCGCTCACTCAAGCACCACCACCAGCCGAACGCAATATATCGAGCAGATTTCGCAAAAGATTGACAGCGAGGCGTCCGCTCGTGAATTCCGGGAGCCGGGTCCGTGCCCCGGGCGGGCGGGGCGCCTACGGGGCCGTGCGCCGCGCCTGACCCGTGGAGCCCCGGACCACCAACTCCGGTTCGTAGAGCAGCTCTTCGGGCGGTACGGCACTGCCGACGATCTGTGCGGAGAGCAGCTCGACCGCGGCCCGGCCCATCGCCTCGATGGGCTGCCTGACCGTGGTGAGCGGTGGCTCCGTGCAGTTCATGAACGCCGAGTCGTCGTAGCCGACCACCGAGACGTCCCCGGGGACGGACTGGCCCCGGCGCCGGGCGGCACGCACCGCGCCGAGGGCGATGGGGTCGCTGGCGCAGACGATCCCCGTGACGCCGCGCTCCAGCAGGCGCGCGGCCGCGGCCTGCCCGCCCTCGAGCGAGAACATGGCGCGTGCGACGTGTTCGTCGGGCAGCGGACTGCCCGAGTCCGCGGCGATCGTGCGGGCCGCCGCAAGCTTGCGCTGCGAAGGCATGTGGTCCGCCGGGCCGAGGACGATGCCGATGCGCTCGTGCCCGAGCGAGGCCAGGTGGCGCCAGGCCTGCTCGACCGCGACGACGTCGTCACAGGAGACCGCGGGGAAACCGAGATCCTCGATCGCCGCGTTCACCAGGACCACCGGGATCTTGCGGGCGGCGAGCTGGGCGTAGTGCTCGTGCGGCGCGTCGGCCTGGGCGTACAGACCACCCGCGAACACCACGCCCGAGACCTGCTGTTCGAGCAGCAGCTCGACGTAGTCCGCCTCCGAGACGCCGCCCTTGGTCTGGGTGCACAGCACCGGGGTGAGCCCCTGCTGCGCGAGGGTCCCCCCGATGACTTCGGCGAAGGCGGGGAAGATCGGATTCTGCAGTTCGGGGAGTACGAGACCCACCAACCGGGCCCGCTCGCCCCGCAGTTGTGTCGGGCGCTCGTAGCCGAGCACGTCCAGGGCCGACAGCACCGACTGGCGCGTGGCCTCGGAGACTCCCGGCTTGTTGTTCAGGACTCGGCTGACGGTGGCCTCGCTGACCCCCACCTTCTGCGCCACTTGAGCAAGTCGTCGCGTCATGTGCGCAAGATTAACGCAATTCTTGCGCAGCTGTTGCGTCGTCACGAAACTGCTGCACCCTACACACGGCGTACAGAATTCCCCGCGCCCTGCGGTCGGCGCCGGACGCGACGAGCCGAGGAGACCCCTCGCGCCGCCCTGCCTGTCCACTACGGTGATGGCGGGCCGTGACTGGCGCTGAGGTGGAGCCACCACCGGGGAGCGGCTCCGAGAAGATGTGAATGCCGCGCGCCTGGGCGATTGGTCGAGAGCGCCTGGAGGCAGCGATGTCCACGACCCGGACGGCCCAACTCATGGACGGCAACGGACTTGCCGCACGCATCGTGGCCGAAACCGCCGACAGGGCGGCGGAGATCGCACGGCGTGCGGGCAGCAGCCCCTGCCTGGCGACCGTGCTCGTGGGAGACGATCCGGCATCGGTCACCTACGTCCGCATGAAGCGCGCCCGGTGCGCGAAGGCGGGGATCAGGTCCCGGCACATCGCACTGCCCGCCACCGTCACGACCGCCGAGTTGACCACCGCTCTCACCGGCCTGTCCGAAGATCCCGACGTGCACGGCATCCTGCTCCAGCATCCGTGTGGCCCGCACATCGACGAACGAGCGGCGTTCGAGGCGATCGCCCCCGAGAAGGACGTCGACGGCGTGACGATGCGCTCCTTCGCCGCGATGAGCTTCGGGCTGCCGGGCTACGTGTCCTGCACGCCGGGCGGAATCATGCGGCTGCTCGAGGCGTACGACGTCGATCTGGCCGGCCGGCACGCTGTGGTGGTGGGGCGCAGCCCGATTCTCGGCAAGCCGGTGGGGATGCTCCTGCTGGCCCGCGACGCGACCGTCACGTTCTGCCACTCGCGCACGGCTGACCTGTCCGCCTCGGTCCGGGCAGCCGACGTCGTGGTGGCAGCCGTCGGCCGGCCCCGGCTCGTCCGCGGTGACGACATCAAGCCGGGCGCCGTGGTGATCGACGCCGGGTACAACCCGGGCAACGTCGGTGACGTCGACTTCGAGGCCGCCCGCACCCGCGCCGGTCTGATCACGCCGGTGCCCGGCGGCGTCGGGCCGATGACCATCGCCGTCCTGCTCGCGCAGACGGTGGACGCCGCCGCGGAACAGCTCGGGGTCCCTCGCACCGCCTGACGGCACTGCCTGGCGACCCGGCCCCTCCGCAGGAGCAGCCCGTCGGCCCTCGCGCTGTGCCCGGGCCGAATGGACCTCGGTGGTAGCGAGGATCACACGCCGAGGAGAATCCCAGCCCAGGCCGGGGCGGCGCCCGACCACCGCATCGACCGCGATGCGGTACGCGGGCCGGCAATTTCGGGCTCGGGCCGAGGGACCGTACCGTTCGTCGCATGAGTGCAGGTCGCAGGGTGCGTATCGGGATGCCCAAACGGGTCTTCTCGCAGGTCCTGCTCATGCAGCTGTCGATCGCCGCCGGCGTGGCCGTGCTCGCCACCGGACTCTTCCTGGCCCCGCTCAGCGAGCAGCTCGACGATCAGGCGATGCGCCGGGCCCTGGCCATCGCGCAGACCACGGCGGCGCAGCCGCAGGTCGCGGCCGATCTGCGGGATACGGCCCCCGCTGTCGACGGCCCCGTGCAGGAGGAGGCGGAACGCGTCCGGCGGGCCACCGGCGCCGAGTACATCGTCGTCGTGAACACCCGCGGAATCCGCTGGTCGCACACCAGCCCCGACGAGATCGGCCGCATGGTGTCCACCGATCCGGGCGAGGCCCTGGCCGGGCATGAGGTCATGGAGATCGACAACGGCACCCTCGGCCGTTCCGCCCGCGGCAAGGTTCCCCTGCGCAGCGCCGACGGGGACGTCGTCGGCGCGGTCTCGGTGGGCATCGAGTACGACAGCGTCCGGGACCGCCTCGTGCACACCATCCCGAGCCTCTTCGCGTACGCGGGCGGCGCCCTGGCGGTGGGCGCGCTGGCCGCGTACCTGATCTCGCGCCGGGTCCGGGGACAGACCCGCGACCTCGCCTTCTCCGACATCTCGGCGCTCCTCGCGGAGCGCGAGGCGATGCTGCACGGCATCCGTGAGGGCGTCGTGGCCCTCGACGCGAGCGGTCGCATCCGGCTGCTCAACGACGAGGCACAGCGCCTGCTCACCCTCGGCCCAGAGGCGATCGGCGAACCTCTCGACACCGCCCTCGGCGCCGGCCGCACCACGGACGTCCTGACCGGCCGCGCCACCGGCACCGACCTGGTCACCGTGCGCGGTCAGCGCGTCCTGGTCGCCAACCGGATGCCCACGGACGACGGCGGCGCCGTCGCCACCCTCCGCGACCGCACCGAACTCGAACGCCTCGGCCGCGAACTCGACTCCACCCGCGGACTCATCGACGCCCTGCGAGCCCAGGACCACGAGCACGCCAATCATCTGCACACCCTGCTCGGGCTCCTGGAACTCGAGATGTACGACGAAGCCGTGGAATTCGTCGGCGAGACCGTGGGCACCCATCGCGCCACCGCCGAGCAGATCACCGAAAAGGTCGGCGACCCGCTGCTCGCCGCGCTCCTGGTCGGAAAAGCCACGGTCGCCGCGGAACGGGGCGTCGCACTGCGAGTGTCCGACGACACCCGGCTGCCGGACCACCTCGTGGACCCGCAGGACCTGGTCACCATCGTGGGCAACCTGGTCGACAACGCCCTGGACGCCTCCCTCGGCACCGACCACGCGCGCGTGGAGGTCGCCCTGCGCACCGAGGGGCGGTCCGTCGAGCTGCGGGTACGCGACTCGGGTCCCGGCGTGCCGCCCGAGCGCCAGGAGCTGATCTTCACCGAGGGCTGGTCGACCAAGGAGCCGCCGGCCCACGGACGGCGCGGGCTCGGTCTGCCCTTGGTGCGCCGACTCGCCGAACGCCAGGGCGGTACTGCCCGGGCGGCGAACACCCGCGGGGCAGGCGCCGAGTTCACGGTCGTACTGCCGGAGGCTCTGACTCCGCAGGCGCGGGACGTACAGCCGGGGACCGTCGAGGAGGCACGGTGATCGACGTACTGGTGGTGGACGACGACCGGCGGGTCGCCGCGGTGAACGCGGCATACGTGGCGAAGGTCGCCGGCTTCCGCGTCGCGGCCCAGGCGCACACCGCCGCCGAGGCGGTGGAGCGGATCGAGGCCCTCCATGTCGACCTGGTGCTCCTCGACCACTATCTGCCCGACGCCACCGGCCTCGACGTGGTACGCAGCCTGCGCGAGAGCGGCCGGCAGACCGACGTGATCATGGTGACGGCCGCGCGGGACGTCGCCACCGTCCAGTCCGCGATGCGGCACGGGGCGCTCCAGTACCTGGTGAAGCCGTTCACCTTCGCCGGACTCCGCTCGAAACTCGACGGATACGCGGCCCTGCGCCGCACCCTCGACGGTGGCGGCGAGGCCGAACAGACCGAGGTGGACCGGATGTTCAGCGCCTTGTCCGCCACACCCGCGCCGGAGCTGCCGAAGGGCCACTCCCCCGGTACCGCGGATCTGGTGCGGCGTGCCATGACGTCCGCGGACGGCGCCCTGTCGGCCCAGGAGGTCGCCGACAGGACCGGCCTCAGCCGGCAGACCGCCCAGCGCTACCTGAAGCTCCTGGAACGCACCGGCCGAGTCCGCCTCACCCTGCGGTACGGCGACACGGGCCGCCCGGAGCACCGCTACGAGTGGGCCACCGGGCGCTGACCACCGGTCTCAGACCGCCCCGGCGCCGGTCAGGGCGCGGACCTCCGTCTCCGCATGCTTGGCCTCGTCCGCGGGCTCCCGTGAAGTGACGGTGCCGATCCAGCCGGCCAGGAAGCCGAGCGGGATGGAGACCAGTCCCGGGTTCTCCAGCGGGAACAACTGGAAGTCGAGCCCCGACAGGATCGACGCCTCGCTCCCGGACACCACGGGCGACAGCAGGACGAGGACGAGGGCGGGGACGAGCCCGCCGTACACGGACCACACCGCTCCGCGAGTCGTGAATTGCCGCCAGAACAACGAGTACAGCAGGACCGGCAGGTTGGCGGATGCGGCTACGGCGAAGGCGAGACCGACCAGGAACGCCACGTTCAGGTTCCGGCAGAGCAGGGCGAGGGCGATGGCCGCTACGCCGATCCCGATGGCTGCCACGCGTGCCACGGCGACCTCGCTGTGCTGCTTGGCGTGCTTGCGGCGGAGCGATGCGTAGAGGTCGTGCGCGACCGACGCGGACGAGGCGAGGGTGATGCCGGCGACCACGGCCAGGATCGTGGCGAAGGCCACGGCGGCGACGATCGCGAAGAGAACCGTGCCGCCCGTCGAATCCGCGCCGCCACCGAGGTCGAGCGAAAGGAGCGGAATCGCCGTGTTGCCCGAGCTGTTGGAGCGGCGGACCTCGTCGGTGCCCACGATCGCGGCGGCACCGAACCCGAGCACGATGGTCATCAGGTAGAAGCTGCCGATGAGGCCGATCGCCCACACCACCGAACGCCGTGCGGCGCGGGCGGTCGGCACGGTGTAGAAGCGCGACAGGATGTGCGGGAGCCCGGCCGTACCGAGCACCAGCGCGAGTCCGAGACTCATGAAGTCGAAGCGCGCGGTCCAGTCGCCGCCGTAGTGCAGTCCTGGGGCCAGGAAGTCCGCGCCGTGCCCGCTGCGGTCCGCGGCGGTACGCAGCAGGTCGTTGAAGTCCCCGTGGAAGCGCACCAGTACGAGCACGGTGAGGGCGAGGGCGCCGCCCATCAGGAGCACGGCCTTGACGATCTGGATCCAGGTGGTGGCACGCATGCCGCCGAACGACACGTAGACGACCATCAGCGCACCGACACCGATCACCGTCCAGGTCTGCGCCGCCTGTCCCGTGCCGCCGAGCAGCAGGGCGACCAGACTGCCGGCGCCGACCATCTGCGCCACCAGGTACAGCACGGAGACGGTCACCGACGAGGTGCCGGCCGCGATCCGCACCGGCCGCTCCCGCATCCGGGCGGCGACCACGTCGGCGAGGGTGAACCTGCCGCAGTTGCGGACGAGTTCGGCGACCAGGAAGAGGACGACCAGCCAGGCGACCAGGAAGCCGACCGAGTAGAGGAGGCCGTCGTAGCCGAAGAGGGCGATGAGGCCCGCGATGCCGAGGAAGGAAGCGGCGGACATGTAGTCGCCGGCGATGGCGAAACCGTTCTCCATCGGTGAGAAGAGCCGGTTGCCGGCGTAGAACTCCTCCGGCGAACCCTGCCGCGTACGGCTCACCCAGGTGGTGATCGCCAGCGTGACGGCGACGAACGCACTGAACAGAAGCAGCGCCAGTGTCTGGTGATTGCCGGTCAACGGTCGATCCCTCGGGTCAGTTCCTGAGTGTTCCAGCGCAGTTCGAGCGCGGCACGGTCGCGGCGCAGCCGTGCATGACGGGCGTACGCCCAGGTCAGCAGGAATGTGGTGAGGAACTGCCCGAGCCCGGCGAGCATCGCGACGTTCACCGCGCCGGCCACCGGCCGGGCCATGAAGTCCGGAACCGTCGTGGCCGCCACCACATACGCCAGGTACCAGGTGAAGAAGGCGATGACTGCGGGCACCACGAACCGCCGGTAGCTTCCACGCACTTCCTGGAACGCCGCGCTGCGCTGCACTTCGAGGTAGATGTCGCCGGCGCTCGCGGCCGCCGTCGCGGATTCGGTGCGCGGGCCGGGAGGCGTCGCTGCGGCCCACGGAGCGTTGGCCGGGGCGGCAGTTGTGGTGGGAAGAGCCTTCGTCGCGGCAGGCACCCCGGCACCGTCGAATCCGCTGTCGAGTTCGCCCCAGCCGGAGGCCGAGGCGTCGTCCCACGGGTCACGGTGATCGCCGGGGTCACCGACCCGGACACCGTGCCCGGTCTCGCGGCTGTCGTGCTGGTCCACCGAAGTCTCCTTGTCCGCGGCCGGACGCGGCCGCGGACCCAAGGATGGACAGAACGGGAAGATCCAGGACTCTCCTCCCGGTGCTCTTCACTCCATCAGGTGACTCGCTTCCCGGGTGGGTACGCGATCCCGTGCCGGTACGCATAGCGCACGGCCTGCGCGCGGTCCCGCACCCCCGTCTTCGCGAAGATCTTGTTGATGTGTGTCTTCACCGTGGCCGTGGACACCTGGAGACTGCGGGCGATCTCGGCGTTGGTGAGCCCTTCGGCGATACGGCCGAGGACCTCGCCCTCGCGTGCGGTCAGACCGTCCGGCAGCTCCTGGGGCGGCTGCGGCACGGCCGCGGACTCCGAGAGCCGCTCCAGGAGCCGGCGTTGGATCTGCGGGGCGAGGCCCGCCTGTCCCGCGAGTACCGCGTGCACGGCCCGCACGATCTCGTCGCCGCCCGCGTCCTTGGTGAGATAGCCACGCGCTCCGGCGCGCAGTGCGGGGAAGAGCGACTCGTCGTCGACGTACGTCGTGAGCACGACGACCTGGGTCTCCGGATGCTGTTCACGGATGCGCCGGGTGGCGGTGACCCCGTCGCAGCGCGGCATCCGCAGGTCCATCAGCACGACGTCCGGGGCCAGTCGGGCCACCAAGGACACCGCCTCGTCACCGTCGCCCGCCGATCCGACGACCTCGATCCCCTCCAACAGGTCCAGGATCATCACGATGCCCTCGCGCACCACGGTCTGGTCGTCGACGACCACCACTCGCGCTGTCATGCCGGCACTCGCAGCCGCACCACGAAGCCCTCCCCCTCCGGCTCCGCCCGCAAGGCGCCGCCGAGCAGCTCTGCCCGTTCCCTCATCCCGAGCAGACCGTAGCCGGAACCGGACTCGCCCGGTGGGGCCGCTTCCCGCGTCCGCCCCGAGTCCCTGACCTCCAGGGTGACTTCACTGTGCTCGTATCCGAGCCGCACCTCGATCCGTGCGCCCGGTGCATGTCTGCGGGCGTTCGTCAGCGCTTCCTGCGCGACGCGTCGCAGCGCCTGGGACACCTCGGCCTCCAACGACCTGGGCTCACCGGCCACTTCCACACGGGCGCCGTCCATCGCCGCGATCTCGCGCAGGTACTCGTCCACGGGGATCATTTCACCGCGCAGGGCGGACAGCGCCTGGCGCGTCTCCGCGAGCCCCTCGCGTGCCATCACACGCGCCGCCACCACTCGTTCGAGTATCTGCTCCCGCCCGGCGTCGCGCTCGATCAGCAGCCTGGCGGCCTCCAGGTGCACGGTCTGTGCGGACAGACTGTGGGCCAGCACGTCATGGATCTCCCGGGCGATCCTGGCCCGCTCCCCCAGCGCCGCCGCCATGGTCTCGGCGGCGCGGATCTCCCGCTCCTGGGCCAGGAGCCGGTATCCGGCGCCCCGGGCCTGCTCGTCGACCCGCAGGGTGACTCCGATCAAGGCCACCGCCCCGGCACTCAGCAGGACCTCCCCCAAGCCGTCCCGGGTCACCGCCAAGAGGCCCACGAGGAGCAGCAGTTGCGCGACGACCCCGGCGATCGGCGGCATCCGGGACATGGCGAGCACCGCGACCGACATCCAGAGCAGGACCGCCGGCTGATACGCCCCGGCCAGATGACCGACCAGGCCGACCACACCGAGCACGGAAAGCAGCGCGCACGACAGCCACAACCGGTTGTCCTGGGTGGCTCGCTGAAAAACGGCCGCAGCGGCGATGCAGGTGCCCACCGCACCCAGCACCACGATCTGACCGGCTCCAGGAAGCACATGCGCGTGGTACGCGCCCAGCAGCAGCCACAGGGCCAACCCCGCCCGCAGTGCCAGATCGAGGCCCATCCTCGCCTTCGGCACACCCACTCGCGAGAGCGCCTCAGGCGTGGGCCATTCCGTCCACCTACGCCACCCCATACCGTTCCCCTCCACCTCCGGACACCGCGCCGCGGGCCGGTCGTGCACCGCTTCACTCACCCATCACGGACGGGGTGCCGAGAGCCCGCTCTCCCCCGACATCACCGGTCCACGTCCAAAGTCCTCTGGTCAGGACGATGCTGTCTTCGACGTTACTGGTGTCCGGCGTGCGGCGGATCGGAGCGCGGGTGGATCTTGGGTGGGCCCTGGGTGGAGCCTCTCTCCACCCAGGGGTGCACTCGCTCGCGGGGCACGGCGTCCGGCCGCTGCCCCGCGAGCGAGTTCAGGCGTCGATACGCGAGCGGTCGAGAGTGGCGGCGGAGCTGGTGATGAACTCCTTGCGGGGCGCGACCTCGTTCCCCATCAGGAGGTCGAAGACCTGCTCGGAGGAGTCCAGATCGCTGATGTTGATCCGGCGCAGGGTGCGGAACCGGGGGTCCATGGTCGTCTCCGCGAGCTGATCGGCATCCATCTCGCCGAGGCCCTTGTAGCGCTGGATCGAGTCCTTGAAGCGGATTCCCTTGCGCTCGAACTCGAGCAGGGTCGAACGCAGTTCGTTGTCGGAGTACGTGTAGACGTACTTGTCCTGGCCCTTCTTGGGCTGGACGAGCTCGATCCGGTGCAAGGGCGGGACCGCCGCGAAGACCCGGCCGGCCTCGACCATCGGCCGCATGTACCGCTGGAAGAGAGTCAGCAGCAGGATGCGGATATGAGCGCCGTCCACATCGGCGTCGACGAGCAGGATGATCTTCCCGTAGCGGGCCGCGTCGAGATCGAAGGTACGGCCCGACCCTGCTCCTATGACCTGGATGATCGCCCCGCACTCGGCGTTCTTGAGCATGTCCGAGACGGACGCCTTCTGAACGTTGAGGATTTTGCCGCGGATCGGGAGCAGCGCCTGGAACTCCGAGTTCCGGGCGAGCTTCGCAGTGCCGAGCGCGGAGTCCCCCTCGACGATGAAGAGCTCACTGCGGTCGACATCGTCACTGCGGCAGTCGGCGAGCTTGGCCGGCAACGAGGACGACTCGAGCGCGGTCTTCCGCCGCTGCGCCTCCTTGTGCTGACGGGCGGCGATACGCGTCCGAGCGGCGGCGACGGTCTTCTCGAGGACCGCCCGCGCCTGGGCCTTGGCGTCCCGCTTGGTCGAGGCCAGGAACGCCTTGAGCTCCTTCGCCACGACGTTGGCCACGATGCGGTTGGCGGCGGAGGTGCCGAGCACCTCCTTGGTCTGCCCCTCGAACTGCGGCTCGGCGAGACGGACCGTGACCACTGCGGTGAGCCCTTCGAGGGCGTCGTCCTTGACGACGTCGTCCTCGGCGACCCGCAGCACCTTCTGTGCCCGGAGCTGCTCGTTCACCGTCTTGGCGAGCGACCGCTCGAAGCCGCTGACGTGGGTGCCGCCCTTGGGGGTGGCGATGATGTTCACGAAGGACTTGATCGTGGTGTCGTACCCCGTGCCCCAGCGGAGCGCGATGTCCACACCGAGCTCACGGGTGACCTCGGTGGGCGTCATGTGCCCGAGATCGTCGAGCACCGGGACGGTCTCCTTGAAGGTGCCCTGACCCGACAGCCGCTGGACGTCGCAGATCGCCTTGTCCTGAGCGAGGTACTCGCAGAACTCACTGATTCCGCCGTCGAAGCGGAACGTCTCCTCGCTCTTGCCGATGCCCTCGAGGTCGCGCTCGTCCCGGACGACGATCGTCAGACCCGGAACCAGGAAGGCCGTCTGGCGGGCGCGCTGGTGCAGCGTCTCGAGCGAGAGCTTGGCGTCCTTGAGGAAGATCTGCCGGTCCGCCCAGTACCGCACCCGGGTGCCGGTACGGGTCTTCGGGATCCGCTTGCCCTTGACGGTGCCGCTGGAGGCCTCGAAGGGGGCGTCCGGCCCCTCCTTGGAGAACTGCCCCGGCACCCCGCGCCGGAAGCTGATCGCATGCGTGGCGCTGCGCAGGTCGACCTCGACGTCGAGGCGCGCCGACAGCGCGTTGACCACGGAGGCACCGACACCGTGCAGGCCGCCGGAGGCCGCGTAGGCGCCACCGCCGAACTTGCCGCCGGCGTGCAGCTTGGTCATGACGACCTCGACGCCCGAGAGCCCCGTCTTGGGCTCCACGTCGACCGGGATGCCCCGGCCGTTGTCCCTGACCTCGACGGAGCCGTCGTGGTGCAGGATCACGTCGATGCGGTCGCAGTACCCGCCGAGAGCCTCGTCGACGGAGTTGTCGATGATCTCCCACAGGCAGTGCATGAGTCCGCGGCTGTCCGTCGACCCGATATACATACCGGGGCGCTTACGGACGGCTTCCAGCCCCTCGAGGACGAGAAGGTGCCGCGCGGTGTAGTTGGAGCCGTCCCGGTCTGCTCCGGTCAGCAGCGCAGTGGACGGCACGGACGTCTCGGCGGTCACGCGTTTCGCTCCTCGCTGAATTCTGATGAAGACCCCAGTGAACAGGGTCCGGCGTCGGTCGCCGGTCAGAGGGTACCGAGGCCTGGTAGAGCCGATGTACCGCCACCCTCGTCTGCGCTCAGACTAGTCCACGGTCGCATGGGTGTTCGATCCCTCGATGGGGTGATGCGGATATCACGTTCCCAAGCGCGCATGAACCATTTAGGCTCCGGGCACGTCCTCATGAACAACCAGCCGCACCTGGCTGGGAGGGCCAAGATGATCCACAACCCATTCGACATACGAACTCGGCAGACCAAGCGAAAACCGTAAGACACGTAATACGGCACATTCGCCGCCAACCGGCAGCAGACAGCCGCCTCGGAAAGAATTTTCGAGGGAATGCCACGAGCGGGAACGTTTTGGGGCTGGTTGGATGTTGACCCTGGTACGACAGCTCGTCGAGCTAGAGAAGAGGCGACGTGACTACTGTTCTGACCCCCGCGACCCCGCTGACGGCCGCAGACCGGTGCGACCGCTGCGGCGCCCAGGCATATCTGCGCGTCGTCCTGTTGAGCGGCGGTGAACTGCTCTTCTGCGCCCACCACGGCCGCAAGTTCGAGCCGGAACTCAAGAAGATCGCCGCTGAGATACAGGACGAGACAGAACGGCTTACGGCCGTGCCTGCAAACGACGAGGATCACTGACGCCTCGCACAACGACGAGCCTGGACCGGCTCGAGGCCGGTCAATGGGCGGTGACCCCTGGATCCACCAGGGGCCACCGCCCGTTCTCATGTCCGCGTCCCGCGCGTCGGGTCGCTCAGGACTTACCCGCTCCCGCACGGCCCGGCCCTGAGCCCGCCGCACGCGGGAGCTCAGCACGCTCCGCTGCGCCCGTGTCGGACGTCGGACCGTGCGTACCCCCGTCCTGGCGCGCGCCGTCCTGAGCGGCAGCCCTGGAGGCCTTCTCGGTCCGTTCCGTGGGGCGCTCCGCCGGCGACGCGTCTGCCGGTGCCTCGGCGCCCTCCGCCTGTGGCGCGCCACCAGCGGGTCCTCTGCCACGTGCGGCGGGGCCCGGGGAAGCCGACTGTTCGCCGGCGTCCGACCCTGGACGCCCGCCGCTCTCCTGGGGATCCGTCTCCGTCGCGTCCGGTGCGGAGCTTGCTGAAGCCGACGGTTGCGGGCTACCGGTGGGCCGATCCGTGGCCGGCTGACGGGGCGGCTGGTCCAGCCCGCCCTCGTCCAGTGGCACGCCTTCGTCCGAGCCGGACTCGACGGGGGCGTCGGACTCCCCGGACGGCGCATCGGCGGGCGGACGCGGAGTCTCCGATTCCGAAGCTCCCTCCTCTGCCGGCACGTCGGAGCCGCCGCTCTCGGCAGGACCGTCGCCCGATTCGCCCAGGCCGCCGTCGTCTTCCTTCGTGGGAGACGGGCTGGTGCCGCGCGCCGTCTCGGGGTTCCGGCGCACCACGTCGGAGATCCGCGTGTAGACCCCTGGACTGCCCGCCTTCCCGCAGCCACTGCCCCACGAGACGAGGCCGATGAGCCGCCCGCGCGCCACCAACGGGCCCCCGCTGTCGCCCTGGCACGCGTCCCGGCCACCCGCTTCCTCACCCGCGCAGAGCATGGACGCCTTCAGATACCTGCCGTCCGCCGTGCCCGGGTAGGCCTCCTCGCAATCCCTGTCCGGCAGCACCTTCACCCGGGCAGCCCGCAGCACCGATGCGTAGTCCCCAGTTCCGGTCGTATCCCCCCAACCGAGGACGTCCGCCGGTGTGCCCGCGCGGTACGCCGAGTCGTCGCCCTTCTCTGCCAGAGGCACGGCCGTGGACTTCGGCAGATCGGCGTCCACCGTGAGCACGGCCACGTCCCCGGCGTTCGTGTACTCGTCGTACTCCGGGTCGATCCACACGTCCTGCACGGGCAGTTCACGGCCGTCCTTCTCGCGGAGGTCGCCGCGCCCGGAGATCACCCGGAGGTCCCGCACCTGCCCGAGCGGCGCGCCCAGCACGTCCTCACCCAGACAGTGGGCGGCCGTCAGGACGGTCCGCTTTCCGATCACCGCGCCACCGCAGAACTGGCCGGAACGCGTACCCCCGAACCGGTCACGACTGGAGACCGCGACCGTCCATGGGTGATCCGCGACCTGCACCGGCCGACCGCCGACAATCACGCTGTCCGCCACGGCGGGTGGCGGCGCGACCAGCGGGGCGATGACCGCTGTGACCGTCGCGAGCAGGCCCAGCGTTCCCGGCCACGACCCCGGTGGCGTACTCGTCGGCGTACTCGACTCCGTACCTGCGAAGGGACGGCGACGCATGCGCTCTCCTCACACTGGGTTGCAATGCCACACTCAGCGTCGTCGAGGCCTCACAGCCGCGCATGCGCGCAAAAGCACAGGGCCCGGACTCCTGAGGAGTCCGGGCCCTTCGGCGCGGGGGACGGACCGACCGTCCCCCGACCGGCTGTCTAGTCCAGGTAGTCGCGCAGTACCTGGGAGCGGGACGGGTGGCGGAGCTTGGACATCGTCTTCGACTCGATCTGACGGATGCGCTCGCGCGTCACCCCGTAGACCTTGCCGATCTCGTCGAGCGTCTTCGGCTGACCGTCAGTCAGACCGAACCGCATCGAGACGACGCCCGCCTCACGCTCGGAGAGGGTGTCGAGCACCGAGTGCAGCTGCTCCTGCAGCAGCGTGAAGCTGACCGCGTCGGCCGGAACGACCGCCTCGGAGTCCTCGATGAGGTCACCGAACTCGCTGTCTCCGTCCTCGCCGAGCGGAGTGTGCAGCGAGATCGGCTCACGGCCGTACTTCTGGACCTCGATGACCTTCTCCGGGGTCATGTCGAGTTCCTTGGCCAGCTCCTCCGGCGTGGGCTCGCGGCCCAGGTCCTGGAGCATCTGCCGCTGCACACGCGCGAGCTTGTTGATGACCTCGACCATGTGCACCGGAATACGGATGGTGCGGGCCTGGTCGGCCATCGCGCGCGTGATCGCCTGACGGATCCACCAGGTCGCGTACGTCGAGAACTTGTAGCCCTTGGTGTAGTCGAACTTCTCGACCGCACGGATGAGGCCCAGGTTGCCCTCCTGGATCAGGTCCAGGAAGAGCATGCCGCGGCCCGTGTAGCGCTTGGCGAGCGAGACGACCAGGCGCAGGTTGGCCTCGAGCAGGTGGTTCTTGGCCCGGCGACCGTCCTCCGCGATGATCTCCAGCTCGCGCTTGAGCTTGGGGGCCAGCTTGTCGGAGTTCGCCAGCTTGTCCTCGGCGAACAGGCCGGCCTCGATCCGCTTGGCGAGCTCGACCTCCTGCTCCGCGTTGAGCAGCGGGACCTTGCCGATCTGCTTCAGGTAGTCCTTGACCGGGTCGGCCGTGGCTCCGGCGACCGCGACCTGCTGCGCCGGCGCGTCGTCCTCGTCGTCGTCGGAGAGGACGAAGCCCTTGGCCTCGCCGCCGGTCTCCTCGGTCTCCTCCTCGCCCGGCTTGGCGGGGGCGGCGGCGGTCTCCTCGACCGCGTCGTCGCCCTCGACGAGCTCGTCGAGGTCCTTCTTGCCCGCGGTCTTCTTCGCCGCGGTCTTCTTCGCGACGGTCTTCTTCGCCGTCGTCTTCTTCGCCGGTGCCTTCTTGGCGGCGGCCTTCTTCTCCGGAGCGGTCTCCTCGGTCTCCTCGACCGGGGCGTCGGATGCGGTCGCAGGCGCGGTGGCAGTCGCCTTCTTCGCCGTGGCCGCCTTGGCGGCGACGGTCTTGGTAGCGGTGCGCTTCACCGGACTCTTCGCTGCGACGCTCTTACGGGGGCGCTTCGGCGACTCCGCGGCACTGACCATCAGCGTCACACCCTCTTCCTCGAGGATCTGGTTGAGGCTGCGCAGAACGTTCTTCCACTGAGTGGCCGGAATCTGGTCAGCTTCGAAGGCTCGACGCACGTCGTCGCCGGCGATCTGCCCCTCGGCCTTTCCCCGCTCGATGAGCGCCATGACAGACTCGGACTCGGCGATCTCCGGCGGGAGCGTACGGGATGTGCTGGCCGACACGAACAACCTCTCGGAACGATGGAAACGGCTTCCGGCACCGTCCTCATGGGACCGGAACCGCTGACCGCCGACTGGGGATGGCCGACGGCACGGGCGGGGCGTCAGAGCTGGACAGCGCCGTGAACGGCTGCTGTATTCCCTCCTCGACTGTCGCCTCTTAGGTCATCGCGCTACCTCGTGGAGCGTTACGCCCAATCCGCGTGGCCCGAGTCACACCCCGTAACCGTCTAAAACGGTCAGTGCTTGACATTTATGTACAGATAGCCACCCATGCGCGAGTCGCCGGGCCCGATGGGGAGCCGGCGACTCGGCACGGAGTCCGGAACGGCGCGTGCACCGACGAGGGAGCGCGCTCCGGGGGTCAGTGCTCGCGCGGTGCGGGGACCTCGCGAGGCGCCGGAACCACACGGTCGACGTCCGGGAGCGCGGTCAGCAGCTGCCGCATCGCCCCTTCGGCCGAAGCGCCGTCGCCGGCCGCGAGCGCGTCGACGATGCGGCCGTGCTGGGCGAGCGAAGTGTCGGTCGGACGGTCGCAGCCGGTGACCGGACCGCCGGAGACGTGCAGGGCGGCAGAGACGATGCCCGACAGGTGCTCCATCATGCGGTTGCCCGCGACCTGGATCAGCAGGGAATGGAACTCCGCGTCCGCGCGGGAGAACGTGATCGCGTCACCCGCGTCCAGCGCCCGGCCCATGATGTCGACCATGTCGGCGAGACGCTGCTGGACATCTTCGCGTCCGTGGCCCGCGGCGAGGCGTGCGGCCAGCGGCTCGATCGTCCAACGCAGCTCACTGAGCTCGCGACGCTGGTCGTCGCGCTGCGGGCCGAAGGCGCGCCATTCGATGATGTCGGGGTCGAGCAGGTTCCAGTCGCTGACCGGGCGGACTCGCGTGCCCACGTTCGGGCGGGCGCTGACCAGGCCCTTGGCCTCGAGGACGCGGAGCGACTCGCGGACGACGGTCCTCGAGACCTCGAAGCGCTGGCCGATCTCCTCGGGGACGAGTGGACGGTCCGCCCCGAGGTCACCCGAGACGATCATCTGCCCCAGCTGCTGGACGAGTTGGCCGTGCAGTCCGCGCCCGCGGCTGCCTGCGGGGCGTCGTCCGACCCGTCCGAGGTCGGACTCCGCCCCCTCCCAGGAAGGCGCCGGGGCGCGCCCCGCCGCAGAGGGCTCTGCATAGGGATAGCGGTCGAGTTCACCCGGGCCGGCAAGGCCTGAGCCGGCGGAGCGGGCGGTGGTCATCATGGTGTGCGCAAGGGTACTCACGCATCCTTTGTCGGCTCCGCCTCCAACCCCCTTGAGGTCTTTGGTGAAAAGCACACGAAAGGGTGATCGCTTACCTTGCCGCAATTGACGGCTTATCGTGATGAATCAGACATATTGCTCGGTAACTGTGTGCGATTGCCGGGAGTTGGGATTCGCGTGCCTCAAGTTCCGTTCACTGCACGATTCGTGAGGCCAGACGGTTGCCGTCGCAGTAGAGCGCGGCGGCCGGCGGCAGATTGCCGACAGATCTGTGACCCTCTGTGAACTACCCCGGCACAACGGTCCTCTAGCGAGCCCGGGGCCGCGGCCTGAGCGATGTCAGAACGTAGGCGACGAGGAGGGCGCCCAGGCTCAAGAGGAGGGCGCCGCCCACCGGTTGAGCCAGAATCCGCACAACGGAGGCGACATAGTGGTTGCCGCCCGCCGGCCACGGCACAAGGGCCAGTTCCCGCAGCCTCTCCGGGAGTCCCGTTGCGGAGCGCACGGCCGGTCCGGCCAGCAGCTTCTGCACGGCCGGCACCAGCGCCACAGGAACCGCGAGGACGGCCGCCAGCCCTGCCGCGGTGGACCGGAACACTCCTGCCGCCAGCACCCCGGCCCACGCACAACCCACCGCGAGGGCGATCCAACCCGTCAGCAGAGACGGCCAGTTGCCGGGCACCGCCGTCATCTCGTCGCCGTAGAACAGGTGGAGGGTCGCCCTGTCCGTGAGCAGAGTGATCACTGCGAGGATCGCTGCGGTTACTGCCGAGACGAGCAGTTTCGCCAGCAGGAGGCCGATCCTGCGTGGCACGGTCCCCCGGTCCACTGCCAGCGCAGGGTGCCGGAACTCGTCACCGAACGCCAGGGCACCCAGCAGTCCGGCGCCCAAGGCCGCGGGGGGCAGCGGCATCTCCAGGTGCCAGGCGGCCAGGAGGCGGGGCACCGGAGTGTGACCTGTCCTCGCCAGGACCACGGCGGTCACCGCCGACACGGCCAAGACCGACAGGACGACCAGGAAACCGGTGCTCACGCCGAGTGCCCTCCGCAATTCGTACCGCAGCGGGCGCAACGGCGCCCTCGACGGACGTACGGAGATGGGCGGCGGGAGTGGCGACAACGCTTGGTCCGGCGTTACCGGAAGGGAGGCAGCCACCGGGGACGGTGCGCGGGCCGGCTCCGCACCGCGGGTGGATGCGGTGGCGCCCGGGGCAGTCGTGGTGGTGCATTCGTCCGCTGCCTCGGGCGTGGGCGGGGCCGTCGGAGCCTGGTCGAGATCGCCGTCGGTCCATTCGTGATCGTCGCCGGTCACGTTGCCGGATTCTTCGTGCGGCAGCGGTGCCGATGGGCCGGAGTCGCCTGTCTCGTCAGCGAGTTGATGCACCAGGACGCCGTGCCTGAAGGCGATATCGCCCACCGCCGCACAGCTGCTGCCGTATACCGACAGCCGGTTGCCCCCTTCCCGTGCGACCTCTACCGAACGACGCCCGACCCGTGCCTCCTTCGTGAGGAGAGCAGCGAGCCGTGCCGCGTAGGGCGACACCACTGCGACCCGCGGACGGAGCCGGGTGCGGGCAAAGTCCTCAACTGCCTGGTCACCGACGATCTTTCCGCGCTCAAGAGTGACGACGTGGTCCGCGGTACGGGCCGCCTCCTTCGCATCCGCGGTCGCGAACAGCACCGTGCCACCCTGGCCGGCGTACGCCCGCAGAACGCCGTGCAACCAAGCCGCCTCGCGCGAGGACAGCCCGTCCGCGGGCGAGTCGAGCACCAGAGTGTGCGGGTCACCCAACAACGCACAGGCCAGTCCGAGACGACGGTCCAGGCCACGGGAGAGCGTCCCGAGCCGCTCGTCCCGCAGACTGACCAGCCCGACGACCTCCAGCACGTCGTCAGCTCTGACCACCGGCACGCCCACGGCCGCGCACAGCATGCGCAGTTGCCCCCTGACGGAACGTCCGGGGTGTCCGGGCACCTGCCCCAGCAGCACGCCCACCTCGCGCGACGGATGTGGGATGCGGTGCAGCGGGCGGCCTCTGAAGTACGTGACGCCTCGGCCGGGTTGCAGCTCGAGCATCAGCCGCAGCGCGGCGCCGGTGCCCGAGCCTGCGGCACCGAGCAGAGCCGTCACACGGCCGGCTCGGGCCTCGAAGGACACGTCGTCGACGGTGGGCGGCTTGCCCTGTCGGGTGTGAGTGGTCAGTCCAGTGGCCTGAATCATCGCTTCTCTCGCGGGACGTAGGGATCCCGAAGGGTCTCCAGCAAGATAACGCGATGTTTCCGGCAATTCGGGCAGGGGCTGGGCGGCGAGTGTGGCCGCCACCCTCACACTTCGGGGCGCAGCATCGGTGGGTTGAGAAGCGTGGCCCCACCGGCCCTGAACAGTTGTGCGGGACGGCCGCCTTGGCGGGTGGTCGTCCCACCGGTGGGCACAAGGAACCCTGGCGTACCCGTGACCTTGCGGTGGAAGTTGCGCGGATCCAGCACTACGCCCCACACCGCCTCGTACACCCTGCGCAGCTCCCCCACCGTGAACTCGTTCGGGCAGAAAGCCGTGGCCAGGGAGGAGTACTCGATCTTCGATCGTGCCCGCTCCACGCCGTCGGCGAGGATCTGACCGTGGTCGAAGGCGAGGGTTCCTGTGCCGTCGCTGTCCTGCTCGAGGAAGGCGTCGACGGCTGCCCAGCGGGCACTGTGCGCATCGCCACCGGCCCGGGGTGCGGGCAGGTCGGGCGCGAGCGCGAGGTGCGCGACGCTGACCACACGCATCCGGGGGTCGCGCTTCGGGTCGCCGTAGGTGGCGAGCTGCTCGAGGTGGGCGTCATTGCCGGCTGACGGCGCGGAAGCGTCTGCGTCGTGGACCCGCAGGCCCGTCTCCTCCACGAGCTCACGCGCCGCCGCGGCGGCCAGGTCCTCGTCGTCCCGTACAAAACCGCCGGGCAGGGCCCAGCGCCCCTGGAACGGCGGCTCTCCCCTGCGCACGGCCAGTGCACACAGCTCGTGCCGTCGAACGGTCAGCACCACCAGGTCGACGGTGACGGCGAAGGGCGGGAAGGCCGACGGGTCGTAGGGCGACATGCCGTGATCATAGTCGTCTGCCTGACGATAAACACTCCCTTGCGGAGGAAGATCGACGCTCGCCGGCCACAACTGGTGGCCTGCGCCGGCCGGCCCGCCGTGGGCCGGACGGGCGACGGAGTCGGGCAGTGCGTGGCCGGACCAGGCAAGCCGACGATCGTCCGGCCGAACCTCCGAACGTTCCCCAGCGGCCCCCAGCCCGTACGAGTGGGCCACTGCGCCATCGTCCCAACCCGGCGTTCGTTCGTACCCCCGCGCCTCAAGTCCGCAGACGCATGCCTGGTTTCACCTCCTCGACCATGGCCAGCCCATGTCCGTCGACTCGGGCGGTGAAGGGACTACCGGCCAGCGCGAGTCCCGTGAGAGTCAGGTCGCCGAGCGGCACACTGCGCGCGGGCCGGAGTGTCACCGTCCCCGCCGGGACGTCGGGCCTGACGCCCACCAGTGCGATCAACATGTGCAGCGCCCCGGCGGCGGCCGTGGCAGCCGGCCTGCATGCCGCTGGATGCGGCAACGGAGCGCTGCGCTGCACCCGCTGAAGCCCACCGACCATTTCGGGCAGTCGGTGACCGAAGAACTGAGACACGCACAGCGAACCCCTGACCAACGAAGCAGCATCCGCCTCCCGGCCGACGGCCACCAGACCTGCTGCCGCCACGGCCGTGTCGTGGAGGTGCACCGCTCCGTTGCGCCGGCCCAGCGGGCTGAAGCCACGCTCCGTCGTACCGAGGCTCCGCAGTCCCCACCCGGAGTTCATGGCGGGGCCCCCGAGGAGGTCGGCCAGCCTCCCGCTCTGCCCGCCGTCCAGGAGGGCGGGCGCGAATTCACCCGCTGCGGACAGACCTGGATCCAGGAGGTGCGCCGACCTGCTGTTGAGTGCGACATGGGGCCGCCCGTCGTCGGCCAGGTACGCGGCGGGGCGCCCTCCGTCGCGGTCCGCGACCCAGAAGTCCCTGCGAAACGACCTGCGTAGCTCCCGAGCCCACTGGCGCCAGGCCTCGGCCCCCGGCCAGCCGTAGGCATCGAGGAGGTCGGCGCCCAGAAGCGCGGCCCGGTGCGCATGCGCCTGCGTCGCGGCCCGGAACAGTACGCGCGGCCCGGGGGCCGGGACGTAGGACCCGTCCCCCACCGCTCGTCGGAGCCAGTCGAGGCATCGTTGTGCTGTCGGCACGAGCGGCGCCGCTTCGTGATCCGCCAGCCCCCAGAGCCGCGCCTCCGCGAGCAGGGCGGGGAAGAGCAGCGTCGCTTCGACTTCCGATGCGGACGCGTTCGAACGCCGGCTGGACGTCGCCTGCCCCCGGGATCCGACCAACAGCCCGAACTGCCTCCCCGGCTCCTGGTGTTGAGCCCTCGCCAACGTCCGCATCGTTCCGAACGCGAGCCCCGTTCCCAGCGGCAGGCACATGCGCGCGGCGGCGACGGCCTCACCCGGTGACAGGCCACAACGCCAAGGGACTCCAGCGGCCAGGTACAACTCCCCAGCGTGTTCAGGATCAGGAACAAGCAACCCGCGCAGATCCTGCAGGCAGGTGCGGAGCATCCGGGACGGTCGCGGATCACCGCAGATCGCTTCAGCAGCCGAGAACGGTCCGCGCAACCCCGGCCTTACGGGTGGCCGGACGGCCTCGACGGCCTTCCTCCGACGCATCACCGGACCGGTTGGCTCGACCATGGTCTTCGCGCCTGCCCGTCCGGACGGACGGGCGCGAGTTCGACGGTCCGGCAGGCGCGGCGGTTCACTCGCGGCGTGTACGGCTCGGGTCCGGCCGGCCCAGGCCTGACTCTCCTTGAACGGCTGCACGGTCAGATCGACCACGAAGGTGCCGGCGGGCGGCAGTTGGATGTTCCAGCGCAGCAGTCCGGATTGGGCCAGGGCGTCGTCCGGCGGCGGATCGGCCGTGACTACGCAATCTCCGTCGGCCGACGTCCAACGAAGCCCGGCCGAGCACACCCCGGCCGGAACGCTCGCCGAGCCGAAGCCGTTCACGAGCGCGTCGATATCCGCCAGGTCCGTACCCAAAGAGACCTCAACCGGCATGCGGAGAGCCCGCTGCGCCGCGCTGCGCAGCACGATCCGTTCCCTGCCGGCCGCCACCCTGACGCGCTCCACGATCAGGACCGGATCGGGGCTGCCGGAAGCACTCAGGAGGCCGACGAAGGCGGCTCGGTCGGCCCGCACCATCCGGGCCTGGAGAGGAGTCGGTTCCTGCCCTGCCACCCGCAGGCGACACTGGGAGAGAAGGCGCTTGCCGCCGCTGTAGAACCCTTCGAGTCCCGATCCGGTGATCTGACCGTGCCTCGCCCCGATGAAGAGACGGGGAAGCGCGACACCGATCAGCGCATCGTGCATGGCCGGTACGCGGAACCGGGGCGGGGCAGCCGCACGCCCCTTCCGTCCTCCTGCGACGCCCGCGGTCGGGGCCCGCCGACGTCGCGCTGGGTGCGGGCGGCGCGACGTCCCGGAAGGAAGCGTCGCAGCGGCCGAGGGCGCAGGTGCAGGTGCAGGTGCAGGCGCTTCAGAAAGACGGTGCGGATGCCTGCCCGTACTCGACGCTCGCATCATCTCCGGCCCCTCGCGTCGCCCGACGGGCACCCCTCCCGACGGCGCCGGAGCGGGAGGGGGTGCCGCAACCCGAACCGGAGCCGGTGCGACAGCGTCCGTGGATCGGGCTCGCGATGCCGCGGGACCTCTCGTCACCTCTGCCCTCACCGCTACGTACCGGCCCACCCGATCCGCTTCGCCCGCGATCCTGGCGTCGACACGTCGCACCGGGAACTCCACTCCGTAGCCTCCCGCACCCGAGCGCCCGCTCCGGCGCCGGCGCCGTCCGCGAGGGGTCGCTCGGTGCCCGGCACCGGTCTCCCGGCACGAGCCAGGCGGCGCCGTCCGGTCACGTCCTGCGCCGCCATACCTCACGTCGGTCACTGACACAGCAACACCGGCGCCGACTCCGACGGGCAGACTGGACGGCACACAGGGAGCGGGACGCCGGATCTTCGGCCTCCGCCGCCACCAGCCGGTCCAGCTCCCCGGACCCCAGAGCCTCATCGCCGGCTCCGCGAGCCCGGCGTGCCCGAACGGCGATCGCGCCCTACCGGGCCCGACGCCCTCGAGCCGGGCGAGCGTACGTCGCTGCGTGTCGTCCGCGGACGTCGTGTGCGGTCTCCTCCCCACGGTCCGTTCACGGCTCGGCGAGAAGTGGCCCGACGTTGCCTCGGCACGAGGGGCTTCGGCGCAGGAGTGGGTTTCGAATCCCCCTCCGTGGCCGGCACGCCGGAGTCCGGGTCCGCACCTGGGGAAGTTCCCGCGGTCGCTGCCGTCTCGGTGTCGTCCTGCTCGGGCTCCCGGCCGGAAGCGTCCGGCTCAGGCTCGACAGGGGGCCCGTCCATGGGCTGGGGCGAAGAACCGCTCGCCCGCAGGCATTTCCGCACCGACTCCGGATCGAGTCCTTCGATGATCGCGTGATGCAGGAGACGGGCGAACGTGTAGTCCGGAACACGGCGCAACGCCATGCACAGAACAGCCCGGGCCTCGATCTCGTCCCCCAGGGACCAGGCGACCCACCCGGCCAGCGTGAGTGGGGCGGCCGCGTGCTCGGCGTAGGCCCCCACGCAGCGCCTGGCGAGCGAGCGCCAGAGCCGCAGCGCCGCTGCACCGTCCTGTCCTTCCATCCACTCCGCCGCCCGGTCCCGAGTCGTGCGGTCCTGGAGACCGATGATGAGCGTCGCGGCCTGTCGTTCGCTGAGCAGTGTGTCGTCGCCGATGTCGGCCATCACCCGGCCCGCAGCCGGCGCCGCTGCCCGAAACTGCTCAAGCGCCCTGCCGACCGCCGCCACCGTCTCGTCCGCGGTCTCTGCCCGCGTCTCTTGCTCCAGGATCCGGGGGACCAGCATGCGCGCCGCTGCGTCCAGA
The DNA here is from genome assembly GCF_003574445.1 of Streptomyces sp. YIM 130001. GTDB lineage: Bacteria > Actinomycetota > Actinomycetes > Streptomycetales > Streptomycetaceae > Streptomyces. Next base: position 38,816 of record NZ_KZ984569.1, read on the forward strand.
GCCCGTTCCTGAGCCTCGGAAGCAGAGCCCTCCAACGGGGTGTACCTGTTCTCCATCTCCCGGATGGATCCGCGTACCTGGAGCCCTGCATAGGCCGCAGCCGCGGCGATGACCGAGGTGCCGGCCACGCTCAGCGGCATTCCCTCGGGCGCGCAGCAGCGAGGGTCCGGGCACAGATAGGACCAGTAGCGCCCGCCCGACAGGCAGAGCGACTCGCTCACAGGAACGCCGGCAGCGACGCAGGCGTCGCCGAGCGCCTCGGCGAGGGGCCGCAGGTACTCCATCACCTGCCGTCCGGTCTGGCCGTCACGCGGCTCGCGACACAGATACACGACCATGGCGTCCGGCTTGGCTCCGCGCCGCACACCGCTCTTGATCAGGCAGTTGGCAAGTTGCTCGGCCGTTTCGGGCCAGTCCTCGACGGATTCCGGGAGGCCCAGGCGTACGCGGCCGCCGAGGGCGCCCTCATCGCCATGTGTGGCTGCCAGGACGACACTCTCGTCGGGGTGGAAGCCCATCAAGTAAGGGAGCGCATCGGCCAGTTCGGCCGGGCTGCGCAGAACGATCGGACGGTTGCCGGAAAGGCCCGTGGCCTCGTTGTGATGCGTCATGCGGCGACCTTCTCCCGAAACGGAAAATTCCGCTTATGCCTGTGGATAACCTGAGCCATGGGCATGCTCAGACTTGTCCACAGATCCCGAAGAGCATTGGCCGGATGTCGGACCCATCGGGTTGCATGGACACATGAGCAACGAAGAACTCCGCACGGCCGCCGACTCCGTACTGGCTCGACTCGTCGGCGACCCCACCGGCCGCGCCAGGCTGCGCGAGGACCAGTGGCGCGCGATCGAGGCCCTGGTCGCCGACAAGCGACGGGCCCTGGTCGTACAGCGCACGGGCTGGGGGAAGTCAGCGGTGTACTTCGTGGCCACAGCGCTGCTGCGGGAGCAGGGCGCCGGACCGACGGTGATCGTCTCCCCGCTCCTCGCCCTGATGCGTAACCAGGTGGAAGCGGCCGCCAAAGCAGGCATCCGCGCCCGGACGATCAACTCGTCGAACAACGAGGAATGGGACACGGTGCAGCAGGAGGTCGCCGCCGGCGAGGTCGACGTCCTCCTGGTGAGCCCCGAGCGGCTCAACAACCCGGACTTCCGTGACGAGGTACTCCCCAAGCTGGCAGCCGCCACCGGCTTGCTCGTCGTCGACGAAGCACACTGCATCTCCGACTGGGGCCACGACTTCCGGCCCGACTACCGGCGCCTTCGCACCATGCTCACGGACCTGCCGCCGGACGTGCCCGTGCTGGCGACGACCGCCACCGCCAATGCCCGGGTCACCGCGGACGTCGCGGAGCAGCTGGGCACGGGCCAGGGCACGGACGCCCTGGTGCTGCGCGGCCCTCTCGACCGGGAGAGCCTCAGCCTGTCCGTCCTGCAACTCCCGGACGCCGCACACCGGCTGGCTTGGCTCGGGGAGCACCTTGAGGATCTGCCGGGGTCCGGAATCATCTACACCCTCACAGTGGCGGCGGCCGAAGAAGTGACGAGCTTCCTGCGCCAGCGCGGCCATCCGGTCCAGTCGTACACGGGGCGTACGGAGAACGCCGACCGGCAGCAGGCCGAGGACGACCTCCTGGCGAACCGAGTCAAGGCGTTGGTCGCCACCTCCGCCCTCGGAATGGGCTTCGACAAACCCGACCTGGGCTTCGTGGTGCACCTCGGGTCCCCGTCGTCCCCGATCGCGTACTACCAGCAGGTCGGCCGTGCGGGCCGCGGCGTGGAGCATGCGGAAGTCCTGCTGCTGCCCGGCCGCGAGGACGAGGCGATCTGGCGCTACTTCGCTTCGGTCGCCTTCCCTCCGGAGGAGCAGGTGCGCCGCACCATCGACGCGCTGGACCAGGCAGGCCGCCCCTTGTCGCTTCCTGCGCTGGAACCCTTGGTCGAACTGCGCCGCTCCCGGCTCGAGACGATGCTCAAGGTGCTGGACGTCGACGGCGCCGTGAAGCGGGTCAAGGGCGGCTGGATCTCCACCGGCCGACCGTGGGCCTACGACGCCGAGCGCTATGCATGGGTGGCCAGGCAGCGGGAGGCGGAGCAGCAGGCCATGCGGGACTACGCGACGACCGCCGGTTGCCGCATGGAGTTTCTGCGCCGCCAACTGGACGACGAAGCGGCCACGCCCTGCGGTCGCTGCGACAACTGCAAGGGCGCTCGGTTCACCACGGATGTCGCATCCTCCGCGCTGACCTCCGCCCGCGGCGAGCTGGAGCGCGCCGGTGTCGAACTCGACCCGCGCAAGATGTGGCCCACCGGCCTCGCCGCAGTGGGAGTCGGCCTGAAGGGCCGCATCCCCGCCGGTGAGCAGGCGGGTACGGGCCGGGCCCTCGGTCGGCTCTCCGACATCGGCTGGGGCAATCGCCTGCGGCCGATGCTGGCGACGCAGTCCCCCGACGGCCCCGTGCCCGACGACGTGGCGCGCGCCGTCGTCGAGGTACTGGCGGACTGGGCCAAGGGGCCCGGAGGTTGGGCGACCGCCGACGCCTCGACGCCCCGCCCGGTCGGTGTGGTCGCCATGCCCTCCCACACCCGCCCACAGCTGGTCGGCTCTCTGGCCTCCCACATCGCCACCGTGGGACGCATGCCGCTCCTTGGTTCGCTCTCCTACGCGCCCGGCGCCCTGGAGGCACCTGTCCCCCGGTCCAACAGCGCCCAGCGGCTGCGCGCGCTCGACGGCGCCCTGGAAGTCACGGACGAACTGACAGCAGCCCTGCGAGGAGCACCCGGCGGACCGGTGCTCCTGGTGGACGACATGAGCGACACAGGCTGGACGCTCGCTGTGGCGGCCCGGCTTCTCCTGCGCAGCGGAGCAGAGGGGGTGTTGCCGCTGGTCCTCGCCGTCCAGGGATGAGCGGGCGTCACCAGGGCGGCGCGCGGGCAGGGATATTGGTGCCGCACTCACACATTCCGGTCGGCGATGCCAATTGCTCGTTGCCGCAAGCGAGTCGGGCGGCGAGAATTGAAGTCGCTCCCCGCGTGGCTCGTCCGTGGCCCGGCAGGGCTGTGCCGTGGTGCGCTTCCCAGTCAGACCTCGCCCGCAGGTGTGGGCGCGTAGCCGAAGGGAGGACCGTGACCTTCGGATTCGCTCCGTCCGCAGGACAGCCGACGCCTCGAGCTCCAGGTTCCTTCGGGATGCCCTCCGACTCCAGCAACCAACTGGCCAGATCGCTCGAGCCCGCCGAGTGGGCCGCCGCCGGGATCCCGCTGCTACGAGATCCGCGCGAGGTGGTCACCGGGCTGCACGCGCGGCATCTGCCGCCACCGCGAACAGCAGTCGTGGCGGTGCTCGACCAGGAGGAACGGCTCAGGGCGAGCGCGTCCTTCACCCAACGCGCCGACGCAGCGGACGGCTGGGTGTTCCGCAACGCTCTACTGTCCCAGCTCCGTCGGGTGATCCCGCACGACCTGCGGCGGCGCACACCGGTGCGTACGGCCGTGCTCCTCTACTGCAGAGACGGCGAGGAGCAGTGGACGCAGGAGGACGGCGCCTGGATGTGGGGGCTGCGCGACGCCTGCACGTTGCACGGGCTGCGGTGCGGCGCGTACATCACGCTGACCCGCGCAGGCTGGCGGGTTCTGGGTGAGGGGCGCAGCGGCCGTCGCCCTCAGGCCGAGGCGTCCCGACGGCAAACTGACGCCTCTGCTTCGAGGCCGCCACAGCACCGTGAGCCGCCGACCGGAGTGGAGGCACCGCGGGGCCGGCTCGGAGGCGGCGGCATCGAGCCGTTCCGACGCGCGACCGCGATGTGACGAGCGCGCTTTCGCGCGGGTTGTCGTCGCGGCCCAACACAAGGGGCTGCGGCGTGGCCGATGGCACGGCCACCGTCGAGCCGTCACCTCTGCCGCACAACCGGGAGACCCGGCCGCGCGGCAGAGGTGTCAAACGCCGACGCCGAGCGCGGAGTTGATCCGCTGCGGGTCGCCGCAGACGATCAGCAGAGCCTCCGCCCGCCCGAGGGCGAGCGGCAGTGCTGCGGCGGCCGCACTGTCGTCACCGCCGTTGAGGGCGACGACGACCACGGGCCGGACCGAAGCACGGGCCAGGTCCGTGGCACCGGCGTGGAACACGTCGTCGCGCGCGTCGTGCTGCGCCCAGTAGGCACTGTCGCCGAACGAACGCTCATGCGTGGCCCACGGATGCAACTCACCCGTGGTGATCACCAGGACGTCGCCGGGCGGACGGCCGGAGTCGAGAAGCAGGTCGACCGCTTCCTCGGCTGCGGCAAGTGCCCCCTCGACAGAGGCCGGAATCAGCTGGATCTGCGGGGAATCGGATGCCGCCGCGGCCGCCGGAGCAGCAGGTGCGGCCGGAGCCGGCCTGGCCGAATCGCGCGTGCTGCGCTGGGCCGGAGGCTTGGGCTGAGCAGGGCCCGGACGGCCGGGGCGCGAAGCTGCCGCGGGACGGGGGCCGGGTACGGGGCGGGGGGTCGGCACGCTGCGGCCGCTGGCCGAATTCGTGCGGGGACCCTGGGCGCTCTCGGGAATCTGAGGCTCCTCGGGAATGAGAGGCATGGTTGGTTGTCTATCAAACGCCGGTGCGAGTCGCATCGGCGGGTGGCACATACGTGCGACCGGCAATGGTGTCAGAAATCGAAGCCGAGTTGCCCCTCGATTTCCGCGGCGGCAGGGCGGGGCGCCGGGACCCGGTTCTTCTTCAGGTGCCGCCACTGGGGCAGCGCGTCGAGGTACGACCACGACAACCGGTGGTGTTCGGTAGGGCCGGACTCGGCGAGGGCCGCCTTGTGCACCGGCGAGGGGTAGCCCGCGTTGGCCGCGAAGCCGAAGGGGGCGTAGTCCGCGTCCAGTTCGGCCATCATGGCATCGCGCCGCACCTTGGCGATGACGGAGGCCGCCGCCACTGCGATGCAGGACTGGTCGCCCTTGATCACGGTGCGCACCTTCCACGGGTCGCCGAGATAGTCGTGCTTCCCGTCGAGGATGACGGCGTCGGGACGTACCGGCAGCAAGTCCAGCGCCCGTACGGCGGCGAGACGCAGAGCCGCGGTCATACCCAGCGCGTCGATCTCCTCCGGGGAAGCATGACCGAGTGCGCAAGCCGTCACCCAGTCAGTGAGGATCTCGGCCAACTCGTTGCGCCGCTTCACGGTGAGCAACTTGGAGTCGGTGAGCCCTTCAGGCGCGCGACGCAGGCCGGTGACCGCGGCACAGACCGTGACGGGACCGGCCCAGGCCCCCCGCCCCACCTCGTCGACACCGGCAATGATCTTGGCCCCGGTCGTGGCGCGGAGTGAGCGCTCGACGGTGTGGGTGGGTGCTTCGTACGGCATGGCGTCATCAGGTTACGCCGCCTCCCGTGCGCGATGACACCCCGGCCCGGATCGGAACTTCCCACCGCTCACGAAACGCCGACCCGACTCTGCTCGGATCCCCTGCAAGGGGCGCCTCCGCCCGGAGGTCGCAGGGCGTGACGACGCCGACAGTTCGTCGACCATCGGGGCGGCCCGCGCCGCAGCGCCGTTCACTTTCGTACACGTCAGAGCCGTGCGTCATTGGTGCCGGACGGCGACGCGACCGCCACCTTCACCACGATCTCAACTCACGGAATCAGACGGCGTGCAAGCGACGGCTCCCACCTCAGCCCAACGGCCGTACGGCACCGACGACGATCAGGTGTCGGGGCGCACCACGAAACAGCCGTCGCATTCGTGAACCCCGAGGCCGTTCCTGTCGGCCTCCGGTCCCGCCACGGCCGACAGCACGGACGACGCTCCTACGCCTGACCATCCGGCCACCGGGCAAGCAGGAGGAGCTCACTCGAAACTGCCCCCACCTCCCGCTCCCTTGCCGTACTCGCCCCACTCATCGCGCGGTGTTCGACAGGATGACGGTCCATCGGGTGGCCGGCGTCGACCGCCCGCCGGCCACCCGCGCTCAGTAGCTGTCGCGATCCGACCCGGTGGGACCGTCGGGTGACGCGTCCGCACAAGCCTGGCGATCTCCCCCAGCCGGCAGCTTGGCGTCGACACGGCGCGCCCTGGCCTCACCGAGGCTGGTGGCGTACCAGGGCTTCCGCTCGGCGCCGAGCCCGTCGACAATTCCGCTCACAGCGCAAGAACGCAGCGGCTCCGGCAGGGACTTGAAGGCCGACACCGCATCGGCCGACAACCCCTGGGCGTACTCCAGATCGAAGTGGCCGGTGTCCTCGTAGCGCTGCACATTGCGTTCCGCGATCAGCCCGTCGGGCGATACGAGGCCGAACACGAGGACGCCTGCCGCAGCCGACACCACAACGGCACGTGGCAGCCAGCGCGCTCCCCAGATCCCGGCCGCGACGATCAGCACGATCACCACGCCGAACCAGATCTCCGCAGCCATCACCGAGATCCGTAGCCGGGTGAGTCCGTAGGCGTCGACGTACATGTCGAGGCGGCGGAGGGCCGACGCCACCACGATCAGCGTCATCCCGCACAACGTACCGAGGATGCCGCGGACCAGAGTGCGATCACCCCGCGGTGCCCAGCGCGACGCGAGAGCGATCACCAAGAGGGTGAGCAGAGTCGCGAAGAGCAGTTGCCAGAAGCCCTGTCGGGCGTAGTCCGCATACGTCAGCCCCTGGCGCAGCGCCGCGTCGTATCCGCCGAACAGGACGGCGAGCTGGATGACGTTGAAGACGCCGAAGAGCAGGTTCAGCACGACCAGCGGCAGCGCCCACTCGAGTCGGCCGCGTGGGCGGCCGGGCGCCACCGTGAGACGGTCCCAGCTCAGCGGGGCGGCCGCGCTGTGTGCCGCGGCCAGCGCCAGGAGCGCTCCGAGCGCGAACAGGAGCACCCGCCAAGGCCCGTCGGATACAGAAGTGTCGGGGATCAGCCCGCTGAGCAAGCTACTGAACGCCTGATCCGCACTCGCGAAAAGCGCTCCGAAGACCATCAGCAGAACCGCGCTCACCACCACCGCCCGCAACACCGGGCCCGCGCGCCCGTGTCCGGAGCCGACACGGTCACGAAGCCCCCGCCACGCCCAGGCAACGCCGGAACCGGAGGCTCCGATCACCCCGAGTGGGTTGAGGAGCGCTCCGAGCCACGTACGGCTGCCGTGCACGGCGAGTGATCCCATACCGAACGCCGCGACGACGGCCAGGAACGACGGCCATCCGGCATCGCGCAGCGCCGGCACCACGAGCAGCCCGAGGCCGACGGCTGCCCAGAGCCAGGTGAGCGGCCGCGGACGCCGACCGGCCGCCTGCCCGGCGAAGAACACGGCCAGAGCCGCGGGCACCGCGACGATCAGCAGATTGAGCGCGAGGCCCTCGCCGAGGAGCAATGAGCTCAGTACGGCGGTGCCGAGCGCGGCCCAGAGCGTCGCGACCCGGATCGGCGCCGGCGCATCGGCCGCTATTCGGTCGGCCCAAGTGGGGTGCGAGCCTCCGGCTTCGGCCGGATAGGACCAGCTGTCCCGGTGGCCGGTGGTTCGCCGGGCGACTGCCCGGGCGCCGTGCTGCGGCTCTGGCCGGACTCCGGAGTGCGCGCGTCCGGACTGCCCCGGTGGTGCCGCGGCTGCCGGGATGGCGTCGGCGGGCTCGCGCCTGGCGGACGGCACCTCGGTGCCGGAGGGTTCGTCGGCGGTTGCCGCGTCCTCGCCGCCGGGTGGTTGCTTCCCCTGCGACAGCCCCTCGACGGCCCGCGCCTTCTCCTCGTCGGCCCGCCCCCCGGCTGCTGTTTCCTCGCCGGACGGCTGCCGACCGGACTCTTCCCCTCCGGACGGTTCGTGCTTCGCTTCTGACACGGGACCCCCTCCCGGCCGCCCCGCCCCGTGCTGCCGACGATGAGCGGCATCTCTTGTACCCGCCCGCCATGATCAACAGACGGTGTGGCGCCACAGAGTAGCCCCGTCACGGGGGGATGGCGCCCGCCCCTGCGACTCTTTGTGGCGCGACCGTGACGGCCGCCGGAGTCAGGACAGACGGATACGCAGTCAGGCGCGTAGGCGCGAAACGCGTCGCCCGCTCAGACGCAGAACCGTCGATCCACCGGAGTCGACCGGCTCAGGACACCTTCGAGGGCAGCCATTCCGGCAGCTCCTCGGTCCGCTCCACCCATGCCGCGGGCGGCGCCCCGCCCGTACCCGCGGCGAGCACCCCGCCGACGATCGCGCAGGTCGTGTCCATGTCGCCGCCGACCCGGACGGTGTCCCAGAAGGCGGCTTCGAAATCCCCCAGGCTCCGGGCCGCCGACCAGAGAGCGAAGGGCACCGTGTCATGCGCGGTGGTACGCCGACCGCAGCCGAGCACCGCCGCCACGGTCACCGGGTCGCTGTAGTCGAGCATGTCGCGTGCGCGCCGGAGCCCGGCGCCGACCGCACTGCGCGGGACCAGATCGATCACCGCGCCGAGCAGTTCGTCCGGGGTGGGCGGCTCGGCCCCTGCCGCAACGATCGCCGCGGCAGCGGCCACCGCCATGGCGCCCACGACTGCCTCGCGGTGCTGATGCGTCGGGTACGCGGAGATCTCCGCCTGGTGGGTGGCCTGCTCTGGGTCGTCCGCGTACCAGGCACCGATCGGGGCGACGCGCATCGCCGCGCCGTTCCCCCACGAGCCCTGGCCCTTGAACTGTGCGGCCGCCAGCGCCCGCCAGTCTCCCCCGTCCCGCACCTGTGCGAGGAGCCGGTCGACGGCTTGGCCGTACTTCCGGTCCCGGTCCTGGTGTGTCGCGAAGGCCTGGGCCAGTTCGTCCTGGTCGATCCGGTGATGCGCGGCGAGCACCGCGAGGACGGAGCAGGCCATCTCGGTGTCATCGGTCCAGGGCCAGGCACCTTCGGGCACCTCACGTCGCTGCAGCAGGCTGTAGTTCGCCGGGACGAAGTACCGGGAGCCGAGGGCATCCCCCACCGCCAGCCCGCGCAGCGAGGCCAGCGAGCGCTCCAGGCGCCGGTCGGAAGACGAGTAAGCGATCATCGCTCACCCACCTTATCCGGTGTGCCCGTAAGGCTCGGGAGTCCGCCAGTGCTCGAAGGGCCGGTCGAGGGTGTACTTCCCGTCGGCTCCGAGCTGCAGAATCCGGACCTCGCCGTTCCCTGGATTGGACAGCGCCTCGAACTCGTCCACGGACCAGTGGAACCAGCGCATGCAGAACAGCCGCATCGTCAGCCCATGGGTCACCAACAGAACGTTCGGCGGGTGGTCGGGCGCCTCGAAGCTACGGAAGAGGCTCTCCAGGAAGGCGCCCACACGGTCGTACACATCGGCCCCGGACTCGCCCTGCGCGAAGCGGTAGAAGAAGTGCCCGTACGCGTCCCGGTACGCCTTCTGCAGACGGACGTCGTCACGGTCCTGCCAGTTGCCCCAGTCCTGCTCGCGCAGGCGTGGCTCCTCGCGGACCCGCATCCGGCCGGGGTCGAGCGCGAACGACTGCAAGGTCTCGTGCGTGCGGCGGTACGGCGAGACGTAGACGCTGACGCGCTCCTGCGCGAACAGCTCCCGGAGTCGTGCTCCCGTCTCCTCCGCCTGCCCGCGGCCCTTCGCGGTGAGGGCCAGAGCATGGTCCGGCTCCCTCTCGTACACCGTGTCGTCGGCATTGCCCTCGGACTCGCCGTGCCGGACGAGGACGATGCGCCGGGGTCGTGCCATGCGGAAACCCTAGTTCGCGGCACCGACAATCGCGCGATCGCCCCTGCCCAACGCTTCCACCCGCCACGTCGACGAGAAGTCACCGGCGCAGAGCGGCAGCGCGGATCAGATCGTCCAGGAGGGCTCGAGCTCGACGACATCCCCAGTGACGGACGCCACATCTGCATCGGTCTGTGCTCGCACGGAGAGCCGTTCCACGCGGTCCGCGCGGTACTTGCCGAACTCCTGCGCGGACTGCCACATCGAGAGCACCACGAACTCGTGCCCCGGCGCCTCGCCGAACAGGCCGCGCACCATCCCCGGCGATCCCGCCATCGCCGGATTCCACACCTTCTCCTGCATGTGGGCGAAGTGCTCCACCCGGTCCGCATGCACGCGGCAGTGCGCCACCCGCAGCACATCGGCGTCGCTGAAGCGGGGCTCGAACCCGGTCTTCACATCGAAGCGGTAGTCGAACAGCTTCGTCCGGAGGTCCCTGTACGTACCGGCCTGCGCGGCGTGCAGCCGGTCGTGGGAGCGCGCCATGAAGGAGTCGTAGAAGGCACGGCTCTCCCAGAACGCGAAGACATGCACAACCGACGGCGCTGCCCTGCTCCACCCCCCGCCCTGCGCTCGGAACCCCGGCTCCCCCAGAAGCCCAGCCCACTTCCGCTGCCCCCGCTCGAATCCCCGACGGTCCACCACGGTGCAACGAATCCACTTGACCAGCACCGAGCCATCGTACGGTGCCGGAGCAGAGCAGGATCCTCTCCAACGACCCTTCAAGATGGTGCAGTTCACAGAGTGCGCCACCGTGTGATTGCGTGGCAGCTCTGATCCACAGAGGGGGAAGGAAAGTGTGATGAGCAGTCTGAGTAAGGGGCTCGCCAAGGTCGAAGTGGGCCTGGCCTGGGACCCCAGCGGCCAGGGCGAGCCGCCGCACGACCTCGACATCGTCGCCGCGACGTACACGACCGAGGACACGTCCGGGCGGCCCGAATACCTGGTGCATTTCGACAGCCGCTCGCCGGACGGCACCATCACCCTCAACCGGGACAGCAAGACCGGACAGGGTTTCGGGTTCGACGAGGTGATGACGCTCGAGCTGGACCGGCTCGCGTCCACCTACGCACGCGTCGTCATCGGGGTGACGATCCAACAGACCAGCGGAGAGCTGGTGTTCGGGGACGTCGGCAATGTGCGCGTACGTATCAGGGAAGACCACGTCGACCTGCTGGAACACGGGTTCACCGACATCCCCAACGCCCGTTCGGCCACGGTGGCCGAGTTCGTCCGCGACGAGGACGACACCTGGGAGATGCGGGAGATCTACCAGGGGTTCGACGCCGATCCGAGCGCCTTCGCCGACCTGATGGGCGGCTCCGGCTCCTCCTGACTCCCATAGCCCCACGGAGCCAAGTGGGTGCCGACCGTTGGTCTCAGGCACGACGGCACAACGGCACGACGGCACGACGAAGGGGACCGACCACACGGCCGGTCCCCTTCGTGAACTCCGATCAGCTACCAGAGCGAGCTACATCGAACCTTGCGTCCGACTACCGCCCGTTCTAGCTGCAGCCGCTCGTCGAGCCGCAGCCCTCGCAGATGTAGCAGGAGCCGGCGCGCTGCATCTTCGTACCGCAGGAGAAGCAGAGCGGAGCATCCGCGCTGATACCGAGCTGCATCTCGACCAGTTCGGCCGAGGTGTGCGCCTGCTGCGGCGCGGGCTCGGAGCCCGGTGCCGCGACCGACTTCAGGAGCTCCTGGGCGGGCGGGGCGGACTGGGCGAGAGCCTCGACGTCCACCTCGTCCTCGGCCGGCTCGTACGAACCGGTGTCCAGGTGCCGCTGACGCTCCTCGGCCGAGTGGATGCCGAGCGCCGAACGGGTCTCGAACGGAAGGAAGTCGAGCGCCAGCCGACGGAAGATGTAGTCGACGATCGACTGCGCCATCCGCACGTCCGGGTCGTCCGTCATACCGGCCGGCTCGAAGCGCATGTTGGTGAACTTCGAGACGTAGGTCTCCAGCGGAACGCCGTACTGCAGACCGACCGAGACGGCGATCGAGAAGGCGTCCATCATGCCCGCGAGGGTCGAGCCCTGCTTGGACATCTTCAGGAAGACCTCGCCGAGACCGTCGTCCGGGTAGGAATTGGCGGTCATGTAGCCCTCGGCACCGCCGACGGTGAACGAGGTGGTGATGCCGGGACGGCCCTTCGGCAGACGCTTGCGGACCGGACGGTACTCGACGACCTTCTCGACGGCGCCGCGGAGCGCGTCCTCGGTCTTCTCGGCGATCTCCTCGACCTCCTTCTCCTTCTTCTTCGCGGAGAGGGGCTGGCCGACCTTGCAGTTGTCGCGGTAGATCGCGAGGGCCTTGACGCCGAGCTTCCAGGCCTCGAAGTAGACCTCCTCGACGTCCTCGACGCTCGCCGTCTCCGGCAGGTTCACCGTCTTGGACAGCGCACCGGAGATCCAGGGCTGGATCGCGGCCATCATCCGGACGTGGCCCATCGCGGAGATGGAGCGCTCGCCCATGGCGCAGTCGAAGACGCTGTAGTGCTCCGGCTTCAGGCCGGGAGCGTCGATCACATTGCCGTTGTCGGCGATGTGGGCGACGACCGCCTCGATCTGCTCCTCCTGGTAGCCGAGCCTGCGCAGCGCCTGCGGCACGGTGCCGTTGACGATCTGCATCGAGCCGCCGCCGACGAGCTTCTTGAACTTGACGAGCGCCAGGTCGGGCTCGAGGCCCGTGGTGTCGCAGGACATCGCGAGACCGATGGTGCCGGTCGGCGCGATCACCGAGGCCTGCGAGTTACGGAAGCCGTTCTTGTCGCCGAGACGGACCACGTCCTGCCAGGCCTCCGTGGCGGCGGCCCAGATCGGGGTGTCCAGGTCGTCGACACGGACGGCCTTGCCGTTGGCGTCGGCGTGCTGCTTCATCACGCGCTTGTGCGGGGCGGCGTTGCGCGCGTAACCGTCGTACGGACCGACCACCGCGGCCAGTTCGGCGGAGCGCTTGTACGAGGTGCCGGTCATCAGCGAAGTGATGGCACCGGCCAGTCCGCGGCCGCCGTCGCTGTCGTACGCGTGGCCGGTGGCCATCAGCAGGGCGCCGAGGTTGGCGTAGCCGATGCCGAGCTGGCGGAAGGCGCGGGTGTTCTCACCGATCTTCTGCGTCGGGAAGTCCGCGAAGCAGATCGAGATGTCCATCGCCGTGATGACCAGCTCGACGACCTTCGAGAAGCGCTCGGACTCGAAGGACTGGTTGCCCTTGCCGTCGTCCTTGAGGAACTTCATGAGGTTCAGCGACGCCAGGTTGCACGAGGTGTTGTCCAGGTGCATGTACTCGCTGCAGGGGTTCGAGCCGTTGATCCGGCCGGACTCCGGGCAGGTGTGCCAGGCGTTGATGGTGTCGTCGTACTGGATGCCGGGGTCGGCACAGGCCCATGCGGCCTCGGCCATCTTGCGGAAGAGGCTCTTGGCCTCGACCTCCTCGATGACCTCGCCGGTCATCCGCGCACGCAGACCGAACTTGGAGCCGGACTCGACGGCCTTCATGAACTCGTCGTTCACACGCACGGAGTTGTTGGCGTTCTGGTACTGGACGGACGTGATGTCGTCCCCGCCCAGGTCCATGTCGAAGCCCGCGTCGCGCAGGGCGCGGATCTTCTCCTCCTCCGTCACCTTGGTCTCGATGAAGCCCTCGATGTCGGGGTGGTCGACGTCGAGGATGACCATCTTGGCCGCGCGACGGGTGGCACCACCGGACTTGATCGTTCCGGCCGAGGCGTCGGCGCCGCGCATGAAGGAGACCGGTCCGGAGGCGTTGCCGCCGGAGGAGAGCAGCTCCTTGGAGGAGCGGATCCGGGAGAGGTTCAGACCGGCGCCCGAGCCTCCCTTGAAGATCATCCCCTCTTCCTTGTACCAGTCGAGGATCGAGTCCATGGAGTCGTCGACCGACAGGATGAAGCAGGCCGAGACCTGCTGCGGCTGCGGCGTTCCGACGTTGAACCAGACCGGGGAGTTGAAGCTGAAGATCTGGTGCAGGAGGGCGTACGCCAGCTCGTGCTCGAAGATCTCCGCGTCGTCGGCCGAGGCGAAGTAGCTGTTGTCCTCACCGGCCTTGCGGTAGGTCTTCACGATCCGGTCGATCAGCTGCTTCAGGCTGGTCTCCCGCTGCGGCGTGCCCACGGCACCCCGGAAGTACTTGCTGGTGACGATGTTGACCGCGTTCACCGACCAGAAGCCGGGGAACTCGACGCCACGCTGCTCGAAATTGACCGAGCCGTCGCGCCAGTTGGTCATGACGACGTCACGGCGGTCCCACTCGACCTCGTCGTACGGGTGCACGCCGGGGTTGGTGTGGATTCGCTCGATGCGCAGGCCTCGGCGGGCAGCTGTCGCTGCCTTGGATCCCTTGCGGGAACCCCGTGCCGGACCACTCGTCGTCTCTGTCATGCCGCCTCCCTGTATCGGGCTAAAACGCCCTGAAGTGCCGCGTTCTTCCCGTGGCACGATGTTGTCTCTGATGCCCTGAGCGCCGCTGAGGCCGCCCCTGACAGGTCTCGATCGCCGCTGAATCCGCCGGATCGCGCCGGCTCCGGTTCAGTCGGCCGCTGTGGCGGGCACGGGGACCTCGGCGGTCCCGGTTGAGCCGCACTCACCCTCGGCGCCCTGCCCCTCACCGTCGCCGCCGCCCCGTTGGGCGCGCAGCTCCTCGATGGCCGCTTCGAAGTCGTCGAGCGAGTTGAAGGCCCGGTACACGGACGCGAAACGCAAGTACGCGACCAGGTCGAGCTCACGCAAGGGGCCGAGTATGGCCAAACCCACGTCATGCGTGGTCAGTTCGGCGCTGCCGGTGGCCCGTACCGCCTCCTCGACCCGCTGGCCGAGCTGGGCGAGGGCGTCCTCCGTGACCGGGCGCCCCTGACATGCTTTCCGTACGCCGTTGATGACCTTGGTACGGCTGAAAGGTTCCGTCACCCCGCTGCGCTTGACGACCATCAGCGAGCAGGTCTCCACCGTCGTGAATCGACGCGTGCAGTCCGGGCACTGACGCCGCCGGCGGATCGACGTGCCGTCGTCGGTGGTGCGGCTGTCGACGACCCGACTGTCGGGGTGCCTGCAGAAGGGACAGTGCATGGCTCCCAACCCTCCCTCACAGCACGACTGAATGGCCTCACCAGGGGACCGAGGCCCCCTCGAAGCAGCCTCCAGCATAGGTGATGCCGGAGCCTCCGAAAGACTCAGGACCACAACTTGTGGGCTGCTGATGCAATCCAACCACTAGATCTGGGGTTTGGCCGCACAATCGACATCAAGCGTGTCGCGAGCCCCGCGGCGCCATGAGCGTACGGGACAGGGGTCCCTCCGCCTCACGCCGGGCCTCGAGTGGCAGACTGCCCGCGCCGGCCCAGCACGGCGGCGCGACCGTGAGCAGTACGGCAATCAACCGAAATGCCCGCTGTTCGATTTCCTGGCACTACACCCGAGCACATGACCGCGTCAGCGTTTTCCGGCTTTTTCACTCGAACGTGTGTTTGGCGCAACCTTTCGAAAGCAACTACCGTTGTCCAGCTAGGGAGAACATCTCGAGAGGGGCCGCCATGACCACCACCGCAGACAGCGCCACCATCACCGCCCAGGACCGCACTCGCGGTCAGGGCCGACTCGAGTCGGTGCACGCCATGAATGACTCAGGCACGAACCCTGAGGCGCCGAAGCCTACGCGCTCGCTGCCCGGCCGACCTCCGGGTATCAGGGCGGACAGCTCGGGGCTGACCGATCGGCAGCGGCGTGTGATCGAGGTGATCAGGGACTCCGTGCAGCGTCGCGGTTACCCACCGTCCATGCGGGAGATCGGGCAGGCGGTGGGGCTCTCCAGCACCTCGTCGGTGGCCCACCAGCTGATGGCTCTCGAGCGCAAGGGATTCCTGCGCCGCGACCCGCACCGTCCGCGCGCCTACGAGGTCCGGGGATCGGACCAGGCGAGCGCGCAGCCGACGGACACGTCGGGGAAGCCCGCGGCTTCGTACGTGCCGCTCGTGGGCCGGATCGCCGCCGGTGGTCCCATTCTCGCCGAGGAGTCGGTCGAGGACGTCTTCCCGCTCCCCCGACAGCTGGTCGGTGACGGCGAGCTCTTCGTGCTCAAGGTCGTCGGCGACTCGATGATCGAGGCAGCCATCTGCGACGGCGACTGGGTCACCGTCCGCCGCCAACCCGTCGCGGAGAACGGCGACATCGTGGCGGCGATGCTGGACGGCGAGGCCACCGTCAAGCGCTTCAAGCGCGAGGACGGGCACGTCTGGCTCCTCCCGCACAATGCTGCCTACCAGCCGATCCCCGGCGATGAGGCCACCATCCTCGGCAAGGTCGTGGCGGTGCTGCGGCGGGTCTGAGTACCCCGCCCCTCAAACCGGGCCCCGGGACCAACTGCGCCGGTCCTGGGGCCCTGTTCGTACGCACGGATCACGCGCCTCGCTCACGATCCGCTGCTCACCGGTTCGCACGCACCGGGCTGTGCGTGCGGCCCGCGCCTTCTCAGCTGTCGGCCGCCGCCTCGGCCGAGCCCGCCTCCGCGGCTTCAGTCTTGTCCGCCCCGGCCCTGGCCGCCGCGTCGATGGCCGCCAGCGAACGACGCACCTGATTTCGGTCCGTCGTGTACCAGAAGTCCGGCATCGAAGCCTTGAGGTAGCTGCCGTAGCGGGCGGTCGCGAGCCGCGGGTCGAGCACCGCGACCACGCCCCGGTCGCCCGAGGCTCTGACCAGGCGCCCCGAGCCCTGCGCCATCAGCAGTGCGGCATGCGTCGCCGCGATCGCCATGAAGCCATTGCCACCCGCCTCCTCCACCGCCTTCTGACGAGCGCTGAGCAACGGATCGTCGGGGCGTGGGAAGGGAATCTTGTCCATCACCACGAGTTGGCAGCTTGCACCGGGCACATCGACGCCCTGCCACAGCGACAGCGTCCCGAACAGGCACGTCCGAGGATCCGCCGCAAAGCCCTTGATCAGCTCGCCGAGCGTCTCCTCGCCCTGAAGCAGGATCGGGTACTCGGGAATGCGTGATCTCAGCTCCTCGGCCGCCTCCTGCGCACCGCGCATCGACGAGAAGAGACCCAGCGTGCGTCCGCCACTGGCCTGGATCAGCTCGGTCAGTTCGTCGAGCATGTCCGTACGAGCCCCGTCCCTGGCCGGCCGGGACAGGTGCTTGGCGACGTAGAGGATGCCCTGCTTGCCGTAGTCGAAGGGCGACCCGACGTCGAGGCCCTTCCAGACCGGGAGCTCCTCGGATTCCTTGTCCGGCGCCCGGGTGGTGCCCTCGGGGGCCAGGCCGAGGGAGGCACCGACACCGTTGAAATCGCCGCCCAGTTTCAGTGTCGCCGAGGTGAGGATCACCGATCGGTCGGCGAAGAGTTTCTCGCGCAGCAGCCCGGAGACCGACATGGGGGCCACCCGGAGTGACGCCCCGAACCGGTCGTGGCGCTCGTACCAGACGACGTCCCACTCGGAGCCCTCGGTGATGCGCTCCGCGACATCGTGCACGTTCTCGACCGCGGCCATGGCCTGCTTGCGCACCGCGTCCTCGTCGGTGACCGACTTGTCTCTGGTCGCGCCCATGGACGAGATGACGTTCCGCGCGGCGTCGCGCAGGGCGAGGAGCGCGTAGCCCAGGTCCTCGGGGACCTCTTCGAGCCGACCGGGCAGCGCCAGTTCCATGATCCGCTCGAACGTCTCGGCGGCGGTCTGCAGTTGGTCCGCCGCCTTCTCGTTGACCAGCTTGGCCGAGCGTCGGACCGCGCGGTTGACCTGCCCCGGGGTGAGTTCGCCGGTGGCGACACCCGTGACCCGTGAGACCAGCTCGTGCGCCTCGTCCACCACGAGTACCTCGTGCGAGGGCAGGACGGGGGCGCCCTCGATGGCGTCGATGGCGAGCAGCGCGTGATTGGTGACGACCACCTCGGAGAGCTTCGCTCGCTCCCTGGCCATCTCCGCGAAGCACTCCGCGCCGTACGCACACTTGGACGCCCCGAGGCATTCCCGGGACGAGACGGAGACCTGGGCCCAGGCCCGGTCGGATACCCCGGGCGTCAGGTCGTCCCGGTCCCCCGTCTCGGTGTCGTCCGCCCAGTCCCGCATCCGCAGCAGGTCCTGTCCCAGCTTGCTGGTCGGTGCTGCTGCCTCGAACTGGTCGAAGAGGCCCTCCTCCTCGTCCTGCGGGACGCCCTCGTGCAGGCGGTGCAGGCACAGGTAGTTCGACCGGCCCTTGAGCATGGCGAACTGGGGACGGCGGCGCAGCAGCGGATGCAGGGCGTCCACCGTGCGCGGCAGGTCACGCTCGACCAGCTGCCGCTGCAGGGCGAGCGTGGCTGTCGCGATCACCACCCGCTCGCCGTGCGCGAGGGCCGGCACCAGATAGCCGAGGGACTTGCCGGTGCCGGTGCCGGCCTGAACCAGCAGGTGGGCGTCGCCGTCGATCGCTTCGGCGACCGACTCGGCCATGGTCACCTGACCAGGGCGCTCCGTGCCGCCGACAGCGGTGACGGCGGCGTGGA
Source organism: Streptomyces sp. YIM 130001 (assembly GCF_003574445.1). Classification (GTDB taxonomy): domain Bacteria; phylum Actinomycetota; class Actinomycetes; order Streptomycetales; family Streptomycetaceae; genus Streptomyces. Next base: position 56,988 of record NZ_KZ984569.1, read on the forward strand.
GGAGTTCGGAGAGGGAGGGCTTCGTCATAGCTCGACCACCCTAAAGGGAGCCACTGACAATCCCCTCCGCCACTTCGGTCACGACGCGTGCAGGGGATTGGGGACCGTTCCGTGGACCGCGGCGTGCGGGCGGTCGGGGCGGTCACGGTAGCCGTCCAGGTGGAGGCGGTTGCGGTTGAGACAGAGCCGCTCGATCCGTTCGGTGAGCAGGTCGAAGGTGTCGAAGCGGTCCTTCAGCTCCGGGAACCGTGCCTGGTGGCGGAGGATCTCCGCGCGTACCAGCGACCAGAACTCCCGTTCCGGCACGGCGAGATGCTCCTCGCAGAGCGGCGCCAAGTAGCGGAACACACCGACGAACAGGCCGGAGTGAATGAACTGGGTGAGGAACTCGGGCGGCTCGGTCAGCAGCACCCGGCGCACGTCGTCCGGCATCGCAGCGTGCTCCGGGAGCGGTGTGGCACTGATGTTCACGTCGTCCACGAAGTCCTTGACGGCGAGCCGCACCGGCACGTCCTTCTCGTCGAACACCACGATGGCGTTCTCACCGTGCGGTGAGAACACGGTTCCGTAGCGGTACAGGAAGTGCAGGAGCGGCGGCAGCAGCGCCGCGAAGAGATGCTGCAGCCAGACCCGCGGCTCGAGGCCCGAGCGTTCGACGAGTTCGGCGGTGAAGGAGCGGCCCTGTGTATCTGTGTGCAGAAGCGCGGCCAGGGTCCTGGCGCGTTCGCCGGGCGCGAGATGACGGTCGAGGGGTTCACGCCAGATTGCTCCGAGCAGTTCCTTGTACTGGTACGGAACCTCGTCCAGACCGTCGTACACGGGATGTGGGACGGCCACCGACGCGACCTCGCCGAGCAGGATCACCCGGCACGTGTCGCGCAGGAACGGATCGCTGTCCCGCAGGCCGTGCACCCAGGCGGTGACAGCCGGCGCCGCGGAGGTGCGCTCGGTGGGCAGGCCGCGCCAGACCAGAGTGTTGAGCACGGACAGCGGGAGCTTCACCGTGTGCCGGTCGGGCCGGGAGACATTGAGAAACGTACGGATCGACTGCTGCGGCAGCCGCAGGTCCGTGTCCGCTCCCGAGGGGAGCAGCGCGATGTCGCCGGTCGCCACGGACTGGGCGAACAGGGGAAGCACGATGTCGTCCCACTGCCACGGGTGGACGGGCAGGTAGAGGTACTCACGGGGGTCACGGCCTCGTTCGGCGAGTGCCGCGGCGAAGGCCTCACGGGCAGGGGCGTCGAGTTCGCGCTCATACAGGTCGGCCGCGGAGGCGAGGCCCGGCACGCCCTCGTAGCGGGCGAGGTTCTGGTGCACCGCGATCCAGGGCAGAGAGGTGGCGTGACGCGCCTCGGGAGCCCAGGTTGCGGCGTCAGAGGCGGAGAAGCCCAAGCGCCCCTTGTTCAGGACGATCCAGGGGTGGCCGGTCTGGTGGCCTTCCAGTGCCGCGTAGTCGAGATCGGCGAGGCGCGCGGCTGGGAGTGCGCAGTGTTCGAGTTTGGCGTCGGCGGCGAGGGTGGCGCTGAGTTCGCGGACCAGGTGTCCGAGGGTGGCGCCGTCGAGGCCCAGGGTGGTGCGCGCCTTGGTGAGGAGGAGTATCGGGTCCTCGAAGACGGTGTCCGTGCTGGGCGCCGTGCCGGATGCGCTGCCCCCGGCGGGGACGTCGTTGGCGTGGGGCTGGGCGGGGATGGGTGGCCGTCCGCTCGCGCCGGGGCGCGCGGGCGCGCGGAGGACGAACGAACCGGGGACGACCCGCCAACTGTCGTACGCGCAGCGGCGTGCGCGGAACGCCAGGCGGGCACCGTCGTCGAGCGTGAGGGCGTAGTGGTCGGGGCCGGCGTCCGGCGCGGCCTGCGGGGTGACGATCTCCTCGTGGGCGAACTCCGAGATCATCTTGGCGAGCAGGCGGCGGGCGGCCGTGTTCCAGGCGTGCGGGTTCAGTTCGGGTGGCTCGAGGAGTGACGTCGCGCCGGGGCGGGCCGGACCCTGCTCGGGCGCGGCAGGTCGGGGGACGTGGTCCCGGCTTCGTGGTGCGGTGGAGCGGTGGGGGGCTGCGGTGTCCTGAGGGGGTGCGGGCCGGCCGGACGGGGGGTCCTCTGGAGGTTTCTGCACGGGAACTCCGATAGGTGAGCGGGTGACATGCGGCGGCGGGGTGCGGTGTTGGAGCGGCCGCTGCTTGTCGGGCGGGGACGAGCAAGGGGGCGACGCGGAAGCCTGGGTGGCGAGGCCGTGGGTCCGTCGGGGACGGCTGCAAACCCGTCGGGCTCGGAGGGGAACCTGATCGGCGCGGCCGGTGTACTAGAAGTGACAGGCGGATGGGAGTGGTTGAGGAGGAGACAGGGTGAGCGAGGGGTCAGGGTGAAGGGGTGCGGGCGGGTGCCAGGGGTGGGGCTGAGGTCGAAGCCCGCCCGGCCGAGGTGGGTTCCGGTCGGCCGGTGGACTCGCCGGCGTGGAGACGGCCGGAGGGACCTGCCGCGCGGTCGTGAACCATGAGGGCGGCCTGTTTGTCGGGGAGTTGGAGTTCGGTGTGGCTCCGGAATCCTGCCTTCTTGAATGCGGCTACGGAGGGGGAATTTCGAACATCGGGCTCGGCGATGACGCGGGTGCACCGGGTGCGATGGGCGAGGACGAGGCTGGTGACTGCCGCGATGAGAGTGGAACCGAGGCCCCTGCCACGGTCGCCGGCGCCGCCGATCAGGAGGTGGATCCCGGTGTCGTGCGGGCGGGACGCGTAGTGCCGGGCCAGCGGGTCGAGATCGGCACGATAGATCTCCCAGTAGCTCATCGGGACGCCGTCCAGTACGCCCAAGCAGGGAGCGCTGCGCCCGTCGCCTTCGAGTTGTGGGCGCAGATGGTCGGCGGTGATCTCTTCCGGACCGCCCAGTTCCCAGAAAGCCGCGACGACCGGGTCGTTCATCCATCTGGTGATCCGTGGCAGATCACGATCTAGGCGGACGGGCAGGAGGTGGAATACACCGGCCGAGGTCACCGCGGGCCTCCAGTCCGCCACGTGATCGAGGAGATCGCTGTCGTCGACAGGGGTGTGTCCCGGCTCGGTGGCGGACGGGTCGTCGGGGCGCCTGTTCAGGAGGGCGATGAATTCGTCCGACAGTCGGAGATCGAGCGTGTCCTCGATGTCTCCGGTAGCGAATCCAGACCCTAGGGGGGTGGCGGGGTCGGTGCCGGCGCCGGCGCTCGCTTCGGTGGCTGACACAGCGACGCTCCTCTCCTGGGAGACGTTCATGTTCGGGAGTTCTGAAGAGGGTTGGTGATGGTGACGTACACGGATTGGGTGTCGACTGGGCCGACGAGTTCGTCGAGCCCGTGTACCCGGGTCAGCAGGTTTGCCTTGCAGCGCAGGACGGATGACTCGAGCAGCTGCTCGGCGAAGGAGGAACCCGGCTTCCGGCCGACCGAGTTGACGCCCGTGAGGAAGCGGCGGAACGCGGCGATGAGGAGCTGCTCGTCCGCGAGGCCTTGTGCGCCGAGGGCGCCGATCAGGCCGAGGACGTTGTTGATACCGAGGTAATAGACGAAGCGTTCATCGGTGACGGCGTCGGGGACGAAGGTGTCGCTGTCCACCCCGACTCCGGGAAGTCGCTGGTCGAGCTCGTCGCGCCGGGATTCACGGAAGTAGTAGCCCTGGTTGTCGCGGTAGCGGCCGCCGGTGGGCCAGCCTTCCGGGTCGAGAACGACCAGGGTGTTCTGTTGGTGCGCTTCGAGGGCCACTCCGGCCTCACTGTCGAACCAGAGCACCGGGCGCACGACGTGCTCCAGGTAGCGCAGGAACCACTCGGCGGCTACCGCTCCCTGGGGACGACCGGTGCGTGCGGCGAGGCAGCTGATGATCTCCTCGAGGGCGGACCGCATCGGAGCGCTGCAGTGCTCCTGACCGGGGTGCCCGGCCGCCTCGCCGGGCTTGTCCGGCTCCACCGGACGGGGTGAGACCAGGCCGGCGAGGCAGCGGATGTTGTCACCGGGCACGAAGGGGTTGTTGCGGATCATCACGTCGAGTCCGGGCAGCGGAGCGCCGCCGGGTTCGGTGACACACAACCACGCCGGGTCTCGCACGATGTCGAACCCGGGGTGGGCGGCTTTCCACTGGTCGGCGAGGCCGCTGCGCAGCAGACGGTGCATCTCGACACCGCGCCGGAGCTCCTTGTGGAGGTTCTCCCGACGGGAGTTGGTGATGCGGAGCCCGAGAGACAGCTTGAGCATGGCCGCCGCGCCGGGGCGGTACAGCGTACGGACGGAGGAGGTGGGGAACCATGGTTCGCCCTGTGGACCGAGATCGCGGAGCAGGCCGGCGTCGAAGAGCTCGGCGACCTCCGGACGGTGTCTGAGCTCACGAGCCTGCCACGGGTGCAGTGGGAGCGCAGCATGTCCGTCGGGCAGGTCGAGCCAGTGCCCGGCGATCCTGTCCGTCAGCCTCCTGGCGCTGATCGTGCGTCCCCGTTCCGTCCAGGCGGAGTCCTCGGCGAGGGCGGCGGGGTGGACTGCGTACCAGTGCAGAGGGAAGGAGCCGCGCAATTCGGGTGAGTAGCGCAGTGATTCGGCGTCGGAAAGGCCTTCACGGCTCTTCGGCGTGGGATGCAGCGGGTGGCCCAGAGTCAGCGCCTGCTCCGCGGCGAGAAAGGCGTCGGCCGCGTCGCCCGTGCTGCCCCTGCGCTCCTTGAGGAAGGTCGCGGTACGTCGTACGGAGTCGGCGACGCGGCCGGCCAGGTCGCCACCGTCCCCGCGGAAGGTGTCGGTCTCCGGCCGGTCGACGACGCCCGTCGCTTCTCTGGTCAGGAGAGTCGCCACCGTGACGGCATCGGCCGCAGGCGCGCCGGGCGGAGCGCCCTCCAAGCGGGGTGGACCGAGTCGGTGCGCACCGGTGGCCGACCAGTAGCGGACGGGGACGGTCAGTGCCGTTCCGCTCGAGGTGAGCGGGATCCGCAGCGTGGACGGTGCTCCGGGTGTCGTGTTGCTGCTCGACGACTCGTCGAGGGCGCCGCTCGGAGCCGGGTAGTTGTTCTCCCGGATCCAGCAGCGGAGGAGATTCTCGACGGCCGCGGATTCGGCCGCGGTCCGTGGGTCCGGGTGCTCGAGCAGGTCGTCCGGGGGGACGAGGCCGTCTCCTGGCGGGCGTGACGGGTGGTGCGGAATGCCTTTCTGCCGGGGAACCGCGCTCGCATCGGCGACGAGAGGGGCAGTTCCGACCGAAGCAGTCGAACCGAGTGTGGAGGGGGTGTCGTGGTGACGACCGTCAGGCGTGGTGTTGAGGTTCAAGTGACGTTCCTTGTGCGGTGGCTGGTGCTGTGCGTTCGCATGTTGAGAGGTGAGCCGGGCCCGAGCATCGGCTGTGCGCCGGTGCATGGGGTGGCGCAGGACGTCGGGGGCGGTTTCGCTTCCGAAAGCCGTGGCGGTGTGCGCCGCCGGGGCGGAGGCGCCGGCCCGCGACGGCTCGTGGACGCCGGTGCGGCCCGCAGATGTGGCGAGTGTGAGGACGATCCGGTTCGCCCCGACGGGAGTTCGGACCATGGGCCGGTCCGTGGCCGGGCTCGGCCCAGGGGATCCCGTGACCGTCGTGGTCCGGCCGCGGTGCACCTACGCTCCAGGGACACCTCACGATCACACCGTTCACCGGCGGGGCGAGGACGCGGACACGGACACCGCCAGGGCGTCGGCGAAGCGGTCGAGGACGGCGGAAGCCTGTTCGTCGGTCAGCGTCAGCGGCGGGAGCAGGCGTACGACGCTGGAGTTTCGGCCGCCCAGCTCCACGATCAAACCGCGGCGCAGACACTCCCGTTGCACTGTGGCAGCCAACTCGGGTGCCGCTGGGGCGGGTTCGCCTCGCACCTGACCCGCGCCTCGTTGCACTGCCGACCACGAAGTCGGGGTCGTGAGGTCACCCACCGGCCTCGTGACGTCGTCGGGCCCCATCGCCGGGTCCACGGGGACGGCACCAGGACCGACTGCTGGCTCTGCTTCCGGATCGACCAGTTCGATGCCGATCATCAGTCCTCGACCACGGACCTCGCCGATACAGGGGTACTCCGCGGCGAGTGCACGGAGCTGGCGGAGCATCCGGGCACCGAGGACCTCTGCCCGCTCGGCGAGCCCGTTGGCGGTGACGTAGGCCAGAGTGGCGGCACCTGCGGCCATGGCCAGCTGGTTGCCGCGGAAGGTGCCGGCATGCGCGCCGGGCGGCCAGGTATCGAGCTCCTCGCGGTAGACGACGACCGCCAGCGGCAGGCTGCCTCCGATCGCCTTGGAGAGGACCATCACGTCGGGCACGACGCCGCTGTGCTCGACGGCCCAGAAGGCGCCGGTGCGGCCGACGCCGGTCTGCACCTCGTCGACGATCAGCGGGATGCCGCGAGATGCAGTGATCTCTCGCATCCGGCGCAGCCAGGCATCGGGAGCCGGGTGTACGCCGCCCTCCCCCTGCACCGGTTCCACGATCATGCCCGCGGGCCGGTGCACTCCGGATTTGGCGTCGTCGAGGATCGACTCGGTCCAGCGTGCGGAGAGTTCGGCCCCTTGCGGCCCGCCGACTCCGAACGGGCAGCGGTAGTCCTGCGGGAACGGCAGCCGGGTGACCGTTACGTCCTCGGCCCCGCCGGAAGCGGCGAGGGCGTCGGCTGTCATGCCGTGATAGGCGCCCGTGAAGGCGAGTGTCCCGCGCTGTCCGGTGGCCCTTCGGACCAGCTTGAGCGCCGCCTCCACCGCGTCGGTGCCGGCCGGACCGCAGAACTGGATACGGGCACGGTCCGCGAGGCCACGCGGCAGCGTCTCGAAGAGGGCGGTGGTGAAGTCGTCCTTCACCGGCGTGGCCAGGTCCAGCACGTGCAGCGGCGCCCCCGAGTCCAGCACCTTCCGAATGGCCTCGAGGACGACGGGGTGGTTGTGACCGAGCGCGAGCGTGCCGGCGCCGGAGAGGCAGTCGAGATACCGCTTGCCGTCTGCGCCCTCGATGGTCAGTCCGCGCGCACGCACGGGCACGATCGGCAAGGTCCTCGCATACGTCCGGGCCGAGGACTCCCGAAGCGACTGCCGTCGCAGGATCGCTTCCGGACCGTACGAGGGCGGGGCGGCTGGCGCCGCGGGCGTCGGATCGATCACGGCCACGACTGTTGGTCCTCCCGCTGTGCTCCGGCGAGTTGGACGCCTGGCGTCCCCGAGTCAGGGGGTCTGAACGCACACCGCGTGTCCCCCATACGTACCAACGACGCAAACTGCGGAGGATCACGGGTCGACGGAAGATCCTTGCCGTGACGGAACCGTTGCGGAGCCGTGGGCCGTCCCCAACGGCACCGGCATAGTGTGTGGGTGCTCGAACGGGCACCTGCCGGTGCGGCCGAACGAGCACGTTTGCCAATGAATCCACACAGGGGGAGATCTCGACATGCCAGCGATACGTCCACGCCTCAGCCTGCACCGCGGGAAGGGGGCGAGGCGCGGCACCTCCCCCGTGACGGCGGCGCTCGCCCTGTGTGCCGCACTCGCCCTGACCGCCACCGCCTGCGGACCCGAGGACGACAACGCCAGCGACAAGGCGGCGTCCGCGTCCAAGACCCCGGCGGATGACGACCAGCTCAAGATCCCCGGCGACATCAAGGACCGCTTGAAGGACCGCGGGATCGATCTGGACAAGTGGAAGGACGGGGCGTGGAAGGACTGGAGCAAGGACGATTGGCTCCGAGAGGCCGAGGACTACGTCAACCCGATCATCGAGGACCTCTGGGACTCGGACCGGATGAGGGATGCGGACAAGCGCCCCGACAAGCCCGTCGACAATGACATTTCGGGCGATGAGGGCGTAACCGACCCGACACCCGAGCCCGTCGACGCCGAGCCCGTGAAGACCCCGTACCACTCGAGTGCCGCCGAGGCGGGCAAGCTGTTCTTCGACGGCCCCGACGGCTCGATGGTCTGCTCCGCGACGGTGGTGAAGGACCCGGCCAACCCCGGCAAGTCCAACATGGTGTGGACGGCAGGCCACTGCGTGCACGCCGGCAAGAGCGGCGGCTGGTACCGCAACCTGGCCTTCGTGCCCTCGTACAACAACGACGGGAAGTCGGTCGAGGAGCTGCAGGGCGCGTCCGAGGAAGAGATCACCCCGTACGGAATCTGGTGGACCGACTGGGCGCAGACGTCGCAGCAGTGGATCGAGCAGGGTGGTGCGACCGGCGGCGAGGGCGCACCGTACGACTACGCGGTCATGCACGTGACCCCGGAGAAGGGCGGCAGCGGCAAGTCCCTGGAGGAGACGGTCGGTTCGGCGCTCCCGGTGGACTTCAACGCACCCGCGGTTCCCGAGATCGAGAGCATGACGGCCACCGGCTACCCGGCGGCGCCTCCGTTCGACGGACAGCTCGCGCACTCCTGCGCCGACAAGCCCGGCCGACTCTCGCTGGGCAAGGAGCAGCCCACCATGCACCGCATCGGTTGCACCATGACCGGCGGTTCGTCCGGCGGCGGCTGGGTCGCCGAGGGGCAGGACGGGAAGCCCGCACTGGTCTCGAACACGTCCATCGGTCCGGTGCAGACGGGCTGGCTGGCCGGTCCCCGGCTCGGCCCGGGCGCCAAGAAGATCTACTCGGCCGTCAGCGACAAGTACGCCAAGTAGCGGGCCGCGGTGGGCATCAGGCCCATCGCTCGGTTGAACTACCGGCCCGACGCGGCTTCTTGCGGTGACTCCCTTTCCCGGGCGACCGCAAGAAGCCGCCCCGGCAGCCGGTCGCGGGGCCGGGGTGAAATCTTCACGGACCCACCGTCAGGTGTCCGCACCGAACACGGCATAGTGGCACCTGATTTCCGGTCGGCAACTCACAAGCGCCTTCCGAATGACACGCGCATGACACCCGCCTGCGTGTGTCTCCCGGCGGCACCACCGCACGCCGGACACCCAATGACACGAGCCACGGTGAGCAGTACGCACCGGGGCCGCACCAACGAACGATCCACCGGGGGTTCACCGCATCATGCGATCCATACGTCCCGCACGCACCGTCTCCGGGACACGTTCCCGTAGAGACGGCGCGCGCCGTTCCGGCCTCGCAGCGGCGGGTGCCGCACTCACACTCGCGATAACGGCGACGGCCTGCAGCTCCGGCGACGACAAGTCCGACAACGCCGCCGACGCCAAGCCCAGCCAGTCCCAGGCCGCGGACAAGGACCAAGGCAAGGACACGCCTGAGATTCCCGCCGACATCGCCGACCGCCTCAAGAAGCGCGGCATCGACGTCGACAAGTGGAAGGACGGTGACTGGAAGAACTGGGACAAGGAATCCTGGCTGCGCGAGGCCAAGGACTTCGTCAACCCGGTCATCGACGGCCTCTGGAAGCCCGACCGGATGCAGAAGGCCAAGGACCCGGCCAAGACCGTCGCCACGAAGGACGCCGCCGGCGACCGGGGCACCAGCGATCCGGTTCCGGACCCCGTCACCGCCCAGCAGGAGAAGACGCCGTACCACCAGAACGCCGCCCCGGTCGGCAAGGTCTTCTTCGACACCCCCGAGGGATCGGCAGTCTGCTCCGGCACCGTCGTGAAGGACAAGCGCAACCCCGGCAAGTCCAACCTGGTGTGGACGGCGGGCCACTGCGTACACGCCGGACAGCAGGGCGGATGGTTCCGGAACATCGCCTTCGTCCCGTCGTACAACGACCTCGGCAAGTCGCCCACGGAGCTCGAAGGTGCGACCCAGCAGGAGGTCGCCCCGTACGGCACCTACTGGGCGGACTGGGCGTCGACCTCGGGTGAGTGGATCGACGGCGGCGCCGCGGCAGGCATCCCGGGGGCTCCGAACGACTACGCCGTACTGCACGTGAAGCCGGAGAACGGCAGCAAGTCCCTCGAGGAGACAGTCGGCAACGCGCTGCCCGTCGACTTCTCCGCGCCCTCCGCGACCGAAGTCAGCTCGATGGGCGCATGGGGATACCCGGCCGCTCCGCCGTACAACGGCGTGACGATGCACAAGTGCATCGACCGCCCGTCCCGTCTCTCGCAGGGCCCGCAGAAGCCGACGATGTACCGCATCGGCTGCTCGATGACCGGCGGTTCGTCCGGCGGTGGCTGGTTCCGACAGGTGGCCAAGGGCAAGCTCGCCCTGGTCTCCAACACCTCCATCGGCCCGAAGACTTCCGGCTGGCTGGCAGGTCCCCAGTTGGGCCAGGGCGCCGAGCAGCTCTACGACTCGATGAGCAAGAAGTACGGCAGCCAGTAACTGTCCAGGGGCCGCCGGTTCGCCGGCGGCCCCTCCCTCATCGACGCACGAAGGCCCCTCCCGCAGCTGCTGCGGGAGGGGCCTTCGTATTCACTACATGCGAACCTCAGTGACCCGCGGGGACGAACTTGGCGAGCTCCGCCGCCAGTTCCTCGTGTACCCGCGCCTTGAGCACGGTGCCCTCCGCGATGTGCTCCTCGGAGATCACCTCACCCTCGGCGTACGTACGCGACATCAGCGCGCCTTCTGTGTAGGGCACCAGCACCTCGATCTCGATCTGGGGCCGAGGCAATTGATCGTCGATCAGAGCCAGCAGCTCGTCGATGCCCTCGCCCGTACGGGCGGAGACGACGATCGCGTGCCGCTCGGCCCGCAGCAGCCGCTGGATGACCAACGGGTCGGCCGCGTCCGCCTTGTTGATCACGACGATCTCCGGGACGTCGGACGCGCCGACGTCACGGAACACCTCGCGGACCGCGGCCAACTGCTCCTCCGGAACCGGATGCGATCCGTCCACCACGTGCAGGACGAGGTCGGAGTCGCCGACCTCCTCCATGGTGGAGCGGAACGCCTCGACCAGGTGGTGCGGCAGATGCCGGACGAAACCGACGGTGTCCGCCAGCGTGTACAGCCGCCCGCTGGGTGTCTCGGCCCGGCGCACGGTCGGGTCGAGGGTGGCGAACAGGGCGTTCTCCACCAGGACGCCCGCGCCCGTGAGGCGGTTGAGCAGCGAGGACTTGCCCGCGTTGGTGTAACCGGCGATGGCGACCGAAGGCACCTTGTTACGACGGCGCTCCTGGCGCTTGATCTCGCGGCCGGTCTTCATGTCCGCGATCTCCCGGCGCATCTTCGCCATCTTCTCGCGGATACGCCGACGGTCCGTCTCGATCTTGGTCTCACCGGGACCACGGGTGGCCATCCCGCCGCCACCGCCGCCACCCATCTGCCGGGAGAGCGACTGACCCCAGCCGCGCAGCCTCGGCAGCATGTACTGCATCTGCGCGAGCGCGACCTGGGCCTTGCCCTCACGGGACTTGGCGTGCTGGGCGAAGATGTCGAGGATCAGAGCGGTGCGGTCGACCACCTTGACCTTGACGACATCCTCGAGATGGATGAGCTGCCCCGGGCTGAGTTCACCGTCACAGATGACCGTGTCCGCGCCCGTCTCGAGCACGATGTCGCGCAGCTCCTGGGCCTTGCCGGAACCGATGTACGTGGCCGGATCCGGCTTGTCACGGCGCTGGACGACTCCGTCGAGCACCATGGCCCCGGCCGTCTCGGCGAGCGCGGCCAGCTCCGCGAGGGAGTTGTCCGCGTCGTGCACGGTGCCGCTCGTCCACACACCGACGAGGACCACACGCTCCAGGCGGAGCTGGCGGTACTCGACCTCGGTGACGTCCTCGAGCTCGGTGGACAGACCGGCCACGCGGCGCAGCGCCGCCCGCTCCGTGCGGTCGAGCTGGTCGCCGTCCCGCGCCCCGTCGATCTCGTGGCTCCAGGCGACGTCCTCTTCCATCAGGGCATCGGCCCGAAGTCCCTCGGCAGGGTTCGGCGCGGGGTTCTGCACGTTCTGTGCGTCCTGGGAAGGGGATGAAGAGGAGGTCATTGGATCCTTACGGTCGGAGGGTGAGGTACGGCTCCGGGAAGCGGACTGCCAGACTGCCCGGAATCGCTGCGTGCGGGACGACGTGGCAGTCCCGGCACACTCGGTGATTTCAACGTCCCGGGCCGTCCGAAGATTCCCCTGGGCGTTCCGTCGCAGCGACCACTCGATGGTCGCACGGTACGCCCCGTCTCGTCACCCGGGTTTTCCGGCGTACGACGCGCACGCACGGGATTCACCCGCGCAGCACTCGCACGCGCAGGATTCACGCGGCGCCACCGCCGGACCGGGCAGCGTCGTCCGCCGGCTCGGCCGACCGCCAGTCCGCGTGCCCGGGCATGGGAGGCGTCTTCGCCCCGTACAGCCAGCCCTGGAAGAAGCCCGAGAGGTCACGGCCGGTGATCGACGAAGCGAGCCGCGTGAAGTCGGCGGTGGTGGCGTTGCCGTCCGCGTACCGCTGCACCCAGGCGCGCTCGAGACGGTCGAAGGCGCCGGCGCCGATCTCCTGGCGCAGCGCGTAGAGCACGAGAGCGCTGCCGTCGTAGACGATCGGACGGAAGAGGCTGAGCTTCTTGCCGGGCGCCGCCGGCTCGGGGGCTGCCGGGGGCCCGCCCGAGGCACGCCAGCCGTCGGAGTCGCGGTACGCCTCCTTCATCCGCTCCTCGAGGGAATGACCGGCGCGCTCCTCGGCGAACAGGGCTTCGTACCAGGAGGCGTGTCCCTCGTTCAGCCACAGGTCGGACCAGCTGCGAGGGCTGACACTGTTCCCGAACCACTGGTGGGCGAGTTCGTGGACCATGACCGACTCGACGTACCACTGCGGCACCCCCTTCGTCGTGAAGAGGTCGCGTTCGAAGAGGGACAACGTCTGCGTCTCCAGGGCGAATCCCGTACGCGCCCCCGCGATCAGCACGCCGTACGTCTCGAACGGGTAGCGCCCGACCTTGGACTCCATCCAGGCGACGTGGTCCGGGGTCTTCTTGAGCAACGGCTCGACCTTCTCGCGGTCAGCCGTCGGTACGACGTCCCTGAGGGGCAGCCCGTTCGGCCCCTCCCGGTGCACGACCGTCGATTTCCCGATCGACACCTGGGCCAGTTCGGTCGCCATGGGGTGGGCGGTCCGGTACGTCCACGTCGTGCCACGGTCCGTGGTGCGCTTCCCGGTGGGCAGGCCGTTGGCCACCGCGGTGGTGCCCTTGGGCGTGGTGATGCGGAAGGTGAACAGAGCCTTGTCCGCCGGGTGATCGTTGGAGGGGAAGACCCGGTGCGCGGCGTCCGCCTGGTTCGCCATGGCGAGTCCGTCACCGGTGCGGATCCAGCCGCCGTTGTCCTGGTTTCCGCCGGGGTCGCTGGTGTGCCGCACGGTGAGACTGATCGGCAGGCCCCTGCGCACCGGACGCGCGGGCGTGACGACGAGATCCTCGCCCTTCTCCGCGAACGTCGCGGGCTCACCGCCGACCAGCACGGAACTGACTTTGCCGTGCGTGTGGTCGAGGTTGATGTGCCGCAGGTCTGCGGTGGCCAGGGCGTCGATCTTGGTGACGGCGTTCAGCGGCCGGCTGTTGTCGCCGCTGTAGTCGAAGGCGATGTCGTACGACGTGACGTCGTACCCGGGGTTGCCGAGATGAGGGAAGAGCGGGTCGCCGATGCCGAGCGGCCCGGGAGCGGGCGCGCCTGCGGCGACCAGCGCGGTGGAGGCGGCGACCAGGAGAACGGCCCTGATGCGGGGCGAGAGCAACATGATCCACGGCTATCAGTGCCACGCGCCCCCTGATCGACGGCGCGCTTCCGGCCCACCCGAACGAGGGGCCGTATGCCGCCCACGGCGACGTCCGACGAGTGCTAGGGGGCTGCCGCCGCCGGATGCTGGGCCCGGCTCACGTCGTACACGCCGGCCACCTTGCGCATGGCGCGCATGAGGGTGGGGAGCCGTGCGGCGTCCGGGAGTTGGAGCGAATAGGTGTGCCGGACGCGGCCCTCGGCGGGCGGCTCGACGGTGGCCGAGACGATCGCGACGCCCTCGATGGCGATGGCCTCGGTCAGATCGGCGAGCAGATGCGGCCGCCCGAACGATTCGGCAGTGAGAGTCACCCGACACTCTGCGTCCCTGACCCATCGCACACCGATCGGTTCGCGCCCTGCATCGGTCATCCGCCCGACGGCGGAACACTCCGCGCGGTGCACGGTCACGGCGCCGCCCCGCACCGCGAAGCCGAGGACGGGGTCGGGCGGTACGGGCGTACAACAGCCCGCGATCCGTACGGTCGCACCGGGGCGGTCGACCACCACGTTCTCGACCTGCGGACGGGCGCCCGCCACCGTGAGCTGCGGCCGGGGAGCGGCGTCCGGGGCCTGACGGTCGTCTGGATGCGCCGTGAGCCAGCGCCGGATGGCGATCCGGGCCGCAGGCGTCCGGGCGTGGTCGAGCCAGTCGGGGGAGGGTCCGGACGTGGTCTCGAGCGGGGCGAGCAGGACATGCACGGTGTCGCCGTCCCGCAGGACGGTGCTCAGGGTCACGAGCCGGCCGTTCACCCGGGCGCCGATGCAGGCGTGGGCGTCCTCGCCGTACTGCGCATAGGCCGCGTCCACGCAACTGGCGCCCGCCGGGAGCCCGAGCGTGCCGCCGTCGGTCCGGTAGACGGTGATCTCCCGGTCCTGGGCCAACTCCTCGCGCAGGGACCGCCAGAAGGTGTCGGGGTCGGGAGTCGCCTGCTGCCAGTCCAGGAGACGGGACAGCCAGCCGGGTCGGGTGGGGTCGGTGCGTTCGCCCTCACCGCGGATCCAGTCACCGTCCGCGGCGTCCTGGCTCTCCTCGCCGCCCGAAGTGTATGGATTGCCGAGCGCGACCACGCCCGCCTCGGCGACCTTGTGCATCTGGTGGGTACGGATGAGGACTTCGGCCACTTCGCCGTCCGGCCGTGCGACGGCCGTGTGCAGTGACTGGTAGAGGTTGAACTTGGGCGCGGCGATGAAGTCCTTGAACTCCGAGACCACCGGAGTGAAGCAGGTGTGCAGTTCACCGAGCGTGGCATAACAGTCGGCGTCCTCGCCGACCAGCACCAGGATCCGGCCGAAGTCCGCGCCGCGCAGCTCACCGCGCTTGATGCTGACCCGGTGGACGGAGACGAAGTGCCGTGGCCGGACCAGGACTTCGGCGGAGATTCCGGCTTCACGCAGCACGGTGCGGAAGGCATCGACGGTCTCACCGAGCGAGTCGGGCCGGGCTGCGTTCTCCGCGAGGAGGGTGCGAGTCCGCCGGTACTCCTCGGGATGCAGGATGGCGAAGACGAGGTCCTCGAGCTCGGTCTTGAGGGCCTGGACGCCGAGGCGTTCGGCGAGCGGGATGAGGACGTCGCGGGTGACCTTGGCGATACGGGCCTGCTTCTCGGGGCGCATCACGCCGAGAGTGCGCATGTTGTGCAGGCGGTCGGCGAGCTTGATGGACATGACCCGCACGTCGTTGCCCGTCGCGACAAGCATTTTGCGGAACGTCTCCGGTTCGGCTGCCGCGCCGTAGTCGACCTTCTCGAGCTTCGTCACACCGTCCACGAGGTAGCAGACCTCGTCGCCGAACTCGGCGCGCACCTGGTCGAGGGTGACATCGGTGTCCTCGACCGTGTCGTGCAGCAGTGAGGCGGTCAACGTGGTGGTCTCCGCGCCCAGTTCGGCGAGGATCAGGGTCACGGCGAGGGGGTGCGTGATGTACGGCTCGCCGCTCTTGCGCATCTGCCCCCGGTGGGAGGACTCGGCCAGCACATAGGCGCGGCGCAGCGGGTCGAGGGGCGCGTCGGGATAGTGCGCGCGGTGGGCCTCGACGACGTGTCCGATCGCGTCGGGCAGGCGGCCCCGTGAGGCACCGCCGAGCAATGCGGCGCGGCCCAGCCTGCGCAGATCGATGCGGGGGCGACCGCGCCTGCGCGCGGGGGCCTGGCTGGCCGGGGCGTGCGGAGCCGGGTCTCCGGCGTCCTGGGAAGAGTCGACGGTGCCCCCCGCCACGGTGCTCCCCGTGTCCGGGGCGCTGTGCGTCGCGTCCTGCGCTTCTGGACTCATGGGCACCTCCGGCGTCGACCGGCGGTGGGGCGGGCGGCGGCTTCCCCCGTCCGCGCCGGTGCTTGATGCTACCGAGCCCATCACGCGGGGTTCACCTGCTCTCGCCGGGAGTGAAGCGGATCACCCATTCGAGCGAAGCTTCATGGGAGTACGGTTTCGAACCAGTCGAGGGCGATCTCGCCCTCGGCGACGATCACGGCAGGACCGGTCATGTCGACCGTGCCGTCCGGATGCTCCGTGATCACCAGACGTCCGCCGGGGAGATCCACGGTGTACGAGACGGGGACTCCGGTTCGGGCCGGGTCGGCGCCGTCGCGGCGGGCCGTCGCCACGGCCACGGCGCAGGCTCCCGTACCGCAGGAGCGGGTCTCGCCGGAACCGCGCTCATGCACGCGCATGGCGACATGGCGCTCACCGCGGGCCGCGACGAACTCGATGTTCACGCCGTCCGGATAGACATCTTCCGGGCTGAAGGGCGGCTGGCGGAACAGGTCGCCGGCGTGCGCGAGATCGTCGACGAAGGCGACCGCGTGCGGGTTGCCCATGTTCACGTTGTACGCGGGCCAGCTGCGGCCGTCGACGGTCACCGTGGCCTGCTCCTCGAAGAGGCGGGCACGGCCCATCGAGACGGTGATGTCGCCGTCCGCGCCCTCCTCGTCCTTGGCCAGGTGAACGCGCTTGACGCCACCGCGGGTGGCGACGGCCAGGTCGCCCGCCTCCACGTGCCCGGTGCGCTGGAGGTAGCGGGCGAAGACCCGTACGCCGTTCCCGCACATCTCGGCGATCGAGCCGTCCGCGTTGCGGTAGTCCATGAACCATTCGGCTTCGGCGGCCATGTCCGCAGCCTCCGGATGCGCCGCGGCCCGCACGACGTGCAGCAGCCCGTCACCACCGATCCCGGCCCTGCGGTCGCACAGGGCGGCCACGGTGGCGGGGGCGAGGTCCAGGGCGTTGTCCGGGTCGGGGACGATCACGAAGTCGTTCTCGGTGCCGTGCCCCTTGAGGAAGCCGATCCGCGTGCTCATCCCTCGATCGTACGGGTTGAGGGTGACAACGCGGCGAGGCCCCGAACGCGGCGGCCGACGGGGGTCAGCGCAGCCGGTCGACGCGCCAGACCGCGAGCACCGCGACGGCCAGCACCACGACGGTGTACACGGCGATGACCCGCCAGTCGGGGCGGCGGCCCGATCCCTGTACGGGAAGACCGGGCCAGGCCAGGCCGACCCGGCGGGCGGCCATCACACCCCACCCGGCGGAGCAGCAGCTGAGCAGGATCCCGAGCATGGCCACGACCGCGCCGCCGTCACCGAACTCGAAGGCGAGCGGGAAGGCGAACATCAGGGAGCCGATGGCCGCGAGTGCGACGATCGGTGCGATCTGCCAGATCCGCAGGCGCCGCTGGGGGCGCAGCTCGACTTCGACCTCGGAGACATCGGAGTCCGACGTGGGCTCGTCCTCATCGGGACCGGGCTCCGCCGATCCGTCCGGAACGGCCTCGTCCGGTGTCGTCCCGGGACCGTCGGCACTGAGCCGTTCCGATTCCCCGTGTGCGGTGTTGCGAGGGCCGGCCTCCATCGCCACGCGCCCTCCCAACTAGGACTCCACTGTCGATCGCAGCTCGATGATGGCACGCACCCACGAGCCCGGATGACCGCAGAAGCGTCCCGATGCCATCACGTGATCAGGCTGTAACCGCTCGTTCGACCAACGTCAGGGCGCGGTCCGGGAGTTCCCCCCGGTCGGCGGCCGCACCGCTGAGCCAGTGCACGCGTGGATCACGCCGGAACCAGGTGTCCTGGCGACGGGCGAAACGCTTGGTCGCCCGCACGGTCTCGGCGCGGGCGGCGGCCTCCTCGCACTCCCCCGCGAGGGCCGAGAGCACCTGCTGGTAGCCGAGCGCACGTGAGGCCGTACGCCCTTCGCGCAGGCCGCGCGCCTCGAGGGCGCGCACCTCGTCGACAAGCCCGTCGTCCCACATGCGGTCCACCCGGTCCGCGATGCGGGCGTCCAGCTCGGGGCGGGCCACGTCGACACCGATCTGCACGGTGTCGTAGACCGATTCGTGGCCGGGCAGATTGGCCGTGAACGGGCGGCCGGTGATCTCGATGACCTCGAGGGCGCGGACGATACGGCGACCGTTGCTCGGCAGGATCGCGCGCCCCGCCTCCGGGTCGGCGGCGGCCAGGCGGGCGTGCAGGGCCCCCGGTCCGCGCAGTGCGAGTTCGCCCTCGAGCGCCGCGCGCACCTCGGGGTCGGTGCCGGGGAACTCGAGGTTGTCGACCGCGCCCCGGACGTAGAGGCCGGAACCGCCGACGAGTACCGGCCAGCGCCCCTCGGCGAGGAGCCGGTCGATGTGGGTCCGGGCGAGCCGCTGATACTCGGCGACGCTGGCCGCCTCGGTGACGTCCCAGATGTCGAGCAGCTGGTGCGGGACACCGTCGCGTTCCTCGGGGGTCAGTTTGGCGGTGCCGATGTCCATTCCGCGGTAGAGCTGCATCGAGTCGGCATTGACCACCTCGCCGCCGAGCCGCTGGGCGAGGAAGACGCCGAGATCGGACTTTCCGGCCGCGGTGGGTCCGACGACGGCGATGACCCGCGGAGCGGGGGCTGCGGTACTCACCGCTCCAGTCTCGCAAACGGCGAGATCCACTCACTACGGGCGGGGCGACAGTGCGCGACGCCGCACGGCCGGGATCGTTGCCTGTTGCGTGGTTCCGGCCGGGGGCGGGGTTGGGGCTGCCGGGCGATGCGGGGCGGGACGCTCCGGGCGGAGCGCATTTCCGCTCGCACGAGTAACGTATGGAGCAGTTATGGGTGTTTTCGCATGGTTTACACGGAAGTCCGCGAACGCCGACGCCACGTCGGTCCCCGAGCACGGCAGCGCCGGTGACTGCGGGTGGGACGAAGCAGGGCGGGGCCGGGTGAGTTCCGGGCGCCCGCTCCGGGGCGGCCGCACGGCACCGCTTCCGGCAGCATCGATGTTCCGAGCTCCGCGGCAGCAGGCGGTCGAAGCCGCGGCCGGCAACGAGACCGGCGACAATATCCACAGGTAATCCGGCCATGAGGAAGGTGCCACCGATGGGGCTGTTGGATTCACTGAAGGCCAAGCTCGGCCCGGCCAAGGACAAGGCCTCCGGCCTGGCGAAGGAGCACGGGGACAAGATCGACCAGGGTCTGGACAAGGCAGCCAGGACGGTCGACCAGAAGACCAAGGGCAAGTACAGCAACCACATCCGTACGGGCACGGAGAAGGCCAAGGGCGCGGTCGACCGCCTTGGATCCCAGGACGGCTCACCGGGCGCGGACACGAAGGACACCGGCGGCTACAGCCCGGTCCGCCCCACCGACGACGGACCCACGCCGCCTCAGCACTGAGCCGGTCCTGAGGCCGTTCGTCGTGACGGTCGCGGGAGTTCACCCCGCGACCGTCACCGGTGCGCCCGACCTGCGATCTGCTGTGACCTAGCTCCAGGTCGCGACCAGGTACCCCACTCCGTAGGGCGCGGCGTCGTACAGCAGCTCGCCGTGCAGGTCCGCGCCGTCCGCTGCTCCGGCCAGCACCTGCCACGGCGCCCTGCCGACCGCCTGCAGGTCGGCTGCCAGCTCCGTGTCGAGGTCCGCCAGGGCCGGGGTGTCGGCCGTACGCAAGGCCTCTGCGACCGTGGCGTCGAAGCCTGCTGCGCGCTCGTCGTAGTACCCCGGGGCCTTGAGGGTGCGGCAGGCGCTTGCGTCGCCGAGCGTCAGGAGGGCGACCCTGGGCGCGGCCTCCGCGATTCTGCGTCCCGTCTCTATACACCGCTCGGCGGCGAGAGGTTCCCCCACGCCGAGACCCTCCAGCGGGGCGGCAGCCCAACCGGCCTGTGCGAGCAGCCACGCGCCCACCGCGAGTGAGGCCGGCAGCTCGCGCTGCTGCCCACCCGCACCGAGGACCTGTGACTCCTCGCCGCCGTGCGTGCCGGGGCTGCCCAGTCGCACCTCGAGGCCCACGCCGAAACCGCGGAACGATCCGGGGCTGCCCTGGGCGTACGGCCCCCGCGCGCGTTGTTCCGCGGGACCGGTCACGACCAGGCGGTCGGGCCGGGAGGCGGCGAGTACAGCGATCGCGTCGGAGCAGGCCGCGCGCAGTTCGTCCAGCTCTGGGGCGGCTCCGACGGCGACTTCGGGCACGAGCAGCGGCGGGCAGGGACAGACGGCGGCAGAGACGAGCATGATCGGCAGCGTAACGCGCGCGTGGTGCCCGGCAACCGTTCCCTCGGACCGGCCCGGGGACGGCCACGGTCAGGGACCGCCTCGCGCCTCGTCGTTCAGTCGCAGCCGCATCCGCCGGTCGCCGCGGGCACCGGATCCGGTACGCCCACCGTCGGCAGTCCGAGCAGGACACCGGTCTGCTGCGGTGCGGGCGCGGCGTTCCGCTTCTCCCAGGCGTCCCCCGCGCGCGTGCGCCGCACGTCCAGGGTCGGGCCCTGGGCGAGCAGGTGGTGGGGCGCGGCGTAGGTGATCTCCACGGTCACCACGTCGCCGGGACGCACCTCCTGGTCGGGTTTGCTGAAGTGCACCAGGCGGTTGTCGGGGGCGCGTCCGGACAGCCGTCGGGTGGCGTCGTCCTTGCGGCCCTCGCCCTCGGCGACCATCAGATCGAGGGTGCGCCCGACCTGCTTCTTGTTCTCCTCCCAGGAGATCTCGTCCTGGAGAGCGACGAGGCGCTCGTAGCGCCGCTGCACGACCTCCTTGGGGATCTGGCCGTCCATGTCCGCCGCGGGCGTCCCGGGACGCTTGGAGTACTGGAAGGTGAACGCCTGCGAGAAGCGGGCCTCGCGGACGACGTGCATCGTCTGCTCGAAGTCGTCCTCGGTCTCACCGGGGAAACCCACGATGATGTCGGTGGTGATCGCGGCGTGCGGGATCGCGGCCCGCACCTTCTCGATGATCCCAAGGTACCGCTCCTGTCGGTACGAGCGGCGCATCGCCTTGAGCACGGTGTCCGAACCGGACTGCAACGGCATGTGCAGCTGCGGCATGACGTTCGGCGTCTCGGCCATCGCGGCGATGACGTCGTCGGTGAAATCGCGCGGGTGCGGCGAGGTGAAGCGCACCCGCTCCAGACCGTCGATCGTGCCGCAGGCGCGCAACAGCTTGCTGAAGGCCTCGCGGTCGCCCATGTCGGAGCCGTAGGCGTTGACGTTCTGGCCGAGCAGGGTGATCTCCGAGACGCCCTCGGCGACCAGCGCCTCGACCTCGGCGAGGATCTCGCCGGGCCTGCGGTCCTTCTCCTTGCCCCGCAGCGCGGGGACGATGCAGAACGTGCAGGTGTTGTTGCAGCCGACCGAGACGGACACCCAGGCCGCGTACGCGCTCTCCCTGCGGGTCGGCAGGGTCGACGGGAACGCCTCGAGCGATTCCGCGATCTCGACCTGCGCCTCCTCCTGCACCCGCGCGCGCTCGAGGAGTACGGGCAGCTTGCCGATGTTGTGCGTGCCGAAGACGACGTCGACCCAGGGAGCCCGCTTGACGATCGAGTCGCGGTCCTTCTGTGCGAGGCAGCCGCCTACGGCGATCTGCATCCCGGGACGGGCGGTCTTCATCGGGGCGAGCCGGCCGAGGTTGCCGTAGAGGCGGTTGTCGGCGTTCTCCCGGACGGCGCAGGTGTTGAAGACGACGACGTCGACCTCGCCCTCCGCCGCGCCCTTCGGGGCGCGCACATAACCGGCCTCCTCCAGGAGGCCGGACAACCGCTCGGAGTCGTGGACGTTCATCTGGCACCCGTAGGTGCGGATCTCATAACTGCGAGTGCCCACTGCCTGGCTCCGGTCGCTGCTGCTCATGCGACAAGGGTAGGCCGTACGTGGGACAGCCCTGTCCCGCCCTCCACGCGCGCGTGGAGGGCGGTTGCCGCTGTGATCCCGGGCATGGCCATCGGCGTCGGTCACCTGGCAGGATCACGCGCATGTCCCCCGCCGTACTCCCCCGCACGGGCCGCCGTCGCGCCGCCGTAGGCACCACCGCGTGCCTGGTCGTGGCGGGGCTGCTGCTGTGGTGGCTGCTGCCGGCGGACAGCGCGGAACCCAGCGGACGCGTCACGTTCAGCACCGGCGTCGACGCCGGGGTCTACGAGAAGTACGGAAAGCTGCTGCAGCGGGCGGCCTCCCGCGATCTGCCCGACCTCGACATTGACCTGGAGACCAGCGACGGCTCGCAGGAGAACGTGGCACGAGTCGCGCAGGGCCGCGCGGACTTCACCATCGCGGCCGCGGACGCGGTGGAGCAGTACCAGCTGGAGGGCTATCCCGGCGGCGACCGGCTGCGCGGCTGCGCCCGCCTGTACGACGACTACATCCAGCTGGTCGTGCCGCAGGGTTCGGACATCAAGGAGGCCGCGGACCTGCGCGGCAAGCGAGTGGCCGTCGGCCAGGACCGCTCCGGGGTACGCCTGGTCGCCGACCGGGTGCTGAAGGCGGCCGGCCTCGACCTGGACAAGGACCTCGAGGCCGTGGCGAGCGGCATCGACGAGGCACCCGAGCATCTGTCCAAGGGCGACGTCGACGCGTTCTTCTGGTCGGGCGGGCTGCCCACGAGCAGCGTGCGCGAGTTGTCCGAGCGCGACGACGTCCGCCTGGTGCCCCTCGGGTCACTCGTCACGGAACTGCACAAGCAGGGCGGGGCGTCGCGCTACTACCGCGCCGCCGTGATGCCGGCGGACGCCTACCCGCGCGCGCAGAACAGCGCTGTGCCCACGCTCGCGGTAGCCAACCTCCTGGTCACCACCGTCGGTCAGGACTCGGCCGTCACCCAGGGCCTGACCCGCACGGTCATCGACAACCGGGATCACATCGGTTCCAAGGTGCACGCGGCTCAGCTGGTCGATCTGCGGACCGCGATCTACACGGACCCGCTGGCGCTGCACACGGGTGCTCGGGACTACTACCGGTCCGTGAAGCCGTAGGCCCTGCCGACGAGTTCGAGGACCTCGCGCCTCAGCCCGTGGGAGCCATCCGCGGCAGTGTGACCGTCACCTTGAGCCCGTGCGGCGCGTGATGGCCGTACTCGACCCGTCCGCCGCCCGCCGCGAGCAACGCGCGCGTGATGGACAGGCCCAGACCGGAGCCCTTGACGTTCTGGTGGCGGCCACTGCGCCAGAACCGGTCGCCGATCCGCACCAGTTCGTCGTCCGTGAGTCCCGGACCGCGGTCGGCCACCACGATGGTGGCCGAGTCCCCGTCGGAGCCGACGGAGACGGTCACCGCCTCGCCCCGTGGCGTGAACTTGAGGGCGTTGTCGATCACCGCGTCGAGCGCACTGGAGACAGCCACCCCGTCCGCCCAGGCAGTCGCGGCGGCCCGGCCGTCGAAGGAGAGGCCGACCCCTCGGTCGTCGGCGAGCGGCCGCCAGGCGTCCACCCGCTCGGCCGCGAGCTCCCCGATGTCCGTCAGACCGAGATCGGCCGGTGCGTGTTCGGCGAGCGCCAGGTCGAGCAGGTCGTCGAGGACCTGGGCCAGCCGTTTGCCCTCGGTGCGCACCGAGGCGATCTCCTCGTTGCCCTCCGGCAGTTCGAGCCCGAGCAGCTCGATCCGCAGCAGCAGCGCCGACAGCGGATTCCGCAGTTGGTGGGAGGCGTCGGCGACAAAGGCACGCTGTTGTTCGAGGACGTCCTCGACGTTGTCGGCCATCTCGTTGAACGAACCGGCGAGACGCTGCAGTTCGGGCGGGCCGCCGGCCGCGGCCACCCGGGACTTGAGCCGGCCGGTGGCGATGTCGTGGGTCGTGGCGTCGAGCACCCGCACCGGACGCAGCACCCAGCCGGTGAGCCGGAGCGCGGCCCCGATGGCGACCAGCATGGCCACCGCCTCACCCGCCCCGATGAGCAGCCAGCCGCGCAGGATCGCCGAACGCATGTCGCCGGTCGGTGACTCGGTGAGCACCACGGCGACCACGTCGCCGTCCCTGATGACCGGAGAGGCCACGTACAGCCGCTTGCGCTCCCAGGGCCAGACCTGCGGGGGATCGTGGCTCCTGCGGCTGTACAGCGCCTCCTCGAAGGCGCCACGGCCCTCGCCGGACTCCGGCACCCGCCAGTGCGGGGCGCGGGTCATGGACTCGCCGTTGCGGTAGAACACCCCCGCTCTGATGCCGTACACGCGGTTGTAGCGCACCAGTTCCTGTTCGAGGGTCACCTGGCGCTCGTCCCTGCGGGTGCTTTCGGAGGCGTCGTCGTGGGTGACGTACTGGGCGAGGCCTGCGAAGCGGGCGGTGTCGTCGATGCGGTCGACCACGACCTGCTGTTGGTGCCCGTTGGCCAGGCTCACCGCCAAGGGCACTCCGAGGGCGAGCAGAACACCGGCCATCAGGACGATGAGCAGCGGGAGCAGTCGGGTACGCACGAACGGGACCCGCGCTACGCGGGAGCGACGAGCCGATAGCCGACGCCCCGCACCGTTTCGATCAGTGCGGGCATCCGGAGCTTGGAACGCAGCGAGGCGACGTGCACCTCGAGAGTGCGGCCGGTCCCCTCCCAACTCGTGCGCCACACCTCGCTGATGATCTGTTCGCGCCGGAAGACCACGCCGGGGCGCTGGGCGAGCAGCGCGAGCAGGTCGAACTCCTTGCGGGTCAGCTGCACGGCGTCGCCGGAGACGGTGACCTGGCGGGTGGGCAGTTCGATCCGGACCGCTCCGAGCAGTAGGGCCTCGTCCGGCGCGGCGGCCGCGTCGTCGGGTGCGGTGCGGCGGCTCACGGCGTGGATGCGGGCGAGGAGTTCCCCGGTGTCGTACGGCTTCACGACGTAGTCGTCGGCACCGAGGTTGAGGCCGTGGATGCGGCTGCGGACGTCGGCACGCGCGGTGACCATGATCACCGGCGTGGAGGTGAGGCGACGGATCTTGCCGCACACCTCGTAGCCGTCCAGATCGGGCAGGCCAAGGTCGAGGAGGACGACTCCGAAGGGCTCGCGTTCGGTGGGCAGCAGGGCGCGAAGGGCGTCCTCGCCGTTGCGTGCGTGCGTCACCTCGAAACCGTGCCGTGCCAGCACGGCGGAGAGGGCTGCGGCGACATGGTCGTCGTCCTCGACCAGCAGCAGTCTCATCCCTCCCCCTTTCCGATTCGGCCACTGTCCGGACACCGGGTGGCTACGCGCGCGTGCAGGAATGCACCAAGGCATCCACTCCGATGAGTCACCACGACGTCAAGAGCGTTCTGGTCACGGGCAGGTTCCGTTACGCACCCGGTACGCGCGCGGGGCGTCCCCTTCACGCGGTGTGTCCGGTTGCGGCCGGATCGTTATGCTCAATTTCCCCTCAGATGTAATGACGCTGGTCGCACCGCGTTATTACTGTCCTCCCAACCGAGGAGGATGGAGCAAGTACCCCCATGGCCGAAGTATCGGTGACCAAGGACGCCGCACCCGCGGCCGACGAACTGGTCGCGCTTAGGAACGTCAACAAGCACTTCGGCGCGTTGCACGTGCTCCAGGACATCGACCTGACCATCGACCGCGGCGAGGTCGTCGTCGTCATCGGGCCGTCCGGTTCGGGCAAGTCCACGCTGTGCCGCGCCATCAACCGCCTGGAGACCGTCGAATCCGGCACGATCACCATCGACGGCAAGCCGCTGCCCCAGGAGGGCAAGGAGCTGGCGCGACTGCGGGCCGACGTCGGCATGGTCTTCCAGTCCTTCAACCTCTTCGCGCACAAGACGGTGCTCGAGAACGTGACGCTGGGCCAGGTCAAGGTCCGCAAGACGGAGAAGAAGGCGGCCGAGGAGCAGGCACGCAAGCTGCTCGACCGCGTCGGCGTCGGCACACAGGCCGACAAGTACCCGGCGCAGCTGTCGGGTGGCCAGCAGCAACGCGTGGCGATCGCACGGGCGTTGGCGATGGACCCGAAGATCATGCTCTTCGACGAGCCGACGTCCGCCCTCGACCCCGAGATGATCAACGAGGTCCTCGAGGTCATGCAGCAGCTCGCCAGGGACGGCATGACGATGGTCGTCGTCACGCACGAGATGGGCTTCGCGCGTTCGGCGGCCAACCGGGTCGTGTTCATGGCCGACGGCCGCATCGTCGAAGAGGCCACGCCCGACCAGTTCTTCAGCCACCCGCGCAGCGACCGGGCCAAGGACTTCCTGTCGAAGATCCTGCACCACTGACGCCCACGCGTCTCCCGTCACCTGTCCGAAACGAAGGATGTTCACCATGAAGCTCCGTAAGTCCGCCGCCGTCGCGGCGACGATCGCGGCCCTCGCCCTCACCGCCACGGCCTGTGGCGGCGACTCCGGTACCGCGGGCGACAAGCCCGAGGGCGGCACCGGCGGCAAGGACCAGCCGAAGCTGCCGACGTACACGGTCGCCAAGGACGTGGACGTCGACTCGCCGGCCCTGAAGAAGGCCCAGAAGTCCGGGAAGATCGTCTTCGGTGCCAAGAACGACCAGCCGTACCTCGGCTTCGAGGACACCGACGGCAAGCGTTCCGGCTTCGACATCGAGATCGCCAAGATGGTCGCGGCCGACCTCGGGTTCAAGCCGAGCCAGATCGAGTTCAAGACCGTCGACTCCGGTGTGCGCGAGACGACCATCTCCAAGGGCGAGGTCGATCTGTACGTGGGCACGTACACGATCAACGACGAGCGCAAGAAGCAGGTCGGCTTCGCGGGCCCGTACTTCATGGCGGGCGCCGACCTCCTGGTCCGCAAGGGCGAGAAGGGCATCAAGGGCCCCGAGACCGTGAAGGGCAAGAAGGTCTGCTCGATCGTCGGCTCGACGCCGCTGCAGGAGATCAAGAAGTCCAAGTACGGCGCCGAGACGGTCGAGTTGTCCAAGTACTCGGAGTGCGTCCAGCAGCTCCTGAACAACGAGGTCGACGCCGTCACCACCGACGACGCGATCCTTCAGGGCTACGCCGCCCAGCGTCAGGAGAAGCTCGAGGTCGTCGGCAAGCCCTTCACCGAGGAGCCCTACGGCGTCGGCATGAAGAAGAACGACAAGGCGCTGCGTGACGCGGTCTCCGACGCTCTGGAGAACCACCAGAAGAACGGCGACTACAAGAAGGCGTACGAGGCCACCCTGGGCCTGTCCGGCTCGAAGCCGCAGGACCCGCCGGCCCTCGAGCGCTACTGACCCACAGTCCGGTACGCCTCTTCTGATCAACCGGCAGTGAGCTGCAGTGGCCCCGCACGCGTGCTCCACGCGCGCGTGCGGGGCGCGGCAACCCCTGCCCGTCCGCTGCCGCCCACGAGGACATCCCCGTGAATGTATTGCTCGACCATCTCCCGGAGTTCCGCGAGGGGTTCATAGGCACCGTCCTGCTGACCCTGGCCAGCGGTCTCCTCGCGATGGTGCTCGGCGTGATCGTCGCCGGTTTTCGGGTCTCCCCCGTACCCCCGCTGCGGTTCCTCGGGACCGCCTGGGTCACGCTCTTCCGCAACACGCCCCTGACACTGCTGTTCCTGATCGCCTGGTTCGTCGTGCCGGTGATCTTCTGGCCCGGGCTCAGTCCATGGACCAAGGCGCTTCTCGCGCTCGGGTTCTACACCTCGGCGTTCGTCTGCGAAGCGGTCCGGTCCGGCATCAGCACGGTGCCGCTGGGGCAGGCCGAGGCCGCCCGTTCGATCGGCATGACCTTCATCCAGACGCTGCGCATGATCGTCCTGCCGCAGGCGACACGGACCGTGATCGCCCCGCTGAGCTCGATCTTCATCGCTCTCACCAAGAACTCCGCCATCGCGGGCGCGTTCAGTGTGACCGAGCTCTTCGGCGTCCAGAAGCTCCTGAGTGACAAGGGCTTCGCGATCGTCCCGATCTTCCTGTTCGTGGCGATCGCGTACCTGATCGTCACCTTTACCATCAGCGGTCTTTTCCGGCTGCTCGAGCGGCGCATGGGGGTCGCACGATGAGTTCGAGCGTCCTGTACGACGCACCGGGGCCCAAGGCCCGGGTGCGCAACATCGTTTACACGGTTCTGGGATCGGCCCTGGTCCTGGGGCTCGTCGCCTTCTCGATCTATCGCCTCGACGAGAAGGGCGTGCTCGAGCCCGAAGTCTGGAACATCTTCAACAACGCCGGGGTGCGGAACAGCATTCGCGACGGAGTGCTCAACACACTCAAGGTGTTCGCCCTTTCCGGGGTCCTTTCGCTCGTGTTCGGCATGCTGCTCGCCGTGGCGAGGCTCTCCGAGCACAAGTGGGTCAGTTGGCTCGCCACGGGGTTCATCGAACTCTTCCGGGCCGTCCCGCTGCTGATCACCATCTATGCACTGTGGGTGCTCTTCCTCAGCTACAAGGACGACCTGGGTGTGATCGGCCAGAACTCGGCGTTCTGGGCCCTGGTGATCGGTCTTTCCGTGTACAACGGCTGTGTTCAGGCGGAGGCGCTGCGCGCCGGCGTCAACGCCGTACCCCGCGGACAGGTCGAAGCGGCCTACGCGCTGGGGCTGCGCAAGACCCAGGTCATGACCATGCTGCTGCTTCCGCAGGCCATCCGATCGATGCTGCCGACGGTCATCAGCCAGCTGGTCGTCACACTCAAGGACTCGTCGCTCGGGTACATCGTGTTGTACGCGGAACTGCTGTACGAGACCCGCCAAATGGCGAACAAGATCATCGTCAACGGTGAGAGCCCGATCACGGCTGTGGTCATCGTGGCGGGCGCCATCTACATCGCGCTGTGCCTCGCTCTGTCGTTCGTGGCGACCTGGATCGAGAAGCGCGGCCGTCGTAAGAAGACCGGCATCGCAGTGGCATCAGCCGTATCGGCGGCGGACTCAGCACCTGTCAACCCCACCGAGGGCGGGACCAAGTAGCGTCCACGACGCCGGCCGGGGCAAGGGCCAAAGGGCAAGTCCGGCAGTTGACGCTCGGCATGTGTCAACTCATCGACGGTGGGTGGATCACGAACAATCCACCCACCGTCCGGTTGCCCCGGGGCTCTAGGCATCACCTCCGGCGAACTTCCGGAGATGTCAGCGGTGAGTGTTCAGCCGCTACCAACAGGCATGCCCCGCCGCTTCACGTAAATCTTGCCGAAGCCGCGTTCACTCGCACACCGACAAAGAGTTCTGCTCCGCGATTCCGTGGTCGGAACCGCCCCGTGAAGACCCGCCGATAACCAAGAACGCGGACGGGCCGGTCGGGAGGCGCTCTCCCGACCGGCCCGTGACGTGCCAGCTACTTCGCAGTGAGCCAGACCCGCGCGACGCTGCTCGTGGGCCACGCGATGTCGCCCTCACCCGGCACGCCGGTCGATGCGTCACCTGAGTTCGTGGCGTGGTACTTGAGGCCCTTTTTGGCCTTCATCGTGACGGTGTTGGTCCAGCAGGTCTTGCCCAAATTGCAGCCCTTGGGGTCGGCGTGTGTGTAGTCCTGGAGCTTGCCCTTCCGGTAGCTCGACAGAGCGGCACTGGGGCGCAAGATAGTGACGTTCTTTTGGCACTTCATGTAACCGCGGGCCTTGATCTTGCCGCTTTTCTGCCAAACCTTCACGTAATTGCGGCACTTGTTGTAGCTCTTGCCCCAGTCTGAGTCGGAGTTCGCCGCCTTGGCTGCGAACTCCGCGTGACCGTCTGCGGGTGCGGCCTGGGCGGCCGCGCCTGTCATGAGGATGCAGGCGAGCGCGGCGGTGCTGATACCCGCCCCGCGCATGGTCTTGCGCATAGTCCGTCCCCTTGTTGTCCGTGCCCCCGCGTGGGACAGCATCGATTTCAAAGGTAGGAGAGGGGCGAGGCCAGAAGTAGGGGAGTTGAGGGACTATTGAGCTTCGGGGTGGGGGATGTGGCGAAACGCCAGAGCACGGCGCCTCGGTTTCCTGAACCGAAGGACGGCGGAACAAAGCGCCCTGGACGAGCCTCGTCACGGCCCCGGGGCCGCGAAGGCGCCGTTCGTGAACAACATCGCGGCTCCTCCCGGAGCCACGGCGTACGTCGCCATCGTCCGCGCAGTTCCGGGCCACCAGGCGCGTCCTATTGCCTCGGGTCACCAGTGGGGGGCCGGGGCTGAGGGTGACGCGTTTCAGCGTGCACCAGCGCCTTTTGAGCCGGCGGAGGTGCGCTCGCCGAGAACGCGAAGGTCTCTGGTCAGGATGCGCCTGGCGCAAGTGTCGGCGTCGAGGGCTCGTTCGGACCTCACAGTGCAGACGTGGCACGACCACTCGCGTCACCATCGTGCACGTAGAGTCGCGAGATGAGTGTTCCGCGGTCGCGCCTACAGTCGGTCGGCGAAGTTTGTCGGGACCAACAGTCACTTGACGCAGGGCAGCGGCAGTGGGTTGCATACGTTCTGTGATCGCGCACCCCGCTCCATGCGTCCCTCCTGGTACGAGTCCCAGGGCAGCTCTCGCAGCGGGGAGCCGCACGCCGTGGATCCGGTGATCGTCGTCGGGGCGGGGCCCGTCGGGCTCACGCTCGCGCTCGCGCTCGCACGTCAGGGCGTGCCGTCGGTGGTGCTCGACGAAGGTTCCGGGAAGGACGAGCAACGGCCCGCGCGCACCGCCGTCCTGCGTGAGGACACCGCCGCACTCGTCGCGCGCCTCTGCGACGTCCCGCTGGCCGGTTCCCGCCTCACCGGCTGGCGTTCGTACCGCCGCAAGCAGCAGGTGCGGGCGGTCGCCTTCGATGCGGACGAACTGCCGCCGGTCCACCTCGTCCAGCACGTTCTCACGGGTGCGTTGCGTGAGGCTGTCGCCGAGGAACGGCTCGTCAAGCTGGCGGTGAACAGTCGTCTCGACTCCGTGGAGCAGGAGGCGACCGGCCTGACGGCACACACCCGCGGGCCCAACGACACCTGGTGGCGCGGTAGTTACCTGGTGGGCTGCGACGGGCCGCGCTCGACGGTGCGCAAGCTTCTGGAGATCCGGTTCCCGGGACGTACTGCGGTGGAGCGGCATGCGGTGGCCGCGCTGCGGACCGAACTGCCCCTGACCGGCGAGGCATTGCTGTACCGCATGCCACCGTGGCGCGGCGCCGGCCCGGAGATCGCGGTGCGTCCGCTGCCGGAGGGGGCCTGGCGGATCGACTGGCTGCTGCCGTCCCGTAGTGAACTGGTCACCCCCGACGCCCTGGTGGCCCGCGTCCGGGACACGCTCGCCGCGCTGTGCGGCGGTGGCACTCCCCCGTACGAACTGCTCGACACAGGTGTGCACACCGTGCACCACCGGCTCGCCCGGCGGTGGCGGTCCGGCCGTTGTTTCCTCGCCGGGGACGCGGCGCATCTGCTCGGGGCACTGGGGACCCAAGGACTCGACGAAGGGCTTCGCGACGCGGACAACCTCGCCTGGAAGCTGGCTCATTGCTGGCACCACGGCGAGTCGCGGGCCCTCCTCAGCAGCTATCAGGCCGAACGGCGCAACTCCGTCGCCGCCCGCCTGCGGGCCGCCGACCAGTCGCTTCCGATACTGCGTGGGGGCGGCGGTCTGCGTTCCTACGTGCCCGGCAGCGCCCGCGGACACGACGGTCTGCTCGCGGACGGACATCTGGGACGCGGGCCGCTCGGCGCCGTGCCGTCCTACGCGCGTTCGCCGCTCGCACCCGAGACCGCGGAATCGGAGACAGCGGTGGGGACGGTGCCCGGTACACCGATCGCCGACGTGCCGGTCACCGCTCCGGACGGGGCGACCGTTTCACTGCGGGACCAGCTCGGCCGTGGCCATCTCCTGGTGGTCCTCGTCGCACCGGGCACGGGTGTGTGGGACCGGCGGCACTGGCTGAAGGCCGGAGTGATGCCTCGGCTCGCGGCGGCCGTCTCGGCTCTGCCGATGCCTGCCGAGCTACTGGTGGCCGAGGACTATCCCGGCGCGGCGGCGCACACCGTCCTCCTGGTACGGCCCGACGGCCATCTGGTCACTGCACTCGCGGGGGTAAGGCCCGACGCGCTCCACGCTGCGGCCGACGCTGTGCGGGGCGGGGAGCCGGCCCAGGAGGAGCCGGAGGTACGCGCCGGACGCTGAGCCCGCGCGATGGTCGATGCATCGCGGCCGGCCGCTCGTCCGCGATCGCTCGGCGTCGGCGGATCGAGCGGCGTGCGGCCGCCGATCCGTCCGTGAGCGCGCCGTGACCGCAGTACGGACAGCGTTTGACCAGGCGTGGCCGTCGTGCTGTACTCCGGCCATGAGTGACACCAGCCGACGCCTGTGGCGACGGGTCCATATGGACCTCGTCCGCTACGCGGGCTGCGTCTGTCGCCCGTCCTGCTGAATTCGCCCTTCCGTACTTTTCGCGCGCCGCACTCCGTTGCGTCTGTGCGCATCCCCAGCGATTCCAGGACGGCATCCATGTCTGTGTCCCACACGTCCAGCACGCCCGCCTCTACGACCGCTCCCGAAGCGGCCGCCACCATCGGCACGGCTGACATCACGTCAAATCCCGAGCCCACGGCCGCCGTTACCGCCGTGACCACGCCTGGACTCAGCACGGCGCACGCCGACGCCACGCATCCGCCCACCCAGGCCGAGCTCCTGGCCTTCGTGCGACGCACCGCCGCCGACTCCGAACTCGTCGCCTCTCTGCCGCTCGACCCCGAGGGCCGAACCTGGGCCCGTCTCGAGGGGCCCGGCGGGAGCGAAGCCTGGCTGATCGGCTGGCCGCCCGGTACCGGGACGGGCTGGCACGACCATGCCGACTCGGTCGGGGCCTTCATCACCGCCTCCGGCGAACTGACCGAGAACGCACTGGCCGTACGTCTTCCCGGCGAAGGGTGGAAGACCCTGGAACTGGCGGAGGGCGTCGACCGTCACCGGACGTTGTCCGCGGGACGCGGGCGTGCCTTCGGCAGCCACCATGTGCACGAGGTACTCAACGAGTCGGCCGACGTCCACGCCGTCTCCGTGCACGCGTACTACCCACCGCTCCCCTTGATGCGCCGCTTCAGCCGCAGCGGTTCCGTGCTCCGGCTCGAGCAGGTCGAGCGGCCGGAGGACTGGCAGTGAGCGAGCCGGTGTCCATCGACGATCACCTGGAACGGGTACGGACGGGCCTCGACCGGATCGGCCCGGCGGAGGCACACCGGGCCGCCGCCGACGGCGCATTGCTGGTCGACATCCGGTATGCGGAGCTGCGCGAGCGCGACGGGCTGATCCCCGGCGCGCTCGTCGTCGAGCGCAACGAACTGGAGTGGCGGCTCGATCCGCGGGGCAGCCACCGGCTCCCGGAGGCGACGGACCACGACGTGCGGGTCGTGGTGGTCTGCAACGAGGGCTACGCCTCCAGCCTTGCGGCCGCATCGCTCAAGTCCCTCGGCCTGCACCGTGCGACGGACCTGATCGGGGGATTTCAGGCCTGGCGCGCAGGCGGCCTCCCCGTACAGGCGCCGACGGAGGACTGAATCGGGCCGGCGCACGCGCACGGCCCTCAGAAGCCGCCCTGCTCGAGGTCTTCCGTGTCCTCGCCTTCCTCCTCCAGCGCACGCCGGACCACGCGCAAGGCCAGGCCCTCCGCGTAGCCCTTGCGGGCAAGCATCCCGGCCAGCCTCCGCAACCGGCGGTCGCGCTCGAGCCCTCTGGTCGACCGGAGTTTGCGCGCGACCAACTCGCGGGCGGTGTCCTCCTCGCGCTCGGCGTCGAGTTGCCCGACCGCCTCGTCGATCGTCGCGGAATCGACGCCCTTGGTACGCAGTTCGCGTGCCAGGGCGCGTCTGGCCAGGCCTCGGCCGTGGTGTCGGGACTCCACCCACGCGTCCGCGAACGCCGCGTCGTTGATCAGGCCGACTTCCTCGAAGCGGGACAGCACCTCGTCCGCCACCTCTTCGGGGATGTCCCGCTTGCTCAGGGCATCTGCGAGCTGCTTGCGAGTGCGGGGCGTCCCGGTGAGCAGGCGCAGGCAGATCGCCCGCGCCCGCTCAGCCGGATCCTGCTCCCGCTCACGCGACTCCCCCGCCCCGGCCCTCGACGGGTCGGGGAAGCCGCCGCTCTGTCGCCCGGAACGCTCCGGACCGCCGAACCCGCCCCGGGAGCCGCGGGATCCACGGCCACCGCGACGGCCTCGGCGTGACGCATCGCCCCTGCTGCGCGCGTACCCCTCGTCCCCCGTCTCGTCGGCATCCCGGGCCCCTGGATCGACTACCTCGCCCCGGGAGCGCTCGTACTCGTACTGCGAGCGGCCGGACGTGCCCCCCGCGCTGCTGCCTGGACCCGGCCGGTCACCGGGCCCGAGCTCCTCCGGCCAGTCCGTCCTGCGCACCACGGATCAGCTCTTGGCCGCCGCGGCCTTCGGCGTCTTCCCCTTCGAGGCCGGCGCGGGCACCGTCTTCGCGTCCTTGGCCTCCGCATCGGCTGACGGGGCGCCCACCGCGGCGTCCGTACCCGGCTCCGCCTCGGGCTCCTGCGGCTTCACACCGACACCGAGCTTTTCCTTGATCTTCTTCTCGATCTCGTTGGCCAGGTCGGGGTTGTCCTTCAGGAAGTTGCGGGAGTTCTCCTTGCCCTGGCCGAGCTGGTCGCCCTCGTACGTGTACCAGGCGCCCGCCTTGCGGACGAAGCCGTGCTCCACGCCCATGTCGATCAGGCCGCCCTCGCGGCTGATGCCCTGGCCGTAGAGGATGTCGAACTCCGCCTGCTTGAACGGGGGTGCGACCTTGTTCTTCACGACCTTGCAGCGGGTGCGGTTGCCGACCGCGTCCGTGCCGTCCTTCAGGGTCTCGATGCGGCGGATGTCGATGCGCACCGAGGCGTAGAACTTCAGCGCCCGGCCACCGGTGGTGGTCTCCGGGGAGCCGAACATCACGCCGATCTTCTCGCGGAGCTGGTTGATGAAGATCGCCGTGGTCTTCGACTGGTTGAGCGCGCTGGTGATCTTGCGGAGTGCCTGGCTCATCAGACGGGCCTGGAGACCGACGTGCGAGTCACCCATCTCGCCCTCGATCTCCGCGCGCGGCACGAGCGCCGCGACGGAGTCGATGACGATCAGGTCGATGGCACCGGAGCGGACCAGCATGTCCGTGATCTCGAGCGCCTGCTCGCCGTTGTCCGGCTGGGAGAGGATCAGGTTGTCGATGTCGACGCCGAGCTTCTTGGCGTACTCGGGGTCGAGGGCGTGCTCCGCGTCCACGAAGGCCACCGCGCCGCCGGCCTTCTGGGCATTGGCCACGGCGTGCAGCGTCAGGGTCGTCTTACCGGACGACTCCGGGCCGTACACCTCCACCACGCGGCCGCGCGGCAGACCGCCGACGCCGAGCGCGATGTCCAGCGCCGTCGAACCGGTGGGGATGATCTCGATGGGCTCGTTCGGCCGCTCGCCCATGCGCATCACGGCGCCCTTGCCGAACTGCCGTTCAATCTGTGCGAGTGCGGCGTCGAGCGCCTTCTCGCGGTCCGTACCTGCCATGGGTTCCACCCGATTTGCTTGAGTCGATCGCTTCACGTCCACGACGCTAGCGCGTGCCACTGACAATGCGCTTCGACACCGTCTCCCGCCTGTGGACAACTCCCCGCAGGCCCCTCGTGAACCCCCGGAAACACTGGGCCGGATCTCCCATATGAATGGATGTTCGATTTCCCTGTCAAGCGGAACCGCGCCACGCGCTGCCGCACCGCCACCGCGCGGCGAGGCACGCGCCGTCTCCAACGGTCCGCTCGACGGGCGCCCTTCCTCGGACGCCGAGCCATGGCCAGTGGCGGGCCGCGCGAGATGAGTTCGGGCGGTGAACGGAGTCTGCCTCGGTATGACTCGAATCACCGCGGACATCTCGGTCTCCCTCGACGGCTTCGTCACCGGCCCCGATCCCGGCCCGGCCAACGGCATGGGCGACGGCGGTGACGCCCTGCACTTCTGGGCGTTCTCCGACGACCCCGACGACCAGCGGATCCTGCGTGAAGGGACCGCTCGCTCCGGCGCCGTCGTCCTCGGCCGCCGGCTCTTCGACGTGGTCGACGGTCCGGACGGCTGGGACGACCGGGTCGGCTACGGCGCCCGCGAGGCGACCAGGCCCGCGTTCGTCGTCGTGACCGGCTCGGTACCGGAGTCGGTTCGGCTCGCCGACCTCGACTGGACGTTCGTCACCACCGGCCTGCCGGACGCGGTCGCCGCCGCGCGCGAGCGCGCCGAGGCCGCCTCGGCCACGGGCGCCGAGGACCTCGACGTCGTCCTCATGGGTGGCGGAGCCACTGTCGGCTCGGCTTTCGACGCCGGTCTCGTCGACGAACTGATCCTGCACCTCGCGCCCGTCGTGCTCGGCTCCGGGACCCCCCTGTTCACCGGTGGGACGCCGCGCAGTCTGCGGCAGCGGAGGGTGGTCACGACGCCGAACGCGACGCATCTGACCTACGACATCGGCTGACCCGGCCCGGCCTACGACGTCGTCCGCCCCACGGGGAATCCTCGACTGCCCAGGACACGCAGCAGCTCCATCCGCTCGCGGGCCTCGGCGCCTGCGGGGTGGACACCAGGAGCAGCCGGCCTTCATCAGACGTGGTTTCGCAGTCCACCCGGACACGGCCCCGCGGGTGCATCAACGTCCTGCGGTCGGCCCGCCGGACCCCCACTCGGGGTGGGCACCCGACTCCACGCGCGCGTGGTGTCCGTCAGCGGCTCCCTGCCGGCGGGCACGTCGCGCGGAGCCGGCCGGACCGCGGGGACCGCGGCGCCTATCCTTCAGCGCATGGCCCACCCCACCGTCGCCGGACACCGGCTGAGCGGGCGTGCTGCCGACCTCGCCCTGACACTGCTGGTCTCGGCGTTCGTGATCGCCTGGACCCTGATCGTGACGCGGTACGAGTCCGAGACGACGTCCCGCGCGCTGGGCGGCTGGCTGCTGATCGTCGTCGGCTGCGGCGCGCTGTACTTCCGCCGGCGACGTCCCGTGGCCGTCGCCGCACTCACGCTGCTCGCCTGTGCGGCGTACTACCCGGTGAGCGTCTACGACGGTCCGCTCATGGTCACCTTCGCGATCGCGCTGTACACGGTGGCGGCCGAGGGGCGGTTCGTGGCCGCTGTGATCCTCGCCGTGGTCGCCCTGATCGCCGTAGCCCTCGGCGAGTTCACCCAGTCCTCCGACACCCGCCAGATCGACGACACCTCGCTGGCGATGCTCAGCGGCTGGCTGATCAGTCTGGTCGCGATCGGGCGGGCCCAGCGCACACGGTCGGAGTACCTGCACGAGGCGGAGCAGCGCGCGCTCGCGGCCGAACGCGAGCAGGAGGCGCGCGCCGAGCAGAGCGCGGGCGAGGAACGGCTGCGAATCGCGCACGAACTGCACGATGTGCTGGGCCACAGCATCTCGCTGGTGAACGTGCAGTCCAGCGCCGCCCTGCACCGGATCGGCAAGAAGCCGGACCCCGCGCTCGCACTCGCCTCCGCGGAGGAGGCCCTGAAGGCGGTCAAGGACACCAGCAAGGAGGCGCTGCGCGAACTGCGCGCCACCCTCGGCATGCTCCGCCGGGCGGACGAACCCGCGCCCACAGCCCCCGCGGCCGGTCTGGAGCGGCTCGCGGCGCTCGTCGAGCGCACACGGAGCACCGGTATCGATGTCTCGACAGAGACCGTGGGCAGCCCGTACCCGTTGCCGCCGTCGCTCGACCTGGCCGCGTACCGCATCGTTCAGGAATCGCTGACCAACGTGGCACGGCACTCCGGCGCCGGCCACGCGCGCGTGACCCTCACCTACGCTGACGACGCCCTGCGTGTACGGGTCGACGACAATGGGCGCGGCCAGGGGACCGGCCGCACCGACGGCAGCGGCGTTCGCGGCATGGCCGAACGAGCGAAGGCGTTCGGCGGAGAACTCACGGCACACAACACACCCGAGGGCTTCCGGGTCAGCGCCCGACTGCCGCTGAACCACGACGTCCGGAGCGGAGAAGACCACCCATGACCCCACCGATCCGGGTGCTGCTCGCCGACGACCAGCGCCTCGTGCGGGCCGGCTTCAAGTCCATCCTGGACGACGAGGACGACATCGAGGTGGTGGGCGAGGCCTCGGACGGCGAGGAGGCCGTCGGCCTCGCACGTGAACTGCGGCCGGACGTCGTCCTGATGGACATCCGCATGCCGGATCTCGACGGTCTGGAGGCGACGCGGCACATCACCGCCGACGAACGCCTCGAAGGTGTCCGCGTCGTCATCCTGACCACCTTCGACGTCGACGACTACGTGTACGGGGCGCTCCGCGCGGGGGCTTCGGGATTCCTGGTCAAGGACACCGAACCGATGGAACTGCTGCACGGTGTGCGCGTGGTGGCCAGGGGCGACGCGCTGATCGCCCCGGCGGTGACCCGCCGCCTGATCGCGGAGTTCGCCGGCCGCAGCAGGCAGCCGGATCCGAGCCCCCGCCTGAACGCCCTGACCGAGCGCGAGCGCGAGGTGATGGGCCTGGTCGGCGAGGGGCTGTCGAACGACGAGATCGCCCAGCGGCTCGTGCTGTCGCCCGCCACCGCGAAGACGCACGTGAGTCGCATCATGACGAAGCTGGATGTGCGGGACCGCGCCCAGCTGGTGATCCTCGCCTACGAGTCCGGGATGATCACGCCCGGCTGGCTCCGCTGACAGTGCCCCTGCGCCGTCGCGCTCCACGCGCGCGTAGACGGGCGACAGAGACGGCCGAAACCTGATCCTCCTACGCGCGCGTGCACCACAACTCCCGGAGTACCTGCCTCCGAGGCGCCCACAACCGAGGGGGTACGCGCAGTGTCATCCGTCGGCCGACGACGAGAAGTGAACCGCGGGCGGACGCTGACTCCCTGACCGAGGTCCAGGTCGGCCGGCCACGGCCGACCTCGGTCGTCGGCTGCCACCGTCGGCCGTCTCCTTCGGAGTTGTTCCCATGCCAAGCACTGCACCGCCCACCTCCGGCCGGGCCGGAGTCTTCGCGCGGCTCGCTGCCTTCTCGTACACGCACCGCCGGCGCGCTCTGGTCCTGTGGGTGGCCGTCCTCATCGGCGCCACCGCCTCCTCGATGGCCGTCGGCAGCGCGTACCACAACGACTTCTCGCTGCCGGGCACCGATTCGCAGCAGGCGCAGGACGTTCTGGAGAAGCACGGCGCCACGCAGGCGGACGCGTCGGTGCAGATCGTGCTGCAGGACGACGGCGGCATCCGAGGAGCGGTCGTCAAGCAACGCGTGGACGGGCTGCTCGCGAAGGTCGGGACGCTGCCGAGCGTGCTGGACGTGCGCAGTCCGTACGCGGACCGCGCCGCGGTCTCGCGGGACGGCACCGTCGGCTATGCGACCGTCACGCTCGACGGCGACACGGAGAGCGTCCCCAAGGAAGACGTCCGCAAGATCATCGACGCCTCCGACGCGGCGGCCGGTGACGGGCTGCGCACCGCCGTCGGAGGCGACGCGGCACGCTCCGCCCAGGAGAGCGAGGGTGGCGCGGCGGAAGGCGTGGGCATCCTGGGAGCGCTGGTGATCCTGGTGTTCCTCTTCGGCTCCCTGGTCGCGGCGAGCCTGCCGGTGGTGACCGCACTGTTCGCGGTCGGCACCTCTGTCGGGCTGATCGCGTTGGCCTCCCACCTGGCGACTGTCGCGGACTTCACCCCGCCGATCCTGATGCTGGTGGGTCTGGGTGTCGGTATCGACTACGCGCTGCTGATCTTTTCGCGGTTCCGGGGCGAGCTGCTGCGGGGTACGGAGCCGGGGGAGGCGACCCGCTCGGCCCTCGACGCCGCGGGCCGCACCGTCTTCTTCGCCGGCTGCACCGTGATCATCGCCCTGATGGGTCTCGTGGCCCTGGGCCTCGGGTCCCTGCAGGGAGTGGCGCTCGCGGTGGCGCTGACCGTCCTGGTCACCATGGCCGCCTCGTTGACACTCCTGCCGGCCCTGCTGAGCCTGACGGGCCGCCGCATCCAGCGGCAGGTCGCCGCACGCGCGGCGAAGGCGGAGCGGGCGGAGGGCGCGAGCTGGCGGCGCTGGGCCAGGGGGGTGCAGCGACGGCCGTGGGCGGCTCTGGTGCTGGCGGTGGTCGCGCTCGGTGCGCTGGCCGCGCCCGCCCTGGACATGCGGCTCGGCTTCGCGGACGCGGGTAACGATGCGGAGACGAAGACCAGCCGGCAGGCGTACGACCTGCTCGCGAACGGCTTCGGCCCCGGCTTCAACGGGCCGTTGTTCGTGGTCGCCGACACCGGTGGGGCACCCGACGGAGGCGACACCGCGGGAGCGCGGGCGGCGTCCACCGTGGCCGAGACCCTGGCCGGCGCTCCGGGCGTGGCCGCGACGAGCGGGCCGATGCCGTCGCGGGACGAATCCGTCGCCACCCTCCTGGTGTTCCCCGAATCGGCTCCGCAGGACGAGGCGACCTCGCGACTCGTCGACCGGCTCCGGGACAGCACACTTCCGCCCTTGGAGCGGCAGACGGGCGCGACGCTCCTGGTCGGCGGCGCCACGGCTGCCACCGAGGACTTCGCGTCCACGGTGTCCGACCGGATGCCGTTGTTCGTCGCGATCGTGGTGGGGCTGTCGACGGTGCTGCTGCTCGTCGTCTTCCGGTCGGTACTGATCCCGCTGAAAGCGGCAGTGCTCAACCTGATCAGCATCGGTGCCGCACTCGGGGCGATCACGCTGGTCTTCCAGCACGGCTGGTTCGGCGTGGAACCGGGACCGATCGAGGCGTTCATCCCTGTGATGATCTTCGCGATCGTCTTCGGCCTGTCGATGGACTACGAGGTCTTCCTGCTCTCGCGCATCCACGAGGAGTGGGAACGCACGAAAGACCCGCAGACCGCCGTACGCGAAGGCCTCGCGGCGACCGGTCGGATCATCACCGCTGCCGCGGCGATCATGATCGTGGTGTTCGCCGCGTTCGTCATGAGCCCCGACCGCATGCTCCAGCAGTTCGGTCTGGGCCTGGCTGTGGCGATCCTGCTCGACGCCGTGGTCATCCGCTGCCTGATCGTCCCCGCGGTGATGCAACTGATGGGTACGCGCGCGTGGTGGCTGCCCGGCCGGCTCCGCCGGCTGCTGCCCGAGGTCCGGCTGGAACGGCACGAGCGCCCCTCCCCCGAGGAGACGGTGCCTGAGCCGCAGCACCGGTGAGCGGGCGGTGACGGCCTGGCCACCGCGGGCCGAGGGGTCGGCCCGCGGTACCTCCGCGACGTCATCGGCGCGGGTCGTGCCGTCGGCAGCAACGCGGCCTCTGCACGAGCAGCCCGGCTACGGGTCCTCCGGCGCCGAACCGCTGGGCGTCCGCAGCTGCCTGCGCAGCCGGGCGAGCAGCGGAGCGCCGCCCCTGCGACGGCCGAGCACCCGGGGGTCGTCCGTCACGTCGTAGCGCCGCACGTACGCCCCCAGGAACGCCTGCAGGGTCGCCACCGCCGGGATGGCGACCAGGGCACCGACGGCCCCCAGCAGGGCCGTTCCCGCGATGACCGAACCGAAGGCGACCGCGGGGTGGATGTCGACGGTCTTCGCGGTCAGCTTCGGCTGCAGCATGTAGTTCTCGAACTGCTGGTACACCACCACGAAGATCAGCACCCACAGCGCGTACCAGGGGTCCACGGTGAACGCGATCAGCATGGGCAGCGCACCGGCCAGATAGGTGCCGATGGTGGGCAGGAACTGCGACACCAGGCCGACCCAGACCGCGAGCGCCGGGGCGTACGGGATGTCGAGGGCCTCGAAGAGGACGTAGTGCGCGACACCCGAGATGAGGGCCATCAGGCCGCGCGAGTAGAGATAGCCGCCGGTCTTGTCGACGGCGATCTCCCAGGCCCGCAGTACCTCCGCCTGCCGCGCGGGCGGCAGCACCGAGCACAGGGCGCGGCGCAGCCGCGGCCCGTCGGCCGCGAAGTAGAACGAGAACAGCAGGACGGTGAGCAGCTGGAAGAGGCCGCCCAGCACCTGCGCCGAGACGTCCAGGACGCCCGAGGCGCTGTTCTGGACGTACTTCTGCAGCCAGTCGGAGTGCACGATGCTGTCCTGCAGCTCGAAGCGCGAAAGCTCCGTGTGGAACGTCGAGTTGATCCAGCGGATCACCGTGTCGAGGTACTTCGGGAAGTCCTCGACCATGTCGACGATCTGCCCGGCGAGCATCGATCCGAGCATGGTGACGAAGCCCGCGGCCGCGACGATCACACCGAGGAAGACGATCGCGGTGGCCCATCCCCGGCGGACTCCGTGATGGGACATCCGGCTGACGGCCGGCTCCACGGCGAGCGCCAGGAAGAACGCGATCAGGATGTTGATCAGCAGACCGGTCAGCTGATGGAACGCCCAACTGCCCAGCTGGAAGCAGGCGATCAGGGCCAGCGCCAGCACCATCGCGCGGGGAAGCCACCGCGGCATGCGCTCCGCGCCACCGGGCGTGGGAGGGGCGGGAGGCACCGCAGGAGGCGGTGGGTCGGTGTCGCGCAGATGCTCTTCAGTCGATGCCACGGGCCAAGTCTCGCGCATCCGGAAGGTGCCCCCGCACGATGTGCCCGCGTCGCCCGCTCCGGCACGTCGCACGTCGGGGCGCCGCCAGCCCTCAGAGCCGTTGCCGCCGGGGACGCTCAGCGGTGTTCTGCCGGCACTCCCATCGCTGTACAGACGGCACGCCACACATCCTTGGCCTCCCACCCCGCGTCCAGCGCGTCGTGCACCGTCCGTCCGCTGAGTTCGGCCATCACATGGTCGCGCGCGAAGGTGTCCGCATAGCCCGCACCGAAGTGCTCGTCCATCCGCTCCCAGAAAACCGTCAACCGCATGACTCGATTATCGCGCCCCTGAGAGTGCAGCCGAACCGGAACCATGTGCCTCACGCACACGGCGGCCTACGTTCGACGCATGGCTGATTCCACGGCATACGGAACGTCTCCACGCGCGCGTGCAGACGCGTTCCCCGGGCCCGCCCGGCGTACGTCGCTCGCGCATGCCGAGCAGTTCGTCTGGCTCACCGCGCGCGTCCTCGAGCAGCGCCGGTTCGCCCACCACTTCCTCGGCGGGACCGCCGACGGCGTCGACAGCGCCTTGAGCGCGTACGGCAACGAGGACGGCGGGTACGGGCACGCACTCGAGCCCGATCTGCGCGGTCCCGTGAGCCAGCCGCTTCACACGGCGCACGCCCTGCGGGTGCTCGACGGGATCGGACGCTGCGGCGGCCAGCGCGCGGAGCGCGTCTGCCGGTACCTGTCGGACGTGTCGACCGCCGACGGTGCGCTGCCCGCGATCCATCCGAGCCAGCGTGGTTATCCGTCGGCGCCGTTCGTGCCGATCGTCGACAACCCGCCCAGCGATCTCCTGGCGACCGGCCCGGTGGTCGGCGTGCTGCACCGTAGCCAGGTCTGGCACGCCTGGCTGTTCCGCGCCACCGACTTCTGCTGGTCGGCCGTGGAGGCTCTCGGTACGACGCACCCGTACGAGATCCAAGCGGCTGTCGCCTTCCTCGACGGTGCCGCCGATCGTCCCCGCGCCGAGGCGGCGGCCGCGCACCTCGGCCGCCTCGTCAGGGAACAGCGGCTCGCGGTCCTCGCCCCCGGGCGGCGGGAGGACTGGCCGGTGGCGCCCGGTTACGCGCCCGGTGAGCACCACTTCCCGCACGACTACGCGCGCGTGCCCGGGTCGCTC
Source organism: Streptomyces sp. YIM 130001 (assembly GCF_003574445.1). Classification (GTDB taxonomy): domain Bacteria; phylum Actinomycetota; class Actinomycetes; order Streptomycetales; family Streptomycetaceae; genus Streptomyces. The sequence goes on from NZ_KZ984569.1 coordinate 100,296, forward strand.
GCCCGCTCCTGGTTCACGGACGCGGAGATGGCACGGTCGCTCGACTTCCTGGCGGGCGAACAGCGGGAGGACGGCGGCTGGCCCATCCATTGGCGGGAGTGGGCCCCTGGCACAGCACTGGAATGGCGTCCGATCGTCACCATCGAGGCTCTCCTGACATTGCGCGCGTACGGGCGATTGCCCGGCTGACCGAGGACCGCACGCGCGCGTGAACCACGGTCCACGCGCGCGTGGTCAGCCGGCCATGGCGCGCACGCCCGCCGTGACGAGGACCGCCACCCCGATGATCACCAGGAAGGGTGCCCGCAGCAGGAACGCGGCGCCCGCAGCGGCCAGACCGGCGGCCTTGGCGTCCAGGATCAGGTGGGCTCCTTCGCCGAAGGTCTGCTGGGCGGTCAGCGCCGCGAGCAGTGCCACCGGCAGGAGCGCGGCCATCCGCTGAACCATGGGCCGCTCCAGCGCTCCGGCAGGTACCAGGAGTCCGAGCAGTTTGACGGCGTAGCAGCCGACTGCCGTGAGTGCGATCGCGAGCCAGATGTTCACCGTTCGTCCTCCGGTGCGTGAGCGTCGTGCGTGGGCTCCGTGCCGGGCCCGGGCGTCGAAGTGCCCGCATCCTTCGCGGACTTGACTTGTGTGTCCCCGGACTCCGGGGATGCGGTGCGGTCCTGCGGCCGGTCCCTGTCCGGCCCCTCGCGCCTCCGGCGCGCCCTGACCCCCTCCGCGTAGAGCACCGTGGGCGCCGCAAGGGCCGCCACGAGAACCGGTACGCCCGCGGGGAGCACCGGCAGCAGTCCCAGACCGACCACGACCGCGAGCAGCGCCACAGCGCGCTCCGTGGTGGTCCGCAGCATCGGCGCGAGCAGCGCGAGGAAGGTGGCCGGTCCCGCCGCGTCCAGACCCCAGGCCGCGGTGTCGCCGATCGCGTCCGCGCCCAGGGCGCCGAGCAGCGTGGTCAGGTTCCACAGGACGTAGAGCGTGAGTCCCGTGACCGTGAACCCGATCCGGCGGGCACGCCGGGTGGGCTGCGCCAGGGTCACCGCCGTCGTCTCGTCGATCACCCAATGCGCCGCGAACGGCCGCACCGCGCGTGGGAGGGCCAGCAGCTGCGACAGCCTGAGCCCGTAGAACGCGTTGCGTACCCCGAGGAAGAACGCACCGGCGGCAGCGGTCAACGGATTGCCGCCGCCGGCCAGCGCACCGACGAGGGCGAACTGCGAGGCGCCCGTGAACACCAGCAGGCTCAAGGCGCACGTCTGGAGAACGTCGAGACCGTTGCCGACGGATGTCACGCCGAAGGCGAAGCCGGAGAGGCCGACCGCGACCCCGACCCCGAGCGCGTCCCTGACGACGGCGGAATCGGCCTTGTCCACCGGGGCGGTCAGCGTTTCCCCGGCTTCCCCGGGGCCTGCGGATGCCGCGCCGGACCCCGGTCCTTCACCGGCGCGGACTGCTGCGGATGCTGTCTGTTCTGCCACGTCGGCGACGCTACGGGCCCTGCCGACGGCAGGTCTTGTACGTTCTTGCGCTCGCGCACATAGGCACCGGGCGGCACCCCGACGATGCGCCGGAAGTGGCGGTTGAGATGCGGTTGGTCGGTGAAGCCGACCGCGGTGGCCGCCTGTGCGGGCGTACCGCCCTCGTCGAGGAGACGGCGGGCGCGACGCACGCGCGCGTTGGTGAGCCAGGCGTGCGGAGGCATTCCGTACGCCTGGCGGAACGCCCGGAGCAGAGCGAACGGGCTGGTGCCGAGCTCCTTGGCGAGCTCCTCGAGGGACGGGGGCTGCTCCATCCGTTCCTCGAGCGCCGCACGCGCGCGTGCCGCCTTCCCCGAGCCGGCGGAGACCAGCGTGCGCGCGGGCAGTGACGTGCCGTACTCCCGGAGCAGCCGGACGACCAGGACGCGCAGGACGCTGTCGGCGGCCAAGGCGTTGCCCTCCTCCGCAGCCCGGTGGACCTCACGTATCAGATGCGCCCCGTGCGGATCGGTGACGTCCGTCTCGGCGAAGCCCGGAGTGCCCCGTATCCCGGTGATCTCGGCGGCGACCGTGGCGACGAACTCCGCCGACGGATAGAGCGTCGAGTACGCCCAGCCCTCCGGCGCCCCGGCCCGCGCCGCGTGGGGCACCTCGGGATTGATCATCACGACGCTGCCGGGGGCGGCGTGGACGGTGCCGCCGGGCATCACCACGTCCTCGATCCCGCCACTGACCGCGCCGAGCACATAGCCCTCGTGACTGTGCCGGGGGAAGGCGTGCCGCACGTACCGGGCGCGGAGCAGATCGACGCCCGGCAGTTGCGCGGGCTGCCAGTAACGCGCCCATTCCTGCTCGGCCATCCTCACATCCTCGCAGGTCCGGGCGATTGTCAGTGATGCGGTGCACGATGGGGGACATGGCCGGGACTGCTCTGGATTCCTTCTCCCCCGCGACGCGCAACTGGTTCGCGGGGGCCTTCTCCGCGCCCACGGCCGCCCAGGAGGGAGCCTGGCGTGCCCTGGACGAGGGGTCCGACGTCCTGGTGGTGGCGCCCACAGGTTCCGGCAAGACACTCGCGGCGTTCCTGTCCGCGCTCGACAAGCTCGCCCACACCCCGCCGCCCGCCGATCCGAAGAGCCGCTGCCGGGTGCTCTACATCTCGCCCCTGAAAGCCCTCGCGGTCGACGTCGAGCGCAATCTGCGCTCGCCCCTGACAGGCATCAAGCAGGAGTCGGTACGTCTCGGCCTGCCCGAGCCGGAGGTCAAGGTCGGCATCCGCTCGGGCGACACCCCCGCCGCCGAGCGCCGCGCCCTGGCCTCCCGGCCGCCGGACATCCTGATCACCACGCCCGAGTCGCTGTTCCTGATGCTCACCTCCGCCACCCGCGAGGCTCTCGCCGGCATCGACACGGTGATCCTCGACGAGGTGCACGCGGTCGCCGGCACCAAGCGCGGCGCGCACCTCGCCCTGTCCCTCGAGCGCCTCGACAAGCTGCTGCCCCGCCCGGCCCGCCGTATCGGCCTGTCCGCGACGGTGCGTCCGGTGGACGAGGTGGCACGCTTCCTGTCGCCCCAGCGGCGCGTGGAGATCGTCCAGCCGCCGTCCGGCAAGGAGTTCGACCTGTCGGTGGTGGTGCCGGTCGAGGACCTCGGAGAGCTGGGCGGCTCCCCCGCCGCCGACGCGGACGACGGCCAGGCCGAGCGCCCCTCGATCTGGCCGCACGTCGAGGAGCGGATCGCGGACCTGGTCCAGGCCCACCGCTCGACGATCGTCTTCGCCAACTCCCGCCGCGTGGCGGAGCGTCTGTGCAATCGGCTCAACGAGATCGCGTACGAGCGGGCCACCGGCGAGGCGATGCCCGAGGACCACTCCCCGAGCGAGGTGATGGCCCAGTCGGGCGCGGCCCGCGGGGCACCGCAGGTGTTGGCCAGGGCGCACCACGGCTCGGTCTCCAAGGAACAGCGCTCCCAGGTCGAGGAGGACCTCAAGGCGGGCCGGCTCCCCGCGGTGGTGGCGACCTCGAGTCTCGAACTCGGCATCGACATGGGCGCGGTCGACCTGGTCGTCCAGGTGGAGTCACCCCCGTCGGTGGCCTCCGGTCTGCAGCGGGTCGGGCGAGCGGGGCACCAGGTCGGCGCCGTCTCCACCGGCGTCGTCTTCCCCAAGTACCGCGGCGACCTGGTGCAGTCGGCCGTGGTCACCGAGCGGATGCGGGACGGCGCCATCGAGGCCCTGCGCGTGCCGGCCAATCCGCTCGACGTGCTGGCCCAGCAGCTGGTCGCCATGGTCGCCCTCGACTCCTGGCAGGCGGACGACCTGCTCGCGGTGGCGCGGCGCGCGGCCCCGTTCTCCTCGCTGCCGGAGTCCGCCTTCACCGCCGTACTGGACATGCTGGCCGGCCGCTATCCGTCGGACGCCTTCGCGGAGCTCAGGCCCCGCGTCGTCTGGGACCGCGTGGCAGGCACGGTCACCGGGCGGCCCGGCGCCCAACGCCTGGCGGTGACCTCCGGCGGCACCATCCCCGACCGTGGCATGTTCGGCGTCTTCCTGGCCGGCTCGGACCCGCGCAAGGGCGGCGGCCGGGTGGGCGAACTGGACGAGGAGATGGTCTACGAATCGCGCGTCGGCGACGTCTTCACCCTGGGCACCAGCTCCTGGCGGATCGAGGACATCACCCGCGACCGGGTCCTGGTCTCCCCCGCTCCCGGAGTGCCGGGCCGACTGCCGTTCTGGAAGGGCGACCAGCTGGGCCGCCCGCTCGAACTCGGCCGTGCGCTCGGCGCGTTCCTGCGCGAGCTGGGCGGTCTGGACGACGCGGCCGCCCGAGCACGCCTGACGGCCGCGGGCCTCGACGCCTGGGCGGTGGACAACGTCCTGGCGTACCTGGCCGAGCAGCGCGAGGCCTGCGGCCACGTCCCCGACGACCGGACCGTCGTCGTCGAGCGTTTCCGTGACGAGCTGGGCGACTGGCGGGTGGTCGTGCACTCCCCGTTCGGTGCCCAGGTGCACGCACCGTGGGCGCTGGCCATCGGTGCCAGGCTGACCGAGCGCTTCGGGATGGACGCACAGGTCATGCACGCCGACGACGGCCTGGTCCTGCGACTGCCCGACGCCGACCTGATGGGCCTCGACCTGCTCGACCAGGACCCGGCCGATACCGGCGCGGAGTATGACGCGGAGCAGGCGCCGGTGGGCGCGGCCGACATCGTCCTCGACAAGGGCGAGGTCGAGCGCACGGTGACCGACGAGGTCGGCGGATCGGCGCTGTTCGCCTCCCGGTTCCGCGAGTGCGCGGCCCGCGCACTGCTGCTCCCCCGGCGCAGTCCCGGCCGGCGCACCCCGCTGTGGCAGCAGCGTCAACGCGCGTCGCAACTCCTGCAGGTGGCAAGCGAGTTCGGCTCGTTTCCCATCGTCCTCGAGGCGGTGCGCGAGTGCCTGCAGGACGTCTTCGACGTTCCGGGCCTGACGGAGCTGATGGGTGACATCGAGGCCCGCCGGGTGCGCCTGGTGGAGGTCACGACGCCCCAGGCGTCCCCGTTCGCCCGCTCCCTGCTGTTCGGTTACGTCGCGCAGTTCCTCTACGAGGGCGACTCCCCGCTGGCGGAGCGCCGCGCCGCCGCACTGTCCCTCGACTCCCGGCTCCTGGCCGAGCTCCTCGGCCAGGCGGAACTGCGCGAACTGCTCGACGCCGACATCCTCACCGAGCTCGAGCAGGAGCTGCAGTGGCGCACCGAGGACCGCCGGGTCAAGGACGCGGAGGGCGTCGCCGACCTGCTGCGCCTCCTCGGCCCCCTGACCGAGGCCGAGTTGGCCGAGCGCGGCGCGGACCCGGCGTGGGCGGCGGACCTGGCAGCCACCCGCCGCGCGATCCCGGTGCGGATCGCCGGCGCCCCGTACTGGGCCGCGGTGGAGGACGCGGGCCGGCTGCGGGACGCGCTGGGCACGGCACTTCCGGTGGGGGTCCCGGAGGCGTTCACCGAGCCGGTCAAGGATCCACTCGGTGATCTCCTGGCCCGGTACGCACGTACCCACGGACCGTTCACCACGGCGGCCGCCGCGGCGCGTTTCGGCCTGGGCGCCGCCGTCACCGAGGGCGCGCTGCAGCGGCTCGCGGGCGCCGGACGGGTGGTCGAGGGCGAGTTCCACCCGGCAGGCATCGGTCAGGAATGGTGCGACGCCACCGTGCTGCGGCGACTTCGGCGCCGTTCACTCGCGGCGCTGCGCCAGGAGGTCGAGCCGGTGCCACCGACGGCTCTGGCCGGCTTCCTGCCCCAGTGGCAGCACCTGGACAGTCAGCGGGTGCACGGCATCGACGGACTGGTGCGCGCCGTCGAGCAGTTGCAGGGTGCGTCGGTGCCCGCCTCCGCACTCGAGAAGCTGGTCCTGCCGTCCCGGGTCCGCGGATACGGACCCGCGCTGCTCGACGAATTGACCACCACCGGTGAGATCGTCTGGGCAGGCGCGGGCTCCCTGCCAGGCAAGGACGGCTGGATCTCGCTGTATCTCGCCGATGCCGCACCTCTGCTGCTGCCCGAGCCGCACCCGCTGGAGCCGACCGCGCTCCATCAGTCGGTGCTCGACACCCTCGCCGGCGGGTACGGCTTGTTCTTCCGCCAGATCGCCGACCAGATCCGTGCCACGACGCACCCCGACGTACCGGACCCCCAACTGGCCGACGTCATCTGGGAACTGGCCTGGTCGGGCCGTCTCACCAACGACACCCTGGCGCCACTGCGCTCCCTCCTCGGCTCCGGCCGCACCGCGGGCTCGACGGCACACCGCGCCAAGCGGAGCATCCCGCGCGGACGGTACGGAGCGCTGTCCGGCGCACGTCCGAGCTCACGCACCGGCCCGCCGACCGTGGCGGGCCGCTGGTCCCTGCTCCCACCCCGCGAGCCGGACGCCACGGTGCGCGCCCACGCACTGGCCCGCACACTCCTCGACCGGCACGGAGTGGTCACGCGCGGCGCAGTGGCGGCGGAGGGCGTCGAGGGCGGTTTCGCCGCGGCGTACCGCGTCCTGTCCGTCTTCGAGGACAGCGGCCAGGCCCGCCGCGGCTACGTGGTGGAGGGACTCGGCGCAGCTCAGTTCGCGATGGACGGCGCGGTGGACCGCCTGCGCGCGACGGCGAACGCACAGGAGCGCGAGGACCAGCACGACAGCCCGCGCGCCATCGTCCTCGCGGCAGCCGACCCCGCCAACGCCTACGGCGCCGCCCTGTCCTGGCCGGAGCCGCCATCCGGGGCGAGCCACAAGCCCGGCCGCAAAGCGGGCTCGCTCGTCGTCCTGGTCGACGGCTCCCTGGCCCTGTACATGGAGCGCGGCGGGAAGACACTGCTCGCCTGGCCGGCCGGCGCCGAGGAGGAAGCCTCGCCCGACGACCCGCGTCTGCGAGCAGCAGCCGAGGCTCTGGCAGGCGCGGCCGCAGCCGGTTCCCTCGGCACGGTCACCGTGCAGCGCATCAACAGCGCACCGGCCCTGACCTCCCCGCTCGGCCCCCTCCTCGAGTCGGCCGGCTTCCACGCGACACCGCGCGGCATGCGCATACGGGCATGACCCTCCCGGCGCACCGCACCGGCGCCACCCCAGGCCATTTCGGCATCATGGACCCATGCCCGAAGGAGACACGGTCCACCAGGCCGCGAAGCGGCTGCACACCGCACTCGCCGGCCACGTACTGACCCGCTCCGACCTGCGGGTTCCCAAGTACGCCACCGCTGACCTGACGGGCCGCACGGTCCTGGAGGTGGTCCCGCGGGGCAAGCACCTGCTGACCCGCTTCGAGGGCGGCCTCACGCTCCACTCCCACCTGCGGATGGACGGCTCCTGGAAGGTGTACGCCGCCCACGACCGCTGGAGCGGCGGCCCCGGCCACCAGATCCGCGCCATTCTCGGCACCGCCGAGCGCACCGCGGTCGGCTACCGCCTCCCCGTCCTCGACCTGCTCCGCACCGACACCGAGGAGCGCGTGACCGGACACCTGGGCCCGGACCTGCTCGGCCCCGACTGGGACCCGGACGTGGCCCTGCAGAACCTCCTGCGCACCCCCGAACGCCCCCTCGGTGAGGCCCTCCTCGACCAGCGCAACCTGGCCGGGATCGGCAATATCTACAAGTCGGAACTGTGCTTCGTGGCAGGCGCCACTCCCTGGCTGCCGGTCGGCGAACTCCCCGCCACCGTCCCCGACCGGCTCGTCGCCGCCGCCAAGCGACTCCTCGAAGCCAACCGCGACCGCCCCGGGCGCTCCACCACCGGCCGCCGCGACCAGCTCCTGTACGTATACGGCCGGGCCCCGCGCCCCTGCCTTCGCTGCGGCACATCCGTACGCTCGGCCCAGCAGGGCGACGGAACCCGCGACCGCCCCACGTACTGGTGCCCGCGCTGCCAGTCGGGCCCGGGCCCGACGCCCGGAACGCCCCGACCAACCAATTGACGACCCGTCAGAAAACCTCGTACGGTCCGGACATGCCCGTCAAGGCGTACGACCTCACCGGCCGCACCGCGTTCGTCACCGGCGCGGCGAGCGGAATCGGACGCGCCACCGCGGTCCTCCTCGCGGAAGCCGGCGCCACCGTGCACTGCGCGGACCGTGATCCGGAAGGCCTTCGCGAGACCGCGTCCGCGATCAGGCCCTCGGGCGCCACCGCGCACACCCACACCCTGGACGTCACCGACCGCGAGCAGCTCCGCGCCGCGATGGACCGGGCCGAAGGGCTCACGGTGCTCGCCGCCGTCGCCGGCATCATGCACAGCAGCACGGTCCTGGAGACCACGGAGGCCGACCTCGACCGCGTTCTGGCCGTGAACTTCAAGGGCGTTCTGTACGCCTGCCAGGAGGCGGCCCGTTCGATGATCGCCGCCGGTCGACCCGGCAGCATCGTCACCATGGCCTCGGGCGCGGTCGACACAGGCGGCTCCGGACTGCTCTGCTACGGCGCCTCGAAGGCAGCCGTCGTCCAGCTCACCAAGACCCTCGCCACGGAGGTCGGCCCGCACGGCATCCGCGTCAACGCCGTCGCGCCCGGCTGGATCCGTACCCCGATGACGGACCGGCACGACGCCGAGGCACAGGCGAGGACCGTACGGCAGCTCACTCGGATGTCCCCGCTCGGCCGGGTCGGCGAGGCCGAGGACGTCGCGCACGCCGTACTGCATCTCGCCTCGGACGCCTCGTCGTTCACGACGGGCCAGATCGTCCGCCCCAACGGCGGCGTCGCCATGCCCTGGTGACCCCACCCCGCCACCGCTCCGGGAGCCCCCTCGATATCGCCTCGCCGGCCGGTATCGCCTCGCGCGGCTTTCCCCCGGGGGACGTCACTGCGCGCCGCACCCCAGCGGCCCGCTCGCGCGGCACACAGTGCACCGGCAGCAGACTCAGGCCCCACCCTCCGGCCGCGACCGCCCCCTCGAGCACCCCCGCCGCCTCCGGCACGAACACCACCCGCAGCACGGCCCACCACCACACCAGACCCAGGCCGAGCGCACCGAGGACCCGCCACCGCACACTGCGTCCTGCCATGGCAGCCTCCTCAGGCAGACACCGGACGGCCGACTCTTCTGCCCGCCCCGGAGTCCCGGTCTACCCACCGGAACTTCCGGGCGACCACCGTCCGGCAGAGCGCACGAAGGCGTGCGCACCGCTCGGGCGTACGCGGCGCACCCCGCACCCGTCCGGACCGCTCTACGGCGCACAGCGCGAAGGCACGGCGTGCAGGGGCGGCGCGCGCCCGTCAGCTGTTCTCCGCCTGGAACATCCAGTGATGCTTCTCGAGGTCCGCAGTGATGCCGATGAAGATGTCCTGGCTCACCGGGTCGGGATCGCCGGTCGCGACGACCCGTTCCCGCATGCGCGTGATGACCGCGCCGAGCGCGTCCACCAGCGTGCCGACAGCGTCCCGGTCCTTGACCCAGCCCTCCTGCACGGCCTCGATCCCACTGCTGGCCGCCACGGTCCCGGCCCTGCCGTCGGGCGGCACCCCGAGCGCCGAGGTCCGCTCCGCCACCGTGTCGGAGTGCTGCCGCGCCGTGTCCACCACCTCGTCGAGCTGCAGATGCACGGACCGGAAGCGCGGCCCGACCACGTTCCAGTGGACCTGCTTCGCCACCAGCGAGAGGTCGATCAGATCGACGAGGGCGCCTTGCAGCGCCTCGGACACCGTCTTCAGGTCCGCATCGGTCAGCGGACTCTTCACCACGTTCATGCATGTCCTCCTAGGCCCGGTCCCCGAGCCACGAAATCCCCGAGAAGGCACATATCCACATCAACCATGGCACAGGCGATCGAACGCTGACACTCGGCGACCGTCCGCGCACAGCGACAGAGCCCCGACCGGACAACCCGGTCGGGGCTCTGCAAGCTTGCTGGTGATCGCCGCCGCGTCAGGCCGCCACGACATCCACCGCTTCGGCCGGAGCCTTGATCGTGACGCGTTCGGGCGGTACTCCGGTGACCGACACCGAATTGAGCATCGGGCGTACTCCGGCAGTGACCGGTTCACGCACCGGCTCGGCCGCAGCGGACTCGGCCAGCTCGGCGAGCGAGAGCTCGTCGCTGACCTCGCGCATGAGCTCGGACATCCGTACGTCAAGCGCGTCGCAGATCGCGGAAAGCAGCTCGGAGGAAGCCTCCTTCTGCCCCCGCTCCACCTCGGAGAGATAACCGAGCGAGACTCGGGCGGAGGAGGAGACTTCGCGCAGAGTACGGCCCTGGCGCTGGCGCTGCCGACGCAGCACGTCACCCAGCAGGCGACGGAGCAGAATCATCGGTGGCTCCCTCCTCGGACCGTGTAACCGCATCCTTCACGCCCCACCGTACCGCCTCGCGCGGCGGCCGTGCGGGGAGCGATGTCGTGTTCACTCAGGGCTGCAAACATCAAGACTCCCCGTTCTGTTCCGTATCCTGTGCCCGCGCATTTCCGTGGAGTTGATCCGCGAGCAGTCCGAGCACGCTCCGTGCACTCTCCCTACGGTTTTCCGAACGGTCGCCGTTCAACCGCAGAGCAACCACTTTCCCATCCTCCGGACATCCCGGCGCCCCGCGCTGCCCGGCGGCCGGCGGTACGCCCGCGTGCGCCGGACCAGCCACCGCGACGTAGACCGTGCCGACCTCCCGGCCGTCCTGCGGGTCGGGTCCCGCGACTCCGGTGGTCGCGATCCCCCAGTCGGTTCCCAACGCCCGGCGCACGCCCTGCGCCATCCGCAGCGCGACATCCGGATCCACCGCACCGCGCTCCGCGAGGAGATCCCCGTCGACACCGAGGACGTCCCGCTTGATCCTCGTCGCATACGCCGTGACGGATCCCACGAACACCTGGGAGGCACCGGGCACCCCGGTGAGTTCTGCGGCCACCAGACCGCCGGTGAGGGATTCGGCGACGGCGAGCGTCTCACCCCGTGCGGCCAGAAGCCGCAGCGCATCGGCTGCCCGGACGTCCGACGCCGAGGACGTCACTCGGCGCGCTCCGCGGCCGCGGCCATCCCCTGCCGCCGCAGGTCGATCGCCTGCTTCACGTAGTCGAGCCCGGTCGCCACGGTCAGTACGACGGCCACGCCCATCACCCAGAACCGGATGGACGCCAGCGGCCCGGTCAGCGCGAGTACGTACATACCGACCGCGATGCCCTGCGACAGCGTCTTCAGCTTGCCGCCGCGGCTGGCCGGGATCACTCCGTAGCGGATCACCCAGAAGCGCAGCAGCGTGATGCCCAGCTCGCGCCCCAGGATCACGCCGGTGACCCACCAGGGCAGATCGCCCAGCCAGGACAGACAGATCAACGCGGCCCCCATGATCGCCTTGTCGGCGATGGGGTCCGCGATCTTCCCGAAGTCCGTGACCAGGTCGTACGCCCGGGCCAGGTGACCGTCGAAGAGATCCGTGATCATGGCGATGGCGAAGGCGGCCCAGGCCAGCGAACGCCAGGCCGGGTCGTACCCGCCTTCGGCGAGCAGCAGCAGGACGAAGCCCGGCACGAGCAGCAGCCGCACCATGGTCAGGATGTTGGCGATGTTCCACAGGCTGGCCTGATTGACGGCCGCAGCACCCAGCTTGCCGCCGGGCGCCGGTGCCGACTTACGGCCCGTCCCGCCCGCGGCGGACGCCGGGACTCCGGTCATCAGCCCGCCTCCTCGAAACACTCCACGACCAGGTCGACGCCCTCGGTGGCAACGACCTTCGCCTCGACCATACGACCGACAGTCAAGCCCGGGTCCGAGCGGAACACCACCTGGCCGTCGGTCTCCGGTGCCTGGTGCGCGGCTCGGCCGACCGCGGCCCCGTCTCCCGCGTCATCGCCCACCGCCTCCACCAGGACCTGCAGTGTCTCGCCCATTCGTTCATCGGCCCGCTGCGCCGTCAGCTCCTCCGCGAGCTGCGAGACGCGCGCGAGACGCTCGGCCACCACGTCCTCGTCCAGCTTCTTGTCGTACGTGGCCGCCTCGGTGCCGTCCTCGTCCGAGTAGCCGAACACACCGATGGCGTCCAGGCGTGCACCGCTCAGGAAGCGCTCGAGCTCCGCGACGTCCTCCTCGGTCTCCCCCGGGAAACCCACGATGAAGTTGGAGCGCGCACCGGCCTGCGGGGCCTTGGCCCTGATCTGCTCCAGCAGACCGAGGAACCGCTCGGTGTCCCCGAACCGCCGCATCGCGCGCAGCACGTCGGGCGCCGAATGCTGGAAGGACAGGTCGAAGTACGGCGCGACCTTCTCGGTCGACGTCAGCACGTCGATCAGACCGGGCCGCATCTCGGCCGGCTGCAGGTAGCTGACCCGCACCCGCTCGATTCCGTCGACGGCCGCGAGCTCCGGAAGGAGCGTCTCGAGCAGCCGGATGTCCCCGAGGTCCTTGCCGTACGAAGTGTTGTTCTCGGAGACGAGCATGACCTCCTTGACGCCCTGCTCGGCGAGCCAACGGGTCTCCTGCAGCACGTCACTCGGCCGACGCGAGATGAAGGAGCCGCGGAACGACGGGATCGCGCAGAACGAGCAGCGCCGGTCGCAGCCGGAGGCGAGCTTCACCGAGGCCACCGGCGAGCTGCCCATACGGCGCCGCAGCGGGGCGCGCGGCCCGGACGCGGGGGCGACCCCTTCGGGCAGGTCGTCGGGCGCCTGCGCGTGACCGGGCAGCGCCACCTCGGAGGCCGACTGCCGCTCGGCCGGGCTGATCGGCAGCAGCTTGCGGCGGTCGCGCGGCGTGTGCGGGGCGTGCACCCCGCCGCTCAGAATGGTGCCGAGGCGGTCGGAGATATCGGTGTAGTCGTCGAAGCCGAGCACACCGTCGGCCTCGGGCAGCGCCTCGGCGAGCTCCTTGCCGTACCGCTCGGCCATGCAGCCGACCGCGACGACGGCCTGGGTCCGGGCTCCCCCTTCACCTGCGGCGGACTTGAGGTCATTGGCCTCGAGCAGGGCGTCGACGGAGTCCTTCTTGGCTGCGTCGACAAATCCACAGGTGTTGACCACGGCGACATCGGCGTCGGAGGCGTCCTCGACGAGATCCCAGCCATCCGCCTCCAAGCGGCCTGCGAGCTCCTCCGAGTCCACCTCGTTACGGGCGCAGCCAAGGGTGACTAGGGCGACGGTGCGGCGTTCGGGCATGACGTCAAGACTACTTCGTCCCCGCCGGGTCCCTCGCCGCGAGGGCAGCAAGCGGCCCCGGCCCGCGAATCGCGGGGCCGGGGCCACCCGGAACGCTCTTGCTCAGCCGACCTGCGGATCGTCGCCGGAGTCGCCCTTCGTGTACGAGAGCCGCTCCACCTGGCCGGGCTCGAACTCGTCCTCGACCTCTTCGCCGTTGACGTAGAGCTTGATCGCACCGGCGTCACCGAGCACCAGGTCGACCTGCTGCTTGTCGGTGAAGGTCTTGGTCTGGCCCTTCTGGAGCAGGCCGTCGTAGAGCAGTCGGCCGTTGTGGTCCTTGGCCGAGATCCAGCTGCGCCCCTCGGGAGCGCTCACCATGACGGTGACCTTGTCCTTCGGCGCACCCGCGATGGCACTGTCGGCGGGGTCGGGCTTGGGATCGGCCGGCTTGGACGGGCTCGGCTTCGGAGCGGGCTTGCCCGATGTGGGGGTGCCCTCGGCGACCGGATCCTTGGAGCCGGAGCCGCTTTCGCCGCCGTTGAAGAGCGTGAATCCGACGAAGCCGACCACGACGACGATCGCCGCGACCATGGCCACCGTCCAGTTGGGCCGGCGGGGCTCGGGCCGGATGCGCTCGGCCTCGAACAGCGGAGCGGCGGCGGTCGGCTCCGGACGCCCGCCGTGCTCACTGTCGTACTGGGCGAGGAGCGGCGCCGGGTCCGTGCCCACGGCACGGGCGATGGTGCGGATGTGGCCGCGGGCGTACACGTCGCCGCCACATCGGGAGAAGTCGTCCTTTTCGATCGCGTGCACGATCGGAACGCGCACCCGGGTCTCGGAACTGACTTCTTCGACGGTCATGCCGGCAGCCACACGCGCCTGCTTGAGCACGCTGCCGACCGACTCGAACTCGACGTCGTACGGCGAGCGGCGGTCGTCTTCGGGCGAAGGGCGGTCGTCTTCAGGGGAGTTGCCGATGGACACGGGGGCGCCTTTCGAGCGTGTAGCCACCTGCTGGAGGTTCAGTCTAGGGGGGTGACGAAAGGGTGGGGCAACCGGGCGGACGGGTTTGTACGCCATCGGAATGGCCCGTCCGGACGCTGCCGCGCCTTCGTCGTACCCCTCTGTCCAACTTGACGTATGCGAAGGAGAAACGGTTGCCTCCCGCATTCTTTCGGGAAGACGGGAGGCGTGGGTCCTTGGAGGTCCTTGTGGCACCTCTGTCAGGAAGCCTCCCCGCGGATGACCGCGAGCACTCCATCGAGTTCGTCGGGCTTGACCATCACGTCCCGCGCCTTGGACCCCTCGCTGGGCCCGACGATGTTGCGTGACTCCATCAGGTCCATCAGCCGGCCCGCCTTCGCGAAGCCCACCCGCAGCTTGCGCTGCAGCATCGACGTGGAGCCGAACTGTGTGGAGACGACCAGCTCAGCGGCCTGGCACAGCAGGTCGAGGTCGTCGCCGATGTCCTCGTCGATCTCCTTCTTCTGCTTGGTGCCGACGGTGACGTCGTCCCGGAAGACGGGCGCCATCTGCGCCTTGCAGTGCTCGACGACAGCCGCGACCTCTTCCTCGGTCACGAAAGCGCCCTGCATACGGGTCGGCTTGTTCGCCCCCATCGGCAGATAGAGGCCGTCACCCTTGCCGATCAGCTTCTCGGCGCCCGGCTGGTCGAGGATGACCCGGCTGTCGGCGAGCGAGGAGGTGGCGAAGGCGAGCCGCGAGGGCACGTTCGCCTTGATCAGACCGGTGACGACGTCGACCGACGGGCGCTGCGTGGCGAGCACGAGGTGGATGCCGGCCGCGCGGGCCAGCTGCGTGATCCGCACGATCGAGTCCTCGACGTCCCGCGGCGCGACCATCATCAGGTCGGCGAGCTCGTCCACGATCACCAGGAGGTACGGGTAGGGCTGCAGCTCGCGCTCACTGCCCTCGGGGGCCTTCGCCTTCCCGTTGCGCACGGCCTCGTTGAAGTCGTCGATGTGCCGGTACCCGTAGGCCGCCAGGTCGTCGTAGCGCAGGTCCATCTCGCGCACCACCCACTGCAGGGCCTCGGCGGCCCGCTTCGGGTTGGTGATGATCGGCGTGATCAGGTGCGGGATGCCCTCGTACGCGGTGAGTTCCACACGCTTGGGGTCGACGAGGACCAGTCGGACATCCTCCGGGGTGGCGCGCATCATCACCGAAGTGATCAGGCAGTTGATGCAGGACGACTTGCCGGAACCGGTCGCACCGGCCACCAGGACGTGCGGCATCTTCGCCATGTTGGACATCACGTAGCCGCCCTCGACGTCCTTGCCGAGGCCGACCAGCATCGGGTGATCGTCCTCGGCGGCGGCGGCCAGGCGCAGTACGTCACCGAGGTTGACCATCTCGCGGTCGGTGTTCGGGATCTCGATGCCGACGGCGGACTTGCCGGGGATGGGGCTGATGATCCGGACGTCGGGGCTGGCGACCGCGTAGGCGATGTTCTTGGTGAGAGCGGTGATGCGCTCGACCTTCACAGCGGGCCCGAGCTCGACCTCGTAGCGCGTGACCGTCGGTCCCCGGGTGAATCCCGTGACGGACGCGTCCACCTTGAATTCGCTGAACACGGTGCTCAGAGACGTCACCACGGCGTCGTTCGCGGCACTGCGCACCTTGCCGGGGCCGCCCCGCTCGAGCAGGTCGAGCGAGGGCAGTGCGTACGTGATGTCGCCGGAGAGCTGCAGCTGCTCCGCGCGCGGGGGCAGGTCCCGGGGCGCCTCGCTCGAGGCCTTGGTCAGGTCGGGCACGCCGTCGCGGTCGTCCCCGGCGGATGCCCCCGACCCACCGGCCCGCGCGGACGGCAGTGGCGTCTGCTCCGACTCGGCCCGCTCCACCCCGACGCCCTGCGTGAGGTCCGCGACGATCGGTGAAGGCGGCATGCCGTGCATGACCGCGCCATCGAGCGCCGCAGCGGCGGCCGCAGCCACGTCCACGGCGTCCCTCGGCCGGTCGACCGCGGGCTGCGCGGCACTCTTGCGCGGCCGGCGGCGCTTGGTGAGCGCCTCCTCCTCGGCCTGGTCGGCGTCGTACGCCCCGGGTTCGGCGGAACGGCGCCGCGAGCCCGCAGGCAGGGACTCGCGCCACTGCTCCTCGTAGCGGTCGTCGTCGTAGGTCTCCTCGTCGGCCCCCGGGTCCTGGACGACTCCGAGCTTCTGGCCGACGAGCCGCAGCCGCTGCGGAATCGCGTTCACCGGGGTCGCGGTCACGACGAGCAGCCCGAAGAGCGTCAGCAGGACGAGCAGCGGTACGGCGAGAACCTCGCCCATCGTGAAGACCAGGGGCCGCGAGGCGCCCCAGCCGATCAGGCCACCGGCGTCCCTTATGGCCTCGGTGCCCGCGCTGCGGCCCGGCGATCCGCACGCCATGTGCACCAGGCCGAGCACACCGATGACGAGCGCGGACAGACCGATCACGATCCGGCCGTTCGCCTCCGGCTTCTCCGGGTGCCGGATGAGGCGTACGGCCACGGTCCCGAGCAGCAGGGGTACGAGCAGGTCGAGCCGCCCGAAGGCTCCGGTGACCAGTATTTCGACCAGGTCGCCGACCGGACCGCGCAGCTGGGACCAGGTACCGGCCGCCACGACGAGTGCGAGGCCGAGCAGCAGGAGGGCCAGGCCGTCCTTGCGGTGTGCCGGATCGAGTCCCTTGGCGCCACGCCCTATGCCGCGGAAGAGCGCACCGACGGTGTGGGCGACGCCGAGCCAGCAGGCGCGCGCGAACCGGTAGACGCCTCCGGTGGGGCTGGGTGCCGGCTTGGGCGCGGGCTTCTTGGCCGCCGCCTTCTTCGCGGGGGCCCTTTTCGCGGGTGCCTTCTTAGCCGGGGCCTTCTTGGCCGGAGCCTTCTTCGCGGCGGCCGCCTTCTTGGCGGGCGCCTTCTTGGCTGCGGTCGGACGTGAGGCCATGGGGGTGAGGTTACCGGTGGAGGCCACCGCGGACACGTGTGCCTACTGCTTCACCCGTTCGTGTCGCGGTGGCCGGGGCGCAGAACTGACGCGCCTTCAAGCGCTCAGCTCTGCGAGGGAAGTGACGCCGTCCCGGGGCCCGTTCCCGGTTCGAGGGCGTCAAGAGCCCTGCGTAGACCGGTGAGTTTGCGCTCCAGGTGCGCGGCGGTGGCGACCGCGGAGGCGTCCGCGGAATCGTCGTCGAGCTGCTTGGAGAGCGCCTCGGCCTGCTCCTCAACGGCCGCCAGGCGTGCCGAAAGCTCCGCGAGGAGACCGTCGGGACCCTTGGGTTCGTCGGCAGTGCGGTCCACGCCCTCGAGCTGCAGACGCAGCAGGGCTGCCTGCTCCCGCAGTTGGCAGTTCTTCATGTACAGCTCGACGAAGACGGACACCTTGGCGCGCAGCACCCACGGGTCGAACGGCTTCGAGATGTAGTCCACGGCCCCCGCCGCGTAACCGCGGAACGTGTGGTGCGGACCGTGGTTGATCGCCGTCAGGAAGATGATCGGGATGTCCCGGGTCCGCTCGCGGCGCTTGATGTGCGCGGCCGTCTCGAAGCCGTCCATGCCGGGCATCTGTACGTCCAGCAAGATGACTGCGAAGTCGTCCGTGAGTAGTGCTTTGAGCGCTTCCTCCCCGGACGATGCCCGCACCAGGGTCTGATCGAGCGCCGAGAGGATGGCCTCCAGCGCAAGCAGATTCTCCGGCCGGTCATCGACCAGGAGGATCTTGGCCTTCTGCACCATGGCCCGTCCTCCTCGCCCCGGCAGAGCACCGGTCGCCGCCCCAGGGGACGACATATTGGCGCCGCCCGTCCTCGTGCCGGTCATGGTAGCCGTACCCCGCCTGTCGCCACACCCTGTCACCGCGATGTCACTGTGCACGTAGCAGAAACGTGGTGGGAGACCAGAAAGTTCCCCGGTCACCGCACTTCCATGCGGCAACCGACACGTTCAGTCAGCAATCAATCGTGGTGCGGGTGTGTATCTGTCATTCTCCGTGCATCCATTGCTCCATCACCGACAGTAGATGATCCGGATCCACCGGCTTCGTGACGTAGTCGGAAGCACCCGAGTCCAGCGCCTTCTCCCGGTCTCCCTTCATCGCCTTCGCCGTCAGCGCGATGATCGGCAGTCCGGCGAACTGCGGCATCCTGCGGATCGCCGTCGTCGTCGCGTACCCGTCCATCTCCGGCATCATGATGTCCATCAGGACCAGCGTCAGATCGTCGTGCTGCTCGAGCACCTCGATACCCTCCCGGCCGTTCTCGGCGTAGAGCACCGACAGGCCGTGCGTCTCGAGAACGCTGGTGAGCGCGAAGACGTTCCGGATGTCGTCGTCGACGATCAGGACCTTCTCGCCGTGGAAGTGGAACACCGGCCGCTCCCGCGGCACTTCCTGGCCGGCGCCGGACCACTGCTCCGCTCCGGCGGCGTCCGTGCCCGGCCCCCCGGGTGACGCACTCCGCTGCTCGGGCGCACGCGCCGCCCTGCGCCGCTCGCGGAAGAGCGTCTCCGCGTCCTCCTCCGCGGCCGAGGAACGCGCCTCCGCGGGCTCCTCCATGGCACTGTCCTCGGACGCCTCGACCGCCGTGCTCGGCGCGGGAGGCAGCTCGGGCATCGCCCGACCCGCCGGCCCCGACGCCACCGGAAGCTGTACGTACCCCTGAGGCGGCAACTCGCTGGCGTGCAGCGGCAGATACAGGGTGAACGTGGACCCCCGGCCCGGCTCGCTCGCCGCATGGATCTCGCCTCCGAGCAGCCGGGCGATCTCACGGCTGATCGACAGGCCGAGGCCCGTACCGCCGTACTTGCGACTGGTGGTGCCGTCCGCCTGCTTGAACGCCTCGAAGATCACCCGCATCTTGCTGGCCGCGATCCCGATACCGGTGTCGGTGACCGAGAACGCGATCAGATCCGCGTCCGCGTCCCGCAGCGACCCCGCCTCGAGCAGCTGCTCCCGAATGGCGTTCGGGACATCGGAGTTGGCGGTCCTGATCACCAGCTCCACCGCGCCGCCGTCGGTGAACTTCACCGCGTTCGACAGCAGGTTGCGCAGCACCTGCAGCAGCCGCTGCTCGTCGGTGTGCAGGGTCGCGGGCAGCTCGGGCGACACCCGCACCGAGAAGTCCAGGCCCTTCTCCGCGGTCAGCGGGCGGAAGGTGGCCTCCACGTAATCGACGAGCTGGACGAGGGCGATACGCGTCGGTGAGACGTCCATCTTGCCCGCCTCGACCTTGGACAGATCGAGGATGTCGTTGATCAGCTGCAGCAGGTCCGAGCCGGCCCCGTGGATCGTCTCGGCGAACTCCACCTGCTTCGGCGAGAGGTTGCCCTCCGCGTTGTCGGCGAGCAACTTGGCGAGAATCAGAAGGGAGTTGAGCGGTGTCCGCAGCTCGTGCGACATGTTCGCCAGGAACTCGGACTTGTACCGCATCGACACCGCGAGCTGTTCGGCCCGCTCCTCGAGGACCTGCCGGGCCTCCTCGATCTCGGTGTTCTTGACCTCGATGTCGCGGTTCTGCTGGGCGAGCAGCTCGGCCTTCTCTTCCAGCTCGGCATTCGACGCCTGCAGCGCCTTCTGCCGGTTCTCCAACTCCGCGGAGCGTTCCCTGAGTTGCTCGGTCAACTCCTGCGACTGCCGCAGCAGCACCTCCGTCTTGGTGTTCACCGAGATGGTGTTGACGCTGGTCGCGATCATCTCCGCGATCTGGCTGAGGAAGTCCCGCTGGATCTGCGTGAACGGCTGGAAGGAGGCCAGCTCGATCACTCCGAGCACCGTGTCCTCGAACAGCACGGGCAACACGATCACCTGCGCCGGCGGCGCCTCGCCCAGACCCGAGGCGATCTTCAGGTATCCGCTGGGCGCGTTCTCCACCAGGATGGTCCGCTTCTCGGTCGCCGCCGTCCCGATCAGCGTCTCGCCTGGCTTGAACGACGTCGGCATCGAGCCCATCGAATAGCCGTAACTGCCCAGCATCCGCAGCTCGTACGAGTCCCCGCCGCCCCCGCCGACGTCCTTCCCGTCATCCGTGGGCAACGCCAGGAAGAAGGCGCCGTGCTGAGCCGAGACCACCGGCGTCAGCTCGCTCATGATCAGGCCCGCGACGTCCTCCAGATCGCGGCGGCCCTGCATCAGACCGGAGATACGGGCCAGGTTGCCCTTGAGCCAGTCCTGCTCCTTGTTGGCGATCGTCGTGTCCCGCAGGTTGGCGATCATCGTGTTGATGTTGTCCTGCAGGTCCTGGATCTCGCCGGAGGCGTCGACGTCGATCTTGAGGTTGAGGTCGCCGCGGGTCACCGCGGTGGCCACGGCCGCGATCGCGCGCACCTGCCGCGTGAGGTTTCCTGCCATCTCGTTGACCGACTCCGTCAGGTCGCGCCACGTTCCGTCGACGTCGCGCACCCGGGCCTGGCCGCCCAATTGCCCCTCGGTACCCACCTCTCGGGCCACCCGTGTCACCTGCTCGGCGAACGACGAGAGCTGATCCACCATCGTGTTGATGGTGGTCTTCAGCGCAAGG
Source organism: Streptomyces sp. YIM 130001 (assembly GCF_003574445.1). Classification (GTDB taxonomy): domain Bacteria; phylum Actinomycetota; class Actinomycetes; order Streptomycetales; family Streptomycetaceae; genus Streptomyces. Next base: position 120,833 of record NZ_KZ984569.1, read on the forward strand.
ATCTCGCCACGCGCGTCGATGTCGATCTTCTTCGTGAGGTCGCCCTCGGCGATGGCCGTAGTGACCATGGCGATGTTGCGCACCTGCCCGGTGAGGTTCGACGCCATCGAGTTCACCGACTCGGTGAGGTCCTTCCAGGTGCCGGCCACGCCCGGTACGCGCGCCTGGCCACCCAGGATGCCGTCCGTACCCACCTCGCGGGCCACCCGCGTCACCTCGTCCGCGAACGAACTCAGCGTCGTCACCATCGTGTTGACGGTCTCGGCGAGCTGTGCGACCTCACCGCGGGCCTCGACGGTGACCTTCTTCGTCAGGTCGCCGTTCGCGACGGCCGCGGACACCTGGGAGATGTTCCGCACCTGCGAAGTCAGGTTGTTCGCCATCAGGTTGACGTTCTCGCTGAGGTCCTTCCAGATCCCGGTGATGCCCGGTACGCGCGCCTGGCCACCCAGGATGCCGTCCGTACCCACCTCACGGGCCACCCGCGTCACCTGGTCGGCGAACGCGGAGAGCTGGTCCACCATCGTGTTGACCGTGGTGACGAGCTGCAGGATCTCGCCCTTGGCGTCCACCGTGATCTTCTTCGACAGGTCACCGGTGGCGACGGCCGTGGTGACCTCCGCGATGTTCCGCACCTGCATGGTCAGGTTGTTGGCCATGCCGTTCACGGACTGCGTGAGGTCCTTCCAGGTGCCCGCCACGCCCTGTACCTCGGCCTGACCGCCGAGAATGCCCTCGGTCCCCACCTCGCGCGCCACCCTGGTGACCTGCTCCGCGAAGTTCGAGAGCTGGTCGACCATCGTGTTCAGGGTGTTCTTGAGCTCGAGGATCTCCCCGCGCGCGTCCACGTCGATCTTCTGCGACAGGTCACCGCGCGCCACCGCCGTGGCGACCTGCGCGATGTTGCGCACCTGCGCGGTGAGATTGCCGGCCATGCCGTTCACCGAGTCGGTCAGATCGCGCCACACACCGGCCACACCCGGCACCTGCGCCTGACCGCCGAGCCGGCCCTCCGTACCCACCTCACGGGCGACCCTGGTCACCTGGTCCGCGAACGCGGAGAGCTGGTCCACCATCGTGTTGATGGTGTTCTTGAGCTCGAGGATCTCCCCGCGCGCGTCCACGTCGATCTTCTGCGACAGATCACCGCGCGCCACCGCCGTGGTCACCTGTGCGATCTGCCGGACCTGCGAAGTCAGGTTGCCCGCCATGAAGTTGACGGAGTCCGTGAGCTCCTTCCAGGTACCGCTGACGCCGTCCACCCGAGCCTGACCGCCGAGCCGCCCCTCGGTGCCCACGTCCCGCGCCATCCGCGTCACCTGGTCCGCGAAGGACGAGAGCTGGTCCACCATCGTGTTCACGGTGTTCTTGAGTTCCAGCATCTCGCCGGACACGTCGACGGTGACCTTCTGCGACAGATCACCGTTCGCCACCGCCGTCGTGACCTGCGCGATGTTGCGCACCTGGCCGGTGAGGTTACGGAAGGCCGTGTTCACCGAGTCCGTGAGGTCCTTCCACGTACCGGCCGCGCCCTGCACCTGGGCCTGACCGCCCAACTCGCCCTCGACGCCGATCTCCCGCGCCACCCGCGTCACCTCGGCACCGAAGGCGGAGAGCTGGTCCACCATCGTGTTCACGGTGTTCTTGAGTTCCAGCATCTCGCCGGCGACGTCGACGGTGACCTTCTGCGACAGATCACCGTTCGCCACCGCCGTCGTGACCTGCGCGATGTCCCGCACCTGCGTGGTGAGGTTACGGAACACGGTGTTCACCGAGTCCGTGAGGTCCTTCCACGTACCGGCCGCACCGGGCACGTTCGCCTGGCCGCCGAGCTGTCCGCCCGCACCGACCTCGTTCGCCACGCGTGTGACCTCGTCCGCGAACGTCCGCAGCGTCTCGGTCATCTGGTTGATCGTTTCCGCGAGTTGCGCGACCTCGCCGCGTGCGCTGACCGTCACCTTCCGCGACAGATCACCGCTGGCGACCGCCGTGGTGACCTCGGCGATGCCGCGCACCTGCGCGGTCAGATTGCCGGCCATCAGGTTCACGGAGTCCGTGAGGTCCTTCCAGACGCCCGCCACTTCGGGCACGACCGCCTGTCCCCCGAGCTCACCCTCGGTGCCCACCTCCCGCGCGACGCGCGTCACTTCGGAGGAGAACGAGGAGAGCTGGTCCACCATCGTGTTGACGGTGTTCTTCAACTCCAGCATCTCGCCGGCCACATGCACGGTGACCTTGCGTGACAGATCCCCCTTGGCGACAGCCGTGGTCACGAGCGCGATGTCCCGCACCTGAGCCGTCAGGCGGTACGCCATGGTGTTCACCGAGTCCGTGAGGTCCTTCCACGAACCGGACATTCCACGCACACGTGCCTGGCCGCCGAGCTTTCCCTCGGTGCCCACCTCGCTGGCCACCCGCGTCACCTCGTCGGTGAACCGGGACAACTGGTCGACCAGGTTGTTCACCGTACGGCCGACCTTGAGGAACTCGCCCCGCAGCGGCAGCGCCGCACCCTCCGGCCCCTGCGCCCGCAGCTCCATCCGCTGCTCGAGATCGCCGTCGGCCACGGCGGACAGCACGCGCCCGACCTCCGACACCGGACGAACGAGATCGTCCACGAGGGCGTTCGTGGCATCCATCGCCGTCGCCCAGGATCCTTCGCCCGCTCCGTGCTCGAGTCGCTCAGTGAGTTTTCCCTCACGTCCGACCGTCCTCCGCACGCGTGTCATCTCGCCCGTGAGATGCAGATTACGGTCCGCAACCTCGTTGAAGACGGCGGCGATCTCGCCCATGACGTCGTCGCTCGACACCGTCAACCGCTTGCGGAAGTTCCCGTCGCGCATGGAGACAAGAGCCGCCAGGAGCCGGTTCAGGGCCGCCGTATCCACCTCCGTGGTACCGCGCTGTCTACTGCGGGACGGGCTGCCCTTCGCACGCGTGCTGGTGCCACGCGCTGCCGCGCCAGACTCCACTGTGTCCCTCCCGCGGGGATCGACCGTCGTTCTCGTCCGCCCAGGTCTTCACACTGAGCCTGTCCAGTGTTTCACCATGGTGGAACCAGGCCATAACACTTCGGCAGCTTCACACAAGGGGGTCCGCGCATCCCGGGCACTTTCCATGCAGACCGGCATCCGCGCGGACGGCGAAGGTAAGTAACCTGGCACCGGGCTGTCCAACCACCCCGGTCCGCCCGGCCTGGGCGGTGGCGAGAATTTACGGGCACCGGAGGGGCGGCCGCACACCATGACCATGGGAGACCTGGGCGTAGACACTGGCACGAGGAGTTCTGTGATCACCGCGCGGGCAGCTGCCAGCTTCGAACCGGTCGGACGGTCCGTCGCGACCGCCCGAAGTTTCGTCCGCGACACCCTCCAGGGCTGGGGTTACGCGGATATCGTCGACGACGCCGTCGTCCTTACCAGTGAACTCGTGACGAACGCTGTCGTGCACGCCGGCACCACTGCCGACGTCCTGTGCCTGCGCAGCGAGGACGGCGTCCGCATCGAGGTGGGGGACCGCTATCCGGAGCGCGAGATCCCGCTCCAGCCGAACCGGCTCAGCGCGCCCGACCGTGAAGGCGGCCGCGGACTGCAGCTGTGCGCCGCACTCGCCACCCGCTGGGGAGTCGAGTACTCGCCGGCCCACAAACAGGTCTGGTTCCAACTCGAGCTTCCGCAGCGCCAGGTGGGCACCCGCACGGCCGGCCCCGCGCTGGCCACCGAACTGCTGCCGCTCGCCGACACCCAGATCCACGTCGCCGTGCTGCAGGTCTCCCGCCAGGGCACCATCTCCGCCTGGAACGAGGACGCCGAGGCGCTGTTCGGCTACTCGGCGGAGGAGGTCACCGGCAAGCCCCTCACCGACTTCGCCGCCTGGCCGCACACACCCGGCACCAGCACCGGAATCGCCGACGCCCTGCAGCTCTCCCGCTGGGAGGGCAGCTACGGCATCCGCGGCGTCGACGGCCGCGTCATGCCCGTCTACGCCTCGCACCTGCGGGTGCGCGACGCGGACGGCACCCCGTCCACCGTGTGCCTCCTGGTCCGCGACGACGAACGTGCCGTACTCCAGACCCCGTTGCGCGGCCAGTCCCAGTCGGACGGTTCAGCCCCGTTGAGCGAGCCGCACCCCTCCGACCCGTTCGACGCGTTCATCGGCTCCCCCGCGCCCGACGACCTCGACGGCCTGCTCCAACGCACCGTCGAGCGCGCCCGCGACATGCTCGACGGCGACGCGGCCTTCCTGCTCCTCGCCACGGACGACGAGACCGAGCTCGAGGTCCGGGCGTCCACCGGCCTCCCCTCGGCCCGCCAGCGCTTCGCACGGGTCCCTGTGGAGGCGGGCACGGGACGCTACGGCTCCGCCCGGATGCCGGCCGTCCACGAGGACCTCACGGCCGTACCCGGTGCGGCCCCACTGCTCAACGGCACGGGCATGCACTCCGTCGTGACCGTCCCGCTGAAGGTCGAGGGCCGCCTCACCGGCTCGCTCGGCGTCGCCGCCGAAGCCCCGTCCCGGTACTCCAACGAGGAAGCCCTGCGCCTCCAGTTCGCGGCCGACCGCATCGCGCTCGCCGTGGAGTCGGCCCGCCTGGGCGAGCTGGAGCGATTGCGCCGCGGCTCGCTGTCGTTCCTCGTCGAAGCGTCCGATCTGCTCGCCGGCACGCTCGACCGCGACCAGACACTGGCGCTGATGGCCCAGATGACTGTGCCGACCCTCGCCACCTGGTGCGCGGTGTACACGATCGCCGATCAGTCCTCCGAGCCGTACCTGTCCTTCGTCCTGCACGAGGACGAGGACCGCATCGACGGGCTCAAGGCCCTGCTCTCCCGCATCGACCCGCCAGACCCGGTACCCACACCGGGCGCACGGGTGTGGGCGGCACCCGCCGAAGCCGCACACCAGGCCGCCCTGCGCACATCGATGCGGAGCCTCGGCCTCGGTGAGACAACCAATCTCAGCGGCGGCATCGGCACCACATTGAGCACCGCGTCGGCCGTCGGCGGCGAGACCGTCGTCCTGCCCCTGGTGGCCCGTAACCGCGTCATCGGCATGCTCACCCTCGGCAAACCGACCGACGAACACTTCCGGCAGGAGATCCTCGAGCTCGCCGAGGACCTCTCCCGCCGAGCCGCCCTGGCCCTGGACAACGCACGGCTGTACTCGGAGCGCATGGCCATCAGCCAGTCCCTGCAGCGCAGCCTGCTGCCGCCGGGGCTGCCCCAGGTCCCGGGCGTCGAGGTCGAGGTCATCTACCGGGCCGCCGGCGAGGGCAACGAGGTCGGTGGAGACTTCTACGACCTGTTCCCCATCAAGGACGGCGCCTACGGCTTCGCCATCGGCGACGTCTGCGGCACCGGCCCCGAGGCCGCCGCAGTCACGGGCCTCGCCCGCCACGCGCTGCGCCTGCTGGCCCGCGAGGGCTTCGGCGGCCCCGCAGTTCTCGAGCGCCTCAACGCGGCGATCCTCGACGAGGGCGCCCGCAGTCGCTTCCTCACCCTGCTCTACGGGGAGTTGTGGCCGCAGGAGGACGGCTCCGCGGTGCTCAAGGTGGTGTGCGCCGGTCACCCACTCCCCCTGCGTCTACGCCAGGACGGCACGGTGGAACCCGCCGCCGAGCCCCAGCCGCTGCTCGGCGTCATGGACGACCTGGAACTCTACGAGCAGACGGTGACCCTCGACCCCGGCGACGTCCTCCTCTGCGTCACCGACGGCGTCACCGAACGCCGCGAAGGCACCCGCATGTTGGGCGACGACGGCCTCACCGACGTCCTCACCACATGCACAGGCCTCACCGCCGGCGCGGTAGCCGGACGCGTCATGCGAGCTGTGGAGCGTTTCGCGGCGGACGCTCCGTCCGACGACATGGCCATCCTCGCCATGCGCCTCCCGGAACTCCATATCGACTGACCCTCCGCATACGAAAAAGGGCCTTCACCCGACGCGGGTGAAGGCCCTTTCTGCGGAGCCCCCAAACGGAATCGAACCGTTGACCTTCTCCTTACCATGGAGACGCTCTACCGACTGAGCTATAGGGGCCTGTCCCACAGGCGGCTCCCACCGCCTGGCGACGCAAGAAATCATACCTCGAACAAACCCGTGCTCCGAACCGGAAGTACTAGAACGCCGGCTGCAGAAGTCCGCCCAGCGCATTGCACGCGGACACCACACGATGCAGTTCCCGCCGCGTCATCCCGGAACCGACCGGCAAGGCCAGCGTCTGGTCCGCAGCCAACTCTGTCTCGGAGAGCACTATGTCCCTGCGGAACTCCGACATCCGATGCACCGGCGTCTTCACGGGCACCCGACAGTCAACTCCCTTGGCCCGCAGGGCTCGTGCAAACGCATCCCGATCCGGCCGCCCGTTCCCCGGAACCCGCACGACGAACTGCTGGTACGTGTGTCCACGGACCTCAACGGGCGTCTCCACGCCACGCAGACGACCGTGCAGGTACGCCGCATTGCCACGCCGGCCTGCCGCATCGCCGTACATACCCCGCTCTTCGACCTGTTCGAGCAGCAACAGGCCTTCCCTGCGGGCGAGTTCACCCAGCCCGGCCATATCGGCCGACTGACCGAACCGATGCACGGCCACCACTGCGGCAGTCCGCGGGGTCAACACAGCTTGCACGGCCCGCGGGTCGATGCAGTACGTCACGGGGTCGATGTCCGCGAACACGGGCAACCCTCCCGCGGCCACCGCAGCCTCGGCAACCTCGACGTTCCCGTAGGCCGGCACGACGACCTCATCGCCGAGCCCGACTCCCGCTGCCTTGAGCAACTCAACTGTCCCCATGCCTCCGGATGTTGGCGGGACAAGATGAACGGCAAGTGACCC
>NZ_KZ984570.1 GCF_003574445.1 Streptomyces sp. YIM 130001
ACTGCATCGTCTTTGTCGGTCTGCCTCTCCGGCAGCATAGGCGTCCGAAGTGGCCCTGTTCCGTACGCGGCGCTCCGCGCCTCCACAGAATATTACTCGCCAGTACATCCGGCTACCTGCAGGCAAGCAAGCGCTTGGGCCTGTGACGTTTCCAACGCCGTCCGATGTCTCGGGTACGGGATGGCCGGACCGGCGCCTCAGTCGCGCAGTTCCCGGAAACGGCCGCCGTGGTACAGCAGCGGGCGGCCGCCACCGGAGGGGTCCCCCTCTTCCACCTCTGCGACCACGAGCCGATGGTCACCGGCCGGCACGCGCGCCACGATCCGGCAGACCAGCCAGGCCACCACGTCTTCCAGTACGGGAACGCCCGCGGGCCCCTCGTGCCACCGGGTGGGCGCGGCAAAGCGGTCCGCGCCGCTGCGCGCGAACATGGTGGCGAGTTCGCGCTGATGCTCTCCGAGCACATGGACGCCGATGTGGTCGGCGGTGGATATCACCGGCCAGCTGGACGCACCGGTACCGATCCCGAAGGAGATCAGGGGCGGCTCGGCGGCGGCCGACGTGAGCGAGGTCGCGGTGAATCCGACGGGATTCGGGCCTGCCGCGGTGATCACCGCGACGCCGGCGGCATGCTGCCGGAAGACGGAACGCAGGAGCTGGGGAGCGGCGAGCCGGGCGGTGTCAGCCTCGGGGGTGACCGTCATGGAATTGTCCTTCTGCCGTGGTGTGCGAGGTCCGTGGTTGCTCAAGGACCCGGACAGCGCGCACTCGCGTTTCGCGCGAGATCCAGGTGGACCCGCGCGAACAGAAGGAGTTCGGACGGCATGGACCAAGGCTGACTAGGGGGAACTGCTTCGGTCAAGTGCGCCTGTGTCGATGGGAGATGGCTCACGGTCAGGAGACCGGTCCCGGCCAGGAGGTTTACTCACCACCGGACTCGCCCTGTCACAGCGCCGCCCCCAGCGCGGCGATCACCTCGTTCTTCCGCGGCTGCCCCTCCGCCCGTCGGACGATCCGGCCCTCCTGGTCGAGGACGAGGACCGTGGGAGTGCGCTCCACGGCGAGTGCGCGTACCAGTGCGAGACGCTCCTCGGCATCGATCTCGATGTGCGTGACTCCGGGCACCACCGCCGCGACGTCGGCCAAAATCCGGCGCGTCGCCCGGCACGGCTGACAGAAGGCGCTGGAGAACTGGACCAGTGTCGCCACCTCGCCGAGCTCGGCACCCAACTCCGCACCGCCGAGCCCTCGTTCGACGTCACTCATACCTTCGACTCCCGTGTCCGACCCGATGCGCGCGACCACGCAGCACCTCCCGCTCCAGTGCAGCAGCAGGAGCCCGCCCGGCATTCCCGCCGGTCAGAGCAGGCCGCCCCGGCACCGGAGCAGCAGGCCCTCATCCAGGATCACGTGACGAGAATCTCGCCGCTCAGAGCCCCGGGGGGTGGCTACGACGGCCGGATTCGGGCACGATCTGCCACAAGCCCGTAACCTACGGGCCCGTAACTTTCCGCCGGGGGAACCCCCAACCCGGCGCACAGGAGGGTCCAACCCGCCCATGGCAGAACTCGTCTACCGTCCGGTCATCGGTGCAGCGCGCACGCTGTTCAAGGCGCTGGACCTGAAGATCGACTGCAAGGGCGCGGAACACATTCCGCGTTCGGGCGGGGCCGTTCTGGTCAGCAACCACATCGGCTACATGGACTTCATCTTCGCGGGGCTCGCGGCGCGGCCGCAGAAGCGACTCGTCCGCTTCATGGCCAAGGAATCGGTTTTTCGCAACAAGGTCTCCGGCCCGCTGATGCGCGGCATGAAGCACATCCCCGTCGACCGCAAGCGCGGCGAGGCCGCGTACTCCCACGCGCTCGACTCGCTGCGCTCCGGTGAAATCATCGGCGTCTTCCCCGAGGCGACGATCTCGGAGTCGTTCACGCTGAAGAGCTTCAAGTCCGGCGCGGTGCGTATGGCCCAGGAAGCCGGGGTCCCGCTGATCCCGGTGGCCCTGTGGGGAACGCAGCGGCTGTGGACGAAGGGGCACCCGCGCAATCTCAAGCGCAGCCACATCCCGGTCACGATCCGGGTGGGCGAGGCCATCGAGGCCTCCCGCGACCAGTACGCGGGCGCCCTCACCCGCAAGGTCAGGGAGCGGATGCAGGACCTCCTGGAGACCGCACAGCGCGCCTACCCGGTACGGCCCAAGGGCCCGGACGACACCTGGTGGATCCCGGCACACCTCGGCGGCACCGCACCGCTGCCCGCCCAGGTCCGCGAGGCCGGCTGAGCGACGGTTCCGAAACGCCATCGGCCCCGCATCCCGGTCGGGATGCGGGGCCGTGCGCCGACTGTCGGCGAGGTGCGCCTACTGGCGCGCCATCTCCTCCTTGAGCGCCGCCAGGAAACCGTCCACGTCGTCCTGGGTGGTGTCGAAGGCGCACATCCACCGCACGTCGCCGGCGGCCTCGTCCCAGAAGTAGAAGCGATAGCGCTGCTGCAGTCGCTCGCTCACCGCGTGCGGCAGCCGCGCGAAGACCGCGTTCGCTTCGACCGGGTGGAGAATCTCCACACCCGGCACCGACCTGACGCCGTCGGCGAGACGCTGTGCCATCTCGTTCGCGTGGCGGGCGTTGCGCAACCAGAGGTCCTTGGCCAGGAGCGCCTCCAACTGCACCGAGACGAAGCGCATCTTCGAGGCCAGCTGCATGGACATCTTGCGCAGATGCTTGAGATGACTGACCGCGTCCGGGTTGAGGACGACCACTGCCTCGCCGTACAGCATGCCGTTCTTGGTGCCGCCGAACGACAGGATGTCGACGCCCACCCGGTTGGTGAACGCACGCATCGGGACATCGAGCGAGGCCGCCGCGTTGGCTATCCGGGCTCCGTCGAGATGCACCTTCATGCCGAGCCCGTGCGCGTGGTCGCAGATCGCACGGATCTCGTCGGGGGTGTAGACCGTGCCGAGTTCGGTGTTCTGCGTGATCGACACGACCTGCGGCATCGCCCGGTGCTCGTCGTCCCAGCCGAACGCCTCGCGGTCGATCAGCTCGGGAGTGAGCTTGCCGTGCGCAGTGGGCACAGTGAGCAGCTTGAGGCCCGCCATCCGCTCCGGGGCGCCGCCCTCGTCCACGTGGATGTGAGCGGAATCCGCGCAGATCACCGCACCCCAGCGGTCCGTGAGCGCCTGCAGCGCCGTGACGTTGGCCCCGGTGCCGTTGAACACCGGGAAGGCCTCCGCCGTCCCACCGAAGTGGCTGCGGATCGTCTGCTGCAGCCCCTCGGTGTACGTGTCCCCGCCGTAGGCGATCTGATGGCCGCCGTTGGCGAGGGCCAGGGCCGCGAGTACCTCGGGATGTGCTCCCGCGTAGTTGTCGCTCGCGAAGCCGCGTAGGTCGGGGTCGTGGAGTCGCCGTGCGTCGGTCCTGGCAGGGTTCACGGCTTCTCGGTCAGCCACAGACGGGTTCCGTTCACTTCCCCGGCGGGCCGCTCCCAGACGCCGGTGATGGCCTCGGCCAGCTCCGTGACGTCGGTGAAGCCCGCGAACTTCGCGTTGGGCCGCTCCGCGCGCATCGCGTCGTGCACCAACGCCTTGACCACCAGGATGACAGCCGCCGCCGACGGCCCCTGCTCGCCCCCGGCCTTGCGGAAGTCGTCGCCGAGCGCGAGCGTCCATGCCTCGGCCGCCGACTTGGACGCCGCATAGGCGGCATTGCCCCTGGTGGGTTTGCCGGCGCCCGCGGCGCTGATCAGCAGATAGCGGCCGATCGGGCTGCGCAGCAGTCCGTCGTGGAAGGCGAGGGAGGTGTTCTGCACGGTTCGGATCAGGAGCTTCTCCAGGAAGTCCCAGTCCGCGAGGTCGGTCTCCATGAACGAGGCACTGCCCCGCCAACCGCCCACAAGATGCACCAGGCCGTCGATCCGGCCGAACTCCTTCTCGGTACGGACCGCCCACTCGCGGGCCGCCGCGGGATCGAGCAGATCAACGGTGTCACCGGTCACGGTCGCCCCACCATGGGCGTACCGTGCCGCGTCCACCGCTTCCGCGAGACGCGCCGGGTCCGCGTCGGAGGCGACGACGGTCGCCCCTGCCTCGGCGAGCCTGAGCAGGGTGGCGCGGCCCGCCGGGCCCGCCGCTCCCGCCACCGCTACGACCGCGCCGCCCAGTACACCGTTCTCGTTGCCGTTCATGGTCCTCACCTCCGGGCCGCTGTCGCTCACGCGGCCCCCGACGCCACCGTCGGCTCCACTCGGGCGGCGCTCGCCGCTCCGGCCCCTGCTCCGCTGTCGGCCGTGATCCCCTGGGTCGAGGCGATCACGCCCTTGAGCTTCTTACGGAGTGCCTCATAGAACATGCTGAGCGGAAACTCGTCCGGAAGCACCTCGTCGACCAGTTTGCGGGGCGGCAGCGAGACGTCGAGGGCGTCGGGGCCCTTGGCCCAGCGGGATCCGGGGTGCGGGGAGAGGTAGCGCGAGACCAGGTCGTACGCGGCGAACCAGTGGACGAGCTTGGGGCGGTCGATGCCCGCCCGGTAGAGATCCTCGATCTCGCCGCAGAGCTGGTTGGTGACCTCCGGGGCGCGGTCCCAGTCGATGTGGAGCTTGTTGTCGGTCCAGCGCACCACGTCGTGCTGGTGCAGGTAGGCGAAGAGGAGCTGGCCGCCGAGTCCGTCGTAGTTGCGCACCCGCTCGCCGGAGACCGGGAAGCGGAACATGCGGTCGAAGAGCACGGCGTACTGGACGTCGCGGCCCTGGGGTACGCCGTCGGCCTGCAGGGTGACGGCCTCCTTGAAGGCGGTCAGGTCGCAGCGGAGTTCCTCGAGGCCGTACATCCAGAACGGCTGACGCTGTTTGATCATGAAGGGGTCGAAGGGCAGGTCGCCGTGACTGTGGGTGCGGTCGTGGATCATGTCCCACAGGACGAAGGCCTGCTGGCAGCGGTCCTGGTCGGCGATCATCTCGCGGACGTCGTCGGGCAGTTCGAGCCCGAGGATGTCGACGGCGGATTCGGTGACCCGGCGGAAGCGTGCGGCCTCGCGGTCGCAGAAGATGGCGCCCCAGCTGAAGCGTTCCGGGGCTTCGCGGACGGCGATCGTCTCGGGGAAGAGCACCGCCGAGTTGGTGTCGTAGCCGGAGGTGAAGTCCTCGAAGGTGATGCCGCAGAACAGCGGGTTGTCGTAGCGGGTGCGCTCGAGTTCGGCCAGCCAGTCGGGCCACACCATGCGCAGGACGACCGCTTCGAGATTGCGGTCGGGGTTGCCGTTCTGGGTGTACATGGGGAAGACGACGAGGTGCTGCAGGCCGTCGGCGCGGTGGGCGGCCGGCTGGAAGGCCAGCAGGGAGTCGAGGAAGTCCGGGACCCGGAATCCGTCGTCCACCCAGCGCCTGAGGTCGCCGACGAGGGCGCTGTGGTACTCGGCGTCGTGCGGCAGCAGAGGCGTGAGTTGCTCCACCGCGACGATGACCCGGTCCACGGCGTGTTCGGCGACGGGGCGGCTCGGAGCGCCCTCGGCGTCGAAGTCGATGGAACCGTCCGGGGACTGCCAGGGCCGGATCTCCTCCACGGCATCCTTGAGCTGGGGCCAGGCCGGATCGTCCACAACCCGCTCGGCGGGAGGAACATCCTCTCGCACGGTGGCCGGCACAAGAATTTCCGTCATGTCTCTTCCTCCACGGGAGAACCTCGCGTAGCTCTCACCGTATGTGCGGGAGGTTCGCTCCACAAGGGCACCCTCGGAAGATCCTCCTGCGCCACCCCCTCTTTCACCGGATATTTTCCTGCGGTCTGCCGTTTCTACAGGTATGTGCCGCTACGGGCGGAGCACGTCCCGGCAGTGGGCGACCGGCCGCGGCGACAGCGGGTCAACGGCCTGCGGAATCGCCCACCCACGGGTGAGCCGGGCGGCGCGCGTCCACCGGGCTGCGCCCGAGGCAGGACGACGGCAGGTGCCGCGCCGCGCACACGATGCCTGCCGTTTCTGGCGTGCGATCCGGTCCCTTTGCCAGAACGGGCCGTTAGGCTGCGGCCTTGTCCGGGCCGCACAGGGACGTGCTGCTCGGAGAGTCGCCGCCGACGGAAGCGAGTGAACCTTGAACTTCCTCTTCATCGGTCATCGCGGGGTCATGGGCGTGGAACCGGAGAACACTCTCCGTTCCTTCGTACGCGCCGAACAGGCCGGCCTCGATCTCATCGAACTGGATCTGCATCTGAGCAAGGACGGCGCCCTGGTCGTCATGCACGACGCACAGATCGACCGCACCACTGACGGCAAGGGCGCGATCACCGAGAAGACCCTCTCCGAACTGCGCGAGCTGGACGCGGGCGGCGGTGAACGCATTCCGGTCTTCGAGGAGGTCCTGGACGCCGTGCAGGCGCCGCTGCAGGCGGAGATCAAGGATGTCGCGGCCGCCCGCGCGCTCGCCGACGTCATGAACGCACGGGGCCTGGCTCCGCGCGTCGAGGTGATCTCGTTCCACGACGAGGCGCTGGCCGAGATCACGCGCCTGGTTCCGGGGGTGCGGACAGCTCTGGTGGCCAGCCGTTACGGCCCCGAGGTGGTGGAACGTGCCACGGCTGTCGGCGCCGGCACGCTGGTCCTCAACATCCGGCGGCTGACCCTCGAGACCGCCGAACTCGCCCGCAAGGCCGATCTGCGGACCTTCGGCTGGGTGGTCAACACGCAGGACCAGCTGCGTCTGGTCCGTGCGCTCGGGCTCGACGGCGCCACCACGGACTATCCCGAGATCAAACGCACCGGCCGCTTCACGGCCTGACGGGGTTCCTGGACGGTCTGGGCTCGGGCAGCCGGGGAGCGCCCGTCATGCGGTCAAGTCCTTGACCAGGAGCTCGAATTCGAGGTCCGCGCGCTGCGGAACGCCGAAGCGCTCGTCGCCGTACGGGAAGGGGCTCGTCGTGCCCGTACGGCGATAGCCACGGCGCTCGTACCAGGCGATCAGGTCCTCCCGTGCCGAGATCACGGTCATCTCCACGGTCCGCACGTCCCAGGACTCGCGTGCCGTGCGCTCCGCCTCGGCGATGATCGTCCGGCCGAGCCCGCCGCCCTGCAGCGTGGGACGGACCGCGAACATCCCGAAGTAGGCGCGGCTGTCTCGGTGTTCCAGCTGGAAGCAGGCGATCAGTTCGCCGTTCCGCTCGACCACGACGAGTCTGCTGCCGGGCGAGTTGATCACCTCGAGCACTGCGTCGCGGTCGGTCCGCTGCCCCCCGAGCAGATCGGCCTCCGTGGTCCAGCCTGCCCGGCTCGCATCACCGCGGTAGGCGGAGTCGACGAGCTCGGCGACGTCCGCGGCATCGGCCTCGCCGGCGTCCCGGAACGTCAGTGCCTGCTCGCCGGTGCGGGGGGCGGTGTCCATGGCCGTGCGCCTTTCGCTCGCTGCTGCGGGGGCGGTGCGCGAGCAGCGGTGGGTGTGCCGGGCCTGGCGCGCCGGTCCCGAGCGTAACTGCCGTGCGAGAGCGGTGCCAGGACGGCAGTTCCCGGACGGGACCTAGCCTTGCCCGCATGGTTCACGTACTGAGCAGTCGTACTCTTCTGCGTCCCACCGACCCGGAGCGGAGCCGTGCTTTCTACGGGGAGGCGCTGGGGCTCGCCGTCTACCGGGAGTTCGGCACGGGGCCCGAGCGCGGCACCGTGTATTTCCTGGGCGGCGGATATCTGGAGGTGTCGGGCCGGTCCGAGACGCCGCCCGCTCCCGGGCTCCGACTCTGGCTCCAGGTGTCCGACGCGGCAGCCGCTCACCGGGAACTGCGTTCGCACGGCGTCGAGATCCTGCGGGAGCCGCGCCAGGAGCCCTGGGGCCTGATCGAGATGTGGATCGCCGATCCCGACGGAGTGCGCATCGCCGTCGTCGAGGTGCCGGCCGACCACCCTTTGCGATACCGCCCGTGACCGAGGGTGCCCCGTGGCGTGGCCCCCAGTCGGGGCGCGCCATGAGACGAGGGACACTCTCTGAGAAAACCCTGAAAGGTCCGTTCTGTCCTGCCCATCACCACCACTGCGGGCCGGGGCCACTTATGCTGACCGCTCCACAAGTGCGCGCCGCGTGTCCGCCCGGTGCCCGGCCTCACGAAACGTCCCCTGGAGCACACATTGAGGGCCAGTCTGCGTTCCCGCATCGCCGCGCGGCTCGGGCGCACCTATCTCGCGCGGATCCAGAAGCACGGCCTCGGTTCGTCGACCATGGCACTGCTGCCCGACACCCTGCTGATGCCTCTGAAGCGGGAGGGTCTGGACCCGGTGTCCCAACTCGGCGAGCTCCGTGCGGAGTCACCGGTGCGTCGCGTACCTCTGCCGTTCGGGATGGACGCCTGGGTGGTGACCGGGTACGAGGAGGTCAAGGCGGTCCTCGGTTCGGCGGACGGCTTCAGTAACGACTTCACGAACCTGGCGGGCAACGCGGGCGTGGTCGAGGAACAGCACCCGGGCGGGCTGGGCTTCAGTGACCCACCCGTACACACGCGGCTGCGGCGCATCCTGACTCCCGAGTTCACGATGCGGCGTCTGCGTCGGCTCACTCCGCGTATCGACGACATCGTCGAGCAGCAGCTGTCCGCCATGGAACGGAGCACCGGTCCCGTCGATCTGGTGCAGTCGTTCGCGCTGCCGATCCCTTCGTTGACCATCTGCGAGCTGCTCGGGGTTCCTTACGAGGACCGGCACGACTTTCAGCAGCTGGCCATGGAGCGCTTCGACCTGTTCGCCGGTGCCACCGCTCCGTTGGGCGCGATATCGGCCTCGCTGTCGTACTTCCGCGATGTGGTGAAGAAGGAGCGCGAGTCACCCGGCGACGGCCTGCTCGGCATGATCGTCAAGGAGCATGGCGACAGTGTGGGCGACGAGGAGCTCGCGGGTCTGGCCGACGGTGTACTGACCGGCGGATTCGAGACCACAGCGAGCATGCTCGCGCTCGGCTCCCTGGTCCTGCTGCAGAACCCGGAGACGGCGGACCGGCTGCGTACGGACGACGCTGCGGCGGCTCCGTTCGTCGAGGAGGCGCTGCGGTATCTCACCGTCGTCCAGATGGCGTTCCCGCGTTTCGCGCGTGCGGACATCGAGGTGGCGGGCGCCCTGATACCCAAGGGCGACATGGTCATCTGCTCGCTGAGCGGCGCCGACCGCGACGCGTCCTTCACCGGCGACCCGGGCACGTTCGATCCGCACCGCAAGGCGTCCGGCCATCTCGCGTTCGGCTACGGCATCCACCGCTGCATCGGTGCGGAGCTGGCCCGCATGGAGCTTCGGGCGGCCTACCCGGCGCTGGTACGGCGCTTCCCCGATCTGCGGGCGGCCGTGGCCCCCGAGGAGCTCGACTTCCGCAAGCTGTCGATCGTCTACGGCGTGGATTCGCTTCCCGTACACCTGCGTTGAGGCATCCGGGCCGCTCCTTGTCGCGGGGCTGTGTCCGCCCCCTCGCGCTCCCCTGCGTACCTCCTTGCGCCGCGTGTGCCGCGGTCGACGTGGGCATCACCTCCTGGACGGTGTCGTCCGGGGGAGGTACTTGGTGCACGGTCCTGCTGCGGCGGGGTGGCTGCTCGTAGCGTTGTGTGCGGCCACCGGTGCCTACTGTCTGCTGCGGATGCGCAGCACGGTCGACGAGCAGCGCGCGGCGGCGGGCTCGGAGGCCTTGATGGGCTTCGGGATGGCGCTGATGGCCGTGCCGGCCGCGGTGTTCGGCCCTCCCCGGTGGGTGTGGGGGACGGTCGCGGTGGTGTTCGGTGCGACCGCGGTCCGCTCCCTGTGGTCGGCGCGCTCCTCGGCTCATCACCTGCACCACCTGGTCGGGGCGCTGGCGATGGTGTACATGGCGGTCGTGATGGCCGCGCCCGCCTCGGCGCACGCCGCACACGGTGGCCACTCCGGTGGGGGCGCCCCCGTGCTGACCGCCTTGCTGCTCGTGTACTACGGCGGGTACGTGCTGGTCGCGGGCTTCCGCCTGGTACCTGTTCCCGCCGTGGGCGCGGGCGGGCCGGGGGGTTCGGGCTGGGGAGACCGGCCGGAGCTCGCGATGGCCTGCCGGCTCTCGATGGGGATCGGCATGCTCGCGATGTTGCTCATCATGTGAGACATACGGGGCCGGATCATGGATTCCCGGCCGCACGGAGCAGTTTCCGCGGCCGCGTCGCGGCCGGTCGGAGCGGGTGGCCGTACCGACTTCGGGTGGTAGCGGCACCGATGCTCCGCGTCGTGGCGTCCGTCACTTGGCCGGGCCGTCCATATCGCCGAGTGGCGCGGGTCTCATAGGCTGGACCCATGATGGTCTCCGTCGCCCTGCTGATGCTCGGCGCACTGACCGCCGTGCTGGGACCGCGTCTGCTCGCCAGGGCCGAATGGCCGGACCGGGAGCCGGTGGTGGCGCTGTGGGCCTGGCAGTGCCTGGTGGCTGCCGTGATCCTGTGCTGCGCCCTGTCGATGACACTCAGCGCTTCCGCCGCCTGGCAGGCGGTCCGAGGTCAGGTCTTCGCGGGCGCACCGCACGGCGTCATGGAGGCTTACGCCCTACAAGCCGCGGGCCCTTGGGCCGCGGCGACCGCGGTCACCCTCGCGCTCGGCGGCGTGTGGACCGCGGCGATGCTGACCCGCGAGATCGTCCGCGCGCGTGCGCGGCGGCGGCAGCGGCGCGCCGAACTCGTCGTCCGCTCCCCCTTGTTGCCCGGCGAGGAGCCCGGTGGGGACCGGCTCGTCGTCCTCGAGGGCGAGCGGCCCGACGCCTGGTGGCTGCCCGGGGCCGCTCCCCAACTCGTCATCACCACCACCGCGTTGCGTCGCCTGAAAGGCCGTCAGCTCGATGCGGTACTGGCGCACGAGCAGGGGCATGCGCAGGCGCGGCACGACTGGTTGCTGCACTGCTCGGGTGCCCTCGCGGCCGGGTTTCCTCAGGTGCCGGTCTTCGCGGCGTTCCGCGACGAGATGCACCGCCTTGTCGAGTTGGCCGCGGACGACGTCGCCTCACGCCGGTTCGGGCGCCTGACCATCGCGCTCGCGCTGGTCGAACTCAACGAACACCGCGGCGTGTTCGGGCCGTGCGCCGTGCCGCAGGCGGAGGTTCCGGCGCGGGTGAACCGACTCCTCTCACCGCTGCCCCGACTCACCGCGGGCCGCAAACTGCGGCTGACCGCCGTCTCGGCCCTGGTGCCGCTCGTCCCGCTGCTCGTGACGTTCATCCCCGGACTCCGCGCGCTGGGATAGCCCCCGGGCACCTCGTACGCGAAGATCGCACGATGGCTTCAGCACCACCTCTCCCCCGTCGGCCGCCGCCGCTGCCGGTCTGCGCCGCGGCCACCGGCGGCGCGGCAGCCCTCCTGCTCGTGCTGGTCACGGCCGGCTGGGCGCCACTGGCCTCGTTCGACCAGGAGTTGGCGGGTACGACCCATCGCTGGGCGCTGGACCATCCGACGCTCACCCACACGCACCGGGTGCTCAGCGACTGGGTGTGGGACCCGTGGACCATGCGCCTGCTGGCCGCCGCGGCCGTCATCCGGCTGTGGACGGGCGGACGGCGGCTACCGGCCCTGTGCTTCGCGGTGACGTGTGTGCTCGGCACGGTGCTGCAGCAGATCCTCAAGGCCGCCGTGAACCGTGACCGCCCGCAGTGGACGGATCCGGTGGACAGCGCGCAGTACCAGGCGTTCCCGTCGGGGCACGCGATGACGGTGGTCGTGACGCTGGGCCTGTGCCTGTGGGCTCTGCGGCTGTACGAGGTCCGCGGGCCCGTCTGGTGGGCCGCGGTCGCCGGTGCGGCCGTCTCGGCGCTCGGAGTGGGCTGGACGCGGGTGTGGCTGGGTGTTCACTGGCCGACCGACGTCATGGGCGGCTGGCTGCTCGGCGCCCTGGCCGTCCTCGTCGCCGTACTCGTCCACGGGCGTGTGCGGGAGACCTGCGGCAAGCCCCGGCCGGCTTGACCGCGCCCGGCCGATCGGCCCAGGATCACCGCATGGCGATCAAGGGCGTGCTCTTCGACTTCTCCGGGACTCTCCTGCGCATCGAGTCGACCGCTCGTGGCTGCGGGCAGCTCTGGAGCAGGCCGACATCGCCTCGGACGAGGCGGAGTTCGACCGCTGTGCCGCGGGCCTCGAGGCCGTGGGCGCACTTCCCGGCTCGACCCACTCCCCCGTCGTCCCCGAGTCGGTCGCCGACGTCTGGGCCACGCGGGACGAGAGCGCCGCGCTTCACCGGGCCGCCTACCTCGCGCTCGCACGCCAGGTGCGGCTACCCGCCGACGATCTGGCCGAGGCGCTCTACGAACGCCATATGACGCCGGCCGCCTGGCACCCCTATCCCGACACCCGCGAGACACTCGCCGGCCTGCACGACCGGGGCGTCCGCGTGGGTGTGGTGAGCAATATCGGCTGGGACCTGCGCCCGGTCTTCCGCGGGCACGGCCTCGACGCGTACGTGGACGCCTACGTCCTGTCCTACGAGCACGGCATCCAGAAGCCGGATCCGCGGCTGTTCGAGCTCGGCTGCGAAGGCCTCGGCACCGCGCCCGAGGACACTCTCATGGTGGGCGACGACCGGCTCGCCGACGGTGGTGCGGCCGACAGCGGCTGTGCCGTCCACTTCGTGGATCACCTGCCGGTCTCAGAGCGTCCCGACGGACTGCGCCCCGTGCTCGGCCTCGTCGACGGGGCCGCCTCCGCCGGTGACGGCGACGGCGACGCACAGTGACCGGGAGCGGGCGATCCGTCGGTGGCGGAAAATCGATGCATTGCCCACCATCGTGCTGGGTACGAGCGGCATGATTGCCTGTACTGACATTCAGGGACGCACCACAAGGAACACGGAGGATTCGATGTCGTCGAAGCGACGCCGCAAGAAGAAGGCCCGCCGCAAGAACAACGCGAACCACGGCTCGCGTCCGCAGAGCTGAGCGCGGCGGAAACATTCAGGGGCGGCACCCGAAGAGTGCCGCCCCTGACACATGTCCGCACGTCATCCGGCCCGGAGGCGTGGACGAAAACGCCACTGGACATGCGGTACGCCCGCATTTGGACGATCCCCCGCGTCGCCCAAATGCGGACGCTGAACCCGCGATACGGCCGGAACCGCGCGGGACGCGCTGAGTATACTGGCCCAGAGCCAGTCAACGCAGGAGTACAGGATGTCCCCGCGAAGCGCTTCGGTCAATGAGGAATTGCGCAGGCGTTCGCGCGAGCGGCTTCTGAACGCCACAGTCGAGCTGGTGAGCGAGCGCGGTTACGAAGCGACGACGCTCGGTGACATCGCCGACCGTGCGGGCGCGGCCCGCGGTCTGATCTCGTACTACTTCCCCGGCAAGCGCCAGCTGCTGCAGGCCGCGGTGCACCGGCTGATGCATCTCACGCTCGAAGCGGGCCTGGAGCGCGACCCGAAGACCGAGGACGGGGCGGAGCGGATGGCTCGGGCCATCGACGCGATCCTCGGCCTCGCGGTGGACCGGCCGGTCCTCATGCGCCAGCACATGGCAGGGATCCTGCAGGCTGAGGGCTTTGTGCAGTGCCAGGAGCAGCAGCGGCTCGCGGAGCTGCTGCGGGACACCGTCGAGCGGCACGGCTCGACCGACGTCGACCGCGAATACCCGCTGCTGCGGGCGCTGTTGATGGGCGCAGTGGTCGCCGTACTGCTACCGGGGGCGCCGATGCCGCCGCAGTCGTTGCGCGCCGAGCTCTTCCGGCGCTTCGGTCTCGACTGGGAGCTCGGCGATCCGCCGGCCGGACTTCCGCCCGGCGGATCGCGCGCTGAACTCCTGTCGCAGGTACCGGAGTTGCCGGCTCAGCCGCGCGAGCGGGCGAAGTAGTCCGGCTGCGTCTGGACGTTGAGCTCATCGAGCCGGACCCGCTTGGCCGGGTCCGTTCTGCGGTCGTTGAGCTTCAGTACATCGAAGCCCTTGGCCATGTCGTTCGAGTAGATGTAGCCGTTGTAGTAGTACGCCGACCACGATCCGCCCGTGGTGAGGCTGTCCGTGCTGAGGGGGCCGCGCTCGAAGTACGCGATCTCCTCGGGCTTCGAGGAGTTGGTGAAGTCCCAGACGGAGACGCCACCTTGGTACCAGGCCTGGACCATCAGGTCCTTGCCCTTGACCGGGATGAGTGAGCCGTTGTGCGCCACGCAGTTCTCGGTGTCCGCCTGGTGCCGGTCGATCTTGAAGTAGCTCTTGAAGACGAGCTTGCGCTTGTCGCCCTTGCCCTTGATGTCGTAGATGCCGTCGGCGCCGCGCTCCGGGCCCGTCTCCTCGTTGCAGGTGGCCGCTCCGCCGCCGCCGAGCTCGTCGGTGAAGACGACCTTGTCGGCGCGCTGGTTGAAGGTCGCCGAGTGCCAGAACGCGAAGTTGACGTTGTCCTGGACCCTGTCGATGACCTTGGGCCGTTCCGGGTTCTTGATGTCGAAGAGGATGCCGTCACCCATGCAGGCACCCGCCGCGACGTCCTTGGAGGGCAGCACCGTCAGGTCGTGGCAGCCGGTGGTCTTGGAGACGCCGGGGTTGGTGGGCTCGCCGGGGTTGCCTCCGCCGTCCGGACCGTCACCGGGGAAGAGGACCGGGAACTTCACCACGGCAGCCCGCTCGGGCGCCTTGCGGGGGACCTTGATGACCGAGATGCCGTCGTGCGGCGGCTGGCAGTCCGGGAACTCGGCACTCGGCGAGTACGACGACACGTAGACGTACACGTTCCGGCGCTCGGGGACCAGGGTGTGGGTGTGCGAGCCGCACGCCGTCTCCACGGCGGAGACGTACTTGGGGTTGCGCTTGTCGCTGATGTCGAAGACCTTCATGCCCTCCCAGGAGGACTTCTCGGTGGCCGGCTGGGTGGAGCTGGCGCAGGAGTCGTCGCTGCGTGAGGAGTCGGTCGACAGGAAGAGCAGGTCCCCGGAGACGGATATGTCGTTCTGGGAGCCCGGGCACAGCACCTGGGAGACGGTCTTCGGGGACTTCGGGTTGCTGATGTCGAAGATCCGGAAGCCGTCGTAGTTGCCCGCGAAGGCGTACTTGCCCTGGAAGGCCAGGTCCGAATTGGTGTCGGCGAGCGTGTCCTTGGGGATGTTCGCGAGGTGCTCGATGTTGTCGGAGTGGACGACTTCGTCGGGCTCGGGGATGTCGCCGCGCTTGATCGCGGCCTTGGTGTCGGCGCTGGTGCTCCGGGACACCTCCGAGCGGGTGGGCGCGTCGCCGGGGTCGGGCGTCGCGGCCGCGGGCCCGGTGGTCAGCAAGGTGGCGACCAGGCCTACGGCGGCTGCCGCACCGACGATGCGTCTGCGCCGCAGCCGGGGTGTGTTCAACAGGGTCACTGCGTCCTCCCTCGTAGCCGTGCGGAGTTGAACGAGCACGGACACTCGCAGTATCGGTGCCGCCATGCACATATCAATAGACGGCAACAGCCTTGTAATGAAAGTTTTCGATCATCGACAATCACTGGCGTGCCGTCATGCCCCTGCGGCTGCACGACCGTTGTCGGACGCCGAACCAAGCTCTGTGCCCCGGGAGGCAGTTGTGCTCAAGCGCATCGGATCCGCGCGAGTCCTGGCCGCGGCGGCCGCGGCCGCCGTCACCTTCTCGCTCGGGGCCTGCGACTCCGGCTCGGACGACAACTCGGCGGCTGACGAGGGGCCTTCGGTGATCGCGCCGGGCAAACCGGGCGAGAAGGCCGAGACGATCGGTCCCCGGGAGGCCGAGAAGCGGCGCGGTGACGATGCGCCCAACTCCGCGGACGTGACGTACGCGCAGATGATGATCGTGCACCACAAACAGGCGCTCACCATGACGAAGCTCGCGGGCGACCGGGCGAAGGCGTCGAAGGTGAAGCGGCTGGCCGACCGCATCGAGGCGGCGCAGCGCCCCGAGGTGGGCGCGATGGAGGGATGGCTCACGGAGCACGGCAAGGACCACCCGGCCGAGGGAGGCGGCGCGCATGGCGGGTCGGGGCACGATCACGCCACCATGCCGGGCATGGCCAGTGACGCCCAGCTGGCCGCGTTGCGGGCGGCCGACGGTGCGGCCTTCGACGAACTGTTCCTGAAGCTGATGATCACGCATCACCGGGGCGCGGTCACGATGGCCACGGAGGCGCTCTCGGACGGCAACAACGTCCGCCTCGAGGAGATGGCCACCGACGTGATCGCCCAGCAGACCAGCGAGATCAACCGTATGCGCGAAATGGCCTGACACCCCCGCGCCGCCGGTCGACCACTCCGCAGGCCTCCCCTTCCCGGCGCACCTGGTGCGATCCTGGAAGCACGCCGCGGAAGGAGCCCACCGTGCTTCAGGTCGCCGTAGTCGGGTCGGGCCCGAGCGGGGTGTACACCGCCCAGTCGCTGCTCGGTCAAAACCGGGTGCCAGGGGTGCGGGTCGATGTGCTCGACCGGCTGCCGTGCCCGTACGGCCTGGTGCGGTACGGGGTCGCGCCCGACCACGAGAAGATCAAATCGCTGCAGAACACCCTGCGGACCGTGCTCACCTCGGACGGGGTGCGCTTCCTCGGCGGCGTGCAGGTGGGTCCGGGCGGGATCGCTCCCGGTCGGCTCCTCGAGCTGTACGACGCGGTGGTGTACTGCGTCGGCGCGGCGGCGGACCGCAGGCTCGGCGTGCCCGGCGAGGACCTGCCCGGCAGCCGCTCGGCGACGGACTTCGTCTCCTGGTACAGCGCGCATCCGGATGCCGCCCCCTTCGAGGATCTGGGCGGCGTCCGGTCGGCCGTGGTGGTCGGGGTGGGCAATGTGGCCCTCGACGTGGCCCGCGTCCTCGCCCGGCCGAGCAGCGGACTTCGGGCCACGGACATGCCGCAGCCAGCGCTCGATGCCCTCGGTGTGAGCCGGTTGCGGGAGGTTCATCTGGTGGGGCGGCGGGGGCCGTCGCAGGCCCGGTTCACCACCAAGGAGCTGCGCGAGCTGGGTGCGTTGCCGGGCGTACAGGTGGTCGTGGACCGCGATGAACTCGCCCTCGATCCTGCGTACTTGGACCCGTCGGAGCTTCCGACAGCGGTACGGCGGAATGTCGAGGTGCTGCGCGGCTGGGCCGAGGCGGACCCGACCGGCGCGCGTGGGGACGTACGCCGTGTCCATCTGCGCTTCCAGCTGCGGCCCACGGAGTTCGTGGCGTCCGGTGCGTCGGGGCGGGTACGTGCGGTGCGCTTCGAGCGCACGGTCCAGGACGGCGCCGGAGGCGTCACGGGCAGCGGCCGCTTCGAGGAGATTCCGGCCGATCTGGTGCTGCGGTCGGTCGGCTACCGCGGAGTGCCGCTCGACGGGCTGCCGTTCGACCACGACCGCGGGACCGTCCCGCATCGCGCGGGCCGGGTCCTGCGCGACGGGGCGGTGGCGCGCGGCGAGTACGTGGCCGGCTGGATCAAGCGCGGTCCCACCGGAGTGATCGGTACCAATCGTCCGTGCGCCAAGGAGACGGTGGCCTCGCTGCTCGACGACGCCTCCGTGCTGGCGGGCCGCCGTCCCGACGACCCGCTCGACGCACTGCGTGCGGCGGGTCTCCGGCCCGTTGTGTGGCAGGGCTGGGAGGACATCGAGCGGGCCGAGGCCGAGCTCGGCACCTCGCTCGGCCGGCCGCCGGTGAAGATTCCCGACTGGCCGGGGCTGCTCGCGGCCGCGCACGCGGGCGGCGCCAGGGGGCCGGGGGCGGGCGGTGTGGGGCCGGGGCTCGTACCGGAGGACTGACCAGCGTCCGCGAGGGTGGCGAACGCCTCGACACAGCAAGGCAACATCCGCGAAATCACCGACATGATCAAGCCACTTACGGTCACGTGCAGTCCCCGTCACCCGCCTGACCCCTGGAGCACTCATGGCGTCCTCGGCATCCCCGCCACCGCCGGCCGCGTCCGCGCGTCCCGCCCCGCATCCGGTGGACGAGGTTCCGCCCGTCACACATCTCGCCGTCTTCGGACTGCAGCACGTGCTCGCGATGTACGCGGGTGCGGTGGCCGTGCCGTTGATCGTGGGCGGCGCTATGAAGTTGCCGCCCGCGGACCTGGCGTATCTCATCACCGCCGACCTGCTGCTCTGCGGGATCGCGACGCTCATCCAGTGCGTGGGCTTCTGGCGGTTCGGCGTGCGGCTGCCCATCATGCAAGGGGTCACCTTCGCCGCAGTCTCCCCCATGGTCCTGATCGGGACCGAGGGCGGCGGACTGCCCGCGATCTACGGGGCGGTGATCGTGTCCGGGGTCGCGATGATCCTGCTCGCGCCCGTCTTCGGGAAGTTGCTGCGCTTCTTCCCGCCGCTCGTCACCGGCACGGTGATCCTGATCATCGGCGTCTCGCTGCTGCCGGTGGCGGGCAACTGGGTTGCGGGCGGGGCCGGTTCGGCGGACTTCGGGGCGCCGAAGAACCTCGGTCTCGCGGCCTTCGTCCTCGTCGTGGTGCTCGGCGTGCAGCGCTTCGCGCCGCCGTTCCTGAGCCGGATCGCGGTTCTGGTGGGGATCGCGGTCGGGATGGCGGTCGCGGTGCCGTTCGGGTTCACCGACTTCGGGAACGTGGGCGAGGCGGACTGGCTGGGAGTGAGTACGCCCTTCCACTTCGGGGCGCCGGCGTTCGAGCCCGCCGCCGTGGTGTCCATGCTGGTGGTGGCCCTGGTCATCATGACGGAGACCACCGGGGACATGATCGCGGTCGGCGAGATGACCGGCCGCAAGGTCACGGCGCGCCCACTGGCCGACGGACTGCGCGCGGACGGGCTGTCGACGGTGCTCGGCGGGGTCTTCAACACCTTCCCGTACACGGCGTTCGCGCAGAACGTCGGCCTGGTCGGGATGACACGGGTGCGGAGCCGGTGGGTGGTCGCGGCGGCCGGCGGCATCCTGGTCCTGCTCGGGCTGCTGCCGAAGCTGGGCGCCGTGGTGGCCGCGGTTCCGGCACCGGTGCTCGGCGGGGCAGGACTGGTCATGTTCGGGACCGTGGCGGCCAGCGGTCTGCGCACGCTCGCCACCGTGGACTTCCGCGGGAACCATCACCTCACGGTCGTGGCGGTCTCGGTCGCGGTCGGCATGCTGCCGGTCGGCGTCCCGGAGATCTACGCGGAGTTCCCCGACTGGTTCCAGACGGTGATGGACAGCGGGATCAGCGCCGGCTGCATCACCGCGATCCTGCTGAATCTGCTGTTCAACCACGGGCCGGGGGCGGCGGCCAAGGGGCTGGACGCGGTCCCCGGGCCCCGGTCGGCCGATGCCTCCGGGGCGCCGGCGGCAGACTCCGAGGCAAGCACGGGGAAGGCCACCGGCACCGACCGGGATTGACGGCGTGCGGCGGCCCCGGCGGATTCATCTCACCGCCGGGGCCGTCCGTGGTGCTCGTCCATGGCCGTGATCCCGGCCGCGGGGTCTACCAGATGCTGCCGACCCATTCCGGGTGGTCGATGAACGGGTTCCGGTTGTGCTGGACCTCGTCGAAGATCACCTGGTTGCGGTTCTTCTCGAAGTCGTCCGGCGGGTCCTCGTCGTTCCACTGCTTGAGGACCGAGAGCCGGCCGATGTTCGGCGCGCTGCCGTTGTCGACCTCGTCGTTGGGCTCCAGGTCGGCGAAGCCGTCCTCGCCCTCGTAGCGCACGGACATGTAGAGGATCATGCGGGCCACATCGCCCTTGACCTCGTCACGCGGCTCGAAGGAGTCGCCGTCGGTGAAGTTGCCCGGTGCGTCCTCGAGTTCGGAGCCGCCCTCGTCGAAGTCCTTGTTGCCTCGGGTGCTGTTGACGCCGACGTCGGTCGGGCGCAGGTGGTGGACGTCCGTGCCGGGGCCGGTCGAGGTGCCGAAGTCGCCGTGCGACTTGGCCCAGACGTGCTCGCGGTTCCAGTCGCCCTGGTCGCCACCGTTGGCGTCCTTGCTGCGGGACTCGCCGGAGTAGAGAAGCACGACGTTCGAGGCGTTGGCCGGGTCCTCGTCGGTGACCTTGAGTGCGTCCCAGACCCCGTCGTACGAGAGCTTGGTCTGGTCGCTGATGATGGTGTGCAGGGCGTCCTTGAGCTCGGGCCCGGTCTTGCCGAGTGCGTCCTGGTAGTACGTGTCGTCGTACGGGCCGACGGCGGCGGCCTCGGACGACGGTGTGGGGGAAGCGGAGGCGGCGGCCGGCACGGTGACGCCGACGAGCACGACGGCCGCGGTGAGAGCCAGCGGTTTCCAGCGACGTATGCGCGGGATGGGCATGTGGGGTGTCCTTTCCCGGAGGCTCGCGCGTGGCGCCCGGCCAAGAGGCGCCCGTTCTACGCGAGTTGACAAGTGGCCTACGGGAGCGTGACACGGGATTGTGTGCCGTCGTGTGAACGTCGTGCGGCGGTTACGTGACAGTGTCATGGACGCGACGACATCGGGGGCGCGGGCGGGCGGAACGTCCGCCCGCCTCAACCCCGCCCGGTCAGGACGCAGTTGAACCGCCCCCGGGCAGACTTCCGGCCCGGGCGCGCCGGAGGATCGCGGCGATCCGTGCGGCGATGACCGCAGTGGACGCCAGGGCGCCGGCGGCCACGCACACCACCAACGCGGGCCAGGCGTACGTGGCTTGCCCCAGCGTCCCGGACCGGTTCATCAACAGGCCCACCACTGAGGCGAGTTGAGCGAGCAGGAGGACAGGCAGAACCTGCGGCAGCAGACGCAGCGCCGCGCGCCACCACGGCCGACGCGCCGCGCGCCTCGCCCACCGGGGCGCACGCAGGACACCCCGGACACCGAGGGCCACCGCAAGCACGGTGAGGGCCGCCAGCACCCAGTCGGCCGTCATGGAGAAGGGCGCGGCCACCTCGGGCCGGTGGCCTCCGGCCAGTTCGACGAGGCCCTGCACGATCTGCGGCGCGTCGTCGCCGGCGATCATGCCGGTGTTCGTGACGACCGCGATACCCACCTTGCTCTCGGGCAACAGCGTGGCCATCGAGTTGTGGGTCAGCAACTGGCCGGTGTGCTGGATCTGCCGGGGACCGCCGTCGGCCCGGTACTCCCCCCAACCCATCGCGTACTCGCTGTCGTCGGGGATGCGGGGCGGAGTGTGCGTGGCCCTGACGGTGGCCTGCGTGGCGATGCGGTGGCCGTCCGCGGACACGCCCCCGTTGTTCTGGGCGATCAGCCACTGGGCGAAGTCGTCCGCGGTGGTGACCACTCCGTGGCCGCCGGCGGTGAACCAGCGCGGGTGCGAGACGGAGACGGTCGTGCCGTAGGCGCGGACGAACCCACGGGCACGGTCCGGCATCTCGGCGCTGGTGTCGACCGAGGCCGTGCGCTCCATGCCGAGCGGCGCGAAGAGCCGTCCGTCGAGATAAGAGGCGAAGGGCTGTCCGGAGACAACTTCGACCAGCCGGGCGGCTACGAAGTAGTTGGGGTTGTGGTAGCGGTGCCGGGAGCCGGGATCGGCGGCCAGCGGCGCCTCGCGCATCGCGGCGACCGCCTCCCGCAGCGAGTGCGGCTGGGAGCGCGCGAGGTCGGGGTAGCTGGAGTCGGCCATGCCCGATGTCTGGGTCAACAGCTGCCGTACGGTGATCCGTTCGGCGCGCTTGTCGGCCATCGTGAACTCGGGCAGGTACTGGCGTACCGGCCGGTCCAGGCGGACCTTGCCGGCCTCCACCAACTGCATCACGGCCAGCGCGGTCATCGCCTTCGACAGGGAGGCGACGGGCACCCGGGTCCGCTCCGTCATGGTCCGTCCGGACGCGGTGTGTCCGTATCCCGCGGTGTGGACCACCCGGTCGCCCTCGGTCACCGCGACCACCGCGCCCGGCAGCCGAGTCTGCTCCACGTAGTCGCGTACGAACCGGTCGATCGAGGCGGCGTCGAGGACGGCGGCGTTCGGTGCGGCGTCGTCGGCGACGGCGGTCGGGGCCGCGGCCGCCGCGACGACGGCGAACACGGCGCCGAGGACGGCGAATCTGCGCCGGAGCACGGCGCGAAAGGTGAGGATCTGCATGGCGCCCAGTGCACCGGCCGACCCCTGGCCGGCGCACTGGTGTGCAGAGGAGTCGACAGGGTAGTGCCCGCACTACTGTCGCCGGGCGGACGGATCAGTAGGGTCGTCAGGTGCGACAGCGAACGGCGTGGCAGGCGCTCGGTCAGAATCCGTTGAAGGTGCTCGGCTCCAGTTGGCCCTGGCGGTCCTTCGCCTACCTCCTGTCGGGTGTCGTCTTCGGCGCCGTGGCCATCACCGTCCTGGTGACGGCGCTCGCCGCGGGAGTCGTGCTGCTGGTCGTCGTGGTGGGGGCGGTGGTTCTGCTCGGTGTGGCGCTGTCCGGTATCCCGGTGACCCGCTTCGAGCGATGGCGGCTGCGTCTGGTGGATCGCGACCCGGTGCAGGACCCCCACCGGTCACCCGATGGGGCCGGGTTCAGGGCGTGGCTGCGGACCCGGCTCGCGGAACCGGCGACCTGGCGCGAGCTGGGTTTCACCGCGGTGTCGGCGACGGCCCTGTGGTGGATGGACTTCCTCGTCCTCGGCTTCGCCCTGGTCGTGCCCGTACTGCTGATGAGGTCGCCGGTCGACGATCCGTCGGCCTGGCCGGTCGCGGTCCTCGGCCTGTGCCTGCTCGTGGCCGCGCCCTACACCGTCACCGCCTGGGCGGGCGCGCGGGCCGCGGTCACCCGTCTCATGCTGGCGCCCCGTGACAGTGAACTGGGGCGCGAACTCACCGACGTGCGTGCCTCCCGCGCCCGCCTCGTCGACGCCTTCGACGCGGAACGGCGCCGGATCGAACGAGATCTGCACGACGGCGCCCAGCAGCGACTCGTGTCCCTCAACGTCCTGCTCGGCCTGGCACGCCACGAGGCCGCCCCCGACTCTCCGCAGGCGACGCAGCTCGCCGATGCGCAACAGCAAGTCACGCTCGCGGTCGACGAGTTGAGGGAGCTCAGTCGCGGCGTCCACCCGAAGGCCCTCACCGATCACGGCCTGGCAGCGGCGATCGAGAACCTCGCCGCGCGCTCCGCACTGCCCGTCAACGTCGACATCAGCCTTCCGGACCGTATGCCGGTCTCCGTGGAGACCACGGCGTACTACGTGAGCGCCGAGGCCCTGACCAATGCCGTCAAGCACAGCGGCGCGACCCGGGCCGAGGTGCACGCCCGCCTGCACACCGACCTCCTGACCCTCTCGATCAGCGACGACGGCGCCGGTGGTGCCTCTCCCGAGGCGGGCACCGGCCTGGTCGGCCTCGCCGACCGCGTCGCGGCCGCGGATGGCAGACTCCGAGTCTCCAGCCCGCCCGGCGGGCCCACCCTGCTGCATGTGGAGCTGCCGTGTCGTTGACCGTCGTCGTGGCCGAGGACTCCGTCCTGATGCGGGACGGACTGGTCAGCGTGCTCACCCGCTTCGGCCACCGGGTGGTCGCCGGCGTCGGCGACGCGGACGCGCTGCTGGCCGCGGTGCGCGACCACGGTCCGGACATCGTCGTCACCGACGTCCGAATGCCGCCCGACCACACCGACGACGGACTGCGCGCGGCGGTCACGCTCCGCCGGGAGCGCCCCGACATGCCGGTCCTTGTTCTCAGCCAGTACATCGAGCAGTCCTACGCCGCCCACCTGCTCGATCTGGGCAGCGACACCGGCGTCGGTTACCTGCTCAAGGACCGGGTCAGTGCGGTCGACGAGTTCGCGGCCGCGGTCGCCCAGGTCGCCGCCGGCGCCACGGTCATCGATCCCGAGGTGGTCGGCCAGCTCCTCAACCGCCGCCGCGACCCCCTTCAGCGCCTCACCCCTCGTGAACGCGAGGTCCTCGCCCTGATGGCCGAGGGCCGGGCCAACCCCGAGATCGCGGGCGACCTCTACGTCACCGAGGCTGCAGTCAACAAGCACATCGGCAACATCCTGCAGAAGCTCGACCTCCGCCTGGACGGCCAGGGGCACCGGCGCGTCCTGGCGGTCCTCGCCTACCTTCGCGCCTGACCGCCGTACGCCGTACGCCGTTCACATCGGCGAGCGAGACCTGCG
This sequence comes from Streptomyces sp. YIM 130001, assembly GCF_003574445.1. GTDB lineage: Bacteria > Actinomycetota > Actinomycetes > Streptomycetales > Streptomycetaceae > Streptomyces. The sequence continues at coordinate 23,884 of NZ_KZ984570.1, forward strand.
ACGGCCCTGGTCAGGCCTCGAGCCGGCCGGCCTCGGCGAGACGGTGCAGACCCTGGATCGCCAGCCGGTACCCCTCGGTTCCGAAGCCGACGATGATCCCGGCGGCGGCGGGCGAGAGGTACGAGTGGTGCCGGAACGGCTCACGCGCGTGGACGTTGGAGATGTGCACCTCGACGAGGCGCAGTCCGGATCCGGTGACGGCGTCGTGCAGCGCGACCGAGGTGTGCGTGTAGGCACCGGCGTTCAGTACGGCGCCGATCGAGTGGTCGTCGCGCTGCTGCGCACCGGCCTCCTGGAGCCAGTCGACGAGCACGCCCTCGTGGTTGCTCTGCCGGCAGTCGGCCGTCAGGCCGAGATCGGCGGCGGTCCGCGTGCAGAGGTCTTCCACGTCCCGCAGGGTCTGCGCCCCGTAGATGCCGGGCTCCCTGGTCCCCAGGAGGTTGAGATTGGGGCCGTTGAGGATCATCACCGATGCCATGGCCCCAGACTACGGCCGCCCGGCCCTCACCGATCACCGCGCCCGCCGCCGCACGGAGTTACCTTCGGATCATGGACGCGACACAGGAGGGGACCGTCGGGGCCGCACGGTCCCTGCCCGAAGCGGTGGCGGCCGGTCCGCTCGTCCTGGACGGAGGGATGTCCAATCAGCTGGAGGCCGACGGGCACGACCTGTCCGACGCGCTCTGGTCCGCCCGGTTGCTCGCCGAAGCACCCGAGGCGGTGGCCGAGGCCCACCTCGCGTACTACCTGGCGGGCGCCGACGTGGCGATCTCAGCCGGATATCAGGCCACGTACCAGGGATTCGCGCGCCGTGGCATCGGCGCCGACGCGACATCCGCGCTGCTGGTGCGGAGTGTCGAACTGACCCGGGATGCGGCGCGGCGGGCCGGGGCGGGCCGGCCCCTGTGGGTGGCGGCGTCGGTGGGCCCGTACGGGGCCATGCTCGCCGACGGGTCCGAGTACCGCGGCCGCTACGGGCTGTCGGTGGCCGAGCTCGAACGCTTTCACCGGCCGCGTCTCGAGGTACTCGCGGCGGCGCGCCCCGATGCCTTCGCGCTCGAGACGGTGCCCGACGCCGACGAGGCCCGCGCTCTGCTGCGGGCGGTGCGCGGCCTCGGGGTGCCGGCCTGGCTCTCGTACAGCGTGAGCAGGGGCCTGACCCGGGCGGGACAGCCTCTCGACGAGGCGTTCCGGCTCGCGGCGGAGTGCGACGACGTGTTCGCGGTCGGCATCAACTGCTGCACGCCCGCCGACGCCGATGCGGCGGTCCGGCTCGCGGCGCGGGTCACCGGCAAGCCGGTCGTCGTCTACCCCAACAGCGGCGAGACCTGGGATCCGGTGGCCCGTGGCTGGACCGGAGCGGACGCCTTCGACGGCGCTCGGGCGGCACGCTGGGCGGAGTACGGCGCGCGGCTCGTCGGTGGCTGCTGCCGGGTGGGGCCGGAGCGGATCGCGGACGTCGCCGCGCAGCTGCGGGCGTGACGTCGCGGTGTGCGGGCCGGCCTGCGCCGGCGTAGCCGCAGTGGGCCGCGGCACGTACCGGCAGATTGCCTCGCTGGCGTAAAAGCTGCAGGTCCGGGCCCATTTCGGCAGCATTGTCAGTGGCGGGGTGCACACTGACCCGTGTCGTGGACAAGGACGTCCGACGACCGTCGAAATGACTTCGGAGGCGATCGGTATGACCGACGTACTTCTCACCGTCGGCACCCGCAAGGGACTCTTCATCGGACGCCGCCGCGGGGGCGCCTGGGAGTTCGAGGATCTGCACTTCAACGCCCAGGCGATCTACTCGGTCGCCATCGACACACGCTCGGACACGCCGAGGCTCCTGGTCGGGGGCGACAGCGCCCACTGGGGCCCGTCGGTCTTCCACTCCGACGACCTCGGCAAGAGCTGGCAGGAGCCGACTGCCCCCGCCGTCAAGTTCCCCAAGGACACCGGGACTTCCCTGGAGCGGGTCTGGCAGTTGCACCCGGCCGCCGCCGAACCCGACGTGGTGTACGCGGGCACCGAGCCGGCCGCCCTGTACCGCTCGGAGGACAGGGGCGAGAGCTTCGAGCTCGTCCGGCCGCTGTGGGAGCATCCGACGCGCTCGCGCTGGGTGCCGGGCGGTGGCGGTGAGGGGCTGCACACCATCCTGACCGACGCCCGCGACCCGGAGGCAGTCACGGTGGCGGTGTCCACGGCCGGGGTGTTCCGTACGGAGGACGGCGGCGCGAGCTGGCGCCCCTCCAACTCGGGTGTCTCGGCGTCGTTTCTGCCGGATCCGAATCCGGAGTTCGGCCAGTGCGTGCACAAGGTCGCCCGTGACTCGGTGAATCCCGACCGGCTGTATCTGCAGAACCACTGGGGCGTGTTCCGCAGTGACAACGGCGGCGGCACCTGGTCGGACATCGGCAAGGGCCTCCCCTCCGACTTCGGCTTCGCCGCGGTCAGCCACCCGAGCCGTGCGGACACCGCCTACGTCTTCCCGATCAACGCGGACGCGGACCGGGTCCCGGCCGAGCGCCGATGTCGGGTGTTCCGGACGTCGGACGCGGGCGGGACCTGGGAGCCGCTCACGGCGGGGCTTCCGGAGGGCGATCACTACGGCACGGTGCTGCGCGACGCGATGTGCGCCGACGACACGGACCCGGCGGGCATCTATTTCGGCAATCGCAACGGCGAGGTGTACGCGAGCGCGGACGACGGGGACAGCTGGCAGCAGCTCGCCTCGCATCTGCCGGACGTGCTCTGCGTCCGCGCGGCGGTCGTCGCCTGAAGGTCCTTCACGGGCGGCGTTGTCGGCCCTTCGGCGCGCTCGGGTTCAGGGCGCCGCGCGGCGCCCGGCCCGGTCGGGAGGCACTCGGCCCGCGGATGCGGCAGGTCCCCGGTGGCAGAAGCCGGTCGGGTCAGGGAAGGCGCCAGTCGACGGGCTGCCCGCCTTGCCGCACCAGCAGTTCGTTCGCCTTGCTGAACGGCCTGGAGCCGAAGAAGCCGCGGTCGGCCGACATCGGAGAGGGGTGCGAGGACTCGACGGACGGCAGATCTCCGAGCAGCGGGCGCAGATTGCGTGCGTCCCGGCCCCAGAGGATGGACACCAGGGGCTTGCCGCGGGCGGCGAGCGCGCGGATCGCCTGCTCGGTCACCTCTTCCCAGCCCTTGCCGCGGTGCGCACCGGGGCGGCGCGGCGCTGTGGTGAGTGCCCTGTTGAGCAGCAGGACGCCCTGCCGGGTCCAGGGGGTCAGATCGCCGTTGGACGGCCGCGGATGCCCGAGGTCCGCGTTCAGCTCGCGGAAGATGTTCTCCAGGCTGCCGGGCAGTGACCGCACTTCGGGCGCGACGGCGAAGCTCAGGCCGATGGCCATACCGGGGGTGGGATACGGGTCCTGGCCGACGACGAGGACGCGGACGTCGTCGAAGGGCTGTTGAAAGGCCCGCAGGACGTTCGCCCCGGAGGGCAGATAGGTGCGCCCCGCGGCCACTTCGGCACGGAGGAAGTCCCCCATGTCCGCGATGCGTCCGGCCACCGGTTCGAGGGCGTTCGCCCAGCCGGCCTCTACGAGTTCATGCAACGGTCGTGATGCCACGCCGCGTCACTCTACTGGCCCCGGGCGTGCCCCACACACCGGTCCCGGCCCGCCCTCCGCGGTGGCCCGGTATGGCACTAGGGTTCCTCCCGGGCCTCGGCGGGGATCGGGCGGCCGCGCGGTCCAAGGGGCCATCGGGGCGGGTCACTTGGGCGTCGGCGGCATGCGGTGCGAGCGGAGGAGGCACAGGTGGACGCGGAGCACTTCGCGGGAGACGGCGCGACGGCTGCCGCACCGCTCGACGACGGTGCCCCCGTGCGCCGTTGGGTACTCGGCGTGGACTCGGGCGGATCCGGCCTGCGGGTGGCACTCGCCCCGGCCCCGGAGGCCGGCGAACCCGCGCACGCCTCGCCTCCCCGGACGCTGACGACCACCTCCCGGACGCCGGTACGCACCGGAGCGCAGGGCATCGAGGCCGCCCATCTGCTGGATCAACTGCTGCCCATGGCAGATGAGTTGACGGAGCGAGCGGGTGGTGGCCGACCGGTCGCCCTCACTCTCGGCGCAGCCGGGATGGCGACCCTCGGCGGCGAGCTCCGTGCCGTCCTGCCCGCCGCCCTGGAACGCGAGCTGGGCGTGCGGCGCCTCGCACTCGCCGCCGATGCCGTGACCGCGTACGCCGGGGCGCTCGGGCAGCGGGCGGGCGCGGTGGTGGCTGCCGGGACCGGGCTGATCGCGCTGGGCACCGACCTCACTTCGTGGCACCGCGCGGACGGATGGGGGCATCTGCTCGGCGACTGCGGCGGCGGAGCGTGGATCGGGCGGGCCGGGCTCGAGGCCGCATTCCGCGCGTACGACGGTCGCGACGGCGGGTCCGGGGTGCTGCGGGAGCGTGCGGAGGACTTCTTCGACGGCCCGCTGACGGAGTTGCCGGGGAAGCTCTATCCGCGGACGGACCGCCCTGCCGTGCTGGCGTCCTTCGCTCCCGAGGTCGCCCGCTGTGCGCCGCAGGATCCGGTCGCGGCCGGCATTCTGCGGGAGGCGGCGCGGCACATCGCGGAGGCTGCCGCGGCCGTCTGCCCGCCGGACGCGGACGGCACGGTGGGCCTGACCGGCGGCCTGTTCGGCATGGGCGAGGTCCTGCTCGCACCGCTGCGGGAGGAGCTGGCCCGTCGGATCCCGGGGGCACGGCCGGTGCCCGCCGCGGGTGATCCGCTCGACGGTGCCGTGAGTCTCGCCACTGCGCTGTGTACCGGCGGACCGCTGCTGCCGTCCGACGGCAGGCTGCTCTGGCTGCCCAAGTCACCGGACGATCAGCCCAATTGACCTTTTCGTAACTCATCGGATAAATACGGACGAAAACCGTTCGTCTGCACCCTCCCCGAACAGGGGAGCCCACAAAACCAGTAGCATGCGGCGCCATGAGCTCCCCCACTGGGCCCGCATCCGGCCTGCCCGTACGAATGCCGCGACCCCGCCAGCCCGGCCGGCACCGCCGTCCGGAACCCGCGGTGGCTCCCGAGGGCGCACCCGCGCTCGTCCTCGCCGTGCCCGGTGCGCCCAGCACCGCCACCAGGCAACTTGCCGAGGAGGTCGTGAGCATCGCGCGCTCCGAGCTGCCCGGCCTCGACGCCCGGATCGGCTACCTGGACGGTGACGACGCCGAGTACCCGACCCTGCAGTCGGTGCTCGCCCAGGCCGCCGAGCAGCGCACCGCCCGTTACGAGCAGGCGCGGGCGGCCGGCCAGGAGGTGGCGGAGCCCGAGGGCCCGGTCGCCGTCGTGGTGCCGCTGCTCGCGGGCCCGGAGAGCGCGCTGATGCGCCGTGTCCGGCAGGCCGTGATGGACAGCCGCGCCCCCGCCGAACTGACCGATGTGCTCGGCCCGCACCCACTGCTCGCCGAGGCTCTGCACGTCCGCCTCTCCGAGGCCGGCCTGGCGCGCGCCGACCGGGCCCGGCTGTTCACGGTGGCGACCGCCGCGGACGGCATCATCCTCGCCACCATCGGCGGCGAGGAGGCGGTCCAGGCCGCCGGGATCACCGGCATGCTGCTCGCCGCCCGGCTCGCGGTTCCGGTGATGGCGGCCCCGCTCGACCAGGACGGTGCGATCGCCGCCATGGCCGAGCAGCTGCGCTCCTCGGGCTCCACGCAGCTCGCGCTCGCCCCGCACCTGATCGGCCCGGAGGTCGACGAGGGACTGCTCGAGACGGCCGCCAAGGAGGCCGGCTGCGCCGCGGCCGAGGCGCTCGGCGCGTACCCGGCGATCGGCAAGCTCGCGCTGTCGCAGTACACGACCGCGCTCGGTATCGCCCCGGCCCCGCAGTCCGGTGCCCCGACCCACTGAGCCATCGCTGCAGCCGTAGCCGTAGCCGTACGAGAATTGCGCCGGCCGTCGTCCACGACGCGCGGCCGACGTCACCCGAAAGGGCCCGCTCCTGCTGGAGCGGGCCCTTCGCGTGGGGCAGACGACCGGACCTGGCCGTCACGTGCGGGCCAGGTCAGCCGAAGACCACACACGAGGCGGCGGGTGCGTCGATCGCGCCGCCACGGGCGGGCACGCCGGTCTCCGGGTCGAGGGTGAACCAGGTGACGTCCCCGGACCGCTCGTTGGCCGCGTACAGGAAACGTCCCGACGGGTGGAGGGCGAGGTCCCGCGGCCAGTGACCGCCGCAGTCCACGGTGGCGGTGAGGCGAAGCGCGGCGCCCCCGTCCTCGACGGACAGGACCGCGATCGCGTCCTGTCCGCGGATCGCCGTCCAGACGAAGCGCCCCCGAGGGTCGACCACGATCCCGGACGGATAGGCGTCGCCGGTGGAGCCCGGAGCTTGGACCGGAATCTCCTCGCGCGGAGTGAGGGCCCCGGTGTCCCGGTCCCAGTGGCAGACGGTCACGGTCGGTGCCAGTTCGTTGAGTACGTGGACGAACCGGCCGTCCGGATGGAAGGCGAGGTGGCGAGGTCCGCTGCCGGGTCGCAGGGCCGTCTCACGGCGTACGACCAGCGCGTCGTCCTCGAAGGCGCACACGCGCACCGAGTCGGTCCCGAGGTCCACGGACAGGATCCACCGGCCACTCGGATCGGGCACCACCTGGTGGGCGTGCGGGCCCTCCTGGCGTTCCGGATCGGGGCCGGATCCGGTGTGCTGCAGTACCGCGCCGCCACCGGGGGCCCCGTCCGGCAGCAGGGGCAGCGTGGAGACGCTGCCGGAGCCGTAGTTCGCGACGACCAGGTGGCGGTCCGCGAGGGCGAGATGGGTGGGGCCTGCGCCGCCCACCGGGACCGGGGCGCGGATCGGGACCGGCACGCCGTCCGGTGTGCCGGTGGTGCGGAACGCCGCAGCGAGTCCGGCCTCGCTCTCACCGACCGCGTACAGCAGGTCCCCGTCCGGCGACGGGACCAGGAACGACGGGTTCTCGAGTGCGTGGGCCGCACCGAGCACGGTCAGCTCGCCCGATTCCGGGTCGACCGTGGCGGCGGTGATGCCGCGCCCGCCGGCGGTGGTGAAGGAACCGATGTACGCCCGGGTGCCGCCCACGTGAGAATCCCTGTCGCCGAGGCCGAGTGCCGGACCCGACGTTAGCAGCCGGTCTAGACCAAAGCGGCGGAGGAGGGCCCTCGGGCGTACCTCAGACCCCGATCGGCAGCCGGTCGGATCTCCGCAGCGGGACGGCGAGTTCGAGCAGGGCGCGCTCCAGCGCGTGGAGGTGAACGAGTACGGGCTCCGCGGCCGCGGCATCCGAGGCCGTCGCCTCCTCGGGCCGACGGTCCGCTCCGACGGCAGGCGCGTCGGTGAGTGCCTCGACCGCGGCCTCGACGCGCCAGCACGCGGCCGCGAGGCGGGCGTCGTGCGAGGCCTCCGGGTCGGCGGCGACGGAGGCGAGGCCGCCCACCTCCCGGGCGCAGTCGTCGAGCAGCGCGAGCACTTGGCGGGCCCGGCCCTTGCGGGCCTTCATCGGGCTGAACGGATGCACCAGCGGCGCGAGGGAAAGACGTACGCGACCGAGCAGCGACTCCAGTTCCGCGACTCGAGGCGCCGGATCCGCTTCCGCGTCCCCGCCGAGCCGCGCCGCCGCCTCCGCGGTGCAGGCCCGCACACAGCGCAGCGCCCGCTCCACCCAGGCATCGGTCACCGAGTGCGTGGTCACCGGCAGGACGAGCAGCACCGCGAGCACGGCGCCCAGCGCTCCCACTGCCGTCTCGCTCACCCGCAGGACCAGCAGGGCCGGGTCGAGCACGCCGAGCAGCCCGTAGAGCATGCTCGCCATCACGGTCACGGCCAGCATCATCCAGGTGTACGAGACGGCGGCGGTGTAGAAGATCCCGAAGATGCCGGCCGCGACGACCACGGCGGCCACCGCCGGCTGGTGGTGCAGCGGAATGGCGACCAGGAAACCGAGGCCGATCCCGAGCACGGTGCCGAGGAACCGGCGGAATCCGCGCACGAGGGTCTCGCCGCGCGAGGTCGTGTTCACGAACACCCACCAGGTCGCGCCGACGGCCCAGTACCAGCGTTCGCCGGACAGCAACTGGCCGATGGCCAGCGCGAAGGCGCCGCCCAGGGTCGCCTGGACGGCCTGCCGTGAGGTGATCCGCGCGAGCCTCGTCCCGCCTGTCGGCGGCGCGACGGCGACGGGGCCGGCGATCCGCCGCTCGTAGCACCACAGGCCGAAGCGCACGGTGGAGGAGGCGACGAGGGAGAGCAGTACAGCGGCGTAGAGCTCGGGGAGCTGGCCGGGCACGGTGTGCAGGAACTGTGCCGCGAAGAAGGTCATGAAGGCGAACACCCCGAGCGAGTGGCCGCGCGGTCCCCACCGCCGCGCGTACACCCCGGCCCCCATGACCGCCAGGAACGCCAGGTCCCTGGCGGCCGGCGCATCGTGCAGCACGGCGGCGAGCGCGAGCACCGGAAGGCCGACGGCCGGCAGCAGGGCCGTCGTCACCGCCTGCCCGCGCACGGTGGGATCGGTCACCGTGAACAGGGCGAGCAGCGCGGCCAGACCGCCGGTGATGGCGGCCACCAGCGAATGACCGGCGAGACCGCAGACCACCACGGCGAGCCCGATCCCGAGCACGGCGCGGCTCGCGAACCGCAGCCGCACCCGTCCGGGGTCCGGTGCCACGAACGCCCTTCTCAGCAAGTTGCCCCGCCCCTTCCGCGCACCCGGTGCGCCGCGGCACACCCGCCGCGTTCGTCCGACATGAGAAAGGCGCCGCGGAGATCCCCAGGGATCCGCAGCGCCATCGACGCGTACATCAGAGCATCCGTACGGCTGCTGGTTCAACACTCGCCGAAACCCCTGGGCCATTGGCCCAGCTCGGCCCCTGGCCGGAAAGCCGCCGGCGGGCCAACGGACCATCGGAGCGGCTCAGCCCCCGGATTCGGCCTCAACGGCGCGGACGCGGTGAGGCGTTGAAGCCGCCCGCCGCATCGCACCGTCCGGATTCCGGATGCACTGGCCGCCGTCGACCGGGGCCCCGTAGGGTGGCGCACGCAGCTGGTTCGCGCCCGTCCGCCAGGCGGGAGGCGTCGCAAGAGGGAACCCGGTGGGAATCCGGGACTGCCCCGCAGCGGTGAGTGGGAACGACCGCCGTCACCACGCACTGGGCCCGAGGAACGGGCCTGGGAAGCGACGGTCAGTAGGAGCCTTGTCCCATACGAGGCGCGCCCACAAGTCCGAAGACCTGCCACCTGCCCGGGCGCGTACACCGCGCGCACGGACATCTCGGTGACCTCGAGGGCAGGTCGGCGTACACACCAGGCGAACGGCCGCGCTGATGCCGCGCGAGGTCGAACCGCGGGTGTGTCACTCCTCATCTGGCCGCGCCGGTCTCCGGGATCTCAGGGATACGTCTCTCGAAGGAGAACTCCGTGACCACCAAGACCGCAGCCGCGGCAGCACGGGCCACCGTGTACGGCTACCCCCGTCAGGGACAGCAGCGTGAGCTGAAGAAGGCGATCGAGGGCTACTGGAAGGGCCGCGTCACCGCCGACGCGCTCCGCGCCACTGCCGCAGAACTGCGCCGTACGAACTGGCAGGACCTCGCCGACGCCGGCATCACCGAGGTTCCCACCGGCGACTTCTCGTACTACGACCACGTCCTGGACACCAGCGTGATGGTCGGTGCGATCCCCGGACGCCACCGCGCGGCGTTCGACGCCGGCACCCTGGACGGCTACTTCGCCATGGCCCGCGGGACACGGGACGTCGCGCCGCTCGAGATGACCAAGTGGTTCGACACCAACTACCACTACCTGGTACCCGAGTTGGGACCGGACACGGTGTTCACGGCCGACTCCACCCGGCAGGTCGCGGAGCTCGGGGAGGCCCTGGCCCTCGGCCTGACCCCGCGGCCGGTGCTGGTCGGCCCGGTCACGTATCTGCTGCTCGCCAAGCCCGCGCCGGGCGTCTCGGCCGACTTCGACCCGCTGACGCTGCTCGACCGGCTCCTCCCGGTGTACGCGGAGGTGCTGGCCGATCTGCGGGCAGCCGGTGCCGAGTGGGTGCAGCTCGACGAGCCGGCCCTCGTGCAGGACCGCACCCCGGCGGAGCTCAACGCGGCCGCCCGCGCCTACCGGGACCTCGGCGGCCTCACCGACCGCCCCAAGCTCCTGGTCGCGTCGTACTTCGACCGGCTCGGTGACGCGCTGCCCGTGCTGGCCAAGGCACCGGTCGACGGCCTGGCCCTGGACTTCACCGGGGCCGCCGCCGAGAACCTCGACGCGCTGGCGACCGTGGGCGGGCTGCCGGGCAAGCGTCTGGTCGCCGGTGTGGTCAACGGCCGCAACATCTGGATCAACGATCTGGCGAAATCGCTCGCCACGCTCGGCACCCTGCTCGGTCTCGCCGACCGCGTGGACGTCGCCGCGTCCTGCTCCCTGCTCCACGTACCGCTGGACGCTTCCCTGGAGCGGGACATCGATCCGGGGATCGTGCGCTGGCTCGCCTTCGCCCGGCAGAAAACGGCCGAGGTGGCGACGCTGGCCAAGGGGCTCACCCAGGGCACGGACGCCATCACGGCGGAACTCGCCGCCAACAAGGCCGACCTGGCCTCGCGCGCCGCGTCCCCGATCACCCGCGACCCGGCCGTACGTGCCCGTGCGTCCGCCGTCACCGACGCGGATGCGCGCCGCTCCCAGCCGTACCCGGAGCGCACCGCCGCGCAGCGCGCTCACCTGGGCCTGCCGCTCCTTCCGACGACCACCATCGGCTCGTTCCCGCAGACCACCGAACTGCGCACCGCCCGTGCCGACCTGCGCGCGGGACGTATCGACACCGAGGGCTACGAGGAGCGCATCAGGAACGAGATCCGTGAGGTCGTCTCCTTCCAGGAGAAGACCGGCCTCGATGTGCTCGTGCACGGCGAGCCCGAACGCAACGACATGGTCCAGTACTTCGCCGAGCAACTCACCGGCTATCTGGCCACCCAGCACGGCTGGGTCCAGTCGTACGGCACGCGTTATGTCCGCCCGCCGGTCCTCGCCGGTGACATCTCGCGGCCCGAGCCGATGACGGTGCGCTGGACCACGTACGCCCAGTCGCTGTCCGACCGGCCGGTCAAGGGGATGCTGACCGGTCCGGTCACGATGCTCGCCTGGTCGTTCGTGCGGGACGACCAGCCGCTCGGGGACACCGCGCGGCACGTCGCACTGGCTCTGCGTGACGAGGTCGTCGACCTGGAGACGAACGGCACCTCCGTGATCCAGGTCGACGAGCCGGCGCTGCGCGAGACCCTCCCGCTGCGCGCCGCCGACCGTCCCGGCTACCTGGCGTGGGCGACCGAGGCGTTCCGCCTCACCACCAGTGGCGTACGTCCGGACACCCAGATCCACACCCACATGTGCTACGCCGAGTTCGGCGACATCGTCCAGGCCATCGACGATCTCGACGCCGACGTGATCAGCCTCGAGGCGGCCCGCTCGCACATGCAGGTGGCCCACGAGCTGGCGGAGCACGGCTATCCGCGGGAGGCAGGGCCCGGGGTGTACGACATCCACTCCCCGCGGGTCCCGGATGCGGCCGAGGCAGCCGCCTTGCTGCGTACCGGACTTGAGGCCATCCCGGCCGAACGCCTGTGGGTCAATCCGGACTGCGGCCTGAAGACCCGCGGCTGGCCCGAGACGCGCGCGTCCCTGGAGAACCTGGTCGCGGCCGCCCGCACCGTCCGTGCGGAGATCGGGACGACCGGGTCCTGAGCCGAGGCAGGGGGCGGGGCACCTCGGTGTCCCGCCCCGGGGACCGGTCGCCACTGGGCCATCGGCTGTCTATCATCGCTCCGTCCAGTGCTACTCGGTGCAGGTGAGGTGCGGAGGTCGTACCGATGGCCCCACCACTCCCGGCACGGCCGTCCCACGGAAGGCGCGCGCAGCATGGCCGTCGACGAGCTCGACACCCGGATCCTGCGGCTGCTGATCGAGCAGCCGCGCACCAGCGTGCGGGAGTACGCCCGCATCCTCGGCATCGCCCGCGGCACGCTCCAGGCCCGTATCGACCGGATGGAGCGGGACGGTGTGATCACCGGGACCGGTCCTGCGCTGTCGCCCGGAGCGCTGGGGCACCCCGTGCTGGCGTTCGTCCACATCGAGGTCACCCAGGGGCATCTCGACGACGTCGGTGACGCGCTCGCCCAGGTGCCGGAGATCATCGAGGCCTTCTCGATCACCGGTGGCGGCGATCTGCTCACTCGGGTCGTGGCCCGGGACAACGGCCACCTCGAGGACGTCATCCAGCAGCTCATCCAGTTGCCGGGCGTGGTCCGCACCCGCTCCGAGGTGGCGCTGCGCGAGCGGGTGCCGCACCGGCTGCTCCCGCTGGTGGCGTCCCTCGCCCGTGCGCCGGGTGGCTCGTCCTGAGCCGCCCGCGGCGCCGGTCCGGCCGGCCCTTGGCATGCTTGAGGGCATGAGCAGCCAGACATCCCGCACCTCCGGTCCGGCCGGTACCGCCGTCGTCTTCGACCTCGACGGCACCCTCGTCGACAGCGAGCCGAACTACTTCGAGGCGGGCCGCCGACTGCTCGCCCGGCACGGCGTGACCGATTTCGACTGGGCCGACCACGAGCGGTACGTGGGCATCTCCACCGCCGAGACGGTCGCGATCTGGCGGACCAAGTACGACCTCGACGCGACGACCGATGAACTCCTCACCGAGAAGAACTCCTACTACCTGGAACTGGCCCGGGCAGGCACCCGCGTCTTCCCGCAGATGCGGGAGTTCGTGGCGGAGTTGCACAGCCGCGGCGTGCCGATGGCCGTCGCGTCCGGGTCCTCGCGCGCGGCCATCGAGGCGATCCTGCAGGGCACCGGACTCGACGCGCACCTGACCGTCCTGGTCTCGGCCGAGGAGGTCGAGCGCGGGAAGCCGGAGCCGGACGTGTTCCTCGAGGCCGCGCGGCGGCTCGGTGTCGCCGCCGCGAAGTGCGTGGTCGTCGAGGACGCGGCGCCGGGTGCCGCGGCGGCCCGCGCCGCCGGAATGCGCTGCATCGCCGTCCCGTACGTACCCGAGACCGCGGACGCTGCCGCCTTCGCGGCCGCGGACCTGCTGTTTCCCGGCGGGCAGAAGGAGTTCACGGCGCGGGCGGCGTACGACTGGCTGGTGCGGACGGCGCCGTCCGTCGGCTGACGGCGGCCCGCGGATCCCGTCGCGTCCCGGCCGGCCGGATCCCGGACCGGGGCCCTTGTCGATCGGGGCCCCCTGTCGGGATATCTTGATGTCAAGCAATGTTGCAGACGTGGAGCGGAGCACCCGGTGACTGACTCGACCATCATCTATACGCACACCGACGAGGCCCCTGCCCTGGCGACGTACTCGTTCCTGCCGGTGGTCGAGGCCTACGCCTCGACGGCCGGGGTGGGCGTGGAGAGCCGTGACATCTCCCTCGCGGGACGGATCATCGCGAGCTTCCCCGAGTACCTCGAGGAGAACCAGCGCATCGCGGACGCGCTCGCCGAGCTCGGCGAGCTGGCGAAGACTCCCGGCGCGAACATCATCAAGCTGCCCAACGTCTCGGCCTCCATCCCCCAGCTCAAGGCCGCCGTCGCCGAGCTGCAGGAGCAGGGCTACGCGCTGCCGGACTACCCGGACGACCCGCAGACGGACCAGGACAAGGACGTCCGCGCGCGCTACGACAAGGTCAAGGGCAGCGCCGTGAACCCGGTCCTGCGCGAGGGCAACTCCGATCGCCGTGCACCCGCGTCGGTCAAGAACTACGCCAAGACGCACCCGCACCGCATGGGCGCCTGGTCGGCCGACTCCAAGACCGCTGTCGCCCACATGAGCGGCGACGACTTCCGCTCCACCGAGAAGTCCGCGGTCATCGCCGAGGCCGGTTCGCTGCGCATCGAGCTCGTCGGTGACGACGGCAACACCACGGTGCTGCGCGAGTCGGTACCGGTCCTCGCGAACGAGGTGGTCGACGCCTCCGTGATGCGCGTCGGCGCGCTGCGCGAGTTCCTCAAGGAGCAGGTCGCCCGCGCCAAGGCCGAGGGTGTGCTGTTCTCCGTCCACCTCAAGGCCACGATGATGAAGGTCTCCGACCCGATCATCTTCGGTCACGTGGTGCGCGCCTTCTTCCCGAAGACCTTCGCCGCCTACGGTGACGTCCTGGCCGGCGCCGGTCTCAGCCCGAACGACGGTCTGGGCGGCATCCTCAAGGGCATCGACTCGCTGCCGCAGGCCGCCGAGATCAGCGCCTCCTTCGAGAGCGAGATCGCCGAGGGCCCCGAGCTCGCGATGGTCGACTCCGACCGCGGCATCAGCAACCTGCACGTGCCGAGCGACGTCATCGTCGACGCCTCGATGCCGGCCATGATCCGCACCTCCGGCCACATGTGGGACACCCGCGGCGAGGAGGCGGACACCATCGCGGTGCTGCCCGACAGCAGCTACGCGGGCATCTACCAGGTCGTCATCGACGACTGCCGGGCCAACGGCGCCTTCGACCCGTCCACCATGGGCTCGGTGCCGAACGTCGGTCTGATGGCACAGAAGGCCGAGGAGTACGGCAGCCACGACAAGACCTTCGAGGTCCAGTCGACCGGCACCGTGCGGGTCGTCGACGGCAGCGGCGAGGCGGTCCTCGAGCAGACCGTCAGCGCCGGCGACATCTTCCGTATGTGCCAGACCAAGGACGAGCCGATCAAGGACTGGGTGAAGCTCGCCGTCACCCGTGCCCGCGCGACCGGCACCCCGGCCGTGTTCTGGCTGGACGAGACCCGCGCGCACGACGCGGTGCTCATCGAGAAGGTCCGCGGCTACCTGGCCGAGCATGACACCGACGGTCTGCAGATCGAGATCCTCTCGCCCGTGGACGCCACGGCCTTCTCGCTGGAGCGGATCCGCCGCGGCGAGGACACCATCTCGGTGACCGGCAACGTGCTGCGTGACTACCTGACCGACCTGTTCCCGATCCTCGAGCTGGGCACCAGCGCGAAGATGCTCTCGGTCGTGCCGCTGATGAACGGCGGCGGCCTCTTCGAGACCGGCGCCGGCGGCTCCGCCCCGAAGCACGTGCAGCAGCTCGTCAAGGAGAACTACCTGCGCTGGGACAGCCTGGGTGAGTTCCTCGCCCTGGCCGTGAGCTTCGAGCACCTCGCCCAGACCACGGACAACGCGCGCGCTCAGGTGCTCGCGGACACCCTGGACCGCGCCACGGCCACGTTCCTCAACGAGGACAAGTCGCCGAGCCGTCGCGTGGGCGGTATCGACAACCGCGGCAGCCACTTCTACCTCGCCCTGTACTGGGCGCAGGAGCTGGCCAAGCAGACCGATGACGCCCAGCTCGCGGAGGCGTTCGCAGCGCTCGCCAAGACGCTGACCGAGCAGGAGCAGACGATCGTCGACGAACTGATCGCCGTCCAGGGCTCCCCGGCCGACATCGGTGGCTACTACCAGCCGTCGCCGGCCAAGGCCGCCGAGGTGATGCGCCCTTCGGCCACCTTCAACAAGGCCATCGCCTCGCTGTCCTGAACCACTCGGGGACAGCGCTCCCGTACCGCCCCGACCGGCAGCGCGCCGGTCGGGGCGGTCGTGCGTGCGGTCCCTCAGTCCGTGCGGCCGGTCGCCCGGTCCAGGGTGACGCGCAGGATCGTAGCGACGGTGTCGAGTTCGGTCGGGTCGCGCGGCGCGTACAGCAGCGTGTAGCTCGCGGGCAGGTTCGCCAACCGGCCTGCCAGGGGGTGGAGTTCGCCCCAGCCGCGTTCGACGACCGGACGGACGTCCGCGGGATGGAGGTGGAGGTGGAGCGAACCCTGAGGCCGGTGGAAGTGCGCCACCTCGCCGGTCACCGAGTCGCCGCGGAGCACCGCGGCAGCAGCGAAGAACGCCGGGTTGTGCCGCTCGAACTGACTCTGACGCTCCTCCAACTCGCCCTTGCGGTAGCGGAGTTCCTCGTCGAACACCTCCTGGAGGCGGTCGAGCATGTCGCCGGGTGCGTCTTGGTCGAGCTGCCGGTGCGGGACCGGGTGCGGGGCGATACGGGGGCGGGCGCCGCGGTGCGGCAAGTCCCCGAGGTCCGGATGCGGTCCGTCGTCCGGCAGGCCCGACACGTCGAGCGGGTCCCCGGCCCGCAGGCGGAGCCCCGTCACCGTGAGCCAACCGCGGGGACCCCAGGGGATGCCCCCTTCACCCAGCGCCTGCCAGCGGGCGTAGTCACGCCGCACGAGGACCGCCGCGGTGGCGACGGCGGCAACGCCCGCGGCTGCGCGCCAGGGACCGAACGGGGAACTCTTCATCGAAGACCAGCCTCCAGACAGCGACGTCGTACCTGCACCATGTTCCCAGTGCCCGTACGCGTGCAGCCGCAGCATTGACGCAATCCCCCGCGAGAACAGGACAGTTCGAGATGATCAACGGTGAGACCTCCCACTGGATGCGGCAGTCCGCGCGGCGCGAGCGGCCCGCGCTCGACGGCGACACGGTCGCCGACGTGTGCGTCATCGGCGCCGGGTACACCGGACTGTGGACCGCGTACTGGCTCACCCGCGCACTGCCCGACGCCTCGGTCGTGGTGGTGGAGGCCGAGCACGTCGGGTACGGGGCTTCGGGTCGTAACGGCGGCTGGCTGTCCGGCAAGATGATCGGCCTGCCCCGGCAGTTGGCGAAGGGTCCGGGCGGCCGGCGGGCCGTGGCGGACCTGCGCCGTGCCGCGTCGGAGGCGATCGACGAGGTGATCGGGCTCATGGCACGCCATGGCGTGGACATCGACGCGGTGCACAGCGGCTATCTCCAGATCGCCCGTACGCCGTCCGAACTCGCCCGGATGCGGGCCTCGGTGGAGGCGGACCACGCGCTCGGCCTGTCCGAGAAGGACGTCCGGCTCCTGTCGGCCGAGGAGACGTACGAGCGCATCCATGTCGAGGGCGTGCTCGGTGCGGCGCAGAGCCCGCACTGTGCTCGTATCGATCCGGCGAAGCTGGTGCTCGGTCTGGCGGACGTGGCCGAGCGGGCGGGGGTGCGGATCGTGGAACGCTCGCCGGCCACCGCCGTCTCCCCCGGCCGGGTCG
Source organism: Streptomyces sp. YIM 130001 (assembly GCF_003574445.1). GTDB lineage: Bacteria > Actinomycetota > Actinomycetes > Streptomycetales > Streptomycetaceae > Streptomyces. The sequence continues at coordinate 40,890 of NZ_KZ984570.1, forward strand.
TCACGCCGAACGGCACGGTGCGCGCCCGCCACGTCCTGCGCGCCACCGAGGGCTACACGCCGACACTGCCCCGCCTCAAGCGCGCGGTGCTGCCCATGAACAGCTCGATGATCGTCACCGAGCCGCTGCACGAACGGAGTTGGGACGCGATCGGCTGGGACGCCTGCGAGACACTCTCGGGCGCCCAGCACACGTATTTCTACGCGCAGCGCACCGCGGACGGACGGATCGCGATCGGCGGCCGGGGACTCCCCTACCGGTTCGGTTCACGGATCGACGACAACGGCCGGCTCGATTCCCTGACGATCCATCACCTTCATTCAGTACTCACGGACTTGTGGCCCGGGGTGGATCTGCCCATCGCTCATGCGTGGTGCGGCGTGCTCGCGGTGCCGCGGGACTGGACGCCGTCGGTCACCTACAACTCGACCACGCGGATGGGGCAGGCGGGAGGCTACGCCGGCCAGGGCGTGACGGCGGCCTACCTCGCCGGCCACTCCCTCGCGGACCTGGTGGCCGGCCGGGACACCCACTACACCCGGCTGCCCTGGACCCAGCGCCGCGCCCGCACCTGGGAACCGGAGCCGCTCCGCTGGCTCGGCAGCTACGCGACGTACGCCCTCTACCGCTCCGCGGACGCCGTCGAGCACCGCACGGAGGGCGACCGCACCTCACCCCTGGCCCACTTCGCGGACACGCTCTCGGGGCGCCACTGACCTGGCGATCACCGCCCTCCCCGGGCCCCGGACCGCTTCGCGAGGCCGACTTGATGTTGTTGAACGCTTTAACTTAGGGTCTCCTTACTAGCTCGGCTCCGCGCAGCGATGCCCGCCCGGGCGGCTCCGCGTACACGCGTCGAGACGCCCCCCCGGCGTTCCCTGTACCGAACGAAGAGGACCTCTGATGCTCATATCGACTCGACCGGGCCGCAGGGCTCTTGCGGCGGCTGTGTCCGCCGCGGTGCTCACCCTCGTCCTCGGGGCCTGCGGCCCGGACGACGAGGGTTCGTCCGCCGGCGGCGATTCGGGCAAGGGCGACGGCGCTTTCCCGGTGAGCATCAAGAGCGCACTCGGCACCGCCGAGATCACGGAAGAGCCGGAGCGGGTCGTCACCCTCGGCCAGGGCTCCACGGAGACCGCCATCGCCCTCGGCCACACCCCGGTGGGCATGGAGGAGTACCCCTGGGGCAGCGACAAGACCGGCTATCTGCCGTGGGTCCACGAGGCAGTGAAGAAGAAGGGCGACAAGCTGCCCAAGCAGTTCAAGGGCGGCGAGGAGCTCGACATCGAGGCCATCACGGAGCTCGAGCCGGACGTCATTCTCGCTCCGTGGTCGGGCGTCACACAGAAGCAGTACGACATCCTCAAGGACATCGCTCCCACGGTCGCCTATCCGGACAAGGCGTGGAGCACCAACTGGGATCAGCAGATCGACATCATCGCCAAGGCGCTCGGTCAGCCCGGGGACAGCAAGAAGCTCAAGGACAAGATCCACAAGCAGCTGGCCACCGCGGCCAAGTCGCGCCCCGGGTACAAGGACCACACGTTCTCGTACATCTACACCACGGGTCCCGGCACGCTCGGTGTGTTCCGGTCGGAGGAGCAGCGGGTCGAGATGGTGTCCTCGCTCGGTCTCAAGTCCGACCCGGTGGTGGACACGTTCAAGGAGACCGAGGGCACGGACTCCGCGCTGATCGGCCTGGAGAACGGCAACAAGCTGAAGAACAGCGACCTGATCTTCACGTTCTACTCCGACGCGAAGTCCCGGAAGCAGATCGAGGGCCAGAAGCTCTACAAGGCGATCCCGGCGATCGAGAAGGGCGCTGTCGTCGCGGGTGACGAGAATCCGTTCGTCACGGCCTCCTCGATGATCAACCCGCTGACCGTGCCGTGGAGCATCGAGCGCTATCTGCCGATGATCGACAAGGCGATCGAGAAGACCAAGTAGGGCGTGGTCCTTCCCGCATGAGCACTTCTGTCAAGTCCCGTACGGGCGGCGCGGTTCCTTCGCGGAGCGGTGCCGCCCGGTCGGTGCTCTGTGTGGGCGGGGCGCTGGTGCTGCTCGTGCTCGCGCTGTTCTCCAGCGTCATGTTCGGCAACATGAGCAACTCCTTCGGCGATGTCCTCGACGTGCTCTCCGGCAACGGCGATGCGTACCTGACGACCGTCGTCGAGAGCCGCTACCCGCGCACCGTGCTCGGTGTCCTCGCCGGAGTCTGCCTGGCCGTGTCCGGCACCCTGATGCAGGGAGTGACACGCAATCCGCTGGCCGATCCCGGACTGCTCGGCATCAACGCCGGCGCCGCCGCGAGTATCGTCGCCGCCACCGCCTTCCTCGGTGCGTCCGGGCAGTCGGAGACGATGTGGTGGGCGCTGCCGGGAGCGTTGCTCGCCGGTGTGTTCGTACATCTGCTGGGCTCTGCCGGGTCCAGTACGTCGCTGGTGCGGCTCGTCCTCGCGGGCGCCGTACTCACTGCCGTACTGACCGCGTTCGTGCAGGCCGTGACGCTGACCAAGCCGCAGGTCTTCGACAGCTACCGCTATTGGGTGGTGGGGGCGTTCGGCGGGCGTGACTACTCGGCGTTCTGGCCGGTTCTGCCGTTCGCGATCGTCGGGCTGCTCGTCGCGGTCGTGCTCGCGCCCTCCCTGAACAGCCTGGCGCTCGGCGACGAGTCGGCCACCTCGCTCGGCACCGACCCGGCGGTCGTGCGCGGCACCGGCCTGCTGACGGCGACCGTGCTGAGCGCTGCGGCGACCGCCGCGGTGGGGCCGATCGCCTTTGTGGGCCTGGCCGTTCCGCACATCGTGCGCGCCATCGGCGGTGTCGACTTCCGGATGCAGGTGCTGCTCGCGGCTCTCACCGGACCGTCGTTGCTGCTGTTCGCCGACGTGCTGGGACGGATCCTGCTGAGGCCTCAGGAGCTGATGGTCGGCGTGGTCACGGCGTTCGTCGGGGCGCCGGCACTGCTGCTCGCGGTGCGCCGCATGAAGGGGAGCGCATGACCACCGATCTCCGCAAGGCGGCTCCGGCACCCGTCGGTGCTCCCCGTCCGCCCCGCGGCTATCTGCGTATCGGCACCCGGGTCGCCCTGCCGGTGCAGCGCAGTTCCGTCGTCGTGGTCCTCGGGGCCCTGGCGGCGCTGGTCCTGGCCTCGGTGGCGACGCTGACGCTCGGACGGCTCGGCATCGGGCTCACGGATCTGCCGGGCGCGGTGTTCGGTGCCGCCGAGGGCAAGGACGCCTTCGTACTGGACCGGCTGCGCGGTCCGCGCCTGGTCACCGGGATCGCGACCGGTGCGGCCTTCGGCCTGTCCGGCACGCTGTTCCAGACGGTGACCCGCAACCCGTTGGGCAGTCCCGACATCATCGGCCTCAGCACGGGCGCGGGGGCCGGCGCGGCCACCTTCGCACTGCTGCTGCCGGGCGTACCGGTGTGGATCGGCGCCGTGCTCGGTGCGGTGGGCGCGATGGCGCTCGTGTACGTGTCGACGGGCACCGGCTTCCGCAATCCCGGCCGCCTCGTGGTGGCCGGCATCGGTGTGGCCGCGATCGCCACCGCGATCATCCAGTACGTCGTGTACGTGGTGGAGCGCGACGCCGCGACCTCACTCACCGCCTACCTGAACGGCAGCCTGGCCGCCCGCTCCTGGTCGGACGCGACCACGGTCTGGGTGGTGCTGCTCGCCACCGCGCCCTTGTGCGCGCTGGTGTCCCGGCATCTGGCGGTGGGCGAGATGGGCGACGAGATCTCCGCGTCGCTCGGCAGCGACCCCGGTCGCACCAGGACGGCGGCCGTCGTCCTGTCCATCGTGCTGGCGGCCGGAGCGGTCACCGTGGCCGGACCCATCGCCTTCGTCGCGCTGATCGCACCGCAGGTCGCCCGGCGGATCACCCGGGGTGCGGGGCCGCGCCTGGTCCTGTCGGCCCTGATGGGGGCACTGCTGCTCGTCCTCGCCGACCTCGCGGCGCAGCAGCTCCCGTTCTTCGACGATCTGCCCGTCGGCATCTACACCATGGCCGTCGGCGGCCTCTACCTCGGCTACCTGCTGACGCGTGAATGGAGAAGGGGAAGCTTGTGACCATGGACGCGGATGAGCGGGACGGATCGGCGGCGGCCGGGCCCGGACTCGGGGCACGCGGGGTGACACTCGCCTACGGGAACGCCGCTCCGGTGGTCAAGGACGTCAGCCTGGAGATCCCGCACGGTGGGCTCACCGTGATCGTGGGGCCCAACGGGTGTGGAAAGTCCACCCTGTTGAAGGCTTTCGGCCGGGTGATGAAGCCGGCCGGCGGGCAGATCACCCTGCACGGCCAGGACGTACGGTCCCTGCGGGGACGGGACTTCGCCCGGCAGGTGGCGCTGCTGCCGCAGAGCCCGATCGCCCCGGAGGGCATCACGGTGCAGGGTCTGGTGCGCCGCGGCCGGCATCCGCACCACACCCTGCTGCGGCAGTGGTCACCGGACGACGACCGGGCGATCGCGCTGGCTCTCGAGCGTGCCGGGATGACGGACCTCGCCGAGTCGCAGGCGGGCGATCTGTCCGGGGGCCAGCGGCAGCGCGCCTGGATCGCGATGGTGCTCGCCCAGGACACGGAGGTGGTTCTGCTCGACGAGCCGACCACCTTCCTGGACATCTCGCACCAGTACGACCTGCTCGAACTCTGTGCGGAGCTCAACCAGGACGGACGCACGATCGTGGCCGTGCTGCACGACCTCAACCAGGCGGCCCGGTTCGCCTCCCACCTCGTGGTGATGCATCACGGCGAGGTGGTCGCCGAGGGCGCTCCGCACGACGTACTGACGGCCGAGCTCGTCTGCGAGGTGTTCCAGCTCGACTGCGACATCGTGCCCGATCCGCGCACGGGCACCCCGATGGTGATTCCGCACGAGCGGGTGCGGACAGCCGGGGCGTCGTGATCCCGGAGCCACCGTCGAAGCGTCCTGGCCCGAGGATCGCTCGGGGCTCCGGTGCGTGCCGGAACCCTTGTCGCGCCTGGGACCGTCTGCTTGACTCCGGCCGCCGGTATGCCCACGTGCGGAGGACGTCATGGAGATCGCCCGGAGAACCCTGCTGTCCGCGCTCTCGGCCGCCGGGCTGCTCGCGGTGATTCCGACGGGCCGGGTGAGTGCGGCCGAATCGGCGGCCGGGCAGGACCGGCTCCTCGCCAACACCGAAGCCCTGTTCGCGGGTACCGACGCCTCCAACTCCCGCACCGAGGTGGCTCCCAGGCTCGAGGCGATCCTGGCCGCGGCACGGACCAACCTGAAGTCCATGGACGAGGCGGGGGCGGACGAGCTGTTCGCCGGCCTGGAGCTCGGCACCGACGACGCCAACCTCTACACGGCCTACCTGCGTCTGTACGAGATCGCTCTGGCCACCCGCACACCCGGCGCTCCCCCGTCGGACCTGTACGACGACACCGCGGTGCAACGACGGGTGATCGACGGCCTGGTGTGGCTGCACGAGCACTACTACGGGGACCAGTCGGGCGGTTACTACGGCAACTGGTTCAACTGGGAGATCGGGATCTCCCAGTACCTGACCCGCACCTTGCTGCTACTGCGCGGTCAAGTGGCCGAGTACCAGCCCGATTTGACGGCCACCAGCGTCGACTCGATGGACGCCTACCTGCGCAACGGCGTCGACGGTGACGTGGACCTCGACTCCCGCTTCCACACCGGCGCGAACCTCGCCGACATCACCACCAATCGGATCCTGCAGGGCGCGCTGCTCGGCGACGAGGCGCGCATCCAGAAGGCGCTGACCGACCAGTTGACGGTGTTCGTGACCGTCGACCCCTACCACCTGCAGCACGGCGTGACGGACGGGCATTACGCGGACGGGTCGTTCATCCAGCACGCCTCGGTGGCGTACACGGGCTCGTACGGCAAGGGTCTGCTGTCGCGCGTGGTGCAGACGCTGACGATCCTGGAGGGCTCGGGCTTCGCGCACGGCGAGGAACTGGTGCCGACCGTGCACGGCTGGGTGGCGAACGGGTTCGCTCCGCTGATCTTCGAGGGCTGGATGATGGAGATGGTCAAGGGGCGCGCGGTGTCTCGTACGGCCACGGGGTACACCGATGTCGCGGTCGTCGCCGAGGCAGTGGTCGACCTGGCGTTCCTCGCGACCGGGGACCGGGCCGCCCGGCTCAAGAGCTATGCCAAGCACCTGAGTTCGGCCGGGGCGGCGGCATTCGACCCGGCGACGTTCGTCTCGCCGGTCAGCGTGGCCCGCCATGCCGAGATCGAGGGCGACCCCTCGATTCCCGCCGAGGACCTCAACCCCGCGGCCCGCAGCGTCGCCTTCAACGCGATGGACCGGACCGTGCACCGGCGGCCCGGATACGCCTTCGCGCTGGCCCGCAATTCGGACCGGATCAGCAAGTACGAGTACATGAGCGGCGAGAACCTGATGCCGTGGTTCCAGGGTGATGGTGCACACCACCTGTATCTGGCCGGGCAGGACCAGCGGCAGGCGTTCGGTGTCGACTACTACACCGCGGTGTCCCCGTACCGCCTCGCGGGCGTCACGGCCCCCGTCGAGCGGCGCGGCACCGTCCCGGAGCTGTACGGGCAGCCGTACTACGACAACCCGGACCACCCGCTGAACTTCACCCCGTCGTCCGAGTCGCAGAACACCTATGTGTACTTCCCGCGCGGCACCGCCGGCCACTCGGGCGGGGCGGTGCTCGGTGCCTACGGCACGGCGTCCCTGGTGCAGTCGGACGATGTGGCGTACGAGGAACGGGAGTTGCTGCCCGACGACTTCGTGACGTACCGGAACGCCAGGGCGACGAAGTCGTGGTTCCTGTTCGACGACGAGATCGTGGTGCTTGCGGCGGGCGTCGGTGACGGGGCCGGCCGGGCCGTGACGACCACGGCCGACGCCCGGATCGCCGGGCCGGACGACCGGGTGACCGTGACCGGGGCGCTGCGCGACGGAAGCACCTGGACCGGGCCCGGCACGGGTGAACTGCGCTGGCTGCACTGGGCGAACACCACCAGGGGCGAGACCGTGGGCTATGTGTTCCTGGAGACCGGGGAGGTCACCGTGCGCCTGGAGGAAGTCACCCGCAGCCTGCGGGTCGTGCGCACGGCGAATCCGGACACCGAGGTGACACGGCAGGTCCTCGACATCTCCTTCGAGTCCCCGGCCGGTGCCGAACCGGGCGCTCTCGCCTATGCGTTGGTGCCGAACGCCAAATCGGCTCAGCTGCGCTCCCTCGGCCGCACCGGCCCGTTGAAGGTGCTCGCGAACACCACCCGGATGCAGGCCGTGACGCATCGCGGGCTCGGACTCACCGCGGCGAACACCTTCACCCGCCACCGCCACGACACCGCGGGACTGCAGATCGACGGCGCTGCCTCGGTTCTGGTGCGGCGGCTCGGTCACCGGAGCGGCACCCAAGTGGCGTTGTCCGACCCGACGATGGGCCGGGACTCGGTGGCCGTCCTGCTGCGCGGGCGGCGCCTGGATGCGGTCGTCGCCGATCCCGGGGTGCGGGTGCGGCGGGTGCCGGGCGGCACGCTGGTGGAGGCCCGCACCCGGCACGCGTACGGGAAGAGTTTCACGGTCACGCTGCGGTGAGGAAGGTGCGGCGCGGCCCGCGTCCGGCAGGGCAGGAGCGGTCGGGCACCGCGATGACGGCTGTGCGAAAATCGATCGCCTTCGACCATTTTCGTCAACTGGGGGCCCGAAATGGCACTGTTCGGAAACGCGCACACGATCGATCCCGCCTCGGCGCACCAGGAGTTCGCCCGGCTGCTCGGCCAGGGCGAGCAGGTGCATGCGGCGTATCTGCTGATACGGGACACGATCCTCTTCACCGACCGCCGCCTGATCCTGGTGGACAAGCAGGGGATCACGGGCAAGAAGGTGGAGTACCACTCCATCCCGTACCGCAGCATCACGCACTTCGCGGTGGAGACCGCCGGCACCTTCGATCTGGACGCGGAGCTGAAGATCTGGATCTCCGGCTCGGCCACGCCGGTGGAGAAGACCTTCACCAAGGGCGTCGACATCTACGAAGTGCAGGCCATACTCACCCAGTTCGTCGCCCGCTGAGTCCCGGACGCCCGGGCGTGGGCCCCGGGGGGGGAGCCACGGGCCGTGTGCCGCCGCACACGGCCCGTACCGGACGCCCCCTGAGCGTCCGGGCTCACCCCCGGTCAGGCACCCGGCCCGCCCGTCCGGGCCGAGTGCCCTCGGGCCGACCGCAGCGCCACGGCCGCCCCGCGCAACGCCGCCGTGTGCGGCGACTCGACGGGAAGCACGGGGACGTCGAGTTCCCTCGAGAGCAGGCCCGAGACGTCCGGGCGCAGTGCGCCGCCGCCGGCCAGGAGCGGGCCTCGACGCAGCGCCCGCAGCATGTTCCCGTGCGGATCGTCCCTCAGCATGCCGACGACGACCGCGGCCACCGAGTCCGCCGGCTCCCCCTGCCCTTCACCCGGGTCCAGGTCGCCGGTGCCGAGCGGGATGCGTTCGGCGCGGACCACCACACCGTCGACGAGCAGGGCGATCTCGGTCAGCTGGGCGCCCATGTCGACGACGAGCAGCGGGCGGGTCAGGTCGGCGGCGCAGCCGAGTGCGACCGCATGGGCGCTCTCGATGATCAGCACGGAACGCGGGCGCAGCACGTCGAGCACGGCCCGGGCGGACGCCCGGTGCCCCGCGTCGCTGAGGACCGGCGCGGTCAGTACGATCGCCGGCCGGCCGAGCCTGGACGTCTGCCGGCCCAGCAGCCGGACGAGCATCCGGGCCGCGCCCTCGGGGTCGACGATCGTCCCGCGCTGTACCGGACGGGACGCGCCGGTGCCGGGGAACGTGATGGTCGGGACGTCCAGGAACACGCCTCGCCCGGTGGCCCAGGCCCGGGTGCGGGAGCTGCCGAGATCGAGTGCGATCCCGGGACGCAACCGCCGGGCGACCCAGCTCCGCTCGCGGGACCCGGTAGTGGCGTTCATCGTCGCACCGCCCTGCGGAGACGGCCGCACCGTACGCAGTAGCGCGCCTGCGGTACGGCCTCGAGGTGCCGCGGGCCGATCGGGCCGGCACACCGGCCGCACCGCCCGTAGTCCCCACGGCGCATCCGCTCCAGCGCCTCCTCGACGTCGGCGAGGACCATCCGGGCCGTGACGTCCGGGCTCCCGGACCCGGCACGTCCGGCCAACCGGTCCTGGCTCAGGCGTTGTTGCGCCCGCAGGGCGTCAGCCAGGGCGGCCAGTTCGGCGCCCGTGAGGCCGGCGTCGTCCGGCTGGGCGCCGCGCTGCCGCGTGCCGAGCGTGTTCTGCCGCACGGGATCGCGCACCTCCACTCGCCCGGTCACGACGCACGCCGCCGGCAGCAGCTGACGCAGTGGCGCGCGTACGGCAGGATGTCGAGCCGCTCGACCGGGATCGGCTTGCTGCAGTCCTCGCACACGCCGTACTCGCCCCGCTCCAGGCGCGCGAAGGCGGTCTCGATGTCCCTCAGGACCCGCTGGATCGACTCCCGCTGCGCCCACACGAAATCCTGCTCGGCGTCGCGGGCCTCGTCGTCGATCACTCTCAGCTGGGCCAACCGCGAATCGCGCTCATGCTCGAGGCTCCGGCGGATCTCTTCCACCGCAAAGCGCTCGGGCCGGGGTTCAGGGCCGACCATGTCCAGGGACATTCGATCGCTCCTTAGCTGCTCCTATGGGGTCCGGACCGACCTCGAGGCCCAGCGTGGACAACCCGGGACAGAATCGCCATCGGGGCCAGGCCCCATTTCCCGGGGGCCGCGTGGTGTAGATACGCCGGGTACGGAGCCGCAGCGGTCAGGGACACCCCTGAGGGTGACCGACGGCCCGGCTGCCTCGGGCGGTGTGCCATGGTGGACCGAGCGAAGGGGGCCGGGGTGAGCGGGGGCGGTGTGAGCGGCGGTTCGGTGCACCAGCGCGACGGTGCGGGCCCGGCACGTCCGGCCCGGCTCGCGCCGAGCGCTCGCCTGCTGTGCGCGGCTCTCCTGGCCGTTCTCGGCGTCCTGCTTCCCGGCCAGACCTACCCCGGCGCGCCGCTGACCGGGATCGCGTCGGAGACGACCGGAGCCCCTGCCACCGCGCAGGGTGACAGGGTCCCGACCTCGTTCGGCCTGGACAGCTCGGTCACCTCCACCGACCACTGCGTCACTCCCCGCGCACACCGCGGCGTTCCGGTCGAGCAACCCCTCGCGCACCCCGGCGCCGTGACATCGGCCGGGATCCTCCTGCCGCGGCCGCCGACGGCCGGGCAGCCGATGCCCCGCGCCCCGGACGCCACGGCCGAACGCCCGCTCGTGACGGCCTGTTCGGGCCGTGCACCACCCCTCCCCACCGGCATCTGACACCCCTTTCTGCCGAACGTCGTCCCGCCATGTCCGGGGCGGCGCCATGCCTGTGGGAGGCATCCCTTGACTCGCGCCACCCGGCTGCGGGCGTTCTTCGCCCTGGCCGTGCTCGCCCTGTCCCTGTACGTCACCGTCACCGTGCCCGCTCGCCTCGGCCTCGATCTGCGCGGCGGCACCCAGATCGTCCTCGAGACACGCGACACCCCCGAGGCCAAGGCCGACGGCGAGGCCACCGACCGCACTCTGGAAGTACTGCGCCGCCGCGTGGACGCCCTCGGCGTCTCCGAGCCCACCCTCGCCCGTTCCGGCGACAACCGGATCATCGTCGAACTCCCGGGCGTGCAGGACCCGCGGGAGGCCGCCGAGGTACTCGGCAAGACCGCACAGCTCACCTTCCATCCCGTGCTCGGCGCGGCCGATCCCGCGGACAGGAGCAGCGGCAAGAAGAACGGACTCGTCCTGCCCGACGAGCAGAAGCAGCCCCTGCGGCTGGGGCCCTCCGGCCTCGACGGACGGCACGTGGAGAGCGCGGAGGGCCAGATCGACCCGCAGGGCGGAGTCGGCTGGTTCGTCAACGTCGATCTGCGCGGCCCGGGCGGCGACCGCTGGGCGGACCTCACCGGAAAGGCGGCCTGCGCCCCGAGCGGCGACCCGACCCGACGGGTCGCGATCGTCCTCGACGACGAGGTGATCTCCTCGCCGCAGGTGGACGGCGGGGTGCGCTGCGGCTCCGGGATCACCGGCGGCTCCACGCGGATCACCGGCAGCTTCAGTCAGGAGGAGGCCCAGGATCTGGCGCTGCTCATCAACGGCGGGGCGCTGCCCGTGCCGGTGGAGACCGTGGAGCAGCGCACCGTCGGCCCGACGCTCGGCGCCGCGGCGATCGAGTCCAGCGCCCAGGCCGCGGTGATCGGCATCGCCCTCACCTCGCTGTTCATCGGGGTGATCTACCGGCTGCTCGGCGCTCTCGCCGCGCTCGCTCTGGCCTGCTACGGACTGGTGTCGTACGCGGCCCTCGCCGGTCTCGGGGCGACGCTGACACTTCCGGGGCTGGCCGGTTTCGTACTGGCCATCGGTATGGCGGTGGACGCGAACGTCCTGGTCTTCGAGCGGGCCAGGGAGGAGTTCACCGGCGGCCGGGCCAGTCTGCGGTCCGCCCTCGCCAAGGGATTCCGGAACGCCTTCAGCGCGATCGCGGACTCCAACATCACCACCCTGATCGCGGCCGGCCTGCTGTTCTTCCTGGCCTCGGGTCCGGTCCGCGGTTTCGGCGTCACCCTCGGCATCGGTGTCATCGCCTCGATGTTCAGCGCCCTCGTGATCACCCGGGTGCTCGCCGAGTTCGCGGTGGCCCGGCCCTCGCTTCGGCGCAGGCCACGGCTGAGCGGGATCGCGGACGCAGGGCGGGTCAGGCAGTGGCTGACCCGGCGTAACCCCGACCTGATGCGGCACGGTCGACGCTGGCTCGCGCTGTCGGCGGCCGCGCTCGTACTCGCCGTCTCGGGCATCGTGGCCAAGGGCCTGGATTTCGGGGTCGAGTTCACCGGCGGCCGGCTGCTTCAGTACTCGACGAGTTCGGCCGTCGACGCGGACCGGGCCCGCGACGCACTCGCGGACGCCGGTTTCCCGCAGGCGGTGGTGCAGACATCGGGTGACGCGGACCTGACGGTGCGGACCGGTGAGCTCTCCGACTCCGAGGAACGCAAGGTCACTTCGGCGATCACGGACCTCGGCGGCGACGGCACGGACAAGCTGCGCGACGAACTGATCGGCCCGAGCCTCGGTGACGAGCTGCGACGTGGCGCGCTGATCGCGCTGGGTGTGGCTCTGGCGGGTCAGCTGCTCTATCTGGCGGTGCGCTTCCGCTGGTCGTACGCCGCGTCGTCGGTGACGGCCATGGCGCACGACGCGCTGATTCTGGTGGGTGTGTTCGCCTGGCTGGGCAAGCCGATCGACGGGGTGTTCCTGGCGGCGCTGCTCACGGTGATCGGCTACTCGGTGAACGACTCGGTGGTCGTCTTCGACCGGGTCCGGGAGCTGCGGGCCGCGCGCCGCAAGGAGTCGTTCAGGTCCGTCGCGAACACGGCGGTGCTGCAGACCGTGCCCCGTACGGTCAACACCGGGATGGGTGCGGTGTTCATCCTGTCCGCGCTCGCGGTGCTGGGCGGCGACTCGTTGCACGACTTCGCGATCGCCCTGTTGATCGGCATCGTGGTCGGGACGTACTCGTCGATGTTCACGGCGGCGCCGCTGGCCGTCGAGTTGGAGTCGCGCGGCGGGCGGCGCGGCTGACGCGAATTGCCCGGAGGGGCGGTTGCCGGTGGTCAGGAACGGCGGCGCGGTTTCCCGCGTCGCGCGGCCCCGGGCTTCGCTCCTCGGTTCGCGGTGCGGCCGGTGGGACCGCCGCCCGTACCGCGGCCCGCGGACCGGCCGCCGGCCTTGTCGGTACGGCTCTTGCCGGCCGCGGACGCCCGGCCGGTGGAGGCCTTGGTGTCGTTCTTCTCCCGGGCGCGTCCGCGCGTGCTGTTCACCGTCCGGCCGCGGACGATGCCGATGAGGTCCTCCACCTGCTCGTTCGCGCTGTCCTTCGGCCACGAAAGGGCCACTTGCGAGGTGGGGGCGTCGGTGACCGCGCGGTAGGTGAGGTCCTTGCGGTGGTGCAGCCGGGCGAGCGACTGGGGCACCACGAGCAGACCGATTCCGGCGGCGACCAGGTCGATCGCGTCGCCGGTGGTGGCGGGCCGCTCGAAGGCCGGCTCCCCCGGCGGGCGCTCCCAGTCGAGTGTGTCGTCGAGCGGGTGCAGCAGGACGTCCTCGGCGAGGTCGGCGCAGTTCACCTCGTCGGCAGCGGTCACCAGATGATCCTTGGGGACGACCACCACCGTCGTCTCGGTGTACAGCGGGATGGCGTGCAGCAGCGCCGTGTCGACCGGCAGGCGCAGCAGCCCGGCGTCGGCCTCCCCCTCCAGGAGTGCGTCCGGCGCGTGCTCCGCGGTCACCGGATCCAGGACCAGCTCCACGCGGGGCAGCCGCTCCCGCCAGAGCCGCGCCCACTTGCCGGGGGTCGCGCCCGGGACGTAAGCGAGCCGGAAGGGAGGAGGTACTGCGGCGCCTGTCACCTCGCCAGGTTACCGGCCGTGGTCAGGGGCATCCCACCGGATCGTTACCCTGGGGGCATGACGTCGCACCAGACCACCCAGGCCATGAAGCCCGCAACCGCGGCGAAGAAGCTGGGTGTGTACCTCCAGGCCACGCCCGCCGAGTTCCAGCAGGGCGAGGTCTCGCGCGGCGAGCTGAACGCCCTGCAGACCGACCCGCCGGAGTGGCTGCGCGAACTGCGCCGCACCGGCCCGCATCCGCGGCCCGTCGTCGCCGCCAAGCTCGGCGTCTCCATCGCCGGTCTGGCCCGCGGCGGTGTCACCGAGGCCCTGACCACCGAGCAGATCGACGCGCTCAAGGCGGAGAATCCGGCCTGGCTGCGGCGCGAGCGCTCCACGCAGGCGGACGTCCGCAAGGAGACGGCGCGCCTCAAGGAGAAGAAGGCGCAGCAGCAGTCCGGCGACGACGCCCGTTCCTGACACTCACGCGTTGCCCGGCCGTACCGTCCGGTTGTCCCGCGCCCCGGCGGATCCGTCCGTATCGGGGCGCGGCCACGGTGCACCCTCCAGGCGCTCGATGTCCCCGTTGAACCGCCTCAGATACGCGGCGAACTCGGCCACTTCCGCGGCCGTCCAGTCGGCGAGCACCTTCTCCAGTCCGTAGATGTGGTGGGCCCGGTCGGCGTCGAGCCGGCGCCGGCCCTCCTCGGTGATGGTGAACTTCCGGGCGATCCCGCCCTCCGGATCGGGGATGCGCTCGACCACTCCAGACCGCAGCATGGCCGCGGTCTGCCGGTTCAGGGTGGATGCGTCCAGCCGGAACGCGGCACTCAACTCGCTGATGGACATGGGCCCTTGCACGTCGATGCGGTTCAGCAGCACGTAGGCGCTGCGGTCGAGACGCACGTCGTCGTTGCGGGTCCGCGAGCTCGCCAGATGCGAGTGCCGCCCGACCAGCATGGTCTCGAATTCGATCAGGTGCGTGGGCTTGTCCATGTCGACCATCTTCCCAATCCCGTCGAGCGGCCCGGACGGCACCACTCCACGTCTCCACTCCCCACCCGCAATATGCAGAATACATATGGCATGTACTCTGCACACGATGTGCACTATGCAACCATGCATACGGCCGGATCGGCTGTGCACCCATGACGGAGTCGCAGGGAGAAGCATGTGAACGGTTCCAAGTCCGACGTACGCCCCCACGGGGTGGTCGTCGTCCTCGCCTTCGCGGGCATCGTGGCCGCGGTCATGCAGACCCTGGTGGTGCCGCTGATCGGCGATCTGCCACGCCTCCTGGACACCTCCGCCTCGAACGCCTCCTGGGTGGTCACCGCCACATTGCTCTCCGCGGCCGTGGCCACGCCCGTCGCCGGCCGGCTCGGTGACATGTACGGCAAGCGCCGCATGCTGTTCGCCTCCGTGGTCCCACTGGTCGCCGGTTCGGTGGTGTGCGCGCTGTCGTCGTCGGTGGTTCCGATGATCGCCGGACGTGGTCTGCAGGGGCTCGGCATGGGCGTCGTGCCCCTGGGCGTGAGTCTGCTGCGGGACGTCACGCCGCCCGAGCGCCTCGGCTCCGCCATCGCCGTGATGAGTGCCTCGATGGGCGTCGGCGGCGCGCTCGGCCTGCCGTTCGCGGCCGCTGTCGCGGAGAACACCAACTGGCGCGTGCTGTTCTGGGTCACCGCAGCGCTCAGCGCGATCGTCGGTGTACTGATCCGGATGCTGGTCCCGGCCGGTCGGCCCGGCACCGGCTCGCGCCGCTTCGACGTTCCCGGGGCGATAGGCCTCGGCGCCGGACTGGTGTCGCTGCTGCTCGCCGTGTCCAAGGGCTCGGACTGGGGCTGGACGAGCGGGACGACGCTGGGCCTGTTCACGGCCGCCGTCGTCGTCCTCCTGGTGTGGGCCCGGTGGGAACTGCGCACTCCGGAGCCGCTGGTGGACCTGCGGGTCACCGCCCGGCCGCAGATCCTGATGACGAACCTCGCCTCGATCCTGGTCGGCTTCGCGATGTACGCGCAGTCCCTGGTGGTCCCCCAGCTGCTCCAGCTGCCCGAGGAGACGGGCTACGGGCTCGGGCAGTCGATGCTCGCGATGGGCCTGTGGATGGCGCCCGGCGGACTGATGATGATGGCACTGTCCCCGCTCGGCGCGAAGCTCTCCGCTGCCCGCGGGCCCAAGATCACGCTCGGCGTCGGCAGCCTGGTCATCGCGGTCGGTTACGGCGCCTCGATGCTCCTGATGGGCTCCACTGCCGGCCTGCTCGTCGTGACCATCATCTGCAGTGCGGGCGTGGGTCTGGCGTACGGGGCGATGCCCGCGCTCATCATGGGCGGCGTACCCCAGGAGGAGACGGCCTCGGCCAACAGCTTCAACACCCTGATGCGTTCCATCGGCAGCTCCGTGGCGGCCGCGGTGATCGGTGTGGTCCTCGCCCAGCTGACGACCGACTTCGGCGGGCATCTGCTGCCGTCCCAGGGCGGCTTCCGTGCCGCGATGCTGATCGGCTGCGCGGTGGGGCTGCTGGCCTCGGTCGTCGCGTTCCTCATCCCGGTACGGCCGGTGGCCGCCGAGGAGCCGGAGGAGGCCGCTCCGGCGGCGTCCGCCACCTCGGCCTGACGACGGTGGGCCGGGTGGTCCGGCACGGGCCGGACCACCCACCCCGTCCGGTCAGACCAGGTCGAACCGGTCCAGGTTCATGACCTTGTCCCAGGCGGCGACGAAGTCGGCGACGAACTTGCCCTTCGCGTCGTCGCTCGCGTACACCTCAGCGACCGCACGCAGTTCGGAGTTCGAGCCGAAGACCAGGTCGGCCCTGCTGCCCGTCCACCGGACCTCGCCGGTGGCGGCGTCCCGTCCCTCGAAGGTGCTCGAGTCCTCGGTGGTGGCGTGCCAAGTCGTCCCGAGATCCAGCAGGTTGACGAAGAAGTCGTTCGTCAGGGATCCCGGGGTCTTGGTGAACGCGCCGACCGACGACTGTTTGAAGTTCGCCCCGAGGACCCGCAGACCGCCGACCAGGACGGTCGCCTCGGGGGCGCTCAGGGTCAGCAGGTTGGCCCGGTCGAGCAGCAGGTGCTCGGCCGGCAGCCGGTTGCCCTTGCCCTGGTAATTGCGGAAGCCGTCGGACGCGGGCTCGAGCGCCGCGAACGACTCCACATCGGTCTGCTCCTGCGTGGCGTCCACCCGGCCCGGAGTGAAGGGCACCTCGACGGTGACGCCGGCGTCCCGCGCGGCCTGCTCGACGGCAGCGCCGCCGGCGAGCACGATCAGGTCGGCGAGCGAGACGCGCTTGCCGTCCGTGCGCGCCGAGTTGAAGTCCTCGGCGACGCCCTCGAGGGTGCGCAGGACGGTCGCGAGGCGCTCCGGCTCGTTGACCTCCCAGCCGCGCTGCGGCTCGAGGCGGATGCGCGCGCCGTTGGCGCCACCGCGCTTGTCGCTGCCGCGGAAGGTGGACGCGGACGCCCAGGCCGCGGAGACCAGGTCCGACACGGTCAGGTCGGAGGCGAGCACCTGCTGCTTGAGCGCGGCCACCTCCGCGTCCCCGATGAGCTCGAACTCGCGGTCCGGCAGCGGGTCCTGCCACAGCAGCACCTCGGCGGGCACCTCGGATCCGAGGTAGCGCACCGCCGGTCCCATGTCGCGGTGGGTGAGCTTGTACCAGGCGCGGGCGAAGGCGTCGGCGAACTCGTCCTGGTTCTGGTGGAAGCGCCGCGAGATCTGCTCGTACGCCGGGTCGAAGCGCAGCGAGAGGTCGGTGGTGAGCATGGTCGGGGCGTGCGTCTTCGAGGCGTCGTGCGCGTCGGGCACGGTGCCCTCGCCGCCGCCGTCCTTGGGCCGCCACTGCCAGGCTCCGGCGGGGCTCTTGAACTGCTCCCACTCGTAGCCGAACAGGATGTTGAAGAAGGTGTTGTCCCACGTGGTCGGGGTGTCGGTCCAGATGCCCTCGAGGCCGCTGGTGATCGCGTCGGCGCCCTTGCCGGTGCCGTGGGTGTTCGGCCAGCCGAGGCCCATCGCCTCGATCGGTGCGGCCTCGGGGTCGGGCCCGACGCTGTCGGCGGGACCGGCGCCGTGGGTCTTGCCGAAGGTGTGGCCGCCGGCGATCAGGGCGACGGTCTCCTCGTCGTTCATCGCCATCCGGCGGAAGGTCTCGCGGATGTCGCGGGCCGCGGCGACCGGGTCCGGATTGCCGTTCGGGCCCTCGGGGTTGACGTAGATGAGGCCCATCTGGACCGCGCCGAGCGGGTTCTCCAGCTCGCGGTCGCCGGTGTAGCGCTCGTCGCCGAGCCAGGTGGTCTCGGGGCCCCAGTAGACGTCCTCGTCGGGCTCCCAGGCGTCCACCCGGCCGCCGGCGAAGCCGAAGGTCTTCAGGCCCATGGTCTCGAGCGCCACGTTCCCGGTGAGGATGAGCAGGTCGCCCCAGGACAGGCTCTGGCCGTACTTCTTCTTCACCGGCCACAGCAGCCGGCGGGCCTTGTCCAGGTTTCCGTTGTCCGGCCAGCTGTTGAGCGGGGCGAAGCGCTGCTGTCCGGTGCCCGCACCGCCTCGGCCGTCGCTGATGCGGTACGTGCCCGCGCTGTGCCAGGCCATCCGGATCATGAACGGGCCGTAGTGGCCGAAGTCGGCGGGCCACCAGTCCTGAGAGGTCGTCAGGACTTCGGCGATGTCGCGCTTCACGGCCGGCAGGTCGAGGCTGCCGAACGCCTCGGCGTAGTCGAAGTCCTCGCCGAGCGGATTGGAGACCGCCGGGTTCTTGGCGAGGATCTTCACGTTCAGGCGTTCCGGCCACCACTGGCGGTTGCCGCCGCCCTGGGTCGGATGGGGCGCACGTCCGTGCGCGACCGGGCAGCCTCCGGTCTCCTCGGTCTTGGGGTCGGTGACGATCGCGTCGTGGTTCTCAGTCATTGGGTATCCCTCGGGACTGTACGGATCACACTCTGTGTCTCACGCTGTTCTTCAATTGCGGTGCGTGGACCGGTGGAACACCGGGGCTTCGGCCCGAGCGGGTGGCCGGGCGCCGGTCGCTCCGCCTCATCGGCCCTTGGCTGCCGCTGGCGCCGATCCTACGATGGACGAAGTCCAAGTCAATAAGACGCACAGACCGAGACAGACTGTCCGACAAAGCTTCGTTCCAAGGACGAGGCACAGTAAGGCTGGTAGTCATGAGCGACCTGCTGGAACGGCTTCGCGGGCGCGGCTGGCGGGTGACCGCCCAGCGGCGCGTGGTCGCCGAGGTGTTGGACGGCGACCACGTCCATCTGACCGCGGACGAGGTGCTCGAGCGCGCCACGGCCAGACTGCCGGAGATCTCGCGCGCCACGGTCTACAACACCCTGGGCGAACTGGTCTCGCTCGGCGAGGTCGTCGAGGTGGCGACGGACGGGCGGGCCAAGCGCTACGACCCGAACGCGCACCGGCCGCACCAGCATCTGGTGTGCTCGGGCTGCGGGATCATCCGCGACGTGCACCCGGCCGGAGACCCGCTCGCCGATCTGCCGGACGCGGAGCGCTTCGGGTTCGCGGTGTCGGCGGCCGAGGTCACCTACCGGGGCATCTGCCCCGACTGCGCCCGCACTTGAGCCTTCCGTTCGCTGTCCGTCCATGGCGGCTCAAGCCCTTCCGCTCCCTGTCCGCCTACGACGAGGTCCGTCTACGACGAGTTCTTTCTGACGCTCCAGCCGCCGTCCACGACCAGCGAGGCTCCGGTCACGTACGAGGCGTCGGGTCCTGCCAGGAAGGTGATGGCCGCCGCGACCTCATCGGGACGGCCCAGACGACCGGCCGCGGTCTCCCGTGCCGTGGCCTCCCGGTCGGCCTCGCCGATGTCGTCCCAGGCCCGGGTGAGCACCGGTCCCGGGAGCACCGTGTTGACCCTGACCCGGCCGCCGTACTCGACGGCCAACTGCCGGGCGAGACCGGTGAGTCCGGCCTTGGCGGCAGCGTAGGCCGGGCGGCCGGGCAGGCCGAACAGGGCATGCACCGAGGAAACCAGGACGACGCTGCCTCCGGTCGCGATCAGATCGTCCAGACAGGCCCGCACGCCGAGGAACGATCCGGTGAGGCTGACCGACAGCTGCCGCTCCCACTCGGCCGGGCTGGTGGCGTGGGCGGGCGCGACACGTACCGCGTAGGCGTTGGACACCAGCGCGTGCACCGGACCGAACGCCTCCCCGACCGCTGCGACCGCCGCGGTCCAGGAGTGCTCGTCGGCGACATCGAGGTGCTGGAACACCGCGCTGCCGCCCGCCTCGCGGATCCTGGCGGCGACCGACACCCCGGCCTCCTCGTCGATGTCGGCGACGACCACCTGCGCCCCCTCGGCCGCGAGCCGTTCGGCCGTGGCGGCGCCGATGCCGGAGGCGGCGCCGGTGACGAGGGCGCAGCGCCCCGCGAGACGATCCGTGCTCGGTGCGGTGACGGATTCCACGGCGGCTCCTTCGCGGCGACGGGCGACTGGGGCGCCACCTTAGCCAGAGCCGCGGGCGCCTCGCGTCAGGCCGCCTTCTCCTCCTCGTCCTCCGCCCCGGTCTCCGGGACGAGGCCCGCCGCCCTGATGCCCGCGACCGCCGCCCGTTCGTCGTTCAGCGAGGTGTCGCCGGTCGCGCCCACGGCTCCGAGCAGCCACCCGTGCGCGTCCCGTACGAAGACTCCGCCCGGTACGGGCAGGACCCGGCCACCGGCGAGCGCCGTCACCGAGGTGAAGAAGTCCGGTGCCGCGGCGGCCCGTCGGCCGATCTCGCGGTTGTCGATGCCGAGTCCGAGGACGCCCCACGCCTTCGCGATGGCGATGTCCGGGCGCAGCAGGCCCGCGCCGTCCTCCCGCGCCAGCGCGACGGGAACGCCTCCGGTGTCGAGGACGGCGAGGGTGAGCGGCTCGAGATGGTGGGCGCGCGCGAAGTCGATTCCGGCCTGCACGATGCGGTTCGCCTGGGCCAGGGTGATGCTCATGTCGGGTTCCTTCCGCTGGATCTGTGGCTCGATGGATCGAGTCCGGAGATGGCGCCACCGATGACGGCGACCCGGCCCGAGGGTTCGGGCCGGGCCTCCTTCAGGTCCGCCGGGAAGCGGAAGGGCTCGTCGAGCGGACAGCTCACCTCACTGGGAGACATGTTCGAAACGCTAGTGAGCGGCCACCGGTCGATGGTGTAGCGGACGTTTCAGTCGCATGAAACCGCAGGGGGCCGCACGTCCGCTCCGCCGCACACGGACTCCGGCCACTGCGGGACCTCCCGTGCCGTGGCCGCCGAGGTGTACGCCGTCCAGTCCACCAGGGGCACGCCCGCACCGGGCGCCTGCGGATCGGATGCCCGGCGGCGCTGCTCGATGCCGTCCGGGTCGAGCTGTCCGCCGAACTCCGGGCACTGGGCCAACCGCCTTGCGTACGCCCAGAGTTGCGTGTTCTCGGCGATCCGTCGGACGGTCTCCGCGCTGAGGCGCGGGCGGTGCACCGTGTCGAGCTGTACGAGGGTCGCCCACAGCTGGATGTCCGCGAGGGTGAGCCCGCCGGGCGTGACATAGGCATGCGAGGTGAGCCGGGTCTCGAGGACCGACAGCGTGTCCAGCAAGGTGCCGACGGCGGTGTGGCGTTCGGGCGCTCCGGCATCCGACCGGCCGGCGAGCCGCGCGGATGCGCCGACCTGTTCGCAGAGCCGTCCGACCTGGTCGAGGCTGTCCTCCGCCCCCGAGGGGTGGAGGTCGGGGCCGTCGCCGCCGAACCGGCGGGCCAGGTCCCGCAGGATGTCGGGGGCGTGGGTGCTGACTATGCGGCCGCTCCAGGTGTCGCTGAGCACCGGCGCGATGCTCGGCCCGGGGTGGTGGTGCGCGCTGGCCTCGTACAGCGGGTCGAGGGCGAGGTAGCCACCGTCGGGAGCGTCGGGCACGGCGGGCAGCAGGGTCACCGGGAGGGCGTCGTCGAGGCGGAGCAGGCGGTGGGCGACGGCGATCGCCAGCGAGTGCGGACAGGGCAGCGAGAGGTGGAGGCGGTAGCGGCGCGGAGCGGCGTAGTAGCCGCCGCCCCGCGGGTCACTGCCGATCCTGCTGCGCAGTGAGGGTGCGGCGGTCGGGTACGTGGCGGACATACGTCTCCCTGGGGTGCTCGGTCACGGGCGTGCGAGAGCGACGGCACGCGACGGCTTCGGCGCGGCCGGGGACCGCACCGCACCCCGGGATGCGGTCCGGGGCGCGTGGAGATACGGGTGAAGGTGTCCGGAGGAGTGACGTGCGCGAGTGCGGCGCGGAGGCCTCAGGCCCTGCTGCGCGCGAGGGGGACTCGGGCGCGTGCGCGGGTGGTCCTCACCGCGCGGGACTCGCTGCGCTGCTGACGCGCAGCAGATCGATGTGCCGGCGGCTGGTCAGCGGGGACCACGGCCGCACAGTGGTCGCGGCTGTCGCGCCGGGGATGCCGGTGCCGCTGCGCTTCACCGTCCCACCGCCCCTCGCCGCCATTTCCTACCGTACGGATAGGAATCCCTACCTGGAGTGTGCGGCGGCGCCGGTGGCACGTCAAGACCCGGAGGCGGCGCGACCTCCGCGCGGCACGCCGACAGGCGTGTGCGACTTGCCCGTTGAGGGGACGGGACGGTGCCCGTTGACGGGACGGGCCCCGTCAGGGGTTGGTCCAGGCGTCCGCGGTCTCGGTGAGGCTCTGCACCTCGGCGGGCAGCTCGGCGGCGGCGACCTGGGCGAGGGTGACCTCGTCGAGGACCTTGCGCACGCTGGCGCGGGCGGCGATCCACACCGGCAGCAGCGATTCGGCGGGGCCGCCGTAGGAGAGCTCCGGGGGACGGACTCCGCGCACCGAGACCAGCGGGCCGTCAGCGACCCGGATCACGTCCGCCAGGGAGATCTGAGCGGCGGGACGGGCGAGTTGATAGCCGCCGTTGCCCCCGCGGCGGCTGGTGACGAGACCGCCGCGGCGCAGATCGCCGAGGATCCCTTCGAGGAACTTGTGCGGGATGCCCTGGGCGGCGGCCAGCGCTTCCGCCTTGAGCGAGGCGTCGTCACCGGCCGCAGCCAGCTCGAGCGCTGCCCGCACCGCATAGTCCGCCCTCGCCGAGATCCGCATACCGCAATTATCCATCCCCGCCCCGCACCCCGGTCACCACATGAGCCATCCGTTCAGGCGGGCAGGGTGAACGGGGGGTGGGCGCCGTTGAGAAAGTAGTCCCCCACCTCGCGGAGCCGGTGCGCGACCGGTTCCCGCAGGGCGTGGCCGCGGGCGCTGCGCCAGAAGCGGTCGAATCCGTAGCGCGGGGAGACGGCGTCGATGCCCATGCCGTCGAGGGCGCGCGTGGTGATGTCCTGGGCCGCCCGTGACGCGGCGGCCTCGGCCGCGCCCGCGAGTACGACGGCCTCCGCGCACTCCTCGTCCTCCAGATCCTCGCCGCGGTCCAGAGCACGGGTCAGGACGGCGACCGACTGCTCGGTGAGCGCCGACGCGGCCCGCGCGGAGACGGCGAGTTCGCCGTAGACGGTGAGTGCGTGCGCGTCGTGCGACCGTGCTCCGGTGATCCGGGTCTCGGGCGTGAACGGCTGCCAGGGGGCGCGCAACCCCCGTTCATACTCCCGGACTTCGGCGAGCAGCCCTTCGGCCACGCCGAGGCAGAAGTGCGCGGAGACCAGGCGGGCCGCCGGTGCGGCGAGCCGGGCGAAGGGCGAGAGCACGTCGTCGTCGGGAAGCAGCGAGCCGAGCACGTCGTCCGAGTCCACGGGTACGGAGTTGAACTCCACTCCCCCGTCGGTGGCCACCACGCGCTCGGGCGCGACGTCGCCGTCGAGACGACGGATGCCGGGCCGGGCCGGGTCCACCAGGACGGCGAGCGGTTCACCGGTCGCGGCGCGTACGGCCCGCACCACCAGTCGGTCGGCGTGCCCGGCGCCCGCCACGTGGGGCAGATGACCGTCGAGCAGGTGGGTGCCTGCGCCGCCGGAGTCCGGGGTGAGGGTGAGCGGCGGTTCGTGGGCGGAGATGCCGCCGCCCCAGAGCCACCGCTCGGCGGCGGCCTCGCGCTCCAGGCGTTCGGCACGCGCCGGGTCGGCGAAGAAGCGCGGGGCGCCGGCCAGGAAGTAGTGGCGGCCGAGGAGTTGACCGATCACACCGTCCGCCGCGGCGACCGTGCGGACCACCGCGCAGGCGGTACGCCAGTCCCCGCCACCGCCGCCCAGCTCGGCCGGGGTGAGCAGGGTGAGCAGTCCGGCCTCGCGCAGTCGGTCCACCTCGTCGAGCGGTGGGCGGCCGGAGCGATCCCGGGCGGCGGCATCGGTCGCGAGGTCGTCGGCCAGGTCGCCGGCGACGCGCAGCCAGTCGGCCGGCCCGACGCGGAGGTCTGCCGACTCGAGCTCCACCGTCATGCCGCGCCTCCCGCCGCACCGCTGCACGCACCGGTACACGCCTCGCGCCCTTCGGCGCGGAAGGCGCGAACGATGCGGGCAGACAGTGCCGGTGGTGCAGTGACCATGGTGAGCTTCCTTCAAAGGTCCGGGGAGAACGCCATCGTCACCCGCCCGCCGAGCAGCGTCAACGATTTCCCTAGTTTTCCACTAGGAATACTATGGATTGCTCACGGAGTGGACTCCTGGCGCTTCCGGTCAGGGCTTTTCAGGACGTCGGCCGCTCCCAGAGCGAGGTGGGTGCCGCACGGCGCACCACGGGCGCGATCTCCTCCGCGAACCACTGCAACTGCTCGATCTGGCCGGAGAGTTCGAGACCGGAGCTGTCCACCGTGATGGACTGCAGGTCGTGCCGGTAGGCCGCGTGGTAACCGAGGATCTTGTCGATGATCTGCTGCGGCGATCCGATCAGGTGCGGACCGTCGGCGATCGCCTCCTCGACGGTGCGGAACGGGGTGTTGTAGCCGGGGCGGCCCTCCAGATGGGGTCTGTGGGTCTGGCGGACCTTGGCCTCGTAGTACTCCTTGAAGCGCTCGACGGCGAGCGCGGTGGTGTCGGCGATGAAGAGACCGCCGGACCCTGCCCCCACATAGGCGGTACTCGGGTCGTGCCCGTGGGCCGCGAACCGCTCGCGGTAGTGGTCGATCAGCCGGGCGTACGCCTCGAGCGGCTGGATCGCGTTGGCACTGAACAGGGGGTCGCCGTGTTTCGCCGCCAGTTCGGGCGAGTTGAGGCTGGTGGCCGAGCCGTGCCAGACACGCGGCGGGCGGCCTCCGTACGGCCGCGGGAGCGTGGTGGCCTCGCGCAGCGCGGGGCGGAACTTGCCCTCCCAGGTGACCTCCTCCTCGCGCCAGAGGCGGCGCAGGAGCTCGTACTTCTCGGCCTGGTAGTCCCACTGCAGGCCCTCGTCCAGGCCGAAGAGATCGAAGTGGCCCATCTCGGCGCCCTTGCCGACGACGAGTTCGATGCGGCCGCGCGACAGTTGATCGAGGGTGGCGTACTCCTCGGCGACCCGGACGGGATCGAGGATGGCCACGACAGTGACGCCGGTGAGCAGCCGGATACGGCGTGTGCGGGACGCGAGCGCACCGAGCAGGACGGCCGGGCTGGAGGACAGGAACGGCCCCGCGTGCCGCTCCCCCACCGCGTAGGCGTCGAAGCCCAGCTCCTCGGCGGCCACTCCTGTCTCCACCGCCTCGGCCAACCGGTCGGCGGCCGAGCCGAGTTCGCCCGTGATCGGATGCGGCGCGTGCCCGACGAGAGTCAGGACCTGGAACTTCATGCGGAGCTCCCTACTGGTTGTCGCGGGGCAGGCCGGGCGGGTTGATCTCCGATTTCTCGACGGATTCGCCGGACAGGCCCCAGCGCTTCAGCGCCTTGGCGTAACTGCCGTTGTCGATGATTTCCTCGACAGCTTCGGCGAGCGGCTCGACCAGGCCGCTGTTCTTCTTGGTCGTGGCGGCGATCAGGCCCTGCAGAGTGCTGCCCGCCCCTGAATAGGTGCCGACGACCTCGGTCTTCCCGGCGGTGGCGACGTGGTACGCGGCGGTCGGGTGCGGGCCCACGTACAGGTCGACCCGCCCCGACTGCAGGGCCAGGTGGACGTCCGTGTCGTCGCGGTAGTACTTGATGTCGACCGGCTCGCGGCCGGCCTTCTTGTTCGCCTTGCTCCATTCGACCAGGAGCTTCTCCTGGTTGGTGCCGCTGTTCACCGCGACCGTCTTGCCCGCCACGTCCTTGGCGCCGCGGACCTTGAGGCCGCTGCCCTTCTTCGCCTCGAAGCCGAGGGTGTCCTCGCGGTAGGGCGCGAAGTCGTACTTGTCCTTGCGCTCCTCGGTGACGGTGATGTTGCTGAAGCCCACGTCGTACTTGGCGCTGTCGAGGCCGACGAAGATGTTCTCCCAGGAGACGGTGTTGAGGTGCACCTTCAGGCCGAGTACGTCGGCGACGAGGTGGGCGATGTCCGGTTCGACGCCGATCACCGTCTTGTCGTCGGTGGCGTAGAACGTGAGCGGCGCCGCGGATCCGGAGGAGCTGACCACCTCGAGGGTTCCGCGCTTGCGGATCTTCGCCGGGACCTTGGCGGCAATGGCGGCGACCTTGTCCGCCCGGACGCGCTTCTGGTCCGGGCTGAGGTTGATCTTCGTCTGCTTGCCGGACTTGCCGGTGGTCTCGGTGGTGCCGCCGTCCGACGGATTGCCGCAGGCCGCGAGGGCCAGGGCGGAGACGAGCCCGAGGGCGACTGCGGCGGTACGGCGGGGGCGGGACGGGGACACGGTGGAACTCCTTGGGTGGGTGGGAGGCGGCGGGGCGAACACCCCGCGGATCAGAGGACTTTGGAGAGGAAGGCGCGGGTGCGCTCGTGCTGCGGGCGGTCGAGCACCTCGGCCGGCGGGCCCTGTTCGACGACGAGTCCGTCGTCCATGAAGACCACGGTGTCGGCCACCTCACGGGCGAAGCCCATCTCGTGGGTGACGACGATCATGGTGGTACCACTGTGGCCCAAGTCCCGTATGACATCGAGGACTTCACCGACGAGTTCGGGGTCGAGGGCCGAGGTCGGCTCGTCGAAGAGCAGCACCTTCGGCTCCAGGGCGAGCGCGCGGGCGATGGCCACGCGCTGCTGCTGGCCTCCGGAGAGCTGGCGCGGATAGGCACCGGCCCGGTCGTCGAGCCCCACCCGCTCGAGCAGCCGGTGGGCGGTCTCCTCGGCCTCCTTGCGGGAGCGGCGCAGCGCGGAGACGGGGGCCTCGACGAGGTTCTCCAGGACCGTCAGGTGCGGGAAGAGGTTGAAGTTCTGGAAGACGAACCCGATGTGGGTGCGCTGCCTGAGGACGTCCCGTTCCCTGAGTTCGTGGAGCTTGTCGCCGGAGCGCCGGTAGCCGATGAGTTCGCCGTCGATACTGATCCAGCCGCTGTTCACCTTCTCCAGGTGGTTGATGGTGCGCAGCAGCGTGGACTTGCCGGAGCCCGAGGGGCCGAGGACCACGGTGACCTCGCCGGCCCGCACCTGCAGGTCGACTCCGCGCAGCACCTCCACCGGCCCGAAGCTCTTGTGGACGCCGTGCACGTCCACCATGACGTTGCTCATGTGCGCTCTCCCTGCGACTCGGAATGTGGGGTCCTGCGTGGCACCACGGGTTCGCGTCGCCGCGCCGCGGCCGACCGGGCACCGTGCAGCAGGCGCCGGATGCGCTGGAGCGGGGTGGGCGGCGGGCTGCGGTCGGCACCCTTGGCGTAGTGGCGTTCGACGTAGTACTGGGCGACGGAGAGCAGCGAGGTGAGCAGCACGTACCAGGCGGTGGCGACCAGGAGCAGGGGGATCACCCGGCCGTTGCGGCCGTAGATGACCTGGGTCTGGTAGAAGAGCTCGCCGATGGCCATCACGTAGACCACCGAGGTGCCCTTGAGCAGGCCGATGATCTCGTTGCCGGCGGTGGGCAGGATGGCGCGCATGGCCTGCGGCAGCACGATGCGGCAGATCTGCCGCAGACGCGGGAGGCCCAGTGCGGCGGCCGCCTCCAACTGGCCCTCGTCCACGGCCAGTACACCGCCTCGGACGATCTCGGCGGCGTAGGCGGCCTGGTGCAGGGTCAGTCCGATCACCGCGGCGCCGATCGTGCCGATCAGGCTGTTGCTGTCGACCGACCAGAACACCGGGCCGAAGGGGATCCCGATGCCGAGGCGTTCGTAGAGGGCGCTGAGGTTGAACCAGAACACCAGCTGCACGATCATCGGGATGGACCGGAAGACCCAGATGTACGTCCAGGACACGGTCTGCAGCACCGGGTTGTGCGAGAGGCGCATGAAGGCCAGGACCGTGCCGAGGACGAAGCCGAGGACGGTGGCGTAGGCGGTGAGCTGGAGCGTCACCCACACCGCCGACACGATGGTGTCGGACAGGATGTAGGCGCCGAAGACGTCCCATTCCCATACGGGGTTGGTGGCCAGGCCGTGGGTGAACTGCGCGACCAGGACCAGTACGGCGGCCACGGCGACCCAGCGGGCGTAGTGCCGCACGGGGACCACTTCGAGGTCGGCCGGGCCGTCCGGAGGCGGGGCGGTCCGGGCGGGGCCGCCGTCGGACGGCAGGCCGGTGCCCGGGGGTGCGGTGTCGGTCGGGGATCCCATGATGTGTGTCCTGCTCGGGTCTCAGGAGTGCGGGGGACGGTGCTCGGGCGGATTGATGCGCGAGGCTTCGAGCGCGGAGGCCTTGGTGCCCCACCGGTCGAGGATCTTGGCGTAACTGCCGTTGTCGATCAGCTCGTCGACCGCGGCCTGGAAGGCCTTGGTCAGCTTGGAGCCCTTCTTGAAGGTGAAGCCGACATCGAGGCGGTGGTACTCGTTGAGGAACTCCGTCTGCGAGGCTTCCTGCGACTCCTGGTGGCGCAGGCCGTTGATGGTCGACATGACGACGTCGATGCGGCCTTGCTGGAGTGCGGTGAAGGTGGCGCCGTTCTCCGAGTAGACCTTCACGTCGTAGGGCTTCTTTCCGGCCTTGCTGCAGACGCTCTTCTTGGCGTTGAGGGTGGCCTCGAAGGTGGTGCCCGCGCCGGTGCCGACCGTGCTGCCGCAGAGCTGGGTCAGATCGGTGATCTTCTTCCCGAACCGCTGGTTGCCCTTCTTGACCGCGAAGCCCTGGCCGTCGTTGATGTACGTGACGAAATCGATGGTCTTGAGGCGTTCGGCGGTGACCCCGAAGTTTCCGGTGCCGAAGTCGAACTTGCCGCTGCCGAGGGCCGGAAGGATCGTCTCGAAGGACGCGTCCTGGCGTTCCAGCTTCATCCCGAGGACCTTGGCGACCGCTTCGGCCAGGTCGATGTCCTGCCCGGCGGGCGGCTTGTCCTGGCCGTTCGGGTAGTAGGCGCCCGGCGGGAATCCGATCGAACTGCCGACCCGCAGCGTCCCCTTCTTCCTTACTTCGGCGGGCAGTTGGGCCGCGACCTTGTCGACCTTGCGTACATCGGCGACCGGGTTGGCCTTCGGTACGGGAGAACCCTGGGCGCCGGCGGGTGTGCCGTCGGCCGCGTCCTCGGAGCCGCAGGCGGTCAGGGCGAGCAGCGGGAGCAGCGCGAGCGCGGCGACGGTCGGTCGGGTTCTGGTCCCTGTCGGGTTCACAGGTCGGCCTTTCCGGTGGGTGGCGTTGCGGCCGACTGCACGGCAGCGGCGGTGAGGTGCTTGTCGAAGGGCAGCGGCCCGATGGACTCGGGGTCGGCGGCGGTGTCGAACAGCGGGCGGTAGCCGGTGGTCAGGTAGAGGCCCCGGGCCTCGGGCTGGCGCGGCCCCGTGGTGAGGTACACCCGCCGATATCCCTGCCGGGCCGCGGCGTGCTCCAGTTCGGCGACGACGCGCAGGGCGAGGCCCCGGCGGCGGTGGGCGGAGTGCGTCCAGATCCGCTTGAGCTCGGCGGTGGTGGCGTCGTAGCGGCGGAAGGCGCCACCGGCGACGGGCTCGCCGTCCTCCAGGAGGAGCAGGAGCAGTCCGCCGTACGGGACGGTGAACTCCTCGTCGGGGTAGCGGGCGAGCTCGGCGTGCGCGTCCTTGCCGTAACGGGTGGAGTACTCCTCGCCCAGCTCGTGGAGCAGGGGGCGCACGAGCGGGTCGGAGACCTCCGTGTGCAGCACGGTGAGCCGGTCCGCGTCCGGCGGAAGACCGGTGAGTGAGGTCATGCCCCGGCCGCCGTGAGGGTCTCGGGTCCGCGGGCGGCACGTTCGGCGTCGCGTTCGGCGACACCTTCGCGGACGAGCGGGATGACGTGCCGGCCGAAGTCGATGGCGTCGCCGAGCAGGTCGTAGCCGCGGGCGGAGAGGATGCCGACACCCAGGTCGTAGTAGTCGAGGAGGGCCTGGGCGACGGTTTCGGGGGTGCCGACCAACGCGTTGGAGTTGCCCGCTCCGCCGGTGGCGGCGGCGGTCGGGGTCCACAGGGCGCGGTCGTAGCGTTCGCCCTGCTCGGCGATGGCGATCAGGCGCTGCGCTCCGGTGTTCTCCGGAGAGGAGGTGAGGTGACGGCGCTTGAGGGTGTGCTCGCGGCGTTCTCGGATCGCACCGACGGTGCGGTGGGCCTTCTCCCAGGCGAGCTCCTCGGTCGGGGCGATGATCGGCCGGAAGGCGACCTGGATGCGCGGTACGTCGGTGCGGCCCGCGGCCCGGGCGGCCGCCTTCACCTGCTCGATCTGCTCGGCGGTCTTCGCCAGCGGTTCGCCCCACAGGGCGTAGATGTCCGCTTCGGCGCCGCCGGCTGCGTAGGCAGCGGGTGAGGAGCCGCCGAACGACACGTTCGGCCGGGGCTCCTGGACGGGGAAGACGTCGCTCACGAAGTCGTGGAACCGGTAGTGCTCGCCCTCGTGG
The DNA here is from genome assembly GCF_003574445.1 of Streptomyces sp. YIM 130001. GTDB lineage: Bacteria > Actinomycetota > Actinomycetes > Streptomycetales > Streptomycetaceae > Streptomyces. Next base: position 71,069 of record NZ_KZ984570.1, read on the forward strand.
TCGAAGGGCTCGTGGCTGGTCCAGATCTTCTTGACGATGCGGATGTACTCGCGGGTGCGGGCGTAGCGCTCGTCCTTGGTGAGGGTGTCGCCCTCACGTCCCTGTTCGTGGTCGTTGCCGCCGGTGATGAAGTGCACGGTGAGGCGGCCGTCGCTGATCCGGTCCAGGGTGGCGAAGGTCTTGGCGGCGTAGGTGGGGTACGAGACGTTGGGCCGGTGGGCGAGCAGGATCTGCAGCTTGTCCAGCTTGCTCGCCAGGTACGCGGCGGCCGGCGCCGGGTCCGGCGAGCCGGAGCCGTAGGCGAACAGGACGCGGTCCCAGCCGTGGTCCTCGTGCGCCCGGCCGAGGCGCAGCGTGTACTCCTTGTCGAAGGCGGGGCCGGAACGTACGGCGGTCTCCGAGCCGTCGTTGGTCGCGGCTATGCCGAGGAACTCCACGGGCATGGGTATGGCCTTTCGGTCGGGCGGGGGCCTTCCGCCCATCGGGTGCCCGCCGTCCGGGCACCGCTTGCCCGCCCCACGGCGGCGGGGCGGCTCAGGTGCTCTCGGCGGAGGGTGAACGCGGGGGCGCAAGGAGGGTGTCGAGAAGTCGGGACGCGCCGTGGTGTGCGCGGCGGGGCCCGATCGATGTCCGGTACGTCACTGTCCGGAACGTCGTCCATCGGGAGCGGTGGGAGCTCGGCCCTCGACTGGGTCGCCGCACAGCGCGGGGCCCCGAAGGAGGGAAGGACCGGTCACCGGACGGGAAAGAACGGGCCCGTCAGCCCTTGGGGTGCTCGGGCACCCTTACTGCCGGATCAGGCGCAACACGCCGCGGACCACACTCGACCGAAGTCGATGTGGTCGCGCGAGACCAAGCGTTCCTGGGCGTTCATGAGTGTCATTCAGCAGCACGTCAGCGCTGCCGTCAAGCGGCGACCGGATGACGGACCCGTAGTTGTGCGCGCTGTTGCAGCGGTGTGTACAGCACCTTGCAACGTGCCCCGGACGATTGACAGTTGTCCGCCACCGACGCCTACGCTCGGGCGTGGAGCTCCTCGTCGGCGCACTGCGTGGCGGCGGCTCCGGCCGTGTTGAGGGACGCGGCGCACGACCCACTCATACATCCGTGACTTCCTCCTGCGGAGATCCCTCGATGGCCACACTCTCCGACGTCGGCCCGCCGCGCGCCGACTCCTCCCCGCCCACCGCGACCGGCAAGGACGACGCACCCCGCATCGTCCCGCGCAGACATCTGGGCCGCCGGCTCACCGGGGCCCTTGCGCTGGCGCTCGTCGCCTTCGCCGCGCACTCGGTGGCCCGTAACGACGCTTTCCAGTGGGATGTGGTGGGCCGCTACTTCACCACCGCGGCGGTCCTGGACGGGCTGCTGCTCACCCTGTGGCTCACCGGCCTGGTGATGGTGCTCGGCTTCCTGCTCGGCATTCCGCTCGCGGTGATGCGGCTGTCCGCCAACCCGGTTCTGCGGAGCATCAGTTGGGGCTTCGTGTGGGTGTTCCGGTCCACTCCGCTCCTGGTGCAGCTGCTGTTCTGGTTCAACATCGGCGCCCTGTACCCCACGCTCGGTCTCGGCATCCCGTACGGCCCCGAGTTCTTCTCCGTGCAGACGGTGAACCTGCTCGGGCCGACCCTCACCGCGGTGATCGGGCTGACCCTGCACGAGGCCGCGTACGCCGCGGAGGTGGTGCGCGGCGGGATCCTCTCCGTGGAGGCCGGCCAGACGGAGGCCGCCCAGGCACTGGGCCTCAGCCGGCGGCGCACCCTGCGCCGGATCGTCGTGCCGCAGGCGATGCGCTCCATCGTGCCGACGGCCGGGAACATGCTGATCGGCACGCTCAAGGGGACGAGCATCATCAGCGTGCTCGCCGTGCACGACCTGCTGTACTCGGTCCAGTTGATCTACAACCAGACGTACCAGGTCATCCCGCTGCTCCTGGTCGCGACCGTCTGGTACATCGCGGTCACCACGGTGCTGAGCATCGGGCAGTTCTATGTCGAGCGGTACTACGCCCGCGGGACGTCCGCGGGACTGCCACCGACGCCGGTGCAGCGCATCAAGGTACGGATCGCCGAACTGTCCGCCTATCGGGGGGCGTCGGGCGCCAAGGCCGGCGGCGACCGGTGAGCGCCGGTGCGGAGCGCAGAGCCGTCCTCGTCGTGGTGGGTGCGGGCCCTCGCACCACCGGGCTGCTCGAGCGCCTGGCCGCGAACGCGCCCGAGCTGTGGGACGGGACACGGCAGTTGGAGATACACCTGGTCGACCCGCATCCGCCCGGCCCGGGCCGGATATGGCGGGACGCCCAGTCGCCGCTGCTGCGCATGAACTCGATGGCCGAGGACGTCACGCTCTTCACGGACGAGTCGTCGACGGTCGAGGGCCCGATACGCCCCGGCCCCTCGCTCGCCGAATGGGCCGCCCAGTTCTCGGGCGACGGCCCGCGTCACGCCCCGTACGAGGAGCCGGCCGACCCGGAGGTGCTGGCCGAGCTGCGTGGCCTGGCGAGCAGCGACTTCGCCACCCGCCGGGCCCACAGCGCCTATCTGGACTGGGCGTTCCGGCGCGTACGCAGTGAGCTGCCGCCGTCGGTCACCGTCGAGTGGCACCGCACCACCGCGACCGCCGTCACCGGACCGGTGAACGGACCGCAGCAGGTCCATCTCGACGGCCGCGAGGAGCGGCTCACCGCCGATCTGGTCGTCCTGGCCCTGGGGCACGTCGGCTCGACACCTCCGGCAGCACACGATGCGAACGCCGGCTTCGCGCGGCGGCACGGTCGCTTCCATCTGCCGCCCGAGTTCTCCGCCGACGCCGACCTGTCCGGGATCCGGTCCGGCGAATCGGTGATTCTGCGCGGTCTCGGGCTCGCCTTCGTCGATCTGGTGGCGATGCTCACCGAGGGGCGGGGAGGCGCCTTCCGTACCGAGCCGGACGGCTCGCTCACCTATCTGCCGTCGGGGCGCGAGCCGGTGATCCACGCGGGTTCGCGGCGCGGCGTGCCGTATCACTCGAAGACCCGCTACCGGCTGCGCGGTCCGCGTGCACCGCTGCCGCGCCACTTCGGGCCCGAAGCGGTGGACCGGCTGCTCGCCGAGGAGCGCCCGCTCGACCTGCGGCGTGACCTGTGGCCGCTGATGGCCAAGGAGATCGGCTTCGGCCACTATCACGAGCTGTTCCACGCCCATCCGGGCCGCACCGCCATGCCCTGGCCGGAGTTCCTCGCGGCGTACGACCGGCTCGACTGGTACGAGCCGGACATGGCCTCGCTGGTGGCGAAAGGCGTCCCCGATCCGGTGGACCGGCTCGACTTCGAGGCCCTCGACCGGCCGTTGACGGGCCGGACCTTCGCCTCCGCCGAGGAGTTCCAGGCCGGGCTGCGCGCGTATGTCGCCGACGATGTGGCCCGCCGGGAGGACGGCGCGTTCAGTGCCGATCTGGGCGCGTTCCTCGCGCTGCTCTCGATCTACGGCCAGCTGCCGCGGGTGGTGGCCGCCGGGCGGCTGAACGCGCGGTCGCTCGCAGAGGATCTGGACGGCTGGTGGCAGGGCTTCTTCAGCTTCCTCGCCTCGGGGCCGCCCGGGTTCAGGCTGCGGCAGCTCCTCGCGCTGTCCCGGGCCGGGGTGGTCCGCTTCATCGGCGCGGACATCCGGGTCGGGACGGACGAGGCCACAGGGACGTTCACCGCGACGAGCCCCACCGTGCCCGGGCACACCACGCGGGCCACCGCGCTGATCGAGGCGTATCTGCCGAAGGCGTCCCTCGAGCGCACGGAGAACCCGTTGCTGCGGGACCTGCTCGCGGCGGGCGCGATCACGGAGGAGGTCGTCACCGACGCCGAAGGCACCCACCGTTCCGGGCTCGTCGATGTCTCCCCCGCCGACGCGCATGTGCTCGACCCTCGTCTCGACGGGCCCCATCCGCGGCGTATCGCTCTCGGCGCCCCGACCAACAGCCGGGCGATCGCCGCCTTCGCCCGTCCCCGTACCGATGCTCCGGCGTTCCGGCAGAACGACGCGGTGGCCAGGCGGCTGCTGCGCGCGCTGGGTGGCGCGTCCGCGGACGGCTCCTGAGAGTCCGCCGTTCAGGTACCGAGCGTGCGCAGCGCCACCCACAGCGCGGCGGTCGAGGCGAGGAGCGCGGCCGGGACGGTGAGCAGCCCGAGCCGGGTGAACTCGCCGAGCCGCACCTCGTAGCCGTGCCGGTGGGCGATGCGTCTCCACAGGAGCGTGGCGAGCGAGCCGGCGTAGGTCAGGTTCGGGCCGATGTTCACGCCGAGCAGCACCGCGAGGACGACGCCGGGACCGGCGGGAGCGGCCAGCGGCAGCAGCGCGAGGACGGCCGGCAGGTTGTTGATCAGGTTCGCGAGCAGGGCGGCGAGTGCCGCGGTGGCGAGCAGCGCCGGCAGCGTATCGCCGTTGGGCAGCAGGGCACCGATGACGTCACCGAGACCGTGGTCGAGGACCGCGCGCACCACTATGCCGAGCGCGAGGACGAAGGCCAGGAACGGCAGGTCGGCGGCGCGCAGCAGCACTCTCGGCGTGGTCTCCCGACGTGCCAGGGCGCGTACGCCGAGCACGGCGGCGCCGGCCGCCGCTGCCCAGGCCGGGTCGAGACCGAGCGCGGAGGCGACGGCGAAACCGACGAGGGTGGCGGCGACGGTGACCAGCGCGAAGATCGGCACATCGATCGGGGCCGGCGGTTCCGTGCCGGTCGCGGGCACCTTCAGGTCCCTGGCGAAGAAGCGGCGCAGTACGGCGTACTCGACCGCGACCGCCGCCAGCCACGGCAGCGTCATGAGCAGCGCGAAGCGCGTGAAGCTCAGGCCCGCGGCGCTGTAGGCGAGCAGGTTGGTCAGATTGGAGACCGGGAGCAGCAGGGACGCCGAGTTCGAGAGGTGCCCGGTCGCGTAGATGTGCGGGCCCGGTCCGGCGCCCATACGACGGGCGGTGGCGAACACCACCGGTGTGAGCAGGACGACGGTGGCGTCCAGGCTGAGTGCAGCGGTGATCAGCGAGGCGAGCGCGAAGACCGCGCCGAGGAGCCGGCCGGGCCGCTGACGGGCGCGGCGGGCCATCCACGCTCCGCAGGCGCGGAAGAGGCCCTCGTCGTCGCAGAGTCGGGCGAGTACCAGGACCGCGGCGAGGAAGCCGACCACCGGCCCGAGCCGGGCGGCCTCCTCGCGTACGTCGTCCAGCGGGATCGCACCGGTGGCGACCACCAGACCCGCCGCGGGTACCGCGAACACCGCCTCCGGCTTGCCGAAGGGCCGGAGGACGGCGCCCACGAGCACCACGGCGAGCGCGGCGACGGACAGACTTGCGAGGAACACATCCCCGATCATCCATGCGGTCCGGCCGTCGCCCGAAATCGCCCCCTGCGGGACCTCAGGACGCCCGGCGTGCTCCGGCGCGGTCGTCGGGGTGCGCGAGGCCGAGGTGGTCGCGCAGGGTGGTGCCCTCGTACTCGGTGCGGAAGACGCCGCGCTCCTGGAGCAGCGGCACCACGGTGTCGGCGAAGACGTCGAGGCCGCCGGGGGTGATGTGCGGGACGAGGATGAAGCCGTCGCTCGCATCGGCCTGGACGAACTCGTCGATGGTCCGCGCGACGGTCTCGGCGGAGCCCACGAAGTTCTGCCGGTTGCCTGTCTCGATGACCAGGTCGCGGATGGACCAGTTGTTGGCCTCGGCACGCTCGCGCCACTCGCGGGCGGTGGCCAGCGGGTCGCGGTACATCCGGACCTGGGCGCGGCCGCGGGCGATGTGGTGCTCGCCGACGTCGGGGTCGATGTCGGGCAGCGGGCCTTCCGGGTCGTAGCCGGACAGGTCACGGTTCCAGACGAACTCGAGGTGCTTGAGGGCGGTGGCTCCGCTGACCTGTTGGCGGCGGATCTCCTTGGCGAGGTCGCGGGCCTCGGCGTCGGTGTCGCCGAGTACGAAGGTCGCGGACGGCAGGATGAGGAGTTCCTCGGGCGCTCGGCCGTACTTGGCGAGCCTGCTCTTGACGTCGGTGTAGAAGGTGCGGCCCGCGTCCAGGGTGGCGTGCCGGCTGAAGATGGCGTCCGCCTCCGCGGCGGCGAACTCGCGGCCCTCCTCGGAGTCGCCGGCCTGGAAGATCACGGGCCGGCCCTGCGGGGAGCGCGGGACGTTGAACTGCCCGTGGATGTCGAAGTGTTGGCCGGTGTGCGCGAACGCTCCGGCCTTCGCGTCACGCAGGAAGGCGCCGACGGCCGGGTCGGCGACGATCTCGTCACCGTGCCAGGAGTCGAACAGTTCGTGGGCGGTGGCCAGGAACTCCTGCGCCCGTGAGTAGCGCTCCTCCTGCGGCAGGAAGCCGCCGCGGCGGAAGTTCTCGCCGGTGAAGGCGTCCCAGGAGGTCACCACGTTCCAGGCGGAGCGCCCACCGGAGAGGTGGTCGAGGCTGGCGAACTGGCGGGCCACCTCGTAGGGCTCGTTGAAGGTGGAGTTGATGGTGCCGGTGAGGCCGAGGTGCTCCGTGACGGCGGCTAGCGCGCTCAGCACGGTGAAGGTGTCGGGGCGGCCGACGACGTCCAAGTCGTATATCTGGCCGCCCTGTTCACGCAGGCGGAGCCCTTCGGCGAGGAACAGGAAGTCGAACTTGGCGCGTTCGGCCGTGCGCGCGAAGTGGGCGAAGGAGCTGAACTCGATGTGGCTGCCGGCCGCCGGATCGCTCCACACGGTGGTGTTGTTGACGCCGGGGAAGTGGGCGGCCAGATGGATCTGCTTCTTGGGCTTGCTCATGGTGGTGACGTCCCTCCGGCTCAGGCGGTGGCGGTACGTGATGCTTCCCGGGCGGCGGGCGCCGGCGGCGGCCCGTCCCCGTGCGGCCGGGTGGCGTAGCGGTTGGCGGGGCGGGGCAGGCCGAGGAGTCCGCGCAGGGTGCCGGCCTCGTAGGTGTGCCGGAACAGGCCGCGGCGCTGGAGCTCGGGAACCAGTCCGCGCGTGATCGCGGGCAGATCGTGCCCGAGTACGGCGGGGCGCAGCCGGAAGCCGGTGAGTCCGGCGGCCTGGAACTCCTCGAGCAGATCGGCCAGTTGGGCGGGCGTACCGGCGAATATGCGGGCGTCGCTGGTGTACGGCTCACCGGCGGCGGTGTCCAGGCGGTCGCGGCGGGCCTCGGCTGCCGTCTGGTCCTCGTCGAGGAGGACCACGAGGTCGGCGAAGACGTGCACGGGCTCGTCGGAGCGGCCTGCCGCCTGCTGTTCGGCGCGGATCTCGGCCAGGACGGCCCGGGCCTGGTCGGGGTCGTGCGGGGTGACGTAGCCGATGTCCGCCTGGCGGGCCACCAGTTGATACGGAACCGTCTGGTGCGCGAGGGCGGTGATCACGGGCTGGCCCTGCGGGGGCCGCGGGGTGATCGAAGGTCCCCTGACATGGAAGTGCCGGCTCTCGAAGTCGATGTAGTGCAGCTTGTCCCGGTCGATGAACCGGCCGGTGGCGGCGTCCCTGATCTCCGCGCCGTCCTCCCAGCTGTCCCAGAGCCGGCGCACCACCTCCACGTAGTCGGCCGCCTCGTCGAAGAGGTCGCCCACCAACTCCCGTGCGGCCGGGCCCTCGTAGTCGTCGACGCGCGGGACGGTGCGGCGTCCGAAGTGGGCGGCGTCGGCCGGGCGGGCACTGACCTGGACCCGCACTCCGGCTCGTCCACCGCTGACGTAGTCGAGGGTGGCGACGGCCTTGGAGAGGTGGAACGGCTCGGTGTGGGTGACGACGGCGGTCGGCACGAGTCCGATGTGCCGGGTGAGCGGGGCGATACGGGCTGCCACCAGAACGGCATCGAGTCGGCCGCGTACCTGGTCGGTACGGTCGTCCGGCTCGAGGAAGTGCGAGGACTGCGGTCCGAGGCCGTCCTCGATGGTCACGAAGTCGAGCAGTCCGTGCTCGGCCTCGGCCACCAGGTCGGCCCAGTAGCCGGCGGTGAACAGGTCCCGTGGCCTGGCGACCTCCTCGCGCCAGGACGCGGGGTGCCAGCCGGTGCCGTCCAGGGCGACGGCAAGGTGCAGGGGTGCAGAGGGAGTTGAGGACACGAGAGTGCCTTCCTGATGGTCCTGACGAAGGGGGGCCGACGGCGCGCGGGTGACTGTCGGTCACCTCGGCTGGGTCAGGATCGACAGAGCGCGCCGGCGATGCGCTGCAGGTCGATGTGCGGCCTGCCGTGCAGACGGATGCGGCGGCGCGGATTCACTGCGCACAGCCGACGCGTCGCATGGACCACGGAGGCGTATCCCTTCAGGCTGGAGCGACACCGGAGTGCTCCCCCACCATGTCTAGCAGCAACGGGGCGGCGGCTCGTTGCGGCAGCATGAAATCTCGGCCGCCACCTGGTTCGAGCCGCGCGGTCAGTCGATGCGGCGGTCGCGTCCGGCGAAGTGGCCCGCCACCAACTGCGGCACCATCAGCACCGCCAGGAACACCAGCGGCCACCGCCACCCGCCGCTGTGGTCGTACAGCACGCCGACGAGTACGGGACCGGGCACGGAGAGCAGGTATCCGGTGCTCTGCGCGAACCCGGAGAGCCGGGCCACGGCCGCGCTGTCGCGTCCGCGCAGGCCGATCATGGTGAGCGCCAGCGGGAAGGAACAGTTGCCGACGCCGAGGAGGCAGGCCCAGACCCAGGGCGCGGCGTCGGGCGCGGCCCAGAGTCCGGCGTAGCCGGCCAGGCCGAACAGGCCGATGGTGACGGCGATCCCGCTCTGGTGGCGCAGCCGCCCGGCGAGCGCGGTCAGGGCGAAGGACAGCGGGATGCCGAGCACCGAGGTGACGGCGAACAGCAGGCCCGCGGTGTCGGCGGACAGGCCGGCGTCCCGGAAGATCTGCGGCAGCCAGCCGATGACCACATAGGCGGCGGTGGCCTGCAGTCCGAAGTAGACCGCGAGGGCCCAGGCGGTGGGGCTGCGGACGGGACGGATCCGGGCAGGCGCCTCGGCGTCCGGCTTCGGGTCCGCCTCACTGTCCCGCTTCGCGTTCGCTGAAGCGGACTTGTGCGCGAGGAGCAGCCACGGTGGCACGGCCGACGCCGCGAGCAGCGCCCACGCACCGAGACCGACCCTCCAGTCGGCGCCGAACTCCCGGGCGAGCGGCACGGTGACGGCGGCGGCGGTGGAGGCGCCGGCGTTGAGGACCATGGAGTACAGGCCGGTCATCGTGCCGACCCGGTCCGGGAACCGCTGTTTGACGACGACCGGGAGCAGTACGTTCACCACGGCGATCCCGGCGAGGGCCAGGGCGCTCAGGGCGACGAACTGCGCGCTGTCCGCGGCGAGCGGCCGTACCGCAAGACCCGCGGCGATCGCCAGCGCGCCGCAGGCCACCACGGCTTCGTGCCCGAAGCGGCGGGCGAGCCGGGGGGCGGCGAAGCCGACGAGGGCGAAGCACACGGCGGGCATCGAGGTGAGGAGCCCCGCGACCGTGGCGCTCATCCCGAGACCGTCGCGGATCTCCTCGAGGACCGGCCCGATGCTGGTCACCGCGGGCCGCAGGTTCAGCGCGGCGAGGATCAGTGCGACCAGGGCCGTACGACGCGTCCAGACCGCGGTCCGTGACGCGTCGGCGCTCGCGGAGGGCGTCCCTGTCACGTCGTATCTCTCGGGCACCCGGGCATCGTAGGTTCACCGGCCGCGCCCGCCGTCGGCCATCCGGTGATCTTCATACGGTTTTGACACATCAGGCGTGGGCCCCCCGACCGCGCAGCAGTTCCCGCCCCCACGCGGCGAAGGCACCGGTGGCGAGCAGGGCACCCAGGGCGCAGATGCCGGACCAGCCGGAGCTCGCCCACACGATCGAGGCCGCGGCGGAGCCGAGGGCGCCACCGAGGAAGGTGGCGGTCATGAAGGCGGAGTTGATGCGGCTGCGGGCCTCGGGCCGCAGGGCGTAGACGACGGTCTGGCTGCTGTTGAGGACGGCCTGCTGGCCGATGTTCAGCGCGACGATGCCGAGGGCGAGCCAGAGCAGGGAACGCTCCGCGGCGAGCAGGACCAGCCAGCCGGCGAGCAGCAGCGCGGTCGCGCCGCCGGTGACCTTCCGTACGTGTCCTCGGTCGCTGAGCCGCGCCGCGACGGTCATGGCCGCCACACCCACCGCGCCGACCAGGCCGAACAGTCCGATGGCCGGCGCCGGCCAATGGAAGGGCGCACCCGCGAGCAGGAAGGTGAGCGCGGTGAGCTGGACGCTGTACGAGCCGAGGGAGAGCGCACCGAGCAGGGCGCGGCCGCGCAGCAGGGGCTCGGTGCGCAACAGGGCGAAGGTGGACCGCAGCAGGGCGGGGTACCGGAGGTCGGCGGTGACCGGGAGCCGGGGCAGGTGCCGGTGCAGGGTGGCGGCGGCTGCGGCCATGAGCGCCGCGAGCACCCAGTACACGGTGCGCCAGCCGCCCAGTTCGGACAGCCCGCCGGCGGCGGTGCGGGCGAGCAGTCCGCCAAGCAGCACCCCCGCCATCACGGTGGCGACCGCCCGGCCCCGGGTCTCGTCGGTGGCGAGCGCGGCGGCGTGGGCGACCACGACCTGGGCGCCGACCGAGGCGAGGGCGGCGAGAACGGTGCCGGCGAGCAGTACCGGACCGCTCGGGGCCAGTGCCGAGACGGTGAGGAAGAGCGATGTGGCGGCGAAGAGCGCGACCGTGAGGCGACGCCGGTCGACGACGTCGCCGAGCGGCACGAGGAGGATCAGGCCGAGTGCGTATCCCGTCTGCGAGGCGGTGACGACGAGGCCGGCCAGCAGGCTGCCGAGGCCGAGATCGCGGGATATGAGGTCGAGCAGCGGCTGCGCGACGTAGTTGCCGGCGCAGGACAGTCCCGTGGCGACGGCCAGCAGGGGCAGCAGGCCGCGCCGCGGGCCGGTCCGTGCCTGTCCATGAGGCGTCTCGTGGGGCGCGGCGTTGTGGGGGTCGAGTCCCGTCTGTGTCATGGCACACAGCCTGCGACCGGACAGATCAATGAGTCCAACACATCATTGTCATCCGAGCGATCGTGAAACACGATGGATCGCATGGAACTCCAGCAGATGCGGTACGTCGTCGCCGTCGCCGAGACGGGCGGGTTCACCCGGGCCGCCGAGCGGTGCCTGGTCGTGCAGTCCGCGCTCAGCCACCAGATCGGCAAGCTGGAACGGGAGTTGGGTGCGCGGCTCTTCGACCGCACGAGCCGTCGGGTGGCGCTCACAGCGGCGGGTGAGGCGTTCCTGCCGGCCGCCCGGCAGGCGCTGGAGGCGGCCGACCGGGCCAGGGCCGAGGTCGCGGCGGCGACCGGTGAGATCCGTGGACGCCTGGCCATCGGCGCCATCGCCACGGTGACCGCGGTCGATGTGCCGGGCCTGATGCGCGCGTACCACCTCACGTATCCGCAGGTCACGATGCGTCTCGTCGACGGCATGAGCGAGACCCTGGTGCGCTCGGTACGCGACGGCGACCTCGACCTCGCTTTCCTCGGAGTGCCGCCCTCGTTCGACACCAGCCCGCTGGGACTGCGGAGCAGGACGCTGACGACCGACCGGCATGTGACGGTCGTGGCGCCCGGTCATCCGCTGGCGCACGAGGCGGCGAAGGGTCCGGTACCGCTGGAGCGCCTGGTGGAGGAGTCGTTCGTGGACTTCCCTGCCGGGGCGGCCGCACGCGCGCAGACGGACGAGGCGTTCCAGGCTGCCCGGCTGCACCGCGAGGTGGCGTTCGAGGCCAAGGGCCTGGAGTTCCTGGCCGATCTGGTGCGGGGCGGGCTCGGGATCGCTCTGCTGCCGTCCCGTCTCGTACCCCGCCTGCCTGGCCTCACCGTGGTGCCCCTGCACAACGGCCCGACCCGGGAGGAGCGCCTGGTCTGGAACGACTCCCGCCGCTCACCGGCGGCGGCCGCGTTCCTCGATTCGGTGGACGACTCGGACTGACCACAGGGGCCGGATCCCGCCCGGCGCGGGCTGCACGACCTACGCCGTCGACGCGGCCCGCACGGTCAGGATTCCTCGTCCGCGGTCTCCGGCACGATCCGCGCCGCACGCCGTCGCCGGTAGAGCACCACACCGCACACCACGACGACGAGAGCGACGACACCGCCCACTCCGAGCGCGGTCTGCTCGGCGAAGAGCCTGCCGAGGCCTTCCAGGATTCCGATCCCGGCCGTGGCGTACACCAGCGCCCAGGCCGCTCCCCCGACGAACAGCGCGGGAAGGTAGCGCCGGACGGGCATCCGCATGCTTCCGGCCAGGAAATTCGCTGCCGTCTGGAACCCGACGGTCAGGAAGGACAGCGCCACCACCGGCGCACCCCACCGCTGGATGGCGTTCTCCACGCGCTGGAACCTGGCCGCGGAGAACTTCTCCGCGAACCTGCTGCGCCGGGCACCGGCTCCGGTCAGCCAACCGACGGCGAACGTCCCGCCGGCGCGCAGCAGGACGATGACGTAGAGGCCCGCGGCCGTGAGCCAGACCTTATCCACGGCGTCCCGCTCTCAGCGCAGGCAGGCGGCCATGGTCCGTTCCCGGCATCACGGTGCCCGCCGGAGCGAACCCGCATCGGGCACGTACCTGGTCTGCATACCTCACCTGCATCCGTCTGAGCCGGTCCCGCGCCTGCTGCCCGCGGCGACGGCGCCGGGTCCCCCGGCGCAAGCAGATTACCGCCGCGTCCGGCACCGCCCGGAACGGGCCCTGCACCAGCCGACCGGATCAGCCGAGGAAACTGAGCCGGACCTGGCGGCGCGGGTTGTCACGGTTGGTGTCGACAAGGCAGACCGACTGCCAAGTACCCAGCTCCAAGGCTCCGTTGAGCACAGGCAAGGTGGCGTGCGGTGGCACGAGGGCGGGCAGGACGTGGTCGCGGCCGTGGCCCGGGGAGCCGTGGCGGTGCTGCCAGCGGTCGCCCGCCGGCAGCAGGGTGCCCAGGGCGTCGAGCAGGTCGTCGTCGCTGCCTGCGCCGGTCTCGAGTACGGCGATGCCGGCGGTGGCGTGGGGAACGAAGACATTGAGCAGCCCGTCACGGCCGTGTGCCACGTCCGCGAGGAACGACGCACAGTCGTGGGTGAGGTCGGCGACGGTCTCGTGGGACCCGGTCGTCACGGACAGGACGCGGCTGGTGAAGGCATCGGACATGAGGACCATGGTGGTGCATCGCGCCCACGACGGCCCGGTCAGCGGCGTCCGCGTGGCGAGACACCGTTGACCGTGGACGTACGACCTCGCTACGTTCAGCGGCATGTTGCGTTCAGCCATGCTCACCACGCGCGGTCACATCGACCTGCTGCGGGTGGCCTCCGCCGCCTGTCGTCGCGGCTGCTGACCTTCCCTCCCGCGCCCTCGCGCATCCCGCACCACCGCTCGTCCCCGCCCGTCCCGGCGGCACGTCCGGCATGACCGTGTCCCCGGTCCGGCCGGGCACTTCCGCCTGACCGCGCTCGGCCGCCGGGTCCCGTCGTACCCCGCCATGACGTCGTACAGGTGTGTCTGCGCTCCCTCGATCATCCGCCCCTGAGTGGGGCGGCACCGCGTTGCACCCCGCGCCCTCAACTCCCCCTCCCTGGAGCCGCCATGAGCATCAGTCATGCTCCCCCGGACAAACCGGAGACCCCCGAACCGGAGACCCCCGCACCGGAATCGCCCGAACCGGACACCCCGAAGTCGGACACCTCGCATCCCGGCGTCTCCAAGTCCGTCCCGTCGAAGGCGAGTTCCGGCGCCGACGCCGGGGACGACGCCCCGGCGACCGGCAGCGCAACCGCACCCGAGCTCGAACGCCTTACCTCGACGAAGGTCCGACGCACCCGGGTACCGCGCTGGGTGCGACGCACCTCGGGCCCTCTGGTCCTGCTCGCGCTGTGGCAAGTCCTCACCGCCACAGGCGCGTTGAGCGCCGACGTGCTCGCCTCACCGGGCACCATCGCCCGCGTGGCCGGAGATCTCGTCTCGGACGGCTCGCTCACCTCTGCCATGGGTGTGTCACTGCAACGCGTGGCGCTCGGCCTGCTGTTCGGCGTGGTCGTCGGCACTTCGCTGGCGCTCGTCTCCGGCCTGTTCCGTATCGGTGAGGACCTCGTCGACGCGAGCGTGCAGATGCTGCGGACGGTGCCGTTCGTGGGTCTGATCCCGCTGTTCATCATCTGGTTCGGCATCGGCGAGGCCCCGAAGATCGCCATCATCACGCTCGGCGTCTCCTTCCCGCTCTACCTGAACGTCTATGCCGGAATCCGCAACGTCGACGCCCAACTCATCGAAGCCGGGCAGTCACTCGGGCTGTCCCGCTGGGGACTCGTGCGGCATGTCGTGCTTCCCGGCGCGCTTCCGGGTGCGATGACGGGCCTCAGGTACTCGCTCGGCATCGCCTGGCTCGCCCTGGTCTTCGCCGAGCAGGTGAACGCCGACTCAGGACTCGGCTTTTTGATGGTGCAGGCCCGCGACTTCCTGCGGACGGACGTGATCGTGGTGTGCCTGATCGTCTACGCCTTCCTCGGCCTGGCCGCCGACTTCGTAGTCCGTACTCTCGAGAGGGTGTTGCTCCGATGGCGACCGACGTTCACCGGACAGTGACCGACCACGACGTGACCGACCACGACCTGTCCGGCGCCGGCGCCGGCGAGGAGGCGGCTGCCGTACGTGTGCAGGGGCTGACGCGTTCCTTCGACGGCCGCAGGGTCATCGACGATCTCGACCTCACTGTGCGGCCAGGCGAGTTCGTCGCCCTGCTCGGTCGCAGCGGCTGCGGGAAGTCCACCCTCCTGAAGATCCTGGCGGGCCTCGACCGCGAGGTCGACGGTTCGGTGCTCGTGCCGCGCAGGCGGGCCACCGCGTTCCAGGCGCCGCGTCTGATGCCCTGGAAGAAGGTCTGGCGCAATGTGCTGCTCGGCCTGCCGGGGCAGCCTCCGCGTTCCCGCGCCGAGGCGGCGCTCGAGGAGGTGGGTCTGGCCCACCGGTCGGAGGCCTGGCCGAAGACGCTCTCCGGCGGCGAGGCGCAACGTGCCTCGCTCGCGCGTGCCCTGGTGCGCGAGCCCGATCTGCTGTTGCTCGACGAGCCGTTCGGCGCGCTCGACGCGTTGACCCGCATCAAGGCCCAGCGCCTGGTCGCCGAGTTGTGGCAGCGACGCGGCTGCGCGGTTCTCCTGGTCACGCACGACGTCGAGGAGGCGATCCTGCTCGCCGACCGCGTCCTGGTGATGGACGACGGCGTGATCGCCCACGAGGCGCACGTCCCCCTCGACCGCCCGTGGGACATCACCGACTCCCGCTTCGGCGCACTGCGCGCCGAGCTCCTCGACCGCCTCGGCGTGGAGGCACCGGCCCGGGCAGCCTGACCTCCCTCACCGGGCCGCGGCCCGGAGCCACCCCCGCCACCCACACCCCCACGCTCATCCGATGAACGGACCCTCGATGCGACCACGCCGCGCACTTCCCGCCTTGCTCCTCCCGCTGTCCCTGCTCGTCGCCGCCTGCGGTGGTGCGTCGTCCGCGAACTCCGACGGCGCAGGCCTGGGCGGCGGCGGAACCGACGGCAAAGGTTCGGTGACCATCAACGTCGGTGACCAGAAGGGCGGTTCGGAAGCCGTCCTGCGCGCCGCAGGTGAGCTGGACGATCTGGACTACAAGATCAAGTGGTCCACGTTCAGCTCCGGCCCGCCGCTCCTCGAGGCCGTGAACGCGAAGGCCGTCGACGTCGGCGCGGTCGGCAACACTCCCCCGGTGTTCGCGGCCGGCGCGGGATCCAAGATCACTGTGGTGAGCGCGACACACGGCGCAGCGGCCGGCGACGCCATCCTGGTGCCCACCGACTCCTCGCTGAAGAAGGTGAGCCAGCTCAAGGGCAAGTCCGTCGCGGTGGCCCAAGGCAGCTCCGCGCATTACCAGTTGGTCGCGCAACTGCGTAAGTACAAGCTGTCTCTCGACGACATCGAGGTGAAGTACCTGCAGCCGGCCGACGGCCTTGCCGCCTTCACCGGCGGCAAGGTGGATGCCTGGGCCGTGTGGGACCCGTACACCTCGCAGGCCCTGCGCGCGAAGCAGGGGCGGGTACTGACGGACGGCGACGGTGTCGTCAACGGCCTGGCCTTCAACGTCGCCGCGCCCGGCGCGCTGGGCGACAAGAAGAAGTCCAAGGCCGTGGCCGACTATCTGGAACGGCTCCGGCGGGCTCAGGACTGGTCCTTCAAGCACCCGGAGGAATGGGCCAAGGTCTGGGCGAAGGACACCAAACTGCCCTACGAGGTGGCACTCGACGCGGTCAAGCGGACCACGGGCACCCGGGTCCCCGTCGCGGTCGATCAGGACGTGATCGATTCCGAGCAGGAGATCGTCGACGTGTTCGCGGAGCTGAAGCTCATCCCCCGGCGCATCGACTTCGGCGACTTCGTCGACACGCGTTTCAACGGCGACCTGCCGCCGTCCTCCACCGAGCCCCGCAGCTACAAGGAGTCCTGATCATGTCTGTTCACCTGCACTGGTTCCTGCCCACCGGCGGTGACGGCCGCACCCTCGTCGACCGGCACGCCTACACGGACGGCGGCATCAAGCGCTCGCGCGTCACACCGGTCAGCGGCGTACGGGCACCCGACATCGAGTACCTGGCCCAAATCGCCAAGGCTGCCGAGCAGTTGGGATTCGAGGCAGTACTCACCCCGACCGGCACCTGGTGCGAGGACGCCTGGCTGACCACGGTGGCGCTCGCCCAGCACACCGAGCGCCTGAAGTTCCTGGTCGCCTTCCGGCCCGGAGTCATCTCTCCGGTCCTCGCGGCGCAGATGGCGTCGACGTATCAGCGCATCACCCGCGGGCGGCTGCTCCTGAACGTCGTCACGGGCGGGGACTCCACCGAGCAGCGCCGCTTCGGCGACCATCTGGACCATGACCGCCGGTACGCGCGGACCGACGAGTTCCTATCGGTGGTCCGTGGCGTGTGGGAGGGCAAGCCCTATGACTTCGACGGCGAGCACTACCAGGTGGAGGGCGGCCTGACCGCGCTGCCGCCCGAGCCGCGACCGGAGATCTTCTTCGGCGGTTCGTCGGCGGCTGCGGGGCCGGTGGCCGCACGGCACTCGGACGTGTACCTGACCTGGGGCGAGCCGCCGGAGCAGGTGAAGCAGAAGATCGACTGGATCCGGGGGCTCGCGGAGGCCGAGGGCCGCACCGTCCGTTTCGGTATCCGCCTGCACACCATCTCGCGGGACTCGTCGGCCGAGGCCTGGGCGACGGCGAACCGGTTGCTCGACGACCTGGACCCGGACACCGTGGCCGCCGCCCAACAGGCGCTGCGCCGCAGCGAGTCGGTCGGCCAGCAGCGCATGCTGGCCCTGCACGGAGGATCCCGGGACGACCTCGAGATCTCGCCCAACCTCTGGGCGGGCGTCGGTCTGGTGCGCGGTGGGGCGGGCACGGCCCTGGTCGGCAGTCACGCCGAGGTCGCGGACCGGATCGAGGAGTACCACGCGCTCGGTGTGGACCACTTCGTGTTCTCCGGATACCCGCACCTGGAGGAGGCGTACTGGTTCGGCGAGGGTGTGATCCCGGATCTGGGAGCGCGCGGCCTGCTGCCCCGCCTGCCCGCTTCAGCGTTGACCGGGGTGCCGGCGTCCAACGGCCGTCCGGCCTCCGCTCCGGGCGGCGCGCCGCTCCTGGTGGCCGGCGGGCGGTAGCACCCTGCCCGGCCCGGGTGTCCGCCGCTCGGGCCGGGGCCTTCGCCGGCGGGGACGCCCGCCGGGAAGAACACCCACCCCGCCCTGGTTAGTAGAAGCGTGAACTACACCGGGGCACCAGACGCAAGCCCGCTCTCCGGCGGCCCGCAGCTGACCGACGTGGTCGTGATCGGCGCGGGCCAGGCCGGACTCTCGGCGGCCTATCACCTGCGCCGGTCGGGCTTCGAGCCCGGCCGGGACTTCGTGGTGCTCGACCACGCTCCCGCGCCGGGCGGCGCCTGGCAGTTCCGTTGGCCCACGCTGACGTACGCGAAGGTCCACGGGATGCATGCGCTTCCGGGCATGGAGCTGACCGGCGCGGACCCGGACCGCCCGTCGTCCGCGGTGATCGGCGAGTACTTCTCCCGGTACGAGGACGCCTTCGACCTGCGGGTACGCCGTCCCGTGGACGTGCGTGCGGTGCGTGAGGGCGTGGATGGGCGATTGATCGTCGAGACCTCGGGGGGCGACTGGTCGGCGCGGGCCGTGATCAGTGCCACCGGCACCTGGGACCGTCCGTTCTGGCCGCGCCACCCGGGCCAGGAGACCTTCCGCGGACGGCAGCTGCACACGGCCCAGTACCCGGGACCCGAGGAGTTCGCCGGGCAGCGGGTCGTCGTCGTGGGCGGGGGCACCTCCGGGGTGCAGCATCTGCTCGAGATCGCGCCGTTCGCCGCGGCGACGACCTGGGTGACCCGGCGCGAACCGGCCTTCCACGAGGGGCCGTTCGACGAGGACCAGGGCCGGGCCGCGGTGGCGATGGTGGACGAGCGGGTGCGCCGGGGGCTCCCGCCGCAGAGCGTGGTGTCGGTGACGGGACTACCGGTCACCGAGGCGGTGCGACGCGGGCGCGAAGAGGGCGTACTGCACCGGCTGCCGATGTTCGACCGGATCACCCCGGACGGTGTGGCCTGGGACGACGGACGCCGTATCGATGCGGACGTGATCCTGTGGGCGACCGGTTTCCGGGCCTCGGTGGGGCACCTCGCACCGCTGCGTCTGCGCGAGCCGGGCGGCGGCATCCGCGTCGAGAACACCCGAGCCGTACGCGACCCCCGGGTGCACCTGGTGGGGTACGGGCCGTCGGCCAGCACCATCGGCGCGAATCGGGCGGGCCGCGCGGCGGTCCGCGAGATCCGACGGCTGCTCGCCGGCCGGCCCGCCCTGGTGGGCTGACCGGCCGGGTGGCGTCCGTCAGGACGAGGCGCTCTTGCCCTGCTGCTTCTGGAGGCGGTTGAACTCGTCGACGTTGCGCTGGTGTTCCTCGAAGTCAGCGGTGAAGCGGGTGTCACCCTTCTTCACCGTCACGAAGTACAGCCAGTCCCCCGCCGGCGGGCTGGTCGCGGCGCGCATCGCCTCGTCGCCCGGGTTGGCGATGGGGGTGGGCGGCAGCCCCATGCGCGCATAGGTGTTGTACGGGCTCTCGACCTTGGTGTCGGCGGTCTTGGTGTGCAGCGTCGAGCGGTTGAGCGCGTAATTGACGGTGGAATCCATCTGCAGCGGCATGCCCTGGGCGAGCCGGTTGAGGACGACCCGGGCGACCTTGCCCATGTCCTGCTTCGACTCCGCCTCGGCCTGCGCGATGCTCGCGATGGTGACGGTCTGGTACACGGACACCGCGTTGTTCTCGGCGCCGGCACTGATGGGTGCGGTCCCGAACTTCTTGCCGGCCGTGGCGACCATGTAGGAGAGCACGGACTCGGGCGTGGACTTCTCGGCGATGGGATACGTGGCCGGGAAGAGGTAGCCCTCCGGATTGCCGTTGGCCTCGTGCGGAAGCTTCAGCTTGGCCTTGGCGGCGGCCTTCTTGCTGGAGCCGTCGGGCACTCCGAGGGCCTTGTCGACGGCCTTGTACACCTGGGACGTACGCCAGCCCTCAGGGATGACCACTGCTTCGGGCCGTTCGGACGAGTCGTTGAGCAGCAGGAGCGGAACGGCGACGGCCGCACCCGCGACGAGAGCACCGGTCACCAGGAGTGCCCCGCGGCCTCGGCGGGTCAGTCGGATCTTGCCCCGGCCGGGACTGTCGTTCAGCACATTTCACCTCGCGATGTCGTGCGCCCGACCCGGGCGGCCGGAGCTCGGCCTGGGGTCCGGGGTGTGATCCCGGGAGGGCGCGGCAGCATGCGGGCACGCTAACCCGACGTAGGGGCTATATCCGGCACATCTGGACTATCAGGCATATTTTCATCCAGCGGGCTCCAGCTGGGCGTCCCGGTGGACCAGCGCCGCGTACCGGCCGTCAGCCGCCATCAGCGATGCGTGCGTGCCGCGCTCGACGATGCGACCCGCGTCCAGGACGACGATCTCGTCGGCCGAGCGGATCGTGGAGAGGCGGTGCGCGATGGTGATGGTGGTGCGGTCGGCCGACAGGGAGTCGAGCGCCTGCTGCACGGCCTGCTCGGTACGGGTGTCGAGCGCGCTGGTCGCCTCGTCCAGGACGAGCACGGCGGGGTCGCGCAGGACGGTGCGGGCGATCGCCAGCCGCTGCTTCTCACCTCCGGAGAAGCGGTGCCCGCGCTCCCCCACCACGGTGTCGTACGCCTCGGGCAGTGCGGCGATGTGGTCGTGGATCTGCGCGGCGCGGGCGGCCGCGTACAGCTCCTCGTCGGTGGCGTCGGGCTTCGCGAAGCGGAGGTTCTCGGCGACGGAGGCGTGGAACAGGTACGTCTCCTGGGAGACGACGCCGATCGCACGGGCCAGCGAGTCGAAGTCGAGTTCGCGCACGTCCACGCCGTCCAGCGTCACGCGGCCGCCCGTGACGTCGTAGAGCCTGGGGACGAGGTGGCTGAGGGTCGACTTGCCGGAGCCGGTGGCGCCGACGACCGCGAGGCTGCCGCCGGCGGGGACCGCGAGGTCGATGCCCTCGAGGACCTGGGCGCCGGCCTCGTCGTAGCGGAACTCGACGTCCTCGAAGCGGATCTCGCCGCGCGGCGCGGTCAGGCGGCGGGCGTGGACCGGCTCGGTGATGTCGACGGTCAGGTCGAGGTACTCGAAGATGCGCTGGAAGAGGGCGAGCGATGTCTGGATCTGCACGCCCGTGGACAGCAGGCTGACCGTGGGCCGGAACAGACCCTGCTGCAGCGAGACGAACGCGACCAGGGTGCCGAGCGAGATCTCCGGACCGCCGAGGTGCAGGGCGACACCGGCCGCCCAGTAGATGACCGCGGGCATGGCGGCCATCACGATGCCGATGACGGACATGCGCCAACGGCCCGCCATGTTCGACCGGACCTCGAGGTCGATCAGTCGCTCGGACTCGTCGGCGAAGGAGCGGGTCAGGGAGTCCGACCTGCCCATGGTCCGGCCGAGCAGGATGCCGCTCACGGAGAGCGATTCGGTGACCGTGGCGGCCATCGACGCCATCTGCTTCTGACGCTGGGTGGCGATCCGGCGGCGCTCGCGCCCGACCCGGCGGCTGATCCAGACGAAGAGGGGGAGCAGCAGGAGGGAGACGACGGTCAGCCGCCAGTCGAGGGCGAGCATGGCGATCACGGTCGCAACGACGCTGGTCAGGTTCGACACCAGCGAGGTGGCGGTGGTGGTGACCGTCGCCTGCATACCGCCGATGTCGTTGGCGATACGGGACTGCACCTCGCCCGTCCTGGTGCGGGTGAAGAAGGCGAGCGACATGGATTGCAGCCGCGCGTAGACCGCGGTGCGCAGATCGTGCATGACTCGCTGGCCGACCGTGGTGGAGATCAGGGTCTGCAGCACGCCGAAGACACTGCTGAGCACTGCTCCGGCGATCATGCCGAGGGCCAGCAGGCCGAGCAGCCCGGTACGGCCCTGCGGGATCGCGGTGTCGAGGATCTCCTTGAGGAGGAACGGCGTGGCGACGGAGACCAGTGAGGCGGCGGCGACGAGCAGCCCGACGAGGGCCAGGCGGCCGCGATAGGGGCGGAAGAGCCGGACGATGCGCCGCAGTTGGCGGGGCTGTTCCGGATCAGGGGGCGGGGGTTTCCACTCGGTGGATTCTGGGCGTGGCATGGGCTCCTACGGCGGTTGGGGCGACGGGAACGACGACAACGACAGGAACGACAGGATTTCGAAGGTCGAGCGGGCCCGCTGAACGGGCCTTTGAGAGAATAGCTCATTGTTACCTATGTGCACAATGAGCGTGGTCCTGATAGGCTCCGCGGCATGACGATCCCCGACGGCGACGGACTCCTCGCCGAGCAACTGCTCCGCCTCACCCGTCGGCTGCACCGCATCCAGAAGCACCACCTGGAGCCGGTGGGTATCACTCCCGCGCAGGCCCGGCTCCTGCGCACGCTTTCGCACTTCGACGCACCACCGCGGATGGCCGACATCGCCCAGCGCCTCGAGGTGGTCCCGCGGGCGGTCACGACACTCGTCGACGGCCTGGAGGCGGCGGGCGCGGTCCGCCGCGTACCGGATCCGGACAACCGTCGGGTCATCCGCATCGAGCTCACCGATGCGGGCCGCGACGTGCTGCGCGCTCTGCGCAACGCGCGCCGTGCGGCCGCAGAGGACATCCTGGCTCCGTTGACCGCCGATCAGCGCACCGAACTCGGCGGCCTGCTGTCCGCCCTGGTCGACAGGGGCGGCCGGCCCGGCTGACCTGCGAGGCCGCGCCCGCCACCCCGCCCGACGCCCGCCGCGCCGGATCGGACATCATCGCCGGAGCAACGCCGACGACCCGAGGAGTGTCCATGCCTCTGCTGGAGCCCGACCCGGACGCCCTGCGCCCCGCAGCACGCGAGGCGGGTCCCTCACCCGACCGGGTGCCCGACCGGCAGGCCCAGGGCACACCCGAGCCGCTGCGCAGCGACCTGGTGGCCCTGCTCGGTGCGGACAAGGTCCTCTCCAAGGTCTCCGACCTGGTGAAGTACGCCTCGGACGCCAGCCCCTACCGTTTCCTTCCGCAGGTCGTCGTGGTCGCCGAGGACATCGACGACGTCTCCGCCGTCCTGTCGTACGCCCACGGCAAGGGCCGCGAAGTCGTCTTCCGGGCGGCCGGCACCTCGCTCAACGGGCAGGCGCAGGGCGAGGACATTCTGGTCGACGTACGCAAGCACTGGGCGGGCGTCGAAGTGCTCGGGGACGGCGGGCAGGCCCGCATCGGCCCCGGCACCACCGTCGTACGGGCGAACACCACGCTGGCGCGGCACGGCCGGGTACTGGGTCCCGACCCGGCCAGCGCGATCGCCTGCACGCTGGGCGGCGTGGTGGCGAACAACGCCTCGGGCATGACGGCGGGCACCACTCGCAACTCGTACCGCACCCTGTCCTCGCTGACCTTCGTACTGCCGTCCGGCACGGTCGTCGACACCGCGGAGCCGGACGCCGACGAGCGGCTCGCCCTCGCGGAGCCGGAGCTCTGCGAGCAACTGCTCGCCGTCAAGCGGGAGATCGAGGCGGATACGGATCTGGTGGCGCGGATCCGGGCCAAGTACGAGATCAAGAACACGAACGGCTATCGGCTCGACGCCTTCCTCGACGGCGCCACGCCGGTGGAGATCCTGCGCGGCCTCATGGTGGGCTCGGAGGGGACGTTCGGCTTCATCGCCGAGGTCGTCTTCGACACGCTGCCGCTCGACCGCAAGCTGACCACGGCGCTGCTGTTCTTCCCCTCCCTCACCGCCGCCGCGGCCGCGGTGCCGAAGTTCAACGAAGCGGGCGCGCTGGCCGTCGAGCTGATGGACGGCAACACGCTGCGCGCCTCGGTGAGCGTGCAGGGCGTACCGGCCGACTGGGCCGAGCTGCCGAGGACCACCACAGCGCTCCTGGTGGAGTTCCGGGCGCCGGACGACGAGACTCGGGCGGCCGACGAGGAGGCGGCGGCGCGGGTCCTGGAGGGACTCGATCTGGTGGCGCCGGTACCGTCGGTGACCAATGAGTTCACCCGGGACGCGGGAACCATCTCCGGCTACTGGAAGGCGCGCAAGGCCTTCGTGACCGCCGTCGGCGGCTCACGTCCCTCGGGGACGACTCTGATCACGGAGGACTTCGCGGTGCCGCCGTCCAAGCTCGCCGACGCCTGCGCCTCGCTGCTCGAACTGCAGCAGAAGCACGGTTTCGACGCGGCCGTCGCCGGCCACGCGGCTCACGGGAATCTGCACTTCCTGCTGGCCTTCGACGCGGGCAAGCCGTCCGACGTCGACCGCTACGCCGCCTTCATGGACGACTTCTGCGCACTGACCGTCGAGCGCTTCGACGGGTCGCTGAAAGCCGAGCACGCGACAGGCCGGAACATCGCGCCGTTCCTGGAGCTCGAATGGGGCCCGCGCGCCACGGAGTTGATGTGGCGCATCAAGCAGATCATCGACCCCGACGGCGTACTCGCACCGCGCATCGTCCTGGACCGCGACCCGCGCGCCCATCTGCGCGGCCTGAAGACGATCCCGAAGGTCGAGGCGATCGCCGACCCGTGCATCGAGTGCGGCTTCTGCGAACCAACCTGCCCCAGCCATGACTTGACCACCTCGCCCCGCCAACGAATCGTGCTGCGCCGGGAGATGATGCGCCAGCCGAACAGCTCACCCGTCGAGGGCGAGCTGCTCGAGTCGTACGGATACGACGCGGTCGACACCTGCGCGGGCGACTCCACGTGCAAGCTGGCCTGTCCCGTGGGCATCGACACCGGCGCGATGATGAAGGACTTCCGGCACGAGCGGCATTCCTCACGCGAGGAGCGGATCGCCGCTCTGACCGCGAAGAACTTCCGCGTGGTCGAGGCGTCCGCGCGCCTCGCCGTGGCCGCCGCGGACCGGATCAGTGACCGGCTGCTCACCTCGGTGACGCGGGCCGCCCGCAAGGCGGTCCGTCCCGACCTGATGCCGGAGTGGCTGCCCGAGATCCCGGGCGCCGCTCCCCGCCGGATGCCCAGCACGTCACGGGTCGGCGCGAAGGCGGTGTACTACCCCGCGTGCGTGAACCGGATCTTCGGCAAGTCCGAGGGCAAGCGCGGCCCTTCGCTGTCGCAGGCGATGGTCGCGGTGTCGGCCCGAGCCGGAAAGCCGGTCTGGATCCCGGGGGACGTGGCGGGCACCTGCTGCTCCACCATCTGGCACTCGAAGGGGTACGCCGAGGCAAACAAGGTGATGGCGAACCGGATCGTCGAGGCCGCCTGGGGCTGGACGGCCGGCGGTCGGCTGCCGCTCGTGGTGGACGCCTCGTCCTGCACGCTCGGCATCGCCCACGAGGTGGTGCCCTATCTCACCGACGAGAACCGGGAGTTGCACGCGGAACTCGAGATCGTCGACTCGCTCGTATGGGCCGCCGACGAGCTGCTGCCGCATCTCACGGTGCTGCGCAAGATCGGCTCCACGGTGGTGCACCCCACCTGCTCGATGCAACACCTGGGCGACGTGGGGCAGTTGGTCGCGGTGGCCGAGGCATGCGCCGACGAGGTCGTGGTGCCGGACGACGCGGAGTGCTGCGGGTTCGCCGGTGACCGCGGGCTCCTGCACAAGGAGCTCACCCGGTCGGCGACGGCGGCCGAGGCCGACGAGGTGAACTCCCGCCCGTACGACGCCTATGTCTCGGCCAATCGCATGTGCGAGATCGGCATGGACCATGCGACCGGACGCAGCTATCGCTCGGTCCTCTTCGAGCTGGAGCGCGCGACCCGGCCCGGGCGGCAGACCACGAGCCGCTGACCGACGGCTTCGCAGGGGCCCGGCGCGCGTTCGATGCCGCCGGGCCGCTTGCTGCATGTATCTGCGTAAAACCACGCTCGGTATGCTCGTTCACTGCTCGCCGAATGCGCACCTCTGCGAAAAACTCCAACTACCGGTCCCCTCGCGCCTCTTGCGCACCGTCCGTCGCGCGGCCAAGGTAGCCACCGCAGTGGCACCATCCCGCCAACGACGGAGGTCCGATGCACGACGGTCCAGAGCACCACGAGAGCGCTTCACCGCAGTCCGACGACTCCGACGGTTTCTCCCGCCGGTCCGTGCTGCGCACGGCCGGTATCGCCGGTGCGGGACTCGGCCTCGGTGCCTTCACCGGCGGTACGGCACAGGCCGCGCCCGGGGAGTCCGCCGCCGCGGCAGCTTCGGCAGCGGCGCCGAAGCGGCAGGGCGACACCATGATCGGCGTGCCCTTCGAGGGGCGCGGCACCGTCCGGGTCGGCATCATCGGTCTGGGCAACCGCGGCGGCAGCATGATCGATCTCTACCTCGCGATACCGGGCGTCCGCGTCGTCGCCCTGTGCGACCCGGTCAAGGACAAGACGGCCGCTGCCGCGAAGAAGGTCACCGACGCCGGCCAGCCCGCCCCCGCCACGTACACCAAGGGTGAGCACGACTACGAGAAGCTGCTGGAACGCCAGGACGTCGACTTCGTCTACGTCGCCACCCCCTGGGAACTCCACTTCCCGATGGCCAAGGCGGCGATGCTGAACGGCAAGCACGTGGGCGTGGAGTGTCCCATCGCGATGGAACTCCGCGAACTGTGGGAGCTGGTGGACCTCTCGGAGCGCACGCGCAGGCACTGCATGCAGTTGGAGAACTGCGCCTACGGCAAGAACGAGATGCGCGTCCTGCGGATGGCCCACGCCGGCCTGTTCGGTCAACTGCTGCACGGGGCGGGCGCGTACAACCACGATCTGCGCGGCATGATGTTCGACCCGGAGTACTACGAGGGTCCGTGGCGGCGGCTGTGGCACACCCGGCTGCGCGGCGACCTCTACCCCAACCACGGCTTCGGCCCCGTCGCGAACTACATGGACGTGAACCGCGGTGACCGCGTCACCCACATCTCCAGCTTCGGTACGCCCGCGCTCAGTCTGGCCGAGTACCGCGAGGCGAACATGCCGCCGGGCGACCCGAGTTGGAAGGAGACCTACATCGGCAGCGACCGGACGATCAGCCTCGTCCAGACCGCGAAGGGGCGCGTCATCCGCCTCGAGCACGATGTGTCGGCCCCGCATCCGTACAGCCGCATCAACAGTCTCGGCGGCACCAAGGGCGTCTTCGAGGACTATCCCGAGCGGATCTATCTCGAGCCGGAGCACACCGACTACGAGTGGAAGGACTTCGCCGAGTACGCCGAGTGGGACCACTGGCTGTGGAAGGAGCACTCCGACCCGCCGGGCGGCCACGGTGGCATGGACTACATCATGATCTTCCGTCTGATGCAGACCATGCAGCTCGGCCTGGTACCCGACTTCGACGTCTACGACGCGGCGACCTGGACCGCTCCGGTGCCGTTGAGCCACGCCTCGATCAAGGCCAAGGGCGCTCCGCAGGAGATTCCTGACTTCACCCGTGGACTGTGGGAGAAGGAGCGTCCGGGCGTGGACTCGGAGAAGCCGGAGGACTGACCGGTCCGGCCCCGTGGGTCCGGCCGCTGCCGTGCGGCCGGACCCGTGGTCATGGCCGTGCGGGGCCCGTGGTCGTGCGCGGCCCCACCGTCGTTCAGGCGCGGGAGAGTTGGGCCTTGTCGCCCATGACCACGACCGGCTTCTGACCGGGGTCGAGCGTGCGCAGCAGGTACTCCATGGCCGAGCGCGAGAGACTCACACAGCCCGACGTCCCGCTGCCGTGGTCCATGTGCAGCCAGATCGAGCCGCCCTTGGACTGCCCCTGCGGCCGGGTCGGGTCGTTGGGCGGGGTGCCCTTCACCCGGTTGTAGTCGATGGCGATGACGAGATCGAAGTCGTGCCAGTGCGACTTGGCCCAGTAGCGCGGGGCGGCGAACGACTCGGAGCGTGTGTAGGGAAGTCCGGAACCGGAGTCGGGGTCGGCGAGCACTCCCCCGGCGTCGGTGAGGGTGAAGACGCCGACAGGACTGCGGTTGTCGCCCTCGCGGTGGTTCGTGCTCCAGCCCTTCTTGCCGTTGTGGCCCTGCCAGGTGCGGTCGCGGTCCCAGGTCTTGCCGTGCTTGGTGTAGAGCACGACGGTGGACTTGGCCGAGTCCTCTCCCTTGCCGTACACGGCGACGACCTGGCGGGCCGATGCAGGGATCCGGTCGTGCAGACGGTCGCCGATGCCGGGGATGCTCCGGAGTTGCGTACTGGGACCGGGGCTCGGCGAGGCCGACTTCGCCGAGGCGCGCGAGGCACCGGAGTCCTTCGAGCCGCCATCCGCCGAGCCCCCGCAGGACGTCAGAGCCAGCAGGCAGGCGAGGCCGCCCGCGGTCGCTGTCCAGGTCCTTCGGGCGGTCGAGCCGGAAATGCGCATGCGTCCCATCGTCGCACCCGTTCCGCGGGAACTCCGCCTGCGGTCGACCGGACGACGGCGGAATGACCGGATCTTTGCCGCGGGACGAAAAACCGTTTGCCAGGCGTGGCTCCGCGGCGGCAGCCTTGCACGGTTTCCGCTGTGTCCGTCCCGCCTCGTTCGCCCCGGCGCGGTCCGTTTCGCGCGGTCCGCGCAAGCACTGCTCCGTCGGGTCCGCGCGGCTCGCGCGGCGGCACCGTCCGAGCCCCCGCCCACCCGTCCGTCGGTCCGTCTCATCACCGGGCAGCCGGTTGCTTCCACCGTCCGCACCACCACAGTCAAGTTCTGGGACGTCATGCAGATCAGTCACCTTCCGTATCCCGACCCGGGTGTGCCGGACGCACGCTCGGGACCCCGGTTCCTCTTCTGGCTCGGTCGGAATCAGCTCGGCGGCCAGCTCAAGTCGCTCGCCTGGGGCCTCGTGCACTTCTGCGCGGTGATGGCGCTGCCCTTCGGGGTCGGTCTCTCGGTCCAGGCGGTGGTGGACCGCTCGGGCGGCGATCTGGCTCTGGCCGGCGGTCTGATCGCGCTGTGCGGCGTGGGCATCGCCCTCGGAGACACGATGCTCCACCGCTCGGCCGTCACGAACTGGATCACCGCCTCTGCCCGGGTCCAGCAACTGCTCGCCCGCCGCACGGCACGGCTCGGCTCCACCCTGACCCGTCAGGTGGCGGCCGGCGAGGTCGTCGCGGTGTCGACCGGGGACGTGGAGAAGATCGGCTGGCTCGTCGAGGCCGTCTCCCGGTTCACGGCCGCCGCGCTGACCGTGATCCTCGTCTGTGTCGGCCTGACCGTGTACCAACCGGCGCTCGGGATCGTGGTCGCCGTGGGTGTGCCGATCGTGGCACTCGGCGTGATCCCGCTGCTGCCGCGGGCGACCCGGCTCGCCGACGTCCAGCGCACGAAGGCCGGCCGCGCCACCGAGCTGGCCTCCGACACTGTCGCCGGTCTGCGCGTGCTGCGCGGCATCGGAGGCGAGGAACTCTTCCTCAGCCGCTACCGCGACGCCTCGCAGGAGGTGCGCGGCGCGGCGGTGCGCAACGCGCGCATGTGGGCGCTGATCAGCGGCGTACAGATCCTGCTGCCGGGCCTGCTGCTCGTCGCCGTGGTCTGGCACGGCATCGGCCTCGTCTCCGACGGCCGGATCCCGGTCGGCGAACTGGTCACCGTCTACAGCGCGGTCACCCTGCTCACCTACCCCCTGCGGCACTTCGAGGAGATCGCGATGGCGTACTCCTTCTCCCGGCCGTCCGCGCAGCGCGCGGCCCGGGTGCTGAGCCTGCGCCGGACCTCGCACGAGGGCGGGCACGCAGACGGGGACGGGGACACGTCGACGCCGGTCGAGGTGCCGCCGGCCGGTGACCTGTACGACGCGGCGACGGGCGTGCTGGCGCCGTCCGGCCGTCTGACCGCGGTGGTCTGCGGTGATCCGGACGAGGCCGGGCGGCTCGCGGACCGGCTGGGCGGACATGCGGCGCTCGACGAGTCCGCGCTGGCGCAGCCGTCCGCTCTGCTCGGCGGTGTGGCACTGGACTCCGTGGACCTGGACACGGCGCGCGGGGCCGTTCTCGTCCAGGACAAGGACCCGGTACTGCTCTCCGGCACGCTGCGCGAACTGCTCGACGTACCCGCCTCCGGAAAGGTGGCCGCCGAGGACGCCCTCCGGGCGGCCGAATGCGGCGACGTCCTCGAAGCGCTGCGCCAGGCCGCGGTCGACGGCGCCGATGCCATGGACGCGCCGATCACCGAGCGCGGTCGCTCGCTGTCCGGCGGGCAGCGCCAGCGGCTCGCGCTCGCCCGCTCCCTGGTGACCGACCCCGAGGCGCTGGTACTCGACGAACCCACGTCCGCCGTGGACTCGCACACCGAGGCGCGTATCGCCGAAGGGCTCCGGTCGCTGCGGAACGGGCGGACGACGGTCGTCCTGACCTCGTCGCCGCTGCTGCTCGACCGGGCCGACCGCGTCGTGCTGGTGCACGACGGGGCGGTCGCCGCGGTCGGCGTGCACCGCGAGTTGATCCGGACCGATCCCCGCTATCGGGCCGTGGTCACCCGGGAGACCGACGACGAACAGGCAGCGGAACTGCAGGCGGCGGACGAACCGCCCGTGCAGGCAGAGACGTCGGACAAGCGGTCGTCCGGCACCCGGTCGGGTGCCGAGCGGCCCGACGGCGAACTCAACGACTCCGCGTTCCGCGCGGGCTACGACATCGAGGAGACAGCATGATCGGCGTGGCGCCTCCGGAGTACGACCCGGCGGCCCCCCGGAGCGCCGCCACCCTGCCCGTCGGCAGCGCGCCCACGGTGCGGGGATACGTGCGCGAACTGCTGCGCCGCCACCGCAGGGCGTTCCTGACTCTCGTCGGCGTGAACATCACCGCGGTGGTCGCCTCGATGGTCGGCCCCTCCCTGCTCGGCACTCTGGTCGAGCGGGCCGAGGCCGGGGCCGACGATCTGCATCTGGGGCGCACCGTCGCGGTGTTCGTCGCCGCGCTCGTGGTGCAGGCCGTCTTCGTACGGCTCGTCCGGCTGCGGGGCGCGATGCTGGGCGAGCAGATGCTCGCGGACCTGCGTGAGGACTTCCTCGTACGCGCCGTCGGTCTGCCGCCGGGGGTGCTCGAGCGGGCCGGGACGGGTGATCTGCTCTCCCGGATCACCACCGACGTGGACCGCCTGGCGAACGCCATGCGCGAGGCCGTACCGCAGCTGACGATCGGCGTGGTGTGGATCGCGCTGCTCGTCGGCGGCCTCGCGGTGACGGCACCGCCGATCGCGCCCGCCCTGCTGCTCGCGGTGCCGCTCCTGGTGATCGGCTGCCGCTGGTACTTCAAGCGAGCACCGTCCGCCTACCGCTCGGAGGCCGCCGGCTACGCCGCGGTCGCGGCGGCCCTCGCCGAGACGGTGGACGCGGGCCGGACCGTGGAGGCACACCGCCTCGGCGACCGGCGCGTGTCGCTGTCCGACCAGCGGGTCGCGGAGTGGACGGCCTGGGAGCGGTACACCCTGTGGCTGCGGTCCGTGCTCTTCCCGGTCATCAACCTCACCCACGTCACCGTTCTCGGCTCGGTCCTGATGATCGGCGGGGTGTTCGTACTGCAGGGCTGGATCGGCATCGGGCAGTTGACCACGAGCGCGCTCATCGCCCAGATGATGGTGGACCCGGTCGGCATGATTCTGCGCTGGTACGACGAACTCCAGGTAGCTCAGGTGTCGTTGGCCAGGCTGGTGGGGGTGCGGGAGATCGAGCCCGACGCCGGCGACCCGAAGGTGACGCCCGACGGCCGCGTGGTCGATGCCGACGAGGTCCACTTCGGTTACCGGCCCGGTGTGGACGTACTGCGCGAGGTGTCGCTGCGGGTTCCGCCGGGGACCAGGGTGGCGCTCGTCGGCCCTTCGGGTGCGGGCAAGTCGACCCTCGGGCGGCTCCTCGCGGGAATCTATCCGCCGCGGACCGGTCTGGTGACACTGGGCCGGGCCGAGCTGTCCCGGATGCCCGCGGAGCGGGTGCGGGAGCACGTGGCGCTCGTCAATCAGGAGCACCACGTCTTCGTCGGCTCCCTGCGGGACAACGTGCTGCTCGCGCGGTCCGGCGCCACGGACAGCGAGTTGTGGGCCGCACTCTCCGCGGTGGGAGCGGACACCTGGGCACGAGCGCTCGACGACGGCCTGGACACCGAGGTCGGCTCGGGCGGGTTCGCGCTCACGCCCGCTCAGGCGCAGCAGATCGCGCTGGCCCGCCTGGTGCTCGCGGATCCGCACACCTTGGTCCTGGACGAGGCGACCTCACTGCTCGACCCACGAGCGGCACGGCATCTGGAACGCTCGCTCGCCCGCGTCCTTGACGGCCGCACGGTGATCGCCATCGCACACCGCCTGCACACCGCGCACGACGCCGACGTCATCGCGGTGGTGGAGCTCGGCCGGATCACCGAGCTCGGCAGCCACGACGAACTGGTCGCGGCGAACGGCGCCTACGCGGCGCTGTGGCGCTCCTGGCACGGCTGAGCGGACGCCTCCGGCTGCGGCACCTCGGTGTGCCGCAGCCGGACGAAGCCGGGACGACGGCTGAGGGAGCGCGGGGTCCGGTCCGGACGGCGAGCGGCTCCGGGAGCCCGCCCGCGGTCGTCGTACGCACTCCCGGGCCGCCGGGCGTTCCGACGGGCGTTCAGACGGGGGTTCAGATGAAGTTGAGCGCTGACGCTCCGCCCACGCCACCGAGCAGCAGGAACGCCGGCATGAGCAGCTTCAGCTCGATCCAGCTGCCCGCACGGAACCGCATGAACTTCGGCGGCCCCAACGGATACCAGCGCTTCCCGGCGATCGGGATGGGCCACAGTATCGGGCAGCCGGAGACCGTCAGGGCATCGCCGATGTCGTGGACCAGGGCCCCAAGGACGATGGGCAGGCCGAGCCACAGGTACTCCTGGCCCGGGGCGTTGAAAAGCCAGTCGGAGCCCTGGCCCGGCTGGTCCAGGATGCCCGCGAGGATCCAGGCGCTGGTGGCGCCGAGCAGCCACACGAGCACGTCGCTCGACACCCGGGCGGCCCGCCACAGCAGCCCTTCGACCGCGAGTACGAGGTGAATGAAGAGGATGGCGAGGACCGCCCACCGGCCGCCGGTGATGGCCGCCACCGAGGTCCCGGCCCCGATCAGCACCGCCCAGAGCCACGTGTGCGTCAGCGTCCGGTGGCCGCCGGTGCGCCGCGGGTCGCTGGACGACCTGGTGGCCTTGTAGACGCCGTAGGAGAGTTTGTCGACGATCCCGCACAGGGCGCGCGATATGGGGCCGAAGGCCCGCGAGATGGTGGCCGACTTGTGGTCCAGGTCCGGCGCGAGGGCGGCACCCGCACAGATCAGGGCGCCTACCACGAGCACCGGCCAGGGCATCGCATGTCCGGCGGCCGCGGCGGCCGCTCCCACCCCCAGCCAGGCCGCTGCTCCCGACAGTGAGTGTGCAGGACCCATCATGGCCGTTCCCCGCCCCATTTCTTGTTCGTAGCACCCGTGTTGAGCGATCAGCGTATCGGTCGTGATCTTCGTGCGAACCGCCGATTCCCTGATCCGGGTGGTCGGCAGGCAAGATGGGGGCGTGACCCTTATCGATCAGCTGCCGCCGGATGCCGACCCCGATGCCCTCTTCGAAGCCTTCTCGGGCTGGGCGGAAGGGCAGGGGATCACGCTCTATCCGGCGCAGGAGGAAGCACTGATCGAGGTCGTCTCCGGCGCCAACGTGATCCTGTCGACGCCGACCGGTTCCGGCAAGAGCCTGGTGGCGGCCGGTGCTCACTTCACCGCGCTGGCACAGGACAAGGTCACCTTCTACACCGCTCCGATCAAGGCACTCGTATCGGAAAAGTTCTTCGACCTGTGCAAGCTGTTCGGCACGGAGAACGTCGGCATGCTGACCGGCGACGCGTCGGTCAACGCGGACGCACCGGTGATCTGCTGCACCGCCGAGGTCCTCGCGTCCATCGCCCTGCGCGACGGCAAGGACGCGGACATCGGTCAGGTGGTGATGGACGAGTTCCACTTCTACGCCGAGGGGGATCGCGGCTGGGCGTGGCAGATCCCGATCCTGGAGCTGCCGCAGGCGCAGTTCATCCTGATGTCGGCGACGCTGGGTGACGTCTCGCTGTTCGAGAAGGACCTGACGCGCCGTACCGGGCGTGAGACATCCGTGGTCCGCTCCGCGACACGGCCCGTGCCGCTCTCCTACGAGTACCGGCTGACGCCGATCACGGAGACACTGACCGAACTGCTCGAGACGAAGCAGGCCCCGGTCTACATCGTGCACTTCACGCAGGCCCAGGCGGTCGAGCGGGCGCAGTCGTTGATGAGTATCAACATGTGCACCCGGGCCGAGAAGGACCAGATCGCCGACCTGATCGGGAACTTCCGCTTCACCACCAAGTTCGGCCGCAACCTCTCCCGTTACGTCCGGCACGGGATCGGTGTGCATCACGCCGGCATGCTGCCCAAGTACCGCAGGCTCGTGGAGAAGCTCGCACAGGCGGGTCTGCTCAAAGTCATCTGCGGCACGGACACGCTCGGCGTCGGCGTCAACGTGCCGATCCGCACCGTGCTGTTCACCGCGCTCGCCAAGTACGACGGCACACGTGTCCGGGTACTGCGGGCCCGCGAGTTCCACCAGATCGCCGGGCGCGCGGGGCGCGCCGGCTTCGACACCGCCGGTCTGGTCGTGGCGCAGGCGCCCGAGCACGTCATCGAGAACGAGAAGGCGCTCGCCAAGGCCGGTGACGATCCGAAGAAGCGCCGCAAGGTGGTGCGCAAGAAAGCTCCCGAGGGATTCGTCGGCTGGACCGAGAACACCTTCGACAAGCTCATCTCCTCCGATCCGGAGCCGCTCACCTCCCGTTTCCGGGTCACGCACACGATGCTGCTGGCCGTGATCGCGCGCCCGGGGAACGCGTTCCAGGCGATGCGTCACCTCCTCGAGGACAATCACGAACCGCGCCGGAACCAGCTGCGCCACATCCGGCGGGCGATCGCCATCTACCGGTCGCTGCTCGACGGCGGCATCGTCGAGAAGCTCGACGCCCCGGACGCCGAGGGCCGGATCGTCCGCCTCACGGTCGATCTGCAGCAGGACTTCGCGCTCAACCAGCCCCTGTCGACCTTCGCCCTGGCCGCGTTCGAACTCCTCGACCCCGATTCGCCGTCGTACGCCCTCGACATGGTCTCGGTCGTGGAATCGACCCTGGACGATCCCCGGCAGATCCTGGCCGCTCAGCAGAACAAGGCGCGCGGCGAGGCCGTCGGCGCGATGAAGGCGGACGGCGTCGAGTACGAGGACCGTATGGAGCGGCTCCAGGACATCACGTACCCGAAGCCGCTGGAGGAGCTGCTCTTCCACGCCTACGACCTGTACCGCAGAAGTCATCCGTGGGTGGGCGACCATCCGCTGTCCCCGAAGTCCGTGATCAGGGACATGTACGAACGGGCCATGACCTTCACGGAGTTCGTGTCGCACTACGAGCTGGCGCGTACCGAGGGCATCGTGCTCCGCTACCTCGCCAGCGCCTACAAGGCCCTGGAACACACCGTCCCCGACGATCTGAAGTCCGACGATCTGGAGGACCTGATCGCCTGGCTCGGGGAGATGGTGCGCCAGGTCGACTCCAGTCTCCTCGACGAGTGGGAGCAGCTCGCGAACCCCGAGGTGATGACCGCCGAGGAGGCCCAGGAGAAGGCCGACCAGGTCAAGCCCGTCACCGCGAACGCCCGTGCCTTCCGTGTCCTGGTGCGCAATGCCCTCTTCCGCCGCGTCGAGCTGGCCGCCCTCGACCACGTGGACGAGCTCGGCGACCTCGACGGCGACAGCGGCTGGGACGCCGACGCCTGGGGCGAGGCGATGGACGCCTACTGGGACGAGTACGAGGACCTGGGCACCGGTCCGGACGCACGCGGCCCGAAGCTGCTGCGGATCGAGGAACGTCCCGAGGACGGCCTGTGGGTCGTGCGCCAGACCTTCGCCGACCCGAACGGCGACCACGACTGGGGCATCAGTGCCGAGATCGATCTCGCGGCATCGGACGCCGAGGGACTCGCCGTCGTACGGGTCACGGACGTCGGACAGCTGTGAGGCGGGGGACGATCGTGAGCCACCGTCACCATGCCGCGTACCGGCGGCACTTCTGGACAGGAGCGGAGCCACCGCGATGACCGATTCCGAGACGAACCCGGCCGCCAGGCTCGTCGGCCTGCTCGACATCGAACAGATCGAGGTCAACATCTTCCGGGGGCGCAGCCCGCAGGAAGCGCTGCAGCGGGTTTTCGGCGGGCAGGTGGCGGGCCAGGCCCTGGTGGCTGCCGGCCGCACCACGGACGGGGAGCGCCCCGTGCACTCGCTGCACGCGTACTTCCTGCGTCCGGGCCGGCCCGGTGTGCCCATCGTGTACCAGGTCGAACGGGTCCGTGACGGGCGCTCCTTCACCACCCGCAGGGTCACCGCGGTGCAGCAGGGCCGCACGATCTTCAATCTGACCGCCTCCTTTCACCGTCCCGAAGAGGGGGGATTCGAGCACCAGTTGCCGCCGCGCCTGGAGGCGCCGGATCCCGAGTCGCTGCCGACGGTCGCCGAAGAGGTCCGCGAGCATCTCGGTGCACTGCCGGAGCAGTGGGAGCGCATGGTCCGGCGTCAGCCCTTCGACATCCGCTATGTCGACCGGCTGCGCTGGGAGCCGGACGAGGTCAAGGGCGCCGAACCACGCAGCGCCGTATGGATGAAGGCCGTCGGCCCGCTGGGCGACGATCAGTTGATCCACACCTGCGCCCTGACGTACGCGAGTGACATGACCCTCCTCGATGCGGTCCGTATCCCGGTCGAGCCTCTGTGGGGCCCGCGCGGCTTCGACATGGCCTCGCTCGATCACGCGATGTGGTTCCACCGCCCCTTCCGCGCCGACGAGTGGTTTCTCTACGACCAGGAGTCCCCCATCGCCACGGGCGGCCGAGGTCTGGCGCGCGGACGCATCTACGACCGCGAGGGGCGCCTGCTCGTCTCGGTGGTCCAGGAAGGCCTCTTCCGGAGCCTGGAGCAGTGACCACTGGGTCCGGGCCTGGGTGCTCACGGGACGAACTGCTCGCCGAGGGCGTGCGGTTGCGCGAGAGCGGGCGGCGCGAGGAGGCCAGGACGCTTCTGGTCGATCTCGCCGCTCGCCACCCGGGCGACGCGGAGGTCGCCCACCAGGCCGCGTGGGTGCACGATGTGCTCGGTCTGGAGGCCGAGGCGGTGCCCTACTACCTGGCGGCGGTCGAGGCTGACGGCCTCGAGCCCGGCGAACGGTGCGAGGCGCTCCTCGGTCTCGGCTCCACGTACCGGGTCCTCGGGAAGTACCCCGAGGCGGTCGCCACGCTTCGTGCCGCGGTCGAGGAGTTTCCCGGCCACGGCGGTCTGAAGACGTTCCTGTCCATGGCTCTGTACAACGCGGGCCACCACCACGAGGCCATGCAACTGCTCCTCGCTCTCCTTGCCTCGACCAGCGACGACGCGAACATCACGGCCTACCGCGCGGCGATCGAGGCCTACGCGGAGGACCTGGACGCGACCGTCTGACGCGGTCGTCCCCATTCCCCGCCGGGGCGCTCCCGCCTTCGCCGCAACCAGCCGAACATCCCGCGGCCCGGCAGGTCTTGACCGAGAAGTCCGCCGAGCGTGGACGAGTGCCCCGGGGGCAACGCGGCCGCCGGCACCTCCCCGGTCGGGCGGGGAGCCGCCGACTCGCTGCGCGCCTCCTCCAGATCCAGTCCGAGCGTGGCGAGCAGCCAGCGCACCTCGTCAGGATCGTCCGCCACCTGGAGTGCGGCCGCCCGCCGCGCCGAAGGCGATCCCTGGGCTCCCGACACCGATGCGAGCCGAGGCCGCAACCGGTACAGGTGCGCCCGCTCCCAAGGGTCCGGGACGACGTCCTCGAGCTGGTCCTGGGGCAGCATC
Source organism: Streptomyces sp. YIM 130001 (assembly GCF_003574445.1). Taxonomy (GTDB): domain Bacteria; phylum Actinomycetota; class Actinomycetes; order Streptomycetales; family Streptomycetaceae; genus Streptomyces. Next base: position 108,361 of record NZ_KZ984570.1, read on the forward strand.
GAGGCGGGGATCGCGGCGCGAGCCCAGCCACCCTCGGTGAGGCGGAGCAGGAATCCGCTGTGCCTGGCACGCCAGTTCCGCGCTCGACTGTCCTCGCCGGCCTCGATGCGGGAGCGCATGGTTTCCGGCGCCCGGCCGGTGAGCAGTGCCGGGTTGGCCTGCCCGAACTGCCGCAGATCGTCGGTCAGGTAGTGCCAGACGACGCACTGGTACCTGTTCAGATAGAAGCCGATCGGCACGAGCAGGCCCGCACGGGCGAGCCGCGTGAACCGGGCCTCGGTGATCCGCATCAGGGCCGCCCCGCGTGCCGTGCCCACGGTCTGTACGCGCTCACGCAGTGCGTGCGGAAATCCGCGAGCCGCGCGCAGCCGCCCGATCTCCGTCACGGTCACGCGTCGCCGCCCGGTCTCCCCGTCCGGAAACGACCGGACGCAACCGAGCAGCACCGCGAGCTCGAATTCGCTACGCCTGAGCTCCAGTTCACGCGCCGCACGAGCCGCCGCGTACGAACGCTCGGCAGCCGGTCGCGCCTCTTCTTCTCCAGCCATGACGGCCTCCCCGTGAGATGTTGACTACTCTCGGTGAAGACCTTAGACCGGTTGTCACGCCTCTCGCTCGGCCTGTGGATAACTCAGATCCAAAGGCAACTGCGCAGGTCAATCGCCCATCGGCAGCGTAGTGTCGCCGGTTTGCCTGGTCTCGACGCCCAGATGCTCGCCGACACGATTGACGAGCAGAGTCATCTCGTAGGCGACCTGGCCGATGTCCGCTTCAGCCGCGGTGAGCACACACAGACAGCTGCCGTCCCCTGCGGCGGTCACGAAGAGTACGGCGCCGTCGAACTCGATCATGGTCTGCCGGACACCGCCTGCGCCGAAGTGCCGTCCCGAGCCCTTGGCCAGACTGTGCAGCGCGGAGGACACCGCCGCGAGGTGCTCCGCGTCCTCACGTTCGAGGCCGCTGCTCGCCCCGGTGACCAGCCCGTCGTTCGAGAGCACCAGGGCGTGACGGATGTGTTCGACGCGCTTGGTGAGATCGTCGAGCAACCAGCCGAGTCCCGCGTGCTGTGCCATGTCCGGCCCCTCCCCGTCGGCTCATTGGCCGTAAGCCTTCCCCACACTCGACGTGCGGGCAAGGCACGATGTCGACATGGCAGAGAAGATGACCGACGAACAGTGGCACGCGTTCCTCTCCGAGGGCACCCGGACCGGGAAGCTCGCCACGGTGCGGGCGGACGGTTCGCCGCACATCGCTCCGATCTGGTTCGTGCTCGACGGCGACGACCTGGTGTTCAACACGGGTCAGGGCACGGTCAAGGGCCGCAACCTCGAGCGTGACGGACGTATCGCGCTCTGTGTGGACGACGACCGGCCGCCCTTCGCCTTCGTGGTCGTGCAAGGTATCGCCGAGGTGAGCGAGGACCTGTCCGCGGTGCGGCACTGGGCGGCGCGGATCGGCGCCCGGTACATGGGCGAGGACCGCGCCGAGGAGTTCGGCGAGCGCAACGGTGTGCCCGGGGAGCTCCTCGCCCGCGTGCGGATCACCAAGGTGCTCGCCCAGGCGGACATCGCCGCGTAACCGCCCTCCTTTCCTTACCTCGTGGGCGAGGGCCCTCAGCCGACCGAGTCGAGCAGCCGGGCGGTGTGCATCCGCCCGGCGTACTCGACCAACCGGATCAGCACCTCCTTTCCGGAGTTGCGCTCACGTGCGTCGCACAGCACGACCGGCGTGCCGGGGTCCAGGTCCAGGGCGCGGGAAACGTCCGACGCAGCGAAGTTGCGCGCTCCCGCGAAGCAGTTGACCGCGACCACGAAGGGAATGCGCCGGTGCTCGAAGAAGTCGACCGCGGGGAAGCAGTCCTCGAGCCGGCGAGTGTCGGCCAGGACGACCGCCCCGAGTGACCCTTGGGACAGCTCGTCCCACAGAAACCAGAAGCGGTCCTGGCCGGGTGTTCCGAAGAGGTAGAGCGACAGCCCGCTGCGGATGGTGATCCGTCCGAAGTCCATGGCGACCGTGGTGGTGGTCTTGCGGTCGACGCCTCCGGTGTCGTCGACGCTCTGGCCCGCTTCGCTCAGGCGTTCCTCGGTGCGCAGCGGCCTGATCTCGCTGACCGCGCCCACCAGTGTGGTCTTGCCGACGCCGAATCCTCCGGCGACCAGAATCTTCAGGGACAGGGCGGTCGATTCGCCGGCCGGCCCGTCAGAGCGCTCGAAGCCCATCGATCACTTCTCTCAGGATCTTTTCGTCGGGTAGCTGTGCGGGCGGAACCGGTCGGCTGACCTGGACGCATCGCCGCTCGATGAGGTCTCCCAGCAGTACGCGTACGACACCGACCGGCAGGTCGGCGTCCGCGGCCAACTCGGCCACCGACTGCGTCTCGGCGCGGCACAATTCGATCAGCGAACGATGCTCGGGGCCCCATGCGGACTCGTCCTCCGCATCGGGTGCCTGTGGGTCGAGGGAGACCAAGGCGATCAGGTCGAATCCGGCCGCGCGGGGCCCGGGTTCGGTTCTGCCGCCGGTCATTGCGTAGGGGCGGACCAGCGGGCCGGCTTCGGCGTCGTACCACTGACTGTCCTGCCGGCTCCGGTCGTTCGCGTCGGCCGGCCGGCCGCCTCGGTGGACACTCATGATCTTCGACAGCCTCCGCCCGTCATCCGGAGGCCGGCGGATGCGCCTCGAACCGGGCCGGTGCGCGCAGGTGCTCGCCGACTCGATTGACCAGACGGGCCATCTCGTACGCGATCAGGCCGATGTCGGCCGAGACCGTGCTCAGCACTGCCAGGCAGGAGCCGTCTCCGGCCGCTGCCACGAAGAGGAAGCCCTGATCCATCTCCACCATGGTCTGGCGGACTCCGCCGGCGCCGAAGTGCCGGCCCGCTCCCTTGGCCAGACTGTGGAATCCGGAGGCGACGGCGGCGAGATGTTCGGCGTCCTCGCGGCGCAGCGCGCTCGACGATCCGACCGCGAGACCGTCGTTGGACAGGACCACCGCGTGCCGCACCTCGCCGACACGGCCCACCAAGTCGTCGAGGAGCCAGTCGAGTTCGCCGGACCGCTGCGGGGCGGTACCCCTCGGATCCTCGATCATGCGGTGTCTCCTTCGTCGCTGTCGCTTGTCGGGGTCCAGAGGCCGAGTACGTCGACCGGTGTGTGCTCGCCGGCTCCTGCGGGACGGCCGCCGCCACGCGTCCATCCGGCGCGATAGGCCGCCATCCGGTCCCGCACCTGCTCGGGGCTGCGCTCGTCGTCGCCCTGCGGGTGGACGGCGCTCACGTCGGGCGCGGGTTCGTCGCGCAGTTGGGGAGCGAGACTCGCCTGGCGAACCCTGCGAGGGAGTCCGGCGGGATCGGCTTCCCCTGCCGGGGCGGAGTCCGCGGGCGCGGGGCCGGTGTGGGCGGGTGCTGACGGGGCGGCCCGCTCGTGGCCCGACGCACCGTCCTCGGCACGTGTGTGCAACCTCAGCGTGGTGACGCCACGGGGGGTCGTGGTCGCGGCGAGTGCGGGACGCGCGGGTTCGGGTGGAGGTCCGTCGAGGCGTGCCGCTGTCGGCGCCGGCACGCGCGCGTCGTGGTGCGATTCGGCACCCTGCTCGGCGGCCGCCCGGCGCCCAACTGTGCCTGCTTCGACGGACGACTGCAGCAGGGTCGTCGGCAGCAGCACCACCGCCGTCGTACCTCCGTAGGGCGAAGTACGCAGGTGCACTTTGATTCCGTGCCTGGCCGCGAGCCGGCTGACGACGAACAGGCCGAGCCTGTCGCTGTCGAAGAGGTCGAGTGCCTCGGACTGCTCGATCCGGCGGTTGGCCTCCGCCAGGCGCTCCTTGCCCATGCCGAGGCCACGATCCTCGACCTCGACCGCATACCCGTTGCCGACCGGTTCGCCGCTGACCCGCACCTTGGTGTGCGGAGGCGAGAACTGAGCCGCGTTCTCCAGAATCTCGGCCAGGAGGTGGGTGAGGTCGGCGACGGCCCCACCCACGACCGCCGCCTCGGACAGCTGTCGTACCTCCACGCGCGCGTAGTCCTCGACTTCGGACACGGCGGCGCGTACGACGTTGGTGAGCGAGACGGGCATCCGCCAGGCACGGCCCGGTGCCGCGCCGGAGAGGATGATGAGGCTCTCCGCGTGCCGCCGCATCCGGGTCGTCAGATGGTCGAGGCGGAACAGGTCGCTGAGTTCGCCCGGATCGTCGGCCCTGCGTTCCATGCTGTCGAGCAGGTTGAGTTGGCGGTGCACCAGGACCTGGCTGCGGCGGGCGAGGTTCACGAACACCCCTGAGATGCCGCTGGCCAGTTCGGCACGCTCCACGGCGGCCCTCAGGGCGGCACGGTGCATCGTGCCGAGGGCCTCGGAGACTTGACCGGTCTCGTCCTCGGCGGGTGGGCCGGGTGGGGCTTCGGCGCGGATGTCCAGCTCTGCTCCCTGGCGCAGTCGTTGCATGGCCTGGGGAAGTTTGTGGCGGGCGATCTCGAGGGCGCTGTTGCGCAGGCTGACGAGTTCGACGACGAGTGCGCGGCCGATGCGCACCGAGATGACCAGAGAGGCGACCACGGCCAGCAGGCCGAAGAGCACGGCGGCCCCGGCAGCGGTGAGTACGCCGCGTGCGAACGGGTCGGCGCGGTCCGCGGCGCTCCCCGCCGCGTCCTGGGCGATCTCGCGCATCGAGTCGCGGACGGTGGCGTGCGCGGCGTCCCAGCGGGCGCCGTTCGTGTCGGCCGCGTCGGCGGCCTTCTGGCCGGCGGGTGCGGCGAGCACCCGTCCCTCCACGGCACGCAGGCCGCCGTACGCGCTCCCCGCAGCGAGTTGCCGCCAGGCCTGGCGCTGGTCGGCGGGCAGGTCGTCGGCTGCGGATGCGGTCAGGGCGCTCCGGGCGCCGGCCGCTCCGGTGAACTCCCGCAGTCCGGCGCCCTCCAGGCTGCCTGTGTGCCGTGCCAGGACGATCAGCACGTCCTCGCGCGCAAGCATCTCTGCCGCTCGCTCGAACTCGAGCACCACGCGCGCGTGGGAGCCGAGTTCGGCGTCCTGGATGCCGCTCAGTGCGCCACCCACCTTGAAGGCGTCGGAGATGGTGCGGGTGTAGCGGCTGTACGCCTCGTCCCAGCCGGTGCTGCGGTCGAGGACGGTGTCGCGCAATCCGCCGAGGCCGCCGGCTGCGTCGACGAACGAACCGAGGCGGGCCGCCACACCGGCCGGAACGTCCGTGCCGTCTGCGACGGTGTGCCGGTCTCCTACACGGAGGCGGCCGACTGCGGTGTCGGTTTTCGCCGCCTGTCCCTCGAGGGCATCGGCGGTCCGCGGTCCTGGATCCGCCGCGTGCCGTACGGCGAGCGTGCGTTCCGCCTGGAGCTGAGTGACGGCGTCCGCCACCGGCCGACGAATGTCCTCGTCCACCTGCTGGGACGTGCGCAGGCGTGCCACGTCCTGGGCCGTGGTGACGGTGGCGTAGGCCCACAGGGCGAGCAGGGACACCACGGGGACCATCAGGAGGCAGACGATCTTCGCCCGCACGGTGCGGGGGCGCAGACTCCGGCGACCGGTGCGTCCGGTACGTCCGTCGCGCCCACGAGGTGCCGGTGCTCCAGGAGGCGTCGGGGCCTCGGGAGGCTGTCCGGTCGCCGACGCGCCCGAATCCGGCGGCTCCTCTGCGGGCGGTCCCGCGTGGGCCCTCCTCCCGCGCGTGGGAGGCGCATCGTGGGGCGGTGACACGATCTCGTGGCCTGGGCTGCTGCGGGGTGTGCGCATGGCCTCCTCGCTCGGTACGGGGACGGATGGGCGTGGCGTGCGACGGGGCCGTTCAGGCGCCGGGCGACGGTCAGCGCAAGGCGCTCTCCATCGGGCGCTGGGCTGCAGCGGATGCCTCGCGCTCCCCGGCCGTCGGTGACAGGGCCACGAAGGCCGAGGTCAGGAACAGGTACGAGCCGAGGCCGACGGCCAGGGGGAAGATGAACTGCATGGCGGTGGCGCCGGACAGGGCGCCTGCTGCGGCCGGTGAGACATCCACCCCGACGGCGAGCATTCCGGTGTAATGCATGCTGCTCACGGCGGCGCCCATGATCAGCGATGCCACCGCTACGGCCACGGGCGACTTGATGTTCAGTCCCGCCCACAGAGCGGCTGTCGCGGCGATGACGGCGATGACCACGGACAGGCCCACCAGGACCGGGTCGTAGGTCACTTCGCCGTGCAGGCGCAGCGCGGCCATGCCCAGGTAGTGCATGCTCGCGACGCCGAGTCCGGTGGTGAGGCCGCCCAGCGCGAGTGCCCTGCCTCGGTCGCGGCCGTAGCCGACGGCGAAGACTCCGGCGCCGACGACCGCCATGGCGACGACCAGGCTGAGGATGGTCAGCGGCACGTCGTAGCGGATCTCGGTGCCGCTCACGCCGAAGCCGAGCATGGCGACGAAGTGCATGGTCCAGATGCCGGTGCCGAGCGCGGAAGCCGCCGTGAGGAGCCAGTTGCGTCGGGAACGTCCCGTCGAGGCGAGCGCTCGCACGGTGCAGCGCAGCCCAAGTGCCGCGCCGATGACGGCCATCGCGTACGAGAGAGTCGGTGTCAGCCAGCCGAAGGTGGCGTGGTCCAGGTGTCCCATGGATCCGGGACGCTAGTTCTCCCCGGGGAGCGTGAAGGGAGCGCAGTTCGGAAGCTGCCGGAATATGACACAGAAATGTTCCTGCACGATCGCGTGACGTTCGAACATGTGCACCGTGCGGTCGTTCGAAGCGTGCTCGCCGGCTCGGCGCGCTCCTCGGCATCATCCGTTCCGCATCGACGGAGCGTTCCCGGCCGATCTGCGCGATCATCCGTTCATGACCAATGACCACACGCGCGTGCAGGAGTTCTTCGGCTCCCGCGCGGACGACTGGGACCGCCGCTTTCCGGACGACGGGCCCGCCTTCGCGGCCGGCGTCGCCCGAGTCGGCCTGCGTCACGGGGACACCGTGCTCGACGCGGGGTGCGGTACCGGACGCGCACTGCCCGAACTGCGCTCCGCCGTGGGCCCCACCGGCACCGTGATCGGCGCCGACCTGACGCCGGGCATGCTCGGGGCCGCGGCCCGTGCGGGCAGGGACGCCGCCGGCCCGCTGATCCTCGCCGACGTGACACGGCTTCCGTTGGGTACGGAATCACTCGACGCTGTGTTCGCGGCAGGTCTCCTCGCCCACCTCCCACAACCTGCCCAGAATCTCCGCGAGTTGGCCCGGGTGGTGCGCCCCGGCGGTGCGCTGGCACTGTTCCACCCCATCGGCCGCGCGGCGCTCGCGGCCCGGCAGGGGCGGCAGATCACGCCCGACGACCTCCGGGCGGAGCCGAATCTCGGTCCGCTTCTCGCCCGTACGGGATGGCGCCTGATGTCGTACGTCGACGAGGACGCGCGGTTCCTGGCCCTGGCAGAGCGCGCGGCCTGAGACAGGAGCGGCCCCGGGGCCGCGGAGCGGTGCGACGCGGAAGCACCGAGCGGGCCCGAAGTACCGACCGGTGCGGCACACTTGGAAGGTTGAGGGTGGGCCACGTCCGGGGGAAGAGGGTTCCGATCATGTTCGACAGACTCCGCAGACTCTTCCAGTCCGACGGCCGGGCTCCCGGCACCTCCGATCCGGAGGAGGGTTCCACCCGGCGCGAGGCGCTCAGCCGGCCCAATCTGTTCGAAGCAGCAGCGGCATATGTCACGGCCTGCGCGAACGACGATCAGGACGAGATCGACGCGGCACAGCGCCTGGTGTCGCCCGAAGCGCTGTCGTTCGGCGTGAACGAACTGGCCTGCCGTGCGGTGATCGCGCTGGCCCGGGAGTACGACGAACCGCCGCAGAAGGTCGCGCGCTCGCTCCTCGGGCTGCCCGCGGCCTGAGGAGCCGCAGGCGGCTCAGCCGTCCTCAACAAGGCGCCGACGAGGGGTTTTCGCAGCCACGAAAGCCTCGACGACCCGGTTACTCACTCGTTAAGGTGCGCCGACGGAGAAGCGAGAGGGAGGGGTGCCATGGCTGGGACGGACGAGGCTGTCGCCGCCGACGAGGATGCTCTGTTCGTGCTGACGGCGACGCTGCTCACGCCGCCTCAGTTCCCGAGCGTGCTGGGCGACGACTATCCCGAGGCGTGCGCGGCCCTGGGACTCGTACCGCTGGCCGACGGCTACGGTCTGGTGCTCGGGCAGGACAGCGACGGAGCCCGGTGGACGGTGGTCGTGGACGACGTCTCCCTGGTTGCCGTGGCGATCGCCTCCTGGGACTGCGGCATGGAGTACGACCTGTCGCCGGACGACCGCACCGTGGTGGCCGCGCTGCCCGGCTGGCCGCTGGCTCTGGACGTGGCCGCGCCCGGCGTCCCGGCTCCGCACGATCCGGAACTCGACGCCGAGTCCGCGGAAACCCCGGTACTCCGCCCGACGGACACGAGTACCTGGGGGCCGGCCCAACGGCGCCTGGGCGCCGACGAGGTCGCGCTGCAGTGGGCGAGTTGGCGTGCACAGATCGACGATGCGGACTTCGTCCAGGAGGGCGCCGAGGAGGGCACCGGGGGCGAGGCCGACGCCACGCAGTCGACCGGTGCGAGCGATCAGGCCGAGGACGCGTCGCCCGGGAATCCGGCCGAGACCGGGCAACCCGGTGCAGCGTCGGACGTGGACGCGACGTCGGGACCGACGGGCGACGGCCAACCCCCCGAAGATGACGGCGACTTCGCGGAACGGCCACTCGGTGAACCCGAGGAGGCCGCATCCGTTGCGACTCAGGACGTCGAAGCGGCCCCCGGTACGGGCGGGGCAACGACCTCGGCCGAGGACGCCGTAACCCCTTCGCCGGACGGCACCACCGACGCGGACCCGACTCCGCCGGGCACCGAGGACGGCGATGACGACCCGCCCGCAGTTCGCCCGCACCCCGGCATCCGCCGCGCGCTCGACGAGGCTCGCACCTACCTCGACAACCCGCCTCCGCCAGGGAGGATCCGCTCGGCTTTCGCCACCGACGCGGCGCGCACCCTGCGGGCGGACGGGCCCGGTTGGTCGCTGGTGGCCCGGACCGACGACATCGCCTTCCTCCTGCTCGACGAGGAGCCTGGCGAGGTGCTTCCCGTGGGCCGGGGGGCCGCACTGCCGGGCCTGCTGGAGTCCTTGGACAAGATCGCCGTCCGCCCTTCCTGAGCCGGCGGACGCCACGACACAGCTCGGCCCCGGCCCGATGAAGGGCCGGGGCCGAGCGGGGTCGGCGGGGCGGGCGCGTGGCCGCACTTCGGAGGTGCGCACGCCGCCCGCTCCGGCAGGGTCAGTGGCCGATCTCCTTGCGCGACACCCGGCGCAGCCGGCGCCGCTGCGAGGGATCGAGCGTCAGGTAGGCCGCGGCCGGCACTCCGAGCACGATGAGCAGCGCAGCCCACCACGGGAGCCAGATCAGCAGGATGAGCCCGGCGGCTACGCCACCCGCCGCGACCTTCGCGTTCTTGGACATCTCAGTTGCCTCCTCCGCGGCTGCTGCCGCTCTCTGACTGTGAGAACGGCTGCACGCCCGCCCTGGTTCCAGTCTGGACCCTGACTCACCCCTGAGACAGAGCCCCGGCGCCCCCTAGGGGGCGCCCCGCCCTTCCCCGCCCTACTCGACGCGGAGCGGCTCTCCCACCTCGTACATGTGGCGCAGAGCCTGCCGGTACGAATCGACCAGTCCCGTCTCCGCGTACGGGATGCCGAGGTCCGCGCAGTGGGACTTGACCAGCGGCTGCACCAGCCGCAGGTGCGGGCGGGGCAGGTTCGGGAAGAGGTGGTGCTCGACCTGGTAGTTCAGGCCGCCGAGCAGCCAGTCGGTGGCGAAGCTGCCACGGATGTTGCGCGAGGTGAGGACCTGCCGTCGGAGGTGTCCCCAGCGTTCGCCGTCGCCGTCGGGCATTTCCATGCCCTTGTGGTTGGGGGCGAAGGCCATCCCCAGATGGAGCCCGAAGAGCGCCTGATGGATCGCGGCGAAGACGAGCGCCTTGCCGGGGGACATGGCGAACAGCAGCAGGCTCGCGTAGCCGACGACGTGGGCGACCAGCAGGGCCCCCTCCACCCAGCGCTCGCCGCGCGACTGCCGGCGCAGGTCCTGGAAGCCGTACACCTTGAGGGCGACGCCTTCGAGGAGGGTCAGCGGGAAGAACAGCCAGGCCTGGTTACGGGTGAGCCAGCGCCGGAACCCCGTACGCACGGCTGCCTGGCGGCTGGTGAAGACCAGGACGTCCGCCTTGACGTCGGGATCCTTCTCGACGTGGTTGGGGTTGGCGTGGTGCCGGTTGTGCTTGTCGTTCCACCACGCCGCGCTCATCCCCAGGAGCAGATTGCCGTGGATCAGGCCGATGATGCGGTTCGCACGGCGTCCGGAAGCTATTTGCGAGTGGCCGGCGTCGTGGCCGACGAAGGCCGTACGGGCCGAGAACACGGCGAGTGGGACGGCGAGCAGGACCACCCACCAGGAGCCGCCGAGAAGGAACATCCCGGTGCCGATGGCGGCCAGCGCCAGGGCGTTGACGGCGATCACGCGCGCGTACCAGTCGATGCGGCGCTCGAGGAGTCCCTGGCCCTTCACCGTGCGCAGGAGCGGTGAGAACTCGCTCCCGGCACGCGTTCCGCCGGGCGGGCCGGCGGGCTCCGCGAGTACGGTGTGCGGCATGTTTGGGTCTCCGGTCTGTGGTGGGCGATCCGATGCGTTGACGTTACGGAGGGCACAGGCCGGTCAGCCATGGCGTCACCACCCCGAACAGTAGGGGGTAAACACCCGGGACAGGGTGCGCCTGGATACACCCCGTGCGAAGGCTCCGGAGCAGTTGAACCCCGCGGCGACATCCGCGCGCCCGATGCTGTACCCTCGGCGCCCTGCGGACCCAGTAGTCAAATTTGAGGAATCAGTCCAGCTGTGCACAGGCATCACGCGTCGACCTCTCACGAACCCGCCGAACCGACCCGTCACCCCGCCCTCTTCCTTCCCGGTACCCCGGCCCGCACGGGCCGTGTCGCCTTCTGGTCACCGGACGGAACCGGGCCGCCCGCGTCTCCCGACGGGGACGTGGAAGAGCTGCCGCTGGTACTGCCCTGCGAGGACTGCGCCGTGATCCACGCGCGCGTGCCCGTACGCGTACTGCCGTTGCGCGAAGCGCTGCCCGTGCTGACCCGCGCGCGGATGAGCGAAGACTCACACCGGGCGACCGCCTTCTGGGGCGCGGTCACGGTGCTCGGACTGCAACTCACCGCTCGCGGGCTGCTGTTGCCCGGGCTGACGGCCGACGACCAGGACGCCTGGCGCAGTGGCCCGCTCGGGACCGAGGACCTGCAGCGCATCGACGAGCTGGCTGCCGCCATGCCGCCGGAGGCGCACGCGGCCGCCCTGTGCGGTCCGGACGGCGAGGTTCTCTCGCCGCCCCTCCTGGCCGACCCCACCCAGCTGGTGCGCGGGTTCCTGGACGCGGTCGCCGATACGCTTCCCCGCTCCCCCGCGGCCGAACTGGCCACCGGCCACCCGGCGTTCGCGGCCCAGGAACCCCAGCGCCTGCCCGATCAGCGCGCTTGGGCAGCCGATGTGGCCGCGGGCCACGACGCCGGTGTGCGCATCTCGTTGCGCGTGGAGGTGCCGGGCCTCGACACCGCCGACCCGGACGCTCCGCCTTCGGCCTTCAGAGCCGTACTGCAGGTGCACAGCATCAGCGATCCGGCGCTGGTCGCGGACGCGGCGGAGGTGTGGGCGGACGCCGACAGCCGCGGTCTCGGCCCTCGTGCGCGCCTCGACGCCTTGCTCGCTCTGCGTCGGGCCGCGCGCGCGTGGGGCCCACTGACACCACTGCTCTCCGCGGCCGCACCCGACGCGATCGACCTCGCCGCCGAGGAGGTCATGGAGCTCGTCGGGGCCGCCTCGGGTGCACTGGCCGCGGCGGGTGTCGCGGTGCACTGGCCGAAGCAACTGGCGCGCAAGCTCACCGCACGCGCCGTGATCGGTGCCCCGGACGACGAGGGCAGCACCGGCGACGGGTTCGACACGAGTGGGTCCGGGCTCCCGTCGTTCCTGTCGGCCGACGCGCTCCTGTCGTTCAACTGGCGCTTCGCACTGGGCGATCAGCAGCTGAGCCGGGCCGAACTCGACCGCCTGGCCGAGGCGAAGCGTCCTGTGGTGCGGTTGCGCGACCAGTGGGTCCTGGTCGACCCGGAGGCGACGCGCCGTGCCCTGGACCAGCAGGACCACAAGGTCACCCCGATCGCCGCGCTCAGCGCCGCCCTGACGGGCTCCACGGAGGTCGACGGCGAACGCTTCGAGGTCGAGACCACGGGCTGGCTCTCGCGGCTGCGGGAGCGGCTCGCCGACCCCGAGGGCGGGGGTTCGGTGCCGCAGCCTCCGGAGCTCGCGGCGACGTTGCGCGACTACCAGCTGCGCGGACTCAACTGGCTCGACCTGATGACCTCACTGGGCCTCGGCGGCTGCCTCGCCGACGACATGGGCCTCGGAAAGACGATCACCCTGATCTCGTTGCACCTGCACCGCGGGCGCGACCCGGAGTCCGCCGGCCCCACCCTGGTGGTCTGCCCGACGTCCTTGATGGGCAACTGGCAGCGGGAGATCGAACGTTTCGCCCCGGGCACCCGGGTACGGCGCTTCCACGGCGGCGCCCGCAGTCTGGACGGCGTCGACGCCGGCGAGTTCGTCCTCACCACGTACGGCACCATGCGGCTCGACGCGGCACGGCTCGCGGAGGTCGGCTGGGGGCTGGTCGTCGCCGACGAGGCACAGCACGTGAAGAACCCGTACTCGGCGACCGCGAAGGCACTCCGCGAAATCGGTGCCCACGCGCGCGTGGCGCTCACCGGCACGCCCGTGGAGAACAATCTGTCCGAACTGTGGGCGATCCTCGACTGGACCACTCCGGGACTCCTCGGCCGCCTGGGCGCCTTCCGCAGCCGCTTCGCCCAGGCCGTCGAGGGCGGCGAGGACCCGGCAGCGGCAGAACGGCTCTCCGCGCTGGTGCGCCCGTTCCTGCTCCGGCGCCGCAAATCGGATCCGGGCATCGCGCCCGAACTGCCGCCGAAGACGGAGACGGACCGCGCGGTGTCCCTCACAGCCGAACAGACCGGCCTCTACGAGGCGTTGGTGCGCGAGACCCTGGCGACCATCTCGGACTCCGGCGGGATGGAGCGGCGCGGCCTGGTGATGCAGCTCCTCACCGGGCTCAAACAGATCTGCAATCACCCGGCCCAGTACCTCAAGGAAGAACTCCCGGCCCCGGGGAGCCGCGCCGCCGTCCGGCCCGCTCCGGTCACACTCGCCGGACGCTCCGGCAAGCTGGAGCTCCTCGACGAACTGCTCGACACGATCCTGGCCGAAGAGGCGAGCGTGCTCGTCTTCACCCAGTACGTCCGGATGGCGCGGCTGATCGAGGCGCACCTGGCGGCGCGCGGGGTGGCGACCCAGTTCCTGCACGGCGGTACGCCGGTGGCCGAGCGGGAGTCCATGGTCGAACGTTTCCAGGAGGGGCAGGTTCCGGTGTTTCTGCTGTCCCTGAAGGCGGCGGGTACCGGGCTCAATCTGACGCGCGCGGGTCATGTCGTCCACTTCGACCGCTGGTGGAATCCCGCCGTCGAGGCACAGGCCACCGACCGCGCCTACCGCATCGGCCAGACCCAGCCCGTGCAGGTGCACCGGATCATCGCGGAGGGCACCATCGAGGACCGCATCGCGCAGATGCTGGACCGCAAACGGGAGTTGGCGGACGCCGTACTCGGCTCCGGAGAGGCAGCTCTGACCGAGCTCACGGATGCGGAACTGGCGGAACTGGTCGAGCTGCGAGGAGGCGCCCGATGAACGGCATGCACGCACGCGACGAGAACGATCACGGCGAGGACGGCTTCGGTCACGAGGAGTTCGAGGACGACGGTCACCTCGGCGGTGACACGCCGGCACGCACCTTCGCCGCCCTCCCGCCGGCCCAGGGCCGCGGCTTCGCCACGAGCTGGTGGGGCCAGACCTGGCTGAAGTCCCTCGAGGACACCGCCCTGGACCTCCAGCAGTTGAAGGCCGGGCGGCGCCTGGCGCGGGCGGGCTCCGTGGGTGCCGTCTCCGTGCGGCCCGGCCGGATCACCGCGGTGGTCACGGACCGTGACCGCACCGCACACCGGGCCGATGTGATGCTGCAGCGGCTCGACGAGGAGGAGTGGGACCGCCTGCTCGACATGGCGGTGGAGAGCGCCGGTCACATCGCCGCCCTGCTCGACCGCGACATGCCGCCGCACCTGGTGGAGGACGCCGCCGCCGCTGGCGTGGAACTCCTGCCGGGCATCGGCGACCTCGAGCCGCAGTGCGACTGCGGATCGTGGGACCACTGCGGCCACACGGCTGCGCTCTGCTACCAGTTGGCCCGGCTCCTCGATCAGGATCCTTTCGTACTGCTGCTGTTGCGGGGGCGCGGGGAACGGGAACTGCTCGACGAACTTCAGGTGCGCAGCGTCTCCCGGGCCGCGCCCGCCGCCCCGGAGCCCGAATTCGCCGCGCCGGCGGGCGTCTCTGCCCTGGAGGCCTATGGCGCGGCGGACATCCTTCCGGCGCTGCCCGCCGCTCCGGCGCTTCCGGAGGCTCCGGGTACTCCCCCGGCACTCGACACGGACACCGCGCCCGCGCCGGGCGTCGACGTGGCCGGTCTGGAGCTTCTCGCGGCCCGCACGGCGGCGGCCGCCCACCGGCTGCTGGCCGAGGCGTTGGCGCCGGAGCACGACCGTCAGCCCGTCCCGGCACACCCGACCCTGTCGCAGGACGCGGTGCGCCTGGCTGCCGGCGAGCCGAACACCGCTCAGTCGGCACGTCTCGCGGCCGGCACGGGACGCGATCCTGAGGACCTGCGACGCGCCGTACGAGCCTGGGAATGGGGCGGCCACGCGGGAGTCGACGTCCTCGATGACGTCTGGACACCCGACCCGGCGGCACTGGCACGCGCGCGTGGCGCCCTCGAAACGGAGTGGGATGCTGCGGAGCGGCCGGCGTTGAGCCGCTCCGGGAACCGCTGGACGGACGGCACGCACGGCGTCCAGCTCCGTCTGTCGCCGGAAGGGCGCTGGTGGCCGTACCGCAAGGAGCGCGGGCGCTGGGAGCCGTGCGGCCCGTCGGCGCTCGACCCGGCAGCGGCGTACGCGGCGGCAATGGGTAACGACGAGGGCTGAGCGTGCGGGATCCGGGGGCGCAGCCCATCGGGCCGCGCCCCCGGGGCGTTCGCTCGTGGTCGGCTGCGCGCTCCGCCCCGGCCCGTCCGTAGATCTCTCAGCGCGGAGGGCCCGATCACTTCCCGTCACCTCACTTCCCGTCACCTCACGTTCCGGCAATCAAGATCCAGCCAGGTGCGGTCCGGCGCTTGATGCACTCCGCCGCCCCTCTCCGACGTTGATCAGGCCGCACGGCCACTCCGTACCGCGCGTAACACCCCGGCCTGAACAGACACGGTGGCGACCGGCGCATTGCAGCAGGTCAGCCGTGCTCCCCGAACGGGCACGCGGGCGCTCGCCCCGATCGGCGATTGATCAACTGCCGGGCGTTCCGGGAATGTTGATCACGGCTCAGGAACCGTGCGGACCGCGGCCGGACTCCCCTGGGCCGACCACCAGCCAAGTGACTCACCGTCACTGGTCTGACGTCACTCAACGGGAGACACACATGCTCGGACGGAACACGAAGCGCACCCTCGCCCTCACCGGCGCCAGTGCCGCCCTGCTCGGCGCCGCACTGATGTCGTCGGCGCCCGCGACGGCGGACACCGCCGTCGTCGCATGGACGCACGGCAAGGTGCATGCGGGCCCAGCACTCGGCGAGCGCGTCGTGAGCCATGTCAACAACGGCTACAGCTACAACGGCCAGTGCTGGCTCGAGGGCGACCTGGTCAACGACAAGGGGATCAGCAACCGCAACTGGGTCCGCCTCAAGCTCAACAGCGGCGGCATCGGCTACGTCAGCGCGATCTACCTCAAGGGCAACGACAAGGGCAACGTGCCGAACCACTGCTGACCCGGCTCCCCTCCGGCGGACTGCGACGGCGCTGACCGCCGGGGGCAGCCGATCGCGGCGCCTCCCGCTCCTCGCGGGAGGCGCCGCTGCACGATTCGTTCCCGGGAGCGGAGCGCCCACAGCGACCGGGCGGCCTTCCCGGGCGGTGTTCGCCCGCAGCCACGTGCGCCTATCGTCCGGCCTCCTGAGCCGGAGCATCGAGTTCGGTGGGCAGGTCGGAGGGCAGCAAGTCGGTGGGCAGGTCGGAGGGCAGCAAGTCGGTGGGGAGTTCCGAGGGCAGGTCTGACGGCAACGACGGGAGATCCGTGGGGAGTTCGGTCGGCAAGTCGGTGGGAAGACCGGTGGGCAGATCCGACGGCGCCCCGGTCGGCAACTCGGACGGCGTACCCGTCGACGGCTGGGGCGTCTCGCTGCTGGGGTCACCCGGCTTCACCGGATCGTCGGGATCGCCCCGTCCGGCCAACAGAACGATCACTACGGCCGTCGCCGCCACCGCGAGCAGCACCGCCAGCACCAGGAAGAGCGGACGCCGCCCGCCCGGACTCCGCAGCGGCCCTCCCGACGGCGTCCGCCCCGGTGGTGATCCGGGCGGCGGTGGCGGCATCTGAGGAGGCTCGGGCGGCTGGGGCACAGGGCAAGCGTCGCCCAGCACCTTCCACCTGACGAGTGCTGCAGGCGAGTTGGCCTGAACGTGCCACCTCCGGTCCGCTCCTGATCAACGCCCGGGGCACCTCACCCCGAACCCCGAGCCCCGATCAGCAGCCCCGCCCCGCCCGTCACCCCCGCGTGCCGAGGAGGTGGTCCATGGCGAGTTGGTCGAGGTGTTCGAAGGCCATGGAGCGGGTGGCTGCGGTGTCGGCGTCGAAGGTGTCGTAGGCGCTGGGGTCGGTGAGGAGTGCGGTGAGGCCGTCGGCGGCGGTGGGCTGGGCGAGTTCGTCGAGG
>NZ_KZ984571.1 GCF_003574445.1 Streptomyces sp. YIM 130001
GCCCTGAGGCAGGTCCGCGATCTCACTCAGTGGCACCGGGCGCCGCTGAGTGCGCGAGAGCTCGCAGGCCTCGGCGATGCGCAGTGCGTGCAGGGCCTCCCGGCCGTCGCAGGGGTTGGACCGTGCGCCGAGCACCACGTCGACGAAGGCCTGCAGCTCCGCCTCGTAGGCCGGGGCGAAGCGCTCCAGGAAGCCGGGCCAGGGCTTGTCGGCGGCGGGCGGCCCGGCCGGTTCGGTGGAGGCGATCGGGGTGCGGTCGTCCAGGCCTACGGCGACCTGGTCCAGCTCACCGGCCAGTTCCATGCGGACGTCGTAGCCGGCGCCGTTGCACCGGGTGGCGGTCGCGGTGGCCAGCGTCCCGTCGTCGAGCGTGAGGACCGCGGCGGCCGTGTCCACGTCGCCTGCCTCGCGGAACATCGCGGGTCCGGCGTCCGAGCCCGTCGCGTACACCTCGGTGACCTCGCGGCCGGTCACCCAGCGCAGCATGTCGAAGTCGTGCACCAGACAGTCCCGGTAGAGGCCGCCGGACAGCGGCAGATACTCGGCCGGCGGCGGCGCCGGGTCCGAGGTCATGGCCCGGACCGTGTGCAGCCGGCCGAGCCGCCCCTCGCGCACCGCGGCCCGCGCGGCCGTGTATCCGGCGTCGAAGCGGCGCTGGAAGCCCAGCTGGAGGACCGTCCCCGCGTCCTCGACCTCGCGCAGCGAGGACAGCGTCCCGGGCAGGTCCATGGCGACCGGCTTCTCGCAGAAGGCCGGGATACCGGCCCGAGCCGCCCGGCCGATCAGCTCCGCGTGCGCCGAGGTGGCCGCGGTGATCACGACGGCGTCCACGCCCCAGGCGAAGACCTCGTGCACCCCCGGGGCGGCGACCGCGTCCAGACGCTGGGCGAGGGCCTTGGCCCGGTCCGGTTCGGCGTCGGCGACCACCAAGGCGCCGACCTCCCGGTGGCGGGCGAGCGTCGCCGCGTGGAATGAGCCGATCCGGCCGGTTCCGATGAGTCCGATGCGCATGGTCTTAACCTGACCTCGGCGCGCCACCCTGTCAATCCTTTGTCCGGACAATCGAACCTCACGACTTCCCGTCATCTTCTCCTGGCCTGCTCCTGGGGATACGCTCGGCCCGTGCCCAAGCCAGCAGCGGACCGAGCCCTGTCGCTCCAGCTCGGCGTGGACCGCGGCAGCCCGGTCCCGCTGTACTTCCAGCTGGCCCAGCAGCTGGAGGCCGCGATCGAGAAGGGCCGGCTCGCCCCCGGCACCCTGCTCGGCAACGAGATCGACCTGGCCCACCGCCTCGGCCTGTCCCGCCCCACCGTCCGCCAGGCGATCCAGTCCCTGGTGGACAAAGGGCTCCTGGTGCGCCGCCGGGGCGTCGGCACCCAGGTCGTCCACAGCAAGGTCAAGCGCCCGCTGGAACTGAGCAGCCTCTACGACGACTTGGAGGCGGCCGGACAGCGCCCCACGACCCGGGTCCTGGGCAACACCCTGGAGCCCGCCACCGCGCAGGTCGCGGCCGCGCTCGGGGTGGCCGAGGGCGACGAGGTCCGGCGTATCGAACGGCTCCGGCTCGCGCACGACGAGCCCATGGCCTACCTGCGCAACCATCTGCCCGCCGGGCCCCTCACCCTGCCGGACGCCGAGCTGGAGGCCACCGGCCTCTACCGTCTGATGCGCTCGGCCGGCATCACCCTGCACAGTGCCCGGCAGAGCGTCGGCGCCCGGGCCGCGAGTGCCGTCGAGGGGGAGCGGCTCGGTGAGCCGGCCGGAGCTCCGCTGCTCACCATGGAGCGCGTCACCTTCGACGACACCGGCCGCGCCGTCGAGTTCGGGGCGCACATCTACCGGGCCTCTCGTTACTCCTTCGAGTTCCAGCTCCTCGTACGCTCCTGAGGTTCCGGCCCCCGGGGCCGACACTCTCGCACCGGGGCCGTGCATAACGAAGTCAGGATGTTCTGACAAATGCATTGACGCCCCGCGGGCTCACCGCTAGAACTCCCCCAGCCGCACAGCGCGGCCGGGAAGAGGTGGGCTCACCATGCGTACGACCCGCACGGCACCACGTTTCGCAGCCTGCGTCGCGGCGATTCTCCTCGCAGCCGGCTGCAGCGGCTCCGGAGGCAAGGATTCCGAGGACAAGCCGGACGACGGCGGCAAGGGGCAGGTCTCCGGCCCTCGACTGAAGATCGCCATGGTGACCCACGCGGGCGAGGGCGACACCTTCTGGGACATCGTCAAGAACGGCGCCGAGCGGGCCTCCGCCAAGGACAACGTCGAGTTCCTGTACTCCAACAACAAGGAGGCGAAGGAACAGGCCCAACTGGTCCAGTCGGCCATCGACAAGAAGGTCGACGGCATCGTCGTCACCCTGGCCAAACCGGAGGCGATGAAGGCCGTACTCGCCAAGGCCACCGCCGCCGGCATCCCGGTCGTCAGCATCAACTCCGGCTCCCAGCACTCCGATGCGTTCGGCGCGCTCGGCCACATCGGCCAGGACGAGGGCGTGGCCGGCGAGGCGGTGGGCGACGAGCTCAACGAACGCGGCCGGAAGAAGGCCCTCTGCGTCATCCACGAACAGGGCAACGTCTCCCTCGAGGAACGCTGCGCCGGGGTGAAGAAGACCTTCGACGGCACCGTGACGAACCTAAACATCAACGGCACCAACATGCCCGAATCCCAGTCGACCCTCCAGGCGAAGCTCGACTCGGACCGCGGCGTCGACGCGGTCGTCACCCTCGGCGCCCCCTTCGCCGAGGCGGCCGCCCAGGCCAAGAAGGACACCGGCAGCAAGGCCGAGATCGACACCTTCGACCTGAACGCGGAGGTCGTCGAACAACTCAAGGCCAAGGAGATCGGCTTCGCCGTCGACCAGCAGCCCTACCTGCAGGGCTACCTCGCCATCGACGAACTCTGGCTGCACCACACCAACGCCAATGTGATCGGCGGCGGCAAGCCGGTACTCACCGGTCCGGCCGTCGTCACCGAGAAGGACGTACCGCGGCTCGAGAAGCTGACCGCGAAGGGCACCCGGTGAACCGCCGGGCGATTGCGGCAAGCCGTACCTTTTCCCTCGCGCGCTCTCCGCTCGCGCCACCTGCCCGGTGTCCCGGATCATGCGTCGGGGATACTGGAGCGTTCGGGTTCGCCGAGGCGGCCCCGGCACACCAAGCGGAAGAGCAAGAAGGGCACGGCTTCGTGGCAAGGGTTCGAACCTGGGTAAGCATCGCGCTCACGGCGGTCATGGGCGCCTCGCTGGCCGCCTGCAGCAGCACCGGCGGCAAGCGGGCCGAGGACGCCCGCAAGGCCCAGACCGAGGGACGGGCCGCGGTCGGAACGCCCCGCTGGACCTTCGCCATGGTCACGCATTCGGGCGACGGCGACACCTTCTGGGACATCGTCAAGAGCGGCGCCAAGCAAGCCGCCGTCAAGGACAACATCAACTTCCTGTACGCGAACAACGACGAGGGCAAGGAGCAGGCCCAACTCGTCCAGTCGTACATCGACAAGGGAGTGGACGGCCTCGTCGTCTCGCTCGCCAAGCCGGACGCCATGAAGGACGTCATGGCGAAGGCCGCCAAGAAGGGCATCCCGGTGATCACCGTGAACTCCGGCTCCGCGGAGTCCAAGGAGTTCGGCGCCCTCACGCACATCGGCCAGGACGAGACCATCGCCGGCGAGGCGGTCGGCGAGGAGCTCAACGACCGGGGCCGCAAGAAGGCCGTCTGCGTCCTGCACGAGCAGGGCAACGTCGGCCACGAGCAGCGCTGCGCCGGAGTCAAGAAGACCTTCGACGGCAAGATCGAGAACCTGTACGTGGAGGGCACCAACATGCCCGAGGTGCAGTCCAACATCGGGGCCAAGCTGCAGTCGGACAAGGCCGTCGACTCGGTCGTCACGCTCGGCGCGCCCTTCGCCGCCACCGCCGTCAAGGCCAAGAAGGACGCCGGGAGCAAGGCCGAGATCGACACCTTCGACCTGAACGCCAACGTCGCCGCGGGCCTCAAGGCCGGCGACCTCGGCTTCTCCGTCGACCAGCAGCCGTACCTCCAGGGCTACGAGGCGATCGACCTGCTCTGGCTCAACCGCTACAACGCCGACGTACTCGGCGGCGGCCGCCCGGTCCTCACCGGACCGCAGATCATCACCAAGGCCGACGCGGACAAGCTCGAGGAGTACACGAAGCGGGGGACCCGATGACGGCCGCGGCACCGGCCCCGGCACCGGACAAGGCGCCGGACCTGGCCGACGAGCGGCTGATGCGCCGGTCCCTGGCCCGCCGGCTCCTCGGCCGTCCGGAGCTGGGCGCGGTGGTCGGCGCGATCGCCGTGTTCATCTTCTTCTCGTTCGCCGCCGACAGCTTCCTGCGGATGTCGAGCTTCAGCACCGTCCTCTACGCGGCCTCGACGCTCGGGATCATGGCGGTGCCGGTGGCGCTGCTGATGATCGGCGGCGAGTTCGACCTGTCGGCCGGCGTGCTGGTCACCAGTTCGGCGCTGATCTCGTCGATGTTCAGCTACCAGATGACGGCCAACGTCTGGGTGGGAGTCCTTGTCTCGCTCGTGGTCACGCTCGGCATCGGAGTCTTCAACGGCGCCATGCTGACCCGTACCAAACTGCCCAGCTTCATCATCACGCTCGGCACCTTCCTGATGCTGACCGGACTGAACCTGGGCTTCACGAAGCTCATCAGCGGCGAGGTGTCCACGAAGACGATCGCCGACATGGAGGGCTTCGAGTCCGCCAAGGTGCTCTTCGCCTCGCAACTGACCATCGGCAGCGTCTCGTTCAAGGTGACCATCCTGTGGTGGGCGGTTCTGGTCGCCGTCGCCACCTGGATCCTGCTGCGCACCCGGGCGGGCAACTGGATCTTCGCCGTCGGCGGGAACAAGGACGCGGCCCGCGCGGTCGGCGTCCCGGTCGTCAAGACCAAGATCGGCCTCTACATGGGCGTCGCCTTCGCGGCCTGGGTCTCGGGCCAGCACCTGCTGTTCTCGTTCGACTCGGTGCAGTCCGGCGAGGGCGTGGGCAACGAGCTGATCTACATCGTCGCGGCCGTCATCGGCGGCTGTCTGATCACCGGCGGGTACGGCTCCGCGATCGGCTCCGCGTTCGGTGCCTTCATCTTCGGTATGACGAGCAAGGGCATCGTCTACGCCGAGTGGGACTCGGACTGGTACAAGTTCTTCCTCGGAGCGATGCTCCTTCTGGCGACCCTGCTGAACGCCTGGGTCCGCAAGCGCGCGGAGGCCACCGCATGACCGCGACCGAGCAGGCCGTCCGGGACGAGGCCGAGCGGTCCGTGCCGCTCGTCGAACTGGACGACGTCAGCAAGTACTACGGCAACATCCGTGCACTGGAGGGCGTCTCGCTCACCGTGCACGCGGGCGAGGTCTCCTGCGTCCTCGGCGACAACGGCGCCGGCAAGTCCACCCTCATCAAGATCATCTCCGGCCTGCACGAGCACGACGCGGGCAGTTTCCGGATCGAGGGCGAGCCGGCGCAGCTGTCCAAGCCGCGCGACGCCCTGGACCGCGGTATCGCGACCGTCTACCAGGATCTGGCCGTCGTCCCGCTGATGCCGGTCTGGCGGAACTTCTTCCTCGGCTCCGAGCCGATGCTCGGGTGGGGCCCGTTCAAGGCCCTGGACGTGGAGCGGATGCGCCGCACCACCCGCGAGGAACTCCTGCGGATGGGCATCGACCTGCGCGACGTCGACCAGCCGATCGGCACGCTGTCCGGCGGCGAGCGGCAGTGCGTCGCCATCGCCCGCGCCGTGTACTTCGGCGCGAAGGTCCTGGTCCTCGACGAGCCGACGGCCGCGCTCGGTGTGAAGCAGTCGGGGGTGGTCCTCAAGTACGTGGCCGCCGCGCGCGACGCCGGGCTCGGCGTGGTCCTCATCACGCACAACCCGCACCATGCGTACCTGGTCGGGGACCGGTTCGTGCTGCTCAAGCGCGGAGCGATGGCGGGCAGTCATCTGCGCGACGACATCGACCTCGACGAACTCACCCGTCAGATGGCGGGCGGGTCGGAACTCGAGGAGCTCAGCCACGAACTGGAACGAGCGCCGACGCCTCCGCATCTCGCCGGGGCCACGAGCGCGGCAGCGCTCGACGACGAATCGAGCCCGCCCGGCGAATCGAGCCCGTCCGGCGACTGAGGACGAGGCTCCAGGCCGATGTCCGGAGCCCGGACCGCAGGACGGGCACGAACCGCCGGACCACCTCGAGACGGACCGGCCCGAACGCACGGGCCCCCGGGCCCCGGACGCCGCCATGCGGCCGTACACGCCCGTGAGGCACAATCGGCGCGATGAGCACCTACCGCGACCTAGCGCTGACCCGAGCCCTCGGAGCAACCCGCACCGGCGGCGCCCCGATCGGCTCGGCCCGCGCCACCGTTCTGCGCACGGTCGCCGCGCGCGAGCGCCGC
This sequence comes from Streptomyces sp. YIM 130001, assembly GCF_003574445.1. Classification (GTDB taxonomy): domain Bacteria; phylum Actinomycetota; class Actinomycetes; order Streptomycetales; family Streptomycetaceae; genus Streptomyces. Next base: position 6,427 of record NZ_KZ984571.1, read on the forward strand.
TCGCACCTGTCCGCGCCCCGGGTGCCCACCGTGGGCATCGACATCGGCGGTACGAAGGTGATGGCGGGGGTCGTCGACGCGGACGGCAAGATCCTCGAGAAGCTCAGAACCGAGACACCGGACAAGTCCAAGAGCCCCAAGGTCGTCGAGGACACCATCTGTGAGCTGGTGCTCGACCTCTCCGACCGGCACGACGTGCACGCCGTCGGCATCGGCGCGGCCGGGTGGGTCGACGCCGACCGCAACCGCGTCCTGTTCGCCCCGCACCTGTCCTGGCGCGACGAACCGCTGCGGGACGCCCTGCAGTCCAGGCTCGCCGTACCCGTCATGGTCGACAACGACGCCAACGCCGCCGCCTGGGCGGAATGGCGGTTCGGCGCGGGAGCCGGCGAGGACCACCTGGTGATGATCACCCTCGGCACCGGCATCGGCGGCGCGATCCTCGAGGACGGTCAGGTCAAACGCGGCAAGTTCGGCGTGGCCGGAGAGTTCGGCCATATGCAGGTGGTGCCGGGCGGACACCGCTGCCCGTGCGGCAACCGCGGCTGCTGGGAGCAGTACAGCTCCGGGAACGCCCTGGTCAGAGAGGCCAGAGAGCTGGCGAGCGCGGACTCCCCGGTCGCTCACACCATCATCGACCGGGTCCAGGGCCAGGTCCTGGACATCACCGGACCACTGATCACCGAACTCGCGCGCGAGGGCGACGCGATGTGCGTCGAGCTGCTGCAGGACATCGGCCAGTGGCTCGGCGTCGGCATCGCCAATCTCGCCGCCGCCCTCGACCCCTCCTGCTTCGTGATCGGCGGGGGCGTCAGCGCCGCCGACGACCTGCTGATCGGCCCCGCCAGGGACGCCTTCCGCCGTCAACTCACCGGCCGCGGCTACCGCCCCGAGGCACGCATCGTCAAGGCCCAGCTCGGCCCCGAGGCAGGTATGGTCGGAGCGGCCGACCTGTCGCGCCTCGTGGCCCGCCGCTTCCGGCGCGCCAAGCGCCGCCGCGTCGAGCGCTACGAACGGTACGACCGCGCCCAGGCGCTCCGCTCCAGCCGCAGCACATCCCAGGGAAACCAGTAGATGACGCCGTCCGTGCCCCATCAGACCAAGCCGTCGGACGACGCCCCCGCACCTCCCGCCGAGGACCGCAGGCACATGATCCGCCGCCGCTGGATCACCGCGATCGTCATCGTGCTGCTCATCGGCATCCCGGCCGGATATCTGGTGATCTCCGCGGGCCAGAGCCGCGACAGCGGGCGCGACAAGGAGAAGAAGTGGTCGGCCACCGGCCTCACCGCGGGCTGGCCGTCCCGGGTCCAGCGGCGTATGTACCAGGTGCCGATCCCGGCGTACTCGAAGCGCGTCGCGTACTACGAGACGAACAACTGGCGTTCCAGCCGTCTCTACGCGCAGTTCCGCACCACGAACAAGGGGCTCGACGCATTCCTCGGCCGTGTCGGCGTCGACGAGGACGACCTCGAGAAGAACCGGATCACCATCAGCGCCCGTGACCAGAAGGTCGTCGGCTGGGTGTTCAAGGGCGACGGCCCGTGGTCGGGCCTGACCCACCAGCAGAAGGATCCGCTGCCCACCCAGGACATCACGATCAACCGCACGAACCCCAAGCGCCCCATGGTCTACGTCGTGTCCACGGCCAAGCCCTGAGCCGGATCCGCGGGTAGCCGCAGCAGGACCCGGAACGCCCGTGTCCGGCCGCGGACGTCTTCACCGTGCAGCGGACCGGGCCGTTGTCAGACCCCCTCCGTACAGTCGGAGGCAGCCGTTTCCACCAGGCGCGGCGACCGACCGGGGAGGAGGTGACGCGCATGATCACGCAGTCCGCGCAGACCACAGCGCCGCACGGACCGGCACCGACCGGGCCCGGCCCGCTCGCGGGGCTCGCCGCGCTCTTCCTGCCCGCCGCCCTGCCCCGGCACGGCCGCGTCGCCTTCTGGGACCCGTCAGGACGCCCGCTGCCCGCAGCTCCGCGTACCGCCGCCCCCGAGGAACTGACGGTGGTACGCCCGCACGGCGGCGGAGTGCGCCGCGCCACCGTGCCCGCCCTCGTCCTCTCCGTCGCCGACGCCCTGCCCCTGCTGCTGCGGCACGGCCCAGGGGCCACCGCCCACCCGGCGGCCGTCTGTCTGTCGGCCGCCGCGCGCCTCGCCCTCACCCTCGTCGCAGGCGGCCGCATCCTGCCCGGACTCACCGCCGACGACCACGACGCCTGGCGTGCCGGACCGCTCGACGCCGAGTCGGTCGCCCAGCTCCGTGCGATCGCCGCCGCCCTGCCACCCGAGGGCCACGCCGTACCGCTACCGGACTCCGCGCCTCTGGAACTCCCCGAGCCCGAATCCCTGATCAGGGACTTCCTGGACGCCGTGGCCGATACGCTGCCGCGCACCCCGGCCGCGGAGTACGCGTACGGTGCACCGTTCGCCGCCCGGCCGCCGCAGCACCTGCCCGCCGCCCGGGACTGGGCCGCAGAGGCGGCCGCCGGACTCGACGCCGGCGTCCGTATCTCGCTCCGCCTCGACCTGTCGGGGCACGACCTGTTCGACCGCACGGACCCGGAGCGCACCGCCGGCGCGGCCGTCGTCCAGGTGCACAGCCTCGCCGACCCCACGCTGGTGATCGATGCCGCCGCCCTGTGGGAGGGCGAGGGAGAGATCGCGTTCGGGCCGCGGGCCAGGGTCGACGCGGCGCTCGCGCTGCGCCGCGCTTCGCGCGTGTGGCCGCCGCTCGAGCGCCTCGTGGAGCAGGGCGCTGCGGCGGTACTCCCGCTGTCCGAGGAGGAGCTGTACGACCTCCTCGGCGTCGCCGCCCGCCGCCTGACCGCCGCCGGGGTGGCCGTGCACTGGCCCCGCGACCTGGCGAGTGATCTCAGCGCCTCCGCCGTGGTGCGTCCCGCCCCGGGGAGTTCCACCGACGGCACGGGCTTCCTGGAGGCCGAGCGGCTGCTCGAGTTCCGCTGGCAGCTGGCGCTCGGCGGGGACCCGCTCAGCGAGGCGGAGATGGACGCCCTCGCGGAGTCCCACCGGCCCGTGGTCCGCCTCCGGGACAGCTGGGTCCTGGTCGACCCGGACCTCGTCCGCAAGGCGCGCAAGCGGGAGTTGGGCCTCCTCGATCCGGTCGACGCGCTGTCCGTCGCACTCACCGGTACCGCCGAGGTCGACGGGGAGAGCGTCGAAGCGGTGCCGGTCGGTGCGCTCGCCACGCTCCGCGACCGCCTCACCGCCGACCTGCCGCCCGCCGCGCCGCCGCCAGGACTCCATGCCGAGCTGCGGGACTACCAACTCCGCGGCCTCGCCTGGCTCGACCTGATGACCTCACTCGGCCTCGGCGGCTGCCTCGCCGACGACATGGGCCTCGGCAAGACGGTCACCCTCATCGCCCTCCACCTGCGCCGAGCCCGCCCCGAGCCGACCCTGGTGGTCTGCCCGGCCTCCCTCCTCGGGAACTGGCAGCGCGAGATCACCAGATTCGCCCCCGGTGTCCCCGTCCGCCGCTACCACGGTGCCCAGCGCAGCCTGGACGGCCTCGACGGCGGGTTCGTGCTCACCACGTACGCCACCATGCGCAGTGCCGCGACCCGGCTCGCCGAGGAGCGCTGGGGGATGGTCGTGGCCGACGAGGCCCAGCACGTGAAGAACCCGTACTCGGCCACCGCCAAGGCCCTGCGCACTCTGCCCGCACCGGCCCGCGTCGCCCTGACCGGCACCCCGGTGGAGAACAACCTCTCGGAGCTGTGGGCCCTCCTCGACTGGACCACTCCCGGACTGCTCGGCCCGCTGAAGTCGTTCCGGTCCCGGCATGCGCGGGCGGCGGAGGGCGGCGAGGACGACGAGGCGGTGCAGCGGCTCGCCCGTCTCGTCCGGCCGTTCCTGCTGCGGCGCAAGAAGTCCGACCCCGGCATCGTTCCGGAACTGCCACCGAAGACCGAGACGGACCACCCGGTCGCCCTCACCCGCGAGCAGGCCTCGCTGTACGAGGCGGTGGTACGCGAGTCGCTGGCGGCCATCGAGGCGGCCGACGGCATCGCCCGGCGCGGCCTCGTCCTGAAGCTGCTCGGCGCACTCAAACAGATCTGCAACCACCCGGCGCAGTACCTCAAGGAGCCGCTGCCGGGGACGTCTTCCGGCCGGGACATGGACGGTCGCGGCGCCACGGCGGATCAGGCGCGCCGTTCCGGCAAGCTCGCCCTGCTCGACGAGCTGCTCGGCACGATCCTGGCCGAGGACGGCTCGGCGCTGGTCTTCACGCAGTACGTGGGCATGGCCGAGCGCATCGAGGCGCATCTGGCTGCGCGGGCCATCCCGGTCGAGGTGCTGCACGGCGGTACGCCGATCGCGGAGCGGGAGCATCTCGTGGACCGCTTCCAGAGCGGCGCCACTCCCGTCCTGGTGCTGTCCCTCAAGGCGGCGGGCACGGGCCTGAACCTCACCCGCGCCGGCCACGTGGTCCACTTCGACCGGTGGTGGAACCCGGCGGTCGAGGAGCAGGCCACGGACCGTGCGTACCGCATCGGGCAGACCCAGCCGGTGCAGGTGCACCGGCTCATCACCGAGGGGACCGTGGAGGACCGCATCGCCGAGATGCTCGTGGCCAAGCGTGCGCTGGCGGACGCGGTCCTCGGTTCCGGCGAGTCGGCCCTCACGGAACTGACCGACAGCGAACTCTCCGACCTCATCTCCCTGCGGAGACCGTCATGACTCGACCTGAGCGCCGGACTGCGGGCGCAGAGGCCGTACCGGGTGCGGCGACCGAAGACCCGGACGAGCCGGGCGTGCCGGACGGATCGGCTGTGCCGGACGACGGAGCCGGGCGGGCGCGACCGGGGGCGGCTGAACCGGTGGAGGACGACGGCCGGGAGGCCGGGCCTGATTCCGTGGGGGAGCCAGTGGAGGAGCCTTTGGAACGTCCGGCGCAGCGGCCGCCCGACGAGGCTGTGGATGTCGACGCGGTACGGGAGCGCCGTGCTGCGGGCGGGGCCGCCGAGAGGCCCGCCGACCTGGCGCGGCGTGCCCTCAAGGCGGCGCTGCGGGACGGTTCGGCCACGGATCCCGGGCGGCGGGCGGCGGTGCGCGCCGACGCGTCCGTGACGGCGGCCGGGGACGGGGAGCCCGTCGGGGCAGGGGCCGACGCGTCCGTCGGCGGTGAGGTCGTTCCGCCCGACGCTGTGGGCGGCGCGCTGTGGGCCGCAGGCACTCCCGATGAGGCCGGTGCGGGCGGTGGGCCTCGGGACGCGACGGGAGCCGGCGAGCGGGCGGACGTCGTAACGGGGGCTGCTGCAGAGGAAGTTGCCGCCCCCCGGCCTGCTGCCGCGGCGCGGGCCGCTGTGGCTCCCGCGGCGTCCGCCCGTCCCGAGGACGGTGACGCATCCGGTGCGAGGAGCGCACCCGCCGGACGTACGACCGCAACGAGCACGAGTCGCCCGGGCGACGTCGCACGCGAGGCCCTGCGGGAGGCCCGGATCGCCGCCCGCCGGCGGGCGGCGGAGGAGTCGGGGGTCTCGACAGGCGGAGAGGCGACGGCCGACGCGGACTCGGGAGCCTGTGCGGACGAGGGCGACGGCAGGCGCGGGAGCCCCGCCGGACCCGGCAGCGCAGGTTCGCAGGAGGAGCCGGAGGCGGCCGAAGGCGCGTCTTCCGACACGCCCGACGACTCGCCGGCCGCTCGTGCCAGGGCCGCAATCGCCAAGACGCGTAAGGGCGTTGAGCGACGCAGCGCAGTGCGGCCGTCGACACGGACGCGCCTCACTCCGCCCGGGGCCGACGATGACGTACCGCCGGAAGGCCAGGAGCCGCGCGCGGAGCTGCCCTCTGTCGACCGCCGTCCGCGAGACCCGCAGGGCGACCGTGCGGCGGGGCCACTGCCGGCCGCGTGGACCTCCTCCGGAGACCCGCGGCACGCCGCAGACCCGGGCCACGGCGGTTCCCGTCGCGTCGAGCGCATGGGCGGCCTGCTCGGCGCCGCCGGGCTCACTGATGCCGCTGCACGCCAGCCGGACAGCGCCGACCCGTCACCCGAACCCGCCGACCCGTCACCCGAACCCGCCGCGCCGGCCTCCGCACAGACGCCGCGGGCGACCGCCGCCGCACCGGACAAACACCCCCGCCACACCTCCGACGAACAGCACGCAGTCGCCCCGGTGGACGCGCACCACGCCGGGCCCGGAGGCTCGCAGCCGCCGACCGGGGAGCCACGCGGTGCGGTCGTGGCCTCTGACGGCCGACCGGCCCCGGAGGACCCGGCCGTCGCGGGCCCGCCCGGCGACACGCAGTCCCAGAGCGCCACACCCGCGTCGGAACTGCCCCCGGAGGAAGCCCACTTGGCCGACGCCCCGGGCCCGGGCACGCCGGACGCCCCTCGGCGCACCGGCACGGACGGACCGGCACCCGAGTCGACGCCGTCGCTCACCGACGGCGCGGCCCCCCGTGCCGACCGTCCGCCCACCGCATCGCGACGGGCGCGCGCGGGCACCGCGCCCGATGCCAACCCCCCGTTCGCTCGCACCTGGTGGGGCAATGCCTGGGTGCAGGCGTTGGAGAGCCAGTCGATGGACGCGGGGCGGCTGGCTCGAGGGCGGGCGTACGAGGGGCAGGGGCAGGTGGCTGCCGTCACCGTGGCCCCGGGACAGGTGATCGCCTACGTCCAAGGGAGCAGACCCCGTCCGTACCGGACGAAGGTGCAGGTGCGCGTGTTGTCGGACGACGAGTGGGAGCGGTTCCTGCAGATCGCGGTGGAGCGGCCCGGACACATCGCCGCCTTGCTCGACAAGGAGTTGCCGCAGTCCCTGGCCGACTGCGGGGTGGATCTGCTGCCCGGCCGCGGTGACCTGCGAGCCGACTGTTCGTGCCCGGACTCCGGCCACCCCTGCAAGCATGCCGCCGCGCTCTGCTACCGCACCGCCCGGCTCCTGGACGAGGACCCCTTCGTCCTGCTGCGGTTGCGCGGCCGCGAGGAACGCGAGCTGCTCGACGAACTCTCCCGGCGCAACGCCACCTTGGCCGCGCGCGCCGCGGCCGGCGCCCCCGCACGGCCGGCCGGCGTACGGGCGAAGGACGCGTTCGCGCCGAGGGTGCTGCCCCTGCCGCCGCCCCCGCTGCCCGTGCCCGCACATCCCGAAGCGCCACCCGTCTACCCGGCCGCGGCCGGCGGGCCCGACCCGATCGCGCTCGACCAGCTGGCCACCGACGCGGCTGCCCGCGCCCATGCCCTGCTGGCCAAGGGCGCGGATCCGGTAGGTGAGTTGACGCCACGTCAGGATGCGGTGCGGATCGCCGCCGCCCGTCCCGGCTCGGGCCTCACCGCGGCCGGCCGCGCGCTCTACGAGTCCCTCGCCCCTGCCGTCGGCCTGACTCCCGCCGAACTCGCCCGCGCGGTCGCCGCCTGGCGCCAGGGCGGAATCGAGGGGCTCGCCGTGCTCGACGAACCGTGGGACCCGCCCGCCGGGCCCTTCGACCAGGCGCGCCCCGCACTGATGGCCGCCGATCTGCCGGCCTTCCGCCCCTGGCGCAATCGCCTCACCCACCCGGCCGGCCGACGGCAGCTTCGATTCGGTCGGGACGGCCGCTGGTACGCATACGAATCGGAAGCCGGTCGGGACGACTGGTGGCCTCGCGGCACACCGGACCACGACCCGGTCGGTGCGATCACCGCTGTCGTAGGAACCTGACCCGGCCGGGCGGAGCGCCCGGCGACGGACAAGTCACCAGCACGGAAGGCCGCATGCCATGCCCAGCAGCCAGGAGGCCATGCCCCGCTACGACATCAAGCGAGAGCTCAAGCAGTACTACGCGCCGAAGAACAGGGACTGGGAGCGGATCGACGTCCCGCCGCAGCAGTTCATCGCCGCCGACGGCCGCGGCGACCCCAACACGAGCAGCGAGTACGCCGAGTGCGTGCAGGCGCTCTACGCGGTGGCGTACACGCTCAAGTTCATGAGTAAGGGCACGCTGGGCAGGGACTTCGTCGTCGGACCTCTGGAGGGACTGTGGTGGGCCGACGACCTGGGGTCGTTCTTCACCCGCGACAAGGACGCATGGCAGTGGCGCATGCTGATCAGTCAGCCCGACTGGCTCACCGAGGAGCAGATCGAGGAAGCGGTACGGACGGCACTGGCGAAGAAGCACCTGCCCGCCATCGCCGGTGTCCGCCGCGAAACCCTGCACGAGGGCACCAGCGCGCAGCTCCTGCACATCGGCCCCTACGACGACGAGGGCCCCGCACTCGCCAGGCTCCACGACGAGTACCTGGCCGCCAGGGGCCTGCGGATGACCGGACTGCACCACGAGATCTACCTCGGCGACCCGAGACGGGCCGACCCCGCCAAGCTGAGGACCGTACTCCGGCAGCCCGTCCGCCCCGCCTAGGCCGGAGGACGCGTGCGACGGGGAACCGATTGCGGGCTCGGGCGCGTCACTCGGGCATGCGGCGACCGACTCGAATCCTGCCCGGCGCGGCGGCCCTCGTGCTGGCCCTGTCGGGATGCGGCGCGTTCTCCGGCGGGCACGGCGACGGACCCGGTACGCGCACCGCCTTCGTGAAGCTCGGACCGTTCCGCGCACCGGTCCCGTCGCCTTCGCCGCGCTCGCCGAGGTCATCGGCGGCTCCGAGCCCGGCCGCGTCCGTCTCGTCCACCGTCCCACCGCTGCGCTCGGGCGCCGGGGACCTGAGGCCGACCAGGCTCGGGACGTCCGGGCACCCGGGCCGGATGTACGCACGGCTGGAGCAGGCGGATGTGAACGGGCTGCGCGAGGCGCGAGAGGCGTTGAGCGCGCGACCGCCGAAGGGCCGGATCGGCCTGGCGTTCGTCCTGTCCGGCTGCCGGAACACCGGCGCCCGCCTGGAGGTGGACGACACCGTGGTCTCGGCCTCGCTCACCGGCGCCGAGAACGTGAACTGCGGCCAGGCGGAGTACTTTCTGGCCACGTTCGCGGTCGCCCCGGACGACCTTCCCGACGACTGGACGCTGCGGGAGACACCGAGCTGAACGGACGCGTTCACCCACACCTGCTACACCTCTTCGAACGCCGAACGCCGAACGCCGAACGCCGAACGCCGAACGCCGAACGCCGAACGCCGAACGCCGAACGCCGAACGCCGAACGCCGAACGCCGAACGCCGAACGCCGAACGCCGAACGCCGAACGCCGAACGCCGAACGCCGAACTTCAACCGTGGAACGACCGAAAGACGGAAACACCGAACACCGCAACACCGATCAGGAAGTGAGCCGGAACGTGAAGCAGAACGGTCCCCACCCCTCCCGCCGTACCGCCCTCGTCGCCGGTGCAGGCGCCGGCACCGCCTTCGTCACCGCCCTCGCGGGGAGTGGCACGGCGTCAGCGAGTGCGGCACCAGCAGGGGAACTCGGCCGACAGCTGGGGGAGTTGGAGGAGCGTTACGCTGCCCGGCTCGGGGTGTTCGCGCGCAACATGGCCACCGGGCGCACCGTCCGCCACCGCGCGGACGAACGCTTCCCCATGTGCTCTGTCTTCAAGACCCTCGCCGCGGCCGCCGTACTGCGCGACCTGGACGATTCCCACCTCGGCCGGCGGATCCACTACACGCAGGGCGACGTCGACAAGTCGGGCTACGCCCCCGTCACCGGCAAGCCCGAGAACATCGCGGGAGGCCTGACCGTGCGAGAGCTCTGTGCCGCCGCGGTCTCCGAGAGCGACAACGCCGCCGCGAATCTGCTCCTGCGCGACCTGGGCGGCCCCCGCGCCATCACCCGGTTCTGCCGCTCGCTCGGTGACGGCGTGACCCGACTCGACCGCTGGGAGCCCGAGTTGAACTCCGCCGAGCCCTGGCGCCGCACCGACACCACCAGTCCGCGCGCCGTAGGGACGACGTACGCCCGCCTGATCCTGGGGCGGGCACTCGACGTGCCGGACCGCGCGAAGCTCACCGGCTGGCTGGTCGCCAACACGACGAACATGGAGCGCTTCCGCGCCGGCCTCCCGGACGACTGGATCCTCGCGGACAAGACCGGTGGCGGCGAGCAGTACGGCGTCGCCAACGACGTGGGCGTCGTACACCCGCCGCACGGCGCGCCGTTGGTCCTCTCCGTCCTGTCCACCAAACTCGACCCGGCGGGCCCGACCGACAACCCGCTGGTCGCCGAGGCGGCCCGGCTGGTAGCGGCTCACCTCGTACCGGGGACCTGACCGCCCGGCCCCTGAGGAGCGGCACTACGTCCACCCTGGCCCCGGAGTCGGCCGCCGCCGGCCCCGGGGTCAACCGAGACGTCGTACCGGAGAACCGGTCAGGAAGGCTTCGATGTTCTCGACCGCGTCGCCGTAGTACGTGCGGTAGTTGGCCCGGGACACATAGCCGAGGTGCGGTGTGGCGAGGAGCCGGGGCGCGGTGCGCACGGGATGGTCGAGGGGCAGCGGCTCGATGTCGAAGACGTCGAGCCCCGCACCGGCGATACGGCCCGCGTGCAGCGCGGCGAGCAGGGCGTCCTGGTCGACGATCGCCGCCCTCGATGTGTTGACCAGATACGACGACGGCCGCATCAGCGCCAGTTCGGAGGGGCCGACCAGGCCGCGGGTGCGGTCGCCGAGTACGAGGTGCACCGAGACGAAGTCGCTGGTGGACAGCAACTCGTCTTTGGAGTCTGCCAGTTGGACGCCCTGCTTCTCCGCCCGCGCGGCAGTGAGATTCTGGCTCCAGGCCACCACATCCATGCCGAAGGCGAGCCCGACCTGCGCGACCCTGCTGCCGATCTTGCCGAGTCCGAGCAGGCCGAGCCGGCGCCCGTGCAGGTCGGCGCCGACCGTCGACTGCCAGGGGCCGCCGCTGCGCATCGCGGCGGACTCCGGTGCGATGCCGCGGGCGAGACCGAGCAGCAGTGCCCAGGTCAGTTCCACCGGGGGAGTGGGGGAGCTTCCTGTGCCGCACACGGTCACGCCGTTGGCCCGGGCCGAGGCGAAGTCGATGACGGAGTTGCGCATGCCTGAGGCCACGAGCAGCTTCAGGCGCGGAAGCCGGTCGAGGACGGATGCGGGGAAGGGCACGCGCTCGCGCAGCGTGACGACGATGTCGAAATCGCGGACGGCGGCGACGAGTTCGTCCTCCGTGGCAGGGTGCTCCGAGAAGCCGACGACCTCCACCCGGTCCAGGACCGGGGTTCAGTCGGCAACCGTGGTGGCGACGGACTGGAAGTCGTCGAGAACGGCGCAACGCAGGTCCATGTCCGTGATCTCCATTGATTCTGTGGGGAGTTGGGGAGTTGGAGAGTTGAGGTGCTGGGGTGCTGAGGTGGAGCCGTGGGGCGCCGGGCCCGAACAGGGGGACAGGTGCCGGGAGTGGCCGGGATGCTCATCATCCCGGCCACGGACGCCCCCGCCAACCAGAACCGTCCGCCCGCAGTGATCCACTGGCAGCGCGTCCGAACGCCGACCGGCAGCCCTCGACACAGGAGTCCGCATGAGCAGCAGCCCCACCGCATACGCCGACATCCCCACCACCACGCTCGCCGACCTCCTGGGCCGCGACCAGGTCATGGACCTCGGCGTCCGCCCGTTGTGGCCGTCGATGCCCCGTGTAGCCGGCCCGGCGTTCACGGTGCAGTGTCCGCCCGGAGACAACCTCATGCTGCACGCGGCGATCCACCGGGCGGCGCCGGGCTCGGTCATCGTCGTGGAGTCCGGTGACCTGGACTACGCGCTCGCGGGCGGCAACGTCTGCGCCGTCGCGCAGCGCCGCGGTGTCGTCGCGTTCGTCGCCGACGGAGTGATCCGGGACATCGGCGAGGTGCGCGAGTCGGGCTTCCCCGTCCACGCTCGCGGTGTCGTTCCCTATCCCGGCACGAAGAAGGCCGTGCGGCCGCTCGACGAGCCGGTGCGCTGCGCCGGTGTACGGGTCGAGGCCGGCGACGTGGTGGTCGCCGACGAGGACGGAGTCGTCGTCGTACCCGCCGCCCGCCAGGAGGAGGTGCTGCGCGCCGCGGAGGCGAAGCTGGCCCGGGAGGCGGACCAGACCCTCGACGCCTGGGAGGAGGCGCACCGCACACGTATCGACGCGATCCTCGCCGAGTCCGGCTTCGAGGGCTGAGCCGACGGTGGAGCGAGCGGGATCGGCCCCTTCGCGGCGACGTGTTCCACGCGCCCGTACCCGTCCGCGCTCGGCACGCACTCGCACTCGTCCGCGCTCGGCACGCACTCGCACTCGCCCCGTACGGAACGCCCCCGCACCCGCCCCTGTACGGAACGGCCCCCGCACCCGTCCCCGTACGGAGCGACGGGAGCCGACAGGGCCTCGCCGGCCGCCCGTTCGGCGGACAGGACGGGGTCTTCACTCCAAGGAACCAGCTGACGGGGGGTGACCAGGGCGGGCATCGGGGCGGACGAGCCGCGGAGCGGGCGCCAGGGCATATGCGGACCGGTACTTGACGCGCACACGGGTTCTGCTCGATGCAGGCGGCCGAAGCAGTGGCGCACCATGCGCCGCGGCCGTTGTATCGATGGAGGTCTCCCTCGTGCGTTCGCTGAAGATAGCCACCGGCACCGTCCTTGCCAGCGCCGCCATGGTGTTCGCCGTACCCGTCACCGCGCACGCGGCCCCCGCCGGCTGTGAGGCGGCGCAGTCCCAGGCCATCGAGGCCCAGGACGACTACGAGGCCGCCAAGAAGCAGTACGAGGGCGGCGACACGTCCCTCAAGGAGCAGGTCGCCGAGGCGGAGCAGAACGCCAACTCGCTCGCCTCCGAGGCCCAGCGCCTCTGCGGGGACACGGTCATGGACCCCTCGGCCCCCGCATCCCCGACGACCCCGCCCACCGACTCGCCGTCCGCTCCCGCCACGCAGAAGCCGAGCGGTGCGATGCACGCCGGTTCCGGCTCGACCAGCAGTGACCCGAGCAGCGTGCCGGCTCTCGCCGCCGCGGGCGGGCTCGCCGTGGTGGCCGGTGCGGGCTTCGCGCTCCGCCGCCGCAGTGGCGGCCAGCACCGCTGACGTCAGGGAGTCGATCGACGGTGTGCCGCGGGCCGTGAGGCCGTACCGGCACACCGTCGTTCTCCGGTCCACGGGTCGAGATCCGGGACCAGGGCGGTGACGCGAGGGAGCCACGTGCATACGACAGAGCAGCCCCGGGCCGGATCCGGCCGGAAGCGGATCGGCCGGTTCTGGGAGGTCTTTCTGCTCACGGCCGCGTTGGTGGTGGCCGTCATGACCTTCGAGCCGACTCCGTCCGGGCCGCCGCAGCCCGCCGCCGGCCACAGCGCGGACGGCACGGCGGACACCGCGGACCAGCCGGCCGCCCCGCCCCTGCCGGCATCCGACCCGCTGCGGGTCAGCATCCCCGAACTGCGCGTCGACGCCCCGCTGACGGACCTCGCCCTGGAGGACGACAGCCGCCTCGCGGCTCCTCCGGAGACCGATGCCGGACTCGCGGGCTGGTGGGCCGACGGCCCCACACCCGGCACCCGGGGCACCGCCATCATCGCCGGCCACGTGGACGTCCCCACCGGCCCCGCCGTCTTCTACGACCTCGGCGCGCTCGACCCCGGCGCGACGGTCCGCGTCGGCCGAGAGGACGGCAGCACGGCCCACTTCACCGTGGACGACGTCGAGGTGTACGACGCCGACGACTTCCCCGACGACAAGGTCTACGCGGACACCGGCCGGCCCGAGCTCCGTGTCATCACCTGCGGCGGCGGCTTCGACGAGCAACTCGGCCAGTACCGGGGCAATGTCGTCGTCACCGCACATCTCACCGACGAGTGACGAGGACGACACCGCGGTGTCCGCTGGTCGGCGCACCGGTGTGTCCCGCGTCTCCTTTCCGGATCTGGGTCGCGAAGCGCAGCGAACACCGCATAGGGTCGCGGATCGGCCCCACGGGGCCGAACCGAAACGTCACCCGAGTAAGGAGCCGCTGGTCATGTCGACCGCCGCAGCTCAGTCGCCCATCTACGACACCCTTGTCGAGGAGCACGGCGACGTCCTCGCCACGGCCCGCCAGGCCGCCGAGGAGATCCAGCAGCAAGCCGACGACGTCCTGCACTTCGGCCGTCCCGTCACCGCAGCACCGGCCGCCCCGGCCCAGGACCACGCCTCGTAGCCGCCCCTCGGGGAGCCGCGGGGCACCGGCCGGGTGATCCTGGAAGCGCACGCTGCACCGCGCCTGCGCCCGGAGATGCCGATGGACCCCGTGGAAGCCCTGGAACGGATCGCGTTCCTGCTCGAACGCGGCAGCGCCCCCACCTACCGGGTACGGGCGTTCCGCACCGCGGCCGCCGTGGTGGCCGCACTGGCCGAGGGCGAGGCCGTACGTCGCGTCGCCGAAGGTTCCCTCGAGTCGCTCCAGGGAGTCGGCCCCAAGACCGCCACCGTCGTCCGTGAGGCGCTGGACGGCACCGTTCCCGGGTACCTGGAGCGGCTGATGCGCGAGTCGGACGCGCCGCTCGCCGAGGGCGGAACCGCACTACGGGCGGCCCTGCGAGGCGACTGCCATCTCCACTCGGACTGGTCCGACGGCGGTAGCCCCATCGAGTCGATGGGCCGGGCCGCGCAGGCGATCGGGCACGAGTGGGCCGTACTCACCGATCACTCGCCACGGCTGACCGTGGCCCGCGGGCTGTCCCCGGAGCGGCTGCGCGAACAGCTCGCGGTGGTGGCCGCACTGAACGAGCGGTGGAAACCGTTCCGGCTCCTCACGGGCATCGAATGCGACATCCTCGACGACGGGTCCCTCGACCAGGAGCCCGAACTCCTCGACCAACTCGACGTGGTGGTCGTCTCGGTGCACTCCAAGCTGCGCATGGACGCCGCGGCGATGACCAGGCGTCTGGTCGCCGCCGTCAGTGATCCGCGCTCGGACGTGCTCGGGCACTGCACCGGCCGGCTCGTCGCCGGTCGGGGGAGGCCGGAGTCGCAGTTCGACGCGGATGAGGTGTTCGGCGCCTGCGCGGCGGCGGGCACCGCGGTGGAGATCAACTGCCGTCCCGAGCGGCTCGACCCTCCGCGCCGGCTGCTGCGCCGGGCCGTGGACGCCGGAGTCCTGTTCTCCGTCGACACCGACGCCCATGCGCCGGGTCAGCTGGACTGGCAGGTGATCGGATGCGCTCGCGCCGAGGAGTGCGGCGTGAGCGCCGACCGGGTCGTGACGACCTGGACGGCGGATCAGGTGGTGGCCTGGACACGGGACCGTCGCGCCGGGGTCGCCGCCTGACGACACGGGCTAGCCGGGAGCACCGGTCGACCGGAGGGCCTCCAGGACCCGGTCGGGCGTGAGAGGCAGTTCCCGCAGCCGGGCCCCGGTCGCGTGATACACCGCGTTCCCCACGGCCGCGGCCGTCCCCACGATGCCGATCTCGCCGATCCCCTTGCTGCCCATCGGGTTGAGATGGGGATCGTCCTCGTCGATCCAGTGCGCCTCGATGTCCGGTACGTCCGCGTGCGCGGGCACGTGGTAGCCGGCCAGGTCGGCCTCGGTGAAGTCGCCGAACGCGGCGTCCATGGTGCTGCCCTCGGTCAGGGCCATCCCCAGCCCCATGGTCAGGGCGCCGATGAACTGCGAGCGTGCCGTACGGGAGTTCAGGATGTGTCCGGCGGCGAAGACACCGAGCAGCCGCCGCACCCGGACCTCGCCGGACACGGTGTCCACACCGACTTCGGCGAAGTGGGCCCCGAAGGCGTGCCGTGCGTAGTCGCTCTCCGCGTCGGCGCTGCCCGCGGTGTCCGCGGTGGCGCCGACCCCGTCCGGCGGCAGCTGCTGGCCCTGCTGTCCCGCCAGGCGTGCGGCCAGTCGGGCGCAGGCCTCGTGCACGGCCCAGCCCCACGAAGCGGTCCCCGACGAGCCACCCGCCAGGGACGCCTTCGGCAGGTCGCTGTTGCCGATCTCGGTCGTCACCCGGTCCAGCGGCACACCGAGCGCATCGGCCGCCACCTGCGCCAGGACGGTGCGGGCCCCCGTGCCGATGTCGGTGGCGTTGATCCGCACCACGAAGCTGCCGTCCGGGTGGGCGTGCGCGCTCGCCCGTGACGGTGCGATGACGACGGGGTACGTCGCGGAGGCCATCCCGCTGCCCACCAGGACGGGCCCCTCGGTACGCGAACGGGGCCGCGGGTCGCGCTCGGACCAGCCGAAGCGTTCCGCCCCCTCGCGCAGGCACTCGGCGAGGTGGCGGCTGCTGAAGGGGAGCGACCTGTCGGGTTCGGTGTCCGTGTCGTTGCGCAGCCGCAGTTCGACGGGGTCGACACCGAGGGACACGGCGAGTTCGTCCATCGCCGACTCCAGGGCGTACATGCCGGGTGCTTCGCCCGGGGCACGCATCCAGGACGGGCTCGGCACGTCGAGCGGAACGACGTGGTGGGTGGTGCGGCCGTGCGGCGATGCGTACATGACGCGGGTCGCGGCTGCCGCGGTCTCGACGAACTCCTTGATCTGCGAGGTGTGCGCGGTCACTTCGTGAATCACGGAAGTCAGCGTGCCGTCCTTCTCGGCGCCGAGCCTCAACCGGTGCAGAGTCGGTGACCTGTGTCCCACGACCGCCGCCAACTGCCTTCTGGGCAGCACGAGTTTGACCGGCCGTCCGGTCGCCCGTGCGGCCATGGAGGCGAGCACCACGTGCGGGCGGGGGGTGCCCTTGGCCCCGAAGCCGCCGCCGACGTGCTCGGAGACGACGGTGACCCGGTCCTTGTCGACCTCGAAGAGCCTGGCGAGTACGTCCTGGACGGTACTGGCGCCCTGGCTCGAGTCGTGCACCGTCAGACGGCCGTCCTGCCACCGGGCGGTGGCCGCGTGAGGCTCCATGGGGTGGTTGTGCAGGGGCGGCACCCGGTAGCAGACGTCGACACCGGCGGGCGAGGAGCCGAAGGCGCCCTCGGCGTCGCCGCGCGTGTGCTCCCCCGAGGTCCCGTCCGAGTCCTCGGGGATGTAGGCCTCGGGGTGATCGGCCCGCAGGGTGACGTCGTGCGGCTCCTCGGCGTACGTGATCCGGACCGCCGCGGCGCCTTCGCGGGCAGCCTCCAGGGTGTCGGCGACGACGAGCGCGACGTACCAACCCCGGTGCGGGACACGGCCGTTCTGCAGTACGCCGAGCGTCGGGTCGGACGGCTCGGCCAGCTGCGGCGCGTTCAGGTGGGAGAGCACGGTGACGACGCCCGGCACCGCACGGGCCGCCCGGTCGTCGACGGCGGTCACCTCGCCGCGCGCCACGGTGGCGGGGACCGGCCAGGCGTAGGCGCAGTCGTCGGGGGTGTGCTCGGCGGCGTAGCGGGCGGCACCGGTGACCTTGTCCGGGCCCTCCCTGCGTGCGACCGGTGACCCGAGTGCGCTGACGGTGTCCGGCATGGGTGCTCCCTGGGTGCGGGGCGGAACGGATCGGGGTGGACGCGGTGCGGATCAGGTGGATGCCGGGCGGCTCAGGGCCGGGCCGGCGACGGGGCGAGACGGCGCAGGACGTCGCACGCGAGATTGCGGGCGAGCGGCACCTTGAAGGCGTTGTCCCGCAGCGGCTCGGCCGCCGAGAGTTCGGCGTCGACAGCGGCCAGGAACGCCCGATCGGTCGCCGGACCGCCGAGCAGCGCCTCCTCGGCCCGCAGTGCGCGCCACGGCCGCGGCGCCAGACCGCCGAACGCGATCCGCACGTGGCGTACGACGGAATCGTCGACGTCGAGGACGACGGCCACCGAGGCGAGCGCGAACGCGTACGAGGCACGGTCGCGGGCCTTGCGGTAGGCGGACGGCATACGTGCCGGGGTGGGCGGGACGGTCACGGCGGTGAGGAGTTCACCGGGAGCGACCTCGGTCTCCCGGTCCGGCCGGTCACCGGGCAGCCGGTGGAACTCCGCGACCGGCACGGTGCGCGGGCCGCCCGCGGTGTGCAACTCCACACCGGCGTCGAGCGCCGCGAGGGCCACCGCCATGTCGGACGGATGCGTGGCGATGCACTCGGGCGAGTGGCCGAGGACCGCGTGGTCGCGGTGGACGCCGTCACGCGCCCCGCAACCGGTGCCCGGCTCCCGCTTGTTGCAGGGCTTGCTCACATCCTGGAAGTACGGGCAGCGGGTGCGCTGGAGCAGATTGCCGCCCGTGGTGGCCATGTTGCGGAGCTGTCCCGAGGCGCCGGAGAGCAGCGCCTGCGCCAGCGCGGGATACCGGTCCCGTACCAGCGGATGGGCGGCCAGGTCGCTGTTGCGGACCGTCGCGCCGACGCGGATCGTGCCGTCGGCGAGTTCGTCCACGGTGTCCAGGGGGAGTGCGCTGACGTCGATCAGCGTCTCCGGCCGCTCCACACCGAGCTTCATCAGGTCGACGAGGTTCGTGCCGCCGCCCAGATACCGGGCGCCTGCCCGGCCGCCGTGGGCCGCGGTGGCCTCCTCGACGCTGTGCGCGCGTACGTATCGGAAGGCCTTCATCGCGCCACGTCCTCGACGGCCTCGACGATATGCGGATACGCGCCGCAGCGGCAGAGGTTGCCGCTGAGCCGTTCCCGGATCTCGTCCCTGGTCAGCGCCACCGGCGCACCTGTGGCGGCGGCCTGCTCCGTCACATGCGAGGCGTGGCCCGCCGCGGCCTCGGCGATCGCCCCGACGGCGGAGCAGATCTGGCCCGGTGTGCAGTATCCGCACTGGTAGGAGTCGCGATCGAGGAAGGCCTCCTGCAGCGGATGCAGTCCTTCGCCGTCCACGGACCCCAGCCCCTCGACCGTGGTGATGTCGCAGTCCTCCAGGGCCACGGCCAGGAGCAGACAGCTGTTCGCGCGTCGCCCGTCGACCAGCACGGTGCAGGCGCCGCACTGCCCGTGATCGCAGCCCTTCTTGGCGCCGGTGAGGCCGATCTGCTCGCGCAGTACGTCCAGGAGGGTCGAACGGTGGTCGACGGTGAGGCCTCGCGGCGTGCCGTTCACCGTCAGGCGCACTTCCGAGTGGAACGCGGTTGCCATGGTGCTCTGCTCCCTCGTCGAAGCGTGGCCACTGCGGTGACCGCGTATCCAGCCTGAGTCAGAACACACCGTTCGGCACGCCGGGAGCGGTCGTACGTGAGGTGATCCGGCTGGTGCACGGATGGCGGGTCGATATCAGGGCACTCGGAGTGTGCACGACAGAAGTCCCGTGTCCGTCGAACGCGCAGGACGGGCCGGGGCCTCGACCGCACGCTCCACACAGCGGCGGGGAGGAGGGCGGATGCGGGCCGCACGACAGGGCCCGTATCCGCCGAAGACACCTGAAGAACGGAATCGACATGATTGTCCTCGGCATCATTCTGCTGGTGATCGGCCTGCTGGCCGGTATCGGCCTCCTGACCACCATCGGCGGCGTGCTCGTACTGATCGGCGCGGTCCTGTGGATCCTCGGTGCGACCGGCCGGATGGTCGGCGGCCGCAAGCACTACTTCTGAGTCGCGCGGCCGCGACTCCCACTGCCGAGTGGCGTGCGGGCCCGGCGAGCAGGCGATGGCGGGCCACCGCGATCGCCTGCTCGCCGCGCCTGCGCACCTTCGCGTCTCCCGCGCACCGTGAACTCGTAGCATCAGCGCTCATGACCGACCGCTATCCCCCGACGATCCCCTACGACAGCGGCCACCTCGACACCGGTGACGGAAACCGCGTCTACTACGAGCAGCTGGGCAACCCCGCGGGCAAACCGGCGCTGCAGGTCCACGGCGGCCCCGGTTCGGGCGCATCCCGCCGGCCGACGCAGGCCTGGGACCCCGAGAGCTACCGGGTGATCCGCTTCGACCAGCGCAACTGCGGCCGCAGCACCCCGCATGCCAGTGACCCGACCGCCGACATGCGTCTGAACACCACGCAGCATCTGATCGACGACATGGAGCGCCTGCGTGAACACCTCGGTGTCGAGAGGTGGTTGCTCAACGGCGGCTCCTGGGGCTCCACCCTGGTCCTGGCCTATGCGCAACAACACCCGCAGCGGGTGAGCGAGATGGTCATCCCGGCGGTGACGACGACGAGCCCGGGGGAGATCGACTGGCTCTATCGGGGCGCGGGCCGGTTCCATCCCGAAGCGTGGGACCGGTTCCGTGATGCCGTGCCCGAACACGACCGGGCAGAGGGCCTGTTGGCCGCCTACTCCCGGCTCATGGAGAACCCCGACCGGAAGGTCAGGCTGAACGCCGCCACCAACTGGCTCGCCTGGGAGGACGCCGTCGTCTCGGGCGAGCCCAACGGCATTCCCGGCATGTACAGCGACCGCGACGTCGATGCGCGGATCGCCCTGGTACGCATCTGCTCCCACTACTTCAGCAGCAACGCCTGGCTGGCGCACGACCAACTCCTGCACCACGCACACGAGTTGGCGGGAATCCCGGCGGTGCTCGTGCACGGGCGCCACGACATGGGCAGCCCGGTACACACAGCCTGGAAGCTGGCGAAGGCCTGGCCCGGCGCCCGCCTCCACATCATCGAGGACTCCGGCCACGCCGGAAGCGAGGCCATGCAACGGACGACCCGGGCGGCGATCGAGGCCTTCAAGAACCGCTGACGGCGCCCGGCTCGGGCCGCTTCACAGCGCCCCGAGGATCTCGGGCAGCGTGCTGCGCGGCTCGATGCACTCGAGCATCAGCACGCGAGCGGGTACGGACGAAGCGGCGTAGGCGGCGAGCCGGTGGTGGCCGTCGAGCACGATGCCGAGGAGGAAGCGTTCCTCCCACTGCGCCTCGACGAAGCGGTCCTCGGACCAGGCGAGCAGGAGAGCGGTGGGGCGCTCGTCGCGGGCGATGGCCGAGGCGTGCCGGGCGACCGTCGCAGGGTCGAGGGCGTCCAGGGGCTGTGCGGGCAGGATGCTGCCGTACGTCGGAGGGTCAGTGGCCAGTGGCAGCGGCGTCTGGAAGTGCTCGGTGCCGGGCCAGCTCGGTGCGTCGCCGCTGTGCGGCGGATCGTCGCGGGCTGCTACGCGCCGCAGCCACCAGGAGCGTTCCGGCCGCGTGACGTGTTCCAGCGGCAGGTCCACGAGGTGGGCGCGGTAACTGCCGGATTCCAGCTCGTGGATGAGCGGTTCGAGCGCCCGTACGGTACCGGCCGTCAGGGTGTGGAGGTCGGCGAGGGTCTCGCGTACGTCCGCGGCGTCGGTCCTCGCTCCGGCGGGCGGGAAGCCGAGCAGGCCCAGGGTCGTCTCGCAGGTGTCGCAGTCGGAGCCGACGCGGTAGAGCGGGTGCGGGCCGACGTGCAGGGTCTTGCCCCAGCGCGGCCACGACGAACCCGGCTCCGGCGGATCGTAGTCGACGCGAACCCGGCCACGGCCTGCGTCGAGGGTGAACCGCAGGCCGCGCGGTGAATCGGCCGCGAGGTCGCGCACCGCGGGGACCGGTGGTCGGCCGAGATCGAGCGTCGGCCAGATGCGGCGTACTCGGCGGGAGTACTCCTGCTGCGTGGCCCACTCGGGGACCAGCGGGTCATGGCCGGTGAGGCGGACGAGCGCGCGGTGCACGTCGCCGGCCGGCAGGTCGTGGTCGTCGGCGAGCCAGTCGAGCAGGTGCGGCACTGCGGCCGGGTCGTCCATCTCCACGAGCGCGACCGTCAGAGCGACATGGGTGAGACCGCTGACTCCCGGCAGCCGGCGGGCGATCGGCACCGTCCACTCCCGGGCGCGCAGGCGCGCGAGTGCCAGCGCCGCCGGACGGCACAGCACGTCGTCGGCCAGCAGCGCACCGAGCAGCGCCGCCCGGCCGGGGTCGCCGGACAGCCCGAGGGCATCGACGACCGGCTTCGTGTGCCCGAGTCGCCCGAGCAGTACGTCGAGCGTCGGCGCGGGGATCCGGAGGCGGCGCCGCACCGCCAGGTACACCAAGTCCTGCGTCCCGACGTGGGAGAGCAGGCCGAGCAGGGCCCGGTCGCCGTCTTCGCCGAGCAGCCCGAGCAGGTGGCCGAGCTTCAAGCGCTCGTCGTCGTCGGCCCGTTCGTAGCGTGCAGCCGTACGGGCTGCCAGATCCGCGGGGCCGGCGGGCGGGTCGGCCGCCAGGGCGTCGATCGCGGTCCAGGGGTCGTCGGCGGCCAGTGCGGCGTCGATGGGGAGGTCGGTCACGGGAGGGAGCCTACGGGCGGCCGAACGGCTACCCCGCCGATGGCTCCGGTAGCGGTCGGCCCGCGCTGCCCGGATCGGTGCGGCAGGTCGTCCGGACACGTGGCCCGCGAATGGTGTGACCGAGGTTGGGTATCGGCTCATCACGCGGCGCATCGGCGGAGGTCGGCGAGCCGGGGTTCGCCAACTCCGGTCGGGATGCGCCGAGTTGGCTGCCTGCAGGAGGCAGGTCCGCACCGGCGAAGACAGCCCGTACGGCCGTCCGGCGCAGCACCGCCCGACCCGCACGGCCGACCGCACGCACTTGTTCGCCCTGGAGGTTCCCGTGACAGCGAGAGCTGGTTCCGAGAGGCAGGCCGGAGACGGAGGCGCGAAGGGGACGGCCGACGTGTCACAGCGTGCCGCCCCGCTGCCGGGAGTGGTGCGGTTCGCGGTGATGCTGGCAGCTTTCGCCGGTATGGTCGCGTTCGGCGTGCTCCTGACCCGGTTGACCCTGGAACCGTCGGCCGCCTCACAAGCGCTGACCCACAGCAACTTCCGCCCGGGGGAGTCCATCCGGGACTACCTCGACCGGCCCGCCCTGCGGGACACCGTCAAGCAGCTCGGCGGCAATCTCGTACTCGGCGTGCCTTTCGGGCTGCTGCTGCCCGTGCTCGTGCCGCGGGCCCGGGGACTCCTGCGGGTCGTCCTGGTCACCTGCGTGGTGATGACGCTGGTGGAGCTGACGCAGGGATTCTGGGTCACGGGCCGTACGTTCGACATCGACGACGTCATCCTCAACACCAGTGGCGCCTTGATCGGATACGTCCTCCTCGGCCGACGCCTCGGCCGAGCCGTCCACCCGCGCCGCCACCACTGGTGGCACCGCTTCACCGGAGGGCCCGCGGCCTGACCCGGGTCACGGCGCCGGCCACCGCAGCCGGCGCCGGTAACGGCCGGCGAAGGGCCCGGTCACTCGACGACGAGCTCGACCGGGATGTTGCCGCGGGTCGCGTTGGAGTACGGGCAGACCTGGTGGGCCTGTTCGACCAGTTCTCGGCCCTGGGCCGCGTCGATCGCCGGCGGCAGTTCGACGCGCAGGGTGACCTTCAGGGCGAAGCCCTCGCCCTGCTTTCCGATGCCGACCTCCGCGGTCACCGCGGCCTCGCGGACGTCGGCCTTCGCCTCGCGGCCGACGGCGCCGAGTGCGCTGGCGAAACAGGCGGCGTACCCGGCGGCGAAGAGCTGCTCGGGGTTGGTGCCCTCGCCGTTGCCGCCCATCTCCGTGGGAATGCCGAGGTCGAGGTCGAGCTTGCCGTCGGAGCTGACCGCCCGTCCCTCGCGGCCGTGGGTGGCGGTGGCGACGGCGGTGTAGAGCGCGTCCATGGGAACTTCTCCTTGCTGAGGCGGTGACTGTCTCTCCCTGAAGTAGAGCATCCAATTTAATTGTGCGCAACTAAATGGTCTGCCGCTACGCTGGGGGCATGGCCTCCAGCTACGATTCCCTCCGCCTCGACCAGCACCTCTGCTTTTCTCTGCAGTCGGCCTCGCGCGCCTTCAGCGGCGTCTACCGCGTCCTCCTGAAGGACCTCGGGCTCACCTATCCGCAGTACCTGGTGATGCTGGTGCTGTGGGAGGAGGGCGAGGTGTCCGTCAAGCAGTTGGGCGAGCGCCTGCGCCTCGATTCCGGCACTCTTTCCCCGCTGGTCAAGCGGCTGGAGGCGGCCGGTCTCGTACGGCGTGAGCGCAGTGCCCGGGACGAGCGCTCCGTCCATGTCCGGCTCACCGACGAGGGCGTGGCCCTGCGTGAGCGCGCGGTGCTCGTCCCACGCCGGATCGCCGACGCGACGGGCTTCGACCTCGACGACGTCCGCGACCTGCGCGCTCGCCTCGACCGGCTCACCAGCGCGCTCGACGCAGCGGCGTCGGCCGAGTCGGCCGAACCCGCATAGGCCGCCCGCGCGAGGCGCACGGATCAGCGAGTGGCGCCGGCCGCCTGGTCGATGAGGTGGGCCACCGTGCCCGGCCGGGAGACGGTGACCGCGTGGGACGCCTTGACGCTGACGGCGTGAGCGCGTGCGCGGTCGGCCATGAACTCCTGTGCTGCGGCGGGGATGTTGCGGTCCTCGGTGGTGATCAGGGACCAGGAGGGGACGGATTTCCAGGCTGCGTCGGCGGCGCCCTCCTCGAGCGCGGCGCTCGCGACGGGCCGCTGGGCGGCCGCCATCTGCTGAGCGGTGGAGCGGGGTACGTCGGCCGCGAACTGCCGGTGGAACTTCTCCTGTTGGATGTACAGGTCGGTCACCTTCGAGCCGTCCGGCAGCGAGGTGGGTACCTCGTTGAGCGTCGAACTCAACGTGCTGCCGGGGTACTTCGCGGAGAGCTCGCCCGCGCTCTCGCCCTTGTCGGGCGTGAAGGCGGCGACGTAGACGAGTGCCCGGACGTTCTTGTTCCCGGCGGCCGCTTCGGTGATGACCGAACCGCCGTAGGAGTGCCCCGCCAGGACGACGGGGCCCTCGACGCTGTCGAGTACGCGGCGCAGGTAGGTGGCGTCGCTGGTGAGGCCGCGCAGCGGGTTGGCGGGCGCGATGACCGGATAGCCGTCCCGCTTCAGCCGCTCGATCACGCCGTTCCAGCTCGAGCCGTCGGCGAAGGCGCCGTGGACCAGGACCACGGTCGGCCTGGGGGTCTGGTCGCCTCGAGGCTTCGCCGACTCGGCGCGGTGGTCGGTGCCGGCGTCGGCCGTTCCGGCGACAGTCAGCGCCAGTGCCGCGGAGGCGGCGCCGAAGGCGGTCAGGGCGAGCGGTGAACGGCGAAGCGGCTTACGGTTCGATCCCTTTGACATGGCGAGCTCCGTGAATCGAGGTGTGCGTGCAATCGGCACTGTGCCGTCGTCGCCCCGGCGGGGCGCGCCCCCCTGTGAGTAAAAACATAGTGCGCAATTAAATGATGCGCAACTGATTCACCTCGGGGGTGTCGCGACATGTGGTGGCGGTTGCGCGCCGGAACCGCCGGGCGTGGGCACCTTCGGCTCGACGATCGTCGAGGGCACGGGAAATCCGTCTACGAGTGGGGAGAGCCCGGCTCCGGGACGATGCACCGTCCCGGAGCCGGGCTCTCCCCACTCGTACTCCTCGGTTGTCCTGCTCTGGCGCCCCGCTAACTCCTGGACGGCGGCTCCGGGCTCGATTCGCAGGCGAGGTGCAGCTCGGTGAGGCCGTACCGCGGGAGCCGGACGCGCAGCGTGCCGTCGGCGTCGGGTCGTGGTGTATCCGTTCGTGCTGCGTCGAGTGTCAACGGCCGGTAGCCATAAGGGAGTTGGATGGCGACCTCGTTCTCGTCGGCGCGGAGATTCGCGAGCCGCAGCGTGAGGCGGCCCTCTGCCGGGGCGGACACGCCGATCCGGCAGTCGGCCAGGGCGCCCAGGCCGGGCAGGGTGCCCTCGGCGGAGCGCGGGGGGCGGCCCTCGGGGAAGCGGTCGAGGAGGGTCGTCTCCTGGGCCAGGGCTCCGAGGCGGGCCTCCGCGCCGAATCGCGAGGCAGCCTCCGGCACGTGCCGTGCGACGGGCGCGAAGACGTAGCGGAAGCGTACGGGCCCGGGCTGGGCGGGCGCCGTGTTGCACGGCCAGAAGTTGTTCATGACGTAGGCGTACAGATGTCCGTTCGTCTCGCTGAACCGCGTCGGCCAGGTGCCGCGGACCAGGTCGGAGGAGGAGAAGAGGGAACTGTCGGGTGCGGACCAGATGACGCCCGGTCCGTCGGGGCCGGTGACGGTGACCGCGGAGGTTGCCGACAACCACTCGTTGGACGAGCCGGGGCCGTGGTCGGCGGCCGGTTCCACCCAGCCGAGCTGCCTGTCGTAGCGCACCGTCGGGTCGTGCACCAGGAACGGGAAGGCGATGGACGTCGACTCCATGTCGAGGACGGGCTGCTTCGTCAGCTCGACGGTCAGCTCGCAGGTCTCGGTGGAGTCCCGCAGGAGCAGTTCGAGGGTGATGCCGGTGGCTCCCGCACCGGTGCCCTCCCAGCGCAGCCGGATCCCGTCGGGTGTGCTGCGGGCGCCGAGCAGCCGCATCGCGGGCCGGTCCGCCACGAGAGGAGTGGGGGAGCCCTGGTGGTAGCGGGAGTCCAGCTGGCCGATCATCGTGCGGTCGTGGGGTGCGCTGTCCGCGGCGCCGGAGGCCGTGAGCCGCACCAGCTCACCGAGTGCGAACGGGGCGTCCCCGTCGAGGAGTTCCCTCCCCGACGGGCGGTGCCGCAGACCTGTCGGCAGCCCGTCCGAAGTCCGCAGGCGTACTTCCCACGCCTGGCTGGTCACCTGCCGGCCTGCGGCGACGGGCCGCACCGGCGTGCGTTCGTCCGCCGTCTCCCCGGCGGACACTGCGGCCGGCCCCTCCCCGGCGGGCACGGTTGCGGCGCCGGTGCTCAACGGCATGCACCGGTAGCCGAAGGCGGGCATCTCCTCGAGTACGAGGCGGGTGCGGAGCATCCCCGCACAGTCACTCAGCACCTCGAACGGGACGGGCCGGCCCTCGGCGTCCAGGGGAACGCTGCCCTCGAGCAGGTCGAGCTCCGCGGTCAGCGTCGCCGGCCAGGGGTGCGGGTTGTGGACCAGTACGCACGGCCCGTCCACGCCGAGTGATGCGGCGAGCTGGCTCAGTGCGCGCCGGCTCTCGTCGAGCGCGATCCGGGCGGCGTCGTCGATGGCCCGCCGCTTCCAGTGCAACTGGTCCCCGATCTGCGGGGCGTGGGGATGCGCGGTGGCACGCGCCCAGTTCCAGGTGTGCTCACCGCCGATGATCAGCCCGTCCCAGGCGCGGTCGAGCGCTTCCCGGTGCGGGCGGTACCGGTCGTCGAGGAGCTGTACGGAGGCGGCGAGTTGTTCGGCGGCGGGCAGCAGCACCTGGGCCTGCCGATAGGCGGCGGCGTCCACCGCGGAGGAAGCGGGGCCGTCCTCCCAGAAGCTGCCGCCCTCCGCCCGGTGCACCGGCAGCCTGTCCCGCAGTGGCTCGATCGCGTCCAAATAGTCGGCGAACGTGGAGACTTGGATCCGTGGGTAGGCGAAGACCCCGTTCCAGCGCTCCGCGAACCCGGTGTCCCCGTCGGCGAGGTCCTCGTTGTCCGCGTGGGTGCCTATCAGCGCGAGGTCGCAGGGCAGGTAGTCCGGCCGTTCGTAGCGCTCCGTATAACGCTCGAGGCCGTTCACCGCTCCCGCCACCGCCTGGGGGTCGGCCGCGATGAAGCGCAACTGCGAGTAGTGATCGGCGAAGTGGGCCAGCACCTCGCTCCCGTCGGGAGCCTGCCACCGTACCGGGGAGGCCAGATGGACCTCGTCGCTGTCGTCGGTGGCCGCCCGGTGGTGGTTGGACATCCCGACGAACGCGTCGACGCCTGCCGTGCGGAGCACGGAGGGCAGCGCGCTCGTCCAGGTCGGTACGTCGGTGATGTTGGCGTAGCGCGGCACGGCGCCCGGTGCGGGCGGGAGCGTGAGACCGAAGTCCAGGGCGCGGCGCAGCTCTTCGAGATGGGTGATCCCGGTCAGCAGGTTGCTGTGGAAGGTGTTGACGCCGATCAGGCCGGCGCCGATCGCCTCCCGCAGGCGTGCGCAGCGCCGAGGTGAGCGGGTCCTCAGATACTCCTGGACGATGTACGCCCCGTCGACGCTGAAGCGGAACGCGGAGTCGTGCTCCAGGCGCTCCAGCGCCTTGTCGATATTGCGGCAGTGCAACTCGACCGACTTGGCCTGGGTGTCGGTGAAGCCGAGGTCGAGGTGTACGTGGGGGATGAGGTGCAGGGTCCAACGGCGACTCGGCGCGAGGCCGGCGCGGTGCACCTCCGCACCGTCCGCGTGGACCGTGAAGTCGGCGGGGCTCGTGAAGCCGGGGGCGGGAAGTCGCCAGCGGACCATGCCGAAGTCTCGTCCGCCGGGGGAGTCCGGGACGGTGATGCTGCCGCCGGAGTGCTCCAGCGTCAGGCGGCTCGGCAAGGCGCCGCCGGCCGGCAGGTTCGCGGTCAGTTCGACCAGGGGAATCGGGTCCGGCTCGCCGTGCAGGTGCAGCGGTGTGGTCCGCAGCGCATAGGTGGGCACGCGGCGCATCGGGGTGGTGGCCCTCTCGATGCGGACCGTCGTCCAGCGCAGGTAGGAGCCGAACCATTTTCCGTACTGGGTGCGGGGGAGCGGCAGCTTCTCGCCGGGGTGGTGCGCCGCCTCCGGGGCGTCCGGCCGCGCGGCACCGGTCGCGGCCTCCTCGTCCAGGACGGTGGTGACGGTCAGTTCGTGGTCACCGGGAGAGAGCCACGCCGCGGGCAACTCCACGCGGAGCGTGCCGTGTCCGGACACCGGGCCCGGATCGCCCGTCCTGGTGCGGTCGTTCCGCTCCACGGGGAGGTGGTGGAGGGAGCGGTGCCTGCCGTCCAGGGTTATCTCGAGGTCGGGGCAGGGGCCGCGTTCCGCCGCGTACTCCAGGTGCAGGACGGTGTCCTCGGCGGCTTCGAGGCGGAAGGCGGCCACGATCCGGTGCGCGCGATGGCCGCCGTCGGCGTCGTGGATGCCGGGATGAACCGCGGGCCAGGGGCGCTCGGTGTCCACGACGAGAGTCGGGAGACCGTCCACGACCGGCCAGGGCTCGGAGCGGGGCGCGGGCGTCGCCTCCCACAGGAAAGGGTCGGTCGTCATGGTGGATACCTCCAGATGTCCGGGCATACCTGGGCGGGCGCGCGGCGAGAAGTGCCGGTGGCCGGTTCGGTGGGTTCGGCCTCGTGCCACTCAGCGGGGGACGGGGCGTCTCGGTCAAGGGGCGGCGCGTGCAGTACGACACCGGTGCGCTTCCGCGCGTGGTCCGTGCCGTACTCGGTGTGGTCGATGGGCAGGCAGAGGCAGCGATGTTAACGATACCAATCTGTTCCTGATTGGCTAGCCCTGAATCTCCGGACCGTCTCGGGCGCATGAACTGCACTGTTGAAGAAACTTCGATCTGTCGTGCTGTAACACTCTTGTGGGCCACGTGTGTTGTCGTTAACCTCCTCGCCAAGCACCGGCCCCTTCCCCGCAGCCACCCGGCACGGAGCACCGCATCGGCGTCTCGATTCCTGGGGCCGGGCCGGACAGATCGCTGGGGCCCGCAGGGCCCGGGCAGGACGTGACTTCGATCCGCCACACTCCGGCGAAAGGGCGGCAATGAGATCGTTCGACACCACACGCACGGGGTCAGCCCCGGCGTTCGACCGACGTCATTTCCTGGCCGCGGCCGGCGCGGGCGCGGCAGGGCTGGCGCTGACCGGCTGCGCCCGGGGCGACAGCACGGCTGTCGTGCCGGGCGCGGTGAGCATCAGCACCGACAACGGCAGCTGGGACGACGGCTACCGCAAGGCGGGTGAGGCGTTGAAGCCCCTCACCGGTTACGGACTCCGCCCGCTGTCCAACCCCGAAGCGATCTCGTACAAGCAGGTCACCCAGATGACCCTGCAGACCGACCGCGCCTCGGACATGATCAAGTGGGGTGCGGGCTATGAACTCAAGTCCCTTGCCCGCGGCGGTCAGTTGACCGACCTTTCGCGGCTGTGGCAGCGCTACGAGAACAAGGGCTGGGTCCGCGAAGGGCAGCGCGCCTCCATGTCGTACCGCGGCAAGGTCTATGGCGTACCGCTCTACGAATCCCACTACGTGGTGTTCTACAACAAGCGGCTCTTCGCCCGTCTCGAGCTCCGCCCGCCCAGCACCTGGGACGAGCTGACCCACTGCGCCGCCGTGCTCAAGCGCAACGGCGTCGTCCCCTTCGTGGCCACCCAGTTCGGGAGCTGGCCCGCCTACGAGTGGTTCCAGGAGCTCATCAGCAAGATCGATCCCGACTTCTACCGCGCGCTCATGGCGGGCCGGGCACGCTACACCGACGACGTGCCGCGCCGGGCCCTGGACATCTGGCAGGACTTCATCCGCAAGGGCTGGATGACCCCGCCCGACTACGACCAGACCAACGGCGCCCCCGGACTCAAGGCGGGCCGGATCGGCATGTTCCTGCACGGCACTTGGGCGGCGCAGGGCTTCACCGAGACCGGCATGCGCCCGGGCAAGGACTACGGAGCGTTCCTCATGCCGACCGTCACGAAATCGGCGCGGAAGTCGGTGATCACCGAGAGCGCCGTGCTGGCCGTCCCGAGCAGCGCCACCCGGCACAAGGCCGGCATGGCCAGCGTGGGCGCCTGGCTCGCCCCACCCGTCCAGCGTGTGTGGACCGACTTCCTCGGCGACGGCTCGGCCAACCCCGTCGTTCGGGCCGGTAACCCCGTCGTCGCCCAGGTCAAGGACACCCTCGCCCGAGAACGAGTGACGCGCCTGATCCGGTACGGCGAGGCCAGCCCGCCCAACCTCGTCCAGGGCAACACCCAGGACATCGCGAGCTTCATGACACAGCAGAGCTCACCCGACGAAACCCTGCGCAGCATGGACGAGCGGGCCATGGACGAGTGGGCCGCCTGGAAGCGGGACGAAGCATGAGTACATCCACCACCCGGCCCGCAGCCGGCACCGGTAGCCAGGGATCCGCCGCGCCCGTCGCCCGTACGCCGGGACGGCCGCCGGCTGCCCGCAGCGGCGCCGTGCACCGGGCGCCGCTGCGCGACCGGCTGGCGTCCGGCGGCTTTCTGGCACCGGCGGTGCTCCTCGTCGGCGCGCTGCTGCTCGCGCCCTTCGCCGCAACGGTCTACCGCAGCTTCTTCAACGACCACCGGAACTCCAGCTTCGCCGGCCTCGACAACTACGCGCTCTTCTTCACCAACGAGAACCTGGTGCGGTCGGTCGAGAACACGCTGATGTGGGTGGCGGGCACGGTGCTCCTGCCCTGTGCCCTCGGCCTCGCCATCGCCTGTATGACGGACGCGACCCGCTGGTCCCGATTCGCCCGCCTGTGCGTGGTCGCGCCGTACGCCCTGTCCGGTGCCGCCGTCGCGGTCGTATGGAACTTCGTCCTCACATCCGACGGTGCACTCAACCAACTGGTCGGTGCCCTGGGCCTCGACCCCCCGTCCCAGGGCTGGCTCCTGGAGTGGCCGGGCAACACCGTGGTGCTGATCCTCGCCAACACCTGGCAGGCGACCGGTGTCGCGGTCATCCTCTTCCTGGTCGGCCTCCAGAGCATCCCGGCGGAGACTCTCGAGGCCGCATCCCTCGATGGCGCGGGCCCCTGGCAGCGGTTCCGCCATGTCGTCCTGCCCCAACTCCGCCCGGTCTCCATCATCGTGATCGGCATGAGCCTGGCGAACGGCCTCAAATCGTTCGACCTGATCTGGGTGCTCACCCGAGGCGGGCCCGGCCGCCTGACCGAGACCCTGGCCGTCTCCATGTACCAGGAGACCTTCCTGTTGCAACACCAAGGAGCCGGCGCCGCGATCGCGGTGGTGCTCACCCTGATCGTTCTCGCGGCCTCCTGGCTGTACCTACGACGCCAGCTCGACGCGAAAGGCGACTGACCATGCTGAAGGCACGCGGCGGCCGTATCCTGCGCAACGCCACCCTGATCCTGCTCGCCCTGCTCTGGGCCGTCCCGACCTGGCTCGTGATCGTCAACGCCATGGCGCCGGCGGCCGACTACAACGGCACGCCGCACTGGTGGCCGCAGGGCTTCGACCTGTTCGACAACATGGGGCAGGCATGGAGCCGTGCCCGTCTCGGGCCCGCCATGGGAAACAGTCTCCTGTACGCGGTGACCAGCGCCCTGATCGCCATCCTGCTCGCGGTCATGGCCGCCTTCGCCGCGGTCGTCATGCCGGTGCGCCGCCGCACCCTGTGGTTCTGGATGATCTACTCCGGTGCGCTGCTCCCCCTGCAGGTGTTCCTTCGCCCGCTGTTCCTGTCCTACGCGGGCGTCGACCTGTACGACACCCAGTTCGGCCTGGTCCTCGTGTACGCGGCCATCGCCGTCCCCTTCGCCTTCTTCATCATGCGCAACTACGCCATGACCCTGCCGCGCGAAGTGGTCGAGGCCGCCCGCATCGACGGTGCGTCCTGGTGGCGGCTGTTCTGGCAGATCCATGTGCCGCTCTCGAAGTCGGCGATGGTCGCCGCCTTCGTCTTCCAGTTCGTCGCCGTATGGAACGACATGCTGTTCGGCATCACGCTCAGCACCAGCCGCAACATCCGGCCCGTCATGGCGGCGCTCGCCGAACTCCAGGGCCTGTACACCTCGGTGGGGCCGCCGGTGGTCCTCGGCGGCGCGATTCTCGTCTCGCTGCCCACCGTCGTCCTCTTCTTCTGCGCCCAGCGGTTCTTCGTCAACAGTCTCAAGCTGACCCGCTGACCCGCTGACCCGCTGACCACCCGGCTCCACCCACCCGCCCGTACGACCTCAAAGCGCCACCTGCGTAACGGAGTTGTCGACCCATGCATGACGACCGCGAACTGACCGAGGCCCGACTGCGCCGCGTCCTGGCGGAGCGCATCCGCCCCGCCCTCCTCCCGGCTTCGGTGCCTCTGCAGGTGGAGGCATGGGTCGCCGCCGGAGAACCGGTGCCGGTCGGCCAGGGACTGGCGGCGGCCCACGAACCGGTTGCCGTGGGCGATCGCTGGGGCGCGCCGTGGGACACCACCTGGTTCAAGGTCCACGGCGAAGTCCCGCGGGAGTGGGCGGGGTCGACCGTCGAAGCCGTACTCGACCTCGGCTTCGACGCGCGCAGGCCGGGCTTCCAGTGCGAGGCCCTCGTGTACACGGCCGACGGTACGCCGGTGAAGGGTCTCAACCCGCGTAACGCATGGGTCCGCGTGGGCTCACCGGTCGCCGGCGGCGAACGGGTCGAGTGGCACCTGGAAGCCGCCTCCAATCCCGAACTCCTGGACATGGACGGCTTCTCGCCGACCCGCCTGGGAGATCGGGACACCGCGGGGACCGAGCCCCAGTACCGTCTCGCCCGCATGGACCTCGCGGTCTTCGACACCGAGGTGTGGGAACTCACCCAAGACCTCGACGTCGTCGGTGAGTTGATGCACGAGCTGCCGCTCGACAGCGCCCGGCGCCGACAACTGGCCCGCTCCGTCTCGCGTGCCCTCGACGCTCTGGACCTCCAGGACGTCAACTCCACGGCGACCGCGGCCCGTGAAGCGCTGTCCGAGGCACTGGCGTCACCGGCGCACGCCTCCGCGCACCGCATCAGCGCGGTCGGGCACGCGCACATCGACTCCGCCTGGCTGTGGCCGCTGCGCGAGACGGTGCGCAAGGTCGCCCGTACCGCCTCCAACATGACCGCGCTCCTGGAGGACGAGCCGGACTTCGTCTTCGCGATGTCGCAGGCGCAGCAGTTCGCCTGGATCAAGGAGCACCGGCCGGAGGTGTACGCGAAGGTCAAGGCGGCTGTCGCCGAGGGCCGTTTCGTGCCGGCCGGCGGTATGTGGGTGGAGTCGGACACGAACATGCCGGGATCCGAGGCGATGGCGCGGCAGTTCGTGCACGGCAAGCGGTTCTTCCTCGACGAGTTCGGGATCGAGAACGAGGAGGTGTGGCTGCCCGACACCTTCGGATTCGCCGCCGGACTCCCGCAGATCATCAAGGCGGCCGGCTCCAAGTGGCTGCTCACCCAGAAGATCTCCTGGAGCCGCACCAACACCTTCCCGCACCACACCTTCCGCTGGGAGGGCATCGACGGCACGCGCGTGTTCACGCACTTCCCGCCCGTCGACACCTACAACTGCTCGATGCTGGGCAGCGAGATCGCCCACGCCGCCCGTACGTTCAAGGAGAAGGGTGCGGCCAACAGCTCGCTGGCGCCTACCGGTTGGGGCGACGGCGGCGGCGGCACCACGCGCGAGACGGTCGCCAGGGCCGCCCGGATGCGCAACCTGGAGGGCGCGGCGAGGGTCACCTGGCGGACCCCCACCGAGTTCTTCACCGAGGCCGAAGCGGAGTACCCGAACGCCCCGGTGTGGGTCGGGGAGCTGTACCTGGAACTGCACCGCGGCACCCTCACCAGCCAGGCCGGAACCAAGCGGGGCAACCGACGCAGCGAGCATCTGCTGCGTGAGGCCGAACTGTGGTCCGCCACCGCAGCCGTACGCAGCGGATTCCCCTACCCCTACGAGGCCTTGGACCGGCTCTGGAAGACGGTGCTGCTGCATCAGTTCCACGACATCCTGCCCGGCTCCTCCATCGCCTGGGTACACCGCGAGGCGGAGGAGACCTACGCTCGCGTGGCCCGGGAGCTGGAGGACATCATCGCGGGCGCACTGCGGGCCCTGACCGGGACGGTCGGGAACGCCGCAAGGGAACTGACCGCCAACTCCGCGCCTCACCACCGTTCAGGTGTGGCCCCGGGTGGGCTGGCGCCGGCCACCGTGGACGGCCCGCCCGTGACCGCGTCCCCACGCGAGGCCGGTGGCTTCGTCCTCGACAACGGACTCCTGCGGGTCCTGCTCGACGAGCGCGGCCTCGTCGTGTCCGTGCACGACAGCCAGTCGCACCGGGAGACACTGGCGCCGGGCGCGGTGGCCAACCTCCTGCAGATCCACCCTGACCTTCCCAATGCCTGGGACGCCTGGGACGTGGACGCGTTCTACCGCAACTCCGTCACCGATCTCGACACCGCCGACGACGTGCGGCTGGACAGCGCCGATGACGACGGTGCGACGGTACGTGTCACGCGCTCCTTCGGCGCCTCGCGCACCGTGCAGAGCGTGACCCTCGCTCGTGGCCGACGACGCCTGGACTTCGAGACCGAAGTGGACTGGCACGAGACGGAGAAGCTCCTCAAGGTCGCCTTCCCGCTCGACCTGCACGCCGACCGCTACGCCGCCGAGACCCAGTTCGGCCACCTGTACCGGCCGACACACACCAACACCACGTGGGACGCGGCCAAGTTCGAGGCCTGCGCGCACCGCTTCGTACATCTCGAGGAGCCCGGCTGGGGCGTCGCGCTCGTCAACGACTCGACGTACGGACACGACGTGAGCCGTACGGTCCGCGCGGCGGACGCCCAGGAAGCCCAGGGAGTCACCACGATCGTCCGCCTGTCGCTGCTCCGCGCGCCCCGCTACCCCGACCCCGAGACCGATCAGGGCACGCACCGCTTCGGCTACGCACTCGTGCCCGGGGCCACCGTGGGCGACGCGGTGCGCGAGGGGCACCGCATCAACCTCCCGGAGCGGGGCATCGCCGGAGAGGCGCCGGTGGCGCCGTTGGTCACCCTCGACAACGACGCGGTGGTCCTCAGCGCGCTCAAGCTCGCCGACGACGGCAGCGGCGACGTCGTGATCCGCGTCCACGAAGCACACGGCGGCCGGGCGCCTGTCACCCTGACCCCCGGGTTCCGATTCACCTCGGTGTCCCGGACCGACCTCCTCGAGCGCCCCGTCGACAACGGCCCCTCGCCCGAGTGCGAAGACGGCGCGATTCGCATCACCCTGCGCCCCTTCCAGATCCTCACCCTCCGCCTCACGAGGAACGACGCCTGAACTGCCGCGCCCGTGTCCACGGAGACCAGGGCTCGTCGTTCGGACCGGCTCGGACCCCGCGCCGGTCCGAACGACAAGCCCTAGCCTGGTCCGCATGCTGAGGATCGGATTCCCCGTCATCGGTGTCACGGACGTTCCCCGTGCGGTGGCCTTCTGGACAGGAGCCCTTGACCTGGTCGCCACCCAGGAGTGGCGGAGCGATACGTGGCGGACGCTCAACCACCGTGACAGTGGCGTCCGGGCGCTCGGACTGCTCCGCAGCGAGTCGCCGCCCCAAGGCCACCCGCGGATCCACCTGGACCTGTTCACCGATACGCAGGAGGAGCAGCAGGCGGAGGTCCAGCGGCTGATCGGTCTCGGTGCGCAGGCCGTCGACTGGGACAGTTACCCGCCCGACCCCGACTTCGTCGTGCTCGCCGACCCGGACGGCAACATCTTCTGCGTAGTCGATCTGAGCCACGCACCCAGTGGGAGCACCTCGCCCCGTCTCTGACACCGTCCCCGCGCCTTTTCGTATTCCGGTAGGCACGCGCAAGCGGCCATCACCTCGTCTGGCGAAGGACTTCCGGGGTACCCCTGCGTGACGGTGAGCTCCCGTGAGCTCACGACTTACGAAGGGAC
Organism: Streptomyces sp. YIM 130001; assembly: GCF_003574445.1. GTDB lineage: Bacteria > Actinomycetota > Actinomycetes > Streptomycetales > Streptomycetaceae > Streptomyces. The sequence goes on from NZ_KZ984571.1 coordinate 42,442, forward strand.
GAGGAGACTCTCATGGGACACGGTGGAAACGTCATCGAAGAACTCATCGCCGACCATCGCGAGGTCGACGAACTCTTCGACAAGCTCGATGCCCAGCCGGCCGACGCCAAGCAGCGCCGGAAACTGGCCGACCAACTGACCATCGAACTCGTACGCCACTGCGTGGCCGAGGAGATGCACCTCTACCCGGCGGTGCGCGAACACGTCCCCGACGGGGGCACGATCGCGGACGGAGAACTTGCCGATCACGCGAAGGTGGAGGAGCACCTCAAGGATCTCGAAGGCGTGGACGCCGACGACGAGCACTTCGACCACCTGGTGGCAGCGCTGAAGCTCGAGGTGACCGACCATGTGAACGACGAGGAGCGCCGCCTGTTCCCGCTGCTCGCGATCGCCTGCACGCCCCAGGATCTGGACGAACTCGGTGAGAAGATCCGCACCGCGAAGAAGACGGCCCCCACCCGGCCGCACCCTTCCACGCCGGACACTCCGCCCGGAAACAAACTCCTCGGCCCCGGAACCGGCCTCGTGGACCGCGCCCGCGACCTGCTCACCGGGCGCGGGAAGGACTGACCGCCTCCGGCTCTGACCTCCGAGGGGTGTCTCGCGGGACGTGGCGGCCCACGGGCCGACCGGATGTGCCGACGCGAGAGAGCCGACGAGAACCGACGAGAACGCCGACGAGAAGAGGAGTGCCCTCGATGAGTGACGGCACCGCGACACACGGGCCTGTCCTGGCGGGAGTCGAGGAAAGCAGCTACCAGCAGGACGTGGTCCGGTACGCGGCACGACAGGCACAACTGCACCGCAGGTCCCTGCACTTGCTGAACGTCGTCGACAGCCGTGACGGATCCGGAGCGGACCGGGACGAGACCGCCTCCGGTGCCTCCCGGATGGAATCACTCGCTGCCTTGGTGCGGCAGGAGTTCCCTGACGTCCCGTCGAGCGTGGAAGGTGTGGCCGGTCGGCCCTCCGAAGTGCTTCTGGACCGTTCGGCCAAGGCGAGCCTGCTCGTGCTCGGACACCGCGGCAGCGGAGGATTCGCTCGCCTGCCGCTGGGCTCGGTCAGCCTGCAGGTGGCGACTCATGCGGACTGCCCGGTCCTGGTCGTTCGCCCCGGCGAGCGGTCCGAGGTTCCCGAGCAGCGGGTGGTGACCGGGGTCGACATCTCCGATGTGTCGGAGGCGGCCCTCGACCTCGCCTATGCCGAGGCCGCGTTGCGCGGGGCACGGCTGGAACTGGTCCACGGCAGTTTCCACTTCAGCGAGGTGCCCATCGGCCCGGGAATGGCCGCACCGGACTTCGAGGCCCTCGACGAGCTGGCGCGCCGCGTTCTCGAGGCAGAAGCGGACAAGCGCCGTGATCGCTTCCCGGAGGTCCGGACGGACATCCGCGTCGAGCGGGTCCGGCCGTCGACCGTGCTCACCGAAGCTTCACGACGGGCAAGCCTGATGGTGGTGGGCTCCCACGGGCGTACGGGCCTGCGCAGGCTGATGCTCGGGTCGGTCAGTGCCGAGACGCTGCACAGCGCGGCTTGCCCGGTGCTCGTCGTCCCGCCGAGTGACCAGGACTGACAGGGACGACACCGGTCACGCGTGCCCGCACCCGGCAGGGATCTCCGCGGGGCCGTCACCCGCGCCCGATCATGGCCGGGAAGGAGGCCCGAGTTGCCGGCGGGCCCCGTCTCGGCCGTCACGTGCAGAGGTTCTGTGAGCACGTACCCGGGCCGCTGGGACTGCCGCCGGGCGGCACCTACAGTTGCAGGGAGCAACGGCCGACAGGTCCACCCCGGCGGGGTGACAGCCCGTGACGGATGAGAGGGTCGGACGGTGAGTGAGTTGCCGAAGAACGCCCTGCAGTACCGCTTCGACGGGCCGGAAGACGCCCCTGTCCTGATCCTGGGGCCCTCCCTGGGTACCACGTGGCACATGTGGGACCGGCAGGTACCCGAACTCTCCCGTACCTGGCGGGTGTTCCGGTACGACCTGCCCGGGCACGGCGGTGCGCCCGCGCACGCCACGGACTCGATCGCCTCGTACGCCGACCGGCTCCTGGCCACGCTCGACGGCCTCGGCGTGCAGCGTTTCGGCTACGCGGGCTGTGCGCTCGGTGGCGCGATCGGCGCGGAGCTGGCGTTGCGCAACCCCGACCGGGTGGCTTCTCTCGCGCTCATCGCCGCCTCGCCGCGGTTCGGTACGGCCGACGAGTTCCGCCAGCGCGGAGTGATCGTCCGGACGAACGGCCTCGACCCGGTCGCCCGTACCTCGCCCGAGCGCTGGTTCACGCCGTCGTTCGTGCAGAACCAGCCCGCGATCACCGAATGGGCCGTGCAGATGGTGCGGACCACCGACCCGGGCTGCTACATCGCCGCCTGCGAGGCTCTCGCCTCCTTCGACATCCGTCCCGAGCTCGGCCGGATCGGCGTGCCCACCCTGGTCCTGGTCGGTTCGGACGACCAGGTCACCGGGCCCGCCGAGGCCCGCACCCTGGTCGCCGGTATACCGGACGCCCGGCTCGCGGTCGTCCCGGGCGCCTCGCACCTGGCGCCCGTCGAGCAGCCCGCAGCCGTCACCGATCTGCTCGTACGCCACTTCTCCACGGCCTGGCCGTCGGCCGGTGACACCTCCACCGGCTTCACCGCCATCGCGGCGCCGCCGGTCAAGCCGGTGATAGCGCCGATGCCCGGCGGCCCGGTCGCCGAGATCGCACCCGCGGCCGAGCAGGGTCTGCCGGTACGTCCGGACTCGTACGACACCGGGCTCAAGGTGCGCCGTGAGGTGCTCGGTGACGCGCACGTGGACAACGCGCTCGCCGGCGCCGACGCCTTCTCCGAGGACTTCCAGGACCTGGTCACCCGCTACGCCTGGGGCGAGATCTGGAGCCGTCCAGGTCTCGACCGGCGCTCGCGCAGCTGTGTCACCCTCACCGCTCTCGTCGCCGGCGGTCACCTGGACGATCTGGCCTTCCACACGCGCGCCGCGCTGCGCAACGGCCTGACTCCTTCGGAGATCAAGGAAGTCCTGCTGCAGGCCGCCGTCTACTGCGGTGTCCCGGCCGCCAACTCGGCGTTCAAGGTGGCCCAGGCGGTCATCCGCGAGGAGACGACGCCGGAGGACTGAGGCCGCCCTGCCCCGGACGACAGGAGACTCGGCCGGGGCAGGAGCAGGATGGTCGTATGGAACTGACGAAGAAGACCCATGCCTGCGTCCGCCTCGTCAAGGACGGGCGGACCCTGGTCATCGACCCCGGCGCGTTCAGCGAGCCGGACGCGGCGGACGGCGCCGACGCGATCCTGGTGACGCACGAGCATGCGGACCACTACAGCGAGGAGCGGCTGCGCGCCGTCCTCGAGGCCGCCCCCGGCACCGAGCTGTGGACCCTGCGCTCGGTGGCCGACGAGCTCTCGGCCGCCTTCCCGGGACGCGTGCACACGGTGGGGGACGGGGACACCTTCTCGGCCGCGGGATTCGACGTGGAGGTGCACGGCGAACTGCACGCCGTGATCCACCCGGACCTGCCGAGGATCACCAACATCGGTTTCCTGGTGGACGGTTCGGTCTTCCACCCGGGCGACGCGCTCACCGTCCCCGACCGGGCGGTCGACACCCTCCTGGTCCCGGTGATGGCTCCCTGGAACAAGGTCTCGGAGGTCGTCGACTACGTACGCGAGGTGGCCCCCACCCGCACCGTCGACATCCACGACGCCCTCCTCAAGGACCTGGCCCGCCCCCTCTACGACCAGCACCTGGAGAACCTGGGCGGGGCACCGCACCAGCGCCTGGGCGCGGGAGAGTCGGCCAGCCTCTGACCGGGCCGGGGCGCCCGGCCCCGGGAGGAGCCCACCCACACCGCCGGGCCCGGCGATTGTCGGACCCGGCGGGTAGGTTGTGGGACATGCGCATCGCCACCTGGAACGTGAACTCGATCACCGCCCGCCTGCCCCGCCTGCTCGCCTGGCTGGAGAGCAGCGGCACGGACGTCCTGTGCGTCCAGGAGACCAAGTGCACCGCGGAGCAGTTCCCCGCCGACGCCCTGCGCGAGCTGGGCTACGAGTCCGCGGTGCACGCCACGGGCCGGTGGAACGGCGTGGCACTGATCTCCCGCGTCGGCATCGAGGACGTCGTGCACGGCCTGCCCGGCGGCCCGGCCTACGACGGCGCCGAGGAGCCCCGCTCGGTGTCGGCGACCTGCGGCGGAGTCCGCCTCTGGTCGGTCTACGTGCCGAACGGCCGAGAGCCCGACCACCCCCACTACGCCTACAAGCTCGAGTGGTTCGAGGCCCTGCGCGCCGCCGTCGCCGGGGACGCGGCGGGCAGCCGCCCGTTCGCCATCCTCGGCGACTACAACGTCGCACCCACCGACGACGACGTGTGGGACATCGCCCAGTTCGAGGGCGCGACCCACGTCACCCCGGCCGAGCGCGCCGCCCTCACCTCGCTGCGCGAGACCGGCCTCACCGACGTGGTGCCGCGCCCCCTGAAGTACGACCACCCGTTCACGTACTGGGACTACCGCCAGCTCGGATTCCCGAAGAACCGCGGCATGCGCATCGACCTGGTCTACGGGAACGCCCCGTTCTCGAAGGCCGTCACCGATTCCTACGTCGACCGCGAGGAGCGCAAGGGCAAGGGCGCATCGGACCACGCGCCGGTGGTCGTCGACCTGGACGTGTAGTCCCGCCCGGCGCGCTCAACCCGCCAGCTCGCGCAGGTCCACGGAATCGGCGATCGCCTTCAGGCCGCCGTCCCCGGGGTGCAGATGGTCGCCGCTGTCGTAGGCGGGCAGGATCCGTGCCGGATGAGCGGGGTCGCGCAGCACCGCGTCGAAGTCGAGGACGGCGTCGTAGGCACCGCTGGACCTGATCCAGTCGTTGATCGCGCGTCGTTCGGTGTCGACGGCGGCCGTGCAGCGCTCCTCGCCCTCGCAGGGGGCGATCGTGGCGGCCACCGAACGCAACCCTCGCGACTCGGCCCGCTCGGCGATCTGCCGTAGTCCGTCGATGACTTGGGACGCGGGGTCGCCCCAGCGGATGTCGTTGACCCCCTCGAAGACGACGACCGTACGGGCCGTGGTCTGCGCGGCCACATCGCGGTCGAAGCGGTGCAGGGCGCTCACGCCGCCGGTGTCGGTGGACACGCCGTCGCCGGGGTAGCGGTCCTGGACCACGCGGTTCGCGGAGATGCCCTGGTTGAGGACGCCGTAGTGCGGGATGTCGTCCTGGGCGAGGATCCGGCGGGCAAGTACGTCGGGCCAGCGCAGGTTGGCGTCCTGGGTGGAGCCGACGCCGTCGGTGATCGAGTCACCGAGCATCACCAGCGAGCCGGGTCCGCCGCCGACGTCGACACCGGTCAGGAACGGCCAGGTGCCGATCGTCGAGGTGTACGCGGCGGCGGCTCCGTCCGCGGCGTGATCGCCCGGCTCGCTGACGTACGACTGCTGACTGGTCGCGCTGTGCACCGGTGCCGCCGTGACGGTGCCCGGCAGATGGAAGCTGACCAGGAGGTTGGCGTCGGCCGGCACGTCGAACCCGACAGGATCGCTGAACGCCTGTGCCCCGGCGGGGATTTCGGTGCCCTGCTCGCCACCGAAGCGCAGCCGCACCGGCGCGGACCGGGCGTTCGCCCCGTCCTGCTGCACTGCGACGGTCGCGCTGCCGATACGAGCCGGTGTGCCGGCGAAGGTGTTGTCCAGGCGGATGCGCACTGCGGTCCCGCCCGTGGAGGTGTGCACCACGAGCCGCAGGGTGCGGTCGGTCCAGGGCCCGACCTCGGTGTAGCCGGAGGTGGAGGTGGACCAGCTGCCGGTCAGGCCACGGGACGGCGTGCGCACCGACACGTCGAAGACATGCAGATCGGCCGCGCCGGGGTCCTCGGGGAGCCGCACCGAGGCGACGCGGCGGCCCTCGGCGATGGGCACGGTCACCACGTAGAGGCGTGCCTTCTCCGGGAGTTGGCCGTCCGGGGTGTTCACATGGGGCAGCGCCACGGACTTGGTAGCGAGCGGGCCGGTGCGCCAGTCGGGCGCGGTGAGGCGGAAGGTGCCGCGGGAGCCGTCGCGGTAGTGGACGGTGCCGATGCCGGACGCGTCGCCTCCGGTGCCGGCCACCAGGAAGGACAGTGCGTCGCCGGTGCCGCTCACCCGTACCGACTGGCCGTCGGCCCGTACGTTGTCCGGTCGTCCCGGCCGGGTGTCCGGCATGCCCGTACGGGAGGCGTCAACGGACAGGGTGTGTCCGGGAGTCCAGCCGGCCGAGGCGAGATCCTGGGCGGACAGCGAGGCTCCGGAACCGTCGAAGTCCGCACGGCCGGCCGCGGAGTCGTCGCTGACCGCACGGTTGTCGAAGTGCCGCTCCAGGGGGAGCGGCCGGGGTCTCGGCTCCGCCGCCGAGGCGCCGCCGGCCGTGGAGACCGGGACCACCCCCGCCACCAGCGCCGCCATGACGGTTCCTGCCCAGATACCTCGGCGCACGCCGGTCTCCTCCGGTCCCTGTGACGTCGGTTGCGCCATGAAGCTAAGGAGACGACAGGGACGCGTCAATGACCGACGCCTGAACTGGGCCTGAATTCACGGCGGGAGGCCTGCGGCGCGAACGCGAGAGCAGACGCCGCAACGGGTTCGGTGCCGGCGCTCGGCCGGGGAGCGCTTCGCTCGGACGAGTGACCGGCGGCTGCGTGTCATGTGCACGTGCCGATCGTTGGGCAACCCGGATCACGACGGCTTTTGTGCCCGCCTTGCCGGGTGGCACCCATCGTGACCGTTCTGCCTGTATGAGACTGGCTCTCGCGGAAAGGTTTCCGTGAGGGCCAGTTCGTTGCGGGTCACCCCGCACTCGTGGAAGGCGGTACCTGACATGGGAGGCAGCTCCGGGCCGGGCACGTGCACCCGCTGTGCCGGCCGGTCGAACTCCAGCAACCCGAAGGCGTGAGGTCGTTCATGAACATCCCTTTCCTGGACAAGTGGCGCCGCAGGCAGCCCGTCGACCCGGGCGAGGGTCTCGCGGCCGCCTTCGAGGACGACCCGCAGTCGGTCGCCGAGCTGCTCTCCGAATGTGAACTTCTGCGGTCGGAGGCGGAGCGTGCGGGCCTCGAACTCGACGACACCCCCGCCTCGTTGGACGCCCTCGACCAGCTGCCACCCACCTGGCGCGACGACGCGGAACTACTGCCCTGGCTCGGGAACGACGCGGGCCTCTACCTCGGCACGGTCCTCGTCCGCACGGTCCGGGGCGCCGCCTGGCACGTGTGGCCTGGCGGTCATCCGGTGGTCCGGCTGCCCTCGGGGCGGGAGATCCACGTCGTGGAGGCGGGTCTCGACTGGGCGGTGAACGGTGCACCCCAACTCGCCCAGGTGTACGGCGAAGCGGCCGAGGGATAGCCGTTCGCCTTACGCCGCCGGGGAGTTCAACGCCACCCCGGTAGAGCAATACGGTTAATGCCTTTTCAGTGCGTGTCGCCTGTTAAGTCCCATATTGGGCTGGATAGTTTGCGCGGACGACACGGCTGGAGAGTGGGTAGGTCGGCATGGCCGTCGATCCGTTGATCGAACTGCACGACGTCAATAAGTACTACGGGAAATTGCATGTCCTTCAGGACGTCAATCTCACCGTCGGACGCGGGGAGGTGGTGGTGGTCATCGGCCCGTCCGGTTCGGGCAAATCGACCCTGTGCCGGACGATCAACAGGCTGGAGACCATCCAGTCCGGACGCATCAACCTCGACGGACGATCACTCCCCGAGGAGGGCAAGGCCCTCGCGGGGCTGCGGGCCGAAGTGGGCATGGTCTTCCAGTCCTTCAACCTCTTCGCGCACAAGACCGTCCTGCAGAACGTCTCGCTCGCCCAGGTCAAGGTCCGGGGGCGCAAGAAGGACGAGGCGGACCGGCGCTCGCACGAACTGCTCGAGCGGGTCGGCCTCGCCGCCCACGCCGAGAAGTTCCCGGCGCAGCTCTCCGGCGGTCAGCAGCAACGCGTGGCGATCGCACGGGCGTTGGCGATGGACCCCAAGGTGATGCTCTTCGACGAGCCGACCTCCGCCCTCGACCCCGAGATGATCAACGAGGTCCTCGAGGTCATGCAGCAGCTCGCCAGGGACGGCATGACGATGGTCGTCGTCACCCACGAGATGGGCTTCGCGCGTTCGGCGGCCAACCGGGTCGTGTTCATGGCCGACGGCCGCATCGTCGAGGACCGCACTCCGGAGGACTTCTTCACCCACCCGGAGAGCGACCGTGCCAAGGACTTCCTCTCCAAGATCCTCAAGCACTGACCGGGGGTGACGGACTCATGACGCGTACCACACGTGTGCTCACCGGGCTGCTGCTCCTGCTCCTCGCCGCGGTGACGGCCTGCGGCAAGGAAGGCAGCCCGCCGGTGAAGGGCCCCCGGGCCGACCAACTGCCGCACTACGAGGTCGACAAGGCCTTCCAGCTGCCCGACTCGCCGACCTGGCGCAAGGCGAAGAGCCGCGGCTACCTGGTGGTCGGCGCCAAGGAGGACCAGCCCTACCTCGGCGAGAAGGACCCCGCATCCGGCGCCTACTCCGGATTCGACATCGAGATCGCCAAGATGGTCGGCGCCCACCTCGGCTTCGCGCCCGGCCGGGTCCGCTTCAAGACCATCGCGTCGGCCAACCGCGAGACCGCCCTGCAGAACGGGCAGGTCGACATGTACGTCGGCACGTACACCATCAACGACAACCGCAAGAGCCTCGTCGGCTTCGGCGGGCCGTACTACATGGCCGGCCAGGGGCTCCTCGTCCGCACCGACGAGGAGGACATCAAGGGCCCCGAGGGCCTCGACGGAAAGCGGGTCTGCTCGGCCGCGGGCTCCACCCCGTTCCAGCGGATCCAGGAGGACTACCCGAAGGCCACCCTCGTCTCCTACGACACGTACTCGATCTGCGTGGACAACCTGCTGACCTACCAGGTCGACGCCGTCACCACGGACGACGCGATCCTGCAGGGCTACGCGGCCAAGGTCCCCGACGAGATGAAGCTCGTCGGCAAACCGTTCTCCGAGGAGCCGTACGGCATCGGACTGCCGAAGCGCGACACGGCACTGCGCTTCGCCGTGGACGACGCCCTCGCGGCCAACGAACGAGACGGGAACTGGAAGAAGGCGTACGAGGCCACCCTCGGCCTGTCCGGGGTACCCGCACCGAACCCGCCCGCCATCGATCGCTACCCGGCGAGCTGAGGCCCAAGTGAACGTACTGACAGAGAACTTCTCCACCTACGGCGAGGGATTCCTCGGCACCGTCGAACTGACCGTGTACGCCTCGCTGTTGGCGCTCGTGCTCGGCTTCCTGATGGCTTCCTGCCGCGTCGCCCCGGTCGGCTCCTTCCGTGCGATCGGCACCGCGTGGGTGACCCTGCTGCGCAACACCCCGCTGACCCTGCTGTTCTTCGCCGTACTGCTCGGGCTTCCCCGCTTCGGACTCGTCCTGCCGTTCAAGGTGTTCGCCGTCCTCGCGCTCGGCTGCTACACCTCGGCGTTCATCTGCGAGGCGCTGCGCTCCGGCATCAACACCGTCCCCAAGGGGCAGGGCGAGGCGGCCCGCAGTCTCGGCATGAACTTCGGCCAGACCCTGTCGAACGTCGTGCTCCCGCAGGCCTTCCGCTCGGTGATCGCGCCGGTCGGCTCCAACCTCATCGCGCTCGCCAAGAACTCGGCGATCGCCGGAGCGTTCAGCGTCACCGAGTTGCTCGGCACCTACAAGACGCTCAACGAACTCGGCTACAGCATCATCTGGACGTTCGTCTGGATCGCCATCGGCTACCTGATCATCACCCTCGCCATCAGCGCGATCTTCAACATCCTCGAGAAGCGCTGGGGAGTCGCCCGATGACCGCCGCCACCGCCCACGACTCCACTGCGCTCTACGACATCCCGGGGCCCAAGACCCACCGCAGACACCTGATCTACGGATTCGTCTCGACGCTGATCATCCTCGGCATCATCGGCTGGATCATCTATCTGCTGTTCGACACCGACCAGTTCACCGCCACCAAGTGGACGCCCTTCGAGTACGAGGGCATCCAGGAGCTGCTGCTCCGCGGCCTCGGCAACACCCTCAAGGCGTTCGCCATCTCGGCCGTACTCTCGCTGGCCCTCGGTACGATCCTGGCCGTCGGGCGGCTCTCCGACCACAAGCCGGTGCGCTGGCTGGCCACGCTGCTCGTCGAGTTCTTCCGGGCCATGCCGGTCCTGGTGATGATCTTCTTCGTGTTCGTCGCGCTCAAGGTGCAGCCGCTGCCGGCGCTGGTCACCGGCCTGACCCTCTACAACGGCTCCGTGCTCGCCGAGGTCTTCCGCTCGGGCATCAACGCCGTCGAGCGCGGCCAGCACGAGGCCGCGTACGCGCTCGGTATGCGCAAGACGCAGGTCATGACCCATGTCCTGGTGCCGCAGGCGGTGCGTGCCATGCTCCCGGCCATCATCAGCCAGCTGGTGGTCGCCCTGAAGGACACCTCACTCGGCTACCTGATCACCTATGAGGAATTCCTCCACGCCGGAAAGCTGATCGCGTCGAACCTCGACTACGATCTGCCGTTCATCCCCGTGGTTCTGGTGATCTCGCCGATCTACATCGGGATGTGCATGCTCCTCTCGTGGTTCGCCACCTGGGTGGCCAGACGTCAGAAGCGCAATCCCAAGACGGAGGCCGTGGACGTCGCGACGGCCGAACCAGGAACGCTGCTGCCGGGAGGGGCGCCCCCCGCGGGGCCCAGTACCTGACGAGGGCAGCAGCCAGGGCAGGTCCGGCCCGGCAGCAGCCGGAGATCACTTCTCGCAGCGGCACCGACGCGTACGACGGGTCGGCCGTGGGGGAGGAGAAGGTCAGCTGTGCGCCGGCCGGGTTGTGCTCGATGTGGAGCGGGAGCGGGCCCGCGTCGTGGACGGCCGCGACGGGGGTGCCGCTCTCTTCTCCTTCGCACCCGGGGCGGCCCGGCTATTTGCCGCGGTGCGCGCCTCGTGTCGCGGGCGCGGCGGCGGGAGCGGGGGCCTGCGCCGCCTTGGTCACGTCGGCGACGAGTTCGACGACATCGGGGCCGTACGCCTGGGAGTTGACGACCTTGAGGAGCAGGACGAAGGAGCTGGCGCCGTGCTTGCGGGACAGCCGCTCGTGGTGGCGGGCGAGGTAGCGGGTGGCCGCCTGATTGGTGATGGCGCGCTGACCGCAGAAGAGGAAGACCGGTCTGGCCTCCTGTCCCTGGCCCGCGGTCAGCCGGGCGAGGATCGAGTACTCGGTGCTGCCGCCCTCCATCCGGTACCGCTCGCTGCCTATCTGGAAAGCGCCGCGGTCCGGGCCCGGCTCCGGGTCCGTGTTCACTCGGATGCCCGGGAGCAGCGAGTGCATATGGGCGGCCATCCGGCGGTTGGAGGCCGGACCGCCGACGCAGAACTCGGTGCGCTCGCCGAAGCCCTGCTGGGCCGCGTCGTGCGTCACCACCTGGGAGTGGGCGCCGCAGTCCTTGATGATCGCCGACAGTTCGAGCAGGGCGAACACGTCGTTGCGGGCCACGGTCAGCTCCGGTCCGCCCGCGTCGCGGTTGACCACCAGGAGGGACTCGGAATTGTCCGGCAGCCCGAAGAAGGCCTGCTTGCGCCGGAGCTTGCGCCGCCAGAGATACGTACGGGCGAACCAGCCGAGAGAGGCTGCGATCCCCGCGGCGATCACGCCGAGGACGATGTTGCGCAGGTCTTCATTCATGGGCGCGCATGCTAGCCCGAGCGCGGACCGGTGTTCGAGGGGACCTGGTGCCTCCGGACGGTGAAGTCACGCTGCGCAGGCGGACCTTGACCGCACGTGCGGATCGGACGTCTGGATGTGCGGAATTGGCGGCTCCAGTTCGCTCTGTCGTATTCCGCACGGTCACTGGGGCCCTACGGCGTTCGTCCGGCGACGTCCCCCGGGCGTCCAAAAGGTGCGCCGGTTCCGGCGCTCCGCAAGGGTGGTGCACCGAGCAACGAACCCACGGTGCCCACGAGCAATCGACTGAAGGAAAGCCTGTGCGCGCTCTCATCCCGGCGGCCCTCGTGCCCGTCCTGCTCGCCACCGCGTCGCCTCCGGCAGCGGCCGGGGACCGGGCCGGGGCGGAGGAACTCCTCGCCGAACTCTCCTCGTGCCGGCAGATCTCGCACGGCAAGTACCGTGCCGACGACGGGTCACCGGCCAGGATCCCGGTCTGTGACACGAAGGGCGCCGTGTTCTTCAAGGCCGACATGGACATCGACTGCGACGGACAAGTCAGCCGGCAGTGCAACAAGAAGAAGGACCCGCTCTTCCAGGCCGCCACCGCCTTCCAGCAGTCGGACGGCAAACCTCTGGACTCGGCCAGGCTGCCGTACGTCGTGGTACCGGGCGCGAGCAAGATCTGGAAGCACGAGGACTCCGGGATCAAGGGCGGCGCGGTCGCCGCCGTCATCCACGACGGGCACCTGACGTACGCCGTGGTCGGTGACACCGGGCCCACCGACATCATCGGCGAGGCGTCCTACGCCACGGCCAAGTCGCTCGGAATCGACCCCGACCCCGCCCGCGGCGGCACCGGATCCGGTGTCACCTATGTGTTGTTCAAGAACTCCCGGGCGGATCCGATCGAGAGCCGCGACGCAGCCGTCACCCGGGGTCGGGAACTCACCGAGCGGTTCGTACGGGGCAACTGACCGGGGCGGCAGCGGCATCCGGCTGACACCCGCACATCGTCAGGAGCAACAGATCCTGCGGGCGCGGCCGCACGGGGCGAGGCTGCCGATATGCCACGACCGAGAGCCGTACTCAGCCTCCTGTGCGCCGCGCTCCTCACGCCGGTGCTCGCCTTCGCCCCGCCCCGCGGCGCCCCGCGGCCGCCACGCCCGCCCGACCTCGGCGTACGGGAATCGGGCCGCAGCCCCGCGGCCGGCAGCGCCTTCACCCATCCGGGGGTCCTGGTCAGCCGCGACCAGCTGGACCGGGTCCGCCGCAAGGTGCGGGCCGGCGCCGAACCCTGGGCCTCCGCCTTCCAGGCCATGCGCAAGAGCCGTTACGCGGCGGAGGGCTACACCGCGCGGCCCGCAGCGGTCGTGGCCTGCAAGCCGTACGCCAAACCGGCCGCCTGCACCGCCGAGCGTGAGGACGCGATCGCCGCCTACACCCACGCACTGCTGTGGGCCCTCACCGGCGACCGCTCGCACGCGGAGCACGCCGTGCGTCTGATGGACGCCTGGTCGGCGGTCCTGAAGGACCACACGGAGGGCAACGCGGGCCTGCAGGCCGCCTGGGCGGGATCGACCTGGGCGCGAGCGGCCGAACTGATGCGCCACAGCTACGACGGCTGGCCGGCCGGCCGCGTGGAACGCTTCGAGAACATGCTGCGCCATGCCTACCTCGGCGAGTTCGACGCCGAGGTCGCCGACTACAACGGCAACTGGGATCTCACGATGACCGACGCCGCGCTCGCCATCGGCGTGTTCCTCGACGACCGCAAGACCTTCGACCGTGCCGTCGCCCGATTCCGCGCGCGCGTGCCCGCGTACTTCTATCTGCGGACCGACGGTCCGCTGCCGGTGCCGCCGCCGGGCGGTACGGCGGACAGTCCGAAGAAGATCAGGGAGTACTGGTTCGGGCAGCGCACCTTCGTGGACGGCCTGGGGCAGGAGACCTGCCGCAACTTCGAGCATGTCGGCTACGCGCTGGCCGCCACCGCGCACATCGCCGAGACGGCCCACCATCAGGGCATCGACCTGTACGGAGAGGTGAGTGAAAGGATGCGTGCCGCAGTCGAGTTGCACGCGCGGCACCAGTTGGGCGAGCCGATGCCGAAGCAACTCTGCGGCGGGAAACCGGAGCTGACGATGGGGCCCGACCTCGAGGTCATGCTCAACCATCTGGAGAACCGGCTCGGCCTTCCGGCGCCGCACGCCGAACGGCTCGCGAAGCGCATGCGGCCCGCCGGTACGGACGACCTGTTCGTTGCCTGGGAAACCCTCACCCACGCCAGGAATCCCGGGGCGTAGGCTGCGGCCGCATGAGTCTCGAGACCCTCACCACGGCGCGCTACGTCAGCCTCACCACCTACCGCAGGAACGGCGTCGCGGTGCCCACGCCGGTCTGGGCGGCACGCGACGGTGACGAACTCCTCGTGATCAGCAAGAACGATGCGGGGAAGGTCAAGCGGCTGCGCAACGACGGCCGGGTCGAGGTCACGGCCTGCGACGTGCGCGGCCGCATCGCGGAGGGTGCCGCGCATGCGACGGGCACGGCCCGGCTCCTCGACGACGCCGAACTGCCCCGAGTGCGGCGCGCGTTGTCCCGGAAGTACGGATGGCAGTTCTGGCTGACCGATGCACCGGTCCGGCTGCTTCGCGGCGGGAAGCGTCCGCATGCGGGGATCTCCGTACGGTTCGACGGGGATGCCGCGGGCGATACCGAAGGGGCCTGAGGTGCCGGGCCGTGGTCCTGGGCCCCGTGGTGACGTGGCTTTGGGCCCGGAAAAGGACCGCAGGGCCCTTGAACGGAACGTTCCGATCGAGCACTCTCACTTCCGGCGTGGCTCGCGTCCCTCCGCAAAGCGTTCGTAGCCCGTGCGTAACACCACGGGTGTCGAATACCGGTCGGTGTGGCGCGGGTCGGAAAGGTTCCGGGCGATGGGGCGGATGGCGATGACTGGGCAGCAACTACCGGGAGCAGTAGGGGAGTTCGGGGAGTACCTGCAAGGGCTCGTTGCCCGGCTCGACGCGGCTGCCGGCTGGTGCGGGGTGTTCTGGCAGCGCGATCCCGACGGGATGTCCGCCTGTTTCGAGGGGCGTGAGGTGCCGCCCTGGGACGTGGTCGAATCCCTCATCCACGATCTGGCACAGAACCGCGGGCCCGCCGAAGCGGAACAGGAGTCGATACGCGCCCGCGCCCTGCACCGCTCGGCCGTCGTGGCCCATGACGCGGACGAGGGCGCGAGGAAACTCCTCGGCGACCGCCTGGACGTCATGCGGGACGAACTGAGTTACGCGGCGGGGCGACAGCAGGAGCTCGGCGCACTGATCCACGGGGCCGCGTCCGAGGAGGCCGAGCGGCTCACCCTCGAGTTGGCGTGGGCGCGGGACGACCACGAGCGCGCTTCCGCCCGATGCGTCGAACTCCAGGTTCGGATAGGGGAGTTGGATCACCGGTCGACGGCCGCCGGGGCGATCGCGGAGTCGGCCGCCGAAAAGGTGTTCACCGCGGACGCCGAAGGGGCGCATCACTGGGGCGACGAGGAGGCCGAGGAAGAGCCGCGGCCCGATCTGCCGCCGGCGGAGATCTACCGGAGCGTGGACGTGAGCGCCCCGCGGCCGGGCGGAGCCGGCGGCTCGCCGTCGGGTACCGGGCCGGGCGGCGGCGCCGTACACGGCGGTTCACCGCAGCGGGCCAGCCGCTTCGACGATCCGTTGGGGGTGGGGGAGACGTATGCGGACGCGCCAGCCGCCACGAGTGATCCCGGCGCCGATGGGCGCGACCGCGGCGGAGCCCTCCACGGCTCACGGCCGGGGACGCCGAACGCCCAGTACGTCGCCACGCCCAGGGCCTCGGCGCCGGGGCCCGGAATTCTCACCGGGGACGAACTGCTCGCCGATTCAGGGGTGTTCACGGTCCCGGACATGCTCACCGCCTCCCGGTCGCCCGACCTGCGCTCCTCGGATGCACGGACCGCGGACGAGTCGGCAGGCCATCCGCACGCCTTCCCCGATACCGCTCCGTCGTGGGACGAACCGGTTGCGTCCGGCCGGCCCGAGGCCCGTCCGCGGGGCGCCCGTTTCGCGGGTCTCGAGGCGGACGAGGCCTCGGCTCCCGCCCTGCCCTCCCCGACGGGCGCCGCCGCCGTACCCCGGGGTGCCCGCTTCGCCGGTGCCACCGACGACGAGGCGCGACGACGGGAGGGCGGCGACCAGCTCGGCGCCATGGGGAAGCGCCCGTCCCAGACCCCCCACGAAACAGCAGAAGCGCATCGCGCCACGGCCCGCACCGTCACCGACCTGATCCGGCTGCGGGCCGAGGGCAGGGGCGGCGAGGCCCACGCGATGCTGTGCGAGGCGCTCGACTGGCCCGCCGCCCGACTCCCGCTGCTCGCCGCCGAACTGCACCGGGCCGGACTGGCGGCCGACTGGGCGACGTTCCTCTGGGAGGCCGCCTCGATGCCGCCCGAGAAGCTGGCCGCCGCGGCCGGCGCGCTCGCCGCGGTGGGCCGTGCCGAGGACTGCCGCCACCTGCTGCGCCAAGGCACCGCACGGCCCGCGCCGGAGATCGCCGAAGCGGTCCTCGCGCTCGACGCGGTCGGTCGCGCACCCGAGGCCGACGGGCTGCTCGACGCCTGCATCCGGGCCCGTACGCCGGACGACTGCGCCGCGATCGCCGTGCGCGATCCCGCACGCCTCGTACCCCGCCTGCTCAACGCCGCGAGGGACGTCTCCGGCGAGCACCACTGGGACCTGATACACGCCCTGCGCGTCGCCGGGTTGACTGCCTGACCAGGGGCGAGAGGTGCGGCCGTCGGACCACGGGGCGAGACGCCCGGTATCGCCCGGTCGGGTGCGAAACATGATCGACTCCGCAGGTTCACGACGATGGTCTTGCCCAGGACTGTGACGGGGCTTACGTTCGACGCTCAGCCCCGGGCTCTACGGGCGTAGAGGGCCGACCGACGTCTCGGCGAAGGAGCAGCTCATGGCCAATGTCGTAACGGCCGCACTGGTTCAGGCGACCTGGACCGGCGACACCGAATCCATGATCGCCAAGCACGAGGAGCATGCCAGGGAAGCCGCCCGTCAGGGCGCCAAGATCATCGGTTTCCAAGAGGTCTTCAACGCCCCCTACTTCTGCCAGGTGCAGGAGGACGAGCACTACCGCTGGGCCGAGTCGGTGCCGGACGGCCCCACGGTCCAGCGGATGCGGGAGCTCGCGCGGGAGACCGGCATGGTGATCGTCGTCCCCGTCTTCGAGGTGGAGCAGGCCGGGTTCTACTTCAACACCGCCGCCGTGATCGACGCCGACGGCACGTATCTCGGCAAGTACCGCAAACACCACATCCCGCAGGTCAAGGGCTTCTGGGAGAAGTACTACTTCAAGCCGGGCAACCTGGGCTGGCCGGTCTTCGACACCGCGGTCGGCCGGGTCGGCGTCTATATCTGCTACGACCGCCACTTCCCGGAGGGCTGGCGCCAACTCGGCCTCGAAGGCGCCCAGTTGGTGTACAACCCGTCCGCCACCTCACGAGGTCTCTCGGCCCACCTGTGGCAGCTCGAACAGCCCGCGGCCGCCGTCGCCAACGAGTACTTCATCGCCGCGATCAACCGTGTCGGCCAGGAGGAGTACGGCGACAACGACTTCTACGGCACCAGCTACTTCGTCGACCCGCGCGGCCAGTTCGTGGGCGAGACCGCGAGCGACAAGGCGGAGGAACTCCTCGTCCGCGACCTCGACTTCGACCTGATCGACCAGGTCCGCCACCAGTGGGCGTTCTACCGCGACCGCCGCCCCGACGCGTACGAGGGGCTGGTGCAGCCGTGACCAGCCTCCACCAGCGCCACCGAGCCGTGCTCCCCGAGTGGCTCGCCCTCTACTACGACGAGCCGCTCGAGATCACGCACGGCGAGGGCCGGCACGTCTGGGACGCCGAGGGCAACCGCTACCTGGACTTCTTCGGCGGCATCCTCACCACCATGACCGCGCACGCGCTGCCCGAGGTCACCAAGGCCGTCGCCGAGCAGGCCGGCCGGATCATCCACTCCTCGACCCTCTACCTCGACCGCCCGATGGTCGAACTGGCCGAGCGGGTCGCCGCGTTGTCCGGCATCCCCGACGCCCGGGTCTTCTTCACCACCTCCGGCACCGAGGCCAACGACACGGCCCTGCTGCTCGCCACCACGTACCGCCGGTCCAACCAGATCCTGGCGATGCGCAACAGCTACCACGGCCGTTCGTTCTCCTCCGTCTCCATCACCGGCAACAAGAGCTGGTCGCCGACCAGCCTCTCCCCGCTGCAGACGCTGTACGTGCACGGCGGAGTCCGCGGCCGTGGGCCCTTCGCGCACCTCGGTGACAGCGAGTTCATCGCCGCGTGCGTCGCCGACCTGGAGGACCTGCTCGGGCAGACCCGCGCAGGCGCGGCCGCACTGATCGCGGAACCGGTGCAGGGTGTCGGCGGGTTCACCTCCCCGCCCGACGGTCTGTACGCCGCGTTCCGCGAAGTCCTCGACGCCCACGGGATCCTGTGGATCAGCGACGAGGTGCAGACCGGCTGGGGCCGAACCGGGGACAACTTCTGGGGCTGGCAGGCGCACGCCGCCGCCGGGCCGCCGGACATCCTCACCTTCGCCAAGGGCATCGGCAACGGCATGTCCATCGGCGGCGTCGTCGCCCGGGCCGAGGTCATGAACTGCCTGGACGCCAACTCCATCTCCACGTTCGGCGGTTCACCGGTCACCATGGCCGCCGGTGCCGCCAATCTCGCGTACCTCCTCGAACACGATCTGCAGGGCAACGCCCGCCGCGTCGGCGGCCTGCTCATCGAGCGGCTGCGGGCGATCGGTGCCGCGGTCGACTGCGTACGCGAGGTGCGGGGGCGCGGCCTGATGATCGGCATCGAGCTCGCCGACCCCCTCACCGGCCGGGCGGCACCCGAACTCGCCACCGCCGTACTGGAGTCGGCCCGCGAGGGCGGACTGCTCATCGGCAAGGGCGGGGGCCATGACAGCAGCGTCCTGCGTATCGCCCCGCCCCTCTCGCTCAGTGTGGCCGAGGCGGAGGAGGGCGCGTCCGTCCTGGAACGGGCGCTGCGCTCACTGTAAGCACCGCCCCGCTACGAACCGCCCCGCTACGTCGAACCGCCCTCTGCTTCCGTCCCGTCCTCGTCCGACCGGCAGCCCGTTCATCCCATCCCAGGGGGACTCATGAGCACCCGCACCCTGATCCGCGGCGGACTGGTCGTCACCGCCGCCGACGAGACCCACGCCGACGTCCTGGTGGAGGACGGCAGGATCGCCGCCCTGGCCGCGCACGGCAGTCAGGACTGGTCGGCCGACCGGGTCATCGACGCCTCCCACAAGTACGTGATCCCTGGAGGTGTCGACGCCCACACGCACATGCAGATGCCGTTCGGCGGGACCTACGCCTCCGACACCTTCGAGACCGGCACTCGGGCCGCGGCCTGGGGCGGCACCACGACGATCGTCGACTTCGCCATCCAGACCAAGGGCCGTGCCCTGCGCGAGGGCCTGGATGCCTGGCACGCCAAGGCGGACGGCCAGTGCGCGATCGACTACGGCTTCCACATGATCCTCTCGGACGTCAACGACGGTTCCCTGAAGGAGATGGACCTCCTCGTCGAGGAGGGCATCAGCTCGTTCAAGCTGTTCACCGCGTACCCAGGTGTCTTCTACAGCGACGACGGGCAGATCCTGCGCGCCATGCAGCAGGCCTCCGGCAACGGCGGGCTGATCATGACCCACGCCGAGAACGGCATCGCCATCGACGTACTCGTCCAACAGGCCCTGGCGCGGGGCGAGTCGGACCCCCGCTACCACGGTGAGGTGCGCAAGGCACTGCTGGAGGCCGAGGCCACTCACCGGGTGATCAAGCTCGCGCAGGTCGCGGGGGCTCCGGTGTACGTCGTGCACGTCTCGGCCCGCGAGGCGGTCGCCGAGCTGGCGCGGGCGCGCGACGAGGGGCTGCCGGTCTTCGGCGAGACCTGTCCGCAGTACCTCTTCCTGTCCACCGACAATCTGGCCGAGCCGGACTTCGAAGGCGCCAAGTACGTCTGCTCAACTCCCCTTCGCCCCAAGGAACATCAGGAGATCCTGTGGCGCGGGCTGCGCACGAACGACCTCCAGGTGGTCTCCACCGACCACTGTCCGTTCTGCTTCGTCGACCAGAAGGAGCTCGGGCGGGGCGACTTCTCGAAGATCCCCAACGGCATGCCGGGCGTGGAGAACCGGATGGACCTCCTGCACCAGGGGGTCGTCGACGGGCACATCACGCGGCGCCGCTGGATCGAGATCGCCTGCGCCTCGCCGGCCCGGATGTTCGGCCTCTACGGCCAGAAGGGCACGATCGCGCCGGGCGCCGACGCCGACATCGTCATCTACGACCCGAACGCCGAGCAGACGCTGTCGGCCGAGACCCACCACATGAACGTCGACTACTCGCCGTACGAGGGCAAGCGCATCACGGGCCGGGTCGAGACGGTCCTCTCGCGCGGTGAACTTGTCATCGAGCAGCGGCAGTTCACCGGCCGCGCGGGTCACGGGGCGTATGTCCCGCGCGGCATCAGCCAGTACGTCGGCTGACGGTTCGGTCCGCCTGTCCGTGTGCTCCGTACCTGTCCGCCCGGCCTGATCCGTTCGACGCGACCGGCACCGGGGTGGTGCCGGTCCGCAGCCCCCGCGGCCCGCACCACGGGCCCGTACCCCTCTCGCTCTCGATCCGCCAGTACCTGAACCAGGAGGCTCCGGCCATGGATTTCGGACTCGTCCTGCAGACCGACCCGCCCGGCTCCGCCGTCGTCGGTCTGATGCGCCGTGCCGAGCGCAACGGCTTCCGCTACGGCTGGACCTTCGACTCGGCCGTCCTGTGGCAGGAGCCGTTCGTCATCTACAGCCGCGTCCTCGAGCACACCTCGCGCCTGACCGTCGGCCCGATGGTCACCAACCCCGGCACCAGGACCTGGGAGGTGACCGCCTCCACCTTCGCCACTCTCAACGAGATGTACGGCAACCGCACGGTGTGCGGCATCGGCCGCGGCGACTCCGCGATGCGCGTGGCCGGGCGCAAGCCCAACACCCTCGCCAGACTCGGCGAGGCCATCGACGCCATCCGCGATCTCGCCGAAGGCCGCGAAGCCGATGTCGACGGACAGTCCCTGCGGCTGCCCTGGGTGCGCGACGGCAGACTGCCGGTGTGGATGGCGGCGTACGGGCCGAAGGCGCTTGCTCTGGCCGGACAGCGCGCCGACGGGTTCATCCTGCAGCTCGCGGACCCGTTCCTCACCGAGTGGATGGTCAAGGCGGTACGCCAGGCGGCCGCCGATGCCGGTCGCGACCCGGCGGACGTCAAGATCTGTGTCGCCGCGCCCGCCTATGTGAGCGACGACCTCGCGCACGCCCGGGAGCAGTGCCGCTGGTTCGGCGGCATGGTCGGCAATCACGTGGCCGACCTGGTGAAGCGCTACGGCGAACACTCCGGCCTGGTCCCCGATGCCCTCACCGACTACATCAAGGCACGCGAGGGGTACGACTACAGCCACCACGGCCGGACCGGGAACCCGGACACGGCCTTCGTGCCCGACGAGATCGTCGACCGCTTCTGTCTGCTCGGACCGGTCTCCGCGCATGTCGAACGCCTGCGGCAGCTGAGGGAGTTGGGCGTGGACCAGTTCGCGGTGTACGCCATGCACGACGCGCGCGAGTCGGTGATCGACACCTACGGCGCCGAGGTCATCCCCGCTCTGGGATGACCCGGCGCCGGGCGTTCAGCGAGTCTCGAAGGTGCTTCTGCGGGTGAGTCCGAGCGCGGTGTACACCACCAGGCCGGCCGCCAGACCCACCGCCCATCCGTAGTCAGCGAGCGGCTTGAGGAACGGGATCAGCCCGTCGACCGGGAACGGCCCCTGCTTGACCCCCTTGGCGCTGACCGTGGAGTACGAGCCGCCGATCGCCAGCGTGCCGCCGATCACGAAGGCGGCCAGCGCGTGCCAGTTCCAGCCGCCGGTGTACCAGTAGCGGCCGTCGCGCCGGTACAGGTCCGCCAGATGCAGGACGGTCCGGCGCAGGATCCAGTAGTCCGCGATCATGACTCCGGCGACCGTGCCGAGCAGCCCGCCGACGACACCCAGCCAGGTGAAGATGTACAGCTCGGGCGTGGAGGTCAGCTTCCACGGCATCACCACCACACCGACGACGCCGGTGATCAGCGCTCCCGTACGGAAGTTGATGCGTTTCGGCACCAGATTCGACAGGTCGTACGCGGGGGAGACGACGTTCGCCGCGATGTTCACGGAGATCGTGGCCACCAGGACCGTGACGAGGGCGAAGAGCAGGCCGAACACGTTGTCCGTCTTGGCGGCCAGCTCCACCGGGTCCCAGACGGCCGCTCCGTAGACCGCCTGCGAGCCCGAGGTCACGAAGACGGACATCAGGGCGAAGGCCGTCATGGTGGTCGGCAGACCGAGCGACTGGCCCCACACCTGGGCCCGTTGGCCCTTCCCGAAGCGGGTGAAGTCCGGGATGTTCAGGGACAGCGTGGACCAGAAGCCGATCATCCCCATCAGGGCTGGGAAGAACACCGGCCAGAAGTCCGCACCCCAGCCCAGCTCGGACGGCTGGTCGAGCAGCGGGCCGAATCCGCCGGCCTTGTTCGCGATCCACACCAGCAGGACGACCGCGCCGACCAGGACGAACGGTGCCGCCCAGTTCTCGAAGCGGCGCAGGGCGTTCATCCCCCGGTAGATGATGGCGAGTTCGAGCACCCAGAAGATCGCGAAGCAGAGCCACAGGGTCCACGGATAGCCGCCGACCTCGGCCGCCTCGGTCCAGCCGCCGAACACCTTCCCGAGCAGCAGGAAGATGCCCTGGCCGCCGATCCAGGTCTGGATGCCGAACCAGCAGCAGGCGACCGCGGCCCGGATGAGTGCGGGCAGGTTCGCGCCGCGCATCCCGAACGAGGCGCGTACGAACACCGGGAAGGGGATGCCGTACTTGGGCCCCGCGTGGCCGGTCAGGAGCATCGGCAGCAGCACGATGACGTTCGCGAGGGCGATGACGAGCACCGCCTGCTTCCAGTCCATGCCGAGTGCGACCAGACCCGAGGCGAGTGTCCAGGAGGGGATGTTGTGGGCCATCCCGATCCACAGTGCGGTGTAGTTGTACACGCCCCAGGTGCGCTTCTCGAGCGGTACGGGGGCGAGGTCGGCGTTGGCGAACCGGGGGTCGTCCAGGCTGACTCCGGCGGCCAGGGCCACTCGGCCGTCGGGGAGTGTGACCTGGCCGTCGGTCGGGGCCGAGTCGGTCGATTCGGTCGCGGTCATCGGCGAACCCCCCTGATGTCAACGGGAGTCGAGCGGGGAGTTACTCGCGTAGACACGGGGCACGGTGCCGGGCCGGTACCGAGAGGGACGGGGAGGGCTGGGATCATGGGCAAGCCGTTCTCGACAGGCGCTTCACGACACGGTGGATACGACGGCGTACACATCTCGCGGGAAGCACGCGTGACAGGGGCGGGCGCTTGCGGGTGCCGGTCTCGCGCGTCTGGAGGGCGTGGAGTGGAAGGACTGTACTGCTTCCGTTCCTCTGTCGACAGGG
Organism: Streptomyces sp. YIM 130001; assembly: GCF_003574445.1. Taxonomy (GTDB): domain Bacteria; phylum Actinomycetota; class Actinomycetes; order Streptomycetales; family Streptomycetaceae; genus Streptomyces. Next base: position 65,747 of record NZ_KZ984571.1, read on the forward strand.
CCCGGACGGGGACGGGAAGTGGGCTGCGCTATGGCCTGGCGGATCGAGTGCTTCTAGGCTCGGGCGTATGACGGGGAAGCGGTTCGACACCTCGGCGCTGACCGGGTGGCCGCCCCGGGCGGGCGCCGGTTCCGCCGCGCGGCGCTCGCGGGCGGCGTCGGCGAGGAACTGGCCGGAGCACGCTGGTGGCGGCGTATCGACCTGCCGGCCTGCGTCCTGCTGTGTGCCGCGGGTGCGCTCGTGTTGCCGGCTGCGGTGCTGTCAGGCGGGCACGGTGCGGTCGAGATCTGGGGCGCGGCGACGTTCTTCCTGGTCTGCGCGGGGTCCGCGGTGTTCCTGCCCGCCGCCTTCCTGGAGACGTTCTGGTGGGGTCGGGCGCGCGTCCGCCACCGGCTGCAGGACTTCGCCGTGCGGAACGCCCTGGCGTACTGTCCCGCCCCGGACACCGTCCGTCCGGCGGCGCACATCTTCGCCTACGGGCAACGGCGGCGCCTGCGCGACCACTTGACCGTGTCCGGCCCGTACGGCTTCCGCGTCTTCAACTACGACTGCGATCCCGCGCCCGACGATGCGGAGCTGCCGCTCCACCAGTGGGGCTGTGCCGTGTTCACCCTGCGGGAGTCGTTCCCCCGCACCTTGCTGACTCGGGGAAAGCGGGGGCTCGCCGAGCCGCCCCGGGGCTTGCGGAAGGCCGAACCGGTTCCGGGGCCGGACGGTACGCGGATGATCGGCGAGGACCCGGACCATGCGTTGCTGCGCTGCCTGCTCGACTGCGGGATCGTGGCGACAGCCGGTCACGGACGCGCAGGCATGGCGATCGAGGTCGTCGGGAACGAACTCTTCCTGCTCGCCGAGCGGCCGCTCCCCTTGCGCTCGCCTCGGCTGTGGCGGCGACTTGCGGCGGCCGCGGACTGCCTGGCGCCGTTCCTCGCCACGGAGGCGGGCACGGACCGGCTGCCGGTGCCCGCCGCCGGGGCCTGAGCGTGGCCGCCGTCAGTGCGGCCGCACCGCGGTGACCAACCACACCGAGGCCGGGACACGGATCCCGGATGGGCTCGCGTACGGCTCGAAGGCCCGGGCCAGCCGGTCCCGGGTCGCGCCCGGGACGGCGCGGTCGGGGGTGCGGGAGAGGACGAACTCGACGGCTGCGGCGGGGTCCTTCCCCCAGTGAGCCGCGATGCGGACGGCTGCCGTGCGGACGGAGGAGAAGCCGGCGAGGGCGCGGCGGATGGCGACGGGTTCCGCCAGGGAGGTCATCGCGCCCCTGGCATTCGACGCGTCGGATCGCGGTGCGCGCGGTGCGCCCGGTGCGTTCGTGCCGTCGGTTGTGCCGGTCGTGGCGGTCCCACGGGTGAGGTCCGTCCCTTCGGTCTCCTCGTCCAGGAGGCTCTGGAACAGGGTCATGACGCGCGCCTCGTGGCTGTCGGGGCCGGGTGTCTGCGGACAGATGAAGGCGAGACGTCCGCCCGGCCGCAGCGCCCGCGCCACATTCGTGAACGCGGCCCGATGATCGGCGAAGAACATCACCCCGCCCCGGCTCACCGCCACGTCGTACCCGGCCTTCGGGAACGCGTGCGTCTGGGCGTCCCCCAGCTCGTACGACACGTTCCGTACGCCCTCCGCATCGGTGGCCGAACGAGCGCGTGCCAGCAGAGGTGCGGAGATGTCCACGCCGACGGCATGCCCGTTCGGGGTGCGACGGGCCGCCTCCCGGGTGGTGGCGCCGGTTCCGCAGCCGATGTCCAGGACACGGTCGCAGTCCGTGATGGCCGCCGCCTGGAACAGGGCATCGTTCACCCCGGCCAGCATCGCGTCGTACCGGGTGTGATGCTCGGCCCAGTGGCGGCCGACCGCCCCGTTCCAGATCGCGGACTGGGCGGAATTGGCGCTCGCGGTGTCGCGCCCGGTGTGGGTGGTCACGATGCCTCCCGTGCGGCGGCCGTGGTCAGCGCGGCCTCGGCGCGCTCCACCGCCAGGAAGGCGCCGTAGGAGACGAGATGGACCAGGCAGTGGTCCGTGTGCTGCGGTGTCCGCCAGGCGTCGATGTCATCCTGCTCGATCCGGTACGGGGCGATCGCGGCGAGCAGGGCGAGGCGGAGCGCCGGACGGTCACGGCCGGGCAACTCCGGCCAGTACGGCGCTGGATGAGCGCCGTCCCAGGCCGTGAGGGTCTCGTTCAGCAGGCGCTGTTCGTCCGGGTCGAGGAACGCCGCGCCCATCAGGGCCACCGAACGCAGCGCCGCGTAGGCGTGACCCACCGGCGAGTTCCCGGCCCACTGCGGCACCTGCCGCACCTCCTCGCCGAGCAGGACGAGGCTCTCGCCCGGCGGGAGGTCGGCCCGGACGGCGTGGCGGAACGACCGCCCGGCTGCGCTGCGTACCGCACGCATGCGCTGCAGATCGCAGGGCAGCACGCTCTCGGTGAGCAGGGCCGAGGCGATCCGGTTGATGAAGTGGAAGGCGAGGACGGTACCGAGATAGCCGGGTGCTCGATCGGCGGGGAAGGGCGGTGCGGGACGGACGGCGGCTCCGGGGGCGCGGCTCGCCTTCGCCCAGGCCAGCAGCCCGGCGTACTCCGGATCGTCCGGTACGCCGCCGGCCGCGATGGTCTCGCCCAGCTCGGCGTCGCCCGTGGCGTGCAGGAAAATCGTGTGTGCGTCGATGCAGAACCGGCAGCGGTTGGCCAGCGAGACGCCGAGCGCCGCGACCTCTCGTCCGGTACGGGTGTCCGGGCCGACGAGCAGCGACTCGCGGACCAACGACCAGGCTGCGGCAAGGAGTTCGGGCGCGGCGGACAGCACGGTGAAGGTCGAGGCGCGATCGGTTCCGAAGTCACCGGCGAGTTGCCGGTACACCTCGGCGGCACGGCCGGTGGCGTTCTTCGGTGCTGTGGGCGAGGTGAAGCGGAACGGTCCTGACATGGCGCACTCCCCGGTGTTCGTCAAAGCGCCGCGTGCTGCGGCGACACCGGTGATGCTGGCTCGTGGGACCGCCCCGGGTCGTCGTACGTCCGGAGCCGGTCTGTGCTGCTGCGCGGGGCGCCGGACCGGACGGCGACTACTGCACGGGGAGTAGTCGAGAAGCGGTCTGCACGGGGGAGGTGCCGGCCGGTGTGCGGACTCTAGGCTGCCCCTATGCGGGGTGAGGGGCGGGAGTCGGGAGACGGTGGGTCTGAGCGCGGGCGGCCGAGTGCACGCCTGGTGCTGGTGCCCGTACTGGTCGCGGCGGCGGTCGCGGCCTTGGTGCTGGCCGGGGCTTCCCGGCCCGACGCTCTCGAGATCGCCCTCGTCCTGATCGGTTCGGGCGCGCTGGCCGCGTACGGCGTCGCCCCCAGGGCCGTCCTGGTCGTCACGACCGTGTGTCTGGGTGCCTGTGTCCTGCTGTCCTCCGTGGGAGCCGTGGCGGCGGTGCCCGTGGTGGGTGCGGTGCACGTCGCTTCGCGGGCCGGGCATCGTGCGCTGGGGGCCGGCGCCGCCGCGGCGTTCCTGATCGCGACCGCGGTGGACGGGGGCGATGGCGGGCGGACGCTGCTGCTCGCCGGCTGGTTCCTGTGCGCCGTGGTGACAGGGGTTGCCGACAAGAACTGGCAGGCGTATCTGCGGCAGACCGAGCAGCGCGCCCTGGAGGCCGAGCGGACCCGTGAGGAAGCCGCGCGCCGACGGGCCGGGGAGGAACGGCTGCGTATCGCACGTGAGTTGCACGACTCACTGACGCACAGCATCTCGATCGTCAAACTGCAGGCGGGCGTTGCGGTGCATCTGGCACGCAAGCGCGGCGACGAGGTGCCGGCCGCGTTGCTCGCCATCCAGGAGGCGAGTGGCGAGGCGATGCGTGAACTGCGCTCCACGCTGGACGTGTTGCGTGAGCAGCCGCCGCCCGGGCGGGTCCAGGACCTGGTGGAGCGCGCCCGGTCCTCGGGGCTCGCCGTCGATCTCACCGTGACCGGGCCGGAGCCTGCACTGGCCCCGGAGGCCGGGCTCGCCGTCTACCGCATCGTTCAGGAGGCGCTGACCAACGCGGCCCGCCACGCGCCACACGCCGAAGTGGCCGTCCGAATCGAGCACACCGCGCACGGCCTCACCGTCCGGGTCGACGACGACGGCAGGGTGGCGCCCGGGAGGCCGTTCGTACCCGGCACCGGACTGACCGGCATGCGGGAACGGGTGGCGGCACTCGGCGGGATGCTGGAAGCGGGACCGCGCGCGGGAGGTGGCTTCTCGGTGCTGGCCCGGCTTCCCGGGGCGGCGCTGGACGGGGAACCGGCGCTGGACGCGCAGGCGGCGCTGGACGCGCACCCGGCGGTGTCGGAGGGGTCGGCCCTCACCTCGTCGTCCTCCGAAGCGGATCCCGCCACCGGGCGGTCCGCATGATCCGGGTCGCACTCGTGGACGACCAGGCCCTCATGCGGGCCGGTTTCCGTGCACTGCTCGACGCCGAGGACGGGATCGAAGTCGTCGGCGAGGCGGCCGACGGGCGACAGGGCGTGGCCCTGGTCCGCGAACAGCGCCCCGACATCGCCCTGGTGGACGTACAGATGCCGGTGATGACCGGAATCGAGGCGACCCGGCAGATCGCCGCCGATCCGGACCTGAGCGAGGTACGCGTCGTGATCCTCACCAACTACGGTCTCGACAGCTATGTGTTCGACGCGCTCCGGGCAGGTGCCAGCGGCTTCCTCCTGAAGGACACCGAACCTGCCGACCTGCTGCAGGCCGTGGGGATCGTGGCGGCCGGTGACGCCCTGCTCTCTCCGTCGATCACCCGCCGCCTGATCGGCGAGTTCGTCGCCCGTCCGCCGGATCGGCTCACCGCCACCGGCCTCGAGGGCCTCACCCGGCGCGAACGCGAGGTCACCGCGCTCGCCGCGCGCGGTCTCAGCAACGAGGAGATCGCCGCGCACATGGTGATCAGCCCGTTCACCGCCAAGACCCACATCAGTCGCGCCATGACCAAACTCGGCGCCCGTGACCGTGCCCAACTCGTCGTTCATGCCTACGAGTCCGGCCTGGTGACGGCGCGAACGGCGACGCTCCGCGCGGACGAGGGCCGTGCCTGAGCGGGCCGGCGGCGCTCGGCGGCGGTGCCGGACCTGAGCGGGCAGGGGCCGCGGACTACCGTGATCACATGCCCTCCCCAGCGAGCCCGGAACGACCCGTACGCGCCCATGTCGTGACTCCCGACGGCAGGCGGTTGAGCCACCTGACGTACGGACCTGCCGGAGGGCGTCCGCTGCTTGCGCTGCACGGTCATCTGGGGGAGGGCTTCGAGTTCATGGCGCTGGCTGCGGCTCTCGCCGCCGACGGTTGGCGGACGGTCGCTCCCGACCAGCGCGGGCACGGGGACTCCGACCGTGCCCAGTGCTACGACCGGCAGGGGTATGTGGACGATCTTCGGTTTCTGCTGGGGGAGTTGGGCCTCGATCGAGGACCGTTGCCGGTGATCGGCCACTCGCTCGGGGCCGTCAACGCCTATCACCTCGCCGCGGCCCACCCGGGTACGGTCAGCGCGCTCGTCGACATCGACGGTCCGGCCGAACTGCCGGTCGTCGACCCGGCCCCCTTGTCCTTCCTCCTCGACCTGCCGTACACCGCGCCGAGCCGGGACCGACTCCTCGCCGCCTGCGGCTCGTTGGCGCCGCTCCTCGAGGCCGGCATGCGGCCCTGCGAAGGCGGGTGGCGGCTCGCCTGCCATCCGCGGGACATGGTCGACTCGGACACCCGGATCCTCGGCGATCACTGGCCCGTGTGGCTGGGCTCGGACTGTCCCGCGCTGCTGCTGCACGGCACCCGCAGCACCGTCCTGCCGACACTGCAGGCGCGGGAGATGGCGACGCGGCGCCGACGCACCACCCTGGTCGAACTCGAAGCGGACCACTGGGTGCACCAGCGGTGCCCGGACGAGACCGCGTCGGCGATCCGTGACTTCCTCGCCGCCACGGCCGGTGGTGCCTGACCGCCCGGGCCGTCACGCCGGTACGAGAAGAGACGCGGCTGCCGGCCCGAGCGCGCCGCCGAGTTGGTAGAAGAGGACGAACACGCCGAAGGCGGCCGGGCGTTGGGGTACCGGCGCTGTCTGGGCCGCGTATCCGGAGAGGATGGCGTTGCTGCCGGTGGCGGCGAGTACGGCGAAGGTGGCGGCGGCCAGGAGCAGCGCGGGTGACGAGGCCGTGGTCGCGGTGCCGGCGGCCACGGCGCCGAGGCCGAGCAGGGTGACGTAGACGGTGGGGCGGCTCATGCGTGGGGACGCCGCCGCGAGCAGCCAGGACAGGGCGGCACCCGTCAGGAGCGCGACGAGCTGACCGGTACCGATGGCGCCGGTGGACCAGGCGGAGCGGTCCTGCATCAGCCGCGGAACCGCGAACAGCAGCGTGAAGTACGAGGTGGACAGGGCGAGGGCGACGCCTGCCGCCGCCAGGAAGGACCGGCTGCGCACCAGCACCGCAGGCAGGAATCCGTCGGGGCGGCGGCGCACCTGGCGGGTGAGCAGCGCGGCAGCCGGAATCGCGGCGAGCACGGCGGGGACCGGGGCGGTCGGCAGCAGGACCAGGGCCGAGGCGAACGCGAGCAGCAGGGCGGCGCCGCGCCCGTCGAAGGCGCGCGCTTGCGGCAGCGGTGCGGCCCGGACATGGCGGAGCACGGCGGGTACGGCGATCAGCGACAGGGCCGAAAGGGCCAGGGACAGGCGCCAGGACACCGCGGAGGCGAGTAGTTCGCCCGCCAGTGGCCCGCAGGCTCCGAGTACGCCGAAGCCCGAGCTGATGCCCCCCATGCGGCGCGGCGGGCCTGCCAGGTTCATCGCCACCGCGACGAGTCCGGCACCGCCGAGCGCCTGTGCCGCACGGCCGGCCAGGAGCAACGGCAGCCAGGGAGCCAGGCCGGCGGTCAGGGTGCCTGCCATGACAAGTCCCGTTCCCCACCGCAGAGTTGACGCGGCTCCTTGTCGGCGCAGGAGTCCCGCCATCAGTGGTGTGCCTACCGCCATGCCCCAGGCGAAGCTGGTGACCAGCCAGGTGGCGGTGGCCGTCGACACTGCGAGGCTGTCGCCCATGGCGGGGAGGATCAGCGTGGGCGCGTTGGCCCCGACGGCCGTGGGAGTGGCGAGAAGCGCGAGCCAGAGCACCGGCACGAGGGCGGGGGACGTCGGCGCGGCGGTGCGGGTGGGCGGCGAAGTGGTGGCAGGCATGCCGGACCTCCTGGTGGGCCGAAGTCGGGTCAGACGGTGGTGACGACTTCGTCGTAGGAGAGTCGGGGCAGGCGCGGGAACCAGGCGTCCGGGCCCGGCCGGCCGATGTTGACGACCATGAGCGGGAGGTGGTCGCCGTCGAGGAACTCCTTGCGTACGCCCTCGTGGTCGAAGCCGGTCATGGGGCCTGCGGCGAGGCCGGCGGATCGCAGTCCGACGATGAAGTACGCAGCCTGCAGGGCGCCGTTGAGTCGGGCGGACTCCTCGCGCACGGGTCGCTCCGCGAAGTAGGCGTCCTTCACGCCGGGGGCGTGCGGCAGGAGCCGGGGCGTCTCCTCGTGGAACTCGCAGTCGGTGGCGAGGACCGCGACCAGGGGCGCGGCGGCGGTCTTCGTGTCGTTGCCCGGATCCATGCGGGTGACGAGCCGCGCCCGGGCCTCGGGGGAGCGCACCAGGACGACGCGCAGGGGTGCGAGGTTGAAGGCGGTGGGGCCGTACTTGATCAGGTCGTAGACGGACTGGAGTTGGGCGTCGGAGACCGGTTCGTCGGTGAAGGTGTTGGCTGTGCGGGCCTCGCGGAAGAGGAGGTTCTGGGTGTCCGGGGGCAGGACGAGGGACATCGGGGGCTCCGTTTCACTTAGGATTGATAATCTCAACGTTGAGATAAAAACAGCCGATTCCGCTCAGCGTCAAGTGTCTTAACGTTAAGAAAACGCCTGTTGAGGGAGTGCCCCTTGAGAGGGTTCAGGTTGAGAAGCACTTCGTTGAGAAGGCCAACGTCGAGGGAGAGCCCAATGAGTGACGCGGTGGACGAGATGATCGGTCAGTGGGCGGAGCAGCGGCCCGAACTGGCCGACGACATGTGGCCGTTGCAGCTCCTGAGCCGCGTCCAGCGCATGGGCCAGATCCTCACCAAGGAGGTCAAGCGGTTCGCCGCGGAGCACGGTCTGGAGCAGGCCGAGGCGGATGTGCTGTTCACCCTGCGGCGCTCGGGCCCGCCCTACGCCCTGACCGCGGGCGCGTTCCTCAAGGCGTCCATGGTCACCTCGGGCGCGATCACCAACCGCATCGACCGGATGGAGGCCAAGGGCCTCGTCGAGCGGGTCCGCGACGGAGCCGACCGGCGCACGGTGCGCATCAGCCTCACGGACCACGGCCTCCGGCTCGCCGACGAGCTCATCGCCGATCACCTCATCAACTACGCCCGCATCTGCGAGGCGTTGGACCGTGACGAGTGCGAGCAGGTCGCCGGAGCACTGCGCAAGCTCCTGGAAGCGCACGGGGACACATCGCTGGCCTGAAGGGGCCGTCCTGCGGGACTGGTCCTCCCGTTGGAGCCGGGCGGTTCCGTGGGGAGTGCCGTTCGGGGCGTGGGTAGCCTGCCCGGCGGCGGATCCACGCGAGCGACGAGGTGACTGGCTGCATGTTCACGACCCGGCCCACACTGCAGGGCACGTTCGGAATGGTGTCGACGACGCACTGGTTGGCGTCCCAGTCGGCGATGGCGGTACTCGAGTCCGACGGCAACGCCTACGACGCCGCAGTCGCCGCGGGTTTCGTGCTGCACGTGGTCGAACCGCACCTCAACGGCCCAGCGGGCGAGGTGCCGATCCTGCTCGCACCCGCGGACGGCGAGGTGCGTGTGCTGTGCGGCCAGGGACCCGCCCCGGCGGGGGCGAGCATCGCGCACTACCGCTCCCTCGGGCTCGACGCGGTCCCGGGCACCGGCCCGTTGGCGGCCGCCGTGCCCGGCGCCTTCGACGCCTGGATGGTGCTGCTCCGCGACCACGGCACCAAATCGCTCGCCGAGATCCTGAAGTACGCCATCGGCTACGCGGAGAACGGGCACCCGCCGGTGGAGAACGTGGGCGCCGTGGTGACCGCCGTACAGGACCTCTTCGAGACGGCATGGCCGACCTCCGCCTCTGTGTACCTGCGGGACGGGCAGCCCCCGCGCGCGGGGGACCTGCTGCGCAACCCCGCGCTGGCGGCGACCTGGCGCCGACTCATCGCGGAAGCGGAAGCGGAGGCGGAGGCGGAGGCGGAAGCGGAGGCGGAAGCGGCGGCCACCACGCACACCCAAACCCAAACCCGACCCCAAACCGACACCCAAGCCGCAGCCGCTCTCCAGACCCCCCACCGCACCCGCGAGATCGAGGCGGCCCGCCGCATCTGGCGCGAAGGCTTCATCGCCGACGCGCTGATACGCCAGTCCCGCCGCCCCACCCTGGACACCAGCGGCACCGCCCACACCGGCACGCTCACGCACGCCGACCTGGCCGCCTACCGCGCCGGGTACGAGGCCCCAGCCACCTACGACTGGAACGGCTGGACCCTGTGCAAGGCAGGGCCCTGGAGCCAAGGGCCCGCCCTGCTGCAGCAGTTGGCGCTGCTGCCCGACGATCTGCCCGCCCCGGGGTCGGCCGAGTACGTGCATCTGCTGATCGAGGGCTGCAAGCTCGCCATGGCCGACCGCGAGGCCTGGTACGGCGACTGCGCCGACGTACCGCTGGACGCCCTCCTGTCGCCCGAGTACAACGCCACCCGCCGCACCCTGATCGGCGACCGCGCCTCGTCCGAGCTGCGGCCCGGCAGTCCCGACGGACGCGCCCCGCGGCTCAGCGGACACGCCACCGCCGACGGCCGCGTCACCGGCGTCCCGCAACCGGGCGTGGGCGAGCCCACCGTCGCGCGCGACGGCCGCACCCGCGGTGACACCTGTCACCTGGACGTCGTCGACCGCTGGGGAAACATGGTCGCCGCGACCCCGAGCGGCGGCTGGCTACAGTCCAACCCGGTGGTCCCCGAGCTCGGCTTCCCTCTCGGCACGCGCCTGCAGATGACCTGGCTCGAACCCGGCCTGCCGTCGTCCCTCACGCCGGGCCGCCGTCCCCGCACCACCCTGACGCCGTCCCTGGCCCTCCGCGACGGTGTTCCGGTACTCGCCTTCGGTTCGCCGGGCGGCGACCAGCAGGACCAGTGGCAGCTGCACTTCTTCCTCGACGTGGCCCTGCGCGCACGGGTCCGCGGCACGCTCGACCTGCAGGGCGCCGTCGACGCCCCGAACTGGCACAACGAGTCGTTCACCAGCTCCTTCTTCCCGCGGGGGATGCAGCCGGGAAGCGTGACCGTGGAGGACCGGATCGGTGAGGACGTCATCGAGGGACTGCGGGCACGAGGGCACCACGTCACCGTGGGTGGACCCTGGTCGGAGGGCCGCCTGTGCGCGGTCGCCCGGGACCCGCGTACGGGAATCCTCTCGGCAGCCGCCAATCCCCGCGGAATGCAGGGCTACGCCGTCGGACGCTGAGCCGGCCCAGGCCCCGCGTCCGCCGCCCCGGGAATTCACCCCGGAGTCACCGTCCGTGCACCGGGCGCAGCGGGCGTTGTCAGTGTCGCGTGTTCTGATGGGACACATGATCGAAAAGATGGAGGCCTTCCTGAAGGACGGCCTGACCGATGTGGAGGAGGCGGTCCGCAAGGCGGCCGCAGCCGAGATCGTGCCGCGATTCCGGCAGCTGGCCGCACACGAGATCGTGGAGAAGCACGGGCCGCACGACCTGGTGACGGTCGCCGACCGGCGCGCCGAGGAGCACCTGACGGAGTCGCTCGGACGCCTGCTGCCCGGTTCAGTGGTGGTCGGCGAGGAGGCGGTGCACGCCGACCCGTCGACGTACGCGGAGCTGCGCGGGGACGCGCCCGTGTGGATCGTGGACCCGGTCGACGGCACCCGCCAGTTCGTGCACGGCGACCCCGGCTTCTGCACCCTGGTCGCTCTCGCCCTGCGCGGCGAGCTGCTCGCGTCCTGGACGTACGCGCCCGCGCTGGACGAGATGGCCGTCGCGGTCCGCGGCGGCGGCGCCCGGCTCAACGGCGATGTGCTGACCGCGGGATCCCCGGCCGACGGTGTGCCCCTCGAAGTCGCCACCTCCCACCCGGACTTCACCACCGACGCCCAGAAGCGCGCCCTGCTCGGACTGCAGGTGCCGGGGGTGAACGCCAGGCCCTGCGGCTCGGCGGGCCTCGAGTACCTCGCGATAGCCAGGGGCGAGCTGGACGCGATCGCCTTCTCCTGGGAGAACGCGTGGGATCACGCGGCGGGGCTGCTCCTGGTCGCAGAGGCGGGCGGCTCGCAGCGCACCCTCGAGGGAGTGCCGTTCCGCCTGGCCGGGGGCAACGCACTTCCGTTCTCCGCGGCCCGCGACGAGGTCACGCTCGACCGGGTGCTCGGACTGCTTTCGGCCGGAGCCTGACCTGAGGGCGGGGCCGGCGTCCGGCGTTGAACCGCACGCCGAGGACCTCGAACTCGACCAGGGTCCCGACGGCCGGCCAGTTCTCCGCCGCGCCCAGCTGCCCCATGTCCACGAACCCCTGGACCGGCAGCGGGAGTTCGACGAGGAGGCCGGTCACACCGATGCCCCACGGCGTGGCTGCGACGGTGCCGGTCACCGAGGCGCCGGCCGGCAGCGGCCCGCGGTCGCAGGGGGTGAAGTGCCGGTCCCTGCGCGCGATCGTCCAGGCCCGCTCGAACTCCCCGGAGGTGACGTGCACTTGGGTCGCACCAGGCTCCCGGCTCGCCTCGGTGGCCGTCGTGAGCGGTGAACCGTACACCGCCCGGTACAGCCGCACCGCAAGCGACCCGAAGTCCTCGCACAGCGCCGTGAGTTCGGCACGCGAGGCCGCCACGCACGCCGCGCCGTCCGTGCCCGCCTGCCGAGGACCGGACTCACGGGCAAGGACGTCAGGCACGAGATCGGGACGGAACGAGGCCTGCCGCAGGACGGCACCGGCCGCGTCCGTCTCGAACCAGTCCTGTGTGTGACCGCCCGGCGCGCGGCGGCGGAATCGGCGCAGCATGGTCCGGACCCTACCGCCGGACGACCCGCCGGAGCCCGGGCCTATCCTGGGCGGGAGTGGCCCGGCTGACGAAGGAGTCCGAAGGTGCCGTCGATGCTTGATGCCGTCGTCGTGGGGGCGGGACCGAACGGTCTGACCGCGGCCGTCGAGCTGGCCCGCCGCGGCTTCTCGGTCGCCGTGTACGAAGCGAAGAGCACCATCGGCGGCGGTGCCCGTACCGAGGAGCTCACCCTCCCCGGCTTCCGCCACGACCCGTGCGCCGCGGCGCACCCGCTGGGTATCGGCTCGCCCGCCTTCCGCGACCTGCCGCTCGGCCGCTACGGCCTCGAATGGCTGCACGCTCCGCTGCCGATGGCACACCCCTTCACCGACGGGACCGCGGCCGTGCTGTCCCGGTCGGTCGCCGAGACGGCCGCCTCCTTCGGGGCGCGCGACGCGGGCGCGTACCGCCGCCTCGTCGCGCCGTTCGTCGGCAAATGGGACAGCCTGGCCCGCGACTTCATGTCGCTGCCGCTCAGCGCACTGCCCAGGGACCCGGTCACGCTGGCACGCTTCGGCCTCACCGGGCTGCAGCCGTCGAGCTGGCTGCTGCGCGAGCGGTTCCGCGACGATCGCGCGCGTGCCCTGTTCGCCGGACTCGTCGCGCACGTCATGGCACCGCTCGGCGGCATCGCCACCAGCGCCGTCGGCCTGGTCTTCGCGCTCGCCGCGCACGCGAACGGCTGGCCGGTGGCCCGTGGCGGCACCCAGGCCGTCTCGGACTCCCTCGCCGGATACCTCAAGGACCTCGGCGCCGAGGTGCACACCGACTATGAGGTGAAGCGCCTCGACGACCTGCCGCCCGCCCGCGCCTACGTCTTCGACACCTCGCCGACCGCGCTCGCCAGGATCGCCGGCCTCGGCCGCGCTTACGAGAACTACCGTTACGGGGCAGGCGTCTTCAAGATCGACTACGCCCTGGACGGACCGGTCCCCTGGACCGCGCCCGAGGCGCGCCGCGCAGGCACGGTCCAGATCGGAGCGTCGAGCCGGGCCATCGGCCACGCCCTGCACCAGGCGTCCCGCACCGACCGTGCCCCCGACGACCCCTTCCTGATCACCGTCCAGCCCACCCTCGCCGACCCGTCCAGGGCCCCGGAGGGCAAGCACGTGTTCTGGGCGTACGGCCATGTGCCGAACGGCTGGGAAGGCGATCTGACCGACGCCATCGAGCGCCAACTGGAGCGTTTCGCACCGGGGTTCCGGGACCGGGTCCTGGCCCGCGCCACCGCCGGCCCGCCCGAACTCGCCCGGCGCAACGCGAACTACGTCGGCGGCGACATCGCCTGCGGTGCCGCGTCAGGACTCCAGCTCCTGCTGCGCCCCGGCCTCTCCCTCAAGCCGTACAGCACCCGGCACCCGGCGGTCTTCCTCTGCTCGTCGGCGACCCCACCGGGCCCCGGCGTGCACGGGATGTCGGGGCACAACGCGGCCAAGGCCGTCTGGCGCCGCCTGCGCACCACGTCCTGACGACTTCGTGCAACAGTTGGGCCATGAGTGAGCATTACGAAGTCGTTGTACTGGGTGCGGGTCCGGGCGGCTACACCGCGGCGGTCCGTAGCGCACAACTCGGCCGCTCGGTCGCGGTGATCGAGGAGAAGTACTGGGGTGGTGTGTGTCTGAACGTCGGCTGCATCCCGTCGAAGGCCCTGCTGCGTAACGCGGAGCTGGCGCACATCGTGACCCGGCAGGCCGAGCAGTTCGGCATCCGGACCGATGGCCCGATCACCGTCGACTACGGCGCGGCCTTCAAGCGCAGCCGCGAGATCGCGGACGGCCGGGTCGCAGGCGTCCACTACCTGATGCGCAAGAACAAGATCACCGAATACGACGGCCGCGGCACCTTCACCGACGACCACACCCTGCAGGTGTCCCTCGCCGACGGCGAGACCCGCACCGTGACGTTCGACCACTGCATCCTCGCCACCGGCGCCACCACCAGGCTGCTGCCCGGGACCAGCCTCAGCGACCGGGTCGTCACCTACGAGGAGCAGATCCTCGAGCAGGAACTGCCCGGCAGTATCGTCATCGCGGGCGCCGGCGCGATCGGCGCCGAGTTCGCCTACGTCCTGCACAACTACGGCGTGGACGTCACCGTCGTGGAGTTCCTCGACCGCATGGTGCCCACCGAGGACGCCGATGTGTCCAAGGAACTCGCCAAGCACTACCGCAAGTTGGGCATCAAGGTCCTCACCTCCACCCGGGTCGACGCGATCGACGACTCGGACCCGGCGGGGCCCGTCCGGGTCACCGTGACCAAGGGCGACACCCAGGAGGTGCTGGAGACCGACAAGGTGCTGCAGGCCATCGGTTTCGCCCCGCGTGTCACGGGCTACGGCCTGGAGGCCACCGGCGTACGGCTGACCGAGCGCGGCGCGATCGACGTCGACGGCCGTGGCCGCACCAACGTGCCGCACATCTACGCCATCGGTGACGTCACCGCCAAGCTGATGCTGGCGCACGCCGCCGAAGCCATGGCCGTCATCGCGGCCGAGACGCTCGCGGGCGCGGAGACCATGGAGGTCGACTTCCGGATGATCCCGCGGGCGACCTACTGCCAGCCGCAGGTCGCCAGCTTCGGATACACCGAGGCGCAGGCCCGGGACGAAGGCTTCGACGTCCAGGTGGCCAAGTTCCCGTTCACCGCGAACGGCAAGGCGCACGGTCTCGGCGAGCCGGTCGGTTTCGTCAAGGTGATCAGCGACAAGGCGTACGGCGAACTGCTCGGCGCGCACCTGATCGGTCCCGAAGTCACCGAACTGCTCCCGGAGTTGACGTTGGCTCAGCAGTGGGACCTGACCGTGCACGAGGTCGGCCGGAATGTGCACGCGCATCCGACGCTCGGTGAGGCGGTCAAGGAAGCGGTGCACGGACTCGCCGGTCACATGATCAATATGTGACCCACGCCGCCTGCGTCCCGGGTGTCCGGGGCGCAGGCAACGCCCGCCACCGGCCGGTGAGTTCAGTCCGGCCGGTGGATCAGGCGGCCCGTGACGCGGCGCGGAGTCAGGACCACCCACTGCTCCGTCCCGCCTCCCCTCCAGGGGGAGTTCGGGCTCAGGGCGTCGAGCCGCTCCTGTTCGGCCGGCCCCTGCACCTCGCGTGCCTCGCCGACGAACAGCACACTCCAGCCGGTACGCGTCACCTCGTCGATCCGGTCCACCTCGAAGGCCGCCGTCTGGCCGGCCGCACCGGCGACGACGGTGCCTTCGGTCGTACGGACCGCCAGGTGACCGTCCGCGGTGACCACGTAGTTGACCGGCACGATCGCCGGGAGTCCGTCGCGGTCGGCGAGGCCGAATCGGCCGATGCCGTGGAAGCCCACCAGATCGCGGCAGTCGCCCTCGGGCAGTCGCACCAGATCCGCGTACCCGGACTCGGGCGCCCGGCCCGGCGGCTGATCGACATCGGCTCCGGACAGTTCGGCCGGTGAGCTGCCGAGGGCGTCGGCGACCCGGGTGACGAAACCGATGCCCGGTGCGGACGGATGGCTCTCCACGTAGCGGATGTACTCGGGCGAGGAGCCGACCCGTTCCGCGAGCTCTTCCACGGTCAGCGCGTGATCGCTGCGGAGCGCTGCCACTCTGCGGCCCAGATCGCTTCCCGCGGAGGCGTCGCCCTCGGACATGCTCCGCGGATCGGTCGATTCCGTCATCGCCCGCTCCTTCGCCGGTTGCCGCAATGATTATCCGCCGCTGCCCGCGGGCTCGCACACGCGCAGGTCGCAGGCTCCGGCGGATCCGGCACCCGACCCTGCGCCGCACCCCGCTCCGAACCCTGCGCCACCCCTGCTCCGTCCCCCTCCAGGATGATGTCGCATTCTCGCCAGCCGAAGCCCTGACCATGGGTGAGGCTTGTCCCATGCACACCGACACCGAGAGCTGCGTACGGGCCGTCCAGGCGAAGGACGCGCGCTTCGACGGCTGGTTCTACACGGCCGTCGTGACCACCGGGATCTACTGCCGGCCCAGTTGTCCCGTCGTGCCACCGAAGCCGCGCAACATGCGTTTCTACCCGAGCGCGGCCGCCTGCCAGCAGGCCGGCTTCCGCGCCTGCAAGCGCTGCCGCCCGGACACCACCCCCGGATCGCCGCAGTGGAACCACCGCGCGGACGCGGTCGCCCGCGCCATGCGCCTGATCGGTGACGGCGTCGTCGACCGCGAGGGCGTCACCGGACTCGCCGACCGCCTCGGATACAGCACCCGCCAGATCGAGCGCCAACTCCTCGCCGAACTCGGCGCCGGCCCGCTGGCCCTGGCCCGCGCACAGCGCGCCCAGACCGCCCGACTGCTCATCGAGACCACCCGACTGCCGCTCGCGGAGGTCGCGTTCGCGGCCGGATTCGCCTCCGTACGCACCTTCAACGAGACCGTCCGTGAGGTCTACGCACTCGCCCCCGGCGAACTGCGCGCACGTGCCGGACGATCGCCGAAGGCCCCCGACACCACCTCGGGCGTACTGAGCCTGCGCCTGCCGTACAGAGCTCCACTCAACCCCGACAACCTCTTCGGCCACCTCGCCGCCACGGCCGTCCCCGGTGTGGAGGAGTGGCGCGACGGCGCCTACCGGCGCACCCTCCGGCTGCCGCACGGCCACGGCGTGGTCGCCCTCGCCCCGGCCGACGGACACATCAGGTGCCGGCTCTCGCTCACCGACCAGCGGGACCTCGCCGTGGCCATCGCCCGCTGCCGCCGGCTCCTCGACCTGGACGCCGACCCCGTGGCCGTGGACGACCAGCTGCGCACGGACCCCCTGCTCGCGCCGCTCGTCGACAAGGCTCCCGGGCGCCGGGTGCCGCGTACGGTCGACGAGGCGGAGTTCGCGGTCCGCGCCGTACTCGGACAGCAGGTCTCGACGGCCGCGGCGCGTACCCACGCGGCCCGTCTGGTCACCGCACACGGCGACAGGATCGAGGACCCCGAGGGCGGGCTCACCCACCTCTTCCCCGCGCCGGAGGCGCTCGCCGCACTCGACCCGGAGTCGCTCGCGCTGCCCGGCAGTCGCCGTACGACACTCACCACGCTCGTCGGCGGACTCGTCGACGGTTCGCTGCGGCTCGGCGTCGAAGGGGACTGGACCGAGACACGGGCCCGGCTGACCGCACTGCCGGGCTTCGGGCCGTGGACCGTCGAGGTCATCGCCATGCGCGCGCTCGGCGACCCCGACGCGTTCCTGCCGACCGACCTCGGCATCCGGCGGGCCGCCGAGAGCCTCGGCCTGCCGTCCACGCCCGCCGCGTTCACCGCCCGCGCGGCGGCCTGGCGCCCGTGGCGGGCGTACGCCGTCCAGTACCTGTGGACCGTCGACGACCACCCGATCAACCACCTGCCGTCGTGACGGCGTCCGCCCGTCCCGCTACCCGTGAGGAAGCAGCCATGCGCACCCACACTGTGATCGACAGCCCCTACGGCCCGCTCACGCTCGTCGCCACCGACGGCGTCCTTTCGGGCCTCTACATGACCGAACAGCGTCACCGCCCACCCGAGGAGACCTTCGGCGACCGCGACCCGGAACCCTTCACGGAGGCGGTCCGGCAACTGGACGCCTACTTCGCCGGAGAGCGGACGGACTTCGACCTACCGCTGTGCCTCGCGGGCACGGACTTCCAGCGCACGGTCTGGGCCGAACTGCGCCGCATCCCGTACGGAGAACGCCGCAGTTACGGCGAACTCGCGGAGTCCATCGGGGCGCCGGCAGCGGCCCGCGCGGTGGGCCTGGCCAACGGCAAGAACCCGATCGGCATCATCGTCCCGTGCCATCGCGTGGTCGGGGCCAACGGCAGCCTCACGGGGTACGGGGGTGGCCTGGCGCGCAAGCAGCGGCTGCTCGACTTCGAGGCGGGGGAGGAGTGACCTTCGGTTCCCGGTTCCCGGTTCCCGGCTCACTGCGGGCTGCGGGCTGCGGGCTGCGGGCTTCCAAGGGGGGGATGATCGATCATTTCTCGCCGGATCCCGCCCGGCATCACCCGCCATCTGCCGATTTGGCGCCCGACTTCCACCGGCCTCCGCGAGGCCGGGCATGGGCAGGAGCCCCTCGGGCCGGTTAAGGTCGCAGCGGCGCGACGGCCTTGCCACGAGCGAGGCCCACGAAGCAAGGGGTACCAAGGTGGCGGACGCTGTAAATGCCGCAAGCACGACAGCTCACGGCAGGGACCGTGTGCTGATTGCCGCGGACAAGTTCAAGGGATCGCTCACGGCCGTGGCCGTCGCCGAGCATGTGACGGCCGGGCTGCGCCGTGTCGTGCCGCAGTTGAGCGTGGAGGCGCTGCCCGTCGCCGACGGCGGCGACGGGACGGTCGCCGCGGCGGTCGCCGGCGGATTCGAGCGCCGCGAGGTGCGGGTAACCGGCCCGGTGGGCACGGAGGTGACCGCCGCGTACGCGCTGCGCGGCGACACCGCGGTCGTCGAGATGGCGGAGGCCTCCGGGCTCCAGCTGCTGCCCGACGGGGTCTTCGCCCCGCTCACCGCCACCACCTACGGCTCGGGCGAACTGCTGCTGGCGGCGCTCGACGCGGGCGCGCGGACCCTGGTCTTCGGCGTCGGCGGCAGTGCCACGACCGACGGCGGGGCCGGCATGCTGGCCGCGCTCGGCGCACGGTTCCTGGACGCGGACGGTGAGCCCGTGGCTCCCGGCGGTGGGCCGCTGCGGGAACTGGTCACCGCCGACCTGTCCGGGCTCGACCCGCGCCTCGCGGACGTCGACCTCGTGCTCGCCAGTGACGTGGACAATCCGCTGACCGGGCCGAAGGGCGCGCCCGCCGTCTACGGGCCGCAGAAGGGCGCGAGCCCCGAGGACGTCGAGACGCTCGACGCGGCGCTCGCGCACTTCGCGACGGTCCTCGAGAAGGCCGTCGGGCCGCAGGCCGCGGTACACGCGAAGGCGCCCGGCGCGGGCGCGGCGGGCGGCATCGGGTACGGCGCCCTGGTCGGCCTGAACGCGAGCTTCCGGCCGGGGATCGACGTGATGCTCGACGTCCTCGGCTTCGCCCCGGCGCTGGAGCGGGCCACTCTCGTCATCACCGGCGAGGGCTCGCTCGACGAGCAGACCCTGCACGGCAAGGCGCCGGCCGGAGTAGCGGCGGCGGCCCGCGCGGAGGGCGTCGACGTCGTCGCGGTCTGCGGGCGGCTCGCGCTGCCGGCGGAGGCGCTGGGGGCGGCGGGGATCCGCCGGGCGTACGCGCTCACGGACCTCGAGCCGGACGTCCAGCGGTGCATCGACGAGGCGGGGACGATCCTGGAGGACCTGGCCGAGCGCATCGCCCGGGACTTCCTGGCCTGAGCCATCTCCAGCGCGTCCGACGCGCGAGGGCAACCCCGTCGGGCCGGTCCTGCACCGGCCCCCGTTCCGGCCCCGCCCTCAACCGCCGGACGCGCTGAGACCGCCCAGCCGATGTGCGTCCAGGGCAAGCGTCATCTCCGTGAGATCCCGCGGCCGCGACAACGACCGCGCCGTGAGGTGCTCAAGCCTCCGCAGCCGGTTGAAGACCGTGTTCCGGTGGCAGTACAGACGCCCCGCAGCTCGCCCCGCCGAGCCTTCGCACGCCAGCCACGCCTCCAGCGTCTCGAGCAGCACCGCCCGGTCCGCCGGATCGAGCGCGAGCAGCGCCGCGAAGACGTCGGACACCAGGAGGCCCGCCAACTCCGGCTGGCTGACCACCAGTGCGGCCGGCATCCGCCGGTCGAGCCGCACGATGCCGGTGGCGTCCGGCGCGCACGTACGCAGAGCCAGTTCGGCGAGCCGACGGGCCCGCCCCAGCTCGCCGAGCCCCGCCACCACAGGACTGACCCCGCCGGGACCCGGCGCGCTGCCGAGGAGTTCGGCCAGCGCGTCGAGCCCGGTGTCCGCGGCGAGCGAGGCCACCCCCAGCTCGTAGTCCGCACGCATCCGCCACACGCACCGCACCCCTGAGCCCTGCACGAGCCGGTGGAAGGGCTCACGCCCGTCACGCCGCTCCACCCGCAGCGCCACCACCGCGTACCTGCCCTGCTCGGGCAGATCGAGCCCGGCCGCCGCCCGGGACGTCAGACCGGGTGAGCGGTCGCCGTCCAGGAGCGCGTCGAGCAGCGCCTTCAACCGCTCGTCCGTACGGCGGCGCAGTTCCAGCTCGGTGCTGCGGTAGGCCTCCGAGACGACGTCGGCGAGTTCGTCGACCGCGCGCCAGATCATCGTCGCCGACTGCATCAGGACCGCGAGCCGCTCCGGCTGCCGGGCCGAGGACTCCTCGACGAGCGTCTCCCAGGTCAGCTGTCCCGCCTGCCGGTAGGCATGCACGAGCAGGTCGAGCGGCAGCCCCTGCTGGGCACGCCGACGGCCGAGCAGTTCGGCATGCTCCAGATCGCGGCGCGGGGACGCACGAGGCGCCCGGATCGCCTCGATCCCGATGCGCATGGCCTCCTCCGCCTCCTGCCAGTGCTGGTCGTGCGGGATGACCCGGAGGTACGTCGGCGAATGCGCGGCCAGCCGCCGCAGGAACTCGTCGACCATGTCCGGCAGTCCGTCGAGCAGACCGCCGCAGGCCTCTGCGAGCAGTTTCCAGTCGTGCCCCGTACGGGGCCTGCGCCCACTCATGGGCCGGAGCATGCCACTGCGTGCGGCACCCCGGCAGGCCCCTGACAAGGGATGTTGTGCTCGTGCACAACGCCCTGCCGCACCCGCTGGTCACCGGCAGCGATTCGGCAGGCGCACGTAGACGTACCGACCGGTCGGTGCTGGGCTGTGCGCCACCGACCGGGCTGCGCAGGGCGGCCGGGCGATCCAGGGAAGGGGAGCCATGGGGGGTGCCGCACTCGCCGTACGAGATCTCGTCGCCGGATACGGACCCGTGAGCGCACTGCGCGACGTGTCGATCGACGTGCCCGAGGGGTCCGTCGTGACCGTGCTCGGCGGCAACGGAGCCGGCAAGTCCACACTGCTGCGGGCGATTTCGCGGACCCTGTCGTTCCACGGCGGAGCCGTGACCGGCGGGACCATGACGCTCGGGGGCCGGCCGTTCGACGGCCGCAGGGCCGACCGGGCCGTCGCCGCCGGAGTCTCCCAAGTGCCCGAGGGCCGCCAGGTGTTCGCCCGGATGACCGTGGAGGACAACCTCCGGGCCGGTGCACTCGGCGCGAGCGGCCCGCGCACGGCGAAGGCCGCGGCCCTGCGCCGCGTGCACGAACTGTTCCCCGTACTCGCCGAACGCTCTCGCCAGCAGGCCGGACTGCTCTCCGGCGGCGAGCAGCAGATGCTCGCCGTGGGCCGCGCCCTGATGGCCTCCCCACGCCTCTTGCTGCTCGACGAGCCCTCGCTCGGTCTCGCACCGCTGATGGCAGCCCGCATCGGCGACACCATCCGCGAGATCAACGGCCAGGGCACCTCGGTCCTCCTGGTCGAGCAGAACGCCGCCCTCGCGCTGCGCCTCGCCACCCACGCCTACGTCCTGGAGGTCGGCGAGGTCACCCTCGCCGGCCCCGCGGCGGAACTCGCCGCCTCCGACGAGGTGCGCCGCCGCTACCTCGGAGTGGTGGACGAGACGGCCGCGGACGACGCCTCGCGCGCCACCGAGGCCCGTCCCGTGCTCAGCCGCTGGGAGGACAGCCGATGACCGCCGTACCAGCTCTCGAGGTCAGGGGACTCACCGTACGGTTCGCCGGCCTCACCGCCCTGGACGCGGTGGACTTCACCGTCGCTCCCGGCACCGTGCACGCGGTGATCGGACCCAACGGCGCGGGCAAGTCCACCTGCTTCAACGTGCTCTCCGGCGTCTACCGTGCCGCCTCCGGCAGCGTGCGCCTGGGCACCGACGAACTCACCGGACTGCCCCCGCACAGCATCGCCGGACTCGGCGTCGCCCGTACCTTCCAGAATCTCGCCCTGCCACCCACCGCCACCGTCGCCGACAGCCTGCTGCTCGGCCGCCACCGCCTGACCCGGGCCGGTTTCGTCGCCGCCGGCCTGCGGCTCCCGTCCGCCGTGCGCGAGGAGCGCCGGCACCGCGAACGGGTCCGTGAGATCGCCGAGTTCGTCGGCCTCAAGGACGAACTCGACCGCCCCGCGGGCTCCTTGCCGTACGGCGCACAGAAGCTCGCCGAACTCGCCCGCGCCCTGTGCATGGAACCCGAGCTGCTGCTGCTCGACGAACCCGTCGCCGGCATGACCGCCGACGAACGTCGTCGTACCGCGGCCGTCATCGCCGGCGTCCGCGACAGCCTCGGCATCTCGATCGTCCTCGTGGAGCACGACATGGGAGTCGTGATGCGCCTCGCGGACACCGTCACCGTCCTCGACTTCGGCCGCCGCATAGCCGACGGCACACCTGCCGCCGTGCAGAACGACCCGGCGGTCGTACGCGCCTACCTGGGCGAGGACGCGGAGGAAGCCTCATGACCACCTTCGCCGAACTGCTCCTGAACGGCGTCTCGCTCGGCTCCGTCTACGCCCTCATCGCCCTCGGCTTCGTGGTGATCTTCAAGGCCACCGAGGTCGTCAACTTCGCCCATGCCTCCCTGCTCCTGGCAGGCGGCTACGTCACCGCGGTACTGCACGACGACATCGGCTTCTGGCCGGCGCTGCTCGTCGGCGTGGCGGGGGCCGCACTCGTCGGCGCCGCCATCGAGTTCCTGGTGATGCGCCGGTACCGGGGCCGGGACCACAGCGTGCTCGCCATCGTCACCATCGGCGTCGACATCCTCCTGGTCACCGAGCTCACCCGGCGCATCGGCACCGACGTGCTCGCCGTCGGCGACCCCTGGGGCGACGCCGTACTCACCATCGGTTCCGTCACCATCGCGCAGACCCGGGTCGCCGCACTGATCGCGGCGGGCCTGCTCATCACCGCCTTCCTGCTCGTCTTCCGGCACACCTCGTGGGGCGTGGCGATGCGGGCGGCGGCCGAGAGCGCGGAGACCGCCGCCCTGATGGGGGTCCGGCTCGGCCGGGTGTCGCTCGGTGCGTGGGCGGTGGCCGGTGGACTCGCCGCGGTGGCCGCCCTGTTCCTCACCGTGTTCCCGACCCCGGGGCTCGAACGTTCCACCTCGCTGGCCGCGATGAAGGCCTTCCCCGCGGCGATCCTCGGTGGCCTCGACTCCACCACGGGCGCCCTGGTCGGTGGTCTCACGGTGGGCATCACCGAGTCGCTCGCCACCGGCTATCAGAGCGATCTGACCTTCCTCGGCCGCGGGCTCGGCGACCTCGCGCCGTATCTGGTGATGATCGTGATCCTGCTCGTCAGGCCGGCCGGACTGTTCGGTACGAAGGAGCTCGCCCGTGTCTGACACATCAGGAACGACCGTCGTGGCGGGGGAGGGAACACCTCCCGCGAAGACCGTTCGCGCCGTCCGGCCGCCCGGCCCCCGTCTCTACCTCTGGATCGCGGGCTGCGTCCTGCTGCTCGCGCTGCCGTTCTACCTGGACCGGTTCTGGCTGCAGGCGGGACTGTTCGCGATGGCCGCGGGCATCGGCGCCATCGGCATCAACATGCTCACCGGCTCCACCGGCCAGCTGTCCATGGGGCACGCCTTCTTCCTGGCGGTCGGGGCGTACGGCTACTGCGCCTTCGCCGGAGACGGCGGCGACGGCCTCACCGGTCTCGGCCTGCCCACGGTCGTGGCCGCGGTCCTCGCGGTGGCGCTCGCGGGTCTGGCCGGAGGCCTGTTCAGCCCGATCGCCGGCCGGCTGCGCGGTGCCTACCTCGGCATCGCCACCCTCGCCCTGATCTTCATCGGCCAGCACGTGCTGTTCAACGCCCACGACCTGACCGGCGGCTTCAACGGGCGGGACGTACCGCCGCTGAACGTCCTCGGATTCAGCTTCGACGACAGTGAACTCGTCATCGCCGCCGTCCCGTTCGGCTCCGCCGAGAAGCTCTGGTACGCGGGTCTCGTACTGCTCGCCGGCTGTGCGTTCTTCGCCCGCGGAGTGCTGCGCGGCCGGCCGGGCCGCGCGATGAACGTGATCCGCGACCACCGGATCGCGGCCGGCGTGATGGGCGTGCCGGTCGCCCGCTACCGGGCCGCGGTCTTCGTCCTGTCGTCGATGTACGCGGGCCTCGCCGGAGTCCTGCTCGCGCTCGTCTTCCAGCGGACCGTGCCCGACTACTTCGGCATGGTCCTCTCCCTCGAGTACCTCGCCATGATCGTGATCGGCGGCCTCGGATCGGTGGCCGGCGCGGTGATCGGCGCGGCCTTCGTCTCGCTCCTGCCGCAGGTGCTCACGCGCTACAGCGACGCGCTGCCGCTGGTGGCCGAATCGGGCACCGGCGGGGTCGCGCCGGGTGAGGCGGCCCGCTATCTCTACGGCGCCGCGGTCGTCGCGGTCGTCCTGTTCCTGCCGGGTGGCCTGATCAGACTCGTCACCCGGCGCGGCACACCCTCGAAGCACCCCCAAAAGCCCACACCTGGAACTCCAGGACCCTCAGGGGAGGAACGATGAACGCGCAGCGAAGGACCCACCGGAACCGGCGCTCCACCCGGGCCGCGGCCACCGCGCTCGCCACCCTGCTCGCCCTCGGCGCGGCCGCCTGCAGTTCCAAGGCGACCGGCGGCGACGGCAGCGGCGAGGCGGGCGCGGGGGGAGTGAAGACCGGTGACGGAGTCACCGACAAGACGATCCCGATCGGCGCCCTCACCGACCGGACCGGTGTCTACGCCACCCTCGGCAAGAGCGTCACCCAGGCACAGCAGCTCTATGTGAAGCAGACCAACGCCGCGGGCGGCATCTGCGGCCGCAAGCTCTCCCTCACGGTCCGCGACCACGGCTACGACCCGCAGAAGGCCGTGGCCGCGTACACCGAGCTGGAGCCGAAGGTGCTCGGCTTCGCCCAGTTCATCGGCTCCCCGTTCGTCGCGTCCGTCGACCAGCGCATCCGCTCCGACAAGGCCCTGGTCATCCCCCAGGCCTGGTCCGCGGACCTGCTCGGCAATCCGTACGTCCGGGTGATCGGCTCCACGTACGACCTGGAGACGATCAACGCGATCGACTTCCTGATGAAGGAGAAGGGCCTGAAGAAGGGCGACAAGCTCGGGCACGTCTACTTCGAGGGCGACTACGGCGAGAACGCGGTGGCAGGTTCCCGGCACATGGCGAAGAAGTCCGGACTGACCGTCGTGGAACAGAAGATCAAGCCGACCGACAACGACATGTCGGCCCAGGTCGTCGCCCTGAAGAAGGCCGGCGTCAAGGCCGTCGTGATCAGCGCGGGCCCCCGCCAGGCGGCCTCCCTGGTCGGCGTCGCCGCGGCGAGCGGCCTCGAGGTCCCGGTGATCGGCAACAACTCCGCGTACGCCCCGCAGCTTCTCGCCACCCAGGCCGGTCCGGCCCTGGAGAAGATGTACTACGTCTCCACCCCGTCCCTGCCGATCGGCGGCGACGCCGAGGGGCCGCGCAAGCTGGCGAAGGACTACGCGAAGGCCTACCCGAAGGACGCCCTGGACAACGGCGTAGTCGCCGGCTGGACGGCCACGGACGCCTTCGCACAGGCCCTGAAGCGGGCCTGCAAGGCGAAGGACCTCACCCGTGAGGGCGTCGGCAAGGCCCTCCTGACGATGGACGACTACGACAGCGGCTTCGGCGCCCAGACCTTCTCCGACCCGGACGCACCCACGTCCACCGAGAGCGTCATCATCCGCCCGGACAAGGGCGCCAAGGGCGGCTCCTCGGTGGTCAGGGAGGCCGGCACGGCCGAGGAGGCGAAGGACTTCACACCCGGCAAGGACTGACTCCCGCACCACCGCACACGCGACGAGGGCCCCGAACCGATC
>NZ_KZ984572.1 GCF_003574445.1 Streptomyces sp. YIM 130001
GGTCTTGTTGCAGGGTCGGCTTCCCTGCGCGCCTCGCGCCCGTCCTCGACCGCGCGGACCGACAAGGGCACGCGGGCGAATGCGGGATCACCCGCATCGAGCAGCACCGGGCACAGGGCGCGGGACGGTGCTTACGGGGTTGCACCTTCCGTAGCGGCATGTGGTCCGGTGGACTCCGGTGGACTTACGTCCCGATGCCTTGAGGAAAGGTCCTTGCTCATGCATTCGTCTTTCGTGCCGCCCCGCCGGGTCAAGATCGGTGACGCGGCGGCCTTCGCCGGCAGCACGCCACGGGCGATTCGCCACTACCACGAGATCGGCCTGCTCCCCGAGCCCGAGCGGGGCAGCGATGACCGCCGCCGCTACGGGTACGAGGACATGATCCGGCTGCTGTGGATTCGCAGGACGGCCGATGCCGGGATCGCCCTGGACGACATCCGGGACGCCTTCACCACCGGCCCGGCTTCCGCCGGTGCGGACGGCGCAGCAGGTATCGCGGACATCCTGGAACGGTTGAAGGAAACCCTCGCCGAGCGGGAGGCGGAATTGCGGCGGCAGCGGGCCTCCGTGCAGCGGATGCGCACCCGAGGCAGCCGGATGGGCCTGCTCTCCGACTTCGTCACCGAACGCCTCGAGGGCCTGCCCGAGGGCTCCCTGCGGCAGGCGGACCTGGACAGTCTGCTGGTCACCGAGCGGATCTTCGGCCCGCTCGGCGCGGCCGTCCAGGCCACCCGCTTCGTCGTCCTGGCCACGCATCCCACTCTGCGGGAGGAATCCGACCGCATCGATGACGCCGAGGAGGCACTCGACGACACTGTCGCCGTCGACGATCCACGGGTGGCGCGAGTGGCCGTCGAGCGGCACGCCTTCGAGAGCGCCCTGCACGCCGTCATCGAGGAGTCCGGCCTGGACGAGGACGACGACGCGCTCTTCGACGCCTGGGACACCTTGCACCCGGCCACCGCCGACGACGGCGAGGACGGCGTCAGTCCCGGCAGGCGCGAGGCCGACTCCATGAGCGTGCTCGAAGCCACCGGCAAGATGCCCTACGACTTCTCCCCGGCCCGCCTGCGCTGTATGGAACTGGCCGTAGAACTCTCCGTCCGAGACTCACCCGCTGCCTGAGACACGTGCTGGTCGTACGGCCCGAAGCGCCCTGCACACGCCGGGCACTGCCGGCGGGGCGGTATCCGGGCACGGCACAATACGAGCCATGGACTACGGGGTGCGGGAACCAGCCCGGCTCGGACAGACCCGGTTGCCGGACGGCCGTCTCCTCGGCTGGGCGGAATGGGGGCCGGCTGACGGCGCACCGGTGCTGGTGTGCCCGGGTGCGGCCACCAGCAGACGGCTCGGGTTCGGCGGCGACGTCGTCGACTCGGCGGGTGTCCGGCTCATCAGCGTGGACCGCCCGGGCCTGGGCGCGTCGGACCCGGCCCCCGGCCGTTCGCTGACCGGCTGGGCCAGGGATATCCGGCACCTCGTCCAAGTGCGGGCGCTGCGCGCGCCGTTGGCGGTGGGGTTCTCGCAAGGAGCGCCGTTCGCACTCGCGTTGGCGGCGGACGGTCTGGTGGACGCGGTGGCCGTGGTGTCCGGCAGCGACGAACTCGCCCACCCTCGTTTCACCTCCTCGCTGGACCCGCAGGTGCGGGACCTGGTCGACGCCGTGGCGTCCCGACCCGAGGACGCCGAGGCCGACTTCGCCCGCTTCGGCAGCGCCGATGCGCTCTGGGACCTGATCATCAGGACGAGCCCGGAGGCCGATCGCACGGTCTACTCCGACCCGGTCTTCCGGCGCGCGTTCCGGCGGGCGATGCGCGAGGCATTCGGTCAGGGCCCGGCAGGCTACGCGCGTGACACCGTCCTGGCGATGGGCCGCTGGCCCTTCGACCCGGCCGACATCGCCGCGCCGGTCGACCTCTGGTACGGACAGCAGGACACCAGCCCGACCCACTCTCCGGACCTCGGCGCCTCGCTCAGCCGACTGCTCCCGACATCGACCCGTCACCTGCTTCCCACCGCCGCGGGATCATTGCTCTGGACCCACGCCGACGACATCTTGCGCACGTTGCTGAGCCGCGCCCGATGAACGCCCACCGGGTCCGCCACGTCGTAGGTGCGGGCTGTTCGTCACGCCGTTCGCCCGGGAGGTCGTGTGACGGTGAAGGCCGAGCGTTCCGGCGCAAGGTGCGCAGGGCTCTGCGGGGCGGGGGTGACCGTGGCCGTGCTGACGGCCGCCGGGTGTGATGCAGGAGCGAAGGACGCTGGTGATGCTCTGCGGGAGCGGGCCCGGGAAGTCGCCGCGGCCTGGGACGAGCGGGCCGTCACAGCCTCGCCGCCGACGAGGCCTCCCGTCGCGCCGAACCGAGATCTCCCCGGCCACCCGGTCCGCGGGTCGATCGCTGTCGAGGGGCTGAGGGTGACGGTCATCGCCGTCCGCGGCGCCTGCGACACCGGTGCGCAGGTAGATGTACTGGAGACGCGCCGCAGCGTCGTCCTGTCGGGATCGGTCGAGGGCCACCAGGACGGCGGCTCGTGTACGAAGCAGGCGAAGCAGCAGGAGGTGACGGTGAGGCTCGAACGGCCCCTGGACGAGCGTCACTTGCTCGACGCCCGCACCGGGCGGCCCCTGCGCCACAAGGGGGCGTCGCCGTCATGACCGACCTGCTGCAGGCTCACGGTGCCGCGCGCGCGATCGCCGCGTCGGTGCTGGGGCGTGACCCGGGGCCCATGGCCACCGCACAGAGCAGTTCCCACCACGTCTACGTCGGCGACGAGATCGTCGTGAAAATCATCGAGGCCGACGGTCACACCCGCCTGGACCGGGAGACGGCTCTCGCACCGCACCTGCCCAGCGGACTCACCGCACGACTCCTCGACGCCGGGCTCCACAGGCTGGGAACGCGCCACGTCCGCTACGCCTGCTACGCCCGTGTGCCGGGAGCGGTCCTCGGCATGGGCCTGCCGGGAGTGGACGCCGCGACCGCACGCTCATCGGCCGAGGAAGCGGTCCGTCAACTCGACCGCCTGCACGCCTGGTTGCCCGGCAGCGACAGCGAGCGGGTGTTGAGCGAACCACTCGACCACGGCGGCTTCACCACCCGGACCGCGCTCTTCGCCGAACTCGAGCGCATCGCCGCCCTGGACCGGCACGGCACCGTCCCCCGCCCCTTGCTCGCCGGCCTGGCGGCCATCGCGCGGCGCGCGCCGACGGGCGGCGCACGAGCCGTCGTCCCCGTTCACGCCGACTGCCACTGGGGCAACTGGCTTGTGCGCGGGGCGGGTGTGGCGGTGCTGGTGGACTTCGAGTGGGCCCGTTTCGGGGAACCCGCCGACGACTGGTTCTTCCTCATTCGATTCAGCGGCCCGCACCTCGACGCCGTCCTCGACGTGGTCGCGTCGGCGACGGGGGCCGTACCGGAAGACCTCCGAGCGGAATGCGAGGTACGCGAAGCGGCCCATCTGGCGTCCGACCTTCGCATCGCCCTCGGACAGCCCGATACACGAAGGCGGTTGAGCACCGAAAGGCTGCGCGCACTCGACGACCTGGTCACCGGGCGTACCTGGCACGCGTCCAGGCCCTCGTGACGGTGGGCGTGCGCTGTCCGGAACGCCACCTGCTCAACCGGTGACGTCCCGGTCGGCGTTCCGGGGGCGGCGCCCGGAACGCCGGGCTCCCCGCGGGCAGGCACCGGCCCGGTCGTGCAGAGGTCGGGCGTCTCGCCCGCCGCTGTCGCTCCGGCGCGAACGGCGTGGGCCTCAGGCGGCGATCTGGGCGGCGAGCCGGTCCGCGGCGGTGCGGGGCTCACGGCCGAGGAGTTCGGTCAGGAGGGGGCCGGTCTCGGCGAAGTGGCCGGCGCGGGTGGCCTGGTACCAGGTGAGCATGAAGCGGGCCATCGGCTCGGGGACGCCGGCCGCGATCTGGTCGGCGATCCACTGGTCGTCGTCCAGGACGGTGCGCTTGACGGTGCGGCCGGTGAGGTCGGAGGCGATCCTGGCGAAGTCGTCGAAGGTGACGGCGGTCGGCGCGGTGAGGTCGACCGGGCCGTCGACGGTGCGGTCACCGGCGAGGAGGGCCGCAGTGGCCTCGGCCACGTCGTCACGGTCGGTGTACGGGACGGGGCCGTCCTGCGGCTGTGCGATCTCACCGGTCCGCTGCCACGGGCCGAGTACCTGGTCGAGCGGTCCGTAGGCGCCGTTGCGCAGTGCGGTCCAGGCGACCCCGGAGTCGGCGAGGGCCGCCTCGGTGTCGATGTGGAGGGCCGACGCCGGGTACGGGTTGCCGGGGACGGCGCCCTGCTGGCTCGTGTAGAGGATGCGCCGGGCGCCGGCCTCGACGGCGGCCTCGATGGCCGTGCGGTGCAGGCCGGCGATGTCGGCGGCCGGGTCGTTGCCGGACACGAGCAGGACCTGCTCGGCACCGGCGAAGGCGTCGCGCAGCGCCGCCGGATCGTCGTAGGAGCCCTGGCGTACGCGCACGCCGCGGTCGGCGAAGTGCCGGGCCTTTGCGGTGTCGCGGACGCTGACGCCGATCCGGTCCGCGGGTACGCGCTCGAGGAGGTGCTCGACGGTGGCGCCGCCGAGACCACCGGTGGCGCCGGTGACAACGATCATGTTCTCTGCCTCTTCCTGTGCCCGCGCCGTCCGTCTCGGAGATGGGCGGCAGCGTAAGTTGACCACGGTGGTCAGTTTCTCTTCCGTCGACGAGCGTAGGTAAGCTGACCGCAGGAGTCAATTTATGGCCCAGAGGTGCAGAGACGCAGCGACGCAGTGGCGTCGGCGACAGTGGAGAGGGTGAGCGGACATGGCCGGTGCGGTGCCTTCGTCGGAATCCCGGTTGCGCGCCGACGCCAGGCGCAATTCCGAGCAGATCCGTGCCGCCGCGGTCGGCGCCTTCCAGGGGCGGGGCCTGACGGTCCCGCTGGATGAGGTCGCCAGAGCGGCAGGGGTGAGCAAGGCGACGGTCTTCAACCGGTTCGGCGGCCGGATCGGCCTCATCGACGCCGTCATCGAGGAGGTCGTCGCGGCGGAGCTGCTCGCCGTCATCGATCGCGCCCGGACCATCGGCGACATCGACGAGCGGATCGTGTACTACTTCACCGCGCTCCGCGATCTCCAGTACCGCCAGCCCGCCGTGAACGACGTCCTGCTGCAGACCTATCCCAATTCGCAGCCACTGATGGAGATCTGCCGGGCGGGGAGCGAGGCGAACGAGGAACTCATCGCAGCCGCACGGGTCTCCGGCGCGCTGCGGCCGGAGTTCACGGCGGGCGACCTGCACGCACTCGTCGTCGACAACGCCCTCGCCCTGAAGCACGGTGAGCGCCCTGCCCGGGACGACTACGACCGCCGCACCACGTACTTCCTTGACGGAATCCGCGGCCGCCCGTCCGCTTAGGACGCACGGCCCCGCGGATGCACGGCCCCGCGGACGCACGGTGGAGCCGCGGGCTGAGCGGCGGGGTCAGGAGGCGCCGTCGAGGACTTCCCGCAGTCGCTGCGCGAACTCGTCCGGCTTCCCCGGGTATCCGAACTCCTCGTCGCAGAACCCGCTGTGGTGGCTCGGGAACACCGTCACCCGCTGCCCGAGCAGTTCGGCGGCCGCGACGGACGTACGCCCGGTCTGCACGGCGTCGGACTCCTCGCCGACGGCGATCACCGTGCGGGTCGGCGCGGCGGCGATCGCGTCGACGTCCGGCCGATAGTCGCTCAGCGCCCAGGACAGGTCGGACAGCAGCGGATCGCCGCGCGACCCGTCGTCCTCCGCGGGCATCCCGAACGCGGCGGGATCGGCCTCCGGCTGTGCGAAGTACGCGTCCGTGAACTCGCCTTCCCACGAGGTCATGACCACGAACGCCGCCATCCCGGCTCCCCACCCCCGCTTCTCGTACGCGTCCCGGACACCGGCCCGGGCCCGCACGGCCGCCGGACCGTCCGGCGTGAGCGTGATGAGCGGCGGCTCGTGCGCGACCAGGGTGGTCACGTCGGCGGGGTACTCCGCCACGAGCGCGAGCGCGGTCACCGCTCCACCGCTGCTCGCGAACAGCTCGACCGGCCCGGCCCCGAGCGCCTCGATCACGGCGTGCACGTCCCCGGCCTGGGTCTGCGGCGTGTGGTCCACTCGCCCGTCCTTACGGGTGCTGCGGCCGAGCCCGCGCGGGTCGTACGTGACGACGGTCCGTTCCGGAAACCGCGCGGCGAGCGCGGCGAAGCCGGTGGCGTCCATGGGCTGCCCGATCATCAGCAACGGCGGGCGTCCCGCTGGGGCCGGCAGCGGCCCACGCACGTCGTACACGAGGTCCGCGCCGGCTGTCTCAAGCGTGTGAGTCTTCATACCCATGGTGACCGGCCACGTCCCGCGAACTCATCGGAGCGGCGGGAGGGGGCCGGCCCGCGACGGGTGTCTGCCTTCCGTCAGCGCAGACCGAGGGCGTCCATGGTGATGTCGGCCATCTGCTTCTCGCCCTCCGCGTTGGGGTGCACGGGCACGAAGTTGGTGCCGAACAGGGCCGGTTCGACCCAGCGGTCGCCGGAGCAGCTGTCGTGGCCCTCGGACTTCTCGGCCAGGTCGACGAAGGTGGACCCGGTCTCGTCCGACGCCTGCTTGACGACGCCGTTCAGGGTGGACTGCAGGGAGCGCAGGTACGGCACGTCGCCTTCGGCGATCGGCATCTTGGCGAAGCAGGACTTGTCGAAGGCGGCGGGCATGATCCAGGGGTACCCGAGCACGGCGACCTCGGCGTCGGGTGCCTTCTCGTGCACCGCGGCCAGTGCGGCCTTCACGGCGGGGTACGTCTTGTTCCGCACGTCGTCCTCGAAGGAACTGCCGTTCTTGTCCTTGCAGGGGCTCCCCTTGCCGAGGCTGCCCGCTCCGGCCAGTCCGCAGGCGAGCACGGCGTCGAGGAACGTGCCGTTGTCGTTGCCGCCGATAGTGAGGGTGACCAGCTCGGTGTTCTCGCTCACGGCATCCAACTGCGGTGCCACACCCGCGTATTGCGAGTTCGCGAAGTGCTCCGTGGTGGCGCCGCCGCAGGTGGCGTCGGTGAGGTGTGCGCCGGTGGCCTGCGCGATGACGTTCGGGTAGTTCTTGGTGGACCGTGCGCAGAGCAGGTGTGCGGTGGGGTCGAGGGGCAGTACGCCGGACGCGGCGCTGTAGCTGTCGCCGAGCGCCGCGTACTCGGACCCGTCCGAGGGTGCTGCCTGTGCCGGAGATACGAGGGCGGTTGCTCCGAGGACTCCGGTGACCGTCGCTGTCACAGCCGCGGCACGAGCGAGCTTGCGCATGGCGTCTCCAATGTCGTCTCAAGGTGGGGGGAGTGACCGGCCGGGTGCAAGTGGAGGCCTCTCCAAGAGAGTTGGCTCATCATGGGGCAGTCCACGCGTGCGCACCAGACGCCGGATGCAGGGATCTGGATGACTCCGCGTGTGGTTCGTGGAGTATTCATCCGGGCTCGGAAGTGGTACGGGACGGCTCCTGAGGGAAGTTGAATGGGCGTCAGACAACTCGCTCGGTGAAGTCGGTGAAGTCGGTGACGTCAGCGACTTCGGTGAATGCGGGCGGATCGGGCAACTCGGACAACATAGTCGCGATGGTCGACTGTTCGGTGGAACGGCGCCCGGTGCCCGTGTCTGCCGCGGCCGGACGCCCTCGTCGAGTTCGCGGAACTCGGGGCCTGGTTCGACTGCGCGTACTCGGGTCAGGGTGTCCGCGGGGGTGTACCGCCGGCTGGGCATGCACGGGAACGCCCGCCCCGTCCAGCTCTCCATCGGCGTGAGCTTCCTCGGCGAGTCCCTCGTGATCGGCTACCGCGGCGTGACTTCGGGAACCCCGTTCGCCCCGTCACGCGCCCCGTCGCGAGTCCGGTCGGGCCGCCGTACGTAGGCCGTATGCCGGGGCGGCGCACGGACGGGGCCCGCCCCGCGTGGACGCTGCGACCGCGCGCCCGTCGGGCCGGGGGAGCGGTCCAGCAGCTCGGCCGACTGCACAGCTGGGCGCCCGGGGACGGACGCCGAACCGGGGCTGAGCGGCCCCCGATCACGGCGGTCTCACCGGCCGGCCCCGCGCCCCGCGCCCCGCGCTCTGCGTCGAACTCGAGCGCATCGCCGCCCTGGACCGGCACGGCACCGTCCCCCGGCCCGTGCGCGCCGGCCTGACGACTCGTGCGGGCAGCGGCGCGCGCCTCGACTCCGTAGTCGACGTGATCGCGTCGGCGGCGAGGCCCGTGCCGGAAGACCTCCGGGCGGACCGAGGTGCGCGTAGCGGCCCCACCTCGTGTCCGACCTGCTCGCGTCCGACCTGTGTACCGCGCTCGAACAGCCCGATACACAGCAGCAGTTGGGTGCAGACAGGCCCCGTGCCCCCGACGTCTGCCAGCGGGCGAACGCGCGGCATGCCGCCGAGCGTCGCGACGGGCGGGTGCCGCATGCCGTGAACGGGCGCGGCGCCGGACGGATCAGCGGAAGGCGGCGGCGTTCTCCGAGACCCACTGACGGAAGGGCCGGGCCGGGGAGCCGGTGAGCTGCGAGACCGTGTCGCGGACCTTCAGCAGCTCGTCGTTGACGTCACCGCCCGTCACGTCGAGCACCGCGTCCGCGGCCTCGTCGCCCAGGAATGCCGCCATGTGCCGGTGGGCCTCCTCCCGGCTGATCTCGGCGAAAGGCACCTCCCGCCCCAGTGCCGCCGCGACGGTCGCCACCTGTTGGCGGGCAGTCACCGGCTCCGGGCCGGTCAGGGCGTACGTACGGCCTCGGTGACCGGGCTCGGTCAGCGCCACTCGCGCCACCGACGCGATGTCCGCGGGGTGGATCGTGGGGAGAGCGATGTCCGCGTACGGCACCTGGACCGGTTGGTGCCCGCGGATCGCATCGGCCCACCACAGGGCGTTCGAGGCGAACTGCGTCGGCCGCAGAATCGTCCACGCCATGCCGCTGTCCTTGAGCAGCTGCTCGACAGCCCGGTTCTCGGCGGCTGGGCCGAGGTGTGGATGTGTCTGGACGGTGATGGACGACACCACCACCACGTGCTCCACGCCTGCCTGCCGGGCCGCGTCGAGGATGTCGGCGTCCGAGCCCATACGCGATACGAGAAACATCAAGCGCACCCCTGCCAGGGCGCGCTTCAGCGACGCTCCGTCCTCGAAGTCCCCTTCGATCGCCTCGACTTCGTCCGGGAACGAGGCCGCCCGGGCAACGTCACGAGTGAGGCCCCGCAGTGGCCCGGCCCCGCTCGCGTGCAGCTCCCTCAGCAGCGAACTTCCTGTGTTCCCGGTGGCTCCCGTCACGAGAATCATGAGCGCGTTCTCCCCTCCTCGGATGCTCGACCGAAGGGGACGCTAGAAGCTCAATCGCGCTTCAGGTCAAGGGGACGCGGGGGACGGCTCGGACCAGGTGGCGAGGAAGTCGGTCCAGGTGGCAGGGGCGACGGTGAGGTGCGGTTCGTCGGGCTGCTTGGAGTCGCGGATGTGGATGGCGGTGGGGTGGCCGGCGATTTCTACGCAGTCGCTGCCACTGCTGGCGCTGTAGCTGGACTTGTGCCAGTCGTGGGCAACCTCTACGCACTGGCCGCCGCTGCTGTCGCTGTAGCTCGACCTGAACCAACGCAGAGTGCTGGTCACTGTTCTTCTCCCGCCAGCCGTTCGATGAGGGTCAGGGATTGGTCTGGGTCCAACGCTTGTGCGCGGATCTTCGCATACTGCTGTGCTCGTGAACTCACCTTTTCAGGTTCGCTGATCAGCAGACTCTCGTCCTGGATCTCCATGTAAAGCAGGTGATCGTGACTTGGGGTCTCGATGAGGGTCATGCCGCCTCGGGCGCCAGCGTGATCGCCCCTGATTCCTCGTTCCAGCGGAAGAACCTGCAACGTCACGTTGCGTCGCTCGCCCAGTTCCGTCAGATACAGGAGTTGTTCCCGCATGATCTCGCGGCTACCGAACGGGCGTCGAAGGACGGCTTCTTCAACGACCAACTCGACGAGGGCGACGGGTACGCGATCGAACAATGCGCGACGAGCCAATCGTGCTTCGACGAGCTCCTCGACTCGTTCCTCCTCGAGTGGCGGGTAACCTCCGCCGATGAGCGCGCGTGCGTAACGCTCGGTCTGGAAAAGGCCGTTGATAACGAAGGTTTCGTATGAGGACATCGTCAAGGCCGCCTGCTCCAGGGGAACGAAGTTCTTGAACTGCACCGGATACTTCTCCAGCCGTACGAACTCCCGCGCATCCTCGAAGAGCCCCAATCCGCCCCCGAGCGCTGCCTCCAGCGCGATCAGCATCTGATCGCTGGCGGGCTGTGCGCACGTCTCCATCGCGCTGATGGCTGCCGCAGTGAAGCCGGTGCGTTCGCCCAACTCCCGTTGGGACAGGCCTTGTTTCTCGCGGAGTTTGCGGGCCATGCCGGCGACGTAGCGCGTGGCGGAACCTGCCGTGTGCTTGTTCTGTGCCCGCGCCATCGCGGTCACCCCCGGGCTCGACGGGACTCGACTCTGACTCAACCGAAATCAACCGGTCACAACCGGGCCGCGCCCCGCCGCAACCATCCTCGGCAGTTGATCCGCAGCCCTGGAAAACGCTAGTCCGACCTGCGGAAACTGACCCCATGAATACGGAAAGTGACAGGCTGTGTCCCGCTTGGGTGCCCCTGCGCGGGTTCCAACTCCGCAAGGCGGGCGTGCAGTTCGATGCCGTGAGGGTCGACGGGGACGGCGGGCGCGCGCTCGCGGACGGGCTGGCTCGGCTCACCGCCGGTGACCCGGGGCCCGTGGTGGAGGAGGCGAACGGGCGGCGTTCGGTCTACTTCCTGGTCGCGGCGGGCAGTACGGCCTACCGACCGTGGCCGGTCGAGGTGACTCGGCTCGCGGCAGGCCCGGGGCACATCGCGTACATCCCGGTGCCCGCTCTCAACGGCTGTACGTGGCCGCTGAGTTGGCGGCACCGGCCGCGCGGCGCGGACCTGGTGCACACTCAGCTCTTGCGCAGTGCGTTGTTCGCCCTGTGATCCGGGCCCGGAGCCGTCTCGCCGTCCTCGGCGATCAGCAGCCGCGCGGTGCGTTCCGCCGTCCCACGCGCCCACCGCCCCGAGGTGACCGCGCCGAGGATCAGTACGGCGAGGCCGCAGCCGGCGAGGATCCACCAGGCGATGCGTTCCGTGTCGCCGAAGTTGCCGTACGACCCGCTGCCGACTGCTGCCGAGGCCATCACCGCTCCGACCACGGCGACGCCCAGCGAGGAGCCGACCTGGCGACTGGTGGAGGCGACCGCGGCGGCGACACCGGCCTGGGCACGGGGCATGCCGGAGACGGCGGTGTTGGTGATGGGGGCGTTGACCATGCCGAAGCCGATGCCGAACAGGACGTACCCGGTGAACAGGACCCCGAGGTGCAGTTCGGCGGACGAGGTCAGGGCGAAGAGGACGCCCGCCGCCGTCATGCCGGTACCCGCGGCGAGCAGTGGGAGGCGAGGGCCGCGGGCGCCGACGATGCGGCCGGACAGCGGCGCGAACACCAGGGTCATCGCGGCCATCGGCAGCAGGTGGAGCCCGGCGTCGAGGGCGTCCATGCCCCGTACGTCCTGCAGATACAGCGAGGTGAGGAAGAGGAAGCCGCCGAGTCCGGCGAACGCGCACACCGCGATCGCGGTGGCTCCCGCGAACGGTGCGCTGTGGAAGAACCGCAGGTCGATGAGGGGTTCCGAGCGCCGTGCCTCGTAGCGGAGGAGGGCGAGCAGGGCGAGGGCCGCGATGCCTGCGCAGGAGAGCACCAGCGGGGAGCCGAGGCCGTGATGCGGACTCTCGATGATCCCGTACGTGAGGGACACGAGCAGGACGATCATCAGGAGCTGGCCGACGGGGTCGGGGCGGCGGGCGCGCGGGGCGCGGGACTCGGGGACGTAGCGGGTGGTGAGGAGGAGGGCGGCGATACCGATGGGGACGTTGACCCAGAAGATCGCGCGCCAGCCGCTGAGGTCGACGAGGAGTCCGCCGAGTACCGGGCCGGCGGCCATGCTGAGGCCGACGACGCCGCCCCAGACGCCGATCGCGCGGGCGCGCTCGCGGGGCTCGGTGAAGGTGTTGGTGATGATCGACATGGCGACCGGGTTGAGCATCGAGCCGCCGACGGCCTGCATCGCGCGGGCCGCGACCAGCCAGCCGAGCCCCGGCGCGAGGCTGCACAGCAGCGATCCGACGACGAACACCGTCAGACCCCAGCGGAACACTCTGCGCCGCCCGATCCGGTCGGCTGTCGCGCCGGACAGCATGAGCAGGGCGGCGAGGACGAGCGTGTAGGCGTCGATGACCCACTGCAGGCCGGAGACGGAGGTGTCGAGGTCGCGGCGGATGTCGGGGAGCGCCACGTTCAGAGCGGTGGTGTCGAGGCTGACGATCAGCAGGCTCATGCAGCAGATGGCCAGGACGAGGAGCCGGCGGCGGCTGCTGAGCGGTTCTGCCGGATGCGGTTCCACGTGACGCTGTTCTGCGGGACGCGGTTCGATGGGACCGGGCACGGTGGAGCCAGCCTCCTTCCGCCCGACAGGTACGTGCGGCACACGGCGCGGCCGACAACCGTTTCAGCGTACAACCATCTGCGGTGGGGTGCGGGGCCGGTCAGGGGGCCCGGCGGGCGGAGGACTTGAGCCGGTCGGCGAGTGCGGTGACGAGGTCGCGCAGTGCATCCGGGCGCTCGATGACGAACGGCCGGTCGAGGGCGGCGAGTACCGGCGGCAGCCAGTCGAGCCGCTCCGCCCGCAGCTCGACGCGCAGCCAGCGCTCGGCCTCCGGGCCCGCGTCCGCCGAGGTCCCGGGGTCGGCCTCCGCCACGCTCGCCACGCCGGCGGGAAGCCGGACGCGGACCTGCTCGACCGTCCCGTGGATCCGCAGCGTCACGCGATGCCGGTACTCGGCCGTCGCGAACCCGGACAGCACGCGCTCGGCGGGGCCGGGTCCCTCGGGCTCGTCGAAGGAGCCGGGCAGGGCCCTCGCGTCCGCGATGCGGTCGAGCCGGAAGGTCCTGTTCTCGCCGATCTCGGGGTCGGGGCCCGTGACGTACCACCGGCCGGAGTGGGCGACGATCCCGTACGGGTGCAGCGTGCGTTCGCTGCGCCGGCCGTCGCGGTCGGTGTACTTGACCGAGACCGGCCGGCGGTGGCGTACCGCGTCGGCGACGGTGAGCAGGACCCCGGCGTCCGGGGTGTCGAACTCGCCGGGCGGGGCGGTGAAGGCGAGGGATTCCAG
Organism: Streptomyces sp. YIM 130001; assembly: GCF_003574445.1. Lineage (GTDB taxonomy): Bacteria > Actinomycetota > Actinomycetes > Streptomycetales > Streptomycetaceae > Streptomyces. The sequence continues at coordinate 13,225 of NZ_KZ984572.1, forward strand.
GACGGTGTCGAGCCGGCGGGCGATGCGTGCGGGCAGCACCCGGCGGATCTTCGCGGCGGCCGTCTCGCCCGCCGTGTCCGCGGCCGTCATCAGCCCCGCTCGTCGGCCCGCGACCAGGCCGAGCAGTACGGCGAGCGCCTCGTCGTCGCTGAGCATGAGCGGGGGCAGGCGGTAGCCGGGGCCGAGCCGGTAGCCGCCGTAGCGGCCGCGCACCGCTTCGACGGGTACGTCGAGGTCGATCAGGTGGTCCACGTACCGGCGGACGGTGCGGCCGTCGACGCCGAGCCGTTCGGCCAGTTCGGCGATCGTCCGGGTGCCGCCCGACTGCAGCAGCTCGAGGAGGGTGAGTACGCGGCCGGTGGGGCGGGACATGGGCAAGAGCCTAGCGTCGATAGTGGACCGATTCTGTCCACTATCTGTCCTAGCGTGCGAAGGGCAAGGGCTCCACGGCGGGCCGCCCGACAGCTCATGGAGAGCACCATGGAATTCGTCTCGATCCGGATCATCACCGACGACGTCGCACGCCTCGTCGAGTTCTACGAGCGGGCCACGGGCGTCCGGGCGGCCTGGTCCACCGACGACTTCGCCGAACTCCGCACGCCCGGCGCCACGTTGGCGATCGCGGCCACCCGCACAGTGCCGCTGTTCGGGCCGGGCGCCGCACGCCCGGCCGACAACCGCAGCGTGATCATCGAGTTCCTCGTCGACGACGTGGACCGCGTGCACGGGAACCTGGCCGGGTTCGTCACCGACTTCGTCAACGAGCCCACGACGATGCCGTGGGGCAACCGGTCGCTGCTGTTCCGCGACCCGGACGGCAACCTCGTCAACTTCTTCACCCCGGTGACCGAGGCGGCCGTCGCGAAGTTCGCCCGCTGAGGCCGGCGCGGGTGCGGCCACCGGGAGTCGTGGCCTGCCGAGGAGCCCTCCGCCGTCACTGCACGTCGGAGCCGAGCGTGTCGGACTTCGGTCCCGGCCCGTGCGCGAAGTCGCCCGGCCGGTGCAGACGTGCCGTGTCCTGCGGCCACTTCCCGTCCCGGGCGGGGAAGGTCCACAGCGCGCCGTCGAAGTCGCCCGTACGACTTGCTCCGATGGTCAGGTCGCCGGAGCCGTCGCCGTCCGTGTCGCCCAGGCGCAGGCCGCTGCCGAACCCGGAGCGGGGGTGCGTCTCGTCCTGCTCCCGGGCTTCCTTCCGGGACGAGGCGGGTTCTTCGGCCAGGCCGGCGCCGCGTCCGGTGAGGCCCTCGGGTCCGCCGTGCAGCAGGACGACGCCGTTCCTGCCGTCGTCCTCGCCCAGGGACGCGCTCGCCGCGACATCCGCGTAGCCGTCGCCGTCCGCGTCGCCGGCGTCGATGGTGCCGGCGAATCCGTCGAACTCCCGCTTGTGGCCGGGCACTCCGGGGGAGTCCTGGTCGAGTTCGGTACGCCGCTCCGGGTCGGGTCCCTGCTCGGAGCCGGGGAAGACCTCGAGGGGGCCGGTCCGGCCCGATTCCGGTCCGACGTCCTTCGGGTAGCGGCGCATGATGAAGTCCGTGAAGCCGTCCTTGTCGACGTCGCCGAAAGTCGCGGTCTGGATGCCGGGCAGCACGTCGGTGTCGGGCTTGCGGAAGCCGTCGGGGCCGCCCGCCGTCCAACTGGTCTCGACCTTGCCGCTGTCCATGCCCTCGGGATCGGTGCCGTGGGAGCTGATCAGGTCGTCGCTCCCGTCGCCGTCCAGGTCCGCGGCGAACACGCCGACGAGTCCGTCCGTGTCGGGGAGCGGCGCGGGGACGGCGGCCGTACCGCCGGTACTGCCGTCGCGGCCGAACGGGCCCTTGAGCAGGCCCTGTCGGGACCCCAGCCGCAGAACGAGATCACTGTGTCCGTCGCCGTTCATGTCGCCGGCGACGAGCTGGTCCTCGTCGAGCGAGGTGCGCAGGTAGTTCTTCGGTACGCCGTCCAGGTACGAGCCGCCGTCGAGGCCCTTGGGCGATCCCCACAGGACGACGATGCCACCGTGGGTGCCCCCCGGCAGCTTGCTCTTCTTCCTCCACGTCTCGACCGACGCCGCCAGGTCCGTGTAGCCGTCGCCGTCGAAGTCCCGGGCCACGGTCAGCCCACCGAAGCCGACACCGTCACCCTCTGCCCCGGGAACGCCGGGGCTGTCGAGGGTCATACGTATCCGACCCTGCTCGCCGACCCCGGAACCGGCTTTGTCCGCCCCGGACTTGGCCTTGTCGCTGCCCGAACGACCCTTGTGCGACCCGTAGATGACGTAGACGCCACGACCGACGCGGCCCTCGCCCGTGCTGTGGACGTCCTGCGTACCGTCGTTGTCGAAGTCCGCCACCGGTGAAGTTCCCGCGGGCCCCTCCAGCGCTGCGGAGCGCGGCTTCGGATCCTCGGCCTCCGTGTCGTCGCCGCTCAGCGATCCCCACAGCAGCGGGACCGCGGCGATCACGGCGACGGCCACCGCCGCCGCGACGAGCGCGAGGCGCCGCCGGTGGCGGGAGGGCCCTTCGGGGGCCGGTTCTGGTGTCGTCTCACCGAGGTCGTGCACGGGCGGTTCCCCCAAAGCCGAACGCTGTGTGGTGCGGGTGCGCGGGTCAGGCCCCGCGGAGCGGGTGACCACCGGCCCGCCCCTGCCCCGTATGACAGCTGTCATGCCGGAGTCCCGACGGCAGACACTGCCGCACGACCCGCCCCGACGGCCAGGATCGGGGGCATGAAGAGGACAGAATCCGGGACCACGACGGGCACAGCACCCGAACCCACGACGGGCACCACACCCGCGGTCGCCTTCACGGCGGTCACCAAGTGTTACGGCCGACTCCGGGCGGTCGACGGCATCGACCTGAGGCTGTACCCGGGAGAGACGGTCGCCCTGCTCGGGCCGAACGGCGCCGGCAAATCCACCGCCCTCGACCTCTTGCTCGGCCTGCGCCCGCCGGACAGCGGCTCGGTCAGCCTCTTCGGCACCAGCCCGCGCGAGGCGATCGTGCGCGGCCGGGTCGGCGCGATGCTGCAGAGCGGCGGCCTGATGGACGAGGTGACGGTCGCCGAGCTGGTACGACTCGCCTGCGACCTGCACCCGCGTGCGTACCGGCCGGAGGAGGTCATGACCCGGGCCGGTGTCGCCTCGATCGCCGACCGGAAGGTCAACAAGCTCTCCGGCGGCCAGGAGCAGCGCGTCCGCTTCGCGCTCGCCACCGCCGGTGCGAACGACCTGATCGTCCTGGACGAGCCGACCACCGGCATGGACGTCACGGCACGCCGGTCCTTCTGGGCCACCATGCGGGAGCAGGCGGGGCAGGGCCGTACGGTCCTGTTCGCCACCCACTATCTGGAGGAGGCGGACGCGATCGCCGACCGGGTGATCGTGCTGCACCGGGGCCGGGTGCTCGCCGACGGCACGGCCGCGGAGATCAAGGCGAAGGCCGGGGCGCGCAGTATCGCCTTCGATCTGGAGGGCGAGGCCGACGAGGCGGCGCTGCGCGGCCTGCCGTTCGCGACGACCGTCACCGTGTCGCCGTCCGCCGGCAGCCGCGGTGTCCGGATTCAGTCCACCGATGCCGACGCGACCGTGCACGCGCTCTACGGGCTCGGCGTCTACCCGCGCAATCTCGAGGTCGCCGGTCTGGGTCTCGAGCAGGCCTTCGTGGCGATCACCGAGGCCGGGGAAGCGATCACCGACCGGCAGCAGCAGGCAGACACCGACCGGCAGCAGGAGGCGACGACCAAGTGAACAGCCTGATCAAGCTGGAGATCACCCGCGCTCTGCGCAACCGCAAGTTCCTCTTCTTCTCGGTGGTCTATCCGTCGCTCCTCTTCCTGCTCATCGCGGGCGGCGCGGACAGCAAGACGCTGGTGGACGGCACGGGCCTGAACCTGGCCTCGTTCATGATGGTGTCGATGGCCTCCTTCGGCGCGCTGACCGCCGTACTCCTCGGCAACAGCCAGCAGATCGCGAAGGAGCGCGAGAACGGCTGGGTGCGCCAGCTCCGCCTCTCCACACTGCCGGGCCGCGGCTACGTCCTCGCCAAGACGGCGAGCGCTGCCGTCGTCTCGCTGCCGTCGATCGTGATCGTCTTCGTGGTGGCCGCGGTGTTCAAGAACGTCACGTTCGACGCCTGGCAGTGGCTGGCGCTGACCGGCGCGATCTGGGCCGGCAGCCTGTGCTTCGCGGCGCTCGGGGTCGCCATCGGGTACCTGGTGAGCGGGGACGCGGTGCGGCCCGTGGCGATGCTCGTGTACTTCGGGCTCTCGATCCTGGGCGGCCTGTGGATGCCCACCACGACGTTCCCGCAGTGGCTGCAGGATGTCGCCGACTGGATGCCGACGCACGCGTACGCTGCACTCGGCCAGGCCATCGAGCTGGGCAACGCCCCGCACGCGCAGGACGTCGCACTGATCGCCGTGTACTTCGCGCTGTTCGCGGGCGGCGCTGCCTGGCTGTACCGGAAGGACACGTTGAAGGCGTGAGCGACAGCACCCGACCGGGGCCGGCGGCCGGCGGCACCGGCGACCAGGCCCCGGACTCGTTCCTCGACGGGACCTGGACCGGCACCGGATCCGGCCCGGGCGAGGGCCGCGGGATCGGCCCGGGCTTCGGAATCGGTCAATCCCCCGATGCCCGGCGGGCGTTGACGGCCAAGGTGCTGTGGATCGGACTGTGGCTGTTCTTCCTCGCCGAACCGGCCGACGACCTGCTGCACGGTCGGCACGGCGTCGTCGCCAGGGTCTGCGGCACACTCGGACTGCTGCTGTTCGTCGGCACGTACGTGGTGCTCGTCTTCCGGCACACCAGCCGGCTCACCGACCGGGTCGTCGTGCGCATCGTGCTCGGCGCCCTGCCGGCCGGCGCCGTGGTGCTCGCCCTCACCCTCGGCGAACCCTGGCTCGTCCTCTTCGTGTACGTCGCCGTGGCCTGCGGTGCCGTACTGCCCGCCCGCCGCGCCCGGTTCGCGATCCCGGCCGCGACCAGTCTGATGGTGGTGACCGCGCTGGTGCTCGGCGTGGGGCCCGAGGTGGGTCTGATGATCCCGGCGCTGCTCGGCGGGTTCTCCATGGTGGCGGTGGGCCAACTGGTCCGTACGACCGTGCAGTTGCGGGAGGCGAGGGCACAGGTGGCGCAGCTCGCGGCGAACGAGGAGCGACTGCGGCTCGCCCGCGACCTGCATGATCTGCTCGGCCACTCGCTGTCCCTGATCACGCTCAAGAGCGAGCTGGCGGGGCGGATGCTGCCCGACCGGCCGGAGCAGGCGGCGAGTCAGGTCGCCGACATCGAGGCGGTCGGCCGCCAGGCACTTGCGGACGTACGGGAGGCCGTGACCGGTTACCGGCGACCGCGTCTCGCGGGCGAACTCGCCGCCGCACAGGAGGCGTTGCGGGCCGTGGGTATGACGGCGGCGGTGCCCGGCGAGCTGCCGTCCGCGCTGGGCGACGCCCAGGAGGCGGCGCTGGCCTGGACGTTGCGTGAGGCGGTCACCAATGTCGTACGGCACAGCGGCGGGCACCGTTGCGTGGTGGGTGTCGTACGGCGCGAGACGCTCGACGGGCCGGTGGTCGAGCTCTCGGTGGAGGACGACGGCGCGGGCCCCTCCGGCGCCGCCCCGGGCAACGGCCTCGCAGGCCTGACCGAACGCCTCGCCGCGGCCGGCGGCACGCTCGAGACCGGCGCCGCCCCGGGGCACGGCTTCCGCCTGGTGGCCCGGGTCCCGGCGGCTCCGTAGGATCCGGGACGTGAACGGCGAGGGCGACGACGAGCAGGACACTGCGGCGGCGGGCGGTGGCACGGTCCGGGTGCTGCTCGCCGAGGACCAGGCGATGGTGCGCGAGGCACTCGCCGCGCTTCTCGGGCTCGAACCGGACATCGAGGTAGTCGCGCAGGTGTCGCGCGGCGACGAGGTGGTCGAGGCGGCGCGTCGGCACGCGGTGCACGTGGCGCTGCTCGACATCGAGATGCCGGGCAGTACGGGAATCGAGGCGGCGGCCCGACTGCACGCGGAACTACCCGGGTTGAAGGTGATCGTCCTGACCACCTTCGGCCGCCCCGGCTACATGCGCAGCGCCATGGAGGCCGGCGCGCACGCCTTCCTGGTGAAGGACGCCCCCGCAGCCCAACTCGCCGACGCCGTACGCAAGGTGCTCGCGGGCGAGCGGGTCATCGACCCCGCCCTGGCGGCGGCGGCCCTCGCGGAAGGCGCGAACCCGCTCACCGACCGCGAACGCGAGGTCCTGCGCGCAGCCGCCGACGGCCGCACCAACGCCGAACTCGCCACCGCCCTCAACCTCTCGCAGGGCACGATCCGCAACTACCTCTCCACGGCCATCCAGAAACTCGCCGCCCGCAACCGCGCCGAGGCGATCGCCCGGGCCCGCGACAAGGGCTGGCTCTGACCGGGTGACTCCCACCCGCCGTCCGGGGATCCGTTTCGGGGGACGGCGCCAACACGCCTTCTGTACCGTCGAGTCCGCGCGCCTCGGGTCGGGCCGGACACAGAGAGCCGGAGCCTGAGCCGGAGCCGGGGCGTGACGGGGAGCATGCAATGGGGGCAGTTCAATGATGTCGGCACCGGACGGGCTTCCGTGGTGGTACCGGACGCGGCACCAAGTAGCTGGTTTCGTCGGGTACTTCGTCTCGCTCGGCATCGCGCATCTCGTCTCGGACGTGTCCTGGGACGCGGGCCTCGCCTGGGGCATTCCGGGCGCTGTCGTCGCGACGGTGGGTCACGGCGCGGCCAAGCGGCGCTACGAGACGTTGCACGACCTCGACATGGAGGGCCGGCCGCGCGACTGGGCCTGAGGTAAGGGGGCGTCGACCATCCCTGGTGCGCGATCGGTTCGAGCAACGCTCGTCTGCGCGACTGATCCGGACGACGGCCGGGCGGCGCAGGGAAGGGCGAACCGGCCCGCATCCGGCTGGCCGCTCCTGCAGAGCGCCATGCTTCCGGTCGGTGCGGTCGGTGCGGTCGGTGGGTCGGTCTGCACTACTCCCGGACGGCCTGTCCCTCTGCTCCCTCTGCTCCCTCTGCCGCGTCCGCGTACCGAGCCGCGAGGTGGCGGAAGGCTTCCGTGAGGGCGGGTGGGCCGACGACTTCGACGGCGGTGTCGAAGCGGCCGATCGCGGAGGCCAGAGCGATCCAGGACCAGGAACCGAGGGTCAGCCGGCAGCGGTCGGGGCCGAGCGCCTCGACGAGTCCGTCCCCGGCGAACGGCGCGACGTCGGCCGCCGGTCGGCCGAGCACCACCACCCCCTGACACGGCCAGTCGGAGCCGGTGCCGTCCGAGCCGCGGAACCGGCTCATGACGAAGGCGGAGACATCGCCGCCGGGCACCTCGCGCGGCGTGAAGCGGGGGCCCGTGGGAGTACGCGGCCGGATGCGGTCGACGCGGAACGTCCGCCAGTCCTCCCGGTCGAGATCCCACGCGAGCAGATACCAGCGGCCGTGCCGGGTGACCAGGTGGTGCGGCTGGACGCGGCGGCGCTGCCCGGGAGCGGCGGTGTCCGCGGCGCCGTCCGGGACGTGGTCGAAGCGGAGTTCGGCGTGGGCGTGGACGGCGGTGGCGAGGTCGGTGAGGACCTGGGTGTCCGGGGTGGGGTCGTGCGCGTCGCCCGGTGGGTGGACGGCCGTGACGCGCAGCGTGTCCATGCGGTGCCGCAGCCGCGGCGGCATGACCTGGCGGATCGTGGCGAGCGCGCGGGCCGCGTCCTCGGCCAGCGTGGTGCCCGCGACCGCCGACTGCAGCGCCAGGGCGACGGCGACGGCCTGATCGTCGTCGAAGATCAACGGCGGCAGCTGCGCCCCCGCCTCGAGCCGGTATCCCCCGGCAGGCCCCTTGACGGCGGTGATCGGATACCCGAGCTCGCGCAGGCGGTCGACGTCGCGGCGGACCGTGCGCGCAGTGACGTCGAGCCGCCCGGAGAGCTCGTCCCCGGACCAGTCACGGCGGGTCTGCAGCAGGGAGAGCAGAGCGAGCAGGCGCGAGGACGTCTTGTGCATGCCTCTCAGGGTGCCCGCAGTACAGGACACAACCTGTCCGCCATCCCTGTGACAGTCGACGCAGAGCGGGGAACGACCGAACGACCCGCACCCGAGCGAGGAGCCGACATGACCGTGACGACCACCACCCATCTGAATTTCCGGGGCGAGGCGCGTCAGGCGCTGGAGCACTACGGCGACGTCTTCGGCGGGCGCGCCGTCGTCGTCACGTACCGCGACGTCGGCAACGTGCGGCGGGAGGACGAGGCGGACTGGGTGACCTGGGGCGAGGTGCGGGGGGAGAACGGCTTCCACGTGATGGCCTACGACGTACCGTCCGCACTCCCTTGGAGCCGGGGTGAGAACCCGTTCTTCGTCTCTGTGCGCGGCGAGGGCACCGCCGAGATCGAAGCGCTCTGGAAGCGCCTCGCGGAGGGCGCCACGGTGGTGCAGCCGCTGGCCGCCTCACCGTGGGCGCCGCTCTACGGCATGCTGACCGACCGCTTCGGCATCACCTGGGTCCTGGACGTCGCCGCCCCGTACAACGGCTGACGGACGCCTGGGCGCCGGCGTTGTGCACGGGTGTCGGCGGCCCCAGGCCGAGATCATCGGGGCCGTGGCCAGGTCGAGGGTGCCGGTGGCGACGTTCGCGAGATGCCGTTCGATCTCCTCGTCGGTGGCCAGGCCCTCGGCCACCAGAAGGCCGCGGATCTGCCGTACGGTCGCGGCCTCGAGTACGGCACACGCGGGCGAGGTGATCGGGAAGAAGGCGTCCGCCCGGACGTCGTCGAGGCCCGCCTCACGCAGCAGCCTCGGCAGCGTTCTGCCGTACGCGAGGTCGGCGCCGCGTGCCGCCATCAGCTCGCGGAAGCCGGTGCGCAGCCGGTTGGCGAGCCGCTGTTCGGGCCCCGATTCGTCCGGGCAGAGCAGCGGCTGCAATCCGGGATCGGCGTCCTCGAGGAGCAGTCGGCCGCCGGGGCGCAGCGCCCGGACCATGCTGCGCAGCGCCGCGGCGCGATCGGTGACGTGGACCAGGACGAGACGGGCGTGGACGAGGTCGAAGCCGCCGGGCGGTGGGGGGTCGGCGGCCACGTCGTGGCGCAGCACCTCGATCACGTCGTCGGCGGCGTCCCGGGTCCAGGAGACGTCCAGGTCGGTGGCGACGACCCGTCCCGTGGGGCCGACGCGTTCGGCCAGGCCGAGGGGTACGGAGGGGCCTCCGGCACCGACCTCCCAGCACCGCATCCCCGGACCGATACCGAGTGCGTCGACGTGCCGGAACGTCACCGGATCGAAGAGCTCGCCGAGCGCGCCGAAGCGGATCCCCGCCTCGGTCTGCCGGTTGTCCAGGAGGTAACCGCGATCGTCGTCGTGCTGGGACATGCCGGGATTCTGCCACGGGGTTGTCGAGGGCAGCGGGCACTGAGCAGCGGGGCCAAGGGGCAGGTGGCGGGCGGCGGGTGCGCTGCGACGGTTCTTGCCCGGGCTCACTGCACCCGGCTGAGGATGCCCTCGGTGGATCCGGCCGTCACGTCCCCGGCGGATCCGATCCCGCGCACAGCGCGACCCCGTCCGGTGCCGCGCACGGCACATGGCCGTGGGTGCGCATGACGTCCTGGCCGCTGCCCCGGCTCATGTAGTTGAGGAAGCTGGAGACCAACGAGTTCGCGGGCGGCCGCCCGTAGGTGTAGGCGTACTCGGTCTCCCGGAACGGGTACGCCTCCCCGCTTCCGCCCGACCCTCCGCCCGACGGATCGGCCTCCTCGCCGACGGTCGGGGTGTGCCCGTCCAGGCGCAGCACCTTCGTGCCCTCGGGCCGGCTTCCGGAGCGCAGTTCGCTGTAGCCGATGGCGCCCGGTGTGCGGGCGACGGTGTCCAGGACCTGGGGTGTGGAGTCGAGTTCGCAGCGGATGACCGCGGCCCCGGGGTCGTCCCTGGTACGGCAGTCGCGGGACGAGTTGGCGGGTTCGTTGCGGCCGAGGACGCGGCGCTGGAAGACCTCACGGGTGCCGGAACCGGCGTCGCGGCTGATCAGGACGATGGGCAGGTTCGGGCCGCCGAGCGGCTGCCAGTTGCGGATGTCGCCGCGGTAGATCCGCCGGACCTGGTCGAGGGTGAGGTCGTCGACGCCGCTGACGCCCTGGTGGACGACGAGGGCGAAGGCGGACACGGCGACGCTGTTCTCGCGCAGGTCGCCGAAGCCGCGCGGCTTCGGTCCGTCGGACATGCTGATCACGGCCGGTGATCCGCCGTCCGACGCGCGCCCCTCGGCGTCGAGCGCCTGGATGCCCGCCGTACTGCCGCGAGTGTCGACGTCGACCTTCGAACCCGGGCAGTCGCGCATGTACTTCTCCGCCAACTCCTCGGCGACCGGCTCGAACGCGGTGGATCCGGTGACCTTGATCGTGCCCTTCTCGCAGCCCATCGGAGGCCCGGGGTCTTCGTTGCCGCGCAGCAGGATCATCGACGCGAGGACGAGAACGAAGAGGGTCAGGACGGTGGTGAGGCCCTTGGCCATCCGGTGGAAGCGGGTGGGGCGTTCGTCCAGGGTGGTGGACTGGTTGGGCTCCACCGAACCGTTCGCGATGCCGCCCCGCACGTCGATCCTGCTGTCCGCGGGCCCGCCGGTGAGCATCACCAGGATCTTGTAGAACTCGCCGCTGTTGATGGGCACCTTGGGCAGCCGTACGAGGTTGTCCTCGCTGGTGTAGCCGGAGTCCGTGCCGAAGTGGTCCGTCAGGTCGTCGATGTTGCGTTCGGTCAGCGCGACCCCGCGGACCGTGCGGCCGGCGAACTCGACGGTGAGCCCGTGGGCGCGCGGACTGGTGTAGTCGGCCGCCAGGATGGCCGCTGATCCGTCGTTCTCGATACGGATCAGTACGAGGGTGGCGTCGGGCAGTCCGGCTATCTGGTCGAAGACGCCGAGGCGCGACTCGTCCTCCGCGTCCACCTGGGCGCTGCCGATCGGGGCGTCCATCTGCACGCGGTGGCCGATCCGCCGCCGGCGCGGCACGCGGCGTTCGTACCAGAAGATCGCCACGGGTGCGATGACACCGACGATCAGGGAGAACACGGCGATGACGTTCTCGGCGTTCAGCCACTCCACGGGTGCCTCGCACGGTGATCCGGCGGTGTTCCGGCGGGTGGTTCCGGCCGGTCGGTCCGGTCACCGTACGAAGTTCCGGCGGGGTGTGGAGGAGGGTCGCCGAGTACGTCGACCCGTGTTCGTCGATTGTTCAACTGCCGTGCCTGCACGGCGAGTTCCAGCGCCGCGGAGGCGTCAGTCCTTGCGGTACGTGAGCGGGTCGCCGCCGCTGCCGACGAGTTCGCGCTCCAGGGTGTCGGCGTCGCGCAGGTGCAGCACGCTGATCTGGCCGGGCTGACAGCTGCCGGTGTCGCCCCTGATGACGGAGGACGGGCCGAGGGTCAGTTCGTCGCCGGTGCCGGAGCGCAGCGTCGCCTCCCAACGGCAGTCGTGGTTCGGGCCCTTGCCGTCCAGGGTCATCACCACGTCGTCGGTGTCGCCCTGGACGATGGTCATGACGCGGGTGTTGGCGCCACCCTGCGCCTGGAAACTCGCCCGCCAGGTGCCGATATAGCGTTCGGGCACGGTGCCGGCCCCCGAGGGCGAGTCGCTCGGCGACGGGCTCTCCGGGGCCGGCGAACGTCCGCCGCCGTCGGATCCCGGGGAGGCGTCGCCGCGCTGCTTCGGGTCCTGGCTGCTCCCGGCTCCCGCCCCGGTCCTCCCGTCGTCGCCCTGCATCAGCGCGTACACGGCCCCGCCCGCACCGATCGCCACGACCAGCGCCACCGCGACGAGCACGGCGGTACTCCGGCCGCTGCGCCGCGGCGGCGGGGGGCCGTACGGGGGTGTGTGGCCGTACGGGGAGGTGGTGCCCCACCCGTCGGGGCCGTACGGGGGCCTGGGGGACTGGTAGTTGGGGTGGCCGTGGGCGCCCTGGGGGTGCGGGTAGCCGTAGGCGATGCCCTGCGCGTGTGCGGGGCCGTGGGTGGGGGTGCCGCCCGGGTACGGGGCCCCCGCTGCCGCGGCGCCCGGTGGCGGGCCCGGGGGTGGGGCACTGCCGGCGGCCATGGTCGGGAGGTGGTCGACGGGGGCGGCGCCTGGGGTGCCGGGCGGGGGCGGGGTGGCGTTGTCCGCGGGGGTGCCGGGGGTGCCGGTGCCGTCGGCCCGGTCCTCGCCCGGCCGGTCTCGGCCCTCCCGGTCGTCGCTCTCCCGGGCACTCGCGGGGCCGTCGTCGGACGGTGCGCCGTCGGCCGGTTCTCCTGCTGCCGATCGACCGTCGACCGGAGCCGCCGCCGCCTCTTCCGCCCTCGCCGCCGCTCCCGCGTTCGCCGCGTCCTGAGGCTCCGGCGCCGACAGGTCATCCGGGCCCTCGGAGTCGAGCAACTCGACCGCATGGCGGCCGAGTTGGGCCACCAGGACCCCGGGAAGCCAAGGGTCCCCGGTGCGGCCGCCGTCGACCGTTCCCTCGGCGTCGGTGCGTTCCAGGATCGTCTCGAGCGAGGGTCGTCGCTCCGGGTCCTTGGCCAGGCAATCAGCCACCAACTCCTGGAGGGACTCCGGAAGTTCGGAGAGGTCCGGGTCCTCCTGCGCGATCCGGAACATCAGTGCGTGCACCCCGCTGGTGGCGGTGCCGAAGGGCAGTACGCCGCTCGCCGCGAACGCCAGGACGGAGCCCAGGCAGAACACGTCGCAGGCGGGCGTGATCCGGTCCCCGCGCACCTGCTCGGGCGCCATGAACCCGGGCGATCCGACCAGCGCGCCGGTACGGGTGAGTCCGCCGTCGGTGACGGTCTCCAGAGCGCGGGCGATGCCGAAGTCGATCACGCGGGGGCCGTCGATGGTGACCAGGACGTTGGACGGCTTGAGGTCGCGGTGCACCAGGCCCGCCGCGTGGATGTCCTGCAGCGCGTGCGCGAGACCGGCGGCCAGGATGCGGGTCGAGCGCTCGGGCAGCGGCCCGTGGTCGCGCGAGACGACCGTGCCGAGCGAAGGGCCGACCACGTAACCGGTGGCCACCCAGGGGACGGGCGCCTCGGTGTCCGCGTCGAGCACCGGCGCGGTCCAGCGGCCGCCGACCTGCCGGGCCGCCCGCACCTCCTGCCGGAACCGGGCCCGGAATTCCTCCTGTTCGGCCAGTTCCTGCCGGACGAGCTTCACTGCGACCGTACGGCCGCGCGCCGAACGCGCCAGGTAGACCTGCCCCATTCCTCCCGCGCCGAGCCGCGCGATCAGCCGGTAGGCCCCGATCCGCTGCGGATCCGTCGGCCCGAGCTTGTCCATGAAGGCACCTTTCCCCCGTTCCCCCGTACCAGCCGTACGCAGTGAGAATAGTGCCGAATTCCAGGCGCCCGACCGACCGTGCCGCAATGGTTACCCGGGTCCGGGGGCTGCCCGCTGCGCCGTGTCCCGGCCCTGGCTCCGCACCCCGTTCTCGCTCTCCCCGAGCACGGCGTCCATCGCTGCGGTGAGCCGCCCGAGGGTGCGGGCCGTGCGGGCGAACTCCTCCTCGCCCAGCTCGGCGGCGAGGCGCGTCGCGAGGAGCGCGTGTCCCGGGTCGATGCGCCGCACCGCCGCCCGGCCTCGTTCGGTGGGGGCGACGAGTTTGGCCCTGCGGTGTGCCGGGTTGGGTGCGTAGTCCGCGAGGCCGTCGGCGACCAGGCGGTCGGCGACGCGCTGCACGCTCTGCCGGGTGATGCCCATCGTGCGGGCGATGCCGGACACCGACCTGGGTTCGTCGAGCACGGCGCCGAGCACCTGCCACCACGCCGCGGTGAGACCCGCCGGGCCGGCCAACTCCTCGGAGATACGCAGGAATTGACCATTCAGCCGGAAGACGTCGAGCGCCGTACGGCTGAGCAGATCCTGCTGCGCGCGGGTCATCGGGCGTCCTCTCCGGATCCCGCGCCCGCCTCGCCGTCCGCCGCCCCGGCCTCCGCTTCCGCCTCCGCCTCCGCCGCGGCGACGATCTCGTACGCGGCCGGGTCCGAGTCGTGGAACAGGCGGTACCAGGCGTCGAGCACCTTGCCCTCGTACACCCCGAGCAGGCCGAGCAGCTCGCGGGCGAACGCCACGGGCTCGGTCGGGCCGGCCGTCACCACGCCTCGGTCGGTGACCGCGTCCGTCTCGACGTAACTCTCGCCGCCGCCGTAGCCGGTGGCCGCGAGGTAGTACGAGATGGCGCTGGTGTGCTTGCGGTCGTCGAGCAGTCCCTCGCGGGCGAGACCGGCGGTCGCGCCGCAGATCGCGCCGACGGGCACGCCCGCGTCGACGAACTCGCGGGCCTTGCGGGCGAAGGGCGCCAGTTCGTCGCCGGTGTCCCAGCGGCCGCCTCCGGCCAGGATCAGCAACTCGGCGTCCTCGGGGCGGAGTTCGTGGAGAGCGAGGTCGGGGGTGATGCGGAGGCCGCCCATGGTGGTGACCGGGTCGCGGGTGAGGCCGACGGTGCGGATGTCGTAGGCGCCGGCCAGATGGGCGGTCGCGTGGCCGGTCTCCCAGTCGGCGTAGGCGTCGTAAACGGCTGCGTAGACGGTCTTGCGGGGTGCGGCGGTGCTGGTGCTCATGACGTCCTCCGGGTAACCCACTGGGATGCGTTCTGTAAGCATGCTGTCAAAAAGGCAGCATGCTGTCAATCGCAACGGAGGTCACTCCGCTCACCCACACCGTCCGTGCCCCTCGTGACCTCGGTTTCACGTGAAACTGCCGGTCACCCGCCGCCGGTGCTCCGTGCCGCCGGGGCGGACACTGTGTCGCGTGGGGCCGGGCAGGCGCAGACAGGGCGCCGATGCACAGCTCACATGCCGGACATCTACCCTCGGCCGCATGACCCCTCATGCCGATCCCGCCCAAGGTGCCGCGGTCAAGGCCGCGGACCGTGCCCATGTGTTCCACTCCTGGTCAGCGCAGGAGCTGATCGATCCGCTCGCCGTCGCAGGCGCCGAGGGAGCCCACTTCTGGGACTACGACGGCAATCGCTACCTCGACTTCACCAGCGGCCTCGTCTACACCAACATCGGCTACCAGCACCCCAAGGTCGTCGCAGCGGTCCAGGAGCAGGCGGGCAAACTCACCACGTTCGCGCCCGCCTTCGCGATCGACGTACGGTCCGAGGCCGCACGCCTCATCGCCGAGCGCACCCCGGGCGACCTGGACAAGATCTTCTTCACCAACGCGGGCGCGGAGGCCGTCGAGAACGCCGCCCGGATGGCCCGGCTGCACACGGGCCGCCCCAAGATCCTCAGCGCGTACCGCTCGTACCACGGTGCGACCGCGGCGGCGATCAACCTGACCGGGGATCCCCGGCGTTGGGCCTCCGACAACGGCAGTGCGGGCGTCGTCCGCTTCTGGGCTCCGTTCCTGTACCGCACACCGTTCTACGCCGAGACCGAGGAGCAGGAGTGCGCCCGCGCGCTGCAGCACCTCGAGGACACCATCGCCCATGAGGGCCCGCAGTCGATCGCCGCGATCTTCCTCGAGACGATCCCCGGCACCGCGGGCATCATGGTCCCGCCGCCCGGCTACCTGCCCGGCGTCCGCGAGATCTGCGACCGGTACGGCATCGTGCTCGTCCTCGACGAGGTGATGGCCGGCTTCGGGCGTACGGGTGCATGGTTCGCGGCCGACCACTTCGACGTCGTTCCCGACCTGCTGACCTTTGCCAAGGGTGTGAACTCGGGGTACGTGCCGCTCGGCGGGGTGGCGATCTCGGGCGAGATCGCGGACACCTTCGCGCGCAAGCCCTACCCGGGCGGGCTCACGTACTCGGGCCACCCGCTGGCCTGCGCGGCCGCGGTGGCGACGATCAACGTCATGGAGGAGGAGGGCGTCGTCGAGCACGCGGCCCGGATCGGCCGCGAGGTGTTCGGTCCCGGCCTGCGAGAGCTCGCGGAGCGGCACCCTTCGGTGGGCGAGGTGCGGGGTCTCGGCGCGTTCTGGGCGCTCGAACTGGTCCGTGACGCGGAGACGCGCGAGCCGCTGGTCCCGTACAACGCGACCGGCGCGGCGGCGGCGCCGATGGCCGCGTTCGGCGCGGAGTGCAAGAAGCGGGGCCTGTGGCCCTTCATCAACATGAACCGCACCCACGTGGTCCCGTCGTGCAACATCTCCGAGTCGGAGGCGAAGGAGGGCCTGTCCATCCTCGACGCCGCACTGTCGTCCGTGGACGACGCCCTGTGAATCCACAGGCCTAGCCCTGCCGGCTGGTCCTCAACCGCCGACCCCGCCCTGCCGGCTGGTCCTCAACCGCCGACCCCGGAGCCCGCCCGGCGTTTGAGGACAAGCCTGCGAGGGCGAATCCGGAGCCCGTGCGGCGTTTGGGGGCGAGCCTGTGAGGGCGAATCCGGAGCCTGTCCGGCGTTTGGGGACGAGCCTGTGAGGGCGGGCACACCCGGAGCCCGCCCGGCGTTTGAGGACGAGCCCGCCAGGGCCGAAACAGAGCCCGTCCGGCGTTTGAGGACAAGGCGCCCCAGCGCCGGGGCTGGAGAAGTGCCCCCACCCCACCGGCAGAGAACGAGACGATCGGCTGAAACCCCACCCCCTGTCCGGGAGGACATAGGGTGGCTGCCGACCAGGCCCGCAAGGGCCACCCGCACCACCGAACCACCAGCCCGTGAGGGCACTCGCACCCCCGGGGGAGGGCAGCCGCATGCGCGTGACCCGCAGCACCCTGCGCCAGCAGATAGCCGACGCCCTGCGCGACGAGGTGCTCGCCGGGCGCCTCCACCCGGGCCACGAGTTCACGGTCAAGGAGATCGCCGACCAGTACGGCGTCTCCGCGACCCCCGTGCGCGAAGCGCTCGTCGACCTTTCCGCGCAGGGCCTCCTGGACTCCGTCCAGCACCGCGGATTCCGCGTGCACGAGTTCACGCTCCCCGACTACCGCGGCATGGTCGAGGCCCGCCGCCTCGTCGCCGAGGCGCTGTTCCAGGGCATCGCGGAACGCCCCCTGCCGGATCTCGCGGACGCCGTGCTCTCGGTGCGGCGCCGTGCGGAGGAGGCCCAGCGTGCGGCCGGCGCCGGCGACCTGGACGTACTGATCGGCTACGACCTGCGCTACTGGCGCGAGCTGAGCACGCTGTTCGGCAACCCGTACCTCTCCGAGTTCCTGCACCGGATGCGCGTACAGGCCTGGGTGTTCCTGGTGCCGCTGCTGCGCCGCGACGACCGCCGCGAGCAGCTGTGGTGCGGCCACCTGGAACTGGCGGCCGCGGTCGAGGACCGCGACGCGGAACGGGCGCGGGCCCTGGTCAGGGAGTACTACGCGGACGCGCTCGCCCAGGCCGAGCGCCTCGCCGGATGACCGGCGTGGCCGTGGACGCGGGGACCGGCGCGGACGTGGCCGAGGTGGAGCTGACCGTCGTGGTGCCGGCTTACAACGAGGAGCACCGGCTCGGCCCCACGCTCCGCTCGATCGCCGACCATCTGCGGAAGAGTCGTTTCGCCGGCTGGGAGCTGATCGTCGTGGACGACGGTTCCACGGACGGCACCCGCGCGGTGGCCGAGGCGGCCGCGGCCGAGGAACCGTCCGTGCACGTCGTCTCCGGCGACGTCAACCACGGCAAGGGCCACGCCCTGCGGCTCGGCGTCTGCGCCTCGTACGGCCGCCGGGTGCTGGTGACCGACGCGGATCTGGCGACGCCGATCGAGGAACTCGACCGGCTCGACCGGGAGCTGACCGAGGCGGGTGCGACGGCCGTGATCGGCTCGCGCGCGCTGCCGGGCGCATCGATCGAGACCCACCAGCACCTGGCCCGTGAACTGCTCGGCCGGGGCGGGAACTTCCTGATACGCGCGGTCGCGGTGCCGGGGATCAAGGACACCCAGTGCGGGTTCAAGTTGTTCGACGGTGACCGGGCGCGCGAGGCGTTCGCGGCGACCCGGGTGGACGGCTGGGCGATCGACGTCGAGGTACTGCAGTACTTCCGCCGCAAGGACTGGCCGCTCGCGGAGGTCCCGGTGCGGTGGGCGCACCAGGAGGGGTCGAAGGTCCGGCCCCGGGACTACGCGGGCGTACTCGCGGAGCTGGCGGCGCTGCGGACGCGGCGGCTGCCCGGCCGGGGCCGGAGGCCTCGGGCGGCGAGGGATCCGAGGAATCTCGCCGTGGCCGGTCTCTTCCTGCTCGCCGCGTTCCTGCTCCAGGTCGGCCGCTGGGTCGATCCAGGGGGCCGGTACCTGCCGGACTCCCTGCAGGACCAGAACCAGTGGGAGTGGTTCTTCGCGGTCACCGCGGACAACGTCCTGCATCTGCGGAATCCGCTCTTCACCGACCTCCAGGGCTTCCCCGACGGCGTGAACCTGATGGCGAACACGGTGATGCTCGGCCTCTCCGTCCCGTTCGCCCCGATCACCGAACTCCTCGGCCCCGCGGTCAGCCTGGCCCTGGTGATGACGCTCGGCCTGGCCGCCACCGCCTACGCCTGGTACTGGCTGATCCGGCGCAGACTCGACGTGGGACGGGCCGCGGCGGTGACCGGCGCGGCCCTCGCGGCGTTCGCGCCGCCGATGGTCAGCCACGCCAACGCGCACCCGAACTTCGTCGTCCTGTTCATGCTCCCGCTGATCGTCGACCGCGCGCTGCGGCTGTGCGAGGGCACCCGTGTGGTGCGCGACGGGGTGCTGCTCGGCCTGTTCACCGCGTACCAGGTCTTCCTCGGTGAGGAGCCGCTGCTGCTTGCGGCGATGGGGCTGCTGCTGTTCGCGATCGGCTACGCGGTGGTGCGCAGGGACGTGGCGCGGGAGGCGATCCGGCCGCTGGCCCGCGGGGTCGGCATCGCGCTCGCGGTGTTCCTGCCGATCGTGGCGTTCCCGCTGTGGTGGCAGTTCTTCGGTCCGGGGAGCTACCACTCGGTGCTGCACGGCGACGGCGCGGGCAACAGCCCGTTGGCCCTGCTCTCGTTCGCGGAACGCTCGCTGGCCGGCGACCG
This sequence comes from Streptomyces sp. YIM 130001, assembly GCF_003574445.1. Classification (GTDB taxonomy): domain Bacteria; phylum Actinomycetota; class Actinomycetes; order Streptomycetales; family Streptomycetaceae; genus Streptomyces. The sequence goes on from NZ_KZ984572.1 coordinate 32,130, forward strand.
GGAGACCGCGGACGGCCTCGCGCTGAACATCACCGAACAGAACGCCTTCTACGGCTGGCCGCTGGTCCTGCTCGCCTTCGCGATCGTCGTACGGCTGTGGGAGCGGCCGGTCGTCAAGGCGCTCGCGTGGACGGCGCTCGCGGCGGCCGTCCTGTCGCTCGGCCCGGAGTTCCGGATTCCGGGGACGGACACGGTGCTGACCGGGCCGTGGCGGGCTCTCGCGCACCAGCCGCTCTTCGAGTCGGTCATCGAGTCGCGGGTGGCGATGGTGTGCGCCCCGGCGCTCGGGATGCTGGTGGCGCTCGGCATCCATCAGCTCGTCACGGCGCGCGGGGTGCGGCGTCCGCACCGGGTCGCGGGACTCGCGGCGGTCGCGGCGGCGCTGCTGCCGATCGTGCCGGGGCCGCTGCACACGGTGGACCGGGCGGAGGTGCCGGAGTTCGTCGCGGACGGAACGTGGCGCGATTACGTCGACACCGCGGCCGGTGAGTCCCTGGTGCCGGTACCCCTGCCGGATCCGGGTGCCGCGGAGGCACTGCACTGGCAGACCACCGCCGGTCTCGGCTTCCGGCTGCCGGGCGGCTACTTCAACGGCCCGTACGGCGAGGACCGCAAGGGCATCTACGGGGCGGTGCCGCGGCACACCTCGAACCTGCTGCGGGAGGTCGCGGTCAGCGGCCGCGTACCGCAGCTGTCGAAGGCCTGGCGCGAACAGGCCCGCGCGGACCTGGAGTTCTGGCGGGCGGGCGCGCTGGTGGTGGCACCGCAGCGGCACACCGAGGCGCTGCGGGCGACACTGGAGGGACTCCTGGGGCGCAAGGGAACGTGGATCGGCGGCGTCCTGGTCTGGGATCTGCAGGGGGGCAGCTGACCGGGCCCTTCGGCCATTACGCTGCCTGGACGGCCGCCCACCTGGCCGGACGACGAAGTGAGGAGCTCTCTTGGCCTGTGACCTGTGGCTCGTCCCCTTGGTCGATGTGCTGTGCCACAGCCCCGACAACCCCTTCTCCGAAGAGCTCGCCCTCTACGACAGAACACTCGGCGAGGCAGGACTGCCGCCGGTACCGGTCTTCTCCTACATGCCGGGACTGTCCGGGGACGTCGCCCCGGTCGCCGGCTTCGACTACGACGCGCTGCACTTCCTGCGCCGTGCGTACCTCCTGCAGATGTGCGGTCTTCCGGTGACGCCGGTGGACGAGCTCGGCGGTGACTACGAGCAGCTCCTGGAGATGTTCGAGACGACCGCGCAGCAGTCGCACCTGGTCTGGCACTACGACCACGCCGGCGCCTACGTCCCCGTCGACTTCGCCGAGCCGCTGGTGAACGACGACCTCCTGGAGGGCGGCGGCCCGCTCGGCTCGGCGCAGGCCCTGCTGCGGGAGCTGGAGTTCGTGGGCCCCGCGATCGGCATCGACCCGGCGAACCCGCCGGCCGCGCCGCAGGCCCCCGAGGGCCCCACCGACCTCGAGGAACCGGCGGCACCCGCTCCGCACGACGACAGCCCCTTCGCCCGCGAACGCCACGTCTGGCTCGGCCTCCACGCGGCCGCAACCCGCAGCCTCGGCCAGGGCTCCATGATCGTCTTCAGCTGAACCGGCGAGTGGCCGGAGTGTCCGCCTCCACCGTGACGGCGTTCCGCTCGCCGGAGCGGGTGGCCCGTCCACGTCGGGGTTCCCGCGCTTCCGGGAGCCCCGCCGGAGGGGCCTCGTCGCCTTCCACGACCCGCTGCGGGAGCCTGCTGCACCGCTTCCTCAGCCGAGTACGAGGGACTCGTCCCCGAAATCGGCGACGCGCTTCAAGCGGCCGCCGAGGGCGGCGACACGGGCAGCCGAGGTGTCGACCTCGGCGCGCGTGACGGCGCCACTCTCGAACCCGGAGACATACGGGGGCGTCCGGAAGACGTGCCCCCGACTCGAACGACCGGAGTCGGCCGTCGTCAGATTTCCGGCGGCCGCTGGCGCGGCATGTTGGGACGGGGGACCGGGGGAGTCGGGAAGCGGCCCGGCGGCGGGGTTTCGGGGCGGAAGGACGGGCCCGAGGCCTGGATCATCAAAGGGGTCGGGCCGGAGCGGAACTCGACCATCCAGTCGGCTGTCTCCGAGCGGACGAGTTCGGTGACGTCCTCCGAGAAGCGGCGCAGGACACCGAGGCAGCGCTCGGCCGCCTCGCTCGCCGTGCCCTCCGTGGGGCCGAGCATCTCGCGCACACTCTCCGACGCCCAGTCGAACTGCAGGACCTGCAGGCGCCGTTGGACCGCCTGGGCGGTGGCGACATCTCTTATCCAGCCGGAGGTGAGACCGAAGTACCGGTCACAGCCGACGCAGGCCACCGCGAGCAGCAGGGCCAGATAGCCCCACGGTGCGGCGCCGTCGGCGGTCGCCGTCAGGTCGAGCAGGGGCAGCGCGGCGCCGGCGACCGCGCCGAAGGCGGCGCCGCTGCGCAGCGCGCGGGCGAGGCGCCGCTTCCATGAGCGGTCGTCGAGATACCAGCCGGCGGTGCGCAGGGCGTTCGACTCGACCCAGCGGTAGAGCTCGTCGAGCCGCTCGGCCGGTGCGCCCCAGTCGCCGAGCGGGAAGGGGCGGCCGGTCAGGTCCCCGCGCGCGGTGTCGGCGCTGTCACTCGCGGGGGAGTCCGGGCCGCCGGCCGCTGCGCCCCGGTCCGTGGCGCCGTGCGCCGGCGCCGTGCCGCCCGTCGTCTCGTGGTCGTCCGCGCGCTCGGGCTTGCCCCCGTCGGGGCGGGGAACCTCGGGTTGCCTCTCCGGCTGGCTCACCGGCACTCCCTCGACTTCTACGGCTGGGACCGGGGCGTACGCCACCGCTCGGCGCGGGCGCCGCGGAGGGTGCCGCGGAACCACGGAGGGTGATCGGTGCGCGCCCCAGGGCCCGGCTCGGGGAGGCGGGCCCTGCTGTGCAGCCCCCTTCCTACCGCCGTGCGGGTGGCTGTGCGGCCCGTTTGGCGCCTTTTCCGCCCGGAAGGGGGCCTTGATCAGGTATAGGGCCCCGGTGCCACTCACTCGAAAGAGTGCTGGGGCGATCCGTCCCCCGAGCACGTACGCTCGTGCCAGGCGGGAAAAGCCGCACCCGAGGCGACTTCCCGCCCCGCGGAACAGCAAGAAGCACACCGTCCGGGGGCAGGCCCTCGGAACGGCGGCAGAACCCCAGAAGCCGTACGACGAGAGCCAGGAGCTGATCGTGATTCCCGGTGGTGGCCAGCCCGACATGCAGCAGCTGCTGCAGCAGGCCCAGAAGATGCAGCAGGACCTCGCCGCCGCGCAGGAGGAACTGGCGAGGACCGAGGTGGAGGGGCAGGCGGGCGGCGGTCTCGTGAAGGCCACCGTCAACGGCTCCGGCGAGCTGCGCGGCCTCGTGATCGACCCGAAGGCGGTGGACCCCGAGGACACCGAGACCCTCGCGGACCTGGTCGTCGCGGCGGTCCAGGCGGCGAACGAGAACGCGCAGGAACTGCAGGAGTCCAAGCTCGGCCCGCTGGCGCAGGGCCTCGGCGGCGGTGGAATGCCCGGACTTCCGTTCTAGGTGTCGGCGGGGCGACCGCAGATGTCCGAGGGATGTCCCTTCGGAGTATCTCTTCTGGGGTCGGCCCCGCACCAACTACCGTACGAGCCAGGCAAGTGACAGGAAGGCAGTCCGTTGTACGAAGGCGTGGTCCAGGACCTCATCGACGAGTTGGGCAGGTTGCCCGGCGTCGGTCCCAAGAGCGCGCAGCGGATCGCCTTCCACATCCTGCAGGCCGAGCCGGCCGACGTACGGCGGCTCGCGCACTCGCTCCTCGAGGTCAAGGACAAGGTCCGCTTCTGCGCCGTGTGCGGCAATGTCGCGCAGCAGGAGCTGTGCGGTGTCTGCCGCGACCAGCGCAGGGACCCTGCGGTCATCTGCGTCGTGGAGGAGCCGAAGGACGTCGTGGCGATCGAGCGGACGCGTGAGTTCCGCGGTCGTTACCACGTGCTCGGCGGTGCGATCAGCCCGATCGAGGGCGTCGGACCGGACGACCTGCGGATCAGGGAACTGCTCGCCAGGCTCGCCGACGGCACCGTCACCGAGCTGATCCTGGCGACCGATCCCAACCTGGAGGGCGAGGCCACGGCCACGTACCTCGCCCGGATGATCAAGCCGATGGGCCTGAAGGTCACACGCCTGGCCAGCGGACTCCCCGTCGGGGGAGATCTGGAGTACGCGGACGAGGTCACCCTGGGCCGCGCCTTTGAAGGGAGACGACTCCTCGATGTCTGAGCTGACCGAGACCCACGCCCCGAACCCCCCGATCGCCGAGCGGTCGGACGCGATGCTGCACGCCAGGGCGCACGACCCGGGTGATTTCGCAGTGCAGATCGCGGACCAGGTCGAGAGTTTCCTCGTCGCCGTCACCGAGGTCGCGAAGGGCGACGAGCCGGACTCGGCCGTCCCGTTCCTGCTCCTCGAGGTGTCCCAGCTGCTCCTCGCGGGCGGCCGGCTCGGCGCGCACGAGGACATCGTGCCGGACGAGCGCTACGAGCCGGACCTCGGCCCGGAGCCGGACGTCGACGAGCTGCGCGAGCGGCTCGCCGCGATGCTCGACCCGGTCGACGTGTACTCCGAGGTCTTCGACCCGTACGAGCCGCACAAGGCGCCCGTCCCCTGCCGGATCTCCGACGACCTGGCCGGTGTGATCACCGATCTGCGGCACGGCATGGCGCACTACCGCGCGGGCCGCACCGTCGAGGCGCTGTGGTGGTGGCAGTTCTCGTACTTCTCCAACTGGGGCTCCACGACCTCCGCTTGCCTGCGCGCCCTGCAGTCCCTGGTCGCGCACGTGCGCCTGGACCAGCCGCTGCAGGAGCTGAACGGCCTGGACACCGACCAGGACCTGGGCGAGGACGAACTCGCCGAGGAGGCGGGGCGCGTCATGGCGGAGGAACTCGCGGGCCCGCTGGGGCTGCAGGACGGCAAGTAGGCGTCGCTGGGCCGCGACGCGCTCCCGTCCGTCAGCCGGTCAGCATCTCCAACCGCCCCCGCGTGTCGCGGAGTTCGGCCATCTGTGCGTCCAGGCGGGCGGCCAGGGCGTCGAGTTCCGCGCGCAGGTCGGGGCACATGTCCAGGCGGATGCCGTGGGTGCCGTGGGTTCCGGTGCGGGCGCAGTCGAGGTAGCGGCGGATGACCGCAGTGGAGAGGCCCGCGCAGAGCATCGCGCGGATCTGTGCGACGCGGGCGGTGTCGGACTCGGCGTAGACCCGGTATCCGCTGCCGTTGCGTGCCGGGGCCAGCAGGCCCCGGTCCTCGTAGTGACGCAGTGCCCGCGCGCTCACTCCGGTGCGCTCGGCGAGTTCGTTGATCAGCACCGTCACTCCTCTCCCTGCTGTCCCGACCCCGTCGGGCGGCTTGACCTTGACACCGGCGTGAACCGTTAACGTCCCGCCGTATGACGAACGGAACAACGCCTCGGCACGCCACGATCTTCCACGGGTACGGAGCGACCCCCGACGACCACTGGTTCGGATGGCTGGCCGGCCGGCTCGCCGCGGACGGCATCGAGACGACCGTCCCGCCGCTCCCCGACCCGCAGTCCCCGGACACCGAGCGCTGGGCCGAGGCCCTGCGGGCCGAACTCGCCACCCCCGCACGGGATTCGGCCGTGATCGCGCACAGCCTGGGCACTGTGGCCGTACTGCGCCACCTCGCCGGGCTGCCCGGGTCCTGGCGGCTCGGCACTCTGGTCCTGGTCGCCGGATTCGTCGACCGGCTTCCCGCACTGCCGGAGCTCGACGCCTTCATCGGGGGCGCGTTCGCGGACGCCGGGCGCGCGGAGGCCGCCGCGCGCCAGATCGCCGCCCGGGTCGACCGGATCGCGGTGATCAGGTCCGATGCCGACCCGCTGGTGCCGACCGGACACACCGACCGGCTGGCCGGACTGCTGGGCACGGACGCCCAAGTAGTGCCCGGGGCCGGTCACTTCCTCGCGTCGGACGGGGCCACTGAGTTGCCCGAGGCGTATGCGGCGGTACGGGCCGGACGGGAGGCGGCGATGTCCGGACTTGGCCGGGAGGCGGGGATGCCAGGACGTTGATCCGTCAATAGGGTGACCGTTGTTGGCAGTTGACCCGCTCGACGGAGGTGCTTGGTGACTACGGTTCAGGACGTTCCTGACATACTTTCGCCCGAATTCGCGAGGAATCCGTATCCCGTCTATGCGTTGATGCGGGAGCGGACGCCGCTTTTCTGGCACGAGGCGACGCAGAGCTACGTGGTCGCGCGCTACGACGACGTGGAGCGGGTCTTCAAGGACAAGGAGACCCAGTTCACCACCGACAACTACGACTGGCAGATCGAGCCCGTGCACGGCAGGACGATCCTGCAGCTCAGCGGCCGCGAGCACGCGGTGCGGCGGGCGCTCGTCGCACCGGCGTTCCGCGGCGCCGATCTACGGGACAAGTTCCTGCCGGTGATCGAGCGCAATTCGCGCGAGCTGATCGACGCCTTCCGGGATCGCGGCGAGGCCGACCTCGTCGCCGAATACGCGACCCGGTTCCCGGTGAACGTGATCGCCGACATGCTCGGTCTCGACAAGGCCGACCACGCCCGTTTCCACCGCTGGTACACGAGCGTGATCGCCTTCCTCGGCAACCTCTCCGGTGACCAGGACGTCGCCGCCTCCGGCGAGCGCACCCGCGTCGAGTTCGCCGAGTACATGATTCCGATCATCAGGGAGCGGCGTTCCGCGCCGGGCGACGATCTGCTGTCGGCGCTCTGCGCCGCGGAGGTCGACGGGGTGCGGATGAGCGACGAGGACATCAAGGCGTTCTGCAGCCTGCTGCTCGCCGCCGGTGGCGAGACCACCGACAAGGCGATCGCCTCGATCTTCGCCAACCTCCTGGCGAACCCTGACCAGTTGGCGGCCGTGCGGGAGGATCGTTCGCTGATCGAGCGGGCCTTCGCGGAGACCCTGCGGTACACGCCGCCGGTGCACATGATCATGCGGCAGTCGGCGACCGATGTGGAGCTGTCCACCGGCAAGCTGCCCGCAGGCGCGACCGTCACCTGCCTGATCGGCTCGGCCAACCGGGACGGCGGGCACTACGCCGAGCCGGACCGGTTCGACATCTTCCGGGACGACCTGACGACGACCAAGGCGTTCTCCGCCGCCGCGGACCACCTGGCGTTCGCGCTCGGCCGGCACTTCTGCGTCGGCGCGCTGCTCGCCAAGGCCGAGGTGGAGACGGCCGTGAACCATCTCCTCGACGCCATGCCCGACATGCGCCTCGCCGACGGCCATGTCCCGGTGGAGACCGGGGTGTTCACCCGCGGGCCCTCGTCCCTGCCCGTACGGTTCACGCCGAACGGGGCCTGAGTCCCGCCATGGACGCCCCCGGCTAGCGGGTCATGGGGGTGAACTGGACGGGCATGGCCGACAGTCCGCGCATCCAGATCGAGTCCCGCCAGGTCAGCTGGTCGCCCGGCACGCTCAGCATCAGGTCCGGCAGGCGCTCGAGGAGCGTCTCGAGCGCCGTACGGGCGATGAGGTCGGCGAGCAGCGGTGCCGGATAGGGGCAGCGGTGTTCGCCGCTGCTGAACGACAGATGGGCGGCGTTCTCGGCGCCGACGTGGCCCTCCGGCCAGATCTCCGGGTCGGAGTTGGCCGCGGCGAGGCCGAGGACGACGCAGTCGCCGGAGCGGATCTGGCGGCCGCCGAGTGTGGTGTCGCGGGTGGCCCAGCGGCCGATGAAGTTCTGCGTCGGGGTGTCGCGCCACAGCACCTCGTTGAGGGCCTGGTCGACGCTGAGCCGGCCGCCGGAGACGTTCAGGGCGAAGCGTTCGTCGGTGAGGAGCAGCCGCAGCGAGTTGCAGATCCAGTTGGCGGTGGGCTGCTGGGCGGCGGCGATCACCGAGATCAGGTCCTGGACGATCTCCTCGTCCCGCAGGCCCGCCGGGTGGGCGAGCATCCGCGAGGTGACGTCGTCGCCCGGTTGCTCCTTCTTCTCCTGGACGAGGCGGTGGACGCGCTCGCCGACCCTGACGTACGCGGAGGCGGGGTCGTCGCCCTCGGCGGCGTCCAGGGAGATCCGCAGGTCCTCGACGAGCTGGTCGGTGTCGGCGGTCCCGGACGGCATCCCGCACATGTGCACCGCGGCCCGCATCGCGAGCGGGTGGGTGTACTCGGTCATCAGCTCGGCGCCGCCGCCGCCCGCGAAGGTGTCGATCAGGGTTCCGGCGATGTCCCGGCATTCCTGGGACAGTTCGAACTGGTCGACCTGCTGCAGTGCGTTGGTGATCACTCCGGCCCGTCGCTGGTGCTCGGCGCCCTCGGCGAAGAGCACGGAGGGCTGGTAGCCGACGAACGGGAGCAGTGCCCAGTCGGCCGGGATGTGCGGCCACTGGTTCCAGCGGCGCGAGTCGCGGGCGAAGAGGGCGTCGTTGTCGGTGACGGCCTTGAGCTCGGGGTAGCCGAGCACCAGCCAGGCCGGGATGCCGCCCTCCAGGAGTACGGGCGCGACGGCGCCGTGGTCCTTGCGCAGGCTGCGGTACAGGTCGGACGGCGACTGCTGGTACTCGAGCCCGCTGAGCTCGATCGCCGACGACTGGTGGGCGGGGCATCCGGCGGCCGCGGCGTGCGCGGACGGGCTGCCCGGCGACGGGTCGTCGGCGGGGAACGTCTGCGCGGGCGGTGTGTTGGCGGCGGGGGCGTGCGACGACGGGGCGTGGGCATCGGTCATGGCTGGATCTCCTGGGCCTGGATGAGGTCCTGCAGGTGTTCCACGAGGGTGATCAGGACCCTTTTCACCGAATCGCGGCCCCGGGCGTCGCAGTCGAGGAGCGGCACGTTGTCGGGCAGAGCGAGAGCCATCCGGATCTCCTCGAGCGTGAAGCGGGCCGTGTCGGACTCGAAGCGGTTCACCGCCACCACGAAGGGAGTGCCGTGGTGTTCGAGGCGGTCGATCGCGTACCAGGAGTCGTTCATGCGGCGGGTGTCGACCAGCACGATGGCTCCGAGGGTGCCGGAGAACAGCCGGTCCCACAGGAACCAGAAGCGTTCCTGGCCGGGGGCGCCGAACAGGTAGAGCACGACGCGTTCGCCGATGCTGATCCGGCCGAAGTCGAAGGCGACGGTGGTCGTGGTCTTCTTCTCCACGCCCAGGTTCACGTCGACGCCGGCGCCGGCCTGCGTCATGACTTCCTCGGTGTTGAGCGGACGTATTTCGCTCACCGACCGTACGAGGGTGGTCTTGCCCACCCCGAAGCCGCCGACCACCACGATCTTGAGTCCGGTGTCGGCGGACTGGCCGAGTGGTGTGCGGGCGGGCAGCTCAGAGGTTGCGAAGCCCATGGAGAACCTCCGTGAGAAGGGCGGAGTCGGGCAACGAGCCTGTGGATCGCGCCAGTTGGGGGTGACGTGCCGTGATGTGTCCCATGTCGAGCAGGTCCTCGAGCAGGATGCGCACCACGGTGACGGGCAGGCCGAGCTCGGCCGAGATCTCGACCATGGCCGTGGGCCGCGCGCAGATCTGCAGGATGCGGGCGTGCTCGGACTGCATGCCGGAGGTGGCGACGCTCTCGGCCACCACGAGGGTGACGAGGTCGAACGCCTTGCCGTCGGCGTGGCTGCGGCCGCCCGTGACCGTGTAGAGGCGGTGCGGGCTGCCCAGGTCCACGGGCCGCCGTGTCATGCCGTACCCGCGCCGGCACCGTCTTCGGCGCGCGGGGCCGCCCGCAGGTGGTCACCGATCTGCTCGACGAGCTCGCTCATCTCGTGCCCGATCATCCCGGCGTCGGCGGAGTCGTCGGCGACCAGGGCGAGGTGGGCACCGTCACCGGCCTCGACGACGAAGAGCAGTCCGCCGTGGAACTCGGTCATCGAGTGCCGGACGCCGCCGCTGCCGTCGCCGAACTCGACCGAGGCGCCGTGCGAAAGGGCCTGCAGGCCCGCGCAGATGGCGGACAGCTGGTCGGCCTGATCGAGGGTGAGGTGCGGTGTCCAGCAGAGTTTCAGGCCGTCGCGCGACAGGACCAGGGCATGCCTGGTGCCCGGGGCGCGTTCGAGCAGGGTTTCCAGCAACCAGGTCACGCTGTTGTCCGTCGTCTGCATCGCGCTTCGGGCCCGGTCTCACCGGCCGTGGCCCGTGCCTCCATTCGGGGTTCTGGGGCGGGGTGGGGTCGTGCGGCGCTCGGGGGATGCGCCGCACCAGGAGAGCGGGTCCTAGCGGTGAGTGCCGCCGGCCTCCTCGGGTGCGTTGCCGTCGGGGCTTTCGGCGGTGTCGCCGGATCCGTGGCCCGCCCCGGCTTCCTTGCCGGTACGCCGGGAGCGGTGGAACGCGCCGAACTGGGCGCCCAGGTCGCGGCGCGGCGCGGACCGTGCCGCGGGCCGGGAGCCCGCGTCGGGGTGCTCGTCCTGGCCGGTGTGCGCGGCGGCCATGGTCCGGCCCGCGGGGCGTACGGGCAGGCCGTTGGGCGTGGACCAGGTGGAGGCCGCCGGGGCGGGTGCGGCGTGCCGTCCGGCGGGGGGCTCGGGCGGGGTGCCGGTGTCGGGTGCGGGGGTGCTGCTGTCGGTACTCGTCGAGGTCGCTGCGTCCGCGGCGTTCGTGCGGCGTACCCGTCGCGGCAGCCCTTCCGGTGGCTGGGCCGGTGCCGGTACCTGCGGTGACCGGGCGGGTGCCGCGGGCGGTTCAGGCGTGTGACCGGCGGCGGGTGCGGGGGCCTCGTCGGCGCGGGTGTGCGGGAGGCCCGGCGACTGCGGGACGTCCGGCGACTGCGGCAGGCTCGGCGGTTGCGGGGCGCCCGGTGCCTGCGGTGCCTGCGTGTGCGGTACGCCCTGCGGGTCGGGCAGGCCGACCGCGGCCGCGAGCGGGGACGACTGCGGCAGTCCCTCCAGGAGCGGCGTCTGGTCCGCCTCCTGGGAGACCAGACGCGTGGGGATCAGGACGACCACGCCGGTGCCGCCGCGCGAGGACGGACGGAAGTTGACGTCCACGCCGTACTTGGCGGCGAGCCGGCCGACGACCGGGAGCCCGAGCCGGGTGCCGTGCAGCACGGCCAGGTCGTTGTTGCGTCCGCTGACGGACTCCTCCGCGCGCACCATCGCCGCGTCGGCCATCTTCAGTCCGCTGTCCTCGATGGTGATCACGACACCGGCGCTCGCCTCCTCGACGTACACCGGGACGATGTCGATCGGGGGTGAGAACTTGGTGGCGTTGTCGACGAGTTCGGCCAGCAGGTGCATCAGGCCCTCGGCGGCGAATCCGACGATCTTGGCGTCCGTGGCGCAGTGCAGTCGCACGCGCTGGTACGCGGCGATGCGGCCGATGGCGCCGCGCAGGATGCTCTCCATCTCGATCGGCCGGTTCCAGGCCCGGCTCGCGCGACCGCCCATGAGCAGCGCGATGCGGTCGGTCTCCATGCCGAGCTGGGACGTCTTGTGGTCGAGCTGCAGCAGGTCGCCGAAGATCTCGCCCTCGTAGCGGTCCTGCATGTCGCGCAGGTCGGCGAGGATGCTGACGGTCTTGGCCTGCACCCGGCCGAGCGCCTTGGAGCTGGCGCCCTGCGCGGCGGCCGCCCGTCGCTCGCTGATGCCGAGTGCGCGGACCGCGGTGTCGACGAGGCTGTGGAGGCGGGGATCGGCCGGCTTCTCCATCTTGTTGATGACACGTGCCACGGCCTGGCCCTCGGCGAGCGAGGTGATGGCGAACGGCAGGATCCTGCCGTTCACAGCGTCCAACTCCTCGCTGAGCGCGGCATGTTGGCGCCGCAGCAGCTGATGGTCGGCCACCGCTGCCGCGTACGACTCGATGATCTGGCGGTGTGCCTCCTCCTGCGGAGCCACCGTCGCCAGTACGTCGCCGACGCCCGCGCCGTCGCGCACCATGCCCGCCACCGCCGGCAGGGTGGTGTGCCCGAGCGCGCCGACGGCGCGGGCCTGGCGCTGCGCCTGGTCGTGCAGGCCCCGTATCTCGTCGTTGCTACGGGTGAGGAGAGCCTGCCGGCGCCGCAGCACCGTCACGCTCACCGCCAGTGTGAGAGCCAGCACCGCCCAGGCCACCACCACGCACCCGACGACCCAGCCGCGCGCGGCGTCCGGCGCGACGGCGGCTGCCGTCCCGCCGCCCGCTGCCGCGACGCCGAGCAGTCCGACCGGCCACCATCGCTCCCACCAAGGAGTGCGCTGTGGACGGCGATTGGCGTGGAAAGACATTCCGCGGCCCCTTGGGGGAAGGTGATGCAGAGGCGGGCCGGGTGGCCCTTCGGCGGCGCGACGAAGGGGCGTTGACGGGTCGTCACCCTGGCCGCGTGTGGCGTTCATGCTATCCATCGTGCAGCGCGGCGATGCGGTGCATTCGGCATATGACGCCCCGAGGGTCAGATCGGCGCGAAGTCGCCGCAGCCGCTTACCACTTGTGGTATTCCCGCTTTCTGCGCCCACCCGGCCCGGCGCCCCCACCTGCGCATTCTCCCGGGTGCCCGCGTTCCCGGGGTGCGCCTCGCCCGCCGCCGCGCCTCCGCTTCTGTTCGCCAAGTCCCGCACACGGGCACGCAATTCGGACGCGCGTGCTGCCGGATGCGACCGTACCGGCCACCGGATGCAGCCCCGTCCGCGGTGTGACGCCCGGTGGTCCGGGGCGTCGCCCGGGGGTCAGGAGGCCGTCGCGCGCCGCCGGGCCAGCACCGTGTGGTCCGTACGCGTGCCGGGGGTGCCGTCCGGGCGGGTCTGGGCGCGCTCGTGCTCCGCGCACAGCAGCACCTCCCATTCCGTGTCCGGGAGTCGGAGGAAGGCGAGGGTCTCGGCGGCGGTGGGGAAGTCGATGTCGGGCCGGCCGTGTCCGGTCTCCCAGTCGGGGAATCCGGCGTGGCTCTCGATCAGCAGGTGCCCGCCGGGCGCGACGGCCGCGGCCGCCCTGCGCAGCACCTGCTCCCGGGGCAACTTGCCGGGCGAGTACAGGAATTGGGCCGACACCAGGTCGTAGGTGCCCTCGGGGAAGGAGTCCGAGAGGTTGCTCGGACGCCAGTCGATCCGGTCCGCCACCCCTGCGTCGGCGGCATGCTCGGCGGCGCGTTCGAGCGCCACCTGCGAGACGTCGGTCGCGGTGACCCGCCAGCCGCGTCCCGCCAGCCACACCGCGTCGCCGCCCTCGCCGCAGCCGAGGTCCAGAGCGCGACCGGGGGTGAGCTGTGCCGCCTCGCGGGCCAGCACCGCGTTCGGCTCGCCGCTCCAGACCCGCTCGCTCTCGCGGTACCGCTCGTCCCAGAGCTGCGCCTCGTCCTCGGCGGGGCCGCCGTCGTCGTGCTGTGCCGTCGTGGTCATAAGGGGCCTCCTCGGCCATGCGGGACCCCCCGGTCGTACCCGGGGTCTCCTCGGTCGCACGGGCTTCCTGCCCGTGTCCCGCCACGGTGCGTCCGCCGCCCGCGGGGCGGCAAAGTTTCTTGCGGGTACGGCAAAACCCGGTCCGGGGACGGGTACGGGCCGGCCCGTCGCCCGCACCCGCTGTGTGAGCACGGCCACTTTCCGGAGTGCGGGCGGCAGATGGGGGCAGATGACGTCTCGGAGCGGGCCGGGGAGCCCTCTGACCGGGTCGTGGGCGGGACATCTCACGATGCGGTACGAACGGGGTGCATCCCGGCCGCTCGTTAAACTGAGCCGACCGAGACAGAAATGAGCGAGGAGCGCACGTGGGCCTTGTCGTGCAGAAGTACGGAGGCTCCTCCGTAGCCGATGCCGAAGGCATCAAGCGGGTCGCCAAGCGGATCGTGGAGTCCAAGAAGAACGGCAACCAGGTGGTTGCCGTGGTCTCCGCGATGGGCGATTCGACGGACGAGCTGATCGATCTCGCAGAGCAGGTATCCCCGATCCCTGCCGGACGTGAGCTCGACATGCTGCTGACCGCGGGAGAGCGGATCTCCATGGCCCTGCTGGCCATGGCCATCAAGAACCTGGGCCACGAGGCCCAGTCGTTCACCGGCAGCCAGGCAGGTGTCATCACCGACTCGGTCCACAACAAAGCGCGCATCATCGATGTCACGCCGGGCCGCATCAAGACCTCCGTCGACGAGGGCAACATCGCCATCGTCGCCGGGTTCCAGGGCGTGTCCCAGGACAACAAGGACATCACCACGCTCGGCCGCGGCGGTTCGGACACCACCGCCGTCGCGCTGGCGGCGGCGCTCGACGCCGACGTCTGCGAGATCTACACCGACGTCGACGGCGTCTTCACCGCGGACCCGCGGGTCGTGAAGAAGGCCCGCAAGATGGACTGGATCTCCTTCGAGGACATGCTGGAGCTGGCCGCGTCCGGCTCCAAGGTGCTGCTCCACCGCTGTGTCGAGTACGCACGCCGGTACAACATCCCGATCCATGTGCGGTCGTCCTTCTCCGGACTGCCCGGCACCTGGGTCAGCAACGAACGACCCTCTGAAGGGGGAGCCGAGCAGGTGGAGCACGCGATCATCTCCGGAGTCGCCCATGACGTCTCCGAGGCCAAGGTCACCGTCGTCGGCGTCCCCGACAAGCCCGGCGAGGCCGCGGCCATCTTCCGCGCCATCGCGGACGCGGAGATCAACATCGACATGGTGGTGCAGAACGTCTCCGCGGCGTCCACCGGTCTGACCGACATCTCCTTCACGCTGCCCAAGACGGACGGCAAGAAGGCCACCTCCGCCCTGGAGAAGATCAAGCCGAAGGTCGGCTACGACTCCCTGCGCTACGACGACCAGGTCGCCAAGATCTCCCTGGTCGGCGCCGGGATGAAGACCAACCCGGGCGTCACCGCGCAGTTCTTCGAGGCGCTCAGCGACGCCGGGGTGAACATCGAGCTGATCTCGACCTCCGAGATCCGCATCTCGGTCGTGACCCGCGCCGACGACGTACTCGGTGCCGTGCAGGCCGTGCACACCTCGTTCGGCCTGGACAGCGACTCCGACGAGGCCGTGGTCTACGGAGGCACCGGCCGCTGATGGCCGCCGCCGCGCCGCACCCGGCGCTCCCCACTCTCGCGGTCGTGGGAGCGACCGGCGCCGTCGGCTCGGTACTGCTCCAGATCCTGTCCCAGCACGCGGACATCTGGGGCGAGATCCGCCTGGTCGCCTCACCGCGTTCCGCCGGCAAGAAGCTGGTGGTGCGCGGTGAGGAGGTCGAGGTGCTCGCACTCGCCGACGAGGTCTTCGACGGCGTGGACGTCGCCCTGTTCGACGTACCCGACGACGTGGCGGCCCGCTGGGCGCCCGTCGCGACCGCCGAGGGAGCGGTCGTCGTGGACAATTCGGCGGCCTTCCGGATGGACCCCGAGGTGCCGCTCGTGGTGCCGGAGGTCAATCCGCACGCCGCACGGGTACGCCCGCGCGGCATCGTCGCGAACCCCAACTGCACGACGATCTCGATGATCGTCGCGGTCGGCGCGCTGCACGCCGAGTTCGGCCTGCGCGAGCTGGTCGTCTCCTCGTACCAGGCGGTCAGCGGGGCCGGACCGGCCGGAGTGGCCGCGCTGCGCGACCAGGTGAAGATGGTGGCCGGCACCGAGCTCGGCACGTCGCCGGGCGACGTACGGCGGGCCGTCGGCGACGCCACCGGACCCTTCCACGAGCCCATCGCACTCAACGTGGTGCCGTGGGCCGGCTCGCTCGGCCCGGACGGCTGGTCGTCCGAAGAGCTCAAGGTCCGCGACGAGTCCCGCAAGATCCTCGGCCTGCCGCATCTCAAGGTCTCCGCGACCTGCGTACGGGTCCCGGTGGTGACCACGCACTCGGTGACCGTGCACGCCCGCTTCGAGGACGAGGTCACCGTCGACCGCGCGCACGAGATCCTCTCCACCGCTCCCGGCGTCGTGCTCTTCGACAATCCGGCGGCAGGCGAGTTCCCGACCCCCGCGGACGTGGTCGGTACGGACCCCACGTGGGCCGGCCGGGTACGCCGATCCCTGGACGATCCGACCGGCCTCGAGCTGTTCGTCTGCGGCGACAACCTCCGCAAGGGCGCCGCTCTGAACACCGTGCAGATCGCCGAACTCATCGCCGCGGAAATGCGCGCATAGGGCTCACAACCGGCCTGAAGGGGGCGGCGTCGGGACCCCGCCGCCGCACCGGCCCCGTCCGTACCTGTGTAATTTATGTGAGCGGGCCGAGGGGGAACCCGGCCCGGTGCCGGTCGACGTGGCCCGGTACGAAGGACCCGCCGCACGACTCGATCCCCGTCCCGTGCAACCGCGCACAGGGCGGGGTGCGTCTTTGCCGACGCCCTGCGCGCGGGCTTGCAGGGGATGCCGCACCGGACGCGGTCAGCCGCGGGGGCACAGGGGAAGAGCGGGTACGCATGAGGGCAGGGAATGCTGGTACGCGGACGCGAGGCGCCGGAATCGCGCAGGCCGCCGCAAATACGACGCCTTACGCGTACAACCCTCGCGGGGGGACGCGTGTCCAACAGACGTGGCAGAGGTACTGGATTTCCCGATGGTCCCCGGCGTCGTCGGCGCCCGGCCCCGCCGTGCCCGTCCGGCCGGCGGGAGCAGCTCCGCCGGCGGGATGCCGGTGATCGCCCCCATGCCCTCCACACGACCGGCCACGGTGCCGGGCCAGCGTGAGGGCGCGGACGACTCGATGACGGCAGGGACCACGGTCGACCACCTCACCGAGACGTACCGCGCGCACTACCGCTCGCTGCTCGGTCTCGCGGCCCTTCTCCTGGACGACACCGCCTCCTGCGAGGACGTGGTGCAGGAGGCGTTCATCCGGGTGCACTCCGCGCGCAAGCGCGTCCGAGACCCCGAGAAGACCCTCGCCTACCTGCGTCAGACGGTGGTCAACCTCTCCCGTTCCGCGCTGCGCCGCCGCATCCTCGGTCTCAAGCTGCTCTCCAAGCCGATGCCGGACATGGCGAGCGCGGAGGAGGGGGCGTACGACCAGCTGGAGCGCGACGCCCTGATCAAGGCGATGCGCGGACTGCAGCGCCGCCAGCGCGAGGTGCTGGTGCTGCGCTACTTCTCGGACATGACCGAGGCCCAGGTCGCCGAGACCCTCGGCATATCGCTCGGCTCGGTCAAGGCTTACGGTTCGCGTGGCATCGCCGCTCTGCGCGTCGCCATGGAGGCGGGGGCATGAGTACGCAACGACCGGGCGAGCCGGGGCCGGAAGGCCACGAGCACGGACAGCATGGTGGGAACGAAGCAGTGAACGGCCCCTGGAACACCCCCTTCGGACGCGGATCCGAGGACCACGCACCGGACGCCGGTGCGGCGGGCCCCGACGGCCCGGACATCGGCGGGCCGGGTGGCCCCGGCGGCCTGGACGCCGACGAGGAGGCGCTGCGCGCGATGATGCGCGGCGCCGTGCGGGAGATCGAGCCGTCCGACGCCTCGCTCGAGCGGCTGCGCCGCGCGGTGCCGGTCCGCCGGGCCCGTAAGCGGCAGGCCGTGGTCGGGATGGCGGCGGCCGCGCTCTTCGTCGGCACCGCGGTGCCCGCGCTCCTGCACGTGACCAACTCGCCGGGTTCCTCCGACGATCATCCGTCCGCGGTGGGCCACACCTCGCAGGTGCCGGGGGACTCGGCGCACGCCGACGGCGGCAGGTCCGGCACGGACGAGGAGCGTCCGTCCGGCAAGGACGGCCAGAAGGACAAGGACGGCGACAAGGGCAAGGGCAAGGGCGGCAAGGGCGAGGAGACCGGCGGCGGCGCCACGGCCGGCACCGGACCCTCGGACCCGGGGATGGCGCCCGCCTCCACCTGCGGCGCGGGACAACTGGGCAACGCGGTCGGCACGGTCGGCGAGCCCGCGGCCGACGGCAAGGTCTACGGCTCCTTCCGGGTGTCCAACGTCTCCGCGAGCGACTGCACCGTCGGTGGCGGCGGCAGCGTGACGTTCGAGGTACTGGGCTCGGCGGAGCGCGCCAAGGTCGGCATGGCGGAGGTCGCCGCGGGCGACTCGTCGGTGGGCCTCCCGGCCGCACCCGCCGAGGGCACGGTGCGGCTCGCGCCGGGCGAGGCGTACGAGGTGCACTTCGCCTGGGTGCCGTCCGAGACCTGCCCCACCGAGGGCAGTTCGCCGGATCCGACGCCGAGCGAGGGCGGTACGGGCGGCGGCGACCAGCCGGCGACGGAGCCCCAGCTGGCTCCCGGTGAAGGCACGGCGGACGGCAGCGTCGCGCTGTCCCACACGGCCCAGCCCGGCGCCCCTTCGGCGGCCGCGACGATCCCCAACGCCTGCGCGGGGACGGTCTATCGCACGGGAGTCATGGCCGCGTCGTAGGCGCTGCCACGGAAGCGGCGGCGTCCTCCGACGACTCCGAGCCTTCGGCGTCGTCGGTGTCGGTGGCGTCCTCGGCATCGGTGGGTTCCTGTTGCTGGGCGTCCGCCCCCAGCAAGCCGAGCTCCGCGTCCCGTGCGAACTCGAGCTCACGGCGGAACAGCCGGAACCACATGAAGAGCACGAAGCCCGCGAAGATGAACCACTCGCCGGTGTACCCGAGGTTCTGGAACGCCTTCAGATCGAGCCCGCTGCCCTGCGCGACCTTCGGCGGCACCGGCCGCATCCCGTCCGTGGCCTTCTCCGACGTCACCCAGGCGTCCTCGACGTCGTACGGCACCAGGTTCACCAGGGAAGCCGCGCTGATCACCGCGAGCTGGCCCTTCGGCAGGCCCGCGCGGTCGCTGACGCCGTTGCTGCCGGCGCTCTCCGAGGCCTGCAGTGCGCCGGTCACCTCGACCTCGCCCCCGGGCAGTGCGGGTGCCTTGCCCGCGGCGGCGTCGCCGGGCAGCCAGCCGCGTACGACGGGCAGGACCTTGCCCTTGCCCTCGCCGGGGCCCTCGGTGCGGAGCAGGCCCAGGACGTAGTAGCCGTCGCGGTCGTCGAGCATGCGGTCGGGCACCAGGAGTTGGCGGTCCCAGGTGCCGCTGGCCGTGGCCCGCCGGCCGGAGGTGTCCTGGCTGACGGGCAGGAGTTCCGCGAGTGGGGCCGATGCGCCCTTGCCGGCGGAACGGCTCTGCTGCTCGGCCTCCTGGTGGGTGTCCACGCGGTCCTCGAACCGGCCGAGCTGCCAGGACCCCATGAAGATGCAGAAGGGGATGGCAAGAACGAGAAAGACGTTGATGCCCCACCAGCGCGGAGTCAGCAGAAACCGGTACACGCCCCCAACGGTACGGGGCGGGGCCCGTGACGGTGGCTGCAGGGTGCGGATCCCCGGGGCACGCTCAGGCCGTGACCGGACCCTGCAGGAACTGCACGTAGTTGCCGACCGGGTCGGTGATCGTGGAGAAGTACCAGCCGTCGCCCACGTCCTCGACGGGGCGTACCCAGGTCACGCCCAGGCTGTTGAGATGGGACTCGGCCGCGCGGATGTCCCGCACCAGCACGTTGAGCATCTGGCGGCCCGGTTCGACGGACTTCTCGGCCACATCGTCGCGCTCGTCGAAGCCGATGATCGTGGGGCCGACGACCAGCATGTGCTGGTCCCAGCGGCCGCCGAGCGGCTCGAGAGCGGCGCGGTACCAGTCGATCAGGGCGTCGGCCTTCCGGCAGCCGAGGATCACGCCGAGGCCGATGGCGTTGGGCTCGGGGGGTGTGGACGTCATCGGGGTCCCGCCTTTCGGGTGCTTGCTGCGTGCACAGTGCAGACCGGCGCGGGGTGCGGAAGTCATCGGAGCTGCCGCCCCGCCCTCTCCCGGAACTCCCCGGAGGGGCTCCTCGGACGCCGGAGGGGCCGGACCAGCCCCTCCGGCGACGGAGGGTCAGCGCAGGTACCGCTCCGCGAAGTCGATCTCCAGGCGGACCTGCTTGATGCGCTCGTCGACGACCAGCGACCCATGACCCGCGTCGTACCGGTACACCTCGTGCGGAGCACCCTTCGCGGCCAGCCGGTCCACGTAGTTCTCGACCTGCCGGATCGGGCACCGGGGGTCGTTCACCCCGGCCGAGATGTAGACCGGCGCCCGTACGTCGTCGACGTACGTCAGCGGGGAGGAGGCGGCGAACCGCTCCGGCACCTCCTCGGGCGTACCGCCGAGCAGCGTGCGGTCCATCGCCTTCAGCGCCTCCATCTCGTCGTGGTACGCCGTGACGTAGTCCGCGACCGGCACCGCCGCCAGGCCCACGGCCCAGTCGTCGGGCTGGGTGCCGAGGCCGAGCAGGGTCAGATAGCCGCCCCAGGAGCCGCCGGCGAGGACCAGCTTCGCCGGGTCCGCGAGACCGGAGGAGACCGCCCAGGCGCGGACCGCGGCGATGTCCTCGAGTTCGATCAGGCCGACGCGGTGCTTGAGTGCGTCGGTCCAGTCGCGTCCGTATCCCGTCGAGCCGCGGTAGTTGACCCGTACGACCGCGTATCCGTGGTCGATCCAGGCCGCCGGGCCGGCCGCGAAGGCGTCGCTGTCGTGCCAGGTCGGGCCGCCGTGGATCTCGAACACGGTCGGGAACGGGCCCTCGCCCGCCGGCTTCTGCACCAGGGCGTGGATCCGCCCGCCGGGCCCCTCCACCCAGGCGTCCTCGACCGGCACCGAGCCGGGGCACTTCATACCGGGCGGGTCCAGGACGACGCCGCCCGCGGTGGAGCGGACCTGCGGCGGCTCGGCGGCGGACGACCAGAGGTATTCGACGGCCCCGTCGGGCCGGGCGGTCGCGCCGGACACCGAGCCGGGCGGGGTGTCGATGCGCTCGAGCGCGCGGGTGGCGAGGTCGAGGCGCCACAGGTCGCTGCGCGCCTCGAAGCTGTGCGCGACCAGCAGGGCGGAGCCGTCCGGGTACCACTCGGCGGAGACGTCGCCGGGCAGATCGAGGGCGAGGTCGCTCTCGACGCCGGACGTCACGTCCCACACCATCGGCTCCCAGCGGCCGCGCCGCTGATGGCCGACGAGCAGCCGGGTGTCGCCGGCGACGGGCGCGAAACCGAGGATGCTCAGGCCGAGTTCCTCGGTGCCGTCCTTGGTGTCGTCGAGTTCGGCGAGGGTGCGGCCGTCGAGGTCGACGACGCGGATCGCGGAGTGCATCGCGTCGCCGTGCTCGGTGTGCTCGAGGGCGATCAGGGTGCCGTCGTGGCTCAGGTCGCCGACGCCCGCCGATTCGCGGTGCCGGTAGATCTCGGCCGGCTCGCCGCCGTCGCGTACGACGTGCAGCGTGGAGCCGTCCTCGTCCGTCGAGCGGCCGACGACGACGGTGGCGCCGTCGCGCGCGATGGCCAGGCCCGCGGGGTAGGAAGGGGCGAGTGCCGGCACGGCCGGGGTGTCGTCACCGCCTTCGAAGGGCTGCCTCTTCCAGACGCCGAACTCGTCGCCGTCCTTGTCGTCGAACCACCAGATCCAGTGGCCGTCGGGCGACAGCAAGCCGTCGGTGGTGCCGTTGGCCCGGTCCGTGGCCTGCCGCTGTGCGCCGGTCGTACGGTCCCAGGCGTACAACTCGTAGGTCCCCGTCGCGTTCGAGACGAACAGCGAGCGCTCGGGTGCGTCCTCGGCCCAGTCGGGCAGCGAGACGCGGGGCGCCCTGAAGCGCTTCTCCCAGTCGGGCAGGTCATTGGTTCCGGGCGTGGCCGCTACGTCACTCATGCGTCCATCAAACCCGATCGCGCGGCAGGGCGGTGGCGGTGCCCTGCCCCAGGTCGCCCGCCGCTCGCGACGGGCGCTTTCGAGGCCCGCTGACTGCGTCGGCTTCGCAGGTCAAGGCGCTGCGGATGCCGATGCCCCGGGGCGGGGTGACAGTGGAAGGACGGGCGCTGTTCGGTCTGCCGCGCCCGACGAGGAGGAGGCTGCATCATGGCCAAGGAGCGAAACCACCCCAAGGACCCGCAGCACGCGAAGATCTCCGCCGCTCAGGCTCGGATGAAGAGCACGAGCCCCGAGGTGAAGTCGATCTCGGCGAAGACGCGCGGTATGCAGCAGAAGGCCCAGGCCCGCCGCCAGGGCAACCGCTGACGTTCCGCATTCTTCGAGAGGCCCGTCCCGTTGTTCCCGGCGGGACGGCCGACCTTCCGAGGGGGTACGAGCCCGTCTCCTGAGGTGGGACCGGGGAAAGGGGGCCGGCGGGCACCGGAAGTCACTTCCGGTGCCCGCCGGTTGTGCGCGGAGCGGGCTCGGGGACCGTCGTGTAGCGCTGAGTTCGCCCCTCGATCCGGTCGCGCTGAGTGCTCGTCCGAAGACTCCGTGCGACGCGTGCCTCCACTGCGGCATCCGCGCCCCTGGTCACCCCGGCCCGCACCGTCTCCCCGCACCCGCTCCGCCCGGAGACCGCCGGAATCCGCCGCGTACGATGGGGCGCTCCCCGCCGCTGTCCGCGCCGGGGATGCGGCCGGAGGGAGGCGGGCGATGACGCGCAGCGACGACGACCGGCAGCACCGTCCCCGCAGAAGGGGCCAGGGCGAGCTCGAGGCGCAGGTACTCGCGGCGCTCGGTGCCGCGGACGGTCCGGTCACGGCGGGCTGGGTCCAGGAGCGCGTCGGCGGCGATCTCGCCTACACCACGGTGATGACGATCCTGACCAGGCTGCTCGCCAAGAACGCGGTCACCAGGCAGCGCGACGGCCGCTCCTTCGTCTGGACCGGCGCCGCCGACGAGGCGGGTCTCGCGGCGCTGCGGATGCGCAAGGTCCTGGACGGCGAGGAGGACCGCAGCGCGGTGCTCGCCAACTTCGTGACCGCGCTGCCGCCGGGGGACGAACAGCTCCTGCGCACACTCCTCGACCGCGCGGACGAGGCCGGCGAGGGTCCGCCGCCGGCCCGGGAGAGTTAGGTCGCGGCTCGTATGGGCGTCTTCGTCTTCCTGCCGCTCTTCCTGCCGCTCACCGCCTGGCCGGTCGCCAGGCTCGCCGGGCACCGGCTGCACCCGCGCACCGCCACCCGCCTGCTCACCGCGGTCGCCGTGGTGATGGCCCTGTGCAGCACCCTGTGCCTGGCGCTCCTGATGGTCGTCGGCACCGCCCAACTGCCGGGCAACCCACTGCCCGACGGCTGGTCCGACCCTGAGGTGCGGGCGGCCGTACCGTACGACGCGCTGGTCGGGCAGGCCGCGATCCCGGCACTCGCCGCGGTGGCGATCGCCTGCGGCCGCACGCTGCGACGGCATCTGCGCCGCACCCGTGACGCGCATCGCGCGCTCGACGATCTGCCCGGTTCGCCGGTTGCGGTGCTGCGGGACGGCAGGCCGTACGCGTACGCCCTGCCGCCGGCCGGGACCAACGGCGGCCGGGTCGTCGTGACGACGGGACTGCTCGGGCAGTTGGCGTCGCCGGAGCGGCGGGCGTTGTTCGCGCACGAGCGGGCCCATCTCGCCGGGCGGCACGACCGCTATCTGCTCGCGGTGCGTCTCGCGGCGCGAGCGAATCCCTTCCTGCTGTCGTTGCGTACGGCCGTGGAGTACGGGGCGGAGCGCTGGGCCGACGAGTGTGCGGCGCAGACCGTGGGGGACCGTGCGCTGGTGGCGCGCGCCATCGGCAAGGCGGCACTCGCACTGTCCACCGCGCGGTCGGCGGGCCTGCCCGGATTCGCCGGGATCACCGGAGGGTTGGGTGGGAGCGCAGGTCAGGGTGCGGGCCCCGGGCCGGTGCCGCGTCGGGTCGCGGCGCTGCTCGGCCCCGCGCCCGCGGCGCACGCCTGGCCGCCGTCGGTGTTCACCGCGGCCGGGCTGGCGGCCTGGGCGGCGGCCGGGGGCACGGTGCTCTCGGCGATGTCGTCCGCGAACTCCGCGGTGACGATGGTCCTGCTGCTGCACGCGGCCACCCCGCTCTGACCGCGGCCGACGCCACCGGCCACCCGGCGACGACGGCACCCTGCTCCGCACCGGCCACCCCGCGACGACGGCACCCCGAACCCCAGCGGCCACGCGCCGCACTCCCGTGCGCCCGGAAAGTGCCGACAGATACCGCATTTCATGGCATACGTCACACATCAACTTGCCCTGGTAAGGCAAGGGTTCGGCAATGATAGGGTCAACGCCCACTCAACTCGTCGGCGCGGTGGGCTGTGCCGCCCCGGCTGCTGTCCTCCGCCTGTCTTACGGAGGCAGACCATGGGCACGCGGCGCACCAACCTTCCCGGTGTCGGTACACAGATCGACTTCACCACCGAGGCCGGACGGCACATCTCCGTGGTGATCCACGAGGACGGCCGCCGCTTCATCGGGTTCTACGACGTCGACGACCCCGATTCGTGCCAACTGTCGGTGCCGCTGTCGACGGAAGAGGCCACCGCGCTCGCGCATCTCATCGACCCCGCGCCGATCGACGCGGTGCGCACCGACGGGATCGACCTCGTCACCGAGCACATCCCGGTGACCTCGCGCTCGCCGTTCGTGGGCCGGCTCCTCGGTGACACCGGGGCCCGTACCCGTACCGGCGCCTCGATCGTGGCGGTGCTGCGGCGCACCGCCGCGCACCCGTCACCCGGGCCCGACTTCCGTTTCGCGGGCGGCGACACGCTCGTCGCCGTGGGTACCCGCGAGGGCGTGGACGCGCTCGCCGAGATTATTTCTGGAGGGTGACGTGCACGACACGACCGCACTGCTCATCGAACTGGGCGCCGTCATCCTCGGCCTCGGTCTCATCGGCCGGTTCGCCGGCCGGATCGGACTGTCTCCGATCCCGCTCTACCTGCTCGCCGGGCTCGCCTTCGGGCACGGCGGGCTGCTCCCGCTGGACGCCAGCGAGGAGTTCACGATGGTCGGCGCCGAGATCGGCGTCATCCTGCTGCTTCTGCTGCTCGGTCTCGAGTACACCGCGTCCGAACTGGTCACCAGCCTCAAGACGCAGTACCCGTCGGGTGCGGTCGACTTCTGCCTGAACGCACTGCCGGGTGCGGCGGCGGCACTGATCCTCGGCTGGGGCCCGGTCGGTGCGGTCGCGCTCGCCGGTGTCACCTGGATCTCGTCCTCCGGCGTGATCGCCAAGGTGCTCGCCGACCTCGGGCGGCTCGGTAACCGTGAGACCCCCGTCATCCTCGGTGTCCTCGTCATGGAGGACCTGGCGATGGCGGTCTACCTGCCGCTGCTCACCGCTCTGCTGGCCGGGGTCAGCCTCGCGGGCGGCAGCCTGGCGCTGCTCATCGCGCTCGGCACCGTCGGCCTCGTGCTCTATCTCGCGCTGCGGCACGGCCGGTTGATCAGCAAGGCGGTCTCCTCGGACAACCCGGAGATGCTGCTGCTCGTCGTGCTCGGCCTGACCCTGCTCGTCGCCGGTATCGCGCAGGAGCTGCAGGTCTCCGCCGCGGTCGGTGCCTTCCTGGTCGGTATCGCGCTCTCCGGTGAGGTCGCCGAGGGCGCGCGCAAGCTGCTCACGCCGCTGCGCGACCTGTTCGCCGCGGTGTTCTTCGTCTTCTTCGGGCTCTCCACCGACCCCGCGGCGATCCCGCCGGTCGTGCTGCCCGCGCTGCTCCTCGCCCTGATCACCACCGGCACGAAGATCTACACCGGCTGGTTCGCCGCGAAGCGGGCCGGTGTCGGCCCCCGCGGCCGCCTCCGGGCCGGCGGCACCCTGGTCGCCCGCGGTGAGTTCTCGATCGTCATCGCCGGTCTCGCGGTCGGCGTGGAGCCCCGCATCGGGCCGATCGCCACCGCGTACGTGCTGCTGCTCGTCATCATCGGCCCGCTGGCGGCCCGTTGGACCGAGCCGCTGGGCCGCAAGTTCCTGAAGCTCGACGCGAAGGGCGGGCCCGCCGGGGCCGCCAAGGCGCAGCCGCTGCCCGCCGACGGCGACCCGCTGGCGAAGGAGAGCGCGGTGGCTGCGGAATCCGGTGGCGCGGAGGCTGCAGTGGGTGCCGAGTCCGGTGCCGCGGAGTCGGCCCGTAGCGAGTCCGCCCGTACCGAGTCGGCCGCCGCCGAGGTCGCGTCCGAGGTCGCGTCCGAGCGGGAGCCTGCCGCGGAACGCGCTGCCGTGACTTCCGCAGGCGAGCAGGACGGTGCCGGGGACTCGGCCACGCGGTCGTCCTCCACCACCGGTTCCTCCGGGGGCGGTTCCGGCTCCTGACGGAGGCCGAAGCCGATGCTCAAAGGCCCTGCGCCGCCTTCCCCGCGAAGGCCGGCGCGGGGCCTTTCGCTGTCTCCGCGGATGTCACCGGCTGATGACACCAGGCATTAAGAACCCGTAAAGATTGCCGGATCACGGCAATGTGCCGAGGTCCTCCCGGATGTCAGGATGGACCTGCACAACCGGGGGACGAATCCCGGATGCCGGGTTACGGAAGCGTAGCCCGGCATCCGGATCCCGTCCGGTCGCCCGCAAGGGAACCGCAGGGGGCGAACCGTAGTCCCTACAGATGCAGCACAGCGCACAAGATCGACGGCCGAACCGGGGGGTGAATCCGATGAACGAGTTCTTCGACGCAGCGCTCGGTTTTCCGGCCGCTCTGTTCACGGCGGCTCTCGTCGTGGTCGTCTGCTTCTGGCTCCTGGTCCTGCTCGGGGCCTGCGAGCACGACTCCTTCGACGGTGACGTCAACACCGGTGCCGCGGGCCTCGGGGGCGTCCCGGTGGCCATCACGGCCTCCCTGGTCATCACCGTCGCCTGGGGACTGAGCCTGACCGGCTCGGTGCTTGTGGAACGCAGCGCCGCCCAGGGAACGCTCCGCCAGGCACTCTCGGCCGCCGTCCTGGTCGTCGCGCTGCTGCTCGCCTGGGCCGTCACCCGGATCCTGCTCCGCCCGCTGCGCGCGCTGTTCCCGGACGAACCCGAGCCGTCCCGGCTCGACTTCATCGGCCTCACCTGCACCGTGCGCACCTCGCGCGTGGACCAGTCCTTCGGACAGGCCGAAGTCACCGCCGCGGACGGCGCCGTCGCCCTGGTCCAGGTCAGGGTCGATCCGCACGCTGCGGACTCGGGACTCACCGCCGGCAGCACCGCGCTGCTCTACGCGTACGACGACGACGGCGAGTTCTTCTGGGCCGCGCCCTACGACGCGGAACTCGACCCGCGCCGCGGCCGGAACTCGGGCCTCGGCGGCCCCGCACTCGGCGGACCGCCCACCGGGAGTATCGAGTCCGTCCGTTCGCGCCCGCCGCGAACCGGCCTCGGCCGGTCCGGACCCGAACCGGCCTGACCGCGCCGCCCGCACACGGGGCGCAGCCACCCGTCGCACCTACCGAGCCGACGTCAAGCACTCCGTCATCTGTCGCACCCCCGACAGCGATTCACCTTCCGCTCACGAGGCGTCGCACGCCGGCGCCTCCGGCACTCTAGGACTCCCATGGACGCCATCTCCTTGGGCATCGGCGTGACGATCGCCGTTGGCCTGCTGCTCGTGATCGCCCTTCTCTTCACCGTCACCCGGCTCTTCCGCAAGGTCGAGCAGGGCAAGGCGCTGATCGTCTCCAAGATGCGCAAGGTCGATGTGACCTTCACCGGACAGGTCGTCCTGCCGGTGCTGCACAAGGCCGAGATCATGGACACCTCGGTGAAGACCATCGACATCGCGCGGACCGGCCACGACGGCCTGATCTGCCGGGACAACATCCGTGCCGACATCCGCATCTCGTTCTTCGTACGGGTCAACAAGACCGTCGAGGACGTCATCCGTGTCGCCCAGGCCATCGGCACCGCCCGGGCCAGCGACAAGGAGACGCTGCAGGAGCTGTTCAACGCCAAGTTCTCCGAGGCGCTGAAGACCGTTGGCAAGCAGATGGACTTCACCGACCTGTACACCAAGCGGGACGAACTCCGCGACCGCATCATGCAGTTGATCGGCACCGACCTCAACGGCTACAGCCTCGAGGACGCGGCGATCGACTACCTCGAGCAGACACCGCTGGCCCACCTGGACGCCAACAACATCCTCGACGCCCAGGGCATCCGGAAGATCACCGAGCTCACCGCCGTGGAGCACGTACGCACCAACGAGTTCCAGCGCCACGAGGAGAAGGAGATCACCCGGCAGAACGTCGACGCCCGGGAGGCCATCCTGGAGCTGGAACGCCGCCAGGCCGACGCCGAGATCAAGCAGAAGCGCGAGGTCGACACCGTGCGGGCCCGCGAGGAGGCCGAGACCGCACGGGTCGTCGAGGAGGAGCGGCTGCGCGCCCAGACGGCGTTCCTCACCACCGAGGAGCGGCTCGGGGTGCAGCGCGAGAACCAGGCGCGCGAGGTCGCGGTGGCGGCCAAGAACCGCGAGCGCGTCATCGCCATCGAGAACGAGCGCATCGAGAAGGACCGCCAGCTCGAGGTCATCGCCCGTGACCGGGAGACCGAACTGACCCGTATCTCCGCCGACAAGGAGGTGGAGACGGAGCGGCGCGACATCGCCGACGTGATCCGCGAGCGCGTCGCCGTCGACCGTACGGTCGCCGAGCAGGAGGAGTCCATCAAGAAGCTGCGGGCCACCGAGGAGGCCGAGCGCAACCGGCTGCAGGTCATCATCGCCGCGGAGGCCGAGGCGCAGGAGAACCTGGTCAAGGACATCAAGGCGGCCGAGGCCGCCGAGACGGCCGCGGGCCACCGCGCCGCCGAGGAAGTCACCCTGGCCGAGGCCCGGTTGAAGTCCAGCGACCTGGACGCGCGCGCCAAGCTGCGGCTCGCCGAGGGCATGCAGGCGGAGGCCGCGGCCGAGGGCCTTGCCCTGGTGCAGGTGCGCGAGAAGGAGGCCGACGCGATCGAGAAGGCGGGCCGCGCCGAGGCCGAGGCGACCGAGGCACGGATGCGTGCGGAGGCCGCGGGAAGCCGCGAGAAGGCGCTGGCCGAGGCTGCCGCGATCGGCGAGAAGCTGAAGGCGGAGGCCGAGGGTCTCACCGAGAAGGCCGCCGCGATGGCCGCGCTCGACGAGGCGTCCCGCACGCACGAGGAGTACCGGCTGCGTCTGCAGGCCGAGAAGGACGTACGTCTCGCCGGTCTCGACATGCAGCGGCAGGTGGCCGAGGCGCAGGCCACGGTGGTGGCGACCGGTCTGGAGAAGGCCGACATCTCCATCGTCGGCGGCGAGTCCGTGTTCTTCGACCGGATCGTCAACTCGATCTCGCTCGGCAAGGGCGTGGACGGGTTCATGCAGAACAGCGAGACGGCGCAGACGCTCGCCGGGCCCTGGCTGGACGGGAGCAAGGACTTCACCGAGTCGCTGACGTCGGTGCTCGGGTCCGTGTCGACGGGGGACGTGCAGAACCTGACCGTGTCCGCGCTGCTCATGAAGTTGATGAACGGGGGAGGGGCGCAGGCCTCCCAGGTTCGTGAACTCCTCGATAAGGCCGGTCAGTTGGGGATTGCGGAGATGCCGATCGCGGAGCTGAACGGGGTTGCCGCGAAGTGACCTCCGGTCCGGGTGGGCCGGGTTGAGCCGGGGACCGGAGCTGCCGCACGGGGGGCGGCGGGTCCGGTCCCCTTCGGGGCGCGTGCCCCAGGCCCGCACCTTCCCGAAACCGGGGCATCGCCCCTGGACACCCTTGTCCTCGAACTCCCCCCGGACTCCGTCCGGGGCGACCCCCGGACGGGCTGAGACCCCCGGGACGGGCTGGAAACAAGGAGCTATTCACCATGACCACCACCGTGGACGCCGGCACCTACGAGGTGCTGCGGGACCGGCTGGTCGCGCAGGCCAAGGAACTGGCCGATCGTGCCGGACAGTTGAACGTGCGCCGGACCGAGGAGTTCGGGTCGGCCGAGCTGAAGCTCGTCGGGACCGAGCGGCTGCGGACCGAGCACAACTCCGTACCGCGCGACATCCTCGCCGTCGGTGACGTCCTGCTCTTCGGCTACAACGTCCACGCGGGCGTCCGGCCCGAGACCACCGTTGCCGACGTATTCGCCCTGCACGACCGCGAGTTGGAGCCACTGCCCGCGGACGCCGTGCCGGGGCTGCTCGACGACCCGGCGTTCCGGCGGGAGTTCGAGGCCCTCTACCGCTACTACCGCGAGACGCGGCTGATGCAGCTGCGGCACGTCGACGGCAAGGTGCTCGCCGTCTTCCGCACCGGTGAGCGCGCCGCGGACATCCGGGTGCTGCGCTGGGCCGTCGGCACCGACGGCACGGCGACGTTCCTGGACGCCCGGGGCGAGCGCGACCACGTCTTCCCGGACTCGCACGACTTCGACTGGACGCCCGCGCCGCGCGAGGCGCACGTCCTCGGCCGGCACCCGCACATCTCCATCGGCGACGAGGTGTTCGTCTCGGCCGTCGGCGGGGCGCTGACCGTCAAGCTCGACAACGACACCGAGACCGACGAGGGCATCCACTCCGAGCCCGTCGACGAACCGCTGCAGTCCCTCGCCGACGCGAGCGTCGAGCACGCGCGCGTGGGCCCGCTCCTGCTGCTGCGGATCCTGCCGTACAAGGAGAAGCAGCACCGCTACCTGGTGTTCAACACGCTCACCAAGGGTGTCGTCCGCCTGGACGGCATCGGACAGGCCTGCCGCCGCCTGCCCGAGGACCAGGGCATCGTCTTCCCCGGCGGCTACTACATCGCCGCCACCGGCTCCGCGAAGACCTTCGACACCGACACCGCCGACCTGGAGTACGAGCGCACCGTCCGTTCGCCCAACGGCGAGGACGTGCTCTTCGCCTTCCACGCCCGCGAGGCCGGCCGCACGCTGCTCCTGCCCTACAACGTGATCCGCAAGGAGGTCGCGAGCCCGCTGTCCTGCCACGGGTACGCGGTCTTCGACGACGGCACCCTGTTCGTGCTGCGCGCAGGCGACGACGAGCCGGCGCGGGTGCATCCGCTGCAGGTGTGGCAGTCACCGTTCGTGTCGGACACCTACGCCGCGGCCACGCCCGCCGGCTCCGGTCCGCTCGCCCGGATCGGCAACGCCGACCTGGTCCGCGGCATCTCCGACTCGCTGTCCGTGGCCCGCGCCGTCACCGAGACCACCCCGACCGCCGAGGTCTACGACGCGCTCGCCGCCTCCTGCGTACGGGCACTCGACCAGTACCACTGGATGTCCGACCCCGAGGCGGGCGGGCTGCTCGAGCCGCTGACCGGCATCCGGGACACCGCCCAGCAGGTGCTCGCCGAGTTCGAGACCGTGCAGTCGCTGACCCGCGAGGCCGCGGGGGCGCTCACCGAGGCCGCCGAACAGCTCACCGCCCTGGTCCGCCGGGTGCGCGGAGAGAGCCCGCGCAGCGCCGACGTCTGGGTCTCCCAGCTGACCGAACTCCGGCACGCGCAGGGCCATCTGCTCACCCTGAAGGAGATGCGGTACGCCGA
This sequence comes from Streptomyces sp. YIM 130001, assembly GCF_003574445.1. Lineage (GTDB taxonomy): Bacteria > Actinomycetota > Actinomycetes > Streptomycetales > Streptomycetaceae > Streptomyces. Next base: position 63,177 of record NZ_KZ984572.1, read on the forward strand.
TGTCGAGCGTATCGACGAGCTGTCCGACGGTGTCGAGGCGGACATCGCCTCCACCGCGGGCCGCGCCATCGAGTTCCTGCGCCGCGACGACGCCTTCGACGACCAGCACGCCGAGGTCGCCCGCCTCACCGAGCAGGCCGCCGGACTCGCCACCGTCGCCGAGGCCGAGCCGGTCGCCGCCCGACTGGACGAGCGCACCGAGGGCCTGCAGATCCTCACCGAGACCGTAGCCGGGCTCGACATGGGCGACGCCACCGTGCGGACCGCCGTGCTGGAGCGGATCGCCGAGGTCCTCGGCGGAGTCAACCGTGCCCGCGCCACCCTCGACGCCCGCCGCCGCGAACTGCGCGGCCAGGAAGGCCGAGCAGAGTTCGCCGCCGAGTTCGCGCTGCTCGGGCAGGCCGTCACCGGGGCACTCGCCGCGGCCGGCACCCCCGAGGCCTGCGACGAGCAACTCTCGCGTCTGCTCCTGCAGTTGGAGAATCTGGAGTCCCGGTTCGCCGAGGACGACACGTTCCTCGGCGAGCTCGCCGACCGGCGCAGTGAGATCTACGAGGCCTTCTCGTCCCGCAAGCAGACCCTGCAGGACGCCCGCGCCCGGCACGCCGAGCGGCTCGCCGAGTCCGCCGTCCGCGTGCTCGACACCGTCACCCGGCGCGCAGCGACCCTGCCGGACCAGGACGCGGTCGCCACCTTCTTCGCCTCCGACCCGATGGTCGCCAAGGTCCTGCGCACCGCCGACGAGCTGCGCGAACTCGGCGACCAGGTAAGGGCCGAGGAGCTGGCGGGGCGGATCAAGTCGGCCCGCCAGGAGGCCACCCGCGCGCTGCGCGACCGCACCGAGCTGTACGCGGACGGCGGCGACACCATCCGTCTCGGCCGGCACCGCTTCGCCGTCAACACCCAGCCGCTCGACCTGACCCTGGTCCCCTCCGGCGACACCCTGGCGTTCGCCCTGACCGGCACCGACTACCGCGCCCCCGTCACCGACCCCGGCTTCGCCGCGACCCGCCCGTACTGGGGCCGCTCGCTGCCCTCCGAGACCGCGGAGGTGTACCGGGCCGAACACCTGGCGGCCCGGCTGCTCGCCGAGCACGGCCACGAGGCGCTCGCGGCCGCCGACCTGCCGGTCCTGGTGCGCGAGGCCGCCGAGGCGGCGTACGACGAGGGCTACGAGCGCGGGGTGCACGACCGGGACGCCACCGCGATCCTCACCACCCTGCTCCGCCTGCACGCCACCGCCGGCCTGCTGCGCTTCCCCGCGCGCGAACGCGCCGCCGCCCAGCTGTACTGGGCACACGGCACCACCGACGACGAGCGCACCGCACTCACCCGCCGCGCCGTCTCGCTCGCGCGCGCCCGTGAAACCTTCGGCCTGGCCCCCGCGATCGATGAACTGACCGCCGAACTGGCCCTGTCCCTCGGGGAATTCGCGTCCACGCACCAGATCGCCGACGCGGACCCGGCGCTCGCCGCCGGCTACCTCTTCGAGGAACTCACCTCCGAACAGGCCGGGTTCGTCACCGGCGCACCCGCCCGCGCACTCCTCGACGGCTTCCGCGCCGCGCTCGCCGACAAGTCCGAGGGTTACGACGCCGACCTCGTCTCGCTCGCCACCCTGCGGTCCCGCCGCCAACTCGTCGACGGATGGCTCGCCTCGTACGCCGCGACGCTCGACCCCACGGCCGACCCGGGCGACCTCGCGGAGGCCGCGGCCGTCGAACTCTGCCCCGATCTGGAGCGGTACGCGCCGGACGCCCCGCTCACCGCCACGGTCGACGGACTGCTCGGCGCGCATCCGAGGGTCGAGGGCGGCAGCCTCGCGGTACGCGTCGACGAACTCCTCACCCGTACCGCCCGGTTCAGGTCCGAGGACGTGCCCGGCTTCCGCGCCTACCAGCGCCGCCGCACCGAAGTGGTGGACGCGGAGCGGCGCCGGCTTCGCCTGGACGAGTTCCGTCCGCGCGTGATGTCGTCCTTCGTCCGCAGCCGCCTCATCGACGAGGTGTATCTGCCGCTGATCGGCGACAGCCTCGCCAAGCAGATCGGCGCAGCGGGCGACAGCAAGCGCACCGACACCGGCGGCCTGCTGCTGCTCGTCTCACCGCCCGGCTACGGCAAGACCACCCTCGTCGAGTACGTGGCGGACCGCCTCGGCCTGGTCCTGGTGAAGGTCAACGGCCCCGCCCTCGGCCACGACGTCACCTCGCTCGACCCCGCTCAGGCGCCGGACGCCACCTCCCGCCAGGAGGTGGAGAAGATCAACTTCGCGCTCGAAGCCGGGAACAACACCCTGCTCTACCTGGACGACATCCAGCACACGTCGCCCGAGCTCCTGCAGAAGTTCATCTCGCTCTGCGACGGGCAGCGCCGCATCGAGGGTGTCGTCGACGGTGAGAGCCGCACCTACGACCTGCGCGGAAAGCGGTTCGCGGTGTGCATGGCCGGTAACCCGTACACCGAGTCCGGGCAGCGATTCCGCATCCCCGACATGCTCGCGAACCGGGCCGACGTGTGGAACCTCGGCGAGGTCCTCACCGGGAAGGAGGACGCTTTCGCGATGAGCTTCGTCGAGAACTCGCTGACCTCCAACTCGGTGCTCGCCCAGCTCGCCGGCCGCGACCGCGCCGACCTCGACCTGCTCGTCCGCCTCGCCGAGGACGACCCGACGGCCCGCCGCGACCGCCTCACCCATTCCTATCCGCCGGCCGAACTCGACCGGATACTTCGCGTGTTGAGGCATCTGCTCGCAGCCCGCCGCACCGTCCTCGCGGTCAACGAGGCGTACATCGCGTCCGCGGCCCGGACCGATGAGAGCCGCACCGAGCCGCCGTTCCAACTCCAGGGCTCCTACCGCAACATGAACAAGATCGTGGCCCGTATCGACCCGGTCATGAACGACGAGGAGCTGGCCGCCGTCCTCACCGACCACTACGCCGGCGAGGCCCAGACCCTCACCTCCGGCGCCGAGTCCAATCTGCTGAAACTGGGGGAGCTGCGCGGGACGTTGACCGCCGAGCAGGCCGAGCGCTGGTCCGCCGTCAAGTCCACGTACCAGCGGGGCCAGGCCCTGGGCGGCCCGGAGGAGGACCCGACGGTCCGTGCGGTCGCCGCCCTCGTCCTCCTCGCCGACCGCATCACCGCCGTCGAGACCGCCATCACCCGGGCCACCGACCCCCGCCACCTGCTCGCCAACCCCGAAGCACGGCATGCCGTGCCGCGCAACGGCGCGGGGCCGGCGCTCGGCGGAGGCTCTCGCGAGGCCGATGTGATCTAGAGGTCCGGGAGCGGGGCCACCGCCTCAAGCGGCTCAACAGGCCGGCAGATACGGGTAGTTCGGCGGTGCAGGAGGTGGCCTCAGGTCACGGCGAGGCGGTCCACCAGCAGTTCCACCCTCGGTTCGATGTCTGCCGGCGGCAGCCGTCCCGCTCGGGTCAGGGTGGCCAGCCCGTGCAGGGACGCCCAGAACGTTTCGGTGAACAGCCCCGGGTGGACGCCGTCCCCGGCGACCTCGCCGAGAGTCTCCAGCAGTGCGGCGAAGGCGTCCTTCAGCGGCTCGGGCGTGTCCTCGTGTGCGAACGCCAGGCCGCCGTCGAGCTGGAAGATGGCGTCGTAGACCGCCGGGTTGCGTGCGGCGAAGTCGAGGTAGGCGCGGGAGAGAGCGGTGACCCGGGCGCGCCGGCCCTTCGCGGCGGAGGCCGCGGCCCGCACCGCCGCGGCCAGCTCGGTGGCGCCGTCGAGGGCGACGGCGCCGATGATCTCCCGCTTGCCGCGGAAGTGGCTGTAGAGGACGGGTTGGCTGTACTCGATGCGCTCGGCGAGCCGGCGGGTGGTGACCGCGTCCCAGCCCTGCTGCTCGGCGAGCTCGCGGGCCGTCGCCACGATGAGCCGCTCCCGGCTGGCCCGCTCACGCTGCTTGCGTTCCTGTACCGACATGATGCGAATCTAGCATCGCTAGACAATCGAGCGATAGCAGTACTAGCGTCACCTCACCGGCTAGCGATGCTAGATATTTGGAGGGGTCGTCATGCTCGACGCACTCGAGGTCGTCACCACCGTGGTCGTCGGCCTGATGGTGGGGGTGGAGTTCTCCGTCGCCTTCGTCATCAACCCGATCCTCAACGCCCTCCCCGACGACAGCAGGGTGCAAGGCCAGGCACACGGAGGCCGGATGCTCGGCGCCGTGATGCCGGTCTGGTACATCGGGTCGCTCGTCCTGGTCGGCGTCCGGGCTGCCGCCGGATGGGACCGCCAGGGCACCGGCCTCGTCGTCACCGCCGCGGCGCTGCTGCTGGTGAGCGTGATCATGTCGGTGCTGCTGCTCGTCCCGATCGCCAACCGCGGCAAGACCTGGACCCCGGAGAACCGTCCCGAGGACTGGAAGGAGCAGACGGGTCGCTGGGACCGCCTGCACTACGTCCGGGTGGCCGTCATCGTCACCGCGTTCACGCTCCTGGTCGCGGCGCTTGTCTGACGGGGGCCTCTTGCGCGGCTGGGGAGTTGTCCGGCTTGGAAGCGGGCGTGACGACGACCCCGTGCGGCGCTCGTGGTGGGCGTGGTGCGGGGCTCGTGCGCTGGTGGCGCGCGGGGGCGATGCCCACGTGGCGGGTGAAGTGCCGGTTCGGCCGGGCCTGATCGTGCAGGCCGACGGTCGCGGCGACCTCGGCCGGGCGCAGACCGTCCTCGACGCGGGTGGCTCGACCGGCTCGACCGGCCTCATGGCCGAGCCGGCCGAGCCCCTCGGCTGAGCGTGCGCGACGAGCGGCCGGCGGTCACCTCGGCGGACCGGGGATCTCCTGCTTCCTGGTGTTCTGGAACGAGGCGAACCGCCACCGCTCCGCCTGTCGCACGGCCGTGAAGCTGACCACCGACGCCTGTCCGGCCAGGCCGCCCGCACTCAGGACGAACGCCACGTCGGGCGCGAGGAACCGGACGCTCGCCCCGCCGTCGTCCGCCGCGGCGCTGTTGCTCAGCTTCGTGCCCTTGAGCGGCCCGGCGAACAGGAAGCGGTGCGACTCCTCGATCGCCTCGCGCCCGCTGCTGTGCGACCCGAACCAGGTCACGTAGTCGGCGTCCTCGGTGAAGAGGTCGGCGTAGGCGGTCGCATCACCCGCGTTCCACGCAGCGGTCATGTCCTGCAAAAGTCGGTGTACGTGAAGCTCGTCGCGGCTCCGCACGCGGTCGGACATCGATCCACACTCCTCTGCCAGGTCGTTGGTCGCTCTTCGGTCGCTCTTCATTCGCTCTTCTCGCCCGGCTCGTCGGGCTCGTCCCCGGGCATCGGCATGAGTTCGGCGAGGTTCTCCGGCCAGCTCAGCGCGTCATCGTCCAGATCGCTCAACAGGCCGCGCGTCCAGTCCAGTTCGGCCCCGATCCGGCTCTGCTCGTACTCCAGCTCGACGAGCAGCACCCGGGGCAGACGCACGCTGAGCGTCTTCAACTGCTCGCGTGCGGTGGTGAGTTGCCCCTCAAGCCCCGCCACCCGCTCGCCCAGCGCCGCCCGCGCCCCCGCCACCGGCAGGCAGCCGATGAACGACAACGCCGCATGGAACAGCGTCGCGTCCGCATCGGGCGTGGCCAGCAGTCGATGGACCCGCGAGCCCAGCTCGGCCCGCCCTTCGCCGGTGAGTCGATAGGTGATGCGCTCCGGCCGGTTCCCGTCCTTGCTGGTGCCGGTCGACTCGATCAGTCCGTCCCGCACCAGCCGCTCGACCGCGTGATACATGCTCCGCGGCAGCCCGGTGACGAAGTCCTTGTGCGTGTCCAGGATCAGCCGATGCATCTCGTACGTATGCCGGGGCCCCTGCAGCAGCAGGGCCAACACGGTCACCGCCACCAGATCCCGCTCACTCTTCCGCAGCCGCACCATGCTTCCTCCCTCGCTAGTATATTGCAGTCTGCACTATGGCAGATTGCAATACAAGGGCGAGGGGGCGCTCGGGGTCAGGGGTGACCCGACGGCAGCTGTGTACGCCGGCGGGGGTGGCTGCAGATCGCGCACGAGGCGGGTCGTGCGGCCAGGTCAGTGGCCCGTGGGCTCGACCGCGGTGATGCGCAGGCGCCCCTCGCCCAGTACCGGCGGACCGTAGGCGTAGGTGATGTGCAGTGCCGGGCAGTCCTCGAACGTCTCGCCGTCGATCTCGGTGACGTACTCGGAAGGTTCGCCGGTGGGGCGGCCGAGTCGCGGGTTCTCGTCGAGCAGGAGGGCCAGGGTCCTGACGGCGTACGCGACTCCGGCGGCCACTTCCGCGCAGCGGTGGTGTATCTCCGGCGGGATGTCCACGGCCGCGATGGCTGGGCGCCTCTTTCGCGGCGCGGGGTTCTCGGCCCTGGCCTGCGCCGGGAAGTCGGAGTCGGACGCGATCGTGCGGGTTCGTATGAACGTCAGTGATGACGAGTTGGACGTGCCGGGGTGCGGAATGGGCGTGTATTCGGGAATCTCGTCGTCGGCGGGTGGTGAGGGCAAGGGGCGGGGCCTCCGGTTCGGCGGGGAGGGTGCGGCAGTCTATGGCTCGGGTCGGACAGGGGGTCCGGGTGGCTCGTCGGGCGTCAATCGTTCAGATGTACTGAATGGTGGTGGCGCTTTTTTTCGATGGACCTGGATGGATGAGGGCTGGCACCTTGGGGGCGCAGGGCCGTTCAGCCGGCCTGCGATGCAGTTGCCCGTCTCCCGCCCGCCCCCGCGCCGCTCCACGCGGTCAAGTACCGAGGAATTCATGGCAGTTGATACCGAGCCGCATGCCGGCTCCGCCGCGTCCGTCGCCACCACCACCGCCCGTGCCGAGTCTGCCGACTCCCCAGCGCCCGCCGGCCTCCGCACCTCCGCCCTCGTAGGTCTCCTGCTCGCCCTCGTCGCCACCGTCGTCTGGTCCGGGAGCTTTGTCACCAGTCGGGCGCTGCATGACACCGTGCCGCCGGTGCAGCACGCGTTCTGGCGCTGGATCATCGCCATCGTCGCGGTCGCGCCGTTCGCGGCCCGTGCCGCGTGGCGGCAACGGGCGCTGATACGGAGGCACTTCGGGTTCCTGAGCCTGGCCGCGTTCCTCGGCGTCGCCGTCTACAACACCCTCGTCAACCAGGCCGGCGTGACGACCCCCGCCGGCACCATGGGCATGATCATGGCGGCCTCGCCGGTCCTCATGGCGCTCGGCGAACGGCTCGGCGGTACTCGGCTCGGTGCCCGCCGGGTCACCGGGCTTGCGATCGCCTGTGCCGGAGTGCTGCTGCTCACCGTCGGCGGCGGCTCCGGCACGTCGCTCGGATCGGGCGCACTGTGGATGGCGGGAGCCGCCGTCAGCTTCGGCTCGTACAGCGCGCTGCTGCGCCGTCGCCCCGCCGAACTGGCCGGCTCCGTCGTCCTGTTGACGACCTTCGTCCTCGGCGCGCTGATGCTGGCGCCGGTCTACGCGGTCAGCCTCGCCACGCAGGGCGGCTTCCAGGTCACCACGGGCACCGGGCTGCCCCTCCTCTACGTCGGCGTCTGCTCCTCCGCCCTGGCCTTCTTCGCCTGGAACCGCGCCATCGCCGTCATCGGCGCCGCCCGCGCCGGCCTCGTCTACTACCTGCAGCCGGTCTGCGTGGCCCTGCTCTCGGCCGTACTCCTCGCCGAGACCACCGGCCCCCTGCAGTGGCTCTGTATGGCCCTGATCCTCGGCGGCGTCGCCTTCGGCACGACCACCACGCGCACGCGCTGAGGTGCCCGCTCCTCGTCAGATCGCTTCCTCCCACGTCGGCCAGTCCAGGAGGCGGGCGCCGATGACCGCGGTCTGGAGGGTGTAGCGGTGCAAGGGGTCCGAGGGGTCGGAGCCGGTGAGCTGGCGGATGCGGTCGAGGCGGTAGGTGAGGGCGCGGACGCTGAGGTTGAGGCGGCGGGCGGTCTCGGCGGCGACGCAGCCGGAGTCGAAGTAGGCGTTCAGGGTCTCCAGGAGCGGGCCCGGGCCGCCCCTGGCCTGGCGGAGCGGTCCGAGCGCACTGCTCACCAGGTCCGCCATGGCCTGGCGGTCGCGGGTGAGGACCGGGTAGACGAGCAGTTCGGCGACGCGCAGGACCGGGTCGTCGAGGTGCATGCGGTCGGCGAGATCCAGTACGCCGACGGCCTCCTCGTACGACTGGACGACGCCGCCCGCGCCGGGGTGCGCCCGTCCGATCGCCGTGCGGCCGCCGTCCGTCGCGTCGTGCGCCTGCTTCGCGAAGTACGTCAGTACGTCCCCCTGGTCGCCCGGGGCGATGCAGATGAGGCGGCCGTCCTTCGTGGTGAGCAGGATGCTCCGGTCCCCGAACCGGCCGTGCAGGGCGGCCTCCACGCGGCGGGCCACCGGGTCCGCCTCGTGGTAGCTGTCGGGGCCCTCCGCCACGGCGACGGCGTGGGCCAGGGAGAGGCGCAGGCCGAAGCGTTCGGCGCGTTCGACGAGGCTGCCCAGGTCGCTGCGGCCGTGCAGCAGGTCGTCGATGAACTCGCGCCGGGACCCCTCCTCCTGGCGTACGGCGAGGTGCTGGGCGCGTTCGTAGCCCTCGGCGAGCGCGTCGACGGCCTGCTCCACGGCAGCCAGCACGCGGTCCGCGGAGTCCTGGGCCGAGGCGGCGGGCGGCCAGCTCTCGCGGGTCGCGGCGAGGTGCTGGCTGATCAGGGCGCGGAGGCTGTGGCCGGCCTCGGCGGCCTGTTCGCCGACGACGCGGCGGGCCTTGAGCTCTTCACGGTTGAGGCGGCGGCCCGTACGGGCCACCTCCGTGAGCATGTCGGCGTAGCCGTCGAGGAACTCCTCGGGTATTTCCCAGCGTGGCATGGGGGACAGGATCCCAGACGGGGCCGCTTGCCGGCCGCCGCCCTCCGGACCGCGTCGACCCACCCGCCCCGACCGGGAAGACCGGCCGGGGCACCTTGATCCGTATTGCCGTACGGGGCACGCTCGTTGTGTGACTCATGTGCCTCCGCAGCCGTACCCACGGCCGCAACCGCAGCCGCCCTCGGGGACCACCGCAGGCCACATGGTCGTCTGCGGGGACGACGCCCTCGCGCAGCGGCTCGCCTCCGAGCTGCGGGACGTCTACCGGGAGCGGGTCACCCTCGTCGTACCGCCCGCGGAGCGCCGTCCGGCGATGCCGCTCACCGGCCGTGCCCGGGCGACCGCACTGCTCGGGCGGATGTCGGCGGCGATGGGGCGCGGCGGTGCGAACGGCGGCGACGAGCCCGAGCGGCTGATCGAGGCACCGGACCTGACCGACGAGGTGCTCCTCGACGCCGGCGTGGAGCACGCCGGTGCGCTCGCGCTCGTCCACGACGACGACGAGGCGAACATCCGGGCCGCCCTCTCCGCCCGCCGTCTCAACCCCCGCCTCGCCCTGGTCATCCGGCTCTACAACCGCAAGCTGGGCCAGTACCTGAAGGATCTCCTCGACCAGGCCGCCGTCCTGGCCGAACCGGACGCTCCGGACACCGGGCCGGACGCGCAGGGCTTCCCGGCCGACTCCGCGACGACGGTCCTGTCCGACGCGGACACCGCCGCGCCGTCGCTCGCCGCGACCGCCGTGGCCGGCACCAGCAAGGTCATTCAGGCCGACGGGCTGCTGTTGCGTGCCGCGGAGCGGCAGCCGCCGCGCCCGGGCGCCGTCCCCGATCCCGGCCTGTGCACCCTCGCCCTACTGTCGTCGACGAGCAGTGACCCGCAGGGCGCGGAGGGGTCCGACGACAGCCGCGACGCACCCCAACTCCTGCCCGACGACGCCACGGTGGCCGCCGCGTCCGACCGCGGAACCGTCGTACTGGAAGCCGTCTCGCACGCGGGCCCGGCCGTGCCGCCCGGGCGCCGGCTCGCGCGGCGCGGGGCCCGGCTCTCGCACCTGTTCTCGCTACGGCTCCGCTGGTCGCTGTTCGGCCTGATCGTCTCGGTCCTGGTGCTCGCGATGGCGTCCTCCTGGCTCACCGACGACCATCCGCTGCACGCGATCTATCTGGCGTTCCTCGACCTGTTCTCGATCAATGAGCCTGCGACGGAGGGTCCGTTGAGCAGGCAGATCCTTCAACTCCTCTCCGGCTTCGTGGGATTGCTGCTGCTGCCGGTGCTACTGGCCGCGGTACTCGAGGCGTTGGGCGCCTTCCGCTCGGCCTCCTCGTTGCACCGGCCGCCGCGCGGGCTCGCGGGGCACGTCGTACTCCTCGGGCTCGGCAAGATCGGCACCCGGGTGCTCGCCGATCTGCGCGAACTCGACATCCCGGTGGTCTGCGTGGAGGAGGACCCCGAGGCGCGCGGTATCGCGCTCGCCCGGCGTCTGCGTGTCCCGGTGGTGCTCGGCGACGTCACGCAGGACGACGTCCTGGAGGCGGCCAAGGTTCACCGCGCGCACGCCCTGCTCGCCCTGACCAGCATCGACACCACGAACCTCGAGTCCGCCCTGTACGCCCGCACCCTCAAGCCGGGTCTGCGGGTCGCCCTGCGGCTGTACGACGACGAGTTCGCCACCGCCGTGTACCGCACCCTGCGGGCCGCGCACCCCGACGCGTTCACCCGCAGCCGCAGTGTCACCTCGCTGGCCGCGCCGTCGTTCGCGGCGGCGATGATGGGCCGGCAGATCCTGGGTGCGGTGCCGGTCGAGCGCCGGGTGCTGCTGTTCGCCGCGGTCGAGGTCGCGGGGCATCCGCTGCTCGAGGGGCACAGCGTCGCCGACACCTTCCGGCCCGGTCACTGGCGGGTGATCGCGCTCGACTCCAAACCGGCGGCCGAGGGCCTGCCGGACCTGACGGCGGCCCCGTCCCCGTACACCGAGGAACCGCACGAACCGCGCCTGATCTGGGACATGCCCGCCGACCGCGTACTGACCGCCCGCGACCGCGTCGTGGTGGCCGCCACCCGCCGTGGTCTCGCCGAACTCCTCGGCCATGGCAACTCCCCGGACAGCAGCTCGGCGGCGCGGGGGCGCACGGCGCCGTGAGTGCTTCGAGCGCTGTGATTGTGCTGTGAGTGCCGGGAACGAGCGGACCGGCCGGCCCCTGGTGGGGTCCGGCCGGTCCGTCTGGGTGCGGAGGTACCGCTGACGCCGAGAGCTCAGACGTTGACGCCGAAGTCCTGGGCGATGCCGCGCAGGCCCGAGGCGTAACCCTGGCCGACCGCGCGGAACTTCCACTCGGCGCCGTGCCGGTAGAGCTCGCCGAAGACCATGGCGGTCTCGGTGGAGGCGTCCTCGGAGAGGTCGTAGCGGGCGATCTCCTGATTGTTGGCCTGGTTGACGACGCGGATGAACGCGTTGCGGACCTGGCCGAAGGACTGCTGGCGGTTCTCGGCGTCGTGGATGGACACCGGGAACGAGACCTTCGCGACCTGGGCGGGCACGGCGGCCAGGTTCACCTTGATCGACTCGTCGTCGCCCTCGCCCTCACCGGTGAGGTTGTCACCGGTGTGCTCGACGGAGCCGTCGGGGCTGGTGAGCTGGTTGTAGAAGATGAAGTGGCTGTCGGAGAGGACGCGGCCGTCCTCGCCGCAGAGCAGCGCCGACGCGTCGAGGTCGTAGTCGGTGCCGGTCGTCGTACGGACGTCCCAGCCGAGGCCGATCAGGACCGCGGTCAGACCCGGTGCTTCCTTGCTGAGTGAGACGTTGCCGCCCTTGGCGAGGGAAACCCCCATGCTGATGTCTCCTTTCGGTGCGCCCGTGCCGGACGCTCTGCGATCACGCGCTGACTCGTTGGCTCGTTGACTCGTTCGCTCACTGATTCGTTAAGCCGGATACCGAAAATCTACAACACTGTAGAAATCCACCGTACGGCCACCCGTGCGGCTGTGCGTCCGGTCCGCCTTCGTAGGGCTCCAGTATCCGGCCCCGCATCCTTGGGGGACGCTGCTTCGGCCGAGCCGGTTCACTGTCGGCCGTGACGGATCGGGGCGGGGCGGCAATCAGCGGGAGGTCTGGCCCGAGGTCTGGCGCGCGGCCTGGCTTGAGTCGGTGCGCGGCTTCGGGGGCCTTGCCGACTTCACGGACTGCACGGATGTCGCCGCCTTGACGGCTTTCAGGGATGTCGCCGACTTCGCCGACTTCACCGACTTCACCGCCTTCACCGGCTTCATCGACTTCACGGACTTCACGGACTTCACGGACTTCACGGACTTCACGGAAGGGGTGACTCCGCGCGAGTCCGGGCGGAGGCCCGTGCGTGCGGACGCGCGGCGGGGGCGTTCGACGGCCAGGCCCTGGCGTTCCATCCGGGTGCGGAGGGTGGTGAGGATGCGGGTCAGCAGGCGGGAGACATGCATCTGCGTCACTCCGATCTCCTCGCCGATCTCGCTCTGCGTCATGTCCGCGACGAAGCGCAGCGCGAGGATGTGGCGCTCGCGCTCGGAGAGGCCGGCGATGAGCGGCTTGAGGGTGTGCAGGTCCTCGACCAGGGCGAGGTCGGGATCCTGGTAGCCGATGTGGCCGGCGATGGTGTCGTCGAAGTCCGGGCTGTCGGCGGGGAAGTCGAGTGAGGTGGCGGTGTATCCGTTGGCGGCGGCGAGGCCCTCGGCGACCTCGGCCGTGTCCAGGCTCAGATGGTCCGCGAGTTCGGCGGTCGTCGGCCGGCGCCCGTTCTGCTGCTCCAGATCGGCGGTGGCGCGGGACAGGTCGAGCCGGAGTTCCTGCAGGCGGCGCGGGACGTGCACGGCCCAGGTGGTGTCGCGGAAGAACCGTTTGATCTCGCCGATGACGGTCGGCAGCGCGAAACTGGTGAACTCGACGCCACGCTGCAGCTCGAACCGGTCGATGGCCTTGATCAGGCCGATGGTGCCGACCTGTACGACATCCTCGTGCGACTCGGGCCGCGGGCGCAGGCGGGTGGCCGCGTAGTGCACGAGGTTCAGATTGAGCTCGACCAGACTGTTGCGCACGTAAGCGAACTCCGGTGTGCCTTCCTGGAGTTGACTCAGTCTGGTGAACAACGTCCGTGACAGGCGCCGCACATCGGCCGTGGGCAGCTGCCCGGCCGGGACGACGGGACGCCCGATCTCTTTCCCGAGGCGGAGCGCACCGGGCCCGCCGGTATGTCGCTCCCGACCTGCCTGGGTTCCGGGGCGCGCGGCCGCCGCGGTGGAGCTACTGCTGACCCGAGTCGCCATCGTCTCTCCCGAGGTCGAGCGCGCCCTCCGGCCGAGAGCACGGCGTGGCCCGCACCTACCCGGGAGTTCCCGTTACATGTCCGTGACTTGACTTCCCCCACGCCGACACGGCGCCACCCCCACCGCCCTCACCTCACCGGGATGCCTTCTTGATCCAGGAACTCCCTTACGCGGTAAGGGTCTTGGCTCAGTGGTCGAGTACTGGAAAGTGCCTCGCCGTCGTTCGTATTTCACACGTGGACCGCGGCAAGGGGCGGGCGGAGCGCCGGGTCCGCCCCCGGCCGCCGGATCGCCCACCGCGCGCCGGGCATTGGCTCGGTGGCTGCAGTGGGACCACCTCGGGCGGAGGGGGCGGGAGTGAGTAGTCCTACAGGGTGGACAGTTCGGCCAGCATGCGGGCCGCCGGGGCGGGATCGACGAGCCACTTGAGGTGGCTGGAGGGGACGGTGCGGACGTCGTAGGGGTTGTCCGGGTTGAGGGCGTTGCCCTCGCGGATGAGGCGGTCCTGGAGGGCGAGCGGCATGCTCGTGTCGTGCTCGAGCCGGATGTACGTCTTCGGGATGCTGCCCCAGGTGTCGGCCCGGGCGCGGTCCGCGGAGGTGCCGGCGTCCAGGTTCTCGTCCGGCTGGAAGGTGTTGAGGAACGTCAGGAACTGCTCGTCCGTACCGTCCGCCAGGAAGGCCGCCTTGGTCGCGGTGAGGAAACTCGCGTCGTTCGTGCGGAAGTTGACCCGCAGCAGGCCGAGTCGGGCCGGGTCGGCAGCTACGCCGGGGCCGAAGGCGCCCGGGTCGACGGTGGCCATCTCCGGCTCGGCGTAGTAGTCGTTCACGTCGAGGTCGACCGGGCACCACGAGGAGACGTAGACGATGCGGTCGATCAGGTCGGGGCGGGCGTTGGCCGCGACCGTGGCCGTGGCGCCGCCGCGGCTGTGCGAGACGAGGATGACCGGACCGTTCTCCTTGGCCCGCTCGAGGATCCCGGTCAGGTGCGCCGCGTTGTCCGCGAGCGTGACGCCCTTGATCGCGCCAGGCGCCGAGGCCAGACCCTCCGGGTCCTGCGGCGCCTGGTAGGCGCGCGTGTACGTGGCCCCGAACCCGTGCCCCGGCAGATCGACGGCCACCGAACGGTGTCCGAGCAGTCCCAGCTCGGCCTGGAGCGGGGCGAACGAGAAGGAGTTCGCGAACGCTCCGTGGACGAGTACGAAGGTCGGTTGTGTCGACTGCGGCATGCGGGAGGCTCCATCTCGTCAGGCCCGGTCGTGGATGTGGTCCGGGCGGGGCGCACCGCGGGCGGAGGCCGATGCCCTACCCGAACGTCACGCTAACCACCAGATGATCATTCGCACACCGGTATCACTCACTCCGTTTGACTCTTTCCGGAGGTCGTGGGCCGAGTCGTCCCCGTATCGCCGTCCGGCGCCGCCTTGTCACCGCCGACGGCCACCACTACTGTCACCACGCCTTGGTGCACGGGAAACCGGTGAAGAACCGGTGCGGCCCTCGCCACTGTGATCGGGAAGTCCGGCTCCAGCCTCCGCCGGGACGACCGCACCACCGAAGTCCGGTGGGCGGCGGCCCTCGGGGGCGGCCACTGGGTCCTCGGACCCGGGAAGGCGGAGTACGGGCGGTGTCACCCGTCAGCCAGGAGACCGGCCAGGGCGCGTCAACCATCCACGAGGTGCTGGAGAGGGTCTGTTGCGCCATGCATATAGCCGAGGGCTTTCTGCCCCCTGTGCACGCGGTCGCCTGGGGCGTCGCGGCCGCACCGTTCGTCGTCCACGGGGTACGGTCGCTCACCCGCGAGGTACGGGAACACCCTGAGAGCACCCTGCTCCTCGGTGCCTCCGGAGCCTTCGCCTTCGTCCTGTCCGCACTCAAATTGCCGTCGGTCACCGGCAGTTGTTCCCATCCCACCGGCACAGGACTCGGTGCGATCCTGTTCCGGCCGCCGGTGATGGCGGTCCTGGGCACGATCACCCTGCTGTTCCAGGCGCTGCTGCTCGCGCACGGTGGCCTGACCACACTGGGTGCCAACGTCTTCTCGATGGCGATCGTCGGCCCCTGGGCCGGTTACGGCATCTACCGGCTGCTGCGGCGGTACGACGTGTCGCTGATGGTCGCCGTGTTCTTCGCCGCGTTCGTCGCGGACCTGTCCACGTACTGCGTGACGAGCGTGCAGCTGGCGCTCGCCTTCCCCGACCCGGGCAGCGGATTCCTGGGCGCACTCGGCAAGTTCGGCTCGATCTTCGCCGTCACGCAGATCCCGTTGGCGGTGAGCGAGGGACTGCTCACGGTCATCGTGATGCGTCTGCTCGTGCAGTCGAGCAAGGGGGAACTGACGAGGCTGGGCGTGTTCTTGACGGGGCGTAAGGAAAAGCTCGGGGCCGGGTCCGGGTCCGGGGCCGCCGCTCCCGCCGCAGTCGACACCGCAGCCGACGCCCACGCCCACGCCGACGCCGACGCCGACGCCGAGGAGGGCGTGACCCGATGAAGCGCAGCACGAGGATCAACGCCCTCCTGCTCCTGGCTGTCGCCGCCCTCGCCGTGAT
This sequence comes from Streptomyces sp. YIM 130001, assembly GCF_003574445.1. GTDB lineage: Bacteria > Actinomycetota > Actinomycetes > Streptomycetales > Streptomycetaceae > Streptomyces. The sequence continues at coordinate 78,804 of NZ_KZ984572.1, forward strand.
CCCGCTGGTGTTCGGCCTCGGCGACCACAAGGAGGAGCCGTTCGCCGGCGCCGACGGCGAGGCGGAGACGGCGATCACCGAGATCGAACCGGACTACGAGCCATGGTTCACCCCGCTCTACGAACCCCCCTCCGGCGAGATCGAATCCGCACTCTTCGCCCTGCAGGCGGCGATCGGCGCGGGCGTACTGGCCTACTACTTCGGCCTGCGGAAGGGGCGCAGGCAAGGCGAGGCGCGGCGGCGGACGGAGCCCGCGGAGAACGGCACGGGAGAGCCGGCCGACTCCGGCGAGCCGGCGGGCGGTCCGGAGCCCGGCGGCCCGCCGCATCGGGAGACGACCCCGAAGCCGGAGCCGTCATCGAGCCCCGAAGCTCCCCGGCCCTGACCCGGCCCCGCCCGCATGCTCCCCATAGACGCGGCGGCGCACAGCAGTCGCTGGCGCCGCCGCCACCCCGTGGACAAGGCCGTACTGGGCCTCGGCCTCACCGTCCTGGCCATCTCCCTGCCGCCGTGGCCGGGCGCCGCCCTCGTCCTGGTCACCGCTCTGACCACGCTGCTCGGGCCGGCGCGAGTACCGGCGCGGCGGCTCTGGCGCGCCTACCGCGTCCCGCTCGGCTTCTGCGTCACCGGCGCGCTGCCGCTCCTCGTCCGGATCGGCGGTCCCGACGCCTTCATCGGCCTCGCCGACCGCGGCCCGCAGCACGCCGCCGAACTCCTCCTGCGCACCTCCGCCGCCTCCCTCGGCGTGCTGCTCTTCGCGTTCACCACCCCGATGTCCGACCTGCTGCCCCGCCTCGCCAGGGCCGGCGTACCGGCGCCCGTCGTGGACGTCGCCCTGGTCACGTACCGGATGAGCTTCCTGCTTCTGGATTCCGTACGCCGCATCCGGGAGGCGCAGGGGGCGCGGCTCGGGCACACCACGCGGGCGGCGACCTGGCGTTCGCTCGGAGGGCTCGGCGCGACGGCGTTCGTCCGCGCCTTCGACCGTGCGTCCAGGCTGCAGGACGGCCTCGCGGGCCGCGGCTACGACGGCACCCTGCGCGTCCTGGTCCCAGAGACCCGCGTCTCGCCGCGCTTCGTGGGCACGGCGCTCGCGCTCCTCGCGACGGTCGCCGCCCTCACCTTCACCCTGCGGGCCGCACTGCCCTCCGTACTGCACCCCTGACCCCGCCGGCACGCCGTAACTCCTCGACTCCCGCACGCCGTAGTTCCTCAACTCCCGTACCCCGTACCGGAAAGGCCGCCCCGTGAACGACCCCGCAGGAGCCGCCTCGCCCACCGCCCCCGCCGAAACCGCGGCACCGCCCCTGGTCGCCCTGTGCTCCACCGCCTTCGCCTACGAAGACACCCCGCCCGTCTTCGACGACCTGGACTTCGAAGTACCCGAGGGCGAAGCCTGCGCCCTGCTCGGTCGCAACGGCAGCGGCAAGACCACCCTCATGCGCCTTCTGAGCGGCGGACTCCGGCCCACAGCAGGGAAGTTGACGCTCGACGGCGAACCCGTCGCGTACAGCCGCAAAGGCCTGACCCGCCTGCGCACGACCGTCCAACTGGTCGTCCAGGATCCGGACGACCAGCTCTTCGCCGCATCCGTCGCCCAGGACGTGTCGTTCGGCCCCCTCAATCTCGGCCTGCCGGACACCGAGGTCCGCATCCGCGTCACCGAGGCCCTCGACGCGCTCGACATCACCCCGCTCGCCGACCGCCCGACCCACCTGCTCTCCTACGGCCAGCGCAAACGCACCGCGATCGCCGGTGCCGTCGCCATGCGTCCCCGCGTCCTGATCCTCGACGAACCCACCGCGGGCCTGGACCCCGACGGCCAGGAACGCCTCCTCGCCACCCTCGACAGTCTTCGCACCACCGGCACCACGATCCTCCTGGCCACCCACGATGTGGACCTCGCCCTTCGCTGGTCCACCAGAGCGACCCTCCTCACCCCGAACGGTGCCCACACGGGCCCGACTCCCGAAACCCTCTCCCGCCCTGACCTCCTCCGGGCGGCGGGACTCCGCCTGCCCTGGGGTGTTGCCGTCTCCCGACTCCTGCGCGCGCAGGGCCTGTTGGAGCCGCGCACTCCCGGCCCTCGTACGCCCGAGGAGTTGGCGGCCCTGACCGGCGACCGGTGAGTCCGTGTCGAACGCCGTACCGTCCACCACCAGTACGGAAGGCCGATGGTGGCCCTTGCCTTGCCTCGCGTTGCCTTGTCCCTGCGACTCGGCGCGGGGCCAGGAACCGCCCAACCGACCGATCGCGCAGCCGAGTTCGCGGTCAGCGGCGCATATGGCCGGCCCTGCTACTCGAACGCTTCACGGATCTGCCCGAGCCACTGCGTGCCGAGCTCGGTCCCGTTCGGCAGCTGGTCGTCCCGGTCCCAGCGCCAGGCGGTGACGATGGCCAGGACGAGGAGCCGGCACTCGCGCAACAAGTCCCGGTCGACGCCGGGGTAGTGGTCGCCGACTGCCTCGGGCGCATGTGCGAGGTCGAACTCGACAGGCCCGCGGCAGAAGGTCTCGAGGTCGATGAAACGCAGACCGTCGTCGGTGGTGGGCAGCAGGTTGCCCGGGTGAGGTTCGCCGTGCAGCAACTGCTCGGCCGCACCGCGCTCACCGATCGCCCGGCTCACGTTCCGCAGCGTACGGACGAGGAGGTCCCGGTCCGCGTCCGAGAGTGCCGGACTGCGCTCGGGACAGGACACGACCAGCCGGGCCTGCTCCACCCGTTCCATGAAGTGCGGTGCCCTGACGTCCAGTTCACGCATCCCGGCATGCAGCCGCCCGAGCGCACGGGCGTAGTCGGCCGGCGGGACCTCATCCGCAGTCGTGGACGCGTAGTACGTCCAGAACGTGATGGCGAACCCGTCGCGCTGGTAGACGCGCGGCTCGACGCGCGGCTCAAGTGCCGCCACAGGACTGCCGTTTGCCGTGAGCCGCTGGGCGAGATCGATCTCGAACTCCGCGACATGCTGTGCCGCGGGCGCCACCCGCGCCATCACGTCGCACGGCAGCAGCCGCAGTGCGAGCTTGTTCGAGTTCTGCAGGACGACCACGTCGTCGACGTCGAGGCCGAGCGACCGCGCGAGCGCGGTGCCGCCGGCCACGGCCTGCCGCACCTCATCCACCAGCATCTTCGACCGCCCCCTGCCGCGCACTCTCGCGGCTGTACGACAACCCGGCCACGTTACCAATCCGCGCCGCGTCGCGCGCCGTTCACAGCGGGTCGAGAACCATGAGGATCTCGTCCCGGTCGTCCCCGGGCGCCAGCCGCAGCGCACCGGGCCACCGGCCGATCTCCTTCCAGCCGAGCTGTCCGTAGAACCCTTCAAGACCGACACCCGCGCGCGCCGCGAGGCGCAGTTGTTCCAGGCCCATGTCGTCGCGGGCGAGCCTGCGGGCCTCGTTCATCAGCGCGGCCCCGTGCCCGCGACCGCGAACGGACGGACGCGTCTGTACGTGGTGCAGCGTGCCCCAGTGCGAGATCAGCGACCACGGATCACGCCGCACATGCAGCCAGCCGACGAGCTCGCCGCGACGGGTCGCCCTCAGCAGGCGGCTGGTGGCAGGCGCGAGACCGTCGACGATTCCGTCGACCGCTGGCGTCGCCTCGGCGTCACCGATCGGCGGGAACGGAAAGCCCGCGGCCCCACCCGCATTGGTCACCTCGACCCAGCACCTGGCGAGCGCCCGCCGCACCTGCGGCGCGACAGCATCGGCCGACGTGAACTGCCTGAAGACGGATGCACTGTCGATCATCGGCGGATCGTCGCACGAGGGTCTGACAGGGGTGGCTCCGCCTCATCTCCGGCCCGCACCGACCGGCCAGATCGCCAGGGTGCGGGCGGCCGTTGAACGCACCCGGCGAAATGCGCGGCCCTACTCGCCCCCGGCAAGCAGCAGTGACTTGCCCACCGTGGTGCGCGCGGCCAGCGCGCGGTGCGCGTCGGCGGCCCGGTCCAACGGGTAGGTGGCGCCGATCGCGGGGCGGAGACGTCCGTCGGCGGCGTACTTCAGGGCCTGGTCGAGGAGTTCCCGGACGTGCCCTTGGTCCGGCGGGCCGTCCGCGAGCGGCTCGAGCAGCCGTATGTTCCGGCGTTCGGCTGATTCCCGGTCCGGGGCGGCGAAACCGTCGGCGGTGCCGTAGGTGACGAACCGTCCACCGTCCGCGAGCGCATCGAGGGTGCTCGAACCGAGCGCACCGCCGGCGCCGTCGTAAGCGAGCGCCGCACCGCCCCCGGTCGCCTCGCGCACCTGCTCGATCCAGTCCGCCCGCGTGTAGTCGACGACGACCTCGGCGCCGAGGTCGCTGGCGAGGGCCCGCTTCGCGTCACTGGACGCGGCGGCCACCACCCGCGCTCCGGCGTCGACGGCCAACTGCACCAGCAGCGAGCCCGCCCCTCCGGCCGCCGCCGAGACGAGTACCCACTCCCCGCTGCGCGGCGCCCCCAGCCGGTGCAGGTCGAGCGCGGTCACGCCGTCGTGCACCAGAGCGGCCGCCGTCGTGGGGGCCAGCCCGTCCGGGATCGGCATGACCTCCTCCTCGCTCGCGACGACCTGCTCGGCATAGCCGGTCCCGGTCCGTACGGCCACGTGCCGGCCGATCCGGTCCGGGTCCACGCCGTCACCGACGGCCAGCACCTCACCGGCACCTCCGCCACCCGGCACGTACGGCAGCGTGCGCGGGAAGATGTCCTGGCCCCAGCCGCTGCGCAGCAGGGTGTCCAGGAAGATGACGTCGGCCGCCACCATGCCGACGACGACCTGTCCGGGGCCGGGCACGGGATCGGGCAGGTCCACCGGGGCCAGTACCTCCGGTGCGCCGAACGCGGCCACCTGTATCGCACGCATGAGCAGCTCCTTTCGTCGAGGACGACGTTCCGCCCACTGTCCAACCTCAAGTCCGGTCGAGGTCAAGGAGAGCTCCCGGCCGCCGGCTGGACCGCCTTCCCGGCCGCGCCGACTCCGGCGGCCGAGCAGGTGTACCCCGGCGGCCGAGCAGGCGTACTCCGGCGGCATTGCTACCGTGCGCGGTGGCCGAGAGGGTGATCCGGAGCGGGACCCAGGGGGTGGTCATGGCCGAGGTGAGCCGGGGCGAGGACGGCGTGCTCGAGCCGCGTCTGCGGTTGGGCGGGGTCGCGTTGCGCGGGGCTGCGTACGGAGTGGGGGCGGCGGTCTGCGTGGGCGGCGCCGCGTTCGTCTTCCAGGAGCACGACGACCGTGTCGACTTCCTGGAGGCGACCACGTTCCTCGCCCTCCTGACCGGGGCGGTCTGCCTGCTGACGGGGCTGTTCTTCTGGGCCTCCAGCTCCGGCGAGGTCCTGCGCTGGCGCGACTTCTTCACGACGAGCTCGCCCCACGACGTGGTCTCGATCGTCGCCCCTTGGCTGGTCCGCGCCGGAACCTTCCTCCTGGTCCCGGTCCCGTTCGCGTACGGCCTGTCCGAACTCGTCGCATCCGCCACGGTCGGATCCTGGCTGTGGGGCGGCGCCTGACGGGACCCGGGGTGCGTCCCGCGAGCTCGCGCGCCCCGTTCCCCGAGCCGCCATGGGAACGCCGTCGCGGCCTCACGACTCCCCGGTACCCGACCGGCGCAGACCGCGCAGGACGAGTTCCGTGGCCGTCACCACCGCGTCGGCCGGGACCGCGTCCGGGTCGAGGGCGCGCTGGATGGCCAGGCCGTCCTCCAAGGCGTGCACGACAAGCGCGGGGAAGGCGGCCTGACCGGCGTCGATCCCCAACTCGTGGGCCACGGCGCCGGTCAGCGCGTCACGGGCGATCGCCTCGCGGTCGGCGAGGACCGAAGGGCGGCCGAGTTCGCGCTGGAGTGCGTGGCGGATCAGTTCAAGGCGTAGCGCCAGCCACTCCTCGACGTGCTCCGAGCGCGCGCGGTGCCAGGCGCGCAGCGCCTCCCAGGTGTCGCCCTCGGCCGCGGCGAGTTCGGCCACCTCGTCGCGCTCGCGGCGGGTGCGTTCCTCGAGCAGGGCCGCGACGAGGGCGTCCTTGTCGGCGAAGTGGCCGTAGAACGCTCCGCGTGTGTAGCCGGCCCGTTCGGCGATCCGCTCCACCGAGGCCCCGGCCACCCCGGTCTCGGCGAACACCTCGGCGGCCGCGTCGAGCAGCCGGGACCGGGTCCGTTCCTGTGATTCCCGCCGGGAAAGACGCTCAGCCACGCGTGCTCCTCCCCGCGGCGTCGCCGGCAACGCGGCTCCTGCGGCCGCTCGGGCGGCGGATCTTGATGTCGTCCATGCAGGTCACGTCGATGTGGTCGGCGGTCACGGTCACGCCGTAGCGCTCCGCCCAGGCCTGCAGCGCTCCCGCGCCCTCCGCCTCGGCCGCGAGCTGCGGGTCCTCGACGTCCTCGTCCAGGCGGGTCTCGAACCGGAAGGCCAGACCGTGCAGTTCGGGCCCGTACGTCACCGTGCCCTCGGCGGTGTACCGAGCCGAGAGGACCCCGTGCTCGCCGGCCTCGGCCGCCAGCCGGCCGCGGGCACGTGCGGACAGCTCCACGAACTTGCCTCTGATCGTCACCCGGTAAGTACGCGACGCACCCATGGCTCCCTCAGCACTCCCTCACTCAAAAACATCGGCGAATCCAGATACAAGTATGTATCTTAAATGCCATGACCGCCACGACGCACCACGTGCACGACCTGCACCACCCACACGACCCCACCACCTGGACCGCGACCCGGATCCGGGGCTCGGTCGCGTCCGGCGACACCCGCGCGGCCGACGTCGTCGAGGCCCACCTGGCCCGTCTCGACCGCCTCAACCCCCGTATCGCGGCCGTGACTTCACGCCGTGACGAGGAAGCGCGGCGGGACGCGGCGGCCATCGACGACGCCGTCGCACGCGGCGAGGAGGTCGGGCCGCTGGCCGGAGTGCCGATCACGGTCAAGGAGACGACCGACGTCGCCGGCCTCGCCACGACACACGGTCTACGAGCCTTCGCCGGCCGCGTGGCCCAGGCCGACGCCCCGCCGGTCGACCTCCTGCGCCGCGCCGGCGCGATCGTCATCGGCCACACGAACATGCCGACCCTGACCCTGACCGGCATGCACCCGCGCAGCGAACTCTTCGGGGACACCGTCAACCCGTGGGACCCGCAGGTCACCCCGGGCGGCAGCAGCGGTGGCGACGCCGCGGCCGTGGCCGCCGGACTGGCCGCCTGCGGGCTCGGGAACGACGCCGGCGGCTCCACCCGGCTCCCCGCGCAGTTCTGCGGCATCGCCGGAATGAAGCCGACGCCCGGACGATTCCCCGCCGATCACCGGATCGGCCCGGACGACCCGTCGCCGGCCTCGGCGCTGTTCCCCGTCGACGGCCCCCTCGCGCGGACCGTGGCCGACCTGCGCGCCGTCTTCGAGGTGCTCGCCGTGGCCGACCCGCGCGATCCACGAGCCGTGCCCGCCCCGCTGTACGGCCCGGAGGTCCCCCGCACGGTCGGCATCGTCCGCGACCCGGGCGGCCACGGAGTGGACCAGGCCGTGCTCACCGCGCTCGACGACGCAGCCCAGGCGCTCACCGACAGCGGATACCGCGTCGTCGAGACCGACGTGCCGATGCTCGACGAGGCGCTCGAGGTCTACACCGGCATGGTCCTCACCGAGTTCGCCGGAAACTGGCCCGCGATCAGCGCCCTCGTCGGCCCGGACGCCTCGCGCTACATCAACTTCGACCTCGACGAACACCCGCCCCTGGACCTCCCGGGCTACCTCGGCCGCGCCGCCCGGCACCTCACTGTCCGCAGGGCATGGGCCCGGCACGCGGTGGACATGCCGCTCCTGCTCGGCCCGGTCAGTACCAGGGCGTCCTTCACGCCCGGCCAGGAATCCAGCTCCGCCGAGGAGAAGCGCCGCTTCGGGCACTCGATGACGCTCAACGTCTGGTCCACCGCCGTCGGCGCCCCCGCCGTCGCCGTACCGACCGGACTCGCCGACGGCCGGCCGGTCGGTGTCCAACTGATCGGCCCCGCATGGCGGGAGGACGTCGTACTCGACGCCGCGCAGGCCGTCGAGAACACCTGCGGCGTACTGACCCCGACGGAGCCCCGATGACCGACACCGGCGCCCCCACCCTCGCCACCGTCCTGCGCAACCAGTTCGAACTCACCTGGGCCCTGGCCGAGGTGCACCTCGGCCCACTCACCGACGACGACCTGCTCCGGGCGCCTGCCGCCAACCACTGGACCGTCCGCCGCGACGGCGACGGCACCTGGCGCCCGGACTGGGACCTCGACGAGGACGGCCGCGAGCCCGACCCCGTACCCGCACTCACCGGCGCCTGGGTGAGCTGGCACCTCGGGTGGTGGTGGACGACCGCACGCGACCACCTGCGCGGTCTCGAGCCGCCGCGGCGCGAGGACGTCACCTGGCCCGGAGCCGCCACCGAGACGGTCATCTGGCTACGCGGCCTGGCCGACGACTGGCGCACCCTGCTCACCGACCTCGGCAACGATCCGGACGCACTCGCCGCCCCGGCCCCGTACCCCTGGCCACCGGGCTCGGACCGCACGGTCGCGGACACCCTCGCCTGGGCCAACGCCGAACTCATGAAGAACGTCGCCGAGCTCGGCCAGCTCCGGATGCTGCGGCACGCGGACGCGCCGCCGCAGAGCGACTGACGAACCACCGCCGGCATCGCGGCTCTGTATCAGGCTTGGCTTATATAAGCGCTGCATGGCATGGTTGGCGTATGCACGCCTTCGACGTACTCGGCGATCCGGTCAGGCGCCGGATCCTGGAGCTGCTCGCCCTCGGCGAGCACACGTCGGGCCAGGTCAGCGCCGTGATCAGGGGCGAGTTCGGGATCTCCCAGCCGGCCGTGTCGCAGCACCTGCGGGTGCTCCGCGACAGCGGCTTCGCGTCCGTGCGAGCGGAGGGCACCCGGCGGCTGTACGCCGTCGAGGCCGAGCCGCTGCGTGAGGTGGACGCCTGGCTGGAGCGGTTCCGCGGGTTCTGGGAGCAGCGGCTCGACGCGTTGGGCACGGAGCTCGCGCGCGGCAAGCGCGAGGGTAAGCGAGTTGAGGAAGCGAGCGGTGATGAGTGACATCGTCGAGGAGATCAACCGGATGCACCGCGAGGTCGGCAGCCGCACGGTGCCGACGGGCGAGGCACACACCGTGCTGCTGCGCCGCACCTACGAGGCGGAGATCGCCGACGTATGGGACGCGGTCACATCGCCGGAGCGGCTCGGACGCTGGTTCCTGCCGGTGAGCGGCGAGTTCAGGATCGGCGGGCGGTACCAGCTGGAGGGCAACGCCGGCGGCGAGATCCTCGAGTGCACCCCGCCGGAACGACTGCGGGTGTCCTGGCTGTACGGACCCGACCCCGGATTCAGCGAGGTCGAGGTGCGGCTGACGGCCGACGGACCGGGGCGGACCGTGTTCGAGCTGGAGCACGCGGCGGTGGTGCCGGAGGAGTTCTGGGGGCAGTTCGGTCCCGGAGCCACCGGCGTGGGCTGGGATCTGGGGCTGGTCGGCCTGGTCCGGCACCTCGCGGGAGACGGCCCGGTCAGCGACTGGGACTCGTCACCGGAGGGCAAGGCGTGCGCGGCACGGTCCGGCGAGGCGTGGGGAGCGGCATACGCGGCCTCGGGCGCGGACCCCGAGACCGTCGCGGCCACGACGGCGGCGACGGTCTCGTTCTACACGGCGGCCGGGTAGGGCTCGTCGTTGCGACCAGCAAGTGAGGGCCGACTCCGTAAAAACCATTTGGCGGACGAGAGCGAGCCCCGCTACATTTCCGGAGGCCGTGCGAAAGATCGAGGAGGTGGTACCCGTGAACGTTGTATCGACATGGGTGCTCCCCTCCGGGGTCACGGTCGGGCGATAGGCAGGTCGTCCGGGAGCGCCGATCCAGTGTGCTCCCGAAAGGCACGACCATGCATTCCACTCCGCAGGCCCCCTCGCATTCCCCTTCTGACGCCACCCTGCGTTTCACCTCCGAGCAGCGCCTCGACGACGGCGTCCTCGAACGCGAATTCACCCTCGGTGAGACCCCCGGGGACACCGGCATCCCGGGCATCCTGTGGACGCCCGCAGCCGCACCCTCGCTCAGCCCGGCACCGCTGATCCTGCTCGGCGTCCCTCCCCTCGGGCTGCGCAGGATGCACCCGCGCCTGGTGGCCAGGGCCCAGCAGGCCGCGGCGGACGGCTTCGCCTCGGCCACCATCGAACTCCCCGGAAGCGGCGACCGTCCCCACTGGCCGGCCCTCGACCAGGCACGCGCCGATCTGCGCCGAGCGCTGGAAGCCGGCGAGCCGGTCAGCGACGAGATCATCGACGGCCTCACGCTCCCACTGGTCGACAAGGCGGTGCCGGAATGGCAGTCCGCCCTGGACGCCCTCCTCACGCTCCCCGAGATCGGCGGTCCGGTCGCGTACTCGGGCGGGTTGATCTCCATCGGCGTCCGCCTCGCGGTGGTCGAGCCGCGCATCGTGGCCGCCACGTTCTTCGCCGGGAGCTTCGTGCCGCGCGCCACGTTCGAGGAGGCGCGACGGCTCACCGTTCCGCTGCACGTCCTGCTGCAGTGGGACGACGAAGGCAACGATCGTCAGGCGGCCCTGGACCTCTTCGACGCCTTCGGCTCCGAGGAGAAGTCCCTGCACGCCAACATGGGCGGCCACAAGGGCGTCCCGCAGTTCGCGGGCGACGTCGCGGCCCAGTTCTTCACCCGCCACCTGACCCGAGACCTGACCCGAGACCCGAGCCAAGAACCGGGCCAAGAACCGAGCCAAGTCCTGAGCCAGGATCTGACGTGAGTCCGGAGCGTGAGTCCGGACCATCGGGGCGGCGTCGGCAGAGGTAGTTGACGTCGCCGACTCCAGTCCTTGCACCGTGGGCCCTGCCGAACCTC
>NZ_KZ984573.1 GCF_003574445.1 Streptomyces sp. YIM 130001
TAAGCGGACGGTCCTTTTCGGAGCGATCCGGGCTCACGAATCTTGGGTGATCGTTTCAAGCCTGAGGGACGGTTCGTCCCGGTCGGGCTGGGTGGGGCTATTACGACCTTGATCGTGGAGTGGAACGACCTCGCGCAGGGCCACACGACAGAGGGGCTCCGGTCGATCCAACCGGGGCCCCTCGCCGCGTGCTGTGCGGTCTCCCGCCGCCCACGTCACTTCTTGACGCGGACCTCCTTGCGGACCTTCGCCGTGGTCTCGGCAACGTCCGCCGGGTCGGCGATCTTCTCGGCGGCCAGGTCGGCGAAGTCGAGCGGGAGGACGAGGCCCACGGTGCTCTTGTCGCCCCAGGCGCAGAAGCTCATCGTCATCGACTTCGGTTCACCCGTGGAAGCCTGGGGGTTTTCCATCTTTGCCTGCTGGCACTTGAGTACGGCTCCATCGAGAGAAGCAGGCTCGTATGCCTTGGGCTCACCGACCAGATTGATGTCCTGCCCCGTAGTGCTCTTCTGCGACTCCGACTTCATGCTGGCGAACAGCGCGTCGACCGTCTTCTCCGGGTTATCGACCTTGCCGTAGACACCGCCGACGCTCAGCAGGCGCTGTGTCATCGGATTGTTCTTGTCGCCAGCCTTGTAGGTGGCGCTGACACTTGTGGGGTCGGTGACGCCCCACTCGTCAGCCTTCCTCATGTCGTTCGTGTCCGCCGGGCCGCCACTGCTGTTCCCCGATTCGTCCTTCTTGTACTCGCCGAGCAGGGTCGTAGGCATCGTCAACTTGTGCGGGCCGTCGTCCTTGATGCCGCCGCCGTCGCCACCGCTGCCGCTGCTGACGTTCTTGCCGTCGTCGTCACCGCCGGACGTCGCGAAGTAGACGCCGCCGCCGATCAGGGCGACGGCGACCACCGCGGCCGCCACGATGAGGCCGGTCTTCTTGCCGCCGCCACCGCCCTGCGGGGGCGGCTGGACCTGGCCGTAGGGGTCTTGGCCGTAGGGCTGCTGGGGCTGTTGGCCGTACGGACCAGGCTGCTGAGGCTGGGCGTAGCCGCCCTGCTGCGGGGCACCCTGCGGCGGCTGCTGCGGGTAACCGTAGCCGGGCTGGGGTGCCTGCGGCTGCTGGCCGTAGGGGCCCGGCTGGCCGTAGGGGCCGGGCTGCTGGGGCTGGCCGCCGTACGGGCCCGGCTGGTTGTAACTCATTGCGTGGGTTCCCCTCCGAACGCTTATGTCGTCCGAACATCCTGGCGGAAGAAGACGCGGCACGGAGCAGCGGGGGTCACACCGTTACCGAAGAATCTGGTTTCGGTACGGGACCGTGACGCCTCTAAACTGTCCTGCGTGACCGAGAACTCAGCGTTTCAGCCAGCGTCCGACCCCGAACTGCCGAAGACTTATGCTCCGGCCGATGTAGAGGGGCCGCTCTACGAGCGCTGGGTAGAACGCGGGTACTTCGAGGCCGACGCGAAGAGCGACAAGCCGCCGTACACCATCGTCATTCCGCCGCCGAACGTCACCGGCAGCCTGCACCTGGGCCACGCCTTCGAGCACACGCTGATCGACGCCCTGACCCGCCGCAAGCGCATGCAGGGCTACGAGACGCTGTGGCAGCCGGGCATGGACCACGCGGGCATCGCCACGCAGAACGTCGTGGAGCGCGAGCTCGCCAAGGAGGGCAAGTCCCGCCACGACCTCGGCCGTGAGGCTTTCGTCGAGCGTGTGTGGCAGTGGAAGGCCGAGTCCGGTGGCCAGATCGCCGGCCAGATGCGGCGCCTGGGTACCGGCGTCGCCTGGAGCCGTGACCGGTTCACGATGGACGAGGGCCTGTCCAGGGCGGTCCAGACCGTCTTCAAGAGGATGTTCGACGACGGTCTGATCTACCAGGCCGAGCGCATCATCAACTGGTGCCCGCGCTGCCTGACCGCGATCTCGGACATCGAGGTCGACTACCAGGACGACGACGGCGAGCTCGTCTCGATCAAGTACGGCGAGGGTGACGAGACGCTCGTCGTCGCGACCACGCGAGCCGAGACGATGCTCGGTGACACCGCCGTCGCCGTCCACCCGGACGACGAGCGGTACGCCCACCTCCTCGGCAAGCGGATCAAGCTGCCGCTCACCGGCCGCACGATCCCGGTCGTCGCGGACAAGCACGTCGACCCGGAGTTCGGCACGGGCGCGGTCAAGGTGACGCCTGCGCACGACCCGAACGACTTCGCGATCGGCCGGCGCCACGACCTGGAATCGATCGAGGTGCTCGACGAGCGCGGCGTCATCACGGTCCACGGCCCCTTCGAGGGACTCGACCGTTTCGAGGCCCGGTCCGCGATCGTCGCCGCCCTGCGCGCGGACGGCCGGATCGTCGCCGAGAAGCGGCCGTACGTCCACTCCGTCGGCCACTGCTCCCGCTGCAAGACCACGCTGGAGCCGCGTCTGTCCCTGCAGTGGTGGGTCAAGGTCGAGACCGTCGCCAAGGCCGCCGGTGACGCGGTCCGCGACGGCCGCGTCGAGATCCACCCCGGCGACATGGCGCAGCGGTACTTCGACTGGGTCGACAACCTCAACGACTGGTGCATCTCGCGTCAGCTCTGGTGGGGCCACCGCATCCCGGTCTGGCACGGGCCGAACGGCGAGAAGGTGTGCGTCGGCCCGGACGAGCAGCCGCCGAGTGGCGAGGGCTGGTCGCAGGACACCGACGTCCTCGACACCTGGTTCTCCTCCGGCCTGTGGCCGTTCTCCACGCTCGGCTGGCCCGAGCGGACCGAGAGCCTCGAGAAGTTCTATCCGAACTCCGTCCTCGTCACCGGCTACGACCTGATGTTCTTCTGGATCGCCCGGATGATGATGTTCGGCCTGTACGCGATGGACGATGCCCCGCCGTTCCGCACCATCGTCCTGCACGGCATGGTGCGCGACGAGCACGGCAAGAAGATGTCCAAGACCTTCGGGAACGTGATCAACCCGCTGGACTGGATGGACAAGTACGGCTCCGACGCCCTGCGCTTCACCCTCGCGCGCGGCGCCAACCCGGGCACCGACGTCCCGGTCGGCGAGGACTGGGTCCAGGCCTCGCGCAACTTCGCCAACAAGATCTGGAACGCCACCCGCTTCGCCCTGATGAACGGCGCCACGGCCGAGGGTGAACTCCCGCCCGCCGAGCGCCTGTCGGCGACGAACCGGTGGATCCTGTCCCGGCTCGGCGAGGTCGTCGAGGAGGTCGACCGGCTCTACGAGGACTACCAGTTCGCGAAGCTCAGCGAGGCGCTGTACCACTTCGCCTGGGACGAGGTCTTCGACTGGTACGTCGAACTGACCAAGACGACGTTCCAGGCGGGCGGTCAGGAGGCCGAGGACACCAAGCGCGTCCTCGGCGAGGTCCTGGACGTCACGCTCAAGCTCCTGCACCCGATCGTCCCGTTCGTCACCGAGACACTGTGGACGACGCTCACCGGCAACGAATCCTTGGTCGTCGCCGAGTGGCCGAAGGACAGCGGCTTCCGCGACGAAGCGGCCGAGCGCGAGATCGAGACGCTGCAGCAGGTCATCACCGAGGTCCGGCGGTTCCGCTCCGACCAGGGCCTGCAGCCCGGCCAGAAGGTCCCGGCCCGACTCGACCTGAGTGGCACCGCGCTCGCCGCGCACGAGGCCGCCATCCGCCAGCTGCTGCGGCTGCAGCCCGAGGGCGAGGGCTTCCACGCCACGGCCACCCTGCCCGTCTCGGGCGCCACGGTCTCCCTCGACCTGTCCGGCACGATCGACGTGGACGCCGAGCGCAAGCGTCTGACGAAGGACCTGGGCGCCGCCGAGAAGGAGAAGGCGCAGGCCACCGCGAAGCTGGGGAACGAGGCCTTCCTGGCCAAGGCCCCCGACCACGTCGTCGACAAGATCAAGGGCCGCCTCGCAAAGGCCGACGAGGACATCGAGCGGATCGCCCGCCAGCTGGAGAGTCTCCCGGGAGCCTGACCGCACACCGGCACGACGATCGGGCGCCCTGCCGTCTCCACCGGGAGACGGCAGGGCGCCCGATCTTGTCCGCTCAGGTCCGGGCGGGTGCGGGTGCGGGGGTGATCGGGCCGGACGGCGCGGGCACCTGGGTCAGCGGACTCCCGGGCGCCACCGGCCGCAGGTCGAGCCCGAGCCGCGCCAACTCCGCCTCGGCGAGCGCGTCCAGGGTGTCCGGATCGCCCTCCCGCCAGCCCTCGGCGAGGCTGCCCGGCGTGCTGTCGGGCAGCGCGGTGGCGGCACGGGCCACCTCGTCGAGCGGGCGCATCAGGGAGCGCAGGGCGAGCAGTTCACGTCCGTCCTCGCAGCCGGCCAGCTCGTACGCGGCCGCCGCCTGACGGATCCAGCGCAGCCGCCTCGGCAGCCAGACGGCGAGCAGGAGCCCGGCCGGCACGAGGAACACGAGCCCGGCACTCGCCGCCGCCGCGACATCGACGAGGAGCCCGTCGCCGCGTCCCACGAGCCGTCCGCCCGCCGCGGCCGCGCCGCGCAGCGCGTCCTGGAGCCGCTCACCGAAGAACGGCACGTTCGACGCCGCCTCCACGGCCCGGCCCGGCCACGAGTCGCCGACGGCCGCACCTCCGCCCGGCCGGGCGAGCAGATGGACGAGACGGTGGGCGCCGACCGCGAGTGCGGCCCACAGGGCCACCCACAGCAGCATGGAGGTGTCGCCGACGAGCTGCCGCGTGCGTCGGCCGGGGTGCTGGGCGTACCACATGCCCGCATTGGACCGCCGGGAGAGGCCTGTTCACCGGCCTGCCTCGCCGACAAGGGCCGTTGATCACTCAAGAATCACTCAATAAGGTCAGATACTCCGGTCCCTCTGCCTGACCGGCGGCGAGGGAGGCGGGCGGGCAGCGGGAGATCGGACGCCGTACGTCCGTAGACTGGCCGACGTGAGTGACCTCCCCCCGCACGACAGCCCGCACGACGGCGGATCCGACGACCACGACGGCCCCGGCGGCGCGTCTCCCGACGAGTTCGACGAGATCGTCGGCGAGGCCACCGACCGCGACCCCGACCTTGCGGTGATCGAGGCAGGCAGCCGCACCCTGCGCACCCAGGGCGGCCGGCCCTCCGGGGACATCCCGGCCCGCCCCGAGGACCCGGAGGTGGACGCGGCCCTGCGCGCCGTGGAGGCCGACCTCGCCACCCGCTGGGGCGAGACCAAGCTCGAGCCCTCGGTGACCCGTATCGCCGCGTTGATGGACGTCCTCGGCGACCCCCAGCGCACGTACCCGTCGATCCACATCACCGGGACCAACGGCAAGACGAGCACGGCCCGCATGATCGAGGCGCTGCTCGGCGCCTTCGAGCTGCGCACCGGCCGGTACACCTCGCCGCACGTCCAGTCGATCACCGAGCGGATCAGCCTGGACGGCGAACCGATCAGCGCCGAGCGCTTCATCGAGGCGTACGAGGACATCAGGCCGTACGTGGAGATGGTGGACGGACAGCAGCCGTACCGTCTGTCGTTCTTCGAGGTCCTCACGGGCATGGCGTACGCGGCCTTCGCCGACGCCCCGGCCGATGTGGCGGTCGTCGAGGTCGGCATGGGCGGCAGCTGGGACGCGACCAATGTGATCGACGGCGACGTCGCCGTGGTCACCCCCATCGACCTCGACCACACCGACCGGCTCGGCGACACCCCCGCCGCGATCGCCGAGGAGAAGGGCGGTGTCATCAAGCAGGACGCCACGGTGATCCTGGCCCAGCAGCCGGTCGACGCGGCCCAGGTCCTGCTCAAGAAGGCCGTCGAGGTCAACGCCACGGTGGCCCGCGAGGGCATGGAGTTCGGCGTCGTCTCCCGACAGGTCGCCGTCGGCGGCCAGTTGATGACGCTGCGCGGACTCGGCGGAGAGTACGAAGGCGTCTTCCTCCCCCTGCACGGCGCCTACCAGGCGCACAACGCGGCGGTGGCGCTCGCCGCCGTCGAGGCGTTCTTCGGCGTCGGGGAGCAGCGCCCCGAGCCGCTCGACATCGACACCGTCCGGCAGGCCTTCGCGGCGGTCGTCTCACCAGGCCGCCTCGAGGTGGTGCGCCGCTCGCCGACCGTGGTCCTGGACGCCGCGCACAACCCGGCCGGCGCACGCGCCACCGCGGCGGCCATCGGCGAGGTCTTCGACTTCAGCCGGCTCATCGGCGTGGTGGGTGCCAGTGACGGCAAGGACGTACGCGGACTGCTCGAGGCGTTCGAGCCGATCCTCACGGAGGTCGTCGTCACGCAGAACTCGAGCGGCCGCGCGATGGACGTGGACGCCTTGGCCGCACTCGCCGTCGAGGTGTTCGGCGACGACCGGGTACAGGTCGAGCCGAGGCTCGACGACGCTCTCGAGGCTGCCGTTACCCTGTCCGAGGAAGAAGGCGAATACGCGGGCGGCGGCGTACTGGTCACCGGTTCCGTCATCACGGTCGGCGAGGCCCGGCTGCTCCTGGGGAGGGGCTGAATTTCATGCGTACGCTCTGTGCGGCCACCCTGATCGGCGAATTCTTCGTGATCGGGTTCGCGGGTCTTGTGGCCATGAAGGATCCGGACCTCTCCATGGCCACGGTGTGGACGGTCTCCGGCGTAGCGATGTTCCTCTGCATCCTGCTCTGCGGAATGATCACCCGGCCCGGCGGGATTCATCTCGGCTGGGCACTGCAGGCCGGACTCGTGGTCAGTGGATTCGTGGTGCCGACGATGTTCTTCCTGGGCGCCTGCTTTGCCGCCCTGTGGTGGGCCTCGGTGTATTTCGGCCGCAAGGTGGACGAGGCCAAGGCCCGCTTCGCGGAGCGGGCGGAGGCGGCGGCGGAACCCGAAGGTAACGCGGCGTAGCCGTCCCGGGTATCGTCACAGGGCGTGTCTCCGGGGGAGACACGCCCTGTTCCCACGAGTCCCACGCACCACGCTTTGGAGTCGCACATGAGCCAGCGCACCCTCGTCCTGCTGAAGCCCGATGCCGTACGCCGCGGTCTGATCGGCGAGATCGTCGGCCGTATCGAGCGCAAGGCCGAATGGACGATTCAAGCGCTGGAACTGCGCACCCTGAGCCAGGAGACCCTGGAGCAGCACTACGGCGAGCACCAGGGCAAGCCGTTCTACGAGCCGCTCATGGAGTTCATGGCCTCCGGTCCGGTCGTCGCACTCGTCGTCGACGGCGAGCGGGTCATCGAGGGTGTCCGCGCGCTCGCCGGTCCGACCGACCCGATCGCCGCCGCGCCCGGTTCGATCCGCGGTGACTTCGGCACCATCGTGCGGGAGAACCTGATCCACGCCTCGGACTCCGAGGAGTCCGCCGCGCGCGAGCTGAAGATTTTCTTCCCCGGGCTTTCCTGATCTCCGGCGAACTGTCGTGCAGGCGCGAGCTCTCCGCTGAGCCGCCTTCTTGAGGCATCGTCAGAAATGCCTGGCCCGTGACCTGGGGTGGCCGTGGACTCCGCGGCACCCCCAGGCCACGCGCATATGCAGGCCGATCGGGGGAACGCATCCTTCCGTCGGCTCGTCCCCATTAGCGGGGCGGCGAATCATCTGCTGACAATGGCGGAGACCCTCGCGCCGTGTCCGTGCAGGCGAGACTACGATGTACACCTCACGCCACTGTGCTCGAACTCGCCGACCTAACCAGCCATCAAACGCTCCACTTGGGAAGGCCAGACGCTCCTGATGGGAACCAACATGTCGTTCATCGGCCGTGACATGGCTGTCGACCTCGGGACCGCGAACACGCTCGTGTACGTCAGAGGGCGAGGCATCGTACTCAACGAGCCGTCGGTCGTGGCAGTGAACACGAACACGGGTGGGATCCTCGCGGTCGGCGCCGAGGCCAAGAAGATGATCGGCCGCACCCCTGGCAACATCGTGGCGGTCCGCCCGCTGAAGGACGGCGTCATCGCCGACTTCGAGATCACCGAGCGGATGCTCCGCTACTTCATCCTCAAGGTCCACAAGCGCCGTTACCTCGCGCGCCCCCGCGTCGTCGTCTGCGTACCGTCCGGCATCACGGGTGTCGAGCGCCGCGCGGTCATCGAGGCCACCACGCAGGCAGGCGCCCGCCAGGTCCACATCATCGAGGAGCCCATGGCGGCCGCCATCGGTTCCGGTCTCCCGGTCCACGAGGCCACCGGCAACATGGTCGTGGACATCGGCGGCGGTACCACCGAGGTCGCCGTGATCTCCCTCGGAGGAATCGTCACGGCACAGTCGATCCGCGTCGCCGGCGACGAGCTGGACAACGCGATCATCCAGCACATCAAGAAGGAGTACTCGCTCCTCCTCGGCGAGCGCACCTCCGAGCAGATCAAGATCACCATCGGTTCCGCTTACGACATGGACGCCGACGAGCACACCGAGATCCGCGGCCGCGACCTGGTCAGCGGACTGCCCAAGACCGTGGTCATCTCCGCCGCCGAGGTGCGCAAGGCCATCGAGGAGCCGGTCAACGCGATCGTCGATGCGGTCAAGACCACCCTCGACAAGTGCCCGCCCGAGCTCTCCGGTGACGTGATGGACCGCGGCATCGTTCTCACGGGTGGCGGCGCCCTGTTGCGCGGCCTCGACGAGCGGCTGCGCCGCGAGACCGGCATGCCGATCCACATCGCCGAGGACCCGCTCGACTCCGTGGCGCTCGGATCAGGCAAGTGCGTGGAGGAGTTCGAGGCGCTGCAGCAGGTGCTCGACGCCTCGCCGCGCAGATGACGGGGGACCGTCCCGGGTCCGCCGTACGGATGCCTTTCCCCGCTTCGGCGGCCCTCGGGCCGCGGACCGGGGCGGAGGCTGCACCTCCGTACGGCGGATCGTTGATATAGAGACAACTCAACTGCAACACAGGCAAGAACACCATTCCGACGAGGAAGGCACGGCCGCCGCACGTGAGGGACACACGAGAGAGCCGGCTGCTCCTGGTGCTGCTGGTCGCCATCGCGTTCGCACTGATCACGGTGGACATCCGGGGCGGCGAGGAGTCTCCGGTCGACGGTGCCCGACAGGCCGCCGCCACCGTCTTCGGCCCCGTGGAGAACGGCGTCTCCGCCGCGGTGGACCCGATCGGCAACGCCATCTCCGCCGTACGTGACTCCGGCGACCGGCACGACCGCATCGCCGAACTCGAGCGGGACAACGCCTCGCTCAAGGCGAAGCTCGGCAGCGACGACCGCAACCGCAGCAAGGTCCGGCAGCTCGACAAGATGCTCAAGACCGCCGGAGCCGGCCAGTACGGCATCAAGGGCGCCCAGGTCATCGCGATAGGAGCAGCCCAGGGCTTCTCCTGGACCGTCACCATCGACGCCGGTGCCAACGACGGCCTCGAGCGCGACATGACGGTACTCAACGGCGACGGCCTGGTCGGCCGCGTCACGACCGTCGGCCCCAACACCTCGACCGTCCTGCTCGCCAACGACCCCGACTTCACCGTCGGCACGCGTATGGAGGGCAGCGACGAGCTGGGCTTCGCCACCGGTCAGGGCGACCGCAACATCTCGGTGCAGCTGCTCAACGGCAAGGCGAAGGTCAAGAAGGGCGAACGGCTCGTCACCTTCGGCTCCCAGGCCGACAAGCCGTTCGTGCCCGGCGTGCCCGTGGGCACGATCGCCCGGGTCGATCCGTCCGGGGGCGACCTGACCCGCACCGTCTCCGTGAAGCCGTACGTCGCCTTCAGCAAGCTCGACATCGTCGGCGTCGTCGTCCAGGCCCCCCGCACCGACCCGCGCGACAAGGTCCTGCCCGAGCCCACGAAGCCGAAGCCCACGCCAACCGTGACCGTCACCGTCACCCCGGGCGCGAAGCCGCCCGGCGACGGGGAAGCGCCCGAGGACGGCGCGGACGCCCAGCCGCAGGACGGGGCCGGCGTCCAGCAGCAGGACGGTGCGGACGCACAACCGCAGGACGAAGCCGGCGCACCGCCGCAGGACGACCAGGAGTGACCTGATGCGCTTGAACCGGATGCTCCTGTCCACCGTCCTGGTGATCGTCTCCCTGGTGATCCAGGTCAGCGTGCTCTCCCGGCTCCATCTGCCCGGCGCCACACCCGACTTGATGCTGCTGACCGTGCTCGGTCTCGCGATGGTCTACGGCCACGTCGGCGGCGCGTTCATCGGCTTCGGCGCCGGACTGCTCGCCGACCTGGCCCCGCCCGCCGACCACGCGGCCGGCCGCTACGCGCTGGTCCTGTGCGTCATCGGCTACGTCGCCGGACTCGTCAAGCCGGAGTCCGGGCAGGTGCGTACCGCCACCGGCCCGATGGCCGTGGTCGTCGGCGCGGCGATCGGCTCGACCCTGCTCTACGCGGGCGTGGGCGCCCTCGTCGGCGACACCGCCGCACGCCATGTCGGCCTCGGCAGCCTGCTGTTCACCGCCACTTTGTACGACCTGCTGCTCGCGCCCTTCGTCGTACCCGCCGTGATGGCCCTGGCCAGACGCGTGGAGAACGATCCGCTCGGCGAGACCAGCGGTGGCGGCTCCAAGGCCGGCGGCGTCTCCAGCAGCTGGCTCACGGCCGGCTCCTCGCTGCGGATCGGCAGCCAGCGCGGCGGCGGCCTGCGCGGCAGCGCCCTGCGCTCCGGCGGCGGGCTCCGCGGTGGCGGACTGCGCGGCAAGACGGTCAAGGCCCGCATGGCCCGCGCCGGACGCATCAAGGGGGTCAAGCGCCTGTGAACGCCCCGACCGACACCCACGCCTGAGGGGGCGGACGTGACCAACTCCCACCCGGCGTCGCCTGCGACGAATGGGCCGCGCCCATGACCAATATCCCTGAGACCGGGCGCACCCCGCGGGTCCAGATCCGGCTCATCATTCTGCAGATCCTCGTCCTGTCCCTGCTGCTCACCCTCGGCGGCCGCCTCTGGTACCTCCAGGTGCGCAACGGCGACGAGTACGCCGACGAGGCGAACGGCAACCACGTGCAGCGCGTCGTCGAACCCGCCGTACGCGGCTCGATCCTCGACGCCCGCGGCGTCCCGCTCGCCGACAACCAGACCCGCCTCGTCGTCTCCGCCTCCCGCACCGAGCTGATGAAGATGAAGGACGACGGCGACGCCGTCCTCACCCGGCTCGCCGACGTCCTCGGCATGAAGCCGAAGGAGGTCGGCGACAAGGTCCGGCTCTGCGACGCCAAGACCCCGCAGCCGTGCTGGAACGGTTCGCCCTACCAGCCCATCCCGATCACGGACGAGGCCACGCCCAAGCAGGCGCTGCAGATCCGCGAGCGGGCCGAGGACTTCCCCGGCATCACCGCCGAGCCCACCGCCGTCCGCCGCTACACCGCGCCCGGCAAGGCCAACACCGCCCAGGTCCTCGGCTACCTCTCGCCCGTCACCGACGAGGAGATCACCGCCGCCCAGGACAGTTCGTCGCCCTACCTGCGCTCCGACCAGGTCGGCCGCTCCGGACTCGAGCGGACCTACGACAAGCAGCTCCGCGGCAAGGCCGGCGTCACCGCGTACGAGGTCGACAAGCTGGGGCGCGTGATGGGCAAGACGCAGAGCGACCAGTCGCGGCCCGGCTCCAACGTGGTCACCAGCGTCGACGCCGAGGTCCAGCGGGTCGCCGAGTTCGAGCTCAACGAGGCGATGAAGAACGCGCGCAAGGAGTTCGACGACAACACCGGCGAGAACTACAAGGCGGACGCCGGGTCCGTCGTCGTCATGGAGTCGAAGACCGGCCGCGTCGTCGCGATGGCCTCCAACCCGGACTACGACCCGAACGCCTGGGTCGGCGGCATCTCCGGCAAGGACTACGACAAGCTCACCGGCAAGGGCTCCAACAACCCGCTCCTGAACCGCGCCATCCAGGCCCAGGCGGCCCCCGGCTCGATCTTCAAGGTCATCCCGACCACCGCCGCGGTCAACGCGGGGTACGAGTTCAACGGCCGCTACCCGTGCCCGAGTTCGTACTCCATCGGCGGGCAGACCTTCAAGAACTTCGAGTCCGAGGGCCACGGCAGCATCACCCTCGGCCAGGCCCTCGAGGTCTCCTGCGACACCGTCTACTACCGCCTCTCGCACGACCAGTGGAAGAAGGACGGCGGCAACACCCCGAAGAAGGGCGCCCAGGACTGGTTCTACAAGACGGCCCACCAGTTCGGCCTCGGCAAGGAGACGGGCATCGACCTGCCCAACGAGGTCAAGGGCCGCGTCCCCGACCGCCAGTGGAAGAAGGACTACTGGGAGGCCAACAAGGACTCCTGGTGCAAGCAGGGCAAGAAGGGCGGCGACTACGTCGAGCAGATCGCCTACGAGAACTGCCTCGAGGGCATGAAGATGCGCGCCGGTGACTCCGTCAACTACTCCATCGGCCAGGGCGACACCCTCGTCACGCCGATCCAGATGGCCACCATCTACGCCGCCATCGCCAACGGCGGCACCATGCACGACCCCAGCATCGGCAAGGCGATCGTCAGCCCCGACGGCAAGTCCGTCGAGGAGATCAAGCCCAAGTCCCACGGCAAGCTGCCGATGAACGCCAAGACCCGCGACTTGATAGACGGTGCGCTCGAAGGCGTCGCCACCCGCGGTACCGCCGCCTGGCGCTTCGGCGGCTGGCCCCAGGACAAGATCCCGATGCACGCGAAGACCGGTACCGCCGAGGTCTACGGCAAGCAGACCACCTCGTGGTTCGCCACGTACACCAAGGACTTCACCGTCATCATGACCATCGCCCAGGGTGGTACGGGCTCCGGCGCCTCCGGCCCCGCCGTGCGCAAGATCTACGACGCCATGTACGGCCTCGACGAGAACGGCAAGCAGGACCCGAAGAAGGCCCTCCTGCCCAAGCCCGAGTCCGCGCTGCCGAAGATCCAGTCCGACGGCTCGATCGATCCGCCGAAGGTCAAGCCGTACGAACCGACCGAGGAGGAAGCGCCCCCCGAGGAGGGCGTGGCGGCCGGTCCTCCGGCCACGGCAGCGGGAAGGCGGGACTGATGGGCGGCTTCTCCGTCTCGGGCTACGGACCCGAACGCGGCACCTGGGCCAAGCTCCTGGCCCGCGACTCCCTGGCCCGGCGCCTCGACTGGCCGATACTGCTCGCCGGGATCGCCCTGTCCACGATCGGTACCGCCCTGATCTACTCGGCCACGCGCAACCGCAGCGAGCTGAACCAGGGCGACCCGTACTACTTCCTGCTGCGCCACATCATGAACACCGGCATCGGGCTCGCCCTGATGATCGGCACCATCTGGCTCGGCCATCGCACCCTGCGGACCGTCGTACCGATCCTCTACGGGGTGTCCGTCTTCCTGATTCTGCTGGTGCTGACACCGCTCGGCACCACGATCAACGGCGCCCACGCATGGATCAAGCTGCCCGGCGGATTCTCGCTGCAGCCCTCCGAGTTCGTGAAGATCACGATCATTCTGGGCATGGCGATGCTGCTCGCCGCACGGGT
This sequence comes from Streptomyces sp. YIM 130001, assembly GCF_003574445.1. GTDB lineage: Bacteria > Actinomycetota > Actinomycetes > Streptomycetales > Streptomycetaceae > Streptomyces. Next base: position 13,354 of record NZ_KZ984573.1, read on the forward strand.
CGACGCCGGCGACCGTGCCCATCCCGACCACCGCACCGTGATGCAGGCACTCGGCCTCGCCGTCGTCCCGATACTGGTCGTGCTGCTCATGCCCGACCTGGGGTCGGTCATGGTCATGGCCGTCATCGTGCTCGGCGTGCTGCTCGCCTCCGGAGCCTCCAACCGTTGGGTGTTCGGCCTGCTCGGCGCGGGCACCGCCGGCGCGCTCGCGGTCTGGCAGCTCGGGCTGCTCGACGACTACCAGATCGCCCGGTTCGCGGCCTTCGCCAACCCCGCGCTCGACCCCGCCGGCGTCGGCTACAACACGAACCAGGCCCGTATCGCCATCGGCTCCGGCGGTCTCACCGGTACCGGGCTCTTCGAGGGCAGTCAGACCACCGGCCAGTTCGTGCCCGAGCAGCAGACCGACTTCGTCTTCACCGTGGCCGGCGAGGAACTGGGCTTCGTCGGCGCCGCGTTGATCCTCGTCCTGCTCGGTGTGGTGCTGTGGCGCGCGTGCAGCATCGCGCGGCACACCACCGAGCTCTACGGCACGATCGTCGCCGCCGGCATCATCGCCTGGTTCGCCTTCCAGACCTTCGAGAACATCGGCATGACGCTCGGCATCATGCCCGTCGCCGGTCTGCCGTTGCCCTTCGTCAGCTACGGAGGCACCTCGATGTTCGCGGTGTGGATCGCCGTGGGACTGCTGCAGTCGATCAAGGTGCAACGGCCGATGTCGGCCTGACGCGGTTCCCGGCGTCCGCCAGGGGCGGCGATCGGGGCCCGCAGCAGGGCTCCCACCGGCGGCGATTCGCGACTAAATTCACTTCATGGCGGAGACGAAGCGCGAGATCGAGCGGAAGTACGAAGCCGGGGCGGACGTCGGCCTGCCCGACCTGACCAGAATCGCCGCGGTGGCGGCGGTCGTCGACCGTGGTGTCGTCGAACTCGACGCCACCTACTACGACACCGCGGACCTGCGCCTCGCGCGCTCGGCCCGCACCCTGCGCCGGCGTACCGGCGGCGACGACGAGGGCTGGCACCTCAAACTCCCCGTCGCCGAGGGCGTACGCGACGAGATCCAGGCACCCTTGTCCGCCACCGTGCCGCGCGCACTCGCCGGTCTCGTACGGTCCCGGATCCGCACCGCCGAACTGCTGCCCGTCGTCGCGATGCGCTCCTCGCGCGACGTCCGGCATCTCGTGGACGGGGACGGCGCGCTGCTCGCCGAGGTCGCGGTGGACACCGTGCACGCCGAACGCCTCGCTCCGCAGGGAGCCGGCACGGCCACCTGGACCGAGATCGAGGTGGAGCTGGCCGACGGAGGTGATCCGGCCTTCCTGGACCGGGTCGACAAGCGGCTGCGCAAGGCCGGGATCGCACCGGCCGGTTCGGCGTCCAAGCTGGCCCGGGCGCTGGCGGAGACCGGGGGAGGGGCCGAGGACGGGACCGGGCCCGGGGCCACGAGCAAGGCGAACGGCGAGAAGCGGGCCGGCGGACACGAGACAGACACCGCCGCCGCCCCCGTCCTCGCCTACCTCCGCACCCAACGCGACGCCCTCGTCGCCCTCGACCCCGACGCACGCCGCGACCTGCCCGACGCCGTGCACCAGATGCGCGTAGCCACCCGCCGCCTGCGCAGCACCTTCCGCAGCTACGGCAGGATCCTCGACCGCCGGATCACGGACCCCATCGGCGACGAACTCAAGTGGCTGGCCGGCGAACTCGGCATCGACCGCGACCGCGAAGTCCTCACCGACCGCATCCGCGAGGGCCTCGCCGGCCTCCCGCGCGCCCTCGCCACCGGTCCCGTACGACGGCGTCTGCGCACCTGGTCCGCGGCCCGCCGGCACGGCTCCCGCCGCCACCTCATAGGCGTACTCGACTCCCGCAGGCACCTCGAACTGCTCGACACCCTCGACGCCCTGCTCGCCGACCCGCCGCTCACGGACGCATGGGCGCGGCCCGCCGTTCCGGCGCTCACCCGGGCCGTACGACGCGACTACCGGCGCCTGGCCGGCTTCGTCGAGGAAGCACTGGCGGCGACGCCCGCCACTGAGGAACGCGACATCGCCCTGCACGAGGCCCGCAAGAAGGCCAAACGCGCGCGCTACGCAGCGGAGGCCGCCGCCCCCGCACTCGGCAAACCGGCCCGCCGCCTGGTCCGCGACCTCAAATCCCTGCAGACCCTGCTCGGCGAGCACCAGGACAGCGTGATGAGCCGCCAGGCACTGCGCGAGCTGGCCGCCCAGGCGCACGCGGAAGGCGAGAGCTCGTTCGCCTACGGCGTCCTGTACGGGCGCGAAGAGCGGGCCGCCGCTGTCGCAGAGGCCGCACTGCCGCAGAAGTGGGCCGGAATCGGACGCTCGCTCGTGGTCTGACGGTCACCGAAGCCGGTAAGGGGAGGTCCCTCGGCCACGTTAGGCTTGAGGGTCACCCCAGCCCGCTGACGAAGGTTCGAGATGTCTGTCGAGTCGGTCTTCCCACAGCTAGAGGCTCTGCTCCCGCATGTGCAGAAGCCGATCCAGTACGTCGGGGGAGAACTCAACTCCACCGTCAAGCCGTGGGACGAGTGCGACGTGCACTGGGCTCTCATGTACCCGGACGCGTACGAGGTCGGACTGCCCAACCAGGGCGTCATGATCCTCTACGAGGTGCTCAACGAGCGCGAGGGCGTCCTCGCCGAGCGCACCTACAGCGTCTGGCCGGACCTCGAGGAACTGATGCGCGAGCACCGGGTCCCGCAGTTCACCGTGGACAGCCACCGCCCGGTCAAGGCCTTCGACGTGTTCGGCCTGAGCTTCTCCACCGAGCTCGGCTACACCAACATGCTCGCCGCCCTCGAGCTGGCCGACATCCCGCTCGAGTCGAAGGACCGCACGCTCGACGACCCGATCGTCCTCGCCGGCGGCCACGCGGCCTTCAACCCCGAGCCGATCGCCGACTTCATCGACGCCGCGGTCATCGGCGACGGCGAGCAGGCCGTCCTCGACATGACGGAGATCATCCGCACCTGGAAGGCGGAGGGCCGGCCCGGCGGACGCGACGAGGTCCTCTTCCGCCTCGCGAGGACCGGGAACGTCTACATCCCGCGCTTCTACGACGTCGAGTACCTGCCCGACGGCCGCATCGGCCGAGTCGTGCCCAACAGGTCCGGCGTCCCGTGGCGCGTCTCCAAGCACACCGTCATGGACCTCGACGAGTGGCCGTACCCCAAGCAGCCGCTCGTCCCGCTCGCCGAGACCGTGCACGAGCGGATGTCCGTGGAGATCTTCCGCGGCTGCACCCGGGGCTGCCGTTTCTGCCAGGCCGGCATGATCACGCGCCCCGTGCGGGAGCGCAGCATCACCGGCATCGGTGACATGGTCGACAAGGGACTCAAGGCCACCGGCTTCGAAGAGGTCGGCCTGCTGTCGCTGTCCTCCGCGGACCACAGCGAGATCGGCGACATCGCCAAGGGCCTCGCCGACCGGTACGAAGAGGACAAGGTCGGCCTCTCCCTGCCGTCCACGCGCGTCGACGCCTTCAACGTCGACCTGGCCAACGAACTCACCCGCAACGGCCGCCGCTCCGGCCTCACCTTCGCCCCCGAAGGCGGCTCGGAGCGCATGCGCAAGGTCATCAACAAGATGGTCTCCGAAGAGGACCTGATCCGGACCGTCGCGACCGCCTACGGCAACGGCTGGCGCCAGGTGAAGCTCTACTTCATGTGCGGCCTGCCCACCGAGACCGACGAGGACGTCCTGCAGATCGCCGACATGGCGACCAGCGTCATCGCCAAGGGCCGCGAGGTCTCCGGCAAGAGCGACATCCGCGCCACGGTCTCCATCGGCGGCTTCGTGCCCAAGCCGCACACGCCGTTCCAGTGGGCCCCGCAGCTCTCCGCCGAGGACACCGACATCCGCCTCGGCAAGCTCCGCGACAAGATCCGCGGCGACAAGAAGTACGGCCGTTCCATCGGCTTCCGCTACCACGACGGCAAGCCCGGCATCGTCGAAGGCCTGCTCTCCCGCGGCGACCGCCGTATCGGCGCGGTCATCCGGGCCGTGTACGAGGACGGCGGCCGCTTCGACGGCTGGCGCGAGCACTTCAGCTACGACCGCTGGATGGCCTGTGCCGACAAGGCGCTGCCGTCCTACGGCGTCGACGTCGACTGGTACACGACCCGCGAGCGCACCTACGAGGAGGTCCTGCCCTGGGACCACCTCGACTCGGGCCTCGACAAGGACTGGCTCTGGGAGGACTGGCAGGACTCCCTCGACGAGACCGAGGTCGAGGACTGCCGCTGGACCCCGTGCTTCGACTGCGGGGTCTGCCCGCAGATGGACACCAGCATCCAGATCGGCCCCACGGGCAAGAAGCTGCTCCCGCTGACCGTGGTCAAGTAGCCCCGGCCGCCGGGGCGTTGACCCGCCCCGGCACCATGGGCCGATGCCTCGTCTCGTCGCCCCGGACACCCGCTTCCGCCACTCCTTCGTCGAAGCGATGGGGGAGTTCGCCGCCGAGGGCGAGTTCTTCGGTGACACCCTGCGGCGCGAGCTGGCGCTGTACGGCGACGACTGGCACACCCCGTCCGGCTTCGCGCGCTATGTGGCGGCGATCGGAAACGAGTCCCGTGAAGAGGGCGTCCGCCCGGAGGGCTTCGTGCCCGCCACTTGGTACTGGTACGTCGACGGCCCGACGTTCCTCGGCCGTATCCAGATCCGGCACCGCCTCACGCCCCTTCTGCGCGACTACGGCGGGCACGTCGGCTACGGAGTGCGTCCCACTGCCCGCCGCCTCGGCCACGCCCGGGCCATGCTGCGCGAGGTCCTGTCGTACGCGCAGGCGCTCGGGCTCGACGAGGTCCTGCTGACCTGCGAGGTCACCAACACCGGCTCCCGCAAGGTGATCGAGGGCTGCGGCGGCGTTCTGGAGGACGTGCGCGGCAGTAAGGCGCGGTACTGGGTGAGCGCCGGGCGCATCCAGGCCGAGGTGTGAAGCGTCCTCGTACGTATGGCACTTGAGGGGAGCGCAGCCGGGGAGCAGGCCGACCGGGGTGAAGGATGCCTGCTGGTGGCCGTCCGGCTGCCGGTGCGGATCATCGTCCTCGTGCTCGTCGTGCCGGTCCGGATGGTCTGGGACCTGGTGGTGTCCGGTGGGCGGTTCGTGGGGCGTGCGGTGCTGCTGCCGTTCGGACGGGGGCTCGCGTGGCTGGGGCGGGTGCTGTTCGCGCTGCCCGCGGTGTTTCTGTGGCAGCGGGCACTGAAGCCCTTCGGCCAGGGCTTCGCGTGGCTGGCCCGGGCGGTCGCGAGCGGCTTCGCGTGGCTGTGCCGGGCGTTGTTCGTTCGGCCGTGGGTGTGGTTGTGGCGGTGTGTGGTGGTGCCGGTGGGGTGTGGTTTCGCCTGGCTGGGGCGGGTGTTGATCGTGGTGCCGGTGGTGTGGGTCCACGCGCGCGTGCTCACCCCGTTCGGGCACGTACTGGGCTGGTTCGGAGGTCACTTGGCGAGAGGGGCGGGCCTGGCACTCCGAGGGCTCGGTACCGGCCTCTCGTACCTGGGCATGGCGTTGTTCGTCTGCCCGTGGGTGTGGTTGTGGCGGTGTGTGGTGGTGCCGGTGGGGTGTGGTTTCGCCTGGCTGGGGCGGGTGTTGATCGTGGTGCCGGTGGTGTGGGTCCACGCGCGCGTGCTCACCCCGTTCGGGCACGGTTGCCGGTGGCTCGGCACGGGGGCGCTCGCGGTGGTGGGGGCGGTCCTGTACTGGACGCTCCGGATTCTTATCGTGCTGCCCGCCCTCTTCCTGTGGCGCTGGATTCTCGTACCGCTCGGCAGGGCGCTGGCGGTCGTGGCGCGGGAGACCGGTGACGCGCTGGGACATGCCTGGCGCGCCGCCGGCCGGGTTTCTCGCGCGGTGGGCAGGTTCTTCGCGCGCCTGCTGCGCCGGACGTTCGTCGAACCCGCCCGATGGGTCTACCGGGCCGTGCTCACCCCGGTCGGGCACCTGGTCAGGGATGCCGTCTGGCGTCCGGCCGCCCGGGCGGCGCGGAGCGTCGGCCGTGCCGCACGGCAGGCCGCGGCCACCGCCGCCGAGCACGCGCGGCAGGCACGGGCCGAGGTGCGGCGCATGCTCTTCGGCAAACCGGTACCTGCGCAGGTGCCGATCGCCGGCTCCGAGCCCCGGCGGGAACCTGGGGACGGCGAGCCGCGTACTCTGGAAAAGAGGTCCGCGCCCGTACCTTCCCCGTCCGTGCGGGGGTGACCGGGCCCGGCCGTGGAAAGCCCCGCCGACGCGGGGGGCGGTCCCCGGACCGCCGTACACAAGGAGACTTGACCCTGGGCAAGCGACAGCCCGAAGGCCCGCCGCCCGCACCCGCGGTGCAGCGCATCCGACTGCGATACACCAAGCGCGGCCGCCTCCGGTTCACCAGCCACCGCGACTTCCAGCGCGCCTTCGAGCGCGCCCTGCGTCGTGCCGAGGTGCCGATGGCGTACTCGGCAGGTTTCACACCGCACCCCAAGGTGTCGTACGCCAATGCCGCCCCCACCGGCACGGGCAGTGAGGCCGAGTACCTGGAGGTCGCGCTCACCGAGCACCGCGACCCGGACCCGCTGAGGCACCTGCTCGACGCCTCGCTGCCGGACGGGATCGACATCACCGACGCGGTCGAGGCCCGGACCTCGGGCCTGGCGGACCGCCTGCAGGCCTCCGTGTGGGAGCTCCGGCTCGACGGGGTCGGCGACGAGGAGGCGGAGCGTGCTGCCACCGCCTTCCTGGCCGCCGAGACCGTCGAGGTGGAGCGCCGCACGAAGAACGGCATGCGGAGCTTCGACGCGCGCGCCGCCGTCGCGGAACTCGAGGTGGTTCGTCCGGATCCGGACGGTGGTGCTGGTGAGGCCGGTGATGCGGCAGCCGTTGACGCCGGGCGTATCAATAGGCCGGGGCACGGACGCTGTGCGATACTGCGCCTGGTTGTTCGGCACGTGACGCCTGCCGTTCGACCCGACGACGTCCTGTCCGGTCTCCGAGCTGTGGCCGACCTGGCGCCGCCAGTCGCCGCAGCGGTGACCAGGCTGGCGCAGGGGCTTTTCGATGAGGAGTCCGGCACGGTGACCGACCCGCTCGCGCCCGACCGCGAGGCAGTCAAGACCGATCCACCCGGTGACCGGGCGGACGGCGAGCTGACCGCCGCGGCGGCGCAGGTGCCGGAAGGCTCCGCGTAGGGACGTACGTCGTAGCGCAGCCCTTGTACTCGGGAGCCACCAGGGTCGGGCAGCGCACTGACCACAAGACTTTCGCCAGGCCGTACGTACATCGCGTGGGGAACCGGCGAGACTAGACAACTGAGAGCTTCCGTGCGGCGCCCACGCCCATCGGACGGCGGCCCCGCGCAATCCGCGGCGGCCGCGGACGTCACCCGACAGGGCGCGGCGCCCGGGAGCCTGACGGGAGAACCGCCCGCATGCTCGAGTCCAACGACCCCGGACTGACCGGGGACGCCGAAGAACAGAACGACGCTCCTGGCGACAAGCTGCCGCCGCGCCGCAGGCGCCGCGCCGCTTCCCGCCCCGCGGGCCCGCCCGTGGCGGCCGATACCGGCACCGCAGCCGCACCGCAGGCCGACGAGGAGCTTCAGGAGACCCCGGAAGAGACCGAGGACGTCTCCACCGACGGCGGCGACTCCGCCCCGGCCGCCGCCGAACCCGTGGTGGAGCCCGCGCGTACGCGCCGCCGTGCCACCCGCAGGGCCAGCGCCCCGGCCGGTGCGCCGCGCGCGGCGGACAACGCGCCCGCCGAGCCCGTCCCGTCCGTACCGGACGAGCCCGTGGCCGTGGCGAGCGCCCCCCAGGACACCGAACCCGCGGACGACGCGGCGCCTAAGCGCAGCCGTCGCCGTGCCACCCGGAAGGTGACGGCGCCCGCCGGTACGCCGACCGCTTCCGGCGAGGACGAAAACGCGCCGAGTGCCGCCGAGCCGGTCCGCGCCGAGGCCCCGACCGCGCCCGCCGAGCCGGCGTCGGCCGCCGCCGACGAGGACCCCGCCCCCCGAGGCCGTTCGCGCCGCCGTTCCGGCCGTCGGGCCGAATCGCCCGCCGGAGCGCCGGAGGCCGTCGAGACCGCCGCTGAGCCCGAGGCTGCCGCCAAGTCCGAGACCGCCGCCCAGGCAGAAGCGCCCGCCGCCGAGCAGGACGCGGAGGCCGAGACCGGTGGCCGCCGCGGCCGCCGCCGTTCGTCCCGCAAGTCCGCGTCGATGTTCACCGCGCCCGAGCCGGGCAGCCGCGCGGCCGAGACCGGCGGCAACGGCGAGACCGCCGAGGCCGAGGAGAAGTCCGGGGGCCGCGGCAAGCAGAAGCGGCCCGCCGTGGCCGTGTTCCAGGCGCCCGTGTTCACCGAGCCGATGTTCCAGACCCCCGAGCGCGCGGCCGCTGCCGCTGCCGCCGAGGCCGCTCAGGAACCGGCCGAGGAGCCCGCCGAGGAGGAGACGACCCCGCGCCGTCGCCGCCGTCGCCGCGCCGAGCAGGCCGAGAGCCCCGCGCCGAGCCGGCCGGAGCCGCAGGAGACCACGGAAGAGCGCGCCGACGAGGCGCAGGCCGAGGACGAGCCCGAGGCCGCCGAGCAGCACGACGGCGAGGACGGCGACGAGCAGGGCGGCCGACAGGGCCGTCGCCGTCGCCGCGGTGGCCGTCGCCGTCGTCGTGGTGAGGCAGGGGACGGCGAGGGCGGAGAGGCGCAGGACGAGAGCGACGACGCCGAGGCCTCCGACGAGCAGACCGAGTCCGAGGATGACGCCAAGGGGCAGTCCGAGGCCGGGGACGAGGACCGTTCCGAGTCGAGCGGCTCCAGCAGCAGCCGTCGTCGCAGGCGGCGTCGCCGCCGGGCCGGCGACTCGGGTCAGGACAGCGAGCCGGGCGACGGCGACCCCGAGCGTACGGTCGTCAAGGTCCGTGAGCCGCGGCCCAAGTCCGAGGCGTCCGACGAGGTGCAGTCCATCAAGGGCTCGACCCGCCTCGAGGCCAAGAAGCAGCGTCGCCGCGAAGGCCGCGAGCAGGGCCGCCGCAGGGTGCCGATCATCACCGAGGCCGAGTTCCTGGCCCGCCGCGAGGCCGTCGAGCGCGTGATGGTCGTGCGCGAGAACGGCGAGCGCACCCAGATCGGTGTCCTCGAGGACGACGTCCTGGTCGAGCACTACGTCAACAAGGAGCAGTCGACCTCGTACGTCGGCAACGTCTACCTGGGCAAGGTGCAGAACGTCCTGCCGTCGATGGAGGCCGCCTTCATCGACATCGGCAAGGGCCGCAACGCCGTGCTCTACGCCGGCGAGGTCAACTTCGAGGCGCTCGGCATGGCCAACGGGCCGCGCCGCATCGAGACCGCCCTCAAGTCCGGCCAGTCCGTGCTGGTGCAGGTCACCAAGGACCCGATCGGCCACAAGGGCGCCCGCCTGACCAGTCAGGTCTCGCTGCCCGGCCGGTACCTGGTCTACGTGCCCGAGGGCTCGATGACCGGCATCAGCCGCAAGCTGCCGGACACCGAGCGGGCGCGCCTGAAGACCATCCTCAAGAAGATCGTCCCCGAGGACGCGGGTGTCATCGTGCGCACCGCCGCCGAGGGTGCGAGCGAGGACGAGCTGCGCCGCGACGTCGAGCGACTGCAGGCGCAGTGGGAGGAGATCCGGAAGAAGTCGAAGACCGGCAACGCGCCGACTCTGCTGTACGGCGAGCCGGACATGACGGTCCGCGTCGTACGCGACATCTTCAACGAGGACTTCACCAAGGTCATCGTCAGCGGCGAGACCGCCTGGGAGACCATCCACGGATACGTCTCGCACGTGGCACCGGACCTGGTGGACCGGCTGCAGAAGTGGACCTCCGAGGTCGACGTCTTCGCCACGTACCGCATCGACGAGCAGCTGATGAAGGCGCTGGACCGCAAGGTCTGGCTGCCGAGCGGTGGCTCTCTGGTCATCGACAAGACCGAAGCGATGATCGTGATCGACGTCAACACCGGCAAGTTCACCGGTCAGGGCGGCAACCTCGAGGAGACCGTCACCAGGAACAACCTGGAGGCGGCCGAGGAGATCGTCAGGCAGCTGCGTCTGCGCGACCTCGGCGGCATCGTCGTCATCGACTTCATCGACATGGTCCTGGAGTCGAACCGGGACCTGGTGATGCGGCGGCTGCTCGAGTGCCTGGGCCGCGACCGGACCAAGCACCAGGTCGCCGAGGTGACCTCGCTCGGTCTGATCCAGATGACCCGTAAGCGGGTCGGCCAGGGTCTGCTCGAGTCGTTCTCCGAGACCTGCGTGCACTGCAACGGCCGCGGCGTCATCGTGCACATGGAGCAGCCGACCTCTTCCGGGAACGGGAGCGGGAACGGCGGCAAGCGGTCCAAGAAGCGCGGCCGCGGCGGCGACCAGGCGCAGGAGCACACGCACGAGCACACCAAGGACGACGCCGCGAAGTCCAAGGCCGAGCCCGAGCCGGAGACCGAGGCGGAGGTCGCGGCCGAGGCCGCGGCGCCGGTGAAGCTCGCCGAGCCGGACTTCAAGCCGGACGAGGAGCTGTACGGCAGTGCCGCCGAGGCGGAGGCCGCAGCCGGCCGGGGCGGTCGTTCGCGCCGTCGTGCCTCGCGGAAGGCCTCGGCTCCGGCCGGGTCCCCGAAGCAGGCGGAGGAAGCGCCTGCCGCGGTGGTCGAGGCGCCGGCCGATGAGCCGGAGGCGGTCCAGGAAGCGGCGCCTGCCGTCCCGGAGACCGTCGAGGCCGCGCCGGCGCCCCGTACGCGGCGTCGTGCCTCGCGGAAGGCCTCGGCTCCCGCCGGGTCCCCGAAGGCGGCAGACGAGGCCCCCGCGACCGTGACCGTCGAGGCGCCCGCGCCCGAGGCTCCGGTGGCCGAGCCCGCGGCCGCAGCTCCGGTGGAGGCCCCCGTGGCCGAGCCCGCCGCTGTGAAGGAGCCCGCCGCGCGTCCGCGTCGCCGTGCCGTACGCAAGGCCGCCGCGCCCACCTCGGCGGAGGACGCGGCCGTGGTGGTCGTCGCCTCCGGTCCGGGCGACGAGGCGGAAGGCGACGCTGCCGACGAGGCCGCTCCGGCCAAGAAGGCGGCCCGCAAGACCGTCAAGAAGGCCACCGCCAAGAAGGCCGCGACAAAGAAGACCGCGGCCAAGAAGACGACGACGGCAGCCAAGAAGACGACGACGGCGAAGAAGGCGACCAAGGCGAAGAAGACCGCTGCGGCCGAGCAGCCGCCGGCGTCGGGCGTTTCCGCCCCGGCCGAGAACGCCTGACCCGTACGTCACGAGGACGCCCTCCGCCCGGCGATGCCGCCGGGCGGAGGGCGTCCTGGTGTGCGGGGCCCGTCCCCCGCGGACGAGCCCGCGGGGGCTGGTTTGACCCTTTCGGCCGAGGCCCCGTAATCTTGGGCGTCGGTGTGTGATTACGCCGCGCCCCTGAGCACCTCCCTCCCGCTCCGCCGGGAGAGGCCGCTCGTCCAATCCGGATCGTCGGTTCCCCCGGGGACCGCGTGAGCGGCTGGCATCAGGGGTTCCGTTCCGAGCGAAAGAGAGTCCGCGTGTACGCCATCGTGCGCAGCGGTGGTCGCCAGCACAAGGTAGCTGTCGGCGACATCGTTGAGGTTGACAAGATTTCCACCGCCCAGGTTGGCGACACGGTAGAGCTCTCTACCCTGCTCGTTGTCGACGGCGAGTCCGTGACCAGCGACCCGTGGGTGCTGGCCGGCATCAAGGTCGCGGCCGAGGTCGTCGACCACCACAAGGGCGCGAAGATCGACATCCTTCGCTACAAGAACAAGACCGGCTACCGCCGTCGTCAGGGCCACCGCCAGCAGTACACGGCGATCAAGGTCACTGAGATCCCCACGGCTGCGAAGTAAGGGACTGAGGAGACATGGCACACAAGAAGGGCGCATCGTCCACTCGGAACGGTCGCGATTCCAATGCTCAGCGGCTCGGAGTGAAGCGCTTCGGCGGTCAGCTCGTCAACGCCGGTGAGATCATCGTCCGCCAGCGTGGCACCCACTTCCACCCGGGCGACGCCGTCGGCCGTGGCAAGGACGACACGCTGTTCGCGCTTGCCGCCGGCGCCGTGGAGTTCGGTACCCACCGCGGCCGCAAGGTCGTCAACATCGTTCCGGTCGCCGAATAATCTCGGTCCCGTAGAGCGGTTCTCTCCGAGGGCGGACCTCGCTTCCCGTACGGACTCCGTACGGGAAGCGGGTCCGCCCTCGGCGTGTTACGAGTAAGACCATTCCGTACACCTCGGGCCGTCGGCCGGAGGGACCCCCAGGAGGCACCCCACCATGACCACCTTCGTGGACCGCGTCGAGCTGCATATCGCCGCGGGTAACGGAGGCCACGGCTGTGCCTCCGTACACCGGGAGAAGTTCAAGCCGCTCGGCGGCCCGGACGGCGGGAACGGCGGCCGTGGCGGTGACGTCATGCTGGTCGTCGACCAGTCCGTGACGACTCTGCTCGACTATCACCACAGCCCGCACCGCAAGGCCACCAACGGCAAGCCGGGCGAGGGCGGCAACCGCTCGGGCAAGGACGGCGAGGACCTCGTCCTCGCGGTCCCTGACGGCACCGTCGTCCTGGACAAGGACGGGAACGTCCTCGCGGACCTGATCGGCGAGGGCACCAGCTACGTCGCCGCCCAGGGAGGCCGCGGCGGGCTCGGCAACGCCGCGCTCGCCTCGGCCCGCCGCAAGGCCCCCGGCTTCGCGCTGCTCGGTGAGCCCGGCCGAGGCGGGGACGTGGTCCTCGAGCTGAAGACCGTCGCCGACGTGGCACTGGTGGGATACCCGAGCGCGGGCAAGTCCTCGCTGATCTCGGTGCTCAGTGCAGCCAAGCCGAAGATCGCCGACTATCCCTTCACGACGCTGGTGCCCAACCTCGGTGTGGTGACGGGCGGTTCGACCGTCTTCACCGTTGCCGACGTGCCCGGTCTCATCCCCGGCGCCAGCCAGGGCAGGGGGCTCGGCCTCGAGTTCCTGCGGCACGTCGAGCGCTGCAGTGTCCTCGTGCACGTCCTGGACACCGCGACGCTGGAGTCCGACCGCGACCCGCTGTCCGACCTCGACGCGATCGAGGACGAGCTGAACGAGTACGGCGGTCTCGGCGACCGCCCGCGTCTGGTCGTCCTCAACAAGATCGACGTACCCGACGGCAAGGACCTCGCCGAGATGGTCCGGCCGGACCTGGAGGCCCGGGGGTACAAGGTGTTCGCGGCGTCCGCCGTGGCGCACACCGGTCTCAAGGAACTCTCCTTCGCACTCGCGGAGTTGGTCGCCAAGGCGCGGGCCGCCAAGCCCAAGGAGGAGGCGACCCGCATCGTCATCCGCCCGAAGGCCGTGGACGACGCCGGATACACGGTGACCCGCGAGGAGGACGGCCTCTACCGCGTGCGCGGTGAGAAGCCGGAGCGCTGGGTCCACCAGACCGACTTCAACAACGACGAGGCCGTCGGCTACCTCGCCGACCGTCTGAGCCGCCTCGGCGTCGAGGACGACCTGCTGAAGGCGGGCGCCCGCTCCGGCGACGGCGTCGCCATCGGCCCCGAGGACAACGCGGTGGTCTTCGACTGGGAGCCCACCGTGCTCGCCGGCGCCGAGATGCTCGGCCGCCGCGGCGAGGACCACCGCCTCGAGGCCCCGCGGCCGGCCGCCACGCGCCGCCGCGACAAGCAGGCGGAGCGGGACGAGGCGGACCAGGAGTACGACGGCTTCGAGCCGTTCTGAGCGGTGGCGGCGCCGCGCTGACACACGTCGGGGCGGGCGTCGCCCGGCAGCGACAGCAAAGCGCTGGGTCCCGAGGAGAATCTCCCCGGGACCCAGCGCTTTGTCGTGCGGAGCGTTCTAGACGTTGACCGAGTCCTCCGCCGGGTCCGTGCGCTCGCCGTCGAGATCCGCGGCCGCGTCGTCGGCCTCCGCCTCGCGCTGCGTCGGAATGCCCGCCGCGGCCTTGGACTCCATCCGTGCCCGGCGTTCGTCCGCCCGCGCGCACAGGGCGCGTACGGCGTCGTTGAAGCGGACCAGGGACGGCGGGTCCGCGGGGCCGAGGAGGTGTTCCTTCAGCTCGGCGCGGGCCGCCGCGTGGCGGTCCTTCTCCGGGTTGCGCACGGTGTCGAGCAGTCCGGGCATCTCGGTGGCGGCCGGGCTCAGGATCGTCGCGGCGCTCACCGTCGGGAAACTGCTGCGGAACTCGGCCTCGGTCATGCCCGAGGTGTTTGCGACCGCGTACGGCTTCTCGCTGGTCAGGTAGTCCGAGACCACGCTCGACACATCGCTGATCAGCAGGTCCGCCTGGTTGAAGCAGGTGAAGATGCCGGGCCGGGCGTCGGTGATGATCTGGTGCTCCCACTCGGGGAACGACGCCCAGTACGCGGCCTCCCAGGCCTCGGTGGCGACGGCCACGGCGGCCTCCCGGCTGCCGTCCGGAACGCCCTGGAGCAGCATCCGCTCCATCTCGTCCGCGCCGGTACGGAAGTTCGTGGAGGTCAGACTGTCGAGCTCGGCGGCGCGCCGGACGAGCTCCTGCGCGGCCGCGGGACCCGGGCGCTCACCGGACCGCTTCGCGGCCGCCTCACGGATCATGGCCCGGATGCGCTCGTCGGCCTCGCCCGCGCGGGGGTCGACCGAGCCGGTCATCGGGTGCGGCTTGTACAGCAGCCGGACGTGGTCGTCGGCGAGCAGGTGGCGGACGATGTTCTCGCCGGCGAGAACGACCGAGGTGTTGCCCGGGTTCCCGTCCCAGCCCTCCCAGGTGGGGGCGTAGAGCACGGTCGTGTACGTGCTCTTCGGGGCGCCCGTGTACGGCAGGATCGGCGACAACTGGGGGCGGCCGACCTCGACCACGTCCCGGTCGTCGACGCCGATGTCGGCCTGCTGGTAGCGGTCGCGCGCCGCGGGGCCCGCCACCCAGACCTCGTCGTAGGCCTTGGCGTACGGGTTGCAGGAGGAGAGCTTGTCGCTCTCGCCGTGGTTGGTGAACGCGTGCTTGATGGACGGTATGCGCAGGACCTGCGAGGTCTTACCCGAGTTGGCCGGGTGCAGCATCATCTTCAGCGTCGAGTTCTCGAGCGCGAACATGTTGGCGACCTTGGGGATGCAGACGATCGGCACGTCGGTGGCGTCGATCTTCTGCACCATGAACCGCTCACGGAGCACGATCAGCGGCTTGCCGTCCAGCTGGGAGAGCGTGGAGAGCCACATGTTGGCCTGGTACGCGGAGGTGGTGCCGCCGGAGAAGTACATGGCGACCGTCGGGCGGTACTCGGCCAGCCACTGGTCGAACCACTCCATGACCACCTTGTCGCTCGCCGCGCGCTTGCCGGGGAGCAGCCAGGTGGCCAGGTGGACGGTGCCGACCAGCATCGCGGCGAGCGAGATGCCGACGCCGACCGCACCGCCGTGCACGGTCTTGGTGAGCGCCGAGACGAGCAGACCGACGGTCGCGGGCGCCGAGAACAGCAGCAGCCGGTGCGCCTGGCGGCGGGCCAGGATGCGCGGCGGTGACTGGGTGAGGTGCAGCTCGGATGCGTCGATGTTCCGCGTCACGAGCGGCAGCTGGCGGCTGCGGCGGACGAGGACCGCCAGCGCCTGGCAGATGAAGTGCAGCAGGAAGAAGGCGAGCAGCGAGATGGTGAGCGGCGCCTGCTCGTGCAGCGGATTGATGCCGGGCAGTCGCAGCAGGCCGACCAGAATCAGCATGTCGCGCAGGAGCTGGCGGACCGTGACGTCGAAACGGATCTTGCCCAGGAGTGCGAGCAGACCGGGCTGCCGGTACTGCAGGTAGGTGTCGAGGGCGAGCCCGCCGGCGGAGGCGATCACGAAGACCGGCAGATTCGGCAGCAGGGCGCCTGCGAGCTGTGCCGTGAAGAGCACGAACATCGAGAACAGGGCAAGCAGCTGCACGATGCGGCGGGGGGCGAGTCCGGCTGAGGGCACGGGCTGGGCTCCTGGCAAGTTGGCTGGGGGGCGGGTCTTACTCGGGGGTGCTGCGGGGGCCGACGGCGTGGGGGCGCGGTCGGGACCTTCGAAACATCCTCGGGCCTTGGTGGGGAAGGCCGACCCCTGACCGTATGGCTATCGCGGTCTCTGTAGCAATCTTCAGTCAGCGGAATCATGAGATAAAGGGGCAAACGCTATGAACCTCAACACGTCCTGGCCGACGGCTGGTTGATGCGTGAGGTGTGCCACATTCCGGATCGTACGCCGGGGAGCCTCCGACCTGCGCACCCGCGCGCTGCGGCCCTGGCGTTCCGCCCCTCGGAATGCGGGAGCGGTCGCGCGCGGTGCTCGCGTAGATTGCTGACACCGCTCCGCAAGCGGACATCGCTGCGGATTCCAGCAGGTCGTGACCATGGGGGACGTACGTGTCGGGCGCAGGGCAGAACGAGGCAGTCATCGGATCGGACGCGGTCGAGGCCGCCCGACCGTGCGACCGCCAGGCCGTGCGCGAGGCCCGTCGCATCGTCGTCAAGGTCGGCTCCTCGTCGCTGACCACCGCCGCGGGCGGCCTGGACGCGGACCGCGTGGACGCCCTGGTCGACGTCCTCGCCAAGGCGCGCGATCGGACCGCGGCAGGGGCGCCCGACGACGGCAGCCGGGAGATCCTGCTCGTCTCCTCCGGGGCCATCGCCGCCGGACTCGCGCCGCTCGGGCTGATCCGGCGCCCCCGCGACCTGGCCCGCCAGCAGGCCGCGGCCAGCGTCGGCCAGGGGCTGCTCGTCGCCCGCTACACCGCCTCCTTCGCGCGGTACGGCGTACGGGTCGGCCAGGTCCTGCTCACCAGCGACGACATGGCCAGACGCGCCCACCACCGCAACGCCTCGCGCACCTTCGACCAGCTCCTGGCCATGGGCGCCCTGCCGGTGGTCAACGAGAACGACACCGTGGCCACCGACGAGATCCGCTTCGGCGACAACGACCGGCTCGCCGCCCTCGTCGCCCACCTGGTCCGCGCCGACCTCCTGGTGCTCCTGTCCGATGTGGACGGTCTCTACGACGGAGACCCCTCGCTGCCGGGCAGCAGCCGAATCGAGGAGGTGCGCAGCCCGGCCGACCTGGACGGCGTGCAGATCGGCAGCTCGGGGCGGGCCGGTGTCGGCACCGGCGGCATGGTGACCAAGGTCGAGGCGGCCGGGATCGCGGCCGCGGCAGGCATCTCCGTGGTGCTGACCTCGGCCGTGCACGCCGCGGACGCGCTCGCGGGCCGCGCCACCGGTACGCACTTCCACCCCACCGGGCGCCGCTCCGCCGACCGGCTGCTCTGGCTGCAGCACGCCTCGACCCCGCAGGGCGCGCTCACGCTCGACGACGGCGCGGTGCACGCGGTCACCGAGCGCCGCACCTCGCTGCTGCCCGCCGGGATCAGGGCGGTGGAGGGCGAGTTCTCCGCCGGGGATCCCGTGGAGCTGCGGGATCTGGCCGGGCGGGCGGTCGCGCGGGGGCTCGTCAACTTCGACGCCAAGGAGATCCCCCAGCTGATCGGCCGTTCCACGCGCGATCTGGCCCGGGAGCTGGGTCCCGCGTACGAGCGTGAGGTCGTGCACCGGGACGATCTGGTCGTCCTGACGAAGTGAAGGCGATGTGACGGCGACGGCGGTGGTCGGGGCCCCCGCGAGCCGCTGGTCGCCGCGCGCCGTCGGCCTCACGGTTTCCGGAATGAGCCGATCCGCAAGAAGCGTCCGCGGGTTGCCCCGACCGTGTCGTAAAGCGGCCGAAACAACAGCCCCCGGCGAGGGACCTTCCGCAAAACCGTCACGCGCGCCCTCGTCGCCTGGTCAACTTTGTCTCGGGGGTAACTTTCGCACGACCAGAGCTTGACAGGAGGCCGCCGTGAGACGAGTGCGCCCTGGGGCGGCAGCCCGAGGTGTGCCCGCCGAACGAGCGCTGACCAGCGTGACGGCGGGCCAGGAGTTCGCGGACGACGAGCGGCTCGAGCCGGTGGACCTGCCCCGGCTCTGGCACGTCACGCTGAGCGTCTCGGGTCCCGCCGCGCCGCTGCCCGACATCCGGCGCGGCCTCGAGCAGCTGGCGCATGACCACCCGTTCCTGCTGACCAGCCGTTACGCGGCCGACCACGCGGAGATCCGCTACTGGGAAGAGGCCAGGGACCTGCACGACGCGGCGGCCGTCGCGCTGCGCCTGTGGGGCGAGCACCGGCTCAGCGCCGGGCTCCCGCCCTGGGAGATCGTCGGCCTCGAGGTCATCGACCGCGACACGTATCACCAGCGCATCGCGGAAGGCTACGGTCCGCCGCCGGCGGCCCCGGTCGGCGTGCACCCCTTTTGAGCCGAGTCGCCCACCACATGGCCTCCGTACACCCCGGGCCCGTGCCGATGTCTCGGAGTGCGGAACACCCTCTGGACGCCCCCGGCAGCCCGGCTACCCTGCGGTCATGACGTCGCCCATCCCGGTCTCCCCGTACGACAACATGACGCCGGTCGCCCAGGCCGCCTACCGGGCCAGGTCCGCCGCCGCCGACCTCGCCCCGATGCCGCGGTCCGTCAAGGACGACGCGCTCCTGGCCATCGCCGACGCCCTCGAGGTGCGGACCAGGGAGATCGTCGAGGCCAATGCGAAAGACGTGGCCAGGGCCAAGGAGGCCGGCACCAGCGACACCGTCGTCGACCGCCTCACGCTCACCCCCGAGCGGGTCCGCGCCATCGCCGCCGACGTACGCGACGTCGTCGCCCTGCCCGACCCCGTCGGCGAGGTGGTCCGCGGCTCGACCCTGCCCAACGGCATCGACCTGCGCCAGGTCCGGGTCCCGCTCGGTGTGGTCGGCATCATCTACGAGGCCCGGCCCAACGTCACGGTGGACGCCGCCGCCCTGTGCCTGAAGTCGGGCAACGCGGTGCTGCTGCGCGGCTCGTCCTCCGCCTACGACTCGAACACCGCCCTGGTCCGCGTGGTCCGCGACGCGGTGGGCGGCGCGGGCCTGCCCGCCGACGTCGTGCAACTGGTGCCGGGGGAGTCCCGCGACTCCGTGACCGAGCTGATGCGCGCCCGCGGCCTCGTGGACGTCCTCATCCCGCGCGGCGGCGCCTCCCTGATCCGCACTGTCGTCGAGCAGTCGACCGTGCCGGTGATCGAGACCGGCACCGGCAACTGCCACGTGTACGTCGACGCCCAGGCCGACCTCGACATGGCCGTCGAGATCCTCGTCAACTCCAAGGCCCAGCGGCCCAGCGTGTGCAACGCGGCCGAGACCCTCCTCGTCCACCAGGACATCGCCGACGCCTTCCTGCCGCGCGCCCTCGAGGCGCTCGCCGAGGCCGGCGTCACCGTGCACGGCGACGAGCGGGTCGTCGCGGCCGCGGAGGGGAGCAAGGCCACCGTGGTCCCGGCGACTCCCGACGACTGGGAGACCGAGTACCTCTCGTACGACATCGCGGCCGGGGTCGTCGACTCGCTCGACCGGGCCGTGGAGCACATCCGGCTGTGGACCTCCGGTCACACCGAGGCGATCGTGACGACCTCGCAGCAGGCGGCCCGCCGCTTCACCCAGCTCGTCGACTCCACCACGGTCGCCGTGAACGCCTCGACGCGGTTCACCGACGGCGGCCAGTTCGGCTTCGGCG
Source organism: Streptomyces sp. YIM 130001 (assembly GCF_003574445.1). GTDB lineage: Bacteria > Actinomycetota > Actinomycetes > Streptomycetales > Streptomycetaceae > Streptomyces. The sequence continues at coordinate 32,910 of NZ_KZ984573.1, forward strand.
CCGAGATCGGGATCTCCACGCAGAAGCTGCACGCCCGCGGACCGATGGGACTGCCCGAACTCACTTCCACGAAGTACATCGTCACCGGCGACGGACACGTGCGCTGACCCGCACACCGCGCCGCCTGCCACCGTCTCCACGAACCGGCGGCGCGGAACCGTTCCGGGGTGAATTCCCATACGGTCTGCCCAAATTGCCCCATCCGGTCTAGGCTGGAGCCGTGCCGGAGGACGTGGGGGGCACGCCGTTTCCGGACGGCCGGGAGCCCGACGACGACCACGACCGCGGAGGTGCGGACGACGCGTTCGCCTCCGTGGTCTTCGACGAGGCCTTCGTCCGCTCGGCCGCCTTCCACGAACCCACCGCGGTGGAGCGACTGCTCGCCGCTGCCGAGGCCCGCAGGGCCCGCCGTCACGGCTCTCCGGGGGACGACGACCCGGAGGCGTACGACGGTCCGGCGGCCTACGGAGACCGGGCCGGATACGGCACGCGCTACGTCTTCGGCACCGGAGCCTTCGGCCGGTCCGCTCCCGGCCGCGACGAGGTGGACGAGCCGGAGTACCCCGAGGAGAACCACGCCCGCCGCGGCAGTTCCCGCTGGCACCGCCCCGTGGCCTGGCTCCTCGCCCTCGCGATGGGCATCGGCATGGTCGCCCTCGCCTTCGCCGCCGTCTACCGGGGCAGCAGCTCAGGCCGCCAGGACCCCACGCCGCCGCCCGCCACCACAGGCGTCGACCTGGGACCCTCCGTATCGGCCGACTACTCGCAGCAACCGATCCCGGTCGAGCCCGGACTGCCCTGACGCCACCGATCGGCCACCCGCTCGTACGCAGTGGGAATCCGGCACAACTTGTCGCCCACCGAGGCGTTTACGCATGGCCGTGACGACCTACTCTGAAAGTATGGCCGGGTCTGGAGAGCCACCTGAGGGCGCACCCGATTCAGTCCCGGGTGGCGAGGAGGAGTACCGCTCCGTCGTCTTCGACGAATCCTTCGTCCGTGCTGCCAAGATCCAGGAATTCTCCGCCCACGAGCGCGTCGACGAGCACACGCCGGCCGTGCGCAGCAGCCCGCCGGTGCCGGCCGTGGTCAAGAACTTCTCGCGGCAGGCCCTGATCCTCATGGTCCTCATCGCGATCGCCTTCGGCACCGCCATCTACATGGGCGTCCGCCACCCCTACGAGCAGCCGTCCGCGGGGCGCCCCGCGGAGCCGCTGCGGACGACCGTCATCCCGCTCGTGCCCGGCGGCGCCGTGCCGGGCGCGAAGGACCCCGAGAAGCTCTTCGCGAACAGCCCGGCCGCCCAGTTCAAGCAGGGCGCGGCGGGTATCTCGCTGCCCGCGGTCAGAGCCACCTCGCACTTCTCCGAGAGCCAGGTCCTGACCGCCCTGACCACGGCCAAGGACTACCTCGTCGAGTCGTCGCTCGATCCCGACGTGCTGACCGGCCACACGGTGCGACCGGTGCGGATACTGATCGACCCGGACCAGCTCGACCAGTTCGACGACAGCTTCGCCCGGCCGGTGGCGGACGGACGGCACGCTGCCACCGGCTGGCTGGTGCGCTTCGACCCCGGGCAGTCCGCGCTCGCCGACAGCGGGATCCGGGTCCGCGGTTCGATGCACGTCGGCGAGGCGAACGACCGGACGCTCGAGGTCAGTTCGGAGCACACCTTCGTCTACGCGCTGCGCGAGCCCGGCGTCGAGGACGGCCGCACCTCCCTCTTCACGGTCCGTCGGGAGCTGCACTTCCGCTTCGACCAGACCGACCTGCGGATGCACCGCACCGAGCTGCTCGTCTCGTATCTGCAGGCCGGACCGCTGGCCTGTGCCACGGACTCGGTGGGGCGGCTCAGGCCGCTGCTCGCCGGCCAGAAGGCCGAGGTGGGCGGGCCCGCCGGCACCGACCCGTACGCGCCGGACAGCGCCACGGCTCTGTGCGGGGCGCTCGACCCCTCGGCGCAGCCCAAGCCGCCCCGTTCGTCGTAGGCCCGGGCTCAGGCCTTGTCGTCCGGGCCCTCGCCGTTCTCCGTCGACGTGCCTGCGTCCTTGCCGGTGCCCGTGCCGGCGCTGCCCGAACTGCCGCCCTGGCTGCCGGTGAAGCGGTCGCGCAGCTTGCCGCCCAGATCGCCGGCGCCGCCCGCCAGATCCGAGACCAGCTTCATCAGCGGGTCCTTGCTGCCGCGCACGTCCTGTGCGTACGCGCCCGCGGACTGGCGGAACGAGTCGGTGACCGAGGCTTCCTTGTCCTCGTCGCGCTGCGGGTAGTGGCCGTCCATGATCCGCTGGAAGTCGCGGGACTCGGCCCAGCGCTTCAGCTCGGCGGCCCGCACGGTGGTGAAGGGGTGCGTGCGCGGCAGGACGTTCATGATCTTCAGGACGGAGTCGCGCAGGTCGCCGCCCGCCTCGTACTCCTCGGCCTGGGCCAGGAACGCGTCGACGTTCATCTCGTGCAGGTGATTGCCGCCCGCGATCTTCATCAGACCGCGCATCGAGGCCTGAAGGTCCTGGCCCACCAGGAGGCCGGCGCGGTCGGCCGACAGCTCCGACTTGCGGAACCACTCGCGCAGGGCGGTGATGATCGCCATGATCGCGACGTTCCCCAGCGGGATCCAGGCGACCTTGAGGGCCAGATTCGTCAGGAACAGCAGAATCGTCCGGTACACCGAGTGGCCCGACAGTGCGTGGCCCACCTCGTGCCCGACGACCGCCCGCATCTCCTCCTCGTCGAGCAGCTCCACCAGGCCCGTGGTGACCACGATGATCGGCTCGTCCAGACCGATGCACATCGCGTTCGGCTTCGGGTCCTGGGAGACGTACATCGGCGGGACCTTCTCCAGGTCCAGGATGTAACAGGCGTCCCGCAGCATGGTGTTGAGGTGGCTGAACTGGGTGTCGCCGACCCGCACCGAGTCCGACAGGAACAGCAGCCGCAGGCTCCGCTCGGGCAGCAGACCGCTCAGTGCCTTGAATACGGTGTCGAAACCGCTCAGCTTGCGCAGGGCCACCAAGGCCGAGCGGTCCGCCGGATGCTCGTAGGCCCGGGTCGAGATCCCCGGAAAGCGCCGGCGGTTCCGCTCCGGCAGCTGGTCGTGGCTTTCGGTCATTTCACGGCCCCCAAAGATCTGCGAGTGGTCTCGCCCCCCGTACGGGAATCCAGCCTACGGGCTCGGCCCGCGCTACGAGAGGGACGAGCCGGTGCTTTCCGGGCCCACGGCGGAGCGCGGGACGGGGCGGGTGCCGGCCGGGGCCGAGTCCCCGTGAGCGCTGCGGAGCGTCCCGATTACGATGTGGCAGAACCCGCTCCCACCCGGATAGGTCCACTCCACGATGAGTCTGCACAGCACCGCGACCCAGCTGGTCACCCTCGCCGCCGAAGGCGAGCACAGCGGCAACCACCAGAGCCTCAATCCCTACTTCGTCGGCGGCATGGCGTTTTTCGCGCTCATGCTGCTTCTGTGGATCACCACGCGGTTCAACCGCGACCGCTGACACCGGCGGCCACTGAGCAGTCCTCGGGGACGGGCGCGACCGTCGTCACCCGAACGGGCCGGTAGGGTCTGCACGCATGGGAGAGCAGGACACGCCTACCGGCCCGAAGACGGAGCCCGGCGCCACCAAACGTCGTCTCGGCGTCATGGGTGGCACGTTCGACCCGATCCACCACGGACACCTGGTGGCCGCCAGTGAGGTCGCCGCGCGGTTCCAGTTGGACGAGGTCATGTTCGTCCCGACCGGGCAGCCCTGGCAGAAGAGCCACAGGAAGGTCTCGCCGGCCGAGGACCGCTATCTGATGACGGTCATCGCCACCGCCGAGAACCCGCAGTTCTCGGTCAGCCGTATCGACATCGACCGCGGCGGCAAGACCTACACGATCCACACCCTGCGCGATCTGCGCGGCATGCACCCCGACGCGGATCTGTTCTTCATCACCGGGGCGGACGCCCTCGGCCAGATCCTCACCTGGCGGGATGCCGAGGAACTGTTCTCTCTCGCCCATTTCATCGGCGTGACGCGCCCCGGGCACACGCTGGCGGACCCCGGCCTTCCGGAAGGTGGGGTCTCCCTGGTGGAGGTCCCGGCGTTGGCCATCTCCTCGACGGACTGCCGTGCGAGGGTCGGGTCCGGTGACCCCGTCTGGTACCTGGTGCCGGACGGCGTGGTGCGTTATATCGACAAGCGCGAGCTGTACCGCGGCGAGTGAGCCGAGAGGGGCACCCGGTGAACGACCGACAGTACGACCCGTACGCGGGCGGGCAGGACCCGTACGCGGAGCCCGTCTACGACATCGTCGGCTACGACGAGTACGGCCGGCCGGTGTACCAGCAGGTCCCGCAGCAGCCGCCCGGGGCGCCCCAGCAGCCAGGACAGAGCGGGCACACCCAGCAGTTCGACCCGTACGCCTCGGATCAGGGCTACGGCTACGACCCGTACGGTGCCGCGGCGAACACCGGCCCGCAGGCGCCCGTACCGGACCAGGGATACGGCGGTCAGGGATACGGCGCGCAGGGCTACGACCAGCAGCACACCGGGCAGAACCCGCAGTACACCGGACACAGCCCCCAGTACACCGGTCAGCACCCGCAGCAGTCCGGCTACGACCCCTACGGCCAGGCCGGCGGCACCGGACAGCAGCCCAGGGTCGACGACCGGACCGCCTGGGTCCCGCAGCAGCACCATCCCGAGGCGCCGGGGCAGCAGCCGGGACTCCCGCCGCAGCGCGGTCCGCAGCAAGGCCCCGACGGCGGCGCCGAACGTGACTACCGCACCGAGCAGTTCTCGTTCATCGAGGAGCCGGACGAGGAGTCCGAGGACGTCATCGACTGGCTCAAGTTCACCGAGAGCCGCACCGAACGCCGCGAGGAGGCCAAGCGCCGCGGCCGCAATCGCCTCGTCGCCCTCGTCGTCGTCCTGGCCCTCGCCCTCACCGGCGGCGTCGGCTACCTCTGGTACGCGGGCAAACTGCCCGGCGTCTCCGAGCCGGACGGTGACAAGGCCGCCGCCTCCGGACCGCAGAAGCGCGACGTGATCGTCGTCCATCTGCACAACACCAAGAAGGGCGGCACCTCCACGGCGCTGCTCGTCGACAACTCCACCACCGGCCGCGGCAGCACCGTCCTGCTGCCCAACTCGCTGTCGGTGACCGACGACGACGGCGCGGCGACCACGCTCGGCAAGTCCGTCGATGACGACGGCACGGGCGGCACCCGGGACTCCATCAACTCGCTGCTCGGCACCAGGGTCGAGGGCACCTGGCGCCTGGACACCCCCTACCTCGAGAACCTCGTCGAACTGGTCGGCAACATCGACATCGACACCGACGCCGACGTCCCGGACCCGTCCGCGAAGAAGAAGGGCCAGGCTCCGCTGGTCGAGAAGGGCGAGCAGCAGACCCTCAGCGGAGCGATGGCCGTCGCGTACGCCACCCACCGGGCGAAGGGCGAGCCGGAGTCGGCGCAGCTCAAGCGGTTCGGTCAGGTCATGCAGGGCGTACTGCGCAAGATGTCGACCGATCCGCAGGCCGCGACCACGACCGTGGAGACGCTCACCCTGATCCTCGACCCGCCGCTCGACGAGAAGGGCCTCGGCGCCTTCCTCGCCAAACTCGCCGGCCGCGCCAAGGGCGGCGACTACCAGTCCACGGTGCTGCCCGTGCAGCGCGACGGAACCCTGACCCGGGCGACCTCGCAGAGCGTCGTCAAGGACCTGCTCGGCGGCAAGGTCAAGTCGCCCGAGCAGGGCGAGGCGGTCCGGGTCAGCCTGTCCGGCGGCAAGAAGGCCGTGCAGCGGGCCAGGGTCGACCTGGTCAACGGCGGCTGGTCGATCGTCGCCGGCAGCTCGTCCGGGGGCTCCGCCTCCCGGGTCACCTACGGCGACACCGCGCAGCAGAAGGAGGCGTCCGAGGTCGCCAAGACCCTGGGCCTGCCCTCCGGTGCCGTACGCAAGGGCAAGACCGCGGCCAACGCGGACATCACCGTGGTCCTCGGCTCCGACTACAGCGGTTCCTGAGCGGTCGCGCGGCCCGTCCTCCCGGGAGCCGAGGGGGCGGGCCCGATATCGGCTCGGGGGCCCCTGCGGTCCGTGAGACCCTGGAGGTCCACCCGATATCGACGGAAAGCCTTGCAGTGACCGCGACAGACCGCTCCATCGAGCTCATCGAAGCCGCCGCGCAGGCAGCCGCCGACAAGCTCGCGCACGACATCATCGCCTACGACGTCAGCGACGTGCTGTCGATCACGGACGCCTTCCTCCTCGCCTCCGCGCCGAACGACCGGCAGGTCAAGTCGATCGTCGACGGGATCGAGGAGCGACTGTCCAAGGAACTCGGCGCCAAGCCCGTCCGCCGCGAGGGCGACCGCGAGGCCCGCTGGGTACTGCTCGACTACGTCGACATCGTGGTGCACGTCCAGCACAGCGAGGAGCGCGTCTTCTACGCGCTCGAGCGGCTCTGGAAGGACTGCCCCGAGCTCGACCTGCCCGAGGAAGCCAAGGCGACCCGTGGCAAGGGGGCGGAGCACGCCGAGCAGACGGACCGGGACGCCGACCTGTCGGCGGGTGACGCCTGGTGACGTCTGGCTCCTTCTCGAACGCCTCGTCCGGCCGTGGCCGCCGCGTCATCCTGTGGCGGCACGGCCAGACTGCCTGGAACCTGGAGCGCCGCTTCCAGGGCACCACGGACATCCCGTTGACCGACGAGGGTCTCGCCCAGGCTCGCCGGGCGGCCCGGCTGCTCGCCTCCCTGAAGCCGGATGCGATCGTCGCCTCCGACTTGGCGAGGGCGGCCGCGACCGCCACTGAGCTCGCCACCCTGACCGGGCTCGATGTCACCCACGACGAAGGCCTGCGCGAGACCTACGCCGGGGCCTGGCAGGGACTGACGCACGACGAGATCATGGCGTCGTACGGCGAGCAGTACGCGGCGTGGAAGCGCGGCGAGGCCGTCCGCAGGGGCGGTGGCGAACTGGAGACCGAGGTCGCCGACCGCGCCGCCCCGGTCGTCCTGCGGCATGCCGACAAGCTGCCCGACGGAGGCACCCTCGTGGTCACCAGTCACGGAGGCACCATCCGCACCACCATCGGGCGGCTGCTCGGCCTGGAGTCGCGCAACTGGGAGGGGCTCGGCGGCCTTTCCAACTGCTGCTGGTCGGTCCTCGGCGAAGGCGCCCGCGGCTGGCGGCTCCTCGAGCACAACGCGGGTACGTTGCCCGAGCCGGTGCTCGGCGACGACGACTGAACGGCGCCGGGCGGCGGTCTGGCAAGGCCTTCCGTCCGGTCGGGCCTGGGACCGAACCCGGATTTCACTTTCCGGCTTGTCCCGGGCTAAAGTTCTTCTTGTTCGCCCGCCGAGCGGGGGGAACGCAAGGGGCTATAGCTCAGTTGGTAGAGCGCCTGCATGGCATGCAGGAGGTCAGGAGTTCGATTCTCCTTAGCTCCACACACAGTACGTTCGTCCCGTCCCCGTCAGGGGGCGGGATTTTTGCTGTCTCCGGCTCCGTGTCGGTCTCCGGTTCCGTGTTGGTCTCCGACTTGGTGTCGGTCTCCGATAACGGGCCCGGGCATCTCGCGGGGCCTGCGCGCCCGTAGGACGTCCAGGCGCCGGCGGCTCTCCTCGTCCTCCGGGGTGTAGGCCACGATCCGGCATTCCGGCATGCCGTTGATCGCGAGCGAGACCGACGTCATGCGCAGCTCGCCGACCAGGCCGTGCCGGAAGTGCTTCACGCGGGGCCCCGGTGGCACCACATCGCCACCCGCCCACAGTTCGGCGAAGTGGTCACTGGCCTTGGACAGGCCCGAGATGAAGCACTCCCAGGCGGGCTCGCCGACATGAGTGCCGTAGTTGCCACGCAACTGGGCGACCATCACCGGCAGTTCGGCGTCCCGGAAGACCAGCGGGCAGGCGTCGTCCGGGATCGTGAACAGCGCCCACAGGACATTGGCCATCGCGGTGTCGGCCATCAGCGGGACGAAGAACAGGGCGCGGTAGGCGGAGTTGGTGGCGAGGATGTCGTAACGGGCGTTGTAGACCACCGCCGGGCGCGGGTCGAGAGCGTCCAGGATGCCTTGGATCTCGGGGCCGACCTCCTGCGCGAGTGCGGTGCCGGGCATCTCGGGGGTGAACGGCACCTCGGCCAGGTGGTACAGATGCTCGCGTCCTGAGCGGTCGAGGCGCAGGGTGCGGGCGACCGCGTCGAGCACCTGCGGCGAGGCGTTGATCGGGCGGCCCTGCTCCAGCCAGGTGTACCAGGTCACGCCGACACCGGAGAGCTGGGCGACCTCCTCGCGCCGCAACCCCGGAGTGCGCCGTCGCAGGCCCGGCGGCATGCCGACGTCCGCCGGGGTCACCCGGGCCCGGCGGCCACGCAGGAAGGCCGCGAGCTCCGTCCTGCGGCGCTGTGTGGTGCCCATCGTCGTCACGTCCCCCATCGTCCTGCTGCCGCCGATGCCTTGCCAGGTGCTGTCACTACCCGTATCGGCGGGCTCTCGGTACTGGCACCGCGGCGAGGTCAGGCTCGGCGCATGACCACCACCGTCGTCACCAGTAGAACTCGCGGCACTGACAATGCCCGCGGATCCCGGCCCGTCCGGGTGCTCGCGCTCGTACTCGCCGCCCAATTCATGGCCCTGCTCGACGCGTTCATCGTGAACGTCGCCGCTCCCACCATCCAGCGCGACCTGTCCGCCTCGGGCGGCGGCCTGCAGCTCGTGGTCGCCGGATACACCATCGCGTACGCCGTCCTCCTCATCGCCGGAGCGCGGCTCGGTGAACGCTTCGGGCACCGGCGCATGTACCTCGTCGGACTGCTCGTCTTCACCGGCGCCTCGCTCGCCTGCGGGCTCAGCACGGACACCGGTCAACTGATCGGCTTCCGCCTGCTGCAGGGTGCGGGCGCGGCCGTACTGATCCCGCAGGTGCTGAGCCTGATCCAGCGGACGTACCAGGGGGAGGCGCGGGTGCGGGCCCTCGGGGCGTACTCCGCGGTGCTCGCCACCGGGGCGGCGGCCGGGCAGGTGCTGGGCGGAGTGCTGGTCAGTGCCGATCTGTTCGGCGCGGGCTGGCGGCCGGTCTTCCTGGTGAACGTCCCGATCGGAGTGGTCCTGCTGATCCTCGGTGCGCGACTGCTGCCGCCGGACGACGCCGTCGGGCCCGACCGACGGCGCGGGCTCGATCTGCCCGGTCTGATCCTGCTGGCCGCGGCGGTGTCCCTGTTCACCGTGCCGCTGGTCCTCGGCCAGGAGCAGGACTGGCCGCTGTGGTCCTGGCTGTCGATCGGCTCAAGTGCTCTGCTGCTCGGGGTCTTTGTGGTCCTCGAGTCACGGCTCGCGGCGCGCGGGGGTGCCCCGATCATCGCTCCGCGGGTGCTGCGACTGCCCGGCATGCGCCTGGCGGTCGCGCGCATCCTGCTGGTGATGGCGGTCAACTCCGGTTTCCTGTTCGTACTTGCCCTGCATTTCCAGGGTGGGCTCGGACACAGCGCGCTGCGCGCGGGGCTGACGTTCGCGCCGGCCGCGATCGTCTTCGGTGCGGTGGGGCTCACCTGGCGGAAGCTGCCGGCATCGCTCCAGGGGATGCTGGTTCCCGCCGGATGCACGCTGGTCGCCGTATGCACCCTCGCGTTCGGAATGCTGCTGCGGGGCGGCGGTGACGGCGGGCCGCTGCTGTACGTGGCGTTCACGGGCGTCGGTGCGGGGCTCTCGCTCGGATTCAGTCCGGCGCTCACGGGTGCGCTCGCACGGGTCGGCTCGGCCGATGTCGCGGACGCCAGCGGGATCCTGGCGACCGTGACGCAGCTGGGGCAGCTGATCGGGGTGGCCGTTTTCGGGGCCCTGTTCCTCAACCGGGTGGAGGCCGCGGCGGCGGGTGGGGCGGACCGGGCGCAGGCTTCCGCCGACGGGCTCCTGGTGTGCGCGATCGCACTGGCCGCGGCCGCCCTCGTCGGCGCTTTGTCCGCACTGGTACGCGCACGTCGCTGACCCATGAGTGCGGCCGTGGCAGAATCGGGCGGGGCTGGAAGGGGGCCGCCTCACCACGCGAGGAAGCCGGGTCGACGGGAGGGAGAGGCGATGCCTGCGAGCATCCTCGAGGAGGTCAACGACCTGCTCGAAGTCGCAGAGGCCCAGGGCTACGACTGGCTCCCGGAATACGCCCTCCGGTTCACCTGTCCCGCGTGCGAGGACCCCGTCGACTCCGCCGACCTCAACTGTCCGTCCTGCGGTTCCGGCCATGTCGCCCAAGTACTCGGCGACAACGGCGGAACCTCCTTCGTGTGCACGGCCTGCGGCCACTCCTGGAGCTGATGGATGGGAGCGCACAGGAGGAAATGCGACTGGTGCGGCAGTGGTACGCCGATCGTCCGTGACATGGAGCCGCTGAACGCCGAGTTCCAGTACTGGTGCGAAGAATGTGCGCGCGCGCTGATCATAAAAGGCGACCCCATCGAGACCTACCGGGAGCTCGAGGGGGAGCCCATCTACGGCCGCCTCCTGGACGAGCACTGCACCCTCAAGCGCTTCTATTCGTTCGCCACCGCCTGACCGGCGCTCTTTGCCTCCGTGACGTCCGATTCCGCCCGGTCGGGCCGTGCCGATCGGGGCCGGACAAACGATTTGGTGATCGGCCGGGGGGACCGTGTAATGTTGTCGACGTCGCCGCGGCCGGGGGTCGCAAGGCAGACAGCGAGGGGCTATAGCTCAGTTGGTAGAGCGCCTGCATGGCATGCAGGAGGTCAGGAGTTCGATTCTCCTTAGCTCCACAGTGACGCCGATCGGCGATCGTCCTTCGGGACGGTCGCCGATCGGTTTTTGTGTGCGTGATCCGAACCTGTAGGGCGCGTTTCGGAGCCTTTGGGCGGGCGAGTTTCGGTGTCCGCGCCGTGCACCGGTGTGTGTGCTCGACCTGGGTGTCCGTGCTCGACCGGGGCTCGGGTGATGCTCAACTCCGGCCGCTGTCCAGGGCCTTGCGGCCGGGCAGGCCCGGTAGCGCGGGGCGGGTTGGCTGTGCGGGCGGCGCCGCTGAGCGCTCCAGGCGCAGCGCGAGCGCGGGGCACCGGCGTACCGCCCGCTGCGCATGCCCTCGCAGAGCCAGCGGAACGGCAGCGTCCGCCACGGCTGGGAACCCGTCGGGTCCGAGCCTGATCAGTTCCGGAACGATGTCCGCGCACAGCCCGTGGCCCTGGCACAGCGTCCAGTCCACCGCCAGCTTCTCGCCGCTGCTGCTGCCGAGCGATTGCTCGCCGGTGGCAGGCAGCGGCAGTACGGCACTCGTCGCGCGCCCGCAGCCCCCACCGAGCACATGCGCCGCCAGATCGTCGGGGAACGCCGACAGGGTCGAGGCGAGGAAGCGTGCGGAACCGTCCGGATGCTTGCAGGCACCGCGTCCCTTCACCGCCTGGGTGACCTCGCGCAGTGCCGCGAGTGCGGCAGGTCCGCCGCCGTTCAGGAGGTCGGCGAGTCCGCCGGCCGCCGCGGGCAGTCCGAGGCGGCACGGGCCGCACTGACCGGAGCTCTCGTCGGCCAGCCACTGGGCGACCCGTAGTGCCTCACCGAGCGGACAGGTCTCCGGGCCGATCGGCAGGATCGCGCCCGCACCGAGCGTGCCGCCGAGCCCTTCGAGCGAGGCACGGGAGACCACCGCGTCGTGCGCCGAGAGGCCGTCCAGCCAACTGCCGTGGTAGCCGCCGGTGAGCACGCCCTGCGGCAGCGGAGGGGCTCCCGCGAGCTGCAGTACGTAGCGCAGCGGTACGCCGGTCGGCGCCTCCACGACCATCGGCCGGGCCACGGCTCCGGAGAGGGTGAGCAGAACGGTGCCCGGCTCGTCGAAGAGGCCGGTGTTGCGGTAGCGGGCCGGACCGATCCGGGCGGCGACGGCCAGCTGGGCGAACGTCTCCGCGTTCGACAGCAGGGTCGGGGCCCCGCCGACACCGGATTCGGCCGCCCGGACCCGGCGTCCCGGCGGAAGGGCGGGGCCGCCGTCCGCGGACCGAACCAGCGCCGAGGCCTCGCCGGTCACCATCCGCTGGGGATTGCGCTGCACGCGCGCGCGTAGAGCCGCTCCTCGCCGGTTGGTGAGGCCCCGTTCGGCGAGTGCTGCCGTCATCGATGCCTCGGTGGAGTCACGGGTGACACCGACCACCAGACTGCGGGCACCGAGCGCCTCGGCGGCGAGTAGAGCGCCGTCCAGGATGAGGTGCGGTGAGCGGTTGATCAGGACGGTGTCCTTGCGGCACGCGGGTTCGTCCTCGCTGCCGTTGATGACGACCACGGGGCGTACGCCGCGCTCGATGGCCGACTGCGCCACGGCCCTGAGCTTTCTGGCGAACGGGAAACCGGCGCCGCCGCGGCCGCGCAGGGTGATCTCGTCGGCGAGGGCGGCGAGGCGCTCGCCCACCACCGGTTCGAGCGGGCCGTGCACCTTGAGGTGCATCGACAGGTCGAGCCGTTCGACCAGGTCGAAGCCGGAGGTCAGTTGGGGCAGTCCGACGACCCGTACTTCGGGGACGTCGGGCAGGGGGGCGTTCAACGCAGGCCTCCGGTGGGGGCGTTCCAGGGTTCGCCGGCGGCGGGCGGCTGGAAGGGGGCGGTCGGTGGTGCGGTGATCGGGCCGGTGTCGTACGCGTCACGTGCGGGGTCGCCGGCGGGCTCTGGTGGTGTGCCGGCGTGCGGGGCAGGCCCGTGGTGTGCGGGGAAGACCTCGGTCGGTGGGGGTGGCGACGGGGAGGGCCAGCGGGTGGCCGGGTCCGGTGCCGGGGCGGGCTCCGGGGCCTGCAGCGGCGGCAGGATCTCGGTGACGGTCGCGTCCGGCGCCAAGGGGCGGTGCGGTGGCGGGGGGCGGTGCGCGGTCTGTGGGCCGGGCTCGAAGCCGTACGGGGCTCCGGGGGTGTCGAGGTCGGCCCAGGCGGTGTCCGACCGAGGAACTCGCTCCGCAGTGGAGGACATCGCACGGTAGGCGGCTGCCATGCCACCGGGCGCGTACGGCTCTGGAGCGGGGTCCGGCAGGGCGTACGGGGCCTCGTACAGCTGCGGGGCGGGCGGGGCCATCCGCGGGCGTGGCGGCGGCAGTTGGGCGTCGGTGAAGCCGCGGGAGGCGCGTCGGGCAGTGAAGTCCTCGGGGGCGGCGCGCTCGGCAAAGCCGTCCGGGGTGGTGGGGCGTACTTCGGTGTCCATGCCCGGCAGCGGCGCGGCGCGGTGAGCCCGCTCCTCGCCGGGCATCCGGGCGGCGCGTGCTTCCGGGTCGATGACTGCCAGGACACGGTCGGCGACCTTGCGTTTGACCGGCAGCGGGGCGGCCCGCAGCGCGATCGCCCCGGCCACGCCCGCCAGGCTCACGGCGTACAGGACCACGGTCCAGGGCTGCGGTGCACGCCCCGCGTAGAGACCGTGCAGCAGGCCCGCGCACCAGGCCGGATAGGCCAGCATGTGCAGCGACCGCCAGCGGGTGGCGATCCCGGCGGGCGCCGCGAACGAACTGCGCATCGCGCCCGTGATTCCGGCGGTCACCATCAGCAGGCCGGCCAGTGAACCCAGGCCGATCAGGCCGTTGGTACCGGTCACACCGAGGCTGAAGGGGAGCAGGGCGCCCACGGCGGACACATGCTCCAGGGCGACCTTCACGGCGCCGTGAAGCAGCAGGAAGCCGAGGGAAGCGACTGCGGTCACCCGGTGCACGGCCTGGGCGAGCAGCCGCTGACGCGACCTGAGGAACAACCGGTCGGATGCGACCAGGCCCCAGGCGACGCTTGCGGTCAGGGAGACGAGGCAGAGGACTCCCGTCGTGAAGTCCAGCATTTCCCGGAAGCCGTCGCTGCCGGCGAACACGGTCACCGGTATGAGCAGCAGAGCAGCGAGGCTCAGCAATCCCCGGACGGAACGGCTCAGTTCGGGGACGGAACGAATCTTGCGATGAGGGGTCGAGTGAGGGTTCATGGGGGCATCTCCGAATGGTTTCGGCGCAGCGGTCCCGCAGCCGCAGCCTAGGTCGAGCCATACCGGCCAGTACGAGGTTTGAGTTATTGCGTTGTTATCAACTGGCAATGCGGTCTTGGCCTTGCCCCGATAGGGGCCGGTACGCCGAGTAACTCGTCGTGTAAATGCACCTCCACGCGCGCGTGCCACTCACTACGGCGCCGGAGACCGGATCTCTCACGCGCGCGTGGAGACCGCCGACCGGGCCCCGCGCCCACCCCGTGGAAGCTCGATGCGGCCCGTGGGACGGCTGCGGTACTCTGACGCCATGCGTGCCGTACGCCTTCTGCTTAGCGAGCCGCGCTGATCAGTCCCCGCCACTGAGGACTCGTGGCGGGAATCAGCGCGGCGTCCCCTCCTGTGCGAGGGGTTTTTTCGTTTCGGCTGAACTGTCGCGGCCGAATCCGCAGGCAGAGACATCGATGGAGCCTTAAGGATCATGAGCGAGACGAATTCCGCCCCCACGGCCGCGCCCGCGGGCAATGCCCCCACCGAGGTGGCAGCGCCGCACCGCTACACGGCGGCCATGGCTGCCGACATCGAGGCGCGCTGGCAGGACTTCTGGGACGCCGACGGCACGTACGAAGCACCCAACCCCAGCGGTGACCTGGCAGGCGACGAGGCGATCGCCGAACTGCCCAAGAAGTTCATCATGGACATGTTCCCGTACCCCTCGGGTTCGGGACTGCACGTCGGCCACCCCCTCGGGTACATCGCCACCGACGTGTTCGCCCGCTATCACCGCATGACCGGACACAACGTCCTGCACACGCTCGGCTTCGACGCCTTCGGCCTGCCGGCCGAGCAGCACGCGGTGCAGACCGGCCAGCACCCGCGGATCACCACCGAAGCAGCCATGACCAACATGACGTCGCAGCTGCGCCGACTGGGCCTGGGCCACGACAAGCGCCGCTCGTTCGCGACGATCGACCCGTCGTACTACCGCTGGACGCAGTGGATCTTCCTGCAGATCTTCAACTCCTGGTACGACGAAGAGGCGAAGAAGGCACGCCCCATCGCCGAACTGGTCGCCCAGTTCGAGAGCGGCGAGCGTCAAACGTCCTCCACGCGCGCGTGGAGCGAGCTCACCCCGCTGGAGCGCTCCGAGGTCCTGTCGGACTACCGGCTGGCCTACGCGTCCGACGCCCCGGTCAACTGGTGCCCCGGACTGGGCACCGTCCTCGCGAACGAGGAAGTGACCGCCGACGGCCGCTCCGAGCGCGGCAACTTCCCGGTCTTCAAGTCCAAGCTCCGCCAGTGGAACATGCGCATCACGGCCTACGCGGACCGGCTGATCGACGACCTGGAGCCGCTGGCGTGGCCCGAGGCGATCAAGCTGCAGCAGCGCAACTGGATCGGCCGCAGTGAGGGCGCGCGCGTGCACTTCGCCGTGGACGGCCACGGCGGCGGAGCGAGCGAACCGATCACTGTCTTCACCACACGCCCGGACACCGTGTTCGGCGCCACCTACATGGTCCTGGCGCCCGAGCACGGCCTGGTCGACTCGATCCTGCCCGCCGCCTGGCCCGAGGGCGTCAAGGAGGCCTGGACCGGCGGCGCCGCGAATCCGGCCGACGCCGTCGCCGCGTACCGCAAGCAGGCGCAGAGCAAGAGCGACGTCGAGCGCCAGACCGAGCACAAGGACAAGACCGGCGTCTTCACCGGCGCCTACGCGCTGAACCCGGTCACCGGCGCCCGTATCCCGGTCTTCGTCGCCGACTACGTCCTGATGGGCTACGGCACCGGCGCGATCATGGCCGTGCCCGGACAGGACGAGCGCGACTGGGAGTTCGCGGAGGCCTTCGAACTGCCCATCGTGCGCACCGTGCAGCCGCCCGAGGGCTGGGAGGGCGAGGCGTTCACCGGTCAGGGCCCGGCGATCAACTCCGCCAACGACGGGATCTCGCTGAACGGCCTGGAGATCGACGAGGCCAAGAGCCGCATCATCGAGTGGCTGGTCGGCAAGGGGCTGGGCGAGAGCACCATCAACTTCCGCCTGCGCGACTGGCTGTTCAGCCGTCAGCGCTACTGGGGCGAGCCCTTCCCGATCGTCTACGACCAGGACGGCGTCGCTCACGCGCTGCCCGACTCGATGCTGCCCCTGGAGCTGCCCGAGGTCGACGACTACTCGCCTCGCACCTTCGAACCGGACGACGCCGACACTCAGCCCGAGACGCCGCTGTCGCGCAACGCGGACTGGGTCGACGTCACCCTGGACCTGGGCGACGGACCCCAGCAATATCGCCGCGAGACCAACACCATGCCGAACTGGGCCGGTTCGTGCTGGTACGAACTGCGCTATCTGGACCCGCACAACAGCGAGCAACTGGTCGCCCCCGACATCGAGCGCTACTGGATGGGGCCGCGCGAGGGGCAGCCGCACGGCGGCGTCGACCTGTATGTGGGCGGTCAGGAGCACGCCGTCCTGCACCTGCTGTACGCCCGCTTCTGGTCCAAGGTGCTGTTCGACCTGGGGCACATCGCGTCGTCCGAGCCGTTCCACAAGCTGTACAACCAGGGCATGATCCAGGCCTATGTGTACCGCGACAGCCGCGGATTCCCGGTGCCGGCCGCCGAGGTCGAGGAGCGGGACGGCAAGTACTTCTTCGCCGGCGAGCAGGTCAAGCGCGAGCTGGGCAAGATGGGCAAGTCCCTGAAGAACGCGGTCACTCCGGACGAGATCTGCGCGGAGTACGGCGCCGACACGCTGCGCCTGTACGAGATGGCGATGGGCCCCCTGGACGTCTCGCGCCCGTGGGACACGCGCGCGGTGGTGGGTCAGTACCGGCTGCTGCAGCGCCTGTGGCGCAACGTCGTGGACGAGGCCTCCGGCGAGGTGACCGTCTCGGACGCCGAACCCGGCGAGGACACGCTGCGTGCCCTGCACAAGGCCATCGACGGCGTGCGCCAGGACCTGGCCGGTCTGCGGTTCAACACCGCCATCGCCAAGATCACCGAGCTGAACAACCACCTGACCAAGGCGGGCGGCGCCGTACCGCGTCCGGTCGCCGAGGGCCTGGTCCTGATGGTCGCGCCGCTCGCCCCGCACATCGCCG
This sequence comes from Streptomyces sp. YIM 130001, assembly GCF_003574445.1. Classification (GTDB taxonomy): domain Bacteria; phylum Actinomycetota; class Actinomycetes; order Streptomycetales; family Streptomycetaceae; genus Streptomyces. The sequence goes on from NZ_KZ984573.1 coordinate 49,924, forward strand.
AGGAGCTGTGGCGCAAGCTCGGCCACACGACGTCCGTCGTGCACGCGGACTTCCCCGTCGCCGACCCGCAGTACGCGGTGGACGAGGCGGTGACCTGCGTCGTCCAGATCAAGGGCAAGGTCAAGGCGCGCCTGGAGGTGTCGCCGTCGATCTCCGGCGAGGAACTGGAGCGGATCGCCCTCGGTGACGAGAAGGTGGTCGCCGCACTGGACGGCGCCGGGATCCGGAAGGTCATCGTCCGGGAACCCAAGCTGGTGAACATCGTGACGACCTGAGGGTTTTCCCTTACGGGCAGGTTGGGGGTTCTGCGGAACCTTCTGCCTGCCCGTTTGCGTTTACGGTGGGAGTACGCCCGGGCAGCATCCGGCCCGGGAGCGCCGGAGCGTGGCATCGTGCGCCACGGGCCGGGGCGATGCGCACGAACCGGACACCCGGCCGGATACAGGAAGAGGGGCCCTCCATGGACGCGGGCGAGGTGATTCTGACCGTCGTGGCGCTGATCATGGTGCTGCTTTTCACGCTGGGCGTCGTGGTGACGGTCAAGGCCGTCAGAGCGGCCAAGCGCAGCGTGGACCGCACGGTGCACCAGGCTCGGCGGACGTTCGAGGACACCAGCCTGCGGGCGAAGTCGCTGGCGCAGCCCGGCCCTCAGGGCGAGGCGGCGCAGTTGCGGCTGAAGCTGCGTACCTCCATGCGAGCCACGCAGGACGCCCTCGAGGCCGGAGTCGGCGAGGACGCCTCTCTCCAGGAATCCCTCGTCCTCTTCGAGCGGCTCAGCCGGCACGGTCACGAGCTGGAGGCCGAACTCCAGCGCGTCCAGCGCGACCCGGACCGCACCCGCCTCGCCGCGCACATCCCCGAACTCACCGAGCGCACCGACCGGATCACCGAGGCGGCCGACTCGTTGCGCTGGGCGGCGCACGACCGTGCCAGCAGGTTCGCCCACGACGAGCTGGCCCGCCTCGACGAGGAGATCCGGATGGAGTCCGGGGCCCTGCGGCACTGGACCGCGGCCGAGCCCGCGGAGGGGCAGCCGGGGGCGGCGTCGGCCGCGCCCGGGTCCACGTCCAGCCCTACGCCTCCACCCGTCTCGTGGCCGGAACCCACGCTGGTCGACGGGCCCGGCACCGCGGAGCAGAGCTGGCCGCAGCCGACTGCGGCCGAACAGGCGGCCCAGCAGGCGGCCGAGGGCGAGGAGCCCAAGGCCATCGCGCCGAGCCGGCCGCCCGTGCAGTACCCGTGGCAGAAGAGCCCTCGGCCGGAGAGCACGACCTGATACGTCCTGCACGCTGCGACAGCGCCGCGCCGGCCCTGGTCGGGCAGAAGGCGTGAAGGTCGCGGTGACGGCGGATGAATTCAGGTTGGTCGGGCAGCAGCGCCCGAGTGCCGAGGAGAACAGGGCCGGGCTGCCGCCATGCGGACCCGGCGGGTAATGTCCAGCTCATGTCCCGCCATGTCGCGATCGTCACGGATTCAACGGCCTACCTGCCGCAACGGGCGACTGAGCAGCACGGCATCCACTCCGTCCCGCTGACCGTCGTACTCGGGGACCGGGCGCTGGAGGAAGGCACCGAGATCTCGGCGCGTTCCCTCGCACTCGCCCTGCAGAAACGGCAGCCGGTGACGACTTCGCGCCCGGGACCGGAGACGTTCGCCGAGACCTACCGGGCGGCGGCTCGCGACGGCGCCACGGCCATCGTGTCGCTCCATCTGTCCTCGGAGTTCTCCGGGACCTACGACGCGGCGGTCCTCGCGGCGAAGGCCGCGCCGATTCCGGTGCGGGTGGTCGACACCGGGATGGTCGCGATGGCACTCGGGTTCTGCGCCCTGTCCGCGGCGGAGACCGCCGAAGCGGGCGGGAGCGTGGACGAGGCGGTCGCGGCCGCGGAGAAGCGAGCCGCGTCGACCTCCGCCTATTTCTATGTCGACACTCTCGACTACCTGCGCCGCGGCGGCAGGATCGGCGCCGCCCAGGCGCTGCTGGGTTCGGCGCTTGCCGTGAAGCCGCTGCTGCAGCTCGACGGCGGACGGATCGAACTGCTCGAGAAGGTACGCACAGCTTCCCGCGCCATCGCCCGCCTCGAGGAGATGGTCGTCGAACGGGCCGGTGCCGTGTCCGTCGACATCGCCGTGCACCATCTTGCCGCGCCCGAGCGGGCCGACGCTCTGGCCGAGCGCCTGCGGGACAAGATGCCGGGTCTCGCCGAGCTCCACGTCAGCGAGGTGGGTGCGGTGATCGGCGCACACACCGGGCCGGGGTTGCTCGGTGCGGTGGTCTCGCCGCGCTGATCGTCCGGCCGACGCTGCGCGCGGCCGGAATTCACTCGACAGGGTGGCGGAGTTATCCACAACTGCCGAGTAATCCACGGAAATTGAGCAAGATCAGCAAGCTGTGCTCGAGGCGTCTAGCTTCGCCCGCATGGCGATTCGATCTTCTACTCGTTCCTCTGTCCCTTCATCCGAGCGGCCCGCTCCGCGGTCCTCCGCACGGCCTCTTGCGCGATCCTCGGGCCGGTCCTTGGCGGCGGGCCGTGAGGCGGGAGGCGGCGCGGGGTCGGACGGGCCGGCCGAGCACCGGAATCACTGGCTGCGGGACCGTACACGGCACCGCCGGTCTGTGGACCGGGAGACCGTACGCCTGCGCGCGGAGGCTCTGTTCGACCAGGCGCCGCGCGGGCCCGCGGGCGATGGGGCGGGTCGAGTCAGCGGGTCGGATCAGGGCGACCGGTCGCGTACGGGGCGGACGGAGGAGCCGGGGCGGCCGCAGGTCAGGGTGCGGCCGCTGTGGGCTGCGGACGTGGATCTTCAGAGTGTGCGCGGTGACGGTACGCGGAGTGGCTCGGCGGGAGGCGGACGAGGAGAGCGGATGCGGCCGGGGGAGCCGGGGCCCGACGGTGGGGCCACCGATGTCCGGAGGGGCCGGCGGCCCTCGTGGGCGTACGCGGTGTCGGTTCGGGGTGGTGCTGCGCCGTCGCCCTCACAGGCTCGGGTGGCGCGGGGAGACGGCCCGGGCGAGGCAGAATCCTCCGCCGGGGCCGGTCGGTTGGCCGATGCGGGCACGGTCAAACTCCGGGCGGGCAGGCGGCGCCGTCCGGCGGCTGACGGGGCGCGTGGAGAACGTCGTACGGCAGCGGCGGACGGCGGCCCGGCCGGCGCGGGGAGCCGCCCGAGGGCGGTTGCGCGGCCGGACCTCGAGGCCCTGCGGCAACGGGCGTTGGAAGGTGGAGGCCCCCCGAGCGGAGTTCGTGGCGACGGGGATGTGCGCTCGAACGACACCGTTCGGCTTCGACCGCGACGGCTGAAGGCTGGTGCGGCGGTGGACCTGGGGGTGAGCCGGAGCCGGGTGGAGGGCGTGGGGCCGCACGGCACGTTGGCCATGTCTCGGGGGGTGCGGCGGCCGGGGGAGCGGGTGGGTCCGGACGAGGCGCGGGCTGCTTCGGGACGCGCACCAGCTTCGGGACACGCACCCGACCGCCCGTGGTCCGCCGTGCCGGAGCGTCGTCGTCTGCCCGCGCGCGAGCCTCGGTCGGTCACATCCGAGCCAGGGGCGATGGCGCCCGGTCGGCCACCGGTGCCGACCTCGCAGGCCGCGGGCCCGGAGGTGGATCCGGGGTTGGCGCCGGAACCGCGCGGCGCGCGTGGGAGGCGGGTGGCTGCCGCCCGTGAACGGCTGCCGCTCTGGCTGCAGTTGAGGTGCGGATTCGATCGACGCAGCCTCCTGGCGTTGGGTGTGGTGCTGATCGCTGTGCTGGCGTTCGGGATCCATCACTTCTGGACCGGCCGGCCGGAGGCCGTACATCCGCCGGAAGCCGTCGGAGGCCGGGCGGGCGACGACGCGAAGTCGTCCGCGGTCGGTGTGCGAGGAGGTGGACCGGCGTCGACGAGGGGCGCTGCCACACCGGGTGGCCGGGTGGTCGTGGACGTCGGGGGCAAGGTCCGCAAGCCCGGAGTCCGGCGCCTCCCGCAGGGGTCGCGCGTGGAGGACGCGTTGCGGGCCGCTGGAGGTGTACGCAAAGGCGCGGACACAACAGGACTCAACCGCGCGCGGGTTCTGGTCGACGGGGAGCAGGTGATCGTGGGCGCACCGCCGAACGCGGCTCCGACCGCCCCCGGTTCGGGTGGCTCCCCGGGCGTGCAGCCGGGTGGCGTCGTCAGCCTCAATTCGGCGACTCCCGAGCAACTGGAGACACTGCCCGGCGTCGGTCCGGTCCTGGCCCAGCACATCGTCGCGTACCGGACCGAGCACGGGGGCTTCCGCTCCGTGGACGAACTCCGCGAGGTGAACGGCATCGGGGAACGGCGCTTCGAGGACATGCGCGATGCGGTCGGGCCGTGAACCGGACCGACGCGGACCGGTCTGCTGTGCAAAGGGCGTGGGTGCCTACCGCGGCCCTGCGCCGGGACGGTTCGATGGGTCCGGGAGGGGAGGGGCCGACGGATCTTCGACTCGTCCCGCCCGCGGCGGCGGCCTGGGCAACGGCCGCGATCACCGTCGGTACCTCCACCGCCTGGGCGGCGGTGGTGGGGGCGGTCGCTCTCGCCGCGGCTGTGCTCCTTGCGGCGGTCTCCCTGCTTCGGCGCCGCGCCCGATCCGAAAGTGCCGAACACCGACCGGGGCACCTCAGCCCCGCGCCGCGCCGCGCGCCGAATCTCCGGACCGCGACTGTGGTCGCCGTGCTGCTCGGCACGGCCGCGGCCGGAGCGTCCGCCGCGTTGCATCGGGCGGAGGTGGAACAGGGGCCGCTGCCGGATCTGGCGAGCCGGTACGCCACGGTGACCGCGGAGTTGGAGGTCGTGGCGGACCCGCGCCGGAGCAGGCCGCGGACTCCGGGACCGGGGGCGTTGCCGCCGAGCGTTCTCGTCGAGGCCGAAGTCACCAGGCTCACCGGCCCGGACGGCAGCGTGACGGCGACCCGCACCCCGGTCCTGGTCGTCGTCCGGGGCGAGCCCACGGCAGCGGACTCGCCGGCTGCGGCACGGAAGGCTCCGAGCACCGCTCCGGATGCGCAGGCCGCGGCACCGCACGCCCGGAGTTCGCCGTCCTGGACCGACCTGCTGCCCTCGACTCGTCTGCGAGTGCGTGCCGGGACGGCTCCGCCCTTCACCGGCAGCGAGCGTTCCGCCGCGGTGCTGCGTGTGTCCGGCGAGGAGCCGCCGATCGTCGTCGGTGAGCCGAGTGGGGTGCAGCGACTGGCCGGACGCCTGCGGGCCGGCCTGAAGGAAGCGACCGACGGTCTGCCGGCAGACGCGCGGGCGCTGCTGCCCGGTCTTGTCGTCGGGGACACCTCGCGGCTCCCGCCGGATCTCGACGCCGCTTTCCGGGCGACGGATCTCACGCATCTGCTGGCTGTCTCGGGAAGCAACCTGACCATCGTGCTGGTGCTGCTCATCGGCCCGCCGGGTCTCGCGATGCGGGCCGAGCGGCGCGGAATTGCGGCACGTGTCGGATTGTCCCTGCGGACGACGGCGCTGCTCGGCGGGGCACTCACGATCGGCTTCGTGATCGTGTGCAGACCGGATCCGAGTGTGGTCAGAGCGGCCGCATGCGGGGCGGTCGTACTGCTGGCGATCGCCACGGGGCGCCGTCGCGCGCTGCTGCCGGCACTGGCCGCGGTCGTGCTCGTCCTGGTGCTCTACGACCCGTGGTTGTCGCGGAGCTACGGATTCCTGCTCTCCGTTTTGGCCACGGGTGCCCTGCTCACGCTGGCGCCGCGGTGGGCTGCGGCGTTGCGCAGGCGCGGCGTGCCGGCGCGCCTGGCCGAGGCGTTGGCGGCGGCGACGGCCGCGCAGGCGGTCTGCGCTCCGGTGGTGGCGGTGCTGGCCGCGCGGGTGAGCCTGGTGGCCGTGCCGTGCAATCTGCTGGCCGAATTGGCCGTCGCGCCCGCCACGGTGCTCGGATTCGCTGCCCTCGCGGCCGCGCCCCTGGTGATGCCGGTGGCGAAGGGCCTTGCCTGGTGCGCGAGTTGGCCGGTCGGCTGGATCGCGGAGGTGGCGCGTACCGGTGCGGCGCTGCCCGGGGCGGAGGTGGACTGGCCGGGTGGCTGGCGGGGCGGGCTGCTGCTCGCCGTGGGCACGGTGCTGGTCCTGTGGGTGGGCCGGAGGCTGCTGCGACATCCCGCGCTGGTCCTGGTCTGTGTGCTGCTGCTGGCGTTGACAGTGGTCCGGCCGCCGCCGCTCTCCCGGATCATCGCGGGATGGCCGCCGCCCGGCTGGCGGTTCGTGATGTGTGACGTCGGCCAGGGCGATGCGACCGTGCTGCGGGCCGGGACCGGGACGGCCGTGGTGGTGGACGCGGGCCCGGATCCGCTGCTCGTCGACCGTTGTCTGCGCACGCTGGGCATCACGCGGATCCCGATGGTGCTGCTCACCCATTTCCACGCCGACCACGTGGCGGGCCTGCCCGGGGTGCTGCGTGGTCGCGAGGTGGGGGTGATCCAGACGACGGGACTGCGCGAGCCGGCCGGTCAGGCGGCGTTCGTACGCCGCCGTGCAGCCGAGTTCCGGGTCCCGGTGAGCGAGGCCGTGGCGGGCGAGCGGCGTCGTACCGGCGAGCTGAGCTGGGAGGTGCTCTGGACCGGATCCGGACTCGGAACGCCACATGATCATGTGGACGCCGTCGGCTCGGGGGGTGATGTTCCCGGCGGCTCGGGGAGCGCTACGTCCGACGCATCGGGAGGCGGCTCGGACGGCGAATCCGGCAGTGGGGCGAACGATGCCAGTGTCACGCTGCTCGCCCGGATCGCGGGAGTGACGCTCTTCCTGCCCGGCGATCTCGAACCACCTGCGCAGCGTGCCCTGTTGAGGTCGCAGCCGGGCCTGCCGAGGGCCGATGTCCTCAAAGTCGCCCACCACGGCTCGGCCCATCAGGATCCCGGGCTCCTGGCCAGGGTGAGTCCGCGTCTCGCCCTGATCAGTTGCGGTGCGGACAACAGTTATGGACATCCGGCGCCCCGTACGTTGTCCGTTCTCCGAGAGTCGGGCGCGGCCGTCCTGCGCACGGATCGCGATGGCGCGGTGGCGGTTACGGGGGAGGGGGACGAGCTGCAGGCGCTTCACGAGGGGAGCGGAGCGGCGGGGGAGGTGCAGCGTTCTTGAAGAGGCACTGCTTCCAGGTACTTGGAAAGGCTGCGCTTCTAAAGAAACGTTTACAAAGAAACCCTTCTAAAGATATCTTTAGAAACATGGCCAGTCAGCGAAAAGACCATCTCCCCTCCGAGACGCACCTCACCGACCCGCGCGCCCTGCGGGCCTACACGCACCCCACACGGATGACACTGGTGGGACTGCTCCGGGCCCGAGGTCCGTTCACGGCCACCCAGGCGGCGGAACTGACCGGGGAGTCCGTGGCGAGCTGCTCGTACCACCTGCGGATGCTCGCGAAGTACGGCCTCGTGGAGCAGGCGGGCGGGGGTCAGGGCAGGGAGAAGCCCTGGCGTGCCACCGCCGCCTACACCGTCTGGCCCGACCACTCGGACGACCCTGACGTGGCCGCGGCGTCCGCCGCCCTGAGCACCGCCGTCGCCGAGCACTACTTCGAGCGCGTGACTCGTGCCATCGAGACCCGGCACACGCTGCCGCTCGAGTGGCAGGAGGCAGAGCAGTTCGGGGACAGCCTGGTGTACCTCACGGCCGAGGAACTCACCGAACTCCGCGAGCAGATGCTCGAGTTGGTGTCCCGCTTCGAGGTGCGCAACGCGGATCCGGCGCTACGGCCCGAGGGGGCACGCCTCGTGGAGGTCCTGCGCATCGCCTTCGCGGCGCGGAGCGGACCGGGCTCAGCGGCCGACACCACCGACTCCCACGACACCACCACCTCGGACGACACCAGCTCCCCGGCCGACACCACCGCCTCGGCCGACACCACCGCCTCGGCCGACACCACCGCCTCGGACGACACCAGCTCCCCGGGCGGCACCAGCTCCCCGGCCGACGCCGGCGGCGGGACATGACCGCGCCCCGAGTCCCCGAGCTGCTCAGGCGGCGACCGTTCCGGAGGTACTGGACCGGGCAGACCGTCTCCCTGATCGGTGACCAGATCTCACTGATCGCGATTCCCCTGGCCGCGGTACTGATCCTCGGTGCGGACGCCGCCGAGATGGGCTTCCTCAAGACGGCCGAGCTGCTGCCCGCCCTGCTGCTCAACCTGCCCGCCGGAGCCTGGGCCGACCGAAGACCGCGCCGCCGGTACGTCATGATCGCGACGGACTTGGCGCGGGCGGCCCTGCTGATCTCCCTGCCGGTGGCGTACGCCTTCGACTCGCTCACCCTGGTCCAGCTGTACGCCGTCGCCTTCTCGATCGGCGCGCTCACCGTCCTTTTCGACGTCTGCAACGTCACGCTGCTGGTCTCACTGCTCCCCGTCGACCGCTACGTGCAGGGGAACGCGTTGGTCAACGGCAGCCGTTCGATGTCGGGGCTCGCGGGACCCGGCGCAGGCGGTCTCCTCGTGCAGCTGCTCGGAGCTCCGCTCGCGCTGCTCGCCGACGCGTTCACGTACCTGATATCGGCCGACCGACTGCGCCGGATAGACCCGGTGGAACCGCCGCCCGCCCCTCGCGCGAAAGGGGATTTCACGGCGGGCATCACATGGGTGGTGCGGGACCCGTCGATGCGTGCGCTGTTCGGGGCCTCGGCGACCGTGCAGTACTTCAACTTCATCTTCCACACGCTCTTCCTGCTCTACGCGACGCAGGAACTGGGCCTGTCGGCAGGGCTGTTCGGGGCGCTGCTGAGTGCGGCCGCGGTCGGGGGACTGATCGGTGCCTTGTGCAGCGGGACCGTGGTGCGGCGCATCGGTATCGGTCCGTCGATCGCGCTCGGGTTCGCGGTGTTCACCCTGCCGTTGTTGCTGGTGCCGCTCGCTTCGGGGCCGTTGCCGGTGGTCGTCGGGGTGCTGTTCGTCGCGGAGTTCGTGTCGAACTTCGGGGTGATGGTCGTCGACGTATCCGCGGGCTCGCTGCAACTCGCCCTGGTTCCAGACCGGTTGCGCTCGCGGGTGCTCGGTGCCCTGCGTACGTTGACGCACGGCTTCAGGCCGCTCGGGGCCATCACGGCGGGGTATCTGGGCAGCACGATCGGCCTGCGTCCGACGCTGTGGATCGGTACGGCCGGCGCGGTGCTGAGCGTGCTCTGGATCGTCCTCTCGCCGGTCTCCCGTATGCGCGAGCTGCCTGCGGCCCAGCACGTCGGACTCTCCCGGGAGGCCACCGACGAGACGGCGGACGAGGCGGTCGGATGAACACGGCGCGCTGCCGGGGGCCAGACTGGTGCCATGGATGCCAAGCAAGCCGGGGATGCCACAGCCGCCACCGATACAGCTGCTGCCACAACCGCCACCGGCACAGCCACTGCCACAACCGCCACCGGCACAGTCGCTGACACGGCCCCCGCCGACGCCACCCCTGCTCCCGGTGTCACCGCCGATGTCCTCGAGCCCGGCCGCGTGGACGCCTACCTGCGCCACATCGGCGCCGAACGCCCGATGGAACCCACGGCCCAGGCCCTGCGCTCGCTGCACCGCAGGCACCTGCTCAGCGTCCCGTTCGAGAACCTCTCCATCCATCTCGGCGAGGACATCGTGCTGACCGACGAGGCGCTGGTCGCCAAGATCGTCGACCGCCACCGCGGCGGATTCTGCTACGAACTGAACGGCGCCTTCGCCGCGTTGCTCCGCTCCCTGGGCTACCGCGTGACCTTGCTCCAGGCCCGGGTCTACGACGAGCACGGCGAGCTCGGCATCCCGTACGACCATCTGGCGCTGCGCGTGGACACCGCCGACGGGGTATGGCTGGCCGATGTCGGATTCGGTGCGCACAGCCTGTATCCGCTGGCGTTCGACGAGCCCGGGGATCAGAAGGACCCCGGCGGGGTCTTCCGGATCGCGCAGGCGTCGAACGGCGACCTCGACATCATCCAGAACGGCAGGCCGGAGTACCGGCTCGACCAACGACCCCGCGAACTGGCCGAGTTCAGGGTCGGCGCCTGGTACCACCGCAGCTCACCGGATTCTCACTTCACCCGCTCGCTGGTCTGCTCGCGGAGCACCGAGGACGGACGCGTCACGCTGAGTGGCAGAAAACTCAAGATCGCTGCAGGCGGTGAACGTCGATCAGTCGTGCTCGAGACGGAGGACGAGCGGCGTGCCGCGTACCGGGAGCACTTCGGGATCGTCCTCGACCGTCTCCCGGACCTGCCGAAGCGCTGAACGGAGCGGCGAATTCGGACGTACCGGTCAGTCCCTGCGTAGGTGCAGGTTTCCCGCAATGTGAGCCTGTGTTGCCTCGAATGCCTCAACGGTGGTCGAATACGAATCCGTCATCGGAGAAAACAAGCCACGCAGGGGTGTTCCAGTTGTTCGGCCGTCTCGTAGGAACGCGCAGAAGTCGGGCAGGCAACCCCCATCGCGGCAATCACCCCTCGCCGCTCCTTTCCGTACCTCCGCACGGCGGAGTCCTCAGCTGCCGTGCCGTCGACCAGGTCGGCGAGCCGGTGCGGAACGCCGAGTTCACGGTCAGCGACGCGCAGGGACGCAAGGTCGTGCGCGGAGAGGCCGACCCCTTCGGTTCGTTCATGGCGAGCGTCCCGGTCGGTGAGTACCGCCTCGCGGTCTCCGCGGACGGCTACACCCCCTTTCGGGGCAGTGCCGTCGCGACCGAGGGCGAGCACACCGCGCTCGGCGACGTCCTGCTCCAGGTCGCCCAGCCGCCCACGCTGCCCGAGCCCGGCGAGTGGGAGATCGAGCCCGCACATTCCACGGTCGCGTTCACCGCCCGGCACATCGGAATGGCGCGCGTCCACGGACGGTTCACCACCTTCGCCGGTGCGATCCGGGTGGCCGACCGGATGGACGAGTCCGCCATGCACGTAGTGATCGACGCCGCGTCGATCGACACCAACGTCAAGATGCGCGACGACCACCTGCGCTCGGCCGACTTCCTCGACGTCGGCCGGTACCCCACGCTCGAGTTCTACAGCGACCGGTTCGTGCACCGCGGCGGTACCCGCTGGGGTGTCACCGGAGCCCTGTCCCTGCACGGTGTGACCCGCACCGTCACGCTCGACACCGAGTACCTGGGCACCGGCAACGGCATGGAGGGCGAGAGCCGCGCCGCCTGTCGCGCCACGACGGAACTCCACCGCGACGACTTCACGATCACCTGGCAGACGATGCTGGCGCGCGGCATCGCCGTCGTCGGCCCGAGCATCAAGATCGACCTGGACATCCAGATCGTCCCCAAGTCCTGAGGCCCGCCAGAGGAATTGACCTACGGCTCCTCCCGCCAGCCCTCGTACTCCGCGGCGAAGTCGTCCAGGGCGGCCGGGTCGAGCCGTTCGTCCTCGTCCGCGAGGAGCACCAGCCACTGGGCGTCCTCGGCGTCGTCCTCGCCCGCCAGGGCCTCGCGCAGGATCCGCGCCTGCTCGTCCGTCCCGAACCGCTCGCCCAGCTCCCGGGCCGCCTCCTCGGCGGCGTCGCGGTCGGGCAGTACCAGGACATGCCGTACGTCGCTCACGTGCACCTTCTCCCGTTTCTCGGGCTCCAGTGTCCCGCACGAACGGTGGCGCCGGCGTTGTCGGTGGGCTGTGGGATCCTTGGCCGCGATGGCCAGGAAACCCGGAAACGACGACCCGCTCACCCCCGTCACGATCGCGGTGGGCCAGGAGGACCTGCTCCTCGACCGTGCCGTGCAGGAGGTGGTGGCGGCGGCCCGCGCGGCCGACTCCGACACGGATGTGCGCGACCTCACCTCGGACCAGCTGCAGCCCGGCACGTTGGCCGAGTTGACCAGTCCGTCGCTGTTCGCCGAGCGCAAGGTCGTGGTGGTGCGCAGCGCCCAGGACCTGTCGGCCGACTCGGTCAAGGACGTCAAGGCGTATCTCGGCTCACCCTTCGAGGAGATCACGCTCGTCCTGCTGCACGCGGGCGGGGCCAAGGGCAAGGGGCTCCTCGACGCCGCGCGCAAGGCCGGGGCCCGCGAGGTCTCCTGCCCGAAGATGACGAAGCCCGCGGACCGACTGTCGTTCGTACGCGGGGAGTTCCGGACGCTCGGGCGCTCCGCTACCCCGGAGGCCTGCCAGGCCCTGGTGGACTCGATCGGCAGCGACCTGCGCGAGCTGGCGAGTGCGGCCTCGCAGCTGGCGGCCGATGTCGAGGGCACGATCGACGACGCCGTCGTCGGGCGCTACTACACGGGGCGCGCCGAGGCCTCGAGCTTCACGGTCGCCGACCGGGCGGTCGAGGGGCGTGCGGCGGAGGCCCTCGAGGCGCTGCGCTGGTCGCTCGCGACGGGGGTGGCGCCCGTGATGATCACCAGCGCGATGGCGCAGGGGGTGCGCGCCATCGGCAAGCTCTCCGCCGCGCGCGGTGGCCGGCCCGCGGATCTGGCCCGCGAGCTCGGCATGCCGCCCTGGAAGATCGACCGGGTACGACAGCAGATGCGGGGCTGGACGCCGGACGGGGTCGCGGCGGCACTGCGGGCCGTGGCGGATGCGGATGCGGGGGTCAAGGGCGGCGGAGACGATTCCGCGTACGCGCTGGAGAAGGCGGTGGTCGCGGTGGCACGGGCGAAGGGATTGCGCAGCGCCCGCGGGTGAGGGTTCGCCGCGCGGGCTGCCGGCCAGGCGCCCCCGGCGGCCTCGCCCCCGTCGCCGGACGCGCTGAACGGCTGCCCTCCACCGAACGGCCCGTGAGGTGACACCTCGCACGCGAAAGCCCCGCCCGAGTCCTGGGGAAGGACGGAGGCGGGGCCTTCGTGATGCGCTGGATGGATCCGCACCCGCGTGGCGAACGCAGGCCGCGTGCGGATCCGAGGTGCCGGTCGGGAGCGGATGAGAGGGCCCGCTGGGTCCCTTCCGGCGATCAAGTCACCGGCGTCGCCCACACTGGGGTTCGGCCGGGGGTCGGGCGCCATGGCACCCGGGAAGAAATGCTCAGCCCTTGAGGGAGGCAACCTGGGAAGCAAGCGCCGACTTCTTGTTGGCGGCCTGGTTCTTGTGGATGGCGCCCTTGGAGACGGCCTTGTCGAGCTTGCGGTTGGCGTCGCGCAGGGCCGCAGTGGCCTTGTCGACGTCGCCCGCGGAGGCGGCCTCACGGGTCTTGCGGATCGCGGTGCGGAGCGACGACTTGACGGCCTTGTTGCGCAGGCGCGCCTTCTCGTTCGTCTTGTTCCGCTTGATCTGGGACTTGATGTTCGCCACGAAAGAGCCTTTTCAGGTTCGATGATCTTCTGGGTGCGTCCCGTCACCGTGCAGGTCACGAGACACAGCTGACAACGCTACCAGCAGGTCCGTCGACGACCCAATCCGCACCCGGTCGGCCTCCCGGGCCGGGCCGCTCCACGACCTCGCACGCCTGCTCCGCACCCGCCCCGCCACTGCGCGACGGCCCAGCGCCCGGCCGGAGTCCCCACTCATGGGACGATGGAAGCTACGTGACGATCCGACCCGAGGCTGCAGTGCGCTGCAGACGTCTCAAGAATCAGGACCCTGCGTGCCCGCGACCCCTATCCATGTGCCCGAGCCGAGCCGCACCGACCCGGCGCTGATCCGCAATTTCTGCATCATCGCGCACATCGACCACGGCAAGTCCACCCTCGCCGACCGGATGCTCCAGCTGACCGGGGTGGTCGAGCAACGGCAGATGCGCGCTCAGTACCTCGACCGTATGGACATCGAGCGCGAGCGCGGCATCACCATCAAGTCCCAGGCGGTCCGGCTGCCCTGGGCGCCCACCGAGGGCGAGGGTCAAGGTTCGACCCACATCCTCAACATGATCGACACCCCGGGCCACGTGGACTTCACGTACGAGGTCTCGCGCTCGCTCGCCGCCTGCGAGGGCACCATCCTCCTGGTGGACGCCGCCCAGGGCATCGAGGCCCAGACGCTGGCCAACCTCTACCTGGCGATGGAGAACGACCTCACGATCGTTCCCGTACTCAACAAGATCGACCTGCCGGCCGCCCAGCCGGAGAAGTTCTCCGAGGAGCTCGCCAACCTCATCGGCTGCGACCCCGACGACGTGCTGAAGGTCTCGGCGAAGACCGGCGTCGGCGTGGACGCGCTGCTCGACCGTGTGGTGCGCGACGTGCCCGCCCCGGTCGGCGTGAAGGACGCGCCCGCCCGCGCGATGATCTTCGACTCGGTCTACGACTCGTACCGCGGCGTCGTGACGTACGTCCGAGTCGTCGACGGGAATCTCGGCAAGCGCGAGCGGATCCGGATGATGTCCACCGGCGCCACCCACGAGCTGCTCGAGATCGGCACCAACTCCCCGGAGATGCGCCCGGCCGACGGCCTCGGCGTCGGTGAGGTCGGCTATCTGATCACCGGTGTGAAGGACGTACGGCAGTCCAAGGTCGGTGACACGATCACGTTCCTGAACAAGGGCGCCGAGGAGCCGCTCGGCGGCTACAAGGAACCCAAGCCGATGGTGTTCTCCGGCCTGTATCCGCTGGACGGCTCCGAGTACCCCGTGCTGCGCGAGGCGCTCGACAAGCTGCAGTTGAACGACGCGGCGCTCGTCTACGAGCCCGAGACCTCCGCGGCACTCGGCTTCGGTTTCCGGGTCGGCTTCCTCGGCCTGCTGCACCTCGACGTGATCCGCGAGCGGCTCGAGCGCGAGTTCAACCTCGACCTGATCGCCACCGCACCCAACGTGGTGTACCGGGTGATCATGGAGGACGGCACCGAGCACACGGTGACCAACCCGAGCGAGTTCCCGGTGGGCAAGATCGACCAGGTCTTCGAGCCGATGGTGCGGGCCACCATCCTCGCGCCGAGTGAGTTCGTCGGTTCCATCATGGAGCTCTGCCAGACCCGCCGCGGCACGCTCCTCGGCATGGACTACCTCTCCGAGGACCGCGTCGAGATCCGCTACACGCTGCCGCTCGCCGAGATCGTCTTCGACTTCTTCGACCAGCTGAAGTCCAAGACCCGCGGCTACGCCTCGCTGGACTACGAGCCCACCGGCGAGCAGTCCGCCCAGCTCGTCAAGGTCGACATCCTGCTGCACGGCGACAAGGTCGACGCCTTCTCGGCCGTCACGCACAAGGACCAGGCGTACTCCTACGGGGTCCGCCTCGTCGCCAAGCTGCGCGAGCTGATCCCGCGGCAGGCCTTCGAGATCCCCGTACAGGCGGCCATCGGCTCGCGGGTGATCGCCCGCGAGACCATCCGTGCCATCCGCAAGGACGTCCTCGCCAAGTGCTACGGCGGTGACATCTCCCGTAAGCGCAAGCTGCTCGAGAAGCAGAAGGAGGGCAAGAAGCGGATGAAGATGGTGGGTGCCGTGGAGGTCCCGCAGGAGGCCTTCATCGCGGTTCTGTCCAGCGACGAGGGTGCGAGCAAGAAGAAGTAGCGCCCGCCCTCCGGTTTCTCGGAGCGCCTCAAGTCGGAAGCCCGCCGTGCCCTGCGCGGCGGGCTTCCGCTTTCTGTGGGGGCCGTTCCGGCGCCGTCGTCGGCGTGCACCCATGGCCCGTCGAACACGGCCTGTGAAAGTGACAGGTCGCAGGCCCTTACGCGGCGGGCGCGGGCCATCTAGTCTGATCCCGATCGGAAGTTACTCGCTAGTTAAACAACCACCCAGTCGCACGCACTGTCGCGGGCCCCGGAGGATGTCGTGAGCGACACACAGACCTTGATCGAGAACCGTCCGCCTTCCGTGGCGACGCTCTTCCTTGAGCGCGTGGCGGCCACCCCGGACGGAGAGGCCTACCGCTATCCCGTACCCCCCGCTGCCGGCCAGGGCCCCGACGACTGGAAGTCGCTGAGCTGGGCGCAGTCCGCCGAGCGCGTCTACGGCATCGCGGCAGGCCTGATCGATCTCGGTGTACAGCCGGAGGAACGCGTCGCGCTCGCCGCCAACACCCGCGTCGAATGGATCCTCGCCGACCTCGGCATCCTGTGCGCCGGCGCGGCCACGACCACGGTGTACCCGTCGACCAACGTCGAGGAATCCGCCTACATCCTGGCCGACTCGCAGAGCCAGGTCATGATCGCCGAGAACGCGGAGCAGCTGGCCAAGGCCCGTGAGCGCCGCGCCGAACTGCCCGGTCTGCGGCACGTCGTGGTCATCGACACCGAGGGCGTGGAGCCGGCCGCCGACGACCCCGAGGGCTGGGTGCTCTCGCTCGCCGACCTCGAGGCGCGCGGTACGGCCTACCTGGAGAAGAACCCGGAGGCGGTCACCGACCGGGTCGCCGCGATCACCAAGGACCAGCTGGCCACGCTGATCTACACCTCGGGCACCACCGGCCGCCCGAAGGGTGTCCGCCTTCCGCACGACAACTGGTCGTACATGGCGAAGGCCATCGCGGCCACCGGGCTCCTCGGGCCCGAGGACGTGCAGTACCTCTGGCTGCCGCTCGCGCACGTCTTCGGCAAGGTGCTGACCTCCGGGCACATCGAGATCGGCCACGTCACCGCGGTGGACGGGCGGATCGACAAGATCATCGTGAACCTGCCGGTCGTCCAGCCCACCTACATGGCGGCCGTCCCGCGCATCTTCGAGAAGGTCTACAACGGTGTCGCCGCCAAGGCCCGCGAGGGCGGCGGGGCCAAGTACAAGATCTTCCAGTGGGCGGCGGGGGTGTCCCGCGAATACGCCAAGGTCACCCAGGACAACTTCAAGCACACCGGCGTCGCTTCGGCGCCCTTCGGGCTGAACGCCAAGCACAAGGTGGCCGACGCCCTCGTCTACAAGAAGCTGCGCGAGGCGTTCGGCGGCCGGCTGCGCGCCGCCGTCTCCGGATCGGTCGCGCTCGCGCCCGAGATCGGCTACTTCTTCGCCGGCGCCGGCATCCACATCCTGGAGGGCTACGGCCTGACCGAGTCCAGCGCGGCGAGCTTCGTGAACCCCGGTGAGGCGTACCGCACCGGCACGGTCGGCAAGCCGCTGCCCGGTACCGAGGTGCGTATCGCCGACGACGGCGAGATCCTGCTGCGCGGGCCCGGCATCATGCAGGGCTATCACGGCCTGCCCGAGAAGACCGCCGAAGTCCTCGAGGCGGACGGCTGGTTCCACACGGTCGACATCGGTGAACTGTCCGCCGACGGCTATCTGCGGATCACGGACCGCAAGAAGGACCTGTTCAAGTCCTCCAACGGCAAGTACATCGCGCCGACCGAGGTCGAGGGCAGCTTCAAGGCCGTCTGCCCGTTCGTCTCCAACATCGTGGTCATCGGCGCCGACCGCAACTACTGCAGCGCGCTGATCGCACTCGACGAGCCGTCGATCCTCGGCTGGGCGGCGGAGAACGGCCTCGGCGGCAAGTCGTACGCCGAAGTCGTCGCCGCGCCGCAGACCCTGGAGCTGGTCCAGGGCTACGTCGACCGTCTCAACAAGGGCCTGCAGCGCTGGCAGACCCTCAAGAAGTTCCGGCTCCTGCCGCGCGATCTCGACATCGAGCACGGCGAGTTGACGCCCAGCCTCAAGCTGAAGCGTCCGGTCGTCGAGCGCGAGTACAAGGGGCTCATCGAGGACATGTACGCGGGCGCTCGGGAGGCCTGAGCCGGCCGGAGACCGGCGCGGGCGGGCGTGGTCCGGGGGTTTCCCTCGGCTACGTCCGTTCGCGCCGGATCCGTTCCAGGAGCTCTGTCATGTACTGGAGCTGGGCGCCGAGCGTGCCGGCGGACTCGAGGTGGTGGCTCGCCAACTGCCGCTCCACGGCCGCCAGTCGGGTGGTCAGCTCGTCGAACTCGGCGCGTTCACGGGCCAGTAGCCGACCCAGTTCCCGGCCCCTGCGGTGCAGTTCGAGGAAGACCGTCACCTTGGCGCGCAGCACCCAGGGGTCGAACGGCTTCGTCAGATAGTCCGCCGCCCCGGTCGTGTAGCCACGGAAGGCATAGCCGGCGCCGGAGTCCGCCCCGGTCAGGAAGACGATCGGCACTTCCTTCGCCCGGTCGAGCCGCCTGATGCGGGTCGCCGTATCGAATCCGTCCATGCCCGGCATGGTCACGTCGAGCAGGACCACGGCGCACGGGTGGAGCCGCAGCGCCTGCAGGGCCTCCTCGCCCGAACGGGCCCTGAACAGCGGCTCGTCGAGCGGTGCGAGTACGGCCTCCAGGGCGAGGAGGTTGTCCTCCATGTCATCGACCAGGAGGATGCCGGCCCGGTCGTCGGACGGTATGTCAGCGCTCATCTCGGCCACGCCTTCTCGTTCTTCGGCCCGGAGTGGATCGCGGTCCGCGGTGCCGTGAGCTCCTTCGGGTCGGCGCGACGGACGGCGGGGAGCCGTGGGCGGCGGTGCTGGGCGTGGCCGGACGAGGACGTCCGGGGCGTACCACTGATGTCACTCATCGAGGCCCACTTCGGCAACTACGTGCTTGTGAGGGGCGACAGTCTGACACTCTGGGCATGTTGCCCGAGAGGCATTTGCCCGAACTGCCAGGAGTCGCACCGTGGCGACGATTCCCACGCGGCGGGAGACCGAGCCGGCTTCCGTTCCACCGCCTGCCCGCCCGCCTGTACGCCCCGACCGGCCGGTGTCCGTCCGTACCGCCCTGCCGGGCACCTCGCGCGCCCCGGCGGCCGCGCGCCGCTTCGTGCGCGCCGCGCTCACCGAATGGACCGCGACCGCCGGCCCCGTCCCCGGCGGTCGCGCCGATCGGCTCGACGGCCCCGTCGCGGAGTCGCTCGCCGACGACGCGGACGTCGTCGTCAGCGAACTCGTCACCAACGCGGTCGTGCACGCGGGCACGCCGGTGGACCTCGTCTGCCGCATCGCTCCGTGCGCGGCCCAGGAGGCCGCCGGTGTTCCGGACGACGCCCCCGCCCTCGTCGTCGAGGTCACCGACCACCATCCGGCCCGTCCCGTGCACGACGCGCACGGCGGTCAACGCGCCGACCGAGAGGCGGAGTTCGGGCGCGGACTGCAGCTCGTCGCCACCCTCTGCGAATCCTGGGGCGTCACCTACCGCACGGGTTCCAAGACCGTCTGGGCCAGACTCCCCGTCCACGCACCGCCCGCCGCCCGCGAGGCGCGCGCCGACACAGAGGAAGCACCCGAACCCACCCGGCACGCCACCGCACCCGACGCGTCGCGCCCCGCCCGGACCGACGACGACGGCTGGGACAGCCGCGGCGCTCTCGGCTTCCTCGCCGAGGCCTCCGACCTGCTCGCCGGACAGCTCGACGAGGACATGGTCGCGGGCCTCGCCGGCCAGCTCCTGGTGCCCCGGCTCGCCGACTGGTGCGCCGTGTGGCTGCACGGCGACGACGGACGCGGCGCCGCCCCGCGCCTCGCCCGCGTCTGGCACAGCAGCGAGGACAGACGCGACGAACTGCGGCGCGCCCTCGAGAAGGACCCGCCGCGCCGCGCCGTCCTGCCGGCCGAGGCCCCGGTACCGGTCGCCTGGCCGGACGACGGCTCCGGCGAGGCCCCCGGTTCGGCGCTGTGCTGCCGGCTCGTCGCGGGCGGCCGCGAGCTGGGCACGCTGGTCCTCGGCCGTGCGGGCACGGGTGGCTTCCCGGCCGAGGCGGTCGCCCTGCTGCGGGACTTCTCCCGGCGGGTCGCGCTCGCCGTCGGCGCGGCCCGTCAGTACACCCGGCAGGCCACCATCAGCCGCATCCTGCAGCGCGGCCTGCTGCCCTCCTCGGTCGCCGAGGTGCCCGGAGTCGAGACCGCGCTCATCTACGAACCACGGGACAACTCCCTGGCCGGCGGCGACTTCTACGACGTGTTCCCGGCGGGCGACAGCCGTTGGTGCTTCGCGCTCGGTGACGTCTGCGGCAAGGGCCCCGAGGCTGCGGTGGTCACCGGCCTCGCCCGCCCCTGGCTGCGCCTGCTGGCCCGCGAGGGACGTCCTGTCGCCGAGGTGCTCGACCGGCTCAACCGCGCCCTCATCGAGGACGCCCTAGAAGCCGCCGACTCCGCGGCCCGCGCGGTCGCGGCCTCCGGCGTGCCCGGCCTCGCCGAGGCGTCCGACGCCTCGCCCGCACGGTTCCTGTCCCTGCTGTACGGCGAGCTGGTGCCCTGCGCCGACGGCATCCGCTGCACCCTGGCCTGCGCCGGGCACCCGCTCCCGCTGCTTCTCGACACCGAGGGCGGGGTCCGGCCCGCGGCCGGTTCGCAGGTGCTGCTCGGGATCGTCGACGACGCGGCGTACCGCAGCGAGTCCTTCGTGCTCGGCGCGGGCGAGACCCTGCTGTGCGTCACGGACGGGGTGACGGAGCGACGTTCCGGCAGCCGCCAGTTCGACGACGCCGACGGTCTCTCCCGTGCGCTCGCCGACTGCGCGGGGCTCGACGCCCACATGATCGCCGACCGCATCCGCCGCCAGGTACACGCGTACGCCGACCTCCCCCCGGACGACGACCTGGCCCTCCTGGTGCTCCGGGCGACGTGACGCCGCCCGCCCGGCGTCTCGGGCCGGCCCCCGGGGAGACGCCGGTGCGGGGCAAGGCCGCGAGTGCAGGACAATGGGGTCATGCCCTCCGTACTCCCCGACGGCGAACCCGTGCCCGACGACGGCTCGCTGCCCGCATCGGCCCTGGCCGGCGCCGCCGGGCGACCCCTCGGCTTCTACCTGCACGTGCCGTACTGCGCGACCCGCTGCGGCTACTGCGACTTCAACACGTACACGGCGAGCGAGCTGCGCGGCCCCGGCGGCGCGCTCGCCTCCCGCGACACCTACGCCGCGCACCTGATCGAGGAGATCAGGCTGGCCCGCAAGGTCCTGGGCGACGACCCGCGCGCGGTGCGCACCGTCTTCGTCGGCGGCGGCACACCGACCCTGCTGCCCGCCGCCGACCTGGTGCGGGTGCTCGGCGCTCTGCGGGACGAGTTCGGGCTCGCACCGGACGCCGAGATCACCACCGAGGCCAATCCGGAGTCCGTCGATCCGCGTTATCTGGCCGAGCTCCGCGAGGGCGGCTTCAACCGCGTCTCGTTCGGCATGCAGAGCGCCCGGCAGCACGTTCTGAAGATCCTCGACCGTACGCACACCCCGGGCCGCCCGGAGGCCTGCGTCGCGGAGGCCCGCGCCGCCGGCTTCGAGCACGTCAACCTGGACCTGATCTACGGCACCCCGGGGGAGAGTGACGACGACTGGCGGGCCTCGCTGGAAGCCGCACTCGGCGCCGGCCCCGACCACGTCTCGGCGTACGCCCTGATCGTCGAGGAGGGCACCCAGCTGGCCCGCCGGATCCGCCGCGGCGAGATCCCCGCGACCGACGACGACGTGCACGCCGACCGGTACCTCATCGCCGACGAGGCATTCCGCGCGGCGGGCCTGACCTGGTACGAGGTGTCCAACTGGGCCACCACCGAAGCCGCCCGCTGCCTGCACAACGAGATGTACTGGCGCGGCGCCGACTGGTGGGGCGCGGGCCCCGGCGCGCACAGCCATGTCGGCGGGGTCCGCTGGTGGAACGTCAAGCATCCGGGCGCGTACGCCCAGGCGCTGGTCGAAGGGCGCTCCCCGGGCGCGGGTCGCGAACTGCTCACCGACGAGGACCGCCGGGTCGAGCGGATCCTCCTCGAGCTGCGGCTGCGTGAGGGCGCCCCGCTGGCCCTGCTCCGTCCCGACGGGCTCGCTGCCGCGGACCGGGCGCTCGGAGAGGGGCTCCTGGAGGCGGCTCCGTTCGAGGACGGGCGGGCCGTACTGACGTTGCGCGGGCGGTTGTTGGCGGACGGCGTGGTGCGGGACCTGGTCGACTGAGCCCCTTTTCCGCCACGCGGAGCGGCCGGATCAGGTGCCGGAGTGCGGGGCCGTCACGAAGTCGATGAGGTGCTCGACGCGGCCCAGCAGTTCCGGCTCCAGATCGCGGTAGCTGTGCACCCGGCTCAGGATGTGCTGCCAGGCCGCCCCGGTGTTCTCGGGCCAGCCGAGTGCCCGGCACACGCCGGTCTTCCAGTCCTGGCCGCGCGGTACCCGGGGCCAGGCGCGGATACCGACGGAGGACGGCTTCACGGCCTCCCAGATGTCGATGTACGGGTGGCCGACGACGAGAGTGTGCTCGTCGGTGATCGAGGCGGCGATCCGCGATTCCTTGCTGCCGGACACCAGATGGTCGACGAGGACTCCGAGCCGGGCGTCGGGGGCCGGGCCGAACTCCTCGACGATCGCGGGCAGATCGTCCACGCCCTCCAGGTACTCGACGACGACGCCCTCGATGCGCAGGTCGTCACCCCAGACCCGTTCCACGAGTTCCGCGTCGTGCCGGCCCTCCACGTAGATCCGGCCGGCCCGCGCGACACGCGCCCGCGCCCCGGGCACGGCGACCGAGCCGGATGCCGTACGGGTGGGACGGGCCGGCCCCTGCGAGGGGCGCACGAGCGTCACCACGCGGCCCTCGAGCAGGAAGCCGGACGGCTCGAGCGGGAAGACCCGGTGCTTGCCGAAGCGGTCCTCGAGGGTCACGGTGCCGGCCTCGCAGCCGATCACCGCTCCGCAGAAGCCGGTCGCCGCCTCCTCGACCACGAGGTCGCGGTCGGCGGGGACCTCGGGCACCTGGGCAGGCTTCTTCCAGGGCGGGGTCAGATCGGGGGAGTACTGGCGAGAGCGGCCCGAAGGGCGTTCACCGGAAGCATGGGGGCGGGAGGCGGGTGGGCGCATTCGGCAGACGATAGGAAGAAGCCGCCGACCAGTGTTTACGACACGCCGAACTGGGCGGCGAGCCGGTCGCGTTGGGCCCGGACAAAAGCCGCATCAACCATCGATCCGTGCCCCGGGACGTAGCGCGCCCGAGGCCCGCCGAGGGCGAGGAGCCGGTCGAGGGCGTCCGGCCAGCGCGACGGAACCGCGTCGTCCCCCGCCTGCGGCTCGCCGGACTCCTCCACCAGGTCCCCGCAGAACACGGTCGCCGGCGAGCCGGGCACGACGACGGCCAGATCATGACGGGTGTGCCCGGGCCCGACGTTCGCGAGGACGACCCGCAGGCCGCCGCCGAGGTCGACCGCCCGGCGTTCCGCGACCTCCTGCCGGGGCCGCACCACGAGATCGGCCGCCTCGGCCGCCGCGCCTCGATCCGCCCCGTTCCGTACGGCGTCGGCGGCCAGCGCCTCGTGCCGCCCGTCGGCGAGCACCTCACCCACCCCGAGCGCGCCGAAGACCTCGACGCCGGCGAACGCCGCGCCGCCGAGCACGTGGTCGAAGTGCGGGTGGGTGAGTGCGAGATGTGTCACCCGACGCCCGCCGAGCAGCGACTCGGCCTGCCGGCGCAGCTGTGCGCCCTCACGCAGTGAGGACCCCGCGTCGATCAGCAGCGCCGCACCGTCACCCACCACGAGGCCGGCCGTGCAGTCCCAGACCGGCAGCCTGCGCCGGCCCACCGAGACCTCGGCCGAGGGCGGCGCCGGACGTGCCGGCCCCGCGACCCGCTCCCAGCCGGCCTCTTCCCAAGTCATGCCCATGGGCAGACGTTAGACCGCGTCCGATCCCGCCGCCCGGCCACGGCGCGGCACCACCCTTGCCGGGCCCGCACCTCACCGCCGTACACTGGGCGCGGCAAGGCTGGCACTCACGCCCGGTGAGTGCCAGGAGGGCGGCAGTGGGGGCGACAGGGAGGTGCGCGGATGCTCAACGAACGCAGGCTCGAGGTGCTGCGCGCCATCGTCCAGGACTATGTGGGGACGGAGGAGCCCGTCGGCTCCAAGGCCCTCACCGAGCGGCACCACCTCGGCGTCTCGCCCGCCACCGTGCGCAATGACATGGCGGCGCTCGAGGAGGAGGGCTTCATCGCCCAGCCGCACACGAGCGCCGGGCGCATCCCCACGGACAAGGGGTACCGGCTCTTCGTCGACAAGCTGGCCGGGGTCAAGCCCCTGTCCTCGCCGGAGCGCCGCGCCATCCAGAACTTCCTCGACAGCGCCGTCGACCTCGACGACGTGGTCGCGCGTACGGTGCGGCTGCTCGCGCAGCTGACCCGGCAGGTCGCTGTCGTGCAGTACCCGTCGCTGACCCGCTCGACGGTGCGTCATGTCGAGCTGCTCTCGCTCGCGCCGGCCCGGCTGATGCTCGTGGTGATCACGGACACGGGCCGTGTCGAGCAGCGGCACGTCGACTGCCCGGCGCCGTTCGGTGAGACCTCGCTCGCCGACCTGCGGGCCCGGCTCAACAGCCGGGTCGGGGGACGTCGGTTCTCGGACGTCCCGCTGCTCGTGCAGGACCTCCCGGAGTCCTTCGAGCAGGAGGACCGCGGTACGGTCGCCACCGTCGTCTCCACACTCCTCGAAACCCTCGTCGAGGAGACGGAGGAGCGGCTCATGATCGGCGGAACCGCCAATCTGACCCGCTTCGGACATGACTTCCCGCTGGTGATCAGGCCAGTGCTCGAGGCACTCGAGGAGCAGGTCGTGCTTCTCAAGCTGCTCGGCGAGGCGAAGGATTCGGGCATGACCGTACGCATCGGTCACGAGAACGCCCACGAGGGCCTCAACTCCACGTCCGTCGTCTCGGTCGGCTACGGTTCGGGCGGCGAGGCAGTCGCCAAGCTCGGCGTGGTCGGACCGACCCGCATGGATTACCCCGGAACGATGGGAGCGGTACGCGCAGTGGCACGTTACGTCGGACAGATCCTGGCGGAGTCGTAAGTGGCCACGGACTACTACGCCGTACTCGGCGTGCGCCGCGACGCATCACAGGACGAGATCAAGAAGGCCTTCCGCCGCCTGGCGCGTGAACTCCACCCGGATGTGAATCCGGACCCGAAGACGCAGGAGCGCTTCAAGGAGATCAACGCCGCGTACGAGGTGCTCTCCGATCCGCAGAAGAAGCAGGTCTACGACCTCGGTGGCGATCCGCTGTCGCAGGCCGGCGGCGGCGCCGGAGGCTTCGGAGCAGGCGGTTTCGGGAACTTCTCGGACATCATGGACGCGTTCTTCGGTTCGGCGTCCCAGCGCGGCCCGCGCTCGCGCACCCGCCGCGGCCAGGACGCGATGATCCGGCTCGAGATCGAGCTGGACGAGGCCGCGTTCGGCACCACCAAGGACATCCAGGTGGACACGGCCATCGTGTGCACCACCTGTTCCGGCGAGGGTGCGGCGCCCGGCACCTCCGCGCAGACCTGTGACATGTGCCGCGGTCGCGGCGAGGTCTCGCAGGTCACGCGCTCCTTCCTCGGCCAGGTCATGACGTCGAGGCCCTGCCCGCAGTGCCAGGGCTTCGGCACCGTGGTGCCCACCCCGTGCCACGAGTGCGCGGGCGACGGCCGGATCCGGTCCCGCCGCACGCTCACCGTCAAGATCCCCGCCGGTGTGGACAACGGCACCCGGATCCAGCTGGCCGGCGAGGGCGAGGTGGGCCCCGGCGGCGGCCCGGCCGGCGACCTCTACGTGGAGATCCACGAACTGCCGCACACCGTCTTCCAGCGGCGCGGCGACGACCTGCACTGCACGGTGACCATCCCGATGACGGCGGGCTCGCTCGGCACCCAGGTGCCGCTCGAGACGCTCGACGGCATGGAGGAGGTCGACATCAGGCCCGGCACCCAGTCCGGCCAGTCGATCCCGCTGCACCAGCGCGGCATCACGCATCTGCGCGGCGGCGGCCGCGGCGACCTCATCGTGCACGTCGAGGTGCTCACTCCGTCCAAGCTCGACGCCGAGCAGGAGCGACTGCTGCGCGAGCTGGCCAAGCTGCGCGGCGAGGAGCGTCCCACCGGACAGTTCCAGCCCGGCCAGCAGGGCCTGTTCTCCCGCCTGAAGGACGCCTTCAACGGCCGCTGAGGCGCGCCCCGCGGCCCGCCCGGACCCGCGTGCGTCGTAGCGACCCACGCGGGCCCGTGGCCTGGCACATGCCCCCGGAATCACCAATTCGGCGGACCCTCGCGGACGTGGCACGATGCGTTCATGCCCACCGTGTTGACGGATCTCTGCCCCTATCCGATCGTGCAGGCCCCCATGGCCGGCGGCGCGTCCTGCCCGGCACTCGCGGCCGCGGTCAGTGAAGCGGGTGGCCTCGGCTTTCTCGCCGCGGGGTACAAAACCGTCGACGGGATGTACGAGGAGCTGAAGCAGCTGCGCGGGCTCACCGCACAGCCCTTCGGGGTCAACCTGTTCATGCCGCAGCCGGCCTGCGCCGACCCCGCCGCCGTCGCCGTCTACGCCGACCAGCTGGCCGGCGAGTCCGCCTGGTACGAGACACCGCTCGGCGACCCCGACACGGGACTCGACGACGGCTACGAGGCGAAGCTGGCGATCCTGCTCGAACACCCCGTCCCGGTGGTCTCGTTCACCTTCGGCTGCCCCACCCGCAACGTCCTCGACTCGTTCGCCCGGGTCGGCACGGTCACCATCGTCACCGTCACGACGCCCGACGAGGCGCGGGCCGCCGAGCGGGCCGGCGCGGACGCCGTCTGCGTCCAGGGCGTCGAGGCGGGCGGGCACCAGGCCACCTTCCGCGACAACCCGGAGAGCGACGGGTCCGGCATCGGCCTGCTCACCCTCGTCACCCGGGTCAGGGAGACCGTGTCGGTGCCGGTCGTCGCGGCCGGCGGGCTGATGCGCGGCGGGCAGCTGGCCGCCGTACTCGCCGCGGGCGCCGACGCGGGCCAGTTCGGAACCGCCTTCCTGCCCTGCCCCGAGTCCGGGGCGCACGCGCTGCACAAGGCGGCCCTGACCGACCCGCTGTTCAACCGCACCGAGCTGACCCGAGCCTTCTCCGGCCGCCCCGCCCGCGGCCTGGTGAACCGCTTCCTGCGCGAGCACGGTCCCTACGCCCCTCCCGGATACCCGCAGATCCACCACCTCACCAGCGGGCTGCGCAAGGCCGCCGCGAAGGTCGGCGACGCGCAGGGCATGGCGCTGTGGGCCGGCCAGGGATACCGGCTCACCCGCGAACTGCCCGCCGGACAGCTCGTCGAGGTGATCGCGGCCGAACTCGACGCCACCCGCGCCGCGTTGGCGCCCGGAGGTGTCGTGTGACCGCACCCGTCTTCGTCGTCGACGAGGTGCCCGCCGCGGAAACCTACGTCCTGGACGGCGCCGAGGGACGGCACGCCGTCACCGTGAAACGGCTGCGGCCCGGCGAGGAGCTCGTCCTCACCGACGGGCGCGGACAGTGGACCGCGGGCACCGTCCATGCCTCCGAGGGCAAGGACCGGCTCCACGTCACGGGCCTCGGCGGGGTCCAGCGGGAACCCGAACCCGAGCCGCACATCACCGTGGTGCAGGCACTGCCCAAGGGCGACCGCGGTGAACTCGCCGTGGAGACCATGACGGAGACCGGCGTCGACCGCATCGTCCCCTGGCCGGCGGCCCGTTGCGTCACCCAGTGGCGCGGCGAACGCGGCCTCAAGTCGCTCGGCAAATGGCGGGCCACGGCCCGCGAAGCGGGCAAGCAGTCGCGACGGCCACGCTTCCCCGAGGTCGCCGAGGCGGCGACCACGAAACAGGTGGCCGCGCTGCTGGCCGAGGCCGACTTCGCCGCCGTACTGCACGAGGAGGGCAGTACCCCGCTCGCCTCGGCGAAGCTTCCCGGGCGAGGCTCCATCGTTCTCGTCGTGGGTCCCGAAGGGGGCGTGTCCCCCGAGGAGTTGGCGGCCTTCGAGGCGTCGGGCGCCGGGCCGTTCCGCCTCGGCCCATCGGTGCTGCGCACCTCCACGGCCGGGACGGCGGCGGTGGCGCTGCTGCTAGGGCGTACGGGGCGCTGGGGCTGAGGCGCGTCGCGCCGGCCGCCCGCACGGTGGGATCAAGTGATCGAAAGCGCTGTGCGTGTGCGGCAGTTGAGCCTAGGGTGACGGGGTGACGCAGACTGCCTATCTCCGGTTTCCGCATCCGAGGGGCGAGTTGATCGCCTTCACCGCCGAGGACGACGTCTGGGTCGCCCCGCTCGACGGCGGGCGCGCCTGGCGCGTCAGCGCCGACAACATGCCGGTGGCCCACCCCCGGATCTCGCCCGACGGCACCCACGTGGCCTGGACGTCCACCCGAGACGGTGCCCCCGAGGTGCATGTCGCGCCGGTCGACGGCGGTCCCTCCCGACGACTCACCCACTGGGGCAGCAACAAGACCTCCGTACGCGGCTGGACCCCGGACGGGTCGGTTCTCGCGATCACCACCCACGGTCAGGCGTCGCTGCGCCGCAGCTGGGCCCACGCGGTACCGCTCGACGGCGGCCCCGCAGCTGTCCTGCCGTACGGCCCGGTCGGCGACGTGGCGTACGGACCGGCCGGCGAAGTACTGCTGCAGTCGGTCACCATGGGCCGCGAGGCCGCGTACTGGAAGCGCTACCGGGGCGGTACGGCCGGGAAACTGTGGATCGCCACGGAGACGCCGCCACCGCCGGCTGCCGGCGCGGATGATTCCCGACAAGGCGTCGCAGCAGCCGAGTTCGGCCGCCTGCACGCCGACCTCGACGGGAACATCGAGTACCCGCTGTGGGTCGGCGAGCGCATCGCCTTCCTCAGCGACCACGAGGGCACCGGAGCCCTGTACTCCTCCACCCCGGACGGCGGCGACCTGCGCCGCCACACCCCGCTCGCCGAGGGCGACACCCACCCCGGCTTCTACGCACGCCACGCGGCCACCGACGGCACCCGTGTCGTCTACGCCCGCGTCGGCGAACTCTGGATCCTCGACGACCTGGACGGCGCCGAACCACGCCGCCTCGACGTCCGCCTCGGCGGCCAGCGCACCGACCTGCAGCCGCACCCGGTGCGCGCCGACCGGCACCTCTCCGCCGCGGTCCCCGACCACACCGGCCGAGCCGGAGCCGTCGGCGTACGCGGATCGGTCCACTGGGTCACCCACCGCGACGGCCCGGTCCGCGCCCTCGCCGCCGAACAGGGCGTACGCGCCCGGCTGCCGCGCACCTTCCGCGTCGACGGCGAGGAACACGTCGTCTGGGTCACCGACTCCGAGGGTGACGACGCCCTCGAGTTCGCGCCGGCCGCCGGCGTCGCCCCGGGCGGATCGGTGCGCCGCGTCGGCGCCGGCCGGCTCGGCCGCGTCCTCGCCCTCGCGATGGCACCGGACGGCAGCCGCGCCGCGGTCGCCTCGCACGACGGACGGGTCCTGCTCGTCGAGCGCGACTCGGGCGAGGTCCGCGAGGTGGACCGCAGCGAGCACGGCGACGCCTCGGGCCTGGTCTTCTCCCCGGACTCCGGGTGGCTGGCCTGGTCGCACCCGGGCCCCGAACCGCTGTCGCAGATCAAGCTCGCCAACACCGCCGACCTGACGGTGTCCGAGGCCACCCCGCTGCGCTTCCGCGACTTCTCGCCCGCCTTCACCCTGGACGGCAAGCACCTCGGCTTCCTCTCCGAGCGCTCCTTCGATCCGGTCTACGACGTGCACGTCTTCGATCTGGCCTTCGTCGGTGCGTGCCGGCCGCACCTGATCACCCTCGCGGCCACCACCCCGTCGCCGTTCGGACCGCAGCGGCACGGCCGGCCGTTCGAGGCCTCCGAGAAGTCCTCCGAGGTGTCCGGCGACGACGCACCCGTCACCCGGATCGACCTGGACGGCCTCGCCGACCGGATACTCGCCTTCCCCGTCGAGGCCGCCCGCTACTCGACGCTGCGCGCCGCCAAGGACGGACTGCTCTGGCTGCGCCACCCGGTGCGCGGCGCCCTCGGTGTCTCCCGCGCCACCCCCGACGACCCGGGCCCCGGCACACCGCTCGAGCGCTACGACCTGGTACAGCAGCGCATCGAGGAACTCGCCCCCGACGCCTCCGGGTTCGCCGTCAGCGGCGACGGCAAGCGGGTGCTCCTGCGCACCGACGGCACCCTCAAGGTGGTCCCCAGCGACCGCCGCCCCGCACACGACGACGACAGCGACACCAACATCACCGTCGACCTCACCCGCATCCGGCAGACCGTCGAACCCGCCGCGGAATGGCGGCAGATGTACGACGAGACCGGCCGCGTCATGCGCGACTGCTTCTGGCGCGCCGACATGTCGGGCGTCGACTGGGCCGGCGTACTGGACCGCTACCGTCCGGTCCTCGACCGCGTCGCCACCCACGACGACCTGGTCGACCTGCTCTGGGAGGTGCAGGGCGAACTCGGCACCTCGCACGCCTACGTCACCCCCCGTGGCGGCGGCGCCTCCGACACCCGGCAGGGCTTCCTCGGCGCCGACCTGTCCCGCCACTGCGACGGCCTGTGGCACATCGACCGGATCCTGCCCTCGGAGACCTCCGACCCGCACGCCCGCTCACCGCTCGCCGCACCCGGCGTCGCGGTGCGCCCCGGGGACGCCGTGCTCGCCGTCGACGGCCGACCCGTCGACCCCGTCACCGGACCCGCACCGCTGCTGGCCGGCTCCGCGGACAAGCCCGTCGAACTCGCCATCTCGCCCGCGGGCGGCGGCGATCCGCGGCACGCGGTGGTCGTCCCCGTCGACGACGAGGAACCGCTGCGCTACCACGCCTGGGTCGCCGACCGGCGCGCCTACGTCCACGAGCGCACCGGCGGCCGCCTCGGCTACCTCCACGTCCCCGACATGCAGGCACCCGGCTGGGCGCAGATCCACCGCGACCTGCGCGTCGAGGTCGCCCGCGAGGGCCTCGTCGTCGACGTACGGGAGAACCGCGGCGGCCACACCTCGCAGCTCGTCGTAGAGAAGCTGGCCCGCCGCATCGTCGGCTGGGTCTCGCCGCGCGGCGAGCGGCCCACCAGCTATCCGGAGGACGCGCCCCGAGGCCCGGTCGTCTCCGTCGCCAACGAGTTCTCCGGATCCGACGGCGACATCGTCAACGCGGCCATCAAGGCGCTCGGCATCGGCCCGGTCGTCGGCACCCGCACCTGGGGCGGCGTCATCGGCATCGACAGCCGCTACCGGCTCGTCGACGGCACCCTGGTCACCCAGCCCAAGTACGCCTTCTGGCTGGAGGGACCCGGCTGGGGCGTGGAGAACCACGGCGTCGACCCGGACGTCGAGGTCGTCACCACACCGCAGGACTACGCGACGGGACGGGACCCGCAGCTCGACGAGGCCTGCCGGATCGCACTCGCCGCGCTCGAGGAGAACCCGGCCAGGACCGCGCCCGAACTGCCCGGCCTTCACTGACCGGAGGCATCGCGTCCGCGCGCGGCCCGGCCGCGTGGGCCGTCCCGGATACGATGCCCACGTACTGATCTTCGCGAGGTGCCGTCCCGTTCCCGGCGGGTGCGGGACGGCACCTCGCAGGCTGTGAGGGAGGCCGCCGTATGGCAGGCGAACCGCAGGCGGACTGCCTGTTCTGCAAGATTGCCTCGGGGGAGGTGCCGGCCACCGTCGTACGCGAGAGCGACACCACCGTCGCCTTCCGCGACATCAACCCCCAGGCACCCACCCACGTCCTGGTCATCCCCAAGGCCCACTACCCGGACGCGGCCTCGCTCTCCGCCGCCGAGCCCCAGATCGCCGCGGACGTGCTGCGCGAGGCCGGCGAGGTGGCGGCCGGCGAACAGGTCGACGGCAACGGCTACCGCATCGTCTTCAACACCGGCGCCGGCGCGGGCCAGACCGTCTTCCACGCCCACGCCCATGTGCTCGGCGGCCGCGGCCTGCAGTGGCCTCCCGGATAACGAGCCTTGTCCGTACGCGAATTGGTGGTGCTCGGCACCGCGAGCCAGGTGCCGACCCGCCACCGCAACCACAACGGCTATCTGCTGCGCTGGGACGGCGAGGGCATCCTCTTCGACCCCGGTGAGGGCACCCAGCGGCAGATGCTGCGGGCCGGCGTGGCCGCCCACGACATCAACCGCATCTGCGTCACCCACTTCCACGGGGACCACAGCCTCGGCCTCGCCGGGGTGATCCAGCGGATCAACCTCGACCGGGTGCCGCACCCCGTCACCGCCCACTACCCGGCGAGCGGACAGCGCTTCTTCGACCGGCTGCGGTACGCCACCGCCTACCGGGAGAACGTCCGGCTCACCGAGGCCCCGGTCGCCGCCGACGGCCCCTTCGTCACCACCGGCCCGTACACGCTGCGCACCGCCAAGCTCTCGCACCCCGTCGAGTCCTACGGCTACCGGCTGGAGGAGCCCGACGGCCGCCGTATCCTGCCCGAGCGGCTGCGCGAGCACGGCATCAGCGGCCCCGACGTCGGCCGGCTCCAGCGCGAGGGCGTCCTCGACGGCGTCACCCTCGACGAGGTCAGCGCACCGAAGCCCGGACAGCGCTTCGCGTTCGTCATGGACACCCGCCTCTGCGACGGCGTGCACACCCTCGCCGAGGGCTGCGATCTCCTCGTCATCGAGTCCACCTTCCTCGACGCCGACGCGCAACTAGCCGCCGATCACGGCCACTTGACGGCTACTCAGGCCGCCACGGTGGCCCGCGACGCCGGTGTGCGCCACCTCGTACTCACCCACTTCTCGCAGCGCTACCCGGACCCCGAGGCCTTCGGACGCGAGGCCCGCGCGGCCGGCTTCACGGGCGAACTGACCGTCGCCGCCGACCTGTCGCGCATCCCCGTACCCTCCCGCACCCCCTGAGTGAGCCCTCATGAACCTCCCGTACGACCTCCCCAAGGCCGAACTCCACCTGCACATCGAAGGCACCCTCGAACCCGAACTCGCCTTCACCCTCGCCGCCCGCAACGGCGTCCGACTTCCCTACGCCGACACCGAGGAACTGCACCGCGCCTACCTCTTCACGGACCTGCAGTCGTTCCTCGACCTGTACTACGGCCTGATGGCAGTCCTGCACACCGAGCAGGACTTCGAGGAACTGGCCGACGCCTACCTGGAACGGGCCGCGGCACAGGGCGTACGGCACGCCGAGATCTTCTTCGACCCGCAGGCCCACACCGCCCGCGGCATCCCCCTCGCCACCGTCGTCGAAGGCCTCTCCCGCGCCCTGGAACGCAGCGAGGAACGACACGGCATCTCGACCCGGCTCATCATGTGCTTCCTGCGCGACCAGTCCGCCGAATCCGCCCTCGCCACCCTCGAAGCCGCCCGGCCCCACCTGCACCGGATCACCGCCGTCGGCCTCGACTCCGCCGAAGTCGGCCACCCGCCCGCCAAGTTCCGTGAGGTGTACGAGGCGGCCGCCGCCCTCGGGCTGCGCCGCGTCGCGCACGCCGGCGAGGAGGGTCCGCCCGAGTACATCGCCGAGGCCCTGGACGTACTCGGCGTCGAGCGCATCGACCACGGCCTGACCTGCATGCGCGATCCGGAGCTCGTCGAACGCCTGGTCCGCGGGCGGATCCCGCTCACCCTCTGCCCGCTGTCCAACGTACGGCTGCGCGCCATCGACGTGCTCGAGGACCACCCGCTGCCGCAGATGATGGCGGCCGGGCTCCTGTGCACCGTCAACTCCGACGACCCGGCCTACTTCGGCGGCTACGTCGGCGACACGTACCACGCCGTGCACGAGGCGCTCGGGCTCGGCGAGGAGCAGTTGCGCGAACTCGCCCGCAACTCCTTCGAGGCCGCCTTCCTCGACGACGACGAGGAGCGGCGCCGGCGCTACCTGGCCGAGGTGGATGCGTACAGCTTCGATCAGTGAGCGGCGGGCCCGCATCGGGTCACCGCCGGCCGCTCACAGCCAGTCGTTCTCCGGGGTCGCCGCCCGCAGTACCTCGCGTGCGCCGCTGTGCACCGGCTCGCCGTGCGGGACGCACAGCGCGTCCACGTCGAGCGAGGCGAGGCGTCGGAAGGAGGCGACGGCCCCTTCTCTGTCCACGTTGAACGGACCGAGGATCGCCCGGCCGTCCGCGGTGGCGATGTTGTCGCCGGGGAACAGCACGCCGCTGGACGCGAGGTGCAGCGCGATGCTTCCCGGGGTGTGACCGGGTACGTGCAGGACGTGGACGGGCTCGCCCCAGCCGTCGATCGTGTCGCCGTCGTGCAGTTCCCGGTCCACGCGTACCCGCGGCGGGGGCTGCACGTCCGCCTCGGAGAAGCCCGCCATGACCTGCTCGTGAAGCGCGCGTTCCGAGGCGGTGTGCACGGCTGGGGACTCGGGCGCCGTGCCGCGTACGACCGGGGCGTCGGCGGCCCCGGCCAGGACGAGCGCGCCGGTGGCCTCGACCAGATCGGCGGCCGAGCCCATGTGGTCGATGTGCGGGTGCGTCAGCACGATCTGCCGCAGGTCCTGCGCGCGTCCGCCGAGCTGCGTCAGAGCGTCGAGGACCGCCGGCGCACACCCCGGCATCCCGGTGTCGATCAGGGCGAAGCCGTCCGGCAGGCGTACGACGTGGACGTGCCCGACCGGAAAGGGCAACTGCCAGACGGCAGAGGTGATCTGGATGAGGTTCATGGCTCGACCGTAGTGACGCGTCGGCGCCGATCCACGCGCCTCTGCCGACGGCGAAGCCGGTGCCGGGTCCCGCTCGCTCAACCGCTCTCTCGTGCGACGAGAGCGCGGAAGGTACGCGCGGGCCGGCCCGTGAGGCGCGGGACGGTGTCGGTGACGCGGTCCTCCGCCCCCTCGGCGATGGCACGGTCCAGGCCGGCGAGGAGCGAGGCGAACTCCGGCGGCAGGTGCGCCGCGAGGCGGTCACGCAGCTGCTCGTAGGTCTGGTGGCGGTGGTCCACCGGCCGCCCGGTGACCTGGGTGATGGTGGCGGCGATCGCGTCGTGGCTGAGCGCCTCCGGCCCGGTGAGTACGAGATCGGTGTTGGGCGCATGCGCGTCGGTCAGGGCGCGGACGGCGACGGCCGCGATGTCCTCGGCGTCGACGAAGCCGACCCGGCCGTTCCCGGTCGCGGTCCAGATGGCGCCTTCCTCGCGGATGCTCGCGGCGTGTACGTGGGTGCCGGTGAAGTTCTGCATGAACCACGAGGGCCGCAGCACCGCCCACTGCTCGAACAGCCCGGGCAGGGCCTGGTGCACCGTTCCGACGGCCGGGCCGCCCTCGGGGATGGCCGAGGAGCTGAGGAGCACCGCACGGTGCACGCCGGCCGCGCGGGCCTGGCGGAGGAACGGGAGCATGACCGCCGCCGGGTCGGTGTCGCCCACGGGCGGGATCAGGTAGACGCGGTCGGCTCCGTCCAGGGCGGCGGCGTGGGTGGCGGGTTCGTACCAGTCGAAGGCGACCGGCTCCGCGCCGGGGACGTCGACGGCGCGACGACTGGCGGCCTTGACGTGGTGGCCGGCGGCGGTCAGCTGCGCCGCGGTCCGGCTGCCGGTGGTGCCGGTGGCGCCGATGACCAGGGTGGCCGGGGGAGGTGTCATCGGTTGCTCCCGGTGAAGTCGGTGCCGGGTTCGAGTGCGGTGAGGGGGTTCCAGTAGTCGCGGCAGGAGGTGATCCGTCCGTCCCTGACCGTCACGACGACGATGTAGTTCACGTCGAAGGGGCGGCCGGTCTCCACCAGGCGGCCGACGCCACGCATCTCGACCACGATGGTCTCCGGGTCGGTCGTCCGGTGGACCTGCAGCTCGGGGAAGTCGTGCAGGTCGATGTGATCCGGGTAGTCGCGCATGTACGCGCCGACGGCCTCCCGGCCCTCCAGCCGCCTCGGCCACCCGTCAGGCGCGAAGGGGAACTCCATGAGGGCGTCCTCGGCCCACAGGTCGGTCCAGGCGGGAATGTCCTTGTCGAGAAGCAGCTGCAGACCGTGACGGTAGAGGTCTGCCGGAGAAGTCGGTGCAGGCATGGGTATCCTCCCTCTCGTAGAATACGGACCGCGGGTCCGCTTCAACGAACGATACGGACCCGGGGTCCGCTTCGCAAATGAAGGATGCAGCATGACCGACCGCAAGCCCCGCAAGGACGCCGCCCGCAACCGGCAGGCCGTCCTCGCGGCCGCCGACGCCCTCTTCGCCCGCGGCGAGAACCCGGAGGCGGTGACCATGGCCTCCGTCGCAGCGGCGGCCGACGTCGGCAAGGGCACGCTCTTCAGGGCGTTCGGCGACCGCAACGGACTGCTGCGCGCCCTGTACGAAGCGCGGATGGAACCGGTCAGGGAGGCCGTCGAGAACGGACCGCCCCCCTTGGGCCCCGGCACCGCGCCGCAGCAACGCGTACCCGCCCTGCTCGACGCCGTCCTCTGCTTCAAACTCGACAATCGCGGCCTCGTCCTCGCCCTGGAGGAGAGCGGGAGCAGCAGCCCGTACCAGGCCGATCACTACGAGCACTGGCACGGCCTGCTCGCCGCGATGCTCAGCCGGCTCCCCGGACCGGCCGACAGCGACTTCACCGCCCACGCCCTGCTCGCCGCCACCCGGGCCGATCTCGTCGAGCACCTGGCCGGGCACGAGGGCGTGCCCCGCGAGACGATGCGGGCCCAGCTGGCGGCCTTCACCGCCAGAGTCCTGAACTCCGCCCCGGCGCGGGACGCGTCGAACGAGCACTGACCGAAGGCCGGCCCCGGGCCCAGCCCGTCGACGCTCGATCGCATTCCCTGCTCTTGTCCGGAAAGTCCTGCACGGCACGCACTATCGCCGCACCGCCCGAAGGCCCGAGTACGTCCGGTACGACGACTCCCGGCCGGCGCACCGAGAGCACGCACCGGACACCGCGAGCACCGCACACGACTCGCCGGACACGCCCTAGATGTGCTGTCCCGGCAGGTTGGTGACGCGGTTGGCTGGGGGTTGGCCGTCGATTCCGGTGTGGGGTCGGTGGTAGTTGTACCAGTCGAGCCAGTCGGGGAATGCTGCTTGTCGTTGGGCGTCTGAGGTGTAGGGGCGGTGGTAGGCCCATTCGTCGAGCAGGG
>NZ_KZ984574.1 GCF_003574445.1 Streptomyces sp. YIM 130001
CGGCTCGTCGTGCTCCGAGGAGACGACCAGCTGCTTGATGTTGAGGATGAGGTCGGTGACGTCCTCCTTGACACCCGGCACGGTGGTGAACTCGTGCAGGACACCGTCGATACGGATGGACGTGACCGCCGCACCCGGGATCGAGGAGAGGAGCGTACGACGCAGCGAGTTGCCGAGGGTGTAGCCGAAGCCCGGCTCCAACGGCTCGATCACGAACCGGGACCGGAACTCGTCCACGACCTCTTCGGTCAACGAGGGACGCTGAGCAATCAACATGGGATGACGCCTCCATAATTCGGCGCCCACCTTGCGACACCTTAGACACCGCAGAGTATCGGCCAGTATTCGCGCAAACCAACACAGAACCGCAGTGCACCCTTGTGCGACATAGGGCCACGGCACCTGCTTCCTACCGGCCGCAGCTGCCGAGTCACCTTCGCCGACCGGACACTGCGCCGCGCCTCGTCGACCGGTCGCCGATGGCGGCGTCGCCAACACGCTTCCGACCGCGCTCGTCACGCAGCATCGCTCCGCCGGTACTCACCAGCAGGTGAAGAGCGCACTGAGCGATCTGCTCTCCTAAAACAGGTGCATCGCCTCGCGCCACGAGGCCCCAGCACCCGGCCACACTCAAGCGGTCAGCAGACGATCTGGCCGGCGAAACAGCATGCCTGACACCCCATCAGATCGAGCGTCAAACGAGCGTCACGAGCGTCATTTCAGCGTCAAGATATCGCCCGTAACACCCACACCGCACATAATGCGCATGGGTAAACCTGCAGGTCAGGAGACCTTAGCGACCGGTTCAAGGATCGCCACACACTCCACATGATGCGTCATAGGAAACAGATCGAACGCCCGCAGCGTCCGCACCCGGTACCCCTGCTCCGCGAAGTACGCCACGTCGCGGGCCAGGGCCGCCGGGTCGCAGGCGACGTAGGCGATGCGGCGGGCGGCGAGGCTCGCGAGGTGCTTGACCGTCTGCTTGCCGGCGCCGGCGCGGGGCGGGTCGAGGACGATGAGGTCGGCCTCGGTGATGCCGGTGCGCGGGAGGGCGGCTTCGACCTTGCCCTGTTCGATGCGGACGCGGTCGAACTCGCGGACGTTGTGTCGGGCGTCCTCGACCGCGCGCTTGCCGGACTCGATGCCGAGGACCGCGCCCTCGTCGCCGACCCGGTCGGCGATCGCGGCGGCGAACAGGCCGACGCCGCAGTACAGATCGAGGGCGGTGTCGCCCTTGCGCGGCAGCAGGCCCTGCATCACCGCGGTGACCAGGGTGTCGGCCGCCTTCGGGTGGACCTGCCAGAAGCCGCCGTTGCCGACGCGGTACGTACGGCCGTCGGCGCGCTCGCGGACGAACGGGCGGCCGTGCACGCGGTGGATGCCACCGTCCTGTTCGGCGACGCGGAGGACGGAGGCCGGGCGGTCGAGTTCGACGAGGGGCAGGCGGGCTCCGGGCCGGGGCTCGAGGATGACCTGGCGGTCCTGGGAACCGGTGGCGGCGATCGCGTCGACGGACGCCATGCCCGACCAGTCGCGCTCCTCGATGCCGAGTTCGCTGACGCCGGGTGCGGCGATGAGGCAGTGCTCGACCGGCTCGACCTCGTGCGAACGGTGGCGGCGCAGCCCCGCGTTGCCGTCCTCGTCGACCGCGTACTGGACACGGGTGCGCCAGGCCGGGACCTCGCCGGCGGGCAGCTTGTCGCCCTCGGCGGGCATCACCGTGCCGTCCCAGCCGACCTGTTCGGGGGTGAGGCCGGCGAGACGCTCGAGCTGTTCGGTGAGGACCTCGCCCTTGAGGCGGCGCTGGGCGCCGGGCTTCGCGTGCTGCCAGTCGCAGCCGCCGCAGCGGCCGGGGCCCGCGTACGGGCAGGGGGCCGCGATGCGGTCCTTGGACGCGTCCAGGATCTCGACCGCGTCGGCCCGCAGGAAGCGGGCGCCCTCCTCGCCGTCCGTGACCCGGGCGACCACGCGCTCGCCGGGCAGGGTGTGCCGTACGAAGAGGACCTGGCCCTCGTCGGTACGCGCGATGCAGTGGCCGCCGTGGGCGACGGGCCCGATCTCCACCTCGTACTCACGGCCGACGAGCGACACCTTCCCGGCGTCCTCCTGCCCCTGCTCCCCCACCGGTGCGTTCTTCTGTTCTGCCTGCATGGCGGGGTGACTCCAGAGCTCAGGGGAAGGGCGTTGCGACAACAGCATTCGAGTCTACGCGTCCGGCGGGCCTGTCCTACGCGTCGTTGCCCGAGCCACCGCCGTCCGCGGCACGGCCCCCTCCCCGGCCGGCCGACTGCTTCGTCTTCTTCTCCACCGGCCCCCGCCGCACCATGCCCGGCGCGCTCCAGTCCGCCCGCCTGCGGGCCCGCTTCCTGGCCGCCTCGGAGGACTCCAGCTGGTACGGCACCGAGGTGACCATCACGCCCGGGGTGAAGAGCAGGCGGCCCTTGAGGCGCAGGGCACTCTGGTTGTGCAGCAGGTGCTCGTACCAGTGGCCGACCACGTACTCGGGGATGATCACGCTGACCGCGTCGCGCGGGCTCTCCCGGCGCAGGCCCTTCACGTACTCGATGATCGGGCGGGTGATCTCGCGGTACGGGGAGTCGAGGACCTTGAGGGGGACGGTGATGCCGCGGCGTTCCCACTCCTCGCGCAGGGCGCGGGTCTCGTCCGGGTCGACGTTGATGCTGACGGCCTCGAGGGTGTCGGACCGCATCAGCTTGGCGTAAGCGAGCGCGCGCAGGGTCGGCTTGTGGACCTTCGAGACCAGGACGATGGAGTGCATCCGGGAGGGGCGCACGGTGTCGTCGGTGGGGCCCTCGGGGGCGGCGATCTCCTCGGCGACCCGGTCGTAGTGGCGGCGGATCGCCGACATCGTCGCGTAGAAGATGACCATGCCGAGCAGGGCCACCCAGGCGCCGTGGGTGAACTTGGTGGCCAGCACTACGACGAGCACCAGGCCGGTGAAGAACGCGCCGAAGGTGTTGATGGCACGGGAGCGGACCATGTGCCGCCGCTTGGCCTGGTCGCGCTCGGTCCGCAGCAGCCGGTTCCAGTGCCGGACCATGCCGGTCTGACTGAGCGTGAAGGAGACGAAGACGCCGACGATGTACAGCTGGATCAGGCGGGTCGAGTCGGCGTCGTAGATCCAGACGAGCAGCGCGGCCGCTCCCGCCAGCAGCACGATGCCGTTGGAGAACGTGAGCCGGTCGCCGCGGGTGTGCAGCTGGCGGGGCAGATACCGGTCCTGGGCCAGAATCGAGCCGAGCAGCGGGAAGCCGTTGTACGCGGTGTTGGCGGCCAGGAAGAGGACCAGCGCGGTGGCCACCGCGAGAATCACGAAGAGGAACGTGCCGTCGCCGAAGACCGCGGCCGCGATCTGTGAGATCACCGGGTGCTGTACGTAGTCGGCACCGACCGGCGAGCCGTCCAGGTACAGATCGTGGGCGGGGCGCTCGGCCATCTTGACGTTCGTCGCCATGGCGAGCGCGATGATGCCGCAGAACATGGTGACGGCGAGCAGGCCCATCATCGCGAGCGTGGTCGCGGCGTTCTTCGACTTGGGGCGGCGGAAGGCCGGTACGCCGTTGCTGATCGCCTCGACGCCGGTGAGTGCCGCGCAGCCGGAGGAGAAGGCGCGCAGGAGCAGGAAGACCAGGGCGAAGCCGGCCAGGCCGCCGTGCTCGGGCTTGATCTCGAAGTCGGCCGTGGGGGCCTTCATGTCGTCGCCCAGGACGAGTCCGCGGAAGGCGCCCCACAGGAGCATCAGGAAGACGCCGCCGACGAAGACGTAGGTGGGGATCGCGAAGAGCTTTCCCGATTCCTTGACGCCCCGCAGGTTCATCAGGGTGAGCAGCACGATGGCGGCGACGGCGCAGAGGAGCTTGTGCTCGACGACGAAAGGGACGGCCGAGCCGAGGTTCTCGATGCCGGCGGAGATCGACACGGCGACGGTGAGGACGTAGTCGACGAGCAGGGCGCTGGCGACGGTGAGGCCCGCGCGGCGTCCGAGGTTGGTGTTGGCCACCTCGTAGTCGCCGCCGCCGCTCGGGTACGCGCGCACGTTCTGCCGGTACGAGGCGACGACGGTGAACATCAGCACGACGACCGCGACCGCGATCCAGGGGCTGAAGTGGTACGCCGAGACCCCGGCGATGGAGAGCACGAGGAGCACTTCGCCGGGTGCGTACGCCACCGAGGAGAGCGGGTCGGAGGCGAAGACAGGTAGTGCGATGCGCTTCGGCAGGAGCGTTTCGCCAAGCCTGTCGCTGCGCAGTGCGCGCCCGATGAGAATGCGTTTGGGCACGTCGGTCAGTTTGGACACGGTCGCGATCGTAAGCGTTCGAATGGGCCTCTCCCAGCCACCACCCCCGGTGGCGGAGGAATCTGAACGATCCCTTGATGCCCGGCGGTCCGTCGGGGGTGTTCGGCGGTCCCCGGCCGGGTGCCCGCGGCCCACCGCGCGTGTGTAGCCTCGGCCGCGGTCTGCCACTCTGTGTGGGGACCGGAACCGCACAGGGCCACGACAACGGCCGACGGAGCGCCGAGCGCGCCGGCCGGGTGTCGTGGACCGACGCGGACAGAGGGAGCGCATGGGCGCTCCACGGGATGAATGCCGGAAGGACGGTCGTGCACATCGTCATCATGGGCTGCGGACGAGTGGGAGCCGCACTTGCCCAGACCTTGGAGCAGCAGGGCCATACGGTCGCGGTGATCGATCAGGACCCCACGGCGTTCCGCCGTCTGGGGGCCGGGTTCGGCGGCCGCCGGGTCACCGGGGTCGGCTTCGACCAGGACACCCTCAGGGACGCCGGCATCGAGGAGGCGGGGGCGTTCGCCGCCGTCAGCAGCGGCGACAACTCGAACATCATCGCGGCCCGGGTGGCCCGGGAGATGTTCGGCATCGACAACGTGGCGGCGCGCATCTACGACCCGCGCCGGGCCGAGGTCTACCAGCGGCTCGGCATCCCCACGGTCGCGACGGTCCGCTGGACCGCGGACCAGATGCTGCGCCGGCTGCTGCCGTCCGGCGCGGAACCGCTGTGGCGGGATCCGACGGGCGGCGTCCAGCTGGCCGAGGTGCACACCTCCACGGACTGGGTGGGGCACCGGATCAGCCGGATGCAGGAGGAGACGGGAGTGCGGGTGGCGTTCCTGACCCGGCTCGGCGAGGCGGTCCTGCCGACCTCGGCGACGGTTCTGCAGGAGGGCGATCTGGTGCACGTGATGATGCGTACGGACGAGATCGCGAAGGTCGAGGCGGCCTTCGCGGAGGGCCCCGAGGAGGGCGGTCACCGATGAGGGTCGCCATTGCCGGAGCGGGTGCGGTGGGACGTTCCATCGCCGGTGAGCTCCTGGAGAACGGGCACGAGGTCCTGCTGGTCGACAAGGCACCGACCGCCATCTCGGTGGAGCGGGTGCCGCAGGCGGAGTGGCTGCTCGCCGACGCCTGCGAGATCACCTCGCTCGACGAGGCGGCGCTGCAGCGGTGCAACGTCGTCATCGCGGCGACCGGCGACGACAAGGTCAACCTGGTCGTCTCGCTGCTGGCGAAGACGGAGTACGGGGTGCCGCGGGTCGTCGCCCGGGTCAACAACCCGAAGAACGAGTGGCTGTTCAACGAGTCCTGGGGCGTCGATGTCGCGGTCTCCACACCGCGCCTGATGTCGGCCCTGGTCGAGGAGGCGGTGAGCGTCGGTGACCTGGTCCGCCTGCTGCGCTTCAGCCACGGCGACGCGAATCTGGTGGAGCTGACGCTGCCCCCGGAGTCCGCCCTGGCCGGCACCCGGATCTCGGACATCCAGTGGCCGCAGGACACGTCCCTGGTGACGATCATCCGCGGTACGCGGGTGATGTCGCCGACCATCGACGACCTGCTCGAGGCGGGCGACGAGCTGCTGTTCGTGGCCGCGCAGGCCCGCGAGGAGCAGCTGGAGGACCTGCTGTCGGTCCGGCGCGAGGACGCGACGGGCTGATCCTTCGCACGGGTACACACGAGGGGCGGTCCCGGAACGTGGTGTTCCGGGACCGCCCCTCGTTCACGGTAGGAGCCCGTTCGTTCACGAGCCCGTTCCTTCACGAGCCCGTTCGTTCACGGTACGAGCCCGTGCGATCCGCGCGGCGGCCGCTACGGCTTACGGTGCCGCGCCCGCCCCGACTCCCGCTCCCCCGCGGTGTCCTGGCCGTCGGCGAGGTCCTGCAGCGCCTCCTCGACCATCGGCTCCACGGTGCGGGCGAAGGGGTCGTCGGTGGCACCGGCCTCGGCGCGCTTCTTCCGCTCCTCCTCGGCCTTCTCCTCCGCCTCCATCTCCGCGAACACATCGATGGGCGGCGGCGCCTTGGCCAGGAAGACCCAGGTCAGCCAGACGGCGAGCAGGAACGGCGGGATCTTCAGAGCGATGGTCACCCAGCCGAACTGGGTGGTGTCCGCCCACCAGTAGAGCGGGAAGAGGATCGCGACCTTGGCCAGCAGGATCAGGCCCCAGGCCCAACTCGCCTTGGTGTACGCCTTCTTGCGGCCGGGATTGCGCGTACGCCAGGAGAGGTTCTCCTTGAAGACCGGGCCGAGGATCAGGCCGATCAGCGGCA
Source organism: Streptomyces sp. YIM 130001 (assembly GCF_003574445.1). GTDB lineage: Bacteria > Actinomycetota > Actinomycetes > Streptomycetales > Streptomycetaceae > Streptomyces. The sequence continues at coordinate 6,586 of NZ_KZ984574.1, forward strand.
CACCCGCGGCGGCCGTGATGATGTACGCGAGGGCCAGGCCGAGGGTGTAGAGCATGCCCGGCAGGTAGAAATCCTTGGCGTTCCCGGTCATCATCGCGAAGACCACGCCGAAGCCGACGCCGAAGACGCCGCTGAAGGCGTGCTTGACGGTGTCCTTCATGGCGAGCCGGACGACCACGAGCACGACGGCGACCGCGACGGCCGCGATGGCGGCGGACTTCAGGTCCTTGTTGATCGTGTACATCGTCACGAAGAGCAGGCCCGGAAGGACCGTCTCGATCAGACCCCGCAGACCGCCGAAGGCCTCGAAGAGGGCGGCCTCGGTGACGGCCCTCGTGTCGCCGTCCTCCTCGTCCCCCTGCCGTGTGGTGTGGTCGGTCGGCTTGTCGACTGACGTCACCGGCTACTCCCGTCCGAGCGGTCTGAGTTCGTACTTCGGATTGAACAGCACTCTGCGGCCCCGGCTCATCGAGATCCGGCCGGAGGCGATCAGCTTGCGACCGGGTTCTATCCCGACGATGGCTCGCCTGCCCAGCCACACCACGTCGAGCGCGGCGCTGCCGTCGAAGAGTTCGGCCTCGAGGGCGGGCACTCCGGCGCGTGGCCGCTGAGTGACCGTCCGCAAGGTACCAGTAACGGTCACGACCTCGCGGTCCTGGCAGTCGCCGATACGCAGACAGCCCGCCGTCGCGGAGTCCTCACGGAGCTCCTCCGACTCCAGCTCCTCCTGCGAGGAGGAGAGCCGGTCCAGGATCCGGCGGAACCTGCCGGCCGGCTTGTCGGAACCAGAAACAGCACTCATGAACAAAGCGTACCGGGGGCGGGCCACCCCGGTCCCATGCCGTCGGTCACCGTGCGCGCGCGGGCACGCTCACAGCCCGGATCGCCGCCCTGTTCACGGCTCGAACCGGTACCCCATGCCGGGCTCGGTGATGAAGTGCCGCGGATGCGAGGGATCGGACTCCAGCTTGCGGCGCAACTGGGCCATGTAGACCCGCAGATAGTTCGTCTCGGTGCCGTACGAGGGCCCCCAGACCTCCTGGAGGAGCTGCTTCTGGCTGACCAGGCGCCCGGTGTTGTGGACGAGCACCTCGAGGAGGTGCCACTCGGTGGGGGTCAGGCGTACGTCGCGGCCGTCGCGGTGGACCTTCTTGGCGGCCATGTCGACGGTGAAGTCGGTGGTGTCGACGAGGGCACCCTCCTCCTCGCCGCCGGTCGGCTCCGCCCTGCGTACGGCGGCGCGCAGCCGGGCCAGCAGCTCGTCCATGCCGAACGGCTTGGTGACGTAGTCGTCCGCTCCGGCGTCCAGCGCCTCGACCTTCTCGTCGGAGCTGTGCCGGGCGGACAGGACCAGGATCGGCACCCGGGTCCAGGCGCGCAGGCCCTTGATGACGTCCACGCCGTCCATGTCGGGAAGCCCGAGGTCGAGCACGACGACGTCGGGGTGGCGGTCCGTCGCGGCCCGCAGGGCGGAGGCGCCGTCGGACGCGGAGTCGACGTCGTACTTGCGTGCCTTCAGGTTGATCACGAGGGCGCGCACGATCTGCGGCTCGTCGTCGACCACGAGCACCCGGGTCATGGGGCCTGCCTTTCCGGTGGTGCGCCCACGGTCATGAGATGACCGGGGCGGGGAGGTGGGGCACGGGAGCAGGGCGGTCCACGGCCTGCAGGGTGAGCACCATGGTGAGGCCGCCGCCGGGGGTGTCCTCGGCGTTGAGCGTGCCGCCCATGGACTCGACGAAGCCGCGGGCCACCGCGAGACCGAGCCCCACGCCGGCCCCGCGCGGGGCGTCGCCGTAGCGCTGGAAGGGTTCGAAGATGCGGTCCTTGGCGTCGTCGGGAACGCCGACGCCGCGGTCCACGACGCGGAGTTCCACGCGGTCGCCGAGCGCGCTGGCGGCGACGGTGACGCGGTGCGCGTCGGGACCGTACTTGACGGCGTTCTCGACGATGTTGGCGACGGCCCGCTCGAGGAGGCCCTTGTCGACGCCGACCATCGGCAGCGTCTCGGGTATGTCCAGATCGACGCTGCCGTCGGGGACTCCGCCGAGCGCCATCGGCACCACCTCGTCGAGGTCGATCTCGCGGATCAGCGGGGTGACGGTGCCGGTCTGCAGGCGGGACATGTCGAGCAGGTTGCCGACCAGGTGGTCGAGCCGGTCGGCGCCGTCCTCGATCCCTTCGAGCAGCTCGGCCCGGTCCTCCTCGGACCAGTCGACGTCGTCGGAGCGCAGCGAGCTGACCGCCGCCTTGATCGCCGCGAGCGGGGTACGCAGATCGTGGCTGACGGCGGCGAGGAGGGCGGTCCTGATGCGGTTGCCCTCGGCGAGGGTGCGGGCCTGCTGCGCCTCATCCTGGAGGCGTCTGCGGTCGAGTACGACGGCGGCCTGCGCGGCGAAGGCGGCGAGCACGCGGCGGTCCTCCGCCGGAAGTACGCGCCCGGACAGGGCCAGGGCCATGTGGTCGCCGACCGGCATGTCGACATCGGCGTCCTCGGGCCGGCTCGGCGAGCCCGGTCCGACACTGCCCGCGCACGTCCAGGGATCCACGTCGCCGGCCCGCTCCAGCAACGCCACGGACTCCATTCCGAAGGTCTCGCGCACCCGCTCGAGGAGCGAGTCGAGCGTCATCTCACCGCGCAGCACACTGCCCGCGAGGAACGACAGGATCTCCGACTCGGCACGCAGCCGGGCGGCCTGGTGGGTGCGCCGGGCGGCCAGGTCGACGACCGAGGCGACGGACAGCGCGACGCCGACGAAGACGACGATCGCGACCATGTTCTTCGGGTCGGAGACCGTCATCCGGTGCGTCGGCGACGAGAAGAAGTAGTTGAGGAGCAGCGAGCCGAAGGCGGCCGAGGCGAGCGCGGGCAGCAGCCCGCCGATCAGCGCCGCGGCGACCGTCAACGACAGGAACAGCAGCATGTCGTTGGCGAGGCCGAGATCGATGTCGATGTGCAGCAGCAGGAACGCGAGGAGTGCGGGTCCCACGACGCCGACGGCCCAGCCGGCGATGTTCCTGGACCGCCCGAGCCGCGCGCCCCGGGCGACGGGCAGACCGCGCCCCTTGGCGACTTCCTCGTGCGTGACGATGTGGACGTCGAGGTCGGTCCCCGAGTCCCGGGCGACGGTGGCGCCGACGCCGGGCCCGAACACGTACTGCCAGGTCTTGCGGCGGCTCGAACCGAGCACGATCTGCGTGGCGTTGACGCCGCGGGCGAACTCCAGGAGCGATACGGGTATGTCGTCGCCGATGACGTGGTGGAAGGTGCCGCCGAGGTCCTCGACCAGGGTGCGCTGGACGGCGAGTTCCTTGGGCGAAGCGGCGGTCAGGCCGTCGCTTCGGGCGATGTAGACGGCGAGGATCTCGCTGCCCGAGCCCTTGGCCGCCATCCGCGCGGCCCGGCGGATGAGGGTGCGTCCCTCGGGGCCGCCGGTGAGGCCGACGACGATGCGTTCGCGGGCCTGCCAGGTGGTGCGGATGTTGTGCTCGCCGCGGTACTGCTGCAGGTACTCGTCGACGCGGTCGGCCACCCACAGCAGGGCGAGCTCGCGCAGCGCGGTGAGGTTGCCGGGCCTGAAGTAGTTCGACAGGGCTGCGTCGATGCGGTCGGGCTTGTAGATGTTGCCGTGCGCCATGCGTCGGCGCAGGGCCTGCGGCGCCATGTCGACCAGCTCCAGCTGCTCGGCACGGCGGGCCACCTCGTCGGGGACGGTCTCGCGCTGCCGTACGCCGGTTATGGACTCGACCACGTCGCCGAGTGATTCGAGGTGCTGGATGTTGACCGTGGTGATGACATCGACGCCGGCCGCGAGCAGTTCCTCGACGTCCTGCCAGCGCTTGGCGTTGCGGGAGCCGGGGACGTTGGTGTGGGCGAGCTCGTCGACCAGGGCGACGGCCGGGGCCCGTTCCAGTACGGCGTCGACGTCCATCTCCGGATACCACGTTCCGCGGTACTCGAGGTCCTTGTGCGCCAGGTGCTCGAGGCCGTGCAGCATCTCCTCGGTGCGTGGCCGGTCGTGGTGCGCCACGAAGGCGACCACGCAGTCGGTGCCGCGCTCCACCCGCCGGTGCGCCTCGGCGAGCATGGCGTAGGTCTTGCCCACGCCCGGTGCAGCGCCGAGGTAGATGCGGAGTTTCCCGCGTGTTCCGCGTCCCATGGCCCCATTGTCTTCCGATTGCCGCTGTGCACGCCCCGTGGGCCCCCGTAGACCTTACGGCCGGAAATACCGGCAAATCGGACCGAGTGGTCGTGAGCGACGTGCTTTGACGGGATTCTGATGCGCGGACGAGTCCGGACGCCGGGACCCGGCAGGCCCCGCAGCGGTCAGCCGTGCTCGACGATCCGCCCGTCGTTCAGCTCCAGGACCCGGTCCGCCAGGTCCAGCATGGCCGCGTCGTGGGTGGCTACCAGCGCGGTGACGCCCTCGCTGCGCACGACCGCGCGCAGCAGCTCCATCACCGCGTGCCCGGTCTCCGCGTCGAGCTGACCGGTCGGCTCGTCGGCGATGATCAGGGCGGGCCGGTTGGCGAGGGCGCGCGCGATGGCGACGCGCTGCTGCTGACCGCCGGAGAGTTCGCCCGGGCGCTGACGGGCGTGGTCGGCGAGACCGACCAGACCGAGCAGCAGCTCGACGCGCTCGTCACGCGCGCGTGGGTCCTCCTTGCGCAGCCGCATCGGTACGCCCACGTTCTCCGCGGCGGACAGGATCGGGATCAGGCCGAACGACTGGAAGATGAAGCCGATCCGCTCGCGGCGCAGTTCCAGCAGGCCCTTCTCGCCGAGCGTGCCGAGGTCGAGGCCGTCGACCGTGACACTGCCGCCGTCCGCGGCGTCGAGCCCGCCGACCAGGTTCAGGAGCGTCGTCTTTCCGGATCCGGAGCGGCCCTTGAGGGCGACCAGCTCCCCGCGCGGCACGGTGAACGTCACACCGCGCAGCGCATGCACGGCGGCCGCTCCGACGCCGTACGTCCGGCTCAGGTCCTCGACGCGGACCATCGGTTCCCCGCCGCCGTCCCCCTCGGCCGCACCGGCCACGGCCGTCCCACCGGTCCTGTCGGTCCTGTCGGTCATGTGCCACTCCCCCGTACGCCCCTGAAACGCCGGGCGCCAGTATGGCCGGGGGCCGTTGCGGCGGGCAATGGCCGGAGCCCGCCCTCGCAGCGCGCCCGGACAGGCCGAGGGCCGCACCCCGTCGGGGTACGGCCCTCTCCGTCTCGCCAGGCTTGGCCGGCCGCCGGAATCGGCTGCTCAGCGCACCTCGGTGATCTCGGGCCCGCGCGCCAGCTGACCCATGCCGCCGGCGAACCGGGACTCCTCCTGGGTCTCCTGCTGCACGCCCTCGGGGACCATCTGCGCGTCGTTCGGCAGCTTGAGGACGATCGGGTCGCGCGGGGCCATCGGGCCCTCGCCACGCACCACGACCGCGTCGCGGAAGACCTGCTCGAGCAGCCCCGCGGCCTCGGGCTGTACCGCGCCCTGACCGGAGATCACTCCGCGCAGGAACCAGCGCGGGCCGTCCACGCCGACGAACCGGACCACCTGGAAACCGCCGGTCCCGTCCGGCAGTTGCACCGGAACCTGGGCCCGCAGCTCCCAGCCGAGCGCGCCTTCGATCTCGTCGACGACCCCGCCCTGCTGGGTGATACCGGACGCGATCTCCGCCCGGACCTCGCCCCACAGGCCTTCCTTCTTGGGAGCGGCGAACGCCTGCAGCTGCAGAGCGCTGTCGCTCAGCACCACCGTCGCGGCGACGATGGCGTCACCGGCGACCTCCACGCGCAGCTCCATGCCCTCGACTCCGGGCACGAAGACGCCGCCCAGGTCGACGCGGCCTTCGCCGGGCTCGTGAACCTCTGTGATGTCCCAGGGGCCGTCTGGACGGGGCGCCGGCGGGAGGCTCGCCCGCTGGGGCTTGCCCTCGTCGTCCGCCGGGTCCTGTGCGGACTCGGTGTCCACGTCATCGACGACCTGCTCGGCCTCGCCGGCCGCGTCGTCGGCGGCACCCTTCTTACGACGTCCGAACACGTCACTGTCCTTCCCGGTCGGATACGACCGAAGCGTATCGATTCCCACCCTCGCGGCCGCTCACGGCGGAATGCCCGCCGGTGGACCCGAAGCCCCCCTCGGCCCGCACGGATCCGGGGAGTTCCGCCACCTCTCGGAAGCGGACCTTCTCGACCTGCTGAACGACCAGTTGGGCGATCCGGTCGAAGCGCTCGAACCGTACGGAGTCGCGCGGATCGAGATTCACCACGATCACCTTGATCTCCCCACGGTACCCGGCATCAACCGTCCCTGGGGCATTCACGAGGGCCACACCGCAGCGAGCGGCAAGACCCGAACGAGGGTGCACGAAGGCCGCGTACCCCTCGGGCAGGGCGATCGACACCCCGGTGGGCAGCACGACTCGCTCGCCGGGGGCGAGTTCGGCGGCTTCGGTCGTCCGCAGATCGGCGCCCGCGTCACCGGGCTGCGCGTACTCGGGCAGCGGCACCTCCGGGTCGAGGCGGCGGATCTGTACGTCGAGGGGCAGGCGGCTCACGGGTTCACCTCGAAGGCACGGGCGCGCTTGACCTGGTCGGGGTCCTCCATCGCGGCCTGGATCTCGTCGCTGCGGCCGTTGTCGATGAAGTGGTCGACCTTGACCTCGATGAACAGCGCGTCGGCGCGGACCGCGACGGGCCCCTCGGGGCCGCCGATCCGGCCGGTCGCCTTCGAGTAGATCTTCCGCCCGGCGACCGCGGTGACCTCGGCCTCCAGATGCAGGACGGTGCCCACCGGGACGGGCCGTACGAAGTCGGTCTCGAGCCGGCCGGTGACCGCGATGACCCGCAGCAGCCAGTTCAGCGAGCCGAGCGTCTCGTCGAGCGCGGTGGCAAGGACGCCACCGTGGGCGAGGCCCGGCGCTCCCTGGTGCTCGGGCAGCACGGTGAACTCGGCGGTCAGCGCGACACCTTCGTCGGCAGTCCTGGCCTGCAGGTGCAGCCCGTGCGGCTGGCCGTCGCCACAGCCGAAGCAGTACTCGTAGTGCGCGCCCAGCAGCTCGCCCGGAGCTGGGGCGTCCGCGTGGCGCACCGGCGCCACGGCGTCTTCCGGTGGCGTCAGGGAAGGTGTTCGTCCAGTCACAGGCGCAGACCTTACCCGCGCTCCGTCGACGGCCACGCACCGTGCCAAGCTTGATTCATGCAGCCTTCCGCCCAGAACTACGACGAACGCCTCACCGCGCCCCGCTCATGGTGGGCGATCGCGGTCCTGATCGCGATCGGTTGCGGCGTGATGCTGCTGCCCCTCGGCGCGCTGCCGCTGCTCGGCGGACTGATCGGCGGCGGGGCCCTCGCCGCGGTCGCCGTCAGCGCGTACGGCTCGGCCCGGGTCCGGGTGGTGGCGGGCCTGCTCGTCGCCGGTGACGCGAAGATTCCGGTGGCTGCGCTCGGTGAACCCGAGGCACTCGACGAGGCCGCCGCCCTCGAGTGGCGGATGCACCGGGCCGACCCTCGCGCCTTCATGGTGCTGCGCAGCTACGTGCGTACGGCCGTCCGGATCCCGGTGGAGGACCCCGAGGACCCGACGCCGTACGTGTACCTGTCGACGCGTGAGCCGGAGCGCCTGGTGACGGCGGTGAACGAGGCCCGCGCCGCGCACAGCGGCTCGGAGAGCAGCCGCTAGGCAGAACTTCGGGCGGGCGTGCGGGCTTCCCGTGGCCGCGATCGCGTCGCAGGTTCCAGGGTGGGGGCGCTAGGGCTGTCGCGGTCCCTCGATGGCCCGGAGGGTGTCCGGGTGCAGAGGGCTCTGCGGGGGCCCGAGGGGCGGCAGCTCGCCGAGGTCGTCCCATGACACCTGGTGGGCGCGCAGGTCCTTGCGGACGCGCTCGGCCAGCTTCTTGGTGTCGCGGCGGTTCATCAGGGCGCCGACGGCGGCGCCGACCATGAAGGGCAGCAGGTTCGGCATGTTCCGCACCATGCGCTTCATGATCTGCTGGCGCAGTTCGCGCTTCATCGGGCCGCCGAGTGCCGCGTTCAGCGTCGCGGGCTTGGCCACCTCGATGCCTCGCTCCTGTGTCCAGGAGGTCAGGTAGGCGGTGGAGCGCTGGGTCAGAGGGCCCGGCGGGCGCAGTCCGTAGAGCTCGTGCAGCTCGGCGATCAGCTTCAGCTCGATCGCGGCGACACCGGTGATCTCGGCGGCCAGTTCGGCCGGCATCGCGGGTGGCACCGGGAGCATGGCGGCCGCGCCGACACCTGCGCCGACGGTCGAGGACGCACGGCAGGCGCCGGAGACGAGTTTGTCGGCGATCTGCTCGGGGCCGAGGCCCGGAAAGTGGCGTTGGAGTGTGGCGAGGTCACGCACCGGGACCCGAGGGGCGGTGTCGATGATCCGGTCGGCGATGTAGCCGATCCCTGCCTTGGCCCCGCGGCCGCCCTTGCGGACGCCGTCACGGACGGCGGCCAAACGCCCGGTGGGCGCCGGAGCCGCGGGTACGTCCCCCTCGTCAGCGGGGCGGGCCGCGGTCTCCTGGCCCTCCGCAGCAACGAGCGAGGCCGATCGGCCTCGCTCGACGTCACGTGCTTCTTCAATCGGGGCACCGTCAGCTGCAGCCTTGCGGAAGCGGCGCTTCCGCGGCGGGGTGGAGCCTTTCACGGCGGCCCCTTTCTCAGTCGCAGTCGCGGCAGATCGGCTGGCCGTTCTTCTCGCGGGCCAGCTGACTGCGGTGGTGCACCAGGAAGCAGCTCATGCAAGTGAACTCGTCCTGCTGCTTGGGCAGTACCCGTACGGCCAGCTCCTCGTTCGAGAGGTCCGCTCCGGGCAGTTCCAGGCCTTCGGCGGCCTCGAACTCGTCCACGTCCACATTGGACGTCGACTTGTCGTTCCTCCGCGCCTTCAGTTCTTCGATGCTGTCCTCGTTGAGATCATCATCGGTCTTACGTGGGGTGTCGTAATCCGTTGCCATGTCGCTCTCCCCCTCCGGGTGTCTGCGGTGTCTCAGCGCACGTAACGCGTGAGAGGCCGGACTTGTGCCCGACCTGAGGCGGAGATTTTGCCTCACATCAAGGTCTGTTACTCAATCGACACCCAACCGCACCCCTTAAGAGGTGATCGTCTTGGATGGCGATCGGGACCGTACACGGTCCGAATGTCGCACTACACGGGCGTCACCCCGTGTACTTCCCGTCATCCGGACCCCCGAAAACCCGGATGTTCCGGGCTTTATTCCGTCTCGGCGACCACGGAGTGTAGACGGTGGGAATTCCCGGCTGTGATCGATTCCACAAGGAATCCCCAGTTTCGGGTCCCGAAAATTCCGCTAAAAGCGAACACGAGGCCGGATCGCTGCCCTGCCCTGCGACGCCTTCTACTGAGGCAGAGTGACACGCATCACGAGCCCACCCCCCTCGCGCGGCTCCGCGATGATACGGCCGCCGTGGGCCCTGGCGACGGACCGGGCGATCGAAAGCCCGAGTCCTACGCCCTTGTCACTGCCTGTCCGCTCCGTACGCAGGCGCCGGAACGGCTCAAAAAGATTGTCGATCTCGTACGCCGGCACCATCGGTCCGGTGTTCGTGACCACGAGGACCGCCTGACCGTGCTCCACGGCGGTGGTGACCTCGGTCCAGCCGTCCTCGGCGACGTTGTACCGGACGGCGTTCTGCACGAGGTTCAGGGCGATGCGCTCGAGCAGTACGCCGTTGCCCTGGACGACCGCGGGCTCGCGCTCGCCGCGGATCTCGACGCCCTTCTCGACAGCCTCGATGCGGACCTGGTCGACGGCGCGCGAGGCGACCTCGGCGAGGTCCACGGGCTTGCGCTCCACGATCTGGTTGTCGCTGCGGGCCAGCAGCAGGAGGCCCTCCACCAGCTGCTCACTGCGTTCGTTGGTGGCCAGGAGCGTCTTGCCGAGCTGCTGGAGCTCCGGTGGCGCGCCCGGGTCGGAGAGCTGCACCTCGAGCAGGGTGCGGTTGATCGCGAGCGGCGTACGGAGTTCGTGCGAGGCGTTCGCGACGAAGCGCTGCTGGGTGTTGAAGGCCCGCTCGAGCCGCTCCAGCATCTCGTCGAAGGTGTCCGAGAGCTCCTTCAACTCGTCGTCCGGGCCGTCCAGTTCGATCCGCCGGGACAGATCGGATCCGGCCACCTGGCGGGCGGTACGGGTGATCCGGCCCAGCGGCGACAGGACACGGCCGGCCATCGCGTACCCGAAGGCGAAGGCGATGACGCTCAGGCCCAGAAGCGCGAGGAGGGCGCGGCTGAGGAGGTCGTCGAGGGCCTTCTGGCGCTGGTTGTCCATACAGACGCGCATCGCGTTGTTGAACGCTTCGGGGCTGGTGAACTTGCGTCCGGCCAGCGCCGGGCAGTTGTTGCTCTCGATCGAGAAATCGCCACTGACCGGGTGGATCGGGAGCTCGTTGCCGTCCCGCACCGCCTGGGCCGCCAGCAGATAGATGATCGCGAGCAGCACGATCCCGGCGATCAGGAACATGCCGCCGTACAGCAGCGTGAGCCTTATACGGATGGTCGGGCGCAGCCACGGGAACGGCAGTTCCGTGTGCCTCGGGTCCCAGGTGGGCTTGGGAGGCGCCGTGGGGGGAGGCGGAGTCGCAGCCATGGAGGAATCAGATCCGGTATCCGGAGCCGGGGACAGTGACGATCACGGCCGGCTCGCCGAGCTTGCGGCGCAGGGTCATGACGGTGACCCGGACCACGTTGGTGAACGGGTCCGTGTTCTCGTCCCAGGCCTTCTCGAGGAGCTGCTCGGCGGAGACGACGGCGCCCTCGCTGCGCATCAGCACCTCGAGGACGGCGAACTCCTTGGGGGCGAGCTGAATCTCCGCACCGTCCCGGAACACCTCGCGGCGGTTCGGATCGAGCTTGATGCCGGAGCGCTCGAGGACCGGCGGCAGAGCCACGGTGGTGCGCCGGCCGAGGGCGCGCACGCGCGCGGTGAGCTCGGTGAACGCGAAGGGCTTCGGGAGATAGTCGTCGGCGCCGAGCTCCAGGCCCTCCACACGGTCACTGACGTCCCCGGACGCGGTGAGCATCAGCACGCGCGTGGGCATGCCGAGCTCGACGATCCGGCGGCAGACGTCGTCGCCGTGCACGAGCGGGAGGTCCCGGTCGAGCACCACGACGTCGTAGTCGTTGACCCCGATGCGCTCCAGGGCCGCCGATCCGTCGTACACGACGTCGACGGCCATGGCCTCCCGGCGCAGTCCGGTGGCCACCGCATCGGCGAGCAGCTGCTCGTCCTCGACGACGAGTACGCGCACGTCGCAGTCCTTCCTACGGGCGCCGATGGACGCCGTCCGGTCACGGGGTGTGGGGCTCCATCCTGCCCCTTTCGGCCGTAAACCGGCTGTAAGAGGCACTCCCAGCCAGTCCGGAGCGCTCGGATTCGGTCCCCTGGAACGGGAATTCGGCGATTGCGCCTCGGGTTGAGGTTTCTGCCGGAGACACCATGGGGAGGACGACTGCACACCCGCGCGATCACGCTTTGCATGTGGCACGCCACGAATCGTCCACGCGCCTCACCGCCCCCGTGGTGGAGGTGCCCCCGGAGTCGGGAGTGGATGGTGGGAGCCGTGATCGCCCCTTCCCGAGGCACACCCCCGTGCCGACGACCCACGACCACGACGAGGGGGCGCACCATGGACGCATTCACCGCAGGGCTCCTGCAACGCATAAAGGCCACCGAGTCCGACCTCACCCAGGCCCGTGAGGACGGTGACGACTTCCTCGCCGAAGTCGAGCAGGCCGAGCTGGACGATCTCCACCGCCTCGCCGCCGAGCACGGCGTGCAGGTCGCCTGAGCCGTACGCACGAGAGCCCCGGTCGCCCCCTTCCTGAAGGGGGCGACCGGGGCTCTCGTGCGTGGCGAGCGATGCTCAGTCGTGCCAGGCCCCGAGCGCGTCGAGGCGGCTCTGCAGGTCCTCGAAGAGCACGGGCGGTGCGGCCAGCAGCAGATCGCCGGAGCCGGGCTCGCCGGGGCGCCCGCCGACGAGTGCGCCCGCCTCGCGCGCGATCAGCTCCCCGGCCGCGAGGTCCCAGGGGTTCAGACCGCGCTCGTAGTACGCGTCGAGCCGGCCCGCGGCGACGTCGCACAGGTCGATCGCGGCGGAACCGCCCCGGCGGATGTCGCGCACCTCGGGGATCAGCTGCCGTACGACCTCGGCCTGCCGGAGCCGGCGCTCGGCCAGATATCCGAAGCCGGTGCCGAGCAGGGTCTGCCCGAGGTCCGGGGCCGGGCGCACCCGCAGCTGCCGGTCGCCGAGGTGGGCGCCGCCGCCGAGGACGGCGTGGAAGGTCTCGCGCTGCACCGGGGCGTAGACCACGCCGGCGAGGGTCACGCCGTCCTTGCGGGCCGCGATGGACACGGCCCAGGCAGGTCGGCCGTAGAGGTAGTTGACCGTGCCGTCGATCGGGTCGATGACCCACTCGACGCCGCTGGTGCCCGGCTCGCTCGCGCCCTCCTCGCCGAGGAATCCGTCGTCGGGACGCCGCTCCGCGAGGAAGCCGGTGATCATCTTCTCGGAGGCGAGGTCCATCTCCGTGACGACGTCCACGGCGCTCGTCTTGGTCGCGGCGACGCCGAGGTCCGCGGGGCGCGCATCACGCACGAAGTCGCCTGCCCGGTGGGCGGCCTCCGTCGCGAGCGCCCGGAGTTCGTCCTTCAACTGGTCGGTCACGGTGCGTCCTTACGCGTAGGGGCTGTCGGCGCCCGCGGCGGCGGGACGGGGGCTCCTGGCCGGGCAGCAGCCGACCGGGCACAGGTCGTGGCCGGGCGCGAGCGCGCCGAGTGCGCACCGCTCGGGCGCTGCGCCGCGCTCCGTGGCGGCGCGCTCCACGACCAGGTCGCGGACGGCCCCGGCGAAGCGCGGATCGGCGCCCACCGTGGCCGAGCGGGTCACCGGAAGGCCGAGTTCCGCGGCCTTGGCGGTGGCTTCCGTGTCGAGGTCGTAGAGGACCTCCATGTGGTCCGAGACGAAACCGATCGGCACCATGACGACCGCCGGGACACCGGCCGCGTGCTGCTCCTCGAGGTGATCGCAGATGTCGGGTTCGAGCCACGGGATGTGCGGGGCGCCGGAGCGCGACTGGTAGACGAGGTTCCAGGGGTGGTCGATGCCCGTCTCCGTGCGGACGGTGTCCGCGATCACCCGGGCCACGTCCAGGTGCTGGCGTACGTACGCGCCGCCGTCTCCGTGGTCCTCGACCGGGCCCGAGGTGTCGGCCGCCGCGGTCGGGATGGAGTGGGTGGTGAAGGCGAGGTGCGCTCCCGCGCGGACGTCCTCGGGGAGGGCGTCGAGCGCGTTGAGCACGCCCTCGATCATCGGGGCGATGAATCCCGGGTGGTTGAAGTAGTGCCGCAGCTTGTGGACGCGGGGCAGCTCGATGCCTTCCGCTTCCAGCGTCGCGAGTGCGTCGGCGAGATTCTCCCGGTACTGACGACAGCCTGAGTACGAGGCGTACGCACTGGTGGCGAGGGTGAGGACGCGACGGTGACCGTCGGCAGCGATCTCGCGGAGGGTGTCTGTCAGATACGGCGCCCAGTTCCGGTTGCCCCAGTAGACGGGCAGTTCGAGCCCGTGCTCGACGAAGTCCTTGCGGAGGGCGTCGAGCAGTGCGCGGTTCTGTTCGTTGATCGGGCTCACGCCGCCGAACAGGAAGTAGTGCTGCCCCACCTCCTTGAGCCGCTCCTTGGGGATACCGCGGCCGCGCGTGACGTTCTCCAGGAACGGGACCACGTCGTCGGGCCCTTCCGGTCCTCCGAAGGAGAGCAGCAGCAGGGCGTCGTAAGGGGTGGAATCGAGCACGTCTGGCATGCCTCGATCCTGCCACCCGCTCCGAGCGCACCGAAAACCGGCAGACGCCCACCGCGGGCGCGCGTAAGCTGTATGAGCCGTCCATACGCCTTACCGGAGCCGTACTTGCCCAGCCCCTACCGTGCCGTTTTCGCGGCCCCAGGCACCCGCGCCTTCTCCGCCGCGGGACTCATCGGCCGACTGCCGCTGGCCATGATGGGCATCGGTGTCGTGACGATGGTGTCGCAGCTCACGGGGCGTTACGGCCTCGCGGGTGCGCTCTCCGCGACGCTGGCGCTGTCGGCCGCGCTGTGCGGTCCGCAGATCTCCCGTCTGGTCGACCTGTTCGGACAGCGGCGCGTGCTGCGGCCGGCCATGTCGGTCTCCCTGCTCGGTGCGGCCGGCCTGCTCCTGTCGGCTCGGTACGGACTCGCGGACTGGACCCTGTTCGTCGCCGCCGTCCTGGTCGGCTGCGTGCCCAGCCTCGGCTCGATGATCAGGTCGCGCTGGGCGGCTCTGTACGGAACGCGGCCGCGGCTCCTGCACACCGCGTACTCCTTCGAGTCCGTCGTCGACGAGGTCTGCTTCATCTTCGGCCCGATCATCTCGATCGGACTCTCCACCACCTGGTTCCCGGAGGCCGGGCCGTTGCTCGCCTCGCTGTTCCTGGCGACCGGCGTCTTCTGGCTCACCTCGCAGCGGGCCACCGAGCCGGTGCCGCATCCGCGCGCGCAGCACGCCGGCGGAACAGCGCTGCGCTCCAAGGGACTCCAGGTCCTGGCGCTGGCCTTCGTGGCGACGGGGACGATCTTCGGCTCCATCGACGTGGTGACCGTGGCGTACGCCGCGGAGCAGGGCCACAAGGCGGCGGCCAGCCTGGTGCTCGCCGTGTACGCCCTCGGCTCCTGCACGGCCGCGGTCGTCTTCGGCATGCTGCACCTCAAGGGGGCGCCGGCGAAACGGTGGCTCCTGGGGGTGTGCGCGATGGCCGTGAGTATGATCCCGCTGCAACTGGTCGGGAGCCTTCCTCTCCTGGCCGTGGCGCTCTTCGTCGCGGGTCTGGCCATCGCACCGACGATGGTCACCACCATGGCCCTCGTCGAGCAGCACGTACCACGCGCGAAACTGACCGAGGGCATGACCTGGGTGAGCACCGGGCTCGCCGTCGGCGTCGCGCTCGGCTCATCCGCCGGCGGCATGGTGATCGACGCCGCCGGAGCGGACGCCGGGTACGGGGTACCGGCCGTCGCCGGAGCCGTCGCGGCCGTGGTCGGCTTCCTCGGGTACCACCGGCTGAACCGGCCGGTGCCGCAGCGGGGAGGGGCGCATGAGCACGACAGCACGCGGCACGAAAGCATCGCGGAGCCCATGGCGTAACTGGGCGGGCAACGTCACCTCGCGGCCCGTGCGGGAGGTGTCCCCCGCCTCGGTGGACGAGTTGAGCGCCGCGCTCAGTTCGGCCGCCGCGGACGGCCTGCGGGTGAAGCCGGTCGGCACCGGGCACTCCTTCACCTCCGCGGCCGCGACCGACGGCGTACTGATCCGGCCCGATCTGCTCACCGGCATCCGGTCCCTGGACCGCGAGGCGGGCACGGTCACCGTGGAGGCCGGCACTCCGCTGAAGCGGCTCAACCGGGCGTTGGCCAGAGAGGGCCTGTCGCTGGCCAACATGGGCGACATCATGGAGCAGACGGTGGCCGGCGCCACCAGCACCGGAACGCACGGCACCGGCCGCGAATCCGCTTCCATATCCGCCCAGACAACCGCCCTCGAGCTGGTCACCGCGGACGGCACAGTCCTCACCTGCTCGGCGACCGAGAACCCGGACGTCTTCGCGGCGGCCCGGATCGGACTCGGCGCCCTGGGGGTGATCACGGCCCTGACCTTCGCGGTGGAGCCCGAGTTCCTGCTGTCCGCCCGCGAGGAGCCGATGAGCTTCGAGAGGGTCATGAGCGAGTTCGATCAGCACGTGGCCGAGAACGAGCACTTCGAGTTCTACTGGTTCCCGCACACCGGGAACTGCAACACCAAGCGCAACAACCGCAGCGCGGGGCCCAAGGCCCCGGTGAGCCCGCTCGCCGGCTGGTTCGAGGACGAGTTCCTCTCCAACGGCCTCTTCCAGGCGGTCAATTCCCTGGGCCGTACGGTGCCGGCGACGATCCCGACGCTCGCCAAGATCTCCAGCAGTGCGCTCTCCGCCCGCACCTACACGGACATTCCCTACAAGGTCTTCACAAGTCCGCGCCGGGTCCGCTTCATGGAGATGGAGTACGCCGTTCCGCGGGAGGCCCTGGTGCCGACCCTGCGGGAACTGCGCTCCATGGTCGAGCGGTCAGGGCTACGCGTCAGCTTCCCGGTCGAGGTACGCACCGCGCCCGCGGACGACATCGCGCTGTCCACCGCATCCGGCCGGGAGACCGCGTACATCGCGGTGCACATGTACCGGGGCACGCCGTACCAGTCCTACTTCACCGCGGCAGAGCGCCTGTTCACCGAGGCGGGCGGGCGGCCCCACTGGGGAAAGGTGCACACCCGGGACGCGGAGTACCTGGCCTCGGTCTATCCGCGCTTCGAGGAGTTCACCGCGGTGCGCGACCGTCTCGACCCGGACCGCCGGTTCGCCAACGCATACCTGCGGCGCGTCCTCGGCGACTGATCGCCGGGGACGCGCCGCGGGCTACTCACTCGGCGGCCGGGCTCTCCACACCGCGCTCCCGGAAGTCGCCGTTGCCGTCGCTGTCCTCGTCGGCATCGGCACTCCCGGTGGGCGTGGGGGTCGGCGTCGGGGTGGGCGTGGTGGTGGGCTTCTCGGGTGCCTCGGAGGCGCCGTCGGAGTCCTCGGTCCGGTCGCTGCCGTCCTGGCTCTGTCCGGTACCGGTGTCCGGAGTGGTCTGCGAGACGTCCGGCTCCTGACTGCCGGTCCCGTCGGACTCACTGCTGGACGGGCCCGTGGACGATTCCGGCGTGGGCGTCGGCGCGGGGTCGGAACCGGAGGAACTGCCGCCGGTCAGTTGCCCGATCGTCGGCCGGTCACCCCCGCTGAAGCTCTCCCCCGACACCATCTCGTACGTCGTGATGCCGGCCATCGTGACGCCGAAGACGATGGCCGCACCCAGCAGCGGCCGCTTCCAGCTGCGCACCCGCTTGCCCTGGACTCCGGAGTCCCGGTACTCGGCCGATTCCTCGCCCGGCTTCCCGTGCCCCGCCGAGGGGACGAAGCCACCGGAGCCCCCGGCCCCGCCGGCCGAACGCAGCAGCATCGTCTCCTCGGCGCGCGGCATCATCTGCGTGGCGTCGTCGGGACGCTGCTGCGGGGTGACCGCACGCAGCAGGGTGGTCTCGTCGGCCGCCTCGGGTGCGGTGCCGCGCACCGTCCCGAGCAGCTGCGTCCGGTCCGCCTCGGCGCCCGGCCTCGTGACCTGGGGCAGCACGGTGGTGGCGTCCGGTGCAGCAGCTGAGCGGCCGGCGTGGTGCGCGCCCCCGGCGTCGACGACGGGCAGCATCGCGGTCGCCTCCGCCTCCCCCGCGGCGGCGCCCGACCGGAAGGTCCGCGGCACCAGGCTTCCGTCCTCGGTGAGCGGCACCTGTCGCCCCACGGGCTTCGCGCGCTCGGCCGCCTTCCGTGCCTGCTCACCGGTGCGGGAGAAGAGGTGCTGGAAGACGGGCCCCCCGCAGGTGGCCACCACGCTGATCACACCCGCACCGAGGATCGTGCCGTAGACACCGAAGCTGGAGGCGAGTTTCGCGGCCATCACGGCCGCCACCGCACTGCCTGCCACCTGCGGCAGGCTCAGCTCGATGCGCTTCTTCCTGTGTTCCTCACCGGTCCCCGACTGCTCGGCCATTCCCGTCCCTTGATCGCCAACTCGCCTAGCTGTACACACTTGGGACATTTGGGCGAAGCGATTAGTTCCGTTTCTGCGGATTCTGTGAAGCAGAACACCTTCACCCGCGGGTGATTTGTGATCTTCGAGCGCCAACTCCCTTGCCGGGGGACAAGTTCGGCGGCGCGGCGGCCCACCCGCATGGCCCGAATGGAGTACTGTTGCGAGCCCTGGGTCCGGTCTCCAGCCTGGGTGCCCAAGGGTCAATCGCGGCTCTTCGGGAGGGGGTTCGCTGCACGGAGTGACCAACTGGTCACTCAGAGTTGCGAATAGGTCACCGTGCCATAACGGCGCTCCAGGGCCCGAGCCCGACACGCCGGGCAACTCGGCAAGGTAGTGGCAGGCTGCACCCGGGCAGGCCACACTCGACTAGCGGAAGCAGCGACGCACGTGACGTCGGCAGGCACCACCCGGGAGGTCCCCATGCCCGAACTGCGTGTCGTGGCCGTCAGCAACGACGGCACACGGCTGGTGCTGAAGGCTGCGGACGCGACGGAGTACACGCTTCCGATCGACGAGCGGCTGCGCGCAGCGGTGCGCGGCGATCGTCCACGCCTCGGCCAGATCGAGATCGAGGTGGAGAGCCACCTCCGCCCGCGCGACATTCAGGCCCGTATACGCGCCGGAGCGTCCGCAGAGGAAGTCGCCCAGTTCGCGAACATTCCCGTCGACCGGGTGCGCCGTTTCGAGGGCCCGGTCCTCGCGGAGCGCGCCTTCATGGCCGAGCGGGCCCGCAAGACGCCCGTACGCCGGCCCGGGGAGAACGCAGGTCCGCAGCTCGGCGAGGCGGTCCAGGAGCGCCTGTTGATGCGCGGCGTCGACAAGGAGTCCGTGCAGTGGGACTCGTGGCGGCGCGACGACGGCACCTGGGAGGTGCTGCTCGTCTACCGCGTCGCCGGTGAGCCGCACTCCGCGAGCTGGACGTACGACCCGCCGCGACGGCTCGTACAGGCCGTGGACGACGAGGCGCGGTCGCTGATCGGCGAGTCCGACGACATCGCCGCGACGCCCGAGCCCAGCTTCCCGTTCGTACCGCGGATCGCTCGGCTGCCGCGGGACAGGCCGCTCGACCGCGCTCTGGACCGGCAGTTGGAACGGCCCAGCCTGCCGGCGCCCACCGAGGCGCCGGAGGAGACCACCACGGCGACCGGCTCGTCCGACCAGGGCCGGGACTCGCTCACCAGCCTGCTCGAGGCCGTGCCGAGTTTCCGGGGCGACATGGTGGTGCCCGAGCGTCCGTCCGCGGCGCCGGCCGCGACCGGTTCGGCCACTCCCGCCTCCACCGAGCAGCCTCCGGTGGAGGAGCCCGAGGAGGAGGACGCGGAGGCCGAGGAGCAGACGGCCAGCGCGGCGTCCGCGGGGTCCGCGTACGCGGACGTCCTGATGCCGCGTGCGGTGGCCGGTCACCGGGACCGGCTGGTCGGGACCACCGACCGGCAGGCCGAGGCGGACGGTGTACGGCCCGGGCGGCGGGCCGCGGTGCCGAGCTGGGACGAGATCGTCTTCGGTACGCGGCGCAAGAAGCAGGACTGATACAGGTCGGCCCCGGCTGACCGGACCGATACGGGTCCGGTCGACGGGGCCGAACTGCTTCCCGTACTTCGCGGCGGTCTCCTTCGGGTGATTCCTTGCCGGAGTGCCTAGCCGCGTTCCGGCCCCGTCGCGACCGGGCGGGACTTGTCCGCCGACCATTCCGACCAGGAGCCCGGGTACAGCGCCGCCTCGTAGCCGGCGACCGCCAGGGCGAGGATCTCGTGGGCACCCGAGACGCCCGATCCGCAGTACACCCCGACCGGACCGCCGTCTTCCGCGCCGAGGCCGCGGAAGCGGGACGCCAGGACGTCCGGGGCGAGCAGCAGTCCGTCGGCTGCGACGTTCTCCGTGGTCGGGGCGGAGACGGCGCCGGGGATGTGTCCGCCGACCCGGTCGATCGGCTCGACATCGCCCCGGTACCGCTCGGCGGCACGGGCGTCGAGCAGCAGCCCGTCCCGCGCCAGGGCAGCGGCCCCGTCGGCGTCGACCACCGGCAGTGCCCCGGGACGCGGTACGAAGTCGCCCGTCTCGGGCTGTGTCGCTTCAGTGGACAGCGGTTCCGTCCATGCCGCGATGCCGCCGTCCAGGACCCGTACCGACGCGTGCCCCGTCCAGCGCAGCAGCCACCAGGCGCGCGCGGCCGCCCAGCCCTGGCCGCCGTCGTACACGACCACCGGACGGTCGGCCCGGACTCCGGCCGCGCGCATCGCCGCCCCGAAGGCGTCGACGTCCGGCAGCGGATGCCGGCCTCCCGAGCCGTCGGGTCCCGGCTCGCCGGCCAGCTCGGTCTCCAGGTCGACGAAAATGGCTCCCGGAACGTGTCCCGCGGCGTACTCGGCACGACCGTCGAAGGGGCTCTCACCTGCGGCTTTCGCCACGCTGAGCTGCCAGCGCACGTCGAGGATCAGCGGCGGGTTCGGCCCGGCCGACTCGACCGCGAGTTCGGATGCGGAGATGATGGCATTCATGGGCACATCCTTGCGCAAGGCCTGGCCGCCCGGTCGGGCGGCCACTAATCTGCTGCGCCGGGAGTTCGACTGATCGACACCGGCAGGCAACCGCACCGAAACGGGTGCGAAGCGGCGCACCGGGCATCCTCCGCCGGTACGGGCGGAAGCGCGGCGCCGACGGAGCGCGAGGCGCGACAAGTGGTGCGAGCATCTGGTCTGGCACGCGGGGGCACGGCACACCATGACGGCCCGAGGAGAGAGTGACGATGACCGAGTCGGCAGCTCGGCACACGCCCGGCACACCGTGCTGGGTAAGTCTGATGGTGCATGGACTGACCACCACCCAGGAGTTCTACGGCTCCCTCTTCGGCTGGGAGTTCCAGCCTGGACCGGAGCAGCTGGGGCCCTATGTCCGCGCGCTCCACGACGGGCACGAGGTGGCGGGTATCGGACAACTCCCTCCCGACCGTGATCTGCCTATCGCGTGGACGCCGTATCTGGCCACGGAGGACGCCGGCCTCACCGCCGAGTCGATCCGCAGTTGCGGCGGCACGGTGGGAGTGGGCCCGCTCGACGCGGGCGAGGCAGGGCGGCTGCTCATCGCCCTTGATCCGGCCGGTGCGGTGTTCGGTGTCTGGCAGGCGGCCGAGCATCTGGGCATCGGAAAGGCCGGGGTGCCCGGTACTCCGGTGTGGAACGAGCTCGTCACGCGGGAGACCGCCTCCGTCGCGAAGTTCTACCAGTGCATCTTCGGTTATCAGGAGGACCCGGTCGTCTCGGCCGACTACGACTATCTGACGCTGCGTCTGGACGACGTCCCCGTCGCCTCGGTCCACGGTGTGGGCCAGAGCCTGTCGCGCGAACGCGGCGCGCACTGGATGACGTACTTCGAAGTCGCCGATGTGGACGGGACGGTGGACCAGGTCGTCGAACTCGGCGGGCAGGTGCTGCACCCCGCCAAGGACGGCGGCCACGGGCGGATGGCGACGCTCGCCGATCCGGAGGGGGCGGCGTTCACGGTGGTGCGTAGTACGGAGTGAGGTCGCGGGTGGCGCTCGGGCGAAGGCCCTCACGGACCGGCCGACCCCTGTGCGGCCGGTCCGGGCGCGGGCGCGAGCCGGGTCAGCGGCTGCCGTAGCGGAGTTCCTCCCAGGTGTGCGGGCCGACGATCCCGTCGGAGGCGGCCGCACCGATGTAGGTCCACTGGAACCAGGCCACCGCCGCCTTCGTCGCCGGGCCGAACCGGCCGTCGACGTCGAGGCGTTCGCCGCGGGCGGCCGGGTAGGCGGACGTCTCGTTGATGAGGGCCTGGATCTCCTTGACGTGGGCGCCCTCGCTGCCGAGCCGAGCACTCCTCGTCCCCGTGTGGTGACCGCAGTACAGACCCACGGTGCTGACGCCCCGGCAGGTGTCCGCGGCGGAGGGTGCGGCGAACGCCGGCGCGGGGGCGAGGGCGAGGGTGCAGCCGGCGAGGACCGCGGTGCTCGCGGCCACCATGGCCAGGGCTCTGCGGACGCGGCCGCGTGCGGTCCGGCGTGCATTCATGACGTTCCTGATGGACAAGGCTGCCCCGATTCCGGTGGTTCGGCGCCGCCGTTGCCGTGCCGGCGGCTTCGATCACCGCAGACGCTGCCATGCCGTGGTGCCGGAACCCGTGGACCGTCGACTTCCCGGCGTGCCCGGCAGGCCGGGAAGTCGACGGGGCGTCCGCTCGCAGCGCGGCGCCCGGAGCCGCTGCGTCGTGATGGGCGCGTGGCACCGGAGTGTGCGCGGTGACCCGGCTGTCGGCCGCCTGGGCGGAACTCAGCGGTGGGCGGGGGTGGTTCAGTCGCCGGGGACGTGTTCGACGACTGTGGTGCCGGAGCCGACGGGGCCGACGCGCAGAACCGTGCCCGTGATGTCGTGGGTGGCGGTGACCCGGACTCGGCCGCGGCCTCCGGGTGGCGCGGAACGGACCCGGTAGGCGTCGGGGGCGGTGGCGCCGATCTCCACCTCCACCACACCGCGGGAGTTCGGCGGCAGGGTGACGCGGGTCAGGTGCGAGTTGCCCTTTCGCTGGACGGACACCGAGACGGGCCCGCGTATCGACGGCACGGTCCCCTGCGCGCGGGTCAGGCCGCCGGTTCTCGGACGGATCAGGAACTCGGCCGCGCCCGGCGCGCAGACGCGGACGCCGAGGAGGTGGCGGGCGATCGCGTTGGCCGGGGCTGAGGCCCAGGCGTGCGAGAAGGTCATATTGGGCTTGAGGGCAGGGTCCCAGGCTTCGGTGACGATGGTGGCGTGCAGCCGGTCGAGCATGTGGAGCCAGGAGTTGGTGCCCCGGGACGTCATGAGGTCGACCGCTGCGTCGGCGCGGCCGACGAGGAAGAGGGCGTCGAGGAGGAACTGCGCTCCGTAGACACTCACCTTCATCCCGCCGTCGGCGAGGGTCTCGCCCAGCTTCCTGCGGACCTGGTCGGACAGCTCGGTGTCGACGCCGAGGGCGACCGGGAAGGCGGTGGCGTGCTGGGCGCTGTGGGTGGTGCCGATGCCGTCGAGGAAGCGTCCCGCCGCCCCGTCGAGGAGGGTGCTCCGCATGGCGGAGGCGAGCCGGTCGGCGCGCGAGCGGAACTGCCTGGCGTCCGCCTTCTTGTGCAGGACCTCGGCGCACTGGGCGAGGGCGGTGAACGCCGCGTACTGGAAGGCGTTCACCACGGTGTTGACCTCGGTGAAGACATAGCCGTCGCGGTTCGATTCGGGCCAGTCGACGAGGTCGCCGAGATCCTCGCTGCTCTCGCCGGGGTCCTTGTGCACGAGACCGTCGCCGCCCAGGTGGTCGTCGAGGTTCTTCGTCTTCAACCGTGCGTAGTCCTTGGCGAGTTGACGGTCGTCGCCGGTGGCGAGGTAGTCCTCCCAGGCCGAGAGCACACACATGAGGCGGTACTCGGTGGGCCAGGTTCCCTGTCGCACCAGGTAGTCGTTGGACCATCGGGCCAGGGCGTAGGAGCGCTGTACGCCGTACTCGGAGAGCTGGTTGACCAGGACGTCGCCCTCGTAGGGGCCGCGCTCGCGCGTGGGGGTGTCCACGTAGAGGTCCGCGCGGGTGGCCTCGATGGAGTACCGGCAGAGCTCCTGTACGCGGTCCAGGTCGGGCGAGGAGCTGCTGAAGGACGAGTGCGAGTCGTCCCAGTCCGCCTTCCACGCCCGCCCGCGCACGGTCGCCCGCGACAGATCGAGGGTGGTGCGCAACTCGGCCCAGCGAAAGGCCCGGTAGCCCCAATGCTCGATGTGCTGGACGCCGTCCCGCAGGGTCCAGATCTCGCGGTAGGTGTTGCCGGTCCGCATCTCGTGGCGGACCGTGCCGTCGTCGTTCAACTCCTCGCCCAGGCGCACCTCGACGGTGTCACCCGCACGTCCGCGCAGCTCGAGTCCGAGGCCGCCGACGATCTCGCGGCCGAGGTCCACCAGCCAGCGTCCGGGCGCTGCTTCGGTGACGGATTCGGGGCGTACGTCGTGGAGCCGGACCGGTTCGATCCGGGCCGGGACGAGTCCGTCGATCGGCTCCCTGACGGCGGGGGCTTCCCATGCGCGGTCGTCGAAGCCCGGCCGGGTCCAGCCGGCCGGCTCGTGGCGGAGGTCCCAGTACTCCTGCGGGGCGCGGTAGAAGTTGGTGCCCGCGCTGCCCTTCGCGGGAAGCAGGCCGGCCTGGCGGCGGGCTCGCCAGGAGGTGCCGGTGCCGACCGTCTCGCGGGTTCCGTCGGCGTAGGTGATCTCCAGCTGGGCGAGGAACTTGCGGGAGGCGGTGGAGTGGCAGAGCGCGGACAGCGCGTTGGCCCGGCCGGAGCGGAGCGTGCCGGTGATGTCGAAGACCTGGTAGGCGACGCCGGATCCGGAGCGGACCGAGGCGTGGCCGACCGGTTCGCCGTTGCTCCAGATCTTGGCGACGTACTGACGGCCCGGATCGGGTGAGTCCGCGGCGGCGTAGAGGACTGCGGCGGTGATCTGCTTGCGGCGTGGGCGGTATTCGTGGCGCAGCAGGGACCAGGAGTCGTCCTCGACGTAGGAGGAGAGCGAGGAGGCTCCGGTGGGCAGTTCGAGGACGCCGTCGGCGACCGTGCCGGCCGTGAAGGTTCCCTGGTCGGACGAGAAGTCGTCGTCGACGAGGACCGTGCCGTCCGCGGCGTGGACGGTGAACCGGTCGTAGACCTGCGATTCCGTGGAGCCGTTGCGCAGGCCCACGTTGCCGTCCTCGAGGCGGGAGTCGACAGTGGTGTCGACGACGGTGCCGTTCACGGTGGTGGTGAAGGTGGAACCGTCCATGGCGATGGAGACGTCGGTCCACTCGTCGGTGGGGACCGCGAACGGCAGCTCGGTCTCGTCCAGGACCGTGTACGTACCGCCCCGGCAGATGTGCTTGCGCAGCACGCCGGGGCTTCCGGCGCGTAGTTGCCAGAGGTAGTTGTCGTCGGCGCTGCTCGCGCGGAACCAGAGGCCGGCGGCCGCGGCGGTGATCTTGAGTCGGGTGGCGAGGGTCCCGTCGGTGAGCGTCTCGCCGGCGGGGGCCCAGACGGGGTCCGCCGTCCAGGCGTCCTCCATCGTGGTCGCGAGCAGTACCGGCCGCGACCAGGACGACACCTTCGGGCCCCAGCAGCGCACCCGCCACCAGTAGGCGGTGCGGGGCTCGAGCGGCGGGCCGGTGTACGGGACGGCGCTGGAGTGGGCGGAGTCGTTCCTGCCGGAGTCCCAGACCAGGTCGCGTCGGTCGAACTCGGGTGATCCGGACACCAGTTGGACCTGGTAGGCGCGTTGCACGGTGCCGGCGCCCCCGTCGGGCACCTGCCAGCTGAACCTGAGGTCGCGGCCGGCGCCCACGCCGAGCCCCTGCGGCAGCAGGTCGGCCAGCAGGCCGTCGGGGGCCGACGCTCCGGTGCCGGCCGCAGCACCTGCGGGGTCCGCGGCGGCGGCCGGGCGGGCCAGGGCGACGGCTGCCGCCGCGGCACCGCCCAGCTGCAGAGCGCTTCGACGGGGCAGGTCCTTCGACATGGCACCCTCACAGTAATGAAAGGTTTCAACGCGACGAGCCGAAAGGGTATGACCCGTCGATCGCGAGGGTCAATAAGTTGAACAACTGCGAATCCTGCGCGAATTGAAACGTTCTAGGGACGGGTGGCGGGCAGCGGCGCACGCAGCCGGCCTCCGTCACCTCCCGACCCCGACGGGGCCGCGCGCCCACCCGGCACGAGCCGACCGGCACGCGCCCGGCGCGGTTCAGGAGGGGGACGGGAACAGGCAGAACTCGTTCCCCTCGGGGTCGGCCAACACCCAGTGGTCCTCGTAGCGCGCCAGGATCTCGGCGCCTAGCGCGCCGAGACGGCTCAGCTCGGTGTCCGGGTCCGCCGAACTCAGGTCCAGGTGCACGCGGTTCTTCGCACGCTTGGGCTCCGGCACCAGCTGGCACCAGACCCGGGGCCCGCCACCCCGCGGCTCGATCAGGACGGTCGGGTCATGCTCCGGATCGGCGATCCCCTGCGCCGCGAGACGCGCCAACTCCGCGTCGTCGTACGGAGCGACGGCGTACCCGTCCAACGCGGCAGCCCAGAAGCGAGCCTCGGAGGCCGGATGGGCACAGTCGATGACGATGTCACGGAGTCGGGCCATACCCCCATGATGCCGACCCGGAGCCCCAAGTCATCGGTGGCACGGGCCTGTTGACCCGGACACGGGCGACCACGGCTGCGGTCGTCGGCGCAGCGCAGGGCCGAACATCCGCCGAACGTGATCGCGCGAGTCACCCGTCGGCGTCGTCGAACCGGATCGGGTAGGAGACGGTGGGCCGCGGCCGGGGTGACGGCTTGTCCCAGCCGGGAAACTTCACCGGGTAGACGGCGGTGGTCCGGGGTTTCGGTGTCCTGGCCGTTCCACTGGTGGCTGCCGGGGTGTTGCCGAAGAGAACGACGGCCGCGCAGACGCCCGCGAAGATGGCCGTCTCGCGTCGGGCCCCGCGAGGCCACCGGGAGTGCGCTGTGACCTTGGTGCCGTCGCGCCGGAAATACGCCCTGATCCTCGGCACCGCTCCCCTCCCGAACAACCCTCCTGGCGAGCCCCGCCCCTCAGGATGCCTACCCACGCGGACTCGCCGTCAGTGCGGATCGAGCGAGCCGCACCGGCCGGTCGGCGGACCGTTCCGTGCAAGTCCGGTGCCCCGGCGGGTCCGTGGGGTCGTCCGCCGTCTCGACGATCCCCGCGGCACAGCAGGCCTCATCGCCTCACAGCGGCAGCGTGACGTCGCCCACCGGCACCGCGCAGCACAGCAGGACCGAGTCGTCGGGGGGCGGGAGCATCGGTGCGGTGGTGTAGGCCACCTTCCCGGCGTTCAGGGGCTGTTCGCACTGGAGGCAGGCCCCGCTGCGGCATGCGGACCTGGCCTGGACACCGGCGCTCTCGGCCAGATCGAGCAGCGTGCCGCTGTTCGCATCCCAGACCGCGCTCACCCCGCTCCCGGCGAACGACACCCGGAACGGCCCCGGTTCGGGCGGAGCGGACGTACCGGCGCCGCTGCCCGGCGAGACGAAGACCTCCTGGTGGACGGCGGAGTCCGGCACCCCGCGCCCGGCCAGGCCGGCCCTGGCGTCCCGCATGAACTCCACCGGGCCGCAGAGATACGCCTCCGCCTCACCGAGCCCGCCGGGCAGGTCCAGCGCCGCGAAGTCCGGTCGCCCGGCCCGCGCGCCCCAGCGTTCGCGCTCGCCCAAGGACGCCCGGGTGAGAAACAGTTCGGCCCGTCCGTGCGGCAGCTTGCCGATGAGCTCGTACGCCTCGTGCCACAGGGCGAGCGACTGCGTGTCGCGCGCGGTGTGGCACAACAGCACCTCGCGCGCCGTCTGTTCGGCCGCACAGGCACGCAGCATCGCCAGCGTCTGCGTGATACCGATGCCCGCACTCGCCAGCACCAACGGGCCGGTGGCGCCGGGATCCAGCGTGACGTGCCCGTGCGGTCCGGAGACCAGCAGCTCCTCCCCCACGACCGCCACGTCGTGCAGCAGCCCGGACATCCGCCCGTCCGCCGCGCGCTGGACGCTGATCCGCAGATCGCCGCCGTCCACACCGGAGAGCGTGTAGCACCGCCACACCGGTCCCGAGCCGTCAGCCGCGTGGATCCGCAGGTGCTGTCCGGGGAGGGGCTTCGCGCCCGTGCCGTGCTGAGGGTCGCGGAGCCACAGGCTGGTCACCTCCTCGCTCTCCTCATGCCGCGCCACGATCCGCGCGGGGCGCGGCCACTGCGCCGGATCGGGCCGGGAGGCGCCCTGCTCGGGACCGCTGCCGGCGCCCCGGTGGGCCACCGAGTCCCCGGTACGGACCGTCCCGGCCGTGACCACGCGGGCACGCAGTCCGCAGTAGATGTGGCCGAAGCGGGTGGTGAGTTCGGCCGGTACGTTCGTGTCCACCCGCGAGGTGGACGGGCTGACGCACGTGGCGCGGCAGCGGCTCATGGGGCGCAGGATCTCCAGCTCCGCGCCGCCCACGGATATGCGCTCCCCGACGAGTGCGAACTCGGTCCAGGCCCCCAGGCCGGACAGATAGATGTTGCCCCGGAAGCGCAGCGGGTCGACGGCTTCGCCGGCGGCGGCCGAGAGGGCGTCCACGCTGTCCAGGTTGATCAGGGAGACGGTGCCGTCCCGTTCGTCCCAGTAGGCGTTGTCGGCCTGCACGAGTGCGGCGGACGCGTCGATCTCGCCGGGGAACCACTCCCGTAGCGCCGCGGTGGCCCGCTCCCGCGAGGTGGTGTCGTCGAGCGTGACGGTGACATCGGCCGGACCCGCGCCGGACGTTGCGTCCGCGACGGGAGGCCTGGTGAGGGTCACCGTCCGCGACTGCTCGTCGAGCGCGATGCCGACGCCCAGCAGTCCGCTGTGCGTGGTGAGCCTCGCGAAGGTCTCCGTCGCCGCCCACTGCCCGCCCTGCGGCATGCCGTGCAGCCCGTCGGCGAGGGCGAGCACCCTGTCGTACGGGATACCGCTGCCGGGTCGGATCTCCGCGTCCGCCACGTCCTGGCCCGACATCCCCTTCACGGGGTATCGCACCAGCCGTTCCACTCGGGCGCTGATCGCGCGCGTCATCGCTGCTCCGTCCTCGTCCGCTGGGCATTCCGGGCCACCCTCCCCCACAGCTCCGACAAGGACCAGGCCCGATCGCCCGATTCCACCGCAATCAGGACTTCAGTGTCCGACATGCGGACGGGGCGTACGCCGCGTACGCCGGGCCCCGACAGGCAGGTTGCCCCAGACGCTGCCCCACCCCTGGACCGGACTTGACCTCAACCAAGGTTCACGTCCGACGCTGGCGGCACGGCGTCGAGGACGCAGCCAGGAACGCGACCGGAACCCACCACCTCACCCGAGGAGCCCGACCATGACCGAGAGCAGGACCGAGAGCAGGACCCAGAGCAGGACCGCCGCCGAGCACAGGACCGACACCGCGACCACGCCCGTGACCCGGTGGATCGAGCAGCACGCCCATCGCCTCACCTCTCTCGACCCCGAAGCCCCGCTGACCGATCTCGAGCCGCTGGCCGAGATCGTGCGCGACGCCAAGGTCGTGGCCATGGGCGCCTCGAATCGCCACACCCACGAACTGTCCGCCCTCTCCCACCGGCTTGTGCGGTTCCTGGTCGAGCAGATGGGGTTCCGCACACTCGCGCTGGAGGGGGACGAGGCGGAACGAGTCGGCCTCGACGCGTACGTCAGAACCGGTGACGGGGATCCGCGGGAGCTGCTGGCCGATGCCCGCTCGTTCTGGCAGACCGAGGAGATCCTCGACACCGTCCGCTGGATGCGCGCCTTCAACCGTGGCCGTCCCGACGACCCCGTACGGTTCGCCGGCGCGCACCCCACGCTGCAGGGACCGTCCGCCATCGAGCCCGCAGGACTCGCCGACATCGAGCGCACACTGGCCGAAAGCACGATCAGGTGGCAGGAACGGACCGCGGACAAGATCGTCTACTGGGGCGGGATCGCGCACACCGCCGTCGGCGATCCGCGGACCGTCTCTCCCCCGGTCCCGCCGTTGACGCACCGGAACGCGGGCAGTTACCTCCGCGAGCACTTCGGCGACGCCTTCGTCTCCATCGGCCAGACCTTCCACCACGGCATGGCTCCGGACCAAATCCTCCCGCCACCACCGGAGTTCGCCGACTCGGTCCTGGGCGACACCAACCTGGACACCTACCTGCTCGACCTGCGCGCCCATGCCCCGGAGCCGGTACGGACCTGGCTCGACACCCCGACCAGGACCCGCATGATCGGCCCGCACTACGACCCCGCCCACAACGCGGCCTACTACATGTCCGGCGGATCGCTCACCGACTGGTTCGACGCCGTCCTCCACGTACGCGAGGTGACGGCGGTCCGCTTCCTCTTCTGAGCGGGGAGCGGAGTGGAGACCCGGTGGCCGGTTCGACGCTCCCGCCGCTCAGCCGGCGGGGAACGACGTCCTCGTCAGCTCCTGCGAGGCGTTCCAGATCCGCTGCGCGTCCGCGGCGCTGCGCAGGCGTGAGTACACCTTCTGTTCGGCGGGCGGGCCGCCGAGGTGCCCGAGTCCGCTCGGCCCGTAGAACTGGCCGCCCTCGGCGTCGGGGGACGTGGCGGCGAGCAGTGCGGGAAGCGTCGCGGTTTCGACGGTGCCGAGGATGATGCCGCGGGCGGAGAAGGCCTTGATGAGCTTCCGACCCGCGGTCTCCTTGTCGCGGCCGACCTCGGGGCGCGCGGCGAGCAGGTTCGTGGGGGCCACACCCGGGTGGGAGAGGTTGCTGGTGATGCCCCAGCCGCCCGCACGGCTACGTCGGTCCAGTTCGAGTCCGAAGAGCCCGAACGCGATCTTCGACTGGCTGTAGGCCTTCATGCCGTCGTAGCCGCGCTCCCAGTTCAGGTCCTGCCAGTTGATGCCGTTCTGGTTCGCCGCGACGCTGATCTGCGAGGTCACCCGCGCCCGGCCGGCGCGCAGCAGCGGCAACAACTCGGCCACCAGGGCGAAGTGTCCGAGGTGGTTGGTGCCGAACTGGAGCTCGAGCCCGTCGGCGGTCGCCTGCCGGTCGGGCGGGGTCATCACGCCCGCGTTGTTGATCAGGATGTTGATCGGGCGGCCGTCCTGCCGCAGTTGCTCACCGAGGCCGGAGACGGAGTCCAGTGACGAGAGGTCGAGGGCGTGGAGCGACACGTCGGCTTCGGGAACCTCCTCCCGGATCCTGCCGATCGCCACCTCGCCCTTGCGCTGGTTACGCACGGGCAGCAGCACCTCGGCCCCGGCCGACGAGAGCCGGGTGGCCAACCCGAGACCGATGCCGTCGCTCGCTCCCGTGATCACGGCGCGCTTCCCCGACAGGTCGGGGACGGTGATGTCGACGGGCTTGCGTGACATGGGGACTCCTGGGGGTCGTTTCTGCGTTCCGCCGACGCCGTACCGCCGGTGCACGGAGGGAGCGGGCGACCCTGAGCGGCGGCCCGGACTCGCGGCCGACCGGACGGGAACCGGCCGCCCGTCCAATGTATGCAACGCACACAATGTATGCAACGTCAACAATGTAGGCGGTGCGGACTAGGGTGAGCACATGAAGAAGCGCCCCTACCACCACGGAGACCTCCGCGCCGCGCTGCTCGAACGAGCCGAGCTGACGCTGCGGGAACGGGGTTCAGGCGCGCTGTCCCTGCGGGAACTGGCCCGGGACCTCGGCGTGAGCCCCGGCGCACCCGGCCGCCACTTCAGGACCAAACAGGCACTGCTCGACGCTCTGGCCCTGAGCGGATTCGAGCGACTTGTCGACACTCTCGCCCGCGCGCGGGAAGGCGCGGGCGAGACGTTCCTCGAGCAACTGGCCGCCATGGCCCACTCGTACGTGGACTTCGCCCTGGCCGACCCCGCCCTCCTGGACCTGATGTTCTCGGCCAAGCACAGCCCGGAAGCGTCCCAGGCACTGGGGGAGGCCGCCCACCGGTGGGTCGAGCAGGGCCTCCGGCTGGTCGACGAAGGGCAGCGCCGCGGGGAGGTGCGCGCGGGACCGCCGGAACGCATCGCCCTGACGGTCTTCGCCCCGGTGCACGGATACGTCGGCATGGCGGTGAGCGGCGTCCCGCTGCCCGAGGGGGCCGATCGCGGACTGGACGACGTGATCACGTCCATCGCGCGTGGATGCCTGCCGGAGCGGAACCCGGCCACCTGAGCGGACAGCCGCCGGCTGCGCCAAGTCCGTGTTCACACCGGACATTTCATCGAAATCCAGTAACGGGCGTACGACCCCCGGCCGCGCACGGCGCCCCGACAGGACTCTTGCCAACCGCCCCAGACCCCCGATAAGAACCACGCGTGACCGACCAAGGGAAACTCACGCGTGCCGTCATGGCCCTGTCCGCCGTCGTCGTCGCCTGCTGTGCGGTGACGGTGACCGTCAAAGTGGTCGGCGCGGACACCCAAGCGACCCGCCCGCCAAGGCTGTTGGACCAGGAAGCCGTGGAACGCCAGGCGTCGGCCGCGGCGCGAGGCAGCAAGAACATGTCCAGGGACGGAGTGGCCTGCCCGGCGGCGATGGGCGCCGAGGAGGGCAACAAGTTCGACTGCACCGTCCTGGTCGGCTCGAACCCCAAGACCGTCACCGTCACGGTCCGGGACGACCAAGGCCGGCTCGACACGACGACGCACACCTCCTGAGCGAGATCCCGCGTCATCTCGACCGGTCGAATGCGGGTCGAATACGGGCCGGATATGGGCCATATATGGGCACATACCTGTAGATCCAAGGGCTGATCCACCTACTGGTTCGGATATGCCGGAATAGTGCTATCGTAGCTTGTGAAAGTTTTCACGAGCCCGGAGGTGGCCTCATGGCCCCGGCGACGGAGTCACTCCCCCAGCAGCCCCGCGGCGCTCACGCCGGCCCGTACGCCCCGCCGGCCCGCGAAGGCCGGAGTGCGGCGCCGTCGAACCCCTCCGGTGGCAATCAGTGCGGCCAAGGCCCCCCAGAAGGATGTGTGACCTGCGATGACCACCACTCCCGTCGCCCCGACCACCGACGCCTGGGCCGGCTTCCGCGACGGCTCCTGGCGCGAGGCGATCGACGTCCGCGACTTCGTCCAGCGGAACTACACGCCCTACGAGGGCGACGGTTCCTTCCTGGCCGGTCCGACCGGGCGCACCACCGCCGTGTGGGACAGGCTGCTCTCGATGTTCCCGGCCGAGATCGAGCGCGGCATCCACGACGTGGACACCAGGACCCCGTCCCGTATCGACGCCTTCGGCCCCGGCTACGTCGACGGCGATGCGAAGGACCACCGCGACCTGATCGTCGGCCTGCAGACGGACGCCCCGCTCAAGCGCGCGATCATGCCCAACGGCGGCTGGCGGATGGTCGAGAGCGCCCTGAACGCCTACGGATACGAGGCGGACCCCGACGTCCGCGACGTCTACACCCACCTGCGCAAGACCCACAACGAGGGCGTATTCGACGCGTACACCCCGCAGATCCGCGCCTGCCGCTCCTCCGGCATCATCACCGGCCTGCCCGACGCGTACGGCCGCGGCCGCATCATCGGCGACTACCGCCGCGTCGCCCTCTACGGCGTCGACCGCCTCATAGCCGGCAAGCAGGCCGACAAGGACGCACTCGCCGAACAGTGGCCCACCGAGCACGTGCTGCGCGACCGCGAGGAGACGTCCGAGCAGATCAAGGCGCTCAACGAGCTGAAGAACCTGGCCCTTTCGTACGGGTACGACATCTCGGGACCGGCGACCACCGGTCGTCAGGCCGTGCAGTGGCTGTACTTCGGTTATCTGGCGGCGGTGCGCGAGCAGAACGGCGCGGCCATGTCGATCGGCCGCATCGACAATTTCCTCGACATCTACCTGCAGCGCGACATCGACGCCGGGCTGATCTCCGAGGAGCAGGCGCAGGAGTTCATCGACGACTTCGTCATCAAGCTCCGCATCGTCCGCTTCCTGCGCACACCCGAGTACAACACCCTGTATTCCGGCGACCCGACCTGGGTCACCTGGTCGATGGCCGGCATCGGCGAGGACGGCCGGCCGCTGGTGTCGAGGACCACCTTCCGCGCCCTGCAGACGCTGTACAACCTGGGTCCTGCGCCGGAACCGAACCTCACCGTGTTCTGGTCGCGGCAACTCCCGCGGGGTTTCAAGGAGTTCGCCGCCCAGGTCGCCATCGACACCTCGGCGCTGCAGTTCGAGTCCGACGACCTGATGCGCCCCAAGTACGGCGACGACACCGCCATCGCCTGCTGCGTCTCCGCGATGTCCGTCGGCAAGCAGATGCAGTTCTTCGGCGCCCGGGTCAACGTCGCCAAGGCCCTCCTGTACGCGATCAACGGCGGCCGCGACGAGAAGTCGGGCCGGCTCGTGGTCGAGGGCTTCGAGCCGATCACCGGCGAGTACCTCGACTACGACACGGTCGCCGCGCGGTACGACGCGATGCTCGACTGGCTGGCGAAGACATACGTGCACGCGCTCAACGTCATCCACTACATGCACGACAAGTACGCCTACGAACGCATC
This sequence comes from Streptomyces sp. YIM 130001, assembly GCF_003574445.1. Lineage (GTDB taxonomy): Bacteria > Actinomycetota > Actinomycetes > Streptomycetales > Streptomycetaceae > Streptomyces. The sequence goes on from NZ_KZ984574.1 coordinate 40,277, forward strand.
GAGATGGCCCTGCACGACAAGGACGTCCTGCGCACCATGGCCTGCGGCATCGCGGGCCTGTCGGTCGCCGCCGACTCGCTCTCGGCGATCAAGCACGCGAAGGTCAGGGTCGTACGGGACGAGACCGGTCTCGCGGTCGACTACGAGATCGAGGGCTCCGGCGACTACCCGGCCTTCGGCAACAACGACGACCGTGCCGACGCCATCGCCCAGCGGATCGTCCACGACTTCATGACGAAGATCCGCAAGCACCCGACGTACCGCGACGCGGTGCACACCCAGTCCGTCCTGACGATCACCTCGAACGTCGTCTACGGCCAGAAGACCGGGAACACTCCGGACGGCCGCCGCGCCGGCACCCCGTTCGCGCCCGGCGCCAACCCGATGAACGGCCGCGACCAGCACGGCTACATCGCCTCCGCGCTCTCCGTCGCCAAGTTGAGTTACGACGACGCCGAGGACGGGATCTCGCTGACCAACACGATCACCCCGGAGGCGCTGGGCCGCACCCCCGCTGAACGCGTCGGCAACCTGGCCGGTGTGCTCGACGGATTCATGGCCAGTGACGGCTTCCACATGAACGTCAACGTCGTCGACAAGGCCATGCTCGAGGACGCCATGGAACACCCGGAGAACTACCCGCAGCTCACCATCCGGGTCTCCGGTTACGCGGTGAACTTCGTCCGCCTCAGCCGCGAGCAGCAACTCGACGTCATCAACCGCACGTTCCACGGCTCGCTGTGATGGCCGCGACTCTGGACGCCGTCACCCCGGCCGGGGTGGTCGCGCGCCGCCCGGTCGCGGGCACCGTCCACTCCTGGGATCTGTCCACCGGCGTCGACGGTCCCGGCAGCCGCTTCGTGACGTTCCTGTCCGGCTGCCCCTTGCAGTGCCTGTACTGCCAGAACCCGGACACCATGCGGATGCGCAACGGGCGCCGGATCGCCGCGGACGAGATCGTCGCCGAGGCCGCCAAGTACGAGCGGTTCATCGGGGCCGCGGGCGGCGGAGCCACCGTCAGCGGTGGTGAGCCGCTGCTCCAGCCGGTCTTCGCCGGTGAGCTCCTGCACCGTTTCAAGCACGAGTTGGGCTATCACACGGCGCTGGACACCTCAGGGTTCCTCGGCGCCCGCGCGGGTGACGCCCTGCTGCGCGACGTCGACCTGGTACTGCTCGACATCAAGTCCTGGGACCGGGACACCTACCGCAGGGTCACCGGCCGCTCGCTGCAGCCGACCCTCGACTTCGCCCACCGGCTCGCCGGACTCGGCAAGGAGGTCTGGGTGCGCTTCGTGCTCGTGCCGGGGCTGACCGACGCTCCCGCGAACATCGAGGGCGTGGCCGACTTCGCCGGCTCGCTCGGCAACGTCTCCCGGGTCGACGTCCTGCCCTTCCACAAGCTCGGCGAGGCCAAGTGGGACGCACTCGGCAAGGACTTCGTCCTCCGCGACACACCTGCGCCCGCACCACAGCAAGTGGCCGCCGCACGGGACGTCTTCACGCAGCGGGGTCTTCACACCGTCTGACGGCCCGACCGCTCACAGCGGGGCGCGGCGGCGGCGCTCCCCCCTGCCCCTCAGCCGCGGTGGCCGCCGACCAGGCCGGCGAATCCGTCGAGGTGGCGGGCCAGAGCGTACTCGAACAACACGTCCAGGTCGGGCGCCGCGTCGTCCGACAGAGTCGCAAGAAGCGGGAACCTGCCGCTGGCGAGGAGCTCGCGGCGGCGGGCCCGCTGAGTCTCGGACCAGCGGTTCAAGGTCATGCCCGTGTTCCTCTCGGCCTGCGCCTCGTCGGCCTTGGACAGTCCGACGGTGACGACGAGGGCATGCAGGGTGAGTGTTTCCTGAAGGCGCACGTCGATGGGGAGGTCGAGTCCGTCCAGGGCACGCAGCGTCCATTCGGTGTGGGCCATCATGTTGGGGACCAGGGCAGGTCGGGTGAACGACACGACCCGAGGCAGCCACAAGTGCCGTCGGCACAGCCGCCATTGCTGACGGGCGACCAGCTCCAGTTTCGGGCGCCACCCCGGCGGGCCGTGTTCGGGCAGGCTGAGATCGCCGAACACGAGGTCGGCCATCTGCACCAGCAGCTCCTCCTTGCCCGTCACGTACCGGTAGAGGGACATCGGCCCGAGGTCGAGCCCGGCCGCGAGCCGGCGCATCGTCAGCGCCTGGAGCCCGTCCGCGTCGGCCAGTTCGACGGCGGTCCGCAGGATGCGCACCCGCAGCCCCTCCTGGTCGGGCGGCTCGGGTTCGCGTCCGGGCGCGGTGGCGCGCTGCGCGGAGGAGGCCCGTTCCCGGCCGGCTGCCGCGCTGACCACCGTGCCGGCGCCGACCTTGGCCTCGACCAGCCCCTCGTCGCGTAGCGCGGCCGTCACCTTGGTCGCGGTCGCGATCGCCACACCCCACCGCTGCGCGATGGCCCGGATGGACGGCACCCGGTCGCCGGGGCGGAGTTCGCCGCTCACGATCCGCGAGCGGATCTCCGCTGCGATCACTCGGTAGGGCGGTTCGGTGTCCTGCACTGACGGCACGCTCTCCTCCGCTGACTCGGTCCCCGCCTCCAGCATGCCAGGCACATTGAACTAGTTCACTACCGCCGATGCACTAGTCCACTATCTCTCCAACATCCCTGTTAACACGCCCAATGCTGTTCGTACGTTGTACGCACCGTGATGCGCGCTACGGCGTATCGGTGAGCGTGAAGGGACGGACGTATGGAGAATCGGGACATCCTCGTGTCAGGAGGCGGCATAGCCGGAGCGACCCTGGCGTACTGGCTGCGCCGCTACGGTTTCCGGCCGACGGTGGTGGAACGCGCCCCCGCCCCGCGCACGGGTGGCCACTCGGTCGACGTCCGCGGCACCGCACGCCAGGTGATCGAGCGCATGGGTCTCGTCGAGCAGGTCCTCGACGCCCGCATCCGCGCCCGTGGGATGGCCTTCATCGACGAGACCGGCAAGCCGGTGGCGCGCCTGGACAACGACGTGTTCGGCCCTTCGGGTGGACCGGCCGCCGAATGGGCGCTCCTGCGCACCGACTTGGCCCGGATCCTGCACGGCGCGATCCGTGGCGACGTCGAGTACGTCTTCGGCGATGCGATCACCGAGGTGCGGCAGGACGAGGACGGGGTCACCGTCGCCTTCGAGAAGGGCGAGTCCAGGCGGTTCGACCTGCTCGTCGGCGCGGACGGCGTGCATTCGGCGGTGCGGCGGCTGACGTTCGGGCCCGAGGAGCGCTACCTGCGCGACCTCGGCTCGTACCTCGCGCTCTTCTCCGTCGATTCCGAAGTCGAGCTGGACGGCTGGCAGTTGATGTACACCATGCCCGGGGGCCCGGGCCGTTCCGGCAGAACGGCGGCGCTGCGTCCGACGGCCGACCCCCGCAAGGCGCTCGCCGGGTTCTTCTTCCGCGCACCCGGACTCACCTTCGACCCGCGTGACGTCACCGCGCAGAAGCGCATCGTCGCGCGCCGTTTCGAGGACGCCGGGTGGGAGGTTCCCGGAGTCCTGGCGCAGATCCGGGACGCTTCGGACTTCTACTTCGACCGGGTCGAGCAAGTGCACCTCGAGTCCTGGTCGACCGGCCGGACCGCACTGCTCGGGGACGCCGCGTACTGCGCTTCCCCCATGTCCGGGATCGGCACCAGCCTCGCCCTGGTCGGCGCGTATCTGCTGGCCGGCGAACTGGCCGGGGCCGACGGCGATCACCGCGTCGCCCACCGCGCGTACGAGAGGGGGATGCGCGAATTCGTCGACCACGCACAGGAGTTCGCCCGCACGTCCGGGGACGGCGGTCTGATGCCGGACTCGCCCAGGCGGATGTGGCTGCGGAATCAGCAGGTGCGGATCCTGCCGCACCTGCCCAGACGCCTCGTCGGCCGGGGCCTGGAGAGGATCGCCGACACCGTCGTCCTCGACGCCTACGCAGGCCTCGCACCGCACCCGACCATCGATTCGTAAGGGGCACCACCATGCATGTCAGCACCTTCCTGTGGCTCGACGGCCAGGCCGAAGCGGTCGCGGCCCACTACACGAACCTGTTCGCCGACTCCGGCATCCGTGACGTCCAGCGGGACCCGGACGGCCGCGTCACCACCGTCGAATTCACGTTGGGCGGACAGCGCTACGTCGCCTACAACGGCGGGGCGCAGTACCCCCTGACTCCCGCGGTCTCCCTGTACGCGGAGTGCGCCACCCAGCAGGAGCTGGACGCACTCTGGGCGGGTCTCGCCGACGGCGGCGAAGAAGGGCCGGGTGGCTCGCTCACCGACCGGTTCGGGGTCACCTGGCAGGTCCTGCCCTCCCAGCTGCGAGAGCTGCTCCGCAGTGCCGATCCCGGGACCGCTCAACGCGTCCTCAGCGCCCTGCACGCCATGACCAGGATCGAGATCCAGGCCTTGGTCGACGCCCACGACCAGCGATGAACTCCGCACGGAAAGCGCCGCCCATGAACTCCAGCCCCGCCACGGCCGGTCACGCCCGACCGAGCCGCCCGCAAACCGGACGCAGCCGGCTGCGCGCCGCGTGGACCCTGGCACTGCTCACGACCTTGTGCGCGGAACTGACGTTCACCGCTGTCGCCGTCCCGTTCGCCTGGCTGCTCCTGCCCCTGCTCCTGGTGATGTACGGCGCCGGCGTCCTGCTCGTTCGCGAGACGGTGGTCCGGGTCGGCGCCGGTTGGCCCGGCCTGGTGGTGCTCGCTGTGGCCTATCAGCTGGCGGAGGACGGGCTCGGTCTGCAGGCGCTGACCAGTCAGGACATGTACGGCGCCGCCGACTGGGGCCTGCGCGCCTTCGGCGCCAACTGGACGTACTGGGAATCCCAGATCGGCGTCCACGTCGTCCTCAGTGTCCTGCTGCCCGTCATGCTCGCCGACCTGATCTTCCCCGCGCTGCGCGGTAAGGCGTATCTGCGCACCGGCGGCCTCGCACTCACCGGAGTCCTGGCACTCGTCGGCGTGTTCGGTCTGCGCGTCGTCATCTCGGCCACCGAGGACCCCGGTTATCGCACGCCGTGGGGATGGACCGTCGTCTACGTCGTGGGCATCGCCCTGCTGGTCTGGACGGCCCTGCGTGTACTGCCGCGACTTCGCCTGCGGGAGGAGGTCCGCCACGATCGGCGGGCACCGCGACCCGGCGCGGTGGGCTTCGTGTCGATGTACCTGACCATGGCCTTCCTGACGACGCTGCTGCCGCTCGGCCTCGGCGAGGACCTGTTGTTCGGTGATGCCATGTCGCCGCAGTTCCGGCTCGTCGCCGCGGCCATGACCGCGATCCCGTTCGGCTGGCTGGTGCTGCGCTGGCGGAGTGCGGGCAACTGGTCGACCAGTCATCGCCTCTGGCTGGCCGGCGGCATCCTCGTGTCCCACACCGCGTTCATGATGCCCGCCTCACTCGTCAGCGCGGCTGTCGGACTGGTCATCGTCTGCCTGGAGGTCGTCCTGCTGCGGGAACTTGGCCGGCGGATCCGCCGGCGCGGGTGACCGCGCGGCCCAGCCGCCGAGCCCCGGACCGCCGTGCAGGCCGGTCCGGGGCTCGCGGGTGGGGGTCGGAGGGCGGCCTCAGCAGCTGAGGTTGTCGCCCGGGGTCGTGCCGAGCAGCGCGACGAAGCTCTGGTAACTGTCGATCCGGCTCTGCACCTGGCCCGGGTTGCCGCCGTCGCACTCGATCGATCCGTTGATCGCGCGGATCGTCTCGCCGAAGCCGGCGCCGTTGACCATGGCGTCGTGCGGGGTCATGGTGCCGGGTCCGGTCTGGGTGTTCCAGTACCAAAGGCCGGTCTTCCACGCGACGGCCGGGTCCTTCTCGACCTGCCACGGGTCGTTCAGGAGGTCGATGCCGAGGGCGTCGCCCGCCGCCTTGTAGTTGAAGTTCCAGCTGAGCTGGACCGGTCCGCGGCCGTAGTACGCGTCCTGGCCGGCGGGGCAGCCGTAGGGCTGCGCACTGTCGCAGTAGTGGGGGTAGTTGTCCTGGTTCTGCTCCACGATGTGGACCAGTCCGCCGGTCTCATGGCTGACGTTGGCGAGGAAGGCGGCGGCCTCGCGCTTCTTCACGGTGTCGTCGCCGGTGTTGGCGAACTCCGGGTAGGCGCTGAGCGCCTCGGTGAGTCCGCTGTAGGTGTAGAAGGAGTTCCGGTTCGGGAACATCTCGTTGAACTGGGCTTCGCTGACTACGAATTCGGCGGCCTTCGCCTTCGCTTTCGCGTCGCCGTCGACCGTCGCCTGCGAGGTCATGGGCATGACAATCAGCAATGCACAGGCCGCCACCATGGCGGTCAGCAGAGCCGCCAGACGCTTCCTCGACATGCGAACCATGCGCGTACTCCTCACTCGTGGGGGTGCCCACAGACAACCCCATTGGTCTGGACCAGGTCAAGGTACGGACCGAAGTTGATGCACAGCGAAGTGCGGGACGCAGCCACGGAGTTGAGCCGCGCACCCGCACCGTGAGAGGGGAATCCGCAGGCTAGGACGCTCGCGGCGGCGCCGTACTGGCACGGACCACGAACTCGACCGGCGGCAGCTCGACGCGCTCGAACTCCCGCCCCTCGGTGAGCGACACCAGGGCCTGCGCGGCGACACGACCCCAGGCCAGCACGTCCTGGCGCACCGTGGTCAGCGGCGGCGCGATGCAGTCGGCCAGCGGGATGTCGTCGAAGCCCACCACCGACAGGTCCTCGGGGACCCGCAGTCCGCGGCTGGTCGCGGCGGTGACCCCGGCGATGGCCATCAGGTCGTTGGCGTACACGATGGCGGTCGGCGGCTGGTCCAGGTCGAGGAGCTGGTGGGTGGCACGGGCACCGGACGCACCGGTGAAGTCCGCCTCGACGGGCGGGATCTCGGGCAGTCCGGCTTCCGCCAGCGCGCCGCGCCAGGCGTCCCGACGGGCCTCGGTGTGCACGTAGCCCTCGGCGCCGCAGACGTGCCCGATCCGCCGGTGGCCGAGCGAGCGCAGATGGCTGACCGCTCGGCGGATCCCGCTGCCGTCGTCCACCCCGATGGCGGGAACCTCGCTGCCGGGCTGCGGCGGGCCGACGATCAGCGCACCGATGTCCAGTTCCGTGACCAGATCGGGCCGTGGATCGTCGACGCGCAGGTCGGTCAGGAAGACTCCGTCGACCCGCCCGTCGCGGGCGAGGCGTTCGTACGCCTGCCGCTCGGTGTCCTCGTCGGGGACGACCTGCAGGACGAGTGCGTATCCGAGCGGGGCGAGGCCGGTCTCGATGCCGGCGACGAACTGCGGGAAGAACGGGTCGGTGCTCAGGAGCTCCGGCTGCCGGCGCATCACCAGGCCGAGGGTCTGGGCCCGCTTGTTGGACAGGGCCCGGGCTCCGGCATTGGGCTGCCATCCCAGGTTCTCCATGGCCTCCCGGACGCGCCGGCGGGCCTGTGGGCTGACCCCGGGACGGTCGTTGACGACGAACGACACGGTCGCCTTGGAGACCTGGGCGAGCGCGGCCACATCACCGATGGTGGGCCGGCCGCTGCCCCGACGGCGAGGCGGGAGTGCCCCCTTCGCGCGGGAGCCGCTCACCGGCCCGCTCGCCTGACCCGGTCCCTGCCCCATACCGCCTCGCCTTCCCGCCGGTTCACGGCGCCGCTCGCACGCCCACCAGTGTGGCTCAGGCGTGTCACCCCGATTACCGAAACGTGTCTTGCGTTCTCTTGACCCTCATATTCTAAACCGGTTTGATGAGCTCGTCACCCCGCGACGATCATTCTGCCGGGTGCAGGCCTGCGGCAACGGGAGGGGAGTTGCTCCGGGCCCACAGCCATCCGCATGGAAGGGAGTTGGGCGCTATGAGGCGTCATCCGCGCGTTACGGTGCTGGCAACCGCCGCGGTGGTTGCCCTGCCATTGTCGGCCTGCGGTTCGAGCGATACCGGCGGCGGCAAGCCGACGGCGGGACCGATCGACATCTGGTACTCGACGAACAAGCAGGAGCAGGCCTGGGCCAAGTCCACAGTGGCCGCCTGGAACGCCGCCCACCCCAAGGAGAAGGTCAACGCCAAGGCGGTGCCGTCGGGCAAGTCCACCGAGGACGTCATCGGTGCCGCGATCACCGCCGGGAACACCCCGTGCCTCGTCTACAACACCGCACCGGCCGCGGTCTCCGCGTTCCAGAAGCAGGGCGGCCTGGTGAATCTCTCCGAGACCTTCGGGGACGCCGAATCATTCGTCGAGAAGCGCTCCGGCGCCGCCGCGGACGGATTCCGCTCTCCGGACGGTTCGCTGTATCAAGTGCCGTGGAAAACAAACCCGTTCATGCTCTATTACAACAAGGACGTCTTCAAGAAGGCCGGCCTCGACGCCGAGAACCCGAAACTGAGCACGTACGACGACGTGCTGGCCGCGGCGAAGGCCATCAAGAGCAGCAAGGCGGCGAAATTCGCCCTGTACCCGCCGGCCACCAGCGACTCCACCAACTCGCTGTTCGACTTCTATCCGCTCTACCTCGCCAACTCCGGTGGCACCCAACTGGTGAAGGACGAGAAGGCCACCTTCACCTCGAAGGCCGGGCAGCAGACCCTCGGCTTCTGGCAGCAGATGTACGCCAAGGGCTACTCGTCCCCGGAGGCGTACAGCGGCGACATGTGGGCGGGACCGTTCGCCGACGGAGTAGCGGCCATGGGTATCGCGGGGCCCTGGGGCAAGGGGCAGTTCGACGACAAGGTGAAGTACGGCGTGGTTCCGCTGCCCACCGCCTCGGGCACGCCCGCCGGCAAGACGTCGACGTTCGCCGACTCCAAGAATGTCGGGCTCTTCACCTCGTGCAAGAACAAGCAGACCGCGTGGAAGTTCACCAAGTTCTCGATGAGCGCGAAGAACGACAGCGCACTGCTCGAGAAGACCGGCCAGTTCCCGACCCGCGGTGATGTGACCGCCGCCTCGGGCGACTTCCTGAAGGACAACCCCTTCTACCAGCCCTTCGCCGACGCCGTACCGCGCTCGGTCGACGTGCCGAACATCCCCGGCTCCACCGACGTGTGGAAGACCTTCCGCACTGGCTGGGACGACGTCGTGCTGCCCGGGAAGGGCAACGTGAAGGCGACCTTCGGCAAGGTGGCGCAGGAGATCGACGACCAGGCCGCGGGCTGACGGAGCACACGATGACATCACTCCGCGACAGTCACGCCGTGGCTCGGTCCGACGCCGGTCCGGGCCGCGGCGAGCGGCCCGGACCCGCGGCAGGGAAGACGCCACCGGACTCCGGATCTGCGGCGCGGCACCCCCGCGCCGCACGTAAGAGGGGGCGCCTCGGCAGGAGTCCGCTCGGTATCGCCCTCACCGCGCCGTACACCGTCTACGTGCTGGTCGTGTTCGTCATCCCGTTCGGGGTCGGCGTCTGGATGGCGTTCCACGACTACTTCTTCACCGCGCCCGGGGTCGCCGTTCCGCACCCGTTCGTCGGCTTCGACAATTTCACCGAGGTCCTCGGCGAGGCGGACACCCGACGCGCCTTCGGCAACCTCGGGTTGTTCATGGCGATCAACATCCCGCTGACCGTGGTCCTCGCCCTCGCCCTCGCGTCGGCGCTCAATGCCGCGACCCGCTGGCGAGGCTTCTTCCGGATGGCGTACTACGTGCCGTACGTGACGGCCTCGGTCGCCACACTCGCGGTCTGGCTGTTCCTGTTCAACGGCTCCGGCGCCGTCAACAACGTCCTCGGATCCTGGGCACCCGACCCGTCCTGGCTGGCCAACAAGCACCTGGTGATGCCGCTCATCGCCGTGTACGTCACCTGGAAGCAGCTCGGTTTCTACATCCTGCTGTACCTCGCCGCGCTGCAGAACGTTCCCAAGGAACTGCACGAGGCGGCGCTGACCGACGGCGCGGGCCCGCTGCAGGCATTCCGTGCCGTCACGCTGCCGGCCGTCCGGCCCGTCACCTCGCTGGTCGTGCTGCTGTCCATCATCACGGCCGGACAGGTCTTCACCGAGCCGTTCCTGCTGACCGGCGGCGGCCCGAGCGGCGCATCCGTCACGCCCGCGCTGCTGGTCTACCAGCGGGGCATCGAGCAGGGCGAGCCGGATGCCGCGGCTGCCATCGGTCTGATCCTCGTGACCGGCGTGCTCATCATCGCGACCATCGCCCGGCGCATCACGGAAAGGGACTGACATGGCCCGCACCCTGCGCATCCTGCGCTACGCCGCGCTCGGACTCGGTGCCGTCGCCGCACTCCTGCCGTTCTACTACATGGTCATCGGCGCCCTGCAGAAGAAGCGTGACACCACCCTGGGCGGTCTGCTCCCGGTCCCGAGCAACCTGACGCTCGACAACCTCACCGGCATCGACGACTCGTTCAGCCTGCTCGGAGCGCTCACCAACTCACTGATCATGACCGCCGGTGTGATGGCCTGCACCCTGGTGCTCGGCCTGCTGGCCGGCTACGCCCTGGCGATCCTGCGCTTCCGCGGCCGCGCCACGGTGTTCGCGCTGGTCCTGCTCGTCCAGGCCATCCCGTTCCAGCTCCTGATGATCCCGCTGTACGTGATGGTGGTGCGGTACTTCGGCCTCGCCGACAGCTACGCCGGAATGATCCTGCCGTTCGCCATCAACTCCGTGGCCGTGCTCATCTTCCGCCAGTACTTCCTGCAGATCCCGCGCGAGATCTTCGACGCGGCGCGCATGGACGGAGCGAGCGAACTGCGCATCCTGCGCTCGGTGGCCGTGCCCCTGGTACGCCCCGCGATCCTCACGGCGATGCTGGTGACCTTCATCGGTCCGTGGAACGAGTTCCTGTGGCCGTTCCTGGTGACCAAGGACCAGGGGATGCAGCCGCTCGCGGTGAGCCTGGCGAACTTCTCGCAGGCCAACTCCACCTTCGAGGCCAACCCCATGGGCGCGGTACTCGCCGGCGCCTGCGTGCTGGCGGTGCCGGCCGTCGTCCTCTTCCTGCTCTTCCAGCGCCACTTCACTTCGGCCAACCTCGGCTCCGCGATCAAAGGCTAGGTATGACCCCGCTCAACACCGATACCGCGCTCCCGTATGCCCTGAACCGGGTCGGCGTGATCATGAGTCCCGACCCCGGCGACCCGCTCGAGGCCGAGGGCGTACTCAATCCGGGCACCGCCTGGGGACCCGACGGCGAGCTCTACCTCTTTCCCCGCATGGTCGCGGCCGGCAACGTCTCGCGCATCGGGCGCGCCCGTGTGGTGATCGAGAACGGCGTACCGGTCGGCGTCGAGCGCCGGGGCGTGGTGCTGTCGCCGGACGAGGGCTTCGAACGGGGCGCGGGGAACGCCGGCGTCGAGGACCCCCGCATCACGTTCCTGCCGGACCTCGGCGTGCACGTCATGACGTACGTCGCCTACGGGCCGCTCGGCCCCCGACCCGCTCTCGCCGTGTCCACGGACACGGTCGCCTGGCGCCGACTGGGCCCGCTGAACTTCACGTACCAGCCGGATCTGGCAACGGACTTGAACTTCTTCCCCAACAAGGACCTGGTGTTCTTCCCGGAGATCGTGCCGGGCCCCGACGGCCGGCCCAGCTTCGCGATGCTGCACCGGCCGATGTGGGATCTGGACTGGCTCCGCCCGGGCGAGGGCGCTCCCGCACCGGCCCGGATCGCGGACGGCCGGCCGTCGATCTGGATCGCCTACGCCGACGCCGAGGCGGTGTCCCGGGATCTCTCGGCGCTCACCTCGATGCGGCACTCCGCTCCGGTCGCCGGCCCCGAGATGCCGTTCGAGGCCGCGAAGATCGGTGCGGGGCCGCCGCCGCTGCGCGTACCGGAGGGCTGGCTGCTGATCCACCACGGGGTCACCGGCCCGGTCGCCAAGGGGTTCGAGCTCAGCCACGGCGCCGTCTACCGGGCCGGCGGCATGCTGCTCGACTCGGACGATCCGGCGCGCGTACTGGCGCGCTCGCCGGAGCCGTGGCTCTCCCCGGAGACCCACGAGGAGACGGTCGGCACGCTGGGCAACGTCGTCTTCCCCACGGCGGTCGAGCGCATCGAGGGGACCGTCTACGTGTTCTACGGCATGGCGGACAGCTCGATCGGGGTGGCTGCCCTGGAGCGGACGGCGGACTGACCGCGCACCGCTCCCTCGGTGACGACAACGGCGTGCTGCCGGCGGAACTCCCGCCGGCAGCACGCCGTTTCGCACTCCCCCGACGTCACGTGAGGGGTTGCGTCACCGTCCTGCCGAGGTCCGCACCGGTGCCGAGCCCGAAGTCGGCCCGGCGGGTGCGCCCGCGGGAGGTGAGGGCGACCGAGACCGTGAGGCCGGCCTCGTCGGGGTTGGCCACGCTCACCACAGGCGCGCGGCCGGACTCGTCGAGCATGACGAGGGCGGGCTGGTCGACCTCCAGTGTGCGGCCCGCTCCCAGGTCGACGGTGGCCGCCTCGTAGCAGGTCACCATCGTCAGCCGGCGCCTCGGGTGGTGGACGGCCTGGGCCTGTTCGTCGTTGCGCAGGATCCTGACGGCCGGCCGAGACGCGTAGAACCGGACCTTGGCGGGCGTCGCTCCGGGCAGCACGATGTACGCGTACTCCGCACGGTCCGGGGCGGTGCCGTGGTCGAAGAACAAGGTGAAGGCGTTCCGCTCGACCGGATCGCGGTCGATCCAACTCCCGCTCTGCGCCTTGTTCGAGACCTTCAGGGGTCCGCCCTGCGGGAAGACGTAGCCGATCTCGTCGTTGTACGCCCATGAGGCGCCGGTGGCGGCGGAATCGGTTCCGGGGCGCACGGCCTTGCCGCCGACGGAGGCGTTGGACCGGGCCGCTCCCTGGTTGACCGTCGTGTGGACGGCGTGTTCCGAGGTGGATGTGATGCCGGCGCCGAGTGCGACCATCTCGTCGTCGAAGTAGAAGTAGCTCTTGCGCCCCGTGGTCGCGTACCGGTCGAGGCTGAAGACGTCGGCGCCGTATCGCCCGTCGGAGACACCGCCGGTGAAGCTGCCCGCGTTGTCCGGGCTCGACTGCTGGGTGACCTTGGCATCCGGCGCGGTCACGCCCGGGTAGTGGGACCAGTCGAAGGCGGGCGCCAGGTCGCCGTACTCGCGGTTGGTGACCTGGATCGAGGTGGCTCCCGACGCGTTCCAGGCGATCTCGTTGCCGACCTCCGGCCGGAAGGTGGAGCGGTACTCGCTGCCCTTCATACGCGGGGAGTTGATCCTGGTGAAGATGCCGTACTTCTCGCGCTGGTGCGAGGAGAACTCCGAGCGCCAGAAGTACTTGTGCCCGGTGACTCCGCTGCCTCGGGTCTTTCCGCGGATGTTGTCGGCGAGCTGTGCGTACTCGGCGGACCTGGCCTGATCTGCGCGCGCCATCCGGTCCAGCGGTTCGAGGAAGTCGGCCGCGTAACTCGTGATGCCGTCAATGGTGTTGGGAGGCCGGTACCCGAGATACATCATCCCGATCTCGCCCCGGATCAACCACCGCGTGCCGTCGAGGATGTAGAAGGCGATCGCGTCGATGTCCTCGGACGAGAAGTCGAAGCTCGTCCCACGCGCGACGTCGGCCCAGGCCGCGACGATGGTGAAGAGGACCATGCCGTAGCCCTCGCTGTAGAGCTGCGCGCCGTGGGCCCAGAAGCTGGAGTCGACCTGCACGGCCTCGTTGATCCCACCGCTGCTGTCCACCGCCACCGTCTCCGACATGGTGACGTAGCCCTGGTGGATGTCGGCGGCCGCGTGCTTGGCGACCGCCTCGTAGAGATAGTTCTCCGTTCGCCAGGAGCCGTTCGCGCCGACCGGGTCGCGGCGGCCGGTGTTGTGGGCGTAGGCCACCTCCCGTGCCTCGGGGCTGAGTTCGTCGCCGACGAAGACCGACACCCGGCCCATGGCCATGGACTTGCCGATCTCGGTCTCCCACCAGTTCTCGCAGGTCGGTTCGACCTTGTCCCAGTGCAGGAGGGAGCTGTTCAGCGCCTCGATCAGCTCCGGCTTCCCGTAGCCGGCGGCATCCGGGTCACGGTAGGCGTGAGCCATCGCGATCATGCGGTACAGCGCGTGGTACGGCGACCAGACCTTGCCGTTCGCGGAACTCGTGGTGTCGGCGTAGTCCACGTTCGGCCACGAGCCGTCGGGGCGCAGCGACTCGGCGTAGGTGAGGGCCTCGGACGTACGGGCGAGGAAGATGCCGTTGGCGAGCCTCACCTCGTCGCCCTGCGCCAGGAAGCGCTGCTGAACGCGCTCGATGATGATCTGGATGTCGTCCGCGGCCGCTCGGCTCCCACCGGCCTCTGCGGCCCGTGCGAGCGACGGCACCGTCAGCGTCAGACTCGCCGCGCCCGCGGCGAGTCCGAGACCACCGAGCAGCACACGGCGTCGGCCGGGCAGGAACGCGGCTCCGTTGTCAGACATGGAACTCCTCAGACGCCTCCGGGTCCTGACAACGGTGCCGGACGGCGCACAGGTATCGGTCGACGAGTCCTCCCGAGCGCGGATTCCGTCACGACTCCGGGGTGGCACACATCGAAACTAAACCGGTTTGAATATGTCCCACAAACAGTTACCGGCTCCCGCCTCACCGCGTCAACAGTCGTGACACGGCGGAACCCGGCCTGATGCACGGCGACTTGCCGGCGGACGGAACCTGCGCCGGTTCAGCCGCCGATCGGCGTGCAGCCGGTGGCGGCGAGCGACACGGTCCACAGCCGGGCGGCCTCGTCGGGATCGACGGCGTAGGCGCGGACTCCGCCGTCGTCCATCGGGGTACCGGGGGCGGATACGTGCGCGACGTCGCAGTCCTCCAGGTAGAGGCCCCCTCGGCCGTCGAGGAGCGGTGAGGTGGCGGCCCACAGTCCGGTGGCAGCCCCTTGGGAAGGTGACTTGAAACCGTCGTCGACGACCTTTCCGTACTCGTCCACCCAACCGCGGTCGATCTGCGCCTGCAGCGTCATCTCCCGCTGCAGCCCGGTGAGAATCTTGCCGGGATGGAGGGCGAACGCCCGGACACCGTCACTCCTCCCTACGGCGTCGAGGTGCACGGCGAACAGGGCGTTGGCGGTCTTGGCCTGCCCGTAAGCCAGCCACTTGTCGTAGCCGGCACGGAAGTGCGGATCGTGCCAGCGGATTCCGGTCAGGGTGTGGCCGGCCGAGCTGTTCACGACGACGCGGGCGCCGTCCGCGGCGGCCAGGAGTGGGTAGAGCTCGCAGGCGAGGGCGAAGTGCCCGAAGTGGTTGGCGGCCAACTGCCCCTCCCAGCCCGGCCCGACGCGCCGTTCCGGGGTGGCCATGACTCCGGCGACAGCCATCAGGAGGTCGAGTCGGCCGAGACGTGCGCGGATCTGCGCTGATGCCGATCGCACGCCGTCGATGTCGGCCAGGTCCATGGGTACGACCTCGCAGCTGCTCACCTCCCGCAGCGCGGCGCGGGCAACATCGGGACGGCGGGCAGGCACGACGACCCGGGCTCCGGCGGCGGTCAGCGCCCGGGTGGTTTCCAGACCGAGCCCGGAGTAGCCCCCGGTCACCACGGCGGTGCTCCCGGAGAGGTCGAGGCCGGCCATGACCTCCTCGGTGGTGGTGGAGGCGGAGAAGAGCGAGGCGAGCGGCTGCTGATCAGAGAGGGTCATGCCGCCGACGCTACGATCTAGAGCAAGGTCTAGATCAAGTGCGGAAGGTGAGCCCGGGAGTGAGCGACACGACGAACACCGATGCCGGAGCACAGGAACTGAGCATCGGCGAAGTGGCCGCACGGACCGGACTGAGCGTGCACGCCCTGCGTTTCTACGAGCGCGAGGGCCTGCTCGTCGGTCCGGTCCGGCGCACCTCGGGCGGACGGCGCCGCTACACATCCGTCGACGTCGAATGGCTCCTGATCTGCGTCAAGCTCCGGGAATCCGGAATGCCGCTGGCCGACCTCGAGCACTTCGCCGAACTGGTGCGCAACGGACCGGGCAACGAGGCGGAACGCCTGGCACTGCTCGACGCCCACCGCCGCCGCGTGGACGCCCAGATCCAGGCGCTGGAGGAGTGCCGGTCGGTCATCACCTGGAAGGTCGGCGTCTACACCGAGCACCTCGCGCGCGGCGAGGCCGACGGGCTGTGGGACCCGACAGCCTGAGGCACTCGGGCACGCCATGGTGCGCGCGCCGGTTGGTGGTCAGCCACCGGACGATTTCGCCGGCATCACTCAACTCCCGTACGAGGAGCGGAAGATGGCGCGGATCGTGGTCGACGGCCTGCCGGGCGAGGGCGGCAGGCAGACGCCGGACGAGCAGCGACTGGAGGCGCGGACCGGCGGGGCGCATGATCCGCGATCGTCCGGGACGCGACCGCCGGACGTCGATCGGCGGTCACGGCCGGAGGTGATGGGGCGGGGTGCCCCGTCGGCACGCTTTCGCGGCGTTGCGGGAGTAGCGTCCTCGCCATGGACCTTCGCACCACCGTTGAGCGCGCTCAACGCCTCAAGCAGCTGCACGCCGACCACAAGCCGCTCGTACTGCCGACCGTCTGGGACGTCTGGTCCGCACGGACGGCGGCCGGCGCCGGATTCCCCGCGCTGACGGTCGGCAGCCATCCGCTCGCCGACTCCCGCGGGGCCGACGACCAGGAGGGACAGACCTTCGAGGAGGTACTCGGCGCCGTCAGGCCGATCGTGGAGGCGGTCGACGTCCCCGTGTCCGTGGACCTGGAGGCCGGGTACGGACAGCAGCCCGCCGACCTCATCACCGGACTCACCGAAGTCGGCGGCGTCGGCCTCAACATCGAGGACACCGTCCACTCGGAGGGCGGACGCGTGCGCAGCACGCGAGAGCACGCCGACTACGTCGCCGCTCTGCGTGCCGCTGCCGACGACGCGGGGATCCCGGTCTGGGTCAACGGCCGCACCGACCTCTTCGCTCACGCGGAGGACGCCACCGCCGTCCTGGACGAGGCGATCGAGCGGCTGCGGGCCCTGGGACAGGCCGGCGCCGACAGCGTCTACCCGGTACGCATCCAGGACAACGACGACCTGCTCACCGCGGTGACCGACGCCGTCTCCGTCCCCGTGAACAGCACTGCCCACCCCGTCAAGCACGATCTCGAGCGTTTCCGTCGCCTCGGTGTCGGCCGGATCACCTACGGCCCGCTGCTGCAACTCGCGTTGACGGACGCGATGAAGGACATGCTCGGGCCGTGGGCGCCGGGCCGGAAACTCGGCTAGCCGGACCCCGGAAGTACGAGACTCCCTTCCCGACGGGCGTCGGGGCGGCTGCAGTTGAAGCTGGGGGCCCACCGACAGGGCCACCCACCTCGTGCATCGGCCGGGCGGCGGCCAAGGGGGCCCGCGGAAGCGCCCCTTGGCCGCGATGACGTATTCCGCACGGCGGCCGTGCGGCGTCCGCTCGAACCCCCGTGGGCCGCCCCCCCTACCTCCAGACAGCTCCGGCAGGTTAGGTTAGGCATACCTAAGCTACCTGCCCGGGTCTCTCCACGCTCTGGAGCACTGGAATGCGCACCCTCACCGCTCGCGTCAAGCAACCGACCCCCGCCGAACGCGTCCACTCCATCCTGTCCGCCGCGCAGTCGATGACCGTCATCACCGACGGCACCCACCGAGCAGTCCACCGCCTCGACAACTCGGGGGCCATGGGGCACATTCACCTGCACCCACCGCTCGACGAACCGTCGGTGCACACGGCAGCACACTCCCGCACGCCGGTACGCCTGGAGTTCACGGACATCGCACCCACCTCGGTCCGCGACCGGATCCGCGCCCGCCTCACCGTCACAGGTCTCCTGTGCGAGCCGTACGCGGATGACGAACCGGAGGGCACCTGCATGGAGTTCGGGCAGGCCATGCTCCGGGACGCCGAGGGCCGCCACTTCGTCACCCTCGACGACCTGAGTCGCACGGCGCCGGACCCCCTGGCGGCCCACGAGTCGGTCATGCTGACCCACCTCCTGGACAGCCACCGCGAACTCATTCCGCTGCTCGTCCGACTCGTCCGACCCCGCCCCTCGAAAGGCATGCTGCGCGCGATCCCGCTCGCCATGGACAGGTACGGCCTGACGTTGCGACTGGAATACCCCGAGGCGCACGCGGACGTCCGGCTCCCCTTCGCCACACAGGTACGGAGCGCCGAGGAGGCCGGCCCACGGATCCGCGGACTGCTCGCTGCCGCCCGCCGCGCCTCCCATCGCAATCACCTGGGAGCCTGATCCGAAGCGCGGAGGTGAACTCCCTCCCCGACAGTCTGCGCACTCCCTGACCAGACCCCTGCGCGGTGCCATGTCAGGCGGTTGCGAGCGAGATCTCGGTGGACCTGACGGGAGGGCGGCCCTGCCGGACGGCCCGGTGGCCGATCCTTACAGCACCCCCGCGTCCCGCGCCGTCCACACCGACGGGATCAGCGGGCGGTAGCCCAGCTCGTGACGGATGCGGGTCGTCGACATCACGCCGTGCCAGGGGTCCGTGGTGTCCCGGTCACTCACCTCCTGCGGCACCGGCAGATCGTGGAACTGGAAGAGGTCGACGGTGGTGACCGGGGCGTCGTCGGCGATGTTGTAGACGCCTTGCGCGCCGGGTGTGTACAGCAGCCGCCGCAGGCCCTGCGCCACATCCACGTGATGGCCCATGTGCAGGCGCTGCATGGCGGGCCAGTTCGGCGCCCACTTCATCACCTCGGTCAGATGGGGGTCCCCCTCGCCGTACACGAACGGCAGCCGCCCGATGCGGAGGTCGTCGAGGCCGTCCAACTCCCCGAGCGCCCGCTCGGCCTCCCACTTGGACTCCGGGTAGGCTCCCCAGAGGTGAGTGCCCGGCACCGTCTCGTCGCTCTCGACCATCGCCCGGCCCCGGCCCGCGCCGTACACGAGTCCCGTGCTGACCTGTACGAACCTCCGCACTCCGGAGGCCGCCGCGGCCCGACCGAGCTCGATGGCCGCGTCCCGGTTGATCGACCACGCCTCCTCGTCCGGCACCCCGCGGAACGCGGCGGCGACGTTCACCACCGCGTCCACGCCGGCCGTCGCCTTGCCGAGCACCTCCACATCGCGCAGATCGCCGACAAGTACCTGAGCGCCGAGCCCGGCGAACCGCTCGCCGCGCGCCGCGTCCCGGACCAGGACCCGCACCTCGTCGCCCGGCGGCGCGCTCTGCAGCAGCCTCGGCACGAACCGCCGCCCGACCTGCCCCGTAGCTCCCGTCACCAATGTCAGCATGGCTGCCTCCTCGTAGTCGTCGCCATGTCTGCCAGCGTGTACGAGCGGCTGCGGCGGCGGGAGAGACGCGGTTATCCAGGGACCGGCGCTCCCTGGATAACCGGCCGGGTGCGAGGGATCCTGGAAACATGGACCGAACGGAACTCGCCGACTACCTGCGCCGCGCCCGTACCCGGCTGACTCCCGGCGACGTAGGTCTGAAAGCAGGCCCGCGACGCCGCACCCCGGGCCTGCGCCGCGAGGAGGTGGCGCAGCTCGCCGGTATGTCCACGGACTACTACACGCGTCTGGAACAGCGCCGCGGCTCGCACCCGTCGCGGCAGATGCTCACCGCACTCGCCCGCGCCCTGCAGCTCACGGACGTCGAGCGCGATCACCTGTTCCACCTGGCGGGCGAGGAGCCGCCCCGGCGCGGCAGTTCCTCGGAACACGTCCGCCCCGGACTGCTGCTGATTCTGGACCGGCTGCACGATCTCCCGGCATCGGTGATGAGCGACTGGGGCGAGATGCTCGCCCAGAACACGATGTCAGTGGCCCTGGCCGGGGACCACACCGGGAAGAACCTCGTTCGCCGCTGGTTCCTGGTGCGAGAGGCACGGGATCTGGCACCGCCGGAGAAGCACGAGCAGCACTCCCGCGCACACGTGGCGAGCCTCCGGGCGGTGACCACGGCCCGCCCCGACGACCCGGGCCCGGCCGCCCTCGTGGCCGAGCTCCGTGCCGAGTCGGCGGAGTTCGACGCACTGTGGGCGGAGCACGACGTCGTGGTGCGCCGTCCGTCGCCGAAGCGGTTCCTGCACCCTGTGGTCGGACTCCTCGACCTCGACTGCGAGGTACTGCTCAGTGACGGTCACAGCCAGCAGCTCGTCGTGCACTCGGCCCGGCCCGGCACGCAGACGTACGAACGGCTCGAGTTGCTGCAAGTCGTCGGTCTTCAGGACCTGACCCCGAGCCTGTAGGAGAGGCACGGCGGCTCCGTTCACGGGAATGCGGTGCCGACCGGGCCTCCGTGCGGACGCCCGGCCAGAACCTGTGTCTGAAGCTCCTGGCCGGACCACGGACCTCACCCGGCCGCGCACGCGCGAGAAGCCGTCGGGGACGGTCACCGCGTCGAGTCAGACCTGTGCCTTCTTCTCCGTGCCGTAGAAGGCCTGCTTCATGAGGGATTCGATGTCGCCGAGCATCGGCATCCGCGGGTTCGCGGGAGCGCACTGGTCGGCGTAGGCGTTGCGGATCTGCTGCGGCAGCGCGGAGAGGAACTCCTCCTCCGCCACACCCGCTTCGGCGAACGACGCCGGGATCCCGCACCGCGTGCGCAGGTCTTCGACCGCTGCGGCGTAGGACTCGACCCCCTCCTCGGGGGTGGCGGCGGGCAGCCCGAGTGTCTGCGCGATCTGCTGCAGTCGCTCGGCGGCCTGGTAGGTCTCGGCCTTCGGCCAGGGTGTGGCCTTGCCGGTGACGGTGCCGTTGTGGCGGATGACGTGCGGCAGGAGCAGGGCGTTGGTACGGCCGTGGGGGACCTTGAAGGTGTTGCCCAGCGTGTGCGCCATCGCGTGCACGAGCCCCAGGAAGGAGTTGGCGAAGGCCATCCCCGCGACCGTCGAGGCGTTGTGCATCCTCTCGCGCGCCTCGGGGTCGTCGGCGCCGTTGGCCACGCAGCGCTCCAAGTTCCCGAAGACCAGCTTGATCGCCTGCAGGCAGAGGCCGTCGGTGTAGTCGCTGGCGTAGACCGAGAGGTACGCCTCGGTGGCGTGGGTGAGCGCGTCGAAGCCCGAGTCGGCGGTGACGTGCGGGGGCAGGGTCTTGGTCAGTGTCGGGTCGACGATGGCCACGTCCGGAGTGAGGGCGTAATCCGCCAGCGGGTACTTCTGGGCGGCCACCGGGTCGGAGATCACCGCGAACGGCGTGACCTCGGAGCCGGTCCCGGAAGTGGTCGGGACGGCGACGAGCTTGGCCTTCTCGCCCAGCTTCGGGAACGTGTAGGTGCGCTTGCGGATGTCGAAGAACTTCTCCTTCGTGTCCGCGAACGCGACCTCGGGGTGCTCGTAGAGGAGCCACATGACCTTGGCGGCGTCCAGTGGTGAGCCGCCGCCGAGCGCGATGATGGTGTCCGGCTGGAAGTCCCGCATGCGGGCGGCACCGGCCTCGACGGTTCCGAGTTCGGGGTTCGGCTCGATGTCGTCGATGACCTGTACGGTGACGGCCCCTCGGCGGCCGCCCAGGATGTCGGTGACTCGGCGCAGGACTCCGAGTTCGCCCATCGCCTTGTCCGTGACGACGGTGACCTTGCGCATGCCCTCCATCTCGCCGAGGTAGCGCAGCGAGTTCCGCTCGAAGTAGATCCGCGGCGGGACCTTGAACCACTGCATGTTGGTGTTCCGCCGGCCCACCCGCTTGATGTTGAGCAGGTTCACCGCGGAGACGTTGCTGGAGACGGAGTTGCGGCCGTACGACCCGCAGCCGAGGGTGAGCGAGGGCAGGAAGGCGTTGTAGACGTCCCCGATGCCTCCGAAGGTGGACGGGGCATTGACGATGACGCGGATCGCCTTGACCCGCTTGCCGAACTCCTCGGCCAGCTCCTCGTCCTCGGTGTGGATCGCAGCGGAGTGGCCGAGTCCGCCCAACTCCACCATCCGTTCGGCGAGTTGGATGCCTTCGTTCGTCGTGGCCGCCTCGAGGACGGCGAGCACCGGCGAGAGCTTCTCACGGGTGAGCGGCTCCTGCGGCCCGACCGAGCCGACTTCGGCGGCGAGGACGAGGGTGCCGTCGGGGACGCCGAAGCCTGCCTGCTGGGCGATCCAGGAGGCGGGTTTGCCGACGACCGCGGCGTTGAGCTTCCCACCGGGGAAGACGAAGTCCTCCAGGAGCGCCTTCTCCTCGACCGTGACGAAGTACGTCTGCAGTCGGCGCATCTCGGCGATGCCGCGTCCGTAGACCTCGGTGTCGAGGATGACCGCCTGCTCGGAGGCGCAGATCATGCCGTTGTCGAAGGCCTTGGAGAGCACCACGTCGTGGATGGCGCGGTCCAGCTTCGCGGTTCTGGTCACGTAGGCGGGTACATTGCCGGCGCCGACGCCGAGGGCCGGCTTTCCGCAGGAGTACGCGGCCTTGACCATCGCGTTGCCGCCGGTGGCGAGGATCAGCGCTACTCCGTCGTGGTTCATCAGAGCGCCGGTGGCTTCGACGGAGGGGTGCTCGATCCACTGCACGCAGTGCGCGGGGGCGCCGGCGTCCATCGCGGCGTCGCGGACGATACGGGCCGCTTCCGCGCTGGAGCGCTGGGCCGACGGGTGGAAGGCGAAGACGATGGGGTTGCGGGTCTTCAGGGCGATGAGCGCCTTGAAGACCGTCGTCGAGGTGGGGTTGGTCACCGGGGTGAGAGCGGCGACGACACCGACCGGCTCGGCTATCTCGGTGATGCCGTTCAGTTCGTCATGGCCGATGACGCCGACGGTCTTCAGGCCGCGCAGCGAGTGGGAGACGTGCTCGCAGGCGAAGAGGTTCTTGACCGCCTTGTCCTCGAAAAGACCCCGGCCAGTCTCCTCGACGGCCAGCTCGGCGAGCGTCCCGTGGGCGGCGAGTGCCGCGAGCGAGGCCTGGCCGACTATGCGGTCCACCTCGGCCTGGTCGAGCGAACCGAAGTCCCCAAGCGCCTTGCCGGCTGCTTCGACGAGCGCTTCGACGTGGGTTTCCGCTTCCGTTGCCACGGGGCCACCTCCAGAGTTCGTGAAAGTTTTCACAAGCTCAGCGTAGCACCATTTCTGCACAAAACGGGTGGTGGAGGCCAGGGCAGGGGACGCCCTCCGCCATGTCCGCCGGTGCGGGGACTCGCAGTCCTCGGTTCAGTCCTCCCGCGGTGTGGTGGGCGGGTGGTTCCCGGGAGCATCGGTCTCGCGAGGCAGCTCGAGTACGACCAGCGCGCCGCCGTCCACCGCGTTGTGGAAGGTGAGTTGGGCATCGAGCACGCGGGCCTGCCCGGTGGCGATGGTCAGGCCGAGGCCGTGGCCGGTGCCTCGGGCCGGGGCAGCGGTGCGGAAGCGTCGGGGCCCGTGGGTGAGCAGATCGTCCGGGAAGCCCGGGCCGTGATCGCGAATCGTGATGCGGTGGTCGTCGGTGGTGACTTCGATCGGTGGGTGCCCGTGGCGGGCCGCGTTGGCGAGCAGGTTGGCCACGATGCGTTCCAGTCGGCGCGGGTCGGTCCGGACCACCGGGACCTCGTCGCTCTCCGTTTCCCGGCGGGGACGTGCGCTTTCGCCGGTGCGCGTGGTGTCCGCCAGGACCACGTGATCACTGTCGAGATCGTGGTCGCGAACGGTGCGTGCCACAGCTGTGGCGACGAGGTCGGGCAGGTGGACGGACTCGCGTTCGGCGTGCTCCACGCCCGCGTCCAGACGGGAGATCTCCAGCAAGTCCTCCACCAGGTGGCGCAGGGCTTGGGCGCGGTCGCGGGTCAGTTCGGCGCCGAAGCTGTCGTCGAGGAGTTCACAGGCGGCGACCAGGCCGGCGACCGGCGTGCGCAGTTCGTGTGCGACGTCAGCGGTGAAGCGTTGTTCGCCGGCGACTCGTTCGGCCAGCGCGACGGCCATGTCGTGGACTGCGCGCCCCAGTTCGGCGGCCTCGTCATGACGTGGCCCTTCGCGCAGGGGTGCTCCGTCGGGGCCGTCGGGAGGGTACCCGGCAGCGATCAGGCGTGCGGCGGCGGCACTGGTGCGCAGCCTGCGGGACAGTCCTTGGGCGGCGGCCGCCGCCAGCACGGTGGTGACGACCGTGGTCAGCGCGCCTGCTGCGACGAGGGCGCGGCCGAGAAAGCGTTGAGCTTGGTACGCGCTCGCGTAGGGCAGTGACACCGTGAGGATGTCGCGGCCGGCCTGGGCGGCCGCCCAGGCCCGGGGGTCGTCTCCGTCCTTGTCGATGTACGTGGCCGCACCACCGCCAGCCACCGCGCGTCGGAGTCGGGCCGGGATCGCGTTCGCGTCCGTCGTGGCGTCGGGGGGCAGGACGCCGCCCTGTTGGTGGATCTTCAGGGCGGCGGCCAGGCGGTCGTCGGCCAGGCTGCGCGCTTGGGTCTGGCGTTCCCGGTCGGTGAGTTCGTGGACGGCCAGGCCGAGCAGGGCGGTGGCGAGCGCGGTGATCAGGGAGATGGTGAGCGCGATCCGGCCGCGGATGCCCATGAGGTGCGTTTTCCGTCCTGTGGTTGCGCAACGGGCGAGAGTACGTCCTCGTCGATCAGCGGGTGAGCCGGTAGCCGAAGCCGCGGACGGTTTCGATGTGCTCCGGTCCGATCTTGGCGCGCAAGCGTTGAATGTGGATGTCCACGACGCGGGAGTCCCCTTGCCACTCGCTCTCCCATACGTGGCGCAGCAGGGTGGGCCGGCTCAAGACCTGGCCCGGGTAGGCCGTGAACTCGAACAGCAGCCGGAGCTCGGTCGGGGTGAGGGACAACCTCTGGCCGTTCTTGTGGACCTCGACCGCGTCCGGGTCCACCACCAGGTCACCGAAGACGTGTGCCGGATCGGCGTGAGTGACGGCCGGACTCGAGGCTGCCTGCGGGGTCGTCGCCGGCGCGGTGCGGCGCATCACCGCACGTAGTCGGGCCACCAAGATCTGGCTGTCGAAGGGCTTGGCGATGTAGTCGTCCGCGCCCGCCTCCAACCCGTTGACCACATCGACGGTGTCGCCACGGGCCGAGATCATGACGACCGGGACGGTGCTGGTCTCCCGGATGCGCCGCAGGACGGAGATGCCGTCCAGATGCGGCAGCATGATGTCCAGTGCGACGGCGTCCGGCTCGCACACGGCGAACTTCTCCAGGGCGGTCAGGCCGTCCGCGGCGGTGTCCACCTCATAGCCGTGCCGCTCCATGGAGACCCGGGTGGCTTCTCTGATCACCCGGTCGTCCTCGACCAGTAGCAGTCGCAGCGGGGGCGTCACGCGATCCTCCAGTCTCGGGTGCGAGTCTGTGTGTCCGGGAGAGCGGTACCGGCGAGCGGCCCGGGTGGGAACATGATCGCCGCTGTGGGGCGACGGTGCACGGCAGAGGGGCGTCCCTCACGCGAGGTTGTAGGACTCGGTGCGGTCCCCGAACGGAGTGGCCTTGGTGTAGGTGACGTCCAAGCCCGTGAACACGGTCCTGCCCTCCACATTGCGCACGTTGAGGAGCTCGAATCTCGCTGGATAGACCCCGCCGGCGCCACCGGAGCCCTGACCTGAGACCTGTACCTGCCCCGTACCCGCCGCCGTGTCGCGGGTGTACGTCTGCCAGGTGAGCTTGGCGGCGACCATGCTCGCGTCGGCGCAGGTGAGAGTGAGGGTGGTGGGTTTCGTGACGGGTTCGCCGATGCCGCAGTCGCGCACACCGGGCAGGGGGTGGGAGGAAGCCGTGGGGATTTCCGTGGCGACGGCTGCCGACTTGGGGGCGGGCGCCACCGCGTCCGGTGACAGGGCGGTACGCAGCGCCCACGCCGAGCCGACGACGAGGACGACCGCGACGCCTGCACAGACCGCGACGCGCACCCCCCGTCGCTGTGGGCGGACCTGGTGGGTGGGGTCAGGCATTGTGATCCTCATGAGCCGGTCGGGGAGCATGCGTGCGCGTCACGAAGTTCGCGAGGAGGTCAGGTCGGCGTAGACGACGATGTTGTCCGGGCGATGTCCATCGATCAGGGCACCACCGCAGGTGATCACCCGCAACTGCGAGGTGGACGTGTCGCCGTAGACCGCCTGGGTGGGGAACTCGCGCTTCGAGACCTGCTCGGTGCGGCGCACGGTGAAGACCGCTTCCGACCCGTCGGATCGGTCCACGATGACCCTGTTGCCGGCCTTCAATCGCGTCGCCTGCCGCAACACGGCCGGTCCTCGGTCCGTGTCGAAGTGCCCGATCAGCACCGCCGGGCCGCGCTCACCGGGTGTGACCCCCTTCTCGTACCAGCCGATCCGGTCCGCCTGTTCCACGGACGGCACCTCGACGGATCCGTCCGCGCGCAGACCGAGGTCGAGGACCGGTCCGGTGTCCACGTGCGCGGCGGGTATGCGGACCCGAACCGGCTTGGCACGGTCCATCGGCGGTGCCACGGATCCACTCGCTGAAGTGCCGGCCTGGGAAGGGGAAGTGGACCGGTCAGTGCGGGGCACGTCCACGCTCTCGTTCGCATCGGTGAGGCCGGGGCCGCACGCGATCAAGCCACCCCCGAGTGCCCCGGCCAGCGAAAGCGCGGCGATGGTGCTGCCGGGCCGGGTCCGCCCACGACGGGCGGACCCGGGCGGGCGGCCGAGCCGGTCGCCGGTCATCGCCTGTCCCCGCGGCGGCGAAGCGCGACGAAGCCGAGTCCCGCGGCACCGAATGCGGCGGCTCCCCCTCCCGCAGCGAGCTGTACGTCCTTGATGCCGCTGCCGTCGGCGCCGTGTGCTCCCGCGTCCACGCTTCCCTGCGGTATGTCCCTGGTCTGCGGGGCAGAGTTGTTGTGCGGGGCGGCGCCTTCGTCCGCGCCCGATGACGTGGCGGCTGCGGCCGGCTTCTTGCCGTTCGCCGTGAAGTACAGCGTGGCCATGGTCCGGCCCTCGAAGGTGGCATATACGTACGGCGGGTTGGCGTCCGGCTTTCCGGCCGGAACGAACAGCTTCCACGTCCAGCCGTCACCGGACTTCCGGGCTCCGGCGGCAGCGGGAGTGAGGGTGAAGGACCGCGTTCCGTCGCCGTCGGTCACCGTCGCCGCAGTCTTCTCGGCGTCGAGCTGCACCACGCTCTCGCCGGCGTTGAACGTGTACGGGCGGATGCGCTCCACACCGCCGGGGCGCCGGTGCTGCTCGCGCTCATCATCCGTGGTCCGCCTGTCTTCCCTGTCCTGCTCGGACGTGCCGCTCTTGCCGGCGCTCGCGGGGAAGGACAGCTTCTTTCGCTGCGCTTCCCCGGAGTCGTCCGTGAACGTGGCCGAGACGTACGGCGGGTTGGCGTCCGGCTTCCCGGCCGGGACGAACAGCTTGTACGTCCAGCCATCGAGCGCGGTCCGCGGTCCGGGGCTCTTCGGGGTGAGGGTGATGTCCGCCGTGCCGTCGTTGTTGGTCACGGTGGCGGACGTCCGCTCGGCGTCGAGGCGCACCGTGCTCTCCCCCACGGTGTACGTCCTGCTCGAGTCGGCCGCGGCCCGGACGGCCTGTGCCGGGGAGGCGACGGGCGCCAGAGCGGACGCCGGGACAGCGATGCCGGCTGCCATGCCCGTCGCGGCGACGAGCGTCGCGATCCGCAGACGACGACGACCGGTCGGGCGGTGGTTCGAGGGGGCGGTGACGGTCATGAAGAAGGCTCCGATCCTTGTGCCAGTTGCTCCTGCTGCCTGTGCCGACCACGCTAGGCAGCTGGGATCTCGGTACCTTCGCTGTGCTGTATCGCGCAGCCATCAGCTCGGCCACAACCATCAAAACGCAGGTCAAGAGGCTGTTCGCAGGCCACTGCCGGGAGCAGAGCACCGTCTGGAGGCGGCGGAACACGCGGAGCCCCTGCGTGGGCGCGACAAACGTCTCGGCCGTGTATCGCTCACGTCTCGACGCCACCGTGATCGGCAGGAGTGACCACGGTGGGCGTCCATGTGCCGGTGCCGCCGGCAGCACCGCTGCGCATCGCGGAGGTCTTCGGCGTAGATGCGGGGTCTTCGGCGTGAATGGTGAGTACCTCTCCGACGCCGGAGAGGACCGTCTCTCGGCCGCACTCGGAGCCCCCGCCCGGACCGGCCGAACTCCCTGCTGCCTTCGGCCGAACAGCACGACGAGGTAAGGGACTTCGTCTACGCCCACCGCACCCCAGGTCGCCGCAGTGCCCGACGGCAAGCGGCACGTCCGGGTCGTGCGCACCATCACCCGAGGGGGCTTCGGCAATCTCGCGCTCCGCGCGCCGAGCGCTCCGCGCGCCGCGCGCTCCGCGCGCCGAGCCACCCGGCCGCCGCCCTCGGTTGCGAGCCGCGTCACGCCCCACCGGCTCGCCCACACCCAGGCATCGACCTCGACGCCCCGCGCGCAGCCACACCGATCGGACTCGGCTGCCGGATCCCGCGAGCGCCGTGCCTTCGCGCAGCGGACCGCCCACCGGCAGGAGGACCGTGGGCCGTCACCCCGACAGGCCCACCCGCGCCGTACCCGGCGGAGAGCACCATGCTGTGAAGCTCAGGGCTCCTCCCGTCCGCACCGCCGGTACGCGAGCGATCCCCGGAAGGATTCGGGACCGCTCGCGTACCGAAGGAATCAGCGGTGCCGGAAGGAGGGGACCCCCTTCTCGGGGAAAGCGGCCATTCCCTCCGTCTGGTCGGCCGTGGCGAACACCGCGTGGAACAACCGACGTTCGAACCGGACACCTTCGGCGAGCGTGGTCTCGAATGCGCGGCCGACCGTCTCCTTCACCATCATCGCCAGCGGCAGCGACATGCCCGCCGCAGTCCCGGCAACCGCAGGCGCCTCACCGACCAACTCGCCCGGGGGCACGACCCGGGAGACGAGACCCGCCTGCTCCGTCGCCCGCCCGAACCTCAGTCGGTCTCGACCGGCAACGTGTCCGGAGACAGAGCCGCCGCATGCGCCAAAGCGCTTGTCATCCGGCGACGGTGATGGCTGCGGCACAGCACCTCGTAACCGATTTCCTCCGGCGAGCGGTCCACATCCCCCACGACCACCTGCGCGCCCTCGACCACCATCTCCCCGCCCACCGTACGAGCGTTGTGCGTCGCCCGCGCACCACACCAACACATCGCTTCGACCTGCAACGTCTCTATCCGGTCAGCGAGTTCGATCAATCGCTGCGAACCGGGGAACAGCTTCGTCCGGAAGTCGGTGGTGATGCCGAAGGCGAAGACGTCCAGGCCCAAGTCATCCACGATCCGGGCCAGTTGATCCACCTGCGCCGGATCCAGGAACTGGGCCTCGTCCACAATCACGTGATCCACACGGCCACCGTGCGACATCCGCCCCACCAGGTACCCGTACAGATCCATCTCCGGCGCGGCCTCGACCGCCTCTGTCACCAGCCCCAGCCGCGAGGACAACTTCCCCTCCCCCGCCCGGTCATCGCGCGTGAAGATCACACCCTGCAGACCACGCGCCGACCGGTTATGACCAATTTGAAGTGCCAAGGTCGACTTCCCGCAGTCCATCGTTCCGGAGAAGAAGACCAGCTCGGGCATGGGGAGTTGAGTGCCTTTCGGCTAGGCGGCGGGGGTGGCTGCGGGGCGGGGCGGGCAGGGACGGCGGAGTCAGGTGCGGACCTCGAGCAGGGGTACGAGCTGCTCCGCCGGGGTCATGGAGCCGTGGTTGCCGACCATGGCGGATTCCTTCGGTTCCCGTTGGGAGGCGGTGATCAGGACGTCGTCGCGGGCGGCGGCGATCACGTCGCCCAGCCTGCCGTACACCCGCTCGTCGCAGACACCCGGCGGGCCGAACCAGCCTGCGGCGATGGCCTCCTCGCGGCCGGCCACCCAGAACTGCTCGCCGAGCACCTCGCGCCAGCACGTCAGTACGTCGGCCTCCGCCCCGGGCACCGCGTAGACGTGCCGGGCACGGCCCTCGCCGCCGAGCAGGGCGACGCCCGCGCTCAGCTCCCAGTCCTCGTCGAAGTCGATACGTGACTCCTCGTCGAAGGGGATGTCGATCATGCCGTGGTCGGCGGTGACGTAGAGCGCGCTGTGCGGCGGGAGTTGCTCGGCGAGCCGCTGGGCGAGGCGGTCGACGTGGATCAGCTGGCCGCGCCAGGCGTCCGAGTCGACACCGAAGCGGTGCCCCTTGCCGTCCACCTCGCTGTAGTACGTGTAGACCAACGACCTCTCGCCCGCAGCGAGTTGAACCGCCGCGAGGTCCATGCGCTCCTCGCCGGAGAGGCGTCCGTGGAAGTTGCCTCCGCTGAGCGCGACCTTGGTGAGCGGGGTGTCGCGGAAGGTGGGCGAGGAGACCTGCGCGGTGTGCACGCCGGCCGCGTCCGCTCGCTGGAACAGGGTGGGGTACGGCTGCCAGACCCGCGGCGGCGTCCACGGGTTCCAGCGGAGCTGGTTCATCAGCTCGCCGGTGTCCGGATTGCGCACCGTGTACCCGGGAAGACCGTGCGCGCCGGGCGGCAGGCCGGTGCCGACGGAGGCGAGGGAGGTCGCGGTGGTGGCGGGGAATCCGGCGGTGATCGGGTTCCCGGTGCCGCCTCGTGAGGAGGCGACGAGCGAGTTCAGGAACGGGGCCTCGTCGGGGTGGTCGAGGAGCTGGTGCCAGCCGAGGCCGTCGATCAGGAAGACGCAGTTGCGGTCGGACGGTGCGAGCTCGGCGATGGTGGCCGTGGTGTCCGGAACTCCCATGCCTGCGGCGAGCGTCGGCAGCAGATCGGCGAGCGAACCGCTGCCGTATGCGGGGGCGGGGGCGGAGGCGACGGAGAGCAGTTCCGGTTCGGGCCAGGCGGGCTCTGCCATCAGCGGGCGGTGGCCGCGGTCGCCTCGGACAGGGCCTGCGCGAAGGCCAGCGTCTGGCCCACGGTGTCCGGGCCGTCGCCGGCCTCGCTGACACGCAGGCTCAGGTCGTCGGCGGTCGAATTGCCCGTGTACCCGTGGTCCGCCTCGCAGTTGGGGTCGCCGCAGGCCGCCGGCTCCAGGTCGATGCGGGCGACGGCGCCCCAGCCGATGGTCAGGAGCACCTCACGGGGCAGGGTGCCGGGCTTGTACTTCTCCGGGTCGGCGACGACGCGGCTGACCACCACGGACGAGATCCGGCCGAGCTTCACGGACTCGGTGGAGGTGGTGGCGTACGACGAGGGCGAGGTGCCGTCGGCCGCCTGCTCGTCGGTGTGGCTGACGATGAAGCGGGTGCCGGTCAGGACGAGGACCGTGACGTGCCGCCGCACCTCGTTGGCATCGAAGGTGGTCTCCTGGTGCACGAGGTACGACACGATCGGCTCGCCGCCGACAGCGGCCTCCACCGCCTCTGCCACGAGGGCCGGGTAATAGCCGCTGCGCTCGATCGCCGTGCGCAGCCCCTGGGTCGTCGTACCGGTCTTCGCCATAGGGCCCATCCTACGGTGGCGCGGTGACAGTGGTGACCCCGGCGGAACCCGGCGACCGGGGCCGCTGTGCGGGCGCGAGGACCGGGCTCCGGGGCCGCGGGCCCGGTGGGGCCGGGTCTCAGTAGAACGGGAGCGTGCGCGGCCCGTCGTCGGTGCGCGCGGGCGGCGGGGCCAGTCGTACGGACGCGCTCAGTACGGACAGGCCGCGGGGCGCGACGACGACGGGTTCGAGGGAGACGGCGACGACCTCGGGGTGGTCGTCGACCAGCCGGGAGACCCGCTGCAGCAGTTCTTCCAGGGCCGCGGAGTCCACGGGGGCCGAGCCGCGCCAGCCGAACAGCAGGGGCGCTGTACGGATCGAGCGCAGCAGTCCGGCGGCATCACGGTCGGTGACCGGGACGAGTCGGTGTGCGGTGTCGCCGAGCAGTTCGGAGGGTGCGCCTGCCAGGCCGAAGGAGAGGACGGGGCCCGCCGCCTGGTCGATGACGGCGCGCACCACGGTGTCGACGCCGCGCGGCACCATCGCCTGGACGACCGGTCGCAGCTCGGCGGGCTTTCCGAGGGTGTCGGTGAGTTCCTGGTACGCGAGCCGCAGTTGCGCCTCGTTCGTCAGGTCGAGCCGGACACCGCCGAGGTCGGCGCGGTGGCGCAGGTGGGGCGCGGTCGTCTTCAGGGCGACCGGATAACCGAGGTCGTGGGCGGCGCGGACTGCCGCGTCGGCGGTGTCCGCGGGGAGTGTGCGGTGCACGTGGATGCCGTAGCGGCGCAGCAGGTCCGCGGCGTCGTCGGCGTCCAGACCCACTCCGCGGGGCGCTTCGGTGCCGGCGAGCAGTTCCTCGATACGGGTCGCGGTGCCGTGTTCGTCGATGTCCTCGTACTCGGGTACCCGGCCGGGCTCGGCCTCCGTGCGCCGCCAGTGCGCGTACCTGACCGATTCGGCGAGCGCGCTGACGGCACGCTCGGCGGAGGGGTACGACGGGATGGGGCCGGTGGAGCGCGGTGCCGGCGTGGCAGCGGCGGTCGGGGCGGGATCCGGTGTCGGGCCGGGCGGCGTACTGGGGGACGGGGCCGGTGCCCCGGCCGCCGGCCGCGCCGTGCGCCCCGGAGCGGAAGCCGTGGCCGCCGCAAGTGCCTCGGCCAGACCGCCGAGTTCCACCGCGACGACCGCGACCGGCTTGGCCGGGGCGCCGGCGGCGGCCTCGCGCAAGGCCGTCGCCAGCACCTCCCCCTCCGGGTGCTGAGCCGCGCTGTGCTCGTCGACCCACGGGATGGCGGTGACCACGACCGCATCGCAGCCGGGGTCGCAGAGAGCCTCGGCCAGCGCGGCCCGGAAGTCGTCCGGCGTGGCCGAGGTGGTGAGGTCGAGGGGCTGCTGCGGCCTGAGACCTTCGGCCAGGCACGCGTCGTAGGTGAGGACGCCCAGTGATTCGGAGTTGCCGAGGATGGCGACCCTGGGCCCGGCGGGCAGCGGCTGGTCGGCGAGCAGGACTCCGGCGTCGACGAGTTCGGTGACGGTGTCCACGCGGATCACGCCGGCCTGCCGGAAGAGCGCGGAGACCGTGGCGTCCGGGATCCGGGGGGCGGCGACGGTGTGCCCGGTGGGCGCGGCGCCGGAGTGCCGCGCTCCCTTGACGACCACGACCGGCTTGACGGCCGCGGTGCGGCGGGCGAGCCGGGTGAACTTGCGGGGGTTGCCGATGGACTCGAGGTACATCAGCGCGATGTCGGTGTCCGGGTCGTCGTGCCAGAACTGCATCACGTCGTTGCCCGAGACGTCGGCCCGGTTGCCCGCGCTGACAAAGGTGGACAGGCCTGCGCCGCGGCGGTGCAGTGCGGACAGCAGCGCGATGCCGATGGCGCCGGACTGGGTGAACAGTCCGGTGCGGCCCGCGAGCGGCATGGTCGGGGCGAGCGAGGCGTTGAGGCGCACGGCGGACGCGGTGTTGATCACGCCGAAGGCGTTGGGTCCGAACAGGCGCATGCCGTACGAGCGGGCCTGGCGGACCAACTCCCGCTGCCGCTCGCGGCCTTCGGGGCCGGACTCGGCGTAGCCGGCGGAGAGTACGACCAGTCCGCGTACCCCCGACTCGCCGCATTCGGCGACGGCCTCGGGGACGCGTTCGGCCGGGACCGCGATCACGGCGAGGTCGACGGGCTCCCCGATGTCCTCCACCGTGCGGAACGCGGGCACGCCGCCGATCTCGGCGGGTGCGTCCAGGGACGCGTTGACGGCGTGGATGCGGCCGGTGAAACCCGCGTCGAGCAGGTTGTGGAGCACCGCGCGGCCCACGCCGCCCGAGCTGCGGCCCGCGCCGATGACGACCACCGAGTCCGGGGTGAGCAGCCGTTGCACCGAGCGGGCCTCGGCACGCTGTTCGCGGCCGCGCTGCACGGCGAGCGAGGCCTCGGTGGGTTCGAGGCCGAACTCGAGGCGCACGACACCGTCCTCGAAGCTCCGCTTCTGCTGGTAGCCGGCGTCCGTGAACACCTTGATCATCTTGGAGTTGGCGGGCAGCACCTCGGCGGCGAAGCGCCGGATGCCGCGCTCGCGGGCGACCGCGGCGATGTGCTCGAGCAGCGCGGAGGCGACACCGCGCCCCTGGTGCGCGTCCTGTACGAGGAAGGCGACCTCGGCCTCGTCGGCCGGTTCGGTGGCGGGCATGCCGCGGTCGTCGATGCGGTCGTAGCGCACCGTCGCGATGAACTCGCCGCCCACGGTGACCGCGAGGCCCACCCGGTCCACGTAGTCGTGATGGGTGAAGCGGTGCACGTCCTTGTCGGACAGCCGGGGGTACGGCGCGAAGAACCGGTAGTACTTCGACTCGTCGGACACCTGCTCGTAGAAGCTGACCAGGCGTTCGGCGTCGTCGGCCGTGATCGGCCTGATCCGTGCGGTGCCGCCGTCGCGCAGCACCACGTCGGCCTCCCAGTGGTCGGGATACGCCGCGTGCTCGGACGAGGTCTGCATGACGCCAGCGTACGGGTCGAGGGCCCGTCGGCCCGGGCTGCGGCGGGAAGTCGCCGGATACGTCCGACGTGGGGGCGGAGGTGGCGGCAACGCCCGGCGCGTTGCAGTCTGGGGGAGCATCCGGCGGCGTCCGAGCCGGGGTGTTGGTCCGGCCGTTCGCCGGGACGGCACCCCGTCCGAGCATCTCCGACGGCATGAGAGACTGGTCTAGACAACTGTGAGTCACCTGAAGGGCAGCATCACATGGCTGAGCGCCGCGTCAACGTCGGCTGGGCCGAGGGTCTCCACGCCCGCCCCGCTTCCATCTTCGTCCGTGCGGCCACGGCCTCCGGCGTCCCCGTGACCATCTCCAAGGCCGGTGGCGACCCGGTCAACGCCGCCTCCATGCTGGCCGTCCTGGGCCTGGGCGCCCAGGGTGGCGAGGAGATCGTGCTGGCCTCGGACGCCGAGGGCGCCGACAGTGCTCTGGACCGTCTGGCCAAGCTGGTCTCCGAGGGTCTCGACGAGCTTCCCGAGACCGTCTGAGGGTCTGCTCGTTCCGACGGCGCCCGGGGTTCACGCCCCGGGCGCCGTCGCGTTCCCGGGGCGCTCGCGAAGGTGCCGGACGCGGCAGGACGCACCCGTACGGACGCAGGC
Source organism: Streptomyces sp. YIM 130001 (assembly GCF_003574445.1). GTDB lineage: Bacteria > Actinomycetota > Actinomycetes > Streptomycetales > Streptomycetaceae > Streptomyces. The sequence continues at coordinate 74,991 of NZ_KZ984574.1, forward strand.
GGGCGCCTGACTTTCCCCTTGTGAGGAATTACGGGAAACGGGCACCAAGAAATACCCGCCGTCCAGCAGAAAAGGTCGACGAGACCGCACGGAATTTCAGCTGCCGACTTTCTCGACCGCCGGCACCCCGGACGAATTCTTTCTCCTTGTATACGGGGCGCGTGTTAATTACGGACGCTCGGGGTGTTTACGCCGTGTTGCGAGGGCCTCACCGTGCCGTTGGCGGCGACGGCACGTGGCCGCCGGCCCGCCGCGGCGTGCTCGGCGTGCAGGGCGGTCAGGGACCTGGCGCGCTCGGCGTCCCCCCGCGCCACCGCGTCGACGATCGCGCCGTGCTCGGCCCAGGTCTCCACCGGCCTGGCCGTCGACGTCGCTCCGTACATCCAGGTGACCTTGTGGTGGAGCTGGGTGAGCAGCGAGGTCAGGCCCTGACTGCCGGAGGCCTGGACGAGCGTCTCGTGGAACCAGTTGCCGAGTGATGCCAGGTCGTCGCTCTGCCCCGCCCTGGCGCGCTCCTGCCCCAGTCTGACCAGGCCGCGCAGCACCTTCAGGTGCGCCTGGGTGCGGCGCTGGGCCGCGCGGGCCGCGGCCAGCGGCTCCAGCAGGACGCGCACCTCGAGCAGGTCGGCCGCCTCCCGTGCCGTGGGCTCGGCGACCTGGGCACCCACGTGCCTGCGGGTCACGACGAATCCCTCGGCCTCCAGGGTGCGCAGCGCTTCGCGCACCGGCACCCGCGAGACGCCGTACCTGCGGGCGAGCAGTTCCTCGGTGAGCCGGCTGCCGCGCTCGTACACACCGGAGACGATGTCGTCCCGGATGGCCGTGCATACCGAATGCGCGGGAATGCGCATGACCTGACCACCGCCTCGAATCTCCGCGAAACACCGCTGCTTCGCCGTTCATGCAGTGACTCTATTCCAGCACGCCCGGATTTCCGACGGCAGAGCGAAATTCGTGGAATTCTTCTGGCCGCGGGAACGCCGAAGGCCCCGGCGGGGGGG
>NZ_KZ984575.1 GCF_003574445.1 Streptomyces sp. YIM 130001
GCGGCGGGTGAGATGGGTGAGGATGACCCCGTTGGCGAACGTCGTGCGTTCGGCGACGTCGAAGGTGGTGGGGTCGAAGGCGCCGTCGACCACCGGGATTCCGGCGCCGGCGATGACCGGGTAGGTCTTGATCAGCAGCTCGTCGATCTCGGGCAACACGGCACCCGCGAGCCGGCCGCCGCCGCAGAGCCAGATGTCGAGCCCGGACCCGGCTTCGCGCTTGAGTGCGCGGACCAGGTCGAGCGGGCCGCTCGGCACGACGGTGACCGCCGGGTCGGTGTCCGGCGCGAGGGTGCCGGACACGACGTACTGGCGCAGGTGCGCGTACGGGCTGGTGACCCCGTTGTCGAGGGAGAGGCGGTAGGTGCTCCGGCCCATGACGACGGTGTCGAAGCGGCGATCGGGGACCTCGGCGAGGCCGGCGGCCGCGCGGTAGGCGGTCGGGACGGTGTCCGGGTAGAGCGCGTTCACCCAGGTCGCGTAGGCGGTGGCCTGCTGCTCGTCGCCCTGCGGGAAGAAGTCGAACTCACCGCCGGGGCCGGCGATCCGGCCGTCGAGCGAGGCGGCGATGTAGTACACGAGCCTTCGCATCACACGTACTCCCCACACGTAGTACTCTGCTTGAAGTGGTTTGAACGTAGTACTACACCTGGAGTGGTGTCAATGGTGAGACGGAACGACCAGCGGCGCGCGGCCCTCGTGGACGCGGGCATCGAAGTGCTGGCCCGAGAAGGCGCGCGCGGCCTGACCTTCCGGGCCGTGGACGCGGAGGCGGGCGTGCCCGCAGGCACCGCGTCGAACTACTTCGCCAGCCGCGACGACCTGCTGACCCAGATCGGCGCCCGGGTGTACGAGCGGCTTCAGCCCGACGAGGCCACGGTCGCCCGCCAACGCGCCGCCGGCCACGACCGGGAGGCGTATGCCGCGCTGATGCGTGAACTCGTCGGCCACATCGCCTCGTTCCGCACCGGCTACCTCGCCCTGCTCGAACTCCGCCTGGAGTCCACACGCCGCCCGGAACTGCGCAAGGTCCTGACCGAACGCGTCCGTGCCGACGTCGACGCCAACGTCGCCCACCACGAGTCCTCCGGTCTCCCCGGCGATGCCACGGCCGTCAAACTCCTGATGCTGACGCTGAATTGGCTGATCGTGGAGCAGCTCACCCTGCCGGACGTCTTCACGGAGACAGAGCGCGAGGAACTGGTGACGGCGGCGGTCGAGCGCATCGTGGCGGCGGACTAGGAGGCCGGTCCCTGCCGCGGATAAGGAGACGCGGGCGCGCGGGACGAAGAGATCCTCGGGCATGTTTATGGACGGGCGGGCGGGCGGCCCGGGTCGCGGGCCGTCGGCACTGTCGCCCGCCACCACGAGCCGGTCCTGCTGCCCGTTCGGACCGGCCACCACCGGCGCCGCACCGTGCCGCCGGGCCCGCACGCCCGGTCCCGGGCTCCCACCGCCCTCCGCCTGGGCGCCGCGTCCGGATCAACTGCCCGTCACAGCACGGTGATTGCGCGATGTCACCGAGTCGCGCGAGTTCCGCCATGTGCCGTGCTGAGTCGATTGGCGGTACGTGACCCGCCGCGCGGGAAGCGGGCAGGGAAGCCGCGGCTACGTGGTCCGGCCCCGGGCCACCGTGATCAGGACCGGCGCCGATGTTCCGGTGGATCCGCGGAGGGCGTCGGCGAAGAGCTCCGTGGTCCAGGCGGCGACGTCCGCCGACCACTCTCGTACCCGGCAACGGAAGGACATGGCCGGGCGCATGCCCTCGGCCTGCACCTGCCCGGCGAGAGGGCGGGCGAGACCGTCCGCCACCGCGCCGGCCGCGTGCTTGACCGTCTCGACGGCCATGACGTCGTGACCGCGCTCCACGACGGCATCGCGCACCTCCGCGGCGCGGCCGCTCAGCCCGGCCGACGAACGCGACGACACGGTGACCGCGAGTTCCTCCGCGCCGTCAGGGTCGGCGAGGGCGAACCAGTCGGCCATCATGGCCAGTTCGAAGCGTGAGTCGCCTGCCACGCGGAGCGGGACGAGAGCGTGTGCGCCCGTGAGGTGCACGGTTCCGACACGGTGCAGCGCGTCGTTCAGGACCGTGACCGCCGGGAGCAGCGGCAGACGGGGGCCACGCGGCCTCACCTTCTTGCCCGTCGCGGTCCTGACCGTCGGCAGGGAACCGCGATTCGGCAAGGTGGCCTGGAGCCAGGCCAGTTGACGATTCTCGCCGTCCTCGCCCCAGTCGCCGCCCGCGTCGTTGTGATCCCAGACGGTGCCCTCCGGCGCGCCGGAGACATCCGTGTTGCTCCAGCCGTACGCCGCCGCCCGCTTCACCGCGAGGCTGAACACGTCCTCGTCGAGATCGAATTCGCGGCTGACGCGGTCGATCCACGGATACCGGTGCAGTACCCCGTGCAGTCCCACGATGAGTGTCGTGTCGGCACCTGTCATGGTCGTTCTCCTCGTGAGGCGGGTCAGGCGGGTCAGGCGGGTCAGGCGGCGGTGCGAGCGGGCGGCGGGTCAGGCCGTCAGACGGCGCACTTCACCTTCACGGCCTTGGTGTACACCTTCTCCGGGCTGTCGGCGACGCCGACGATGTCGACGTCGATCTTCGTACGCCACATCCTGGGCTTGGAGTTGCTGCACTTCTTGCGGGCGACGGCCCGACGGGCGCTTCCACCGCCGGACTTGACCGTCTTCGCACCCTTGGACACCGCGTGCCACTTGCCGCCGGTGCTCTTCATCTCGAGCCAGATGGTCACCTTGGCCTTGGTGCCCGGACCGTTGATCTTGATCCACCAGGCGTGCGCCGACGCCGTACGGGGCGGGGTGCTGGAGACATGGACGCGGTCGCCGTTGGTGACGAACGCGCCGGCGGACGGGGCGGCCGAGGCGGGGGCGGCGAGACCGCCGACCAGGAGGGCGGCCGCAGCGGCCGAGGTGATGAGTATCCGCGCACGCACGAGGAGGGTTCCTTCCGGAGTCGAAGCGCCACACGGGCGCAGGAGAGTCGCCCGGGGGCATCACCTCACGCAGGGAATCCGGCAAGAGCAGTACGCGCTCACGGTGCGGGCGCCGTCCTTTCGGACAGCTCCGCACTTCGCCCCCGACATGGGAATTTCAAGATCAACACCCACGAACAGGGAGAACAGTAGAGCGAGATCCAATTCGGGTCAACGGCGGTCATCCGCCCGCGGACCGGGCTGCTCCGCACGTCCGGTCGCGGCGTCGGCCAGGGTCCGGCGCAGGTGCGTGAGGCGGGCGATCTCCGCGTCGAGGGCGGCCAGTCGGGCGGCCACGACGTCGCTGAACTGCCCTTGCCGAGATGGGCAGTCGGGGCCGAGGGAGCCCTCCGAGCCGGCATCGGCGAGGGAGTCGAGCCGGTGGATGCGGCGGCGTACGTCCTCCAGGGTGAGCCCCAGGGCGAGGAGGTCGCGAATGACCCGGATGCGCGCCAACTCGGCCGGACCGTACTTGCGTTGGCCCGACGTGGTGCGTGGCGGCGGCGGAAGCAGACCACGGGCCTCGTACAGGCGCAGCGCGCGAGGCGTCGCGCCGACCGCCACCGCCGCCTCGCCGATCCGCACACGCACAGGCATCCGCGCCTCCAGCCCTCCGCCCCGCCGGACCTATACGACCACCACCGTCGCCCCGAAGGTGCGGCCCGCGATCAGCTGGGGCAACGCCTGCGCCGCGCGCTCCATTCCGCGCACCGCGGTGTACGGGAAGCGGATCTCCCCCGCCCGCAACCACCTGCCGAAGCGCGACTCCCACTCGGCCTCCACGTCCGGGTGATCCGCCCCGGAGTAGCCGGCCATCTGGATTCCCCTGGTCACCAGCCGGTACGTATCGAGCAGTGCCGGTGCGCTACCGCCCGCGCGATCCGGCGCCAACTGGCCTTCCAGGGCGCCCACGAGGGCGAACCGGGCACCCCTGTTGGCGCCGTCGACCGCGGCGGCCAGCTGTTCGCCGCCCACGGTGTCCAGGACGACGTCGACGCCCTCCGGCGCTGATTCGGCGAGCCGGGTGGCGATCGGGCCCGCGCCGCGAAGGACGGTCGCGTCGTATCCGAGTTCCCGCTCGAGGCGCCGGGCCTTGTCCGGCGAACTCGTACTCCCGATCACCCGTGCCGCCCCGAGGAGCCGGGCGATCTGGCCGGCCAGAGAGCCGACGGCGCCGGCCGCGCCCGTCACGAACACGGTGTCGCCCGGGCGGACTTGAGCCAGCCGGGTCAGTGCGCCGTACGCTGACCCCTGCGCGAGGTGGGCGACCGGGTCGGGCAGCGTGCCGTCGAGCGGTCTGCACTCGGCTGCCGTGAGCGTGGCCCAGTCCCGCCAGCCCTGCATATGGAGCACCAACTGCCCCTTCTCCAGCGGGACTTCCGACGACGAAGGCACTTCGACCACCTCGCCGACCGCAGGCCCGAAGAGGACATCACCCGGGTGCAGCGGCGGCAGCGGGACGTCGCGGGTCTCGCCGCCAATGAGCGTGCGCAGGCCCGGGAAGACGAGGAAATGCGTGTTGCGCACGAGGACTTGGCCGGGTCCGGGCCGCGGCACCGGGGTCCGCCGAACAGCGAAATCCTCCGGGGCCGGCAGCCCGACAGGGCGACGGACGAGGTGTACTCGCCGGCATGCGGCGCGATGCGTCTCAGTCATGGAGGGACGCTAGAGCTTGACCCGCGGGTCAGGGTCAAGGAGCCATCGGCGCCGCGGCCGCGTCGTGCGCCGCCCGCGCCTCGCTGATGTCCGCCCGGTGGCGTTCCGCCCAGCCGACGACCCCCGACAGCGTGGCGTGCAGCTCGTGGTCCATGGGCGTGAGGCTGTACTCCACCTTGGGCGGGACGGTCGGGTAGACGGTCCGTACGAGCAGTCCGTCGCGCTCCAGCCTGCGCAGGTTCAGGGTGAGCATGCGGCGGCTGATGCCGACGATCGTTCGTTCCAGCTCGGTGAAACGGATCGGCCCCTGCGCCGCCGCGACGATGATCCCGATGCTCCACTTGCCCGCAACGCGGTCGAGTACCTCGGTCAGCGGACACGCCTCGTGGCTGATCCGGTCGGACACGTCACCGCCGCTTCGCACGGACACGTCGACGCCGCTCCGCACAGGCACATCACCACCAGCCCCGTCGGGCGACTTTCCACCGCCGCGCTCGGATCCACCGCCGCTGACCTGGTCGGACACATGCATGTGACTGCGTGACACGAAAGTGCCTCCTTCCGCTCCCGAACTCACCGATCCCACAAGCGAGTCCGAGCCCCCGCCGGCGCCCTCACCCGCCGCCGGACCCGCTCCGCGACCCCGGCGATAGAGTGCCCGGAAGGGACCATGAGCGGGCGACGAAAGAGCAGGTCAATGGGGCAATCGGTGATCGCGGGACTGGATGCCCTGCGCGGTGGACTGGGCGACTTCTACCGGGACCTGCACCGGCACCCGGAACTGTCCCTGCAGGAGACGCGGACGGCCGGCCTGCTCGCCGGGCGGCTGCGGGACGCCGGGTTCGACGAGGTGGCCGAGCAGGTCGGCGGGACCGGAGTGGTCGGCGTCCTGCGCAACGGCGACGGGCCCGTCGTGATGCTCCGCGCCGACTTCGACGCGCTGCCCGTCGAGGAGCGGACCGACCTGCCCTACGCCAGCACCGCGCGGTCCCTGGACCACGAGGGACGGGACGTCCCCGTGATGCACGCGTGCGGGCACGACATGCACGCGGCCTGCCTGGTGGGCGCGGCGACGCTGTTCGCTCAGGCGCGGGAGGCCTGGTCGGGGACGCTGCTCGTGGTGTTCCAGCCCGCCGAAGAGCTCGTCATGGGCGCCCGCGCCATGGTCGCCGACGGGCTCTTCGAGCGCTTCCCGAAGCCCGGGATCGTGCTCGGCCAGCACGTGGGACCGCTGCCCGCGGGGTTCATCGCGTACGGCACGGGCCCGGTGATGGCGGCCTCCGACTCGCTCGACATCACCCTGTACGGCCGCGGCGGTCACGGCTCGCGGCCCGAGGCGGCCATCGACCCCGTCCTGATGGCGGCCAACGTCGTCACGCGGCTCCAGGGCATTGTCGCCCGCGAGGTCCCGCCGTCCGAGACAGCGGTCGTCACCGTGGGCCGACTGCAGTCCGGCACGAAGGACAACATCATCCCGGACACGGCGGAACTCGGGGTCAACATCCGCTCGTACACCGCGCAGACCCGCGACCTGGTGCGCGCCGCGATCGAGCGGATCGTCCGTGCGGAGGCCGCGGCCAGTGGCGCCGAGCGCGAGCCGGACTTCCGCTGGTTCGGGCACGCGCCTGCGCTGGTCAGTGAGCCGGACGCGACCGAGAGCGTGCGGGCCGCGTTCACCGAGCACTTCGGCGAGCTGCGCATCCAGCCGCTGCCGCCGGTCAACGCCAGTGAGGACGTGGGGGTGTTCGGGGAGGCGCTGGGGGTGCCGACCGTCTTCTGGTTCTGGGGCGGGCTCGAGGCGGAGCCGACGGTCACCGCGTTCCTCGAGGGACGTGCCGACCAACTCCCCGGCAACCACTCCCCGTTCTTCGCCCCGGTCGTCGAACCCACGCTCAGCACCGGCGTCGAGGCGCTCGTCGTCGCCGCGCAGCACTGCCTCACGGGCCGCCTCTGATGCCGCCCACGGCCACCCGGTACCTCCATGTCGTACGGCACGGCGAGGCGCGGCCGGACGAGACCGGGCTGACGGACCAAGGGCTTCGGCAGGCCGAACTCCTCGGCAGGCGCCTGCGGGACGTGCCGTTCGCCGCCGTGCATCACGGCCCGCTGCCGAGGGCCGCGGAGTCCGCCCGCGCCATCGCCGCGCAGCTGCAGGAAGTCCACCCGGACGTCCCGGTGTACGCGTCGGAGCCGGCCGGCGACTACGTACCGTACGTGCCGGACCGCACCGAACTGCCCCCGGATTCAGCCGACTTGTTTCTCCGCTTCGTCGCCGGCACCCCCCAGGAGGAACGGCTGCGGGGCCCTGAACTGGCCCGTCGGGCCCTCGGCCTGTTCACCGGCCCTGTGGACGGTGACACGGACCGGCACGAACTGGTCGTCACCCACAACTTCCTCGCCGCCTGGCTGGTCCGCGACGCCATGCACGCACCGCACTGGCGCTGGCTCGGCCTCAACCACGCCAACGCGGCGCTCACCGTCATCAGTTACCCACCCGACCGCCCGGCCACCGTCCTCACCCTCAACGACATGCGGCACCTGCCCGCCGACCTGCGCTGGACCGGCTTCCCGGACGAGCTCCGCGAGGCGCGCTGGTGAGGACCGGCCGCACCAGCGGCCCCCGCTACGGGAGGAGTCGGTGGCGGGCCGCAGCCGCGACCGCTCCCGAACGGGTGCGGACGCCCAACTTGGTGTACACGCGGGCGAGATGAGTCTTCACCGTGCCCTCGCTGAGGAAGAGGACGCGGGCGATCTCGCGGTTGCCGAGGCCCTCTGCGAGGCGGGCGAGGATCTCGAGTTCGCGGGTGGTGAGGGAGGGTCCGGGGGCGCGCAGCCGGGAGACGACACGGTCGGCCACCGATCCGGAGAGCACGGTACGGCCGGCCGCGGCGTCCCGTACGGCGGCGAAGAGGCGTTCCGGCGGCTCGGCCTTGAGCAGGTAGCCGGTGGCGCCCGCGGCGACGGCGCGCCCGATGTCGGCATCGGTGTCGAACATGGTGAGTACGAGGACCTGCGGGGGCGGTGCGCCGTCCGGGGCGGCGTCGCGCGAGGCCAGTCGTCGAGTGGCGGTGACGCCGTCGATGCCGGTGCCCAGCTGGAGGTCCATGAGCACCACGTCGGGGCGCAGGGCGGCCGCCATGTCGAGGGCCTCCTCACCGCTGCCGGCCTCCCCGACGACGTCGATGCCGTCGGTGCTGGCGAGCAGGGCACGCAGCCCGGCGCGTACGACCGCGTGGTCGTCGCAGAGCAGCACTCGGACCGGGCCGGGACCGGGGCCGGCTCCGGGACCGGGACCGGGACCGGGACCGGGACCGGGACCGGGACCGGAGGCGAAGGCGGGGCCGGATCCGGAGACGGCGGCGGAGTCGGTGGCGGAGGTCTTGTCGGAGATCTTGTCCGAGGCCTTGTCGGAGATCTTGTCGGAGGCCTTGTCGGACGCTGAGGTCACGGCGTCTCCCGTTCCGCGCCGGGAGCGGGACGCCCGACCGTACCGACTCCGTCGCCTGCGCACCCGGTGCCGTACGGCACCGACACGGACACCACCGTTCCCTCGCCCGGTGTCGAGTCGACGGTGAGGGTTCCGCCCGCCTGACGGGCACGCGTGCGCATACCGCCGAGGCCCTGCCCGCGGCCCGCCGTACGACCGCGGCGCGGCGGGTGGCCGAGGTCGAAGCCGCGGCCGTCGTCGGCTATGTCCACGGTGGTCCGGTCCTCCAAGCAGGTCAGGGTGACGACGGCCCGGGTCGCTCCGGCATGCTCCCGCGCGTTCGCCAACGCCTGCTGGGTCACCCGGAGCAGCGCCGTCTCGACGGGCCCGGGCAGCGTACCCGCGACGCCCGGCTCGGCGTCCAGCCGGAACTCGACGGCCGGACCGGGCGCGCCCTGCCGTTCGGCGAGCGCACGCAGTGCCTGGACGAGGGAGGCGTCGGCGAGGTCGAGCGGAGTCAGGTCCCGGACGAACCGGCGCACCTCGGCCAGGCCCCGGTCCGCGGTCGCCGCCGCGTCCCGTACGTGCGAGTGCGCGGTGTCCGGGTCGGTGTGCCAATGGCGTTCGGCGGCCTGGAGGAGCATCTGCTGACTGGACAGGCTCTGGGCGAGGATGTCGTGGATCTCCGCGGACAGCCGCTGGCGCTCGGCGAGGATGCCGGCGTGCCGTTCGGTGGCAGCCAGTTCACCGCGGGCGCGCACCAGGTCGTCGATCAGTACGCGCTGGCGGCCGGTCAGCCGCCTGCTGTGGACGAGTACGGCCGTGGCGACGGTGCCGAGAGCCACCGGGGCGATCACCAGGTTCGGGTTGAACCCGCCGGTGGACACCCGGATCTCGGAGGCGACCACCAGCACCACCAGACCGGCCGCCAGGGACATCGCCATCCGTACCGGCAGCCGGTGCAGCCCGGTGAAGAGCACCGGCATGGTGCACCAGGTGGCGCTCGGTTCGAGCGCGAGCAGCAGCAGCCAGAGGCCGAGCACCGCGGCGAGCCAGCACAGGTGCCGGGGGGTGGGGCGTTCGCCGAGGCGGGGCGAGGGGGCGGTCAGCCGGCCGAGCAGGTAGACGGCGCCGAAGGCGAGGAACAGGACGAGCACCCACCCGGTGTGCGCGCCGTCGGCGGGGCCGTGCGTCAGGAGGCGGGCGACCGCGCCGCCGAGGAGCAGCACGAAGGCGGCGTCCAGGGCCGCGGTCAGCCAGCGCGCGTCGGGGTCGGGCTCCGTGCCGTCTCGGGCCACCGCGTCCCCATCGTGTAGTTCCGGGCGCGGGTCGCCTTCCGGACCCGGGCCGATCCCCGGAGGCGACCCGATCTCCGGCTGCGCGCCGGCCGCCCCCGCTCCTTCACGTATACAAGCGTGCTCCATGCCGTACATCATCCGATCGGCCTGCATCGGCATGACCCGGCGGGGCTGTACGGGGCGGCCGGGCACCGGACGTGCGGGAGCGCTCGCGCCGTGAGACTTCTGGAGACACGGCCCCTACGGAGATCGAGCCAGCCATGCCGAAGAAGCTCACGGCCAACCGCGCCTCCCTCACCCACCGCGTGACCTACGCCCTGCGCAACCCCGGCCGGGTGCCGCGCCACCTGCGCCGCACCGCCCGCGACGCCTGGCTGCGGCACCGCTCGACCGACCACATCGCCTACTACCGGGCGGTGATGCGCTCCGACACCCGGCGCGACCCGGACCTGGCCGTGGGCGGCCGCAGCCGGGAGCGCTGGCTGGCGCTCGGGCAGATGCAGTTCGACTACCTGACGGGCCACGGCCTGCGCCCCGAGCACCGGCTCCTGGAGATCGGCTGCGGCAACCTGCGGGCCGGCTGGCGGTTCATCGAGTACCTGGAACCCGGCCACTACTACGGCGTCGACATCTCCCCCGACATCCTGTTCGCCGCGCAGGACACCCTCCGCGACCAGGGGCTGCAGGAACGGCTGCCGGCACTGACGCCGGTGCGCGATCTACGGCTGCAGTTCCTGCCGGACGGCGCCTTCGACGTGGTGCACGCGCACAGCGTGTTCTCGCACTCGCCGCTGTCGGTGATCGAGGAGTGCTTCGCCCACATAGGCCGCATCCTGGCGCCCGGCGGCTGGTTCGACTTCACCTTCGACCGCACCGAGGGCGAGGAGCACCAGGTACTGCACGAGGACTTCTACTACCGCACCGAAACCCTCACCGCCCTCGCCGCCCGGCACGGCCTCACGGCCCACTTCATGGACGACTGGGAGGCCCTGCCCCACGGCCAGTCCAAGATCCGGATCACTGCGGGGTGAGGTGAACGGTTCCGGGCGCGGCGCCGGCCTCAATGGCACATCGGCCACGGGGGACCCTTTCAGCGCTCCCCGGGGAGGACCCCCAGCCCTTTCGCCATCACGCGCTCCCTCGTGACTCCGTCGGGCAGGACGTCTCCGGGCTCCCCCATGTCGACGAAGCCGTGGCGTCGGTACAGGGCGGCGGCAGTGTCGTTGTCCGGGAGTACGGCGAGTCTCAGCGTCGTGGCACCCGATGTACGCGCCCAGGACTCGACGGCCGCGATCAGGCGATCACCCACGCCGCGGCCGCGGGCGCGCGGATCGACCCAGAGCGAACGGAGTTCGCAGGTGCCGCCGGCGCCGGGCAGGCCGGCGACCATACCGACGGGGTGATCGTCGAGAACCGCGACGAGGTTGTGGGCGGCGGGCATGGCCAGTCGCTCGCGCCAGCGGTGTTCGCCGCCGTGGGGCCAGTCCTGGAGACGGGCTTTGAAGGCGTGCGGTGATTCGGCGAGAGCGGCCAGGCGGACTTCTCGCCACAAGGTCCAGTCGGCCTCGGTGACCACGCGGAGGCGCACCGGGGAACCTGGACGTACTTCCGTCGCACGCATCACGACCCCGTGGTGCCGTCCGCCAGTTCCCGCAGGATGTCCAAGTGGCCGTTGTGGCGGGCGGTTTCCTCGATCATGTGCAGGAGGATCCAGCCGAGGGTGACGTGCGTGCCGTCGCGGATCGGGTGCTTCGCGGTGGCGTCCAGGCCGGCGGCGGCGATGATCGCGTCGTGGCGGGCCGCAGCGGCCTCGTACTCGGCGATGACCTCCGCGAGCGGGAGCTGCGCACCGAGCCGCAGCTCGCGGTCGGGATCGTCATCGGTCCAGGGGCCGACGTCCGGCTCCCCGAGGAAGATCACCTCGAACCACCAATGCTCCACCCACCGCAGGTGGTTGACGATCCCACCCACGGTCGTCAACGGCGACCCCGGCAACGGCGCCGCCGACGCCCCCTCGGCCGCAAGCCCCTCACACTTGGCGACGGCGGTCGCCCGCGCGTAACCGAGCATCGTGGTCAGCAGGGACCGCTCATCGAAGGCGGCAGGCATATCGGTACGCGATGTCGGCATCCGGCGATGATGGCACCGGCGCCCGGCCGGGGACAGCGAATAACCCGGCGCTCAGCCGTCGAGCATGCGGAAGTCCTCGAACGAGAAGCCGGGCGACACGATGCAGCTGACGAGCACCTCGTCGTCCCCGGCAGGTTCCGCACGCTGCCAGACGCCGGGCGGTACGACGGCCTGCAGCACCTGGCCCCGTTCGAGGTCCGGACCCAGGACCAGCCTGGACGGCTGACCACTCGGCGTGTGACCCGACCCGCCGAGATCCAGGTGGAGCGGCCCTCCGCTGTGCCACAGCCAGAGCTCCGCGGAACGCACCGTGTGCCACCGCGACTCCTCACCGGGCGGCAGCAGGAAGTGGATGGCCGTGGCACTCGGCCGACCACCCGGATACCCCTCGGGATGCACGGTGACCTCGCTGCGCCACGTCTCCCGGTACCAGCCGCCCTCGGGGTGCGGCGACAGATCGAGGGCCGCGGCGGTCGCCGGCCGGTCACTCGTCGCACGGTCACCGCGCGGGGAGCTTTCGCTGTCCATGAAGACCTCACCTTCGGCCGAGCTACGGCACACCTGCCGGGAAGGGCACCCGCCCATCCCGCTCCGTCCCGTTCCATCCAAGGATGCACCGGATCACGGGTGGTGGAAGTGCCGTGCGGCGGACGGCGGCGCGGACCGCAGGCGAAGGGCGCCGCGAGAGGATCTCTCCGCGGCGCCCTTCGTGGTTCACAGCACCGGGGCGGACTTCGCGCTCACCCCGACCACCGGCTCAGAGGAACGAGTTGACCTGGATGGTCTCGTCGCGGCCCGGGCCCACGCCGATCGCCGAGATCGGTGCGCCGGACATCTCCTCGAGGGACTTCACGTACGCCTGCGCGTTCTTCGGCAGGTCGGCGAACGTCTTCGCCTTGGTGATGTCCTCGGACCAGCCCGGCAGGTACTCGTACACCGGCTTCGCGTGGTGGAAGTCGGTCTGGTTGTACGGGAGTTCGTCGACGCGCTTGCCGTCGATCTCGTACGCCACGCAGACCGGGATCTGCTCCCAGCCGGTGAGCACGTCGAGCTTGGTGAGGAAGAAGTCGGTGAGGCCGTTGACCCGGGTCGCGTAGCGGGCGATGACCGCGTCGAACCAGCCGCAGCGCCGGTCGCGCCCGGTGGTCACACCGCGCTCGCCGCCGATCCGGCGCAGCGCCTCGCCGTCCTCGTCGAACAGTTCGGTGGGGAACGGTCCGGCGCCCACGCGCGTGGTGTACGCCTTCAGGATGCCGATGACCCGGCTGATCTTCGTCGGGCCCACGCCCGCGCCCGTGCAGGCGCCGCCCGCGGTCGGGTTCGACGAGGTGACGAAGGGATACGTGCCGTGGTCGACGTCGAGCAACGTGCCCTGACCGCCCTCGAAGAGGACGACCTTGCCCGCGTCGACGGCGTCGTTCAGGACGAGCGTGGTGTCCGCGACGTACGGCCGGAGCTCCTCGGCGTACTGAAGCATCTCCTCGACGATCTGCGGCGCCTCGATCGCGCGCCGGTTGAAGACCTTCGCCAGGAGCTGGTTCTTGGTCTCGAGCGCGGCCTCGACCTTCTGCTCCAGGATCGACTCGTCGTAGAGGTCCTGGACGCGGATGCCCACGCGGTTGATCTTGTCGGCGTACGTCGGGCCGATGCCACGGCCCGTGGTGCCGATCCTGCGCTTGCCGAGGAACCGCTCCGTCACCTTGTCCATCGTGACGTTGTACGGAGTGATCAGGTGGGCGTTACCGCTGATCAGGAGCTTGGACGTGTCGACACCGCGGTCGTTCAGCCCGCTCAGCTCGGAGAGCAGGACGGCCGGGTCGACGACGACTCCGTTCCCGATCACCGGGGTGCACCCCGGTGAGAGGATTCCGGAAGGGAGGAGATGCAGCGCGTACTTCTGGTCGCCCACGACGACCGTGTGGCCGGCGTTGTTGCCGCCCTGGTAGCGCACTACGTAGTCCACGGATCCACCGAGCAGGTCGGTGGCCTTTCCCTTGCCCTCGTCACCCCACTGAGCACCGAGCAGCACAAGTGCGGGCACAGGCGTACACCCCTTCCGGGTGGGGCATGTCCAAGGTCAGAGGCTTGGTTCTGTTCGCCTCGGCGACCGCCGTTGGCCGCATTACCCGTCGGACCGGTGCCCCGGAATAGACGAAGCCCCTGGCGCAATAGCGCAAGGGGCTCTTGCACAAAGATGCTACCCGAGGAAGGACCGAGGTGTCGGCTCCAGAGTCCGCCGCTCAGCGCCCGCAGAGTGCAGAACCGGGTGAAAGGGGCACACAGCCGGGCGAACGGCCCGGCGCCCGCCCTCTCCTGGTCGTCGTCGACCCGAGCGCACGCAGCAAGGACGGGGAGTCCGTACGGATCGCGAAGGATGTGCTGTCCGCGGGCACCACGTCGGTCAAGGTCTGCCTGCCCGACGGGCCGGAGGAATTCGCGCGCGCCCTGGCCCGCAGGGGTGCGCGCCGCCCGGTCGTGATCGGCGACGACCGTGCGCTGCTGCGCGCCGTGACCCACCTGCACCGCGAGCGGGATCTCGAGGATGCGGCGCTCTCGGTGGTGCCGGTGGGTGCGTCGACCGAGCTCGTACGGGGCTTCGGAGTGCCGGCCGGGGCGGTGGAGGCGGCCCGGGCGGTGCTCGACGGGCTGCCGCACAGGCTCGACCTGCTCGTGGACGACAGCGACGGCGTGGTCCTCGGTGACCTGCGGCTTCCGGTACATCCGGGCGACGAGCGGGACGGGGCGTCGGGCGACGGGGACGGCGGCCGCGGGACCGGCGATGACCCGTGGTGGGCGCCGCCGCTCAGGACCTGCCAGTCCCTGTTCCAGTCCCTCGCCGCTCGTACGCCGGTGCGCGGCGGCCTCGACGGGGTGCCGCCCGCGCGGCTGCGGGTGGAGGCGGACGGGGAGACACTCGTCGATCTGGACCGGCCCGTCGGGCTCGTGTCGGTCACCGCGGGCGGTGCCCGGAGCGGTTTCGCCCGTATCGAGGTGCGGGCGGCGGGTCCTGGATCGCAGGACCCGGTGGCCCACGCGATCGCACGTTCCCTGACGATCTCGGGCGCCGACTTCCGCTACCGGGCTGACATGGTCACGGCGGGTCCGGTCCGCCGCCGTACGTGGACGGTCCGGCCCCAGGCGTGGATGCTGACGCTGCCTCGGGGGTGAGGGAGCGTCGAACGTGCGCGAGAGCCGCGGCCGGGTGCCGCAGAAGCTCGGGGTGCCGCAGAAGCTCGGGGTGCCTCGGAAGGCGCGGACGCCTCACAGCGTGGACGGCACGATCACGCAGGTCGGTCGGGGAGTGGCGGAGGCGGCGTTCTGGTCGCGGACGACGCTGACGCCGCGGCCGGCCTCGAACTGGGCGAGTTCCTCCGGGAGCCGGTACCGGGTCTCCGTCAGCTCCGTGCCGTCCTCGGTGTGCACGGTGACCACCGTCTCCCAGAAGTCGCCGTGGCGGTGGGCCCCGACGGCGACGGAGGCGACCTCGGCCGCCTCCGGCTGCGACGCGGGAGGGGCCGGCGTGCGAGGGACGGAGCCCGTGCCGGAGGACCGCGCGTCCTCGGGCCGCGCGTCCTCGGGCCGCGCGTCCTCGGGCTGCGGGTCGCCCAGGGCGCGTTCGGCCTCCGTACGCAGAGTCATCAGGGTCGACGGGTCGTGCTGCGGCTCGATCCGTACGAGGTGCTTCAACCCGGGGTAACGGCGGAAGCCGAACAGCATGCCGGGCTCGATCGGACAGGCGGATTCCGTCGGGAACTGCTGCAGACCGTGGACGAGGGGGCCGGTCGCATCGCCGAGGGGGCGCGCGATGACGCGGACGTCATGCATGCCGCTCGCACACCCCTCGCCCCAGCTGACAATGTCGAGTCCGACGACGCAGGCCGCCTCCAGCGGGGTGTCGGGGACCTCACGTTCGCGTCCGTCGTCCCGCTGGACGGAGCTGAAGGTTCCGAACAGGAGCAACAAGAGGAGCGCGCCGACCGGCGTCCACCACGTCCAGTCGAGTTCGGTGGTGACCGCCGCCAGGGCCGCGACGCCGGTGGCGGTGACCGTGAGCAGGGACAAGGGGAGGGTGATGCGTCGGCGGGCCCGCAGCCGGCGGACGTACCCGGCGTGCCGGGCGAGCATCCAGGCGTCCGGAGGACCAGGATCCGGTGCGGCTGCCGGGACACCGGGCGGCCGGGAAGTTCCGGGGACGCGTTCCGTGGTCATCTCAGTACCACGTGGGCCACAGAACCCACCGTCCACAAGGCGGTCCGTCGGTCGCTTCCCGCGCGGATCCCCTCGTCCGCCGCGTCGTCACCCGGGCGACGAGGGCCTGTCCGCTGTGCCGGGCGGTGGCAATCTCCTCCGGGCGCAGAAACCCCCGCACCGTGGAGCTCTCCGGATCGTCGGGGTGCGGGCCGATGGCGGGCGGACGAGGCAAGGGGTCCTCCACACCCTCGTGCAGGACCCGTTCCCTCGCCCTCGCCTTGGAGAGCTGACGCAGCACCTTCGGGTCGACGCCGAGGTTCTCGGCGTGCAGTTCCTCCGAGGGGACGACCGGGCCGACGATGAGCTCGACCTCGACATGTCCCGCCCGCACCCGGCCCGTTGGGCGCAGCGCCGTCAGCCGCACCCGTTCCGGCGTGGCGTTCAGGAGTACGTCGTACTCCTCGGCGTTCAGGAGGCCGAGCCGACTGCGGTGGTCGAGGAGAAGGCGACGGGTTCGGGCGGAGGAAATGACCTCGGGCAGTGTGTCCGCGGGGGCGGGGCTCGCCGCCAACAGCGTGTACCTGCCGGCGCGCACGTTGTTGCCGTCGCCGACCGTCCCGTCCTCGCGGTACTCCGAACCATCGGGCCACCTCAGCCGTAGCCTCGCCCGGGCCGGGCCGCCCTCGCCGTCGCCGGTACCGCCGGTGACCTCGACGATCTCACCGACCACCACCACCCCTTCGGCCCGGCTCCCGCCTTCCTCGGACGTCGACCGCCACCCCGGGATCTGCTCCGGGGCGGACTGCCAGGGCACCATCCGCCGCCGGAGGTAGTGGGCCGGATCGTGCGGGACGGGCAGCTCGTGACGGTGCCGCCACCGGGAGAAGGACTCTGCCCACGCGAACAGGGTGAGCAGCGCGATAGCCACGCTGATGCAGAGCGGCACGACGAGATCGACCGCGAGGGACCCGGTGGTCATGCGCCTCACTGTGCCAGGCACCTGCATGGGCATGCCATGCAGGTGCAGGACATCATCCCG
Source organism: Streptomyces sp. YIM 130001 (assembly GCF_003574445.1). Taxonomy (GTDB): domain Bacteria; phylum Actinomycetota; class Actinomycetes; order Streptomycetales; family Streptomycetaceae; genus Streptomyces. The sequence continues at coordinate 16,738 of NZ_KZ984575.1, forward strand.
GCCTCCGCTCCCGGTGCGCTTCCTGCAACGGCGTTCCCCACCCGGTGCCTTGGTGTTTCCCGCCCGGCTCCGACCGTGGTCGAGCAGACTGCTCCGTATGACGACTCCCGTGACCACGCCCCCGGAACCGCTCCGCTCCCTCGCCCGCACCCGGGCCTCGCTCGACGGCGAGGAGGTCACGTACTGGTGGTCCGGAGACGTGTACTCCTGGGGTCCCGACGAACCGTACGAGCGCATCTTCGGCTTCGAAGGGATCAACGTCGCCCGGCTCGTCCAGGACGCCGACGCCGGACCGGACGCGTATCAACTGCTCACCCGTGAGGCCGCCTTCTACCTCGACCCGGCCACCCGCGAGATCCTGGAGACCTGGCAGGACCTGCCGGTGGTGCACGTCTGGAACGACCCGGCGAACCAGAAGTGGCGTCCCTTCCCCGTACCGACGACCGAACTCGGCGACCAGGTCTGCTTCAGCCTGGAGATCCCGCTCTCCTACCCGTCGCCGCTGCCGGTGGCCGAGTATCCGGAGCACTCGGCCGGGGACACGTACAAGGCCCTGGAGCTCTTCCAGTTCTTCGCACACCGCGCGGATCTGGCGGGGCCGGAGGCCGGCGTGCCGGCGACCATGTCGTGGACGCGGATGTCCCCGTGGCTCCCGTGGATGGCGCGCGGCCGGCAGCCCGGTGGTCTCACCTATCACTGCCGGGGCCGCAAACTCGGCAGCTACGCGGAGGTGCCGGAGCGCACCCGCGCCTACATCGCCGAGCACCGTCCGGAGTTCGCGCACGCCCCGGAGCAGTGGAGCGCGCCGAACGAGACCAGTTGGACGTACTTCCGCAAGCTCCACCCGCCGAAGTAGCCGACCGGGCCGGGGGGTTCGCGAGGACGGGGTGGCCCGATAGGTTGCCCGCATGCCTTCTGTGCTTGTCGTCGGCTACGACCCGCATGCGATCCCCGGCATGGACGCTGAGGCTCTCGACGCCGCTTTCGAGGCGGAGTTGGCCCGATTCGGCGACCACGGCATCGACGTGGGCTCGGCGCTCGTGGTGTTCGACGGGACGGCCGAACCCACCCTCGTCGCGGCGCTGGACCGGCGTCCGTGGGACGTGGTCGTCATCGGCGGCGGGATCCGCAAGACCGAACAACTCCACCCGCTCTTCGAGCAGATCGTGAACCTGATCCGCCGCCACGCACCCCAGGCGGCGATCGCGTTCAACACCAGCATCAAAGACAGCGTCGAGGCCGCGCAGCGTTGGCTCTGAGCGCAGACCGCCATCGGGCAAGTCCCGCTGTCCGTACGGCAGTCGCTCTCGACGTGGCCGCTCCGGGCTAGGGCTTGGCCGCGTCGCCGAAGAGTTCCTCGCGGCGGATGCGCCAGCGGGCCAGGAGGCCGCCCATCTCGGCCTCGATGAACTCGAAGAACGCCAGCGTCTCGGCCAGGCGGCTGCCGGCGGGGGTCGTGCCGCCGAGGCTGTGGACGCCCTCGCGCAGGGCCGCCTCCCAGTTCTTCAGGACGGTGTCGCGATTGGCGAGCGCCTCGTACCACTGGTCGCTGTGCACGCGGTAGCGGTCGCGGCGGGAGCCGGGCTCGCGCTCGCGGGAGACCATGTGCTGCTGGGAGAGGTAGCGCACGGCGCCGGACACGGCGGCGGGGCTGATCTTGAGCTGCTCGCCGAGCTCGGCCGAGGTCAGGCTGCCGGAGTCGGAGGCGAGCAGGGCGGCGAAGATGCGGGACGCCATGCGTGGCAGACCGGCCTCGACGAGGCGTGCGGCGAACCGCTCGACGAACTGCGCGACCGCCTCGGCGTCCCGGCCCGAAGCCGCTGACAGCGGCGCCCCCGCTTTGTCGTGCGCGGCCACCCCTCGGGCGTGCTGCTGATCGGACTCCGCCGTGCGGGTGCCGTCCTCGGCCATTCCCGGATCATCTCCCCTGTTCATCGCTATCGCGGTCGAGTTTATACGCTTCCTTAACTTCACAAGTTTGTGAATACAGCGTACTTTCAAAAACATGACCAAGGCCATCACCGTCGCCGGACTGCACAAGTCGTTCGGCCGCACCCACGCACTGGACGGTCTCGACCTCGACGTCGAGACCGGCGAGGTCCACGGCTTCCTCGGCCCGAACGGGGCGGGCAAGTCCACCACCATCCGCGTACTGCTCGGCCTGCTCCGCGCGGACTCCGGCGCGGCCCAGCTGCTCGGCAAGGACCCCTGGCACCAGGCGGTCGAGCTCCACCGCCGCCTCGCCTACGTACCCGGCGACGTCGAGCTGTGGCCGAGCCTCACCGGCGGCGAGGCGATCGACCTCCTGTCCCGGCTGCGCGGCGGCGTCGACACCCGGCGCCGCGACGCACTCGTCGAGCGCTTCGACCTGACCCGACGAAGAAGGGCCGCGCCTACTCCAAGGGCAACCGGCAGAAGGTGGCGATCGTCGCCGCCCTCGCCTCCGACGCCGAACTGCTGCTCCTGGACGAGCCCACGGCCGGCCTCGACCCGCTGATGGAGGTCGTCTTCCAGGACGTGATCCTGGAGGCCAAGCGGGCAGGCCGGACCGTGCTGCTCTCCAGCCACATCCTGGCCCAGGTGGAGAAGCTCTGTGACCGCGTCAGCATCGTCCGGCTCGGCCGCACCGTGCAGTCGGGCACGCTGAGCGAGATGCGGCACCTGACCCGTACCACCGTCGAGGCCGAGACCGAACGGCCCGCGGACGAACTCGGCGCGCTGCCCGGCGTGCATCACCTGCAGATGGAGAACGGACGGGTCCGCTTCGCCGTCGACGGCGCTCACCTGGATGCGGCCGTCCGCGCCTTGTCCGGCTTCGGCATCCGGAGCCTGGTCAGCCACCCACCGACCCTCGAAGAACTGATGCTCCGCCACTACGGCGACGAACTCTCCGCGAACGGCCACAAGAGCAGCGACGGCGGCGACGGCGGCGACAGCGACAGCGCGGCTGGAGACGGGCGCGGGGGCAGGAGCGGCGAGCCGTCCGGGGCAGGCGTGCCCACTGCGGGCGGCGGCAAGAGCGCCGAGAGCAGCGGGGACGACGGCACGGACGGCACGGACGGCACGGACGGCACGGACGGCACGGACGGCACGGACGGCACGGACGGCACGGACGGCACGGACGGCACGGACGGCACGGACGGCACGGACGGCACGGACGGCACGGACGGCACGGACGGCACGGACGGCACGGACGGCACGGACGGCACGGACGGCACGGAGGGCACGGACGGCACGGAGGGTGCTCCGGCAGGCGAACTCCCCAGCCGTGCCACCGGCCTGGCCGCCGACCGGCCCTCCACCCGGCCTTCCGCCCAACCCTCCGACTCCTCCCCCGAGGCCGCCCGATGAGTGCCGCTACCGCCCCCACCACGCGCACGTCCGCACCCGCCGGGCAGGGGCCCGTGCCCGGCGGGAACGCCCTGGCCGGGACGCGCACCCTGATCCGCTTCAACCTGCGCCGCGACCGGGTGCGACTGCCCGCCTGGATCCTGGCCCTGTTCCTCGGCACCCTCGCCGCGACGAGCGAGTACACCACCCTCTACGCCGAACCCGAGGACCGCGCCTCCGTCGTCTCCACCCTCGACAGCCCGGCCGGACTCGCCATGACCGGCCCGCGTCACTATCTCGACGACTACAACTTCGGCGCCATGCTCAGCCACCAGACGCTCGGCTTCATGGCCGTCCTGGTCGGCCTGATGAGCGTGCTGGTCGTCACCCGGCACACCCGCGGCGAGGAGGAGACCGACCGCGCCGAACTCGTCCGCTCCACCGTCGTCGGACGGCACGCCCATCTCGCCGCCGCCCTGATCGTGGCGGTCCTCGCCAACCTCGTCCTCGGCGCACTGCTCGCCGCCGGGCTGCCCTCCCTCGGCCTCGACTCCATCGACGCCGGCGGCTCGCTGCTCTTCGGCTGCGCCTACGCCGCCATCGGCATCACCTTCGCCGCCGTCGCCGCCGTGACCGCGCAGATCACCGCCCAGACCCGCGGCGCCTCCGGCATGGCCCTCGCCGTCATCGGCGTCACCTACGTACTGCGGGCCGCCGGGGACGCGGGCGGCAACGGCGCCCTGTCCTGGCTCTCCCCCATCGGCTGGATCCAGCGCACCTACCCCTACGTGGACAACACCTGGTGGCCGCTCGCCCTCTGCCTCCTGATCTCGGTGCTCGCCGGCGCGGCCGGATTCGTACTCTCCACGCGGCGCGACGTCGGCGCGGGACTCAAGGCATCGAAGCTCGGCTCCCCGACCGCCTCGGACGCGCTGACCCGGCCGTTCGGCTTCGCGCTCCGACTGCACCTCGGCATGCTCACCGGCTTCGGCGCCGGACTGTTCCTGATGGGCGCGATGTACGGGTCGATCCTGGGCGACGCCGAGGACATGCTGAAGAACGTCGACCAGATCCAGGACGCCCTGGACAAGATCGGCGGCACCAGCGTCGCCGAGTCGTTCGCCTCGATGGTGATGGTGGTGATCTCGGTGGTCGCCGCGGTGTACGTGGTGATGGCCGCGCTGCGGCCACGCACCGAGGAGACCGCCGGCCGCGCCGAACCTCTGCTCGCCACCGGCCTGTCCCGCACCCGCTGGGTCGGCAGCCATCTCGCCGTCACCCTCCTCGGCGGCACGGCGCTGCTCGCACTCTCCGGACTCGGCTTCGGTCTCGCGGGTGCGGCAGCCGCCTCCGACGCGACCCTGATCCCCAAGCTCGTCGGCGCCGCGCTGGCGTACGCACCCGCCCTGTGGGTGACCGCCGGTGTCGCGGTCGTCCTCTTCGGCTGGCTGCCGCGGGCGAGCGCGGCCGCCTGGGCGGTACCGGTGTACGCCTTCGTCGTCGGATATCTCGGTGAACTCCTCCAGTTCCCCTCGTGGATGAGCAACATCTCGCCGTTCGGCCACGTCCCCCAGTTGCCCGCCGCGGACATGGACTGGACCCCGCTCCTGCTCCTCACTCTCATCGCCGCCGCACTCATCCAGCTCGGCCTGACCGGCTTCCGCCGACGGGACCTCGAGACCAAGTAGAGCTCTCCGCCGCCGTCCGGACGTGAAGTCCCCGGGCCGCCCTCGCGCACCGGTTCGACGTGGTGCGGGCGTCCCGGAACCTCCGAGGCCGTCACCCGCGTCCCCGTGGCCATGGGAATCGGCACGCGACCACCGGCGCAGGACGGCGGCATACGGCAGTCCGCCGGGCACGAGGAACGGCGCCGCGTCCGGACCACCCGCGTCACGGGCGGGCTGCTCGCGATCGTGGGCGCACTGGCCGCGCTGTACGTGTGGGTCGTGTCGCGGCGTACGGACGTCCACCTCGGGGGCGGGTTCGAGGGGGAGGGCGAGGATCTGTCCGTGCTGTGGACCGAGCTGCCGCTCGTGGTCCTCGCCGGTGCATTGGTCCCGGCCGGCGCCTGGCTCCTGGCGCGGCGGGTGCTGCCGCTGCGCGCACGCCCCGCAGCCGGCCTCCTGGTCGCGGCCGCTGTCGCCCTCGCCGGCGCTGCCCTCCTCCTGTGGGGCCTGGACGCCTGGACGTCCACCGGAGCCTCCACCCGGCCGGAAGGCCCGTAACCCCGGCCCGCTCCGAGCGCCCAGGTCCACACCCGACCGTGAACTCCCCCCAGGCCCCGATGAGTCAGAGCTCCACGGGCAGCTCGGCGAAGCCGCGTATGACGTATCCGGGTTTGCGGGGCGGGGGGTCCGTGGCGAGGCGCAGGCCGGGCGCCTGCGCCAGCAACTCGCGGAAGACCGCTGCCAGTTCGATACGGGCCAGCGGGGCTCCCAGGCAGTAGTGGATGCCTCCGCCCAGGGACACGTGCGGGTTGACCGGGCGGGTCACGTCGAAGGTGTCCGGGGCGTCGAAGGCGTTCTCGTCGCGGTTGGCCGAGCCGAAGAGGAGGGCGACCTCCGAGCCGCGCGGGAGGACGGTGCCGGCGATCTCGATGTCCTCCAGGACCCAGCGCTCGAAGAGATGCAGCGGGGTGTCGTAGCGCATGATCTCTTCCACAGCTGTGGACAGCAGGGACGGATCGGCGCGCAGGGCGGCCAGTTGACCGGGGTGGCGGTGGAGGGCGAGCCAGCCGTTCCCCGTGGTGTTGACCGTGGCCTCGTGGCCCGCGTTGAGCAGGAGGACGCAGGTGGAGATCATCTCCTGCTCGGAGAGCCGGTCGCCCTCGTCGTGCGCGGCGATCAGCGCCGAGACGAGGTCCTCGCCCGGCTCCTTGCGGCGCTCGGCGATCAACTCCTGGAGATAAGCGGTGAATTCGAGCGAGGCACGGACGGCTCGGGCGGCCGTGTCCTCGGACGGGTTCAGCTCGTACATCCCGCAGATGTCCGCCGACCAGGGGCGCAGTGGTGCCCGGTCGCCTTCCGGGATGCCCAGCATCTCGGCGATCACGGCGACCGGGAGCGGCTCGGCGATCCGGGCCACCAGGTCCCCGCCGCCGTCCGCCACGAGCCCCGCGACCAGCCGGGCGGCGAGCCCGTCCACGTACCCCCGCAGGCCCTCGACCGTGCGCGGGGTGAAGGCCTTGGAGACCAGGCGCCGGATCCGGGTGTGGCGGGGGGCCTCCAGGTCCAGCAGGCCGTTGTCGTTGAGGAGGTGGAAGGGCTCGTGGTCCGGCGGGGGCGGAGTGCGGCCGAACTCGTCGTGCGTATACCGGTGCAGGTAGGTGCGGCCGAGGCGGCGGTCGCGCAGGAGCGCGGTCACGTCCTCGTGCCGGGGCACCAGCCACTGGCGGGTCGGCTCGTACCGATGCAGCCTCCCGGCCGCCCGCAGCTCGGCGTACGCCGGATACGGGTCGGCGGTGAACTCCGGTGCTCCGGGCCGGAAAACGGCCTCCACGTCAAGGCCGCGCCCCCTGCCGCCCCCGGATCCCGCACTCCCGCGCTCCGCCATGTCCGTCATGGTGCCGCCCTCCTTCGCCGACGGACACCAGCTTGTCCGCAGCTCGCACACGGAAGCGATAGTTCCGCGATCACGCCACCCCAAAGAGTGACGGAGAGTGATATTCCGGCACTGTGGGGCGGCCCACACCAACCCGGAGTGACCGACCGCGCGTGCCGCCCCCGTCCCGACCGCCGTCAGCCCGGAGTGACCAACCGCGCCTCGTACGCGAACACAGCGGCCTGAGTCCGGTCCCGCAGCCCCAACTTGACCAGGACCCGCGACACATGGGTCTTGACCGTGGACTCGGCCACGACCAGGTGCTCGGCGATCTCCCCGTTCGAAAGCCCCTGCGCGACCAGCACGAGCACCTCGGTCTCGCGCTCCGTGAGATCCCCGACCCGAGCCTGCACCGGCGCCTTCACGCCCGTCGCCGCCAGCTTCGAGAACTCGGCGATCAGCCGCTTGGTGACCGTCGGCGCGAGCAGCGCCTCGCCGTCGGCGACGAGCCGTACGCCGTCCGCGAGCTGCCGCGCCGACGCGTCCTTGAGCAGGAAACCGGAAGCCCCCGCGCGCAACGCCTCGTACACGTACTCGTCCAGGTCGAAGGTGGTCAGGACGAGCACCTTGGTCCCGGCGTCGGAGGCGACGATGGCGCGGGTCGCCTCGATGCCGTTCATCTCCGGCATCCGGATGTCCATCAGGACCACGTCCGGGCGGAGTTCGGCGACCCGGTCGACCGCCTCACGGCCGTTGACCGCCTCGCCGGCCACCTCGATGTCCGGCATCGCGTTCAGCAGGACGGAGAAGCCCTCACGGACCATGCTCTGGTCGTCCGCGACCAACACCCGGATCGTCATGCCCCGCCCTCGTCTTCCACGCGCTCGCCTTCGCCGTCACCCGGGACGCCGCGCTCTCCCCCGTCGGCCACCGCCACCGGCAGGAACACCGCCACCTCGTACCCCCCGTCGTCCAGGCCCTCCGCCGTCATCTCACCGCCCAGCATCGACACCCGCTCCCGCATCCCCGTCAGCCCGTGCCCGGCCCCCGGCGACGGGGGAACCTCAGCCGTCGGCGGACCGTTCACCACGCGCAGCCCGAGCCCGCCCAGCACGTAGGCCACCTCCACCTGCGCCGTCGCACCCGGCGCGTGCCGCATCGCATTGCTGAGCGCCTCCTGCACGATGCGGTACGCGGACAGCCCGACGCCCTGCGGCAGTTCACGCACCGCACCGGTGACCGTCTGCTGCACCGTCAGCCCCGTGTCACGGACGTTCGCGAGCAGCGCGTCCAGGTCGGCGAGCGTCGGCTGCGGCGCGTCCGGCGCCTCGTAGTCCTCCGCGCGGACGACACCGAGCACCCGGCGCAGCTCGGCGAGCGCGGCGACCGCGTTCTCCCGGATCGTGGCGAACGCCTGCGCCAGCTCGGGCGGCGGGTTCTCCACCCGGTACGGCGCCGCCTCGGCCTGGATCGCCACCACGGACATGTGGTGCGCGACGACATCGTGCAGCTCGCGGGCGATCGTCGTGCGCTCCTCGAGCAGGAAGCGCTTCGAACGCTCGGCCCGGGTGACCTCCTCCTTGGCGACGACCTCCCGCTCCTTCGCCGCCACCTCCTGCTCCTTGGCCGCCACCTCGAGACGCGCCGAGGTCCAGCCGTGCACCAGGAGCGCACCCGACAGGAGCAGGGCGGACGCCACCCCCATCCCGACGATCTCGTCCGCCCCGTCCTCGCCCGTCACCCAGGCGACCACGATTCCGGACACCACGGTGAGCACCCACATCTCGCCGGCGATCCGGGGCCCGGAGAAACGCAGCACCACCTGCACGATCACCACCAGATGGGCGACGAACCCGGCGACCGACCAGGGATACGTCGCCTCCCAGCCCCCCACCCACGTGGCCGCCAGGAGCGCCATGGTCCCCAGCGAGATCCAGAAGGCCCCCACCGGACGGAACAGGCTGAGCACCACGGGGAACGCCGTGAACACCGCGACGCCCGCCTGCTCCCCGGCGGTGGACTGCCACGACCCGCCCGTGATGCCCAACAGGAACACCAAGGCGGCCAGCGCGAGCACCACGGCGTGCGGCAGCCAGCGCGCCGATCGCCGCCACCTGTCGGGTATCCGGCGCAGCACCCGGGACTCGCCCTCGACCAGTGGCGGCAGCGGCCGGAAGACGAAGGCTCCGGTGACCAGGTCGGCCTGCAGGGAGCCCAGCGCATTGCGCAGCATGCGGCCCTCCGTGTGGAGGCCCTTGGCCGCCGCGCCGGGATCTGCGGAGCGCGGGGCACCGGTCGAGCCGGGCGGGGGACTTGAGGCGTTCGCGGTCTCGTTCACACCCAGAACGGTAGGGGGAACCACCGGAGCGGTCGTCACCAGCGAGGAGGGTCCTCGCACCTCCGTCCCAAGTACTACGCGAGCCCCCTGCCCGCCCGACGCCCTGCCTCATCCCGCCCGGAACGCGTCCGCGTGCGCGGCCGCCCACTCGGCGAACGTACGGGCCGGCCGGCCCGTCACCCGCGGCACCACGTCGTTGACCGTGCGGCCCTCGAGCGGAGTGTTGCCATAGACCTCGATGAGGAAGGCGATGGTGTCCTCGGGCATGCCGTACGACCGCCAGGCGGCCTGCGCCTCGTCGGCGGACAGCTCGACCAGCTCGACCGCGCGGCCCCGCGCCGCCGCGATCGCCTCCGTCTTGTCGGTGAGCGAGAGCACCTCGGGCCCGGTGATCAGGTACTCGCGGCCCGCGTGACCCTCCTCGATGAGCGCCACCGCGGCCACCGCGCCGATGTCGCCCTCGTGCACCATGGCGCTCAGACGGTCCGCGTAGGGCTCGCGGACCTCGTCGTTCTCCTTGATGCCGGGCGCCCACTCGAGGGCGTTCGACATGAACTCGACCGGCATCACGACCGTCCAGTCGAGCCCGCTCTCGCGCACCGCGTTCTCCATCGGCGTCTCTCCGCCGCCGTGCAGCACGGTGAGCCGCCGTACACCCGCGCGCTTCGCCAGCTCGGTGATCCGCGGGCCCGTGGTCAGCGGCGCGAACAACTCGCCGCCGAAGGTGATCAGATGCGCCGCGGACACCCCGTCGAAGGCGTCCCCCAGCGTGTCCGGGTCGGTGAGGTCGCCCCCGACGACCTCCACGCCCTCCGGGAACGCCGCACTGTCCGGACGCCGGGTCAGCACCCGGACGCGCTCGCCGCGCTCGAGCAGCTCGCGCACGATCTCGCGTCCGACGCTTCCGGTGGCTCCGGTGACAAGAACAGTCATGACGGTGTACTCCCTCTTCGACGGGGCCCGCGGCGAAGCTTCGCCGGACGGCGCCCCTCAGCGGCTCGTAGAACCACGATAGGAAGCCTTGCGGACAACTACGGTCCGCAAGAGCCGAGATGGCGGGCGGCAGCGGAGCCGCCCCGGAACTCACCCGCCCTCACGAGCGTTTCCCGGGAATGCCACCGCCCCAGGACACCCCCATCGTCCGCCCCATCACCGACGCCGACGTCCCCACCGCCGTCGACACCCTCGCCCGGTCCTTCGCCGACTACGCCTTCACCCGGCACGTCATCGCCGCGGACGGTCACGAGGACAGGATCCGACGCTTCCAGGAACTCTGTCTGACCCGCATCGGGATGGTGTACGGCCGTGCCTGGGTCGCCGACGCCGGGCGCGCGGTCGCCGTCTGGACCACCCCCGACCAGGACCCCTCTCCCGCCTTCGCCGAGATCGGCACGCTCCTCGGCGACCTCGCCGGCGACCGGGCACCCGCCTACGAGTCCGCCGACCAGGCCCTCGCACCGCACCGACCGCAGGAGCCCGCATGGTTCCTCAACACGGTGGGCGTCATCCCCGAAGCCCAGGGCCGCGGCCTCGGCACCGCGGTACTGACCCCCGGCATCGAGGCGGCCGCACGCTCGGGTCACCCGGCGTTCCTGGAGACCTCCAGCGAGCGGAACGTCGCGTTCTACAAGCGCCTCGGCTTCGACGTCACCGCCGAGACCCCGCTCCCCGACGGCGGGCCCCGCACCTGGTGCATGCGCAGGGACCCACGGTAGGGCGGGAAAGAGGGGGCGGCTCGACGTCAGAACGCCAGCTGTGCGATCTCCTCCGCCACCACCGCACAGGCGTCCGCCGCCGGATCGATCAGCGGGAAGTGCCCCGTGCCCTCGAGCATCGTGAAGCCCACGACCTCCCCCGCCTTCGCCGCCGCATCCGCGTACGCCTCCGCCACGGCCGGCGGCACCACGACATCCGTACCGCCCTGCACGACGGTCGTCGCGATTCCCGTGGGCAGCAGCGCCGACGGATCGGCGAGAGCGCGCCGCTCCTCGAACCGGGCCTCCCCACCGAGCAGTTGGACCGGCGCACCGGAACAGACGTCCAGATCGCGTGCAGTCGTGAAGTCGGCGATCGGCGCCAGCGCCACCACCCCGCGCAGCGGCAGCGGACGCCGCAGGAACCACGGCACGTCCTCGGGCAGCACATGCCGCGACGCCGCCCACAGCGCGAGGTGACCCCCCGCCGAATGCCCGGTCAGAACGGTCCTGCGGGTATCAGCCAGCGGCAGATGCTCCCGTACGAGACCGGGCAGCAGGTCGAGCGCGTTCGCCACGTCGTCGAACGTCCCGGGCCAGCGTCCGGCGACCGGATCCCCGCCCCGCACCGGCTCGATTCCCGGACCCGCGCCCTGCCGCGGGATCTCTCCCGCGGCCGGAGGCTGCGCAGACCCCCACCCGCGCCGGTACTCCACATTGGCCACCGCGAACCCCCGCCGCGCCAGGAAGTCCGCGAACGGCGACAGATGCACCCGGTCGTACGGCGCCCGCCAGGCACCGCCGTGCAGGACGACGACGAGCGGGGCAGAACGGTCCGGCTCACCCCGCGGGGCGTAGAAGTCGACCACCTGGTCCGGGTGTTCGCCGTACGCGGCGGTCGCGTCCGGGGCGACGGGAGGATGCGAGAAGGCCGATGCCTCCTCGGCCGCGTCCCGTGCCCTCGCCTCTTCGGCGCCGTCCATGTCAGACCTCTCTGCTGTATCGATGACGTTGCCGCTACGGGGGCCGGCCGGCGTCCACCGAGGCGGGCGGACGCCGGCCGGCCCCGTAGCTCCCGGGGCTCTACCCCCGCAGGATCTCCGCCAGCACCCACGCCGCACGCTCCGCCTCGGCGAAGCCCACGTACAGCGGGGTGAAGCCGAAGCGCAGCACGTCGGGAGCACGGTAGTCGCCGACCACGCCGCGCGCGATCAGCTCCCCCATCACGGCCTCCGCGTCCGCGCACCGCAGCGCGACCTGACTGCCCCGCTCCGCATGCGCCGCCGGCGTCACCGAAGCGACCCGGCCCTCGGGAACGTAACGCTCCACGCAGGTCAGGAAGAAGTCCGTCAGTGCGAGCGACTTGGCGCGCACCGCGTCCACGGACACCCCGTCCCAGACCGCGAGCGCCGCCTCGAGCGCCGCCATGGACAGGATGTCCGGTGTCCCGACCCGGCCCCGCACGGCCCCGTCGGCCGGCTCGTACCCCGGAAGCATCCCGAAGGGCTCCGCGTGCGAGTTCCAGCCGGGCAACGGCGAGTCGAACGCGTCCTGGTGGCGGTGTGCCACATACAGGTACGCGGGCGAACCCGGGCCCCCGTTCAGGTACTTGTACGTGCAGCCCACCGCGAGGTCCACGCCGTGGTCGTCGAGCCCGACCGGCAGCGCGCCGGCCGTGTGGCACAGGTCCCACACCGTCACCGCCCCGGCCGCACGGGCCGCGGCGGTCAGGCCCGGCAGGTCGTGCAGGCGGCCGGTGCGGTAGTCGGCGTGGTTGGCGAGCACCGCCGCCGTGTCCGGGCCGACCGCGGCGGCCATCTCGCCGACCGGCAGCGCGCGGACCCGGCAGCCGGTGAGCCGGGCCGCGGATTCGGCGATGTACCCGTCCGTCGGGAACGTCGCCGAGTCCACCAGGATCTCGTCCCGCCCCGCCGCGGGACCGCCCGCGAGGCGGACCGCGGCGACCACTGCCTTGAACACGTTCACACTCGTCGAGTCGCCGACCACGACCTGGCCCGGCGCAGCCCCGACCAGCGGCGCGATCAGCTCACCGATCCGCTCGGGCGCCGTCCACCAGCCGGACTCCGTCCAGGAGCGGATCCGCAGCTCGCCCCACTCGCGGGCCACCGTGTCCGCGACCTCGGCGGGTACGGACACGGGCAACGCGCCCAGCGAGTTCCCGTCCAGGTAGACCGTGTCGTCGAGCACGAACTCCGCGCGCTTGCCACGCAGTTCGTCCTTCGCGTCGTACTCCGCCGCCGACGCGGCCAACCGTTCCCGCGACGGGATCGGGCGGCGCCCCTCCTCCGAGTGCGCGGCCGACGGCTCAGACATGGCTGCGCGCCGTCCACAGCTCGGGGAAGACGTTCTTGGCGGCACGTTTCTCCAGCCAGGCGACACCGGCGGAACCGCCGGTGCCCGTCTTGGAGCCCATCGCCCGCCTGGTCGCCACCAGATGATCGTTGCGCCAGCGCCACACCAGCTCGCCGACGTCCGTCAACGCCTCGCCGAGACGAGCCGGTTCGGCGCTCTCGTCACCGGAGTAGATCTCGGCCCAGACCGCCTCGACCTCGGGCGAGGGCTCGTAGCGCTGCGACACGTCCCGGCCGGTGACCGACTCGGGGATCGCGTATCCGCGACGGGCGAGCAGACGCAGCGCCTCGTCGTACAGGCTCGGCTCGTGCAGCGCCTTCTCCAGCTCGGCGTGCACACGCGGGGCGCCCCGGTGCGGGACGAGCATCGAGGCGGACTTCTCGGCGAGCAGGAACTCCATCCGCCGGTACATCGCCGACTGGAAGCCGGAGCCCTCGCCGAGAGCGCTGCGGTACGAGTTGAACTGGGCGGGGGTCAGCTGGGCGAGCGGCCGCCAGGAGGCGTTCAGCGCGTCCAGCTCACGGACGCTGCGCTTGAGCGCGGCGACCGCGGTCGGTATGTCGTCCGAGGCGAGCGCACGGGACGCCGTCTCCCACTCGTGGACGATCACTGTGAACCACAGCTCCATGACCTGGGTGGTGACCAGGAAGACCATCTCTCCGGGATCGTCCGAAAGAGGGTGCTGGAGGTGAGTGAGGACGTCGGCCTGGACGTAGTCCTCGTAAGGGGTGGTACCCGCGAAGTCGAGATGCGGATTTTCCGCGTCGTGGGACATCGCTGTCTCCTTGATACGTGCCGGGTAGCGGTCCGCCCCTGCCGAAGCCGGCACGGGGGCCCCGGTCCCCACCGGCATCTTCGGCAACGTAACCGGAAAAGGGCAAGGCCCGCCTGGTCGACCCCGGCCGCCGGGGCCCTCCGGCGGGCCGGAAGGCCCTCGCGGGCAGTGGCAGACTTGCGGCATGACGACTCACAAGAACCTGCTCGGCGGCCCCGACCCGACCCTCCTTCCGGAGAACGAGGAGGCGTACCGGCTGCTCGGCGAGGAGTCCGCGCCACCCGAGAAGGTCGCCGCGGACTTCCCCACCTTCTCGCTCGCCTGGGCGATGCTCGCCGACGACGCCTTCGCGGCGGAACGTGTCGTGGAGTCGTACGCGTACGCCCGTACCGGTTACCACCGCGGCCTCGACGCGCTGCGCCGGGCCGGCTGGAAGGGCCACGGGCCGGTCCCGTGGAGCCACCGCCCGAACCGCGGCTTCCTGCGCTGCCTGGCCGCCCTGACCCGCGCGGCCACCGCGATCGGCGAGACCGAGGAGGCGGACCGCTGCCGCCAGTTCCTCAAGGACAGCAGCGAAGAGGCCTACGCGGAACTGAAGCTGTAACAGTTGCAGCTTCAACAGCCGTAGCTGATCAGGCCTGCGCCCGCAGGCCGCGGACCAACGCCTGGATGCCCGCCTCCACCTTGGAGCGCGGGCATCCGACATTCACCCGCACATGCCCGGCACACCCGTACGTCCCACCAGGCATGATCGCCACCTTCTCGCGCTCGATCAGCACCCGCTGCAACACGTCGTCGTCCACGCCCAACGGCCGCAGATCGATCCACGCCAGGTAACCCGCCTCCGGCGGCCGCCAGCCGAGCTGCGGGAACGCCTCGTCGAGCCGCTCCCGCACCCGCTCCAGATTGCCCCGCAGATACCTGCCGAGCGCGTCCAGCCAGGGCCCGCCCTCCCGGTACGCCGCGATGTGCGCCACGATCGAGAGCACCGCCGGGGACGAGAGCCCGTCCGCGTCCTTCAGCGCCCGCAGATACCGCTCCCGCGACTCCGGATCGCCGATCAGACCGTAACTCCCGGTCAGCGCCGGGATGTTGAACGCCTTCGAGGCGGACGTCACCACCGCCCAGCGCCCGGCACCGAACCGTGACCACGGCAGGTGACGATGCGGGGGATGCGTCAGATCGGCATGGATCTCGTCGGAGATCACCGCTACGCCGTGCCGCGAGCAGAGCTCCGCCATGGTCCGCAGCTCGTCCTCGGTCCACACATGGCCCGTCGGGTTCTGCGGCGAGCACAGCAGCAGCACCGAGGTGTCGGGCAGCGCGAGGAGACGCTCCAGCCGCTCCGTGTCGTCGACCGGGCAGCCCAGCATCCGGCGCTCGTTCGCCTCGATCGTCTTCGGGAACGCGTCGTACGCCGGCGTGTGCACGACGACCCCGTCGCCCGGCTTCGACCAGAGCCGCAGCAGCTGCGAGACCTGGTAGACGACCGAGGGGCCGTACACGACGGACTCCGGGTCGATCCCGGTGTCGTGGCGGGTGGCGTACCAGTGCCGGACGGCACCGAGGAAGTCCTCGTGCCGCCAGCGCGAGTAGCCGAGCACACCGTGCTCGAGCCGGGTCCGCAGCGCCGCCAGAACCTCGGGTGCGGTCTCGAAGTCCATGTCGGAGATGGTGAACGGCAGCAGACCGGGTACACCGAAACGGTCCTCGACGTAGTCCCACTGCGTGCACCAGGTGCCGTGTCGGTCCACCGGAGTGTCGAAGTCGTACGCGGGCACGGTGTCAGCCCACCGGGATCAGCTTGGCGATGGCGTCCTTCACGGACTGCACCTGGGGCCCGATGATGACCTGCACGGTCTGCTGGTCCAGCTTGATCACACCGACCGCGCCGAGCTTCTTGAGCCGTGCCTCGTCCAGACGGTCGGCGTCCTCGACGGTCATCCGCAGGCGGGTGATGCAGTTGTCGAGCGAGGTGATGTTGTCGGCGCCGCCGATCGCCGCCAGGATCGCGGCCGGGTCGTACTTCCCGGCCACCAGCTCGGGAGCGGGACGGTCGGCGTCGTCGGACTCGGCCGCGTCCGCTGCCGCGCCGTCGTCGTCGGCGGCGGCGTCGTCGTCATCGTCCTCACGGCCCGGGGTCTTGAGGTCGAACCGCTTGATCGCCCAGCGGAAGAGGAAGTAGTACACCGCGAACCAGACGGCCGCGATCACCGGCACCAGATACCACTTCGTGGTCGTGCCCTGCAGTACGCCGAAGACCAGCCAGTCGATGACATTGCCGTCGGTGTTGCCGATGAACACCCCGAGCACCGCCGCCGTCAGGAAGCCTAGACCGACCAGCACAGCGTGGATCAGGTACAGCCACGGGGCGATGAACAGGAACAGGAACTCCAGCGGCTCGGTGATGCCGCCGACCACGCAGGCCACCACTCCGGAGATCAGCAGCGCCTTGATCTCCGGCCGCATCACGCGCTTCGCGCAGTGGTACATGGCGAGCGCGGCGCCGGGCAGACCGCCCAGGTAGGCGGCCATCTTGCCCTGGGAGAGGAAGTGCGTGGCGGAGGTGACGTCGGCGTTCGGCGCGGAGGAGCAGTTCAGCTGGGCGTAGAACATGTTGAGCGCGCCGCTGACCTGGTCGCCGCAGACCGCACCCGAGCCGCCGACATCGGTGAACCGGAACATGGCCACCAGGATGTGGTGCAGGCCGACCGGGCGCAGCAGCACCTCGCCCATGCCGAAGAAGAACGGGCCGAAGACGCCGGTGTGCCCGATACCGCGGCCGACCGCGGTGATCCAGGAGTTGAAGACCGGCCAGACCAGCGGAATCAGCAGGCCCGCGATGCTGAGGACCAGAGCCGAGATGATGGGCACGAACCGCAGGCCGCCGAAGAACGCGAGCGCGTCCGGCATCTGCTGGGCACGGAAGCGGCGGTGCAGTACGGCCACGATGATGCCGACCGCTACGGCGCCGAGCAGGCCCGTGTCGATGGACTGCACGCCGAGCACGTCGGCGATGCCGTAATGCGCGATCTCCTTCTCGTCCTCGAAGTCGACGCCCTTGGTGGTGAGGAAGAAGTTGACCGCGAGGTTCATCGCGACGAAGCCGACGAAGCCGGAGAACGCGGCGACGCCCTTGTCCTCGCGCGCGAGGCCGAGCGGGATGGCCATCGCGAAGAGGACCGGCAGGAACTGGAAGGCGACCAGACCCGTGTTCGCCATCCACGTGAACACCACGTGGAAGCCCTGTCCCTGCAGGAAGGTCAGGTTCTCGGTGACGGCATCACTGGACAGCGAGGACCCGATGCCCAGCATGATGCCGCAGAACGCGAGCAGGGCGACCGGGAGCATGAACGTCTTGCCGAGGCCCTGGAGAAACTCCCAGAGCGCGGCCTTGGTCTTCTTCACGTGGGGGCGCTTTCGTGAGGGGTTGTACCTACGCCGGCGACGTGGCGTACGACATCGTTGTCACCCTCGGCTTTCCCACCCCCGCGGCGCAAGCGTCGCCCGCAAAGTGAGACCCGCCCGAGACCAACCTCACGGCCGCCAGGCCGACCGAACAAGCCCGTCCGGCGCTTGAGGACGAGGCCGCCAGGCCGATGCCTGGAGGCCGCGGGGCGCTGCCCCGGCCCCCGCTCCACAACCGCCGGAAGGGCTTGATTCACCGGACCTGCTGGACAGGCACGAAAGAGAGCCGGCCCCGGTGAGGGCCGAAGGCCCTACTTGATCCGCGTGCCGGCAGAGCGCAGCGCCTCGCAGGCCTGCCCCACCCTCGCGGCCATCCCCGCCTCCGCGACCTTGCCCCACGTGCGCGGGTCGTAGACCTTCTTGTTGCCGACCTCGCCGTCGACCTTGAGGACGCCGTCGTAGTTCTTGAGCATGTGGTCCGCCACGGGACGCGTGAACGCGTACTGGGTGTCCGTGTCCAGGTTCATCTTCACGACGCCGTTCTCCAGCGCCGTCGCGATCTCCTCGGCCGTCGAGCCGGAGCCGCCGTGGAAGACGAAGTCGAAGGGCGAGGACTTGCCGTACTTCTCGCCGACGCCCTGCTGCAGGTCCTTGAGGAGCTCGGGGCGCAGGACGACGTTGCCCGGCTTGTAGACGCCGTGCACGTTGCCGAAGGAGGCGGCGAGGAGGTAGCGGCCCTTGTCGCCCAGGCCCAGGGCCTCGGCGGTGCGGAGCGCGTCGTCGACCGTCGTGTACAGCTCGTCGTTGATCTCGTGGGTGACGCCGTCCTCCTCGCCGCCGGTCGGGGTGATCTCGACCTCGAGGATGATCTTCGCGGCGACGGCCTTGGCGAGCAGCTCCTCGCCGATGGAGAGGTTGTCGGCGAGGGTCTCCGCGGAGCCGTCCCACATGTGGGACTGGAACAGCGGGTTCTCGCCCTTGGCGACCCGCTCCGCGGAGATGTCGAGCAGCGGCCGTACGTACCCGTCGAGCTTGTCCTTCGGGCAGTGGTCGGTGTGCAGAGCGACCGTGATGCCGTACTTCTTGGCGACGATGTGCGCGAACTCGGCGAGGGCGACGGCGCCCGTGACCATGTCCTTGTTGTGCTGGCCGCCCAGGAACTCCGCACCACCCGTGGAGATCTGGATGATGCCGTCGCTCTCCGCCTCCGCGAAGCCGCGCAGGGCGGCGTGCAGCGTCTGCGAAGAGGTCACGTTGATGGCCGGGTAGGCGAACTTGCCCGCCTTCGCCCGGTCGAGCATCTCGTTGTAGACCTCGGGAGTTGCGATGGGCATCTGACCGCTCCTTGGTGATGTGCGAGTGAGTGCTGGGTGGCCCGGACCGGGCCCCGCACCGGACGGGGGCGACGTCATCGTCGGCCCCATCTTTCCAGACTCGGCGGATTGCTCCAGTCCCGGTGCGGCAGCGAACCGGGCGCGCGGGGCCGCGGGCGGCAGACGCCCAGGACATGCCCCGGGGCATGTCCGGAAAGCCCTAGTCCAGGCCGAGCTCGTCCTTGCCGTACGCGAACAGGTACGGGACTCCCGCGCCGTCGGAGATCTTCTCCGCGGCGCCGGTCGCCCGGTCCACGATCGTCGCGACGGCCACGACCTCGCCGCCGGCCTCACGGACCGCCTCGACCGCGGTCAGCGGGGAACCGCCCGTCGTGGAGGTGTCCTCGACGACGAGGACGCGGC
The DNA here is from genome assembly GCF_003574445.1 of Streptomyces sp. YIM 130001. Classification (GTDB taxonomy): domain Bacteria; phylum Actinomycetota; class Actinomycetes; order Streptomycetales; family Streptomycetaceae; genus Streptomyces. The sequence continues at coordinate 35,932 of NZ_KZ984575.1, forward strand.
GGCCCGCGATGTCGGGGCCCTCCACGCGGCGCTGCAGACCGTGCGCCTTGGCCGACTTGCGGACGACGAAGGCGTCCAGACGCCGGCCGCGTGCGGCGGCCGCGTGCAGCATCGACGCGGCGACCGGGTCGGCGCCCATCGTCAGCCCGCCGACCGCGTCGAACTCCAGATCCGCCGTCAGGTCGAGCAGCACCTGGCCCACGAGCGGGGCGGCCTCGCCGTCCAGGGTGATCCGGCGCAGGTCGACGTAGTAGTCGGCCTCGAGGCCCGACGACAGGGTCACCTTGCCGTGCACCACGGCCTTGTCCTTGATCTGCTGCAACAGATCGTCACGTGTGCCCGGCGGCACGCTTGCGTTGGCGTCGCTCATGGCTGCCAGCTTAAGCGCGCAAGGACGTCGGTGGCGTCGCGGTACCCAGCCTGTGGACAAGCATCCCGGCCGCCTCCCGCGACCTGTGGACAACCGTCCGTCAACGACCGCCTGCGGACGTCGAGTTCCCGGCCGGGCACGGGGAGGCGGCCGCAGCTCAGAGCCGGCGCCAGGTCCAGGTCGTGGCCGTCTCGAGCGGCTCGATGGGCGTGACGAGACGCGGCAGGGTGTTGAGCCCGTTCGGCGGGCCGGTCTGCGGTTCCACGCAGACGGCCTCGGGCTGCTCGTCGTAGATCACGGCCCACTGCGCCGACGAGGTAACCTGCAGCTCGAGCTGTCCCGGCCAGGTCAGCGTGACGTCCACGCCGTCCGGCATGCCGAAGCAGTCGTCCCAGGGGCCGGGCCGCGGGTCGACACGGCGGCCGGTCGGCAGGTGGTCGGCGCCGCGCTCCTCCTGCCAGGCCGCGTCGAAATCGAGCGTCACGTCCGGACCGTCCTCGGTGAGACGGCGCAGGAACCAGGGGTGCCAGCCGGCCTGCGCCGGGAACGAGTCGTCGTACGTCTCGACCCCGAGCCGGATCGTCAGCGCGTCCTCGGTCAGCTCGAAGACCTGTGTGACACGGCCCTTGTACGGCCAGGGGTCCACCAGGTCGTACGTGAACGAGGCCTGGGAGTCCGTGCGGTGCGCGGTGCGCCAGGCGCTGTCCCGGACGGTGCCGTGGATGGCGTGCGGCGGGTCGTTCACGGGCAGTTCGTGCTCCCGCGCGCCGTTCTTGAACCGGCCGTTCTCGGTCCTGCCGCACCACGGCACCATCGGGAAGCTGCCGTAGTGGTCGCCTGGGCGGAGCACCTCGGTGCCGCCGATACGGAGGCTTCCGGCACGGCAGCCGTTGCCCGCCTGCACGGTGAGCTCGGCGTCGCCCGCGGTCAGCAGGATGTCATCTCGTGTGGTCACCCTCCGACCCTAATCGGAGCCGGTGGCGGTCCTCCGGCGGTGGTCCGCCGGACGGGAACTACCGCCGGCGCCGCAGGATGCGGCCCGCGGCGACCGCGGAGACCACGAGGACGGCGGCGACGGGTGCCGCCCAGCGCAGCGTGTCGGTGGCGGTACCGCCCTCGGGCGCCGGGACCGGCGCGTACCGGCCGTGCGGCGGCGCGTGGTCGACCTCCTCGGCGCTGCGGCCGATCATGGTGCGACGGGCGTGCGCGGCCTCGGCCGGGGGCTCTCCGTACGGGTTCTCCGCGGCGAAGTCGTCGTCGGCCGACGGGTCCAGCGAGGACGGCGGCACCTCGGCGTCGAAGACGGAGCCGGACTCCAGGTGCGGATCGACGCCCGCGAAGGGCTCCGCCCCGGGCAACGGCGGGAACTCGGAGGCCGGCCCGACACCGGCTGCGGGCCCGGAGCCGTCCCGCCCCTGCGGCGCGGCGGCGGCGTCCGGAGCGTCATCCGCGCCCGGGGCCCCACCGCCGTCGGCGGCATCATCCTCGGCACCGGCGTCACGGGCGGCGTCCGCACCGGCACCGGCACTACGGGCAGCGCTGGAGTCGCTACCGGCACCGGCGTCCCGGGGAGCCGCGCCCCCCTGCTCTCCGGCACCCTCCGCCAGCCGCTGCGCGAACCGATCCAGGAGCCGGCGCCCCGCGGAAGCGACCGCCGACGGCTCGAACTCCGAGACCCGGCCCTGCGCCTTCGCGGAGCCGGAGAAGACCAGCTTCGTACCGCCGTCGGCGGGCAACAGCCGCACGGTCAGGGAGAGTTGGACGCCGCCGGTGCCACGCGCCTCGGTGGCGTCGCCGTCGACGGCGAAGGACGGCTCCGCGCCACCCGTGCGCTCCGTGACACGCAGCGCCCCGCGGTAGGTGATGCTGTGCCCCGCGATACGGACCTTGAGCCGGCCCGCGACCGGTTCGGCCCCCTCGTGGGCCTCGCGCTGCAGTCCGGGCACGCTGCGCGCGACGCGCGACGCGTCCCCCAGGGCCGCACGGACGGACTCGGGCAACACCGGAACGAACACCTCATGCTCCATGGCAGCCGAGCCTACCCACGGGCGCCCGGCCCGCACCCCCTAAGAACGCTTTCCCTTGAATCCACCCTCCGGCCCCGTACACCCGCACCCCACGACCGACCGCCCGTCACTGCTGCGCGTACCGCGGATGCGTGAGCGTCGACGGCGGCAGGCCGTCGACCCGGGTGCGTTCCGCCAGCCGTGCGCCCTGCTCGAGCGCGGACCGGGTCAGTCCGCGTCGGGGCACGGACGGGTCGAGGCCGAGTGCGGGCCTGCTCCGTCCGGCCAGCAGGAAACCCCAGTCCCTGGGCGTACGGACCGAGGCGGACGAGCGGTCGGGGCCTCCGCCGAACCCCGGCGGCCGGCCGAACGCGCAGTACGCCGTGGTCCTCAGCCCGGCCTCCCGTACGCCCGCGTCGACCGTCCAGAAGGAGCGCTGCCAGCCGTCGCCCGTGGGCCCGGCGTGCACCGCGAGCCGACCGCCGTCGGCCAGCAGCCGGGCCGCGAGGCCGAAGAACTCCTGCGAGTAGAGCTTGGAGCTGGCCGTGATGCCCGGGTCGGGGAGGTCGGAGACGACCACGTCGTACGCACCGCGGGCGGAGCGCAGCCAGTCGAAGGCGTCGCCGTGCGCGACGCGGACCCTCGGATCGTGCAGCGAGTCCTCGTTGAGATCCGTCAACTCCGGGTCCTCGCGCGCGAGTTCGACGACCTTGCGGTCGAGCTCGACCACGTCGACGCGGCGTACGCCGGGGTGGCGGAGGACTTCGCGGACGGCGAGACCGTCGCCGCCGCCGAGCACCAGTACGCGCGCGTGCGGGCCGTTCATCGCCGGGTGCACCAGGGCCTCGTGGTAGCGGAACTCGCCTGCGCCGCTGACCCGGAGGCGGCCGTCGAGGTACAGATTGAGCGGCGATCCCACGCTGCCGGTCAGGACGATCTCCTGGACGTCGCTCTGCATCGCGATCCGCACCTCGTCGCCGTACAGGGCCTTGCGCGCACTGCGTTCGAAGTCGCCGACCAGGACGGCGGCGGACGCGAGGAGGGCCAGGACCAGGAGGGAAGCGGCGAGGAGCAACCGCCGGGAACGCGCGGTCAGATCCCGCCCGAACAGGCCGAGCACCAGACCGCTGCCCGCCACCACATTGACCGCGCCGGTCACCAGCGCTCCGGTCAACTGCCCGAACAGCGGCAGCATCAGGAACGGAAAGGCGAGCCCGCCGACCAGACCGCCCACGTAGTCCGCCGCGAAGAGGTCGGCGACCGCGCCGCCCGCGTCCTGCCGTCTGATCCGCTGGATCAGGGTCATCAGGAGCGGCACCTCGGCACCGATCAGCACCCCGACCGCCAGCGAGAACGCGATCAGCAGCACCCGGGTGTGACCGCCCCACACGAATCCGGCGTACAGCGCGAGCGCGCTGCACCCGCCGACCAGCGCGAGCGCCACCTCGATCGCGCCGAACCCGACGGCCGCGTACGGCCGCAGGCGTTTGGCGAGCAGCGAGCCCACCCCCATGGCGAACACCATGAGGGAGAGCACGATCGACGCCTGGGTGACCGAGTCCCCGATCAAGTACGAGGCGAGAGCGACCAGTTCGAGTTCGTACACCAGACCGCAGGCCGCGCAGACGAACACCCCGAGCAGGACCAGGAACCGCCCCGTGCGCGCGCTGACAGGCAGTGCCACGGAACTCCCCGGCTCCCCGATCCCGGCGGGGGCATGGGGTTTGAGCTCGGTTCGCGGCGGTTCGATCACGCTCGGCACGCTACGTCACCCTCGATGCACGAAGGGTCACCCACAGGAGTGCAACTGAGTCATCGTGCGCGGTCAGACGGGCGCGGGCTGACGCACGCCGACCCGGGTCCGGGTCGAGACGAGCTGCCCCTCCTGGGGGTACGCGTGCCAGGTGCGCCAGAGCACCTGCTCCTCGAGCCGCTGCGCGAGCAGGGCGGTGAACGCGTACGGGCTGCCGGGGAACACCCCGACGATCCCGTTGGGGTGGTCGGCGACCAGCGCGATCAACTCCTGGGCGCGGCCCGCGAACGAGGCCGTCGACAGGGTCTCGACGCGCGCCGCGAACTCGTACTCGCAGGCGCCCACCCGCTTGGCCACACCGAGCGGGAGCGGGGTGCTGCTGCCCGGGATGCAGGCGACCGTCTCCGAGCAGGTGCCCTGCTCCTGATCGAGCAGGACCTGATGGGAGGCCCCGAGGAGCCTCAACTGGATCGTGGCACCCGACAGTTGGAGGTCGAGCACAGCGAGCGCGGGCAGCGGCTCACGGCCGAGCGCCCACGCGAGATCGTCCGCACGTGTATCGGTGTAGGAGGTCCTGAGGGTCGTGAGCATGGGTCGGCTCCGCAAGGATCACGCAGTGAAAGTTGAGCCGGTCCGACCCAGGGCCTGAAACAAGCCCTGGTCCGGGGCCAGGGGCTCACCGGCTGTCCGCCCGCGAATCGTCCGAGGGCTGCGTTGACGGATAGAGCGAATCATGGACAGGGCCGCTGACACAGGGCTTTTGCCCAATTACGCAGAGTTTCCATCCCCAGGGGGCTGCCCAGTTCACCTGTTCTCCACCCTCCAACCATGCCCGGGGCAAAGGCCGTTCGCGGCACGCCCGGGACGATCGGGTTTCAGCCACCGCCTCCGCAGCCGCCACCGCCGCCGCCACCGCACGAGGAGCCGCCCCCGCACGAGGCGCCTGAGCCGCCGTCCGAAGAGCCGCCGGAGCCCGAGTCGAACCATCCGGCGTTCTCTCCGCCCGCCTGGGGGACGTACCCGCCGCCCGCCGCACCGCCGGCGGCCCAGGTGCTGTGCCGGTTACGGGTCCGCCGGCCGCCGCCGCCCGCCGGACGCGGCTTCCCGTCCTTGCGTGCGGCCAGGACGACGGCCAGCAGGACGGCCGCCGTCAGCACGCCGGTCGTGATGAATGCTCCGGTGTCGGTCATGCGTCGCCCCCGTGGTCAGTAGTCCGTGAATCTCGATCCGTGGTCCGTACTCCGTGGTCCGTACTCCGTGGTCCCTGTGCCGTGTTCCGTGCTGTTCGGTGTTCCGTGTTCGGTTCCGGCGCAAGCGCCTGCGCCGAGGCGTCAACTACTGCCCCCGCCGCACGAGGAACCGCCTCCGCCGAGGCCTCCGCCGCCGCCCCAGCCACTGCTCCGATTACGGCCGCGGCGAGACCGCGAACCCGAGCCGCCGAGCACGAGGGCGCCGACGAGCACCGCGACCACCACGACGACTGCGATGACGACCATAAAGACCGCGCCACCCACCATGCGTGCCTCCTTTGTCCGCTCCGTACTACGTCCTTCTGCTGCTGCCCGTCTCTACCACTGCTCACGACGTACTGCTACGGCCCGCCTCCACAGCCCGCCACCGGCTCCCCGAAACGGTCGCCCGCCGGCGCCGTGCCGCGGCGTACCCGTAGCGGCGTACTCAGTACAGGACGGGCCCGGACGCGGATTCGGTTCTCCACCACGCCCGCACGGCCCGGTCCCCGCACAGGGGGGCGGTCACCCGCCCCCACCACCGCCACCGCCACCTCCGCAGCCACCCCCGCCACCGCCACCGCCACCGCCACACGACGACCCACCACCGCACGACGATCCCCCGCCGCACGAAGACCCATCGCCGCCCCAGCCGCCACCGCCACCGGCACCGGCCCAACCGCTGTTCCGGCTACGGCGGTTGTGGCGCACCGAACCGTGGCTGCTGCCGGACTTGATCGCCGCCCCGAACCCGACCACGATCAGTACGAGCAGGGCGCCGATCCCGAGACCGACTCCGAAGAACTCCATGCCTTCCCCCGTCCCTTCGCCTCCGTTTTGTTCCGTGCCGTTGCGTGCTGTTCCGTTCGGATCCCCGCCCCGGGCCGGAGTAAAGCAGGAGTTGAGGAACTCGAGAGGTTCGGCGCAGGATGGCGGCCATGACCTCCACCGAACGCCGCCCGCTCCTGAACCGCCGGCTCGCCGAGTTCGGCACGACGATCTTCGCCGAGATGTCGGCGCTCGCCGTGAAGACCGGTGCGATCAACCTGGGACAGGGCTTCCCCGACACCGACGGACCCGAGTCCGTACGCGAGGCGGCGGTACGGGCCCTGCGGGACGGCCGCGGCAACCAGTACCCGCCGGGCCCCGGCATCCCGGAGCTGCGCGAGGCCGTCGCGGAGCACCAGGCCAAGCGGTACGCGCTGACCTACGACCCGGACCGCGAGGTCCTCGTCACGGCCGGCGCCACGGAGGCACTCGCGGCATCGCTCCTCGCGCTCGTCGAACCCGGCGACGAGGTCATCGCCCTCGAGCCGTACTACGACTCGTACGCGGCGAGCATCGCCCTGGCCGGCGGCACCCGCGTCCCCGTCACCCTGCGGCCCACCACCGCCGAGGACGACAGCGATGGACCGCGCTTCCGGCTCGACCTCGACGAGCTGCGCGACGCCGTCACCGACCGCACCCGGCTCCTCCTCCTCAACACCCCGCACAACCCGACCGGCACCGTGCTGACCCGCGACGAGCTCGCCGCGATCGCCGAACTGGCCGTGGAACGCGACCTGTTGGTCGTCACCGACGAGGTCTACGAGCACCTGGTCTTCGACGGCGAACACATCCCACTCGCCTCGTTCCCCGGGATGCGCGAGCGGACCGTCACCATCTCCTCCGCCGGCAAGACCTTCTCCTTCACCGGCTGGAAGGTCGGCTGGGTCACCGCGACACCCGAGCTCGTCACCGCGGTCCGCTCCGCCAAGCAGTTCCTGACGTTCGTCTCCGCGGGCCCCTTCCAGTACGCCGTGGCCGAAGCGCTCGCGCTGCCGGACTCGTACTTCCACGATCTGCGCGAGGACCTGCGCGCCAAGCGCGATCTGCTCGCCGCCGGCCTCACCGACGCCGGCTTCGGCGTGCACCGTGCGCAGGGCACGTACTTCATCACCACCGACATCCGCCCGCTCGGCGAGAGCGACGGCTTCGCCTTCTGCCGCTCACTGCCCGAGCGCGCGGGCGTCGTCGCCGTCCCCAACGCGGTCTTCTACGACCACAAGGACGCCGGCGCCCCCTTCGTCCGCTTCGCCTTCTGCAAACGCGAGCACGTCCTCACCGAGGCAGTCACCCGCCTCGCGGGACTGCGCTGAGGGCCCTCGACATCAGCGCGTGCCGCCCTCGTCCGGGAGGGGGAGCTCATCGAGGTCGAGCGTGCAGGTGCGGCCGTCAGGCAGCGCGACAGGGGTCCACGACCAAGTAGACGGGGATGCCGTACCGGCCGTACTTCGCCGTGCAGTCGTCGTAGTCCGTGCGGACGAGGTGGAGACGACCTCAGGGATCAACAGGACGTCCGCAAAGCTGTACCGCTTGCCCTCCCGGCGGGCGTCCTCGCGAAGAATAGCCAGGTCAGGGGCAGAGTTCTCATCGGCTGGGAAGTCGATGTACACGTCGGAGACGACCTTCGCGTGGCGGCCGAGAGCAGCGGCGGAATCGATCTGCAGCGACCGGATCGTGCTCGAGTGCTCTTCGCTCCGCGGCGTCATGATCACCTTCCGTCGGCACCGAACAGGACGGTGTACCCCGCGGGGAACTCGGTGTGCATGATCGCGTCAACGCTCATCGACGACTCCTTCCCGTGGGTCGTCAGGAGATACGGCGGAGCCGACCACAGCACCGGTCGCGGCGGAGGTTCCGCCGGATTCCCGCCGGGTGAGGAGGCCACAGTGCACCGCACGGCGAAAGCCCGGCGCCCGTAGGTCGCCGCTGTGGGGCGACCGACCGGGGCCGGGCTCTCGGGCCGAGCGTGGCCGGGATTCAGCTGTCGGAATCGTCGTCTTCCGGCTTCTCCGCCGAGTCGACCTCTTCGACCAGGCCGAGGTGCTCCACCAGCCAGCGGTCGAACTCGATCGCCGCGCGCACCCAGCTGACCGTCGAGGACACGAAGTGCTCGAGGCTGACGCCGGTGCCGATGAGCATCTGCGTCTCACCGATGACGCGGACAGTGGTGGGGCCGCCCTCTTCCTCGTGGGTGTGGCTGTAGACCTTGGGCCACAGGGTGCGGCGGTTCCAGTCGTCGATCGCGTCGAGGATCTGCGGCTTGGACTCGATGGCGTGCGGCCGGTCGTAGAACGTACGCACCGAGAAGACCTGCTGGTCGCCCTCGCCACGGAACATGAAGTACGTACGGAAGTTCTCCCACGGCGCCGCGAGGTCGCCCTCGTCGTCGACGACGTGCTTGAGCTCCATCTGGTCCAGGAGCTGCTTGACCAGGTCCTGGTCGGGCACGATCGGGCCCGCCGGTGCGTCGCCGCCCGGCTGCGGCTCGGGCTGCTGGCCCCCGAAGTTCGGAATCGAGGACGGGTCGATAGTCATTCCTGGTACTCCTGAGTATTGCGCGTAGGTGCTCGGGAACTCGGACGTTTGCCCGGACGTATGCAATCTGCTGCTTCGACCCTAGTCGCGGTGACGGGGCGCCCGTCCACCCGCCAGGGTGACAGCCCCGGCCGTGATGGCCGGGACTGTGCGCCGGGTACCCGCTAAGCGGACTCCGGTACCTCCTGCGGTCCCGCGTCCTGTCCCTCGTCCGGCACCTCGTGCACCGAGGCGCGGCCCACCAGAAGGCCGTCGCCCGCGACGTCCACCCGGACGGTGTCGCCGTCGGCGATCTCGCCGGAGAGGATCTCCCGCGCGAGACTGTCGCCGATCGCCGTCTGCACCAGGCGGCGCAGCGGCCGCGCTCCGTACGCCGGGTCGTTGCCCTCCTCGGCGAGCCAGGCCAGGGCGGCCGGACTGACGTCGAGGGTGAGACGGCGCTCGGCGAGGCGCTTCGCGAGCCGTCCGATCTGCAGGGCCGCGATCCGGCTCAGTTCATCCGTGTCGAGGGCCGAGAAGACGACCAGGTCGTCGAGCCGGTTCAGGAACTCCGGCTTGAACGAGGCCCGGACGACCTTCAGGACCTGCTCCTTCTTCTCCTCCGGCGAGGTGCCCTGGTCGACCAGGTACTGACTGCCCAGGTTGGAGGTGAGGACCAGGATGGTGTTGCGGAAGTCGACCGTGCGGCCCTGGCCGTCGGTGAGCCGGCCGTCGTCGAGCACCTGCAGCAGGACGTCGAAGACCTCCGGGTGCGCCTTCTCCACCTCGTCGAGCAGCACCACGGAGTACGGGCGCCTGCGCACCGCCTCGGTGAGCTGGCCGCCCTCCTCGTACCCGACATAGCCGGGCGGAGCACCGACCAGGCGGGCGACGCTGTGCTTCTCGCCGTACTCCGACATGTCGATACGGACCATCGCCCGCTCGTCGTCGAAGAGGAAGTCGGCGAGTGCCTTGGCCAGTTCGGTCTTGCCGACACCCGTGGGGCCGAGGAACAGGAACGAACCGGTCGGCCGGTCCGGGTCCGCGACCCCCGCACGGGTACGCCGCACCGCGTCGGACACGGCCCGTACGGCCTCGCTCTGGCCGATCAGACGGCGGCCGAGCTCGTCCTCCATGCGCAGCAGCTTCTGCGTCTCGCCCTCGAGGAGCCGCCCCGCCGGGATGCCGGTCCAGGCGCCGACCACGTCGGCGATGTCGTCGGGGCCGACCTCGTCCTTGACCATGGTGTCCTTCGCGACCTCCTCCTCGACGGCCGCGGCCTCCTCCAACTCCCGTTCCAGGCCCGGGATCTCGCCGTAGAGCAGCTTGGACGCGGTGTCGAAGTCGCCGTCGCGCTGGGCGCGTTCGGCCTGGCCGCGCAGGCTGTCGAGCTTCTCCTTGAGCTCACCGACCCGGTTCAGGGACGTCTTCTCCTTGTCCCAGCGGGCGGTCAGTCCGCGCAGCTCCTCCTCCTTGTCGGCGAGGTCGCGGCGCAGTTTGTCGAGGCGCTGCTTGCTGGCCGGGTCGGTCTCCTTGCCGAGCGCCAACTCCTCCATCCGCAACCGGTCGACGGCGCGCTGGAGTTCGTCGATCTCGAGGGGCGAGGAGTCGATCTCCATGCGAAGCCGTGACGCGGCCTCGTCGACCAGGTCGATGGCCTTGTCGGGCAGGAAGCGGGAGGTGATGTACCGGTCGGAGAGTGCGGCCGCGGCGACCAGGGCGGAGTCCGCGATCTGCACCTTGTGGTGCGCCTCGTAGCGTCCCTTGAGACCGCGCAGGATCGCGATGGAGTCCTCGACGGACGGCTCGGCGACCAGCACCTGCTGGAAGCGGCGCTCCAGGGCCGGGTCCTTCTCGATCCGTTCGCGGTACTCGTCGAGCGTGGTCGCGCCGACCATCCGCAGCTCGCCGCGGGCCAGCATCGGCTTGAGCATGTTCCCCGCGTCCATCGCGGAGTCGCCGCCGGCGCCCGCACCGACGACGGTGTGCAGCTCGTCGATGAACGTGACGATCTGCCCGTCGCTCTCCTTGATCTCGGACAGGACGGTCTTCAGGCGCTCCTCGAACTCGCCGCGGTACTTCGCGCCCGCGACCATCGCGCCGAGGTCCAGCGACACGAGCCGCTTGTCGCGCAGCGACTCGGGCACGTCGCCCTTGACGATGCGCTGGGCGAGGCCTTCGACGACGGCGGTCTTGCCGACGCCGGGCTCGCCGATCAGCACCGGGTTGTTCTTGGTGCGGCGGGACAGCACCTGCACGACACGGCGGATCTCCTGGTCCCGGCCGATCACCGGGTCCAGCTTGCCCTCGCGGGCCGCGGCGGTGAAGTCCGTACCGAACTTCTCGAGGGCCTTGTACTGGCCCTCCGGGTCGGGTGTGGTCACCCGTCGGCCTCCCCTGATCGACTCGAATGCGGTGAGCAGCTTCTCGGAGCTCGCGCCCTGCTTGGAGAGTACGTCGCCGCATCGGCCGCCCTTCGCGGCGATACCGATGAGCAGGTGCTCGGTGGACAGGTACTCGTCGCCGAGGTCCTTGGCGCGTGCGGCGGCGTCACTGACGACGGCGAGCAGCTCGCGGTTCGGCTGCGGGGGCGCCACCGTGGAGCCGGTGACGGTGGGCAGGGCCGCGAGCAGGTGCTCCGCACCGGCGCGTACGGCCGCCTGGTCCGCTTCGACCGCGGCGAGCAGGTCGGTGATGTTCTCGTTGTCCTCGCCCTCGAGGAGGGCGAGGAGCAGGTGCGCGGGGGTCAGGTCCGGGTGTCCTGCGGACACGGCCCGGTCGGTGGCCGCTTTGACCGCGTCCCGGCTGCGATGGGTGAACTCGGCGTCCACGGGTGCGTACTCCTCCTTGCGGCCCTGGACAGGGCGGTCGATGACGGTCTCGGGGCGGCCCGCGCGAGGTGTTCCGTCCCCCGCCTGAGGCTGACCCGATCAACGTGTACAAAGTTGAGTCTACTGCACTCAAGTACGAACGGGCGAGCCGATCGGGCAAGGGATTACGGGGTTCGTGGGCCGGCGACGAGGGCGGGCCGGAGGGGCGTCCTCGCCCAAGGAGTAGGTTCCGGGACATGGCCACAGATCCGCGGAACCCGTCCGCGTCCTACCTCAGCTTCTGGCGCGAGAAGCACGTCTGCACGTTGACCACGCTCCGCCCGGACGGCACTCCGCACGTGGCTCCGGTGGGCGTCACCTACGACCCCGACGCCGGCCTGGCCCGCGTCATCACCAGCAGGTCGAGCCGTAAGACCGTCAACATCCTCGCCGCCGGGCAGGACGGCGCCCCGGTCGCCGTCTGCCAGGTCGCGGGCAGGTACTGGGCGACGCTCGAGGGCCGCGCCACGGTCCGCACGGAACCGGACCGGGTCGCCGACGCGGAGGCCCGCTACGCCGAGCGCTACGGCCGGCAGCCGCGGGTGAACCCGGAGCGGGTGGTCCTGGAGATTGCGCTCACCCGGGCCCTCGGCCGGGTCTGAGCCGAAACCGGCCGGGAAACGCACAGCGGCGCCACCGTGTTCAGGTCCACGATGGCGCCGCTGTCGGGGGAAGTGCCTGGGCGGTCTGTAACGACGGGGGAACCGCCTCAGGCACTGCGGGGGGTGGCGGGGATCGGTTCGGGCTCGACCAGTTCATGGTCGCGCTGGTCGAGATTCACAAAGATCATTCCGTACCGCACGGCGCACCGTACGGGCTGCGGAGCGCCCCGGGGGCGGCGCAGGCAGCGAAAGGCGCGGACGTCGTCGCCGTCCTCGTCCCGGGCGACGACCACCGGCTCACCGAACAGGGTGACCATCAACGAATCGCCACGGTGGGGGATTGCCGTGACGAGGTCGATGAAATGCCACCCGGACCGGTAGGCAGACGCCATCTCCCGCCGAAAGCTGGGGTCGTCCGGCGGGGTCGTCATGTGTTCACGCCCGCCGGCGCGCTGTCCCAACTCGGGTCGGGAACTGCGGCGGGCACGAGTTCCGTTTGCGGGTCACCGGCGGCCGCAGCAATCGTCGCCGGCGCGAAGTCCCAGCTGGGATCCTCCAACTGGCCGACAACGCCCAATGCGGCAGCAGCGATGAAGGAAACACCGACCACTGCGCGTATCAGTCTCTTGGTCATCACCGAGCAACCTCACTTGAAGATGTCTCTGCCCACCCCCGTGGCTAAAACCATGGCCCAGACTCCCCCCTTGCACCACCATGGCCAGGCATCATGTTCCTGGCATGCAGGAGCCTGGGGGTGGACATATGGAGAAAAAAGCACAGCAGACGGGACACCCTCATTCGCACACGGAGCTGTGCGAAGCAGGGGCCGAGCTCTATGCGAGCGCGCTCCGAACCGGCCGGATTGCGCGATCGGAGCTGGATTCCGCACCCTGCCTGATCGACTTGGCACTTCTGCACCCTGATCCGGACGACGCGCAGTGGCTGCGACCGGTTCCCCCGTCGGCCGCGCTCGCCCAGCTTCTCCAGCCGATCGAGCGCGACATCCAGGAGCGCCGGCGGCTGACCGTGGCCCTCTCCGACGCCTTTGAGCCATTCATGGCCATCAGTGCGCTGGACCCACCGACCACTCACGCGATCACCGTCCTCGAGGGGCTCGGCCTGATCAACGCCACACTGGACCGTGTAGTGGCCGGATGCAGAAGCGAACTCCTCACCGTTCAACCCGGTGGTGGCCGAAGCGCGCCGGCCGTCAATCAGGGCCTGGGGCGCGTACTTCCCCTGCTCGGCCGCGGCATCAAGATGCGCACTCTGTACCAACACACCGCGCGGCGAACCGAGTTGACATTGGACTACCTGGAGCGGGTGGGTCCCGAGGTCGAGGTCCGCACCCTCGAGGAAATCATCGACCGGCTGATCATCGTCGACCGTGAGGTCGCGTTCATCCCGGCCAGACGCGACCGTCAAGTGGCCCTGGAACTGCGGCACCCGGGGCTCGTGCACTATCTGGTGGGCGTCTTCGACCAGTTCTGGCAAGTGGCCGTCCCGATCAGCGATGAGGTCCCGTACAACTTCAAGGCAGACGGAATAACGGGCGTGCAACGCTCCATCGCCCGGCTCCTCGTCGAAGGACACGTCGACGAAGCCATCGCGAGGCGACTCGGGATGAACGTGCGCACCTGTCGAGGCCACATCGCCAAGCTCGCGGCTTCCCTGGGCAGTGGGAGCCGTGCCCAACTGGGCTACCTCATAGCCCGGTCGGGGATTCTGGACCAGGAGCGCTGACGTACGGCAGCGTGTCGAGTCCTGCCTCCGCGATCCGGACACCGAGCTGCGTACGGCTCGAACTGCCCAACACGTCAGCCAGTTTGGCGATGTGGTGCCGACACGTCCGGACGTTCACTCCCAGGCGTTCGGCCACCTCGGTGTCTGTGAGTCCTTCGGCGAGCAGCGAGGCGATGACCCGCTCCCGGTGGGTGATGCCCTCGACTTCACTGCGATCCGACAACCGATCGTCGAGGGGCAGTGCCGTACGCCAGAAGCATTCGAAGACCGCGTAGAGATAGTCGACCAGCGCGGGGATCCGGATCTCGAGTGCGACGGTGCGATCCGGCACCGCGGCCACGTAGGCCACGCTGCGGTCGAACATGACGAGCCGTTCCGGAACGACGTCGAGCGTACGGATCTCGACAGTCGGCCCCACCAGGTCGAGGTAGGCCTGCAGCCCCATACCGTGGCGCGCCACATGCGTGTACAGGCTCCGCACCCGCAATCCTCGTCCGGCCAGGTCCTGCACCAGCGGCAGCGCTCGGGAGAGGTGAAACTCGGAACGTATGCCCCCGGGCTGAATCCCGGCGTGCTCAGTGGTGCACTTCGCGCTTTCCTCGTCGATGAGGCCCTGGATGTAGTCCTTGCCCTCGACGGCCCGGACGCCACCGCCGGCCGGAAGCTCCGCGACCTGCAGCGCCGCGAACCGCTCGGCGGCCGCGGCGACCGAAGTCATCCGCTCCTGGGTGAGGGCAGTCTGGTCGCGAATACCGTGAAGCAGCCCGGCCAGCACTTCGCCGGGCCTGGCCGGTAGCAACCACTCCAAGTCGGTGGGATCCGCCTGGAGAAGCCCGAGCTCGAAAAGACAACCCGCGTCTTCGGCTTCCGGCCTGGCGATGCCACCGACCCGAAGCGCACGCGCATAGACGCGCTCCCCCGCCTCGCACAGATCCTCGGGCCCGTGCGGATGCGGTCCGTACTCCCCCGGGCTGCGTAGAACCACGGCCATACCCCCCAGCTTTTTCACTGCGCCGCAATCGCCCGGGAGAGCCGCACACGGGCGCCACGGACCCACGACGATCCGCATTATTCCTAATGCAAACCCGCCAAGCACAGCAGAAACCCGAAAGGCGGCCGTCCGGTCGGCCTCACAGTCCAGGGCCGGCCCGCGCAGTGAATTGGCGGCAAGACGCCAACCCCGCACCGATCTCTAGGAAGTTACCGAGACATCTGGTTTCGTGACGGTAAGGGCTGCTTCGGTACGAACCGCGGACTTTCCCCCGGTCCGCCCGGCCAAGCGCCGTACCGGAGCAGCCCTGTCCGCGCACCGGGACCGAGATGTCCCGAACGGCTCACCCGCCGGCGTCCCGCCGCGCGGCCTCGACCTCCGCGCCGAGTGCGTACCCGAGCGCGAAGCGGCTCGTACAGCCGTGGTCGGCCATCAGGTACTGCACCCGCCGCTGCACCGTGCGCTTGCTCAACGCCAGGGCCCTGGCGATCCGTTCGTCGCACCAGCCCCGGGCCAGCAGCTCCACCAGCGCCACGGCGTCGTCGTGCCGCGACGCCGGCGGTGGATCCCCGCGCCTGTCACCCACCCCGAGCACCCCCGCCCTCGGCAGTATCCGCGCGCACCACGATGCCCCGTGCACGGACCGCCCCACCAGCGCCAGCTTCTGCCGCGCCAGGAAAATGACGGTGCGTCAAAACGTCAGAAAAGTGAGTGGGCCAGGGCAAAGCGAACGGGCCGGGGCGGGAGAGTGTGAACTCTCCCGCCCCGGCCCGTTCAGAACCAGAGAGAGCGACCAGGCGTCTACTCCGGCTTCCGCTTCGGCCGCCACACCACCAACGCGCTGGTCTGCTGGGCCTGTTGGTAGGGGACCAGGTCGCGGCGGTACGAGGCGTGGACCTGGGCCTCGCGCTGCTGCATGGCCGCCGCTGCGCCCTCGACCGCGGCCGCGAGCTCGGCGACGCGCGACTGCAGCGCGGCGACCTGGTTCTCCAGCTCGATGATGCGCTTGATGCCCGCCAGATTGATGCCCTCGTCCTGCGACAACTCCTGCACCTGGCGGAGCAGTTCGATGTCACGGGCCGAGTAGCGCCGGCCTCGTCCCGCCGTACGGTCCGGCGAGACCAGGCCGAGGCGGTCGTACTGCCGCAGGGTCTGCGGATGGAGTCCGGACAGCTGGGCCGCCACCGAGATGACGTACACCGGAGAATCGTCTGTCAACTGGTACGGGTTACGACGACGCCCTGGTCCGTCCATCGCCGTCACGCTCCCTTCGCGGCCTTGAACAATTCTGCCCGCGGATCCTCACCCGCAGTCGTCTTGCGGTACGCCTCGAGCGCGGACTTCGCGTCCCCCTCGAGATCCTTGGGAACGCTCACCTCGACGGTGACCAGGAGGTCGCCGCGAGTGCCGTCCTTGCGGACCGCGCCCTTGCCGCGAGCCCGCATCGTACGACCGCCCGGCGTGCCGGCCGGCAGCTTCAGCGTGACCGGCGGACCGCCGAGAGTCGGCACCTTGATCTCGCCGCCGAGCGCGGCCTCGGTGAACAGGACCGGGACGGTGACGGTCAGGTTGTCGCCCTTGCGCCCGAAGACCGGGTGCGGGTCGACGTGCACGACCACATACAGATCGCCGCCGGGACCGCCGCGCTCGCCCGGCGCACCCTTGCCCCGAAGGCGGATGCGCTGGCCGTTCGAGACGCCGGCCGGGATGCGGACCTGCATCGTCCGGGACGACTTGGCGCGCCCCGAGCCCTTGCAGACCTCGCAGGCGTCCTGGGCGATCAGACCGCGGCCCTTGCAGTCCACACACGGATCGGTGAGCGAGAACCCGCCACCGCCGCCGCGCGAGACCTGACCGGTGCCGACGCAGGTCGGGCACACCCTGGGCGTGCCGTTCTTGTCGCCGGTGCCCGAACAGGCCTTGCAGGGCTGCTGGCTGGACATCCTGAGCGGCACGGTCGCACCGTCCACCGCCTCGGTGAAGCTGAGCGTCACCTCGGACTCGATGTCCTGCCCGCGCCGCGGCTGCGTACGCGGACCGCCCTGCGCACCACGGTTGAAGAGCCCGCCGAAGACGTCGCCGAGCCCGCCGCCGAAGCCGCCGGGACCACCTGCACCGCCCGCCGTACCGCCCTGCGGACCTCCCTGGGGGCCGCCTCCGAAGAGGTCGCCCAGGTCGAAGTTGAACGAACCGCCGCCCGCGCCCGGCCCCGGGCGGAAACCGCCGTTGCCGAAGAGCGAGCGTGCTTCGTCGTACTCCTTGCGCTTCTTGGGGTCGCCGAGGATGTCGTTCGCCTCGGAGATCTCCTTGAAGCGGTCCTCCGCCTTGGTGTTGCCCTTGTTGGCGTCCGGGTGGTTCTCGCGGGCGAGCTTGCGGTAGGCCTTCTTGATCTCGGCCTCGGTCGCGTCCTTGGGGACGCCGAGAACCTTGTAATAGTCCTTCTCGATGAAGTCCTTCGTACTCATCCCCGGCGTCCCTCCTTCCCGCTGTCTGCTGCGTCAGCCCTCGTCCGGGCCACCGCTGTCCTTCTCCGGGGCGTCCTCGCCGTCTCCGGCCACGCTCGCCTCGTCGCCTTCGCCTCCCTTGACCGTCTGGGCACCCGGCTGCGGCTCCGCCACCGCCACCCGCGCGGGGCGGATGGTGCGCTCGCCGAACCGGTAACCCGGCTGCAGGATCGCCACGCAGGTCGTCTCGGTGACGTCCGGTGCGTAACTGTGCATCAGGGCCTCGTGGATCGTCGGGTCGAAGGGCTCGCCCTCCTTGCCGAACTGCTGCAGGCCCATCTTGGCGACGACCGTCTCGAGCGATTCGGCGACGGACTTGAAGCCGCCGGTCAGCTCGTCGTGTTCGCGCGCCCGGCCGACGTCGTCGAGCACCGGGAGGAGTTCGGCCAGGAGGTTCGCCACGGCGATCTCCTTGACCGCGACCCGGTCGCGCTCGACCCGACGGCGGTAGTTCTGGTACTCGGCCTGCAGCCGCTGGAGATCGGCGGTGCGCTCGCCGAGGGCGGTACGCACCTGGTCCAGCTGTGCCGTCAGGGCCACGGACTCATTGGTCGCGTCCCCGGCCGGGGCCGCCGCCCCCTCCTCGGGGGAGGGAGAGGCGGCCTTCGGCTCGGTGGCGTCGGGGGTGTCGGCGCCGCCGGAGGGGACGTCGGGCTGCTCGTCGAAGCCCGGTGTCTCCTCCGTCACGCGGCACCGTCCTTCTTCGGCTTCTCGTCGTCGACGATCTCGGCGTCCACGACGTCGTCCTGCTCGGCGGCCTGCTCGGCGCCCGGCGTGCCCGCGTCCTCCGCACCGGCGTCGGCGCCCGGGGCACCCTGTGCGGCCTGGGCGTCGGCGTACATGGCCTGGCCGAGCTTCTGGGCGACGGCCTGGACCTTCTCGGTGGCGGTGCGGATCTCCGCCGCGTTGTCACCTTCGGCGGACTCGCCCGCGAGCTTCTCCTTGAGCTCCTTGACCGCGTCCTCGACCTCGGTCTTGACCTCGCCGGGGACCTTGTCCTCGTTGTCCTTGAGGAACTTCTCGGTCTGGTAGACGAGCTGCTCGCCCTGGTTGCGCGACTCGGCGGCCTCGCGGCGCTTGGTGTCCTCGTCCGCGTACTGCTCCGCCTCCTGGCGCATGCGGTCGACCTCGTCCTTCGGCAGCGAGGAGCCGCCGGTGACGGTCATCTTCTGCTCCTTGCCCGTGCCCAGGTCCTTCGCGGTCACGTGCATGATGCCGTTGGCGTCGATGTCGAAGGAGACCTCGATCTGCGGGACACCGCGCGGGGCCGGCGGCAGACCGGTCAGCTCGAACATCCCGAGCTTCTTGTTGTACGCCGCGATCTCGCGTTCGCCCTGGTAGACCTGGATCTGGACGGACGGCTGATTGTCCTCGGCGGTCGTGAAGATCTCGGACCGCTTGGTCGGGATCGTCGTGTTCCGCTCGATCAGCTTGGTCATGATGCCGCCCTTGGTCTCGATACCGAGGGACAGCGGGGTCACGTCGAGGAGCAGGACGTCCTTGACCTCACCCTTGAGCACACCGGCCTGCAGGGCGGCGCCGATGGCGACGACCTCGTCCGGGTTGACGCCCTTGTTGGCCTCCTTGCCCTCCGTCAGCTCCTTGACGAGCTCGGCGACGGCGGGCATACGGGTGGAGCCACCGACCAGGACCACGTGGTCGATCTCGGACAGCTGGATGCCGGCGTCCTTGATCACGTTGTGGAAGGGGGTCTTGCAGCGCTCGATCAGGTCCTGCGTGAGCTGCTGGAACTGGGCGCGCGTGAGCTTCTCGTCCAGGTGCAGGGGGCCCTCGGCGGACGCCGTGATGTACGGCAGGTTGATCGTGGTCTCCGTGGAGGAGGACAGCTCGATCTTCGCCTTCTCGGCGGCCTCGCGCAGGCGCTGGAGCGCCATCTTGTCCTTGGAGAGGTCCACGCCGTGGCCGTTGTTGAACTGCTTGACCAGGTAGTCGACGACGCGCTGGTCCCAGTCGTCACCACCGAGGTGGTTGTCGCCGTTGGTGGCCTTCACCTCGACGACGCCGTCGCCGATCTCGAGCAGCGAGACGTCGAAGGTGCCGCCACCGAGGTCGAAGACGAGGATCGTCTGGTCGTCCTTGTCCAGGCCGTAGGCCAGGGCGGCGGACGTCGGCTCGTTGACGATGCGCAGGACGTTGAGGCCCGCGATCTCGCCGGCCTCCTTGGTGGCCTGGCGCTCGGAGTCGTTGAAGTACGCCGGGACGGTGATGACCGCGTCCGCGACCTTCTCGCCGAGGTAGGACTCCGCGTCCCGCTTCAGCTTCTGCAGGATGAAGGCGCTCATCTGCTGCGGGTTGAAGGTCTTGTCGTCGATGTCGACCTTCCAGTCAGTGCCCATGTGGCGCTTGACCGACCGGATGGTCCTGTCGACGTTGGTGACCGCCTGACGCTTCGCGACCTCGCCGACGAGCACCTCACCGTTCTTCGCGAAGGCGACGACGGACGGCGTGGTCCTGGCGCCTTCGGCGTTGGTGATGACGGTGGGCTCGCCGCCCTCCAGAACGCTGACGACGGAGTTAGTCGTGCCCAGGTCGATGCCGACCGCACGTGCCATTTCAATCCTCCAGTGACTTGAGTGGAACTGGCTCAAGGATGCACGAGGGAATCGACGGCGTCAACAGACCTGAGCCGTACCGACTCAACTTTTATCTCGCCCTTACCGGCAAGGCGAACCTGACCTGCGCTTTCTCTCCATCGGCGAGGTCCGCAAAGGTTCGCGAGAGTCCGCGGGCGGCGCCCGCGAGAGTCCGCGAGAGTCCGCGAGAGTCCGTGAGAGTCCGTGAGAGCCACACCGTCCCACCCCGGGCAGGCCTGGCCGACCCCCACCCCTGCTCCGGCCCGCCACCCGAGGCCGCCCCCACCCGCGCCACTCGTTTTGCCTGGTATGTCTGCACAACGAGATTAGACCGATATGCGGCATGGTGGGCCCCCCGAGCCCAGGAGGTCCCGTGGCACCGCCCCTGCTGGCCGTCCTCATGACCAGCCACAACCGTCGAGCCGCCACGCTGTCCGCCCTCGACTCCCTCGCCCGCCAGCGCGGCCTCCCGCCCGGGACCGTCGTACGCGTCCACTTCGTCGACGCGGGCTCCACCGACGGCACCCCCGAAGCGGTCCGCCGCGCCCACCCCGAGGCCGAGGTGATGACCGTCGCCGCCGACGTCTTCTGGGGCCACGGCATGCGCATCGCCAGCCGCAACAGCCGGGCCGCCGGCGCCGCCACCTGGACCCACCAGCTCTGGCTGGGCGACGCGGTGACCCTGGACCCGGACGCGTTGGCCGAACTCCTCGCGCTCGACGGGAAGTTGGGCTCAAGGTCGGTCGTGGTGGGCGCCCTGCGCTCCGCCGACGGCACCCGCACCACATACTCCGGCCGCCGCGGACGGGCCCTCGACCTGGTCGAGCCCACGGACGCACCCGAGCCCTGCGACACGTACAACGGCAAGGTCGTGCTCGTGCCGTACGAGGTCCGGGCCCTGACCGGCGACATCGACGCCGCGTTCCCGCACGGCATGGGCGACTACGACCACGGGCTGCGCGCCCGCAGGGCGGGGGTGCGGGCGTACGTCGCACCCGGCCACCTGGGAGTCTGCGACGGCGGACCGCCGCGCGCCGACTCCAGGGAACCCGGCATCGGCGTGCGCGAGGCCCTGCGCCGCGTCACCTCACCGCGTGAACTCCCGCCGCGCGCCTGGTGGTTGTACTGCCTGCGGCACGGCCGGCCGTGGACCCCGTTCCTGATGCTCGCTCCGTACGCCCGGACGGCACTCCGGGCGGGAGCAGGGCACCGAACGGGCCGGCGGTGACGTGGTGGTGAGCGGGCGTCAGGCGAAGGCGGGGGCCACGGCTGCCCCTTCGGAGTCGCGGTCCTCCCCGACCAGGACCAGCTCGCAGCACAGCAGGCGGCCGGTCGACGGGTCCGTTCCGGCCGGCAGCACGTTCATCAGGCTGAGGCCCAGTTCGCCGCGCGCGAGGGTCAGCGCCTCGTCGAAGTGCAGCCCGTCCGCGCCCCGCAGCATCGACACCCCGGTCTGCAGCCCGGCGATCTCGTCCCGGAACTCGCCCGCGCCGCCGATCACCCGAGTCTCCCGGCCCGGCACGTCGAGCCGCAGGAACACCCGCTCACCCGGCGCGGTGATCTCCTCCCACAGCTCGTCGAGCCGCCGCGGAACGGGGCCGTCGCACGCGCGGGGAGCGTCCGCGCCGTCGTCGGGCTCGTTGCCGAGCGCGTACGGCAGGACGGTCCAGAGGTCGTCGTCGGCCGCGGCGGCGAGGAGTTCGCGGCGCAGGGCCGGCTCCGGTTCGAAGGACACGATGCGTCCGCGGAAGCCGCCCTGCCTCAGGAGCGTCGCGTAAGCACCCACTCCCGCACCCACGTCGACCACGGTGTCGATCTCGAACCGGCGCAGCAGCAGGGCAAGTTCACGGCCGGTCCGGTCGTCCGGGTGCCGTCGCACGTCGTACCCGATCCGCCGCAGCGCCACCCGGGCCCGCCGCGCGATCTCCTGCTGCAGCGCGGCGTAATGAACCCGTCCGGCCGGTACACGTGCGGCGGCGGGTGCGGCGGTGGGCGGCGCCGTCGGCACGGGCGGCGGCTCCAGCGTGCGGAACTGACTCATCGCAGGGGGCCTTTCGACGGGGACGATCCGGACGAGGAGCCGCCACCTGCTCCCCCACGCCCTTCACCGGCACCCGCCTGCGGTGAACGGGCCTGCGGTGTACGGGACTTGAGGTCGGGAAGCTCGGCGGCACGTGCATCGCGGGCGCGGCGGACGACCGGTCTGCGCGGCCGGCCGGTCGCGGCGGGCGTCGAGCGCAGGGCCGCGCGGATGAAGCGCGGGTGGGACCAGAGGAGCCGGCGCCAGTGTTCGCGCGCATCGGACGACGACAGCGCGGGCGCCAGTCGCCGCAGCCGCTCCCGTACGGGACGCTCGACGGGTGCCGAACGACCCGGCCCGTCGGCGGCCACGGAGGCGAAGACCGCGGGCCCGGCCGCGACATACACGGCCGGGTGGCGGCGGGCGAGCAGCGCCGCCTCGTGGTCGCGGTGCGGGGTGTCGAGGGCGACCCAGACGATCTGGGCGCCGGCGGCCCGGATGCGTTCGGCCCGCCGGGAGCGCTCCTCGTCGGTCGGGGGCCGGTGCGGCACGGCCTCGGAACCGACGATCCGCGCCCGCGGACAGCGGGCGCGCAGGACGGCGGTGAGCCGGTCGAGTCCCGTGCTGCTCGACCCGAGCACGTAATGCCGCAGGCCCACGGTCTGGCCGGTGCGGAAGACGTCGAGCAGGAGCCGGGCACCTTCGAGCGGTTCGGCGGGCAGGCCGCGGTCGTGGTGCAGCAGGCGGCTGATCCGGGACACCCCCGGCCCGTCCGGCAGGTTGAGGGTCGCGGTGCGCAGCCGCCGGTGCAGTACGGGATCGGTGTCGGCGAGCGCGAGGGTGTAGGTGTCGCAGAGGTGGACGTCGGCCGCGCCGCCCAGCGCGGCAAGGCGTACCACCGCGGCGGAACCCTCCGCGGGTGTGACCACCGCGAGGGGGATGCCGGAGCAGACCACGGTGGCCGCGGCGACCGAGGGCGACACCCGCGGCCCCGGGCCGAGCCCCGGCCGCCCGCCGGCCGTGCTCACCGGTCCGCCGCCCCGTCACCCGCCCGCGCATCGGGCACGCCGTCACCACCCGGTCCCTGCTGCTGCGCGGGACGGCCCGTGGCAGCGGGAGGTACGACGGGAGCCGGCGGGACCGGCGCGGGCTGCGGCACCCGGGCGGGCTCCGCCACGACCTCCGGAGCACGGCCGGACTCGGCTCGCGACGCGGCGAGGGACTCCGGCACACCCGCCTTGGCACCCGCGCCGAAGACGGCGGCCTCCGCAGCGGCGACCGAGGCCCGTGCGCCGGACGCGACTGCCCCCGAGAAGGCGGCCGAAGCCCCGGTCCCGGAAGCGGCGGCCCCCGGGAAGGCGGCGGAAGCCCCGGAAACAGCAGCGCCCCCGGCCGCCCGCGTGGCCGGCACCCCGCCCGGCGGCCGCGGCGCACGCCGCGGTCCGGTCACCTTCCCGGCAGCGGTCCGCGCTCCGGCACCCCCGCGCGCACCCGTCCTGGTCGCCACCCCTCTCCCGCTCCCCGGCCCCCGCCGCCCGCGCACGCCGTACACCCGCACCCGCAGCAGCGCGAGTACCGCTGCCGCCGTGAGGCAGAGCAAGGGGAGTGCGGCCGACGGGCCGAGGACGTCGCGGTGGATGAGGACACCGACGAGGGAGCTCGCGAACGCGGCCGCCCCGAGCACGACCGCGGCACCCGGCACCGTGAAACCGATCCGCCGCAGCCGGTGCGCGATGTGGTCCGTACCGCCGAGCAGCAGCGGCCGGCCGGCACGCCGCCGGGACGCGACGACGAGCACGGTGTCCGCGGTGACGACGGCGGACACCGCGAACAGGGCGGCCGCGCTGGGCAGTACGTCCCGTCCGGCGTGCACGAGGACCCCGGCCGCGCCGAGTACGAAACCGGTGAAGAGAGCACCGCAGTCCCCGAGGAAGATGCGCGCGGGGTGCCAGTTGAGAGTGAGAAACCCGGCGAGCGACGCGGCGAGCACGACGAGCAGGAGGGTGAGCCCGGACCGGCCTCCGGCCGCCGCGCACAGCGCGAGCCCGAGTGCCGTGACCACGCCGACCGTACCCACCGCGCCGTCCGAATTGTCCAGCAGATTGAAGGCGTTGGTGACGAAGACGATCCAGCCGACGGCCAGGAACCCGGCGGCAGGCGAGAGCCCGCTGCCGAACACCACGGCACACGCGGCCGCGGTCTCGACGACAAGGCGGGGCAGCGGCCCGAGCGGCCGCAGATCGTCGATCAGGCCGAGCAGCGCGACCGCGGCCGCCGCCCAGAGCAGCCGCCGCACGTCGTCGCCGAGTGGTGCGTATCCGGTGCAGCAGACGACGAACGTGCCCCCGGCGACCGCGATCCCGCCGAGATGCGGAGTCGGCCGGGCGTGCACCTTGCGGCCTCCGGGCCGGTCGAGCACCCCGGTCCGCAGGCAGAGCGCGCGGACGCCGCGGGCGAGCACGGCGGTGAGGATTACGGCGGAGAGCACCGCGACGGTTCCGTAGAGCATGATCAAGGGCTGCCGTTCTGTCGCGCTGTCCGGCCATCGCGGCACCCGGATGAATCCGGAGCGCGCATACCGGGCTCGAACCACCCATAAGCTAGTACGGTATGTCCAAAAATGCGGTGAATAACACGATTCAACGCCCAAGAAAAGGCGGCAAAGGCGACACGAGTGACCCCGCGTGGCGGATCGCCGCCGACGAGGGGCGCCGGGGTCGGCCACAGCGGCGGACCCACTGAGGCACACCTCAGCGACACAGATCACCGCCACCCCGACTACAGTGCGCCCCCGGAAATGGGTAGTCTCGGGCGGACTGAATAAGTTACCGCTTAGTAAGTCGCTGAATACCCGCCTGCAGGCCCGAGGAGCCCTCACATGCAACTCGCCGCGATCATCGTGTCGATGGTCCTGATCGTGGTCGGCGTGGCTCTGTTCGCCCGAGCCATCGCGCAGATCTACCGCTTCATGCGGCTCGGTCAGAGCGTCCCGGCCGGTACCCGTACCGATGAACCCGTGCAGCGCACGATCACCGTGGCCAAGGAGTTCCTCGGCCACACCCGGATGAACCGCTGGGGCGTCGTCGGTGTGGCGCACTGGTTCGTCGCAGTGGGCTTCTTCTCGCTGCTCCTGACGATCGTCAACGCCATCGGCCAGCTCTTCAAGGCCGACTGGCTCCTGCCGATCATCGGCGACTGGGCGCCGTACAACGTGTTCGTCGAGTTCCTCGGCACGATGACGGTGCTCGGCATCGCGACCCTGATCGTCATCCGGCAGTTGAGCCGGCCCGACAAGCCGGGACGCAAGTCCCGCTTCGCCGGCTCCAACACCGGCCAGGCGTACTTCGTCGAGGCCGTCATCCTCATCGTCGGCATCTGCATCTTCATGCTGCACGCCCTGGAGGGTGCTCAGCACCACGTGGACGGCTACGAGGCGTCGTTCTTCATCTCGTACCCGGTCGTCTCCTGGCTGGAGGGACTGGATCTCTCCACCCTGCAGACCCTCACGTACCTCTTCGCCGGCGTGAAGATCGCCACCTCCTTCATCTGGATGATCACGGTCGCTCTGAAGACCGACATGGGTGTGGCCTGGCACCGTTTCCTCGCCTTCCCCAACATCTGGTTCAAGCGGGACGCGCAGGGCGGCACCGCGCTCGGCGAGCTGCAGCCGATGACCTCCGGCGGCGAGCCGATCGACTTCACCGACCCCGGC
>NZ_KZ984576.1 GCF_003574445.1 Streptomyces sp. YIM 130001
AAAGGCCGTAACACAGTGGATGCATTCGTGACGGAATCATGATGTGCGCTTTTCTGGTCTGTTCTCGTGGTGCGTCGAGGGGGTGTACGGGGATTTCGGGCCGTGATTGGACGCGAAATGCGCCGTGATGGTTGCACTGTCCCGGAAAGAATTGCGATTCTGTCGCCCGCGCCGATGGATATGGAGAATGTGCGACGCATCGAACGGGCGAAAATCCGCTGTTCACAAGGCCATCGGGCCGGTTCCGTCGCCGTGGTGAAGATTCCGGAACGGAGCTGCGCCTCCATGTGCTCTTGATGAAGTGCGGAATTCACCGAACCCTTTCGCTGGTGCTTTCCATGGGTCACGGAAGGCGGGAGACGGGGGAATGGTCAGGAAATACCGTGAGAGTCCTTGACGAAAGCCCGCGAAGCCCCTTTCCATGGCCAGGGCGCTCCGGACCGGGAGTTGCCGACGACGCACTCCAACCGGAGTGCCGCAACGGGGAGATGAAATGCGCAAGACCATGTGGGCCTCCGTCGGACTGTCCGTGGCCGCGGGTGTACTCGGCTTCGCCGCCTCACCGGCCGCCGCTGCCGAGGTGAAGGCGGACAGCTGTCCCAGGGGTGCGGTGTGCATCGCCGACCTCAACGGCCAGATCGCGAAGAAGGACATCTTCTACTCGCTCGGTGTCCACAAGCTGTCGGGTCTGGTGGGCAAGTACCACCTGGTCGACAACCAGACCAACAACGCGGGCGCCGAGACCTGCGGCACTTCCGACGGCGTCAATTGCACGGACTTCGGGCGTGGCAACGGGTGGTACCCGCCGTACGACCTGACGACCTACAACTCCATCCGTCTGTACGCCTGACAGGCGATCGCGCCGGCCGCTCCTCCCTGATCGGTGGGGCGGCCCGGCCGCCGCAGGCCGGAGACGATTGAGGCCGTCAGGCGTGCCCGGACCGCGTGAGCGCGCGAGGCCCGGACCGGTGGGTGACCATCGGTCCGGGCCTCGCTGTCTGCACCGGGGGCTTCCACGTCACGGGTGTGGTCACCCCTGGTCGTGCCCTGACGGTGGGGCCCGCTGTCCCCGCTTCCAGAACGGTACGCCGACTGATACTTTCGTACTGTTCGACGTATCATTGAAGCCCGTGGAGGTGCCCCATGCCGGCCACTCGCACCCTGCCCACCAGGGAAGCCGCCGACCTGATCGAGCTCACCCGCACCTTCGCGGTCAAGGAGCTCGCGCCCAGGACCACCGAGGCCGAGGCCGACGGCACCTTCCCCCGCGAGGTCTTCCGCCTGCTCGGCCGCAGCGGCCTGCTCGGCCTGCCGTACGAAGAGGAGTACGGCGGCGGTGGCCAGAGCTACGAGGTCTACCTCCAGGTCCTCGAAGAGCTGGGCTCCGTCTGGTCCAGCGTCGGCATCGGCGTCTCGGTGCACGGCCTCGCCTGCTTCGGGCTGGCGGCCTACGGCACCGAGGAGCAGAAGCGCGAGTGGCTGCCCGACCTGCTCGGCGGCGAACTCCTGGGCGCCTACTGCCTTTCCGAGCCACACGCGGGATCGGACCCGGCCGCGATGCGCACCCGCGCCGTCCGCGACGGCGACCATTACGTCCTCAGCGGCACCAAAGCCTGGACCACGCACGGCGGCCACGCCGACTTCTACACCGTGATGGCCCGCACGTCCGACGACCGCTCGCACGGCATCAGCTGCTTCCTGATCCCGGCGGACACCCCCGGCCTGAACGCGGACCCGCCGGAGAAGAAAATGGGCCTCACCGGCTCGGCCACCGCCACCATGCGCTTCGACGACGTCCGCATCCCCGTGAACCGCCGCATCGGCGAGGAGGGACAAGGTCTGCGCATCGCCCTCGCCTCACTCGACCGCGGCCGCCTCGGTATCGCCGCCGTGGCCACCGGACTCGCCCAGTCGGCCCTTGACCAGGCGCTGCGCTACGCCCAGGAGCGCGAGACCTTCGGCAAGCCGATCATCGAGCACCAGGCGCTGGCCTTCATGCTCGCCGACATGGACGCCGCGATCGTCTCCGCCCGCGCCACCACCCAGTCCGCAGCCCGGCTCAGGGACCTCGGACTGCCGTTCACCCTCGAGGCGTCGGTCGCCAAACTCGTCTCCACCGACAACGCCATGAAGGTCACCACCGACGCCGTCCAGGTACTCGGCGGCTATGGCTACACCCGGGACTTCCCGGTGGAACGCCTGATGCGCGAGGCCAAGGTCATGCAGATCTTCGAGGGCACCAATCAGATCCAGCGCCTGGTCATCAGCCGGGCACTGGACCGGGACGCTGGTGGGGCCATCACCGTGGTGGACAACGAGAGTTGAGTCCCCGTCAAGCCAGCTGGGCGGGGGGCATGAGCGCGGACGGTCCGAGCGGCCCGTTCGGTGCAACGCCGTACGGGGCAGTCACCGCGGATGGATCAACTACCCGGTGTCGTACGGTCGTTCAGCCGGGCAACGTACTCCCGGGCCAGGCGTAGGGCCTCTGCGTGGAGGGCGTCCGCGGCCGGCAGGATCCGCGGGAGCAGTTCGCGTTCGAGGGTGACCGCGCGGAAGGCCAGCGAGGCGGTGACGCCGTGGTCCGGGCGGTGTGCGACGGAGAGCTGATCGCCGGTACGGATCTCGCCGGGGGCGAGCACCCGCAGATACACGCCCGTGGTCGCCTGCCGGGTGAAACGCTTGACCCAGCCGGGCTCACCGAGCCGTGCCTGGAAGGTGCGGCAGGGGATCCGGCCACTGGTGATCTCCAGGAGCACGTCGGGTCCGATCCGCCAACGCTCGCCGATCAGTGCCTCGTTGAGGTCGATGCCGGAGGTGGTCAAGTTCTCACCGAAGGAGCCGGAGGGAAGCGGACGTCCGAGGTCGTGCTCCCAACCGTCCAGGTCCTCGCGGGCGTACGCGTACACCGCCTGGTCGCTGCCGCCGTGATGGCGCAGATCGCACACCGCGTCCCCGTCCAGGCCGCTGCCGCCCTGGCCCCGCGGGCCCGGATCGGTGACACGGACAGGCCCGTCGACCGGTTCCTTGTGGATGCCGGTGGTGCCGCTGGGGGAGCCGGCGTACTCCTCCGGGCGGGGGCGGCCGACGTTGACGCTGAGCAGGTGCATGCCGCGGAGGGTAGCTCCCGGACGGTGGGCGCGACACCGCATTCAGCCGCGGCAGGGACCTCTGCGGGATCTCCGCGGGGCCGCATCCGCGGATGTTCGCGCGTGAGGGTAGGCGGGCGGTGGCGGGTCGGGGCATGCTGATCGCCACGGAGCGGGAACGTGAGGAGGAGTACAGGTGAGCGCACGAGGAGAAGTACCGGCGAACACACTCTCGTACGCGCACGGCGTCTCGGACCGTCCGCTGCTCGGCGACACCATCGGGGCGAACCTGGACCGGAGCATCGCCCGGTTCGGTGACCGCGACGCCCTCGTGGACGTGGCAGGCGGGCGGCGGTGGACGTACGCGGAGTTCGGTGCGGACGTCGACGTGCTCGCCCGCGGACTGATCGCCAAGGGTGTCGCCAAGGGTGACCGGGTGGGCATCTGGGCGATCAACTGCCCGGAGTGGGTGCTCATCCAGTACGCGACGGCCCGCATCGGTGCGGTCCTCGTCAACATCAACCCCGCCTACCGGGCGCATGAACTCGAGTACGTGCTCAAGCAGTCGGGCATCGGCGTCCTGGTCGCCTCACTCGGCCACAAGTCCAGCGACTACCGAGCCCTGGTCGACCAGGTCCGCGGCAACTGCCCCGACCTGCGTGAGGCCGTGTACATCGGCGACCCGACCTGGCAGGACCTGGCCACCGCGGGCGCCACCGTCGAACAACGCGAACTGGACACCCGGGGCGCCGAGTTGACCTGCGACGACCCCATCAACATCCAGTACACCTCGGGCACCACAGGCTTCCCGAAGGGAGCCACGCTCTCGCACCACAACATCCTCAACAACGGCAACCGCGTCGGAGCCCTCGTCGGCTACACGGAGGCGGACCGCATCTGCCTGCCCGTGCCCTTCTACCACTGCTTCGGCATGGTGATGGGCAATCTCGCGGCCACCTCGCACGGCGCCTGCATGGTGATCCCCGCCCCGTCCTTCGACCCGGCAGCTACCCTCACCGCCGTGCAGCAGGAGCGCTGCACCTCCCTGTACGGCGTGCCCACCATGTTCATCGCCGAACTGAACCTGTCCGACTTCGCCGCGTACGACCTCTCCACCCTGCGTACCGGCATCATGGCCGGCTCGCCCTGTCCGGTGGAGGTCATGAAGCGCGTCGTCGCCGAGATGCACATGGACGAGGTGTCCATCTGCTACGGCATGACCGAGACCTCGCCCGTCTCGCTGCAGACCCGGATGGACGACGACCTCGAGCGCCGCACCGGCACGGTCGGCCGTGTCCACCCCGACCTCGAGGTGAAGGTCGTCGACCCGGCCACCGGCCTCACCGTCCCGCGCGGAGAGCCCGGCGAGCTCTGCACCCGCGGCTACAGCGTGATGCTCGGCTACTGGGACGAGCCCGAGCGCACCGCGGAGGCCATCGACCAGGGCCGCTGGATGCACACCGGCGACCAGGCGGTGATGCAGGACGACGGCTACGTGCGGATCGTCGGCCGCATCAAGGACATGATCATCAGGGGCGGTGAGAACGTCTATCCGCGCGAGGTCGAGGAGTTCCTGTACACCCACCCCAAGATCGCCGATGTGCAAGTGGTGGGCGTACCGCACGAGCGGTACGGCGAGGAGGTGCTCGCCTGTGTCGTCCCGCGCGAGGCCGACGACCCGCTCACCGTGGACGAACTCCGCGACTTCTGCGCCGAACGGCTCGCGCACTACAAGATCCCGAGCCGCCTCGAGATCGTCGAGGACTTCCCGATGACCGTCTCCGGCAAGGTCCGCAAGGTCGAACTGCGGCGCCGCTACACGCACTGACCGATACCGTCGGCCCATGGACGAAGCGGAACTGCTGCGACGCTCCGACGGGCCGGTCACCCACAGCCAACTCGTCGATGACCTGGCGGCACTGGGGCTGGGCTCGGGCGACGTCGTCATGTTCCACACCCGGCTGTCGGCCATCGGTTACGTGGCCGGCGGCCCGCGCACGGTCGTGGAGGCGCTGCGCACGGTGGTGGGGGAGCGCGGCACGCTCATGGTCACCTGTGGCTGGAACGACGCTCTGCCGTACGACTTCACCGAGTGGCCCGAACCGTGGCAGCGCGCGGTGCGGGCCGAACACCCCGCCTACGAACCGGAGTCGGCCGAACCCGACCATGCCAACGGGCGCCTCCCGGACGCTCTGCGCCGCACGCCGGGCGCCGTGCGCAGCCGCCACCCCGACGCGAGCTGCGCCGCCCTCGGCGCCGTGGCCCGGGAGTTGACGGCCGACCATCCGTGGGACCACCCGCACGGACCGGGCAGCCCGCTGGCGAAGCTGGTCGACGTCGGAGGCCGGGTGCTCATGCTCGGTGCGCCCCTGGAGACCCTGACCCTGCTGCATCACGCGGAGGCGCTGGCGACGGCGCCGGGGAAGAAGTTCGTGACGTACGAACAGCCCCTGATCGAGGGTGGGTTGAGGGTCTGGCGGCGTTTCGTCGACATCGACTCCTCGCTGGGTGCCTTCGACTACGCGGCGGTGGTGGACGAGGGGCGTGATCCGTTCGACGCGATTGCGGGCGATCTGCTCGCGGCGGGTCTGGGGAGCACCGGGACCGTGGGTGCCGCGCGCAGTCATCTTCTCGACGCGCGCACGGTGGTCGACTTCGGCGTCGACTGGATCGAATCGAAGCTGGGGGACGCGTCCAAGTAGCCGCGTATCAGGGCGAGTCAGCGCCTCTCGGCAGTCGGCCGGAGTCCGGCCGGGCGGTGCATGCAGACCCTGGGCCAGGCGTCGAGGCCGAGTTCGGTCTCGTGGGTGCGTACGGCGATCAGTCCCGGTGTGAGCGCGTCCTCGGGGAGTGGGCGGAAGCCGAGGCGCTCGTAGTACGGCGCGTTCCACGGGACGTCGGTGAACGTCGTCAGGGTGAGCGCGGTGAGTCCGGACCGGATCGCGAACTCCTCGGCATGGTCGATGAGTTGGCGGCCGAGGCCGCGGCGGGAAGCGGTGGGGAGCACGGTGACCTGTTCGATGTGCAGAGCGCCGTCGAGCGGTTCGCCGAGCAGGTAGGCCAGTGGGTGGTCGCCGTCGCCGGTGTGCACCCAGGCGCGGCCCGCCTGCCGGAACTCCTCCAGCGTCTCGGTGGCGGGCGGCTCGTCGTCGGCGATGCGGACCATGCCGAGCGGGCGGAACAGTTCTCCGGCGGCCAGCTCGATGGCCTGGAGTTCGGGCAGCTCATGCCCCAGAGCGAGTCGAATCGTCACGTGGACCAGTATCGATGCGGCGCTCGGGGCCGTTCCTTCGGGGCGGTCGTCCGCGCAGTCCCGGGGCGTCGCGCCCGCGGCCGAGGAGGGCGGCGGGCGCGACTCGGGGCACTCGGGCCGAGATCAGTCCTGGTGCAGCTCGTTGTTGCCGGCGCCGCCGGAGAGCTCGTCGGTGCCCGGGCCGCCCCACAGGACGTCGTCACCGGTGTTGCCCCACAGTGTGTCGTCGCCGTCCTCGCCGTACAGGGTGTCGTTGTCCCTGCCGCCGTGCAGGACGTCGTCGCCGCCGTTGCCGTGCAGGATGTCGTCGCCGTCGTCGCCGTGCAGGTTGTTCTGCTCGCCGGTGCCGGTCAGGGAGTCGTTCCCGGGTCCGCCGAAGCAGTCCTGTCCGCACTCGGTGAGGGTGTCGTCGCCGTCGCCGCCGTAGGAGCCGAAGCCGAACGGGCCGCCGCCGCCGACGAGTCGGTCGTCGCCCCCGTCGCCGTGCAGGACGGCGGACGCGGACGCCTGGAGGACGTCGTCACCCTCGCCTCCGTCCACCCTGGCCCATGCGTCGCTGTCCGGCTCGAGGGTCGCGGTGTCGTCCTGGTCGCCGAGGTCGATGACGTAGCTGTCGGAGTCGTCCGAGTTCTGCGGGATCTCGACCGCGCAGCGCACCGTGGTGCGATCGTCCTGCGCGGGGTACGTGCACTCGTCCCATTCGGCCGCCGCCGGGTCGACGGTGATGTCGTAGCGGTCCTGGAAGGTGAGTACGTAGTACGACCCGGACTCGCCGCGGTCCTCGATCTCCTCGTCGACCGTGAGCCTGTTCTGCTGGCCGGGGGTGGCCTGGTACGTGAGCTTTCCGTCCTGGTGGGCGACGGTGGCTGCGGCGGCCTCCGGGGCGGCTGTGGCGGCCGGTGCCGCGAGTACGGCCGACCCCAGTGCGAGGGTTGCCGTGGCGGCGAAGGCGCGATGGATGCGCATGCGGAAGGTGCCCTTCGGTTGTCTGTGCGCCGTGGCGCGGGTGGTCAGTGGTTAGACCTGAGGTCCGAAGGCGCAGTTGTGCCCCTGGGGATGAACATCGCGGGGTCCGCCGGTGTCCCGGACGTGGCCGCCTCGTGATGTGTCCCGGTGTGTCCCGTGGCAGGGCTGGCGGGGTGGCGCGGGGTCAGGCCCCGGTCGTCACCAGTTCGTCCGCCGGGCTGTTGACCGGTTGCGGGGTGCCGGTGAGGTCGAGGACGAAGAGGGGGACGGCGAGGGTGTCGGCGCGCTGGCGGGCCTCGTCGGTGTAGCCGGCCAGGGTGAAGTACACGCCGATCGCGGAGGCGGACAGGCCGCTCAGCCAGAGGCATTCGACGTCCCGGACGTTCGCGGGCCGGGTGGTCGGTTCGACCTGGGCGACGAGGCCGGGCGCGCGCAGGCCCGTCGTCGCGTCCTCGCGCGGTTCGGTGCTGTGCACCTCGCGGTAGCCGAGCCACTTCAGGTAGAGCGCCGCGGCCGTCACCGCGTCGCGGGCGGTACGGATGGTCACCGGGTGGAAGGCCGGGCGCGGGGTCGGGGCGGTCGGCGGCAGCGGAATGTGCGGCGGGAGGAGGGTCTCCGCGGGCGGTGGGCCGGTCGCCACGGACTTCACCGGGATGCGCAGGGCCGTACCGCAGGTGCAGCCGAGCTCGGGCTGGGGCCATTGGTCCTGGCGGCCGCAGGCGGGACAGCGCACGGTCACCCACTCCTCGGCCCAGGTCCGCTGGACGACCGGGGCTGCGGTGGCCCCGCGCAGCAGGGGCGGCGTGACAGGGGTCCCGCAGCTGCAGGGGAAGGCCGGCGGCGCATAGAGATGTTCGCGGCGGCATTCGGGGCAGCGCACCGGAACGCTCTCTGTCATGGCGCGTCGGCCCCCCTTACGACTCTGTGCCTGCTGTGCGACGGCGTCCCCCCATCGTCCACCACTGGCGAAGTTCTGGGGAGGGACTTCGGGACGTCGAGGGGGGCTCGCATGCGAAGTCGAGGACGATCCGCCCGTTCGCTCTTGACGACCCGCGCGACCTGCTCATACATTGCTTCCGTATCGCAGAACATGACTTCCACATAGTGGAAGTGAAGAGAGTGAGTCGGTCCCGCACCGGAGACGGCACGGGACGCCGGAGACATCTCAGATCCAGGGACAGACAGTCCGACGGCCGACGCAGGAGTGCCCGATGCCCCGAATGACAGCCGCCCGCGCGGCAGTGGAGATCCTCAAGCGGGAAGGCGTGACCAACGCGTTCGGAGTGCCGGGCGCCGCGATCAACCCGTTCTACAAGGCGCTGAAGGAGGGCGGTGGCATCGACCACACGCTCGCCCGGCACGTCGAGGGCGCCTCGCACATGGCCGAGGGCTACACCCGCACCAACCCCGGCAACATCGGTGTCTGCATCGGCACTTCGGGCCCGGCCGGCACCGACATGATCACCGGTCTGTACTCGGCCACCGGTGACTCCATCCCGATCCTGTGCATCACCGGCCAGGCGCCCAGCCACCTCCTGGCCAAGGAGGACTTCCAGGCCGTCGACATCGCCTCGATCGCCAAGCCGGTCGCCAAGGCCGCGACCACCGTCCTCGAGGCCGCCCAGGTCCCGGGTGTCTTCCAGCAGGCCTTCCACCTGATGCGCTCCGGCCGTCCCGGCCCGGTCCTCATCGACCTGCCGATCGACGTGCAGCAGACCGAGATCGACTTCGACCCGGAGACGTACGAGCCGCTGTCGGTCTACAAGCCGGCCGCGACCCGCGCCCAGATCGAGAAGGCGATCGGCTTCCTGCTCGAGTCGGAGCGGCCGCTGATCATCGCGGGCGGCGGCATCATCAACGCCGACGCCAGCGACCTGCTCGTCGAGTTCGCCGAGCTCACCGGTACGCCGGTGGTGCCCACCCTGATGGGCTGGGGCACCATCGCGGACGACCACGAGCTGAACGCCGGCATGGTCGGTCAGCAGACCGGCCACCGCTACGGCAACGCCACGTTCCTCGAGTCCGACTTCGTCCTCGGTATCGGCAACCGCTGGGCGAACCGGCACACCGGCTACAACCTCGGCGTCTACACCGAGGGCCGCAAGTTCGTGCACGTCGACATCGAGCCCACCCAGATCGGCAAGATCTTCGCCCCGGACTACGGCATCGCCTCCGACGCGAAGGCGGCCCTGGAGCTCTTCGTCGAGGTGGCGCGCGAACTCAAGGCCGCGGGCAAGCTCCCCGACCGCTCCGAGTGGATCGCCTCCCACCTGGAGCGCAAGTCCACGCTGCAGCGCCGCACGCACTTCGACAACGTCCCGATGAAGCCGCAGCGCGTGTACGAGGAGATGAACAAGGCCTTCGGCCCCGACACCCGCTACGTCACCACGATCGGTCTCTCGCAGATCGCCGGCGCCCAGATGCTGCACGTCTACAAGCCGCGGCACTGGATCAACTGCGGCCAGGCGGGCCCGCTCGGCTGGACCATCCCGGCCGCCCTCGGTGTCGCCAAGGCCGACCCGGACGCCCAGGTCGTCGCGCTCTCCGGCGACTACGACTTCCAGTTCATGATCGAGGAGCTGGCGGTCGGTGCCCAGCACCGCATCCCGTACGTCCATGTCCTGGTGAACAACGCCTACTTGGGCCTGATCCGGCAGGCGCAGATCGGCCTGGAGATCAACTTCGAGGTCAACCTGGAGTTCGAGAACCAGAACAGCCCCGAGCTCGGTGTGTACGGCGTCGACCACGTCAAGGTCGCCGAGGGCCTCGGCTGCAAGGCGATCCGGGTCACCGACCCGGCGGACCTCGCCACCGCCTTCGAGCAGGCCAAGAAGCTCGCCCAGGAGCACCGGGTCCCGGTCGTCGTCGAGGCGATCTTGGAGCGGATCACCAACATCTCGATGAGCCCGACCGCGGACATCAGTGCGGTGAAGGAGTTCGAGGAGCTCGCCACCGAGCCCGGTCACGCCCCGACCGCGATCAGGCCGCTCAAGGTCTGACGCCCAGCACGTCACCGGCCCGGTCCGCGCTTCCACGGACGCACGTCCACGGAGGACCCTCCGCGGCCCGGCCGGTGCCGCTCCTGAAGACGCCCGCGCACCGGATCCGGTGCGCGGGCGTCCGTGTGACGGCCCGGTGGCGGGCCTCAGCCCGACTCGCGCTCCACCGGGATCCAGATCTCCCCGTCCGCCGTCGTGCCGTCCTCCGAGACGGTCGTACGAGACAGCTCGGGGCCGGGGCGGAGCCGGTACGGGTTGGACGGGAACCACTCGGTGAAGATGTCCCGCCACAGGTACTGCACGGCGGCCGGGAACTCGCCGGAGGCCTCGAAGACCGCCCAGGTGCCCGCGGGGACGACCAGGGTCTCCATGTCCTCCGGCGCGGCCCGGGTGGTCACCGCCCCGTGGAAGTAGTCGAGTTCGGTCCCCTCCTCCCACGACGCCCGGTCGCCGGAGGGGTTCTCGACCGCGGCGAGCACGCCGCGCGGTTCGCTGTCCGACAGCTCCTCCAGCCGCCGCAGGTTCTCCCTGCCGATGCTCCGGATGAAGTCGACGATCGCGGGGTTCATGCCCTCGTACACGAGAGGCACCACGGTCCCCCTGCCGGCCATCCGGAACTCGTCCCGCTCGACGATGCGGTAACGCATACTGCTGCTCCCTTCGATGGTGAGACGGAAGGACATCCGGGCCTGGGATCTGAGGCTCGCACCAGTGCGCCGGGCCTCACCGGGCCCGACGCCGTGCACCTGGCGGAACGCCCGTGCGAACGCCTCCGCCGACGTGTAGCCGTGGCGCACCGCGATATCCAGGAGCGTCCGCTCGCCGGCAAGCACTTCCGCGCCGGCCACCGTGAGGCGCCTGCGCCGGATGTACTCGGACAGCGGCATCCCGGCGAGCGCCGAGAACAGCCGGCGCAGGTGGTACTCCGACGTCCAGGCGATCCGGGCCAGTTCCGCGGCCTCGATCCGGTCCTCGAGATGGTCCTCGATGTGGTCCAACGCCGCATTGAGCCGGTCCAGCACCCCGGGCTCCTTCCGTCCTTCTTCGTTGCCTCACCAACGCTAGGAAGGACCAAGCCTGCACGACCCGACATCCTGTGCCCGCTCCGGTCGGGTCGACACGGCGGGCCGGCCGCGTGCGGAGACCCGCGTGCCGTCCGCCGTGATCTGGCGGACCTGCAGCGAGCCGCACCAGCAGCGGGTCCACCGGGTGACGCCGCAGCCGGTGCGGTGCTCCGAGACGACCGTCTGGGCCGGTTCCTCGTCCGGCCAGCCGCAGTACGGGCAGGCGGTGCGGGCGGGGCCGTGGGGCGGCGGCGTTGCAGGCATGGCAGCGGCGTTCCTTCCGGAAGAGGTGGTGTCCGTCCATGCCAGCCTCACTCCGTCGACCATGTATTTCCAGGTTCGATATCTGCGTGAAGTCGTGTACAAAAGCTTCATGATTGATCTGCGACGTCTGGCCGTCCTGCGGGCCGTCGCCCGCTACGGAACCGTCACGGCGGCCGCCGAGGCCGTCCACATGACCCCGTCCGCGGCTTCGCAGCAGATCCGGCGCCTCTCCCGGGAGCTGGGCGTCGATCTGCTCGAGCCGCACGGGCGGCGGGTCCGGCTCACGCCCGCCGCACGCGGACTGCTGCGCCACGCCGACCACATCGAGCAGTACTGGCAGGAGGCCGAGAGCCAGCTGCACGCCGCTCAGTCCTCGGTGCCGAGCGGAGTGCTGCGCGTCGCCGGATTCCCCACCGCGTGCTGCACGCTGCTCGCCCCGATCGTCGCCCGCCTCCAGGCCGAGTGGCCCGAACTCACCGTCGAGCTGCGCGAGGCCGAACCACCCGACGCCTACGACCTGTTGTTCTCGGGGGATGCCGATCTGGCCGTCGTCGAATCGACGCCCACCGGACCGCCGCTCGACGACGCCCGCTTCGACCACGCGGCCCTCTTCGACGACCCCTACGACCTGCTGACGCACCGGGACCATCCGCGCGCCGGAGAACGGACGGTGGCGCTGTGCGAACTGGCGGGCGAGCCATGGGTCGTGGGTCAGCCGGGCACCTCGACACGGCGGCTCGAACTGGCGGCGTGCGAAGGAGCCGGATTCACGCCCACCGTCGCCCACCAGGCCCAGGACTTCTCGCTGCGGGCGACTCTGGTGGGCCTGGGTCTCGGCATCGCGCTCGTCCCTCGCCTGGTGCGCATCCCGGCCGATCTCCCCGTCGTACGCACGTCGTTGACGGGGGATCAGCTGCCCTCACGCCGGCTCGTGCGGGTCGTACGGGCGGGCAGTGCGCAGCACCCGGCGATCGCCGCGGCCCTGGACGCGCTGGCCGCTCAGGAGACCAGGGGGCGGGTGCCGGACGCGGAGGAGGTGTCGGTCGAGCCGTTCCGCTGAACGCGCGTCGGGGCAACGCCGAAGGCGCGGAGTACGGGACCGTCCGTACTCCGCGCCTCGTCTTCGGAGAGCCGGCTCCGAAAGACCTGTGGCTGATGCCGGGACCGCGGCGGGTGCGATGACCTTCGGAGCCGCTCCCTCAGGTCGGGAGAGACACGTCGGCTTCACCACCGCACTGGCTCGCACGCCGTCGCGGTCCCATGTCAGGAGGTGTCAGACACCCCCTCGTCCGCCGGAGCGGACTGCCCGCACCGGAGGCCACCCCTCATACGGGCCCTCGGTGCGGGCAGGCGCCCGGAATCCCCGACCTCCCGTCAGGTCCCGGGCGCTGCCTGCGAGTTGCTCCCCTGACGGGGAGTGACTCAGTCCTCGCGCAGGGCGCGGACGGCGTCTTCGACGCGCTTGCCGTAGTCCGGGTCGGCGGCGTGG
Source organism: Streptomyces sp. YIM 130001 (assembly GCF_003574445.1). Classification (GTDB taxonomy): domain Bacteria; phylum Actinomycetota; class Actinomycetes; order Streptomycetales; family Streptomycetaceae; genus Streptomyces. The sequence continues at coordinate 13,122 of NZ_KZ984576.1, forward strand.
AAGTGGGCCAGGTTCTTCTCGACGACGTCGTCGCGCGAGACCTGCGAGAGGCCGCCGGCGATGTTCGCCACCAGACGTCCCTTCTCGTCCTCGCCCATCAGCCGGTAGAGCTCGCCGGCCTGGAAGAAGTCGTCGTCCTTCGTGTGCGCCGGTGCCTCGTGTGCGCCGGTGTGCCCGGTCACCGCGAGCGGTGCGGCCAGCGGCCGGCCGGTCTCGGCCGGACCGTCGTACGAGTTGGGCTCGTAGTTCTTGGCGCCGCGGGCCTGCGGGTTGGAGGCCATCAGGCCGTCGCGGCCGTAGTTGTTCGCCTCGGTGGCGCGCGGGGCGTTCACCGCGAGCTGGGTGTGGTTGACGCCCAGGCGGTAGCGGTGCGCGTCCGCGTAGGCGAACAGGCGGCCCTGCAGCATCTTGTCCGGCGAAGGGCCGATGCCGGGAACGAAGTTGTTCGGCGAGAACGCGGCCTGCTCGACCTCGGCGAACACGTTGTCCGGATTGCGGTCGAGGACCAGACGGCCCACGCGCTGCAGCGGGTAGTCGCTGTGCGGCCACACCTTGGTGAGGTCGAACGGGTTGAAGCGGTAGTCCGCGGCCTCGGCGGCCGGCATGACCTGCACGTAGAGCGTCCAGGACGGGTTCACGCCGCGCTCGATGGCCTGCAGCAGGTCCGTCTGGTGCGAGTTCGGGTCCTGGCCGGCCAGCTCGGCGCCCTGCTCGGCGGAGAGCGAGCGGATGCCCTGGTTCGTCTTGAAGTGGTACTTGACGAAGAAGGCCTCACCCTGGGCGTTGGTCCACTGGTAGGTGTGGGATCCGTAGCCGTTCATGTGGCGGTACGAGGCGGGGATACCGCGGTCGCCCATCAGCCAGGTGACCTGGTGGGTGGCCTCGGGGGCGTGCGCCCAGAAGTCCCAGACGTTCTCCGCCTCCTGCTTGCCCGTGAAGGGGTCGCGCTTCTGGGAGTGGATGAAGTCGGGGAACTTCAGCGGGTCCTTGATGAAGAACACCGGGGTGTTGTTGCCGACGAGGTCGTAGTTGCCCTCTTCGGTGTAGAACTTCAGCGCGAAGCCGCGCGGGTCGCGGACCGCGTCCGCCCCGCCGAGGTTGTCGGCGACGGTGGAGAAGCGCAGGAACAGCTCGGTGCGCTTGCCGATCTCGCCGAGGAAGTCCGCGGAGGTGAAGCCGGTGACGTCGTCGGTCACCTCGAAGTAGCCGTAGGCGCCGGAGCCGCGGGCATGCACGACGCGCTCCGGGATGCGCTCGCGGTTGAAGCGCGCGAGCTTCTCGAGGAGGTGCTGGTCCTGCAGCAGGATGGGGCCACCGACGCCGGCGGTGGCGGAGTTCTGATTGTCGGCGACCGGAGCACCGGACTCGGTCGTAAGCACGCGCTGCGCCATGATGTCGGGTTGACCTTCCATGCGGGAGCTGCTGAGCGGAAAACTGTTTCCGCCACGTGGAGCGTAAGTTCGGCCTGAACCGAACGTCAACAGTTTGTTGAAGAAACGCGAACCGCGGCTTTCGGCCCCGCGTACGGGGCGTGCGGCGGTACGGCAAAGCATCCGGACGGCGGCGGCGCCAGGGCGCGACAGGACAGGTGTCAGCGCCACCGCCGACCGGAAGTCTGTTTCACCGGGCCGGAGTTGGCGGTCCAACTCCGGCCCGGGAAGTGTGGTTGCCGAGGTGTCAGGCGGCCGGCTTCTCGCCGGACAGACGCTCGACCGAGCGCAGCAGCGCCGAGTGGTCGAGGCCGCCGTCACCCTGGGCGCGCAGCGAGGCGACGAGCTGGGCGACCACGCCGCCGACCGGCAGCGAGGCACCGACATTGCGGGCGGCGTCGGTGACGATGCCCATGTCCTTGTGGTGCAGGTCGATCCGGAAACCGGGCTTGAAGTCCCGGTTGAGGAAGTTGTCCTTCTTGCGGGTCAGGACCGTGGAACCGGCCAGGCCGCCGTTGAGGACGTCAAGGGCGGCGGCCAGGTCGACGCCGGACTTCTCCAGGAAGACGACGGCCTCGGCGCAGGCCTGGATGTTGACCGCGACGATCAGCTGGTTGGCGGCCTTCACCGTCTGACCGGAGCCGTGCGGGCCGCAGAGCACGATCGTCTTGCCGAGCGCGTCGAGGAGGGGCTTGGCCTCGTCGAAGTCGGCCTGCTCGCCGCCGACCATGATGGACAGGACGGCCTCGATGGCGCCGGCCTCGCCGCCGGAGACAGGGGCGTCGATGACGCGGATGCCCTTCTCCTTGGCGTTCTTCGCCAGGTCGACCGAGGTCTGCGGCGTGATCGAGGACATGTCGATCACCAGAGCGCCGGACTTCGCGTTCTCCAGGATGCCGTCCTGGCCGTACGCGATGGCCTCGACCTGCGGGGACGCGGGGACCATCGTGACGATCACGTCGGCGTCCTTGACGGCCTCGGCGATCGACTTCGCCGAGGTGCCGCCGGCGGCGGCCAGGCGGTCCAGCTTGTCCTGCTCCAGGGTGAAGCCGGTGACGTCGTAACCCGCCTTGATCAGGTTCTCGGACATGGGGGAGCCCATGATGCCGAGGCCGATCCAGGCAATCTTCGGGAGGGTGCTCATGAGGGTGCCTTTCTTGCTGAGGTCCCGCGGGAGCCGGCGGCGGTACCGCGCGGGGACCTGACTGCGGTCCTACGAAGTGGAACGGGGGCGCGCTCAGCGCGCCGCGCGGGCCTCGGCCGGGAGCCAGCCGAACGCCTCCGTGCTCGGCTTGTCGCCGGGCTTGTACTCCAGGCCGACGTAGCCCTCGTATCCGGCCTTCGACAGGCGGTCGAGGAGGGACTCCAGGGGCAGGTCGCCGGTGCCGGGGGCGCCGCGGCCGGGGTTGTCGGCGATCTGCACGTGCCCGGTCTTGGCGGCGTACGTGTCGATGATCTGCTCCAGGCCCTCGACGGTCTCGCCGTTCATGGACAGGTGGTACAGGTCCATGAGGAACTTGGCGTTGCCGAGCCCGGTGGCGGCGTTCACCGCGTCGACGATCTCGATCGCCTTCGGGGCGCTCACGATCGGGCACTTCGGCGACTCCGGCGCGTTCAGCGCCTCGATCAGCAGGATCGCGCCGATGCGGTCGGCCTCGCGGGCGGCGAGCTGCAGGTTCTCGAGCGCGAGCTTGTCCTGCTCGGCCGGGTCCACGCCGTCGACGCGGTTGCCGTAGAGCGCGTTGAGCGCCTTGCAGCCGAGGGAGGCGGCGAAGTCGGCGGCGACCTTGAGGTTGGCGCGGAACTTCTCGGACTCCTCGCCCGGGATGCTGAGGGCACCGCGGTCGGGGCCCGGCAGCTGCCCGGCGTAGAAGTTGAGGCCGGTGAGCTGGACGCCCGCGTCCTCGATCGCCGACTTCAGGGCGTCGAGTTCGGACTGCTCGGGGGTGGCGGAGTCGACCCAGGGCCACCACAGCTCCACCGCGGTGAAGCCGGCCGCCGCGGCGGCCGCGGGGCGCTCCAGGAGCGGGAGCTCGGTGTAGAGAATCGACAGGTTGACATTGAAGCGCTGGTCCGTGAAGCCCATGAGGGGTGGGCGCTCCTTCCGTGTAGCGGCCTTCCGCATCGCGGAAGTTACTTTCTACTTGATGGAAGATTGCCGTTCGAGGTTCCTGCTTGTCAAGAGGGACCGGACAGAAATCGGCTCCGGCGGAGGTGCCGGCGCGGTCCGCCCAGTAGGTTGACGGCGTGCGATTGCGAGTGGAGTTCACGACCGAGCCCTTCGACCTCGACGAGGCGCCATCCCATGCGGTGGTGGCCCGCGACGTCGTGCAGACCGCGGACCTGGACGCCGTCGACGTCGGCCCGTTCGGCAATACGGCCGAGGGCCGTGCCGACGAGGTGCTGACCGCGGTGGACGCCCTGCTGCGCAGATCGCTCGCCGCAGGGGCGACCCGGGTCTCCCTGCAGGTGAATGTGATCGGGGACGAGGCGGCCGAGGCCCCGGAGGTGGAGCGGTGACCGAACCGAGGGACCACCCCTTCACCGCCGCGGTCAAGCCCCTGGTCGACGCGATGGGCGGCGAACTGATCCCGCCCGCTCAGGCCGCCGACGACGACGTGGTCCTCAACTGGGAGGGCGAGGACCTGGTCGCCGTCCGGCTCCCGCAGCTCGCGGACTCGCTCGACCGGATCCTCGCCGCCCTCGAGCGCCGCCACGGCGTGCCGCTCGCCGAGCTCGACCGAAAGTCCAAGCAGGAGGTCGTCCGGATACTCGAGGGCCGCGGTGCCTTTTCCGTGCGACATGGCGTGGAGACCGTCGCCGGTGCGCTCGGCGTCTCCCGGTTCACCGTCTACAACTACCTGAACAGGGAAAACGCTGCCAAGGGTGAGTGACTTACGTCCCGTTGAGCATGCGCGTACTCACGCGTAGTACACGAGCCGTCGCCCGGATCGCGGGCGGCGGCTCGTTTGTTCAAATGATTTCAACAAACTGTTGACGCAGTGTTGTGGAAGGTCTTAGCTATTCGCAGCCCGTCCAGCACAGCCACGGAGGCTCCCGTGACGTCGAGCACCACCCCGGGCCTCGCCCGGTTCAACACCCTGGAAGAGTCCGCACTCGCTGCGGAACTGACCGAGGTGTGCGCCAGTTCCGTCTGGGGGAGCAAACTGCTCGCCCAGCGCCCCTACGCCACCGTCGATTCCCTCTTCGCCGCGAGCGACGCCGCCATGGCCGAACTCGCCGTCGAGGATCTCGAGGAGGCGATGGCGGGACACCCCCCGATCGGCCGCCCCAAGCCGGGCGACCCCACATCGGCTCGTGAACAGCGCGGCATGGCAGGCGCCTCCGAGGAGCTCAAGGCAGAACTGCTCGAACTCAACCTGGCCTACCAGGAGAAGTTCGGACACGTCTTCCTGATCTGCGCGACCGGCGCGACGGCCGAGTTCATGCTCGACCGCCTCAAGAACCGGATCGAGAACGAGCCCGGAGCGGAGCGGGAGATCGTCCGCACCGAACTGGGCAAGATCAACCGCATCCGGCTCACCCGTCTCGCAGGAGAAGGTGGGGACACCACCCACACGAAGTCAGGGGGACAAGCATGAGCACCGACACGACCGCCTCCGTGTCCACGCACATCCTGGACACCAGCCTCGGCCGCCCGGCCGCAGCCGTCCCGGTGCAACTCTCCGCGCGCAGTGGCGCCGGTGAGTTCGTGGACCTCGGTGGCTCGCAGACGGACGCCGACGGGCGTTGCAAGGACCTGCCGGCGCTGCCGGTGGGCACCACCCATGTACGTCTCGACTTCGCGACCGAGACGTACTTCCTGACCAGGAACGAACAGAAAGCCGAGGCGCAGCAGGACGCCCCCGCGAATCGGGACAGCGGTGCGTTCTTCCCGGAGGTGGCGATCACGTTCGCCGTCGTGCCGGGCGAGCACTATCACGTACCGCTGCTGCTCAACCCGTTCGGCTACTCCGTATACCGAGGGAGCTAGCAGACATGCCCACGATTCTCGGCAAGAACCAGTACGGCAAAGCAGAGAACCGCGTCGTCAAGATCACGCGGGACGGCGACACCCACCACATCAAGGACCTGAACGTCTCCGTCGCCCTCTCCGGCGACCTCGACGACGTCCACTACTCCGGCTCCAACGCCCACTGCCTGCCGACCGACACCACCAAGAACACGGTGTACGCGTTCGCCAAGGAGTACGGCATCGAGTCCGCCGAGCAGTTCGGCATCCACCTCGCCCGGCACTTCGTGTCGAGCCAGGAGCCGATCCACCGGGCGCGCATCCGTATCGAGGAGTACTCCTGGGACCGCATCGAGACCTCGGAGGCCAACTCCAAGTTCATCGGTGCCGACGAGGTCAAGCACTCCTTCGTCCGCAAGGGCCAGGAGACGCGACTCACCCAGATCACCTACGACGGTGAGAACTGGGAGGTCATCTCCGGGCTCAAGGACCTCGTCGTCATGAACTCCACCAACTCGGAGTTCTGGGGCTACATCAAGGACAAGTACACGACCCTGCAGGAGGCGTACGACCGCATCCTGGCCACCGAGGTGTCGAGCCGCTGGCGGTTCAACTGGACCGACGACGAGCAGCGGATGCCCAACTGGGAGAAGTCCTACGAGCAGGTCAAGAAGCACATGCTGCAGGCCTTCGCCGAGACCTACTCGCTGTCGCTGCAGCAGACCCTGTACCAAATGGGTTCGCGCATCATCAACCACCGTTCGGAGATCGACGAGATCCGCTTCTCGCTCCCGAACAAGCACCACTTCCTGGTGGACCTCGAGCCGTTCGGCCTCAAGAACGACAACGAGGTGTACTACGCCGCCGACCGGCCCTACGGCCTCATCGAGGCGACCGTCCTGCGGGACGGCATCGAGCCGCAGATCCCGGTCGACCTGACCAACCTGTAGCACCTGCAGGTGAACTGACCAGGTGTCAGTGTGCCGGCCCTGCCCCCGCAGGGCCGGCAGCCTGAAAACCTCCGACGCGCGTGCGCCGGCGTCTGCCCCGGCAGCAGTTCCGGGGGACAGGAGGGGAGCGGGGGCATCTGCGCAACATCCGCGCAGGCGAACGGAGTTCACGCGTTCGTCAGCGCACCGCGGACTCGGTCGTCACCCCGCTCGACCCCCGAGTCCGTAACGATCCGGGTGCCACCCCACCCGTGAGAGGAACGAGGAACCGCCATGGCGGCTTCGCGCATCGTCATCGAGAACTGTGCCATCGCGACGGTGGACGCCCAGGACACCGAATACGCCCACGGACACGTGGTCGTCGCGGACGACCGCATCGAGTCGGTGGGCGCGGGACCGGCCCCCGAGGACCTCCAGGACGTCGTCCGCCGCATCGACGGCACCGGCCACTTGCTGACCCCGGGCCTGGTCAACACGCACCACCACTTCTACCAGTGGATCACGCGCGGCCTCGCCACCGATCACAACCTCTTCAACTGGCTCGTCGCCCTCTATCCCACGTGGGCGCGCATCGACGAGCCGATGGTCAGGGCCGCCGCCGAGGGATCCCTCGCGATGATGGCCCGCGGTGGAGTCACCACCGCCATGGACCACCACTACGTCTTCCCGCAGGGCTCCGGCGACCTCTCCGGCGCGATCATCGGCGCCGCCCGCGACATGGGGGTGCGATTCACCCTCGCCCGCGGCTCCATGGACCGGGGCGTCACGGACGGCGGACTGCCGCCGGACTTCGCCGTCGAGTCCCTCGACCGAGCGCTCGCCGCGACCGCCGACACCGTCGACAAGCACCACGACTCCTCCTTCGACGCGATGACCCAGATCGCCGTCGCCCCCTGCTCACCCTTCTCCGTCTCCACCGAACTCATGAAGCAGGGCGCCGAGTTGGCCCGCTCCAAGGGGGTACGGCTGCATACCCACGGCTCGGAGACCGTGGAGGAGGAGAAGTTCTGCCACGAGCTGTTCGGCATGGGCCCGACCGAGTACTTCGAGTCGACCGGCTGGCTCGGTGACGACGTGTGGATGGCGCACTGCGTCCACATGAACGACGCCGACATCGCCGCCTTCGCCCGCACCGGCACCGGCGTCGCGCACTGCCCCTCCTCCAATGCGCGCCTCGCCGCCGGCATCGCCCGGGTGCCCGACATGCTCGCCGCCGGCGTACCCGTCGGCCTCGGGGTGGACGGCACCGCCTCCAACGAGTCCGGCGAACTGCACACCGAACTGCGCAACGCCCTGCTCATCAACCGCCTCGGCGCCCACCGCGAAGCCGCCCTGAACGCCCGCCAGGCACTGCGCCTGGGGACCCACGGCGGCGCCCGCGTGCTCGGCCGCGGCGACCAGACCGGCTCCGTCGAGGCCGACAAGCTCGCCGACGTCGTCCTGTGGAAGATGGACGGCCTCGCCCACTCCACCATCGCCGACCCGGTCACCGCACTCGTCTTCGGCGCAGCCGCGCCGGTCACCGCTTCCTTCGTCGGCGGACGGCAGATCGTCGAACACGATCGCCTGCTGACCGCCGACGAGGACCGCATCGCCAGGTCCGCGCGCGACGAGGCCCAGCGCCTCGCCCGTATCGCCGCCGGAGCCTGACCAGGATGTCCGGCCGAGGGGGACGGCCCTCAGCCGGAGCCGTGGATCCGAGCGGGATCCACGGCAGCCGCGATCGGTGGACGCGAGCCACGGCCCGCGTCCACCGACCGGTGAACCGTCCACGTACCACCCGCACGAGCCGCACGACCGTTCAACTGCCCGGCCCCCGCCGCCGGTTGGACCTCACGACCCGCAGCACCGCGCGACCGCACTCGCCGGCACCCTCACCCCTCCTCACACCATCGACCCGCGACAGCACCACCCGCACCTCACCGAGTGCGCCCGTCCGAACGACCTCCATGACACCCGCGTCGCTGGCGACGCGTCAACCGACCGGAGGAACCGCCGTGGCAGCAACGCCCAGGGTTCGAAAAGCAGTCGCCGTGCCAGAGGACGAAAACGTCCGCGACCAGAAGCCGACCAAGCACCCGGTCGACGAGACACTTCCGCCCCTGAAGATGATGACCAGCGGCCTCCAGCACGTGGCCGCGATGTACGCAGGAGTGGTGGCCCCGCCCCTGATCGTCGGAGCGGCCGTCGGGCTCTCCGCGAAGGAACTCACCTTCCTCACCGGCGCGAGCCTGCTCACCGCGGGCCTCGCCACCTTCCTGCAGACGCTCGGCATCTGGAAGATCGGCGCCCGACTGCCGTTCGTCAACGGCGTCACCTTCGCAGGCGTCGCCCCGATGCTCGCCATCATCGACCAGACCGAGAACAAGGACGACGCGCTGCCGATCATCTTCGGCGCGATCATCGTGGCGGGTCTGCTCGGGTTCATAGCCGCGCCGTTCTTCTCGAAGCTGATCCGCTTCTTCCCGCCGGTCGTCACCGGCTCGGTGATCACCCTGATCGGTGTCTCCCTGATGCCCGTCGCCTTCGGCTGGGCGCAGGGACCGGTACCCGAAGCCGACGACTACGGGTCGATGAAGTACCTGGGCCTGGCCGGTATCACGCTCGTGATCGTGCTGCTGATCCGGCGCTTCACCAGCGGGTTCGTCAAGCAGATCGCCGTACTGCTCGGCCTTGTCATCGGCACCGTGATCGCCGTTCCGTTCGGCGTGACCGACTTCAGCGCCGTCGGCGAGGCGGACATCGTCGGCTTCCCGACCCCGTTCCACTTCGGTGCACCGCAGTTCGCCGCCGCCGCGATCATCTCGATGTGCGTCGTCATGATCGTCTCGATGACCGAGTCGACCGCTGACATGCTGGCCCTCGGCGAGATCGTCGAGCGCCCGGCCGACGAGAAGACGATCGCGGCCGGCCTGCGTGCCGACACCCTGGGCTCGGCCCTGTCCCCGTTCTTCAACGGCTTCATGGCCAGCGCATTCGCGCAGAACATCGGCCTGGTCGCGATGACGAAGATCCGCAGCCGGTTCGTGGTCGCCGTCGGTGGTGGCTTCCTCGTCCTGATGGGCCTGTGTCCGATCGCCGCCTCGCTCATCGCGACGGTGCCCCGGCCGGTGCTCGGCGGCGCCGGCGTCGTGCTGTTCGGCTCGGTGGCGGCCAGTGGTATCCAGACGCTCGCCAAGGCCGGTCTGGAGAAGGACAACAACGTCCTCATCGTCGCCGTCGCGCTCGCGGTCGGCCTGATCCCGATCGCCGCGCCGGAGTTCTACCACGCGTTCCCCGAGACCGCGATGATCATCCTCGACTCCGGTATCTCCACCGGCTGTGTCGCGGCCGTCGTGCTCAACCTGGTGTTCAACCACATCGGCAAGGGCAAGGACGCCGAGGACGTCACGCACCCGATGGAAGCGGGGGAGGACCTCGCGGAGCCGCGCACCGAGAAGGAGACGGCGACGGCCCACTGAGCGGGCCGGAAGGTCCACTCGAGGTCCTGAGGAACGTACGCCCGGACGGGGCGGATCCGGCATCGGTGTGCCGGGTCCGCCCCGTCGGTCACGTCCGCGGGCGCTACAGGCCCATCAGGGACGGAGTCGCGGCGAGGGACCGGAACGGCTCCGTCGGGTCGGCCACGAGACGGCGCGCCGACAGGTCCAACACTCCGCCGACGGAGGTCAGTTCAGCGGCGAGCTGCCCGTCCGCCCTGCGCAGCGTCTGCTCGACCCGGAACGTCTTCCCCTCGCCCCAGACGAACGTGCAGCTGACGTCGACCTCGTCACCGGCGAGCAGTTCCCGCCGGTAGCGGATGGTGGTCTCCAGGACGACCGGGCCCACGCCCTTGCCGTGCAGGTCCTGCTGGGAGATGCCGCTGGCCCGCAGCAGCGACCAGCGGGCGTGCTCCGCGTACTGCAGGTACACCGCCTGGTTCAGGTGGCCCTGGATGTCGGTCTCGTATCCCCGGACGGTCACGGGCACGGTGAATGGCTCGGACATGCTTCCCCTTCGACATGTGTGCGACGTGCGTGCGGCACGGCTCCGGTGGACGATCGCGCGGCCCGCCCCGGTCCGGACGTGTCCAACAGCCCCGGACCGTACGGCATTCCGGGCAGGAACCGCCGGTCATACGCGACGGGGCGAGGCCAGCACGCAGCGGCCGCCGCCGCGCTCCGTGTGGCTGCCGACCTGCCATCCCGCGGCATCGAGGGCGCGGGCGCAGGCGTCCAGGGTCCCGTCGTCCCCGGTGGATCGCCCGTCCGTGCCGCCGGGTACGAAGCGGACCGCGACCGCCTCGGGCTGCGGCGTGGCACCGACCCGGTACCCGGATGCGGTGGAGCTCGCCGGGGTGCATCCCGCAGCCTCGAGGGCGAGTGCGGCGGCCTGCACCAGATGGCTGCGCTCCCAGGCGCAGGGCCGCTCGGTCGACCCGTCCCGATGGGTCATACGGCGCAGCTCGATCAATCCCTGCCAGGCGCTGTGCACTTCGCGGGCACGGGCCGGACCGGACGGGGCCTCGCCCGGCTCACCGGCACGGGCGGCGAACACCCCGGAGCCCGCCTCGTGGGCCGGCGCAGGCGGCGCGGCGGCACTGCGCAGCTCCTCTCGGAAGCGGTGACCCGCAGGCGTCAGGAAATACGCCCGCGGCGGCCGTGCGTGCCGGAACGCGAGACCGCGTGCGACCAGACCCTCCAGCTGCGCGGGTGTCCCGGAGAGCCGCCCCGTCACCGGCTCCGCGTCCGCCATGATGCGCCGCTGCACCGCGCTCGCCCGCCCGCTCATCGCCCGGCCCCCTCTCCTCGCGACCTCGCTCCGAGGGCTCGCCCCGGACCCTGTGGGGCGTAACCGCATCCCGTCATCCATGGTGCCCGCGCCCACTGACAACGGCCGCTCGAGCGGTGCGTCGCACCGGAAATGCTCACCTCCGTGCGTAGCCCCGTCCGCCCGGGCAGGTCATCGTGGTGCTTTCGCCCCCGAACCACCGCAGAGAGGACCGGAGTTGCGAAGACGTCACTTCATGTCGGGCCTGGCCGGGATGGCGGCCTCCGCCGCGCTCGTCCCCGCCTCCGCCGCCCACGCCGCACCGCGCCCCTCCGCCGCCGACGGCTGGCAGGAGGTCGCCGTACCGCCCGCCGAACCGGCCGCCCGCTTCTACGCGGTAGCCGCGGCCGGGCCCGCGCTCGCCTGGGCCGTGGGAGCGCAGGAGCTGCAGGTGGGCGCCGGCCGTCCGGTCGCCCACACCTGGAACGGCACCGCCTGGACCCCGGCCGGCCTCGGCCACCTCGAAGGACTCGTCCACCTGCACGCGGTCGCGGGGAACACCGAGCAGGCCTGGGCCCTCGGAGTGGACGTCGACGACACCGCCCTGCTGTTCGGCTGGGACGGCACCACCTGGCAGCGCGAGACCTTCCCCGGGCAGGGCGAAGCCGGGACGACACTCACCGGGATCGAGCTCGCCGCCGACGGCACCGCCTGGGCCTCCGGCCGGAACGGCGACAAACCCGGACTCCTCCACCACACCGCCGGCGGCACCTGGCAGTGGACCCCGGCGATCCCCGGCGAAGCCGTCCCCGCCCCGGCCCACGTCCACGTCGCGTCCTCCGGAGACATCTGGGCGTACGGCGACGTCATCGCCCGCTGGGACGGCGACTGGACCGTGATCCCGCGCCGACTCGGTCTGCGCGCGACGGTCAGCGGCCTGCTCCCGGTCGCGGACGACGACATCTGGCTCACCGGATACGACTACGGCGCGGGCGGCCCGCCCGGCAAGCCGCCCGGGATCGACTTCGAGCGCTGGAACGGCGAGGAGTGGACCGACGTAGCCGCCCCGTTCAGTGTCGGCATGCTGAGCGGCATCGTCGCCGACGACCAGGGACGCCCCGAACTCATCCCCGGCTGGGACTTCTGGGACCAGCCGCGCGCCCACTACCTGCGCTGGGACGGCACGGACTGGGTCGGCGAGCGCGGGCCCGAGACCGAGGACACCTTCCTGCCCTTCGCCCTGACCCGCGTCCCCGGCGCCCAGGGCGGCCACTGGGCGGTCGGCACCACCTCGTTCTACCGCCAGCCTCCGGCCCAACTGCGCATCGAGCACCACGCCTGACAGCGGTACCTCGGGGCGCGGCGCACTCCTGCGCGCCGCGCCCCGTCACACCACACTGACCGGATGGCGCACCACGGCGTCGAAGAGGTACCCCTGCTCGTTGGCGACCGTACGCTCCGGCTGCCGCACCCCGCGCGAGTCCGTCGCCCGGGCCAGGAGCTGCCGCGCACCGGCCCGCTCCGGACGCCAACGGGCCGACCAGCGCACCCAGTTGTCCTGTCTCGGAGAGTCCCGCAGTCGCGCGGGCCGCCAGCTCGCGCCGCCGTCCGTACTCACCTCGACGGACGTCACCCGCCCGCGGCCCGACCACGACCTGCCGGTCAGGACATGCGTGCGGCCGGCGGCGAACTCCTGTCCCTGCGCCACCTCGAAGGCGCTCTTCACGGTCTGCCGGGTCAGCGGGGCACTGCCCTCGGGGGGATACGCATCGCCGAACAGCCGGTAGAAGTCGGTGTTCCAGGGCGAGTACAGCGGCTCGGCGGACACCTCGATGTCGCCGACCCACTTCACCGAGGCGATGCCGACCCAGGACGGCACGAGTACCCGCACCGGATGCCCGTGGTCGGCGGGCAGCGGCCCACCGTTCATCTCGTACGCCAACACCACGTCGTCCAGGGCCTTTTCCACCGGCAGTGGACGCCGCACCCGTCCGAGGTTCGCGCCGTCGTCGGTCACGTAGTCGGCGTCCAGACCTCGGGGCTGTACGTCCACAGCGTCCCGGCGGACTCCCGCGAGGCGCAGTACGTCCGCGAGCCGCACCCCGCGCCAGCGGGCGCTGCCGACCGCACCGAGCGTCCACGCGGTGCCGGAGGCGGGCCGGCCCTGCTGGGTGTCGAAGTAGCTGCGTGCGTTCCCCGCGCACTCGACGAGCGCGCTGACGGTCACCGAGGGCAGCCGCCGCAGGTCGGCGTAGGAGAACTCCGTCCCGTCCGGCCGGCCGAGTCCGCTGCCCCACACCCGCAGGCTCCAACTGTCCTTGTCGATCACGGGAGTCGAGGTGTGGTTGCGGACGAAGAACCGCTCCACGGGAGTGTGCCGTCCGGTGTCGCGGAGCGCCTCGAAGCGGGTCTCGGCATTGGTGCCCCGCACCGTGAACCACTCCTCGGGCAGCGGTTTCACCGTGCCGGCGGTCGCGGCGGCGGTCGCCGAACGGCTCTCCGCCGCGGCGGGAGCCGCCGCCCAGGCACCGGTGGCGCCCACCGCACCGGTGGCCGCCAGCATCCTCAGGAGCAGCCGCCGGTCCACGCCCTCCGCCCGCGCCTCGCCCGCCAGGAACTGCTCTCGTCTGAGCCGGTCGTGCGCCACTTCGCCGATGTGATCACTCATGGTCACATCGTCGACCGACCCGTACCGTCAACTCCATGACGCCGCTGTGAAGTTCATGTGTCACGGGCCGTGAGGCGGCCGCCTCACGCTCCTGCGCCGTGCATCAGGCCCACCCGGGTACCTCCGGCGCCTCGAGCCGGGCTCCGACCCGACGGGCCTCGGCCAGTACGTCCGGATCACCCTCGGAATCGGCGCGCACCACGACATCCGTACCGGCCGGCGTGACCATCGACTTGGAGAACTCGATGACCGCCCAGGAACCGTCCGGCGCCAGTTCGGTCACCCGCCACTCGCTGCTCAGCGGGCGCAGTACGCCACGGCCACGCCAGCGGAAGACCAGACCGGGCCGCGCCGTCAGATGCGTGTCGACGCCCAGGATCCGCCGGGTCCGCCCGCCGGACTCGTACGAGACCTCGTCGGCCAACCGTGCCTCGCCGCGCGAGGAGGGCGGCAGCGCGGCGTAGGTGAAGGCCGCATTCTCACGCCGTCCACTCAGCCACATCGGGAAGGTCGAGCAGACGATCCGCCATCGGCCCAGGATGCGGTCGGGGGTCGGGCCGTGATCACCAGCATGCATGCTCCGGAGCCTACGGGGCGCCGGGCGGGCAGCGGCGACCGGGCGTGCCGGTCAACATCGGGGTGATCGGGTGGAGGGTGTGGACTCATCATCAACAGCCCTTATTCTGGCTCCGGTTGGCCTTGGACGGAGACGGTCCAAAGGCCGTGGCAGCGACTACGGGGGATCGGCTCGGCGTGCGTAACGACCAGGACGACGACTACGGCATCGAGTCGCTGCTGCCGGGGGACCCCGAGCGCATCGGGGCCTACCGGCTGCTGGGGCGGCTGGGAGCCGGAGGCATGGGCCGAGTGTTCCTGGCCCGCTCGGAGGGCGGTCGCACGGTGGCCGTCAAGGTGGTCCACGAGCAGCTGGCCGTGGACGCCGCGTTCCGGGCCCGATTCCGCCGGGAGATCGAGGCGGCCCGCCGGGTCAGTGAACGCTTCACGGCGCCGGTGCTGGACGCGGAGCCGGACGGCCGTACCCCGTGGGTGGCCACCGGCTACGTGGCGGGCCCCTCGCTGGAGCAAGTGGTGCGCTCGACCGGCCACTTGACGGCGGAGGCGGTGCTCGGCCTCGCCGACGGAATGCTGCGGGCGCTGTCCGGCATCCATGGCGCGCGCATCGTGCACCGTGATCTGAAGCCGTCGAACGTGATGCTGACGGTGCACGGACCGAAGATCATCGACTTCGGTATCGCGCGGGCCGTTCAGACGTCCGTGGAATCCCTGCTCACCGGCACCGGGATGGTGATCGGTTCCCCGGGGTTCATGGCGCCGGAGCAGGTCGTCGGTGACCGGGTCGGGCCGGAGGCCGACGTGTTCGCGCTCGGCTGCCTGCTCACCTATGCGGCCACGGGGCGCCTGCCGTTCGGCAGCGGTGCCTCGAACCAGCACGCGGTCATGTACCAGATCGTCGAGGCGCAACCGGATCTCGATGCGGTGGACGACGCCATCCTGCGGGAGTTCATCGAGGCCTGCCTGACGAAGTCCGCATCCGAACGCCCGTCCCTCGACGCACTGTTGGAGCGGATTGCGGAGGACGGCAGGGTGGCCTCGGCCGGGGCCGGCGCCGCCGAGAGCGCGGTCGCCGCATGGCTGCCGCCCGAGCTGGTCGCCCGTATCGCCCGGCAGACCGCCATGATCCTCGACCGGGACGTCCCGCCGGTACGGGCCCCCGAGCCGTCATCGGTGCCTCCCGCCGCGGTCGAGCCGTCCGACCCGGAGACGCCGGCCACGGCGGATGCGCCGGATACGGAACGGCCGGACGACCGTACGGTGGGGCTCCGCGCCGAAGGGAAGCCGCAGGCCGGGCGCCCGGATGCCGCCGCCGTAGCCGCGGCGTCCGCGGCATCGGACGACGCCGCCGACACGCGCGATCCGTCCACCCCCGATGCCGAAGCGTCCACCGGGGACCCCGAGAAGGCGACGCCCGACCGCCCCGAAGTCCCGGACAAGGACACCTCGGACTCCCGGCAAGTACCCGTCGCCGCAGCCGAATCGGCCACCCCCGCAGACGCCTCGCCCCCGCCCGCCGCCGGCCCCCGAAACTCCACCAGGCGCCGGATCTGGGCGATCGTCGCGGCCGCGGTCGCCGTGCTCCTCATCGGCGGCGGCGTGACTCTGCTCCAGCGGGACGACGAGAACCCGGACGCGTCCGGTGAGCAGCCCGGAGGCGCCGCATCCACCCCCAGCGCCTCGGCGTCGTCGGCCGGAACCGGCTCCGGTGACGGCAAGGGCGGGGATGACAAGGGGGACGGCAAGGACAAGGGAGAGGGCAAAGGCAAGGACAAGGACAAGGGCAAGGACGACGAGAAGGACGCGGCCGGCGAGGGCGACGACGCCTCGGCACCCGACGGCGGCTCCGGGAACAAGGACTCGCCCGCCGGGGAAGGCTCCGGAGCTGGCGAGGGGTCCGGCAGCGGTGCCGGGTCGGGAGGCGGCGATTCCGGAGGCGGTGGCGGGAAGCCTCCGGCCGACGGTGATGACCCGTCGGCCGGGTCGGTGCCGAAGGCGTTCCTCGGTACCTGGACCCGTTCGGCGCAGAACTCGGCCAACTCGTTCACCAAGATCGTGGTGCACCAGGTGTCACCCGGCGAGAAGGTCATGACGCTCTCCCGGACCTACGGCAACACCTGTGAGGCCAGGGCGAATCTGGTCGCGGTCCGGGACGGCGGCTCGAAGCTCGCCGTCACCGCGTCCTCCCTGCAGTCGGGCTCGTGCACGGGCTTCGACGCGAGCGACTGGCTGCTGGACGCCGGCAGCCTGCGCATGAAGAACAAGTTCTACGGAATGGGCTCCCCGTTCCAGCGCACCGGTTGAGCGGGCTCGACCGCAGTACGTGTCCGGGTGCTGCAGTCCGCGTACGACCGTGCCCCCGGCGCCGTAACGGGCGCCGGGGGCACGGTCCATGCGGGGAACAGCCCCGTCAGGGCAGCTGCTCGTACGCCGGCAGGGTCAGGAAGTCGACGTAGTCGGTGTCCAGGGAGACCTGCAGGAGCAGGTCGTGCGCCTGCTGCCAGTTGCCCGAGGTGAACGCCTCCTCGCCGATCTCCTCGCGGATCGCGGCGAGTTCCTCGGCTGCGACCTTGCGGGCGAGTTCCGGAGTGGCCTTCTCGCCGTTCTCGAAGACGACACCGGCGTTGATCCACTGCCAGATCTGCGAGCGGGAGATCTCGGCGGTGGCCGCGTCCTCCATGAGGTTGAAGATCGCGACGGCGCCGAGGCCGCGCAGCCAGGCCTCGATGTAGCGGGTGCCGACCTGGACCGCGTTGCGCAGACCGTCGTAGGTGGGCTTGGCGTCGAGGGTGTCGATGGCGATCAGGTCGCCGGCCGCCACCGAGACGTCCTCGCGCAGGCGCTCCTTCTGGTTCGGCTTGTCGCCGAGCACCGCGTCGAAGGAGGCCATGGCGATCGGGACCAGGTCGGGGTGGGCGACCCAGGAGCCGTCGAAGCCGTCGGCGGCCTCGCGGTCCTTGTCGTTCTTCACCTTCTCGAAGGCGACCTTGTTCACCTCGGCGTCCCGGCGCGACGGGATGAAGGCCGCCATGCCGCCGATGGCGTGCGCGCCGCGCTTGTGGCAGGTGCGCACCAGGAGTTCGGTGTACGCACGCATGAACGGCGCCGTCATCGTCACCGCGTTGCGGTCCGGCAGGACGAACTTCTGTCCGCCGTCACGGAAGTTCTTGACGATCGAGAAGAGGTAGTCCCAGCGGCCCGCGTTCAACCCCGAGGCGTGGTCGCGCAGTTCGTAGAGGATCTCGTCCATCTCGTACGCGGCGGTGATCGTCTCGATCAGGACGGTGGCGCGGACGGTGCCCTGCGGGACGCCGACGTAGTCCTGGGCGAAGACGAAGATCTCGTTCCACAGCCGGGCCTCGAGGTGCGACTCGGTCTTCGGCAGGTAGAAGTACGGGCCCTTGCCGAGCTCGATGAGGCGCTTGGCGTTGTGGAAGAAGTACAGGCCGAAGTCGACCAGGGCGCCGGGCACCGGGTCGCCGTCGAGCTGCAGGTGGCGCTCGTCGAGGTGCCAGCCGCGCGGGCGCATCACGACGGTGGCGAGTTCGTCCGCGGGCTTGAGGGCGTACGACTTGCCGGTGCGCTCGTCGGTGAAGTCGACCTGGCGGCGGTAGGCGTCGCTCAGGTTGACCTGGCCGAGGACGACGTTCTCCCAGGTGGGGGCGGAGGCGTCCTCGAAGTCGGCGAGCCAGATCTTCGCGCCCGAGTTCAGCGCGTTGATCGTCATCTTCCGGTCGGTGGGACCGGTGATCTCGACACGGCGGTCGTTCAGGGCCGCCGGAGCGGGAGCGACCCGCCAGGAGTCGTCCTCGCGGATGGAGGCCGTCTCGGGCAGGAAGTCCAGGGTGGAGGTGCGGGCGATCTCGGCGCGGCGCTCACCGCGGCGGTGAAGGAGTTCGTCACGCCGGGGCGTGAACCGACGGTGCAGCTCGGCCACAAAGGCGAGCGCCGCATCGGTGAGGACCTCCTCCTGCCGGGGCAGGGGCTCGGCGTCGACGATGGCCAGCGGGGACGGCGCTGGTGCGGACATGAGCTGTCACTTCCTTCAGCGGGGACACGGAGTGCGGCGCGAAGGCCTCGTGGCGACGGAAGGCGGTGACGGGCCGAGTGCGGACGGACGGCACCGAGTGCCGCGGGGTCCGCCGGGCCGTCCCGGGGAACGCCGATGTACGAAGCGCTTCTGACCAGTGGATAGTAGTTTCCTTATGGTGGAAGTTCAAGATCTGTTGACGTCGAGATTCTCCGAATCGAGGAATCATGGCGCTCAGTGCCATCGCCGTTACTCAAGGTGCGCCAGATCGGCCGTCGTATCAATGTCGTACGCCGCGGCCACATCCGCACACGGAACCCGCAGCACGTGGCCGGCGTGCTCCTTCAGGTACGACCGCGCCCCTTGGTCGCCCGTGGCCGCGGCCGCTGCCCCGGCCCAGTGGCGGGCGCCGAACAGCACCGGATGTGCCCGCTCCCCGTCGTACTCCGCGCTGACCAGGCTCGACGACGACACACACGCCGCGCGCACGCGGGCGATCGCCTCGGCGCCGATGCCGGGCTGGTCGACGAGCGTGACGAGCGCCGCCGCCACGCCCGTCGCCGACAGCGAGTCGAGTCCGGCGCGCAGCGAAGAGCCCATCCCCGAGGCCCAGTCCGTGTTGTCGATCACGACGCAGCCCGTGAGATCCGCCTGCTCGCGCACCGTCTCGCACGCAGCACCGAGTACCACGTGTACGCGACTGCAACCGCCCTCCCGCAGCGCCCGCACCGCGTGCTCGACCAGCGGCCGGCCACGATGCTCGAGGAGCGCCTTCGGCCGCCCGCCGAGCCGCCGTCCGCCGCCCGCGGCGAGCAGCACTCCGGCCACCTCGGTCTTCCGTGTCGTCATGCCCCCTGCATACCCCACCCTCCGGGCCCTCGCGGCCGATGCGGGGGGCCGACTGGCGCCGGGCGTATGCGGTGGCGTTTACTGGCCCGGGCTCCTTTGCGACTGACCACCGCGCGGGGGCCCGCGGACCGGGGAGGGTCCGCCGGGAGCAGGACGTGCACATCGGGATGTGCGAGGGGGAGAACCGTGTTGCGGAGTATGCACAGCAGTGTGAGAGCCGGCGGTGAGGACGACCCGCGGGTTGCGGAGCTGGCGGCCTGCGTGGGCCGTCTCCGGCGTGAACTGGCCGCTTACCAGGCCGAGTTCACGGATCGGGCGATAGCGGAGGAAGAGCTGGCGGACCTGCATGCGATGACTGCGGCCGGCCGGCCGGAGGTACGTCGTCTGCGGCTGTCGCTGCTCCTGATCGCCGGTTCGATCGGCTCGGTCAGCGCCCTGGCGCCTGCGCTGGCCCAACTCCACACGGCGGTGGAGCAGTTCCGGAGCTGACGGGGCCTTCGGCGCCGCGAACCGACGGCTCCGTGCGCGGGCATCGCGTCAGGTCTCCTCGCCCTTCGGGCTCGCCTCGGTGGCGCCGTTCCCCGTGTCATCGGCGGCGCTGCGGAACTCGGCGTTGATGCGCCGGGCCTCCTCGAGCTGATCCTCGAGGATGACGATCCGGCAGGCCGCCTCGATCGGGGTTCCCTGGTCGACGAGTTCGCGCGCGCGGGCGGCGATCCGCAGCTGGTAGCGGGAGAAGCGCCGATGGCCGCCTTCGGAACGCAGCGGCGCGATCAGCCGCGCTTCGCCGATGGCGCGCAGGAACCCGGGCGTGGTCCCGAGCAGCTCTGCGGCCCGGCCCATGGTGTAGGCGGGGTAGTCGTCGTCATCGAGACGGTCCAGCGAGTCGTCTGCCGTCATGCTCACCTCTCCGTGGCGCGCTTCTGCGCCCGCGGACGACGGCCCACAGAGAACCGCGCCGTCCCTCTGCCGACCCTAATGCCGCCGCATCGCCCCACGACAACCGCGGCTCCGGGACGCCGCTGTCCGGGGGCCGCGGCGCGGGGGCGCGGCCCAGGACGCCCGCCCGGGTGGGATGCGTCCTGGGGCCGGGCGCCCCACCGGTGCATAGAATCTGCTCCCATGTCGAAGCCTGACGAGCTACTCGTGGACGTCGCCGCTCTGGTCGAGTCCGGGCAGAGCAATCAGATGTCGCTGACCGTGGTCACCAGCGGTGCCGTCATCACCGGACGCCTTGCTCCCGAAGCCCTGTGGCGGCAGCGGGTGTCGGAGGTGCTGACGGACTCCGCGAGCCTGCGCGATTTCTCCGCCGCTTTCGCCGCACCCGCGAAGAAGGTCGACCCGCCCACCCACCTGCATTTCCACGTCGCCCGAATCCTGCAGGGCACGCTGGGCATCCCGGAGACCGGCGGGATGTACCGCGTGGCGATCGAGGACGTGGGCGCCTGGACCGTGGGCGACTTCAGCTATTCCGACCACTGACCGACGGCTGCCTCTCCCGGGCCGCGGCCCGGAACACCAATGAGGGCCCGACCGGCTTTTCCGCCGGTCGGGCCCTCACCGCTGTTCGTACGGCCGGTCAGCGGGGCGGCGCGGAGCCCAGCAGAGCGGAGGCCTGCCCGACCGGCCCGAGGATGCTCGGCGGCGCGACCGCGGGCGCACCGTGGCAGGTGAAGCCGAGCCGGGTCATCGCCCGGACGACCTCGCGCGCACTGAAGTCGCGGCGGTCCTGACGGGTGACGACCTGTCCCACCTGCATCACCGGATAGTGGCGCCGCCCGATGACCACGGACTCACCGGTGATCAACTCGGGCTTGATGCCCTTCATCGTGTCCAGGACGCCGCTCTTGGTCAGGTCGAACGGGAAGCGGGCGATGACACAGCGCATGAGACCTCACAGGGAGAAGGGAGCCGGGACATGGGGCGGAGGCAGGTTCAGGCGGCTGCCGATCCGGTGGACGACGTCCGGCCGGGTGAACGCCGGACCGCTGACGCGGGGCGGCGGCGACCACGGCGTGCCGGGGTGGCACGCGCCGGGCGTTCGGCCACCGGCGCGGTGATCACGACCGGCCTGCCCGACGGGGCCTGGGCGCCGGTGATGCGGTGCAGTTCCTGCTCGCCGGAGCGCACCTGGGTGGTACGCGGGCGGATCCCGGCGTCCGACATGAGGCGGACCATGCCGCGGCGCTGGCTCGGCGTGACCAGGGTGACGACGCTGCCCGCCGCTCCGGCTCGCGCCGTGCGGCCACCGCGGTGCAGGTAGTCCTTGTGGTCCGTGGGCGGATCGACGTTGACGACGAGGTCGAGGTCGTCGACGTGGATCCCGCGCGCGGCGACATTCGTGGCGACGAGTACGCCGACGTGCCCGGACTTGAACTGGGTCAACGTCCGGGTGCGCTGCGCCTGCGACTTGCCGCCGTGCAGCGCCGCGGCGCGTACGCCGCTGGCGAGCAGGTCGCGGGTCAGCCGGTCGACCGCGTGCTTGGTGTCCAGGAACATGAGGACGCGGCCGTCGCGGGCGGCGATCTCGGTGGTGGCCGCGTGCTTGTCGGCGCCGTGGACGTGCAGCACGTGGTGCTCCATCGCCGTGACCGCGCCGGCCGAGGGGTCGACCGAGTGCACGACGGGGTCGCTCAGGTAGCGGCGCACCAGCCGGTCGACGTTGCGGTCCAGGGTGGCCGAGAACAACATCCGCTGGCCGCCGGGCCGCACCTGGTCGAGGAGGGCGGTCACCTGCGGCATGAAGCCCATGTCGGCCATCTGGTCGGCCTCGTCGAGCACGGTGATGCCCACCCGGTCGAGGTGGCAGTCACCCCGGTCGATCAGGTCCTTGAGCCGGCCCGGAGTCGCGAGCACCACTTCCGCGCCGCCGCGCAGCGCGCTCGACTGCCTGCCGATCGACAGACCGCCGACGACGGTGGTGATACGCAGCCTGACCGAGCGGGCGTACGGCGCGAGTGCAGTGGTGACCTGCTGCGCCAGCTCACGGGTCGGTACCAGGATCAGCCCCAACGGCCGCCGGGGCTCGGCTTGTTGGCCTGCCGTGCGGGCGAGCAGCGCCAGGCCGAAGGCGAGGGTCTTGCCGGAGCCGGTGCGGCCGCGGCCCAGGACGTCCCGGCCGGCGAGGGAGTTCGGCAGTGTCGCGCCCTGGATCGGGAACGGCACGGCGATGCCCTGCCGGGCGAGTTCCGCCGTCAACGGCGCGGCCAGGTCGAGGTCGGCGAAGTCGGAGACGGCAGGCAGCGGCGGAGTGACCGACTCGGGGAGTGCGAACTCACCCTGCAGCGCCGCGGGCCGACGGCCCTGGCCGCCGCCCTGGGAGCGGCCGCCCTTTCCTCGGTCGGTGCCCCCGGAGCGGCTGCGCGCACCGTTCGCCAGGGTGCGGTCATTCATCCGTGTCCGGTCGTTCGAGCGCGTGCGGGCGTTCGTCCGTGTCCGGTCGTTCATACGTGTGCGGTTCATGGGGAACCTTCCTCGATACGGCGCATATCAAGGAATTCCCACTGTGAAAAAGTACGGCGCAGGGAATTACAGGCATGGACCGAGGTGGAAATGCGGGCCGTTGTCGGCCGGCGGAGAAGAAGCGCGGGTGCCGGTGCGGTCGCTTGCCGGCGGTCGAGCGCGAGGAGCGAAAAGATGCTCCCGGAAAATGCGTAAAGCTGGGGCCCGCGCCCCGAAGGATGCGGGCCCCAGCTGTACGTGCGTGGCTACGCGCTGTACGTGCGTGGCTACGCGCGTGCGTCAGCGTCAGGCAGGAACGATGTTCTCGGCCGTCGGGCCCTTCTGGCCCTGCGCGATGTCGAAGTTCACCTTCTGGCCTTCGAGCAGCTCACGGAAGCCCTGGGCGGCGATGTTCGAGTAGTGGGCGAAGACGTCCGCGCCGCCGCCCTCCTGCTCGATGAAGCCGAAGCCCTTTTCCGAGTTGAACCACTTCACGGTGCCAGTAGCCATGTCTATCTCCTTCGGGTGCAGTTCGGAATCCGCAGTGTGCGGAGACCGGGTCGCTGCGATGATCACCCCGCCGGAAATGACCGGAAATACAAAAGTGCTCCCGCCGGAAAACCGGCGAGGGCACTTGAAGTCTCGGGAACCACAACTGCAACTGCCACTGACAGTAGCACGTATCAGAATTTCCTGTACGTTGTGGATTTCCCTGCATCCGCCGCACGGAAAACCCTTCCCACGCGCCCCCTCAAATTCTCGGTCGGCGAACACAGATATGGACGCGTCCGGGTCCCCCCCCGGGGTTCGTCACCGCTGTGCGGTGGGCCGCACCACGATCTCGTTCACGTCGATCAAGTCCGGCTGCGCGATGGCGTACGCGATGCCGTCCGCGATCGCTGCGGGGTCCAGTGCCATGGCGTCGCGACTGGCCAGCAGCGCGGCGCGGGCGTCGGGATCGGCGACGGAGTTGACGAAATCCGTGTGGACGAAACCGGGGGAGACGACGGTGACGCGCAGGTCGCCGACCTCCTGGCGCAGTCCCTCGCAGACCGTACGGACGGCCGTCTTCGTCGCTGAGTAGACCGCCTGTCCGGGGACGGTGCGGTACGCCGCGGTCGACGCCACCGCGACGAGGTGCCCCGACCCCTGCCGGCGGAAGACCGGCAACGCGGCGGCGATGCCGTACAGAACGCCGCGCAGATTGATGTCGATCATGTCGTCCCACTCGTCGACGCGCAGCTCCTCGAGCGTGGAGACCGGCCCGATCCCGGCGTTGTTGACCAACGCGTCGAGCCGGCCGAATTCGGTGACCGCAGTGTCGACGAGTCGGACGAGGTCCTCGCGCCGTCGTACATCGGTGGTGACGCCGACCGCGCGGCCACCGTTCTGCCGAATCTCGGCGGCCAGTTGTCCCACCCGGTCACCGCGCCGTGCGCCGAGTACGACGGCTGCGCCGCCCTCCGCGAGGGTGAGCGCTGTCGTCCTGCCGATGCCACTGCTGGCGCCGGTGACAGCTATCACCTTGCCGTCGGTCCGTGTCTTGTCCGTGATCGTCATCTCTCTCTTCTCCTTCATCGGTCTGGGTACTTCGCCGGTCCCGCACGCTCGGGGGTGCGGTCGGCCTGGCAGGGGCTTCGGTGGGGGGACGGGGAGGGCTGGGCCTCCGCGGGTTCAGCGCGGGCAGGTCACACCTGCGCCATTCCGCCGTCGACGAACAGCTCGACACCGTGGACGAAGGCGGCGTCGTCGCCTGCGAGGAACGCGGCGACCGTGGCGATCTCTCGTGGGTCGGCGATACGGCCGATCGGGCTGCCTGCGCCCATGGCCTCCAGTTGTGCGGCGACGCCGTCGGCCCCGAACGCCTTGGCCAGGGCTCCCCGCAGGGACTCGGTGTCGACCGCGCCGGGACTGAGTACGTTCATCCGGATACCGGACCCCTTGGTGTCCTGGATCCAGGAGCGCAGGAAGTTCCGGATGGCGGCCTTCGCTCCGCCGTACAGGCCCATTCCATAGGGCGGGTGGATCGACGCGGTCGACCCGATCACGGTGATGCTGCCGCCGGGACGCATCAGAGGCAGTGCCTTCTGCACGGTGTGCAGGACGCCCTTGACGTTCACCGAGAAGGTCAGGTCGAACTCCTCCTCCGTGATGGATCCCAGGACGGAGTGGTGGCCGCTGGCCGCGTTGGCGATCACCGCGTCGAGGTGACCGTGACGCTCGGCGATGCGGTCGTACAGTGCGTCCATGTCGGCGGAACCGGCCACGTCGGCGCGGATGCCGAAGGCCTGCGCGCCGAGCTTGGCAGCTGCCTCCTCGACACGCTCCTGATCGCGGCCGGTGATAACCACCTGCCGCCCGCGGGAGATCAGTTCCTCGGCGATGGCGTAGCCGATGCCGGAGGTGGCGCCGGTGACGAGTGCGGTCTTGTTCATGGCTCTTCCTTGTCTGTCGCAGGCTGTCCGTCGACGGCCGTGGGGCGAGCGAGGGGAGGCCTCGGCGGATCTGGGCCGTCCGGTCAGTGGTGGGCGACGGTCCGATCGGTCGTCGCTGAGAAGATCCGGGCCGCAGCGGTGGTTACCGGCTGCCGAGGTGCCCGTCTGCGTCGGGAGGAGTGCTGAGCTCCCGGGGCCTGCCCTCAGTCTGCAATGGATTTAGCCTGGTATACAGAGCCTGTTTATTCTGGAACTGAGGGTGTTACCCACCATGCAGAACGATGAAGATCAACGCCGTGAGCTGGGCACTTTCCTGCGGAGTCGAAGAGGCCGGATCACCCCCGAGCAGGTGGGGCTGCCGCACACCGGCCGGCGCCGTACCCCGGGGCTGCGCCGGGAGGAGCTCGCGCTGCTCGCGGGGATCAGCGCCACCTGGTACACGTACCTCGAGCAGGGCCGGGACATTCGCGCCTCGGACCAGGTACTGGGTGCCATCGCCTCGACGCTGCGGCTCGACCCCTTCGAGCGTGAGCACCTCTTCCGGCTCGCCGGTCACGCACCTGCGGTCCGCGGCGAGCAGGCCGAGCCGCTCGCCGCGGAGGTGGCGGCGGTCCCGCACCTGCTCCAGCCGCAGCCGGCGTACATCATCGACGGCACCTACGACGTGTTGAGCTGCAATCGGGCGGCCCGCGAACTGTTCACGCACCTCACCGCCACCGCGGACCGGCCCGCGAACTTCGCTCGGTGGACGTTCCTGGAACCCGCGGCGCGAGAGGTGATCGTCGACTGGGAGCCGGAGGCGCGCGGCCTGCTGGCCCGACTCCGGCTGCTGGCCGGACGCCGGCCGGGCGACCTCCGGTACGAGCGCCTGATCGACGAACTCAAGGCGGGCAGCGCACACATGCGCACCTGGTGGCCGCAGTACGACGTGCAGGCCCGCCACGGTGGACGTAAACGGCTGCGGCCGCCGGGGCGGGAAGCGGCCGACTTCACCTACACCGCCTTCCACTTGGCGGAACAGCCCGAGCTGACGCTGGTGGTCTACGGCGAAGCCGACGCAGACCGCGAAGCCGACCCGGACCACGCAACCGGCGAAGCCCTGCCGAGCGGGGAATGACCGCGCCGGGAATCAGCGGCGGAGCATGCCGCGGGCCGTCGCCGCCGCGACCGCGGACGTGCGGGAGTCGACGCCCAACTTGGCGTAGATGTGCACCAGATGGGACTTCACCGTGGCCTGGCTGAGGAAGAGCTCCTTGCTGATCTGCAGGTTCGACAGGCCGTCGCCGACCAGGCGCAGTACTTCGAGTTCCCGGCGGCTGAGTGCCTCTCCGGGAGCGCGCATCCGGCCCATCAGGCGGTGTGCCACGGCCGGTGCCAGTGCGGAACGTCCCGCCGCCGCGGTCCGTACCGCGGCCGCCAGTTCCTCGGGCGGCGCGTCCTTGAGGAGGTAGCCGCTGGCTCCGGCCTCGACGGCGGCGAGGATGTCGGCCTCGGAGTCGTAGGTGGTGAGCACCAGGACGCGCGGGGCGCCCTCACGGCCGGCGATCGCCGCCGTCGCCTCGGCGCCGTGCATACGGCCGGGGCCGAACTGCAGGTCCATCAGGACCACGTCGAGCGGTTCGGTGGCGGCGATCCGCACGGCGTCCTCGGCCCGCGCGGCCTCCGCGACCACCCGGAAGCCGGGCTCGGTGTCCAGTACGGCGCGCAGTCCGGCCCGTACGACCGGGTGATCGTCGGCGAGCAGCAGCCGTACCGGGTCACTCATGGGGGCCTCCGGGCCGGGTGGCCCCCGGCAGGGGCAGGGTGATGGCGACGGCGGTGCCCTCGCCGGGTGCCGACTCGATCGTCAGGGTGCCGCCGAGGGACTGGGCACGGGAGCGCATCGCCGGCAGCCCGAAGCCGCCCTCGGTGCGGGGTCCCGCACCGCGTGCACCCGCACCGCGCGGGCCGTCCCCGGCCGGTGGGGCGGCGGGGTCGAAGCCCACGCCGTCGTCCACGACGTCCAGGGCGACCGAGGTGTCCATGAAACTCAGCGTGATCGAGGCGCGGGCGGCGCGCGCGTGGCGCACCGTGTTCGCCAGCGCCGACTGCGCGATCCGCAGCAGCGCCACTTCGTACGGCGTCGGCAGCTCGACCGGCTCGCCGCTGATGTCGAAGCGCACCTCGGGCCCCGGTGCCGCGGCGCAGAGCCGCTCGAGGGCACCGGTCAGCGAACCGTTCTCCAGGTCCGGCGGGGTCAGTTCGCGTACGAAGCGGCGGGCCTCCGCCAGGTTGTCCTGCGCGGCCACCCGCGCCTCGCGGACATGGGTGAGGGCCGGGGCTCCGGCGGGCAGTGCGCGTTCGGCGGCCCGCAGCAGCAGCTGAATGCTGGACAGGCCCTGGGCCAGGGTGTCGTGGATCTCGCGCGCCAGCCGTTCACGCTCGGCCAGCGTGCCGGCCGCCCGTTCGGCGTCGGCCAGCTCCGCGCGGGTGGCGAGCAGTTCCTCGATGAGTTCGCGTCGGCGCTCGCTCTCGCGGTAGAGGGCCCGGTGCCCCAGGACGGTGCCGACGGCGACGGCCGCGCCGAGGAACGGCCCGATCACCGCTCCGGGCGTCGCAGGCCCGCCGTGCCCGACGAAGCTCGCGGTGGCCGCCGCCGTACTGACGGCCACCAGGAGCAGGCCCCAGCGCAGCGGCAGGACGTGCAACTGCAGGAAGAACAGCGGGAACGCGATCCACAGAGCGTCCGCCGTCAGGACCAGGAGCACCGCCCACAGCACGCAGAGCAGTGCGAGCCACCCGAGCGCGGCCCGCTGTGAGCGCCGGGCGGCCGGGACGCACAGGCCGCCCGCGTAGACCGCGGCGAGCACCGCGCTGACGGCGATGACGGCAGGGGCGTGCGGCTCGCCGTCGGCCGCCGCGCGTACGGCGACGAGTGCGAGCAGCCCGGCCATCAGCAGATGCAGACAGCCGCGCAGGGCGCGCAGGACGGGGGTGAGGGATCGGACATCCATGACCTGTCAAGAGTAGGCAGGTCAGGCGCCGGGACGGTCAATCGAAAGGTTGATTCCCGGCTGCGTCCTTCGGTCCCGCGAAAGCGTGCCGGAGCTCGATGCATCCGTGGTGCCGCTCTCCGCAGGGTGGGGAGCATGTTCGTCGCATGGAGAGATCTCAGATTCGCCAAGGGCCGCTTCGCCCTGATGGGCACGGTCGTCGTGCTCATCACCCTGCTCGTGGGACTGCTGTCCGGACTGACCGCGGGGCTGGCCCGCGAGAACGTCTCGGCCATCACCTCGCTGCCCGCCGACCGCATCGCCTTTGCCGCGCCACCGGACGGCCAGTCGGTCTCGTTCACCGATTCCACGGTCCCGGAGAAGGCGTGGACCAACTGGGCCGAGCAGCCCGGGGTGGCCGCCGCGGACCCGGTCGGCATCCGCACCCTGAACGCCGCCGCGGGCGAGCGCACCGCCGCCACCTCGGCCTTCGGTGTGGACCCGAAGTCCGAGGCGGCACCCGCGGGGCTCGCCCCCGGGCGGATCGTGCTCTCCGAGCAAGCGGCCGACGACCTGGGCGTCGCCGAGGGCGACACCGTGCGCCTGAGCGGCCTCGACCAGCAGGTGGCCGCGGTCTCCGGCGACGCCTCGTACAGCCATACGCCGGTGGTGTGGACGACGCTCGACGACTGGCAGCGCATCGGACACAGCGGTACGGACGCGGGGGAGCAGGCGACCGTGATCGCGCTGCGGCTCGACGGCGACGCCGATCTCGCCGCCGGGGACAAGGCGGCCGGTACGTCGACCACCACCCCCGACGAGGCGCTCTCGGCGATCGGCTCCTATCAGGCGGAGAACGGGTCGCTGCAGCTGATGCGCGGGTTCCTGTTCGTCATCTCGGCGCTGGTGATCGGGGCGTTCTTCACCGTGTGGACGATCCAGCGCAGCGGTGACATCGCCGTGCTCAAGGCGCTCGGCGCCGCCACCCCGTACCTCCTGAAGGACGCGCTCGGTCAGGCCGTGGTGCTGCTGGTCGCCGGTACCGGATTCGGCACCCTGATCGCCGCCGGTGCGGGCGGTCTGATCGGTGGGGGAGACGTGCCGTTCGTCCTCGACCCGGCAACTGTCCTGGTACCGGCCGGAGTTCTGATCGCCCTCGGTGTGATCGGTGCGGCACTGGCCGTACGTCGCGTGACCTCCGTAGACCCCCTCACCGCTCTGGGAAGTGCCCGATGACCACCACGAACGACCATGTCCTCACATCCGCCGCGACGTCGGACGCCCCGAATCTCCGGCTCGACGACGTCACGCTGACCTATCCGGACGGCGACGGGCGGCTCACCGCACTCGACCACGTACACCTCGACGTGCCGGCCGGGACGATCACGGCCGTCGTCGGTCCGTCCGGATCGGGCAAGTCCAGCCTGCTCGCCGTCGCGGCGACGCTGGTGACGCCGGACAGCGGCAGTGTCGTCCTGGCCGGGACCGCCGTCGACGGGCTGAGTGCGGCGGAGCGTTCGCGGCTGCGGCGCGAACGGGTCGGCATCGTGTTCCAGCAGCCCAGTCTGCTGCCGTCGCTCACCGCGCTCGAGCAACTGCAGGTCATGGCGCACCTCGACGGGCGCAGCCCGCGTACGGCGCGGCGGCGGGCGTCGGAGCTGCTCGACGCGGTGGGCCTCGCCGCGCAGGCCGGCCGGCGGCCGCACCAGCTCTCCGGCGGACAGCGTCAACGCATCAATATCGCCCGGGCGTTGATGAACGAACCGGCCGTCCTGCTGGTCGACGAGCCGACCAGCTCCCTCGATCACGAACGCGGTGCCGCGGTGCTCGACCTGATCGCCCGGCTGACCCGCGAACGCGGCACGGCGACGGTTCTGGTGACCCACGACCGAACGCATCTCACCGAGGCCGACGCGGTGTCGACGATGACGGACGGTCGGCTCGCGGCCGGAGCGCCTGCCTGACGGCTCGCGGCGGGGTGGTGAGGCCTGACGGGCGGCCGGCAGGCCTCGGCCTACGATCCGTTGCTTTCGGCCAGCGCTTCCGACAGCTCCTCGGCCACCTCGCGCAGGATCGGGACGATCTTGTCGGTGGCCGCCTCGGTCACCCGGCCCGCCGGGCCGGAGATCGAAATCGCCGCGGAGGTGGGTGAGTTGGGCACCGGCACGGCGAGGCAGCGGACCCCGATCTCCTGCTCGTTGTCGTCCACCGCGTAGCCCGCGACCCGTACCTGCTCCAGGGCGTCGAGGAAGCCCTCGGGCGTGGTGATCGTCTTCTCGGTGGCCGCCGGCATGCCGGTACGGGCGAGCAGGGCCCGCACCTCGTCCGGCGGGGTGTCGGCGAGCAGGGCCTTGCCCACGCCGGTCGAGTGCGGCAGGACCCGGCGGCCGACCTCGGTGAACATACGCATCGAGTGCTTGGACGGCACCTGCGCCACGTACACGATCTCGTCGCCGTCGAGCAGTGCCATGTTCGCGGTCTCGCCGGTCTCCTCGACGAGACGCGCCAAGTACGGGCGGGCCCAGGTGCCGAGCAGTCGGGAGGCGGACTCGCCGAGCCGGATCAGGCGGGGGCCCAGTGCGTAGCGGCGGTTGGGCTGCTGGCGGACGTAACCGGTGGAGACCAGGGTGCGCATCAGGCGGTGGATGGTCGGCAGCGGCAGGCCGCTGCTGGCCGACAGTTCGCTGAGCCCCACCTCGCCGCCGGCGTCCGCCATGCGCTCGAGCAGGTCGAAGGCGCGTTCCAGGGACTGAACCCCTCCGCTGGCGGCGGGCTTGGAGGCGTCGGCGGAGCTGTCCCTTGACGTCGGCACGGAGCGGTCCTTTCGGTGCTTCGGTTCGGTGCTTCGGATCGGATGCGCGGCCCGGGATGCGGGTCATGTCGGCTGGGCGAGCTGGTGCGGGCTGGCAGCAGCCTACCCGGCGCTTCCCGGGGCAGGGCGAGGACCGAGCGGGGCGGTCGTGGCCGGTCAGGGCCCCTTTGTCCCGGTGTCAGGGGCGGACTGGCGGGTTCCGGTGGGTTGAGTATGGTGGGGATCGCCGTTCTGTTGTGCGAAATTCCAGTTCCACTTCATGGAAACATCCAAGTCGTGGTCCGGCGGTGCGCATGTCCGCCGTAATCGGCTCCGACGGTTCGGCCGGGTCGGGGCGCAGGGTCTTGACGGACTCGGGCGCCGGATGAAAACTCATTCAACAGAACGTTGAATTTCACTTTGCGGAAGCTGAAGGAGAACGGGTTGTCCGACGTGGAACTGGTCCTGCGCTCGACGCGAGTCATCACCCCCGAGGGCGCGCGGGCCGCATCGGTCGCCGTCGCCGACGGCCGCATCGTCTCCGTGCTCCCGCACGACGCCCCGGTGCCCGACGGTGCACGGCTCGAGGACCTGGGCGACCACGTGCTGCTGCCCGGCCTCGTCGACACCCATGTGCATGTGAACGACCCGGGCCGCAGCGACTGGGAGGGCTTTTGGACCGCCACCCGCGCCGCGGCAGCCGGTGGCATCACCACCCTGGTCGACATGCCGCTCAACTCCCTGCCGCCCACCACCACCGTCGACCACCTGCGGATCAAGCAGGAGGTCGCCGCGGCCAAGGCGCACATCGACATCGGTTTCTGGGGCGGCGCCCTGCCGGACAACGTCAAGGACCTCGCGCCCCTGCACGAGGCCGGCGTCTACGGCTTCAAGTGCTTCCTCTCGCCGTCCGGCGTCGACGAGTTCCCGGAGCTCGACCAGGAGCAACTCGCCACGTCCATGGCTGAGATCGCCGGCTTCGACGGCCTGCTCATCGTGCACGCCGAGGACCCGCACGAGCTCGACTCCGCCCCGCACCTGAGCGGCCCCAGTTACGCGGACTACCTGCAGACCCGTCCCCGTATCTCGGAGAACGCCGCGATCGAGGGCCTGATCGCCACCGCCAAGCGCATCGGCGCCCGCATCCACGTCCTGCACCTGTCCTCGTCCGACGCGCTGCCGCTGATCGCCGCCGCCAAGCGCGAGGGCGTACGCCTGACCGTCGAGACCTGCCCGCACTACCTCACCCTCACCGCCGAGGAAGTCCCGGACGGCGCGAGCGAGTTCAAGTGCTGCCCGCCGATCAGGGAGAGCGCCAACCAGGACGCACTCTGGGAGGCCTTGGCCGACGGCACCGTCGACTGCATCGTCACCGACCACTCGCCGTCCACCGCGGACCTCAAGACCGACGACTTCGCCACCGCCTGGGGCGGCATCTCCGGTCTGCAGCTCAGCCTGCCCGCCGTGTGGACCGAGGCCCGCAAGCGCGGCCACGGCATCGAGGACGTCGTCCGCTGGATGTCCGAGCGCACCTCCGCCCTCGTCGGCCTCGACCGCAAGGGTGCGATCGCTCCCGGCCGCGACGCCGACTTCGCGGTCCTCGCACCGGACGAGACCTTCACCGTCGACCCGGCCGAGCTGCAGCACCGCAACCGGGTCACCGCCTACGCGGGCAAGACCCTGCACGGCGTGGTCAAGTCGACCTGGCTGCGCGGCCGTCGGGTCCACCACGAGGGCGAGTTCGCCGAGCCGTCCGGCCTGCTGCTGTCCCGCAACGGGGACGCCGGACCGGCTGCCTGACACGGCACGCGCCCCGGGCCCGCCTCTCACTCGAGAGGCGGGCCCGGGCCGCCTGCGTACTACGCCGAGTGCCCGCCGTCCACGACGAGTTCGGCGCCGGTGATGTACGCGGCGTCGTCCCCGGCCAGATAGGCCACCAGGGATGCCACCTCGTCCGCCGTACCGAACCGGCCGAGCGCGGTGGCCGTGCGCTGAGACTCCGCGAAGGGCCCGTCGGCCGGGTTCATCGCGGTGTCCACCGGACCGGGGTGGATCAGATTCACCGTGACGGCACGCTCACCCAGCTCCCGCGCCAGCGCCTTCGTCATGCCCGTCAGGGCCGACTTGCTCAACGCGTAGAGCGTGCCGCCCGGCCCGCCCGCGTAGCGTGCGAGCGCGGTGCCCGTGGAGATGATCCGGCCGCCGTGCTCCAAGCGGCCCGCCGCGGCCTGCGTGGTGAGGAAGACCCCGCGCACATTGGTGTCGAGTACCCGGTTCACGTCCCCGCCGGACAGGCCGGTCATCGGGCCGAGCATGGCGATGCCCGCGTTGTTGACCAGGATGTCGAGCCGTCCGAAATGCTCCACGACCCGGTCCACCACCCCGGCCGCGGCCTCGGCGTCCGCCGCGTCCGAGCGGATCGCGACACCGCGCCGCCCCGCCGCCTCCACCTTCGTCACGACCTCCTCGGCGTCCGCCCGGTTGCTGACGTAGGTGATCGCCACGTCGGCGCCCTCGCCGGCGAGCCTGAGGGCGATCGCCGCTCCCATCCCGCGGCTGCCGCCGGTCACCAGGGCCACCTTGCCGTCCATGCCGTTCATCGCGTTTCCCGTCCTGTGTGGGTCCGTTGCCGTCGACGCGCTGTGTGCTGTCGTCATGCACACCAGAGAACCGGTCGGCGGGCGCTGACGCTGGCGGGGATCGGACGCCCACACCGGCCCCTGCGAGCGGTCCGTGCCCCGCGGGAACGATGAGTTCGGGCCGGCGCGACGGTCGTAAAGGGTGAAGCGACGAGTACCTTCCGGAGCGGAGAGCGCCATGAAGATCACCCTCACCCAGTTCGTCACCCTGGACAGCGTCTACCAGGCGCCCGGTGGCGTGGACGAGGACGCCAGCGGCGGCTTCGAGCACGGCGGCTGGGCGGTGCCGTACGACGACGAGGACTTCGGCCGGTTCATCTCGGGAGTCTTCGAGCAGGCGGACGCCTTCCTCTTCGGCCGCCGCACGTACGACATCTTCGCCGGGTACTGGCCGACCGTCACCGACCCCGGCGACCCGGTCGCCTCCCGCTTCAACTCCCTGCCCAAGTACGTCGCCAGTGCCACCCTGACCGACCCCGAGTGGGCCGGCACCACGGTCATCGGCGGTACCGACCTGCTCAAGGACGTCACGGATCTGAAGCAACGCCCAGGCCGGGAGCTCCAGATGCACGGCAGCGGCGGACTCGCCCAGACCCTCCTCGCGCACGGCCTGGTGGACACCGTCCACCTGCTCACCTACCCGGTCGCCCTCGGCTCCGGCCGGCGCCTCTTCGCCGAGGGCGGACTGCCCACGGCCTTCCGCCTCACCCGGTCGGAGACCACCGGCACCGGCGTCGTCATCTCCACCTACGACACCGCCGGCAAGCCCGAGTACGGGACGTTCGGCCCCGACGCGTGACCGGTCACGGGTGACCGGTGAGGCGGGTCCGGCTGCGGCGGAGTGGCGGCCGGGCACGCCCGAAACGCGTTCACACCCGCCTCCGGCACACCTCCACGCGTACGTCGCCGGACCTCCACACTCGCCGTCCGCAACGGTGAACTTCCGTAGAACGGCGGGCACTTGGCGTTGACACGCCCCGCTCTACGCGCGTCATGCTAGGGCCATGCGAATCCCCCCACGAATCGCCACAGGTATCGCACTCGCCGCAGCCCTCGTCGTCGGCGGCCCCGTCGCCGCGCAGGCTGCCCCGACCTCCGCCGCTCCCGTGTCGGCCACGGTGTCGGCCGGTGCCGTCGCCGCGGTCGGTGACATCTGCCAGTCCGAGCTGCCCGCCGAAGCGCACGACACCCTCGAGCTGATCGAGGCCGGCGGCCCCTACCCGTACCCCCAGGACGGCACGGTCTTCCAGAACCGCGAGGGACTGCTGCCCGACCAGAGCTCCGACTACTACCACGAGTTCACCGTCGAGACCCCCGGCTCCCCGGACCGCGGCGCCCGCCGCATCGTGACCGGCGAGTCCGAGCAGGAGGACTACTACACGGCCGACCACTACGAGTCCTTCGACCTGGTCGACTACGCCTGCTGACACCCACCCGCACACCGGCGCCCGGCTCGCACCGCCACTCCCCGACGGCGGTACGAGCCGGGCGTCAGGACTTCGCGCTGTCGGCCGCGACGAAGACGGCGATCGCGAGGACGATCGTGGCGATGCTCGCGTACAGCTCGTAGCCGTCGAAGAACGACAGGCGCTGGATGAACCCCCACTTGATCCAGCCGAACAGCTCGTACGTCAGACCGCCGGTGCCCTGGAACAGCAGAACGGCGCCGAGGAACTCGAGAAGCTTCTTCATGGCGACGATCGTCCCGGCCGGGCACCGGTCGGCGCATCGGCCACCGGATGACCGCTGCGGTGCCGGGAGTAGCGGACCTGCGCCGCGGAGCCGGTCCGAAAGTCGGTGCCTGCCTCACCAAGGTCGATGATCCGGCGCAGTACTGCGCCGGCCCGGCCACGGCTGCGTAGATTTGTCGACCATGAGGGACAGTGAGCAGGCCGCCGCATCGACCGAGCCCGGCGGCCCCGCGTACGCGCACGGCCACGGATGGCCGTGGCTGCTGCCCTCGGCCCTCGCCGACGATCTCGACCCGGACCGGCAGCGCGGCCGCACCCGCCGCACGGTGCGGGACTGGATCGTCGACTTCATCTGCTTCCTGCTCGCCGTCGGCATCGGAATGATCACCGCCGACGCGCTGAGGACGAACCCGCACGTCTCGACCGGCCTCGCCGACGCCGACGAGATCCTCGGGGCGCTCGCCTGCGCCTCCCTCTGGCTGCGCCGGCGCTGGCCGGTGCAGCTCGCCGCCTGCCTCGTGCTGCTCGGTCTGGTCTCCGAGTCGTCCGGAGGGGCCGGGGCGGTCGCCCTGTTCACCCTGGCCGTGCACCGCCCGTTCCGCTATGTCGCGTGGATCGGCGGCTTCTCGACCGTCACCACCGGGTTCTTCTACTGGCTGCGGCCCGACGGTGAGGCGTCCTACCTGGTGTCGACCGTGTTCGGCGTGATGGTCAACGTGACGATCATCTGCACCGGACTGCTCGTCCGCTCCCGCCGCCAGCTGCTGCTCTCGCTCCGCGACCGCGCCCGCCGTGCGGAGTCCGAGGCCGCCCTCCGCGCCGAACAGGCACAGCGTCAGGCCCGTGAGGCCATCGCCCGCGAGATGCACGACGTCCTCGCCCACCGGCTCACGCTGCTCAGCGTGCACGCCGGCGCCCTGGAGTTCCGCCCCGACGCCCCGACCGACGAGATCGCGCGGGCGGCCGGCGTGATCCGGGACAGCTCGCACGACGCGCTGCAGGACCTGCGCGAGATCATCGGCGTCCTGCGGGCCGGTGACGGCTCCGAGGAATCGGGGCGCCCGCAGCCGACGCTCTCCGGCCTGCCGACCCTGGTCGCCGAGTCACGCGCGGCCGGTATGAAGGTCACCCTTGACAACCACGTGGAGTCACCCGGCGACGCCCCGACCGGCGCGGGCCGCAACGTCTACCGCATCGTGCAGGAGGGGCTGACCAACGCCCGCAAGCACGCACCCGGCGCCGCAGTCACCGTCACCGTCGAGGGATCCGCGGGACACGGGCTCAGCGTGCGGGTGTCCAATCCGCCGCCGCCCGGTGACGTCCCGGTCGTGCCGGGCTCCGGACAGGGCCTGATCGGCCTCACCGAACGTGCCGGCCTGGCCGGCGGCCGCCTGACTCACGGCCGCGGACCCGACGGCGGGTTCACCGTCACGGCCTGGCTGCCCTGGGCGGAACAGTCGAAGCCGCGGAACTCCGCGAGCGACCGGTGAGCGGACTACGGAACGCGCGCCACACCCACGTAGAACCCGCTCAACTCGGCCTGGGGAGCGGGCTCGTCGCGGTACCAGTGGGTGGCCGTCACCAGTCCCGGATCGGCGAGCTCGAGACCCTCGAAGAACGGCAGCACTTCCTCGCGGCTGCGCATCCGCAGGGGGACCTGGCCCTCCTTGTAGGTGTTCTGCACGCCCTTCGCCAGCTCCGGGTGCTCGTCCGTCGTGCCGTGCGTGAGGACCAGATAGCTGCCCGGCGGAAGAGCGTCCACCAGGGTGCGCGTGAGGCCGTACGGGTCCTCGTCGTCGGTGATGAAGTGCAGCAGCGCGATCAGGGACAGGGCGACGGGACGGTCGAAGTCCATGAACTCCCGGGCCCGTTCGAGGATCGCCTCCGGCTCCCGGACGTCCGCCTGGATGTAGTCCGTGGCGCCCTCCGGCGTGCTCACCAGGAGTGCCTCGGCGTGCCGGAGCACGATCGGGTCGTTGTCCGCGTAGACCACGCGGGAGGCCGGCGCGATCCGCTGGACGATCTGGTGCAGATTCGGCTGGGTCGGGATTCCGGTGCCGATGTCCAGGTACTGGTCGATGCCCCGGTCGGCCAGCCAGGCGGCGGCGCGGTGCATGAACGCGCGGTTGCGCCGGGCGTTGTCACGGGCCTCCGGCGGCAGCTTCTGGGCCATCTCCTGATCGACCAGGTAATTGTCCTTGCCGCCCAAGAGCCAGTCGTAGATGCGCGCGGGGTGCGGCCTGGTGGTGTCGATCACGAGCTTGGCGTCTTCGCCGGTCATACCTGGCTCCCGTGCGTTTCTGGCCGGTACCGGAGAGCCACAGCGGTGGCTCTCCGCGAACACGCGGATTATGCCACCGCACAGACGATCGAGGCCCGTTGGATGCCGATGGCACCTCCGGACCGGCACCGCACGGGCCGTTCGCCGGATCCGGAACCACCCCGGCCGGGGACCGTCCTGTCGGGGCGGCCGCGCCGGTGGATACCGTGATCCGCATGACTGCGATCCGGCTGCTCCTCGTCGACGACGACCCTCTCGTACGGGCAGGGCTCGCCCTGATGCTGGGCGGCGCCGAGGACATCGAGATCGTCGGTGAGGCGGCCGACGGCGAGGAGGTCGCAGCCCTGGTCGACAGTGCCCGCCCCGACGTCGTCCTGATGGACATCCGGATGCCGGTCGTCGACGGCCTGGAGGCCACCGAGCAGCTGCGCGCCAGGCCCGACGCCCCCGAGGTGGTGGTGCTCACCACCTTCCACGCGGACGCCCAGGTGCTGCGCGCGCTGCGGGCCGGTGCCGCCGGATTCGTCCTCAAGGACACCGCACCGGCCGAGATCGTCGACGCCGTACGACGCGTCGCCGCCGGTGACCCGGTGCTCTCGCCCGCCGTCACCCGCCGCCTGATGGACCACACCGCGGCCAGCGCGGCCGACCCGCGCAAGGCCGCGGCCCTGGAGCGGCTCGCTGCCCTGGGTGACCGTGAGCGGGAGGTGGCGGTGGCCGTCGGTCGCGGTCTGCCGAACGCGGCGATCGCCCGCGACCTGTACATGAGCGTGGCCACGACGAAGGCTCATGTCTCCCGCATCCTGACCAAGCTCGACCTCAACAACCGTGTCCAGATCGCCCTGCTCGCCCACGACGCGGGGCTCCTCGACGACGAACCGACGGATCCGGGCGAAGCCTGACCGCCGGGAGCAGGGTGTCGACTCCCCTTGTGCGTAAGGCGGTTCGGTCAATCGCGCAGGCGCAGGGACAGCTCCGCCTCCCAGCGGTTCAGGTCGGGCTCCATGCGGGGATCGGAGCGGTAGCTCTCCAGTCGGCAGCCCCAGGCCTCGCCCTCGTCCGTGCGGGTCAGGTCCAGGTCGAGGCGCTTGGCGCGTGCCCACTTCTGGAGCGAGTCCGCGACCGCGAACAGCTCGTCCGGGTGCCCGATGTGAGTGACCGTCACATACCTGCCGCCGGGCAGCGTGCCGGCGAACAGGTCGTCGCCGGGCACCCGCACCCGCTCGCCGACCGGAACACCCGCCACCACCTGCAGCTCCCGCGAGAGATCCGACGGATCGATCACCTCGTACCGGAAGAAGGGCCCGCCCGACGGCGTGACGCCGCGCTCGCTCAGCCGGCCGACGATCTCGGGCAGCCGGTCGGCGAGCAGTCCGAAGCTGTCCCAGGTGACGCGGCTCCGGGCACCCACGAACGGCACGGGGGCGCGCTCCTCGATGCGCGGTTGGTTCGGCATGGGGCGATCCTGCCGGGGTGTGCCCGGTGGCGCACCCCGGCGGACCGGATCGCGGTGCGCGCGGTCCCCGTGGCCGGCGGCCGCGATCAGCACCGGCCGCGACGAGCACCTGTCGGAACGAGCACTTGCCGGAACGAGCACCTGTCGGAACGAGCACTTGCCGGAATGACTGCCGCCGTTCCTGGTCGGCGCGACGTGATCCCCGTCGCCTCCGGCCCCGCCGTGTTGACCTGCGTACGGCCGCTGACCACCCTTGAGCCAGCCGCCTGCCCCAGGAGGAGCACAGCACCATGACAGGATTCGACCTCTCCGTGGCCGAACAGGTCCTCGACGCCCAGCCGTTCAGTCGTCTGCTGAAGGCCAGGATCACCGCATTCGGCGACGGCGCCGCCGTCCTCGAGCTCGACATCCGGGACGAGCTGCTCCAGCAGAACGGCTTCGTGCACGGCGGGGTCCTGTCCTACGCGGCCGACAACGCCCTGACCTTCGCCGCCGGAGCCGCCATCGGCGCCGCGGTCCTCACCGCCGGGTACTCCATCCAGTACGTGCGCCCGGCCCGCGGCACCACCCTGACCGCCCGCGCC
Organism: Streptomyces sp. YIM 130001; assembly: GCF_003574445.1. Lineage (GTDB taxonomy): Bacteria > Actinomycetota > Actinomycetes > Streptomycetales > Streptomycetaceae > Streptomyces. The sequence goes on from NZ_KZ984576.1 coordinate 52,634, forward strand.
GAGGTGGTGCACGCCGGCCGGCGGCAGGCCGTCGTCCGCTGCGATCTGGTGATGACGGGCGGCGACGACGCCGGCGACGAGACGCTCTGCGCGGTGGCGCAGGGCACCGTCCTGTCCACGGCCAAGGACTGACCGGAGCGTCATGCAACGCAGCGTCGAGATCAACGCGGAAGTCGCCGGCCGGACGGGCGGCGGCAAGGGATTCCACTACCTGCACTGGCGGTCCAAGCTCGAGCTGAGCATCGACTGCTTCGTCTGCGAACGCACCAACCGCACAACGGTCCTCGAGGTCGGTGCCGAGCGGGCACTGTGCTCCGGCAGCCGGTCCGGCATCCCCGGGCACTACACGGCCGCCCGGATCGCCGCCTTCGACGTCACCTCGGGCGAGGACCGGCTCGCGCTGCGCGCCGTGGTGAGCTTCTGGTGGGCGCCGTTCCACGACTCCCGCAGCGGCCACCGCAACGCGGCCCCGACCCTGCACCCCTGGGTCCGTCTGCACATCGGGTACGAGTGCCCCGAGGACGCCGACGAACCGGGCACGGCCTCGATCCAGACCAATATGGTGCGTCCGGCCAGCGAGTCCTGCGGCCAGTGCGGCGGCAAGGTGGTCACCAGCGAGCAGGCCCCGACGATCCGCCTCCTCGACTGAGCGCCGGACGGCGAGCCGCTGACGGGCCTCTTCGGAGTTCTCCGCAGGAAAGTCGCCGCACGATGTCGAGAACGGGCGCGCTGCTCCGTCCCAGGTGCGAACGCGGCCACAATGGCCGCATCTCACCAAGGAGAAGACCATGGCGAAGTACCTGCTGCTGAAGCACTACCGAGGCGCCCCGGCTGCGGTCAACGATGTCCCGATGGACCGGTGGACGCCGGAGGAGGTCACCGCTCACCTGAAGTACATGAACGACTTCGCCGCCCGGCTCGAGGGCACCGGCGAGTACGTCGACAGCCAGGCGCTGTCCTCCGAGGGCACGTTCGTCCGCTACGACGGCGAGGGGCGGCCGCCGGTCACCGACGGTCCGTTCGCCGAGACCAAGGACCTCATCGCCGGCTGGATGGTGATCGACGTCGAGACCTACCAGCGGGCGCTCGAGTTGGCCGGCGAGCTCTCCGCCGCTCCGGGAGCGGGCGGCAAGCCCATCCACGAGTGGCTCGAGGTGCGGCCGTTCTACGGCGTGCAGCCCGCGGCCACCGAGTGAACGAGGCGCTGCTCCGCGAGCTGGTGCCCGCGGTGATCGGGGTCCTCGTCCGCCGCGGAGCCGACTTCGCGGCGGCCGAGGACGCCGTACAGGAGGCCTTGGTCCAGGCCGTGCGCGAGTGGCCGGACGACTCCTTGCCGAGCGGCGCGCCTGCCCTCCGGGACCCCAAGGGCTGGCTGATCACGGTGGCCTGGCGCAAGTACCTCGACGCCGTCCGCGCCGACGCCTCCCGGCGGCGGCGCGAGGAGCTGGTGGACGCCGAGCCGGTGCCGGAGCCGGGCGAGGCCGCGGACGACACCCTGCAGCTGTACTTCCTGTGCGCCCACCCCTCCCTGACACCGGCCTCGGCCGTCGCGCTCACGCTGCGCGCGGTCGGCGGCCTGACCACACGGCAGATCGCTCAGGCCTACCTGGTGCCGGAGCCGACCATGGCGCAGCGGATCAGCAGGGCCAAGCGCATCGTCTCCGGAGTCCGCCTCGAGCAGCCCGGCGACGTCGCCACGGTGCTGCGCGTGCTCTATCTGGTCTTCAACGAGGGCTACTCCGGCGATGTCGACCTGGCCGCCGAGGCGATCCGGCTCACCCGCCAACTGGCGGCCGGGATCAGCCACGAGGAAGTCGCGGGCCTGCTCGCGCTCATGCTCCTCCACCACGCACGGCGCCCGGCACGGACCGGCCGCGACGGCAGTCTCGTACCGCTCGCCGAACAGGACCGCGGACTCTGGGACACCCGGCTGATCGCCGAGGGCGTCGACATCCTGCAGGCCGCGCTCGCCCGCGACCGCCTCGGTGAGTTCCAGGCCCAGGCGGCCGTCGCCGCGCTGCACGCCGACGCCCGGACGGCCGAGGAGACCGACTGGGTGCAGATCGTCGAGTGGTACGACGAACTGGTGCGCCTCAGCGACAGCCCGGTGGCCCGCCTCAACCGTGCCGTCGCGGTGGGCGAGGCCGACGGCCCGCGGGCGGGTCTCGCCGCCCTGGCGGCGCTCGATCCGTCACTGCCGCGGTACACCGCCGTCGAGGCCTACCTGCACGAGCGCGACGGCGATCCGGCCACCGCGGCACGGCTCTACGCGCGGGCCGCCCGATCGGCGCCGACCATCCCCGAACGCGACCACCTCACGCGCCAGGCCGCCCGGCTCAACTCGCGCCCACGCTGATCCGGACGAC
>NZ_KZ984577.1 GCF_003574445.1 Streptomyces sp. YIM 130001
CACCGACCCCCACATCACGCACCCAGGCCCCCGCACCCGACGCCCCACCGCGCCGGACACGGGGGCCTGGGCGTTTGACTCCTCGCGCGGGTACTGCGGGGTGTTGACCAGCGGGAAGGTACCCGGATAACTTCGCTATGCGGATTATGGATTCCGTGAAGCGGAATAATGAACCTGGAGGGTGCGGCAATGGGTCAGCAAGAGCAGGTGGCGACGAGCCTCGCAGGCGCGGTCAGTGAGGGCATCAGTGCCTCCCTCGCCCCGGTCGACGCGGAACTCGCACGTCGTTACCCGGGCGACCCGGGCACCCGCCAGCCCGTGCACACCGTGTACGTACCGGGCAACGTCTTCGACTCCGGCACCGTGCGTTCCTGGGGCGACCAGGCACTCGAGGCGCTCGACGAACACGCCCCGGACGCCGCCGCGTTCGCCTCCGTGCTCGGCCTGAGCGACGACCTCGCCGTCGCCGTCCACGACCGCGTACGCGCCAAGCTGGAACGCGAGCCGATCGAAGACCTGCGCATCGACTTCGAGGACGGCTACTCCGGTACGGACGAGGACCAGGACGCCGCCCGTGCGGCCCGCCTGGTGGCCGAGGCGTACGAGAAGGGCACCGCCGCCCCGTACATGGGCATCCGCATGAAGTGCATGGAGGCCCCGGTCCGTGACCGCGGCATCCGCACCCTCGACATCTTCCTCAGCGGCCTGATGCAGGCCGGCGGCCTGCCCGACGGCCTGGTGCTCACACTGCCCAAGGTGACCTACCCCGAGCAGGTCACCGCGATGGTGCGCCTCCTCGAGGAGTTCGAGAAGGCCCACGGGCTCGCGGCCGGCCGGATCGGCTTCGAGATCCAGATCGAGACCAGCCAGTCGATCCTCGCCGCCGACGGCACCGCCGCCGTGGCGCGGATGATCGAGGCGTCCGAGGGCCGTGCCACCGGCCTGCACTACGGCACCTTCGACTACAGCGCGTGCCTCGGCGTCAGCGCGGCCTACCAGGCCAGCGACCACCCGGCCGCGGACCACGCCAAGGCGATCATGCAGGTCGCCGCCGCCGGCACCGGAGTCCGCGTCTGCGACGGCTCCACCAACGTCCTCCCCGTCGGCAGCACCGAGCACGTCCACGAGGCGTTCAGGCTGCACTACGGCCTCACCCGCCGCGCCCTGGCCCGCGCCTACTACCAGGGCTGGGACATGCACCCCGGTCACATCCCCACGCGCTACGCCGCGGTCTTCGCCTTCTACCGCGAGGGCTTCGAGCAGGCCGCCTCCCGCCTCTCCGCGTACGCCAACCAGCTCGACGGTGACGTGATGGACGAGCCGGCCACCGCCAAGGCGCTCAGCGGCTACCTGCTGCGCGGCCTCGACTGCGGTGCGCTCGACATCGGCGAGGTCGCCCGGCTCACCGGCCTCACCCGCGCCGACCTGGAGGGTTTCGCGATCCCGCGCCGCGCGGCCCTCACCGCCTCCGCGCAGTAGGCGGCCCGCCTTCACCGGCCGGCATCACCCGGCACAACGTTCACCGTTGCCCCGTAGTGTGTACGCCACCACGGACGTACGAAGAACGGGGCAACGGTGACTTCGGGGGAGAACGAACAGGGCGACGGCGTGGGCCGCCTGCTGGCGGGCCGCTACCGCGTCGTGAACCGGCTCGGCCGCGGCGGCATGGGGGTCGTCTGGCGGGCGCACGACGAGGTGCTCGGCCGTGAGGTGGCGGTCAAGGAACTGCGCACCTTCACGGACGCGGGAGCGCCCGAACTCGCCGACCTGCAACTGCGGATGCAGCGCGAGGCGCGCGCCGCGGCCCGGGTGCGCCACCCCGGAGTGGTCGCCGTGCACGACGTCGCGGAGGTCGACGGACGGCCGTTGATCGTGATGGAACTCGTCGACGGCCCCTCCCTCGACGACGTACTACGCGACCAGGGCACCCTCGCGCCGCGTGAGGCTGCCGCCATCGGAGCCAAGGTGATGGACGCGCTCGCGGCCGCGCACCGGGCCGGTGTCCTGCACCGCGACGTGAAGCCGGGCAACATCCTGCTCGAGCGCTCCGGCCGTGTGGTCCTCACCGACTTCGGCATCGCCACGATGGACGACCCCGGAGACGGCTCGTCCACCCACCTCACGCGCAGCGGCGAACTCGTGGGCTCGCTCGACTACTTGGCGCCGGAACGGGCCCAGGGCCAGGACCCGGGACCCGCATCCGACGTATGGGCGCTCGGTGCCACGCTGTACGGCGCGGTCGAGGGCTCGGTGCCGTTCCGGCGCACCTCGACCTGGTCGACGCTCACGGCGATCGTGGTGGACCCGCTGCCCGACCCGGTACGTGCGGGTCAACTCACTCCCGTACTACAGCAGTTGATGGCCAAGGACCCGCAGACCAGGCCCGATGCGGAGCGGGCGCGGGTGCTGCTCGAGGAGATCGCGGGCGCCTCCGGCGACGAGACGACCGCCGCACTCCGTACGCCGCAGGGGCCGCCGCGCGACGCCACCGTACGCACTGCGCCGGGTGCGCCGCCTCCGGGATTCGGGCCCGCCGGTGCCTTCGGGCATCCGGGCACCGCCGCTCCGCCGCCCGGTCCGCAGGAGCCCGTCGTCGCCACCGTGCCGCCCGCGGGCCCCCGGCGCAGCCGCCGTGCTCTGTACGCCGGGGCGGCCGTGGCTCTCGTACTCGCGCTGGCGGGCGGGGGTTACGTTCTCCTCGCGGACTCGGGCGACCCGAAGAACGAGGCCGGGGCCGGTTCCGGCAGCGTGCGGGACGACCCGAGCAGCGGCAAGGCCTCGCAGCCGCCCGGCGAGAAGACGGGCACCTCCAAACCGGAGGAGCAGGGCGACAAGAAGAGCCCGTCCGCGGATCCCGAGCCGAGCAAGGAAGACGGCGAGAAGGGCAAGGACAAGGACTCGCAAGAGGCCGGCACCGGTGGCGCCCAGGACCCGGGCAAGGGCGAATCCGAGCCCACCGAGGCGCCAGACGAAGGGAGTTCGGGTTCCGGCGGTGGCGGCGGCAACGGCGGCGGAGGCGACCCCGCACCGGCACCCGTATGTCACCCGGCCGGCGCCGGCAAGTACAACTGCGAGGTCTGGCGGGCCGCCACGTCCTACACCGCCGGTGGTGCGGAGGCCGGCGTCCTCAACTCCGGCACCAACTACTTCTACTGCCAGGAGAACTCGGGCCGGCGCGAGACGCACGGCGGGTGGACGAACGTGTGGTGGGCCAGGACCGACGACGACAGCGGAAACCGCAACGTCCAGGTCAACGTCGTGAACATCAAGGGCGGCAAGAACGACACACCGGTGCCCGGGCTGCCCACCTGCTGACGCAGCTGTGGCGGGTGCGGACTTCACCGGGTGCGCGCCCGCCTTCCCGCATCGGTGCGGATGACGCCGATGCGGGAAGCAACTCTCAGCCCTCCGGCGGCAGTTCGCCCGAACCGCGGGCGATCAGACGGGTCGGAAGCACGCTCCGCTCGGTGCCGATGCGCCCTCCGTCGAGACGGCGGAACAGACGCTCCGCCGCGGTGCGGCCCAACTGGGCCGCGTCCTGCGCGATCACCGTCACCCCCGGGTCCAGGAGGTCGGCCAGCTCGAAGTCGTCGAAGCCCACCAGGGCGACGCGCTGCCGCCGTTCGGCCAGTACCCGTACCAGAGTCACGGTCACGCGGTTGTTGCCCGCGAAGAACGCGGTGACGGGCGTCGGGCCGTCCAGTATCGCCGCGGCGGCCTCGCGGACCCGGTCCGGTTCGGTGGAACCGAGCGACACCCAGGAGCTGTCGACCGGCAGCCCGGCGTCCTCCATGGCCGTCCGGTAGCCCCGCAGCCGCTCGGCCGCCGTGTGAATGCGCGGCTGGTCACCGATGAAGCCGATACGTCGGTGGCCGTGCGCGATGAGATGGGCGACCCCGGAACGTGCGCCGCCGGAGCTGTCGGAGAGCACCGCGTCCGCGTCGATCCGGCCGGCGGGGCGGTCGACGAAGACGGTCGCCACGCCGGCCTTGATCTCCGGTTCGAGATAGCGGTGGTCGTCGCCGGCCGGGATCACCACGAGTCCGTCGACCCGTCGGGCGCACAGGGCGAGCACCAACTCCTGCTCGCGGGCCGGGTCTTCGGCGCTGGATCCGTTGATCAGCAGCGCTCCGTGGGCGCGGGCCACTTCCTCCACGGCACGGCTGAGCGGACCGTAGAACGGGTCGGCAAGGTCCTCGAGGACCAGGCCGATGCTCGCGGTACGGCCCTTGCGCAGCACGCGGGCGCTGTCGTTGCGGCGGAATCCCAGGGCGTCGATGGCCTCCTGGACGCGGCGTTCGGTGTCGGTGGTGACGCCCGGTTCGCCGTTGACCACGCGGGAGACGGTCTTGAGGCCCACGCCGGCCCGGGCGGCCACGTCCTTCATCGTGGGCCGGTTGCCGTAGCGCGGTTCGACGGCTCGGGGCGGCCCCTGCGGTCCGTCCGACGCGTGCGGAAAGCCGGGCTGGCGGCGGTTGTTCTCGGCCACGTGTGCGGTCCTGTCCTGGGGCTCGGAGGTGTGGCATCGAGCATAGAGCCTAGACAACGTTGTCAGTGGCAGGGGAGACTGGACTTCGAATCTTTCGCGGCCCGTCTCACCAGGAGATCCGGCCCCGTTGACGACCAGGAGAACCGACTCTGATGCAGAACGACATCGTCGCCGCGCTCGACATCGGCGGCACCAAGATCGCCGGAGCCCTGGTGGACGGAGGCGGTCGCATCCTGGTCCGTGCGCAACGCCCGACTCCCTCGCAGGAGGACGGCGACACGGTGATGGGTGCCGTGCAGAGCGTACTCGGTGAGCTGACGGCCCACTCCCTGTGGGGAGAAGTCCATGCACTCGGCATCGGCAGCGCGGGTCCCGTGGACGCGTCGAAGGGCACCGTCTCGCCGGTCAACGTCCCCGGCTGGCGCGGGTTTCCGCTCGTCGAGCGCGTGCGCGCACTGACCGGCGGACTGCCCGTCACCCTCATCGGCGACGGCGCCGCGATCACCGCCGCGGAACACTGGCAGGGCGCCGCACGCGGTTACGACAACGCCCTGTGCATGGTCGTCTCCACCGGCGTCGGCGGCGGACTCGTCCTCGGCGGTGCGCTGCACGCGGGGCCCACCGGGAACGCGGGGCACATCGGCCACATCAGCGTCGACCTGGACGGCGACCCGTGCCCGTGCGGAGCCCGCGGCTGCGTCGAGCGGATCGCCAGCGGGCCCAACATCGCCCGGCGGGCCCTGGACGGGGGCTGGCTCCCGGGCCCGGACGGCGACACCTCGGCAGCCGCGGTCGCCGTCGCGGCGCGGGCGGGGGACCCGGTGGCCCGTGGATCGTTCGAGCGCGCCGCACAGGCGCTTGCGGCGGGCATCGCCGCCACGGCGACACTGGTCGAGATCGACATCGCGGTGATCGGCGGGGGAGTGGCCAAGTCCGGCGAGGTGCTCTTCACGCCGCTGCGCAAGGCGCTGAGCGACTACGCGACGCTGTCCTTCGTGCAGGACCTGCGCCTGGCCCCGGCGGTCACGGGTACGGACGCGGGTCTGGTCGGCGCCGCTGCTGCCGTCATCGCGGGGGCGACGGCATCCACGGCAGCTGTTTCGGGCTGAGTCCAAGGCGAGCCGCTCGCAGGCCTTCGCTCAACTGCGGCCGGGCCCGCACGAGTTCGCGGGGACGTAGTCGTGCGGCCGGGCGTGCGTGCGCGTCGGTCCGGATGGGGCGGTGCTACGGGCCGGGCGCCTTCGGTGGCTGATCGTTGAGGTTGGCCGAAATGCGCTGCACGGTACGCGGGCCGGTGTGCATGCGGACGAGGCTCGGCGGGTTTCTCAGGTGACCGGGTCGGCCCGGTGGCCGCCGAGGGCCAGCCGGTCGGCGCGGGCCGCCCGGTCGTCGGCTCATGGTCGTCAGATGTCGCAGCCCACACCGTCCCCGTCGCGGTCCAGGTGGCGGCCGTAACCGGGCTCGCCGCGGTGTACCGGAGCCGCCCCGGCCGCACGGGCCTCGCTGCAGTTGCCGTACGACACCTCGGCGCTGCCCGGGGAGCCTTCGCCGCCCGAACTCCCGCCCGCTGTACGGGTGTTGCCGCCTCCGGCAGGTGCCGCGGTGACCGTCGCCCGGGCCGTTTCGGTGACACGCACGGTCACCGTCGGCGCCGGTTGCGGATCGGGTGCCGCCTGCTCGGTCACCGTCACTGTGGGGGCCGGCAGCGCCGCGGCCTTCACCTCGGGAGGCGCGTCATGGCCGGCCGCTCCGCCGTCGGACGCTGTCGCCCCGATCGCGAAGGAGAGGACGAGGGCGGGCAGCACGAATCGTTTGCGTGCCCAGCGCGGGGCAATGCGTGGGGACGGTCCGCCGGCTGGAAAGTGTGGATTGTTCATGATGTGCCCCCCAGGGGTGTTTTCCAGTGAGGGGAAGGTAGTTCGGGCATTCCTCTTGTGGAGGATGTATGGATTCTGCATGACCGATTCGTAATCCATGGGCGGTGGTTGCCCGTTCGCGCGCCGGACGGGGCACCGTGCGAGCCGAGGCCGGATGCTTCCTTCCCACCACGACGGCCCGGGTCCTACGATCGGGTGGCGGAGCGTGAACCGGGCCGCCCGGCGCCGCAGTTCACCGTTCTGAGCCCGCCTCGTCGTCCCTTGTGCCGGGACCTTCCGACCACACCTGCCGGTCGGGGCCGTATCGCCGACAACACGGCCCCGGCCCGCCCCTCCGGCCTGCTCCAACCCGGGGTGAACTCCCGCGCATCCCGAGGCGCCGGAAGGGGCCCGCACGTACAGGAACGGTGCAGGGGGAGCCGCCGTCCTGACGTGCGCGGCCGCCGTCGGCCTCCGCCCCGCGCGGACCGGCGGCGGCCGCATCCCCGGCGCCGGGTCCGCCCGGACACCCCTCCCACCGGCGACGATGCGGCCAGGACACGGTTCCTGAGCGGAGGTGGTTTCCGTGGCAGGGTGTTGCGGGCAAGCCACAGGGGGCCAACAGAAGAGGGGGAACCGTGATCGTCTGGATCAACGGTGCGTTCGGTGCGGGGAAGTCCACCGCCGCACGGGAACTGATCGACCTGATCCCGAACAGCACGCTCTTCGACCCCGAGATCGTCGGCAGCGGCCTGCCGTTGCTGCTCCCGCCGAAGCACCTCGACGAAGTCAGCGACTACCAGGATCTGCGGATCTGGCGACGGCTCGTCGTCGACACCGCGTCCGCGCTGCTCGCCGAGGTCGGCGGCGTCCTCGTGGTCCCCATGACCTTGCTGCGCCAGGAGTACCGGGACGAGATCTTCGGCGGCCTCGCCGCCCGGAGAATCGCGGTACGCCACGTGGCTCTCACCCCGGCGGAAACGATCCTGCGCAGCCGGATCGCCGACCGGGGAGTCGGATCCGGCATCGACGCCGAACTCCGCGTGCGCCAGTGGTCGTACGACCACATCGAGCCCTACCGCGCGGCCCTGGCCTCCTGGCTCAGCGCCGACGCACACCTCGTCGACAACAGCGCGATCACGCCGTACGAAACCGCCGAGCGCATCGCCGAATCGGTGCGGAGCGGGGACCGCGGCCGCTGCGACATCGTGCAGACACCCGAACCGACGGCCGAGACCCTGGCCGCCGGTGTGCTGCTCTTCGACGACGAGGACCGGGTGCTGCTCGTCGATCCCACCTACAAGGCAGGCTGGGAGTTTCCCGGCGGTGTCGTCGAACCCGGAGAGGCGCCTGCGCAGGCAGGCGTACGGGAGGTCGCAGAGGAAACCGGCATAGGGCTCGAGCGGACCCCGCGCCTGCTCGTGGCGGACTGGGAGCCACCGGTTCCGCCGGGATTCGGCGGAATGCGCCTGATATTCGACGGCGGCCGCCTCGACGGCGCGGTCCGGGAACGTGTCCTGCTGCCCGGGCCGGAACTGCGCGGCTGCCGCTTCGTGACCGAACAGGAGGCGGTGAGCCTGCTGCCCCCGGTGCGGTACGAACGGCTCCGCTGGGCCCTGCGAGCCAGGGAGCGCGGAGCCGTTCTCTATCTCGAGGCAGGTGTGCCGGTCGCCTGACGGAACCCCTGCTCGGACACACGGAGGAGTGCCCGGCGGGCCGGACGGCACCGGCCCGCCGGGCTCACTTCGAGGCGGCGTAGTTCTGCAGGAACAGCGCCTCGGTCACCGCGAGTCGGCTGAGTTCGGACGGCGAGACGCTCTCGTCCACCGCGTGGATCTGCGCCTCGGGCTCGCTCAGACCGATCAGCAGGATCTCCGCCTCCGGGTACAGCGAGTCCAGGGTGTTGCACAGCGGGATCGAACCGCCCTGGCCCGCGTACTGCATCTCCTCACCGGGATACGCGACCGCCATCGCCTCGGCCATCGCCGCGTACGCCGGACTCGTGGTGTCGGCGCGGAAGGGCTGGCCCTGACCGACTTGTTCGGTACGGATCCGGGCGCCCCACGGCGTGCGCGCCTCCAGATGCGCACGCAGCAGCCCGGTGGCCTCCGCGGCATCCGAACCGGGTGCGACGCGCAGGCTGACCAGCGCCTTGGCGCTCGCCTGAACCGACGGCGTGGCACCCGCCACGGGCGGGCAGTCGATGCCGAGCACTGTCACCGCGGGCCGCGCCCAGATACGGTCCGCCACCGTGCCCGAACCGATGAGTCCGACGCCTTCGTGAACCTTCGCGTCACCGCGGAAATCAGCCTCCTCGTACTGAAGGCCCTGCCAGGACTGATCGGCCTCGAGACCGTCCACCGTCGTCGAACCGTCCTCGGCGCGCAGCGAGTCCAGGACCCGGATCAGCGCGGCGAGGGCATCGGGTGCCGCGCCGCCGAACTGGCCCGAGTGCAGATTCCCGGCCAGTGTGTCGACCTCCACCCGCACCAGGGTCATGCCGCGCAATGTCGAGGTGACCGTGGGCAGGCCGACCCGGAAGTTGCCGCTGTCGCCGATCACGATCGAGTCGGCGCGCAGCAGTTCCGGGTGGGCCTCGGCGTACCGCTCGAGACCGCCGGTGCCCTGCTCCTCGGAGCCCTCGGCGATGAACTTCACGGTCACCGGGAGGCCGCCCTCGGCCTTGAGGGCGCGCAGCGCGAGCAGGTGCATGATGACGCCGCCCTTGCAGTCCGCCGAACCGCGGCCGTACCAGCGCCCGTCCCGTTCCGTGAGTTCGAACGGCGGCGTGGTCCACGCCTCCTCGTCGAGCGGGGGCTGTACGTCGTAGTGCGCGTACAGGAGAACGGTGGGGCTGCCCTCGGGGCCGGGGAGTACGCCGTAGACGGACTGGGTTCCGTCCGGGGTGTCCAGGAGGGCGACGTCCTCGAATCCCTCCGTGCGCAGGGCGTCGGCGACCCAGCGGGCAGCGCCTTCGCTCTCGCTCTTCGGGAACTGGGCGAAGTCCGCGACCGATTTGAAGGCGACGAGATCGGCGAGCTCCGCCTGGGCACGCGGCATCAGGGAGTCGACGGTCTCGGCGATCCGGTTCGAGGACATGGGCACGCTCCTTGTGGGTGCGACGTTGTACCTGTGTGGACGTCGTCCGCGCGCCTGTGTGCGCAGGGCGAACGCGCTGCCGATCTTCCCACAGGCGGGTGCGGCAGCGGCCGCCCGTAGGATGCCGTGGACAGTGGCGTGAATCAGCTGGATCGGAGCAGCAGCCCATCGTGAGCAGCGAGAATTCGAGCGAGAACCCGGCGGACGAGAGCAGCGAGGTGTGGGACGTCGTCGTGGTCGGTGCCGGCCCGGCGGGAGCCTCGGCGGCCAACGCCGCGGCGGTGGCGGGCAGACGCGTCCTGATCCTGGAGAAGGCCGAACTGCCGCGCTACAAGACCTGCGGCGGTGGGATCGTCGGACTCTCGCGCGATGCGCTGCCGCCCGGGTTCCAACTGCCCCTGCAGGACCGGGTGCATGCGGTGACGTTCTCCCTCGACGGCCGCTTCGCCCGCACCCGCCGGTCGCGCCGGATGCTCTTCGGCCTGATCAACCGGCCCGAGTTCGACCAGGGGCTGGTCGAGTCCGCGCTGAAGGCCGGGGCCGAACTGCGCACGGGCGTCACGGTCTCCGGGGTCGAGCAGCACGGCAGGTCCGTGCCCGACCGGCGGACGGTGGCGATCCAACTGTCCGGAGGCGAGACGGTACTGGCCCACGCGGTGATCGGCGCGGACGGCAGCGCCAGCCGCATAGGGTCACACGTCGGAGTCAAGCTCGACCAGGTGGACCTCGGACTCGAGGCGGAGATCCCGGTGCCCGAGGCGGTCGCGGAGGACTGGGCCGGGCGCGTGCAGATCGACTGGGGCCCCATGCCCGGGAGTTACGGCTGGGTCTTCCCGAAGGGGGACACCCTCACCGTCGGTGTCATCTCGGCGCGGGGCGACGGCGCCGCCACCAAGCAGTACTTGGAGGACTTCGTCGCCCGTCTCGGTCTCGCCGGCTTCGAACCGCGCATCTCCTCCGGTCACCTCACCCGCTGCCGCAGCGACGATTCACCGCTGTCGCGCGGGCGGGTGCTGGTGTGCGGGGACGCCGCCGGCCTGCTCGAACCGTGGACCCGGGAGGGCATCTCCTACGCGCTGCGCTCGGGCCGGCTCGCGGGGGAGTGGGCGGTCCGGATCGCCGAGTCGCAGGACGCGGTGGACGCGCGGCGCCAGGCGCTCAACTACGCCTTCGCCATCAAGGCCGGACTCGGCGTGGAGATGAGTATCGGTCGGCGCATGCTGTCGGCGTTCGAGCGGCGCCCGGGAATGCTGCACGCAGCCCTCACCGGCTTCCGACCGGCGTGGAACGCCTTCGCGCGCATCACCCGCGGCTCCTACTCGCTGACCGAACTGGTCCGTACGCACCCGATGGCCCGGCGGGCCGTCGGCGCGCTCGACCGCCGGGTGGAGCCGGACGCCGCGGAGCGCGGGGATGCGAGCGGAACGGATGCGCGGGGCGCGGATGCCTCGGAGACGCAGCACACCGGCCCGGGCGCCCCGGACGGCCCGGATTCGGGAGGTGCCGGATCGGATGTGGCGGGCTCGGACTCGCGGGGGAGGGGCGCGTAGGCCCTGAGCGTGGGTGTGGGTGTGGGTGTGGGTGCGGGTGGCGGCGCGGGCCGAGGCGTCGTCACCCGGTGGGCGTGATGCGGAAGACGGGGTGGTCGGGAAGGGACGCCAGGATCTCCGCGTCCGTCGACTTCGCGGTCACGCCCTTGAAGTAGCCGTTGACCTCCCAGCCCCAGCGCTTGAGGTAGGCGCGGATGAGCCTGACCTTGGCCTGGTCGTCGGGGATCTCGACCGCGGTGAAGCTGCGCACCTTGCGGCCCGTGCGCAGCTCGCCGCCACCTGCGGCGCGCATGTTGCGCACCCACTGCGAGTGGCCCCGGGCCGAGACCAGGTACTGGTCGCCCTCGTACGTGTGCGGATTGACCGGGATCCGCTGCAGGTTGCCGCTCTTGCGGCCGCGTACGGAGAGTTCCGCGGAGCCGAGCAAGCTCACGCCGTGCCGGGCGAGCCAGCCGATGGAGTTGTTGAGTCGAGTGGCCAGCGGACCGGCCTGCAGGTAGTACGGCTGAGCGGGCTGCGACATGGCGGACTCCTGTGGGCGCGGTCGACTGGTGAAGGACGGGCGGTGCGATGCCGGTCCCGTGGATCCGGGGCCGGCGGTGAGCGGTGCTCCGGCGTGCGAGCGGTGCTCCATTGGTCAGTGGGGGTCCGAGACGTGAGCGGCGCTCCGAGACGTGAGCGCTGTTCCCCGGTGCGAGCGGTGCTCCGGTGCGTGAGCGTCGCTCCATGGCGTGACTGGTGATCTGAATCGAGAGCAGTGCTCCGAAATGTGAGCACCGCTCTCGCTCCGCTTGGCTCGAGTCTGGCACGGGAGGGTGCTCCAAAGCAAGAGCAGTGCTCTCGGTTTGGAGCACCGCTCTCAGAATGGAGTGCCTGATCTCGCGCGAGAGCGCCTGTGAGAGCACCGCTTCCGGGGGCGAGCAATGCCCTACTCCGAGAGCGCCGCTCACGTTTTGGAGCAGTGCTCTTGTTTGCAGGGCCTGATCTGGCACACTCGCCCCATGACCAGCACCGCAGGAGGCCCCACGCCCGGAGCGAGGGCCCGAGCCCGTATCGAGGTAACCGCGTCCATCAAGGACGAGGCGCGCAAGCAACTGGCCGTCGGGGGCGGGGCGAAGTTGTCCCTGCGCGCCGTCGCGCGTGAACTCGGCATGGTGTCCTCCGCTCTCTACCGCTACTACCCGAGCCGCGACGACCTGCTCACCGCGTTGATCGTCGACGCCTACGACTCGATCGGCGAAGCCGCCGAGCGGGCCGAGCGGAAGGCGAGCGCCGCCGAGGAGACCCCGGCACGCACCTGGGTCGCTGTCTGTAGCGCGGTACGGCAGTGGGCCCTGGCCAGACCGCACGAGTACGCGCTCATCTACGGCTCCCCGGTGCCGGGGTACGCCGCACCGCAGGACACCGTCGGACCGGCCGCGCGGGTCGCACGGGTACTGATCGGCATCACCCTCGAGGCGTACGAGGGCCCCGGCCTCGCCGTGGCACGACTCCCCGTGGAGGCGCGCCCCGAAGCGGAGCGGATCGCTGCCGACATCGTCCCGGAGTTGCCGCCGGCCGCGGCAGCGGTGCTGGTCGGAGCGTGGGCGCAACTGTTCGGCCTGGTGTCGTTCGAGGTGTTCGGGCACTTCCACGGGGTGGTCGAGGACCGTGCGACGTTCTTCGAGCTGAGTGTCGCCCAACTTGCCCAGGACGTAGGCCTTGTGTACCCGGGGCCGCGCTGACGCGTCGGAGCTCCGGCCGACGGAGTGGGGTGGGTGGCGGGTACCGGTACTCCCCGCGGAGTAGGCGTGATCACTGCGCCGGGCTGACGCTGGTGAGGCAGGGTCGCCGCTAGCGTTGGCGGTATGGATGAGCAGCAGGGACGCGGTGCCGGCATGGCCCGGTGGCGGGGCGGACCGCCGTGCCGCCGACCCGACACTCCGGGGCTGCGGCGCTGGGAGGAGGTCAGGTCGGATCCGGGGCGGCTGCCCTGGCGGACCACGGCGCTGCTCGCGGTGTTCGTGCAGGTGGGCACGTCGTTCGCGGCGCACGATCAGACCGGCGGCGGCCGTGTGGATCTGGACCTCTGGGCGCGGGCCCTGCTCCTGATCGGCAGTGCACTGCTGTTGTTCCGTCATCGGATGCCGGTGGTCGTGGCTTACGGCACGGCGGCGTCGGCGCTGGTGTATCTGGCCGCGGGATACCCGTACGGGCCGGTTTTCCTGACCGTCGCGCTCGGCTGCTTCGCCGCGATCGTCGCGGGCCGGCGCCGCGCGGCCTGGGGGGCGATCGGACTCTTGTGGGCGGGGCACCTGCTGGTGAGCCACTGGCTGTACCGATGGCTGCCGCCGGACGGGGACGGTCCGTACGGCTGGGGCCAGGAACTGGGCGTGGTCATCTGGGTGGTGGCGATCATCGCAGTGTCCGAACTCGCCCACAGCCGCCGCGAACAGTGGGCCAAGGAACGGATCGAGCGGGAGCGGGCGGCCGCACGGCGTGCCGACGAGGAACGCCTGCGCATCGCCCGCGAGCTGCACGACGTACTGGCGCATTCGATCTCGGTGATCAATGTGCAGGCGGGCGTCGGCCTGGCGCTCCTGGACAGCGACCCCGAGCAGGCCCGTGCGGCGCTCACCACCATCAAGTCCGCCAGTAAGGAGGCCCTGGGGGAGGTCCGGCAGGTGCTGGACACGCTGCGGACCCCGGGCGACGCCCCGCGCGCACCCGCTCCCGGCCTCGACCGGCTTCCGGAACTCGTCGAGCAGGCGGCCGGCGCCGGCCTCACGGTCGAAGTGACCACCGAGGGCGAGCGCATCGCCTTGGCTCCGGGCGCCGACCTCGCCGCCTTCCGCATCGTCCAGGAGGCGTTGACGAACGTGGTGCGGCACTCCGGTTCGCGCCGTGCTCGCGTGCGGGTGCACTACGCGGGCGGCGGCCTCGATCTGCAGATCGACGACGACGGTCCGGCGACCCGCGCCGACGCGGGTGGTTCCGGCAACGGACTCGCCGGAATGCGGGAGCGCGCGGCGGCCCTCGGTGGCACGATCGAAGCCGGTCCGCGGCCCGAAGGCGGCTTCCGGGTACGGGCCGCACTGCCGAAGACGCCCAAGGCCACGCCCTGACGCCCCACCGGAGCGCGTGACCGACCGGACCGAACCGCTACGCATCGCACCGCCCCGGTGACGAAGGAGAGCCGAGAAGTGATCCGCGTACTGCTCGCCGACGACCAGTCCCTGGTACGGGCCGGATTCAAGGCGCTCCTCGACGCGCAGCTCGACATCGAGGTGGCCGCCGAGGCCTCCGACGGCGCCGAGGCCGTCCGTCTCGTACGCGAACTGCGCCCGGACGTCGTCCTCATGGACATCCGCATGCCCCGGCTCGACGGACTCGCCGCCACTCGGGAGATCACCGACGACTCCGCTCTCGAGGCGGTGAAGGTGGTGATGCTGACGACGTTCGAGCTCGACGAGTACGTCTTCGAGGCGATCCGCTCGGGCGCGTCCGGGTTCTTGGTGAAGGACACGGAACCGGACGAACTCCTGCGCGCGGTGAGGGCGGTGGTCGAAGGCGACGCCCTGCTGTCGCCCGGGGTGACCCGACGTCTGATCGGCGAGTTCGCCGCGCGCTCGAAGGAGCCGTCCGCGGCTGCGGCCCTGGGTGAACTCACCGAGCGGGAACGGGAGGTGATGGCACTCGTCGGCATCGGCCTGTCGAACGAGGAGATCGCCGGCCGCCTCGTGGTCAGCCCGCTCACCGCCAAGACCCACGTCAGCCGCACCATGATCAAGCTGGGTGCCCGCGACCGCGCCCAACTTGTCGTCCTCGCGTACGAGTCGGGCCTCGTCCGCCCCGGATGGTTGGGCTGATCACGGGCCCGCGCAGGCGTGCTCCGTCAGCGCCAGCTGACCGCGGAGTTCTCCCGCCAGAGCCGCGCCAGTGAGGCATCGCCGGAGATCTCCGGTACGGACCGCCTGTTCCACATCGCCGCGTACAACTCGCTTGCGGAGCCGCTCAGTTCGCAGTCCACTGCTGATTCGTCCGGGCCGCGCGTGGTGGCGGGCGGTTCGGTTCCGAGGCGTACGGTCCACACGTCGCCGGTGTCCGTCGTGCGGACTCGCAGAATCCGCGGCCGCTCGGTCCTGACCCGGCTCTTCGAGCGGGAGTGGAAGCACGTCAGCAGCTCGTCGATGCCGTCCGCGGCGAGTCGGGAATCCACCGGGACGGCCGCGGCACCGGGCAGGGGAGAGTCCGCGTCCAGGCGGTGCACGGTCGTCTCGTGCGCCTGGCGCCGAGCCCAGAATGCCAGGGGCGAAGGGGCGGCCATGAACGTCCAGCACTCCACGTCGGGAGACGCCTCGCGCAGCGCCCGCACCAGGCCGCCATGGCCCTCGGTGAACCAGTCCAGGAGTTCGTCGCCGTCCACGTGCGGTGGTGGTTCCTCCGCCGGCAGCGGCGAGGTGTGGGCGTCCGCGACGAACCGCGTCGCCCATCGGTGCACCATCGTCGTGTGCCGCAGCAGGTCACGGACCTGCCAGCCGGGGCAGGTCGGTACCTCGGCGTCGGGTCCGGCGCCCGCGGCGCGCTCGGCGAGCAGACGGCCCGCGGAGTCGAGGGCCCCTATGTGTTCGGCGATCTCCATGGAGTGATTCTGCCCTGCCACGCGATCGACGGCGTCCGGCGGATACGGGCGCCCCAGCGGTCTGGCCGGACGCCGGTTTCGAGTCAGGTGCGTGCGGAGGCGCCTCGTACGGCGAAACCGATCACGGCCGACACCGCGGCGAGGGCCGCGACACTGGTCAGGGCGACGGGAAGCGAGTACCAGTCGGCCATGAACCCGATCATCGGCGGGCCGAGCAGCATGCCGCCGTAGCCGAGCGTCGAGGCGGTGGCGACTCCGCTCGGGCCGGCCAGGGCGCCGGCGCGTTCGATCGCCACGGGGAAGATGTTGGCGAGTCCGAGGCCGGTGACGGCGAAGCCGAGCAGCGCCGCCCACACCGACGGTGCGAGCGCACCCGCCAGCATGCCGGCCGCGGCGGTGGCACCGCCGGCGACCAGTGTGCGGGTCTGGCCGAGGCGTTCGAGCAGCAGCGTGCCGGAGAGTCGCCCGGCGGTCATGGTCAGGGCGAAGAGCGAGTAGCCGGCCGCCGCGGTTCCGGGGCTCGCGTGCAGGTCGTCCTGCAGGTGCAGAGCGCCCCAGTCCGCCAGTGCCCCTTCGCCGTACGCCGTGCACAGGGCGATCAGGCCGAAGACGGCGACGATCCATGGGGTGCCGCCGGCGGAGCCGCCGGAACGTCCGGGCGCGGACGATCGGGGCGCGGGCGCGGGCGGCGGTTGGCGGAGCAGGGTCGGCGCCGCCGCGGCGGTGACCAGGAGGCCTATGGCGGTCAGTGCCAGGAGGTGTGGCGTGGGCGAGAGGCTGCCCGCAACCAGACCGCCGAGGCCGGCGCCGATCATGCCGCCGAGACTGAACGCCGCGTGGAAACTGGGCATCACGGGGCGGCCGAGGGCGCGTACGAGATCGACGGCGGCGCTGTTCATCGCCACGTTGAGCCCGCCGTACGCCGCACCGAACACCAGCAGGACGGTGCCGAGCACCAGCGGTGAGTGGGTCAGCGGCGGCAGCGCGATACTCAGCGCCAGGAGGACGGCGCAGGCCACGGTGACCGGATGGCTGCCGAAGCGCCGGCACAGCCGCCCGGTCAGCGTCATCGTGACGACGGCTCCGGCGGACACTCCGAGCAGCGCCAGACCGAGCGTGCTGGCCGAGGCGCCCGTCTGCTCCTTGATCGCGGGGATGCGGACGACCCACCCGGCGAAGATGAACCCGTCGAGTCCGAAGAACACGGTGAGTGCGATACGGAGCCGGGATATGGCGGGATCC
This sequence comes from Streptomyces sp. YIM 130001, assembly GCF_003574445.1. Taxonomy (GTDB): domain Bacteria; phylum Actinomycetota; class Actinomycetes; order Streptomycetales; family Streptomycetaceae; genus Streptomyces. The sequence continues at coordinate 16,858 of NZ_KZ984577.1, forward strand.
CCGGGGTGACGGGATCCGGCCGTCCGGAGTTTGTTCAATGTCGGCACAAAATCAGATTAGGGGTCCGCCGGACCGCTGGGCAAGTCGCTCGCGTGTCCGAAGTGCCGTACCGGGCCGACGATCCGCCGCTCCGGCTCCCGTCGGTGCCCATCGAGTCGAACAGGCCGGTCCAGGCAGGTAACGCACGCCGCGGATCATGGGAGACTCCCCCTCATGAACGGCAAGGAGGCACCCCGCGCCGCGGGGCAGGTGTCGACCCGAACTCGACTCGAGCGAGGGCGTGGTGCGCTCGGCCCGGCTCTTGAACTCGTCCACACCGGTCGCGCCCCCACGCGGGCCGTCCTCACGTCCGAACTCGGCGTCACCCGCGCCACCGCAGGCGCCGTCGCCGCCGAACTCGAGGCGCTGGGCCTCATCCACGTCGAACCCGGCTCCGCGGCCGGAGCTCAGGGCCGGCCCTCGCACCGACTGGTCGTGGCCGATGACGGACCCGTCGTCCTCGCCGCCCAGGTGCACTCCGACGGATACCGCGCGGCCCTCGTCGGCCTCGGCGGACGGATCGTCGCCACCACCCCCGGCTGCGAGATTGTCGACGCCGACCCGGGGCGGGTCATCGGGTCGGTGGTGGAGGCCGGAACCCAGCTCCTGCGCGACACCGGACGCCGCTGCGCGGGAGCCGGACTCGCCGTTCCCTCCGCCGTCGCCGAACCCGAGGGCAACGCGCTCAATCCCTTGCACCTGGCCTGGCCCGTCGGCGCTCCGGTCCGCGAGATCTTCGAGGAACGGGTGAGCGGAGCCGGCTTCGACGTCCCCGTCTTCACCGGCAACGACGTCAACCTCGCGGCCCTCGCCGAGCATCGGCACGGCGCAGGGCGCGGCTCCCGCGACCTGCTGTGCGTGGCCACCGGACACCGCGGCGTCGGAGGCGCCCTGGTCCTCGACGGCCGCCTGCACACCGGGAGTTCGGGCCTCGCCCTGGAGGTCGGACACCTCACCGTCAACCCGGACGGCGGCCGTGCCTGCCACTGCGGCAGCCGCGGCTGCCTGGACGTGGAGACGGACCCGATGGCCCTGCTCACCGCCGCCGGCCGTACCCCGGGCCCCGAGGAGTCGCTGCTCGCCCAGGCGCGCGGCCTGCTCTCCGGGGAGTACGCCGACCCCCTGGTACGCGCCGCCGCCGAGGAGCTGATCGACCGGCTCGGCCTCGGCCTCGCCGGACTGGTCAACATCCTCAATCCCGACCGCATCATCCTCGGCGGCCTGCACCGCGAGCTGCTCACGGCCGACCCGGAACGCCTGCGCGCCGTCGTGGCCGACCGCAGCCTGTGGGGCCGCAGCGGCTCGGTCCCCATCCTCGCCTGCACCCTGGACCACAACAGCCTCGTCGGCGCCGCGGAACTGGCCTGGCAGCCGGTCCTCGACGACCCGCTCACGGCCCTGGCCGCCTGACCCCGCGACGGCCCGACAGCCCGCGCCACCGCGCCGATCAGTCACTCCCGTCACCGCGACCGTCAGGGACACCCGCCCGCCGTGAGGCTCCACAGCGCACCGACCATGGGCCTGCGTAGATCAGCCCGCCGGACACACAGACCGATACGCAGCGGGCGCAACGCCGGTCCGCCCCGCGGCGGACGCAGCACGGTCAGCCGGTCGCGCATCGCGCTCTGCTCCAGCACGAGGCGGGGCACGATCCCCGTCCCGCATCCCAGCGCCACCAGCGTCAACAGAGCCTCGTGACCGTCCGGTTCGGAGCACACATCGAGGGCCGCACCGTGTTTCTGGAACCACCGGTGCGCCTCTTCGCGGACCAGGCCGCGATGGGGGAGTACGTACGGTCCGCGCGCCTCGGCCGCCGGCGCCGGCCCGTCCGCGGCACTCTCCTCCTCGGGCCGTCCCCGGGCCTCGTCCGCCGTGCGGGCCCTGACGAACACCAGCGGGGTGCCGGCCACGGTCCGGCTGACCAGCGAAGCCGGAAGCCGGGCCGGCAGCGCTGCGACCGCCGCGTCCACGTCTCCCTCGTCCAGCCGCGCCAGGGCACTCGCCGCGTCGCCCGTACGCAGGTCGAGATGTACCTGCGCATGCGCGGCCCGGAAGGGCCCGAGCAAGTCGGGCAGCAGCGCCTGACAAGCCGTCACCGTCGCGAACAGCGAGAGTCTGCCGGTCAGTTCGGCCATGCCGGGGCGCTCCTGGCGGTACGCCTCCCACAGTGCGAGCGCGTCCTCGGCGTAGCTGCGAAAGCGCAGGCCCTCGGTGGTGAGCGACACCCCGCTCGGTCCACGGTCGAGCAGCCGGTGCCCCGCGGACGCCTCGAGCCGCTTCACCACCCGGGTCAGGGTGGCGGGGCTGACATGACAGTCGTGACTGGTGCGGCCGAAGTTCAGGGACCGCGTCAGATGGAGGAACAGGGCCAGCTCGCGGCGTTCGTCCACGGGAACCACCTGCGCCTTTCATCGGCTGCAACGCGGCGGTGCACATGTTGCGCTTGCCGCAATGGCGAGGCGGAGCCTACAACTCACCCATGGTGAACCCCACTTCGGCGGCACCGTCCGCCAACTCCTTCCGTTCCGAAGTCTTCGACGTCGAGTCGATCGAGGTCCCCGGCGGCACCGAGACGATCCTGCGCGGCGGCCGCGACTCGTTCGCCCTGCTGCCCCGCGCATTCGCCGGCATCCGCCGGATCGGGGTCATCGGCTGGGGCCCCCAGGGTCGAGCCCAGGCCCTCAACCTGCGGGACTCGCTCGCCGGTACGGGCATCGAGGTCGCGGTCGGCCTGCGTCCGGGGTCCGCCTCGGTCACCGATGCCCGGGCGCACGGCTTCAGGACCGAGGACCGGACGCTGGGGGACTGGCTCGATGTCGCCGCCTCCAGCGACCTGGTGCTGCTCCTGATCGCCGACGCGGCCCTCGCCGCCCGCCACCAGGAGGTGTTCGACGTGCTGCGTCCCGGAGCGACCATCGGTCTCTCGCACGGGTTCCTGCTCGGCCACCTCGAGGCCGGCGGCCGTTCCTTCCCCGACGGACATCCCGTGATCGCCGTGTGCCCCAAGGGCATGGGCGACTCGGTGCGCAGGCTCTACGTCCAAGGGGCCGAGGTCGACGGTGCCGGGATCAACAGCAGCTTCGCCGTACACGCCGACCCGGACGGCCATGCCGTCGACCGTGCGCTCGGCTGGTCCGTCGCGCTCGGGTCGCCGTACACCTTCCGCACCACGCTGCGCAGCGAGTACCTCTCCGACATCGTGGGCGAGCGCGCCGTGCTCCTCGGGGCGGTGCACGGCTTGGTCGAGAGCCTGTACCGCCGGTTCCTCATCGAGGGCGACGACGCAGTCACGGCGTACCGCCGCTCCTGCGAGACCGTCACGGGCCCGGTGGCACGCACCATCTCCCGCGAAGGCCTCCTCGCGGTCCGCGAGCACCTGGACGACGTCGGCCGTGACGTCTTCGACCGCGCCTACTGCGCCACTTACGGTCCCGCGCGCGATCTGATCGCGGAGATCTACGACGAGGTGGCGGACGGAACCGAGCTGCGCAGCGTCGTTCTGGCCGAACGGCGGCTCGCCGCCCGGGAGATGACCAGTATCCAAGGCTCCGGGATGTGGCGGCACGGCGATGAGGTGCGGGCGGGCCGGGGCGCGCTCCCCGATGCCGCGGACCCGTTCACGGCAGGGGTGTTCGTCGCGACCATGACGGCTCAGACCGATGAGTTCGCGGCCAGGGGCCACCCTTGGTCGGAGATCGTCAACGAGTCCGTGATCGAAGCGGTCGACTCGCTGCTGCCCTACATGCACGCCCGCGACGTGGCGCACATGGTCGACAACTGCTCGCGTACGGCCCGACTGGGCGCGCGCCGCTGGGGACCGCGTTTCCAGGCGGTGTACGAGCAGATCTGCTTCCCGGCCGCGGACACGGCAGCCGACCCGGCGATGACGGAGGCCTTCCGCACGCACCCGCTGCACTCCGCGCTCGCGGCGGCAGCGCGACTGCGGCCCACGGTGGACATCTCGGTGGCCTGAGCGGTCCGGCCCCGAAGTACCGCATCGAGGCCGTACCGCCGCCCCGGAGCAGTCGCAGGGCCGCCATCTACTCCCGAGGAGGTACCGCGACGGCCGCTGGCCGTACGACGACTCGGGGCACCTCCCGGAGCGACTCTCGAAGCATCGAGCACATCGAGGAATCGCATCCGAGGAGATGGTTCAGATGCAGACGCTGGCGCAGTGGGACGGTGGCCCCGGCCCATGGATCCTGTTCTTCCCGCTGATCTGGGCGGCGGTCGTCATCGGCGTCGTAACCGTGCTGCGGCGCACCGTGTGGCGCGGCCGTGGCCGCGGCCGGCCGGGCGGACCCGTGCCCGACGGGCAGTCGCCCATCGCCATGCTCGGCCGCCGCTTCGCCTCCGGCGAGATCGACGAGGACGAGTACTGGCGCCGACTGTCCGTCCTGGACGAGCAGTTCGGCCCCGCCTCCAAGGGCGGACCGTCATGACCGCCACCGGCACCACGCTCCGCACCCCCGGTGCGGCCCGGGTCGTCGACGCCGTGAAGGTCTACGGCCGCGGCGACACCGAGGTGAGGGCCCTCGACGGGGTGAGCGTCGACTTTCCGGTCGGCCGGTTCACCGCGATCATGGGGCCCTCGGGCTCCGGAAAGTCCACGCTGATGCACTGCGCGGCCGGGCTCGACACCCTCACCGAAGGCGCGGCCTTCATCGGGGACACCGAGCTCGGCACGCTCGACGACCGCAGGCTCACCGTCCTGCGCCGCGACCGTATCGGCTTCGTCTTCCAGGCCTTCAACCTGCTGCCGACCCTGAACGTGGCGGAGAACATCACCCTGCCCCTGGACCTCGCCGGTACCCGGGGCGACCCCGAGTGGATCGAAGCGCTCATCGACGTCGTAGGCCTGCGCGACCGGCTGCACCACCGGCCGTCCGAACTCTCCGGCGGCCAGCAGCAGCGCGTCGCTGTGGCCCGGGCCTTCGCCGGACGTCCCGACGTCGTCTTCGCCGACGAACCCACCGGAAACCTCGACTCCCGCTCCGGCGAGGAAGTACTCGGCCTGCTCGGCCGTGCCGTCCGCGGCACGGAGCGCACGGTCGTCATGGTCACCCACGACCCGGTCGCCGCCGCCCACGCCGACGAGGTCGTCTTCCTCGCCGACGGCCGGCTCGTCGACCGGATGGCCGCGCCCACCGCGGACAAGGTCCTCGACCGGATGAAGGCCTTCGACCTGGCGGCGTCCGGCGGGCCGGCTCCCCAGGAGGTGCCCCGATGAGTGCCGCATCCGCGACGGCGCGGATCAGCCTGTCCTCGCTGCGCGCACACAAACGCAGGTTCGCCGGCACCTTCACCGCCGTGTTCCTCGGCGTCGCGTTCCTGGCCGGCACGCTGGTCATGGGCGACACCCTGCGGGCCGGCTTCGACACCATGTTCGGCAACGCCTCCAGTGGTACGGACGCGGTCGTCCGCAGCGCCGACACGATCACCACTCCCGGCGAGAGCCAGGGCGTACGGCAGCCCGTCGACACCGACCTCGCCGAGCGGATCGGGCAGGTGCCGGAGGTCGCAGCGGCCGAACCCGACATCCAGGGCGCCGGCCAGCTCATCGGCTCCGACGGCGAACCGGTCGGCGGACAGGGCCCGCCCACGCTGGCCGGGAACTGGATCGACGACCCCGAACTCAACCCGTACCAGCTGGCGGAGGGCCGGCTCCCCGCCAAGTCCGGCGAGGTCATCGTCAACCGCGGCGCAGCCGACACGGCCGGCCTCGGCATCGGCGACACCACGATCCTGCGCACCCCCGAGCCCGTAAGGGTCACCCTGGTGGGTCTCGCCACCTTCGGCGGCGAGGACGGCATGGCCCAGGTCACCTTCACCGGGATGACCAGGGCGGACGCCGAGAAGTACCTGACGCCCGAGCCCGGCGAAGCCGCCTCGATCCAGGTACGCGCGGACTCCGGGACGAGCCAGAGCGAGCTCGTCGAGGCACTCGGCCGCGTACTGCCCGCCGGTACCGAGGCGATCACCGGCCAGGAGTCGGCCGAGGAGAACACCGAGATGATCTCCGGTCAGTTCCTCGGCCTGTTCACCACGTTCCTGCTGGTCTTCAGTGGGATCGCGCTGCTGGTCGCCACCTTCTCCATCCACAACACGTTCGCGATCGTGGTCGCCCAGCGGACCCGCGAGAACGCCCTGCTCAGGGCTCTCGGCGCGGCGCGCAGGCAGGTCGTCGCGGCGACGCTCGCGGAGGCGACGATGGTCGCCGTCGCCGCATCGGCGGCAGGACTGGCCGGCGGAATCGGCATCGCGGCGGGACTGCAGGCGCTGTTCCCGGCGATCGGCTTCCCGTTCCCGGAGGGCGACCTCGTCATCAGTGGAGTGTCTATGGCGCTGCCGCTGGCCGTCGGCATGGTGGTCTGCCTCGGCTCGGCCCTGCTGCCGGCCGTCCGGGCCGGGCGCACCGCGCCGCTGGCAGCGCTGCGCGAGTCCTCCGTCGACCAGTCCGGCGCCTCCCGCGGCCGAGCCGTCGCCGGCGGGATCCTCGCACTGCTCGCACTCGGTGTCACCCTGACCGGCGTAGTGGCCGTTCCCTCGGTGTGGCTGGCCGGCACCGGAGCCGTCATGGCCCTCATCGCCTTCGTGATCCTCGGCCCGGTGGCGTCGAGCAGGGCGGTACGGGTGCTCGGGGTGCCCCTCGGGCGGCTGCGCGGTACGACGGGGCGGCTGGCCGGGCGCAATGCCCTGCGCAGCCCCAAGCGCACTGCTGCCACGGCGAGCGCTCTGATGATCGGCGTCGCGGTCGTCTCGCTGTTCACCGTCTTCGGGGCCTCGCTCAAGGCGACGATGGACCAGACGGTGTCCCGCTCGTTCGCCGGGGACGTGGCCGTCAGTGTGCCCGGATTCGGCGCGGGCGGCAGCGGACTGAGCCCGGAACTGGCCGGAGTCATCGGGGAGCGGCCCGAGGTGGCGAACGCGGTCGGCCTCGGCCGAGGGGTCGCCCAGGTCGACGGCGCCGGCCGGGAACTCACCGTCACCGACCCGAAGGCGCTCTCCGACGGCCTCGACCTCGGCACGGTGGACGGCTCGCTCGACCGGCTCGGCACGGACGGCATCGCCGTATCCGCCACGGAGGCCGAGGCGCGTGGCCTGAAGCCCGGCAGCCGGACCGAGCTCGGCTTCACCGACGGCGAGCGGGAGACCTTCACCGTGCGCGCGGTCTACGAGGAGCCCGAACTGGCCGGCGACTACCTGGTCACCCGGCAGGCCTGGGCTCCGCACCGCGCCCAGGACGCCGACAACCTGATCGCCGTCACCTTCGCGGACGGCGTCGACCCCGCCGACGGGAAGGCCGCGGTGGAGAAGGCGGCCTCCCCTTACGGCAACCCGGACGTACAGACCCGGGACGAGTACGCCGAGTCGGCGGCCGGCGGCATCGACATGATGCTCACCCTGGTCTACGCCCTGCTGGCCCTTGCCGTTCTGATCGCGCTGCTCGGCATCGCCAACACGCTGACCCTCGCCGTCCACGAACGGACCCGTGAGCTGGGTCTGCTCAGGGCCGTCGGCCAGACCCGCGGCCAGCTGCGCGGGATGGTCCGCTGGGAGTCGGTACTCGTCGCGGCCTTCGGCACCGCGGGAGGTCTCGCCCTCGGGGCGTTCCTCGGCTGGGTGCTGGTCGAGGCGTCGGACGGAGCGAGCGACAGCCCGTTCGCCTTCGCTCTGCCGCCCGTCCAGCTCGTCGTCGTGGCGCTGGTGGGTGTTGCGGCCGGAGCACTCGCCGGCTGGCGCCCGGCGCGGCGGGCGGCACGCCTGGACGTGCTGCGCGCGATCGCCACGGAGTGAACCCGGGACTCCGCCCGGGGAAGGGGCGAGTCACCGCCCGGTCAGCCGGCGACGGCCGACCGGGCGGGAGTCTTCTCCGGCATCCGTACGGGACGGCCGGCCCGGTGGGGGCGTGCCGTGGCGTACAGCGGCGCGGTGTCACGGCGCGGCGGAGCGGCCGGAACCGGAGTGGGGAGGGTGAACCAGACGACCTTGCCCGCGGGCCCTTCCGGCCGCATACCCCAGCTCTCGCTGACGGCCTCGACCAGGGCGAGCCCGCGCCCGCAGGTGTCCAGGGACTCGGCCCGGTGCACTTGCGGCAACCGGGGGTCGTGGTCGTGCACGGACACGGTGAGCCGGTCGGGGCGCAGCACGATCTCCACCGTGCACTGCTTGTCCGGTCCTGCGTGCCGGTGGACGTTGCTGAGCAGTTCGGTGACGCCGAGGGTGGCCTCGTCTATCAAGGGTTCGAGATGCCAGTGGCGCAATTGCGCCGAGATGATTCTGCGGACTTGTCGGATGCGGGACGGCAGGGCCTGGAGCTCCACCGTGCAGTGCCTGCTCTGCTGGCTGATCACGGCTGCGACTCCCCGAATTGAGGTCCGGAAGACGAAGATCGGTTCCGCGGGAAGCACCGTTCCGGAACTCGACGAGACGGTCCGGGCGGAGAACCACGGATTCCACAGTGGCTGCCTGCTGGGCGGTGCTGCTGGTTCGCAGCGTGACCGCCGGTAAACCCTGAGTGACGTGTGACCAGGGTGACTCAGGGGGTGGGGTACTGCAACTCGCGGATACTTTCCGGCAGGTGACAGCGGTCCGCCGCCAGGTGGCGGCCGACGGCCTCAGCCTTGCGAAAGTCGTCCGCGTGTCCGGCGGACCGCCTCGAGGAAGCGTCGTGCCGTGGAGGTGCTGCTCGCGGGCTCTGGCTCGGCCGGGGGGACGTCCGGATCCGGCTCGCCGGCGTCGGCCCGCAGCGTCAGGGAGTAGCGCCTGCCGTTGACCGTGGCCCGGGCCCGGTCGGCGGTGGAGAACCAAGGGCGGCCTGCGCGGACGGTGTTCAGTGGTGCGCTGTCGATCTCGCTCCCGTAGCTCGTGAGCAACTCGAGGCGGCCGTCGCTGATGCGCACCTGGCCCGCCCGGGTGAGCGAGCGCCGCAGCCGCCGGTCGATCCGTACGCCCGTGGCCGTGAAGTCCGGCTCCGTCATGCCGCTCGCCCCCTGCTCCATGTCCCCGCGGTCCCTTGCCCCCGTGGCCCTGGGGCCGTGCTCGCAGTGTGCCCGCACATGCGGCCCGCACACCAGTGTCCCAGTCCTGCGTACGGAGCACGTCGACAGGCATCGTCACGCCTGCCCGCGCAGGGTGCAACGTGAGGGGCCAGCAGTTGCTTTGGGGCGCTCCAAGGACTGTTTATGCAGGTGAGAGGTGGGGTGAAGGTGTCTATGATCGGAGCTGCCGACGGGGCGGACCGCGCCCCGCGAGAAGGCTGAAGGAGCCGCCCGATGAGTACCCCTCAGGAGCGGGCGACCGCGTCGGCGACGCCGACCCTGGACGTCGACCGCAGCGACCCGACGTACCGGACCTGGCTGAACGAGGCCGTACGCAAGGTCCAGGCCGACGCCAACCGCTCGGCCGACACACACCTGCTGCGCTTCCCGCTCCCGGAGGAGTGGGGCATCGACCTGTATCTCAAGGACGAGTCGACGCACCCCACCGGCAGTCTCAAGCACCGCCTCGCCCGCTCGCTGTTCCTCTACGGGCTCTGCAACGGCTGGATCCGGCCGGGACACCCCGTGATCGAGGCCTCCAGCGGCTCGACGGCCGTCTCCGAGGCGTACTTCGCGAAGCTGATCGGCGTGCCCTTCATCGCGGTGATGCCCCGTACGACCAGCGCCGAGAAGTGCCGTCTGATCGAGTTCCACGGCGGCCGGTGCCACTTCGTGGACGACTCCCGCACGATGTACGCCGAGTCCGCCGCGCTCGCCGACCGCACCGGCGGCCACTACATGGACCAGTTCACCTACGCCGAACGCGCCACGGACTGGCGGGGGAACAACAACATCGCCCAATCCATCTATCAGCAGCTCGAGTTGGAACGCTACCCGGAGCCCGCGTGGATCGTCACCACGGCCGGCACCGGCGGCACCTCCGCGACGATCGCGCGCTATGTGCACTACATGCAGTACGACACCCGCATCTGCGTGCCCGACCCGGAGAACTCCTGCTTCTTCGACGGCTGGGTGAACGAGGATCCCGGCTGCACCACCGACTGCGGATCGCGGATCGAGGGAATCGGCAGGCCCCGGATGGAGCCGAGCTTCCTGCCCGGTGCCATCGACCGCATGATGAAGGTCCCGGACGCGGCGAGCGTCGCGGCGGTGCGTGCGCTCGAAGCCGCGATCGGCCGCAAGGCCGGCGGTTCCACCGGCACCGGTCTGTGGAGCGCCCTGAAGATCGTCGCCGAGATGGTGGCGCAGGGCAGCCGGGGGAGTGTGGTGACGCTCATCTGCGACCCGGGCGACCGCTACCTGGACAAGTACTACTCGGACGCCTGGCTGGAGGAGCAGGGCCTGGACATCAGCCCGTACGCGGCCGCCATCGAGTCGCTGATCGCCACCGGGGTGTGGTCGGGCACCGACTGAACCGGATGTGCCCCGGCGCGCGACAAGCGCTTACGCGGGGGTGCCGGACAGTCGGCTGTCGAGCCGGGTGACCGCGTCGCGGAAGGAGCTTCCGAGTCCCGGCCTGGCCGCCCTGAGACCGATCCGGAACGCCGCGGAACCGTCCGCCGCGAAGGTCCACCGCACCCGGGTGCCGCCACTCGCAGGCGTCAGCCGCCACTCCTCGACGAGGTGGCGGACGCCGGGCGCGTTCGTGGCGTCGACCCGGTACGCGTAGCGCTCGTCCGGGTCCGCCGCGAGGATCGTCTCGGCGAAGTGCACGCCGACTCTGAGCTTGATCGAGCGGCCCTTGGCGTCGTCCGTCGACTGCGCGCGGGACACTGCCTTGAACCACGCGGGCCAGCCTTCGACGTCCTCGGCGAGCGCCCGGTACACCGCCGCCGGCGGCGAACCGATCTCCCGGGTGAAGGTGAAGCGCAACGGTGCCGTCTCGATGAACTCCAGCCCCACCGGGCTCAGTCGGCGTGCCATGGTCCTGAAACCCCCTGCGAGTCCGGGCGGTTGGGCTGTGCGACGCCCGCACACCATAGTTGACGGAGCGTCAATTGTCTGCGGCGGGCTCCGGCTCACCGACCACGACGAGTCGCTCTATATGTTCGCCGATCTCCGTGCGGTCCTCGTCGGGAAGTTCCGCGTCCGTCACCCAGGTGTCCACCTGCTCGAGCGTGGCGAATGAACTGAGGCCCACCGTCCCCCACTTGGTGTGATCCGCGACCACCACCACCCGCCGGGCGGACTGCACGAGCCGCCGGTTGGTCTCGGCCTCCGCCAGGTTGGGCGTGGACAGACCCGCCTCGGGAGAGATGCCGTGCACGCCGAGGAAGAGCACGTCGAAGTGGAGCGAGCCGATCGCCTGGTCGGCCACCGGGCCCACCAGGGAGTCCGACGGGGTGCGCACACCCCCGGTCAGTACGACCGTCGCCGCGCCCGCTCGCCGTTCCGTACCGCTCTGCGCCGCGTGGAACACGTCCGCCACCCGCACCGAGTTGGTCACCACGGTCAGATCCGGTACGTCGAGCAGATGCCGCGCGAGCGCGTACGTCGTCGTACCCCCGGACAGCGCCAGTGCACTGCCCGGCGCCACCAGGGACGCCGCGGTGCGTGCGATGTCTTCCTTGGCGCTCAGCTCGAGGCCCGACTTCGCCTCGAAACCCGGCTCGTGCGTACTGGCCTCCACGACCGGCACCGCACCGCCGTGCACCTTCTCCAGTACGCCCTGCCGAGCGAGCGCGTCCAGGTCGCGGCGTACGGTCATGTCCGACACGCCGAGCCTGCGCGTCAGTTCGTTGACCCGGACGCCTCCGCGCCGCCGGACCTCGTCGACGATGAGCGCACGTCGCTGCTCCGCGAGGAGGTTCTGCTGCTCGCTCACGCCCGGTCCGGTCCTTCCCTCGTGGTTCCCGCCTGGAGATCCCTCATCCTGCCACGCCACGCCCGGCGCGGGGACAGCGGCTGTGACCTCCCCGGCACCCGTCGCCGCGCGGTCGCTCGAAGCCACCCGACCAGGGGGAGATTCGGTGACGACCGCGCGTCCGGCCAGTCCGGGCGGGATCCTTTACGTCCGTACGGGGCACCACAAACAGATGAGACACGGGGAGCCGCACCAAGTGCCGCAGCAAGCCACGCCCACGCAGACGGAGGAGATCGCGCTCGAGCTACTGGTCCACGGAGTCGGCGGGACGACACCGCAGGAGATGCTCAGCGACCCTCGCACGGTCCGGGTCAGCGGCGACGACGTCGCGGCGGTGCACCGGCGCGGTGACGACACCGACGCCGAGCAACGGCCCGAGGACTACCGGGGCGAACCCGTGCCGGAGGCCTACAGCTGGGCGAACCTCACCTCCGGCAACGGCACCCGTGCGCTGTGGCTGCTCCTCCTGCCGTTCATGGTCGTCAACCTCGCCCACTGGATGCGCCCGAGCGCCCACGGCAGGCCCGGCGCCGTCCGCGTCTACGGCGTCCTGGTCCGCCTCGTCGGACTCACCCTCACCGTGCTCCTGGTGGCCGCCGCCTGCGAGGTCGCTCTCGACCTGATGGCCTGGCAGTGCGCGGGCACACATGCCTGCGCGGACGACCGTTCCTGGCTCGGCTTCCTGGCGCCCGACGCCGACGGGGGCGGTGGCTGGTGGACGCAGCCGGGCCGCCGGCTCGCACTCGCCTCCCTGGTCCCCACCGCCCTGACCGCGCTCCTGTGGTTCCTCTCCCGCCGCACCTGGATCGCCTACGAGGCCCAGCGGCCGCTGCCGCAGGACGAGCCGGCCGAGGGCGACGCCCGCCAGCTCAGCCGCCCCGGATTCTGGTACGGCCGCCGGCCGGTTGCTCGACTCCGGGCCGCCCACACCGCCGCGGGGCTCCTCACGGTGGCCGCCGCGGTCTCCACCTCCGCGGCCCGCTTCGACCGGACTCCCGGCGGCTCCGCTCCGCTCGACCTCCTCGGCCGGGTTGTCGAGGGCACGCTGATCGCGGGCATGCTCGTCGTCGTGGCGGTCGTCTGCCGCCGCGGCCGCAGCGAGCGCACCTTCGACCGGCGCCTCGACCGTGCCGTCACTTCTCTGCTCCCGCTCGTGGCACTGGCGTTGCTCGTGCTCGCCGTCACCTACGCCGCCTGGGACCGGCCCGGCTGGCGCTCCGTCGGCAGGCTCCCCGGCGACGCGACCTTCGGCGGCATCGCGCTCGTACAGGGCCTGCTCGTGGTGGCTCTCGCGGGCGTCGCGATCGTGCTCTACCGGACGACGCGGGTACCCAGTACGGCGCTCGGCGGACTGGGCGGCCCCGCCGTCGCGATGCTCTCCTGCGCCCTCGGAGGCGTGATGTCCGGCGGCGTCGCCCAACGGGTCGCCGACTGGCTGGACGGCGGCGGTACCCCGGGCCAGGAAGGCGGCGCCCTGGCCGGCCCGCCCGTGGTGCTCTCCTGGCAGGCTGCGGTGATCCCCGTACTGCTCGTCGTCGTCCTGCTGCTGGCCGGCCACCTGGCGATGCGCACCCTGCAGCGCAGGCGCCGGGAGATCGACGCAGTGTGCGCGCTCTACGACGTCCAGGACGACGACGCCGTTCGGACCAGGAAGATCGCCGGTACGCGCGCCCGTGCGGCGCTGACCGACCGCGCACCGGTCATCGTCGGCGTCGTCTCGGCCGTGACCCTGCTGCTCGGCGCCGCGGCGCTCGCGGGAGCCTGGGCCACGGGCGAGGTGCCGGGCAGGGCCGCCGCCGACGCACCGGGGTTCGTGAGCGGTACCGCGCAGACCGCACAGGCACTCGGCTCCTGGATGATCGGTCTGGGTTTCATACTCTTCGTCACCTGGGGGCGCCGCGCCTACCGGGACCCCTCGGCGCGACGGACCATCGGCATCCTGTGGGACGTCGGCACGTTCTGGCCGCGCGCCGCGCACCCGTTCGCGCCGCCCTGCTACGCGGAGCGCGCCGTCCCCGACCTGACCTGGCGCATGGTGTCCTGGACCCGGCAGACGGGCGGACGCCTGGTCCTCTCCGGCCACTCGCAGGGCAGCGTCCTCGCCGCCGCCGCGGCCTGGCAACTGCCCGCCGCGGTCCGCAAACGCGTCGCGCTGCTCACGTACGGATCGCCGCTCGAACGCCTCTACGGACGCTGGTTCCCCGCCCACTTCGGCCCGGCCGCGCTCGACGCCCTGCACCTGGAGGTCGTCTGCTGGCGCAATCTGCACCGTCTGACGGACCCGATCGGCGGACCGGTGCGGCTCGCCGGAAAGGGGGGCGCCGAGGTCGACGACGCACCGCTGCTCGATCCGCTCGCCTATCCGCGTACCGACGAACACCCGCTGCCCGCACCGATCCTCGGCCACTCGGACTACCAGGCCGACCCGGCCTTCGCCGAGGAACGCGCCGCTCTGCTCGCCCGACTGCGACCCGCCGTCCCGCACCAGCCCGGCCCTCCGGACGGCGCGGGCAACGGCTAGCCCCCGACAGCGGCGGAGGTCACGGCAGTTCGGGCAGGTCCTCCGGGTAGAGCAGGGTGAGATCGTCGGTGGTCGCGTCGTCGAAGTGGGCGACGCGGCCCGCATGCCGCTCGACCATCGCCTCGAAGGTCTGCCGGGCCGTGCGCCCGTTGCCGAACGCGGCGCCCTTCGGCAGTTCCGTGAAGTACTTCGTCAACGCCTCGGCGGCGCCCTCCGCCAGCCGGTACTCGTGCTCCTCGGCCTGCTGCTCCACGATCCTCAGCAGCTCGCCGGCGTCGTAGTCGCCAAAGGTGATGGTCCGTGAAAAACGTGACGCCACACCGGGGTTGACCGAAAGGAACCGCGTCATCTCCGAGGTGTAGCCGGCAACGATCACCACCACGGACTCGCGGTGGTCCTCCATCAGCTTCACCAGCGTGTCGATCGCCTCGCGGCCGAAGTCGCGACCGGAGTCCTCCGGGGACAGGGCGTAGGCCTCGTCGATGAACAGCACGCCGCCACGGGCCCGTTCGAAGGCCTCCTGGGTGCGGATCGCCGTCGAGCCGATGTGCTCTCCGACCAGATCCACCCGGGACACCTCCACCAGATGCCCCTGCTCCAGCACACCGAGCGAGGCGAGGATCTCGCCGTACAGTCGCGCCACCGTCGTCTTGCCCGTGCCGGGCGACCCGGTGAACACCAGATGGCGGCGTACGGAAGCAGCCTTGAGGCCGGCCCGCATCCGGCGCCGTCCGACCTCGATCATGTCGGTCAGGGCGCGCACCTCGAGCTTCACGCTGTCCAGGCCGACCAGGGCGTCGAGTTCACCGAGCACCGCCTTGGACGACCGCTGTTCCGCGGGCTCGGGAGCGGCCGCCGCCTCGGGCTCCGGGCTGCGCTGACCGGGAATGGAGCCGAGGAGTCCGCCGGGCTGCGTGGCGGTCTGTACGACTCGCTCGGGCGCGGTCGGCCGCAGGCCGGCGCTCTCGTCACTGCTGCAGTCCTCGACCAGCGGGCCGTCCTCGGCGAACTCGAAGCCGCCGCGCGCGCACCGCTCGGTGCGGCATTTGCGCAGCGTGGTGCGGCAGCCGTCCATCACATGGAACCCGTACCCGCTGCTGCCGGTCACCCGGCAGCCCTCGAGCGTGCCGCGGCCCTCGGCCGACACATAGAATCCGGCCTCCGCGGGCGCGGTCACGGTGCACCGCTCGACGGTCGGGTCCGCGCCCTTGGTGACGATCACTCCGGTCTGCGCACCCTCGAAGGTGCAGTTGCTGAGCGTGCCGCCGCTGCCGTGGTCGCGGAACCAGGCACCCGTGGCCACGTCCCGGATCCGGCAGTCGTCGAGCTGTGCGACGGCCCCGTCGCTCACCGAAACGGCGGTGTTGCGGATCTGGGAGACGTCGCTGTCCACCATGTCCGCCCGCGAACCGCGGTCCAGGACGAACAGCGCATCCGGCACGTCGTGCACCCGGCAGGAGTCGAGCACCGCGGTGGCCCCGTCGCTCACCCACACCGCCGGATAGTCGCCCGTACTGTCGTGGATCTCGCACTGATTGGCGTCCACCCGGGTCCCCGGGTCCCAGACCGAGAGGCCATTGCGCCCGAAGCGGCTCACCGTGGAGCGGGTGAGCGTGAGCACCGAGCGCGACCGCAGATCGAAGGCGTTCTCCGGGATGTCGTGCACGCGGCAGTCGGCCAGCGTGAGCACCGCGTCGGTGTCCATGGTGACCCCGTCCGCGGAGGTGCGGTGGATCGTGCAGTGCGTGAGGTGCGCGGCGGCCCTCCCGGTGACCTGCACGCCCGAGCCCTTGATCTCGTACACCTCGCAACCCAGCGCCTCCAGCGCCGAGTTGTCGCCCATCACCGACAGGCCGGCACCGCCGGAGTGGTGCACGCGGCACCGCTCCAACCGCGGATGCGCGCCGTCGCGTACCGCGATTCCGGCCTGCCCCGCCGCGAGCACCTCGCACTCCTCGTACACCCCGCCACCGCCGCCGAGCACCGCGATGCCCACGCCCGCAGGGTTGTCGACCGTGCATCTGCGGGCCGTGGGACGCGCGCCCGCACGCACCTCGATGCCGGCCGCGGAACGCGTCACGATGCGCAGCCCGGTCAGTTCAGGGGCGCCGTCCTCCACGAGGACCGCGGGCGACGTGGTGTCCTGCCCCTCCACCTGGAAGTCCTGCACCACCGCGGAAGAGCGGACCGTCAGCGGAACTCCGTCCGCCGGGGCGAGGCGTACGGATCCCACGGAGCCCTCGCCACGCAGGGTCACCGCGCGCTGGATCACCAGGTTCTCCCGGTAGGTGCCCGGCGCCACGGTCAGTACGTCGCCGTCGCCCGCGGCCTCCAGGGCGGCGGACAGCGAACCGTACTCACCTGTGCGGCGCCGCCAGCGGGAAGTTCCGCTGTGTGTCACCTGGACCGTGCCCTGTGCCATGGCGCTGCCGTGCCCCCACCTCATGCGTTTCGCGTCGGACCTGCCGGACCACCGTAGCGTGCGCAGGGGCGGCGAGTTGACCGGTCCGGAGCACCTTCGACGAGTTCGGAGGAACGTCCGGTCAGCTGCCCGTGCCCGTGCGGCCCCAGTCCGGACCGGCCTTGGCCCACTCGCTGTCCCAGGCCTCGTACCGCGCCCGCACCAGGCGCCATACGACGAGGCGGCGTGCGCCCTCGACGAGGCCCGCCGACATCGCGCCCGCCGCGACACCTGCGAGGACGGCATGGGAGCCGGCCGTGGCGGAGTCCAGCGGCCGGGTCGCCGGGCGCCCCCGGTCGTCGGTCCAGAGCCGGAACCGGTCGCCCGGCTCGGGGCTGCGCAGATTCGCCTTCACGGGGCCGGAACGCCTGCTGCCGTCCGGCGCGGCCCAGCGTGCGGTGACGCGACTGCCCGAATCACGTGCGGTGGAGGTCTCGGGGTCGGGGTCGAGGGGCGGGGCGGCCACCTTGGTCAGCACGGTCGCCGTCACCCGGTGCCGCGTATCGTGCTGCGCCTGCACGCTGCGCTGCAGGGCCTCGTCGGCCGTGGAGCCCACTATCCACCCGACAGCCGGGGCGGCGAACACGATCAACGCGACGGCCACCAGGGCGGTCCAGGCCTCCACCAGGTCTGTTCTACGGCGCAGCCCGTTGCGCCGCCAGCGCCAGATTCCCACCACAGCCCGCACGATGCCGCACCCCCTTCCGCGTCCGTCCTAACCCGCCGCGGCACAGTCCAAGCGCGGGCGGGACGAAGAGAGAGCGAAATCACCCGTCCGGTGAGTCAACGGCCGTGTATGACCGCTGTGTTCCCCGAACGGGCCGTCAGCTTCTGTGCGGTGCCGGCATCACCGGTCGCGTGCGCCCGGGCGTGGACCCGCGGGGGGTCGCCCGCGCGCAGAATACTCCTCCACTCGGACAAGAGTTCTGCCGGGCGTCACGGCATGCGGGCGTCCGGTCACCGCGTGGCTGTCCAGGCATGGCACCGCGTGGCTGTCCAGGCATGACAAAGGGCCCTGGCCTTCCCCCTCCAGGGCCCGGATGCAGCCTCGGGCCGGGTGGTCGGTCCCGGCGTCCGAAGCTGACCGTGTCAGTACCCGTGCCCTCCTGGATACGGGCGGCGGTGCGGGTCCTCGTACTGCATCGGTGCGGGCTGCATGGGCGCGGGACGGGGAGCCGCCGGGCGCATCGCCTCGTAGCCGCCGTTCTGCGGAGGTCGCTGCTGCTGGTGGGGCGCCGGATAGCCACGCGGGCCCGCGGCCTGTTGCGGGATGTAGGGCGCGGGGGCGTGCTGGAGCGGTGCGGGCTGCGCCGCTCCCGGGTACCCGTAGTGCGGCTGCTGGGCTGACGGCGCGGCCGGCAGCGCGGGCAACGACGAGTGCAGCGCGGGCAGTTGGCTGCCGGTGTCGTACGCGGCCGGCACACGGATCGGAGCGATCTGCGGTGTGCCGCGTTCGGCTACGAGCGAGTCGTAGATCGGGGTGTCGGGGAATGAAGGCGCGGGGTAGTAACCGCTGCCGTAGGTGGCGCGGGGGGAGGTCATGGCACATAAGTTAAGCCCACGATGTGCTGGTTGGATAGCCCTGACATAGGTGTGGCGTGTGTGGAAATCATGCGTCCGCCGTCTGCACTCCCTTCGTTACGAAGAAACTGCGGGGGTGCGCCATTGCCTGACGTCGGTACCTGCGGGTAACCGACCAGCGCATTCACGGTTTGCCGGGGCCGCTGCGGACATCCGATCTCCGGCGCGGGGTACCCCTGGAATTCAGCCGGAATGATGAGGGGAGGGGCGTGAAGTTTCCCCTCACGTCGTCCTGTTGGTGCCCTGTCACCCGCGAAAGCGGCGCTGCGGTGCGGAACTCGGGCGGGCGGGCGCGGGTGCGGGGGCTGTGGGATGGCTGTACGGGCGGGTGCCCATCGTGTGTTCGTGCGGTGACGTGGGGGAGAGGGGATCGGGGGCGTCGGCCGCGGGAGTTCGCAGCGGGCTGCGTCGCACGGGAGGTGCGGATCGCTCGCGCTTTCTGGGCCCGGACAGGGGCCTCGGGGTTTGCGTACGCCCCGTGCACAAAGGACTACGCCCCGTCGATGCGCTCGGTGCCCGGTACGACGCGCCGCGTCGGGCCGGTCGTGATTTTCGGTCAAGTTCGCGGCGTCGGGCAGGGGTCGGAGTGTGCCGGAGGGTCGGGGCGCCGCCTGCGGACAGGGCGCCGGCCTGTGCGTCGACTCGGGAGCGTCGGTCGCGAATCACCACCCGGCATCCTGCCATCCGCGCATGGAGCGGGTACTCGCCTTCGCGCCATTGAGGTACCGGAAATTCGGCCGATGGTTCTTTACCACCGTGAAATAGCTGGCCGGTTCCCTGTTGATCGAGTGCCCGACGTGAATGCTCATTCACCGTTCAAGGGTGATTCCCTGGCGACCGTAGGGATTGTCGGGCGCGTGGTCCTGTCCGCTGTCGTACCTCTTCCGTCTGCTGCGATGATCGGCCGTCGGCTGTGGCGCGAGGCGCGTTCGACCAGGTAGAGCCGCTGGTCGGGGCCCGCACACAACGGCGACCCGCTCGCGACGCGGGCCGTTCACCGGGCGGCGGCTCGGGGGTGCGCAGTCCGCGGGGACGCTCGGTTCACTCCCGCCAAACGGGCCCGAAGAAAGCTCTGAGCTGGTCGGGGGCGTGAGCGGAGACTCCCTGAAGCCGCTGCCCGCGCGGCAGGCGCGCGCCGTCGGCGAGTGGTGTTTCACGGCCGGTTCGGACCCGCGGTACGGACTTCGCCCCTGACAGAACACGGCGGATTTCGGCGGCTCATTTCAGCACTCCGAAAAGCATTTTCGTGCGGTGACTCGAGAGGACCGAGAATTCGCCCGCGCGCGATACGACGGGAGTCGGCCTCCACGCCCCGCGCGACGGTCAGACGTTGGCGGCGTAGGTCCGGCGCAGCAGTACCGCGAACTCGTCGTCGACCTCGTCGACGGCGGACAGGGCGACCCGCACGTCCATCCCGTCGCCCAGGCCCTTCGCGGAGAGCAGCCGGCCGCCGGGTGCCGCGTCCGGGAGTCGCAGGCCGACGTCGACGCGGGTCCGGGTCGTGGGCCGGGCCCGCGCGAAGGTGCGGCGCGGCCCGACCAGCGCCACGAACGTCTTGCGGACCTGCAGGGTCACCTGCGCAAGCGGTGCGGCGTGCAGGAGTACGGCGTCGAGCACCGGCCGCAGTCCGGGCCGGTCGGCGTACTGGGCGTCGATCAGGTCGTCCGCGCTCTGCCGCAGGAAATCCGGATAGCCGAAGGTCTCGTGCACGAGCAGCTGCTGTGCGTAACCCCGCACCCCCTCGCCCTCCAGCCAGGCGCGGAGCTGCTGCTCGTCGGCCGGCGCGCGTTCCTCGACCGACCGGGTCCAACTGGCCAGCGTCCGGCCCGTGTTGCGTTCGAGGAGGCCGACCTGCCAGTCGCGCATCTCCTGCCAGGACTTGACCTCGGGTTTGGCCGCCATGCCCACAGCGTAGTGACGAAACCGTGGTCGTGCCCGCGGCTGTGGACAGTGCTCGGATCGTGATCTGCGGACCTTGCGCGCGTAGGAGGCAACCACGGGAATAGGTTTGGCCGTGTACGGATCGGCAGCACTTCTGGACGCGACGACGCGCGATGGGGACAGACATGTCAATGCCTAAGGGATCGAACGTGCCGGTGCCGGCACCCGCGGTACGAGTCGAGATCGGCTGGCGCTCGGGTGCCGGCGTTCCCGACGCCGACGCCTCGGCTCTGCTGCTCGCCGCCGGGAAGGTCCGCTCCGACGCGGATTTCGTCTTCTACAACCAGCCCACGCACTCCTCGGGCGCCGTGCAGCACGAGGGCAAGCGGACGGCCGGTGGCACGGTGACGGACACCGTCGCCGTGGACCTCGCGCGCGTGGAGCCCGCGATCGAGACCGTGGTGCTCGCGGCCTCCTGTGACGGTGGCACCTTCGGACAGGTCCCGGACCTGCATATTCGCGTCCTCGACGCGGCCACCGGCAGTGAACTGGCCCGCTACGACAGCGGGGACGCCTCCGTGGAGACGGCCTTCGTGCTGGGTGAGCTCTACCGACGCCAGGGCGCCTGGAAGTTCCGCGCCGTGGGCCAGGGATACGGCACCGGCCTCGAGGGCCTCGCCACCGACTACGGCATCAGCGTGGACGAGCCGCAGCAGGCGCCGGCCCCCGCTCCGCCGCAGCCGGCCCCGCCGTCGCCGGCTCCGACGCCCACCTACGTGGCGCCCCAGCAGCCCGCCCCGGTGGCCCCGGCACCTCCTCCGGCACCGCCCGCCCCCGCTCCCGCCCCCGCGCAGCCCGTACGACTCACCAAGGTCACCCTGACCAAGGAAGCGCCGTCGGTGTCCCTCGCCAAGCAGGGCGGCAGCACGGGTGCGATGCGCGTGAACCTCAACTGGCAGGTGCGCAAGCAGTTCAAGGGCTGGGGTGCCAAGCTCGGCCGCGCCGTCGCCATGCACGCCGACCTCGACCTGGACCTGTGCGCCCTCTTCGAGCTCACCGACGGCCGCAAGGGCGTCGTCCAGGCCCTCGGCAACGCCTTCGGAGCCCTGAACCAGCCGCCGTTCATCCACCTCGACGGCGACGACCGCACCGGCGCGGTCGACAGCGGCGAGAACCTCACGATCAACCTCGACCAGAAGCACCAGCTGCGCCGTGTCCTGATCTTCGTGACCATCTACGAGGGCGCCCGGAGCTTCGCCGACCTCAACGCCACCGTGACGCTGCAGCCGCAGCACGGCGCCCCCGTCGAGTTCCACCTCGACGAGTGCACCGTGCCCTCGACGGTCTGCGCCCTGGCCCTGATCACCAACCAGGATGGCGAACTGATCGTCAACCGTGAGGCCCGCTACCTCGTCCCCGAGCGCGGCGTCAGCCCGCAGCGCACCGTCGACTACACCTACGGCTGGGGCATGAACTGGACCCCGGGCCGTAAGTAGACCCCACCGCACGGCAGTTACGGGTTGGGTGCCGCCCCGGCACGTTCCGGGCGCGGATAGGTGCGTCCCTTCCAGGCGGCACCCCTGCCCCGATAGTGCTGGACCGCCGAATCCACCGTCATCAGCAGATACAGCACGGCCGTCCCCGGCAGCAGCGGAGCGAGCCCGGCCGACAGCCGGTAGTAGCGAAGCATCGGCAGATACGTGAGGACCATCAACAGCCAGGCGGCGCCGCTGACGACCGCCGCCACCGTGTCGCCGGACAGCACCCCGGCCGCCAGGCCCACCGGCGGCGCCACGTACACCAGGAGCAGTCCGCCGACGGTGCCGAGCAACAGCAGCGGGTTGTGGCGCAGTTGGGCGTACGCGCTGCGCGACACCATCCGCCACAGATCACCGAGGCGCGGATACGGTCGCACGCTGTCCACGCCATCCGCGAGCCCAAGCCAGATCCGTCCGCCGCCGCGCTTGACGGTCCGGGCCAGCGCCACGTCGTCGATGACCGCCTGACGGATCGCCGCGGGCACGTCGGCGTGCGTCGCCGCGCTCGCGCGCAGCAGCACACAGCCGCCGGCGGCCGCGGCGGTACGCGCGCGTGGCCGGTGTACCCGTCGGAACGGGTAGAGCTGCGCGAAGAAGTAGACGAACGCCGGCACCACCAGGCGTTCCCAGACGCTCGCCACCCGCAGACGGGCCATCAGCGACACCAGGTCGTATGCGCCGCCGGTCGCGGCCGTCACCAACTTCCGCAGGCTGTCCGGCGCGTGTGCGATGTCGGCATCGGTGAGCAGCAGGAACTCCGGGCCGACGGCCGCCGTTTCCCCTTCGTCCTCCACGCGCGCGTGGAGCGTGTCGTCCCGCGCGCAGTCTTCGTCCCCCACGCGCGCGTGGCCGATGCCGTGCCGTACGGCCCAGAGTTTGCCCGTCCAGCCGGCCGGAGGTTCGCCCGGCGTCGTCACAGTGAGGGGCAGCCCGCCGCGACCCGCGGCCAGTTCACGTGCCAGGCGGCCGGTCCCGTCGGAGCTCGAGTCGTCGACGAGGACGATCTCGGCCCGCCCCGGGTAGTCCTGAGCGAGCAGCGACGGCAGGCTCGACGGCAGCACCGCCGCCTCGTCACGGGCGGGGACGACGATCCGTACGGAGGGCCACACCGCGGGCTCACGTCCGGGCGGAAGGCGCACGTCGGTCCGCCAGAAGAAGCCCTGCCCGAGGAGCAGCCAGAGCCAGGCGGCGAGGGAGGCCGATGCGGTCCATGCGAGGGCGCTCATGTCCCGGAGTGTGCCCCACGAGGCAGGCCCCACAAGGGCGATCGACTATGGTGAGCGGGTGAAGATCGCGCTCATCGACTCCGGAATCGGACTCCTTCCAGCCGCTGCCGCGGTGCGGCGCCTACAGCCGTCGGCCGATCTCGTACTCTCCAGCGACCCCGATGGCATGCCCTGGGGGCCCCGTACCACCGCCGACGTTTCCGCGCGTGCGGTCGCCGCAGCGGAGGCCGCCGCGGCCCACGGACCCGACGCCTTGATCGTGGCCTGCAACACGGCCTCCGTGCACGCGCTCGCCGACGTGCGCGCCCGACTCGAGCCTCAGGTACCGGTGATCGGCACCGTGCCCGCCATCAAGCCGGCCGCCGCCGGTGGCGGTCCGGTGGCCATCTGGGCGACTCCCGCGACGACGGGCAGTGACTACCAGCGCGATCTGATCGGCAGGTTCGCGGACGGTGTGGACGTCACCGAGGTCGCCTGCCCGGGCCTTGCGGACGCGGTGCAGAACGCCGACGAGGCGGCCATCGATCGTGCGGTGGCCGACGCCGCAGAGCGCACCCCGCGCGACGTACGCTCCGTGGTCCTCGGCTGCACGCACTACGAACTGGTGGGGGAGCGCATCCGCCAGGCGGTCGCCGTCCGCGGTGACAGCGCGGAGCCGCTCGTCCTGCACGCTTCGGCCGGCGCCGTCGCCGCACAGCTGATGCGCCGTATCGCCGCGGCGGAGCCCGACGGCGGTCTGGCCGGGGGCCTGACGGTGCTCCTCAGCGGCCGCGAGGCGGAACTTCCCGAGGCGGCGCTGACCTACGCCGAAGGCCGGCTGCTCGCCGCGGTGAGCCCGGTCCGCTGACGCCTCGGCCCCTCGGGTGCGGGCCCGCCGATGCGGTCCCGCGGGACCGCACCGACGGCCTTGCGCGCACGTGGGCGCCGCTCCTCGTCACCCTTCGTGCTCCCCTGCTTTCCCTGCGGATCACGAGTAGCCTGCAAGACATGAGGGACCCCCACTCCGAGCACGACGCGCGCGAACCGCACGACACCGCGGTGCCCGCTGGCGAACTCTGGTCGGGCCGCGCGACCAACCGCTACCAGTGGCTGCTCGCCACGGCCGGCGCGGCCTGCATGGCCCTCGGCGTCCAGCTGGCCGTCGACTCCCCCTGGAGTTCGGGTATCGCACCGCTGCTGATGTCCGTGGTGGGCTGCGTCGCCGCCGGACTGCTGATGCTCTACGGCACCCTGGCGTTCGTTCATGTGGCCGTGCGCATCGAGGAGGACTTCCTCGAGGTGCGCTGCGGGCACATGGGCCTGCCGCGTCGCCGGATCGAGCTGGCACACGTCGTCGACGCCGACTTCGCACCTCGGGTCACACCGAGGCACTGGGGCGGCTGGGGCTACCGGTGGCGCCCCGAGCGCGGCACCGCCGTGGTCGTACGCCGTGGTGAGGGCCTGGTCCTCAGTCTCGGAGACGGCCGGAAGTTCACGGTCACCGTCGATGACGCGGAAG
Source organism: Streptomyces sp. YIM 130001 (assembly GCF_003574445.1). Taxonomy (GTDB): domain Bacteria; phylum Actinomycetota; class Actinomycetes; order Streptomycetales; family Streptomycetaceae; genus Streptomyces. The sequence continues at coordinate 41,468 of NZ_KZ984577.1, forward strand.
CCGCGGTGCGCGTGATCCGTGACCGGCTCGGTCCGCCCGCCGCCACGGGACCGGCAGCGAGCGCCTGAGGGCCCGGGCAGTCACTGCGGCAGTCGCCCCGGCCGCACCGACGGATCGGTGTGCGGCGGCGGCAGGTCGTCGTTCAGCGGACGGGCGGTCGAGAGGCCGACGAGCAGACCGGCGCCCGCTGTCACCGGTGTGAAGCTGAGTGCGTTGCCGACCGCCGCGACCGCGGCCAGAGCCGACAGCGTCGCTGCGGCGGTCAGCACCAGCGGCGTGCCACGCGGTGCCCGGGAGAGCGACAGCAGGAGCCAGCCGAAGGCCGCCGCGAGCAGCACGACCCCGACGACACCCTGTTCCGCCGCCTGCTGGAGCGGTGCCGAATGCGGGCGGCCGTCCGAGTCGAGCGTCTGCCCCGCGGTGACACTCAGTTCCCCGAAGCGCCCCGGCCCCGAACCGAGCACCGGCTCGTCCTTGGCCAGATCGACGGCGTCCTGCCACAGGAGCACCCGGTGCTGGGTGAGCGGCCCCTCGAGAGACACCGTCAGCTCGTGCGGCAGTACGTCCTCCGCCACCGCGAGGGACACCCCGGACACCAGGGCGGTGACGAGGGCGAGCCCGGCGAGACCCACCGTGCGCCGCCGCATCCGGGCGGCCGCTACCGAGAGCAGCACGATCCCCGCGCAGGCGACGAGCGCCGCCGTGGAGCCGACTGCCGCGGCCGCCACGGTGATCCCGGCAGCGAGCAGCCGCAGGCCGATGCGCGCCGCGGGCCGGTCCGTGGACCAGGCGCCGCAGCAGGCGGCACCCGTGGTGAGGATCAGGAGTGCGGCGGCCGCCCCGGTGTGCCCGAGCGGCGATGTCGTCCCGGCGCCCGGCACATCGCTGGTGGCCACGGACACCGCGGCCAGAGCCACACCGGCGACCGACGCACAGGCGAAGGCGCCGGCAGGCAGCAGCGCTCCGGAGATCCGGCCGCCGGCATGGCCCGCCGCGACGGCGAGCACCGCGAGCAGTACGCCCTCCGGACGCCCGTCGCGTGCCGTCGCCGAGACCAGCGCCCAGACCGCGCAGGCCCCGAGCACGACGACACCCGTGGCATCGGCCGTGCTGCGCTGGTCCCGTGACCCCGGTCGGGCGGCTGTTTCAGCCATCCCGTCGTCCCCCCGTCCGCCCTTGAACTGTGACGGGCCCCGCGGATTGTGGCCGGAATCCAGCCGCCGCGGAGACTGACGCACACGGTAACGGCTCGGACACCGGTTTGTGCAGGAGTTGCGCAGGAACGTTGCTGCTGAGGTGCATGCCGAGACCCTGCGCACCCGGCCGCCAGCGCTGGGTGACCGACCTGCGGGCGCCCCGCCGAAGCGCCGTACACTCCCGAACGTGACAGCCACCACCACCTCGAAGAACGAGCCGGATCAGGCCCCGGCAGGCGCGGCCACCGGCTCGCGCGGCCGACGCCTGCTGCGCGGCCTGCTCACCCCGGCCGCGGCCGCGCTCAGTGGCGTACTGCTCTACGTCAGCTTCCCGCCGCGCACCCTGTGGTGGCTCGCCCTGCCGGCCTTCGCCGGACTCGCCTGGTGTCTGCGCGGCCGTGGCCTGAAGGCATCGTTCGGGCTCGGCAGCCTCTTCGGCCTCGGCTTCCTGCTGCCGCTGCTCGTGTGGACGGGAGTGGAGGTCGGCCCGGGACCGTGGCTGGCGCTCGCCGTCATCGAGGCGCTCTTCGTGGGTGCCACCGCGATGGGTATGGCCGCGGTGTCCCGGTTGCCGGGCTGGCCGCTGTGGGCGGCCGCGGTGTGGATCGCGGGCGAGGCGGTTCGGGCCCGGGTGCCGTTCAGCGGATTCCCGTGGGGGAAGGTCGCCTTCGGACAGGCGGACGGCATGTTCCTGCCGCTGGCCGCACTCGGTGGCACACCGGTGCTCGGATTCGCCATCGTGCTCTGCGGCTTCGGGCTCGCCGAGACCGTCCGCACCGCCGTCGAGTGGCGCCGTACCGGGACACTGCGCCGCACGGCGGCCGGTCTCGCGGTGCTCGCCCTGGTCGCACCGCTCGTCGCGGCCGTCGCGTCCCGCCCGCTGGTCACGGCGGAGGCAGAGAACGGCACCGCCACCGTCGCCGTCGTGCAGGGCAACGTCCCGCAGGCCGGGCTCGGCTTCAACGCCCAGCGCAAGGCCGTGCTCGACCACCATGTCCGCGAGACCGAGCGGCTCGCGCAGCGAGTCAGGGCCGGGAAGGTGGACCAACCGGAGTTCGTGCTCTGGCCGGAGAACTCCTCCGACATCGACCCCTTCCGCAATCCCGACGCCGAGGACGCCATCGACCGTGCCGCCGAGGCCGTCGGTGCCCCCATCGCCGTGGGCGGAGTCGTTCTGGCCAAGGACGGCAGGCTGCTCAACGAGCAGATCCTGTGGGAACCCGGTCGCGGTGCGACCGACACCTACGACAAGCGCCAGATTCAGCCGTTCGGCGAGTACTTGCCGCTGCGCGGTCTCATCCGGTCGATCAACCCGTCGTGGGCCGACCTCGTCCGTCAGGACTTCAGCCGCGGCAGCGAACCCGGCGTCTTCACCATGGCCGGCACGAAGGTCGGCCTCGCCACCTGCTACGAGGCCGCCTTCGACTGGGCGGTCCGGGACACCGTCACCCACGGCGCCCAGCTGATCTCCGTACCCAGCAACAACGCCACCTTCGACCGCAGCGAGATGACCTACCAGCAGCTGGCCATGTCCCGGGTCCGTGCCGTGGAGCACAGCCGCGCCGTGACCGTACCGGTGACCAGCGGTGTCAGCGCGGTGATCAAGCCGGACGGCACCGTCGCCCAGCGCACCACCTGGTTCACCGCGGACACCCTGGTCGACGAGGTGCCGCTGCGCACGTCGCAGACCCCGGCCACCCGGATGGGGACCGCGCCGGAGTTCGCGCTCCTGGCCGTCGCGCTCGGCGGGATGGCCTGGGCCGGGGCGGGGGCCGTGCGCAGGAAGCGCGCCGCCGGCTGATCGGTCCGCCTGGTTAGGGTCGGGGCATGGCAACTCCTGATTTCCTTCGAGCCGTGCGGGAGTCCGCAGGGCATCAACTGCTGTTCCTGCCCGGCGTCACCGCGATCGTCTTCGACGACGAGGGTCAGGTCCTGCTCGGCCGGCGCAGCGACACCGGCCTGTGGGCGGTCATCGGCGGCATTCCCGAGCCCGGCGAGCAACCGGCGGTGTGCGCCGTCCGCGAGGTCTACGAGGAGACGGCAGTACGATGCGTCGTCGAGCGGGTCGTCCTGGTCGAGGCGCGACCGCCGATCCAGTACCCCAACGGCGACAAGTGCCAGTTCATGGACATCACCATGCGCTGCCGCGCCGTGGGCGGCGAGGCCCGGGTGAATGACGACGAGTCCCTCGAGGTGGGGTGGTTCGCCCTGGACGCGCTCCCGGAACTCGAGGAGTTCGGTCTGTTCCGTATCAAGCAGGCGTCGAGCGAAGCGCCCACCTGGTTCGCTCCCGGCGAGTAGCGCGCGAGGCGGCCAACGGGGCCCGGACGGGGGCCGTCCGGGCCCCGTTGGCGTGTCAGGGGTGCGTGGTAGCGTGACCGAGCCAGTCGAACTCATGCTCGTCCGCCCGCTGAACTGCGGGAATGCGGACGATCACGGGTCAGGGAATCCGGTGCGAAACCGGAACTGACGCGCAGCGGTGAGGGCGACGGGCGCGGCATCGGCCACTGGAAGCGCAAGCGTCCGGGAAGGCGCCGTGTCCCGGACGACCCCGAGTCCGAAGACCTGCTGGCACCCTCCGTGGGCTCCGGCCGCGGAGAGGTCCCCGTACGACCGGGCTCCGCGCAATGAGCCCTCGACACAGAGGATTTCCCGTGCCGTCCGCACCCGCCTCCCGCCGTGCCCCGCTGCGCTTCTCGCGCCCTGCCCTCGCCGGTGTGGTGTGCGCCCTCCTGCTCACCGCCTGCGGCCAGGACGACGGCGGTGGAGGCGGTCAGGGGGCCAAGTCCGCACCCGACGGATTTCCGGTGGTGCTCGAGAACAACTGCGGCGAGAAGGTCACCGTCGAGGCCCCGCCGAAGCGGGCCGTGGCACTCGACCAGGGCTCGGCCGAGATCATGCTCTCGCTGGGCCTCGGGGACCGGATGGCCGGGACCGGTACCTGGACCGACCCCGTGATGAAGGGGCTCGAGAAGGAGAACGCGAAGGTCGAGCGTCTCGCCGACCAGTACCCGTCGGCGGAGAAGGTGCTCGATGTGGAGCCCGACTTCGTGGCCGCCTCGTTCGCCGCGACGCTCAGCAAGGGTGGTGTCGCCCCGCGCGGGCAGTTCGCCGAACTCGGCGTGCCCAGCTATCTGTCGCCGACCGACTGCGTGGGCAAGGACAACAGCGGTGACGGTGACGGTGCACGTACCAAGACATTGACCATGAAGCCCGTCTACGACGAAGTGCGCGACCTGGCGCGGGTGTTCGGCGTCCGCGAGCGCGGCGAACAGCTGGTGAAGGACCTCGAGTCGCGGGTGGACAAGGCCACCGAGGGCCTCGACGCCTCGAAGGCCGGACTGCTCTACTGGTTCGCCAACTCCGACGCGCCCTACCTGGCTGGCTGCTGCGGGGCGCCGGGCGTCATCACGCGAGAGCTCGGCGCGGAGAACGTCTTCGACGACACCCGCGACGAGTGGCCCCAGATCAACTGGGAGACCGTGGCCGAACGCGATCCGGACGTCCTGGTCATCGGCGATCTGACCCGCAAGTCGCAGACCGCGGAGTCAGCGAAACGAAAGATCGCCTTCCTCGAGTCCCACCCCGTCACCAAGAAGCTGCGGGCCGTACGCGACGAGCGCTACGTACTGCTGAGCGGCCAGGCCATGAACCCCACCATCAGAACGGTGGAGGGAATCGAGCAAGTGGCCGCCAAGCTGCGTGAGTTCGGGCTCGCGAAGTGAGCGTCGACACGGAACGGGAGCGGACGGGCGGCCCCGCCGTCGCCTTCGCACCACCCGCCCGCGCCACCCGTACCCGCAGACTGACCGGGAGCGTGTTCGCCTGGACCGGCGGCCTCGTCGTCCTGGCGGTGTCGATGGCTCTGGCCATCGTGGTCGGCACCGCACGGATCGGAGTCGTCGACGTCTGGTCCGTGGTGCTCTCCCATCTCGGTTGGGGCGAGACGGAGTTGAGCCCGATCCGGGAAGGCATCGTCTGGGAGCTGCGGTTGCCGCGCACGGTGCTCGCCGCGGTCTGCGGTGCCGGTCTGGCGGTGTGCGGGGCCGTGATGCAGTCGCTGCTGCGCAACCCGCTCGCCGACCCGTTCGTGCTCGGTGTCTCCTCCGGGGCGTCGACAGGCGCGGTGACCGTCGTCGTGCTCGGCGCGGGTGGCGGAGCGCTGTCGCTGTCCGGCGGGGCCTTCGCCGGTGCGGTGCTGTCGTTCGCCGCGGTCCTGGTGCTCAGCCATCTGCTGGGCGGCTCGACCGACCGTGTGGTGCTCTCCGGTGTCGCGGTCATGCAGTTGTTCTCCGCGCTGACCTCGGTGATCGTCCTGACCGCGGCGGACGCCGAGACGACCCGGGGTGTGCTGTTCTGGCTGCTCGGGTCCCTCAACGGGGCGGGCTGGACGGACGTAGGGGCCTGCCTCGCCGTGCTGATCGCGGTTCTGCTGCTCTGCCTCGGACATGCGCGCACGCTTGACGCCTTCGCATTCGGGCAGGACGCGGCCGCGGCGCTCGGGGTGCGGGTCGCACGCACCCGCGTCGTACTCCTCTGCGGCACCGCACTGCTCACCGCGGCGATGGTCAGCGCGGCCGGTGCGATCGGCTTCGTCGGTCTTGTACTGCCGCACGCGGCAAGGTCGTTGGTGGGCTCCGGGCATGTGCGGCTGCTGCCGGTCGCCGCGCTCGCCGGTGCCGTGTTCCTGGTGTGGGTGGACGCGCTCGCCCGCACCGTGCTCGACGGGCAGGAGATACCGGTCGGCGTGGTCACCTCACTGATCGGCGTACCGGCCTTCGTCCTGATCCTCTTCCGCACCCGAGGAGCCCGAGGGTGAACGACACCTCCGCGACCGGGGCCCGGCCGGGCCCCGGTGAAGGGCTGCGGGGCGACCGACTGACCCGGCGCACCGGCGGGCGCCTCATCCTCGACGGAGTCGGCCTGCACCCCGTGCCCGGCGGAGTGACCGGCCTGATCGGACCCAACGGCTCCGGCAAGACCACCCTGCTCCGGCTGCTCTCCGGAGTCCTGCCCGCGACCTCCGGCGTGGTCACCCTGGACGGCGAGCCGCTCACCGCGATCAAGCGACGTGAGATCGCCCGCCGGGTAGCCGTCGTCGAGCAACAGGCGGACACCCAGGTCCAGTTGAGCGTCATCGACGTCGTGCGCCTCGGCCGTGTACCGCACCGCGGCGCATGGGCGCCGGCCACCGCGCGGGACGAGGACGCGGTGCGTCATGCCCTGGAACGCACCCGCCTGGCCGACCGCGCGCACCAGAACTGGCACACCCTGTCCGGCGGCGAACGCCAGCGCGTCCAGATCGCCCGCGCGCTCGCCCAGGAACCCGGCGAGCTCCTCCTCGACGAGCCCACGAACCACCTCGACATCCAGCACCAGCTCGAGCTCCTCGACCTCCTGACCGGCCTCGGCCCGACCACGTACATCGCCCTGCACGACCTGAACCTGGCCGCCGCGTACTGCGACCGCGTGGTCGTCCTGGACAAGGGGCGGGTGGTGACCGCGGGCCCGCCCGGAGAGGTCCTCACCGAGCAGCTGATCGCCGACGTCTACGGCGTACGGGCCGTGGTCCACCCGGCCACCGCGGCGGACGAACGCCCGTACATCCGCTTCCTGGGGACTCTCGGCACGGCACGCTGAACGCGGCGCCGGTCCGTTCGGAGCCGGACTGCGGACGCCTCACCTGCGTGCTTGCGGACCGGTCGCATAGGCTCTGACCACGATGACGAGCGATTCCCCCGTACCGCCGCCCAAGGCCGACAAGGCGACCGTGCGACGGCATAATCTGAGTCTGGTGCTGCGGACCGTCCATGACGAGGGCGAGGCGACCAGGGCGGGCGTCGCTGCGCGCGTCGGACTGACCAGGGCCGCGGTGTCCTCGCTCGTCGAGCAGCTCCTGGACGAGGGTTTCCTGACGGAGCGGGGCAAGACCTTCAGCGGGCAGGCCGGCCGGCCAGGCACCGCCCTCAGGGTGGCCCGCACCGGGCCCGCGGGGCTCGGCGTCGAGATCAACGTCGACTATGTGACGGCCTGCGTCGTCGACCTGTCCGGCACCGACCGGGTCCGTCTCGTCGAGCGGATGGACAACCGCGGCGTACCGCCCGCCGAGGTGATCGCACACGCCGCCAGGATCGCCGCCCGCGTGATCTCCTCGGCAGAGGAGCAGGAGCTGCGCCCCGTCGCCGCCCAACTCGCCCTGCCGGCCCTGGTGTCGGGCGGCACGGTGCGCCAGGCGCCCAATCTCGGCTGGAATCGGGTGGCCGTCGAAGGGCTCTTCGCCCAGTCCCTGACCACCCTCGGCACCACCTCCCGGCCGCTGCCCGTCAGCGCGGAGAACGAGGCGAACCTCGCGGCCCTCGCCGAACTCTGGTTCGGCAACGGCGGGCAGCGCCCGGACACGTTCCTCTATCTGACGGGCGAGATCGGTGTCGGCGGCGCCCTGGTCCTCGACGGCCGACTGCTGCGCGGAGCGCACGGCTTCGCCGGTGAGATCGGCCATGTCGTGGTCGATCCGGACGGTCCCGAATGCCGCTGCGGGGCACGCGGCTGCCTGGAGCAGTACGCAGGTCAGCGCGCCCTGCTGTCCGCGGCCGGCCTCGACGACAACAGCGGTATGCCCGGGCTCGCCGAACTGGAGCGGCGGGCACGCTGCGGCGACAGCACGGCGGTCTCGGCGCTCGAGGACGCGGGCCGCCGGCTCGGCGTCGTGCTGTCCGGCGCGGTGAACCTGTTCGACCCGGACGCGGTGATGCTCGGCGGCATCTTCCGGCCGCTGATGCCCTGGCTCGGCCCGGCCGCCGACCGTGAGCTGACCGGGCGTGTGGTCTCGGGACTGTGGACCGAGGGCAGCGGACGGCTGCGCGCCTCTTCGTCGTCCGGCGACGCGGCCAGGGGGGCGGCGGCCCATGTGGTGCGCGATGTGCTCGCCGACCCGGCCGGATACGCCGGCCACCGCACCGCCTGAACGCGCGGACCGTCCACGCCGCGGTCGAACCTGCGCGGCAGCGGACGGTCCGCACCGGTCAGTCGCGGTGCGCCGCGATCAGCCGCCGGTACCAGGCGTAACTGTCCTTCGGAGTGCGCACCAGGGTGTCGTAGTCGACGTGCACGATCCCGAAGCGCTTGTCGTAGCCGAGCGCCCACTCGAAGTTGTCGAGCAGCGACCAGAGGTAGTAACCGCGCACGTCGACGCCCGCGTCCACCGCCGCACGCAGCGCGGACAGATGGCCCTCCAGGTAGGAGATCCGGTCGGTGTCGTGGACCGCTCCGTCCACGAGCACGTCGTGCTCCGCCGAGCCGTTCTCCGTGATGTGCACGGGGGGCAGGGCATCCCCGTACGCCTTCCTGAGCGCGACGAGGAGGTCGGTGAACGAGTCGGGGACCACCGGCCAGCCCATCGCCGTGCGCCGCACGCCCGGATAGTCGGTCTCCGCGTAGCGGTTGTCGGTGGCGACCCGAACGGCCGGGTCGCTCTCGCGGTGCGGGGCTGCGGCGACCACGATGGGCCGGTAGTAGTTGATGCCGAGGAAGTCCAGCGGCTGCGAGATGAGTTCCAGGTCGCCGTCGAGCCGGAAGTCCTGGCCGGTGATCAGGTCGCCCCAGGTCTCCTCCTCGGTCGCCGGATAGCGGCCCGCGAGGATCGGCTCGGTCCACACGAGGTTGTGCTGGGTGTCGGCGCGGACTACAGCGGCGAGGTCCGCGTCGGACTCGGTGGCGGGCACATTGCGGTCGAGGTTCAGGGTGATGCCGGCCTCGCGTACGCCCGCCGCGCGCAGCGCCCGCATCGACAGGCCGTGCCCGACGAGCAGGTGGTGGGCCGCGGCGAGCGCGCCCCTGCCCTCCCGCGCACCGGGCGCGTGCCGGCCCACCGAGTAGCCGAGGAATGCGCTGCACCAGGGCTCGTTGAGGGTGATCCAGCGCGGCACCCGGTCGCCCAGATGGTCCGCCACGATCGCCGTGTACTCGGCGAACCGCTCGGCCGTCTCTCGCACCCGCCAGCCGCCGCGGTCCTCGAGGGCCTGCGGCAGGTCCCAGTGGTAGAGCGTCGCCGCCGGTTCGATGCCGGCCTCGAGCAGCGAGTCCACCAGCCGCGAGTAGAAGTCCAGGCCCTTCGGGTTGGCCGCTCCGGATCCGTCGGCCTGGATGCGCGGCCAGGCGATGGAGAAGCGGTATGAGTCGACTCCCAGGTCGCGCAGCAGGGCGACGTCCTCGGGATAGCGGTGGTAGTGGTCGCAGGCCACGTCGCCGGTGTGGCCGTGGTGCGTCTTGCCCGGGGTGTGGCTGTAGGTGTCCCAGATGGACGGGCCGCGGCCGTCCTCGGTGGCCGCGCCCTCGATCTGGTACGAGGCGGTCGCCGCGCCGAAGACGAAACCCGGCGGGAAGTGCGGGAAGTCCGCGGCGTCGGACAGGTCGGAATCCGTGTGGTTCATCTGTGGCCTTACTTGACGGAGCCACCGGTGATACCGGCGGCGATGTACTTCTGGGCTAGTACGAGCAGGATCGCCGCCGGGATCGCCGACAGGACGGACGCGGCCATCACCGAACCCCAGTCGCCGACATGGGCGCCGATGTACTGGTAGATGCCGAGCGTGACCGGCTTGACGTCGTCGGTGGTGTTCAGCGTGAGCGCGAACATGAAGTCGCTCCACGCGTACAGGAACGCGAACAGGCCCGCGGTGATCAGGGAGTTGCGGCTCATCGGCATCACCACGGTGAAGAAGGTGCGCAGCCGGCCGGCGCCGTCCACCTCGGCGGCCTCGATGACTTCCTTCGGGATGGCCACCATGAAGGAGCGCATCAGGACGATGGCGAACGGGATGCCGAGCGAGGCGTCGGCGAGCATCAGGCCGAAGTACGAGTTGACCAGGCCGAGGTCGACGTAGGCGCTGTACAGGGCGTTCGCGATGACGATGCCGGGCACCATCTGGGTGATCAGGGTCCCGAACACGATGGTCCTGGTGCCGCGCAGGCGGAACTGCGCGAGACCGTACGCTGCGGGAGCCGCGACGGCCAGACAGATCGCGACCGCGCCGAGGGCCACCACGAGCGAGGTCACCAGGTGGCCGCCCTGCTCGGTGACCGCCGAGCGGAAGCCCGACAGGTCGAGGCTCTCCGGGATCGGGGACACCTTCAGCAGCCCGGACTCCGGCTGCAGCGCGGTGTTGATCATCCAGTACAGCGGGAACAGCATCACGGCCAGCGCGAGGAGCCCGGCGACCGTGGCGCCCCAGCGGCGCTTCGGCCGGGTGGTGCCGGGCGCGGCGGGCATGCGGGTGACAGAAGCCATGCCGGTCACTTCCCCTCGCTGCGGTTGGCCCGCAGATAGAACACCGCGAACACGGCGGAGATCAGGATCAGTACGTTGCCGACGACAGCGCCCGCACCGAAGTCCAGCTCGACGAACGAGTTCTGGTACGTGAGCGTGCCGAGCGTCTGTGTCGAGTCGGCGGGACCGCCGTCGGTGAGCGCCAGGATCAGATCCAGGATCTTCACCGTCGACATGAACCCGAGGACCAGCACCACGGTGATGACGGGCCGCAGCAGCGGCAGCGTCACCGAGCGGAAGGTGCGCCATGCGGAGGCACCGTCGAGCGAGGCGGCCTCGTACAGCTCCTTGGGGATCTCCTGCAGACCGCCGTAGAGGATCACCATGTTGAACGGGATGCCGATCCAGATGTTCACCATGATCACGGAGAACAGGGCCATGCCGGTGCTGGTCAGCCATGGGGTGCCTCCGCCGAGGCCGATGGTCTCGGCGAACGAGTTGAGCACTCCGGTGTCCTGGTCCAGGATGCGCCGCCAGACGACACCGGAGACCACCATGGGCACCAGCCACGGCAGCAGGATCAGCGAGCGGAGCAGCCCGTTCAGCGGGAAGCGCTTGGTGAAGAACACGGCGAGGCCGAGGCCGATACAGAACTGACCGAGCAGCGAACCCACCGTGAAGACGATGGTGTGCCACAGGGCCTTGCCGAACAGGTCGTCCTGGAAGACCTTGCTCCAGTTGTCCGTCCCGTTGAACGGTGCCTTGCCGTCGAAGAACGTGGACGGCGAGTAGTCCTGGAAGCTCATCACGATGTTGCGGACGAGCGGGTAGCCGAAGAACAGCAGCATGAACAGGATGGCCGGGGCGATGAATCCCCACTGCGAGAGCCGACGGCGACGGCGGGCACGCGCGGGATTCACCTGGGACGGCGTCCGGGTCCGCTGGGCCGGGCTCGCGGCGGTGGCGGTGGTGGTCGACATGCGAGGTCTGCTCACTTTCCGCTCGTGGCGCGCCGCTGCGCCTGCTTCAGGGCCGCTTCGCTGGACTGTCCGGTGAGCGCGGACTGGAAGGCGCTCTGCAGGGCGAGCGATACGGACGACCAGTCCGCGCCGACCTTGGCGGTACGGGAGCGGGCGGTGGCCACCTGGTCGGCGAGGGCGTCGAGTTCGGGGACGTCCTCGCGCCAGAGCGCGGCCGCCTCCGAGTCGGCCGGCACCATCCAGCTGTTGCGCGCGTAGGAGACCTGCTCCTGCTCGCTCGACATGCAGTCGATGATCTCGGCCGCGGTCTTCTCTCGTTCCGTGTCACCGGTCTTGGGCACGGTCAGGACGCTGCCGCCGAGCGGGCCGACGGACTTGTCGCCCTTCTCCGGCACGGGTATCCGGGCGATGCCCCAGTCGAGGTCCTTGTCCTTGTCGAGCGTCTCGACCTGCCAGGGCCCGTTGATCATCATGGCCGCGTTGCCCGCCATGAACTGGTCGTTGACGTCCGCCTGGGTCCAGTTGACCGTCGACTTCGACAGTGAGCGGTCCGCGATCAGGCCCTTCCAGTAGTCGAGCGCCTCGGCGACCTCGGGGGAGTCGAGCTTCTGCTCGTCACCGCCGTTGGACCACATGAACGGGGTGAACTGGAAGACGCCGTCCTCCGCTCCGCCGGCGCTCAGCGCGATGCCGTACCGCTTGCCCTCGGTGAGCTTCTCGGCGGTGTCCTTCATCTCGGACCAGGTGGTCGGCACCGGCAGGCCGGCGTCCTCGAGTACGTCCTTGTCGTAGAACAGCGCGAGGGTGTTCACGGTGCGCGCGGCACCGTAGTAAGTGCCCTCGTAGGAGCCGAAGTCCACGATGCCCTTCGGGACGCCGTCCGTGGACAGGCCCAGGTCGCGCAGGTTCACCAGACCGCCGGCCTCGGCGAAGGTCGGCATCTCGGACGCGTCGAACTGGATGACGTCCGGGAGGGACTTGGAGGAGGCCATGCGCAGGGATTTGGTCATCACCTGGGCGGCCGGGACGCTCTGCTGCTCGATGGTGATCCCGAGCTTCTTGCTGCAGCGCGCCAGGGTCTGGCCGTCCCAGCGGTGGTACGACTCGTCCGTCGAGGAGTTGAGCAGCGTGTAGACGTCGTCGTCGCGCTCCTGTGCGCAGCCGGAGAGCGCGATACCGGCGACGAGTGCGGAGACAACGGTGAGCGGGACGACGGCCCGCCGGCCGGGACGGCGACGCCTGCGCTGCGTCCCGTCTGGGGTGTGTGCTGTCACGATGGTGCCCTTGCTCGGGTGGGGTGCCGGTCCGTCAAGGACTCCTGTGTCCGCGGAGGTTGGCCATGCGCCGGTACGGGTCCGGCGGTGCCGTACCGGGGTGGGGGAGAGGCCGGGTGCCCGGCCCGGCCGGGGCCGGGCACCCGATAGGGGAGTGCTCAGCGCGTGCCGAGGAGGTGGTCCATGGCGAGTTGGTCGAGGTGTTCGAAGGCCATGGAGCGGGTGGCTGCGGTGTCGGCGTCGAAGGTGTCGTAGGCGCTGGGGTCGGTGAGGAGTGCGGTGAGGCCGTCGGCGGCGGTGGGCTGGGCGAGTTCGTCGAGT
>NZ_KZ984578.1 GCF_003574445.1 Streptomyces sp. YIM 130001
ATCTCCGGCGAACCCGAGGTCTCCGTCGGCTGACCCGACCGAGACTTCGAGCACGCCGATTCCACCGGCGGTTCACGACGACCCGAGGCCCGTGACGGGCCTCGGGTCGTTCCGTCACCGGGCCCCGCCGTCCGATGCCGAACTTCCTCGACGGCGGCCCCCCGTTGATCGTCCCTGATCAGGAGCGCGCGGCGACGAGCCGACAGGTACAGTGCGGAGATCAGTAGCCCGTACGGTGAGGCCCCCGTTCTCGTGTTGACTCAGACCACCACCAAGGTCCTGGAAGCCGGTGACCCCGGTGTGCTTGCCGCCGCCCTCGAGATTCTCGAGCGCGAGCCGGTGAACAACGCTTTCGTCGCCGCCCGGGTCCACGTCGCGGGCCTCGACCCGTGGCGCCTCGGTGGCGAGATGTGGGGCTGGTACGCCGACGGAAGGCTGCGCTCGCTCTGCTACGCCGGCGCGAACCTGGTGCCGATCTGCGCCACCCCCGATGCGGTACGCGCTTTCGCCGACCGGGCCCGCCGGGCCGGCCGTCGCTGCTCCTCCGTCGTCGGACCCGCCGAGCCGACCGCGCTGCTGTGGAAGCTGCTCGAACCCAGTTGGGGCCCGGCCCGCGAGGTCCGCTCCCACCAGCCGCTGATGGTCACCGACCGGATGCCGCACGACATCGAACCCGACCCGGGCGTCCGCCGGATCCGCAAGGACGAGATGGACGTGATCATGCCGGCCTGTATCGCCATGTTCACCGAGGAGGTCGGAGTCTCGCCGATGGCCGGCGACGGCGGACTCCTCTACCAGGCGCGAGTCGCCGAACTCGTCGGCTCCGGACGCTCGTTCGCCCGCATAGAGAACGGCCGAGTGGTCTTCAAGGCCGAGATCGGCGCCGCGACTGCCGGCGCCTGCCAGATCCAGGGCGTCTGGGTCGCACCCGAGTACCGCGGCCAGGGCCTGTCCGTCCCGGGCATGGCGGCCGTACTGCGCTACGCCCTCGCCGACGTCGCGCCGGTGGTGAGCCTGTACGTGAACGACTTCAACACCCCCGCCCGCGCCTCGTACCGCAGAGTGGGCTTCCGGGAAGTCGGCGCGTTCATGAGTGTGCTCTTCTGAGCCGCCGGGCGTGCGTGGCCCTGAAGCCCCATTGACCTCCCTGAGCGGCCAGTAGGGTTCCCCCATGACAGACGTAGCCGCCGCGATCGAGCCGCTCGACCTCGCCGCACACGTCGACGAGGCGCTCGCCGTGCAGGCCCTCGCCTTCGGCCTCAGCGACGACGAGGTCGAGGTTCGCCGACAGATCGTGCTGCGCCACATCGGCTGCCCCGGAGCCCGCGCCCTAGGTGCCACGAACTCAGAGGGCCGCCTGGTCGGCTTCGTCTACGGCATGCCCAACGACCGCGCCCACTGGTGGTCCACGGTGGTCGAGCCGTACCTGCGGGGCCTCGACAGCGACGACTGGCTCGACGACTCCTTCGTCATCACCGAACTCCATGTCCATCCACGCCACCAGAACCGCGGCATCGGACGCGCGCTGATCACCACGATCACCGACTCCGCCGACGAGCCCCGCTCCATCCTGTCGGCCATCGACACCGAGAGCCCGGCCCGCGGCCTGTACCGCTCGCTCGGCTACGACGACCTCGCCCGCCAGGTGATTTTCCCCTCCGCGCCCAGGCCGTACGCCGTGATGGGAGCCCCGCTGCCGCTGCGCCGGCACTGAACGGATTACCGCCCCCGGCCGGGGCCCGGCTAACCTCCTGGCTATTCACAGGTTTCCACGCAGGAGTTCACCATGGCCCAGGTCCAGCGCATGTCCCGCTTGATGATCAAGACACTGCGCGACGACCCGGCGGACGCCGAGACGCTCAGCCACAAGCTGCTCGTCCGCGCCGGATACGTGCGCCGGAACGCGGCGGGCATCTGGACCTGGCTGCCGCTCGGCAAGAAGGTCCTCGAGAACGTCACGCGCGTCGTCCGCGAGGAGATGGACGCGATCGGCGGCCAGGAGGTCCTGCTGCCGGCTCTGCTTCCCAAGGAGCCCTACGAGGCGTCCGGCCGCTGGGAGGAATACGGCGACCTCCTGTTCCGGATCAAGGACCGCAAGGGCGGCGACTACCTCCTCGGCCCCACCCACGAGGAGATCTTCACCCAGACCGTCAAGGACCAGTGCACGTCCTACAAGGACCTGCCGGTGATCCTCTACCAGATCCAGACCAAGTACCGCGACGAGGCCCGCCCGCGCTCCGGCGTGCTGCGCGGGCGCGAGTTCCAGATGAAGGACTCGTACTCGTTCGACGCCACTGACGAGGGCCTCGAGCAGGCGTATGCGCTGCATCGCGAGGCGTACCAGAAGATCTTCGCTCGCCTCGGCCTCGACTACCGCATCTGCTCCGCCGTCTCCGGCGCGATGGGCGGCTCGGCCTCCGAGGAGTTCCTGGCCCCGGCCGCGGCCGGCGAGGACACCTTCGTCGACTGCCCGGCCTGCGACTACGCGGCCAACACCGAGGCCGTCACCTTCGCCCTGCAGCCCGTCGAGGGCCAGGACCATCCGGCGATCGAGGAACTCGACACCCCGGACACCCCCACCATCGAGACCCTCGCCGCGCACCTCGGTGTTCCCGCGTCGGCCACTCTGAAGAACCTTCTGGTCAAGGTCGACGGCGAGATCGTCGCCGTGGGCGTCCCCGGCGACCGCGAGGTCGACCTCGGCAAGCTCGGCGAGCAGCTGGCCCCCGCCGTCGTCGAGCTCGTCACGGCCGAGGACTTCGAGGGCCGCGACGACCTGGTGCGCGGCTACGTCGGACCGCAAGGCCTGGAGAAGGTGCGCTACATCGCCGACCCGCGAGTGGCCCCCGGCACCTCCTGGGTCACCGGGGCCAACAAGCCCGACACCCACGCGAAGAACGTGGTCTGCGGCCGGGACTTCGAGGTCGACGACTATCTGGACGTGGTCGTCGTCGAGGAGGGCGACCCCTGCCCGAACTGCGGCGCCGGCGTGAAGCTCGACCGGGCGATCGAAATCGGCCACATCTTCCAGCTGGGTCGCAAGTACGCCGACACCTTCCAGCTCGACGTGCTCGGCAAGGAGGGCAAGCCGGTCCGCGTGACCATGGGCTCGTACGGCATCGGCGTCTCGCGGGCCGTCGCCGCACTCGCCGAGCAGTCCGCCGACGAGCAGGGCCTCTGCTGGTCAGCGGAGGTGGCGCCGGCCGATGTGCACGTCGTCGCCGCGGGCAAGGCCGCGCAGACCGAACTGGCCCTCGAAGTCGCCGAGAAGCTCGGCGCCGCGGGCGTCCGGGTCCTCGTCGACGACCGTGCCGGCGTCTCGCCCGGGGTGAAGTTCACCGACGCCGAGCTGATCGGCGTGCCCACCATCCTGGTCGCGGGCCGCCGCACCGCGGAGGGCGTGGTGGAGCTGAAGGACCGCCGCACCGGCGAGCGCGAGGAGCTGCCGGTCGCCGAGGCGATCGCCCGCGTCACGGCCTGACGCACCCCGCACGGCGAACGGCGGGTGTCCCGGCTTCCCGGGACACCCGCCGTTCGTACGGGGCCTCAGTCGTACGGGGCCTCAGTCGTACGGGGCCTCAGTCGTACGGGGCCGGCGGCGTGCGGCCACGTCGCTCGTACGGGTGTCCCGGCCGCTCAGAGCCAGGCGGCGAACTCGAGCAGCAGCTCCGCCCGCGACCGCCGGCCTTCGCGCCGAGCGACGAGCGCGTTGTCCACGGCACGGAACAAGGTCCAGCCGCGCAGCCGGTCACGGTCCACGTCGAGCGAGTCCGCCAGCCTGTTCACCCGCCTGCGGGCCGTCGAGGCGCCGCTGCTGGACGCCACCAGGTCGTCGAGGCGGTCGAGCGCGGGCCGGGCCAGTTCGTACGCCCGCTCGCCGACCACGGGCACCGGGCCCACCGCCAGCCAGTGGGTCCGGTCGCCGGCCAGTGCCTTGCCCTGGTGGAACTCGCCGTGCAGCAGCAGTTGTTCGGCCGGGTGGGCCAGTAGTTCGGCCCGTGCCTCGAGCGCCGATGTCGCCAGTGGCCGGATCTGTTCGTCCACGGTGGCCATCGCCTTCGCAGGCCCCTCGGTGCGCTGGAGAACCGTCTCGAACCCGTGGTCGGCGGGGGGCTCGACCCACAGCCTGCGCACCACACCGGCGGCCTCGAGCAGCGCCTTCGCCTCCGGCAGGGAGCGCAGCGTGACATCGGGCTGCAGCCGCTCCAGGAGCAGCGCGCCGGGCACGCTCGAGTCGAGGAGCCGGCAGGCGCCGTGCCCGTCCCAGTGGACGAGCGCTTTCGCCTCACGTTCCGGAAGTGCCTGCGGAGGCGCCAGCTTCAGTGCGGCCGGGGTGCCGTCGGCGCGACGCACCAGAACCACGACACTGGAACGCCCGCCCGGCAGCTGCACCCGCTCCACGCTCAGACCGAGCAGCCCGGTGGCCTCCCGCACCAGCTCCGGCACCCGGGCCGGCCAGTGGGCACCGTCTCCGGGAGCGGCGTCCGTGGCGTCGCCGAGCGCCCGTACCAGCCGTGCCGGTGCCTCGAATTCCATCCGCGACATGCGCGCTGTGCTCCTTTCGGCCTGCTCGGTCCTGCTGTCCGGCTCGCTCAGGCCCTGCCCGCCGGGTCGGGCGCGGCCGCGCTGCCGGATGCCGCGCCCCGTTCGTTCGTCGGACCGTCCGTCGGGCCGCTGGTCGGGGTGGCGCTCGGGCTCGGTGCCGTGGACCGTTCCGCGAGCCCGGGGAAGGCTACGCTGCCGCCGCGCCAGCGCGCCGCGCGGACGGCGGCCTCCCGCAGCGCATCGGCCGCGGCCGCACGCCGCTCGCCCTCGGCGGTCCGCACCAGGTCCGCGTACACACCGGCCACCCGGTCCTCGAGTTCCGCGGCGAGCCGGGCCGCGGCCCCGGCGTCCGGGACGGGGAAGGGCAACGCGTAGGCCGCGGCGGCCTGTTCGGGGGACTCGCCCAGATCGCGCACGGTGCGCCGCAGGCCGTCCCGCCGGGACCGGTGCGCGTCGTAGGCGGAACGCGCCTCGCCGCGGCGATCCTCGCCGATGCGGCCACCGACCACCCCGTAGCCGTACACCGCGGCGTGCTCGGCGCGCAGTGCCGCCTGACAGGCCGCGATCACCTCGGCGCTCACTTGTCCCCCTCGGTCAACAGGTAGGCGTGGGCGTCACCGGCGGCGGCGACGGAGGCGAGCAGCCGGGCCCGTTCGCCCGGGGCGTCCTCGAGCACCTTGCGGCGCCGGCCTGCGAGTTTCTGCTCGGCCGCGGCAAGGGTCCGCAGCGCCTCCTTCTCGTCGGCCGGTACGTCGAAGGAACCGGACCCCGGCGACGCCGCAGCGGACGGTGAACCCGACACGGGTGGCGGCTCCGGAGTGCTCGACGGTCCGCCGGACGCGGAAGCGGACGGAGACGCCGAGTCGTCGGACGGCCCGGCGTCGAAGGCGTCCGCATGCTGCAGCGTCTCGGTGCGCAACTCCCGCAGCCGTCCGGTGAGCCCGGGGTGCGCGGCGATCACGGCGTCGTAATGCGCGGCGAGCCGCCGGCTGTCGAGCGAGGCACGCGCGCGTGCCCGGCGTTCCGCGGAGGGCCGCTCGTCGTCGGACCCCGCCCCGCCGCCCGAGCATCCGACGAGCAGCGCGGTACCGGCCGCCGTGGCGAGCAGGCTCCTTCTACGCGGCCCAGTGCGGGGCGGCGGCGAATTGGTGAACGGCACGGCAGGCGTCCTCGTGGGCTCGTGACCAGCAGCAACGGCAGGGCTCGGGAAGGGCTGCGAACGGCACATCGGGCGCGGCCCGGCCCGCGATCACCGTACCTTCGGCCGGGCCTCGCACAGTCCAGCGGCTCGTACGACCGGCACAGACGTCCACAGGTGGCCGTCTCGGTACAGGTGGACGGCAACACCCCTGGCGACCGGATACCCTTTCACCTGACACGCGACGAGACCACAACAGCACACGCGGCCGAGGAGTCACCCGGATGAGCACCACCCAGAGCGAGAGGCTGCGCGGACTCGTAGAACCGCTGGTCAGCTCCAAGGATCTGGACCTCGAAGAGATCACCGTGACCCCGGCCGGAAAGCGGCGTGTGCTGCGCATCGTGGTCGATGCGGACGACGGCGTGCAGCTCGACACCTGCGCCGAGCTCAGCCGCGAGATCTCCGAGCAGCTGGACACCACCGACGCGATGGGCTCGGGCGAGTACGTCCTCGAGGTGACATCGCCCGGAGCGGACCGGCCACTGACCGCGCACCGGCACTACGTCCGTGCGACGGGCCGACTGGTGAAGTTCCGGCTGACCGAGCAGGCCGGCTCCGGCGAGCTCGTCGCCCGCATTCTCGAAGTGGACGAGGACGGGCTCGACCTCGAAGTACCCGGCGTCAAGGGCCGCAAGCCCACCACGCGGCGGCTCGCCTTCGCGGACATCGACCGCGCGCGCGTGGAGGTCGAGTTCAACCGCAAGGAAAACAACTCCAAGAACAACACGAACAACGAAGAGGAGGCGTAGCCGTGGACATCGACATGAGCGCCCTCAGGGGCCTGGTCCGTGAGAAGGAGATCTCCTTCGACCTGCTGGTCGAGGCGATCGAGTCGGCCCTCCTCATCGCCTACCACCGCACCGAGGGAAGCCGCCGCCACGCGCGCGTGGAGCTCGACCGCCACAGCGGACATGTGACGGTCTGGGCGAAGGAGGACGCCGCCGACCTCGAAGAGGGCCAGGAGGCCCGCGAGTTCGACGACACCCCGTCCGGCTTCGGACGCATCGCGGCGACGACGGCGAAGCAGGTCATCCTGCAGCGCCTGCGTGACGCCGAGGACGACGCGACGCTCGGCGAGTACGCGGGCCGCGAGGGAGACATCGTCACCGGCGTCGTCCAGCAGGGCCGCGACCCGAAGAACGTCCTGGTCGACATCGGCCGCCTCGAGGCGATCCTGCCGGTCCAGGAGCAGGTGCCCGGTGAGACGTACCCGCACGGCATGCGCCTGCGCAGCTACGTCGTACGCGTGGTCAAGGGAGTGCGCGGACCGTCCGTCACGCTGTCGCGCACCCACCCGAACCTGGTGAAGAAGCTCTTCTCGCTCGAGGTCCCCGAGATCGCGGACGGATCGGTGGAGATCTGCGCCATCGCGCGCGAGGCGGGCCACCGCACCAAGATCGCCGTGCGCTCCACCCGCTCCGGCCTGAACGCCAAGGGCGCCTGCATCGGCCCGATGGGCGGCCGGGTGCGCAACGTCATGGCGGAGCTCAACGGCGAGAAGATCGACATCGTCGACTGGACCGACGACCCGGCCGACATGGTGGCGAGCGCTCTCTCGCCGGCCCGTGTCAGCAAGGTCGAGGTCGTGGACCTCGCCGCCCGCTCCGCCCGGGTCACGGTGCCGGACTACCAGCTGTCGCTCGCCATCGGCAAGGAGGGCCAGAACGCCCGCCTGGCCGCCCGGCTGACGGGCTGGCGTATCGACATCAGGCCCGACACCGAGCAGCCGGACCCCGCCGACGACGATCGCTGAGGTCCGGTCGGAAGGTCTCCGGGACCGACGGAGCCTTCGCGGACCGGCGAGTGAACGCAAAGATCCGGTCGAAGATCACCTGGATCAGGACGACCGATCGTGAAAACAGCCGTTCGACTTCTGCCCCAATGGGGTGAGGTCGGTACGGGGAGGTAGACTTGAGCGTGTCTGGCCGGACGCCCGCCCGAGCATGCCCTGAGCGCACATGTGTGGGGTGCCGGGAGCGAGCGGCCAAGAGAGATCTGTTGCGCATCGTGGCGATCGAGGGCGTATGTGTCCCCGATCCTCGCGGTACGCTGCCCGGCCGGGGTGCCTATGTGCATCCCGCCCTGGTCTGTCTCGACCTGGCGGTCCGCCGCCGAGCGTTCTCCCGGGCCTTCCGAGTCCGGAGTCCGCTCGACACCGCGGATCTGAACCGGTATGTCGAGCAGGCGACACCGTAAGACATGCCGTACGGAACCCCGTGCGGCTTGGTACCTCGCGAGTCGGAAGTAGGTCGAGATTGCGATGAGCACTCGATGAGTACGCGATGAGTACGCCCATGAAGTAGCGACGGTCCGGCGTAACCCGGACCTAAAAGGAGCGAAGTGGCTAAGGTCCGGGTATACGAGCTCGCCAAGGAGTTCGGCGTAGAGAGCAAGGCCGTCATGGCCAAGCTCCAAGAACTCGGGGAGTTCGTCCGTTCGGCGTCTTCGACGATCGAGGCGCCCGTAGTACGCAAGCTGACCGACGCGTTCGAGCAGGGCAACGGCTCCGGCAAGTCCGGTGCGAAGCCCGCGGCCCCGCGCAAGAGCGCGGCGCCGAAGCCCGCGTCCCCGTCGGCACCGTCCCCCGCGCAGGCAGCACGACCTGCCGCGCCCAAGCCCGCACCGGCCCCCAAGCCGGCTGCGGCAGAGACACCGGCGGCCGAGAAGCCCGCCGCGGAGACTCCCGCGGCGGAGAAGCCGGCAGGCCCGCGTCCGACGCCGGGCCCCAAGCCCGCGCCGAAGCCGGCGCCGGCTGCTCCGGTCCAGTCGGAGTTCACCGCACCGCCCGCCGCGCCGTCCGGCCCCAAGCCCGGCGCGCGTCCCGCGGCGCCCAAGCCCGGTGGCCGTCCGGCCCCCGGTCAGGGTGGCCAGGGTCAGGGCCAGGGTGGTCAGGGCCAGGCCCGTCCCGGTGCTCCGCGCCCCGGTGGCGAGCGTGCCCCGCGTCCCGGCGGACGGTCCTCGGGCCCCCGTCCGGGCAACAACCCGTTCACGTCCGGCGGCTCCACCGGTATGGCGCGCCCGCAGGCGCCCCGTCCCGGCGGCGCCCCGCGTCCCGGTGGCCAGGGTGCGCCCGGCGGCCCGCGTCCGCAGGGCGGCGGCCAGGGTGGGCCTCGCCCCCAGGGTCAGGGCCAGGGCGGCGCCAACCGCCCCTCGCCCGGCAACATGCCCCGTCCGCAGGGAGCGGGCCCCGGCGGCCCCCGTCCCGGCGGCGGTAACCGTCCGAACCCGGGCATGATGCCGCAGCGTCCCGCGGCCGGTCCGCGTCCCGGTGGTGGCCCCGGCGGTGGCCGTGGCCCCGGTGGCGGCGCTCGTGCCGGTGGCGGCGGTGGCGGCGGCGGTCGTCCCGGATTCGCCGGTCGTCCCGGCGGTCCCGGTGGCGGTGGCGGCGGCTTTGCCGGTCGTCCCGGTGGCGGTGGCGGCTTCGCCGGTCGTCCCGGTGGCGGCGGTCGTCCCGGATTCGGTGGACGTCCCGGCGGTCCCGGTGGCCGTGGTGGCACGCAGGGCGCCTTCGGTCGTCCCGGCGGTCCCGCGCGTCGTGGCCGTAAGTCGAAGCGGCAGAGGCGCCAGGAGTACGAGGCCATGCAGGCCCCGTCGGTCGGCGGCGTGATGCTGCCTCGCGGCAACGGCGAGATGGTTCGCCTGTCGCGCGGTGCCTCCCTCACCGACTTCGCCGAGAAGATCAACGCCAACCCGGCGTCGCTGGTCGCGGTGATGATGAACCTCGGCGAGATGGTCACGGCCACTCAGTCGGTCTCCGACGAGACCCTGAGCCTCCTCGGCGATGAGATGAACTACACGGTTCAGATCGTCAGCCCCGAGGAGGAGGACCGCGAGCTGCTCGAGTCCTTCGACATCGAGTTCGGCGAGGACGAGGGTGGCGAGGAGAACCTCGTCGCGCGTCCGCCCGTAGTGACCGTCATGGGTCACGTCGACCACGGTAAGACCCGCCTCTTGGACGCGATCCGCAAGACCAACGTCCTCGCGGGCGAGGCCGGCGGCATCACGCAGCACATCGGTGCGTACCAGGTCGGCGCCGAGGTCAACGGCGAAGAGCGTCGCATCACCTTCATCGACACCCCGGGTCACGAGGCGTTCACCGCCATGCGTGCCCGTGGTGCCAAGTCGACCGACATCGCGATCCTCGTGGTGGCGGCCAACGACGGTGTGATGCCCCAGACCATCGAGGCGCTGAACCACGCCAAGGCGGCCGAGGTGCCGATCGTGGTCGCGGTCAACAAGATCGACGTCGAGGGTGCCGACCCGACCAAGGTGCGCGGTCAGCTCACCGAATACGGCCTCGTGGCCGAGGAGTACGGCGGCGAGACCATGTTCGTCGACATCTCCGCCAAGCAGGGCGAGAACATCGACTCCCTGCTCGAGGCCGTGGTCCTGACCGCGGACGCCTCGCTCGACCTGCGGGCCAACCCGGAGCAGGACGCGCAGGGCATCGCGATCGAGGCCCACCTGGACAAGGGCCGCGGCGCCGTCGCGACCGTCCTGGTCCAGCGCGGCACGCTGCGCGTCGGTGACACGATGGTCGCCGGTGACGCGTACGGCCGAGTCCGCGCGATGCTCGACGACAAGGGCGAGAACGTCGAGGTCGCTGAGCCCTCGACGCCGGTCCTGGTCCTCGGTCTGACCAACGTCCCGGGCGCGGGTGACAACTTCCTGGTGGTCGACGAGGACCGTACGGCCCGTCAGATCGCCGAGAAGCGTGCCGCCCGTGAGCGCAACGCCGCGTTCGCCAAGCGCACCCGCCGGGTGTCCCTCGAGGACCTCGACAAGGTGCTCAAGGCCGGCGAGGTCGAGCAGCTCAACCTCATCATCAAGGGCGACGCGTCCGGTTCGGTCGAGGCTCTCGAGTCCTCGCTGCTGCAGCTGGACGTCGGCGAAGAGGTCGACATCCGCGTGCTGCACCGCGGTGTGGGTGCGGTCACCGAGTCGGACATCGACCTGGCCATGGGCTCCGACGCCATCGTCATCGGCTTCAACGTGCGTGCCGCAGGGCGTGCCACGCAGATGGCCGAGCGCGAGGGTGTGGACGTCCGGTACTACTCGGTCATCTACCAGGCGATCGAGGAGATCGAGGCGGCCCTCAAGGGCATGCTCAAGCCGGAGTACGAAGAGGTCGAGCTCGGCACGGCGGAGATCCGCGAGATCTTCCGCTCGTCCAAGCTGGGCAACATCGCCGGTGTGCTGGTCCGCTCCGGCGAGGTCAAGCGCAACACGAAGGCGCGTCTGCTCCGCGACGGCAAGGTGATCTCCGAGAACCTCACGATCACCGGTCTGCGCCGCTTCAAGGACGACGTCACCGAGATCCGCGAAGGCTTCGAGGGCGGTATCAACCTCGGAAACTTCAACGACATCAAGATCGACGACGTCATCGCGACGTACGAGATGCGCGAGAAGCCGCGAGGCTGATCACGCGGTAGGCCGGGGCCGGTCGACGGGAGAATTTCCGTCGATCGGCCCCGGTCGTTCCGTGTACGGTTTGGATGTCCCTGCCAAGTGGTTGGCGGGGCACCGATCCCGTACCGGCGGGTCATCCGGGTGACCATGTATGTGGGGACTCTGTCCTTCGATCTGCTCCTCGGCGACGTACGGTCCCTGAAGGAGAAGCGCTCCGTCGTCCGGCCGATCGTCGCCGAACTGCACCGGAAGTTCTCCGTGAGTGTGGCGGAGGTCGGTGTGCAGAACCTTCATCGCAGGGCCGAGATCGGCGTGGCGATGGTGTCCGGGGAGACCGGGCATCTCTCGGACGTACTGGACCGGTGCGAGCGGCTGGTCGCCGCCCGACCGGAAGTGGAACTGCTGTCGGTGCGTCGGCAGCTCCACGGTGACGACGACTGAGTGCCGACGACCGAGAGCCGACGGCTCACGGCCGACGGCGACCGGCACGAATGCGCGTGGTCGCAGCCGTGCCGACGCACCGACCTGACGACGCACGTAGGAAAGCAAGTAAAAGGGAGACGGACCAGTGGCCGACAACGCGCGGGCGAAGAAGCTGGCGGACCTCATCCGAGAGGTGGTCGCCGAGAAGCTGCAGCGTGGGGTCAAGGACCCGCGCCTCGGTTCGCATGTGACGATCACCGACACCCGGGTCACCGGCGACCTGCGGGAGGCGACGGTCTTCTACACGGTCTACGGCGACGACGAGGAGCGGGAGAACGCCGCCCGTGGCCTGGAGAGCGCCAAGGGTGTGCTGCGTTCCGCGGTGGGCGCCGCGGCCGGTGTGAAGTTCACGCCGACCCTGGCGTTCGTGGCGGACGCGCTGCCGGAGAACGCCAAGACCATCGAGAACCTGCTCGACAGGGCACGGGCGTCCGACGCCAAGGTGCGCGAGGTGTCCTCCGGCGCCGACTACGCCGGTGAGGCGGACCCGTACCGCAAGCCGGGTGACGACGAGGCCGGCGACGAAGCCGAATGAGCAAGCAGAACACGAGGGCCGGCCGGCACGGTGAGCGCGGGCCGGCCTCCGGCACGGGTGGGGGCGGTCCGGCCGACGGGCTCGTCATCGTCGACAAGCCGTCCGGTTTCACCTCGCACGACGTCGTCGCCAAGATGCGCGGCATCGCCAGGACGCGCCGGGTCGGTCATGCGGGAACGCTCGATCCGATGGCGACCGGTGTGCTCGTCCTCGGCGTCGAACGGGCGACCAAGCTTCTCGGTCACCTCGCGCTGACCGAGAAGGAGTACCTCGGCACGATCCGCCTCGGACAGAACACCCTGACCGACGACGCGGAGGGCGAGATCACCTCGTCGGCCGACGCCTCCGCGGTGACCCGCGAGGCCATGGATGCCGGGGTCGCGGAGCTCACGGGCGACATCATGCAGGTGCCGTCCAAGGTCAGCGCGATCAAGATCGACGGCAAGCGGTCCTACAAGCGGGCGCGGGAGGGCGAGGACTTCGAGATTCCGGCCAGGCCGGTGACCGTGTCCACCTTCACCGTGTACGACGTACGGGATGCGGTCGCGGAGGACGGAACGGCGGTCAAGGACCTGGTGGTCTCGGTGGTCTGCTCGTCCGGGACCTACATCCGTGCGCTCGCCCGCGATCTCGGCGCCGGGCTCGGTACGGGCGGTCATCTGACGGCGCTGCGGCGCACCAGGGTCGGCCCCTACGGGATCGACCGGGCGTACACCCTGGACCAGCATCAGGAGGAGCTGACCGTACTGCCGGCAGGCGACGCCGCGGCTGCGGCCTTCCCGCGGTGGGACGTGGACGCGCGCCGGGCCGAGCTGCTGCTCAACGGCGTGCGGATCGAGCTGCCCGAGGAGTACGGGTCGGGGCGGGCTGTCGCGGTGTTCGACCCCGAGGGGCGGTTCGTGGCGCTGGTCGAAGGGCTCAAGGGCAAGGCGAAGAGTCTGGCCGTGTTCGCCTGAGACCGGCGGGCTTCGCCTCTCCTGCCGGGTGGGTGCGTGGCCCGTAGCGCACGGATCCGTCGCCGGAATTCCGTGGAGCGGGCCGCCGGTGCCCGCTCCACGCTCCCCCTCCGTCAAGTTCTGTCCCTGGTCGACCGTCGATTCACCCCATCGTGCAGGCGCTCGGAGTGAATTCCGGGGGTGCGAGGGGGCGCATCCGGCGAGAGTTCTGTCGCGCTGATCATCGCGGGCCTACCGTCGAACGCACAGGCGCGGCAGGGAGGTTCGACGATGCTGGCAGTCGGTTCCCGGGCGGGCGCCGAAGAGGCGCTCGTCCGGATCTGCGACCCGGCCGGGCGGCTGCGTGGCGCGGCCTTCGCGGCCGACGACCGGGGCACCCTGATCACCAGCCATGAGGCCGTCGACGGCCTGCCCGGGATCGTGCTGCACCTGCCCGTCGGCGCTGCTGTCGGCAAGCCCTCCGGATGGACCGATGACGACGGCGCGCCTGACGCTCGTGCCACGCCTGGCGACGCTTCGTCGACTGCTGCCGGACAGGCCGCCCCTGCCGACGACTTCACGTACGCCGTGGATGCCTCCGACATCGTGCTGCTGCCCGAGGCCGGGCTTGCCCTGATCCGCACGCGGGATCTTCAGGTGCCGACACTGCCCTTGAGCACGCGCGCGTACGGGGCGTTGGAGCCCGGGACGTACGTCCACTTCCACGCGCGCGGCTGGCGCGAGGCACGTGTTCTCGCCGCCCACGACTCCGTCGTCTACGAGGCGACAGCCGGTCGGCGCGAGATCGGTGCCGTCCTCGAACTCGCCGTCGGCACCGACGGGAGCGATGCGCTGCGGCGCGGGGGAGGGGCGACCGGCGGTCCTGTCATCGACACCCGCACGGGGGCGGTGCTCGGCATCCTCGGTACGGCGCTGCGGGCGGAGCACGGCAGCGCCGCGGGTTTCGCCGTCCACCTCGCCTCCGCAGCGGCCGCGGAACGCCCCGAGGGCCCGCTCACCGCCGTGCTGCGGCGCAACGAAGTCGCGGTCCCCGCTCACGGCGACGACCTCAACCTGGCTGCAGTGCTGCAGCTGGCGGCCACGTCGGTCGGTTCGGAGGGGCCGAGGGACGGGGCATGTGCGGGGGACGCTGTGGAACGGCCCGCGCTGGAGCGGGAGTTCGGCCGGTTTCTCCAGGGTGGCGGGGCTGTCGGCGGGTGGGGCGATGCTGTGTCCCGGGCCGGCTTCTCCGGACGGGGCGCGGTGTCCGGGCCGCCTCAAGTGTTGGCTCTGGTCGGGGATCCGGGATCGGGGCGTACGACCGCGCTCGCATCGCTTGCCGCTCGCCGGGCCAGCGGTGCGGAGCCCGCGCCGACGCTGTGGCTGCGGGGTGCGACGCTGCGGGGAGGCGACTCGTCCGTGGCCGATGCGGTGGCGCGGGCGTTGGGGGAGGCCGGACGGATCGTCGCGGCGTCGGGGGAGTACGTGGCCGGGGGTGCGGGTTCGGGGACGGCGGACGAGCGGACTTCGGCGGTGCCGGGTGGTGTCCGGGGCGCGCACGGTCCGGGACGGCCGGCCGGTGCGACGTCCGACGAACGGGGTGCGGGTGCCGCCGGGTCGGGTGCCGCGGACAACGGACCGCTCGGCGACATCGGGCCCGAACGCGTCGCTCGGCTCGCGCGCGATGCGGGGCGCCCGTTGCTGGTGGTGCTCGACTGTCCCGAGGAGATGCCGCCTGGTCTGGCCCACCGCCTCGCCGAGTGGACCGCGGGGACGGCCGACTGGCTGAGGGCCACCGGCGCACGCATGATCGTCGCCTGTCGCGGGGCGTACTGGGAGCAGGCCGGAACGCACCTGCCCGCCGACCTGCTGTACGGGCGCGACCCGCGGCTGCCGGGCTGTGTGCGGATCGGCGACCTCACCGGGGAACAGGCTGCACGCGCGCGTGCCCGGTTCGGCGTGCCCGACAACGCACTCGGGCCCGCCGATGCCGGACATCCGCTGACGCTGCGGCTCGTCGCGGAACTCCGGGGTGCGCTGCCGGACGGCTTCTCGGGGCGTCCGGCCAGGGACGACGTTTTCGCCGCCTACCTGGACCTGATGTGCCTGCGGGTCGCGGTGCGGCTGGCGGCGCCGCGCGGGCTGCGCGGGACCGCGGTCACCCGCCTCGCCGCGAAGGTGGCGGGACAGGTGCACGAGGCCGCGCGGCGCTGTCTGGGGCCGGGGCAGGGGGAGTTGGACCGGGCCGGCTTCGAGTCGGTCTTCCCGTGGTCGAGCGGACTCGCGTCCGCGGTGCTGACCGAGGGGCTGCTGGTCCCGGCCGGAGACGGATACCGGTTCGCCCACGAGGAGTTCGCGGACTGGATGCAGGGGACGCACCTGGATCTGGACGCCGCGCTGTGGGCGCTGGTCCACCGGGTCGTACGGGACACGGATGCGGCATCGGCCGCCTCGCGCGACCACGGGGAGGGCCTGGACGGCCGGGCCCGGGCTGCTGAGGGCTCTGCCGCGGTCACCGAACGGGAGCGGTTCGTACCCCGGCAGGGGGGTGGTCGGGCGGGACGTGGGTCTGCGCGGCGGCGGAGTGCCGGGCGGGGGGCCGGAGTGCGTACGGAAGGGCCTCGGGCGGAGTCTCCTGCGGCGGAACCGCGTGCGGGACGGGCCAGGGCGGAGACGGCGTCTCCACGGCTCTCGGCGGCACGCGGAGGGCCGCCCGTTCCGCGGCATCGGATCGGGCCCGTGGTGCAGGCTCTGCTGCGTCTGGACCGTCAGGGCGGTGCCGCTGAAGTGGCCCGGCGCCTGGCCGAGTTGGTCCGCGTGTGTCAGTACTTCGAGCGGATCGGGGTGGGAGCGCCGCGGAGTGACGAAGCGGCTGGGTCCCCGGGCGGGCGCGCCGGTGGGGCCGTTGCCGGGAGTCGGGAGTCCGCTGAACGGGGACCCCGTGGAACGGCAGCCGGAGACGTGACGGCGGCGTACGCAGCGGGCCGGGAAGCGGCGAGCGGGGCGGAGGGAGTCCGTGGTCGGGGCATGTCCGGTGCGGTGGTGGCCGGCGAGCACACGGACGGCGTGGACGCGGACCGTGGGCCGTGGGCGGCCGGTGCCCCGGGAGCGTCGCGAGCGGACCGACAGGTGGCCGTTGAAACGGCGGCTCCTGGTGGCGCGGACGGCTCCGGTCGGGCAAGTGGTGCCGGCAGCGCGGGACTTGAGGACGACACTGCGGCCTCGCAGCAGCGTGCGGCCCTCGCACGCGACGCCGCCGCGGCCGACGCGGTGTGGTGGGCGGCGCAGTTGACGGCCGAAGTGCTGACTCGAGTGCCCGACGCCGGGCCGTACTCGCCCGTGCTTCGGCTGCTCGTGGAGCGCGTCGGCGACACCGGGGTGCTGCCGCGCACCGGGCGGGGCGACGACTGGGCCGGTGAGCCGGCCGGTTCGTCCCGGGTTCGGCAGGGAACGGGTCCGATCGGTCTCGAACGGCATGGAGCCGAGGCTGTCCCGGCACAGAGTCCGGGGAACACGCGTACCTGTCCGGACGACGCTGACGAGGTGTCCGGCGGCGCGGCTCAGGCGGCCGAGGAGTCCGGAGCGGCGTCCGCGAGTGTCGATCCGCTCGGGTGGCCGCGGGAGAGCACGGAGCCCGCGCCGGCCGGAGCGTCCTGGGGGATCGGACCGTACGGAGCGGCTCCGACGACCGGGACGAACCGGACGGTGGACGTGCTGCCGGCGACGGAACAGCCGCAAGACGCGGCCCGCCCGCACCCGCAGGCACCGGACCACGCCCCCGTCGGCCCCGGCGCCACGGACGGGCACGCAGCGGGGAGGCGGCCCTTCGACACGTTCGGCGTGTGGTTCTGGCGCGGCCTCGCCCTGCCCGCGGTGGAGCGGATGGAGCTGCTCCGGTGTCTGGTGGTGGCCGACGGCGGCCGGGGCGACGAACGCTTCCTCGACGGGGTGGCCGAGTGGCTGCGGGACGAGCCAAGGGTCGTACAACCGTTGCTGACCGGGTGGTTCGGGGACCGGCGGGCGCTCAGGTCGGCGCCGGAGGCGACCGTCGAGCGGGCGGCGCAGGCGCTGTTGCACACCCACCGCCACGGGGCCATCGACGACCTGATGGAGGCCCTCGTCGGCTGCGCCCACCCGCTGGGCGACGAACTGCTCGGTGCCCTCGCCGAGGACGAACCGTCCGCGATGTGCCGCGCGGTCGACCGCTGGGCGCACGACCAGCGCCCCGAGCGCCGGGTGGCCGCAGCCGCGTACGGCCTCCGGGCGGCTCCGGGTGCCAGGAGCGAGGCCGACCACAGTCTCCTGCGGTACGCGGCCCTGGCGCTGCTCGCCCGCCCGGCCGACTGCACGCTGCACGGCAGCGCACTCGCCCTGCTCGTACGCGACCCCGTGAGCCGGGACCGCTACCTGGAGCTTGCGCTCACCCGCTTCGAGGCAGGGGACCCGCAGGTGACCGCCGCAGCGGTCGCCGCCGCGCTGCCCACCCACCCGGATCCGGTGCTGGCCGCCTTCCGGCGGCGGCTCGCCGAACCGGGTCCGGTACCGGGTGACCTGCTGCGGACCCTCGCCGCGGTCACCACGCCGCCCCTGGCCCGCCGGGTCGCCGTCCTGGTCCGGGACTTCCTGGCGGTGCGTCCCGAGGCGGCGGGCGAGGCGGCCGTGTACATCGACGCCTGTCTGGAACAGGGCCGCCACGCGCGCGTGGTGCTGCATCCGCTGGTGTCCGGACTGATCGGCAGCGCTCCGGTGCGGATCAGGACCGCGCTGGCCCGGGTGCTCGCGGACCCGGGTACGCCCGCGTCCGAGGAGCTGCGTGGCGAGCTGCTGGATCTGCTGCTCGACACCGAGCAGGACCCGGACGTTCTCGACGCGGTCCTGTGCGCGCTCGCCGCGCGCCGCGCCGGACGGTCCGGGGCCGCCACCCGCGGTCTCGTGCGGCGTACCGGCCTGCTCCTCGTCCGTACACCCGAGGGGGCGGGCCGCTTCGACCGGCGGCTCGTCGACCTCGCGCGCGTGGACGACGATCTGGCGCGGACCGTCGCGGGCTGGATGGCGGAGACCCCCGGGGAGTGGGCCGCCCTGATCGGCCCGAGCGCCCGCCGCATGATCGCGAACCTGGCGGGTGCCGGCGAAGACCCGGCGTCCGTCACCGACGGCGTCGCCGGGCGGCCCGCCGTCGTGTGACCTGGGTGGCTTCCCGGCCGGAAGGCGGCATCCGATGCGAGCTGCCCGGGCCCGGCATGGCACCCTTGGATCTGCGCAACGCAACCCATCAGGACGTACACAGGTTCGGCGAGGAGCAAACACCGTGCAGCGCTGGCGTGGCTTGGAGGACATCCCCGAGGACTGGGGGCGCAGCGTCGTCACCATCGGTTCCTACGACGGGGTGCACCGCGGCCACCAGCTGATCATCGGGCGGACCGTGGAGCGGGCCCGTGAGCTCGGCGTTCCCTCCGTCGTCGTCACCTTCGACCCGCATCCGAGCGAGGTCGTACGTCCGGGCAGCCATCCGCCGCTGCTCGCGCCGCACCATCGCCGTGCCGAGCTGATGGCCGATCTCGGTGTCGACGCACTGCTCATCCTGCCGTTCACGGCGGAGTTCTCGAAGCTGTCGCCGGCCGACTTCGTGGTCAAGGTCCTGGTCGACAAGCTGCACGCGCGCGTGGTCGTCGAAGGCCCCAACTTCCGTTTCGGCCACAAGGCCGCCGGCAATGTCGCGCTCCTGACCGAGCTCGGCACGACCTACGACTACGAGGTCGAGGTGAACGACCTGCGGGTGACCGGAGAGGCGGGCGGCGGCGAGCCGTTCTCGTCGACCCTGACGCGCCGCCTGGTCGCCGAGGGGGACGTGGCCGGCGCCGCGGAGATCCTCGGGCGGCCGCACCGGGTCGAGGGCGTGGTGGTGCGCGGCGCGCAGCGCGGGCGTGAACTCGGCTTCCCCACGGCGAATGTGGAGACCCTGCCGCACACGGCGATCCCCGCGGACGGCGTGTACGCGGGATGGCTCGAAGTCGCCGGCGAGGCGATGCCCGCGGCCATCTCGGTCGGGACGAACCCGCAGTTCGACGGGACCGAGCGGACGGTCGA
This sequence comes from Streptomyces sp. YIM 130001, assembly GCF_003574445.1. Classification (GTDB taxonomy): domain Bacteria; phylum Actinomycetota; class Actinomycetes; order Streptomycetales; family Streptomycetaceae; genus Streptomyces. The sequence continues at coordinate 19,196 of NZ_KZ984578.1, forward strand.
GGCGTACGCCATCGACCGGGTCGGGCTGGATCTGTACGGGCTGCACGTGGCGGTGGACTTTCTCGCCTTCGTGCGCGGCCAGCGGAAGTTCGACTCCCTCGAGCAGCTGCTCGAGGCGATGGGCGAGGACGTGAAGCGGTGCCGGGAGCTGATCGGGGCGGCATAGCCGCTGACGGGTCCCTCGGCCGGAGGTGCGCGCCTGACGCCTGGGCGGCCGGTCCCCGCACGCCGAGCGGGCCGGTCGTTCGGCCCGCCCGGCGCTCCCGCCCGTAGGGCAGACGCCGTCAGGGCGCCGGGGCCCCCGCCACGGCCCAGTGGCAGGCCACCTGGGTCGCTCCCGTACCCCCGAGGACCGGCAGGTCCTCCCGGCGGCATGCGTCCGCGACGCCGGCCCGCTCCGCCTCGCCCGAGGCCAGCACCTGGCACCTCGCGTGGAAGCGGCAGCCCGACGGGATCCGGGTCGGGTCCGGCGGCTCGCCCGCGAGCACCACGGGTTCGCCGCCGGCCTCCGGGAGGACCGACAACAGGGCCTGGGTGTACGGGTGTTGAGGGGACGTCAGGACGTCCTCGACCGACCCCGTCTCCACGATCCGGCCCAGGTACATCACCGCGACCCGGTCCGCGATGTTCCAGGCGAGACCGAGGTCGTGCGTGACGACCAGTGCGGAGAGGCCGAGTTCCTCGCGCAGGCTGAGCAGCAGCGCCAGGATCTCGCCGCGCACCGAGGCGTCGAGCGACGCCACCGGTTCGTCCGCCACGATCAGTTCGGGGTCGAGCACCAGGGCTCCGGCGATCACCACGCGCTGTCGCTGGCCGCCGGACAGCTCGTGCGGGTACCGGAGGAAGAAGCGCTCCGGCGGCCGAAGCCCGGCCCGGGACAGTGCCTCGGTCACCTTCTCGCGCTCGTCGCCTGCGTACCCGTGGATGCGCAGGCCCTCGGCGACCGCCTCGTACACGGTGTGCCGGGGGTTGAGCGAGCCGCTCGGGTCCTGCAGCACCAGCTGTACGCGCTTGCGGTACGCCTTCAGCGCGCGGCCCTCGTACCGCAGCGGGCCCCCGTCGAAGGACACGGCGCCCGCGGTCGGCTTGACGAGGCCCAGCAGTGAACGGGCCAGCGTCGTCTTGCCGCAGCCGGACTCGCCGACCAGCGCGACGATCTCGCCCGGTGCGATGTCGAGATCGACCCCGTCGACCGCGCGCGCCTCGGGGGCTCCCCGGCGGCCGGGGAAGGTGATGTGCAGCCCGTCGGCGCTGAGCAGGGGGGAATCGGTCATCGTGTGCTCCTCGGCGGACGCCCGCTGCGTCGCCCTGTGCTTGTCGGCGGGTTCCGGTGTCATGACGTGGGACCAAGGGGGCGTGTACGTACGCCGGTCGGCGCCGAGGGACGCGACTGCGGACCTGTCCGGCGGCTCGCCGAGTGCGGCGGCGTCATCGTGCCTGCTCGACCACGGCCGAGGACGCGCCCACATGGACGCAGGCCGCCCGCCGCTCCGGTGCCGCCGAACGCAGTTCCTGGTCCTCGGTGGCGCAGATGTCCAGGGCGACCGGGCATCGCGGGTGGAAGGTGCAGCCGCCCGGCAGCGCCGAGGGGTCCGGCGGGTCGCCGGCGAGGCCGCGCGGCGCACGACGGGACGCCGGGTCGCCGATCCGCGGGAAGGCGCCGGACAGCGCCTTGCCGTACGGGTGCCTCGCGTCCTCGTAGACCTGCGCGGCCGGGCCCTCCTCGACGACGCGTCCCGCGTACATCACCGCGAGGCGGTCGCAGGTGTCCGACAGGACGGCCAGGTCGTGACTGATCATCACCAGGCCGAGGCCCTTCTCGGACACCAGCTCCTCGATCAGGCGCAGGATCTGGGCCTGGATCATGACGTCGAGCGCCGTCGTCGGTTCGTCGGCGACGATGAGGCGGGGGTCGCAGGCGAGTGCCATGGCGATCATGACGCGCTGTCGCTGGCCGCCGGAGAGCTCGTGCGGGTAGGCCTCGGCGCGGGCGGCGGGCAGGCCGACCTGCTCCAGGAGTTCACCGACCCGCTTCTTCGCGGCGGCCGGAGAAGCCGTGCGGTGGATGAGCATGGGCTCGGCGATCTGGTCGCCGATACGGTGCACCGCGTTGAGCGAGTGCATCGCGCCCTGGAAGACGATCGACGCACCGGCCCAGCGCACCGCGCGCAGCCGGCCCCACTTCATGGTGAGCACGTCCTCACCGTCCAGCAGCACCTCGCCGGTGGTCCGGGTGCCGGCCGGGAGTAGCCGGAGCAGGGCGAGCGCCAGGGTGGACTTGCCACAACCGGATTCGCCGGCGATGCCGAGCTTCTGGCCGGCCGCGAGCGACAGGTCCACGCCACGTACGGCGGCCGCCCCTGAGGCGTAGGTCACTTCGAGATTCCGGATGTCCAGGAGACTCAACGGGTCACCCCCAGCTTGGGGTTGAGTACGGATTCGATGGTGCGTCCGCACAGGGTGAACGCGAGGGCGACGACGGCGATGGCCAGCCCGGGAGGAGCCAGGTACCACCAGGCACCGGAGCTCACGGCGCCCGCCTCGCGGGCGTCCTGGAGCAGTCCGCCCCAGGAGACGATCATCGGGTCACCGAGCCCGAGGAAGGCGAGAGTGGCCTCGGTCAGAATCGCCTGGGAGATCACCAGGGTGGTCTGGGCGAGCACCAGCGGCATCACGTTGGGCAGCACATGGCGGCCCATCACGTGCCGGTGGCCGCCGCCGAGCGCCGTGGCGCGTTCGATGTACGGCCGGGACTCCACGGCCAGCGTCTGGGCGCGTACGAGCCGGGCTGTCGTGGGCCAGGCGGTGACGCCGATCGCGATGACCGTCGTCCAGATGGACTTGTCCATCACGGTGGCCAGCGCGATCGCGAGCACCAGGGTCGGCATCACCAGGAACCAGTCGGTGATCCGCATGATCACGGTCGAGTACCAGCCGCCGAAGTGCCCCGCGGTGATCCCGACCAGAGTGCCGATGGCCACGGTCAGGAAGGCCGCGAGCAGCCCGACGGTCAGTGACACCCGAGCGCCCCACAGCAGCAGGGCGATCAGATTGCGGCCGAACTGGTCGGTGCCGAGCGGGAATTCACCGGTCGGCTCCTCGAGCGGTGCGCCCGGCGCGTCGGTGACGTTCTGCGCGTCCGAGCCGGTGATCAGCGGCGCAGCGAGGGCGAGCACCGCGATCAGGACGAGGATCGCCAGGCCTGCGACTCCGGCCCGGTGGCTGCGGTACTGCTTCCAGAACTGGACCACCGCCCGCCGGCGCCGGGCGCGGGCCACGCTCCGCGCGCTCGTGGCGGCGGACTTGGCCGTCTCACCGGCCGGTGCGGCCGCCTCGGGCTTCGTGCTGTCGGTCTTCATCGGCCCACCCGGGGATCGAGCAGCGGATAGATCAGGTCGGCCAGCGTGTTCATCAGGATCACCGCGGCGGCGAACACGAAGAACAGGCCCTGTACCAAAGGCAGATCGGGCACACTCAGCGCCTGGTAGAACAGTCCGCCGAGCCCGGGCCAGGAGAAGACGGTCTCCACCAGGATGGCGCCGGCCACCGTGTTGCCCAGGTTCACGAACAGCAGGGTCACCGTCGGCAGCAGGGCGTTCGGCACCGCGTGCTTGCGGCGCACCTCGTCGTCCCTGAGGCCCTTGGCGCGGGCCGTGGTCAGATAGTCGCTGCCCATCTCGTCGAGCAGCGAGGAGCGCATGACCAGAAGGGTGCGCGCGTACTCGACGGCGACCAGGGTGAGTACCGGCAGGATCAGGTGGTGCGCGACGTCGATGACGTAGCCGAAGCCGCTCTCGCCGCCGGACTCCATACCGCCGGTCGGGAACATGCCCGGGATCGGGCCGATGCCGACCGACAGGGTGATGATCAGCAGCAGTCCGAGCCAGAACGAGGGCACCGAGTACAGCGTCAGTGCGAACGCCGTGTTGAACCGGTCTCCGAAGCGGCCGTGCCGCCATGCCGAGCGAGAGCCGAGCCAGATGCCGATGAGGGTGTACAGGACGAAGGCGGTGCCGGTCAGCAGCAGGGTGGCCGGAAGCGCCTCACTGATCTTGTCGACCACCGGGGCCTTGAACTGGTACGAGGTCCCCAGATCGCCGGTCAGCGCCTTGCCGCAGTAGTCCGTGAACTGCTGCCACATCGGCAGATCGAGCCCGAACTCCTCGCGCATCGCGCGGATCTGCTCACTGCTGACCTGCCGCCCGCCGGTCATCGCCTTGACCGGGTCACCGGGAATCAGCCGGAACAGGAAGAAGCTCGTGACGAGTACGGCGAACAGTGACACGGCCGCGCCGGCCAGCTTGCCCGCCACGTACCGCAGATACGCGGCGGTCGATCGGTTGAGGGGCCCGCGGGCCGACGGCCCGGCCGAGGCCGGACCGTCGGGCACCGCGTCCTGATCACGTGCGGTGGTGCTGTGCGTCGTCATGGACTATTCGCGCTCTTCCGCCGTCGAGCGGCGGCGCCGTGCGATCAGGAAGCCGCCACCGGCGAGCACCACGGCCGCGACCGCGATGCCGACGACGACGCCCGTGGAGCTGCCGCCGCTGTCACCGGAGCTCTCGGAGGAGTCGGCCGGGACCGCCGACCACCAGCTCCAGTAGCCGTCCTGGCCGTAGATGTTGCCCGCGCTCTTCGGCATCGTGGTGATGGACTTGATCTGGTCGGTGCGGTAGGCCTCGACCGCGTTCGGGTACGCCATGACGTTCATGTACCCGCTGTCGTAGAGGCGCGACTGCATCTGCTTGACGATGTCCGCCCGCTTGGCCGGGTCGTACTCGGCCAACTGCTTCTCGTACAGGTCGTCGAACTTCTTGTCGCAGATGAAGTTGTCGGTCGCCGCCGTCTCCTTCGGCTTGGCGGGGAGCGCCGCACAGGTGTGGATCGACAGGACGAAGTCGGGGTCCGGGTTGACGGACCAGCCGTCGAAGGCCAGGTCGTACTCGCCCGCGTACCAGGGGTCCGTGACGTTGTCCATGCAGTCGACCTTCAGGCCGATGCCGAGGTCGCCCCACCACTCCTTGAGGTACTTGCCGATCGCCTTGTCGTTCGGGTCGGTGGCGTGGCACAGCATGCGGTACTCGAGCGGCTTGCCGTCCTTGCCGACGCGCTTGCCGTCGCCGTTCTTCTTGTAGCCCGCGTCGTCGAGGAGTTGGGCCGCCTTCTTCGGGTCGTACGCCAGCTTCTGGTCGGCTTCCGGTTCCCAGAAGTAGTCCTTGAAGCGCGGCGGGATGTAGCCGGCGCCTTCTTCCGCGTAGCCCTGGAAGACCTTGTCGATGATCGTCTTGCGGTCCACCGCGGTGAACAGCGCCTGACGGACCTTCTGGTCGTGCAGTGAGGGGTGCCCGTCACCGAACTTCTTGCCGTCCTTGGTGCGGGCGCCCGGGTTCGCGGCGATCGCGAAGAAGCGGCGGCCCGGGGCGTCGTTGACCTTGATGTCGTCGGTCTTCTTCAAGGATGCGGCCTGCGCCGGAGTGAGGCTCGGGCTGCCCGCGACGAAGGAGACCTCGCCCTTGCGCAGAGCGGCGACCGCGGCGTCCTGGTCCTTGTAGTAGCGGAAGACCAGCTCGTCGAACTTGGGTGTGCCGCGCCAGAAGTCCTTGTTGGCCTTCAGCTTGACGTAGCTGTCGACCTTGTAGTCGGTGACGATGAAGGGGCCGTTGCCGACGATCGGGAACTTCTTGTCGTTGTTGAACTTCGCCAGGTCACCCTCCTTCTCCCAGACGTGCTTGGGCACGATCGGGATGTCGAGCGCCGTCATGGTGGCCTGCGGCTTCTTCAGCTCGACGACCAGCTCGGTGGGGCTCGGCGCGGTGACCTTCTTGAAGTTGGTGACGAAGCTGGCGTTCTGGAGGGCCGAACCCTCCTTGGTCATCAGCTTGTTGTACGTCCAGGCGGCGTCCTCGGCGGTGGCCTGCTTGCCGTCGGACCACTTGGAGTTGTCCCGGATCTTGTACGTCCAGGTCAGCTTGTCCTTGGAGGTCTTCCACTCGGTGGCGAGGCCGGGGATCGTCTTGCCCGTCTCGGCGTCGTAGTTGGTGAGGAAGTCGTACATCAGGCGGTGCACGCTGGTGCTGATCAGGCGCTGGGCCACGAACGGGCTCAGGGAGTCGACACTTTGGGCCACCGCGACCGTCAGAGTCGACTTGTCGTCCTTGGCCTCCGCCTGCTGCGGGACCGGGTTGAGTGGCGTGGCGAGCCCGGCGGTCAGGGTGAAGGCCGCGGCGCCCGAGGCGAGCAGCAGCCGCAGCCGACGGCGCGCTCGAACCGGTCTGGCGTGTAGATCTCTTCTGTCCATGGGGCGTTGACCTCGGATCGGTGCTCGACGCTGCTCGCGCAGGAAGGGCAGTACGAATACGACGGGTGAAACGGAACCTCTGGTGGATCAGGGTGGAACGTGCTGCGCCTGTGGGCGTGGATGGTGAGAGTGTCTATCAGCGGTGGTTTAGACATGTCAACGGTAGGTGAACACGGTGTGGCCTGCGGGAACGCGTGAGGGCTCACGCCGTTTTCGCGGCGTGAGCCCTCATTGGTTTAGTCCCCTGAAAGGGGCGTCAGTGGGGAGCCGTTGGCGGCTGGCCTCCCTGACCTCCCTGGCCAGTGGGTGGCATACCTCCTGGTGGGACAGGTCCGTGCAGGCCGTGGTCGGGTTGCCCGGCCTGCCCCGGTTCCTGCAGCTGCTCCGGGTACGGCTGCTGTCCCGGCGGGAGCGCCTGGCCGGGCCCGCTCGGCTGAACGGGTTGTTCCGGCTGTGGAGTTGAGCCCGCGGGCAGCTGTGGCTGCTGCCCGGGCGCCTGTTGCCAGCCACCCGGGGACTGGGGGTGGCCGGGCTGCTGGGGGTACGGCTGGGCCTGGCCCGGGTACGGCTGTTGTCCAGGTTGCTGGGGCTGGCCCGGCTGCGCCCCGCCGTACGGGGGCTGTTGGGCGTACGGCTGTCCTTGTTGCTGGGGCAGCGGCTGGCCCGGCAGCGGGGGCGCCACGGTCGGCGGGACGCTGCCGCTGCTCTGCGTCCACAGACCCTGCTGCTGCTGGTGGCGGGCGAAGTCCTCGGCGACCAGGGCGGACAGGTTGAAGTACGCCTCGCGGACCTTCGGCCGCATCATGTCGAGGTCGACCTCGGCGCCGGCTGAGAGGTGCTCGTCGAAGGGGATGACGACGACGTCGCGGCAGCGCGTCTTGAAGTGGCTGACGATGTCGTCGACCTTGATCATCTTTCCGGTGTCCCGGACGCCGGAGATGACCGTGAGCGAACGCGACACCAGGTCGGCGTAACCGTGCGCGGACAGCCAGTCGAGTGTGGTGCTCGCACTGCTCGCGCCGTCCACCGAAGGCGTCGAGATGATGATCAACTGGTCGGCCAGGTCCAGGACTCCACGCATCGCGCTGTAGAGCAGTCCGGTGCCCGAGTCGGTCAGGATGACCGGGTACTGCTTGCCGAGTACGTCGATCGCGCGGCGGTAGTCCTCGTCGTTGAACGTCGTGGAGACCGCCGGGTCCACGTCGTTGGCGATGATCTCCAGGCCGGACGGCGCCTGGGAGGTGAACCGCCTGATGTCCATGTACGAGTTGAGGTGCGGGATCGCCTGGACCAGGTCGCGGATCGTCGCACCGGTCTCGCGGCGCACCCGGCGGCCGAGCGTGCCGGCGTCCGGGTTGGCGTCGATGGCGAGGATCTTGTCCTGCCGTTCGGTGGCGAGGGTCGCGCCCAGCGCGGTCGTGGTGGTCGTCTTGCCCACGCCGCCCTTGAGCGAGATCACCGCGATCCGATAGCAGGAGAGCACCGGCGTACGGATCAGCTCGAGGCGCCGCTGCCGCTCCGCCTCCTCCTTCTTGCCGCCGAACTTGAAGCGCGACGCTCCGCTCGGGGAACGGCTGCTCTTCGTCTTCTGCTTCTTGCCGATCAGCCGGTCCGACGACAGCTCGACCGATGCCGTGTACCCGATGGGCGCGCCCGGAACCTGACGGTCCCGCTGGTCGTGGGTGATCGGCTGGGGCCAGGCGGCTCCGGTGCGGGGGTCGGCGGTGGGAGGTACGGGCGGTGCCGTGTCGCCGGACTGGGGGTAGGCGTAGCCGCCCGGGGCCTGGGGTGCCTGGGACTGGGCGGATCCGTCGGCGTACGGGGGTTGTTGCTGTTGCTGCTGGTGCGGGATCGGGGCCGGCAGGTTGGGAGTGGGTTCGCCCGGGGTGGGCTGAGGTGCGGCCGGGGTGCCCGGGTGGGGGAAGCCGTAGCCGGGGGGTGGTGTCTGGGGCGCCGCCTGGCCCTGGGGGGCGGGGTAACCGCCTTGCGGAGCTTGGGGGTTGGGCGCTGGGTGGGCCGGGGCCGCAGGGAAGCCGGGGGGCGGCGACGGCTGCCCCGAAGGGGCGGCCGGCGGCAGCGGGCCGGCGTCGGGGGCCGCGGTGGGCTCGCCCGGGTGGGCCGGTGTGGCCGCGGGCGGCGGGAAGGCGGTGCCGCCCGCAGGGGGCGGTGCGGACTGTTCGTCGGCGCCGGAAGGTGCCCCGGACGCGCCCGCCGTGGCGGGCCAGGCCGGCGGCGCGGGCTGCGGGCTCGGTGCCTGCGGCTGGGCCGGGGACTGCGCCTGGGCGGCGGGCTGTTCCGGCTTCGGCCACTGCGGCGCGGGCGCGGGTGCCTGCGGCTGCGCCTCGCCTGCGGACCTGAAGGCGGGCGGCAGCGGCGGGAGTCCGCCGGCACCCTGGCCCGTGGTCGCCGGCCAGGCCTGACCGGTGTCGGGGGCCGCCTGCGGGGGAGCGGCGGGTGCATCGTGCTGCTCGTCGCTCGGGGCGGACGAGGGCAGGCTGCCCGGCGCGGGCGGAACGCCGTCCTGCACCGACGGCACGCTGTCGTGCACGGGCGGGATGCTGTCCTGGACGGGTGGGGCGCTGTCCTGGGTCTCGGGGATGCGGTCCTCGATCTCGGGTGAGTCCGGGACGACCGCGTCGGCGGACGACGGGGGCAAGTCCTGGGGCTCCTGCGGCAGTCCGGGGACCGCGTCGTTCACGGCGGCGGAGGCGTCCTCGGCATCGGGAGCGAGTTCCGGTTCCGGTTCCGGTTCTGCCACTGGTCCGGCCTCCGCGTCCTCCGGTGCATCCGGTTCCGCTGTCGTGGCGCTGGGGGACGGGAACGGGGTTGCGACGTCGCCCCGGTCGACCTGCTTGTCCCAGGGGCTGGGCGGGGGAGCGTCGGCGGGGGTGGCGTCCGATACCTCGGCGTCCTCGGTGGAGTCGTTCACCGCGGAGTGGAAGCTGTCGATGGCGTCCGGCTTGCTGTCGGCGATTCCGGCGCTGTGCGTGCTGTCTGTGCTGTCGGTGCTCTCGGCGTCGTCCGAGCTGTCGATGCCGTGAGAAAGGGACGTCAGGCTGTCCGACGCAGGGGCCCCGGCTGCTGGAGCCCATGCGTCTGCGTCTGCGTCGGCGTCCGCATCCGAGAGGGCATCGGCAACCGCGTCCGCGTCCGCAACCGCTTCCTCGGACTTGACCTCGTCGAGTTCCGCTTCGTCTTCCGCGGCGAAGGGGTTCCCGAGGTCGGAGTCGCTCGCGTACGAACGCTCGCCGTCCACGCCGTCCGCGCTCACACCGTCCGCGCTCACGCCGTCCTCGGCTTCGTCGCTCGCATCCGTCGCCTGGTCGAAGCCGCCGGGAAGGTCGATGCCGGGGTCTGCCGAGCCTCCCGCCGCCAGGACGGCGGCCGAACCGTTGGCCGACGACCGTGCAGCGGCGGAGTCCGCGTCCGCGTCGTCGCGTATCGGCTCCCCGTCGCCGGAGGCAGCGGCCCGCTCCGCGATCTCCCGCTTGAGTGAAGCAGCGGAGAACCGGATGGTCGCCGGGCTCTCCAAGTCCCCGCCACCCACGGCGTCGTCGGGCACCGCGGTGAGCCGAGCCGTCTCGGGGGTCGGCTGAGGTCCCGGCGGTACGGAGGCCGCGGCGGGCGGCGCATCCGGAGCGGCGGGCGGCGCCGGGGGCGCCGGCGGGGTGGCGGAGGAGGGCCAGTTCGGCTCGAAGCCGCTGCCCGCCGGGAGCCCGGGAACGCTGACGGGTGGCCCGGAGGGCGGCGCCGGCGGCGGAGCGGCCGGACTGCTGTCGGAATCACCCGAACTCGCCGCATTCTGGGTGTACCAGGCGGGCGGCGTGTAATCGATGGTGAACTCGCCCGTCACCTCGGGCTCCGCGTCGGACTGATCATCGCCGGGTGTGTTCCAGCCCCCGCGGATCTCGTTCCGATCGCTGTTCACAATGCCTCCTGGTGTGGTCGAGCACCCTGTTGCCGTGGATGGGGGCGAACGTGTGTCGCCAGTCGTCCAGCCCCGGCTCTCCCCCAAGGGACGCGCACGAACCGGCTACGGGTTCTGGCACCGCTCCCCGGGCCAAGACTAATCACCAGGAGTGCCCGTACGGCAGGCCCGGCAACGTGCGTTCGCGTGCCCCCTGCGTCACGTCCTGCCCTGAAGTGACCTGTCTACGCCGCACGGTGACGGCGGAATCCGACAAGACCGGCCAAAAGTGGACCCGGTCTCCTCCAACCGTTCACGTGATCGGCACAGTCCAACGATCCGGTCTCGCTGCCGGTGTGGCACGCCCCACTCGTCACAGGTAGTAGCTCGCCGCCTTCCGGTCACCGGCCTGATACGCGGGCGCCGCGTCGAGGACGGCCTGCGCGATCGACTTCAGTGCCAGGTGGATCTCCTTGGCCTGACGGTCCCAGTCCCGGTGCATGCTGTCGGCGGCGTTCTTGGCCTCGCCCTCGAAGTGCTGGGAGACGTCCCGGATGCGGGACTGCAGGGCCTCGAGATCCGTTTCGAGCTGGCGGCCCTGGCGGTCGATGGTGCCTGCCGCCCGGTTGAGTTCCGCGTAGGTGACGACCAATGCGTCGGGTTGAGTTGTCATGGAGCGCCTCCGTAGGGGGTGGGTTGCTGATGGGAGCCCGCGCGGGTTGGGGTTTCGTCCTGAAAACGCGGGTCTACGCGCGCGTGCCCCGCGAGTGAGCGGATGACCGGCGGCCCGACGGCGTCGGAGTCCGCGAGGCCGCCGGGATCAGTAGCCGTTGAAGCTCGAGGCGGGCCGGGCACCGGGCCCGGACGACGTACCACCGCCTCCGTCGTCTCCCACGTCCACCCGCTGCAGTGCCTGGTACACCTCGTGGTCCGTACTGCCGGCGATCTTCCGGTTGTTCTGCACCGCGTCCTCGAACCGAGCGAGCAGCCGGCCGATGCCGGCCATCCGCTGGTTGATACGGGATTGCTGAGCGTTGAACGAATGGGCGCCCTGCCCCTGCCACTTGCCCTCGATCTCATCGATCACCGCGTTCAACTGAGTCAGCTGCGCTCTGACGGACGCGAAGCGCTCGTTCAGCTCGAGCCCGAACCTGCGCAGTACCTGATCGCTGACTACTTGCCGTGTCATCCGCCGCTGTTCCTCTCCCTGTCATGAACCGTGAATTCCCTGCTGTCCCCCGAAGCCCCAGCTCACCGCGCCGCGAGATCCGCCCCCTCCCGACGTACCCGCCGTACCCGCCGTGCCCGACGCCCGGCCACCGCCGCGCCGGCCACGGAAGCGGCCAGCGCCGCACCCGCGAGCACCGCGTACGCCGCAAGCCGCCCGTCCCGTTCGTCGGCGGTCTCTGTCACGCGCAGACCGCCGGGCACGGGCGCCTCGCGCGCGCTCGCGTGTCCCGCCGCCTCGGCCACGGGCCGCACCGGCGGTTCGGCCACACCGTCCGTGTCGAGTGCACGCACCGGATCGACGACGCCCCAGCCCAGCAACCGGTCGGCGCCCGGAGCCGACCGCTCGGCCGTCTGCTGAATGCGGGCGACGATCTGCTGCCGCGTCCAGTCGCCGTGCTTGGCCCGCAACAGAGCGGCCACACCGGCCGCATAGGGCGCCGCGAAGCTCGTTCCGTGGTCGGCACAGTGACCGCCGCCCGGCACCGTGGAGACGATGTCGACCCCCGGCGCGGCCACCCCGACGAAGTCCCCGGCCTGGGAGAAGGGCGCCCGCTCGTTGCTCCGGTCCGACGCGGCGACGGCGAGCACTCCGGGGTACGAGGCGGGATAGGTGGGCCTCGAGCGGCCGCCCGTACCCCGGTTCCCCGCCGCCGCGACCAGCACGACGTCACTGCGCAATGCGGCGGCGACGGCCTCTTCGAGTGCGGCGGAGGGACGCACGGCACCCGCCGTGTCCTGGGAGATGTTGATGACGTCCGCATCCGCGGCGACCGCGTACCGGATGGCCTGGGCCAGCGTGCCGGCACTGCCGTTGCCCGCCGCGTCGTTGTGCCGTACGGGCAGGATCGTCGCGTCGGGCGCAAGCCCGGCGAACCCGGTGCCGGGCGTCGGGCGGGCGGCGATGATGCCCGCCACGCGGGTGCCGTGGCCCGCGGAGTCGCTCGTGCCGTTCGCGGCGCCCCGCTCCAGCGGCCTGCCCCGGCTGTCCTTCGCCGGAAGGAAGTTGCCGCCGCCGCTGTCGACGTTGGCCGCGAGCTGCGGGTGACGCGCGTCCACGCCGGTGTCGACCACGGCGACCCGGACGCCCTTGCCCGTCGACTCCTTCCACAGGTCGTCGAGCAGCACTCGCTGCAGGGCCCACGGGCGGCCGCGGTACGTCTTTCCGGGGTAGGTGCAACTGCCGTCCGCCGAGGGCGCGTTCTGCTCGAGTGCGGCCGTCGTCGCGCGAGCCGCTGCGCGGTGGGTCGTTCCCTGCGTACGAGCGGCGGCAGCGGCGAGCACTGTCGGCGAGCCGAGCTGCTGGCACAGGTGCAGCGTCAGGCAGAGCGACAGCGGCAGGGCGACGCGGACCGCACAGGACGCGCCGAACCGCCGCGCAGGCCGCTGTTCGCGCTGTGGTCCACCGCTGGCGACCGATGTGTCCCGCCGCATTCAAGACCCCTGCGGCTGCCGCGCCGAGCCGGTCGACAGACGGGGGCCCATCGGCAGGAGCGAGGCCCAGGGCGCGGGTACCGGAGCGGGTTCGACGTCCGCGTAACCGAGCCGGGTCTGCGCCTGCCGGGCCTCGGCACCCACCGCCCCGCCCGCACGTGCGGACCGTGCAAGGCCGATCCCCGCGTCCTGGCTCGCAGTGTCACCGTTGGACTGCATCGCGTACCGCAGACCCGTGTCCGTCACCAGGAACAGCGGCCCCGACCCGGTCCCCGTCCCCTGGAACTGCCGGACCAACTGCCCGGCCCCCGGGGTCACATACGCGCTCGCGCGCCCGTCCGGCAGGGCGACCGGATACTCCGTACCGGCCCAGGTGCCGACCGTCGTCCGGCCGGTTCCCCGGTCCACACCTTCGAGCACACTGCAGACGGTGGTCCTGACCGCCGGGGCCGACCCGGCGGAAGCGGCGGACGGTGACGTTCTGGGTCCGGCCGCGGCACGCACGGGCGTGGAGTTCACGACGCGAGGCAGCTCGTGCGGCCAGGCCCGGTGCGCGCCGTAGGCCGGACCCGGCTGAATGCTGGCCGCGCTCACCCGGCGCGGCCGGCCGTGCTGGCCGAGAGACTCCAGGGCCGGACTGTTCAGGAGCAGCCGGGCGGTGAAGTCGCTGACGGGCGCCACCCGGCCCGGAAGCACCACGTACATCCGGTCCCCGGTCCCGTCGGCCGCCTCCAGGACCGTTCCGACGCGAAATCCGCCGCCGACTCCCGCGTCCGCTCCGGGAGTTCCGGAGATCCGCGGGAACCGGATCGGGTCGCCCTTGTGCAAGGTCGCCAGCCACGCGGCGGACACCTGCTGCGGGGGCCGGCCCTGTCCGGCCACTTCTCTGAGCAGCAACTCGTCGGCGGGCAGCGGGTACGCACGGCCGGCCGCATCGACCACGTAGCGAACGCCGTCCGGACCCTGGACGTACAACAGCTCGCCCCTGCCCAGCCGTTGGCGCCCGGTGAGCGCGTCGCTCTCGCGCGGCGCGAGGACGAAGACCGCCTCGTCCGGTGACCCGTCTTCGGCGCCCGCCGAACACACGGCCCACCGCATGGCCGCGCCCGCCTCGTCCGCGGAGGGCAGCCGGTCGGGTGCGTAGGGGATCCCGAGCGTCGGGCCGTGCGGCAGTCTGCCGCTGTCGAGCACCGACTCGTCCACCGTGACGACCTCGTCCCGGTCCGGGGTCAGGAGCAGGCGCGCAGAGGTCATGTTGAGTACCGGATGGAGCCGCGCGCCGCGTCCCTCGGTCCGCAACACCACGTACCGCGTGGTCGATTCGTCGGCCACGATCACGTTTCTGCCCGGGGTGTCCCAGCCGGCGGGCGCCACCGGACGGAACATCCCCCAGGCGCCGAACGCGGCCAGCACCACCGCCCCGGCGACGGCTCCCGGCACCACCGCGCGCAGCGGCCGCGGAGCCTCCTGCCGGGCGTCGGCCGAGGCGCCTTGGAGGAAGTGCGATACGAGTCGCTGCTTCGCAAACGTGTACGCGTTCAGCTCGTCCCGCCGCGTGGTCATACGTGCCCTCCCTCCTCGGCCCGGCGGGCCCGGAACCCGCCTGCTGGGGCGGATCCGCCCCGCGCGCAGCGCCCCTACTATGCATCCGAACGGCCCAGTGGATCCGCTGTCGGCGGGACATGCAGACGGCTCCGACCAGCAGTAGGACACGGCAACTTCAGCCCTCGGGGGAACGCCGAAATGATCACGACGCGAAGAAGTCCGGCCCGCGCGGAAGGCGTTCGGCCCTTGCCCCGACCGGCCGTGGTGTCCTTCGCCGCTTCCCGGTGGCAACGGGCAACTTCACGTGTGCACGGCATCCTCGATCCACCGTCACTCGGCACCGTGACCTTGATCCACCCCTCACTCGATCCAGCGACGTCGAAGCTCCGGCATCCACTCCGAAGAGCGTTTCCGGGGCAGCTCAACTCGCCGGCACCAGGCGGCGATCACACCTGCGGCACCGGTCCTGGACGCGGCCGGAGACGTCCGCCGCTCGCCGCCGACTGCGGCCTCGTCGCCCTGCAGGGCCTCGTACTCGTGGAGTTGGCGGTCGCGCTGGTGGTGGCAGGAGCGCTCCTGGGAGGTGCCTGGTACGTCCCCGCCGTCACCGGTGCCGTCCTCCTGCTGCTCGGGTGCCTGCGCCGCAAGGGGCGTTCGCTCCCCGCATGGACGGCCGTGGTCATCGCCCAGCGGCAGCGCTCCCAGGAAGCCACGGCGACCCTGGCGACCGCCTGTACGACGGGAGTCGGGCGCTCGGCAGCGGCGAGCCACCCGCCCTCAGGGCCTCCCGCCTCGCCACCGTCTGCGGATGGCCGACCGGCCGGCGCCACTCCGGATCCCCTCCAGCCGCTCCCCACTCTCGCGCCCGCACTGGGGCCGGCACCCCACGGCGACACAACCATCGGGATGGTCAGCGACGGCACCCGTCTCACCGCAGTCCTCCAAGTGGAAGCGGCCGACGAAACACCGGGCCTACGCGCGCGTGGCCACGCGCTCCGCACAGCGGGCGGCGCCCCGTTCCCTCTCGGCCTGCTCGTCGGGGCCCTGCACACCGATGGCATCCCGCTCGCCTCCGTGCAGCTCGTCCAGCAGGTGCGCCCGGCCGTCACACCCCAGCTGCCCTCCGACTCGGTCGCCCGCCTCGCCTACGCGCCCCACGGAACGAGCGCTGCCGCGCCGGCACTCCGGCTCACCTGGATCGCCCTACGCCTCGATCCGGAACTGTGCCCCGAAGCGATCGCCGCGCGCGGCGCCGCCGCATCCGGCGCCCAGCGCTGCCTCTCCCACGCCACCCGCCTCCTCACGACCCGCCTCGCCGCCGTGGGGTTGCGCCCAACTCCCTTGAGTCAAAGGGGCCTTCACGCCGCGCTGGCCACCGCGGCCTGCGCCCCCGGCCGATCGGAGGACACTCCGACACCGTGCGCCGAATCCGCATACGCGGTGCACCACGCCGGCCTCTGGCACTGCAGCCACACCGTCGACCGCATCCCCGCCCAGCTCACCCCGCTCCTCCCGGCCGCCACCGACGCGAACGCGTACGCCACGACGCTGTCGCTCACCGTCCGCAGCAGCGCCCACCGGGACGCGCTGCGGATCGATGCCCGCGTACGCACGACCGCCTGCAGCTCCGACGCTCTGCACCGAGCCCGGCACGACCTGGAACGCGCCTGCCGCGCCGCACACGTGCCCCTGACCCGCCTCGACCGGCAGCAACTCCCCGGCCTGCTCGCCACCTTGCCCCTGGGCGGTGCCACGTGACCTCACTCCTGCCCTCCCTCGCACACCGCTCCCTGTCCGCGTTCGCCGGCCTGTGCCGTCCGCCGCTCGCGGCGCCCGAGGGGCCCGGACACGCGGGGCACCTCGTCCCCGCCTCGCAACTCGCCGACCTCTGTGTCCCCCTCGGTGACGACGGCGTGGTGATCGGCCAAGACGCCGCCGGAACCCCGCAGTTGCTCGGCCTGCAACGCCCCGCGCCCTACACCGTCGTACTGGTCGGCGGACTCTGGACCGCGCAGATCCTCGCGCTGCGGGCGGCCGCCACCGGCATCCGCGTCGCCGTCGAGACGGGCCGCGCACCGGCCTGGAGTGCCGTGGCCGGTGCGGGTGCGCAAGGGCCGCACCCCATCACGCTGCACCGTGTCGGTGACCTGCCACCGCTGGACGCTGCCCCGGCCACCCCGGCCCTCGTCGTACGCGACTGCGGCGTACAACCCCCGCGCTCTCCCGCGGCGGCACCCTGGCAGTCCGTTCTCACGCTCCTCCCGCACCTGGGGCCCGCCGCACCGCGCCTGCTCCGTACGGCGGCCCTCGTGGGCCTGCAGCGCCTCTCGCCCGAGGAGGCGGAGCAGGCCGCGCCGGCCCTCGGACTCACCGGGCAGGAGCGCGCCCTGCTGCCCGGACTTCCCGGCGGCGTCACGCTCTGGTGCGCGGGAGCGGACCACCGGAGGATCGCCACCACAGTGACGGACGCAGAGACCGGCCTGCTGGGAAATCCCCGCCGGATCGACTGACTTACCGCGGATACCTCCCCGCCGGGGCAAGGATCCCGGCACCATGACGACCACAACGACCGCAAACCCGTCCGGCCCCGACGAGGCCGGGCACCCGACCCCGCATCATGGCCGTGAGACCAGCCATCCCGACGGCCCCCGCACCACACCACCCCTCAACAGAACAACCGCACAACCGAAAGGACCCGCCGACCATGGGAACCCAGCAGGAGAAGGACGAGCTCTACGCCCTCGACATCTCCGACGTGACATGGCTCAGCCCTCCCGGCACCGAGGACGCCGAGGAGCGCGTCGAGATCGCCCACCTGCCCGGCGGAGCCGTGGCCATGCGCTCCTCTCTGGACCCCGGCACCGTCCTCAGGTACACCGAGGCCGAATGGCGGGCCTTCGTACTCGGCGCCAGGGACGGCGAGTTCGACCTCAAGTAGCCGACGGCGCGGCCCAGCCCGTCTGTACCAGCGGACATCCGCCCTTCCGCGACACGAAGACACCTCGTCCCGGCGGCATCCGCCGAGGGCTCACGCCGCCGAGGATGTCGCCCTCCGCGGGATCCCCGGACAGCACCACTCCTTGCGCACCGAGTTCCTGGACGCGCTGCATGAACGGCTCGTACGCCGTGCGTCCGGCCCCGGCCGTACTCCGGGCGACGATGAACCGGACCCCGACGTCCCGGGCGTACGGCAGCGATTCCGTGAGCCGGGCCAAGGGGTTGCCCGCCGAGGTGCACACCAGGTCGTAGTCGTCCACGACCACGTAGACCGTCGGCCCCTGCCACCAACTGCGGTCGCGCAGCTGCTCGGGCGTCACATCGGCGGGCGGCGTGCGGCGCCGCACGAGACCCGCCAGGGCCTCGACGTGATGGTCCATGTGCGTGGACAGCGGGACGTACTCCGCGAGGTGGGACGGCGGGACGGCGCCGAGCAGGGATCTGCGGTCGTCCACCACGAAGATCTTGCAGTCGTCCCCGTCGTACCGTTCGGTCAACTGCCTGATCAACAGCCGCAGCAGACCCGATTTACCCGACTCGGCCTCGCCCATGACGAGGAAGAACGGGTCCCGCTCGAAGTCGACGTAGACCGGGTCGAGGCCGTGCTCGTCGACTCCGAAGGCGATGCCCAGGCCCGGGTGCGTACCGCCTCGCGGCAGGTCCTCCGCCGTCAGTGACCGCGGCAGGAGGCGGACGCCCGGGGCCCGTTGCGCCGGCCGGCGTCGGGCCACCTCCCGGGCGGCGGCGGCCGAGGCCTCGGCCAAGCCGGCGGCGGATCCGACACCGTCCGTCCTCGGCACCGCCGCCATGAAGTGCAGCCCGTCGGGGGTGACACCCCGGCCCGGCACTCCGGTGGGCACCCGAGCAGCCACCCGGCGGTCCAGCTCCGAGTCCATCGCGTCGCCGAGCCGCAGTTCCAGGCGATTCATCAAGTGGTCCTTCAGCCCTGCCCTGACCTCCATCGACCGGGACGCGGTGAGCAGCACATGGATCCCGTACCCGAGGCCGCGCGCGGCCAGATCGACCACTGCTCCCTCGAGCGCCTCGTGATCCGCGCGGAACGGCCCCCACCCGTCGACGACAAGGAACACATCACCCCACGGCTGGTCCTCGACCCCGATCGCGCCCTGCGCGCGCAGCCTCCGGAACGTCGCGATCGAGTCGATGCCCGACGCGCGAAAGTACTCCTCACGTGCGGCGAGCACCCCGTACACCTCGGCCACCGTCCGCCGCACCCGCTCCGGATCCAGGCGCGAGGCGACGGCCCCCACATGCGGAAGCTCCGCCAGGGACGAGAGCGAGCCGCCACCGAAGTCCAGGGCGTAGAACTGCACTTCGTACGGTGTATGGGTCAGTGCGAACGACGTGACCACCGTCCGCAGCAGCGTCGACTTGCCCGACTGCGGCCCGCCCACGACCTGCAGATTCCCGGCGGCCCCCGCGAAATCCAGCCGTAGTGCGTCGCGCCGCTGCTCGAACGGCCTGTCCACCACGCCGACCGGCACCACCAGTCGGTCCTCCGGCCGGCACGCGCCGGCGGAACCGGGCCCGCCCGCGACCCCGGCGAGCAGCCCGTCGAGCGAAGGCGGCGCATCGAGCGGCGGCAGCCACACCTGGTGGGCGGGCAGCCCGCTGCCCGCCAGTCGCCGCACCACGACGTCGAGGACGGTGTCGGCGAGCGCATCGTCGTCGGTGGCGGGGGAGTGCGGCGGAGCGGTGCGATCCTCCGGCGGCGCGTACCGGACCGGGACCCGCGCCGCCGTGAAGACGACCGGCCGCCTGTCCACCGGGACGGTCCCGGAGGCGAGCGGTTCCGTGCGTCCCCGGTGCGGAGCGGACACGTAGGCCGCCTTGAAGCGGACCATCTCGTCCGTGCCGAACTTCAGATACCCCGAGCCCGGCACATTGGGAAGCGCATAGGCGTCCGGGACGCCGAGTGCCGCCCGGGACTCCGCGGCGGAGAACGTCCGCAGCCCGATCCGGTACGAGAGGTACGTCTCGAGCCCGCGCAGCCGGCCCTCCTCCAGCCGCTGCGAGGCAAGCAGCAGATGCACGCCGAGCGACCGGCCGATCCGCCCGGTCTGCACGAACATCTCGATGAAATCGGGCTGGGCGGCAAGGAGTTCACTGAACTCGTCGATGACGACGACGAGGGACGGGATCGGCTGCAGGGGAAGGCCGGAGGTTCGCGCCCGCTCGTAGTCGTGGACGCTCGCGAAATTGCCTGCCGCACGGAGCAGTTCCTGGCGGCGGTTCAACTCGCCGCGGATCGCGTCCCCCATGCGGTCGACGAGCGTCAGATCGTCGGCGAGGTTCGTGA
This sequence comes from Streptomyces sp. YIM 130001, assembly GCF_003574445.1. GTDB lineage: Bacteria > Actinomycetota > Actinomycetes > Streptomycetales > Streptomycetaceae > Streptomyces. Next base: position 38,924 of record NZ_KZ984578.1, read on the forward strand.
TGACCGCCGCGACATGCGGCAACGAAGCCATCCCGGCGAACGTCGCACCACCCTTGAAGTCGGCGAGCACGAAGTTCAGTGACTCGGACGAATGCGTCACGGCGAGGCCGAGCACCAACGTCCTCAGCAGCTCGGACTTGCCGGAACCGGTCGCCCCCACGCACAGCCCGTGCGGCCCCATACCGTCCTGCGAAGCCTCCTTGAGGTCCAGGAACACGGGCTCGCCGCCCTCGCCCACGCCGATCGGCACCCGCAGCCGCTCGGCGGCGGACCGCGGGCACCACGTCCGCGCGACGTCCACGGAGCCCGCGTCCCCGAGCTCCAGCAGGTCGGTGAACTGCAGCTCGGCCAGGAGCGGTTCGCCGTCCTGCGCGCCGCCCGCCGGGACCAGCGGAGCCAACTGCCGTGCGAGAGACTCGGCCGCCTCGTACGACAGGACGTCCGGTGCGGCCTCGAACACCGCGTCCGGGCCCGCGTCGAGCCGCAGCCGCTCGGCGTCCACGGTGACCGCGAGTCCTCCGGCGGGCGGCAGCGCCTCGCCCGGGACGACCTCCACGACGGTCACGCCGTGCACTCCCTCCGCGGCGGCCAGGTGCGAAGTGGGCTGCACGGCCAGGCCGTCGAGTACGACGACCAGGTGCGGCCGGTCGAGCAGCGGGGGAGCGCCGGACCGGAACGGGGGCCGCGAGTCCACCTGCCCGGCGACCAGCGTCTCCAGGGCCTCGGCATCCGTCACGAAGCGCCGCGGACTGCCGGCGCCGTCCGGAGCGCCTGGCGCCGCGAGATGCGGAAGCCACTTCGTCCACTCCCAGTGCCCCGCACGATCGGCGGAAGCCGCGACCGTCACCACCAGATCCTCGGGCGAGTGCAGGGCACACAGGGAGCAGAGCACCGCCCTGAGCTCGGCCCGCACCGCCTCCGGCCGGCCGCCGACCACCATCCGCGGGAACGCACGCAGGGACACGGCGAGCGGCAGTCCCTCCACCCGTCCGTGCGCGTGCACGAAGCGACGGAGCGCCGCCGCCGTCAGCGGCTCCGGCTCCTGCGCCGGACCGGTCGTCGGGGCGACAAGTTCCGTGGCGAGCGGCTGACTCGCGAGGCCGAAACGGACCTGACCGAAGTCGGGATCGCCGATACGCCGCTCCCACAGCCGGCACTCGTCGGCCACCACGGCCCACAGCTGGTCCGGATCGGGGTGCCGGCGCAACTGATCGTCCCGCTGCAGCCGGGCCGTCCGCAGCACCGCACGCCTGGTGCGCGAAAGGTAGGTGAAATAGTCCCTGCGCAGGTCGGCCAACTGCCCCTGGGTGCCACGGCGATGCCGTACGAGCATGGCCACGCCCATCGCGATCGTCGATGCGATCATCACCATGCCCATGACCCGCATGATCGGGTTCGGCGTGATGAAGAAGAAGACCACCGAACCGCCCATCCCGAGCATCGGCAGCAACTGCAGCAGGACACCCTCCTGCTGCCCGCGGGACAGCGTCGGCGGCGCCTGCAACTGCACGCCCTCGCACGGCACATCGGCCGCTCGCGTCCGCGGCGGACGCCTCACGATCAACCGGCTCATGCACCCAACACCCTTTCCGGGTGGTGCCGTTCGGGTCCGGTGACCCGGCGGCCTCCGTCCCGTTGAAACGAAGTGATCACCCGTGCCTGCCCAACGGGCCGAACGCCGTCAAGGTGTCGGAACCCGGAGCAGAAGCCGCGCCGCAGGATCACGCGGCAGAGCCCCGAACCCCCGGACGGATCGGGCGACTTCGACGGAGACCGACCGCCGCCCCCGACCATGGCCGAAGGGGAACCACCCAGTGACCACCGACCCACACCCCGCACCGCCCGACCCTGGCCGCCCCACCGCCACGTCCCCCCAGGTCCCGCCCCAGCGCCCGGCCCCGCGCACGACACCGTCGTCACCCCGGACCGACACCCGCACCGGCTTCTGCCGCATCACCGTCGTCACCCCGGACCGCCGCGTCGACCTCGCCCTGCCCGACGACCTGCCGCTGACGGATATCCGCCCCGACATCCTCCGCCTCACCGGCCCGCACTCGGCCGAAGACGCCCTGGCCGGCCACCACTTGGTCCTCCGCGACGGCACGGTCCTCGACACCACGGAGTCCCTCGCGGCCCAGCGCGTGACGGACGGCGAAGTGCTCCTGCTCCGCCCTTTCGCGGACTCGCTGCCACCGCCCGTCCACGACGACGTGTCCGAGGCCGTCGCCGCAGCCGTTGCACGCGACCACACCCGCTGGAGCGACGCCCACACCCGTACCGCGGGACTGACCGGGACAGCGGTCCTGCTCGCCCTCCTCGCGTTCGCCCTGTGGCAGAGCCCGCCCGGCCACGTCACACACGGCCTGCCCGCGGTCCTCGCCGCGTCGATCGCCATCCTGCTCGTCGCCCTGGCGGGCACCCGCGCGCGGATCTACGGCGACCGGGACGCGGCCGCCGTCTTCGGCACGGCAGCGCTCGCCCACGCCGCCGTCGCCGGATCAGGCCTGGTTCCGCCGTCGCCGGGGCACGGCGCGGGAAAACTGCAGTTCCTCACCGCCTGCGTCGCCGTCGTCCTCGGCGCCCTGGTCCTGGTGATCGCCACCCCGCGCGGCGACAGCGTGTTCGTCGCCGTCCTGGGCGCCGCCTCCCTCGGTGTCGCCGTCACCTTCCCGGTGATCCTCGCCGCCGCACGGTCCGTCGACGCCGCGGCCCTGTGCCTACCCGCGGCCGTCGGTCTCCTCGCCTTCCTGCCCGGCCTCTCCGCCCGCTGGGCCCGGCTCCCCAGCGCCTTCGAACCACCCCGCGCCGCACCCGGCCCGTACGACCCCGACGAGACGCCGTCACCACCCGAACCCGTGGACTACGCGCGCGTGGCGGCCCGGTCCGGACGCGGTCACGAACTCCTGGTCGGACTCGTCGCCTCCTGCGGCCTGGCAGTCACCGCCGCGGCCGCCGTCCTCGCCTACACCGGGGACGTCTGGGCGCAGCTCCTCACCCTCGCTGCGGGCCTCGCACTGCTCACCAGGGCCAGGCTGTTCCAGTACACCGCCCAGGTCGCCGTCTGCCTCACAGCAGGCCTCGCCACCCTGACCCTCCTGATCACCGGTGTGACCCTGAGCGCACCCGCCGACGGTCTCCACGCGCGCGTGATCTGGCTCACCGCGGCGCTCGCCGCCGTCGCCGCCCTGTTCGCGACCACGGGCCTGGTGGTGTCCCGCCGCGGCACGACCCCGTTCTGGGGACGCCTGCTCGAAATCGTGGAAGCGGCTCTCCTGTTGACCCTCGTACCCCTGTGCCTGGCGGTTCTCGGCGTCTACCACGGCGTACGGGCCATGACGTCATGACCGGCCCCTCAGAGCCCGCGCCCGAGGCAGAGGCGGCCCGCGACCGGACAGCGCGGGGCCGGGGGCATGGCGGCCGACTGGTAGCCTGTGTTCAGCCCGCGTGTGTACGCGCCCCGGTCATCGAGATCCGAGGCGGCGCCCCGCGGATCACCGCCTCCCGAGTCACGGAAGCTCCCCTGAGATTTAGACCAGGGGCACTCGGAGGCACCTGAGACAACGAGGAGTACCAGTGTCGCTCGACACCGCCACGAAGAAGCAGATCATGGGCGAGTTCGCCACCAAGGAGGGTGACACCGGCTCCCCCGAGGTCCAGGTCGCACTGCTTTCGCGTCGCATCTCGGACCTGACCGAGCACCTCAAGACCCACAAGCACGACCACCACTCCCGCCGTGGTCTGCTGATCCTGGTCGGCCAGCGTCGCCGTCTGCTGCAGTACCTGGCCAAGAAGGACATCCAGCGCTTCCGTACGCTGGTCGAGCGCCTCGGCATCCGCCGCGGTGCGGCGGGCGCGAAGTAAGACATCCGAAGGGAGCGGTTCCCACACACGCGGGGGCCGCTCCCTTTGCCGTACGTGCGCAGTGTCACCCCGGCTTTGTAGTCTGGTCGCACGGCGTCGTACCGGACGCACCGGTGAAGCACCGCGTACCTCCCGTACGCAGTGCACGCGGTAACGCAGGACGAGCAGTACCGAACGGCCGGTAGCACAGTGGTACCGGCACCACAGAGCAGTACCGCACGAGGAGAAGCGGCCGAGCCGTCGCCGGTCCTCGGTAGTGGCCCCCGGGACACATCACCCGGGTGCTTCGATCGAAGACCGGCCCGCAACCAAGGCGCGCTTCTCCGACCCGTCCCCCCGCCACACGGGCGAGGGAACGAAAGACGACAAGTAGGAGAAAACGCTAGTGGAGAACGAGACCCACTACGCCGAGGCCGTCATTGACAACGGCACCTTCGGCACCCGCACCATCCGCTTCGAGACGGGCCGCCTCGCCCGTCAGGCCGCCGGCTCCGCCGTGGCCTACCTGGACGACGACACGATGGTCCTCTCGGCCACGACCGCGTCCAAGAAGCCCAAGGACCAGCTCGACTTCTTCCCCCTCACGGTGGACGTCGAGGAGCGCCAGTACGCGGCCGGCAAGATCCCCGGATCCTTCTTCCGCCGCGAGGGCCGCCCCTCCGAGGACGCCATCCTCACCTGCCGTCTGATCGACCGCCCGCTGCGCCCGTCCTTCAAGAAGGGCCTGCGCAACGAGATCCAGGTCGTCGAGACGATCATGGCGCTCAACCCCGACCACCTCTACGACGTGGTCGCGATCAACGCCGCCTCCTGCTCCACGCAGCTGGCCGGCCTGCCCTTCTCGGGCCCGATCGGCGGCACACGCGTGGCGCTCATCAAGGGCCAGTGGGTCGCGTTCCCGACGCACACCGAGCTCGAGGACGCCGTCTTCGACATGGTCGTCGCCGGTCGCGTCCTCGAGGACGGCGACGTCGCGATCATGATGGTCGAGGCCGAGGCCACCGAGAAGACCATCGAGCTCGTCAAGGGCGGCGCCGCCGCCCCGACCGAGGAGATCGTCGCCGCCGGCCTCGAGGCCTCGAAGCCGTTCATCAAGGTGCTCTGCAAGGCTCAGGCCGAGCTGGCCGCCAAGGCTGCGAAGCCGACCGGCGAGTTCCCGATCTTCCTCGACTACGAGGACGACGTCCTGGAGGCCCTCACCGGGGCCGTCCGCACCGAGCTCGCCCAGGCCCTCACCATCTCCGGCAAGCAGGAGCGCGAGGCCGAGCTGGACCGCGTCAAGGCGCTGGCCGGCGAGAAGCTGCTCCCGAAGTTCGAGGGCCGCGAGAAGGAGATCTCCGCCGCGTACCGCTCGCTGACCAAGACCCTGGTCCGTGAGCGCGTGATCAAGGAGAAGAAGCGCATCGACGGCCGCGGCGTCACGGACATCCGTACGCTCGCCGCCGAGGTCGAGGCCATCCCGCGCGTGCACGGCTCGGCGCTGTTCGAGCGTGGCGAGACCCAGATCCTGGGCGTCACCACCCTCAACATGCTCCGCATGGAGCAGCAGCTGGACACCCTCTCCCCGGTGACCCGCAAGCGCTACATGCACAACTACAACTTCCCGCCGTACTCCACCGGTGAGACCGGCCGCGTCGGCTCCCCGAAGCGCCGCGAGATCGGCCACGGCGCGCTCGCCGAGCGCGCCCTGGTGCCGGTCCTGCCGACGCGCGAGGAGTTCCCGTACGCGATCCGTCAGGTGTCCGAGGCCCTCAGCTCCAACGGCTCGACGTCGATGGGCTCGGTCTGCGCCTCCACCATGTCCCTGCTGAACGCCGGTGTGCCGCTCAAGGCCGCCGTCGCCGGTATCGCCATGGGTCTGATCTCCCAGGAGATCGACGGCGAGACGCACTACGTCACCCTCACCGACATCCTCGGTGCGGAGGACGCCTTCGGTGACATGGACTTCAAGGTCGCCGGCACCAAGGAGTTCGTGACCGCCCTCCAGCTCGACACCAAGCTGGACGGCATCCCGGCCTCCGTCCTGGCCGCGGCCCTCAAGCAGGCCCGCGACGCCCGTCTGCACATCCTCGACGTGATGACCGAGGCGATCGACGTTCCGGACGAGATGTCCCCGAACGCGCCGCGGATCATCACCGTCAAGATCCCGGTGGACAAGATCGGTGAGGTCATCGGCCCCAAGGGCAAGATGATCAACCAGATCCAGGAGGACACCGGCGCCGACATCACGATCGAGGACGACGGCACCATCTACATCGGTGCCCAGCAGGGCTCGCAGGCCGAGGCCGCCCGCAACACGATCAACGGCATCGCCAACCCGACCATGCCCGAGGTCGGCGAGCGTTACCTGGGCACGGTCGTCAAGACCACGACCTTCGGTGCCTTCGTCTCCCTGATGCCCGGCAAGGACGGTCTGCTGCACATCTCGCAGATCCGCAAGCTCGCCGGCGGCAAGCGCGTGGAGAACGTCGAGGACGTCCTCGGTGTGGGCCAGAAGGTCCAGGTCGAGATCGCCGAGATCGACTCCCGCGGCAAGCTCTCCCTGCACCCCGTCATCGAGGGTGAAGAGAACGCCGACGAGGACGACGAAAAGAAGGACGACGCCGAGAAGTGACGTCTCGTAGTTCCGCGGCGACGGCCCGCGCCTCTTCGGAGGCGCGGGCCGTCGCCCGTACCCAAACCCTGCTCAAGGGCGAGAACGGCATCGGCACGGTGCGCCGCACCACCCTCCCGGGTGGTCTGCGCGTCGTGACCGAGACGCTGCCGTCGGTGCGCTCGGCGACGTTCGGCATCTGGGCCCACGTCGGCTCCCGGGACGAGACACCCTCCCTCAACGGCGCCACCCACTATCTGGAACACCTCCTCTTCAAGGGCACCCGCAAGCGCTCCGCCCTCGACATCTCCGCCGCGATCGACGCGGTCGGCGGCGAGATGAACGCCTTCACGGCGAAGGAGTACACCTGCTACTACGCACGCGTGCTCGACACCGACCTGCCGCTCGCCATCGACGTGGTGTGCGACATGCTCACCGGCTCGCTGATAGAGCAGGACGACGTCGACGCCGAGCGCGGGGTGATCCTCGAAGAGATCGCCATGACCGAGGACGACCCGGGCGACTGCGTCCACGATCTCTTCGCGCACACGATGCTCGGAGACACCCCGCTCGGCCGCCCCGTCCTCGGCACGGTCGACACGGTCAACTCCCTGGACGCCAACCGGATCCGCCGCTTCTACAAGCGGCACTACGACCCGACCCACCTGGTCGTCGCCGCCGCGGGCAACGTCGACCACCAGCAGGTCGTACGCCAGGTCCGCGCCGCCTTCGAGAAGGCCGGCGCACTCGGCACCCCGGGCGCCGCGCCGGTCTCCCCACGAGCCGGCTCGCGCGCCCTGCGCACCAGCGGCCGCGTCGAGCTCGTCGACCGCAGGACGGAACAGGCCCACGTCATCCTCGGCATGCCCGGCCTGGCGCGCACCGACGAGCGCCGCTGGGCTCTCGGCGTGCTCAGCACGGCACTGGGCGGAGGCATGTCGTCACGCCTGTTCCAGGAGGTCAGGGAGAAGCGAGGTCTGGCCTACAGCGTGTACGCGTACACCTCGGGCTTCGCCGACTGCGGTCTCTTCGGCGTCTACGCGGGCTGCCGCCCGAACCAGGTGCACGACGTCCTGAAGATCTGCCGCGACCAGCTCGACCAGGTCGCCGAACACGGCCTGCCGGACGACGAGATCGCCCGTGCCATCGGCCAGCTCGCCGGCTCCACCGTCCTCGGTCTCGAGGACACGGGCGCGCTCATGCACCGGATCGGCAAGAGCGAGCTGTGCTGGGGCGAGCACATGTCCGTCGACGCCATGCTGGAGCGGATATCCGCGGTCACCCCGGACGACGTGCGCCAGGTCGCACGCGACGTACTCGGCCGGCGCCCCTCCTTGTCCGTCATCGGCCCCCTCAAGGGCAAGCAGGCGGAGCGCCTGCACGAAGCGGTCTCCTAACTCGCAAAAGGATCAAGCAATGAGCAAGCTGCGCGTGGCCGTCATCGGCGCCAAGGGCCGCATCGGGTCCGAGGCGGTACGAGCAGTCGAGGCTGCCGACGACCTGGAGTTGGTGGCCGCACTCGGCCGGGGCGACACACTGGAGGCCCTCGTCGAATCCGGCGCCGAAGCAGTGGTCGAACTGACCACCCCCGCCTCGGTGATGGACAACCTCGACTTCTGCGTACGGAACGGGATCCACGCCGTAGTGGGCACGACCGGCTGGACCGAGGAGCGCCTCGCCCAGCTCGACACCTGGCTGGCGGCCTCGCCGAGCACCGGCGTCCTCATCGCCCCGAACTTCTCCATCGGCGCCGTACTGACGATGCACTTCGCCCAGCAGGCGGCCCGCTACTTCGAGTCCGCCGAGATCGTCGAGCTGCACCACCCGAACAAGGTGGACGCCCCGTCCGGCACCGCCACCCGCACCGCCCAGCTGATCGCGGCGGCCCGCTCCGGCGCCGGACTGCCCGCCCAGCCGGACGCCACGGAGACCGCGCTCGACGGGGCCCGCGGCGCGGACGTCGACGGAGTGCCGGTGCACGCGGTGCGCATGCGCGGCCTGCTCGCCCATCAGGAGGTGCTGCTCGGCGGCGAGGGCGAGACCCTCACCATCCGGCACGACTCCCTGCACCACAGCAGCTTCATGCCCGGCATCCTGCTCGGCCTGCGCCGCGTGGCGCACACTCCCGGCCGCACCTTCGGCCTGGAGAACTTCCTGGACCTCGGTAACTGACGCCGTGCGAGCCAAGATCACGTATTTCCTGCTGGCTGCCGTCCTGGTCGTCTACTTCGTCCTGGTCGGCAGCCGCGGTGTGCTGCTTCTCCGCGAAGGCACCATCCTCACGGTCACCTTCGGCGTCGCGGTGCTCATTCTGCCGCTGATCGGTATCTGGTTCCTCTGGAAGACCACCCAATTCGCCCGCCGCGCAGGCCAGTTGGCCGCGGAGCTGGAGGAGGAGGGCGGTCTGCCGGTCGACGAGCTGCAGCGCACGCCCGGTGGCCGTATCGACCGCGACTCCGCCGACGCCGTGTTCGCCGAGCGCAAGGCGGAGACCGAGGACGCTCCGGAGGACTGGCGCAGCTGGTTCCGTCTCGCGGTGGCCTACCACGACGCCCGGGACACCCCTCGCGCGCGCAAGGCGATGCAGCGGGCGATCGCCCTGCACGACCGGGCTCCGGCCGCCTGACCCGATCCGCGTCAGGCGGGACCGCTGTATTCGTACGCCCAGGCCTCGACGGTGTCCGCCGCACGCTCGAAGGCCGTTTCACGGCCGAGGAAGTCGGCATTCCGGTTGGTCATCAGCGGCCCCGGCAGGGGCTCCCCACCGCGTCGTACGAGGGCCAGCGCCTGGCCCTGGACGGTGCGCGGCAGCCCGAGCCAGCGCACGGGCTGCTGCACCGTCCGCACGGCCGCGACCGCGTTCCACGGCACCGTACGGGTCACGAAGAACCCGGTCTGCCGCAGTCCGCGCGCGCTCACCCAGGTGCCGATACGCAGCATGCGCAGCGCGGCCGCGATCACCACAAGGGCGGCGAGCGCGCAGATCAGTGCACCCTGAAGCCCTCCGGCGAAGGCGATGATCATCGCCGCGATGAGCATGAACGAGGCGAGCAGCAGCACGACCGCCGACGCACCCACTCGCCAGGGCCCCGGCCGGTAGGGCCGACGCCACTGGTCGCGGTCGTCGTACGGCAGCGCGATGTCGTCGGTCGCCTCGTCAAAAGCGCGGTCGGCCGTCAGGAAGGGCAGGGGCACGACGGAGTTCCTCACTCGGGGCACACGTGTTGGGCTGTGCCCGGTGAGGCTACCCAGGCCTGCGGCGACCGGCCACCCCGGGGCGCCAAAGGGGGCGCGGGCCCGTCAGGAGCCCGCTCGATCAGCGGTGATCGGTGGCCTCGGACTGCTGCGTGTGGGCCGGCGCCTGCTCCTGCGAAAGCGCTGGCAGGCCGAACAGGAGCGAGCCCACGAGCCCGGCGACGATGGTCAGTCCGACCAGTGCGCGGCCGGCGATCTCACCGGCCGAGGCACGATCGGGAGGCGGTGGAGTGACGTTACTGCGGAACTTGTCGGCCTCCGCGATGAAGGCGAACGGGACGGGCTCTCGCCGTCGGAACATGAAGGGCGCTTCTCCTCACGGGTCTCAGGGGTGCCGTACGACATCCCTGCTACTGGTGAAGACGTTCGAAAGGGCGCATTGGTGCCCTCAACCACGGAATTCGTCGAAGAACGTCACAGAGCAATGCCGAACGGTCCGCTGTCAGTGCCGAGCCGTAGAGTGGGCGCCGCCCGAGCGAGCACGATGGAAGGACCCCGCCGGTGAGCGAGACCCCCGCCGAAGATCTCAAGCCGAGCTTCCGCAGCGATGTGACTGTGGAGCTGGTCAAGCACTCCGCGAGCGACTCGGACGTCCTGTGGGCGGCGCGGGTGTCCACCGCGGGCGAGCAGTCCCTCGAGGAGCTGACCAAGGACCCGGAGCGCTCGAAGGGCCTGATCAACTACCTGATGCGGGACCGCCACGGCAGTCCCTTCGAGCACAACTCGATGACGTTCTTCATCAGCGCCCCGATCTTCGTCTTCCGCGAGTTCATGCGTCACCGCGTCGGCTGGTCGTACAACGAGGAATCGGGCCGCTACCGGGAGCTGCAGCCCGTCTTCTACGTCCCTGGCGAGTCCCGCAAGCTCGTCCAGGAGGGCCGCCCCGGCAAGTACGTCTTCGTCGAGGGCACCGAGGCGCAGCAGGAGCTCACGGGCCGCGTCATGGAGGACACCTACCGCCAGGCGTACGAGTCGTACCAGGAGATGCTCGCCGCCGGCGTGGCCCGCGAGGTCGCCCGCGCGGTCCTGCCGGTAGGCCTCTTCTCCTCGATGTACGCGACGTGCAACGCCCGGTCGCTGATGCACTTCCTCGGCCTGCGCACCCAGCACGAACTGGCCAAGGTCCCGTCCTTCCCGCAGCGGGAGATCGAGATGGTCGGCGAACAGATGGAAGAGCACTGGGCCTCGCTCATGCCCCTTACCTACGCGGCGTTCAACACGAATGGCAGGGTCGCCCCGTAGACGCCTGGAACCGCTGCGGCACACAGGCAGGCGCACATAGGTACGGACGCACGGGAGAAGTGTCCGTATTGCGGCATTTCGCGAAGTTCATCTAGCCTGATCAAACGGACCCGGCACTGCTTGAACCCCCGAGCAGGCAGTGCCGGGCTCCGTATGTCTCCCCGCTCATGTCCCCCGAGGGGCGACCTGGTGCTGAGCAGCGAGTAGCGTGTGCCCCATGGCTCCGACCTCGACTCCGCAGACCCCCTTCGGGAGGGTCCTCACCGCCATGGTCACGCCCCTGACGGCGGACGGCGCACTCGACCTCGACGGCGCGCAGCGGCTCGCCACCCACTTGGTGGACGCAGGCAACGACGGCCTGATCGTCAACGGCACCACGGGCGAGTCCCCGACCACCAGCAATGCGGAGAAAACCGAGCTCGTACGAGTCGTGGTCGAGGCCGTGGGCGACCGGGCCCACGTGGTTGCCGGCGTCGGCACCAACGACACCCGCCACAGCATCGAGCTGGCGCGCGCCGCGGAGAAGACCGGCGCCCACGGCCTCCTCACCGTCACGCCGTACTACAGCAAGCCGCCGCAGGAGGGCCTGCTGCAGCACTTCACCGCGATCGCCGACTCCACCGAGCTCCCGGTGATGCTCTACGACATCCCCGGCCGCAGCGGTGTCCCGATCAACACGGAGACGATCGTCCGGCTGGCCGAGCACCCGCGCATCGTGGCCAACAAGGACGCCAAGGGCGACCTCGGCCGCGCGAGCTGGGCGATCGCACGCAGCGAACTGGCCTGGTACTCCGGCGACGACATGCTCAACCTGCCGCTGCTCTCCGTCGGAGCGGTCGGCTTCGTCTCGGTGGTCGGCCATGTGGTCACCCCCGAACTCCGCGCCATGCTCGACGCATTCACCACGGGCGACGTGCGCAAGGCGACCGAGATCCACCAGAAACTGCTTCCCGTCTTCACCGGAATGTTCCGCACCCAGGGCGTCATCACGACCAAGGCCGCGCTCACCCTCCAGGGTCTTCCCGGCGGCCCGCTGCGCCTGCCGCTGGTGGAACTCTCCCTGGAGGAAACGCACCAGCTCAAGATCGATCTCGCCGCCGGTGGGGTACACCTGTAGTCACAGACTTCACAACTGAATACGCAGACACACGCAACACAGACAGCACAGACGACAACTGCTATTGCACGAATGTCACGCGCGCCACGTGCCTCTGGGTACGTGGCGCGTGTGGGTAGGAGAGTCTTTTGAGTCACCCGCATCCTGAGCTCGGCTCCCCGCCGAAGCTGCCCGAGGGCGGCCTCCGGGTCACCCCCCTCGGCGGCCTGGGCGAGATCGGCCGCAACATGACCGTCTTCGAGTACGGCGGACGCCTGCTGATCGTCGACTGCGGAGTTCTGTTCCCCGAAGAGGAACAGCCCGGCATCGACCTGATCCTTCCGGACTTCAGCAGCATCCGTGACCGCCTCGACGACATCGAGGGCATCGTCCTCACCCATGGCCACGAGGACCACATCGGTGGCGTCCCGTATCTCCTCCGCGAGAAGCCGGACATCCCTCTGATCGGCTCCAAGCTGACCCTCGCCCTGATCGAGGCGAAGCTGCAGGAGCACCGCATCCGCCCGTACACGCTCGAGGTGTCCGAGGGGCACCGTGAGCGCATCGGCCCCTTCGACTGCGAGTTCGTGGCGGTCAACCACTCCATCCCGGACGCGCTCGCGGTCGCAGTCCGTACCCCGGCAGGCATGGTCGTCCACACCGGCGACTTCAAGATGGACCAGCTTCCTCTGGACCATCGCCTCACCGACCTGAACGCCTTCGCGAGGCTCAGCGAGGAGGGCATCGACCTGCTCCTCTCGGACTCGACGAACGCCGAGGTGCCAGGGTTCGTACCCCCCGAGCGCGATATCTCGAACGTGCTGCGCCAGGTCTTCGCAGGAGCCAGCAAGCGGATCATCGTGGCCAGCTTCGCCAGCCACGTCCACCGCATCCAGCAGATCCTCGACGCGGCACACGAATACGGCCGCCGGGTCGCCTTCGTCGGCCGTTCGATGGTGCGCAACATGGGCATCGCCAGGGACCTCGGCTATCTGAAGGTCCCGCCCGGTCTGGTGGTCGACGTCAAGACACTCGACGACCTGCCGGACCACGAGGTGGTCCTGGTCTGCACCGGGTCGCAGGGCGAGCCGATGGCGGCCCTGTCCCGGATGGCCAACCGCGATCACCAGATCCGCATCGTCCAGGGCGACACGGTGATCCTGGCTTCGTCCCTGATCCCGGGCAACGAGAACGCGGTGTACCGCGTGATCAACGGCCTGACGCGCTGGGGAGCCCACGTCGTCCACAAGGGCAACGCCAAGGTGCACGTCTCCGGCCACGCGTCGGCCGGCGAGCTCCTGTACTTCTACAACATCTGCAAGCCCAAGAACCTGATGCCGGTACACGGTGAATGGCGACACCTTCGGGCGAACGCGGAACTCGGCGCGCTCACCGGAGTGCCGCACGACCGCATCGTGATCGCCGAGGACGGCGTCGTCGTCGACATGGTGGAGGGCAAGGCCAAGATCGTCGGCAAGGTCCAGGCCGGTTACGTCTACGTCGACGGCCTGTCCGTCGGCGACGTCACCGAGTCCTCTCTCAAGGACCGCCGCATCCTCGGGGACGAAGGCATCATCTCGGTCTTCGTCGTCGTCGATTCGACCACCGGCAAGATCACCGGCGGCCCCCACGTCCAGGCTCGTGGCTCCGGCATCGAGGACTCCGCGTTCAACGCGGTGCTGCCGAAGGTCCATGAGGTACTGGAGAAGTCGGCGCAGGACGGGGTGGTCGAACCCCATCAGCTGCAGCAGTTGATCCGCAGGACCCTCGGCAAGTGGGTCTCGGACAACTACCGTCGCCGGCCGATGATCCTGCCGGTGGTCGTCGAGGTCTGACCGTCGCCGGAGCTCAACTGGAGCGGGGCGCCTCGATTTGCATCGGGGCGCCCCGCTCCAGTACGTTTACGGCTCCACCTCACGCGAACGGGTGCACGAAGTGCGCCCGCAAGCCCCCGCTGGGGAGGGTGGAAAACCCGGCCGAATTTCTCTGATAAAGTCGGGTCTC
>NZ_KZ984579.1 GCF_003574445.1 Streptomyces sp. YIM 130001
GTCGCTTCTGGAGCGTCTTGATCTGCTGCGCGAGTTCCTTGCACTGGGCGATCGCGGAGTCCGCGCGCTGCTCGGCGCGCTCCAGGCGCTTCGCCTCGGCCGGGGTCATGCTCATGCGCCGTCGCCGAGGAGGAATCCACCGCCGGTGACGATGATCTCCGCGATGACCAGCAGGTTGCGGTGGGTGCCGTAGCGGATCTGCAGATCCTGCGAGACGAACGCGCGGCGGGCGCCCTGTCCCTCGTCGACGGTGCCGCGTGCCTCGGGGTCGCGGGCGAGCATGCCGATCGCCTGGTCGACGAGCGCGGCCTGGGCTTCGGTGAGGGCGCGGTACTCGTCTCGGGCCTGGACCGACAGCAGGGCTTCCAGGGCGGGTGAGGGTGCGGCAGCGTTCATGGGGTGCAGTCTCTCAGATGCCGCGAGGCTGGTGTCACGGTCGGCGATCGTCTTCACGTGGTACATGCCGGCCGGCTCGTACAGGCCACCGTGTTTCGCACGTACCCGCTCCGCGGCTTGCTCGGGGAGTGCGCCCACGACCAGTGGGGGAGGGTGGCGACCTGGGGTGGTGAGGGCCGGTACGGTGCGTGACGAGCAGGTATCTGGTCACGCAGTTGCTGTTCATGGGATGCGGCCCTGGGTGAGCTGGTCGAGCTGGGGCCGCATGGACTGCAAGGCCTTGATGACAGCGGCCATACCGTCACGGTGAACCGGCACGTAGCGGTGACGTTGAACTCTCGGGCCGGGATAATGGCGTCGGCTCCACGCTGCTGCCTGCTCTGCGGGGTCTTGGCGCGTCACGCGATCCAGTGGGGCTTGTACGAATCCGTCCCATTATTTACCGAAGGCGACGCTTTCGTCACTCTATGGCAATACAGATCGGTGCAGTGCGACACCTCAGGCGCCGCGGCGGCGCTCTCTATTCTTCGCCGCGTGTCGTCTTCGCCCGTTTCACGGGATCCTGCGGCGTGGTCATCAGGGCGATCACCTGCCCGACGCCTCCTGGTACCGCGGCTTCGGGGGCTTCTGCCCTCCGCCTTCGCCGCGAGGATGTCCTCGCGGGCCTGCGTGTAGGCGCGACTGCTCACAGCTTGACGTCGTTGTTCTGCCCGTCTGCGAGCTCGTTCAAGAGGTCTGCCAGGTTCCCCTTCCGCCGCCCTTCGGCGTAGCGCGCGAGCGTCACGACGAGTTCGAGGAGATGTCGTTCTTCCAGGTTCCGGTCGAGGAGTTGCCCGATGGCCGCAGGGTCGTCGTACGGCAGTACGGAGGAGGTGCGGTCGCCGATGACATCCTCGTTCTCGTCATGGGGACGCTGTGTGAATGGCTCCGTGTCGACAGGCCGGGCAGTGTCGGCCGCGGCATGGCCGGTGGCCACAGTGCCGGCGATGCGGACGAGGGCGTCGCCAATGTGGCTGCGGAGCGTCTCCGCGCGTTCGGCATCGTGGTCGGTCGCACGCTGCACGGCCTGTTTGGTGAGGCGGCGATTGATCGCCTGGAGGTCGCTGAACGCTGCTGCCATGCGGCGCAGGTCGCTGCCGGTGCTGTCGTGGTCCGGGGAACGCGGGGGCGGCGCGCCTGGTCCTGCCGTTGGCTCTCCAATTGGAGAGCTGGCCGTGCTTGAGCTGCTGGAGGGCTGTGAGGTGGCCGTGGCCGGGTGCTCGGGCGCCGCTTGCTTGTTCTCCGGAGTCTTGTCTTCGGGAGCGGCTGCCTCGTCGTGGGGGCCGGTCAGGATTTCTTTGACGAGGCTCTGGATATCGGCAGGTTGGGTGGGCTGGGGGAGGGCAGGGAGTTGCCGGACGACGTGGTGGAGGATCTTCGCGGTCACTTTGCCGGTGCGTGCGACCGTGTCGTAAACGGCGACTGCGGCCTGTTCCCCGAGTTCGGTCAGCTCGCGGACCTGTGACTCGCGTGGCCGCCACCCGAGTTGGGACAGGGACTCGCCGATGGGCCACGCCTTGATGAGGCGGTGCATGTTCGGCTCGGAGATCTCCCAGTTCGTCCAGACGAAGTCGGCGAAGCTGGTGAACCCTTCGTTGCGGTGGAGGTTGCCGCGTGCCATCGTCTCGAGGCTCTTGCCGGCGACCCAGAAGGCGTTCTGCAGGTTGTTCATGCCTGCTTTGCAGGCGGTGAGGGCTTCCTGCTCATGCGGAGCGAGGGCTCCGTCCCCGGAGGGCGATTGCGGAGCGGGGATTGATTCCAGGGTCGTGCCGACGGGTGCCTGTACGACGACGGAGGCCTTTTGTCGGACGGCGGGGATGCCACCGCCGAGCAGGCCGGTGCCGGCTGGCAGCAGCTGTCCCGTATCGGTGTCGTCGTCGAAGCCGGTCATGGAGCTGCCCTTTCGCAGGAGTTGAGGATCTCGAGGTTGAGGCGCCGCATGTCGGCAGCCAGGGACACGATCGATTCCGGGACGACGTCAGCGACGGTCGCCCGGCCGGCGGCGACGTCGTAGCTCTTCGCGCTGGACGCGAGGAGCTCTTCGTACTCGGGGAACAGCAGGCCCTTCTTGCGGGCGTTGCGGGCCGGCTTCTCTCGGTAGCCGACGACCGTCGACAGGATCGGTGTCGACTGCCCGAGCTCCCGGCGTATGTCCTCGTGGACTTCCGTGTGCATCGACGTGGCGGTGGGGTGCGAGGCGTACAGGAACGCTCCCGCCACCCGCAGTTGTGGGTTCACCTGCCGGCGCACGGCCTTGTAGTTGCGAGAGATCCGCCGGATGCCCTTGATCGACGATTCGTCGGAGCGGGTCGGCACCACGAGGTGACGAGAAGCGCCGAGGGCCAGTTGCTCCAGGGAGTCGTTCTCTGGTGCGCTGTCGATGACGATCCGGTCGTACCACGGCGCCAGCGGGGCCAGTGCGTGTGCCAACGACAGCACCACGGACGTGCCTTCGGTCATGATGCGGTGCATGAGTAGGGGGACGAGCTCGCCCACTGCCTCGCCGCCTGGCACCACGTCGAGGTTCGGACGTACTTCGCGGATGGGCGCCAAGGGGAGGCGTTCGCTGATGGACCGGTACAGGCCGCGGCCGTCGAGGACACTCGGGCCCTCCGGGTGAAGCCCCCGGTCGAACTCCGTGATCCCGAGGTCGTCGTCATCCTGGCTCGTGACGCACACGAACAGGGTGCGCATCCCGTCGGCCGCACAGTGGCCAGCAAGGTGCGCGCCGATCGTGCTTTTACCGACCCCGCCCTTCCCCGTGCCGACCATGATGCAGTTCTGCGGTGGCTCACTGGGCTCCACGGCGTCACTCAGCACCGGCCCCTCCTTCCGGTCTACTCAACTCTTCACTCTCCAATTGGAGAGGTTGGGAGCGAGCTTCATCTCTGCGGAATCCTGGCATACGCCCATACCTGCACGAACGGTCAGTCTGGGCTCTCCAATTGGAGAGCCCGAACCGACGCGGCCGAGGGCCAGGGCGAGCGCAAACTCCCTCCAAGAGGCGGCGCCCAGTGGGCGGGGCCGGCGTTACCGGAATCCGGACCGGACAACCACCGCCAGCCGCTGACCCGCCATCGAATCTGCTGACCCACTTGCTGACCCAGAGCCCGAAACCACGGGCCAGGCCGAGCGGACTGCCGTTGGTGTCGCTCGGGTCAGCGGCGCGCAGCCTCCAACAGCCGGAGGGTCTCTTCGGTCTCCGCGTCCATGGAGGCGCCGAGGTCCAGGAGGAGCGCCTCGAGGTCACGGATGGCCTGCTCCAGCTCCTCCTCGGCTCCGAGGAGGGACAGCGCTCGCAGCCGGATCCGCCAGAGACTTTCCACCTCACGTGCGGCCTCCAAGCCGCGCGTTGCCGCCCACAACGCTCCCCTGGGGTCCCGGTCGGCCAGGCGCCGATCGCCGAGTGCGGTCGCGGCGTCCACGATCTTCTCGATCATGTCCTGAGTGAGGTGCTCTGCCCACACGTAGCGACGGGGCGGGACCCCGGCGAACGGGCGGCCGCGTACCAGCTCCAGCGCCTGTCGCAGTAGCCGTTCCACCGGCGCGTCCGGCGCTTCGGCCTCGGACCGTAGGCGCTGGAACTCGTGCCAGTCGCAGTCGACACCGGCGAAGCGCAGCCGCTTGTCCGGCTGGCTGCTGATGTGGGGGAGATAGTGGGCGCCGTCGGGCCGGGTGCCGAGCCAGCGCCGCACGTCGGCGACCCGGGTATTGCGGGTGTCCCGCTGGACGCGGCCGCCCGGAGCGAGGACCTCGTCGATCTGGTGCCGGTCGGCACCCGGGTGGAGAGCGAGCCACGCGGCCAACTCCAGTGCCGTGCCGTGCCGGTTGGAGGCGATGGTTCCCTCGGCGCCGTCGAGATCGACGGGCCCCAGCAGCAGCACCATTGGTGCGGGCGCCGTCTCGTCTCGGTCTGGTTCGGGCCTGCCATCGGTGGCGTCGTGTCCGGCCAGTAGTCCGTCCACCGGTGTCTCGTGTGGTGTTTCGTCTGCGTCGGGCTCGGGGACCCGTGCGCTGACGCGCGGCGGGGTGACGAGTGCCGGCAGCACGGTGTCGGACGCTGATGCCCCTGCCGGTCGGCGGCTGGCAGGTGGGGCGAGCGCACTGTCGGTAGGGCCCGGGGGAGTGGAGTCCGTTGCTTCCTCGAGGAGCTTGCCCGCTGAGTCATCGGCAACAGGCTCGTCGGTCGGCTCGCTGTATGGGGCGAGGGGAGCGGACGCGTGGTCTTCACCGTCCGGCACTTCGACCAGGTCGTCGTCGAGGTCGACGAGTTCAGCCAGAATACTCGGGGGCCGAGGCTCCTCCTTCGGCGCCGGCACGAATGCCACCGACTCCGCCCCACTCTCCTCTGCGTCCTCGGGCAACGCCGTGTCCTCGCGATCGACCGGCGGTCCGAACCGCTTGTCATCCGGGAACGCAGGCCCCGTCACCGTGAAGACCGGGCGTTCAGGCGGCGTCGGCGAGGCTGCGGCGGGAACGTCGGTGGGGGAGTCGGCAGTGAGGGCAAGTTCCATCACGTCCGCGTAGTCGTCGTCCGAGCAGGCGGCCAGGTGGCAGGTCAGCGTCGTAGCCGGCACGGTCACGGACGGGGAGTCGGTGTCGACCTCCCACACGCCTGCCCCGTCACCCGCGAGCGGTCCCATGCCGCTGGTGACGATCGCGACCGCCGAGCGCGGTGTCGCGCCGAGCAGGTCGAGTAGACGCGTCGAAGCCTCGGGGTCCGCACATCCGTCGAGGTCAGCGAGGACCACCATCGGCCACAGTTCACCGACTTCGTCGTCGGGCCGGGCCGCCGCCAGCCCGTCGGGCCCGAGAGCCGCCAACACTTGCTGCTGCTCGTCGTGGTGAGCGGCCACTGCCTGCACCGCGTCGCCCAGCGAACTGTGCAGAGCCACCCGGTCCGGGGCCAGGATCGTCATGCCTGGCGCGGTGTCATCGCCGGCGACCAGCACGTCCATCTCACCGGCGAGCGGCGACAGCGTCAGCGCGATGCCGAGCGTGCGCAGGACCTGCTCACGCAGGCTGCCGGTGAGGTGGATCGCCCCGACTTGCTCGAGGTCGACCAGGACGATGCCGCCGTCGCCGTCCTCGCCCAGCGCGACGAGGGCCGGGAACGGCGGGTCAACGTCCCGTAGTTGGGCCTCGTCCAGCAGTTCGGTGCCGTCGGCTGGGCACCACCACACCTGATGCTGCTCCGGCTCGGCGGTGAACGGCGCTACCGGCGGCAGCGGTTCGGTGAGGTGGAGGCGGGCACCTTCGGCGCCGAGCTGCACGGCCGCCAGCTCCGGGAGCGGCCGCGCGTCCTCGGCGAGCTGCAGGGCAGCCGTGCGCAGAGCAGCGTCCAGGTGCTCGAGCTCGGCGTGAGCATCGATGCTGCGCAGCGCGCGTTCGGTGTGGGCGGTACGGCCTGTCGGCATGGGGATGGAGCGGCCAGGGCGGCGGCGCCGCTGCTGCATGATGCGGCGGCGGGCCAGCATCAGGACGATCGCCCCGGCGAGCACGCCGGCGCCGGCGAGGGCGACGATCCCGGTCGTTGATGAATCCTCGGTCTCGGAAGCGGTGTTGGCGGTGCGGGGGTCGCTGTCCGACTTCTCGGTGCGCGGTGGAGCCGATGCATCCGGGGACTGCGATCCCTCCGGCGGCGCGGTGGCGGGCGGAGAGCTAGCTTCGGGCGTCGCCTCCGCTCGCGGAGGCGACGCATTCTCGGCCGGTGGAGCATCCTCCTCTTCCTCAGGCTCCCCTTCCTCGGCGGCGCTGTCCTTGTCCTGCTCCCCGCTTTCGCCGCCGTCGGATGGCGGCGTCTCAGGGGCCTCGTCTGTGCCGTCGGTGCCGGAGGGGTCTTGGCGTTCGTCAGCGGGGGCGTCCGGGCTGTGCTCGTCGCCGCCGGCGGGTGTGGGGACGACGAGCTTCTCGCCGGGATAGATGAGATCGGGGTCTTCGACGACGTTCTTGTTGGCGTCGGCGATGTCCATGTACCGGGTGGGATCGCCTATTTCGCGGTCGGTGATGTCCCACATCGTGTCGCCCGGCTTCACGACATACGTCTGGTCCGATTCCTGGCTGCTTGCTACGGGCGTCTCCTCGAGGAGCCGCGGGTCCTCGGCGTTCTGCGGGGCCGGCCCACTCTCATGTGCGGCGGCCGGAGTTTTCCCGCTGGTGCGGGCGTCCGCGGGCAGAGTGATGTGGGTCCCCTCGGGTAGGAACTGGTCGCCTGCGGCGAGTTGCGGGACGCCGGGGTTGAGCGCGGCGATGTCCTTCCACCGGGTGCCGTCACCGAGGTACTGCTCGGCGAGGTCCCAGGGCAGTTCCGAGGGGCCGGACACCGTGTGTGTCGGCAACTGCGCCGCTCGGCTGTGGCCCGCAGCAGCAGTGTCCTTGCCGGTCCCGGCAGCGTCGGAGGTGGCGGACTGGCCGACGGTCTGCTCGGCGGTGGCGGCGACGGCCGGTCCGGCGGTCGTGGCGGACGCGGTCGCCGGCGCGAGGAGCACGATCCCGCCGATGAGGAACGAGGCGACGGACTGCATGCCGCCCAGCCCTTTGAGTCGGGGTGCGGAACGGCGGCGGAGCACGGCGACGAGTTCCACTAGCACGGAGAGCGCGAACGCTCCCCATGCCGCCCATCCGATGCACGTCAGGACGACGAGGAACAGCGATCCGTCGTCCTCCTTCAGTACCAGGTCCAGGCCGCCGGACAGTTCCGTCGGCTGATGGCCGACCGCCAGCAGCAGGTAGGGAACTCCGCCGACGAGCGCGGCCAGGACGGCGAGGCCCAGGAGTCCGCGCGCGAGGTTGCCCAGGGTGCGCAGCACGGTGGGGGAGTGTGGGGCCATGGGGTCAGCCTCCGGCTTCGGTCTGCAGGGTGGCCGTGGCGGTGCCGGTCACGGTGATGGTGGCCTTGCCGACGAATTGGGCGAAGGAGGTGTCGTAGGTGTCGGTCACGGTGACGGTGAGGCTCTGCCCGCCGTCGGTGATCTCCGCGTCGCCCTGGACGCCGGCGTTGGCGAGGTAGTCCTGGGCGGCGCCGACGGCGGCGTCCGGGTCGATGGTGATGGCGGTGCCTTCGACGGCCTGGCCGGGGTCGATCTGCTGGCCGGCGGTGCGGGCGGCTTCCTGCGCGAGAGAGGTGGCCCGGTTCGCGGTGTTCAATGTCCCGCCGCCGTCGACGAGGAGGCCCATCACCATCAGGATCGCGACGGACGACAGGGCGAAGAACGTGGACATGGACCCGCGATCCGCCGACAGTTGTGCCCGGAGCCAGGCTTCCGCCCGATGTGTCCTGGTGATCACCCGCGCCCCCGGTAGGTGTCGATCGGGCTCGTCCACGACGCGGTGAGCGTCTTGGCGCCCGGCAGCCCCGGCAGGCCGATATCGGTCAGGTCCGCGGTGCAGTCGATCGTGGCTTCGACGTTGGCGTCCACGCCGAGGTCGAGCGCATAGCCGGAGGTGTCGACGACGACGCTGGAGGTCTGGCAGGTGATGCCTTCGCCCTCGAGACTGCGGTCCGCCGCCGCTTGGGCCTCGGCTTCCGCGGCGCCGGCGTCGCGTTCCAGGGAGGCCGCTCGGGCGGCGGCGCGCGCGGCCGCGTCGACGGCGCCCTCGGCGTCGGTGACCCGCCCGAAAGCGATCATGAGGAGCAGCAGGGCGATCATGACGGGAGCGAGGACGGCCGTCTCCACCGCGTAGGAGCCGCGGTCCGCGTGAAGCGCGGCGGTGCGCCGCCGGAAGACGTTCACGGGGCGGTCCAGCGTTCGACGGGACCGTCGGCGTGCTGGACCACATCGAGGGTCAGTCCGGGCACCAGGGTGGCGACGCTCCCGCGCACGGTGATGCGGACCTCCTGCGCCGTACTCCCCTCGGGAGACACGTTCGCGCCCCGCACACTGCCGCCGAAGCGGTCCAGGAACGTCTGCGCCTGAGCGACGCCGTCACCCGGACCGGAGCCGAACTGCCGTCCATTCTCGACGCCTTGACGGGCGGCGGACTGGGCGACCTTACGCGCGTGGAAATACAGGCCGACCTGGACCGTGGTGAGGATCAGGGCGAGGACGACGACGGCCAGCACCGCGAACTCGACACTCCCGAACCCCCGGTCCGAACACCGCGACCTGCGGTGCAGCCACACGGCGCGTCTCCGCCACGGTTGCAGCCCCACGTCCCCCCTCTCCTTCCCTGCTTCTGTGACGCCAGCGCTGGTTCAGGCGCCGTCGATGATCCCGATCTTCTCCAGGAGCTTTCCTCTGATTGCGCCCACCAGGACTGCGGCCATGAGGAGCACGCCCCCGGTGATGATCGCGAGTTCGGTGGATGCCATACCGGCGTCCTTGGCGGCCTTCAACTGCGCCATGCGCCCCTGCACCAACGTGATCATGGTCTGGATGTCCACGAGCGAACCTTTCAGCTTCCGAGGATGGTGATCGTGACGGGGATCATCACGAACGTGAGCATGAGGATGACTCCGGCGGTCACCGGCAGGACCATCGCGGCACTGGCCGCGTTCGCCTGCGCTTTCGCGTCCGACAAGATGGCGATCCGCAACTGCCGCGCCTGTGCCTGCAGCGTGGTGTAGACGGCCGCGCCGTCCCCGGCGAGCGCCAAAGTGTCGGCGGGGCGGGTGAGTTCGGGGATGTCGAGTTCGTGCCCGAGGCGGCTCAGGGCGTCCCAGACGGTGACCCCGGACAGGTCCGCTTCGTGGAACACCTGCCGCATCCGCACGAAGATGAACCCGTCACCGACCTCCGCGGTCTCGGTCAAGGCCTGCGCGGCACCGGAGTTCGCGATCCGAGCGAGCGCCACCCGATCGAGGTAGGAGGCCACGGCATGCCGTACGACGAGTCGTGCGGCGGCCGCATCCCGGGCGACGTCCTGGCCGGGCCAGAACCAGAACAGCACCGCCAGCGCCAGCGACACCACGACCGGTACCGCGAACGGGAACGGCGCACCGGCCAGCGCCGACAACGCCTGCAGCAGCTGCGGGAACAGCAGCCCGTACAGGGCGAACAGGAACCGCTTGCCGAGGTGCGCGGCAGGGCTGATACCGAGCAGGTCCAGGTCCCTAACCGGCAGGGTGATGCGGTGACCGATCTCGGACAGCAGCCGTGAACCGACGCGTTCCTGGAACCCGCCCTCCGCGACCGGGCTCGCACCGGGCCGGGAGAGGCTGGCGCCCGTGGTGCCGGCGTCCAGATGGTCCAGGACAGTGGTCAGGTCACGACGGGCCGGCAGCGCCGCCCATACCGCCAGGCCGATCAGCAACCCGGCGACAGCAGCCGGCACAACGGCTTCGACAGGAACGGCGATCATCGGGCGGCTCCCAGGGCAGTGCGGGTACCGGCCGGCAGCGGGTCGATCAGCCGGGGATCGGGCCGGGTACGGGCGATACGCCGCAGCCACATCAACGTCCAGCCGAACAGGCCGCCGAGGACGGCCAGAACGATCTGCCCGACCGGTGACTGGTACCAGCCGGACCACGCCTCGTTGAGCATGCAGCCCATCACCACCACGCAGATCACGACCGACACCATGCGCGACGACTTACGGACCTTGGCCCGGTCCGCCTCCACATCACGCGCATCCGCGGCCTGCTGGTGAATGGTCGCCGCCATCGCCTCGAGTGCCGCCGACAGCCCCGGCCCCTTGTACACGGCGTGGCTCTGGAACAGCAGCACCACATGGTCGCTGACACCGTCCGCGAGTTCGTCCGCGAACACCGCGAACGCGTCGCTGGCGTCCATGTCCGAACGCAGCCGCCTGCCGAGTCCGCGCACGTTCACCGAGATCGGAGCCGGGGCCGCCTTCGCCGACGCCTGGATCGTCTGCGGCAGACTGACACCGGCCTGATGGACGCCCGCCAGGTGGTTGAGCCATTGCGCGAGCGCTTCCAGCCGCTCGATGCGCTGCGCCGCAGCGGTCCCGGGATTGAGGATGAACGGCAGCGCCAGCACGGCGGATCCGGCGAGGAGACCGTGCACCGGCCACCCCGTCCACAGCCACACGCCCAGCGTGACCAGGCCCGCCGCGGCGACCATGTGCCGCCACCGGCGCTGCCATTGCTCCGGCAGCTCCGCACGGGCCCGCGCCAGCCGCCCCGACAACCGGGACGCCGGCGCCGACGGGTCTACCACGCGCCCCCGGGACTCCCGTGCGACGGCCACACAGGCCACCACCACCAACACAGCGCAGCAGGCAGCCACCAGAGCGAGTTGAGACGTCGTCATCGGCCCCCCACCGTCTGCATCGGACCGAGCCACGCCCCGAACGGGTTGTCGGCGAGCCACTGCCGGTTGAACAACCCGGTGCGCTCCAGGTCGTCGACGAAGGACGGCATGTGCCGGAACACGGCACGCGGTTCGCCGCGCTGCGGGCAGAACAACTCGGTCGTGACCGGGCGCCCGCCCTCACCGACGACGTCGTGGACCTCGTGGATGTGCGAGACGTACCGGTGCTTGCGGCCCCCGAGCGCGGTCTCATCCAGGTAACCGAGGTAGACGATCACGTCGATCGACGAGGCGATCAGGTGGTGCGCGGCCTCGGTGGCCATACCGGCATCCGTGCACAGCTCCACCAGCCGGCTGATGATGGCGTGCGGCCTGCGCACATGCAGCGTGCACATCGACCCCGACCCGCCCGCGGACATGGCCTGCAGCATCGGCTTGATCTCCTTGCTGCGCACTTCACCCACGATCACGCGGGTCGCGTTGTACCGCAGGGCCGTGGCGAACATGTCGGAGAGCGTGACTTCGCCGGCGCGCTCGCCGGCACGGACCTCGCCGTTGGACTGCCGTGCCTCGAACGCGAACGTGACCGGCCCGGGCTTGGGGCCGGGCTCGTCGAGGTACAGCTCGCGGTCGGACTCCAGGGTGACCAGCCGCTCGGAGGAGGGGATCTCCCGGCCCAGACTCCGCAGCAGCGATGTCTTGCCGGCGCCCATGTCCCCCACGACCAGCATGTTCATCCGGGCGTGCACGCACGACGTCAAAAACCGCTCCAGTATCAGGTTCAACGACCCCCACTCCACGAGTTCGTTGATGCCGGTGTTGCGGATGCGGTGCTTGCGGATGATGACCGACGGACGGCTGGTGAGCAGCGATGCCGTCACCCGGGACCCGTCCGGCATACGGAAGCCGACCATCGGGGTGGCCTGGGTCAGGGCGCGCTCACCGTGACCGGACAGCCGGGACATCCGGTTGACCCACGCGACGAGTTCCTCGTGGCTGTCGGCGACCCGCTCGATCGTGCGCCGCGGCCGGTCGTAGTACTCCACGTGGGCGCGCAGCCCGTCGACCATCACGTCCTCGACACCGTCCTCGTCGAGGAGAGTCTGCAGCCGGCCGCCGCGGAACATGCTGTCGAAGACCGCTGTCGCGATCGCGATCTCCTGATCCGCGGTCAACGGCCGGTTGCCCTGCGCATACAGCGCCGCCCAGTCGGCGACCGCATTGCGGGCCAACGACCGTGCCAAGGCCCGCCGGTCCGGATCCTCGTACAGCTTGTCCGGGTCCTGGGCACTCAACTGCTTGGACACCGCGGCCTGGATGTCCTCGATCACGTCCCACCCGACCGGGATCTCACCGGGCATACCCGCCAGTCGCGGAGCCGGCACTGCCGACGGGCCGGGCGCCGCAGGGGCAACGGGCCTCGACGGCGGGGGAGTAGCGGGCACCGCGGGCGGCTGGTCGGTGCGCGGGCGCTGCCCGATCCGGCCCGCGAGGAGACCAGCGATGTCGACGGGACGGCTCGTGCCATTGGCGCCGGTATGACTCTCAGCCACGTGCGCCGCCCTTCTTGCTCAACTGGTTCAGGAAGCCCGCCAGGTACGGAGTCGTCGGCCGCGGCGGGTACTGCTGCTGGACCTGACGCCGCGCCGTGAACGCCTCGACCTGCTCGGTCGCGGTGCGGGCACTGCGCATCAACGCCCCACGGGTGAACCCGCGCGGCGGCCGTCCCCCAGACGCGAAATACGAGGCCGCCGCCTCATCGCCCGGCAGCGACGCCAACACCGGCGCCTTCAGCGCCTCGGTGACCTGATGCGCGCGATGCGGGCCGTCCCCGATCAGGAGCAGCCCCAGCGCATCCGCACCGGACCCCCGCTCGGCCAGCTCGGTACGCAGCGGATCGATCACGTGGCGGGCCAGGGTGAGGGACTGCTCCGTGCCGCGCACCACGAGCAGCACCAGGTCGGCCTGTTGCACCACAGCAGCCGGCGTCAGTGTGCCGTGCAGACGGCCCTCCTCGAGCGCGATCCGGCCGGCATCGACGTAGATGTCGTACCCGGCCTCGTCCGCGAGGACATGCAGCACGTCCGACAGCACCGGCCAGGTCCGGCTCAGCGCGCCGGCCTGGGCCGGATCGGTCAACCCGGGCAGCAGCTTGCGCTGCCCCTCCAAGTCCATGGACCACAGGTGGTGCGCGAAGGCGTTGGCGAGCGCATCGTGCCCCGTCCGCTCCGCAGCAGCCAGGTAGTACAACCCGAAGCCGGCGCCGACCTGCCCCTCCAGGAACCCGGCGCGCACGGTCCCGCCCGCCGGGTCGCACTCGGCCAACAGGGAGGGACGCTTCGACGCCAACGTCAGGGCGAGTGCGCTGGTGGTGACGCCGCACGACTTCGCGGACACAAGAGCGGTGACGGGCACGACTACTGCCCCCGCGGTTCACGCACGAGGGCGATACGGCCCTGCGCTGCCAACGTCGCCAACTGCGGCCCGTTCCCGTCCCCGACGGCGAGATTCACAACCACAGTGCCGGAAGCGTCGGGACGGGACACAGTCACCACCGACGCCTCGAACGGCGTCGTCTGGTCATCCCCGCCGTCCTGCCGGGACGAGGACGCCCCCTGGCCCTGAGCGGGTGTGGTGACCGCGAGTACAGCGTCGCCCGGCGCGAGTGTCCCGGCCGGAGCTTGGCCGCGCTTGATCTGGACACCGACCTGCTGCTCGTCATCGCCCAGGCCCGTTCCGGACGCCAACTGCGACTCGATCAGCAGCCCGCCCTTACGCAGATCGACCGCCGGACGCTTCCCGACCATCGACGCCTTCCGGTCCGCCGGCACCGGCGCCAGCGCAGAGTCCGCAGACACCTCCGCGGTGACCAGGTCTGCATCCGTCAGCGCCCGCCCGGCCGGAACATCCCGCGCGATAGCCAGCACTCGCGTGCGGTCGCTCGCCGAGGTGACGGCCGCTGCCGCGCCGAGGCCGGCCACGACGGCCAGCACCACGCACAGCGCGACTACCGACCAGCGGCGCTGAGTTCGGGCCGGCGCAGGGGTGGTGATGGGAACGTCAGGGCGCGTGGGTGCAGCCGGGCGTGGCACCGGCGGCGCGGCGGGGGAATCCATGCTGAATTGCCTCTCGGGGGTTGGACAGGTGCTAGTTGAGGACCTGGACCTCAGCGACGTTGATGTCCACGGCGTTGTCACGGACCTCGGTCAACTCACCGGCTTCGCCACTGCCCGTGACCTGCCAGTCGATCGACCAGGTGGACGTCGCCGTGACATGGAACTTCCCGGACGCGGTCGAAGACGACGGCTGCTCGTACCGGTGCCCGCAGTCAGGCGACGGCTTCTTCCCGTACGCGGTCTTGTAGGGCGTGCCGGCCGTGGTGCACGTGACCGTCTTGCCGTCACCCATGTCCCAGTCGATCCTCGAGACCTTCGCGGTCGCCGTCACGGTGACACCGCCCGCGGAAGCGGTCGCGACGTTCGGCCCGTACGTCTCCGGCCCCGTGTCGGTCCACAGATAGACCGGCATACCGACCACACCCTTGCCACCCGGCTTCGGTGTGATCCCGATGTCAGCGCCCCGCAACAGCATCTTGTCGACGGCCTGTTGAGCCAACTGCGCCGGGTCAACTTCCTCCTCGGGCGCTCCAGCCGCCCAGAACGCGGTCGGCGGGGGCACACCGATCTGCCCTGTGGCGTACATCGCAGGGCAGACACGGTTATAGATCGCTCCATCGCCGGGCTTGTGCCCATCCCATACGTCACTGCCGGCGGGAGGCTGAGGGTCGGCTTTTAGCACCGCGCACGGCGGCGGAGCCGCCTTTCCCCTCCCTTTAGCCTTGCTCGGCTTTCCAGGTTGAGCGGCTTTCTCGGGGGGAGCTGCTTCTTCCTCGGCGTCACACACGATGAACGTGTCTTGCGCGTTGCAGCCGCCCCCTTCAGGGGGAGCGGCTTGAGCGGAGCCGACGGGCACCGTCAGGGACAGACAGAGAGCGGCTGACAGCGAGCCGACTGTGGTCAGCAGGCGCGCTGGTGCGGCGTGACGCGCAGAATCATCCACTTCTTTCCCCACTTCTCCGCCTTCACCGTCGTCTCATAGCGCTTGAGTTGCGCATCGGGCAGCGGCACGTTCTTGCCGCTTTCTCGGTACACGCGAGTCCATTTGGCGGTGTCCAGGCAGTCCTTGACGTCTGCGCGCGGGACCTCGCGGGTCATGTCGATGCGCGTCACCGATGCATCGCTGCTCGGCTGCCCTTTGGCGACGACACCGCGGTCACGCATTCCCATCAGGTCGCTTTCGGCGCGGGCGAGGGCGTCGAGCGTTGCGTACTTCTTGAGCTTCGTGCCCTTGCTGGTGCCTTGCTGGTATGCCCTTGCCTGCTCGACCCACATCGCCTCGTACGCGTCCAGGACCGCCTTCTTGTCGGCCGCGTTCGGGTCGCTGCTCTTCGACGGCTCCGCCGGGGCCGCGGATGCTGACTTGGTGGGTGGCTTCGAAGATTTGTCGTCCTGCCCGGAGTCCTCGTTGCTGCATGAAGTGAGCGCCGCGACGGCGCTGCAGACGGCTGCCAGGCTGATGACCTGAGCCTGGATGCGACGGCGGCGAAGACCACCGTGATGATTCGTGTGGTGACGCCACATGGTGTGCCTCTCGGGGGTTGGGCAGGTGCTATTCGCGGATCTGGACCGGGGTGACTTTCCTGTCGGTGTCTGCCTTGGACGCGTCATTCGCGTGGGATCCTGCGTCGGCTGCGAGGCCGTGTCGGCGTCGTCCGATCGAGGTGTGAGGTCAGCACTTGACCTCCTAGTTCTTCTCCTCGAGAACCATCCACCCGTACTTCGGCCACTTCTCGGCCGTGACAACGGTGATGTACCGGAGGAAGCGGCCTTCGGGCAGGTCGGCTTCCTTCTTCGTCTTGCGATCCAGGAGCTTCCAGTCCGACACATC
This sequence comes from Streptomyces sp. YIM 130001, assembly GCF_003574445.1. Lineage (GTDB taxonomy): Bacteria > Actinomycetota > Actinomycetes > Streptomycetales > Streptomycetaceae > Streptomyces. Next base: position 15,597 of record NZ_KZ984579.1, read on the forward strand.
GGAGCAGAACTTCGCCGTGGCCTTGGGAACCGTGCGGTCGAGGTCGAACGACGCATTTTCCAGCTCCGCTCTGGGGGTGCCCGACGTGCTCTGTCCGGCCTTCTGCAGGACCCGCATCTGGCCCTGTGTCGTGGCGAACGCGACGCCGGTGGCGTAGAGATTCACCTTCGTGCCCTTGGTGCTTGCCTTGCCGTAAGCCTTCGCGAGCTCCTCCTGGTACGCGTCGTACCTCGCCGAAAGCTCGCGCTTGGCTGTGTCTTCCGGGCTCGTGGGCGTCGGCGAAGCCTGGGGCTTCGTCGCCTGTGGGGTCTTGGAGGGGGCTTCCTTCGAATCTGCGGAGTTGCCTAGGTCGTTGCTGCAGCCGGCGATGAGGAACACCGTGCATGAGGCTGCGGCCATAGCCGTTGCTCGACGTGTTTGCAGGTCTCGTTTGCGAAGTGTGTTGCTACGTGGGCACGCCTGCGCGGCCATCGTCCCTCCCCGTTTCGCAAGTGCCGTGGTGAATGAGTGCGCGGGTGTTGCCTGCTGTCGTGTGTCGGTGTGTTCTCACTGGTCCCACGCGGTTTCTGTCGCCCCACAGGCTACGCGTGGATCTATCAACACCACAGCCTGTGCAGGGAGTTCACCGCATTGTGACGGGCGGGAACCTGTGCATTCTGGGGCCAATCGATCTCGTTGGTCGACGAAGTCGGCCAGCATTTGAAATGCAAACAATCGAATACCCTTCTTACGTGATGCTCGAGTCCTTGACCGCCTGGTGATGTCCGCGGCTTCACGTTCCGCAGCACGGCCGCCGTCTCGCCCGGCGACCCTCCCGTGAGTGACGGAGCTTGCAGGCCACTTCCCGTCACCTCTTCGGAGCGCACCGCTGGCGGACTCGGCGGGCGATGTGTCACCCACACCAGGGATCGGCACACCGGACCGCATCCTGCTGTCCGCGCGTTGTGGGTTTCGGCGGGAAGACCGGTATACGCATCACTGCTACCTCGTGATGTCGGGGCGGCATGCTGCCGCGTTCACCTACCGCAAGGACCCCGGAGCAGCGAAACGTGACAGCGGCGCGCAGGGAAATCTGCTCATGGCCAGACCTTCGTCGTTGCGGAGCGGTCCCGCAGGTCACAGGCACCGTTGCTCAGCGGAACCGGGAGCCGCGGCGCTGCTCGAGGATGGCGAACAGGGCGAGCATGAGCGCGGTGGCGGACAGTGCTGCGGCGGCGAGGACGATCCACGAGATGGGCTTCGAGGCTGAGGCGGCGGGGACGGTGTCTGGTGTCTCGTCTTTCGCTTTGCTGGCGGGCTGCTTCGAATCGGTGTCGGTGATGGGGACGTTGGGTGTGCCGGGCTTGAAGGGCTCGGCTGGTTCGGGGGTGACGCCGGTGCCGGTCTTGATGGTGAGTTTCAGTGGGAGGACGGTGCCGCGGCCGGGGTTCTTGGAGGTGATGCCGGCCTGGATGTAGTAGGTGCCGGACATGTTCGTGGGCTTGTCGCGGTCCTGCAGGGTGCCGGCCGAGCAGTCCGCAGTGACGTTGCCGCCCTTGCGGGAGGATTGGAGGTGTTTGTAGATGGCGGCCTTGTCGTGGTCGGCCTTGCACTGGTCGGGTTGTCGGGCCGGGTTGTAGATGCGTACGCCGAGGTGGTCGGGCTTGTCGCCGATGTCGTAGCCGGCTGGGAGCGTGGTGGCTGCCGTTACGGTGAGGGACTGCCCCGCCTTGAGGTGGATCTTGTAGAAGTACAGGTCTCCGACGATCAAGTCGCCTTCGAGGGTGCCCGGTTGGATGGCTCGAGCTGAATTGAACGAGGCTCCGCCACGGAGTGCTTCGCTGTCCTCGGCGCTGACGGCCGGGGAGGCGGCCGTGCCGAGCATGAGCGCGGCGGCGAGGCTGGTCAGGGCTGCGCGGGCCCCGGTCCGGGTCGGTGTCACGGGGTCCTCCGGCGGGTGACGGCGGGGCGGATGAGAGCGGCGAGCAGCAGACCGCCCAGGACCGCCGCGGCGATCGGGAGCGGCCGCATCAGGCTGTCGGAGGACGCGCCGGCGTTGCGGGCATCCGAGGCCGACGTGTCCGGCGTGCTCTTTCCGGCCTCGGCTCCTGCGTCTGTGGCGGGTTTCCCATCGGGGCCGACGGCCTGGCCTTCGACGCCGACGGAGAGCTCGACGGGGTGCTTCTTGGCTGCTGCCTGGACGTCGTTGACGACCTGTGCGCACACGAGCGTGGAGGCCTTCTTGTCGGGCATCTGCCCCCACGTCATACGGTCGGTGACGACGCCGGTCGAGATCACGTTCGCCCAGAACGACTCCATCTGCTGCTCGTCGGCGAACGGCCGGCTCTCGCCCGGCAGATGGAGCCGGGCCCGGACGTAGGAGGCGTTCTCGTACGGGCCGTCCGGGATGACCGCGGAGCTGAAGCGCAGTGCCTGGCCCGGCCGCACGCGAACCTTGTACCAGTGGGACTGCCGGTATTCCATGGCGTCCTGGTACTGACCGGGTTCCAGGACCGGCGCCGACTCGCATGACTCGGCGCCGTGGACCTTGGTGCCGGACACCGCGTACGGCGTCAGTGCGCGTTTCACTGACCCGGCCAGTTCGTCGCCGAGTTCGTCGGCGTCGCCGGCGTCGACGTACTCGCCGCCGGTGGCCTTCGCGATGCACCGCAGCTCGGCCCGTGCCTTCGCGCCGACCTTGAATCCGACGGTGTCGACCGTGAGGTCGATGCCTGCTCCCTTCAGGTCTCGGGCGACGTCGCAGGCTGTCGGGGGCGCGCAGGTGTCCTCTCCGTCCGAGACGAGGATGATGCGGCGCGGCCCGCTGTCTCCGAGGTCCTTCGCGGCGGTCTTCAAGCTGCTGCCGATCGGTGTCATCCCGACCGCTTTGATCCCACGGACTTCGGATTTGGCCTTCTGCCGGGCTGTGTCGTCCATCTTGGCGACGGGGGAGAGGAGTTGGGTGTCGCGGCAGCCGGACCCGGTGTCCTCGCCGGGATATGTGGCGCCGTAGACCCGCAGCCCGAGAGCGGTGCCCTCGGGCACGTCATCGAGCAGTCCGGTCACTGCCGACTTGGCCGCGGCCAGCCGAGACTGCCCGCCGGCGTCCCGCTCCTTCATCGACCCTGATGCATCCAGCACCGTCATGATCTGCGGCTGCGGCTCCTCCGCCGCGACCGCTGAACCAGCCGCCAACGGCAGCCCCAGCAGCGTGGCCAGGGCTATCAGTGCGATGCGTACACGCCGTGCCTTCACTGGGCACCGCCGAAGGGTTCGTGCGGCTCGTCGGCTGCGGGCCCGGTTCCGGGGCGAGGCCAGACGGTGATGACGTCTCCGTCCAGGGTCACCCGACGGCCTGGGAAGGCTGCCTGGACCTGGTCGAAATCGGGTAGATCGAAGGGCCGGCCGCCCTTGACGACCACCGCGTCGCCTTCCCAACTCACCTGTTGGGTGTCGGGCGGCCACATCTCCCGTGCCGTGCCGATCGCCTGCACGGGTGGCCCGGCGGTCGCCTCTTCGTTGTTGTGAAGTCCGTTTCGCGGCAGTGTCATCACAAGCGTGTCCAAGTCAGGAGGCGATCGGGGGAGTTGAACCGAACCGTTGGTTCGCAGAAGAGAACATAATATTCACTAGAGCAAATCTCAATAGGGTTCTGTCATCCCGCACCACCTGGGACCCGGAGCATCACCCGCCAACTCCCGGACTCGGAGCCTCGATGCCCTCGGACGTCCCCTCAATCTCCCGGACAACTTCGGCCGCACCACCGCGCGACTCGGCCCCGAGCTCACTGCCCGACTGCACCCCCGCACCCGCCACGTGAAATCCTCTGTGCCGCGCACGCCCGCATCACCGACCGCCGAGCAACCGCGTGAGCGCGTCCCTTCGGCACCCACCCGGCGGGATGCAGCGCGCCAGCACGCGGCAGAGCAGACCTGACAGGAACGGGGCGGAATGACCAACCACGCGTTCGCCGGCCGGTACGTCCTGGCCGACGAGATCGGCCGCGGCGGAGCCGGCGCCGTCTGGCGGGCCTGGGACCACCGCCGCCACACCTACGTGGCCGTCAAACTGCTCCAACGCCACAAGGCACAAGACCTACTGCGCTTCGTCCGCGAACAGAGCGTCCGCATCGATCACCCCCACGTCGTCGCTCCCGCCACGTGGGCTGCCGAGGACGACCAAGTCCTGTTCACCATGGACCTCGTCGCCGGCGGCTCACTCGAAAGCCTCGTCGGCGACTACGGCCCCCTCCCACCCCGGCTCGCCTGCCTCCTCATCGACCAACTCCTCGCCGGCCTCGAAGCCGTACACGCCGAGACGATCGTTCACCGCGACATCAAGCCCGCGAACATCCTCCTCGAGGCCACCGGCACCGGCCGCCCTCACCTGCGCCTCTCCGACTTCGGACTGGCCTGGCGTAAAGGCGAGCCACGCCTCACGCACACGCACCAGATCGTCGGCACACCCGGTTTCATCGCGCCCGAGCTTCTCGACGGAGACGATCCCCACGCAGCAGCCGACGTGTTCAACGTCGGCGTCGTCGCACTGTTCCTCCTGCAAGGAACGGCACCCGACACCAAGCAGCTCGTCCGGGAATTCGATCATGCCCGGGGCGTTCCACCGGCGCCCGCCGGCATCGACGACCGGCTCTGGCAGGCCCTCGGCCCGCTCCTTCACCCCGATCCCGCTTTGCGTATCCAGTCAGCAGCCCAAGCCCGCAGCCGAATCGCTGACACTGCCGCGTACCTGCCAGCCGTCGACCACCACACCGAGCCGATCGACGTGTTCGATCAACTCGGGCCGCTCCCAGGAGGCTTCGGCCCGGACGGCCCGACCCCACCAGCCGACCTGCCTCCACCCCCGGTAGAGCCGAACACCCCAGAGCTGGACCCGACTCCTCCGGAGTCGAAGACCACCACCTACCACCTCGCGCCGCCGCAACCCACCACCCGGCACCCCGACGGTCACGAACGGCGCGGCCCCGATCCTCGAATCCCCGGCGCTCCCGCGCACCCACCATCTCCCGAGCAAGACCCGATCGGACCTGAGAAGACGGTAGGCGCGCCTGCGCGACTCGTCCTCCTGGCCGTTGTTGTTGCAGCGGTCGCTGCCGGCCTGTGGGCGCTCGCCTTGATCGGCACCTGAGCGCTGCTCGGACGGAGCGTGCAGGAGCGGTGCTTGAGGCGTGGCGTGCCCCCGGCGGGCCGTGAGTGTCAGTGACTCGCCACATCCTCGGGAGATGGCGCGCCGTGTTCGCACAGCACCGGCGGCCCGCCCAGGGAGTGGTGATCACCAAGCTGGGGCAGATCGGCTTGGAGCGGCACCCGGCGGGGCCCAACGTGCAAAGGAGAGCGTCCACTTGACCTATGAGCCTCACGACTTGCAGGTGACCTACGACCCCTCGAAGGGGTGGTCCCACTTCGTCCTGTACACCGAGCCCACCCGAGGCATCGTCATGGGCGGGCTCAACGCCACGACGACCATCGAGCCGACATCCGCCTATGCCCACGAGTGGCGCAACCGGCTGGAGCGATGTGATCCGAACCCCCTGCACACAACCCTCGTCGGGAACGAGGAGATGCCCAAGCTGTTCCACCCATGCGTGTACGAAGACAAGGAGAGCCCTTCGGCTGTCGCGGGAGATGGCTGCCTCTGCCGTCAGACGTGGGTAGACCCCGAATTCGGATCCCCGGTCGTCGCAGAGCACTACCGCACCGTGTCGGGCAACATCGAGCACTGGAAGTACCGGACATACGCCCCCCTCGACCTCCGTCCCGGAGATACCTTCGCTTCCCTGATCGTCGATGATGGGATGCAGTTCTGGGCGAGAACCTCCCACAGGCTGATCACACCTCTGCCGCAGGAGTCCGGACACGGCTACGGAGTGGGCTACAGCGGATCCGGGCCCCGCGCACTGGCGCAATACATCCAGAGGCTCATTGAATCCGACGGTGAAGACACCGCTGCCGGCGACCGTGACAGTGGCAGTCCCGACCCGAACATCCTCGCCTGGGCGTCGAGCAAGCGCACTGTCCGAACTCTCGAGCTCTCGCTCAACGAGCTCAGAGCGATCCAGCACGGCTGAGACAGCCGGTGTCTGGTGATCTGACCAGCATCCGCCGGTACACAGTCCCTCGACACGACCGCCAGTGCTCGCCGATTTGGGGCAGGGTGCTGGCGGTCGGCGTCGTGAGGGGATGCCCGGTCACGGCCCGCGGCGGCGGAAGGCCGACCAGGCAGGTCCCCCTCCAGCGGTCGGGGCGGCTTCGCTGCTGACCTGGCTGAGCGTGCTGGGCCGCACGGCGTGGTCGCCGAAGCGGGCGCGAGCCTGGTCGGAGGCCTCCTCGATGCGGCGGCGTTTGTCGTCGGCGGGGTCGAGGAGGAGTTGGTGTGTGGCGTGTTGGGCGTTTGTGAGGTGTTCGGCGCGGAGCGTGATGGTGCGGACGCGGGCGCGTTCGAGGGCGAGGCGGGTGTAGAGGTCGTAGGCGGTGGTGGTGAGGGTGGGGGAGTGGGCGGTGAGTTCGGCCAGGGTTCGGGTGCGTTGGGTGCTGGTGCCGTCGGCGTAGACGACGGTCAGAGAGAGTCGGGCGGCGACCTGGCCGCTGGTGCGTAGGCGCAGTCCGAGCCGTTCGGTGAGTCCGATGAGCGCGCGGCGGTGGGCGTGGTGGTCGAGTTCGTCGTGCGGGAACGACCACGTGGCGCCAGCGGATTGGGGTGCGGCCGCGGGGATGACGGGGCGCGGGTCATGTCCGCGGGCGCGTTCGTGAAGGGTGGTGGCGGTGGTCTTGCCAAGGATGCGCTGCAGGGTGAGCGCGGGGACGTCGGTGAGGTCGCCGATGCGGTGGATGCCGTAGTCGGCCAGAGTCCGGGCGGTAGCCGGCCCGACTCCGAACAGGGCCGCGACAGGCTGCGGGTGGAGGAAGCCGGCGACGGCGTCCGGGGTGGGGTCGATGATGGTGCAGTGGCCGGGTGCGGTGACGGCGGCGGCCATGGAAGCGAGCATGCGGTTCGGCCCGGCCCCGATCGTGGCTTGCAGTCCGTACAGCGCCGCGAGCCGCAGTTGGACCAGGAGCGCCAGGTCGCGTGTGTCCCGGTCGAAGTACCGGTGTGCGCCCGTGACATCAAGATCCGCCCCGTCGGGTGGCAGAGCCTGGACGAGCGGGGTGATGTCCCGCAGCAGCGCGAGGGCCTGCTCGTACGTGTCCTGGTCGGCGGGGCCGACCCGGTAGAGGTGGATCCGCAGGACGCTCTTGGTGCCGGCCGCTGGGCAGCTCATCGGCCGGTCACCCGGCCGATCCGGGGCTGCGGTGGCCGAGGCGCCGCAGGTCGGCGGAGCGGCTGCCGGCAGGCTGCAGATCGCTCCACGCCGCCAACTGCGCGCCAGCCGTTCCGTCGGTCAGAGTCCGCCCAGCAGTCGGGGTGGGTTCGGGATGTGCGGGGGTCGGGGCGGGCTGAGTGTGGCCGAGCAGGCGTAGGGCTGCTTCGGGGCCGTGGTCGCGGCGTGCGGCGGCGATGTCGTCGAGGTTCCAGGCCATGCTGCCGACGACGGTGCGGCGGTTGCCGCGTCGGGAGACGGTGCCGCGGACGAGGAGGAGCCCGGAGTGGAACACGGTGTGCGCGACGGCTTCGTGGCTGTCCTCGAAGAAGGCGAGGTCGACGAGTCCGAATCCGTCCTCCAGGGTCACGAAGATGACGCGCTTGCCGCTCGGGATGGGTGGGGTCTGGGTGGAGGCGCGGACGCCGGCGACGAGCACGTGCTGGCCGGCGTGCAAGTGCTGGAGGTGGGTGGCGTCGGTGGCGCCGAGCTCGCGCAGGAGCCGGTGGTGGTGCTCGAGGAGATGCCGCGTGACGTCGACGGCCAGCACGTCCAGCTCTGCGTCCATCACGTCGCGGCTCGTCATCGCGGGCAGTCCGGCCGGGCCTGCGGTCACCGGGCCGGTATCGAGGGGGAGTTGCCCGTCTGCGGTGGTGCGTTGGCGGGTCTGGCGGTGGAGCTCGGTGGCCTGCAGCAGCAGGTCGCGCCGGTTCATCTCGCCGGTGAGTTTGTCCAGGGCGCCGATCTGGACGAGGCGCTGGGCGAGCGGCAGGGAGGGGCGGGCACGCTGCCACAGATCCTGCAGACCGGCATACGGGCGGCCGGCGTCGATCCGTTCGGCCTCCGCGTCGGTGATGCCGCGGACCGTGGACAGTGCGAGCCGCACCGCCCACCCCTGTGTGGCGTCGTCGCTGGGCTCCACGGAGTGGAACGGCCGGGAGTGGTTGACGTGGACGGGCAGGACGGGGACGCCGTGACGGCGGGCGTCGTGGACGAGGACGCGGCGCGGCCACATGCCGGGGTCGTGTTCGAACAGGCCGGCGTAGAAGGCGGCGGGGTGGTGGGTCTTGAGCCACGCGGACTGCACCGCCGGTACGGCGAACGCGACCGCATGCGCCCGGCAGAATCCGTATGCACCGAACTCCCGGATGGTCGCCCACACTTCGGCCACGACCTCGGTGGTGTAGCCGCGTTCGGTGGAGGTGCGGGTGAACCAGGTGCCGACGTTGTCGATGCGGTCGGGGTCGGCGAGGGCGCGGCGGGCGACGTCGGCGGCCGCCCGGTCGCAGCCGGTCATTTTCGACAGGATGGCCATGATCTGTTCGTGCCAGATGACGACGCCGTAGGTGTCGTCGAGGATCGGCGCGAGATCGGGATGCGGATAGTGCGGCCGCTCAAGTCCGTGCCGGGCGGCGATGAAGCGGGCCGGCATTCCGCCCGCCACGGGGCCGGGCCGGAAAAGTGAGATGTCGGCGATGACGTCCTGCATGTGCTGCGGCTGCAGGCGCGCGATCAGGTCCTGCTGACCGGACGACTCGATCTGGAAGCAGCCGAGAACGTCGCCGCGGCGGATCAGGTCGAACGTCGCCTCGTCGGCGAGGTCGACATGGTCGGGGCTGTCGAGGTCGATGTGCCGGCCGGTCGTGCGACGCACCTCGGTGACGCCGTGCGCGAGCGCGGACTGCATCCGCACCCCCAGCACATCCAGCTTGAGCAGGCCGAGTGCTTCGACGTCTTCTTTGTCGGCCTGGACCATGGGGTAGCCGCCGGGGGTGGGCTGTACCGGGAGCCGGTCGAGCAGGGTGGCGTTGGAGAGGATCACGCCGCACGGGTGCATCGCATATCCGCGGACCAGGCCGTCGAGGCCGGCCGCGAGTTCCCACAACGGCCCGAACTGCTCAGCCCCAGCATGAAGTTGGCGGAGTTCGGGGAGTTCGCGCAGTGCGTGGGGGATGTCGACGGCCCGGATGTGCGGAAAGGATTTGGCGATGCGGTCGACGGTCTGCGGGGTGATGCCGAGTGCGAGGCCGGTGTCGCGCAGCGCGTGCCGGGCCCGGTAGGTCTCGGGCATGCCGGTGACCGCGACCCGCTCGGCCCCGAACCGGTCGAAGATCTTGTCGTACACGTCGAGGCGGCGGGCGGACTCCACGTCGATGTCGATGTCCGGCAGGGACGTCCGACGCTCGGACAGGAACCGCTCGAAGAGCAGCCGGTGCTCGAGGGGATTCGCGGTGGCGACGAACAACGAGTGGTTGACCATGGAGCCGGCTCCGGAGCCGCGGGCGGCGACCCGTACGCCCATGGCCCGCACGTCGGCGACGACCTGGGCGACGGCCAGGAAATACCCCTCGTAGCGCAGCCTTGCGATGACGCCGAGCTCGTAGTCGAGCTGGTCGAGCGCCCGCCGGTCGGTGTCGAGGCCGCGGGCGGTCATGCCGGCCTCGCACCGCTGCCGCAGCAGCCGCATCCCGTCCCCCGGCTCGTCGCCCGCGCCCACGACGTGCGGCTCGGGAAAGTGCGGACGCCCCACCCCAAGGCCGGCGGCGTCCAGCCGGCACCGGGCCGCGGTCTCCTCCGTCTCGCGCAGCAGACGCGCGGCCCGCTCGGGCCCGTCGCCCGCGGCCGCCGCGATCCGCTCCGCTACCTCACCCATCTCCGCTGGTCCCTTGAGCCAGCGTTGCCCGCAGTCGAGCCGGCGCCGGTCCACCGGCCGCAGCAGCCGCCCCGCATCGAGCACGTCCGCGAGCCGATGCTGGCCCGCATCCGCGTAACGGACGGCGCCCGTCAACACCGCCGGCACACCGGCTTCGTCGGCGAGCTGCACGGTGCGGCCCGCCAGCCGCAGCGACCCCGGCCCGGTCCCGTTCAGCCCGTGCCACACCACCTCCAGCCCCACCCGCGCCCCAGTACCGGCCAGCTCACGCCACGGTGCCAGCAGCCGCCCCGCCACATCCGGGCGCCCATGCGCCAGAGCACGCACCGGCTCCGACACCGGCCCGAGCAGCACACACAATCCCTCACCGACGTGCTCGAGCAGCGACCCCCACGACGCCACCGGCACTACCCCCGCCGACGTCCCCACCTGAGCGGCCGACACCAGCCGGCACAGCCGCGCCCACCCCGCCACCGACTCGGCGAGGACGGTGACCCGCAACGGCGCCTCCTCGACATACGCGCCACCACGGGCCGGCGCCCGACGCCGCTCCCGGCTTCCCGCGGCGGGCTCGGTGGTGGGGGCGACGGCCAGGTCGACGCCGAGGACCGGCCGCACCCCGTGCACCGCGGCCGCCTGCAGGAAGCGGACCGCGCCGGCGACCGTGTCCCGGTCGGTCAGCGCCAGCGTGCTCATACCCCGCTCGGCAGCCCGGCGGACCAGGTCCTCGGGGTGCGAGGCGCCGTAGCGCAGCGAGTAGCCGGACGCGACATGCAGATGAGTAAATCCGCCCATATCGCACCCCCACCCCGCACTGCACTCTCCCTGGCCATGGCCGAATCCTTCCCGATTTCGAATATCTGTTCGACAAAGGTAGCGCGTGAAGCCCTCCGACACGAACGGGACAAACGTGGATTACCTCGACCGAGTGATCAGTCGCCGGCCCCCGCCCCTGTCGGACCCGGCCGGTACGGTGCTGGTCGTGATGGCGGGACGCGAACAGACCCGACTCGTCCTCCTGCGCGGCACCAGCGCCTCCGGCAAATCACCCGTGGCGGCCGCAGTGCGCGAGAAGGCCGGCCGCAACTGCCCTTCCGCGGCCCGACGGGGCGAGGCCGGCCGGCTGCTCACGGACGCGCAAAGTCACGGCTTTGCGCGTGGTTCGGCGGGGAGCGAGGTCAGTTGCAGCCGCTTCGCGTCCTGGGTTGCTACGGATGCGTGAAGTCAGCTATGTTCTCGGCTCGTTGGGCCGGTGAGTGGCGGCCCCGGCCTCGATTGGCCCATGACCGGTCGGAACACACGGCCCGAAGGTGCGCTGCATCTCCACCGTTAAGTCACCCGCGGCTATCGGCGTCGTCGGGTCATGGGACCGCACGCCAGAATCGAGTCCGCGATGGTGAAGAACCACGCTCGCAAGAACGCCGCCAAGGCCCGCCGTGCCCGGACCGGCGAAAGTCTGCAGAAGGCCCTAAAAGCCGTCCGTCGCCCTATCCCTGCAGGGTCCGAGCCGCCGTCGGAGTACCTGTACTTCCCTGTGGCCCTCAGGCCCGAACTCGACGGCACTGCCCCGTGTCAGGACTGCGAGGGCACCGGTCTGCACGGCGGACTGTCGGGAAAGGTCGTTCCGATGGACCTCGAACGCAGTCGCCCGGGACTGGTCCTAGTCGCCTGCTCCGCCTGTGGCGGCTGTGGCCGAGCCGACCACAGCGACTGCCCGCCGCTGCACACCGGGGACGATCCACACGCTACCGCCGCCTACTTGGCCAGGCTCCGGGTGGAGGCACGTGACGACTCTCCTGCGCCGACCTGCGCCGCCTGTCACGACCGGGAGTTCCTTTTCGAGCTCGGCATCGTCGATGCCGAGCTGATCGAGGACACTCCAGAGATCGCCAACTACAAGGCCCGGGCCCACGCCATGGGTGAAGAGGACGATTCCGGCCTCCCCGATGGCTACAGTCTGCACATCCCTAGTGGCCTGCAGTACCTGATCATCCCCTGCGCTTGCGCGCCGGAAAGCGAAGCGCAGGTCGTGCCGGCCGCCGAACTGATGACGGCGGCCAACTGACAGCCAGGGTTAACGCTCAAGCGCCCCCGCCTCGGCGTAAGCCGAGGCGGGGGCACCCATGAAGGCTGTAGGTAGGCAGCTCCTCGCGAGAGGGGCCGAGGTGCTCGCGAACCTCGTCCGAGACCACCGCGGCACCACCCGCAGTTACTACCTCGACGTCGCCCTCGAGGAGACGTTCACCCGCCACGACTACCTGGCCCACGTCACCGAACAGCACCTGCGCAAACTCGGCGCCGGATCCCAGCCATCGACCGCTGACGACGCCAGCAGCATCCCGCCCTCGACGCGCGCGAGACGGTCTCGGCCGCCGCGCCGCGGTGAACCCGCCGCACTACGCTGGAGCTGCTGCTCGGGGCTGTCGCGGAGGTACCTCATGCGCCCTGTCTGGTCCGGAGCGATCTCGTTTGGCCTGGTCACGATCCCGATCAAGGTGCTGCCGGCCACCGAGGACCACTCGATCCGGTTTCACCAGTACCACCTCGAGGACATGGGTCGGATCCGCACTCGCAAGGTCTGTGAACTCGATGACAAAGAGGTCGCGAACGCGGAGATCGGCAAGGGCTACGAGCTGTCGAAAGACACCCTCGTCGCGGTCAGCGACGCCGAGCTCGACCAGATCCCGCTCCCGACCGCGAAAGCGATCGAGATCGCGGCTTTCGTTCCGTACGAATCGATCGACCCCATCCGCATCGGCGACGGCTACTTCCTGCAAGGCGACGGGCAGGTCGCGGCGAAACCGTACGTCCTGCTGCGCAAGGCCCTCGAGCGCTCCGAGAAGGCGGCGATCGCGAAGTTCGCGTGGCGCGGCCGCGAACGCCTCGGCCTGCTCCGCGTCAAAGGCGACACCATCGTCCTCCACGCGATGAAGTGGCCCGACGAAGTCCGCTCCCCGGAGTCCCTGGCCCCGAAGCCGGTCGACGTGACCGACGACGAGATCGACCAGGCCATGCAGCTGATCGAGTCGATGGCCTCGGACGGCATCGCCGATCAGGAGTGGGCCACCGACCGCTACACGACGGCTATCGAGGACGTCCTGGCGGCGAAGGCTGAAGGGAAGAAGCCGCCGAAGCCCGAGACAGGGGAAGAGCCGGCCGGACAAGTCGTCGACCTGATGGCCGCGTTGCAGGACTCCGTACAGAAGGCCAAAACGGCCCGCGGCGAGGGAGACGAAAACGCCACCGTCCACGAGATGCCGAAGAAGAAGACGGCCGTGAAGAAGTCCACCGCGAAGAAGACGGCCGCGAAGAAGAAGCCGCCGGCGAAGAAAGCGGTCTCCAAGGCACGCAGGGGCGCGTGACCGCACGCACTTGGCGTGCCCGTCACCCGACCTCGGCGGAGTCCGGCTCGTGGACGTGCTTGAGGCGCATCCGCGCCTCCACCAAGGAGCGTCCTGACAGTCCATCCCAGTTGGGATGCGTGGACACGGCCTCCGCAGCCTTCCGGGCCTCTTCCGTCAGGCGCTGCATATCGGCGCGCTGCTGCTCGCTGTAGCCAGGCGAGTCGTCACGCCGCGGGGCCGGCCTTTCCCAGCCCTCCATCGGGTCCACTGACCACGGCAAGTCCCTACTCAACTCGGTGAGGGCGGCTTGCGTACGCCGCAGCTCGTCCTGTGCGCTCAGCAGATCCTGGCGGGAAGTCATCACTACTACCGCCTCGGCAGCGGCATCAGCGGCATCAGCGGCACTGCGTACTGACCGCGGAGACCGATCGGCAGCGGCGCACCACACGTGGCAGCAACTGGGGCGGTGGGAGCGAGGCTCCTTTTACGTCAGCTTGACCGAGCGGGCGCAGGCCAAAGGTCGACTTACAGTGATGATTCAGCCAGAGGAAACGGTCATTTCAGGTAGCTGCGCGGAGCGCGTGAGAATCACGTGAATAACCCAGCGACACGAGAGGTGCGCCCCGGTGCCACGCCCTGCGGTGAGACGACGGGCTTCCGTTCGTACCTTTGGTCTACGCCAAGTCGGCGCATGCGTAATGAAGTTGCAAATCCCGCACGGGGTGAGCGTGCTTCCATTGCCGCGCAAGAGGCCGGATGCCGTCACGGCCGCAAATCAGTCAAAACGAGCTCGCCTCGGGCGTCGCTTTCACCTCCGATCGAGGTATGGCTGAAAATCACCACAACCATCAGCGAACGCCTGTTCGGTCGTGTGCGTTGCGTGATGGAGTGCGTGAGCCCAGTGACCGTGGGGGTCACTGGGCTTTCACATGTCTCTGAGGAGAAGCATGTCTTCACGCACCACAGGAGTACGGCTCAGACGCAGTCAGATCACCGCCAGACGCTCCGCAATCGCGCTCGTTGTCGCAGGTGCACTGGCTGCTGGGGCGATACCGGCGGCGATGGCCGCGCCGGGCGAGCCCGACAAGCCGGTGTCGGTTTGGGGCAAGAACGGCGACAAGGCGAAGATGCCGGCAGTGAAGGTCGGCAAGAACCAGGCGCCCAAGGCCGTGGGCGAGAAGCAGCCATCGGCCGAGGTGGCTGCCTGGCGCGCCGCGCAGAAGGATCGGGCCTCTACGGCGACGGACAAGCGCAAGCGGGCCGCGAAGGCTGTTGCCGCGGTCGTGCCCAAGGGCCAGGGCGATGTGCCCTATCACCAGATCTCGGATGTCCGGGTCACGGACTCTCTGGTGGCCCGGATCAACTACTCGACCGGCAACCTGATGCTCGCCGGCACCGACCTCCAGGTCGCCGGTGTCGGCCAGTCGCTGCAGCTGACGCGCACCTACAACTCGCTGGAAGCGCCGTGGGGGAAGATGTCGCAGCGCTGGTGGCAGAACTACGAGCGCTACCTGCAGATCGAGGACGACCAAGTCGTCCTGTACGACGGGACCGCGGGTGCGGTCACGTTCACGAAGAAGGCCGACGGTACGTACACCACGGCCAAGGGCTACCGGCTCGACTTGAAGAAGACCGACAGCGGCGAGTTCACGGTCACCGAGCGCGGATCCGGCACCAAGGACACCTACAGCGCCTCGGGCACCCTGCTCAAGATCACTGACCGCAACAAGGGCGAGGTCAGCGTCGAGCAGCACGACGACGGCGCCGACCACACCGGGTTCCAGCTCACCGACAAGCGTTCGGGCCGCTTCATCGACCTGACGAAGACGGATGCGTCGCAGTGGCAGGCCAAGGACAACGCCGGCCGCACCGTGGTCTACGACCTCAACGAGGCCGGCGACCTGACGAAGGTCACCGACACCGAGGGCAAGGCGACCGAGTTCGGCTACGACTCCGACCGCCGCCTGACGAAGATCACCACCCCCGAGGGGCGGGTCACGGTCTTCACCTACGACAGCGACAACCGCGTCACGTCGATGAAGCGCGCCACCAACTTCGACGGCTCCGGCGAGACCGGCCCCACCTACACCTACACGTACACCGCGGGCGAAGGCGACGCGGGCACCACGAAGGTGTCAGACCCCGCCGGGAACACCACCACCTATGCGCATGAGGCCAACGGCGAGATCACCAAGGTCACGGACGCGCTTGGCAAGAATCGCGAGTCGACCTACGACGCCAATCTCAACCTGGAGACGGCTGTCGACGCCATGGGCGTAGGTGGCGCGCCGGGTAACGTCACCGCCTATGGCTGGGACGACCGTTCCAACGCCACGTCGTTGAAACTGCCCACGGGTGCCACAACATCGCTGACTGGCTACAAGACCATCGCCGGCGCCGACGTTCCCGGCAAGATCACGTCCGCTGACGGTGTCGTGGTCGATTACACCTACGACTCCAAGGGCAACACCACCAAGGAAACCGTCGGCGGTGCTGAGGGTGGTACTCGCACCTTCGCCTACAACCCGGCCGACGCGACCTGTGGCGGGTTCGAGGGCCAGCGCTGTGAGGTGAAGGACGCCAACGACAAGGTCACCAAGTTCAATTACGACTCCAAGGGGAACCTGGCGAAGGCGACCCCGCCCGGTCCGGTGGGTGAAACGACTTACACCTACGACGAGTTGGGCCGTGCGGAGACCGCGACCGACGGTCGGGGTATCAAGTCGGTGTTCGTGTACGACGGCCGGGACCGCATCACCAAGGTCTCGACCACGAACACCACGGTCACCTATGCCTACGACGGTGACGGCAACCTCAAGCAGCGCTCCGACTCGACCGGGGTGACGAAGTACGACTTCGACCCGCTCTCCCGGGAAACCGTGCGCACCCTGCAGGACGGCTCCCAGACCGTGTTGGCCTACACGGCCGAGGGCAACGTCGAGTCCTACACCGATCCGTCCGGCGAGGTGAAGTACACCTACGACAAGGTCAACCGGCTCGTCGCCCTCACGGACGCGCAGGGCAAGAAGACCGGCTACGAGTACAACGCCAACGACGCCCGCACCAAGACCAGTTACCCGGGTGGGACGGTCGAGACGGTCACGCGTGACAAGGCCAACCGGGCCGAGCGGATCAAGGCCACCTCCGCCAAGGGCACGCTGATTGACCTGGCCTACGACTACTCGTACACCGACGGGGGCGCCAAGAAGGACGGTACCCAGATCCGCTCGGAGACCGACGCAGTTGAAGGACTCAAGCGCGCCTACGAGTACAACTCCGCGGGCCGGTTGACGTTCACCAAGGAGACTGAGGGCTCGACCACCGCGAACAGCTGGCTGTACTGCTACGACAAGGCCGGCAACCTCACCTCCCAGGGCATCAAGGCGGGCTGCCCCGGCGGCACCACCTACGACTACAACGACGCTTCACAGATCACCGGCAAGAACGGCGACTCCAACGGCTGGTCCTACGACGAGACCGGCAACGAGACCGCCGGTGCACCGACTCCGGAGACTGCCCGCACGGATGCCACCTGGAGCGACCACTCGCAGCTCACCGGGATCACCCAGGGTGGTAAGGACTACAAGGCCCGCTACGGAAGCACGGACAACTCCGAGCGCATCCAGTTTGGTGACACGACGTTCCACCACGGCCCGGTCGGCCTGTCCTCGCAGACATCTGGCGGCGTGGACATGGACTTCACCCGTGAACCCAACGGCAAGGCCAATTCGTTCCGCACGGAGACCCCGACGCGTTCCGAGGGCACGTACTACTACCTCACCGACGCCGTCGGCAGCGTGAAGGCGGTCGTCGACGACCAGGGCGAGAAGGTCAACACCTACTACTACAGCCCCCGCGGGGTCACCGTCCCCACCGAAAAGGTTCCCCAGCCTCACCGCTTCGCCGGCGGCTACCAAGACCCCACCGGGCTGTACCACCTTTCCGCGCGCTACATGGACCCCCGCACCGGACGCTTCACCCAGCAGGACCCGTCCGGCCTTGAGGCCAACCCCTACCTCTACGCCTCCGGCGACCCCACCAATAGGATCGACCCCAGCGGGCTTGCTTCGTGGTCCCTCGGTGGAGAGATCTGCTTCTTCATCTGCGTCGGTGGCGGATATGCGGAGAATATCGACGGCAGCGAGGGAGGCGGGTACTTCCGGATCGGGCTGGGTACGCCCGGGGGTGGTTTCAGTTCGCAGATCAACAGCGCCGACATTTCGAAGGGTACGGACGGTTGGGGATACGCCAACTGCAGCGCAATTGCCGCCGAGGGTGAGGTCAACCTGGGCGGTAGCGGAGCTTCGGTTGGCGGTGGCGGCAGTCTGAGCACTCCAGGGTGTTCAGTCGGAGCCCACGTTCAATTCTGACCAAGCAAACCCGAGCCGGGGTCGCGAGGAATCGCGACCCCGGCTTCCGGAAGGGACGTGTGTAATGGCAGCGGAGGGATGGGAGCCCTCGACCAATTTTTTGATCGCTTTCTTCGTAGCGTGGATGCTGGGGTTCGGGTTCGTATGCCACAGACTCTGGGCGGGCTACAAAAAGAGAAAAGGGATTAAGGATAATGGGTCCGAATAAGAAGATCGGTGCGAGGTGATGTTTGAATGAACGTGGCAATCGGACTGATGATGATCGTGGCGGGCGCCGCATTCGCCATTTCCGCGAAATCATTGGAGAGGATTAATGCGTCCAGCTCAAGATTCCTCTTCGGTGAGAACCGTGGCAGAAAGGCTTCGGCGGCACATGCGTGGGTGTTCCGGGTGGCGGGAGCCCTCTTCTGCATCATAGGGATCTTGATCGCGGCGGGGGTCGTAGAGTTGGCCAGTCATCGATGAATCAATCGAAGATCGAGTCACGCCATTAGACGGCCGCGAAGAAGTCCACCGCGAAGAAGAAGCCGCCGGCAAAGAAGACAACCTCCAAGGCACGCAAGGGCGCCTGACCGCACGCAATTGGGCGGTTCGGGCGGTGCCGCCTGTCGTCAGGCGGCGCCATTCACCAGGCAGGCAGGACAGACCGGGTTCGCGTGGGTCCCGTACCGGGTGGTCAGGCCTTGGCAGCGCGCGCATGGACCGATCTGTGATGGCTGACAGCCGAGGATGAGTGCCGCGCCTCCGGGGTCTGTGCGGGGGGCGATGCGGCGGGGCGAATCGGTCATGCTTCGAAATCTAGCTGACCGGACCGCTACCCGACGGAGCAGCGTCCCAGGGGCCAAGACGGAGGCTGCCTACCGCAGCGGTGACCGATGTGATCACCTGGACGCTCGATCGAGCTGTCGACGGGCGGGGGCAGGCGTGGACCGGGCGAGGATCAAGGACGGACAGCGGCCTGTCTCCGCCAAACAGATCGACAGCGAACCCGTCTGGTACACCAACAAACACGAGTTGATCTGCTCGACCTGCGATGCCGCGGTGCACGGCACAGGCACGTACGTGAAACGCAACGGAGCCAGCTACCGCGCACACTTCGCTCTCAACCCCAACGCCCGGCACGCACAGAGCTGCCCGCTCAACCCGATCGCAGTCATCACCTCGATCGCGCAGGGCGCGCAAGGCCTGGCACAGGTCGACGACGGCGTCCTCAAACTGACTCTCCCGAGCGACGTCAAGGCTCTGGCCCCTGGCCCCGTGGATATGCAGCCGCAGCTGCCCCCACCGGGCGTCACCGCCCAGCAGATCGACACGGTGCCGCCCCCGCTGCCGCCCTTGCTGAACTGCGCCGCGAAGATAGCTCGCTTCCTCCAGCTCAACGCGTTCGACGACAAGCTCGTCGCGAAGTTCAAGGTCCAGCCCCACGGCCGCAAGAGCACGATCCCCTGGGGGCGGTTCTGCTACGGACCCACCGCCGCCTCCTACGGGGCACTGATGGAGCGTCTCGTCTCGACCGGCGCCAAGACAGCACCCTTGTCACACCCGGTAGCCGTGTACGGCACCGTCCAGCGTGTCCGCCGTGACCGCAGCGACCGACCCTTCGTGTACCTCGCCGACCACACCGACCTCGACGGCAAAGAATTCGAGGTCGTACTGCGCTCCATGCACCCCAGCCTGATCGAACCGCTCACCACCGGCACACACGTCCTGGCTATCGGAACCTGGAAGATCTTCCCCGGCAGCCGCACCCCACAACTGCGCCTCTTCGCCAAAGAGGCCTGGCAGATCGCTTACTGGCACACCGACGACCACATCGGCACCGCCACGCAACCGACCAGCCCACCCGCACTCACCGATCACCAACGCGCAACCGAGCGGTCCACCCCCACCCCGGCCCGGCGAACCCCATCCCCCGCGATGGCGCCGGGCCAACGCCGCACTACGCCTCGCCCGCGCCGAACGCCACCGCCCGCAGCACCACACAAGTCCGCCCCGCCCGCGACCAGGCCCTCGACCGGTGCCAACTCGGCCGGCGATCTGCAGTCTGCTCGAGCTGCGGAGCAAGACCCGCAGGTGCCTCCGGCTCCGGCGGCCCCCGAGGCACCGCCGCAACCCGTTCGTCCGCCCCAGCCGACATCACCGCCGCCAGTCCCCCCGCGACGTCGTCGGCGCACGGGCCTCGCCGGCTGGCTCAAGCGCCGCAGAGATCGCCGCAGCTGACACTGCATCAGCCCTTGAGCGAGTCGAAGCCGCGAAGGCCAGGGAGCGCAAGTTCCAACGGACGGCCAAGGAGCAGCCACCCACTGACCAGTTGGCGAAGAGCCCAGAATTTTCCGCGGAAAATCCTGCCCGGACATGGCCGCCAGCGCAGCACGCACTCCGGAAAGGCCCGATGCGAGGAGGCGCCTGCGTGGCCGAGGCCCGCTGACGCGTGGGTCTCAGCGGGTGGCGTCGTGGGGCCACAAGACGTGTACGGGGGTGCCGGTCTGGTGGGCGTAGGTGACGACGTCGGCGGTGCCTCCGTAGCCGCGGGCGGGTTGTCCGTCCCACACGGCGAGCAGCTCGTCCACGAGGCCGACGAGGATTTCGGAGCCGGCCATGTGCGCGGCGGAGTCGGAGTCGGTCAGGCCCGTCTCGTGGACGTCGGCGGCCGCGGCGAACAGCCGGTCGTAGGTGGGGTGATGCTCGGCGGGGAGGCTGTTGCGGTAGGCGGTGGCCGGCACCACTACCTCGAGGCGCCCGCCGTGTGTGAGGACGGTTTCAGCGAACCAGCTGTCGGGGCCGTCAGCGATGCAGGAGATGCCGACGAGTTCGGCGGGGTCGTGACCGGTCACGGCCGCATCGAGCAGGGCTCGGACGTGTTGCTCGACTTGCGGGGGCAGTCCGCGGTGTCCGGTGATCCCCACGCGCATGGTGTTCTCCTACAGGTAGATGCCGTGCAGCTGCTCGTCGAACTCCCTCACCGCCTTGGGCGGTGAGGTGGTGGTGAGGCTACGGCGTACGGCCCGGGCGCGTTCGACGATCCGGCCGGACCGGTAGTGGATGCCGGTGTCGAGCGCGCGGGCGGCGAGGGTGAACGCGGTGTCGGGCCGGCCGGCGGCCAGGTGGCCGGCGGCGATGTCGAGGACCAGGAGCGCGCGCTGTTTGGCGTGGCCGGTGGCGAGCGCCTCGACATCCCTGTCGAGAACCCAGCTGGGCAGGCCGAGCCGAGCTCCGCACGTGACCCGGGCTGCCGCGACCTTCTCCGGTGTGAAGTTGAGGACCCAGGGCCAGGGGGGCTGTTCCTCAGGTAGCGACTCGGCGGCGGTGTGGCTGGTGGTCAGGGACCGGTCGGCCGCGTGCCGGTCGCCGGCCGCTGCGTGGCCGAGGGCCTCGATCGAGGCGAGCCAGGCTGTCGCCACCGGCGGGCACCGGTCCGCGAGGGTCCGGCGGGCCCGCCGGACAAGGTTCAGGGCCTCGGGGCCGTTGCCCGCGTACGCCTCGAACTGCCCCAGACTGCCCACCTGGTAGGCGGTGAGCAGCGGGTCACCGGCCGCTCGCGCGGCCTTGACGGCGGAGCCGTACCAGGAGCGGGCCGAGCCGTGGTCGCCCATGTCCCACGCCAGCCAGCCGGCGAAGCTCGATGCCTCGCTGCCGACGGCGGCGAGCCGTTCGCGGTCCGGACCGGTTGCTGCGGCGGTGGTGGTCTGCACGAGCCTTAGGTGGGCCCGTACGACCTCCGCCAGGTCCCGCGACGGGGTCGTACTGTCGAGCCGGCGGTACGCGGACGTGGACAGGCGCAGCGCCGCGGCCTGACCGGTGCCGGCATCGACGGTGCCGTGGGGAAGGACGGCCAGGGCGGGCGCGGCGGCCGCGGCCGCCGCGACACCGAACAGCTTGCGTCGCTCCACGTCGTTCTCACCTGCCCGCTGGCCCTGGCCTGGGCGCCGCTCCGCGAGCCCCACCAGTGCCGGCGGGATCCGAAGATGTGCGGACGCCGCTGCCAGGATGTCCGTGCTGTACGTGCCCGTGCCGCGCTGCTCCAGCCGGGACACCGCGGACTGCGACATCCCGAGCACGCCGGCCAACTGCTGCTGGGAGATCTGCTGTCCCTCGCGGGACAGCCGGATGACCCTCCCGTAGTCCCCGCTCCGGGATGCCTCCCGGACCGCCGGCGTCTGGTTCACGGCACCCCTCCACGCTACGAGCCCACGCCGCCCCGTCGCCCTGCCGGTACCCGCCGGGCGGGTAGCCGTATGCAGGCAGCGCATGCGTCATGGTCCCACAGCGCACACGGTCGTTGACTGTCTGTCAGTGCAGCCAACTCCGTCAGGTCGGCGGCGAGTTGGACGCACTGGCGGCCGTCCCCCGCACCCCGTAGGGCGGACGGCCGCCCCCATCAGCTCCGCCGCCCACCACGAGCGCGAGGCCGCGATGACCCCGATGACTCCACAGCGCCATGCGCAGCAGCATCCCGACAGCGTCAGCAGGACTGTGCGGGGTGCCTGATGAGGACTCCTTCAGATGCCCCCGTGATCCGCTTCGAGTCGCTGAGCATGCGGCAGCGACAGGGCTCCTCCTGCTGCTGGTGCAGCGGCACACCCGACGCCCGCTTCCCCGTCCGGATACTGCGCGCGGCCGGCGTTCGCCTGTACGCCTGCGCGTGCTGCGCGGGCATGTACGGCCTCGGGCCGACCCGCTGACCTCCCCCAAGACCACGCTGCCTCGACCGGGGCAGCGGACTGTGCACCACCGATCGGAAGGACTGCTCATGCGCACCTTGCACCAGCCGCGACCGAATGATGCGGCGCCTCTCGTCCCGTTCGCCGCCCGTGCCGCTGCCGAGCCCGCCTTGATGACGACCTCCGCGCAGGGGGTCCGCTACGACGAGACGCGGCAGCTGAACGTACGGGCCGACGGCTCCGCCTGGCACACGGGACCGCTCGCGGCCTCCTGCACCGACACCAACCAGGACGGCCAGGGCGACGACGTCGACGACCCGTACTACGCACCCGCGTCATGACCGCGGCCGCCCGCCCGGTGCTCGTCGTCGCCGAACAGCTGGACGCGGCCGCGGACATGGTCGTCGACCAGCTCAACCGCCGCGACGTGCCCCTCGTCCGGATCGACGCCGCCGACCTCCCCCAGCAGGTCACCCTGACCGCCACGCACGACGGCGACCGGGCCGGCTGGGACGGAGTCATAGACGACGGGCACCGGGCGGTGCGGCTCTGCGACATCCGGGCCGTCTACTGGCGCCGGCCCGGGCGCCCCGTGATCGACCCCGCGGTGGCTGAGCCGTACCGGACCTGGGCACAGAACCAGGCCGACGCCGCCCTGCTCAACCTGCTGTCCGCGCTGCGCGCCGTGCCGTGGATCAACAATCCACACCATGACCGGCTCGCCTCCCACAAGCCGCAGCAGCTGGTCGCCGCCGTCGAGTGCGGACTACGCGTACCGCGCAGCATCGTCACCAACGACCCCGCCGCCGCCCGCGCGTTCGCGAAACAGATCGACGGACCGCTGGTGTGCAAGCCGATCCTCGGCGGCCGACTCCCGTCGGTCGACGGCGGCCGACCGTTGATGGTGCCCACCCACCGCGTCTCGGTCGACGCTCTCGACGACAGCATCCGCACCACCGCGCACCTGCTGCAGGAGCAGATCCCCAAGGCGTTCGAGGTCCGGCTGATCGCCGTCGGCGACGCCGTGTTCGGCGCGACCATCCACGCTGCATCCGACCGCGCAGGAACCGACTGGCGCACCGATCCCGACCACCTCACCTACGGCACGATCCCGGTGCCGCAGGACATCGCCTCAGCCTGCCTGCGCCTGATCAGTGTCCACGGGCTCGCGTTCGGTGCGATGGACTTCGCGGTCACGCCCGCCGGAGAGTGGGTCTTCTTCGAGAACAACCCCGCCGGCACTTGGGCGTGGGTCGAGAATCACACCGGCCTGCCGATCGCCGCCGCCCACGCCGACTACCTCACGCAAGGAGTTCTCCTGTGACCCCCTGGCCGGACAACAACACCGCCGTCGCGTTGCGCGCGAAGCTCGCCGAAAGCCTCGACCCCACTGGCTCCAGCGACTGGCGCCTCGCCTTCGAGACCGTCCCGCGCCACCTGTTCGTCCCGCGCTTCCTCGAACAGCGCGACGGCACATGGGAACCGGTGCGCTGGGGCGATGCCGGGTTCCTCGAGGCCGTGTATGCGGACGACGCGCTGACCACCCAGGTCGACGCCCACAATCTGCCGACCAGCTCATCGAGTCAGCCGTCCGTCATGCTCGCGATGCTCGACGCACTCGACGCCCGCCCCGGCGACCGCGTCCTCGAACTGGGCACCGGCACCGGCTACAACCTCGCCCTGCTCGCCTCCAGGCTCGGCGACCAGGACCTGGTGAGCATCGAACCCGACACCGGCCTCGTCCAGGACGCGATCACCCGCCTCGGACAACTCGGCCACCGGCCACGCATCGTCGCCGGAGACGGCACCCTCGGCTACCCGAACAACGCCCCCTACCAGCGGATCATCGCCACCTTCGCGCTCCCCGCCGGCATCCCCCGCGCCCTGCTCGACCAGCTGGCCCCTGACGGCGTCATCGTCGCCCCGCTCGGCCACGGCATCGTGCGCCTCGTCCACCACGGCGACGGACACGCCACCGGCCAATTCCTCCCCAGTGACGTGCGGTTCATGACAGCACGCCACACCTCACCGAACGGTCCGGCACTCGACGCCGCCCGGCAGGCACCGGCACGGACCTCCACCACCACGCCGGAGAGCCTGTTCACCGACCGGATCGGGTTCCCTCTCTCACTCGCCCTGCCCCGCCACACCACCTGCTCGTGGAAGAACCCCGCCGGCCAGATCGAGGCCGTCGCCATCTGGCTCCCCGACGGCTCAACCGCCCTCGCCGACACCGACGGAACCGTCCGCCAGACCGGCCCACGACGGCTGTGGGACATCGTCGAAGGCCTCGCGCAGCGACTGCCGCAGTCCGTGGAGCGGCACGACGTCCACCTGACCGTCACCCCCACCGAACAGACCGCCACACACACTCCGTCCGGAACCCACTGGCCCCTGGCCAAGCACTGAACGGGATGTCCCCCGGTGCCTATGGGGAACCTCCTGGGCTGCGGAGGAGGGGCGACCGCGTCGCGCATATCGTGTGCGATCTCGATCGGCGACCCAGCAGGTCAGAATTTTGACCCGGACCCCGGGTCAAAATTCTGACCCGCTCCACGCCGAACATTGGATCCCGTCCCGATTGGCCCGCCCGTAGACCTGGGCTGCGGTGATACCCACCTCGGCCGCGGCCTCGCCGACCGGCATTGCGTGGTCACGGATCATGCCGATCACGCGTTCACGCGCCTTGAGGGGGAACGCCGTGTCCGAGCTGGCCACGGCTCGCACCGGCACCCCAGCGGGTACAGGCCGATCGGGTCGTACCTGTCGTGATCCAGCGTCCGGTTCACGTCCTGCCGGGCCAGCTCCGGCGGCTCTCTGCCCATCCCCTCGCACCGCGAGCCTCGCCTCGAGGTGCCCCTCACCGGCTTCGGTGAGCCGGTGGTTCTGCTCCTCCTGCTGATTGATTGATGGCACCATCTAGTGATACCGGGAATCGGTGTCTATTCTGGTGGCATGTCGATAACGTCAATGACGCTCCGCGTCCCCAACGAGATCGCTCCCTCGATCCGCCACGCCGCGGAATCCGCCGGCATGAGCGTCAACGCCTACATCGTTCAGGCTGCCCGCCGTGCCGCGACCCTGGATGCCGCGCAGCAGCTCGCTGCGCTCGGTCTCGGCCAGGACCTGGCGGGCGAGGGCGACAGCCTGTGAGCCACGATCTCCGACGCGGCGAGGTCTGGGCCCTACCCGACGGCCGCGATGTCCTGATCGTCTCTCTCACCGACCTCGACAAGGCCTACGGTGCCGTCCTCGCGCTCGTGCTCCACCCCGCCGGCCGCTACCCCGACACCGCGATGTCCGTCGTGATCACCGATCCGATCGAGTGCACCGCGGTCGCCGTCAACCTTCAACAGCTTCGCGCCCAGCGCTTCGACGACGCGACCCGCCGCGGCGCTCTCGACCCAGCTGTCATGGCCCGTGTTGATCAGGCCCTACGCGCCGTCCTCGACCTCTGAACACTGAACCGAAAAGGGCGGCCGCGTAGGCGTCACTCCACCTCCGCTGATGGAGCCGAGAACACGTCGACACCGTGCACGGTGGGCAGGTCTCGGCGTGCTCGTGGGGTTTGGTGGTGCGACCCCAGTGATGCCCCTTCCGGCGGCCATTTGGGGTCACGCACCCGCTCTTTGCGGGCGGCCGCCTCAGGATGCTGGGAGTGGATGGCGTGGTGCTGTGTCGTGTGCGTAGGAGGCCACTGGGGCGAGGGGTGCTTCGGGGTGGTTGTGGAGGCGGTGCATGAGCGTGGAGACGAGGTCGATGCATCGGCTGGCTCCGGTGGCGCGGGCGGCGTCCAGGGCCGCGCGGGCGGCAGCGGCTGCGGCGGGGGCGTCGTGGGTGCGTAGGGCGCCTTCAGCGCGGTAGGTGAGGAACACGGCTTTCGTGCGGGTGCGGCGAGGGTCGAGTTCGGCAAGGCCGGTGCTGATGACGGTCTCGGCGCGGGTGGGGTCGCCGAGGTCGAGCCAGCAGCGGCCGGCGTCGGCTGTGAGGTCGGCTGGGCTCATCCAGGCCACGGCGGCGGGCGTTGTATCGGGGCATATACGGTCGAGTTCGGTCTCGGCGGATGCGAGGGCGGTGGTGGTGCCGCGGTGGTCTTGCAGTACGGCGCTGGCGCGGGCGCGGCGTACGTCGAGGAGGGAGCGTACGGCGGCGGAGTGGGTGCGGGTCCGGGCGTGCTGCAGGACGTGGATTGCGTCGGTGGGGCGGTGTAGCCAGAGGCCTTGGTAGCCGAGGTCGGCGAAGGCCACGGCTGCGAGGTCGCGGTCACCGGCTTGGTGGGCGGCGTGGGCGGCGGCCTGCCAGTGTCGTTGGGCGTCAGCGTGCCGGTCGGCGTCGAAGCGTAACCAGGCGGCGGCAAGGGCGAGTTCGGCGGCGACTGTGTACAGGCGTCGCTCGGTGGCTGGGCTGTGCGCTCCGGAGAGGAAGTCGATGGTGGTGGCGAGGTGGGCGTCGATGAGGCGGGACACCTGGGGATGGTGCGGTCCGGTCGCATGTGCGCGCAGTTCGCTCGCGCGGTCCTCCAGCCACGTCAGGAGTTCCGGGTCGATCGTGTGCGTGTCGAGGGCGCGGTCCAGATGTGCGGGTTCGATGCGGGCCCAGTCGGCGGCCATGTCGACCAGGGCGGTGCTGCTGATGATGAGGAACGATCGGCGGTCCATGCGGTGTCGCTGCACCTCTTCCAGGGCGGCTCGGCTTCCCGACGGGGTGAAGGGCGCGGGCTGTTCGAACGCGGGCAGCCAGTACGGCCAGCCGAGCTCTCCGACGGCCGCCCGCGGCACGTCGAGGACGTCGGCGAGGAGTTCCTGGCTCTCGAGGCTGGGCACGGAAGTACCTGATTCCCAGCGCCAGATCCGATTGCGGTCCGTGCCGCTGCGCAGCCCCAGCTGTCTCGCTCGGGCGCGAAGCAGGCGGGCGAGATCGGCCATGGACCAGTGGTGGCTACGGCGCGTGTACGTCAGCGGGTGCCGGTCGAGTTCCATCGCCTCGTCCTCCTCGCCGCGCCTGCTCGGGGCCGTCTCGTTCACCATGCCCCAACCTGCGCCGTGGTCAAGCCAGTTCGGGCCAGCGCGCACACAGCAGGCACACAGTCATCCCCTGGGCGCCCCCGGGGGCCGGTGATGTGCTGGCCTTCGCATGCCGCACCGACGCGGCCGCTGGTTGGAGGCACCCATGGATCTCCTCGTCACCGGCGGAGCCGGGTTCATCGGCTCCCACTTCGTCAAGCACCTCGTCCAGGCCGAGGACGTCACCCGCGTGACCGTCCTCGACGCCCTCACCTACGCGGGGCACAGCGAGAACCTCGCGACTGTGCTCAGCGACAAGCTGCGGTTCGTCCACGGCACCATCTGCGACCGCCCCTTGGTCGACAAGCTCGTGAGCCAGTGCAGCGCGGTCGTCCACTTCGCGGCCGAGTCGCACGTCGACCGGTCGTTTTATGAGGCCGGCACGTTCGTGACGACGAACGTGCTGGGCACGCAGACCCTCTTGGACGCCGCAGCCCGGCACGGAGTGGACCGTTTCGTGCACGTCTCCACCGACGAGGTGTACGGGCCGCTGCTGACGGGCGCAGCGCGCGAGGACGCGCCGCTGCGCCCGTCCGTCCCGTATGCCGCGTCCAAGGCAGCCAGTGATCTGGTTGCTCTGTCGTACCACCAGACCCACGGGGTGCCGGTGTGCGTGACCCGCGCCTCGAACAACTACGGCCCGTACCAGCACCCGGAGAAGATCATCCCGTTGTTCATCGCGCGGCTGCTGACCGGCCAGAAGGCGACGCTGCACGGCCGGGGCGAGCACGTGCGGAACTGGCTGCACGTCGACGACCACTGCCACGGCGTCGAGGCGGTGCTCCGGCGCGGGCGCCCGGGCGAGGTCTACAACCTCGCAGGCGGCACCGACCTCTCGAGCCGTGAACTCACCGACCGTCTGCTGGCGTTGTGCGGCGCGACCTGGGCCGACGTCACCTACATCGAGGACCGCCCTGCGAACGACCTGCGGTACGCGATGGACTGGAGCAAGGCGGCCCGCCACCTGGGCTACCGGCCGATCTGCGGCCTGGACGAAGGCCTCGCCGACACCGTCGCCTGGTACCGCCGTAACCCTGACCGGTGGGCGCCCCTCCTCCGCGCTCCCGCCGCCGGTGTGTCGTCCGTCCGGGTCCGCCGGAGCGCGCCGTGACGCGGCGGATCCTGGTGACCGGAGTCGGCGGCGCTCCGGGATTCGACCTCGCCGCGAGCTGCCGCGATCTCGGGAACACGGTCATCGCCGTGGATTGCGATCCGCACGCGCCCGGCCTGCGCATGCCCGGCGTCGAACCGCACCTCACCCTGCCCGCCGCAGATGCCGGATATCGGACGGCGCTGCTGCGTCTCGTCCAAGAGTGCCGGCCGCACGCGATCCTCTCCACCGTCGAGCAGGAGCTCGGCCACCTGCTCGCGCTACGCCGACCGCTCGCCGATTCCGGCGTCACCACCTGGCTGCCCCCAGCCGCCGCGGTCGAGGCCTGCACGGACAAGGCGCACTTCGCCCACGTCCTGGCCGTGCACGGCATCCCGGGCCCCGTCACGCTGCTGCCCGACGACGTGGACCAAGCCCCGGACGGGCTGCTGGTGGTCAAACCCCGCAGCGGCCAGGGCTCCCGCCACGTCCACCTCTGCCGGAGCCGGGAGCAGGCCCGGGTTCTGTGCAGCCTGATCGGTGAAGCGATCGTGCAAGAGCACGTCACTGGAACGGAGTTCACCGCCGACTGCCTCGTCGACCGTGGCGGCCGCGCCTCGGTCATCCTCCGCCACCGGCTCCTGGTCAAGGGAGGCCTCGCCGTCGTCTCCCGCACCTTCACCGACGCCGGCGCCGAGGCCTGCGTCCGCGCGGTCCTCACGGCGACCGGACTACGTGGCGCCTGCTGCGTCCAGGGGTTCATCCGCGGCCCTCACGACGAGCCCTCGGGGAGCAGCGGCCCGGGGCGTGTGGTCATCACCGAGGCGAACGCCCGCATCGCCGGCGCATTCACCACGTCCGTCGCGGCAGGCGCCGACTACATCGGGGAGTACCTGCGCGGCCTGTTCCACCACGACGTCAACCACAACCGGCTCACCTACCGGCGCGACGTCACTCTCACCAAGTACCAGGCGACGCTGACCAGTACGCAAGGAGCCCCGTCATGATTCCCTCACCCACGGCAGCGGGAATCGCCCGCAACGCGAGTCCCTACCTCCACGGCGGCGAGGAAACCGCCCTTTGCCAAGCGCTGCGCAGCGGCCAGTACGGTCACAGCGAGCTCACCGACACCTTCGAGCATCGCGTTGCCCGTCTACTCGGCGTCGAGGACGCCGTCGCCGTCGCCTCCGGCACAGCCGCACTGCACCTTGCGCTCCTCGCCGCCGGCGCCGAACCGGGCACGGAGGTGGTCGTCCCGTCATTCACCTACTGCGCGACAGTCCAGGCGATCGTCGCCACCGGCGCTCATCCCCGTTTCATCGACGTCGACCCGGACACCGGCTGCATCGACGACCAGCACGTCCTCGAGGCCCTGACCGGCAACACCCGCATCGTGCTCCCCGTTCTCTACGGCGGCCGGCCCGTGGACCTCACCGCCGCGTCGCCGGTCCTCGCGGCCCGGGGCATCACCGTCGTCGAGGACGCCGCGCACGCCTTCGGCTCCCGCCACCCCAGCCGTGTGCGGGTCGGCGCGACTGGCGACCTGACGTGCTTCTCCTTCGGTCCCATCAAGAATCTGACCTGCGGGCAGGGCGGCATGATCGTGCCCCGCACCCGTACAGAGGCCACCACCTTGCGCCGCCTGCGCGGCCTCGGAGTCGTCCAGTCACCGACACGACGCGCCGAGATGACCAGCTACACCGTCGACGGATTCGGGATGCGAGCCCAGATGCCGTCTCTCAACGCCGCGATCGGCCTCGCCCAACTCCCGCACCTGCACAAGATCGAGACCCGCCGCCGATCGCTCTGGCGCACCTACGCGGACGCACTCCGCACCGTCGACGGCATCACCCTGGTCGACGTCGACATCGACCACGCACTCCCACATCTGTGCGCCGTACGCGTCGACTCGGACCGCCGGGACCCAGTGTTCTCCCGGCTCCGCGGACGCGGCATCGCAATCGGCACGCACTACCCGCCCAACCACCTGCAGCCCGCCTTCCGGCGGTGGCACCGCGCGCTCCCCAGCACCGAGCAGCTCGGCCGAAAAATCCTCACCCTGCCCTTCCACCCGCACCTCACCGAGCAGGACATCGACCACGTGACCACCGAACTGGCCCACGCTCTCGAGGCGACCCGGTGACGCGCCCGCGGCGTCTGCTGACCGTGTGCCTCGGCAACCACTGCCGCTCGCCACTCGCCGCGGTGATCCTCGCCCACAGGGGCGGTCCACACGTCGAGGTCCGGTCCGCCGGAATCCGCGGCAAGTGGGCCGGACACCCGGCCCATCCGATGATGACCCAAGCTGCCGCCGACCGCGGCTGGGACCTCACAGAACACCGCGGCGTCCCCCTGACCCCCGCACTCCTGCAGTGGGCCGACCTCGTACTCGCCATGGACACCGCCAACCTGACCGCCCTCAACGCGCCCGGCGCGCCGGCCGCCCCGCATACGACCCGCTACCTCGACGGCCGGGACGTCCCCGACCCGTACGGGCAGGGACCTGACGCATTCGCTGCCGTCGTACGACTCCTCGAGGACGGCGCCGCCCGCCATCTGCAGTGACGACGCGCGACGGTCAGCCGGCTGCGGCAGCCAGGACGACGTCGACGAGCCGGTCCGCCGCATCCGGTCGGCCGTGCGCTCGGGCCGCGGCCGCCATCGCCTCACGCCGCGCCCCGTCCGTCAGGAGCGGCTCGAGAACCTCCCGCAGGCGATCTCCTGACACGTCGCCCTCCAACGCGACGGCAGCGCCCGCCTGTTGCAGGTGCCGCGCGTTGTGGGCCTGCTCGTTGCCGGCCGACGTGGCAAGCGGCACGAAAACCGCTGGCTTGCCCAACGCGGTGAGCTCAGCAAGCGTGCCCGCCCCGCTGCGGGATACCACCACGTCCGCGAGCGCCAGAATGTCGGGCAGCTCCGGGCCGACGAACCCTGTCACGAAATACCGGCCCGCGAAGACGTCAGGAAGCCCTGCGCCGCCGGACTGCAAGTCCTCGACGTTGCCCGGTCCGCACTGATGGATCACGTTCGCACGCT
The DNA here is from genome assembly GCF_003574445.1 of Streptomyces sp. YIM 130001. Taxonomy (GTDB): domain Bacteria; phylum Actinomycetota; class Actinomycetes; order Streptomycetales; family Streptomycetaceae; genus Streptomyces. The sequence goes on from NZ_KZ984579.1 coordinate 47,108, forward strand.
CCAGCAGCCACGGAAGCGCCTCTCGAATCATGCCGTTGATCTGCTGTGCGCCCTGCGCCCCGCCGGTCACGTACAAGGTCGGCAAGCGCCGGTCGAATCCGGCGAGGCCGGGCGCAGCGACTGCCTTGTCCGCCCGGCCGGCCAGCACCTCGGGTCGCACGGGGTTCCCGGTGACCACCGCCGCTGGGCGGACGCTCGATGGCAGCAGCGGCAGCGTCGCCTCGGACGACACCGCGATCCGGGTCGCAGAACTCGCCAACTTGCGGTTCGCGAGCCCGAGTCGCACCGTCTGCTCGTGCAGCACCAACGGCCGCCCACACATCCGCGCCGCCAGCCCCGCCGGCACCGCGACGAACCCGCCGGTAGCCAGGACGACATCGGGACGGAACCGGCTGATTGCCTTGCGGGCCTGCGCGACGCCCAGCGGGACTCGAGCCATGTCCCGGACGTTCGCCGGCGACACCATCTTGAGCGGATTCGACGAACGTCGGATCTTTCCTGTGGGGACCGCGGTGAAGGCGATGCCTTCGGCCGGGGCGACCCGTGCCTCCAGACCTTCCGCCGTGCCGATCCACAGCACGTCGAGCGCCCCACCGACGGACGCCATCCGAGCCTGCAGAGCTCGCACCGCGGTCAGCGCCGGGTACGTATGCCCTCCCGTACCGCCGCCCGTGACGACGAGCCGGAACGAGGACGGAACATCAGGCGAAGCAGGCTGCATCCGCCGCACACTAGCGCAACCCGGGCTGCCCCCAGGCGGTGCCGTG
>NZ_KZ984580.1 GCF_003574445.1 Streptomyces sp. YIM 130001
GGCCAACTCCGTTGTCCGCGGCTCGGATCGCTCCGCGATCCGGCCTAGAGGAATCCGCTCCGCGGCTTCCTCAACTGCGCAGCTACGAGTGGGGGTTGGTGGTGGGTCGGAGCTGTTCCAGATGCTTACGCCGTCCGGGGCCGGTGGTTGGCTCGGACATCTGGTCCGGTGCTCGCTGTCTCCGGCGCCCTTGGGTCCGGTGGGGGTCCTACTGCTTTCGCTCTAGTGGCTTCATGCCTTATGGAAGCAAAAAACTATGGGATTTCTGAGATTATACGGGGCTCCTCTGCGGAGGGTTCACGGCCGGGCGATTCCCGCTCGTCCTTGAGGATTTCCATCATCAACTGGATTTGTTCTTCGGTGAGTTGGCGCAGATTCTGCTTGGTGCGCACCTTGCAGAGCCACGGCCCGATCATGATGTGCTCGCCGTCAACCTCCATCGACTCCCGGGCGCTGGGCGGGCGGCCCCAGCGCTGTACGAACAAGCGCAGGAGCTCGGCCGTCTGGTGGAAGGAGCGGCGGGTTCGTGTACCGGGCGTGACGCTCGTTTTCCGTACGGGAAGCGGGACTTGATCGGGGGTCAGGCCGAGGTGGGTGAGGAGGGTGCGTTGTCCGTCGTCGAGTCGGGTCCAGGCGGTGAACTGGCGGTGGAGCCAGCCGCCGGCTTTCACTCCGTTGATCGTTAGGTCCCGGTGCCAGGTGGTGGGGTCGTGGCCGGCTTCGATGTGGCGGCGCAGCAGGTGGTATTTGCGGTGCCAGTCGGGGCCGCCGACGGCGGCGTAGGTCCAGCCCTTTTCGCACCGGAGGCAGCGACGGACGGCCCTGACCGCGCAAGCGGGCCCCGTTACGCCACTTCTTGCCGGTCCGGATGTCGACACCGCCACCGGCACGGTGCGTGTGGTGATCTGCTGCAACTGGGTTCCCGTCGCGGCGGCGAGCATGCGGGCGGCGACGTCTGCGCGCAGCGTCTGCGGTCGTGGTGTCGGCGCTGTATCAGGTGGTGCGCCGGTACCCGTCGTGGCGTCGGCGGAAGGGCGCGGCCCACGTGATGTTGGAACGCTGCATCACGCGATTCGGGAGGTGAATGCGGACGTCACCTCCGACGCGCTCGAGTACGGACCAGCCCTCGATGAGGAGGTTCCGTGCATCGGCTGGGCGCTCGGCGGAGCCGGTGAGGGGCCGGAGCCGCATGGCGCACGGATCTTGCGCAGCGGGCCGCCGCGGTGGGGCTGGTGGGCGTGGAGGAGCTCGCGGGAGCACGCGGGGAGTTGATGGAACTACTCGTCGTCAAGGTGGCGAGTGGGACGGTGCCGTCTCGCGGGCGCAAGGCATCGCGCAGGACGTGCGTGAGGGAGGCCGCAGCGGCCCGACCACCGCGGACCGGCAGCTCCATCACACCTGGCGGGGGTGGTGGAAGACCGGGCCGAGGGCACTGGCGATGGAGATGTCGGTCTGGGAGCGAGCGTCATCCCGCTCGGGTGTCCAGACTCCGCGTCAGGGCCGGGATCATCACCGCTGCGGGGACGAGGTGCAGCCCGAGGAGGGCGATGGTGGTGGGCGTGGTTGCCTCGGAGACAAGCGGTGGAATCAGCGAGATGACGGTCAGTGACGTGGCCGTCCATACGAACCGCTCGGCGGGGCGAGCGGTCAGGCGCAGCAGGGCGGCGGCTATGACGATGCCTGCGGCCGAGAAGAAGCCGGTCACGATGGCGATGCCGGACAGTGGGATGGTCTGGCCACCCTGGACCTTGAAGTCGGCGCCGGCGGTCCGGGCGAGCGCGGCGACAAGAGTGGTGGCCGCCGTCGCGGCGAGCGTGGCGATGAGGCCGGTGCCGGCGAGGCGGTGGAATCGGCGGGGGCGGCTGGTGCGGTGGGCGGCCGGGGCGGTTGCCAGGGGGGTTTCCTTCATGCTGCTCATGTCGTACCTCTCGTCATCCGGCACGGGCCTGGGGCCTGGCTTGCGGGCGGAGTGATGATGCACACCGTGGCCGTGTGACGGCGGGGGTTGTGCAGGGCGCGGACGCCGGTGCCGCGGAGCCAGAACGCGGCGCCGTGTCCGAGGACGGGCCCCGGCTCGCCGTCACGTAGTTCCAGCTGCACCCGGCCACGGGTGACGACGCCGAACGCGTCGTGCCATTCCTCTGTGATCACGGCGGTGCGTGCGCCGGGGCGCAGCGCGAGCGTTCGCACGGGGTTACTCGGTGCCGTCGGCCGGCAGGCGCGGCGGCAGTGCGAGTCGCGGGAACTGGTTGTCGTGGAACGTGGTGATCTCGGTGATCGTCCCGTCGGTGATGCGCAGGACGTCGATGGTCAGCGGCAGGTACGCGTTCTCGGACTGCCGCCAGAGGTAGAAGGCCAGGGCGGGCTGCCGGTTCACCGAGGTGGCAACGGCACGCAGGCCGGTCATGCCCTCGAAGCCGCTCTCGGTCAAGAAGTTCACCACTGCGTCACGGCCGACGTACAGGCCCGGCGTGGGAGGCATCGAGAAGCGGACGTCGTCTCGCAGCATCGAGGCGAGGGCCTTGACGTCTGTGGCCATGCTGGCCTCGGTGTAGCGGTGCACCAGCTCGCGCATGGTGGCGTCCTGGTCCCCGCCGGTCCAGTCCTGCCGTTGTGCGGGCAGGTGCTCCCTCATCCCGGCCCGGGCGCGCTGTAGCGCGCTGTTGACGGAGTTGACGGAGTCCCCGAGGAGTTCCGCGACGTCCTTCGCCGGCCAGCCGAGTACCTCCCGCAGGATCAGCACGGCTCGCGGGCGCGGCGCGAGGTGCTGGACCGCGACCAGATACGCCAGCTCGATCGTCTCCCGTGCGACGGCGGTGGCCTCCGGCTCGTCCGCATCACCCGCGGGCAGTTCGTCGAGGAGCCAGTCCGGGTAGGGCTGCAGCCACCGCGCTTCGCCGCCGGTCGCGGGTTCGGGGCGGCGTTTGGCGAGCAGGTCCAGACAGGCGTTGGTGGCGATCCGGTACAGCCAGGCCCGCAACGTCGACCGCCCCTGGAAAGTCTCCCGCCGCCGCCATGCGCGGAGGAACGTCTCCTGCACGGTGTCCTCGGCGTCCTCGAACGACCCGAGCATCCGGTAGCAGTGCACGTGCAGCTCCCGCCGATGCCGCTCGGCCAGCCCCGTGAACTCCGACTCGTCGGCCTCGGCCGGACCATTCGTCCCCAGTCCGCTCATATCCAGCTCCCCCATGGTGTCCGCGCCCATCACGTCGTCCTTCCGTCTCACACTGTTCGGTCATACATGTGACGGACACGGTCACGGAAACTCATCACCGGAGTCGGGAGTCGGGAGTCGGCGGGATCGGCCGGAACGGCTCAGCGATCGGCAAGCCCATCCGCCGCGGCCTCGAACACGCCCGCGTCCGTTCCATGACGCTGCGCGCCGAACACCTCACCGAAACTCAACCTGCCACCCATCAACTCCTCATCGACTACGCCGACGGCAAACGCCGCCGCACCGAGACGGCATCCGGCCAGGCCCGCGCCCGCTACGTCGACGACGCACTACAGCCCGGATCGCCCAGCCAGGTCCACCGTGACACCTCCCCCGCCGCCGACAAGGAACCTGCCGACCCGCCTGCCCGGACCCCGCGAACAGTGATCAGACGCCTTGCCCCGCCCCAGTACTACCGAGGCGAGACACACAGCCCTCACCGACGGGTTGCTCTGACGCATCGAGGGAGCTCTCGAACATTCCCGGAGAAGTCGAGGCAGGCCCCCTCATCCTCCGCTGACTCGATCTTCACCTGATCCCTCGACAGGTCGACTCGCGGAAAGTCGAACGCGAAACAACGGACGACACTCGAATCCGCCGCCCCGAACAAGGGCATCGGATCGGTGTACGCGGGCGGGGTCTGCACGGTCGGCCTCAATCGGGCCGGGGTCGACAGCCTCAATCCAGTTCAGCAGAGCCAGTGGCATCGCCACCGACATCCACGAGCCGCTGAAGGCCCTGCTCGACAGGCGGGCGGCCGACGGTCACGGGCAGGACAGCTTCTCGAGCGTGTTCGAACTGCTGATGACACGAGGCACTGCGCAGCACAGAACGTAGGACGCGGAACGGGCCGGCGATGGCTGGCACTTGCGACGAGAGACAACTCTGCCTGTACACAAGTTCGCTCGAGCCTCGTAGCTCAGACCTCGCCGGCTTTCCCGATCCACGCCCCCGGGGGCCCACGCGCCTGGCAGCGCATCAGGTCCCCGAGCCGAGGCGGTCTCCCCTCTCGGACTGCGTGGGCCGGGCACCATCGCCGCGGCGCCCAAGTCCAGATCCCGGCAGCTGTTCATGTCCAATTCGAACGCACCGTACGGAGATCCTGGGCCGCTACCTGTTCACCATCCAGGCCAGCGCGCCAGGCCAGCGTGGTCTACGCCCCTTCCGGGGCCCGGACACCGCTGAACACGACGAAAGCGACCGGTCACGTCCCCCATGGAACACAGACACCGAGAGGCCTGACAGCGTCCGGCAGTCTTCCTGAAACCACATGACAGAACTGCCCACATCAGATCCGGAAACCACATCACCGCCGTTTCAGGAACCCGAAGGAACGGCGGGCGGTCTGGGGCGCAAATGCCGTACAAGCGCGGCCCGTTAGGCGGGTCGGCGGCCCACAACGGTCAGGTGACCGGGCGCAGTTGGTCCAGTTCGCTGCCGATCGCAGTCCGCAGCAGGTCGTGCTGCGGACCGAGCCGATACCGCTCGTCGCTCCACCGTTCACGCGGATAGAGCCACACTGGAGAACCCACGACATGGGCCGGCTCCCACTCGAACCGCGGCCAGACATGCGCATGCAAGAACGGGTCCGTGTTCCCCAGGATCTCCAGGTTGACCCGTCGGAAAGCCGGGTCCAGCCGCCGACAGGCACGCTCGACCGCTTCACCGAGTTGATCCATGTCAGACAGGAACGACAGTCGCTTCGCCCTCGGCAGGTCCGACAGCCGCTGCACATCCGGCTCGTCCACGAGAAGAACCGAGTAGCCCGGCAGGAACTGAACGTCCCCGATCACAGCAAACCCCGACGTCATCCGCCGCAGCACAGTCGGGTTCTCGCCCCTCAGCGCAGCCCCGATCCGATCCATTCGCCAGCCATCAGTCATGGCCAGAAACTACATCTCCGCGATCAAGGGCCGCTCTTCGCTCCCCCATCTCCCGCACACAGTTCGAAGACCAAGCAGGCGGGGCGAGGAACGGACCCGGCCATTCTCCGCATAGCCCCATCCGGACGGCGGCCGACGCCACCGGACCGGCCCAGGAGCTCAACATCCGCCACCACGCGCCCACTCACCCGGACGACATGTCCGCCGCCATCCCGTCTCTGCGTGATGCAAAACCGACTTCACGCACCGACGGCCGAAAACGACCGACTCCCCCGGGCGGGCCTCAACAGTTCGAACCCGCCCGGTCCGGGTGCAGTGCCAAGCAGCCGGGAGATGGCGTCGACTTCGGTGGTGGGGTGGGGTGGGGTGGGGGCGATCTGGTCCCAGGTCGCGGCGTTCCACGCGGAATCGGCGGGCAGCATCGGCGGTCCCTTCGACGGTCAGGCACGGCCCCGGAGTGAGCGGGGTGAGGCCTCAGCCAGTTCGGCGACCACCTCAGTGATCGTCGGCTGCGGCGGGCATGTAGGCGAGCATCGCCACCAGCGGGGGGACGCAACGGGGCCCCCGACGTTCACGTCCACGGCCTACGCCGTGGACGACCTCCTTGCGCTGGCCGGGGTGTGCGGCGTCGTCCGGGTAGACGACGTACCGGCGGCCCCGGGCGGCCATGAGTAGTGATGCTCCAAGTGCGTTCGCGTCGGCGGCTTGGGTTGGGGTGGCGGTTCCGGTCTCCAGGACGGATCTCGGGAGCCTCGTAGTGGACCAGTTGCCCGCGGAAGCGGCCGGCAACAGCACCTCACCGAACGGTGGCACCACCGGCTCAACCAACTCGTCGCGATCAACCGGCAGTTAGGCCGTGTGGGAAACATTTCAGCGACCCTTGTGGCCGGTTACCTACCCCGAATCCGTTACCCCCGCCCGCGCCTCACCCGCATACGCCCCGACCAGGCCCGCGCCCGCTTCGGCGACCACTCCGTACAGCCCGGGTCCCTCAGCCAGGTCCACAGCAAGGCCGACCCGGCTGGTCCCCCGCCGGCGGGGGACCAGCCGGGTCGGCCTCCCGCCGCCGCGCACCGTGACCGGCCCCCTATGACGCCGACCGGCCAGCACCATGCCCAAATCGGCAAGGGCTGGTCGTGTCAAGAGACTGTGTACCGGGTCGGATGCCGGTGCAGATCACCGGACACCAGCTGTCTCAGCTGTGCTGGATCGCTCTGAGGTCGTTGAGCGACAGGTCAAGAGTCCGGTCAGTGCGCTTACTCGACACTCAGGCGAGGATGTTCGGGTCGGGACGGGCGCTGCCGCGGTCGCCGGCAGCGGTGTCCTCACCGTCGGATTCAATGAGTCTCTGGACGTAACCCACAAAACCACCGTCCACATCAACATCAACACATCGCCAAGACCACCAGACGCCTAACCGAACGGCATTGCCCCTAGGACCCGCAGCCGCAGGGCGTGCATTCCACGGTCGCGGCGGCCGTCAGGCTGTACCCGTGACGGACGAAATGCTGCGCGGATTCGGTGTAGTAATCGCCTTGGTCCGGAAGGCTGGTGTCCAGGCAGTTCACGTAGCGGTTGTACATGGAGAAGGCCGCGGCAATGAGCACCGTGTCGTGGATCTCCGTGTCCCCCACGCCGACCGCGCGGGCCGCGGTCATGGCTTCGCCCGACACCGGCTTGGCCTGCTGCCGCACCTCCGCGGCGATGCGCAGCAGCGCCTGGAGGCGCGGGGCGACAGGTGCCTCGTGCAGGCGATCGGCCGGGGTGCCCAGAACCTCCTGTACGAGCCCGCGGCCGCCATCGAGTTGGGCAGCGGCGAAGGCACCGTGCGAGTCGGCACAAAAGCGCGTCTCGTTGCGTTCGGAGACATAGGCCGCGATCAGTTCCCTCTCGCCGCGGGTGAGCGGGGACGGTGCGCGCAGCAGGGCGTCCGCAAGTTCGTTCAGCGGAGCAGCGGTGTCCGGACGGTGCGACATCAGTCCGACGATGCCCGGGAGGTCATTGTTCAGGGCGATGTGTGGCACAGCAATTCTCCATTCGTCGAGGCCTGACTGAAGGTCCGGCCCGGGAGCGACGTGTGTGGAAGTGGAATGGGTATGGCGAGCACGGCGCGGACGGCGGAATGGACCTGGGCGGCAACCTCGTCCGGGGCGGTGCCGGCAAGTCTGTGGTCGAGGTGCGGGAAAGCCAGGCCATGGATCAAGGACCACACCGCGACCGACGGAGCGTCTGTGTCGGCACTGGGAAAGACGCGTTGTACGAGTGTGGTGACATGCGCCGCGACCCATGCCCCACTGTCGATCCGCACATCGCCGTTCGGCTCCCCGGTGCTTTGCGAACATCAGCCGGAAGAGAGCCGGATGATCGAGAGCGAAGCGGACATAGGTTACGGCGGTGGCCACCTGCTCGGGCGGGGTGGCCGCGGAGTGTGCGGTGGCCAGGTGCTCGGCGAGCTCGCGATGCCCCTCATCGGCCACGGCAGGGACGAGCGCGTCGTGGTGCGCAAAGTGGCGATACGGCGCGGCAGGCGAAACACCGGCGCGGCGCGGCGCGCCATTGCCCGCATCGTGAGCCCACCGCCACCGCTTTCCTCGAGTGGTTCTCGTGCGGCCCGCAGGCATGCCGCGCAGATCGCCGTGATGGTACGGGCTGTTCTGCTTCGGCATGGGCTCCCTCGCGAATCCTGACGTCATGTGCAGGTCGTCATAGCCGCGGTTAACCCTAGGGTTCGCGGTCGGGCGGAGACGTCTTCCATCGTGCGGATGAACCTGACCAAGCCCTACTAGTGGGTGAACAGCCCGTGGAAGCCGAAGGGGATGGCATGGGGTGCGCGGGCACGCGCCAACTCGGTGAAGTCGCGTGCGTCCAGGACTAGCAGGAAGGAGGACGGCTCTCGGGGTTGCGTCGCATCGAGAACGATCGACAGCACGACGCCGTCGTCCTCCGCCACTGCCTCGGGGGCGGGGACGAAAACCGGTTCGCCCGGGTAGTGGCCCGGTGTGTGCCACAGGTGGGTGCTGCGGGAAGCGGTATCCAGCTTGACCAGCTGGTTGGCGAAGTCGTCGGTTCGGCCGCCCCGAGCACCGATGCCGTAGGCGTAGCGGTACGGGCGGCCGTTGTGGGATGCGTACGCGATGCTCGGGAGCTCCATGGGCTCGTCGGACAGCCGCTTGGCGGTGACCTCCCCTGTCGGCAGGCTGATCCGGCAGCGGGTGGGATGCGCCTGCGGTACGTCGCCGCCGCCGCGCAACCGGTCCAGGCGGAAGGCATCGACGACCGCGGAGTCCGGGTATGCGGCCAGGTCAAGCACAATGTCCTCGCCTTCCTCCCACGCATTGATGTGGTGAAAAGCGAAGAAGGTCGGCCCTTCGAACACGCCACGCACGCCGCCGGCTTGCAGGTCAAAGACGATGAACCGGGTGCCGCGCTCCGGCTGCCAGCGGAAGTTGTCGATGAACGGCCGGCCACTGAGCAGCAGCCGCAGCGGGTTGACCACGAGGGAAAATTCCGTGAGCACCAGATGCCGGCCGGTGATGCCGAAGCTGTGCATGTAGGCCGGGGCCGCTGCCCTATGGCTGCCGATCAGCTCCCGTTCCGTACGTCCCGCGGGCTGCCGGTACACGCGGTATTCACTGCGCCGTGAGAAATGCGTGAGGTAGTTGATCAGGTCACCGGTGGCCGGATCCCGATGTGGGTGCGCCGAGGTGATCTGGCCGCGCAGTCCATCCCCGTAGTCCACAACTCCTGCCGTGGTAAGGGTCTGTGGATCGAATTCGACCGGGACCGGGGTCTCCGTCAGTGCGACGAAGCGCTCACCGAAGCGGGCAATATTGACGTTGGGGTTGCTCGCAGTGCCGGCTGCGCGCCGGATGGCGGGTGTGGAGAAGAGGGTGAAGAAGCGGGAGAACAGCGAGCGGCACGGATCGGTGGCGAACTCCATGTAGGCGATGCGGCCCTCGTCGCGAGCCGCCCGCGAGGACGGCGTATCGACGTAGCGATTGACGTAACCGACGCGGCCGCCGGGCGAGAGGGAAAAGCGATGCAGCATGGCCTGTCCGTCGAACCAGTGCCGGAAGGTGCGCGCGCCGGCCTCGAACCGGGCCGGGCCGTTGCGTAACAGGCTGCCGGCGAGCCAGTCGGGCAGAGCACCTGTCACGGGCAGCTCCAGCTCCGCTGTCTCCGCATCCAGACTGCGCAGCCCGGCGGCGAAGTCCGGGGCCGCGGGTGGCTCGGCGTTGCCGGGTGTGCGCATGGTGTCTGCCTCCTGGGTGACGTAACCAGTGGGTTCTATCCCCACCCTGGCGTGCGGCCGAGCCACGACACCGCGAGCAACTGGCGGCAGAGCTCGTTCGACGGTCCCATCAGGGCGATGCCGCGTGCATCGGCCAGCAGGCGGGACAACGTGGCCCCCGACAGGTATCCGGACGAGCCAAGTATCTGCGTGGCCTCGAGGCAGGCCTCCTCGGCGACGGTCGAGGCAAACAGCTTGCTGTGCAGCGTGGCAAGGTCCGGAGACGCCGACATCCGCGCGCCTGCCCATTCGACGAGTCCGCGGGCCGCTTCCAGCCGGGTGGCGAGGCCAGTCAGACGTTGCCTTACGGCAGGCCTGCTCAGCACGCCCTGCCGTGCGGCATGGTCGGCTGCGTGATCGAGCGCGGCCTGCGCGATGCCGACCGACACTGCCCCCAGTGTGGCCCCGGACTCCCTCGCGCTCGTGATGATCTTCGTGGCGCTTCCCACCGGGCCCAGCCGGCACGACTCGGGGACGGCGCAGTGCCGCAGAGAGACGACACCGGTGGCGGACCCACGCATGCCGACCAGGTCCAGGCTCAGCTCCGGATGCAGGCCGGGAGTGCTCTTGGTCACCAGGAAGAACGTCCTCCCCGTCCTCTGGACGCCGTCCCGTACGCCAGAGCCCAGCGGCTCGGCGTTGACCTGCACCATGTACAGATCCGCGACACAGGCCCCGGTGGTGAACGTCTTGCCTCCGTCGAGCACCCAGGTGCCGTCAGCGTGCTCGGCTCCACGACTGTCGGTCGTTCGGCTCGCCGCACTGGCACCGCGGTCGTTCCAGGCCGAGGCGGCAAGGCACGTGCCGTCGGCGAGCGCGGGGAGATAGTGCGCCTTCTGGGCGGAGGTGCCCCATTCGGCAATCCGGGATGCCACGGCGAAGTGCTGGTACGTGAGGATGGCCACCGACGGATTGACCGTGGCGAGCTGTTCGACGATCCGGTTGAGGTCGGCCGCGTCACCTCCGGCACCGCCGTAGGCACGGGGAACGGCGGCGGCGAGCAGACCTCCCAGCCGGGCAAGCGCGCTGGGGTCGGGTCGCCCGCTGCGCGACGTCTGCTCGGCGGACTCCCGCAGCCTTGCCCGGAGTTCCGCTGAGATCATGGCCGGCCGCCGGCTTTCGATCGGTATAGACGTCACGGCACCTCCACACGAAATCCCCGGCAGTCGCGAGGCAGGCTGCCCGTCAGACGGACCTCAACCAGGTTTTCCCGGTACGGGCGAGGGTTGCATCTTCCGGCTTGCCTGCTCCGGTACGCACGAACGCCAGGTCGGCATTTCTCGAGGTGGCCCGCGGGCACATTGACTGTGAGGCTGGATGCGCATCACGGCGCACGTCTGCGCGAGCTTCGGGAGGGACACGATGGGGTCGGCCGTCCGGACGATGCTGCGGCACACTCACCGACAGGTCCGGCATGTGGGAGTGGTAGCTCCCGCCGCGGCCAAAGGCCAGGTCCGCCAGGTATATGCGCAGGCCGAGCACGATTTCGGCTTCCTGGCACCGCCGGTTGTCCTCCACTCCTCCTCCCCCGCGCCGCTCGCGGCCAGTTGGCTGATGTTGCGGGAGACGCTGCTCGCGGACGGACGGGTGGACCGACCCCTCAAGGAACTCGTTGCCGCGGAGGTGTCCCGGGCCAACTCGTGCCCGTACTGCATCGAGGTCCACCAGGCCGCGCGAGAGACGCTGTCACCGCCGCCGACCCCCACTGCCGCGCTCGCTGCATGGGCCCGCGACACTGGGCGCACCAGTCGCGGGCCGGGAGATGACGCAGCTCCACTCGCGCCATGGCAAGCGCCGGAACTCTTCGGGGTCGCCGTCACATTCCATTACCTCAACCGCATGGTCAGCATCTTTCTGGCCGATTCACCCGTGCCTCGCCGGACTCCGCGGCGGCTGAAGGAACCGATCATGCGGACCGTCGCACGCGCCATGCGCCCGTCCGCATCGCGGGTGCCTGCCGGCGCCTCACTCAGCCTGCTGCCCGAGGGGTCTCTGCCGCCTGGTCTCGACTGGGCACGGGACAATCCCGCCGTGGGCGAGGCGCTCGGCCGGGCGGCGACGGCCGTGAACGATGCGGCAGGCTGGGTGCCCGAGCAGATCCGGGCCCGCGTCAGTGCGCGCCTTCAGTCATGGGATGGCGGTCCCGTCGGCCCGAGCCGGGCGTGGCTCAGTGACGCACTCACCGGCCTCCCCGAGTCCGAAACCGCCGTCGCCCGGCTCGCATTGCTGACCGCGTTCGCCGCCTATCAGGTCACCGACAGCGACATCACCGCCTTCCGCGCGCACCACTCCGCTGACCGCGCGCTGATCGAGCTGACGTCCTGGGCCGCAATGACGGCAGCGGCGTGCGTGGGAAGCCGACTGACGGTCCCTCGGCAGGTGGAGTCACCGAATACGGGCACCGCTTAGCGCTCAGCAGGCATGCGCCGAACACAGGTCAGGCCGGCCGCTCGGGCTGCAGTCAGCAAACTCAAAGAAGCCTCCGATCCGGGCTACTCCTATTCTCCAACTGCGGCGCAATCCGTGTAGCCGCTGCCCCCGAACTAGCCGAGTGGAGAGCTGGCAATGGCGCATGCGGAGAAGACACATGTCTCGGCACAGAGCAGTGCGGGAAAAACGGAAGCATCCGCAACCGGACCGGTTCGCCGACGATGGCTCATACTCCTTCTCAGCGTCGGTGCTGGATTTCTGCTCACGGTTGTGTGGTCCGCCGAGTTCGTAGACCGCACCATCGGCGGCAACATTGCGAGAACCGCACTCGGCCATGACCCCGAGGCGCCCATCTCCGGCGCCGTGGCGGGTATCGTCTTCGCCTTCACGTCAGGGCTCGCCGGCACGTTCACCGCCTGCAATATCGCCGTCTTCGGTACGGTTGCGCCCATTCTCGGTGCGGCGGGAAGCCGGTGGGGCCGGATGGTGCAGGCCCTCAAGCCACTGGGCTGGATGTCGCTCGGGATGATCACGGTCTCCGCGCTGTACGGAGCGCTGGTCGGGGTGGTGGGTACGTCGATGCCGCAGTTCTCCGAGGCCGAGTCCGCCCCCGGAGTCCTCTCCGGCCGCTCCGTGCAGAGCATGGTCGCGTTCGGCGCGGTCGGCATGGCGATGCTCTACATGGGGTTGAGTGCGCTCGGGTTCGTTCGCGATCCTTTCGAGCGCCTTCGCCGCAGATTCCCCAACGTGCAATCCATCTTTATGGGCGCATTGATCGGCGGGTTCCTGATCGGGCGACCGTATCCACTGTTCCGACAGTTGTTTCGGGACGCAGCGGAGAGCGGAAACGTGCTGTATGGCGCCGCGGCCTTCACGCTCCAATCGGTGGGCAACATTGCACTGATGTCGGTAGTCTTCGTGGCGCTGACCGTCGTCGCCGGCGGTCGTATGCAGGCCTGGCTGGCAAGGCCGGGGCGCGCCGCCACCCTCATCGCCGTCACCCTGATCGTTGCGGGCGCGTTCACGATCCTCTACTGGGACATCCGCCTGCTTGCCCGTCGAGAGATCATCCCCTGGTATCCGGTCGCGCCGTGGGCCGCTTGAGGCTGACCGGTCAGCGACGACGGCCCTGGCGAACCCACGAGGTCGAACTCAGCCGCCCGCGCTGGACGCGGCCAAACGGTTCGACCTTCGGGTGGCCACGGGACGGGGACCCACCGCCGGAGCGGGGCGGGTCGCCACAGCCCGTCTCGCCGGCCGCGCGCAGCAAGTCCACGGCACTGCGGCGACGCGTCCGGCCGGCATTCTCGGCGCAGTGACGGCGAAACTCCCGCCGTAGTGAGATGAGGCGCCCGGCTTCGTCGCCTCCAATGGCCTGCGACAGCAAATGATCCTTCTCGATATCGGTAAGCGTGTTGATCCAGTGCCTCAGTTGCTGCTCAGGCGCTCGTCGCTGCGGGCCTCCGCCGGCGGTGGCGACGGCGAGGAGGCGGGCATCGACGCCCAGGACGTCTGCGAAGGCGTCCAAGGCAGGAGTCAGTTGAGCGAGGCCTAGCGGGCACCGGGGGTTCGACCTCGTCCTCGAGTAGTGCGGCATCGGTGGCGCGGTAGTCCTCGGGGGTGCCGAGGGTTGCCAGCCAAGCCAGGCAGAGGGCCCGCATATCTCCCGCAGCGAGTTCCTTGCGCAGTTCGACCAGGAAAGGAAGGGTGTTCGGCCGGAGGTGACTCAATGCGTTGGCGACGGAGCTGCGGAAGATCAGAATGAGATGGCTGCCGGAGGTCCAGGCTTCGACACCGTATCGGTGTGCCTGGGTGACGCTCAGACGATTCCGCGAGAGGCGTATCATCACCTGTCGGCAGTCCCTTGAGGGCACGGCAAGATCGCTGGCGGAGAGCACCGCACGTATCCCACGCGCATAATGCATTTTCGGCATGCGTGTGCTCTGACACCACTCCCGTATTGCGCTGCACAGCTGCACCGTGCCACCGAGCCCGCCGGCCGCAACCAGAATTCCGCACTCCCAGAGAAGCGCACCCAGCTGCCCCGGCCAAAAATACCGGCATGTATATGACTTGTGCGCAGCGCATTCGATACGACGCGCTCGACGAGATGGCCGCGTGTTTCGGCAAGAACCTCGCGATGGTCGGCGTGGAGCTCGACAGGCCCGTGGCAGCCCTGCTGCGTCCAGGCGTGCTGCGGATAGCGGTGCAGCTCGGAATGGAGAGGGCGGGCGTGCGATCAGTCTGGCTGGACCCAAGCGCCGCCGCAGAGCAGCACCGCTCCACTCTGATGGCGACGCGGCCCGCCTGCCTGGTGATCGAGACAGGACCGGAGCAGGGCCCGGGAGGCCACGAGGCTCTGCTCGGCTGGTACGAGAGCGAACTGAACGGCCGTCTCCTTGATGCGGCCGCAGCAACCTCCGGAGAACTCCTGGTCCCTATGCCGCGCGCTTCATCTCGACCTCCACGGCATAGGATTTGATAAGTCGCCGCATGTCCTGCTCGACGGCAGCGGAACTCCCTGCGGCGAGGACGAACTTCCCCGAGGATGCAAACGGGGTGATGTCGTCGTTGAGTTCCTGGCCGATGTCCGGAATCTCGGAGAGGACCACCGAGCCAGGGCAGGTGTCGAGGCCCTGGATGCGCTTGACCACACAGCGCTCCTTCTCGGGCAGGGCGGGATAGAGCCATCCGGAGGCGCCTGGGCCCGCCAAGTCCAGGGCGTTGGCCGGCATCCGGATCTCGGAGGGCTGTCCCGTACAGGCGAGCACGGACTCACGGGCAAGGTCGATGCCGCAGACGGCCTTGAGGTGATTGGCGACGTAAGCGCCGCCGAAGCGGTTCGCGAGCTCGAGGAAGACCAGATCGTCGTCCGGGGTCAGAAATGCCTCAAGATGGAAGGTGCTGTCGCGCAACCCCATATGCTTCAGGACGAGTTCCGTGAAATCGGTGAATCTCGCCAGCATCGCCTGACTGTCGAACGTAACGGAGGCCAGTGGCTGTCCCCCGTGCTGGAAGCTGAAGCAGTCACCGATGTAGCGGGAGGCGCTCAAGAAGCGGATCTCGCCTGCCCGCACCACACCGTCGACATGGCACACGGAGCCCTCAATGAACTCCTCGATCTCGTACCCCCCAGGAATTCCTGAAGAACGCGCGTGAGTCAAGAACGCCCCGGCATCGTTGAATATCCTGATTCCGAAACTCCCCGCCTGACGCTGCGGCTTGAGGACAATCTTCCCGGGCAACCCGGCAACAAAGTCCTCGAGCTCGCTGAACGGGGTCTCCGGCCCCACCTCCCGGAAGCGCGGCAGGCGCAGGCCGCTCCCCCGAAGGGCCTCTTTCATCAGGACCTTGTCCCGGCAGAGCAGCGCGGTTTCCGTATCCACGCCCGGCACACCGAACCGATCCCGGAGCCGCGCGGCCGGAAGGGTCACCTGTTCGTACATGCCGACCACGGCAGTCGGCGGGCCCAGGTCGCCGGAGAATTCCTTGACGAGTTCGGTCATCTGATCCAGGGACTCGTCATAGACCTCGAAGTCCAGCGAATGGGGCAGGTCCAGGATTCCGATACGGGCGAATCTGCACCCGACCCCCTGCGGCAGGCGTTCGGCAGCATGGCGGTTCAGTATGAGCGCCATCGGCTCCTGGGTGACGCCGATTGCATCGGCGTGCTGGGCCAATAGTCCCACATGCACAACATGCCCTCCTGTGGCGGGCGCACTCATCTCCTACCCCTAACTCGTGACATGGTGCTGCAGCATTCGTTAATAGCGACTCTAACGAGCCGTCCCATTCCAGCAAACTCCTGCACTGTGCATTGACGGCCCGCGCCCGCAGTGCGCAAGTACGGAGATGCCCGCCAGTAAAGTGCCCTGCAATTTTTCAGCGAAATAGTTCACCGCACCGACATCTCAGAAGGTGAGAACATGACAGTCATCGAACGCACCGGAGTCACCACATTCCGCGGCAGCCCTGTGACCCTCCTCGGCCCGGAAATCGCCGCCGGCGACCGGGCGCCGGACTTCACCGTGGTGGACAGCGCCCTGACTCCGTTCCGGTTCTCCTCCCTCAGCGGTACGACGCGCGTGATCTCAGCCGTCCCTTCGCTGGAGACACCCGTCTGTGACCTGCAATCGCGCCGCTTCAACGAGACCGTGGCCGAATTCCCCGGGTTGTCGGTGCTGACGGTGTCCGTGGACCTGCCGTTCACACAGGCCCGTTGGTGCGGCGCGGCGGGCGCGAAGGACATGCGGACCCTGTCCGATCACCGCGACCTCTCGTTCGGCATGGCCTACGGCGTGGCCATCAAGGAGTTCCGTCTCCTTACCCGCGCGGTATTTGTAGTGGACGCTTCGGACACGGTGGTCCACGCGGAGTACGTCGCGGATATCGGGCAGGCCCCCGACTTCGATGCCGTGGTGAGCGCGGTCCAAAAGGCGGGGACCGCGCCCCGGCCTGCCGACCGGACCGCTTGAAGAGCCAGGGTGCGGGCCTTGCCGGGAGGACTTCCGGCAAGGCCCGCCGTTCAGAAGACCGCGAAGTACTCCTGCTGCTCCCAGACAGTGACCCCGCCCGGGTACGGATTCCCGGAAGGGCAGGGCAGTTCCTGCCAAGCCCGGTAGCGCGCCAGTTCGCTCTCCTTGAGCCGGATCAGGCACTCCGCCAGCGGCTTGCCGAGCAGCTCCGCGGCACGGCCGGCCCGGAATGCCGCCAACGACTCCGCGAGATCACCGGGCAACTGCTCCGGCCCGCCCCTGCCGCCACGGCCAGGCTCGCTCATCCCCTCCAGCCCGGCCGCCAGTTGCGAGGCGATCGCCAGATACGGATTCGCGCAGGGCTCCGCCATCCGGTGCTCCACTCGCACCGCGTCTCCCGTGCCGACGGTCCGCAGCAGCGCTCCGCGGCCCCCGAAGCTCTGGTCGGTGATTGCCGGAGCGAGCGGGAAGTCCGGACCGAACCGCCGGTAGCCATTGATGGTCGGGACGGAGAGCAGGCAGGTCTCCCGGGCCCGGGCCAGCAGGCCATCGGCGTAGGACCGGCCCGCTTCGGACAGCACATCGGCGCGGTCTTCGGAGGCGAACACGCTGCGCCCCGTCGACTCCTCCAGCACCGACTGATGGATGTGCCAGCCGCTGGGGTCGAAGCCCTCGAGGCGAGGAAGCGACATGAACGAGGCGTGGAAGCCGCGTCGCGCGCACAGCCGTTTCGCGTGGTTGCGCAGGACCAGCACGGCATCGGCCGCGTCCAGGGCGTGCAGCGGGGCAAGCGTGGTCTCGATCTGGCCTGGCCCGGACTCGTGTTCCATCGTGCGTAGCGGAAGGCCGAGTTCGAGCAGCTGCAGGGCCAGCGCGTCCGTGACAGGGGCGACCGACTCGTAGCAGGAGTCGAGGTTGAACTGGTAACCGGAGTTCACCGCCTCAACTGCGGGGGCGGGGCCCTGCGTTCCGAAGCCATTTCCCTCATTCCCGGGACTGCCTCCGAGGAGGCGGGTCAGGTACCACTCGATCTCCACGCCCACGAGCGGTACGAGCCCGCGGTCCGCGTACTGCGCGCAGACCCGGCGGAGCAGAGCCCGGGCCGAGAGCGGGTACGGGGCGCCGTCGGCGAAGACCTCGTCGCCGAGGCACAACGCGGTCCTGGGACTGGATCCCGGGATCCACCGGAAGCTGAGCGGATCGGGCATCACCAGGATGTTGCCCGCGGCGGCATCGGCCAGGCCGAGCTCGGAGAGGTCGCAGATGGCCGGAGCGTGCCCGGAGTCCATGGTGAACGGGCCGGGGCTGAAGGTCATGCCCTGCCGGAGGGCCTGCCCGAACGCGTGCCGGCTCAGCGTCTTGGACCGGACGAGACCGTGCGGATCACAGAAGGCCAGGCGGACGAGATCCGTTTCCTCGAGGCGGGCGTCCAACTCCTCGGCTGCCGACACCTGCCGGCCGGTCCAGGCCGGAGGGAACGCGGTGGGCGCTGCCGGTGCCATCAGCCGGCCACGGCCTGCCGGCCCGAGGGCTGTTCCAGGACGATGGCCCGGCTCGCCCAGTCCACCAGCCGGTCTATCTCCTCCGGTAGCGCCGTATAGCTGTCCGCGGTGACGGTGGCCTCGCCAAGGGCGTCCGTCCAGTGGGCCTGGGTGGGCAGGACGGTGCCGGGCACAACATCCGGTCGCAGCTTCAGATCGACCACGGAGGGGAGCGTGCAGCTGCTGTCCACGCTGCGGATCCGCCCCGAGCGGTAAGGCAGATTCACCCCGGCGCAAGGCCAGAATCCGGAGGCGCCCCGGTAGCCGATACGGGCGGGGTCGACGCCGGTGAGCAGCGCCAGCCAGACGCCGTCGGGGTGTGCGCCGGTGGAGGCGACCGCGTTGGACAGGACGGCGAATCCGCCGGTCCGCGAGGCGATCTCATTGACGTACAGCTCGCCCTTCGGGCTCACCCAGACCTCGGCATGGAAGGAAAAGGTCTCCGGGGAGGGCAGCGCCTCGATCACATCCCGGACGAAACCGCGGAGTACGGAGCCCCGTTCGGAATCCGGATCGATCATCCGGCTCCCGAAGACCGAGCTCAAAGACTCGTCGAGGGGCCGGCCGGTACCGAAGCCGTAGTACTCGGAGGTCAGCATGTAGTAGGGGCGGCCCTGGTGCCAGATGCCGTCCACATGGCACATCTGGTAGCCGGTGAACGGCTCCAGCACGTAGTGCGCCGGGGCGTCGATCGGCAGCCGTGCGAAGCAGCGCTGCGCGGCTTCCAGGGCGGTGGCGTCGTCTTTGATGAAGTCGATGTTCTCCGCACCCCGGTCATACCGGGGCTTGAGCACCGCGGGCATGCCGGTGCGGGACAGCTCCGACCAGTAGTCCACGGCATCGTCGACCCCGCGCGCGGACCAGGCCGCCACCCCCTTGGCCGCCAGAACGGCCTTCATCTGCAGCTTGTCGCGGTACGCGAGGGCGCTGACGGTGTCCTGTCCTGGCACGTCGTACGCCTCGCGCAGCCGCGCGGCGCGGATGATGTCCCCCTCGCGCGGAGCGAAGAGAAGGTCGAAGTCCTCCTGCTCCAGCAGTTCCATGGCGCGTCGCTCCAGCCCGCCCCTGGCGTAGAAGTCGGGCACCTCTTCGAGCATGCGTATCGACGGCGGGAGCTCGTCCGGCAGCCCGGCGCGTACCCCCTCCCTGGTCAGAATCCACAGTTCGGCGTTGCCATGCTCCCGAGCGACGCGGGTATAGCTGTCGATCGCCTCCGCATTCAGATGCAGGGCTTGCATGGCCTCCAGGATCAGGATCTTCATGGTGTTCTCCAAAGCAGCGCTCACTTGATGAGCAGTCGGTCGATCCGGCGGGCCGCCACCGTCATGGCCAGCGCGATGACGGCGACCAGGTAGCAGGCGTGCCCGGCGTCGCCTGCTGAGACGTCACCGAGGCAGACGGAGCGGATCAGTTCGTTGGCGTGGTGGAGCGGGGTCAGCTCGGCGAGCAGCCGCAGGGGCTGGGGGTAGGACGAGACGGGGAAGAAGGTGCCCGAGAAGAAGAACATCGCGGTCTGCCCCAGCGTGACCAGCTCCATGTCCTGCCAGCTGCGCATGAAGGTGGTCACGGCCACGCCGAGAGCAGCGAACGCGAAGCCGGTGAGCATCGTGACCGGCAGTGCGGCGAGTGCGGCGCCGGGCGAGCGGATGAGGTCGGCGGCTAGCAGCACGCCGACGAAGCTCAGGGAATACAGGAAGCCGCGCAGCTGGGCCCAGACGATCTCTCCGGTGATGACGCCGCGGATGGTCAGGGGGGTGGTCAGCATGGAGTCGTACAGCCGGCGGTAGCGCAGCTTCCAGAACACATTCACCGTGGCGTCGTACAGGGCCCCGTTCATGGCGCTCACGGCGAGCAGCGCCGGAGCCAGGAAGACGGGGAAGTCCACGACCGTCCCGTCGCCGAGGGACACCGGCGCCAGCAGTGCACCCACGCCCAGCCCGACGGCGAGCAGATAGAGCACCGGCTCGAGGAAGCCGGAGAGCATGACCAGCCAGATGCGCCGGGCCACGAGAGCGTTGCGCTCCAGGGTGGCACGGACCGAGTGGATCGCGATCATACTGCCAGCCTCCTGCGGTAGACCCTGCAGGCCATCGCGAAGCCGATCACCAGCCAGGCGGCCGGCACGATCAGGTGGAGCAGCGCCGAGCCGGTGATGGTTCCGGTGACCAGCGCGCGGCAGAGCTCGGTGCTGTGCGCGAGCGGTCCGGCCATGACGAGCCACTGCAGGGGCTCCGGCATCAGGTGGACGGGGTAGAAGGTGCCCGAGAACAGAAACGCGGGCAGGATCGCGAACCGCAGCACCACGGTGAGCGAGGCGTCCTTGCCGGTCCAGGCGGAGAATGCGGCGACGGGGGCGGCGCAGGCCAGCCCGGTCAGCAGGGCGATGAGTATCGCGAACGGCGCCCACAGCGAGGTGGCGACGCCGAAGGCCACCAGGTAGCCGAAGAAGACGGTGGCGGTGAGGAAGACCTGCAGACCGATGAAGAGCAGGTGTCCGGCGCATACTTCGGCAGTGCCGAGAGGCGAGTGGAGCATCGACTGATAGATGTTCCCCTGTCGGCCGCTGATCGCCCCATGGACCGGATAGGTAGCCATGATCGCGGCGGTCTGCATGGACACCGCCGCGAGCAGTCCGGGCCCCACGAAGCTCAGGTAGTCGGGAGAACCGCCGCCCAGCGCGGCAACGGCGCCATCGTCGAGCCGGGACCCGACGCCCACACCCATGGCCGAGAGATAGAGCAGCGGCATCAGGAACGAACTGACTAGAGTGCCGCGCCAGGTCCGCTGGTATTGCACCACCCAGTGCTCGCAGGAGCGCAGCACATTCGCACCGGCCATCAGTCCACCAATGCCCGTCCGGTGAGGGTCAGATAGACGTCCTCCAGCGATCCGCGCCGTACCAGAGCGCCCGTCAGCCGTATGCCTATGCCGTGCACGGCTCCAAGAGCCGCGTCGCCGTCGTCGACGTACAGCAGCAGCCGGTCGGGCAGGGCCTCCAGCCGCGTGGTGAGCCGGGAGGCCTTCTCCACCAGCTGGTCGCGGTCCGCGTCTGCGCACCGGACCTCGAGCACCTCACGGGTCGCATGCCGGGCGATCAGCTCGGCCGGGGTCCCTTCGGCCACGATCCGGCCCCGGTCCATCACCATCAGCCGGTCGCAGAGCTGCTCGGCTTCGTCCATGTAGTGGGTGGTGAGAACCTGGGTCACATCCCGCTGCTTCAGCTGGAACAGCCGCTCCCACACCAGGTGCCGCGCCGCGGGGTCGAGCCCGGTGGTGGGTTCGTCCAGCAGGAGAATCTCCGGCTCGTTGATGAGTGCGCGGGCGATGGTCAGCCGCCGCCGCATGCCGCCGGAAAGGGCCTCCACCTTGGCCGAGGCCCGGTCGGCGAGCTGAATGAAGTCCAGTAGCTTACTTCTGCGTTCGCGTATGTCCGCACGGGAAATCCCGAAGTAGCGGCCGTAGACATAGAGGTTCTCACCGACGGTCAGCTCGGTGTCCAGAGCGTCCTCCTGGGGCACCACGCCGAGGCGGGCCCTGATGGCCGACCCATGCTTCTGGGCGGACATCCCGAAGATACTCAAGGAGCCTTCTGTAGGTGGCGATACGCAGCTGATCATCCGCATGGTGGAGGACTTTCCGGCACCATTCGGCCCGAGAAATCCGACGGTTTCGCCGGGGTCAACCTCGAAGCTGGTGCCGGCGACCGAAGTGAAGTCGCCGTATTTCTTTGTCAGTCCCCGGGCCCGGACAAGTGCCTCATCAGCAGATGACGCAGCCGGCATGGCACGCTCCCCTCATTTCTTGTCGCACGCGGGCCGCCAAGAGGCGACTGGCCCTAATACGCAAAGTGGCAGGGTCAGTTGAATTCGGTCAAGGCGCCGGCTGTTCAACTCATCTCCGTGGCCGAACGCCGTCAGCGTTCAGCTGCCGGTGTTCCGCAGCTGAACATGCTTCACCGGAGGAAGCCCCGGGCGTCCGCCCATCCGGCGGCCAGGTCGGATTCGGCCTGGTTCAGCCGGGCTGTGACCACCTGGTCGAAGCCGTCCAGGAAGAAGTGATCATCGGGCGCCGGCTCCACCCGCGCACCACTGGTCACGTACTCGTCGACCACCTGGGCCAGCGTGCTGCCCGGACCGACCCGGCCGGCGATGTATCGATGCGCACCCGCCAGGCCGGGGAACCCGGCCTCCCGGTAGAGATAGACGTCACCGCGAAGATCGATCTGCACCGATGCCTGCGGGTGCGCGGTCGGCCGCATCTCCTGGGGCGTGACCCGGATCAGCTCGGCTTCAGCGCCGGTGCGCAGGGTCTGCAGCGCGTACCCGTAGTCGATGTCGAGGAACGGGGTGCGGGCCGCCGCCTTCTCCGCGAAAGCGGCCAGGGCGTCCCGCAGCCCAGCGCGTTCCGCGGCGGAGACTTTGCCGTCGGGTCGGCCGCTGTAGTCCTCGCGCAGGTTCAGGAAGTCCACCGGGCACCCGGGGGCGGCACGGTCGAGTTCGGCGATGAAGTCGACGAGCCGGAGCAGCCGGTCCGCCCGTCCCGGCAGCACGAGGTAGCTCAGGCCGAGTCGTATCGGGGCTCCACTGGCGGCGCGCAGCCTCTGGAACTGCAGAAGGTTCTCGCGCACCCGGCTGAATCCGGGCTTGCCGGTGGTCGCGCAGTACTCATCGTCGTCGAGCCCGTAGAGCGAGGTGCGGATCGCGTCCAGTTCCCGCAGGCCGGGTTGGCGTTGCCAGGTCTGTTCGGTTAGCGCGAAGGCGTTGGTGTACAGGGTGAGCCGGAAGCCGCGAGCGGCGGCCCGGGCCACAAGCCCGCCCAGCTCCGGGTTGGTGAGCGGCTCGAGCCCTCCGGAGATGTACATCGCATACGGGTTGTCGGTGGGCATCTCGTCGATGACCGAGGCGAACATGGCGTTGCCCGTCTCCAGCTCCGAGCTCCGGTAGCGGGCACCGGTGACACGGACGCAGAAGTGGCAGCGGAACATGCACGTCGGGCCCGGATAGAGCGCGACGATCCGGGGAAGCACCGGCCGCTTCTCCAGCACGGCGTCAAATACGCCGTGCGACTCCAGCGGCAGGATGGTGTTTCCCCAGTACTTTCCCGCTGGCCCGTTCAGTACGGCTGAGCGGAGTGCGGGCACACTGGCAAAGCTCTTCAGGAGCGTGCGGAACTCCGCCCGTCCGGCGCCCAGTTCCCGACGGGCATCCTCGAGAGGTGTGAACGGGGCATTCCCGAAGCGGCGGGCCAGCCGGATGAGCTGTTCCGCCTGCCGGACGGAGCCGCCGACCGCGTCCGGCGCGGTGCGGATGAGCTCGGCGGCTGCGGCGGCAACGCCGGCTCCGGGCATCGCACAGCGCTCGACGGCCCCGGCCGCAGGTGCGGTGGCCAAGGCGTCCGAAGTGGTCACGCCGATGGTCATGACTACTGCCCCTCCGCTAGCGCCTGTTCGCGACGGCGGTCCGTCAGCCCCGGGCCGTGTGCCACCGCGAACCGTACGAGGGCGCACAGCCGGCGAATGCTCTCCGCGGAGACGGTGGACCCGGTGGGCAGGGAGAGCGTGCGCGACGCCAGGGCCTCGGTGCGCGGCAACTCGTAGGACGCCTGCGAGCGATACGGCTCGAGCTGGTGGCAGGGCGGGACGCCGATGGGCGGGGCCACCAGGGCGTTCTCGGCCCGGAGCAGCTCGAGCAGCAGGTCGCGTCCGATGCCCGCCTTGGTCTTGTCCACTTCCGCGATCACATACTGGTGGTTGCTCCGCTCCTGCTCGCCGCAGGGCCGGATGGTGACGCCCGGCACGCCGGCGAGCTCGGCGCGGTAGCGCTCATAGCGCGAACGGTTGCCCGCCGCTACGGCTTCGTACGCATCGAGGGAGGTCAGCCCCATCGCGGCGGCGGCCTCACTCATCTTGGCGTTGGTGCCACCCGCCGGGCTGCCGCCCTCGAGGCCCTTGCCGAAGTTGCCGAGTGCTCGCGCGCGGGCGGCAAGTTCACCGTCGTCGGTGACGAGAGCGCCGCCCTCGAAGGCGCCGACCACCTTGGTGGTGTGGAAGCTGAATGCCGTGGCCGCACCGAAGCCGCCAACTGGTCTGCCGTCCGCCGAACAGCCCAGGGCATGGGCCGCGTCGAAGAACAGCCACAGGCCGTGATCCGCCGCGATCTTCTCGAGTTCGGCCGCGGCGCACGGGTTTCCCCAGAGATGCACGCCGATGATCGCGGCGGTTCTGGCGGTGATGGCATCGCTGACCCGGGCCGGGTCGAGCTGCCCCGTGCGCTCGTCGACGTCGCAGAACACGGGGGTGAGGCCGAGCCAGCGCACCGCATGCGCCGTCGCGACGAAGGTCAGCGAGGGCATGATCACTTCGCCGGAGAGCTCCGCCGCCCGTACCAGCAGCTGCAGCGCACTCGTGCCGCTGCTGGTGGCCACACAGTGCCGGGTACCGGCCAGCTCCGCGATCCGCGCCTCGAACTCGCAGGTGAGCGGCCCGCCGTTCGAGAGCCATTGGTTGTCCAGCGCCCAGTTCAGTCGCTCGAAGAGACGAGTGCGGTCCACGGGAGTGGGACGCCCCACGGCGACAGGCTGCAAGAAGGCGGGCGGACCGCCGAAGAGCGCGAGATCGCCCGGGGTCCGCTTCATGACCGGGTGCCCACGAACAGCCCGCGGCCGAGCGAGCCGCCGTCGTCGAGGTACTCGACCTGGCAGCCTGCGGCGCGGAAGGCTCCCTCGTACTCGTCGCGCTCGAAGAGCGTCAGCGGATAGTCGTCAGTGATGTGCCACAGGCCCTCATCACGGTCCGACACGGCGAAGTGGACGGTCACCCGCGTCTCGTTGCCCTCCCTGGTCGTACGGGAGAGGCGGGCGACGGACCGGCCTTCCTCGGTGACGACCGCGCCTCCCACATACCCCTCCAGGAAGGTTTCCGGGAACCACCAGGGCTCGACGACGATGACGCCGCCGGGCTCGACATGACGGGCGAAGCACTTCAGTGCGGACTGCAGTCCCTCCACCGTCCCGACGTGGCCGATGGAACTGCCCAGACAGGTCGCCACGGAAAAGGAGCGCTCCAGGGAGAAGTCCCGCATGTCCCCCTCGTGCAGGGGAACTCCGGGGAGCTGGCGCCGGGCGACTCCCAGCATGCCGGCGGAAAGCTCCACGCCCTCCACGTGCCCGTACAGATTCCGGAGCGATTCCAGGTGCCTGCCGGAGCCGCATGCCACATCGAGCAGGGAGGAAGCCTCCGGAAATCTCTCACTGATCAATTTGGAGAGCTCTTCGGCCTCAGCCCCATAGTCCTTTCCGGTGCGTTCGTAGAATGCGGCATAGATTTCAGCGAATTTATCGTCGTACACGTGTACACCTCGCTGACCGTTTGCGCGTACTCGGCCATTCCTGTGGTTCCTGGCAGCACCTGACAGTGGCATCCCCGTATTGAAACCGGCATCTCCAGGATTGCGATCCTGCGGTGCCTGACGAAGAGGGACTGCATGATCAGCATCAAGTCGCTCGCGCTCGGTGCGGCCGCGCTCTGCCTGCTCGGAGCAGTGCCGCAGGTGGCCGCCGGCTCCGAGGAGGAGGACTGCACCAAGGACCTCGGCAGCACCTGGCAGCACCTGGCAGCGGTACAACGCCCCCTTCGATGCCCGTGACCTCGAAGGGGTCACGGACTTCTACCACCCATCCGCGGTGAAGATCGACCCGAGCGGTGACTATCACGACGGCAGACAGGCGATAGGGGAACTCTTCGGCGAACTCTTCCAGATGGAGTTCACGAGCGACTTCCAGGATGTCAAGCGCACCGTCGTCGGCTGGCGGACGGCCATGCAGGTCGTCAACTCCACGCTGACATTCCCCGAACTCGGCGACTACCAGGAGCGTTTTACGTCCGTACTCACCTTCACCCGCGACGCGGGTGAGTGGCGCGTTCTGGTCAACGCCGGTTCGCCGCAATCCTGAAGATGCCGCACCGCTGACGGGGCGAAACAGTCGGAGGGTCGTGATGCCTGACACTCAGTGAGAGGGGACAGAGCGTGGCAGCGGAGACGTGGGAAATGAATGTGACTGCGCACGCGGACAGCCGACTGAGCGGTCCGCGGGGCAACTGGTGGTTCACTGGAAAGGTTCCAGGCCTCGAAAACATCCCAGGAGTCGAGGCGAATGGTCAGATCACCTCGCTGGCGCTACCGGATCTGTCCACCTGTGATCAGCAGTCGGTATTGGATTACTTCGACAATACGTGGGCCCTCCAGGAGGTCCTTTTCGCAGGGCTGCAGACGGCGGAGGCGTTTTACCGGCCACCGATACACAATCTGCGGCACCCGATGATTTTCTACTACGGGCACCCTGCCGCTCTGTATGTCAACAAACTGCGGGTCTCCGGCTTGGTCGACGAGCCCGTGAACCCGTATCTGGAGCAAGTCCTGGAGACGGGCGTCGATGAGATGTCCTGGGACGACCTGTCGAAGAACGAGATGCTCTGGCCTTCGGTGTCCGAGGTGCACGCGTACCGGGCGTTGGTCCACGGCCTGGTACGCGGCATCATCGAGAAGACCGACTTCGCCGCTGAGCTGGGCCGGCCCGTGACCATGAAGGACCAGGCGTGGGCTCTGTTCATGGCCTTCGAGCACGACCGCATCCACCTGGAGACCAGCTCCGTACTCATCCGCGAGCTGCCCCTCCAGCTGGTCTCCCGCCACCCCGTCTGGCCGGCTCCCGCCCCGATCCGCCGCACCTCCTCCCGCGGGCGGCCCGACGCCCAGGCCGTTCCGGTGAACCGGATGGTCGCCATCGCCGGCGGCGAGGTGCAGTTGGGCAAGTCCGACTCCTTCCCCTCCTACGGGTGGGACAACGAGTACGGCAGCCGGACCCTCGACGTGGCCGACTTCGAGACCTCCCGCTTCCTCGTGAGCAACGGCGAGTACCACCGCTTCGTCGCCGACGGCGGCTACCGCCGCCCCGAGCTGTGGTCGAAGGAGGGATGGGAGTGGCGCTCGTTCCGCAACGCCAAGTGGCCGCAGTTCTGGGTGCCGGACGGCCCCAGCGGTCTGCACGCCTACCGGCTGCGCACCACCTTCGATGAGCTGGACATGCCGTGGGACTGGCCCGTATGCGTCAACTACCACGAGGCCAAGGCCTACTGCTCCTGGCTCGGCAGCATCGACTCCCGCGGCTACCGGCTGCCGACCGAGGCCGAACAGCAGTGCATCCGTGAATTGCCCTTGGTCCCCGGTACCGCCGACGACCCGGTGATGCAGTCGGACGGCGCCGACCTGCGCAGCCGAGGCGTCAACCTCAACCTCGCCTGGGGGTCCGAGGGCCCGGTCGACCACTCCCCCGCGACTTCTCAGGGGGTGCACGACACCGCGGGCAACCTCTGGGAATGGTCGGAGGACACCTTCAACCCGCTGGAGTCCTTCAGCGTGCACCCCTACTACGAGGACTTCAGCACCCCCTGCTTCGACGGCAAGCACCACATGATCCTCGGCGGCGCCTTCATCAGCACCGGCGACGAGGCCAGCATCTGGGCCCGCTTCCACTTCCGGCCGCACTTTCTCCAGCAGTCCGGCATCCGGCTGGTCACCTCCTCCCCCGACGCCGGCTCACAAGGTCCGTACGACAGCCAGGAGGTGCTCGACCGCTATCTCCTGATGCACTTCGCCGGCGCCGAGGACACCTTCGACGGCACGGACCATCTGCTCATGAAGGCGCACGGCTACCCGCAGCGCCTCGCACGCCTGCTGCTCCGCACGGCCGAGCGCAAGCAGGCGGATCTCGGCCGCGTGCTGGAACTCGGCTGTGCCGTCGGGGGCACCTCTTTCGCCCTCGCGGAGGGCGGGGTACGCAACGTGACGGGCGTCGACCTGAGTCCGCAGTTCGTCGACACCGCACAGCGGCTCGCCCGCGGCGAGTCCGTGCCCTACCGGCGGACCGACCAGGGCGAGAACGGCACCGGGCTCATCGCCTCGGCGCCCAGGCCAGCCGAGGGCTGCAACGCGGCGTTCCTGGTCGCCGACGCCTGCACCCTGCCGTGCTCGCTGGGGCACTTCGATGCCGTGGTCCTCGGCAACCTCCTCGACCGCGTCGCCGACCCCCGGGCTCTGCTACAGCAGTTCACCGAATCGGACGCGTTCCTCTCCTCCGGCGGGCTGCTCCTGGTGGCCACCCCGTGGAGCTGGCAGACCGCGTACACGGAGCCGGAGAACTGGCTCGGCGGCCGGCAGCAGACCGCCACCAGCGAGACCGAGTTCAGGAATCTGCTCAGCCAGGCCTTCGACGCCGTTGAGGAGACCGAGGAGCCCGGGGTGCTGCGCAACCACAAGCGGCACTTCGAGGTCTTCAGCGCGGACGTCTCCGTCTGGCGCAAGCGCTGATCTCTCCCGCCTGCCTCCCCGCGCTTCCTTCAAGCGGGCCGTGCCGCTTGAAGGAAGCTGTTTTCCTTCACCTTCCCGTCGAGAAGAAACCTGGAGCTTCGCATGTACGATCATGAAGTCGCCGAGGTCTACGACGAGGTCTACCGCGGCCGTGGCCGGGATTTCGCGTCCGAGGCCGAGGAGGTGCACCGGCTGGTCACGGAGCGCTGTCCCCAGGCCTCCTCACTGCTCGACGTGGCCTGCGGCACCGGAGCGCATCTGCGGTCCTTCGCCGATATCTTCAAGCATGTCGAAGGCGTGGAGCTGTCCGCAGGCATGCTGGGCGTGGCCCGGAGCGGGCTGCCCGGGGTGCCGGTGCACCAGGGAGACATGCGCGACTTCTCGCTGGACCGCCGCTTCTCCGTGGTGACCTGCATGTTCAGCTCCATCGGACATACGCGTACGACGGCCGAGTTGCGGGCCGCGCTGAGCCGCTTCGCCCGTCATCTCGAGCCCGGCGGCGTCATCGTCGTCGAGCCCTGGTGGTTCCCCGACACCTTCCTCGACGGCTATGTGACGGGCGATGTGATCAATGGGAACCGCCGGACCGTGGCCCGGCTGTCCCACTCCCGCCGGGAGGGGAAGGGCAGCTCGCGGGTCACCGTGCATTTCGCCGTGACCGACCCGGAAGCCGGACTCCACCACGTCACCGAGGAATATCCCGTCTCGCTCTTCGAGCAGGCCGACTACGAGGAGGCCTTCCGCGCCGCCGGCTGCCCGGCCGACTACATCACGGGCGGGCCGCACGGGCGTGGCTGGTTCGTGGCATGTGCTCCGACGGCATAGCGCCCGGGCCGGCGCTGCGCCCGGGGCTGGAGCCGCGGCCGGAGGAGCTGGCCGCACTGCTGGAGGCGGCCTCCTCCTTCGTCGCCGGCTTTGTCACCTCGATGGAAGAGGCTCCCGTCCCCGAACCCACCCCGCTCGGCTCAGAAGAGCTGACGGAGCTGCTCGCGCCCCCCGCGGAAGCGCCCGGCGAGTTCGGCCCGCTGTTGGAGACCTTCGGCGCGGCCGCCGCGCGGGCGACGGAAACCACAGGCCCCGACACCTTCGCCTAC
Organism: Streptomyces sp. YIM 130001; assembly: GCF_003574445.1. GTDB lineage: Bacteria > Actinomycetota > Actinomycetes > Streptomycetales > Streptomycetaceae > Streptomyces. The sequence continues at coordinate 29,293 of NZ_KZ984580.1, forward strand.
TTCCCCGGAGGCGGTCTGATCACCGGCGCCGTGGCCGAGCTGCTGTCCTGCACCGTCAACCGCTACACCGGGCTGAGTTCCATGGCTCCTGCCCTGGTGGCCATGGAGCAGAGCGTGATCAGGTGGCTCTGCGGCGAGTTCGGGCTGCCGGAAGCCACGGCAGGCGGCGTGATCACCACCGGCGCCTCCACGGGCACCCTCTCAGCGCTCCTCGCAGCGCGGGAGAGCCTGCTCGGCGGCCCGCCGCACACCGGCGTCATCTACGTCACCGAGCACACCCACCTGTGCGTGGCAAAGGCCGCCCGCATCGCGGGCTTTCCCCTCGAATCGCTGCGCACCGTCCCGGTCGACGGCCGCCAGCGCATGGACCCCGAGGCCGCCGAACGCCTGATCGTGGCCGATCGCGCGGCCGGGCGCACCCCCTTCCTGCTGGTCGGCACCGCCGGCACGACCAGCACGGGCGCGGTCGATCCACTGCGGCGGCTGGCGGCCACGACCCGTGCGCACCAGCTCTGGTTTCACATCGATGCCGCCTATGGCGGCGGCTTCCAGCTCACCGAGCGGGGCCGGGACCGGCTGGCCGGAATCGAGCTGGCGGACTCCGTCGTACTCGACCCGCACAAATCGCTGTTCCTCCCGTACGGATCGGGCGTGCTCCTGGTGCGCGATGCACGCCCGCTGCGGGCCGCCCACCGGGCCGATGCGGACTATCTGCAGGACCTCGACCGCACCGGCCGGCTGCTGCCGGACTACGCCGACTTGGGCACCGAGCTCAGCCGGGGGTATCGCGGCCTGCGGCTGTGGCTGCCCCTCCAGCTGCACGGAGTCGGCGCGTTCCGTACGGCCCTCGACGAAAAGCTGGACCTCGCCGACGTGGTCCATCGTGAGCTGCGCACCTTGCCCGGCATCGAGACACTCCCCCCGGACCTGACGGTGCTGGCCTTCCGTGCCTCCGGCGGCGACGCGGTGAACCAACGCCTGCTGGAGGCCGTCCATGCCGCCGGACGGGCCCGGCTGACCAGCACCCGTGTCCAGGGCCACCACACCCTGCGGCTGTGTGTGCTCAACCACCGCACGCACCGGACCCATGTCGATGCGGCGCTGAAGGCCGTGCGCCGGGCAGCGGAGCAGGTGTTGTCCTCCTGAACGAGGCTCAGCCTGCATGGGGCTCAGCAGGCGCCGCTGTCCGGCAGGGCGAGCCACCAGTCGGCGCCGCGGGCCCAGGCGACCGTGCGGGCCAGCCCTTCGGCCAGCGGGGTCCGGCATTCCCAGCCGAGCACCGACTGCGCTCTGCCGGTGCTCGGGACCCGCCGCGGGAGGTCCTCATAGGTGCGGCCCAGAGCGCTCCGGGTGTCCGTACCCTCCGGCACGGCCGAGCCCGTCAGCTCCGCGATCGCCGCCACCACTTCGCCGACCGTTGCCTCCGCATCGCTGCCCAGGTTGAAGCATTCGCCCACGGCACCGGGCTTGCCGGCGGCCAGCAGGGTCCCGTCCACCGCATCGTCGATATGGGTGAAGCAGCGCGTCTGCCGGCCCCTGTCGTAGATCACGGGAGAAAGGCCGTTGAGAGCGCGGTGGATGGACCGGCTGACGACGTACGCGGGTCGCTGGCGCGGCCCGTAGACGTTGAAGTAGCGCACGATCGTGGCAGCGAGCCCGTGCTGGGCGGCGAAGGCGTGCACCAAGTGCTCGGCCAGTGCCTTGCTCGAGGAATATGTCCACCGGCTCGCCGAGGTGGGGCCGAGCACGCGGTCGGCGTCCTCCGTCCAGGGGACGGCGGGATTCTTCCCGAAGATCTCGCTCGTGCTCGCCATGACCACCCGGACGTCCGCCCGGCAGGCCTGGTCCAGCACGTTCCGGGTGCCCGAGAAATTGATGTCGATGACGTCCAGCGGGCGGGCCAGATACTGGTCCACCCCGACGACCGCGGCCATGTGGTAGACCGAGTCCACGCCGGCGAGCGCCGCGCGCAGCCGATCCGGGTCACGGATGTCGCCCTCGACGAAGCGGACGTGCTTCTGGCCGGGGGCCGGGCGGCCCGGCGGCGGGGCGCCGTCGAGGACGGTCACCTCATCGCCCTGCTCCAGCAGCCGCTCGACCAGGTGGCCGCCTATGAATCCGTGGCCTCCGGTGACCAGGGCGCGTCCCATCAGGACCTCCCCAACCCGCGGTAGACGTGCCCCAGTGCGCGCAGTCCGGCGATCTGGTCCTTGGAGTAGTGGGCGCGGCCGTCCACGATCAGGCACGTCCGACGCACCGGCAGCGCCGCGTAGTCGAGGTCCTCCAGCTCTCTGTGGAGGGCCAGCACCGCGATGCAGTCCGCGTCCCGCACCGCGTCCTGCACTGTGCGTTCGGGGCGGGCGCCGAAGAGGCGGGCGGCGGCGTCGGCGTCCACCAGCGGGTCGTACGTGCGCACCGTGACACCCGCTCCCCGGAGGGCGCGGACGACGGGCAGGACGGGCGTGGCCCGCAGATCGCCGGAGTTGTTCTTGAAGGCCAGCCCCAGCACGGCGACGGTGGCGGTGTCCGGGTCCCGGCCCAGGTTCCGCAGCTCCGCCAGGATCAGCTGGGCGGTGTGCACCGGCATGGCGTCATTGACTCTGCGGGCGGTGGGTGCGGTGAGCAGATCCACGCCGCGCTGCCGGGCCGCGTGCCAGACCATCCAGGGATCCTTGGTCAGGCAGGAGCCGCCCACCCCGACGCCCGGCTGCAGAATGTTCACCCTGCCGTCGCCTTTGGGGATCGTGTTCGCCGCCTTGATCACGTCCAGCACATCCACGTCGTACAGATCACAGAAAAGGGCGAGCTCGCCGGCGAGAGCGATGTTGTGGTCGATCCACCAGTTGTCGGCCAGCTTGACGATCTCGGCGGACTCCATCGACGGCTGCGGGATCGTGTCCACCCCCAGCGCCCCGCGCCAGAAGTCCGCCGCTTCCCGGGTGCTCTTCTCGTCCAGCCCACCCACGACGATAGGGAGCGACCGCAGTTCCCGCAGCGCGGTCCCCTCCGCCAGCCGCTCCGGCGTGAAGGCCAGGGTGAAGTCCTCACCCCCCGTCAGGCCGCTCTTCTCCAGCAGCGGAAGCACCGTGTTCCGGGTCGTACCCGGCCCCACCGTGCTCTTGAGTACCACCAGCTGCCCTCGCCGCAGATACCGGCTCAGCTCGGCGCACACATCGCGCAGCTGGTCGTCGGCCAGGGAGCCGTCGTCACGGACCGGGGTGCCGACGGAGATCACCACGACGTCGGCCTCGGCGGTGCCGGCGTAGTCACCGGTCACCCGCAGTCGGCCGGACGCCATCCCGCGCTGGATGAGCTCCGGCAGACCCGGTTCGCTGATCGGGCAGTGACCGTCATTGAGTCCGGCGACGAGTTCGGCATCGGCGTCCACGCCGAGCACATCCAGGCCGCGGTCGGCCAACTGCGCCGCAAGGCACGATCCGACATATCCAAAACCGATGACGGCCACCCGCCGCAGTGGTCTGTCCGGAGGAACGCCCATGAATTCACTCCCAGTCCAGAAGTCTGTTCAGAGGTAGTGGGTATTGGGCGCCAGATCGCAGAGAATCCGCCCGTAGAGCTCGAGGTTGGTGTGCGGATGCATGATGGCGTGGAGGTTGACGGCCTGGACATCCCGCTCGATGCGCTGCACCGGGACGTCGGAATACATCGCGGAGGCGCCACCGGCGGTGGTGTAGATGTCCACGGCCTCCTTGACCAGCTGGCAGACCCGGCCCATGTCCACCCGGACCCTGGCCCGCTCCTCCACAGTCCACTCGCGTCCGCTCGTGTTCTTCTCGTCGATGAGGTCGGCCGCACGGAATGCATGAAACTCCGCCTCGTCCACGCGCATGGCGGCGTCAGCCGTCTGCAGGTGCGTCAGGGGGGCTTCCCGCCTGCTGCTGTAATCGGTGTAGGCGATGCCCCGTCCCGGCAGCCGTTCGAAGAACGCGTCCCGGCCGGCCCAGGCAAGCCCCAGGGCCATACCGGTCACCGTGGCACAGGCAGTCGGCAGCAGCGGCCCGCGGAAAATGGCCGAGCCGGCGTTGCTTTCGGAGGAATACCGCTCCTGCAGGACCGGCCCCATCGACAGCACCCGCTGCTGTGGCACGAAGACGTCACGTGCCGTGGTCGATACGCTTCCGGATCCGCACAGCCCCGCGACATGCCAGTCGTCCACGATCTCTAGATCGGACATCGGCAGCGCCAGCATGACCGGCTCCTTGCCGCCGTCCGGGCGCTCGAGCAGAGCCGCATTCATGTTCCACTTGCTGTGCAGGGCACCGGAATTGAACGACCATGTGCCGTTGACGAGCACTCCGCCCTCGACCGGCACGGCCAGGGCCGTCGGGCTGAGAATTCCGCACACGCGGGTGCCCGGCGCGGCGAATATTTCGTCCTGCACCGGGTCCGGGAAGAATCCCGCAATCCAGGTGCTGATCGACCAGACTGCCGCGGTCCACCCGGCCGACCCGTCTCCGCGGGCGAGTTCGGCGAGCACCTCGGAGACCGTGCGGGTGTCGGACTCGTAGCCGCCGTACCTGACCGGGACCCGCATGCGGAAGATGCCCGCATCCGTCATGGCCTCCACGACTTCGTCGTGCAGCCGGCGGTTCTCCTCCGCCCACAGCGCGTGCTTGCTCAGCAAGGGCGCCAGGTCCTTGGCTCGCGCGACCAGTTCCTGCCGCGACGGGGGTGCAGCGTCTGCCATCGGTTCCTCCCGGTAAAACGGGTCAGTTTCGCCCAGACCGTTTCACTCCGTCCGCCGACGCTGCATCTCTTCGGTTGCTACGACGCCCGTTGCCCGCTCCGCAATTCGGAAGATGCGTGCACGCTCGCGCCTTCCGACTATCCGGGGATGAGCGAAACCGACCTGCGCGGCGAAGAATTCCAAGCGAACCCTTACCCCTCATACGCCCGTCTGCGGCAGGCGGCGCCCGTCCAGAAGGTGTCGGGCCCCATGGGGCTGGACTCCTGGCTGATCACCCGCTACGACCTGGCCCAGGCGGCACTCCTCGACCCGCGGCTGTCCAAGGACCCGTCCCAGGCCCGGCTGTGGCTGCGGAACATGGGCGCCGGCTCCGGCGACGAAGGGCTGCTGGGTGCGAACATGCTCAACAGCGACCCTCCGGACCACACCCGCCAACGGCGACTGGTGAGCCAGGCGTTCACCCAGCGGCGGATCGAGAGTCTGCGACCGCGCGTCCAGCAGATCTGTGACCAGCTGCTCGACGGCCTGGCCGGTTCCGGCCGGCCCGACCTCGTCGCCGGCCTGGCGTTCCCCCTGCCGATCACGGTGATCTGCGAGCTGCTGGGTATCCCGGTGGCGGACCGCGAGAACTTTGGCGCCTGGACCCACATGGCGCTGTCCCCGCCGCAGTCGGAAGAGGCCGTGCTGCGGCGGAAGCAGGGCAACGCGGAGATGGAGCGGTATCTCACCAGGCTGATCGGCTCCATGCGCGCCACCGTCGACTTCACCCTCGCAGGCGACCGCCAGCCCAACCTGCTGAGTGCCCTGATCGCCGCCTGTGACGGTCACGACCGGCTCTCGGAGCGCGAGTTGATCGGCATGGCCAAGCTGCTGATCGTCGCAGGCCACAACAACACGGCCAACCTCATCGGCAATGGCATGCTCGCCCTCCTCCGCAACCCCGACCAGCTGGCACAACTGCGCGAGCATCCCGAGTTCCTGCCCTCCGCGATCGAGGAGCTGCTGCGGTTCGACGGACCGGTCGAGCGGGCCACGCCGCGGTTTGCGACCGAGGACATCGAGTTGGCCGGCGTCACCATCCCCAAGGGTTCCGCGGTCGCCGTCGTACTGGGCGCCGCCGACCGGGACCCCAGCCTTTTCCCCGATCCCGACCGGCTCGATATCCAGCGCACCGGCAGCGAGCATCTGGCATTCGGCCACGGCATCCACTTCTGTCTGGGCGCGGCGCTGGCCCGGATGGAAGGGCAGGTCGCGATCGGTTCGCTGCTGGCCCGTTTCCCGGTCATCCGCCTGGCCTGTCCGCAGGACGAGCTGCGGTGGCGGATCGGCGGCCCCAGCATCACCCGCGGCCTCGAGGCCCTGCCGGTGGCGCTCCGGTCCTGAGCAACCCGGAAGATGCGCCCCGCACCGCCCCGCAGCAAGGTTGCCCCCGACTGAATATCGCCAGGACGGCCAGGAGGAAATGTGAGTGCACTGGACGCCTATTACGGAGAGTTCACCAGCGACAAGGAGAAGGAGGTGCTCGGCGTGCCGCTGAAACTGGTGGCCGCCTGGGCGGAGAACGACGCCGACGGCGTGGCCGACGCCTTTACCGAGGACGGGGAAATGATTCTCCCCGGTGACGTCTACAAGACGAATCGCGAGGAGATCCGCTCCTTCATGGCCGCGGCCTACGCGGGTCCGTTCAAGGGAAGTGGCGTCACCGGGCAGCCGGTCGATGTGCGTTTCGCCTCGGACGACGTGGCGCTGATTCGTACGCACGGCGGGATTCTCGCCCCGGGAGAGACCGAGATCGCCCCTGAACTCGCGGTCCGCTCGACATGGGTGGTCGTCAGGCAGGACGGCACCTGGAAGCTCACCTCCTACCAGAACAGCCCCCGTGGCGCCGGCGCGACCCTGCGCTGGTGACACGCCGCACCAGCCCATTCCAACGGAACGTAAGAGAACAGGAGAACACCCATGTCCAACGCAGCGTCGCTGGTCGACCAGGCCAAGGAGTGGGCAGGCCACTACGGCTCGTTCGCCAACGGCACCGAGGGTGCCGTCCTCAGTGTTCCGCTGCGCTTCCGGGGCTGCTGGGAGCGTGGTGACGCCGACGACCTGGCCGGGATTTTCACCGAGAACGGGAGCCTGCTGCTGGGGGACGAGCAGCTCAAGGGCCGCGAAGAGATCCGCACGTACCTGACGGACCAGTTCGCCGGCCCGTACCGCGGGACCAGCGTCGTCGACGAACCGGCGAGTGTCCGCTTCATCGCCGAGGGCGTCGCCGTGGCGATCACCCGGGGTGGTTTCACGCAGCCGGGCGAGACGATCCCGGCACCGGAGCGCGAGGTCCGCACCACCTGGGTGATTGTGCAACGGGACGGCGAGTGGCAGCTCCTTGCGTACCAGAGCAGTCCCATCACAGGCTGACCACGGCGATGAAAGCACTGGTCCTCGCCGGCGGCTCAGGCACCCGGCTGCGCCCTCTCAGTCACTCCATGCCGAAACAGCTCGTGCCGGTCGCCGGCCGGCCCGTCCTGGAGTACGGCCTGGAGAGCCTGCGAAACGCAGGCATCCGGGACATCGGTGTCGTCGTCGGCGGCTGGGCCTCGGCCATCAAGGAGGCGCTGGGAGACGGCTCCCGCCTCGGTGTCCGGATCACCTATATCCGCCAGGAGCAGCCGCTCGGCCTGGCTCACTGCGTGCGGTTGGCCAAGCCGTTCCTCGGTGACAGCAATTTCGCGATGTTCCTCGGGGACATCGTCATGCCCGGCGGAATTGCCGGCTCGGCCGACGAGTTCCGTTCCACCCGCCCCGAAGCCCATCTCCTCGTCCGCCGGGTGGCCGATCCGCGAGCCTTCGGCGTGGTGGAGCTGGCCGGCAGGGCGGTGCGGCGGCTGGTGGAGAAGCCGCAGCAGCCGCAAAGCGACCTCGCGCTGACCGGCGTGTACTTCTTCACCCCTGCCATCCACCGCGCGGTCGACGCCATCGGGCCCAGCGCCCGCGGTGAGTTGGAGATCACCGACGCGATCCAGTGGCTGGTGGACCACGGCGCCGCCGTGACAGCTGAGGAATACGACGGGTACTGGCGGGACACCGGGGACGCGGTCGCGGTCCTGGACTGCAACCGCCACCTTCTCAGCTCCCTCAGCCGGTCCGTACGAGGTGACGTCGATGTCCGCAGCCGCCTGAGCGGCCGGGTGGTGGTGGAGCCGGGCGCCCACGTGGTCGCCTCCCGGATCACGGGGCCGGCGATCATCGGTGCCGGCACCTGCATCGAGAACTGCGTCATCGATGCGTACACCTCGATCGGCCGTGGCTGTCTGCTGAACGGCACCCGCATAGGCGGGTCGGTCGTGCTCGACGATGCGACGGTCTCCTCGGTTCCTCTGCTGCAGGACTCGATCATCGGGCGGGCCGCGGTGGTCGGACCGGCCAGCTCCCACCATCGGCTGGTGATCGGCGATCACACGCGCATCGAAATTGCCGCCTAGCAGGGCTTGGTGGCTGACAGACAGGGAATTTCACCTGGCTACGGTCGTCGGGCTGCCCGTGCAGCCCGGCGATCCTGCCCCAGCAGGAGAGTCACTTATGGCCCAGAACGCTGAAATCGGCGAGTTCACCGGTGCAGACACGCCTCCCCGGCAAGCGGCTCCTCAGCCGTGGATCGAGGAGCCGACGACGGCGCGTTCGTGGCTGACCCGTCCGTGGATGCTGCCACTCGCCTTGCTCGTCGCCTTCTTCCTCCTCATCAGCTGGCCGCGGTACCTGGGAATCGCTCCGGAACAGTCACTGATCCCGATCAACCCCGACTTCGCCGCCCATTACACGGTGCTTTGGCTGCACGTAGCCTTCGGGACCGTGGCAATCGTCACCGCGGTGCTGCAGGTCTGGCCGTGGCTGCGGCGCAGGCACCCGGCCGTCCACCGCGTCAGCGGCCGTGCCTACGTCTTCGCCGGGATCCTGCCCGCGGCACTGCTGTCGCTGGTCATCATGCCGTTCGGCACGCTCCAGGGCGCCGGTGCGGTGGGCACCACCCTATGGGCGGGGCTCTCTCTCGCCACGACCATCGCCGGGTTCCGCGCCGCGCGCCAGGGCCGATTCGCTGACCACCGGCGTCACATGCTCTACAGCTTCGCGCTGACCATGAGCGTGATGACCGGGCGTGTTCTGTTCAACGTCGCCTGGTACGGCGCCCCGCAACTGCCAGGATTCAGCGAGAGCCAGCTGCCGCTCGTGTCCCAACTGGCCGGGTTCTGGTTGAACTGGATACTCACCCTCGGCGTTACCTACCTTTGGCTGCGACGGAAGAACCGCACTTCCATGGAAGGACAGCAACTATGACGACCTTTGCCCTGATCCACGGCGCCGGCGACGGAGCCTGGAGCTGGCACCTAGTGGAGGCCGAACTCCTAGACCGCGGCCATGAAGTGGTAGCGGTCGACCTGCCCAGCGACGACGACGCGGCCGGGCTCACGCAGTACGCGGACACGGTGGTCGAGGCCATCGGCGACCGCGACTCCGTGGTGGTCGTGGGCCATTCCTTCGGTGGCTTCACCGCGCCGCTGGTCGCCGACCGTACCTCGGCCGACCTGCTGGTGCTGGTGGCCGGCATGATCCCCAAGCCCGGCGAGGCTCCGCAGGACTGGTGGGAGAACAGCGGCTTCACCGCACTCGACCAGGCGCAGTACGCGGACGACGACGGCACGGCCCAGTTCTTGCACGATGTTCCGCCGGAGCTGGCTGCCGAGGCGATGAAGCGGGAGCGGGCGCAGTCCCAGACCCCGATGGGTGTGCCGTGGCCCCTGGAGAAGTGGCCGTCCGTTCCCACGAAGCTTCTGATCGGCCGCGACGACCGCTTCTTCCCCCCGGAGTTCAGCCGCGGCGTGGCCCAGGAGCGGCTCGGTATCACTCCCGACGAGATCGACGGCAGCCACTGCGTTGCCCTCAGCCGTCCGAAGGAGCTGGCCGAGCGGCTGGTGCAGTACGCCTCCGAGTCCCAAGCGTCATAGCGAGGAGCCCTATGCGTGTCCTGTTCGTCACCTCTCTCAACCGATCACAGCTGTACCTCATGGCCCCGTTGGCGTGGGCGATGCAGACCGCCGGACACCAGGTGCGACTGGCGAGCCATCCTGAGCTGGCGCAGGACATCGCAGGGCTGGGACTGCTTCCCGTACCGATCGGGAAGTCGTCGGCGCATCTGAAGGAGGAACTGGCCGATGCCGAGCCCGAGAAGGAGCCGGAGGAGGCCGCCGGCACGGCTCTGGGCCGGCGGCAGCTCGGCGCGAAACCGGTGCAGTCCGACTACGGCTGGGACGACCCGCACGCCGAACTCGTGTCGATGGCAGAGGACTTCTTTCCGCTGCTCACCCCCGATGCCACCTTCGACGGGCTGGTGACGTATGCGCGCCACTGGCAACCGGACCTGGTCGTGTGGAATTCGATCAGCTTCGCCGGGCCGGTGGCCGCCCGTGCCTGCGGCGCCGCCCATGCCCGTCTGATGTTCGGGGTGGACGCGCTGGTGCAGCTCCGCAACGGAGTGGCCGCGGCGCAGCGGGCGAGCGGACAGAGCCTGCGCGACCCGATGCGCGACTGGCTGGAGCCGGTGCTCCGCCGGTACGACTGCACCTTTGACGAGGAGATGGTGGTGGGCCAGTGGACCATCGACCCTGCTCCGTCATGGATCCACCACCCCCAGGAGGTGTCCTACGTCCCGGTGCGCCCGGTGTCGTTCAACGGCCCGGTCACGTCCCCGGCTTGGGTGGACGAGCTGCCGGCTCGTCGGCGGGTCTGCCTCACCCTCGGCTTTTCCCACCGGGAGTCGCACGGCATCGAGGCCCCGGCCGGAGAGCTGCTCGAAGCTGTGGCGGATATCGACGCCGAGGTCATAGCGACCTTCAGCCGGGACCAGATATCCCCGGACATCACCGTGCCCGACAACGTCCGCGTGGTGGACTTCGTCCCGCTGAACACCCTGCTCCCGAACTGCTCGGCCATCGTGCACCACGGCGGGCCCGGCACCTTCGTCTCCGCCATCGAGCACGGCGTGCCGCAGCTCATCGTGCCCGGCACCTACTGGCACGAGAAGTGGTGGGGCCCGGTCGCCCACGCCAACGGGCTGGAGAGCCGCGGCGCCGGCGTCTATGTGGCGGACTCCGATCAGGTGACCGCCGAGCTCCTGCGCAAGGAAGTCATCCGCGTGCTGGACGACCCGTCGTTCAGCCAGAACGCGGACCGGGTGCGCAACGAACGGCTGGGCACCCCCGGTCCCAACGAGGTCATCCCGCTGCTGGAGAAGCTGACTCGCCGGCACCGCGCCGCCCGTACCTGAGCACACCAGGCGGAGGGCCCGGAGACGCGATGCGCGTCTCCGGGCCCTCCGCCTGCCGCTCAACTGATCGGACTGCTCTGGTGGGAGAGGAGCTGCGGCCCGTCACCGCCGTCCCCTCCTTCTCCTCTGACGATGACCCAGGTGGCGCGGATGCGCCGGTCGGGGGCGACGCCACTCGCTCCGGCGAGGACGATGCCGCCCTCGGTGACCACGGTCGCGACGTCGTCGCTGAGGAACCTGAGGGACAGCGGCCCTCCCTGTACATGCGCCCCCTGAAAGATGCCCCGGAACCCCTCGGCCATATAGGCGCGGATCTCTTCACGGCTCTTCAGCTGGTCATTTCTCATCAGCAGGCTGCCATTCGCGGCGAAACAGTCGGCGAACGCGTTGGCGTCGTTGCCGGCCCAGGCGGCCTGTATCCGGAGCGCCACAGAGAGCACTGCCTTCTCGTTCTCGGAGTCGAAGGTCCGGTAGTACGACGTATCCTCCTCCACCCCGGCAGCCTTCAGTATCCGTGTCGCATTTCCCCACCGCGTCGCCGTAGCGGGCATGTTGGTTCTCCTTCTGTCTGCTGTACGGCTGATTGAGTACCCCATCGTCACAAGTGCGGCGCCGGCTTACGTCTTCTGAATTGCGCATCCCAGGAGAAGGGCATTCCCTTGCCACGCGTCACGCTTGGGGTAATCACCCAAGGAGGAGTTCATGTACGACTACGTCATCGTTGGCGGCGGCTCTGCGGGCTGTGTACTCGCGGCCCGGCTGAGCGAGGACCCGGATATCAGGGTCTGCCTGGTGGAAGCCGGTCCCATGGACAGCGCCGAGCAGATACACATTCCGGCCGCCTTCGCCAAGCTCTTCCGCACCCGGCTCGACTGGGACTACGACTCCCACGACGAGCCGTACATGAACCGCCGTCGTGTCTACCTTCCGCGCGGCAAGGTGGTGGGCGGGACGAGCTCGATCAACACCCAGATCTACATCCGGGGCAACCAGGCGGACTACGACGCGTGGCAGCAGCCGGGCTGGAGTTTCGACGAACTGCTCCCCTACTTCAAGCGCTCCGAAGGGAACGAACGCGGCCCGTCCCGCTTCCACGGCGCCGACGGCCCGATGGCAGTCTCCGAAGGACGGGCCGGCAATCCGATGTCGACGGCGTTTCTGGAGGCTGCCACAGCGGCCGGTTACCCGGCCAACGACGACTTCAACGGCTCGGAGCAGGACGGCTTCGGCGCCTTCCAGCTGACCCAGCAGAACGGAATGCGGGTCAGTACGGCCACCGCCTTCCTGCACCCGGCGCTCAGCCGGCCGAACCTTACCGTCGAAACGAACGTGCAGGTCCACCGAGTTCTCTTTGAAGGAAGCCGGGCCGTCGGCATCACCGGTCACCGGCTGGACGAGGAGGTCACCTTCCGCGCCGAGCGCGAGGTCGTACTCTCAGCCGGCACCTACAACTCGCCGCAGCTGCTGATGCTCTCCGGCATCGGCCCGGCCGGCATGCTGAGGGCTCTCGGGCTGCCCGTCGTACTCGACCAGCCCCAGGTGGGCCAGAACCTCCAGGACCACGTCCTGATCCCGCTGATCTACCCGCATGAACACCCCATCAGCATGCTGGCTGCCGGACAGCCCGAGCACATTGAGCAGTTCCAGACGGAGGGACGGGGCCCGCTGACCTCCAACGGGCCCGAGGTCGGCGGCTTCGTCCGCAGCGACCCCGGCCTGCCCGCGCCCGATCTCGAGTACCTCGCCGCTCCGGTCATGTTCGTCGACAACGGGCTGGGCGTTCCCGACCGGCACGCGCTCACCTTCGGCCCGTCCCTGCTGACCCCGCGCAGCCGCGGCTCCGTCTCGCTCGCTTCCGAGGACCCGACCGCGAAGCCGAGGATCGTCCACAACTACTTCGCGGAGAACGACGACCTGCGGACGGCGGTGACCTCGCTGCGGATCGGCCTCGATATAGCCAACCAGGTGGCACTGAAGCCGTACACGAGCGACCCCTTCCGCCCGCCGGCCTCCACGTCCGACGCCGACCTGCGCGCGTACACCCTCCGCTACGCTCACTCCATCTTCCACCCGACGTCCACCTGCGCCATGGGATCCGTGGTGGACGAGCAGCTTAGGGTGACGGGCGTCGACGGACTGCGGGTCGTCGATGCCTCGGTCATGCCGACGGTGGTGCGCGGCAACACCAACGCCCCCGTCATCGCCATCGCCGAAAAGGGCGCCGATCTCATCCGGGGCCTGCAGCAGCCGGCCGAGACGACCGACGACGCCTAGGCAGCTCAGCCTGCGCGCCGGACGGCGGGCAGCCGTTACGCAACGAAGCTCCGTTGGGCGGGTGACCTTCCCAAGTCAACCCCGCTCAACGGAGCTTCGTCGTGCCACCAGTCTGCCAATCCCGCCCCGATACCGGGGATCAGGTCAGAGGCGCCTTCTGGTCTTCGGCAAGCCGCGGCGACTCTGAAAGCAGGTCGGCGGGCGAGCTACGATCCGGGCCGGTCGGCACGGAACGTACCCGCGCGAGGAGGCGCCGCACCGCCCGCGTCTGCTGGTCGTCCAGCGCGGGATCCGGCAGCGGGGCCGCAGACATCCTGGTGAAGACGCGGTTCATGGCCTCGCCGAGGGACCAGGCGTGCGTGTGCGGGTATTGCGCGAAGCCCGGGCATCCGTCCACGACGTGCTCGAAACGCTCGTACGTACTCCTCGTCCAGTCCTCGGTGCGCGGATGCCGGTGATGATGGTCGTGCGGGCTCGAGTCGCTGGGCAGCACCGCGACACGCACGACCAGGTGATAACCCACCAGCCGCAGCCACCACAGGCCCCAAGCCCCGATCCGCCGGCCAGTCGGCAGCGTCGGCGCAGGCGCCTCGTCCAACAGGAAACGGCTGTGCACCAGCAGCACCATGCGCAGCCGCGCCGGCGCGTCGAGCAGCGTGCCCCAGTGGTGTTCGCTGAACATCCCTAGCAGCCCGGTCACGTTGAACACCACGAACATCGGCACGACATACGCGAGCAGCAGCTCCGGGACGAAGCCGAACCAGTACGCGCCGGCGACCAGGGACGCCGCGAACGTCCACAGCGCGGCCTTGCGGTACCACGGCTCCCCGCGCTGCCAGTCGAACAGCCGATAACGCACATAGAGCACGTAGGTCCAGGGCGAAAGGATGAGGTAGGCCAGGCGCCGGTAGTAGAAGGACTTCGGCATACCGGTCGGGAACCCCAGGTCGAGGAGAGGGGCTTCCACGTCCTGGTAGGTGCACATCGCACGCGTGTGATGGCTGCGGATGTGCTGCTCGCGGTACGACTCCAGCGAAGACGAGAAGGACATCAGCGACACGCTGAATGCCAGCACCTCGTTGACCCGACGCGATCTGAACAGCGTGTCGTGCGTCGCGTGGTGGAAGATATTGAACAGTGCCCAGCCGCGCCCGGACAGAATCAGCCACTGGAAGGGCAGCAGCCACCATAAGTGCGCGGAGACCGCCAGAACGCCGGCTGCGACGGTGAGTATGAAGCCGCCGAACGCCTCGACCGTATAGCCGAGCCGACTCCGGTGCACCAGCGGCTTCTGGCCGAGGTGCGGGCAGCCGCTGATCCAGGTGACCACGGCCTCGAGCAACGTCGCCGCTGGACGCGGGAAGGTCCTTTGAATGGCACTGCTCACCGACTCGCGTACTTCGGTATTGACATTGCGCGGCTGCTCTATGAAGGCGACGCGCCCCGCCTTGATCTCGGATTCCGGCTCATTGGCCGTAATCGACTCGAACGGGTTCCAATGTCCAGTAGAATTGACGCCCATTCCAAAAGGCTAGCAAGCCGAACGCCCGCCCACAAGGGGTGGATTGACGTTCATCGGCAATGCACTCCTGAAGAATCACTCGCCTTCAAATTGCACGCAAACACACCAGCACGACCGCCGAGCCCCTTATCGAGTTCGGCCCGACGGTCATCCGCTATGCGGTGCAGCGCTCAGCCGCAGTTGCTTTCCCGCTTCAGCGTCGCGTACGGATCTTCGGTGGGCTCGCCGGCGAGTTCGGTGCCGCTGAAGAACTCGCTCTTTGTGTAGCCCATGAAATGCACGATCTCCTCGCTGTTGGTGGTCGTCGTGAACTGCTCGACCCCGAGCCGGTAGTACAGATCGAAGCTGACTTCCAGCGGCCGCAGATCCGGCTCCTCCCCCGCCCGTAGCCGGGACAGGATGCTCAACACGTCGTGGGCGAACGTCACTTCCGACCGCACGACGTGGTCGTCCTCACCGATCCGGAACACGGTGCAGTCGTCCGGCAGTTCGCTGCCGTCCTGGCGGTACACCGGCTGGGTGAGGAGGTCGTATTCGAAGATGTCGTCGAGTACGTGCACGTGCTCTGCCGGCAGCTGCGGCCGGATTGCCTCGCTCCACCAGCGTCGCAGCAACCGCTTCGCCTCCGGCTCACGATAGAGGTAGTCGATCGCCGAGCCGGGCGCCTCGGTTCCGATCGTCACGGCCTCGCGGAGCGGGATCGCGGCTTCGTCGCCGGTGCGCTGGATCCATTCGTCCATCGTCCGCAGCACCTGGGACTGCCGTATCCCACCAAGCGTCCGCAGGCCCGTGAAGGTGTGCCGGAAGACGGCCGCGTCGGCCAGTACCCGGCTCCAGAAGAGGAAGCGCTGCATGCGCTGGTTGTCGGCCATGGTCATCGTGTTGTGCGCGAGTACGTACTCGAAGTCGTCGTGGTCGCCGCGCACCGAGACGATCCCGTACTGGTCCTTCTTCTCCGAGTAGTCCGTGTTGGGCAGCAGGAGGATCGGGTAGACCGCGATCCGGGAAACGTAGTGCGCCAGCCGGTCGTATCCCTCGAGGAACGATTCGACGGTCTCTCCGGGGGCACCCCAGATGAGTTCGGCGTAGCACTCCAGGTCCTCGGCGTTCAGCCAGTTGACGAGGTCCTCCCACTGGTTGACCTTCATATTCTTGCGGTTCATGAGCGCCAGCGCCTCAGGGTTGAGCGTCTGGAGCGCCAGCGTGAAGGAACTGCGCAGCCCCGCGTCCTTCATCTTCCGGACGATGTTGTAGAAGACCTTGGACTTGTTCTTTGCCCAGGAACTTTCCAGCGCCCGCGGATAGCCTGTGCGCTTGCGGACCTCGATGACGTCGTCGATGAACTCCTCATCGATCGGCATCAGGCCGAAGTTCGCGTCGCACAGACAGATGGTGTGCACCTTCAGGCTTGCGTAAAGCTCCAGCTCTTCCCGGAGCCGCTCCCTGGAGAAGGCACGGACCCGCTGCCCTATCGCGCCGCCCCAGTAGCAGAAGGCGCACTTGTACGGGCAACCCCGGTTGGTCTCCATCAGGGCCACGTCATAGCGGAAACCGCCGTCGGAATGGGTCAGCTCCAGCGCGCCGGACAGGGCCGGCGAGGGGATGATGTCCAGGTCTTGGATGCGGTCGCGCGGATCGGTGGTGACGATGGTGTCGCCGCCCTCGCGGTAGGAGATGCCCTGGACGCCGCCGAGAGCGCGGGGGGAGCAATCGTCCAAGTACCGGACGAGCAGGTCACGGAAGACCAGTTCGCCCTCGCCATTGACGATCACGTCGACCTCGGGATACATCCCGAACGTTCTGGTCGCCTGGTCGGCGACGTGCGTACCGCCGAAGACCGCCCAGCCGTACGGGTTGAGCTGCTTGAACGTCTCGACCAGCGACCCGAAGGTGCGGAAATTCCAGCCCGTCACCGAGCAGGCCAGGATGTCGGGCGGGCCGTCCGCGAATATTTCGTTGGCCATCTTCGTGAGGGTGATGCCACCGCGGTAGTTGATGATCTTGATGTCGAATGCGTCGCGGAGCCGGTCGTCCGCCAGCGCGGTGGCCTTTAAATAGCCGGCCGCCAGCGGCATCGATTCCATGGGCATGTCCCAAATGCCTTGTTGCACAAGATAGACCGAGATCTTCTCATCATGTCCCACGGCTGCTACTCCCTCTTATTGCGTGCCGCGCAAATGAATCCCTCATTCAGGGTGGCGATGCGCGGGCTCGGGAGCATCTTCGAGAATGCGAATAAGTGTCGAAACAACGGCTTCTATCTGATCGGCGGGCATGTGCGGCCCGATGGGCAGGCTCAGCACTTCCCCGGCGAGGCGCTCGGTGAGGGGAAGCGGCCCGGTCACCGTCCCCGAATACGCCGGGGAGCGGTGCACGGGCACCGGATAATGGATCATCGTGTCGATCCCCTTCTCCGCCAGCCGCCACCGCAGTTCCTCCCGGTGCACGGAGCGGATCACGAACTGATGCCACACGGGCTCCGCCCAGGGTGCGGTCTGCGGCAGCACCAGCTCCCACGGGCCGACGGGGCGGGCCATCTCCCGGTGGTAGCGGGCGGCCACGGCCGCCCGCCGGGCGTTCCATTCGTCCAGTCGCGTCAGCTTGACCCGCAGAATTGCCGCCTGCAGCTCGTCGAGGCGGGAGTTCGTGCCCTGGACCTCGTGGTGGTACTGCGTCCGCGAGCCGTAGTTCCGGAGCATCCGGATCCGCCGGGCGAGGTCCGCGTCCGAGGTGACCACGGCGCCGCCGTCGCCCATCGCCCCAAGGTTCTTGCTCGGGTGGAAGCTGAAGGCGACGGGGGCGCTGCCGGCACCTACGCGCAGACCGCGGCACCGGGCGCCGGTCGCCTGCGCGGCGTCCTCCACCACCAGCAGGTTGTGCCGGACCGCGACGGCCGTGACGGCCGCCAGGTCGGCCGGGTGCCCGTAGAGGTGGACCGGCAGGACCGCCCTGGTGCGGGACGTGACGGCGGCTTCGATCGGCGCGGGGCCCAGGGTGTACGTGCCCGACTCCGGCTCCACCGGCACCGGCCGGGCCCCCACCGCGGTGACGGCCAGCCAGGTCGCGATGAAGGTGTGCGCGGGCACGATGACCTCGTCACCGGGGCCGATTCCGTGGGCGCGCAGGATGAGCTCCAGCGCATCGCAGCCGCTGCCGACCGCCACGCAGTGGGCGCCGCCGCAGTACGCCGCGAACTCCGCCTCAAAGGACTCGACTTCGGGACCGAGCAGATAGCGCCCGGAGCGCATCACCCGCTCCCAGGCCGCGTCGATCTCGGCCTTCAGCTCCACGTAGGACGCGTGGAGGTCCACGAACGGCGCTTTACCTTCCTGCGGGTTCACCGTCTCATCATGGCGGCGCGCAGCGGGCTGGCCATCTTCGAGCGTGCGCACCTTGCGCTGACTACCCGGCCTCGGGGTACGGCGCTGTGTCCACAGAAATGACGGACACCAGAACTTGGACCAGGGCTTCGGCGGATTCACGCGCCCCGGCCGTGCTGTAGATGAATGCGGCAGCCGCTGCGGATTTCCTATCGGCGCACTCGCCAAGCGAGTCGAAATCCACCGCGCCGGCCTCCGGCGCGCTCTCATCGTCAATCGGCGAGATAATGAATGCCTTTCCCACGGCCGAGTTCCTCGCCGGGGTGGATGACGCGCTT
>NZ_KZ984581.1 GCF_003574445.1 Streptomyces sp. YIM 130001
CGTTTCCGGAACTCGGCGAGTTCGTTGGGCATCGCGTGACGAAACAGCGTGGCACGTATGACACTTCGATGACGGTTTTCCGCGTGCTGCGGAAGTCAGCAGATCTGCGCCGCCAGGGACACTGCCGGACCTGTCAGGCGATGCGGGGAGAGCGCTGCTTCGGCAATTGCAACGACGTGCACCGCGCGCGGCTGGAAACTAGCGGCATTGCCCCTGCCTCGCTGACGCCGATGGATGGCGCGCGCCGCCGGCCGCGCGTTCGGTCATGAGACGGCCCGCCTCGCCCAGTGGTGCGACGGGCCTTCACGACCCGGTGAGCTGCCCCATCTGTCACTCCCTGGTCGCCGCCTACGAGGGCCTGGCCGACAGGTTGCCCGGCATCGCCGCGACGAACGCGATGCTTGTCGAGCAGTCCGGGCTCAGCCGCCGCACGCTGCAGAATCACCGGCCGTCCCTCGTACACGCCGACGTCCTCGCCGCGGGCGCCGGACTGACAGGAGTGCCGCTCGCGCCCCCACCCGCCCCGTCCGGACCGCACCCGTCGTCGCGCGCATGGCTGGCCAGCCTTCCGGTCACCTGCCGCAGATGCCACCGCATCCTGCAGGAGTTGGTCGAGCTCGCCGACGGAGGCTGGAACGTACAGATCGGCATCCACGACCTGGCCGACCGACTCCACCTGAACGAGTCGACTGTGCGGAATCACCTCCGGGGCGGGCCCTCCACCCGAAGCCAGCACAGCCTCCGAGCACAGGGGTTCGTCAGGTTCAAGGCCGCCGGCCGCACCGTCATCCATGCGGAACAAAAGAAGGGACAACGCGGACCGGACATCTACTTCCTCGCAGCCGGCGGAGACCACACGGCCGGAGCCGCCGACCGGGCATCCATCGCGGGCACACCGGAGCAGGAACAACCCGCAGATGACCAGGAGTTCAAATGGGAACGGTCTACGGACGACGAAGAGTCCAGGCCGGCGCGCGCGAGCGACGACGAGCTCTTGGAGCGGCTGGTCGCGCTGCTGACCAACACGACCACCTGGTTCCGTGACGATCACCCGCAGGCACGGTGGTTCGTTCACGTGGTGGCCCATCTCGTCCGACACGGGTGGTCGGAGGAGATCCTCATGAAACGGCTGTGCCTCGTGCCCGTCACACCTACTCGCGCACGGCCGGAGAGCTGAGGCCACGTGCCCGGGCTGTACGCTGAGCGAAGCTCACGCGATGCGCAGGCTCGTGAGGTCTATATACAGGACCTGGTCAGGACTCAGCACGGGCGCGGGTTTCCTCGGTGGCAGCATCTGCATGGAGCGGATCCGATCCTGGGCGACGACCGGCGACAGCAACGATCACGTTTATGGCTTGCGGGCTTGCCGGGCACGACCCGGGGCCCGCAGAGCCATTTTCAGCTTTCGGCATCTTCCCGTTGGGCCGCAGAGTCTGGATGATCCGCGCGGTAGGCCGACGATGCCAACTCACCGTCCCTCGACAGGGAGGAGAAGAAGCTCTCTTCTGCTGTACAGGAGAGGTGTCGGCACGGCGCAGCGCTGACCTTCACCTGCTGACCAGGGCGTTCTTCAGTCCTCGCGATCGAGCTGGGCAACCTGCTGGGTAACGTAAGGCGCACCCCGTAGGGCAACGTTTTGAGCCATCTACTCAACAACGTATTAAGCAACCCCCTCGGTCTCCTCTTCCGCTGTATGCCAGCCGGGCAGAACAACGCAGCGGGCACCACCACGGCCCTCACCGGACGACCACCGCGCATCACAAGGCGGGCAGGTCGGGCAGAGCAGGCATCCGAGCGTCCCGGACCGCCGGGTCCAGTGCGGCCGGATAGACGCCAGTTCCTGCGTGCGCCTCGCCTTCATCTGTCGGCTCGACTGAGTGTGGAGTGCCGGTTGCGCTCGCCATGCATCAACGGGCAGGACGCGGTCAGCCGATGTGGGTGCGGGTGCTGGTCGTCCTTCTGTTCCTTCTGGTGTGTGCCTGGCTGGGTGCGCGGGTCTGGGCGTCAGGTGGAGGCGTCCAGTGCCTTGCCTGCTTTTGCGGCCGGCGGCCGCGAGGTTCGGGTTTGTGCGGCAGCTTGCGGGCTCTCGCGATGGCCAGCGTGCGGGTCAGTGCACGTAGGTTCGCGGTCGGTCATGGCCGATCGCCGATGGGTCGCGGTCGGACATCGGCCACCGATGGGTGCTGCAGCGTCGGTCGTTGTCCGCTGGTTGTTGGGCACGCCCCTCGACCTCGGCCGCTTTCCGTCCTCTCATTGGTCAGGGTCAGCGCCTGAAGGGTTGGGTCAGCAATTAGGCAACCTTCTGACCAGCTCATTCGGATGCTCGGGTGTGCTGTTGGGTCAGGGGTGCTGAGGAGAGTCACGACACGTCGCCGCTTGAAAGGACCGTGTCGTGACCGAGACCAACCGCGTCTTCGTGAATCTGAATGCCGAGTGGGCGTTGGTGTGCGCCGAGCCGGATCATGCCCGGCTCGTGGCCGGTTGGCTCGAAGCAGCGGGCGTGACCGTTCCGGCCGCCGCGCGGGAGTCGCTGCACGTGCTGCTCGGTCACCTGGAGCAGCACGACCGTGCGGCCAGCCGCGACGGCCGGGAGCACAGTGACCGATGGTTGGGCGCGCTGTTGGCCGTGGCCGTCGGTGAGGGCCGTGAGGCGCAGTTGGCGGCGCGGGTGGTGGTGCAGGCGATGCTGCACGGTGCGGTGCGGATGACGCGCCGGCTGCTGCGTGCGGAGCGGGACTTCGACGACGTCGCGTCGGTGGTGGTGTCGGCTCTGTATCAGGTGGTGCGCCAGTACCCGCTGCGGCGTCGGCGGAAGGTCGCAGCGAATCTGCTGTTGGAGACGTTGAATCACGCGAGCCGGGAGTTGAACGCCGATTTCGAGCCGGAGCCGCTCGGTTGGGATCCACTGCTGGGGCAGCCGGTCCACAGGGGCCGTGCTCGGTGCGTGGAGGTGCCACCGACGGCCGATGGGCCGGAGGAGGCTGCATGGCGCAGTGTCCTCGCGCAGCGGGCCGCAGCGGTCGGGCTGCCCGGGGTGGAGGCGGAGGAGCTCGCGGGCGCGCGGGGCGAGTTGATCGAGTTGCTCGTCGTCGCCGTCGCGAGTGGGGCGGTGGCGACGTCGCGGGCGCAGATGATCGCGCAGGACATTCGTGACGGCGGTCGTGAGGCTGCCGAGCGGCGCGGAGTGTCGGCGGTGGCCTGGCGGCAGCGGCGGTCGCGGACGGTGCGGCAGCTGCGCGTCGTCGCCGACCAGTGGGCGGCTGCGGCATGAGCATCCGGAGTTCTTTTGAAGTCGTCGGTCACGTTTGCCGCTGTGGCGCTCCTTGCGGTGGGTGTGCGGCGGACGGTCCGTCGCTCGCGGGCGTGGAGGGAGCGGCCACGATGACGGATACGGCAGGATCGCCGGCCAGTGTGGGACTGGGTGCCGACGAGGTGGTGTTGGTGCGGGCGCGGCGTCGGCTGCGCACGTTGGTGGTGGCGTTGGAGATGGCGCCGTTCGCCGAGACGACGCGGCAGGCGATGCAGACCTACCTCGAGGAGGACGCGGCCGCGGCGCATGCAGCGTTCGTGCGGTGGAGCGACCTTCCTCGTGGTGTGCGTGACCGGCGGGCCAGGCTGCTGCGGGAGGCCCTGTCATGAAGGGCTGGCTCGGTGGGCGCCGGCGCGCGCGGCAGAGCGATCCGGAGCTCGAGGAGCAGGGGTTCGAGGATGGGTGGGAGACCGGTGGCTGGGTGACGACGTCGACCGGCGCTGCCGCGCTCGTCACGACCGGGATGCGATGGGGCGCCTGGACGATGCTGGTCGTCGGATCGGTTGCCGGCGTGCTCGCACTGCTGCGCCCGGCTGCTTCGACTGCTGTACCGCGGGTGGCGGCGGACAAGCCGGCGGTACTCCAGACGGCGGGGCCGGCCGGATTCGCAGAGATGTATGTGACGGCGTTCCTGCAGACCGGGCAGGGCCAGGAGGCGGCGCTCGCGGCGTACTTCCCTGCCGTGCGAGATGTCGCCTTCCCGTCGGACGCCGAGGATCTGCAGCTGGAACAGGCTGCCGCAGTGCGGGTGAAAGACATCTCGCACGCGTACTGGTCGGTGACCGTCGCGATCCGCACGGCGCCCGAGAAGACGACGAAGGCCGACGCCGGAACCGGGAGTGAGGACCAGCCGGGGCTGCGGTACTTCCAGGTTCCTGTGCGCGAGGCACGGGATGGTTCGCCGGTGGCGGCAGCGCTGCCCGCTGAGGTCGCCGCCCCGGCGTCGGGTGCGGAGGCGGAGTTGGGTTACGGGGGTGCGGTCGAGGCCGTGGGGTCCAGTGAGTTGGTGCAGACGCTGCAGGCGGTGTTCGCGGCGTATCTGTCCGGACGGGGTGATGTGGCGCCGTATCTGTCGCCCGGGGTGAAGGTCGCTCCGGTCTCCCCCGCTCCGTACACCGAGGTGAAGGTGCGGCGCGTCGCGGAGGTCGGCGGCAGTGATCCGCTCGGCGAGCGTGACGCGCCTACGGACGGTGAGCGCCGGCAGTTGCTGGTGCATCTGGACGCGGCGGCCGGGGCCGGTGTGCAGCGGCCCCTGACGTACGCGGTGGAGCTGCGGGCCCGGGACGGGCGCTGGGAGATCTCTGCCCTCGGTGCTCCCCCGTCGCTCAATACAAGCGGAAACGAAGGGGTGAAGTGATGGACGTGGTGCTTGCGGCCCCGATCCTCGACGAGTGGACCGCCCTGGGCAAGGACCTCATCACCTTCTTGACGGCTGTGGTGATGGTGGTGGCGTATCTGGCGTCGGTCGCGGCGACGTATTTCACGACTCGTTCGCCGCTGAAGACCGGTGTCGCGGCGGTCGCCGGGGCGATCGTGCTCGGCATCATCGCGAGCCAGACGCTGCTGTCGAAACAGACCGAGGAACAGATCGATCAGAACAATGCCGCGCCGGTACGCGTCGTTGTCGTGGCCGACGCCCGTAGCGGCGGGGGTCCGGCATGAGTGAGGGCGAACAGTCCCCTGGTGCCGGGCCGTTGGTCGGCCGCTGTTACACGCGGGCGAAGCGCTTGCCGGTGGTCATCGGGGAATGGGGCGGCACCCCGTTGTGGGGTGGTCCGTACTCGGTGCCGCAGCTGATCACGATGGTGGTCGTCCTGGCGGTCATGCTGCTGCTGCATCCGCTGTGGGCGCACTACGGCGTCTTCAACGTGGTGCCGCTGGTGGTGGTGCCGTATGTGGTGTCGTTCTTCGTGCGGTACCTGCCGACGGGGAGCCGCAATCCGCTGGCGGTCGTGGCCAGCGTCGTGTCGCTGGTGTTCGCGCCCTCGCAGGGCCGTGTCGCGGGGCGGCAGTTGACCCATCGGCGTCGTCCGGTGTTGCTGACCGGGGCCTGCACTCTGACGTGGCAGCCGGCTCCTGCCCGCCCGGTGGGCGGGGCGCGGCCGGCGGCTGTACGTCAGCTCGCGGCCACACGGCCCGGCCGGCCGCCTGAGCCGGCGCGTGTGGCCGCCTCTGCCTCTGCCTCGGTCCCTGCCGCAGCTGCTGCGAGCGGGCGCAGGGCTGTGGCACCGGTGTGGGCGAGTCTCGCCCGCGATGTGGGCTCGGCTCGCAACAACCAGAGTTGATCTTCGTGTTTTCAGGGGTGAGTTGAGCATGCAGATTCCGGTGCGCCATCTGGCGGGCAATGTCGTGTGGACGCGGCAGGGCACGGTCTGGGCGATCTGGCGAGTGGAGAGCGAGGGGCAGGCCCATGCGTCGGCGAAGGCGCGTCTGGACCGGATGCGGGCGATGGAGAGCCTGGTCAAGCGCCTCCACGGGGAGTCGATGTGGCTGAGCTTGTGCCCGCAGGTTGACCCCTATGCGGTGGTGCGGCAGATGACCGAGGACGTTGACCTGGACGCTTCCCCGCGCTACGAGGCGCTGGCTCACCGGGTGCTGGAAGAGCTGGAGTTGCTGGAGCTGACGGCCCGCACCGACTGGCTTGCGGTGCCGCTGCCTACGACGAACTGGCGCCGCGCGGCGAAGGAGATGACGGCGGCGGCCCGCTCGGAGATGGCGCTGCAACTGGGGCTGATGCCGGCACCGGTCCGTGTCCGCGAGGAGGAACGTCGCCTCAAGCAGGCCGAGGAGCTCAGCGCCGGGTGGCCGGCGTCGGTGCGGGTGAGGGCGGCGAGCGAGGCCGAGATCCTGTGGATCTACGGGCACGCGGCGCGGCGCGGAGTCCTCGAGCCGCTGCTGCCGCAGGCGGACGGTCCCCGCGCGGTCCGTGGCCGCGGCCGCGGGGTGGCCGCACTCGAGCAAGCGGTCCTGGTCCAGGGCGGTGTGGAGACCAACCAGGCACAGGACGGAGCGGAGGCCGAGGAGGCGGATGTACCGGCATCGTTTCGGCGCCGGTGGCTGCAGGTGTCCACACCGTGGGGCACGTCCTACCAGTCGACGTTGATGCTCTCCGAGATGCCGGAGCGGTTCGTGTTCCCGGGCAGTGAGTATCTGGAGCGTCTCGACGATTTCGCGTTCCCCGTCGACTGGGTGATGCGGCTGCAGGTGACCCCGGGCAAGCAGGCCGAACGCAAGGCGCGCCGCAAGTCGCGGGATGTGGCCGGGCAGGCCGAGGAGTACGGGCAGGACGCGGCCGGGGCCCCGGCCCAAGTCGAGAAGGCACCCAGTGATCTGGCGGAGTACCGCGACCGGCTGACCGCCGGATCCAGCGAGGTCGAGGTGCGGGCCATGGTCGCGTTGTGCGTGTGGGGTGCGACCCCGGGCGAGGTGGAGTCCCGCGCCGGTGAGGTCGAGGGCTGGTTCGACGACAACGAGTACGCGCTCGCCCGTCCCGTCGGTGAGCAGGAGCGGCTGTGGCACGGGATGCTGCCCGGTGCGCGGATCCCGCCGGCGATGCTCGCCTACAGGCAATTCTTTCTCGCCCAGGACTTCGCAATGGCCGGCCCGTTCACCGGATCGGCGTGGGGTGACGAGCGCGGTCCGCTGTACGCGCTGCAGATGACGGGCGGCGGGGTACGGCCGGCCCTGGTCGATTTCGCCCGGGGGCCGCGGAAGAAGACGTCGGCGTCGGCGGCGTTCATCGGCGAGAAGGGCGGCGGCAAGTCGTTCGCGATGAAGACGGCCGGGTTCCAGACCCTCCTGACCGGGCATCGACGGCGGCGGCCGCGCTCGCGCGCCCGCCTGGTGGCCGTGGACCGGACCCGGCACGGCGAGTGGGTCGAGTTCGCGAAAGCGTGCCCCGGCACCGTGCAGACCGTCACGGTCGACACCGACGCGCAGGTGTCCTTGGACCCGCTGCGGATCCTGACTCGCCCGCGGCGCGATGGCCTGGGCCTGGACTGGGGCGCGGTGCAGCGGCGCACCGAATCGTTTTTGACGTTGTTGCTGGGTATCCGGCCTGCCGACGACATCGCCGATGCGCTGTCGGAAGCCGTCGAGCACGTGTTGGCCGCACCGGATCCGTCCATGGCCCGTTTGATCGCGGTGCTGGACGGCAACGCCGAGTGCGACGACGACGCTCGCGTGCTGGCCCGCAAGCTCCGCAAGTACGCGCGCAGCGACCTGGGCCGGATGATCTTCGAGCCGTCGTTGCCGGCACTGAACACCGACGCGGACGCAGTGGTGTTCTCCGTGGCGAACCTGAAGCTTCCATCCGAGTCGGAGCTGAAGAACAGCGAGCTGTTCACCAAGCTGTCCGCGGAGAAGCTGTTCGGTCGCGCGACGCTGTATCTGATCGCAGCGATCTGCCAGCACGTCGCGTTCGAGGACACCAGCGAGTTCTCCCTGGTGGTGCTGGACGAATGCTGGTGGCTCACCCGCAGCCCGGAGGGCAAAGACCTCACCCTGGAATTGCTGCGCGACGGCCGCAAGAACAACGCCGGACTGTTCCTCGGCTCCCACGACGCCGACGACATCGGCGACGACACCGAAGAGGGACGCATCCTGCGCGGACTGATCCCCCGCCGGCACCTGTTCCGCCAGACCAACGGCATTCTCGCCCGCCGCGGCCTGTCCTTCCTCGGCCTCGATCCGGCCGACGACGACCTGGTCGACTTGGTCACCAAGCGCCTGTCCCCCGTCCACGCCGACGACGCCGAGCAGGCCGCACGGGCCGGCGAATGCCTCGCAAGGGATCTGTTCGGCCGCATCACCCAGATCAAGATCGTGCAGCCGCCGGACCCCGAACTCGCCAAGGTCATCCACTCCGACCCCGACGACGGCGTCCAGGACGAGGCGGCATGAAGGGGCTGGGGGGCCTGGGCCGGGCCGAGAACTCCGGACGACTGCTGCGCCTGGGCCTCCTCGCGCTACTGGCCGCGGTGTGCGTGATGGTCGTGCCGATGGCCGCGCAGGCCGCGCCGGACCCGGTCCCCAGCCCGACCGCGGGCACCGCCCCGGAAGAGACCCCCGGCCCCAAGCCTGATGCCGGCAGCGGGGACGACGGTGATGCGGGTGGCGGGGACGCAGAGGCGGATGACGAGCCGACGCCCGATGCCACGCCGAACCCGAAGGACGCCACCAAGCCGCCGAAGCAGGTGGCGAAGGAGCAGAAGCAGAAAGCCGCCAAAGAGAAGGCCGACAAGCGCGCCGCGTGGGACAAGAAGGTCAAGGAGTACAAGGAGCGGCACAACGGCGGCGGCGTCCTCGGGCCGTTCACGGTCACCGACGAAGACGACGTGCCCGCGGACGCCTACCAGGTGACGGTCGACTCGGGCGGCATCACCGATCCCGAGATGAAGTTCCAGGGGATCCTCATCGAGGGCATGTTCGCCTTCACGAAATGGATGATCGCGTTCGCCTGCTGGCTGATCGCCTGGGCCCTGTCGTGGTCGCTGGCCGCGATCCTCCTCAAACCCGCCCTCACGGTGTCCGAATCCCTCTACAGCCAGGCGGTGGTGCAGCTCGGACTCCCGGCCCTGCTGATCGCGGTCTCCGGCACCGTCGTCTGCTTCCAGTTGTTCTTCGGCAGCCGCGCCCGCGGCTGGGGCGAGATCGCCGCCTCCACGCTGATCTCGGCGCTCGCCGTGACGACGTTCGCCGCCCCTCCGCAGATGCTCCTCGCCCACGACGACGGCGCCGTCGGCGAAGTCCGGGCCCTGGGCCTGACCGTGGCCGCCCTCGTCTTGGACCGTGAAGAACAGCTGCCCGGCGACGGCCAGTTCACGAAGGACGCCGCGAAGCAGCTGACCCGGCCGATGACCGACGCCCTGGTCAACGCGTTCATCGTGCAGCCGGCCATGCAGCTCTCCTACGACCAGGCGTTCAACGGCAGGTGCGCCCAGCAGTTCCGCCAGTCCCGCGTCGAGCAGGCCCTCTACGACGAGGAGTTCGACAAGAAGAAGAAGGGCATCCAGGACGCCGTCAACCAGGGCACCGTCACCGAGAAGCCCAAGTGGGCCCAGACCGTCGACAACTTCATCACCGGCAAGGTCGTCGACTGGTTCAAGGACCAGTTCGGCGATGACGTCAGCCCCAGCGAGCAGTTCGAAAAGGACTGCGTCGACGGCGACGCCGGCACCGCGAAGAAGACCAGCTGGGACAAGGTCGGCGGCGCCGCCTTCGTCACCTTCGCCGCGTTCCTCGTGGTGTGCCTGATCGTCTACCTCAGCGCCAAGTTCCTCATCAGTCAGGCCCTCATCGCGCTCGATGCCATGTTCGCCAGAGTCGCCGTCACCGCCGGCATCATGCCCGGACCGGGCCGGGCCTGGCTGTGGGAACGCGCCGTGAACGTGCTGCGCCTCCTCGCCTCGCTGGTCGCCGTGGCGGTAGGGCTGGCGGTGTTCATCATGGTCGTCACCTCCGTACTCGGAGCGAAGCCAGGCGACATCCCCGGCGGCCTGACGATCCGGTTCGTCGTCGTCGACCTGATGTGCATCGCCGCGTTCATCTTCCGCAAGAAGCTCGCCGCCCGGGGCCGGGCCTGGGCGGCCGAAGCCCGCACCCGCATGGGCAGCTCCCGCTTCGGCGGCCGCGCTCCCGCCCAGCTCGACTCCTCCGGCCCGCGCCGCTCCAAGCTCGGCGCGATCGTCGGCACCGGTCTACTGATGGGCGCGATGGCCGCCACCGGAGGCGGCTCCGCCCTCGCGATGGGCGGGTCCGCCTCCCTGCGCGGCACGGCGGGTGCCCGGCTCGCTGCCCGCGGCATCCGGCTCGGCGGCAAAGCCGCCGCGAAGTCCAGCGTCGCAACGGCGAAAGCCGTCGGGAAGGTCGGCAAGTTCGGCGTCAAGTACACCGCAGGCGCACCGGTGTCCTGGCCGCGCGCAGCCCGCCGCGCGACCACCGCCACCCGCGCGGTTCCCGGGCGGACACACGCGGCAGCCACGTCCGCCCGCGAGCGCATCTCCGATCTCCCGCACTCGCGGGTGGCCGCCTACGCGCAGGAATGGGGCACGAACGCCGGAGTCCTCCCGGCCGTCAACCGCGCCCGGCTGCGCCGCGGTCAGGCACCCGTCACCCTCCACCGGCCGCGCCCGCGGCCGCCGGCCAGCCCGCGCACGCCAGCCACGCCGCGCACCGTGCGCCCGCCGGCCACCACCGGCCCGGCACCCGTATCGCCCGCCCGCCGTCCCGCACGTCCGGTGCCCGCACCCGTACCGCAGGCACCCGCCTCCGCCGGCCAAGCACGGCTGCAACTGCGCGCGCACCGCGCCCGCATGCGCAACACCCCTGCCCCCGCCCCGAGTACACCCGCCGCGCGCCCGCTGCCCCGCACGCCCACTCCCCCGGCCGCGCGGCGCCGGCGCAGCGGAGGAAGAGGCCGGCGATGAGCATGAAGTGGATAGCAGGAGGCCTCGGTGCGGCCGCCATCGCCGGCCTCGCCACTGTGGGGCTGCTGATCGTGTCGCTGTGCGCCATGGCCAGCTCCGACGAGGAGGAACAACGCCGCCGGAACTACCAGATGAGCGAAGCCCTCAACGCCGCCGCCGGCAGCGGTGTCTCCGACAACGCCCCCGGCAAGGTCTCAGGGATCCGGAAAGTGGTGCTCTCCGCCTACAGCAAAGGCGCCGCCGGCATCGGCACGATCCGCCCCCAGTGCCGCGGGATGCGCTGGTCCGTCCTGGCCGGCATCGGCGCCGTGGAGTCGAACCACATCGGCGGCCGACGCGTGAACCGTGAAGGCGACATCACACCCCGCATCATCGGACCCCGCCTCGACGGATCCGGCGTCGGCGGCAACACCGAACCCTTCCACGACACCGACAACGGCGCCCTCGACGGCGACACCGAGTACGACCGGGCCGTCGGCCCGATGCAGTTCCTGCCCTCCACCTGGAACGGACCCAGCGGACAGGACGGCAACAACGACGCCACCAAGGACCCGCACAACGTCTTCGACGCCACCCTCGCCACCGCCTCCTACCTGTGCGGAACCGGCAAGACAAACCTCACGGACACCGGCCAGCTACGCAAAGCGATCCTCCGCTACAACAACGCCGGCTGGTACGCCGACAAGGTCCTCACCCTCATCCGCGCCTACGACAAGATGACCCCCAAGCAGGCCGGAAAGGGCACCGGCTCAGGACCCGGATCAGGGGCGGGCCGGTGGACGCTGCCGGTCAACGCCCGGACCGGGACGCCCTACCACCAAAGCGGCGCCATGTGGTCCAGCGGCTACCACACCGGCGTCGACTTCACCGCCGCCGTCGGCACCCCCGTCAAGGCCGTCGGCCCCGGCACCGTCGTCACCGCCGGCCGAGGCGGCTCGTACGGCACACAGATCGTCATCCGCCACCCCGACGGGATGTACAGCCAGTACGCCCACCTGTCCGACCTCCACGTCACCCGCGGCGACACCGTGAAGGGCGGCACGCGCATCGGACGGTCCGGCGCAACCGGCAACGTATCCGGCCCGCACCTGCACTTCGAGATCCGCAGCAAACCCGGATACGGATCCGACATCAGCCCCCTGCCCTACCTCCGCACCCACGGACTGAAAATCTGAGCATGCTTGTGGCGACGGTCTCCCACTCCCGGCAACGCAGTCCGCTTATGCCGCCACTCCTTCAATCAACGGCCTGAAGGATCGATGGGGTGATCACGTTGGCGACGGGGAGCGTCGTTGGTGTGATCGACCTGCACACTCATGTTGAGATACACCGCAAAGCCCAGCGCGAGCGCCCATCCCTCCGCTCCTGCTCCGAAGTCCGTTGGCGCCCACGGGAGTTCAGCTGCCGGAGTGACAGTCAAAAGTTGCCAATATTGCAAAGGGGCTGGCGTTTGGTGCTCTGTTTGCCTTCGTCGGCGCGCTGGGCTGGCCCTGTTGTCCAGATTCCAGCCCGCTTGGGATGTCGGTTCGCCTGGCAGTCCCATGCTCGCAGCCTTCGCCCTCGCCATCCTCGCTGGCACGACAGGCTCTGGCTATCCTGCGCCGGCGACGCTGGGTCGCCGGCGCAGGATTCCTGGACCGTCGACAGAACGCATCAAGATCCCTTCCGCTTGCTGTCACGCTTCACTCGAGACGGCGACCGGGGAGAGCGGGCTGAGTCGATCGTGGATCCTCTGGTGTCGGTGCCAGGACGGCGCGGTGGCAGCGCGGTTGATGCGGCAGGCGCAGCAGCAAGGGCCGTCCGCGTACGGAATACACGCGGACAAGTTGAGCAGCGGCGGCGCCTTCGGAATCTTCGCTGATACACGTGTAGCGACGAATGGCCCCCGCTGGACGGAGAAGGGCGGAAGGGCCTCGATCCCGGCAACACAGAATCAGGGGGCCTTCCACAAGTTCCAGCCCGCCGTATGGCGGCTGGTGGACAACGACGCCTTCTACGTCAGCAACCCTGGATTCGAGCACTGTGATGCGGCAACCGCAGCCACCTGCGAGTAGCGCAAGATCGGGTAATTACTGAATGTCACACGAGGGCCGGCCTCGCGCATCACTCGTGGCCGGTCCTCGCAGTCAGGTCAACGGCGCCCACAACGCCCGTTCTTCAGGGTCGTCCCTAGGGCCCCACTGCAGGAATCCGTTGATCAGGCCGGGCTTGGGATGGGTGGCGAGTGCTGGTGTGTCGAGCGCGTCGGCCGTGTCCTCCAGATAGACGGTCAGGGAAGGCTGCTCGGGGTCGCGGTCACCGAACCGGGTCCACCTGCACACCTCCCCACTGTCGCCGTCCAGGTAGAGTCCGTGGCTGGTGTCCGTAACTGACCACGAGGCGAAAGGGATCCAGGAGGGGCGCCACTGGGGTGGCAAGTCGTCGCTCCACTCCCGCTGGAAGCCCATGTGCACCTGATGAGCTTTGATCACGGTGTCGAGTTCCATCAAGGCCCATCGCTCCGGGAGGAACGACGCCATCGGGTGCTCCTGCACGCCCGCGTTCAGTCGCCACAACGCCTTCAGATCTGCAGGAATCCGGACGCCGAGGGTGGCTTCCAGGGACTGGATCACAGATTCCGATGTGCCGGATCTCAGGAGCGCGTAGGACGCGGGCGCCCTCTCACGCAAGGCGGACGTGAACCGCTGCCATGCCTCGACCACTCGGCCCGCCTGGAGCGCTTGCGCACGGGGATCAGGTCCGGGGTCGGGCAGCTGTAGGGTGTGCTCAATTGGCGTCTGCGAGGTCTGTACTGCCGTGATCCGAAGCTGTCCCTCGCTCAGTGCAGGTGGCCCGTATGCGTAGGTGACGATCAGTGCCGGGCAGTCCTCGAACACTTCGCCGTCGATCTCCGTCACGTACAGCGAAGGATCTCCCGCCGGGCTGCCCATCAACGGATCGTCGTCGAGTTGCCGACACAAAACCCTCAGGGCATACCTGACTCCGTCGCCCAGTTCTATGCAACGTTGCTCTATCTCCGCGGGTACCTCAACGGCCAAGGCGAGTTCTCCTCTTCACTCTCCTCCCACA
The DNA here is from genome assembly GCF_003574445.1 of Streptomyces sp. YIM 130001. Classification (GTDB taxonomy): domain Bacteria; phylum Actinomycetota; class Actinomycetes; order Streptomycetales; family Streptomycetaceae; genus Streptomyces. The sequence goes on from NZ_KZ984581.1 coordinate 13,807, forward strand.
CCGTATGGGGCGACGGCTTTACCACTCAGCCGGAGGCGACCGTACGACGCACCATCAGAACGCCACAAGCGAAGGCCAATCGCCCGGGTTTAGTCAGCTGGGGAGCGGCTAGCTGGGGTGATGCCGGGCAGGCCGTTCCGAGCTGGGGAAACGCCGTTTCAGGGCGTTGCACGTGTGGCGGCGTTTTCCCGGCTCGCACTCCCCCAGCGCTCCCCGGACTCCCCCGAACCTCCCCGGGAAACGCGGTGAAACGGTGCTCGTGCGGGGCGCCCGACCGGGCGTCCCAAGCGCCGGCGCCAACCGCTAGCGGGCCCGTATGGCAATCAGCGTCCAGGTCCGGACATTCACTGGCACCACTGAAACCACCTGCACGCACCCTGCCGTCGCTGCTGTGTGCAGCCGGGCAGCGAACGAGAAGCTGCCGCTCCTCGGGCTCATCGATCCCTATGACGACACCGTGTTCAACTGCTCGCAGCTCAGGGCACTCATCCCGGAACTCCGCGCCTTGGCGAACGACTCAGCCGCCGACGAAGCCGAGGCAGTGCGCGGAATCCTTGCTCTGACCGCACAGGTCGAGCGGCAGCCACACCGCTACCTCGTCTTCAACGGCGACTGAGGCCCGTTCACAACAGCCCAGCCCTGGAGCTCCGTCAGCGACGGGTCACGCTGGCGTGCCAAGTGGCTTCATCGCAGCTGAGCTTGGCTCCGAGTTCGTGTGTGCGGAGGGCTCCCTCGTCCAGCCACTGGCCGGTGAGGGAGCGGAGGCGTTCGAGGGCAGGTGAGTCGGGGGCGTCCGCGATGACGAGTTCGTCGGTGGCGATGGCTGCGTGAGCCGAGCCGTCCGCGGTCCGCATACCGACTCCGATGCCGACGCCCTCGTCGTGGACCGCTTCGAGGAGGCCCCGCGGGCCGGCCGCGATGAGCCAGTTCTTGAAGTGGAAGTAGTCGTCGCTGGACACGAGCCCCTGGATGGTGTGCGGTCGGTCTCGGAGTGAGGTAAGGAGCGCGGCCGCGGTGCGCGTCTGGTCTGCTCCGAGGAGGGTGAGCTCGAACTCGTGCCGTCCCGGGTCGACTGCTCGGGAGACCGACGTGGTGGGCCGCGGGGCGACCATCGGCGTGTATCCGCCGTGGTGGACAACGACCTGCTGCGGCAGGTGGTGTTCGTCCACCGTGACATGCGCGATGGCGTAGGCGCCGGGCAGGTCGGCGATGCGTGCTCCGCTGATCAACGACCCGCCGGACTTGAGTTGTTGGAGCCACGCATCCGGGATGGCCGGCGGGGTGGTCCCGACGAGGATGCGGTCGTACGGGGCCTGAGACGGGTAGCCGCGGAGGCCGTCCGCAGTGACTGCCCTGACCCGGTAACCGTGCTCGGCGTATAGCTCCTCGGCCCGCTCGGTGAGCTTGGGGTCGATGTCCACGGTCGTGACCTGCCCCTGTGGTCCGACGATGTGGTCGATGAGGGCGGCCGAGTAGCCGGACCCGGTGCCGATCTCCAAGACGTTCGCGCCAGGGCGGAGGTCCAGCATGCGAAGGTGTCGGTGCGTGACGGCTGCCGGGGTGCACGGGCGTACGGCCTGGCCGTCGGCGCCGTGGAAGGGCTCGGCAGGAACAGCCCTGTACGCGTTCGTGACAGCGTCCTGCTGGGGTGTTGCTTCGGTCATCGGTCGGTCCTCGGTCTTCAGATGCGAAGGGTGACGTGGAAGGGGCGGTCGGGGGTTTCGGGCTCTCCGACGAGGCCGGTTTCCGCTTCGATCCAGGCGTGGGACTCGCAGGGGTCGAAGCGGCAGCCTATGCACCAGTCCACGGAACGGCCGCGCAGCGCCAGGGCGAGGAACGCCGCCAGGGAGATCTCCAGACAGGCGGCCCGACCGGGGAAGAACCGGCTGACCCAGTCGCGGGCGGCGACCGCCCTCGCCCCCTCCGCCGCAGTAGCGGGCCGGCGGGCGCATCGCTTCGCGAGGCGAGCGACGGCGAGCGTGCACCGGAGCGGCGCCGCCTGGACGAGCGCGCTGGCCACGGCGAGTGCAGCGATGGCGCCGATGCGGTCCGGCAAGGGCGGTCGTTCGGTGCGTGTGGGTACGGCCATGGGGATGCTCAACGATGCCACCGCCTTCGAGTCGGTGCGCACAACATGCGGCAGTCGACTAGCTGTTGGGAGAGGGCATGCATGTCGGCACGCACCTGTTGCGGGTCCGCGCCGAAGCTCTCGGCTACGCGGTCGGCGGCCTGGTCGACGGTGGCGCCTTCCTCCAGGTGGCGCCACCAGAGCGCGCCGGAGAGCGTGAGCGCGTACCAGCGTCCCTTGCCTCGGAGGTCGAGGAGCATGCCTGCGCGATCGGTGATCGTGGCGCGTACCGTGGCAGCAGGTCGGAAGTCAGGCATCCTGCATCGCCACCGTCGAGGTGCGCTCCCGCTGGAGCCAGAGCTCCGTGGTGATGAGGGCTTCCAGCGCTGCGAGGTTGCCGGGTACGCCGGCCGCGAGGCGTTCGAGTTCGACGCCGGCCGCGCCGCCGTCGATCCATCCTTCCGCCGCGAGTTGGCTCTCGGCGAGGAGGTGGCGCAGGAGGTCGACGTTCCTGCGCAGCCCGGTGTAGGCGTTTCCGTCGTACGCGCCTTTGGTGCGGCGGGCGAGCAGCCAGTCGGGGACCAGGCCTTTGAGGGCGGCGCCAAGGAGCGGTTTCTGGACGGTGGTTGAAGCGCGCTCGCGTACGGGGATGGCCATGGCCGCGCGTACGACGGCGTTGTCGAGGAACGGGGCGTGATGCGGCAGGCCGGCTCCGTGGGACTGGTTGCGCAGCTCCGCTTCGTATGTGCCGAACTCGTGCAGTTCGGCCCAGGCGCGGTGACGGCTCGTCTCGCTGCTGGGGATGCTGCACCCCTCGGCCGCCGACGCCGCCCGGAGCGACAGGCGCCGCCTCGCGTCCAGGGTGAGCCAGGCTGAGGCTCCCGAGGCGCGGACCCAGTGGAGGCGAGCCTGTGACTCTGGCCGTCTGCGGCCGGGCCGGGCGGCGAGGTCGTCGGCGAGGTGCTGCAGCGCATCTGCATGGGTGGTCCGCGAGAGTTGGACGGCGCCGGCGACGACGGCGTACGTCGGCAGGTGCCGGAGGCGGGCACGGGCCAGGCAGTGGTGCATGAGGTCCCACACCTTGCGTTCTCGGGCGAGATCAGCGAGGTAGAAGGGGGATGCGCTGAGCAGGGTGTCGGCGCCGGAGCCGGTCAGGTGCAGGTCGCTGCCTCGATCAGTGCAAGGGCGCTGGTAGGCCGCCCTCATCCGCCAGCGGGCCGCGTCCGGGAACGGCTGGTCGGTGGCCGGGGCGCCCAGCAACTCCGAGAAGAACAGGCCGTCGGCGTCCGATACCAACTCGTGGCGCAGGCCGGGTTGGTCTGCTGCTGCGCACAGCGCGTATTCGACGTCCTCGTTGCGGCTCGTCGTATCGGCGTGGGTGACGGCGAACACATCGGCGCCTGCGGTGCCGGTGGCCAGAAGCGCCAGTGAGGTGGAGTCCAGCCCGCCGGAGAAATCGGCCGTGATCTTCCCTGCCGCTTGTGTGCGGCTGGCGACCGCCGTGAGAAGCGCCTCGCGCAGTTCGGCCGCCGCGGTCTCGAACGGGACGGTGCGCGGCTCCTCGTACTTCTGGATTCGGTGCCGGCCGTCGCGCTGCACGAGCAGTACATGGCTACCCGGCAGGCGCCGAACGCCTTCGAAGGCCGTACTGTCACCGGCGACTTCGGGAACGGTGGGGCACACGAGTCGTGCCGTGAGGGCCTCGTAGTCCAGTGCGGCGTCGAGACGTGAAGCGAGGGCGCGGGCCGAGGTCGACCACTGGGTTCCAGCCGGTGTTTCGGCGAAGTACACCGGGCGGGTGCCGGCCACGTCCGTGATCACTGCCATGGTGTCGCCGGTGTCTGCCACCACCCAGTAGCTGCCGGGCCATTCAGTCAGCCTGGCCCAGCTGCCGGACCGTACGTGTTCCAGGCCGTCCCGCAACTGCCGGTCGTCGGCGTAGCAGTTGCCAAGCACGAACAGGCGGGTCGCGCCGTCGAAGACGACTCGGCGCCGGCCATCTACGAGTGAACCCGCGGCTTCGGGCCAGCGGCTGGGCGGTTCCGGACTGCTCAGGTGATACATGCCATCCCCTTCTCCTGGTCCGACCAGACGGGTGGGGCGCCGGAGCGGCCCCACCCGCGGTGATCGGTCCGCCTACTCGAAGTAGCGGCCCTGATCGGAGCTGTCCTCGGCGTACTTGCCGAGCGTCACCTTCGACACCGCGTCCAGCTCGATGAGTTGAGGCACCGCGTAGTCCTCCTGCGGCTGGGTGGCCGTCTCGTTCGTGGGCTGCTCGGTCATCTGCTGTTCCCTTCTCTGGTGGGTGTGATGGGCTGCCGTCGCCGGCGCGCCGCGAGGGCGGTCTGCGACGGTCATCTGCGGGCCGCTGTCCTGCACTCGACTGGGCCGAACTCGGGGCACAGCACCGCACGGCATCCGGTTCACCAGGGCTTCACCTCGGCCAGGCAGGCTGATCCGAGCTTGAACTCCGCCCAGACCACCTTGCGTTGGCCGTCGCGCTCCACGCCCCAGCCGTCCGCGCACTCGGCGACGAGGAAGAGCCCTCGGCCGGTGGCGCGGTCCGCTCCGGGGCTCTGCTGTTCGGGGAGACCCGATCCGACGTCACGCACTTCAAGCCGCAGCCGATCGTCGGCAACCGCGAGTCCTACGAGGAATCCGTCGGCCCCTGAATGCACCAGGGCGTTCGTGGCCAACTCCGATACGCAGAGTTCTACGTCGTCGATTCGGTCGGCGATGCTCCATTCGGAGAGCGTGTCCGTGGTGAACTTCCGTGCTGCTGGCACCGCGACGGGGTCATCATCGAACGCCTGTTGCCGCGGCAGGGGTTGCCGTGGCGCGTGTGCAGCCGAAGCCATGACGATCTCCGTCTCGGTGAGGAGCAACTTGGTGCTGTGGAAGTCCACGGAACCGCTCCTCGCAGGCGCGAACCAGAGCAGAATTGCCGCATGGGTGAGGCATCCCTGCCGCACACGCGGGCATGACCTGGGGTGCTTCCACTCTGAAATCAGCGTCGATCACGCGGGGAGACCGAAACCATGGCACTGAAGCGGCACGCCTTCGCCCGCCGCCGCCGTGCGGTGGGATACACGCAGGAGGGCCTGGCCGAGACGCTGAGCGTGGAGCGCTCCACCGTCTCCCGTTGGGAATCGGGCCGCGTGGCCCCCCAGCCGTACGTCCGACCTCGCCTTGCCGCCATCCTTCAGGTCTCCGCCGAGGAGTTGAGCCAGCTGCTCGCCGTGTCGACTGAAGACGCAAAGCCAGCCTCCGAGCGGACCCAGTACGCCATGCGGCACCCTTCGCGCGTGGATCTGGTCACCGTCGCTGAACTACGGGGCAGGATGCAGGACTTGGCCGATCGCTACGACCGCATGCCTTCCGCTACCTTGCTCGCTCACGCCGGCCGACACGTGAATCAGGTCGAGTTCCTCGCGGGCGAAGCGCCGGCGGGCCGGGTCCAGCGCGAGATGCGGGTGCTCCAGGCCGACGCCGCCACGTTCATGGGCCAACTCGTCTGGGACGCCTCACAACGACGGGACCACAGCACAGCCCGGACGTACTACGCACAGAGCGTGGACGTGGCCCGACACCTGCGGGACCGGACTGCGGAAGGGCACGCACTCTTACGCACCTGTTACGTCGCCCTCTACGGCGCCAACGACTACCGCGAGGGCCTCGACCTCGCCCTGCAAGCCGCCCACACGACACGGCTCACGAGCCACGTGGTCACCGGACTTGCCATGCTGCACGCGGCCGAGGCGCGCGCCTATCTCGGTGAAGGCCGCGAGTGCGAGCGGGCCCTCGCCGGTGCCGAAAAGCACCTGGAACAGGCGAGCAGTACGGACGCGGCTCATGACCTGCTGTCCCCCACACACTTCGGACGACTCGCCGGCTCGTGCTACCTGACGCTCGGCAAGTACGGCAGGGCGCAACAGCTCCTCGACGAGACCGCTACGGAGCTCCAGGACCGCCGGAAGTCCCGCGCGATCGTCGTCGGCAACCTCGCTCTGGCCTGGATTCGCCAGGGAGAGCTCGACGCAGCCCTCGCCGCGTTCAACGACGCCGTGAACGAACTGCACGGAACCCGCGGAGGTGGTGGGATGAACATCGTCTTCCGCGCCGCCCGCGAGCTTCGAACCTGGCGCAACGAGCCGGCGGTGCAGGAGGCGCAGGACCGACTGATGGCCCTGATGGAAGCGGCGTGAAGGGGACCAAGGTGCGCACACTGATTGATCAAGAGAAGCAGCGCGTTCGCGAGCGGGTCTGGGACCTACTCGACAGCGCCGACGCCGTCCACGACGCCTCAGTTCACGGCCGCATCCCGAACTTCAAGGGCTCGGACGAGGCAGCTACCCGGCTGGCCGACCTTTCCGCCTGGCATGACGCCCAGTTCATCAAGGCAGTGCCCGACAAGGCACAGCTTCCGGTGCGCGCGCGTGCTCTGAGCGGGGGGAAGACGGTGTTCATGGCCGTGCCCAAACTCGCTGACCCATGCCCGTTCTACCTGCTGGACCCGGCGGCGCTCACCGTCCCGCCGACGGAGGCCGCGTCGAGCAAGATCGCGGCGATCGTCGCCCCGAAGGTGGACGTCGATGCCCTGCGGCCCGTGGACATGGTGGTGGTCGGAAGCGTTGCAGTGAACCGGGCCGGCGTTCGTATCGGGAAGGGCGCCGGGTACTCCGACCTGGAGTTCGCCTTCCTCATGGAGGCCGGACTGATCAGTCCACAGACGGTCGTGGTCTCCACGGTCCATGCTCTCCAGGTCGTGGACGAAGAACTGCCCGCGACCGAACATGACTTCGGCGTGGACCTGATCGTCACCCCGGACGAGGTTATCTCCTGCAGCTCGCCGCATCGGCCGGCGGGGCTCGTGTGGGAACACCTGGACGCGGAGAAGATCGCGTCCATTCCGGTTCTCGCGGCACGGGCGCCCTCGGCTGGACGCTGAAGGGCGAGCAGCGACAAGAGTGCCCCGCCCACGGCACGAGGCCGTGGGCGGGGCACTGTTCGTTTACGGGGCAGCGTTCTGCCAAAGCGCTACAACGACGGCGGCCACAGCAGCCAGCGCCGCGATCGTCGGCCAGGGCCACCGGTTCGATTCGAGGCGGCGGAGGCGTTCTTCGTGGTCGTCGAGTTGTTCGTTGATGCCAGCGAGGCCGTCGAGCTTGCCCTCGATGCGGGTCACGCTCTCGCGGACACCGCGGAGCTCGCCGTACATCTCGGCGACGGTGATGGTGACGACCGGCGGGGCCTCGTCCGTCACGGGTTCCGGCCTGCGGTCGCGGTCTCGGTGAGGCCCGGTCCGTCGCTGCCGGTGCCCGTGGTGGCGATGGAAGTCGGGGCGGAGAGCAGGGCTGCGGCGCCAGCGAGGGCGAGGCCGCGTTCCCAGGGGACGTTGACGAGGTCGGTCGTGTCCAGGCCGAGTGTGGCGATGAGGGTCTGGGCGAAGGTGCGGACCGCTCGTTCGGCTGTGGCGATCCAGAAGCGTGTGGTGGTCAGGTGCGCTGCGGCCATGGGGCCTCCGTTCAGTCTGTGACGTAGAAGTCGTGCTGATCGCCGAGGACTTGCAGGGATGTGCAGCCCGGGATGCCATCCGCGGCGCTGCCCTTGAACCCGAGGTCGCGCTGCCATCTCGCATAGGCGGCGATGGTCTTGGTTCCGAAGGCCCCGTCGGCCCACTTGCCGGCGAGGAGGCCTTCGGCGAGGAGGGCGTGTTCGACTCGGAGGACCTCGTCCTTGTGCGTGGTGTGGCCCCGCGGTGCGCGAGGGTCCTTGAGAGCCGCCTCATCGAGGCGGATGCCGATGTCGGCGCCGTCGGCGGACTGCGCGAATGTGACCAGGCGGCGGGCGACCTCGAACTGGTCCACGTCCGTGGCGCGGAGGTCCTCGGTAAGGAGTCGGTGCTCGCAGTAGGAGTCGAAGGTGGCTGCTTGCTGTTCGGCCGTGGCGCCTTCGCGGCTCGTGGAGTTAGCGGTCAGGGTCCAGACGATGCCGCCCCACCAGGTCTGGCGGTCCCGCTCGATCCACACTGCGGTGCGGCCGGGGATCACGGCTTCGGTGATGCATTGTGCGGTGGCTGTGTCCGGGGTGTTCAGGGTGCCGGTGCAGGTGCCGGACTTGCCGAGGTAGTCCTCGATGGTGGCGCCGGATATCGGGAAGGCGTCGCGTACTTGGTCGGTGCGCAGGTCGCAGAACAAGGCTCGATATGCAGCAGTTACACCCCTCCACTTGGGCAGCGGGTCATCGCCAGTACGCTCCTAGATCCCGTTCAGAGCTCCATCACGTAGACGTGACACTCACGAGGAGGCAGGGCGTGCCAGCAAACTCAGTTCCCCCACCGCCGACTTACCCCCCTCGCCAAGGGCTCGGTGGTGGCGCACCCCAGTCCTCCGGCGCTCGCCCAGGACAGTCGCCCATCCGTGACCGGATCCTCTGGGTCTCCCTGTTCGTGATACCGATCGTTCTGTGGTTAGCCCAAGGCGGACTGGGGTGGATAGCTAAGAAGCTTGAGGGTCCTCCCACCCTCGCTGTGCACGGCGGGGAGGTAGGTTCATGCCCCGCGTACCTTGAATCGCCGTGGGAGGAAGTGAAGAAAGAGCCGGTAAACGAACAGCGTGAAGGCGGGGTAGCCGTCACAGAGGACGGAAGTGACCCAGCCGAACTCACTCTCACACTCCAGGCAGAAACTTCTGAGGCCATCGTCGTTACCGGCGTAGGAGTCAAGGCCCTTTCAAGCAAGCCCCTCCCTGAGTCTGGCTTCATCCTCACCGGAGGCTGCGGAGGATTGATGACGCCCCGTGTGTTCACCGTTGACCTAACCAAGTCGCCAGCGCAGGCGCGCCCTGAGAAGTCTCCCGGCAAGAAGTCAGCCGACTTTCCACTCAAAGTCTCAGACAGTGACCCTGAACAAGTCAGCCTCTTGCTGGAACCCGGAGATCGTGAGATTCGCTTCGCAGTCGAGGTGATGTGGATCGCGGGTGGTGAGAGCGGCGTTGAGGTGCTCGACAACAACGGCCTCGGATTCCGCGTAATGGGAGACGGCAACATTCCGACGACCGTGGGCGCGAATCCCCCGCGATAGGTCTCGGGGTCAAAGCGGGTACGTGTTGCCGTGGAGGCTGAGCCAGGGTGGGGTGTCCTGGACCTGCCGGTGTCCCACCGCAACAACGGGATCGTCGTATCCGCCCTACGCGTCCGCCAGGCCTTGATGAGCAGCCCGGCACGGACTGCGATCGCGGCTCAGGACCTGCGTGCCGAGATCGAGGCATTCCCAGCCAACAGGCGGGCTCTGCCCCGCGGGTAGAGCCCGCCGCATGTACCCGGTCAGCCGATCCAGTTCACGTCTCGGACTACGCGAACTCACCCACGAGGACGCGGAACCGGTGTTCGCCATCTACGGCAACGCTGCCGCTACCGAGCACCTGTCGTTCGAGCCGCGCACCCGCGACCAGGTGGAACAGATCGTGGCCCGGTCCATCGGTTCCGCCACCGAGACCACACGCACCGATTACGCACTCGCCGTCGTCGAACGAGTCACGGACACGTTGATCGGCTTCGGACGAATCGCCACCGACCCGCACCAGCAGCGTGGAGCCACCCTCGGTTTCGCGCTGCGCCCCGACATCTGGGGGCGGGCTACGGCCTCGAGACCGTACGTCTCCTCCTCGGCCTCGGATTCGAGGATCTCGAACTTCATCGCATCTGGGGCGCACGCTCCCCCCACAACGAAGCATCGGCACGAACTATGGCCTCCGCGGGAATGGTTGAGGAGGGCACGATCCGTGAGCACGTCTACAAGGCTGGCGCGTGGCGTGACTCCGTGGTCCACGCGATGCTCGACCGAGAGTGGCCGAAGCCGTAAAGGCTCCGTCACCGCACAGGCAAAGGCCGGGTCGCGAAGCCATGTCCTTGGTGCTGATGGTCGGGGTGGACGGCGACCGTGTCGATGGTGGCCAGGAAGCCGCCCCGATCACGGATCAGGACCTTGAGGGCCGTGAACTGCGCTGTGTCCGTGGCGACGTGGGAGCGTGCTCCGACGACGACACCCCGGATGATGCCTGCGGACAGTACTCCCGTTATGCCTGACCAGCCCGGGCGGTTGTCGAGGCCCACAGCGGGGTCGTCATCGAACCACGCCCCCGCGGGCATCAGCGTATTGACGCGCGCGCTGTTCCGCCTCACGTACGAGGACCGTGTCAGAGGCGCAGGTGTAGACGGCGACGGAGACGTGCCCGTGGCCGCCGGACTGGATGTTCGGCATGTCCCAATCCTGTTGCCGGTGACAGGCGTAATACAGACACGGCCCGTGACAGCGCTGGGAGTTGAGTGTCGGCTGTGCCGTCACGCCTCGTTCTGGTCACCGCCCGTCGTCGGGGTGACGGTGCCACGCGGCGTGGCAGCGGTACGCGTTACTGCTTCCCGGCTGCCAAGGTGCATGGCAGTTAAGAGTTGTGGATGAGCTTCTTGTCGGTAATTGCCGACCAGACCTTGCGAGCCAGGGTGCAGGGGCCCAGCGTGCCGTCGACGACAATGTCAGTGCCTCCGGAGCTGGTGACACCACCCCCCGGGCCATGCACGCGACAAGGGGAGGCAGTCATGCCAACTCCGAAGACCGGCAGCCCTGTTGCCGGATTGCGGAAACGGTAATGGGGGTCGCTCCTGTTCATCGTGAACCCCGACATGGACCAGGAGTTGACGCCACTGGTGGAGAACGAGTCCAACGAGGGTGGCGACATCGCCGTGCGCGCGCGGACCAACGGTGTGCGGTTCGGGCTGCCGGAGGCCCCACTCTGAGCACTCTTTGCAATAGGCCGTATACCCTGAGTTGCACGAGTTGGATTGAGAAGCGGTGTGATGGCGGTGCGTGATACGTCGCTGCTAACGAACCGGAACTTCGTGACCTACTGGTCGGGGCAGGCGGTCGCCATGGCCGGGTCCGCTGTGCTGCCGGTCGCACTGAGCCTGGTTGCGGTCGTTTCGTTGCACGCTTCGGCCATGGCGGCATCGATAGTGTCCGCGGCGTCGATGCTGCCCGGGATGCTGTTGACGCTGCCGGTCGGTGCGGTGGTGGACCGGTTGCCGAAGCGGGCCGCGATGATGTGGGCGGATCTCGGGCAGTCGATGTCGTTGTGGGCCGTGCCGGTGCTGTGGTGGACGGACCTGTTGTCGATCGCGGCGTTGTGTGTAATCGGGTTCGTGGCGACGAGTTGCGGGATCGTGTCGCAGGTCGCGCACCTGTCGCTGACGCCGTACCTCATAGCGGACCGGCAGCTTATCGACGCGAACTCCAAGCTGTCACTGGCGGACTCCGTCGCTACTACCAGTGGTCCGATTTTCGCCGGATTCCTGGTCGGCAGGCTCGGAGCCCCGTTCACGGTCGGGCTGGCCGCGCTGGGCAGCCTGTTCAGCGCCGCCACGCTGCTGCGGGTTCGGTCGAGCGAGCCGCCGCCGAGCCGGACCGGCGAACCGACGACGCTGCGGCGGGACATTGTGGAGGGGCTGCATTTCGTCCGCCGCAACGTGATCTTGCGTAGCCTGATGGTGATCAACGCGATCGACAACTTCTTCCTGTCGTGGGTGCAGGCAGTGCTCGTCGTGTACCTGGTGCGTGTGCTGCTGTGGTCCCCGGAGTCGTACGGCGTCGTGATGGGCATTGCCGCGGTTGGTGGCATCCTCGGCTCGTTGCTGGTGCGTAGGCTGCACAAGAGCCTGGGCACCGGAAGGCTCCTGTTCGCCGCGGTGGCGGTCGGCGCGCCGGCGGAGTCCATGGTCCTCTTTCTGTCGCCAGGCCACGTCGGTCAGGTACTCACCTGTCTCGCCCAGATGGCAGCCATCTTCGCGACCGTTTGCTACAACGTGACGTCCAGAACGCTACGGCAGCGGGAATCCCCGGAAGGCATGCGATCCCGGATCACGGCAGCACACCGCTGGGTCGGCGGCGGGCTACGCCCTGTCGGCGCTATTTGCGGCGGCCTGTCCACCACCGTGTTTGACGTGCGGACCGGCATCGCGATCGGCTGCGTCAGTATGGTGATCACGCCGGTCGTCGCGTGGCTGTCTCCGCTGCGCGGCACCGACCTACGCGAACCGGAGGAGAGGCGCTGGGCCGCGTGAGTTCAGTAGCTGCCGACATCCATCACCCCCGTCACGGAGCTGACCCGCCACCGCTGACAGGGTGACCGGACCAGAAGCCGATCCCCCAGCAGCAGCGGTCGGAATTTCATCGTCCAGCGCCGGAGTTCAGTGTCGCCGCACTGCAAGAAAGCCCCGCCAGTCGGTGAGGGTTCCTTCTTACGTGAGCACTGCTCTGAGAAGAAGCCGACCCAAGATCGAAGAGCTCCCGGTCCGAGATCACCCGGCTCAGAAAGGTAGTGCGCACACGTGAGGGCCGCTCGGCCGACGTCCGTGATGTTCGGTCCACCGGCGCCGCCTATGTGAACCGAATCCGGGTGCTCGCCTTGAGAATTACCGAGTTCGAAGCCGAGAACACCGCTCTGCGCGGACAACTAGCCGTAGTCCGCGCTTCCCTGCCAGGGACTGCTGATACTGGAGAAGGCGACGGCGGCGCTACACGCACTCACGGAGGCGCCGGAGCGGATCGGAAGTTTGATGCCGGCGAGGCTGTTCTGGTCGCGGTCACCTCTCCGAGCGGGGACAGGGCCCGGTTTTCGCACTCGGTCATCAGCAGCTCGGCGAGGAAAACTGCGGTAGGTCATCTGCTTCTTGATCGCCCGTAGGGATCGTTCAGTCGGTGTGTGGCCCAGGCCTGGGCCGCCCGGTGGACGCCTGCGGCCCATTCAGCGCCGTTCTCGGCGATCTCGCCCCACAAGTGGCGCATGGCGTCGGAGAACACATCGAGCGCATCCTCTGGTGCTTGCCGGTAGGCAGGGACGCGGGCGGCCCATTGCTCTGCACTGTGCGGCGTGTGCTCGCCGTCGGCGATCAGCCAGAGCGCCCACCACGCCGCGTCGAGCCACGCCGGACCACGGGTTCCCCAGGCCCAATCCACCAACAGCGCCCGGTCACCCGTGATGAGTACGTTGGTGTGGTTCAGGTCGGTGTGGACCAGCTGGTTGCCGGCAAACAGAGACTTCGTGTCGGCGGGTAGGTAGTCGCGCAGCCGGTGCCCGGCCTCTTTCAGTTCGATCCCGTGCGGGGCGTGGACCTCGGACAGGCGGGTCAGCATGTCGGTCACGTGGGCGAGGTCGGTGGAGTCCCGGTAATCGGCGTGCAGGCCGGTGACGTGGTCGAAGACCAGCACATCCCAGCCGGCCACCTCGATGCGCCACCGTAGTGCCGGTGAGATCCCTGTGACGTACGGGCTGGTGTCGGCCTCGCGTTGCTGCGTCCAGCCGCGCGGGTGTTCGGCCCGCAGGCCTTTGAGGTGAAAGGCACCCGCGCTGGTCTGGATGCGGGCGGAGATCTCGGAGTTGAAACCGCTCCCGGACTCGGTGATCTCTTCGATCGGCCCGGTGTGTGCGGTGATCGAGGAGATGACAGCGGGAGGCAGCGAATCGACGGTGTGGCGGTCAGTCGGCATGGATCAGGGCGGTCCGTCCTGGGTAGCGGGGAGCCGTGCGGCCCCGGGAGAGGGGGCCGCAAGGCCGGTCTGGAAGGTCAGTTGTAGGGGTTGTCGTCGCCGCAGCCGGGGATGGCGTCGTCGGTCAGCGACTCGATGTCCTCGATGAGGACCAGGCCCGCGGGCTCCTCGTCGAGGGTGCGGGGGCGGGGGGTGATCTCGACTGCGATGGCGGTCATGCCGGTGCTCCTTGTCCGTGTTGGCAGTAGGTGTTCAGTGGTGCCTTCGCCTCCTGGTAGGCCTTTGCGAGCGGGCGGCAGACCCGGCAGGTGCCGGAGATCTTGCAGCCCGAACAGCCACCGGTGCGAAGCATCTGGCCATCGGCGATCGACGGAAGGCGCAGCAGTCCGTCGAGGCCTTCGGCGATCAGGTCGACGGGGTTTTCGCGGCCGACCTTGCACATCGTGGCCTTGCCGTGGGGGTCGACGTGGAAGAACGTGTGTCCGGCCGGGCAGCCGCCGAAGACGGTGGACCGGTCGATGAAGTCGGGATGCTGGGCGGCCATAGGGTCGGGGCGGCCGTCGTACGTCGGGGAGATGTTGGCGTACTCGGCGGAACTCGTCGCGTACTCGGCGGCGATGGCGCGCATCGCGTCGGCCTCGTGCGCGTTGTGCCGCGTCATGATCAGCGCAAGGTCCAGAGCGGTACCCGCGTCTCGTGCTGCGGTGAGTCCGCGCATGACGCGGCGGTGCGCGCCACGGCTGCGGGTGAGCGTGTCGGCGGTCTCCTCGGTGGCCCCGTACAGGGACACGGTCACCTTGTGCGGCGGCATGTCGGTGAGCAGGTCCAGGATCGCCGGGTGGTTCAGGCGCGATCCGTTGGTGAGGATTTCCAGGAGCATGCCGTGGCGGTAGGCGTGTGCGTAGGCGACGGTGAAGTGCGGGTCGATGGTCGGCTCTCCGCCGGTGATCTGCAGCCACAGCACGCCGGCGTCGCGCAGCATGTCGATGAGGTGGAGTTTGCCGGTGCGGTCGAGGCCGTCGAAGGGGCGCTCGGGCAGGTAGCAGTGCTCGCAGTTGAAGTTGCAGCCGAGGTTGATCTCCCAGGTGGCGCGGGAGTAGTTGAGCCTGGTTCGGGGCCGGACCAGCACGGTGTCGGCGACGGTGCGGCCAGTCAGATCGAGGCCCCAGGCTGACTGGGCGGAGTCGGAGAGCCATCCAGGTACCGGTGCACCGGTGTGGGCAGCGTTGGCGAGTTCGTCGTACATGGCTGCGGGGATCTGCGCGCAACGGCGTTGCCCGGGGCGGGCGATGACGTGCTTGGTCTGTTGAGGGCTGGCGATCAGGGCATGCACAGCGGTCCTCCACGAAAACGGTTGCGGGGCTCCGCCCGGCCCCCGGCCAGGGGGACCGGCGCCGTCAAACGTGGGCCGGGCGGAGGCTTGAGGCCGGCGCGCTCCCGAGCACAACGGGCGCTTCGGGAGGGCGTCGGAGACTGGTGGGTTACAGGACTTGCCACAGGGCGAGCAGGAACGCAGACACGGTGAGGGTGGCGAGGGTGCCGGTGATGGTGTGCTCGACGAGGGCGCGCCGCCGGGCCGGTCTCACGACGTCCCTGCCTTCCGCCTGCGGCGGGTTGGGCAGACGCAGGCAGCGTGCGTGCGGGACGTGCACAGCGAGCACTCCTGGAGATGCTCGGCCGGCTCGTAGGGGACGGTGCGCTGTTCGTAGCGGCACCACATCGATGGCGGGGTTCCAGCGTGATCGTGTACATCAGGCGCGCCCTGCTCGGGTGACGCGCAGGAACGCGGTCACGAGTTCGCGGTATCCGGTGTGGCCGGTGGCGGCGGTGTGGTCCAGGGCCCACAGGTCCGGGGGGGGACTGGCCGTCGCTGGGATGCGAGCGCTGCATGCAGGTGGTGCATTCGATCTCCCGGACGGGGCCGGAGGCGCCGGGGGTGCGGTCGGGGCGCAGCGTGTACGGCTCGTGGCGGATCACTGTGCGGCTCATCCGAAGTGCTCCGCTCCGAGGCGCAGTTCGGGAAGCACGCGGTACAGGGCGCTGCGCCCACGGTCGCGTGCGCATCGCTCGTGCGCATATACCGAGCGGTCAGGGCCCGACTGGGAACGGACCAGCGCGACGCACACGTCTGCATCGGGCTCGGCGCAGTAGGCGCAGATGCGCCGTTCTCGGTTCGCTAACTCCATGACGCACGCACCCCGAATCGTCGGTCTCCGGCTGTGCAACCAGAGTGACGCCACGGAGAGTGCGCAATGCTCACAGATTTGTGAGCGCTGTGAGTGCGGCTACAAGCCGACCCATGCGGCCATGTGCGAGAGCGTGTCGGGAGTGCGGCGCGCCATGTAGACGAGTCCGCTGATCGTCTCCCGTGCCGACGGGTGATAGCGGGTCTGTTCCGGGGCGGCGCGGCGGGCTTCGACGAGGTGTTTCAGTGCCTGTTCGCTGTGCCCGGTCTCCATCTCGGTGCGGGACCGGTCCAGGAGATAGTGCGCGCGCCTGGAAGTGGCCAGCGACACAGGGACGTTGATCTTTCGGGCCTGTGTGAGGGCGTCGTCGTAGTGCCGCATTTCCACCGCGGCCGACATGCGGTGAAGGGCCACGTTCGTGGGCCCGAAGCTGAGCCAGTGCACGTCAGGGGCGTCGGTGGTTTCGGCGATCGCGGAGGCCGCGGCGATGTGTTCGTCCACCGCCGTGGGCCGGTCCGCTCGGGCGGCGATCACCGAGGCCCCCAGGTGGAGTTGCCCGGCGACGGCGCGGGCTTCCCGAGATGTTTTGGCCTGCCCCACCGCGTGTTGGCCGGCTGCAACGAGCCTCTGGCCGATGGTGTATTCGCCCTCACGGAAGTAGACGAGGGCGCGCATGTACTGGCGGACAGCGGCGATGCACGGGTCGGAGGCCCGCTCGGCTGCCCAGTTCATGCGGTCCAGGGCGACGGCGGACAGGTCGTAGTAGCCGAGCTTCACGCTGATGTCGTGCGCGGTGCGGTAGGCGGATGCCAGAGCGCGCCACAGTTCCGCTGACGGAGTGGTCCAGGCGGAGGTGGTGAGTTCCGCGATCGTGCCGGGCAGTGCGGTGGCCGCGTTGCGCAGGTTGGTAGCGCGCACCTCCGCACAGAGCCGGTCGGTTTCGGCAATCAGTTGCGCGGCGGGACGAGTGATCAAGTCGGTGTCTGCGCCGAGGTCGTACAGGTCCAGGGCTTCACGGATCGGGCGGACGAGTGCGGCAAGCCGGTCCTGTTGGAGTTCCGTCACGTAGGGCTGTCCCGTCAGTGCAGTGACGTCGATCTGTAGGGCGCGGGAGACAGCCGCGACGAAGTCGGGCGTAGCGGGGCGGGCGCCGCACTCGACTTGGTTGAGGAGGCTGTACGAGTACGGGATACGGTCCGCTAGTTCGCGCTGGGTGAGGCGGGCCAGTTTTCGTTGTTCCTTGATGCGGGCGCCCGTGTGGTCGTCGTCCAGTCTTGACATACTGGTCTCCGTTCCTGACTTGTCATCTGGAACGGTACCCGCGTCCGCCTCCGATTCCCCTGGGATTGGGGGCGGACGTATGTGATCGGATGGCTTGCATGACGACGCTGTATCTCTTCGCCAGTGCGGCCCCTCCGGTGTTCGACATCGCGCGGGTGATCGAGGACGCGCAGGCGCGCGGCGTAGATGTGTGCCTCGGGCTGACGCCGACGGCCGCCGAGTGGCTGGCCGACAGCCTCGACGACCTCGCGGACCTGACCGGGCATCCGGTGCGCTCCCGCTACAAGCAGCCCGGCTCCCCCGACGTGTGGCCGCCGGCGGACGTCATCGCCTTCGCACCGCTCACGTTCAACAGTGCCAACAGCTGGGCTCTCGGGCTGACGTCGTCGTTCGTCGTGGGCGTGGTCGCCGAGGGTGTGGGCAAGGGGATCCCGATGGTGGCCATGCCCTGCGTCAATGCGGCCTATGCGCGGCATGTGCAGTGGGAGCGCAGTCTTGCGGAGCTGCGCGGCATGGGCGTGCGCGTGCTGTACGGCGACGGCGGCTTTCAGCCGAACTCACCCGGCGAAAAGCGCCCGTTCCCGTGGACCGTCCTACTGGACACTGCAGTGGAACGCGCCTGAGGGCTCCGCCTCTGATGCAGGCGACACCCCCGCGTCGGGTGACCGTGTCGGCGTTCGCGACACCGTGGGGGCGAGGCGGTAGGGAGTCGGTGCCGGTCGCGATGATCCGCGGCGCCATGGAAGCCGTCGGGCGTGCTGGCTCTCTGCGTGGCACAGCATCCAGATCCGGTGTCGTACCGGCTCGTCGGGATTTGTTTCCGAAGGGCTGTCACGTTCCGCCGTTCCGTGGTCCTTGCGGTAGGTGAATGGCGGCATCCGGCCGCCCGGCCCGAGGGATCGGCCATGGGGGCGCGTGCTACGTATCCGGCGGAGCGCAGTCAGCGGGATGCTGCCGTGGAGGTACTGATCAGCTTGTGTGGGTGGCTCGTTGCGGCCGTGTTCGTGGTGGGGTGCGTGCCCGGCTGGTGGTGGGGTGGGGATTTGGCGCGTCTGCCGGTGATAGGGGAGTCGGCGTCCGCGGCCGCGTCGGAGCGGCGAGGGTGGCCGTGGGTGCCGGTGTTGACGATGGTGTGCGGCGGTCTGCTGGTTCGCAGGGTGTGGCTCGCGGTGGCTGACGGGGTGCGGGGGGTGGATCCGCGCGGCCGGTATCAGCGCCGTAGTCCGCGGATCCCTGCCGGGGACTGCTGATGCTGGAGCAGGTGACGGCGGCGCTGCAGGCACTCGCGGAGGTGCCGGAGCGGTTCGGCATCGTGGTGGCGGCGTCGGCCGGGTGGCTGATCGGCGGAGCCGTGCTGGTCGCGGTCGGTGGGACGGCGGTGTGGGTGTGGTGGCGGCGCCGGGCACGGGCGGCGTTGGCACACCGCGCGGTCGTGGACTTCATCCCGGCCGGGACATTCGATCCGTCGGCGGAAGCGATCGACCGGCAGGCTGCACGGATCGCGCGGGTCCCGGAGGCTGCCGGATGGTTGCCGCGTCGCGCCTCGGGGGTGCGCATCCGGCTGGTCTGTACGGACAGCAGGCTCGCCTACCAGCTGGAAGCGCCGGAGCGGGCTGCGGCTCTGCTGCGGCTGCCGTCCTTCGCCGAGGTCGACATCGCGGACGCCGGCACGACGGGCCCTCAGCGCGCTCAGCGGATCCGGTTCGAGCAGGTCCCGCCGCTGCCTTCCGCAGACCCGGCCGTCGAGGGCGATACCGAGGAACTCAACGTTGTGAAGGAAGCCCAGACGTGACCACTCTCATCGATCTGACCAAGCACTCTCCCGAATCCACTGTGCAGGCGGCGGACGGGGACGTGCATCTGGCCCCGGCAGCGGGGCCCGGGACGGAGCGGAGCGCCACCTGCGCGGAGCCGTTGCCGGGTGAGCGGTATGTGGCGCGAGCCGAGTTGGTGCTCGCTCGGCCTGATCACCGGCGGCTGACGGCCGCTGGCCTGGATCCGGACCCGCTGCACGTGATGGCCGCAGCGTGCGCGCAGGTGGACAGTGGCAGCGGTGAGCAGGCGGAACTGGTCGTCGACCTGGTGCCGGTGTCCGGGCGGCGGGTAGCCAGGTGGCGGCGCCGGCTGATGCGGCGGGCGCAAGCGCGCGGCCCGTCCGCGTACGGGGAGCAGGTTCGCGGGGGTGCTCAGGGCGGGAGCATGTGGTCGCAGGTATGGGACGGCCTGAACGGGGGTGGGGCGCGGGGCGGTTCGGGGCAGCGGGCGCCGCGGCAGCGTGATCTGGCCGAGGGGATCGGCAAGTTCTTGCCCTCGGAGGACACTGCGGTGTTCGCGGTGCAGGTCCTGATCCGGGTGACGGCGACACATCCCGGGCGGGCGCAGGCGCGGCTGCATCAGGTGATGTCGGTGCTGGATGCGTTCAAGGGCGAGAACTGGTGGCGGCCGGTCGGGCCGCGGCGGACTGGGTGGCGGCCGTACAGCAGTGTGTGGTGGCGACGCTCCCGGTTCGAACGGCGGTTTTGGAGCGGGGAGTTCGCCCCGGCGAAGCGGCAGTGGGTGACCGCTCGGGAGATCGCCGCGCTGTTGAAGCCGCCGACGGTGCACTGCCCGGCAACGAATGTGGTGCGCACGGGTGGTGTGGTGCCGCCGGCTCCGCCGCAGTTGCCGGAGTGGACGGGGCAGCGGGGGATGGTGCCGTGCGGTCTGGTGACGCTGGCGGACGGCACCGTGCGGCTCGGTGCCGTTCCGAAGGCTGATGTGCTGTTCGGGGCGTCGCTGGGCAAGTCGGGTTTCGGTAAGTCGGAGCTGGCTTTGGTGCAGGCGCTCGCGTTGGCGTATGGCGGGGACGGGGTGTGGTTCCTCGACCCGCACGGCGCGGCCGTGCTGCGGGCCTTGCCGTATCTGACGCATCCCGCGGTCGCCGACCGGGTGCTGCTGGTTGACGTGGGGGCGAAGAACCCGTCGGACCGGATCATGTCGTGGAACCCGCTGGATATGGAGGGCCGCGACGTGGCGGAGGTCCAGGACGTGATCGGCGCGGTTGTCGGCGGGCTCGCGTCCGCGCAGGGATGGGGAGACCGGGCTCCGCGCGCGCGGTCGATCCTCTCCCATGCCGTGCAGGTACTGGCCCACCTAGCGCTCGAGATGTGCAGGCGTGGCCGGCCGGACCTGCAGCCGACCCTGTTCTCGATCACGAGGCTCCTCAACGACGAGCAGTGGCGCGAGGAGGTCCTGGCGCTGCTGCCGCGCAAGCTGCGGAAGTTCTGGATCACGACGTTCCCGAAGTACGAGGGCGGCGCGGTGCCAGTGGTGACCCAGACCCTCGAGCAGTTGGAGACCTCGGACTCGCTGCGCGCGTTCCTCGGCCAGCCGCGCTCCACCTACAAGGTGCGACGGGCCATGGACGAGAAGAAGATCGTGCTGCTGCGGGCCTCGGGGACCGGCGGCGCCGATCAGCTGATCACGTCGCTGCTTTTGTTCGACCTGTTCCTCGCCGGACTGTCCCGCGAAGGGATCCCGCAGGAGCAGCTCGCCCCGTTCTGGCCGTTCGCGGACGAGCTCACCGCGATCGACGGAGCCTCCCGCGGCTACCTCGCCAAGGTCCTCGAGCAGCTCCGCAAGTACGAGATCCACTTGATGGGGATGACGCAGATGGTGATGCGCCTGTCCGAGGAGACACGGCAGGCCCTGATGCAGAACCAGTCCCTGCTGTCGGCGGCGGCCGCGGACAGCGACGAGGCCGCGTTCGTCGCGAAACGCATGGACACGATCACGCCCCGGACGATCGAGAAGCAGGGCAAATACCGGTACGTGATGACCGCGACGCTACACGGCCAGCCCACCGACCCGTTCCGGGTCCTCGGTGTGCCCGTGCACGACGTGTACGCCGACTACCACCATCCCGAACAGGTTCCCGAACTCCTCGCCGCGATGAACCAAGGCTCCCAACGCCGCTCCGTCTCCGAGGCGTTGCTCGCCCTGGACGGCAACGACACCACCCTGCCCGGGCACGACGACATGATCCTCGCCGAGCTTTCCGGGGCTGGCCACCGCCGGGCCGCGGCCACGCAGGCCACGACCCGCACCCCCACCGCCGACGCATCAGCTCTCCCGCGAATCGAGGTCGGATAGTGACCACCGCAACGCCGCCCATGCCCGCTGCTGTCTCGCCGGCCCTGTCGACGCTCGCCCAACAGGCCCTGCCCGTGCTCTACCAGCACCGGCTCGTCGCCACCTCCCAACTCCACCGGCTCCTCACTCCGCACACCCGCAGGGCGGTGTATCTGCGCCGGCAACTCTCGATCCTGCGCAGCCTGGGGCTCGCGGCTTCCACCGAGCGGCGCGGTGCACGTTCCGGCCCGACGCTGGGGCGTAGTGAGCTCCTGTGGTACGTCACCCCGCGCGGCGCTGAAGTCGTCGAGCATGACGGGCAGATCACCCCGCGGGCCTACCGCATCAGTCCCGAGGCCGCGGCCTCGCAGCTGCAGGAGCACACCCGCTCGTGCGTGGAGACGGGCCTGCTGTTCACGGAGTGGGCGCGGCATCTCGGCGACGAGTGCGGGCCGCTGGACTGGGAGCCTGAACTCGCCCACCGCATGCGGGACGGAGACAGCCGGCTCGGCGACGACGCGTTCCTCATTCCGGACGGGGTGCTCCACTACACCCACACCACACCCGACGGGGCACGCAAACTGCTGACGTTCTTCCTCGAGGTCGACCGGTCCACCATGCACGTCGCTCGCCTCGGCAAGAAGCTGTCCGCATACGCGCGGTACGCCACCTACACGCCCGCGCCGGCCGGTCCCGGCCGACGCGCCAACTCAAGCCCCGGGCGGGAGGCTTGGCGGGATCGGTACGCGAAGTTCCCGCGGATGCTGTTCATCCTGACCGGCGCGTCCGCGAGTAGCCTCGCGCGCCGTATCGACGACTTGCGCGCCCTCGCGGATGCGGACCCTCGCCTGCACCGGGCCGGCATCGCCGCCGGGGCCACCACCCTCGACCAACTCCACCAGCACGGCCCCTTCGCCCCCATCGTGACGCCCCTGCTCGGCTCCCCCGGTCCCTGCGATGTTCTCCTCAGCCCCGAGCCGACCTCCCCGGATCCGTCCACGACCACTAGGGCCAACGTCCCGCCCGCGCCCACATCTCGGCTCGCGAGCCAGGAGACGCGGGCGACCACTTCGTGAGCCGCGCGCTAACGCGATGCAGCTCGTAGCCGCAGCCTGCGGCAGAGCGTGCCGGGACAGCGCCGGTCATGCGAACGCCCCGCCTCGGCGATCCACCGGGCGGGGCGTATCTCGTGTTCAGTGGTGGCAGATGTGCTGCGTTGGCCGGCGGTCAGTGACAGCGGGCAGCCGGGATTCCCCCAGGGACGGCCAGTTCTGGCGTCCCACTGACGGCCAGGTGCGTTCCCCAGCCGCGGTCAGAAGCACGCTCCGTGACGCCGAGGATCCGATCACGGCGGAACGGCAGGTACAGTCCGTTATTCGAACAGAGGGCGGTTCGCACGGCTCCAGGCCAGTCGTCGGCCGAGTTCCTCCAGCAGACCTTCGCGGACCCAGGTGGCCTGGGGCTCATGCCCCTGAGATGCCAGTCTGCGCACGAGGTCGATGGTTGCCTGTTGGCTGTCGATCACGGCATCCACGACTCGGGCGGTTGTGGTGAGGCCGTAGGCCGTGCAGAACCGCTCGAGACGCCGGCGTCGGTCGGGTGGCTCCGGATAGCGCAGCCAGCGCAGGCACTCGGCGTCGTCCCGAAACGGAGCGACGTATTGCAGGGCGTAGGCCACATCGTGCATCGGCGGCGCCGGCCGGGCGAAATCCCAGTCGATGATCCCGACCGGGCGGTTGACCTGCCAGACCACGTTCCATGGACCGAAGTCGCCGTGGCAGATCACCTCGCCTTCACCGGGTGCAGTGGCGCCGTCGGCCCAGACCGCATCGTCGGGCGGCGAGAAGCCCGCGGTCGCATCGTGGTAGTTGCGCAACAGCCGGGCGAAGGCGGACAGGCCCTGGTCGTCCACCACCTTGGCCCAACTCTGCGGCTCGGACTCACCATTGATGAAGGTAAGCACCTCCCGGCCCTGCTCATCGAACCCCAGCGGCCGCGGTGCGTAGGGAAAGCCCACTGCATCTAGATGCCTGAGGAAGGCGTGGACTGTCCGTGTCCAGGGCTGGGCAGGCCGCCGAACGGTGTCCCCGACCCGTAACACCTCCCGGTGGGGCTGATCCTGCAACGCATCCTCGCCCGCCATCCTCGGGACGCTACCGCCTCGCAGTGGCCTCAGCACCCCCATTACAGGCAGTCACGAATCGGCAGGCAAATGCCTCCTCTCCAGTGGCTGCCGCTGGGGAATCCCAACTGGCTACCGACAGGCGTACGTCGAGTTCTTGCCCGTACGGACGTCGGACGCCCATTCCCTGGCTCTGAGTCCTCCTCCGGAGGGAATTCCCGCAGGCTTGCCCAGGTGTCGAGCGGTGCTGATGCCAAGGTCCTGCGGTTGCCGTCAGCTACGCCTCGACGGTCTCGGCCTCAGTCACTTTGTTGCTGGTCATCGATGCATCTTCCATGATCGAAAGACACATCAAACGAACGTTTTAAAGTACCGACACCGGCAGGTCCACCGTGATCTCTCCCCCGCCGCCGGAGAGGCGCCGGTCGATCCGCCTGCCCGGTCTCGCTGTCCCTCCTCGAACCGCGCCGCGCGAACGGTGATCAGGCGCCTTGCCCCGGTGCTACCGAGGCAAGGCGCACAACCCTCACTGGCCGGTTGTGCTAGCGCTTCGAGGGAGCTCTCGAACGTTCTTGGATGAGTTGAGGCAGGCCCCGTCGTCATCCGCTGACTCGATCTGCACCTGGCCCTTTGACAGGTCGGCTCGTGGAAAGTCGAACGCGTAGCAACGGGCGATACTCTTGTCCGCTGACGCGAACAGGGGCATGGGGTCGGTGTAGCGGCCTCTGAACCGGGCGACCACACGAGTCCGTTCGTCACTCTCGTGCACCTGGAACAGACGACTTTCTGGACTCGTGGACGACTCCAGGATGTCCCGGAGCTGTTGTGCGCCTGCGGGCCACGTGTCTACCCGGTCCACGACAGCGTCCGCGTAGCGTCTAGCGTCCGTGCGGGTTGCCTCAACGGCAGAGTTCTCGCGGCTGCTGCGCTGGATGCCCATGATGACGAAGATGGCTACTACGGCTACGACGACGGCGCACAGGAGCGCGGCGAGAGCTTTCGCCCACGTCGCGCTCCTGCCCCTGGCTGGATCTGTTGTCACGAAGGTCTACAGCTTTCCGACGGCACGGCGGAACGCCGCTGCGTAGGCGGACGTACCAGCGTTGTTCGGGTGGTAGCTTTCGCGGCTGACGCACCAACTCCCGCCGGGCTCGCAGCGGAAGTCGCCGTCACCTGCCGGTGCTTTCACGATCTTGTTTACCCCTTCTTGGTCGTCGCAGGCACGCTTGCCCTCGAAGTCCGCGTTCGGAGACTCGAAAGTCACCGGTAGACCGTCGCCTTTGAGTGTGGCGACCAGATCCTTCTGCTTGGTCTCCAAGTAGCGGGCGTGGGCGTTGATCCGACTCATTCCTCCTCCACCGACTCCGCTCACACAGGTGACGGCATCAGCGTTGAACAGCTCTGGGTAGCCCATCAGGACTATCTTGGCGTTGCTGGCCTCAAAGTTGACCGCTCGCAGCACATCTTCGATATCCGAGATGATGCTGTCGATATCGCCCCGCACGTCGTCGTCGGACGGGCACCCTGTCGTGGCGCACATACGGATGACGTCCGCGAACTTGGCGTCGTTGCCGCCGGCGGTGAGGGTGACCAGTGTGGTGGCGTCGGTGAGTACCCCGGAGTCGACCTGGGTCATTTCGCGGAAGTTGCCGTCGTAGCCCCATTCTTTCGGGCCGCCGCTCATCTGCCAGGTCCTGGCACCGGAGCAGGACACGTCTTGGTAGTCGACCGACGCGGAGTGGGCGTCGGCGAGTTCGCCGAGGGTGGCTGACTGACCGGGCAGGGTGGTTTTGCGGGCCCACGAGTTCTTGCTGCGGCGGCAGGCGTTCCATCGGTCGTTGCCGAAGTCGTCGTCTGTTTCCTTGAGGTAGCTGCCCGCGCCCTCGCCGGAGGTGTAGGAGTCACCGAGGACGGCGACCATGTGCTGTGGCTTTTTGGGCAGCGGCTGGAAGGCCACGGCGTCGAAGGCGACATCGTCGTCGCCGGTTCCGTCGTCCGTCTGTGTTGCCAGGCGTACCCGGGGTGTGCCGTCCATCTTGTACGTGCCCAGGTTGACCCAGTTGTTGGCCTGTCGCTTCTGGTTGATGTAGCGGGTTTCGGTGAAGCTGCCGCTGCCGGTGTCGATCTCGTATTTGGCCTGCTGGGTGTGGGCTCCGTGGTCCGGGAGGTGGACCATGACGCGCATCCAGTCGGTGCGGGCGGTGCTGAGTTTCCAGGTGGCGGTGAAGTTCAGCCGCTGGCCCTTGGCGTCGTTCTGGCGTGAGTGGCCGAAGTAGAAGTGACCACCGAATCCGGCGCCGAGCTGGTGCAGGTCCACCTTGGACGGCCAGCGCGTTCCCTGTGAGGGGTGGCCTCCGGTTTCGCCGTCACCGAAGTCGACGGTGAACGTGCCCTTGTTGGCCCAGGAGTTGTTGCAGCCGGCCCTGACCGGTGGCGTGCCGCCGGGCAGGTCGTCGATGATCAAGGCGTTCGAGGGCAGGCCGGTGGTGGTGCATTGCGGCGGGTAGGCGGTGCCGTCGGCTTCCTCGGGGTAGCTGTCGTCGAAGCGGACGAACTCGTTTCCGCAGGAGTAGTCGCAGTCGTCCTTCCACTCGGCCGGGAGATGCCACCAGCACGTGAAGTCGCTTCGGGTGCATGGCCCCGCGCCGGGTTCGTTCTCCGCGCCATCGCTGATCTTGCCGGGGTCGCATCCGTTGCCTGCGGTGCAGAAGGTGTCCTCCGGCGGCTTGGCCTTGGCGCGGTTCTGCTTGGCGCTGCCGTCGGCGGTGGCGTCACCTCCTGTGCCGTTCCACCAGGCTGCGCGGAACGCGGGCACCAGCTTGCCGGGAGCCTCGAGGAACGACGGCGGGTGCGCGGCGAAGCCGATGACCTTCTCCTGGTAAGGCCAGTCCTGCGGGTGCGCGGCGTCGGAGGGGCGTTCGTTGCCGAGTGCGTCTTCCATGAAGGGGGTGCGGCTGGCGTCCCATTCGGGGTTGGCGGGGTTGTTGGCCCAGCCCACACCCCAGGGGCTGCCGTCGCCCTTATTGGCGTAGAACCCGGAGTTGTAGGCCCACAGGGCGAACGTCCAGTTCTCCAGTCGGTTCGGGTTGCCGTCGTTGATCTGCAGTCCGGCCTTGCGGGTCTCGTTCCACTTGGAGCTGAGGATCTGCAGGCCGGCGGCGAGGTTGGCGGTGTAGTCCAGGGCGACCGCGCGCTGCTTGTCGTAGGGCCATGCTGCGCCGCCGTGGCCGTCTTCCCTGCCGGCCATGCGCATGTGGTCGGTGACCTGGCTGATGCCGTAGCCGCAGTCCGCCTCGGCCCAGTCGATGTCCCAGTCGTTGCTCGGCTCGCCGTCGTAGTAGTCGATGCCGTAGTAGTTGCCGATCAGGGGATTGCCGGTGACGCCGGGCACGGCGGAGCGGGCTGCCTGCCACATGTTGGATTCCTGGGTGGTGATGCCGAGCATCACCTGTGCCGGTATCCGGCCGCCGCCTTCAAGTGACGGGCGGGGGAAAAGCGTCTGCGGCTGATACGCCGGCATGCCGAGGTTCTTCCAGTTCGCGGAGCGGCTGATGTGCTTGTTCAGGCCGCCGATGATCGCCTGGTTGACGGCCCATTCGACCTGGCGCGGCTTGGGCTGGATCGCCTGGTTGCGGGGATCGTTGCGGGGAACGGAGCAGACCCGTTCTGATTCGACGATCTCGTTGCGGCCTGCGGCACGTGCACCGGGGCGGGAGTTCGGAGGCGTTCCGGAGCTGGACTTGGGTGCTGCGAGTGCGGGAGTACGGTCCCGGCTCTGGCTGATGTTGTTGCTCGGGCGCCGGGTGGGGTCCACGGTGAAGGCGGTCTTCTTGCCGCTGCTCCGCACGGTCATGTCGATGTTGACCGGTCGCGCAAGGTCCGCGTCCTTCGCGTTGATCAGCGCGCCCTGGCCGTCGGTCCATGCTGTCTCGGTCAGCACGGCCTCACCAAGGGTGGAGACCCTGGCGCCCTTGGGCGTCTTGGGGAGCATCTGTACCGTCTTGGGAAGCGCTCTGGTGACTGGAGCGGCCTTGCCTGTCACGTATACGGTGTCGGCATTTCGGGTCAGGCCCGTTTCGGCCAGAGGCCCTTCGGCCAACAGCGCGGGGCGGGTCTTCTCGGCGTCCGGCGCGGTGATCTGACGAGCCGTGAGGCGCTTGGCCTGTGTCTGCCTTGCCGTCTTCCGCTCACGGGCTGACGCGCCCTTGCCCGGCGCAGGTTTCTTGTCGAGGAAGACCACACCACCGTCCGCGTCCGGAGCGAGCCGGTAAGGCACCGCATCCGTGGTGGCCAGCGTGGTCTTGTTGCCGCCTGCGTCGACCTTCACGATCTGGGCGCCGGCTGCACCGATGGTCGTTCCGTCCTTGGTGACTACCGTCGAGGTGACCTGTCCCTTGGTCTCCACCGGCTTGCTGAGCTTGCCCGTTGCCGCGTCCACTCGCACCAGTCGGGTGGCAGCTTTGTCCTCACCCCCCGACTGGGTCAGCACAGTGTCTTCCCCGACACCGCACCCGGGGTTGTAGTACGACAGGGAGGCCCGCAACGGCAGCTTGGTGACCTTGCCGCTGCTGAGTTCGACGATTGCGGTGAATGCACCTCGGGCCATCAGATCAGGCTTGTTGGTGAACGTACGGGGCGCGTAGACCACGACGGCCCGCTCGCCCGACCCCGTCACACAGGCGTTCCCGATCCACGCGTCCGCGTCAAACCCCGGCTCCGAGAGCGACGCCGCGGTACGCCAGGTGTAGCCGTTCTTCTGGGACGCGGTGAGTAGGTGAAAGCCACGGGCATCGCTGGTCGTCGCCCAAGCAAGGTCCCTGGACGCCTTGTAGTCACTTCCCAGCAGGGCGGACCGCTCGCCGGCGGGTACTTCGGCCAGCTCTTTCTTGTCCGCCTTGTGTACCGACGGTGATCTGCCCACCGCATCATCGGCCCAGGCCGTCGCCTGCACCAGACTCCCCAGCAGGGCTCCCGCGACGATCGCCGTCACGGACGTCCGTATACGTCTTCGGATCCTCAAAGCTCTCCTCAACTCGACAGGTCTGCAGCGTTACTGGCAGCACGAAGTACGGCCCCGCCGATGAGGCGGGGCCGTTTCGCGCTTGGTTACCGGGGGGCTCTGGCTGCGGATGCTTTGGCGACCGCAGCCTTGTTGTCCTTCTTCAGGACGTCGAGTTCCGACTGGTGCTTCTTGATCGCAGCCTGCTGGAGAGGGACTTCCGCGTCGTACCAGGTCTTCTCCACGTCGTGCCGGTCCCGGCACTCGACGTCAGCCTTGGCCGTTGCGATCTCCAGATCCGTCACCCGGGACGGGTCGTTGAAACGGGGGTCGTCACTGGCTTCCATCGGCTTCTTGTACGAGAAGCCTTTGTCCCCCATGCACGTAGCCCACTTCTCGAACACGCTGACCACCGCGGGCTCCTGCATCGAAGCCGCGTAGGCATTGCCGCTGATCTGCTGGGCGAGGTCGTCCTCGGCGATGGCCGGCACTTCACCATCGGTCTGGGCCACGCAGTTCTTCAACTGCCCTTCGTCAGCACCGGACTCGTCGACGGCACCGGCCTCCATGGCAGCGTCGTACGCCTCCTGCTCGGCGGCGTCGGGGTGGTAGCCGCGTTTGGCGACCTGACCGGCGTCATGGACACCGTAGCGCCAGTCCGTCAGCGTCTTGCCGCCCAGGTCCGGCAGATCCAGCGCCGGGGCCCACTCCGCGAAGCCGGCCTTCTCCATGCAGGCATCGATCAGCGTGTCCCTCGCACCGGCGATCAACCGGGTGTTCGCCTTCGACGGCACGTACGCCTCGATCGGCAACCGCCACGTCGCCGGGTCGTCCGGATCACCCATATGTGCCTTCGCGACTCCGCCGCTGCCGGCTACCGACTGCCGCTGTTCGGCCCCGCGTGATGGGCCGTCGGCGCTCGCCGTCACGAGCACCACGGCCCCCACGGCCGCGGCGGCCACCATCGGCACAGCCACCTTGACGAGCGTTCCCCGAGAACTCACTTCGCCGCCCCCTCCTTCACTGCTGCCTGGCTCCCGTCCACGTGGATCACGTCCACCGGAACGAGGCGTTGTCGTTGTAGACCTTCGTGAATCGGGCGATGTGCTGGTACGGCGCCATGGAGTTCTGCGCGCCCTTGTACCCACTGTTGTAGTAGACGCGGGCCGTGTACTTGTAGTGGTCGTTGTCGCCGGACGCGGCGTTGTTCTTGATCTTCTGCGCGGAGCCGGGCCAGGGATTACTGGCTCCGAAGACGCAGAACTTCAAGGAGTACGTGCCGGGGTTGCTTCCTCCTGGCCGCACCGCGTTGAAGTCGTACACGCTGTAGCCGATGTTCCTGTACGAGCCCCCCATGCCCGAGTTGTAGAAAATGTGGAACTTGAACTTCGACTTTGACTTCGACCTGCAGACTTCCACGCTGTGCACATTCGCGTCATCGCCACTTCCCGCCTGGGCGCTGGGCGCCGCAACGAGAGAAAGCGATACGGCAGCTACCGCCCCCAGGGCTACCGCCAACGGTCTTCGCATGTGTCTCCGTCCATCACGTATCGCGTCGAACGGAGAGGGCCTCGCTCGGCGCCCGTAAGAGTGCGCCCCCATGCAGTTGCGGCCCCCTCCGCGCTGATCGAAGCGAGAATAGAACAAAGTCGATCACATAGGGCAACAAAGGGGGAACCCGTCGTGATGTGGCCGGTTCACGCGCCTCGGGAGCCGCCGCCTCAGCGACACGAAACCACCCTTCAGGCCTGGACCAACGATTGTGTGGTTCCCGTGACGAACGTGAAGGGTGTGCGCACCCCTGCCCCAGCATTGGCCGAAACGTTTCTTCGCAGTGGCGGTCGAAAACTGACGAGCTGACGACCCACAGGCCGTCGATCTTCTTCGGCAGCGCACGGTCTCCGAGTAGCAACCCGAGGAAGCAGTCCCCTTGCTCATGAGTGCTCGCCCCCGCACACCTACTCCCGGCCACTGGTCCACGGCTCTTGACCGGCCGCGATCTCAGCTCCGCTGTATTTCCTCGCCCATCGTCCAGTCAGGGCCAGGGACATCCGCCTCCTTGCAGGCTTCCTGTCCCCTGGTTCAGTGACCGTTCCACCTGGAACACGGCAACCCTCACGGGCGTTGACCCCGGATCTTGGGCACCGGAGAGACGTGGATCGTGATGGTCGGCGACTTCTCTACCGCCCCACCACCACGGCAGCCTCGCCAACTCTGGCTGTCGTGCGAACGCCCCGCCTCGGTTGTGTCTACCGGGGCGGGGCGTACCTCGTGGCCAGTGGGCGCGGACGTGATGCTGGCTCCTGCGGGCGACCGGCAACAGCGGTGGGGCAGGCACGGATCAGGCGGTGAGGCCGATCCGTGTCGAGTCCGCCCCCTGTGGCCGCTTGTGCCGCATTCTCCGCCCGCGGTCGGCCAGGGCGCAGCACTGTTCCTCGATGTGCAGTGTCATGCGTCTTCGGTGCCAGGGGTCATGCGGCGGGCGATGACGACTCTGGCCGTACGTGTAGCTGTCCATTCAGTCCGGACTTCGAGTCGTCCCAACTGGGCGTACGTCGAGTTCTTTCCCGTGCGGACGTCGGACGCCCACTCCCTGGCCTCCGCGTCCTCCTCCGGCGGGAATTCCCGCAGGCTTACCCAGGTGGCGAGCGGTGCTGATTCCAAGGTCTTCCGGCTGTCGTCAGCTACGCCTCGAGGATCCTGGACGGCCGGCTCGAGCACGGCCTGCGCATCCAGGCGCTCAGTCGCGTCCCGAAGGATGTCGGCATGGCGGCCCAACTTCCCGTCCTTGGCGATCCTCAGTGCGTCTGTGACGGTCACAGGAACGAAGGACATCGTGCTCGACGGGTCCAGCCAGTCCGCGGACAGTGCGTCGTGCAGAACAAACTGCTCGCTGGCGGGGAGGTAGACGAAGACCAGGCCCCCGCGTTCAGCAGCCAGCCAAACGTCGTCGTCACCGTCTCGAACCAACAGCAGTGAATATTCAGTCACGGCGAAACACTCCTTCTCTTCACACAACGTACGGTCTCTTCCACGCGGCGCCGTATTCGGAGGCGCTCAGCGGTTCTTGACTTCAAGTGGCACTCCCCCCAACTCGCCTGCCTGCTGGATCCCGGCCGGCGCACGCAACGTGGCAGAGCGCGCCACCATCCGCTCGTTCGCGGCAACACGGTCGGCGATCGGTGTCGCAAGGTCCCGGGACACCTCGTAGTCGATGTGGTTCTTGTCCTTGACCGCCATGGACTGCTCGGAGTGGGCCTGTATCTCCACGGTCTCCCCTGAGGGGTGACGGGCAAGAAAGTGCAGGCCCTTGTATGTCGCACCCTCCGTGTAGGAGTGATCTGCCTCGACCATGGTCCAGCCGAGCTTTCGCAGGCTGCTGGCCATCTCCCTCGCGTCCGAGAAGACGGTGTCGGTGTTTCGGCTCACGATCGTGTAGCGCACGACGTCGGTCATGCTGTTCAGGTGTTCCTGGGGCGAGCGGTTCGGATTCTTCTGGTAGCGGGTCGCAACCTTCCTCGCCAGCGAGCCGGCCGACTTCATTCGGAAAGCCAACCCCTCGGGCCGTGCACCGGCAGGTATCGCCTCCAACACGTCGCTGGTGATCTCTGGCTCCGACGCACGGACGGCGACGACGCGGGAGGTGACGGCGACTGCCCGTCTCTCTCCTCGGTCACACCGGCGGCGTGCCCTTACCTCGTGTCGTAGGCCACTGAGGGCACCCTTTTCGCTCCAGAGCTGACAGCGCCTT
>NZ_KZ984582.1 GCF_003574445.1 Streptomyces sp. YIM 130001
TGGGCCTACCACCGCCCCTACACCTCAGACGCCCAACGACAAGCAGCATTCCCCGACTGGCTCGACTGGTACAACTACCACCGACCCCACACCGGAATCGACGGCCAACCCCCAGCCAACCGCGTCACCAACCTGCCGGGACAGCACATCTAGATGGCTGAGTTGGCGTGGAGTCGTCCAAGTCCGACGATCAATCCGTCAGACAGTGGCCTCACCAATCTGGCATATGGCCTCAGAAGCCGGACGCCACATCCGCCTGTAGGTTCTCCGCCTCCGTGTTATGTGCCAACGCTGTGACCTGCGGCCCTGCCCGGCGTCTCACGCCGTGTCATCCGGTGGTTGTCTCAGCTTCCGTGTCATTTGCTCAGCTCTCCTGTTCGAGGCGGGCCGCTGACCAGCAACATGACATTGGCGTGAGACTGCGGCGGAGAATATGACACGGAACCGGAGAACCCACACCGCCGAGGCTCAGGTCTGGGCCATGTCCACGAAGCGGGAGTAGTGCCCCTGGAAGGCGACGGTGATCGTCGCCGTCGGGCCGTTACGGTGCTTGGCCACGATCAGATCCGCCTCGCCCGCGCGCGGCGACTCCTTCTCGTACGCGTCCTCACGGTGCAGGAGGATGACCATGTCGGCGTCCTGCTCGATGGAACCCGACTCACGCAGGTCCGAGACCATCGGCTTCTTGTCCGTGCGCTGCTCGGGACCACGGTTCAGCTGCGAAAGCGCGATCACCGGAACCTCGAGCTCCTTCGCGAGCAGCTTGAGGTTACGGGACATGTCCGAGACCTCCTGCTGGCGGCTCTCGGCCCGTTTGGAACCGCCGGACTGCATCAGCTGCAGATAGTCGATGACGACCAGGCGCAGGTCGTTGCGCTGCTTGAGCCGACGGCACTTGGCACGGATCTCCATCATCGAGAGGTTCGGCGAATCGTCGATGTAGAGCGGGGCGGCCGAGACATCGGGCATCCGGCGGGCGAGCCGGGTCCAGTCCTCGTCCGTCATCGTGCCGGAACGCATGTGGTGCAGCGCCACTCGGGCCTCGGCCGAGAGCAGTCGCATCGCGATCTCGTTGCGCCCCATTTCGAGGGAGAAGATGACGCTCGGCAGGTTGCTCCTGATCGAGGCCGCTCGGGCGAAGTCCAGCGCCAGCGTCGACTTACCCATGGCGGGACGGGCGGCGATGACGACCATCTGGCCCGGATGCAGGCCGTTCGTCAGGGAGTCGAAGTCGGTGAAGCCCGTGGGGACTCCGGTCATCTCGCCGCTGCGGGAACCGATCGCCTCGATCTCGTCGAGCGCGCCCTCCATGATGTCGCCGAGCGGCAGATAGTCCTCGCTGGTGCGCTGCTCGGTGACGGCGTAGATCTCGGCCTGGGCGCTGTTGACGATCTCGTCCACGTCGCCGTCGGCCGCGTATCCCATCTGGGTGATCCGCGTGCCCGCCTCGACGAGGCGGCGCAGGACGGCGCGCTCGTGGACGATCTCGGCGTAGTACTCGGCGTTGGCCGCCGTCGGCACCATCTGGACCAGGGTGTGCAGATACGATGCGCCACCCACGCGCGTGATCTCGCCGCGCTTGGTGAGCTCGGCGGCGGCCGTGATCGGGTCGGCCGGCTCGCCCTTCGCGTACAGGTCGAGGATCGCCTGGTAGATCGTCTCGTGAGCCGGGCGGTAGAAGTCGTGGCCCTTGAGCACCTCGACGACGTCCGCGATCGCGTCCTTGGAGAGCAGCATGCCGCCGAGCACGGACTGCTCCGCATCAAGATCCTGCGGCGGTACGCGCTCGAACGCGGAACCGCCGTCCCAACCGCCCCCCTCCCGGCCCCGGTCGTGCTGATCCTCACGGCCACCCGACTCGTTGCGCCGGCGGGAGGCGGGCAGACGATCGCTGGGACCGCTGTCGGCCCACGGGTCGTCCAAGGGCTCGGAAATGCTCACCGAACCACCTCCTCCCGTCCGCCGCGCGGACCTAGCCGTGCCCCTCTTTCCTACGGCACGACACTGACAAATCGGAGCCGGAACTCCGCTTCCGACGCGTCGATGTCGGGGGGCTTTCACGACCGGAAAAAGACGCCGGGCGCTGCACCACGGTAGGGCTGCGGGCACCGTCAGCCAATCTGGTTATCCACAGGCACTGTGGATGACGGGCGAGATGCTGTGGAGAAGTGTGCCCAACCTGTGCACGGCTCGGTGGACAGGTCTGTGAACAAGCCCTCAGGCTTTCCTGAAAACATCCCCTGACCTGGTCTTTCACTCCCTCACAGCTGTGCATAAGAAAAACTTTCCCCATCGGGGCAAGTTCCTGTCGCCCCGCGCCCGGCGCACCCCTCGGCCAGCGATCAAGTAAGGGTCACAGCACAGTTGCATCACTTACCTGTGGAAGATTAGATTGGTGCCCATGACACAGGCCCCCGGGACCACCAAAGATGTACGCCGCCGCCACGATCGGGAGATCGTGGCGCTGGCCGTCCCGGCCTTCGGCGCACTCGTCGCCGAGCCCCTCTTCGTCATGGCCGACAGCGCCATCGTCGGCCATCTCGGCACGGCCCAACTGGCCGGCCTCGGAGTCGCCTCCGCCCTCCTGATGACCGGCGTCAGCATCTTCGTCTTCCTCGCCTACGCCACCACGGCAGCCGTCGCCCGACGCGTCGGAGCCGGAGATCTGCCGGCCGCCATCCGCCAGGGCATGGACGGCATCTGGCTGGCCCTGCTCCTCGGAGCCCTGGTGGTCGCCGTCATCGTGCCGACGACACCAGAACTCATCTCGGCCTTCGGCGCCTCGGACACCGCCGCACCGTACGCCGTCACGTATCTGCGGATCTCCTCCATCGGCATCCCCGCCATGCTGATCGTGCTCGCCGCGACCGGTGTCCTGCGCGGACTCCAGGACACCAAGACCCCGCTCTACGTCGCCATCGCCGGTTTCGCGGCCAACGCGGTCCTGAACGTCGCCCTCGTCTACGGCGCCGGCTTCGGCATCGCCGGATCCGCCTGGGGCACGGTCATCGCCCAGTGGGGGATGGCGGCCGCCTATCTGGTCGTGGTGGTTCGCGGCGCCCGGCGGCACGGGGCCTCGCTCCGGCCCGACGCCGCGGGCATCCGCGCCTGCGCCCAGGCGGGCGCCCCACTCCTAGTACGGACCCTTTCCCTGCGAGCGATCCTGATGATCGCCACGGCAGTGGCGGCACGTCTCGGGGACACGGAAGTCGCAGCGCACCAGATCATCCTGTCGCTGTGGAGCCTGCTGGCCTTCGCCCTCGATGCGATCGCCATCGCCGGGCAGGCGATCATCGGCCGCTACCTCGGTGCAGGAGACGCGGCAGGTGCACGGGCCGCCTGCAAACGCATGGTGGAGTGGGGCATCGCCGCCGGCCTCGTACTCGGGCTCCTGGTGATCGTGGCCCGGCCGGTGTTTCTGCCCCTGTTCACCAGCGACGCCGGCGTACAGGACGCCGCCTTCGTCGCCCTTCTCGTGGTGGCCCTGTCCCAGCCGGTCTCCGGGATCGTCTTCGTACTCGACGGCGTACTGATGGGTGCCGGAGACGGCCGGTACCTGGCCTGGGCCATGCTCGTCACGCTCGCGGCGTACACACCGGTAGCCCTGCTCGTACCGACCATCGGCGGCGGACTGGCCGCGCTGTGGGGCGCGATGGCGCTGATGATGGTCATCCGCATGGTGACCCTCTGGTTCCGCACACGCTCCGGCCGGTGGATCGTCACCGGCGCCACTCGCTGACCCGGCCGCTCGCCCCTCGGCCGACAACTGCCGACGGCTGTTTCACGTGAAACAGCCGCGTGAAACAGCCGCGTGAAACCGCGGTCGACCGGCCGACCTCATCGAGCATGGCGGTCGCAGGGCAGGTCACCGTCGGCCCCGCACAAACACGGAGGGCCCGCACCTCACAGGTGCGGGCCCTCCGGCTGTCTACGACAGTGCGCGAATCAGCGCCTCAGGCGGCGACAACCTCGATGTTGACCTTGGCGGCCACCTCGGGGTGCAGACGCACAGACGCCTCGTGGGCGCCGAGCGACTTGATCGGCGCGCCCAGCTCGATACGACGCTTGTCGACCTCGGGGCCACCGGCAGCCTTGATCGCCGAAGCGACATCAGCAGCGGTCACGGCACCGAAGAGACGGCCGGCGTCGCCCGAACGAGTCGCCAGGCGAACCTTGACGGCCTCGATCTGGCCCTTGATCGAGTTGGCCTGCTCGATCGTCTGGATCTCGTGGATCTTGCGAGCACGACGGATCTGCTCGACGTCCTTCTCGCCACCCTTGGTCCAGCGGATCGCGAAGCGACGCGGGACCAGGTAGTTGCGAGCGTAGCCGTCCTTGACGTCGACGACGTCGCCCGCGGCACCGAGGCCGGTGACCTCGTGGGTGAGGATGATCTTCATGATTCGGTCACCCTTCCCTTATCGCGCGGTGGACGTGTAGGGCAGCAGCGCCATCTCACGGCTGTTCTTGACGGCCGTGGCGACGTCACGCTGGTGCTGCGTGCAGTTGCCGGTCACGCGGCGGGCACGGATCTTGCCGCGGTCGGAAATGAACTTCCGCAGCATGTTCGTGTCCTTGTAGTCCACGTACGTGACCTTGTCCTTGCAGAATGCGCAGACCTTCTTCTTAGGCTTGCGCACAGGCGGCTTCGCCATGGTGTTTCTCCTGTGTGATCAAGAAGTGTGGGTACGTACCCGCCCTTAGAAGGGGGGCTCGTCCGAGTAGCCGCCGCCACCGCCGGAGCTTCCGCCCCAGCCGCCACCGCCGCCGCCCTGCTGGCCGCCGCCGGCGGGCGCGCCGGTCGCCCAGGGGTCAGAGGCGGGTGCACCGCCCTGCTGCTGGCCGCCGCCGGGTCCGCCCCAGCCGCCGCCACCCTGGCCGCCGCCCTGTCCGCCACCGCCACCTTGGCCACCTCGGCCGCTGGTCTTGGTGACCTTGGCCGATGCGTACCTCAGCGAGGGGCCGATCTCGTCGACCTCCAGCTCCACGACAGTCCGCTTCTCACCCTGCTGGGTTTCGTACGAACGCTGCCGCAACCGTCCCTGAGCCACCACACGCGTACCGCGCGTGAGGGTCTCGGCGACGTTCTCAGCGGCCTGCCGCCAGATCGATGCGCGGAGGAACAGCGCGTCGCCGTCCTTCCACTCATTGGTCTGCCGGTCGAAGGTCCGGGGGGTCGAGGCGATCGTGAAGTTGGCTACGGCCGCACCGGAAGGGGTGAAGCGCAGCTCGGGGTCATCGGTCAGGTTCCCGACGACGGTGATGACTGTCTCGCCTGCCATGGTGATGACCTCTCGCGTGTGCTTTACGGCTTGGCTCTAGCGGTTGGCTGCTACTCGGTTCCCGAGTCGCCGAGCGGGAAGGCTCAGTGAGTCTCGGGACGGAGGACCTTGGTCCGGAGGACCGACTCGTTCAGGTTCATCTGGCGGTCGAGCTCCTTGACGATCGCAGGCTCGGCCTGCAGATCGATGACCGAGTAGATGCCCTCGGGCTTCTTCTTGATCTCGTACGAGAGACGACGACGGCCCCAGGTGTCGACCTTCTCGACCTTTCCGTTGCCCTCACGGACGACGGAGAGGAAGTTCTCGATCAGCGGGGAGACAGCGCGCTCCTCGAGATCGGGGTCGAGGATGACCATCACCTCGTAGTGACGCATGTGGAACCCACCTCCTTTGGACTCAGCGGCCACGGTCGTTCCGTGGCAGGAGGGTCGTGATGCGTTCGCAACGGTATCGGCCGCCACTGACATTGGGCTCCCACGCGGGGGGCCTGTGCTTGTGGCCCGGCCCGGAAGGACCAGGGCAGACACCGGTGCAGACCGTAAACAGTACCTGCACCCCGGCCCCCGGTTGAAATCCAGTGGTGAGAGGCCGCAATCTGTACACATCGGGTGTCCAGGGCGCTACGATGCGCCGGTTCTCCGCCAGGAGGTGCCTCATGGCACAGGCAATGCGACCGAACTCCGCGA
This sequence comes from Streptomyces sp. YIM 130001, assembly GCF_003574445.1. Taxonomy (GTDB): domain Bacteria; phylum Actinomycetota; class Actinomycetes; order Streptomycetales; family Streptomycetaceae; genus Streptomyces. Next base: position 5,969 of record NZ_KZ984582.1, read on the forward strand.
CCTCTCTCTTCGCCACCGACGGCAAGCCCCATCCGCTGCAGGACGGCCTGCTCGCCGTGACCTTGGTGCTGGGTCTGACCGCGCTCATCACCGCGATGTTCCACAGCCTGCATCTGCTCAGTTCCTGGGCAGGTCTGGTCGGAATCGTGACCGGCGCGTACGGCCAGTACATCTCGGAGACCACCCGGGAGCGCTTCGGGCTGATCCTCGGCCTCGGTGCTTCGGCCATCGGCTTCTTCCTGGGTATGGCGCACGGCGGCCTGTTCGGCGGGCTCTGAGCCGAGTTCTGAACCCCGCTCCTGAGGACGCCCGGCGTGGGCGGCACCACGGTCACGCCGGGCGACGTTGCATGCGGCCATCCGGGGCGATCCCCGGGCGCAGTAGGCTTCGGCGCGAGAGCCGGAGCCCCTGCCCCATGGGGACACACCTGCCGAGGAGCGCCCCGCATGAGCCTGACCCTGAGGACCATCAGCCGTGAGCAGCATCTGGCATACATCCAGACCCTGCCGTCGGCCAGTCACTGCCAGGTCCCGGCGTGGGCTGATGTGAAGAGCGAATGGCGCTCGGAGAACCTCGGCTGGTTCGACGACCGCACCGGCGAGCTGGTGGGCGCGGGTCTGGTCCTCTACCGCCAGCTGCCGAAGGTCAAGCGCTACCTCGCGTACCTCCCCGAGGGCCCGGTCATCAACTGGCACGCCCCCAATCTGGACGAGTGGCTGCAGCCGATGCTCGCCCACCTCAAGCAACAGGGCGCCTTCTCCGTGAAGATGGGGCCGCCGGTCGTGATCCGCCGGTGGGACGCTCCGGCGATCAAGGCCGGTATCCAGAACCCGGATGTGAAGCGCCTGCGGGACGTGGAGGCCAGTCATATCGAGCCGCGCGCCTTCGAGGTCTCGGACCGGCTGCGGCGCATGGGGTGGCAGCAGGGCGAGGACGGCGGCGCCGGCTTCGGTGACGTACAGCCCCGCTACGTCTTCCAGGTACCGCTGGCCAACCGCTCCCTCGACGACGTACTCAAGAGCTTCAACCAGCTCTGGCGCCGCAACATCAAGAAGGCCGAGAAGGCCGGCGTCGAGGTCGTCCAGGGCGGCTACGAGGACTTGGCCGAATGGCAGCGGCTCTACGAGATCACCGCCGTGCGCGACAAGTTCCGTCCGCGGCCGCTCAGTTACTTCCAGCAGCAGTGGAACGCCCTCAACTCCGAGGACCCGAACCGCATGCGGCTGTACTTCGCCCGCCACAACGGCGTGAACCTCTCGGCGGCGACGATGCTCGTGGTCGGCGGGCACGTCTGGTACTCCTACGGAGCCTCCGACAACATCGGGCGCGAGGTCCGTCCCTCGAACGCCATGCAGTGGCGGATGCTCCGCGACGCCTACGCCCTCGGCGCCAGCGTCTATGACCTGCGTGGCATCTCCGACTCGCTGGACGAGACCGACCACCTCTTCGGTCTGATCCAGTTCAAGGTCGGCACCGGCGGCGAGGCCGTCGAGTACATCGGCGAGTGGGACTTCCCGCTCAACAAGCTGCTGCACAAGGCGCTCGACATCTACATGTCGCGACGCTGAACCGCTAGACCGAGCACAATTCGCTTTCATACCCCTGATACACCGCAGGCACGAGAAAGGTTCCGGGTCCGGCCATGGCGCTCACGCTTTATGTCGACACCACGCGCTGGCGAGCACACCACAAGCACGTGCTCGAGCAGTTCCCGGGGCTGGTCCCCGTCTGCAAGGGCAACGGCTACGGCTTCGGCCACGAGCGGCTCTCCGAGGAGGCGACCCGACTCGGCACCGACATGCTCGCCGTCGGCACGACGTACGAAGCCGCTCGGATCAAGGACTGGTTCGGCGGCGATCTGCTGGTCCTGACGCCGTTCAGGCGGGGCGAGGAGCCGGTGCCGCTGCCCGACCGGGTGATCCGATCCGTGTCGTCCGTCGAGGGCGTCCACGGACTCGTCGGGGCGCGTGTGGTCATCGAGGTGATGAGCTCGATGAAGCGGCACGGCGTCAGCGAGCAGGACCTGAGCAGCCTGCACGCCGCGATCGAGGACGTACGCCTCGAGGGCTTCGGTATCCATCTGCCGCTCGACCGCACCGACGGATCGGACGCGGTGGAAGAGGTCATCGGCTGGATGGACCGGCTGCGGACCGCACGTCTGCCGCTGCACACCATGTTCGTCAGCCATCTCTCCGCGTCCGAACTGGCAAGGCTGCAGCAGCAGTTCCCGCAGACCAAGTTCCGGGTCCGCATCGGCACCCGGCTCTGGCTCGGCGACCATGACGCGACGCAGTACCGCGGCTCCGTACTCGACGTCACGCCCGTGGTGAAGGGCGAACGCTTCGGCTACCGGCAGCAGAAGGCGGCCTCCGACGGCTTCCTGGTGGTCGTGGCCGGCGGCACCTCGCACGGAGTCGGCCTGGAAGCGCCCAAGGCGCTGCACGGTGTGATGCCGCGGGCGAAGGGGGTGGCGCGGGCCGGTCTCGCCACGGTGAACCGGAATCTGGCCCCGTTCGTCTGGGGCGACAAGCAGCGCTGGTTCGCCGAGCCCCCGCACATGCAGGTGTCGATCCTGTTCGTTCCCACCGACGCCGCCGAGCCGAAGGTCGGCGACGAGCTCGTGGCCCATCTGCGGCACACCACCACGCAGTTCGACCGCCTGGTCGACCACTGACCGGACGGCCCGCACCGTCCTGAAGACCTGACGAGGCCCCCGCAGCGTGCCTGCTGCGGGGGCCTCGTCACGTCACATCACGAAGAGAGTCATTCGTCGGAACGCGGCGTTCCGCTCGCATCGGTGTCGCGCATCTCGGCCCCGGGCGCATCGCCCCCGCCACCCGCCGGCTTCGTGCCCCAGTGCACCTGCGCCCCGCTCGCCCCGTCGCCCGAGGCATGCCGCGGTGGATGGGCCGCCCGCCCGAACACGAAGACGTCACGGGCCCCGTCGAGCACACCCCCTGACGGGTCGTCGGACCCGTCGCGGCGCACCACGTCCCGTTCCGGCATCAGGATGTCGCGCACGACGACGGCGCACAGATAGAGCGTGCCGATCAGATGCGCCGCGACGGCCAGGTGATAGCCCTCCTGCGGCAGACCGTGGTGCTTGTCCCCGCTGGTCGTGTACGCGAGATACATCCAGATCCCGAGGAAGTACATGACCTCGCAGGCCTGCCAGATCAGGAAGTCCCGCCATCGGGGCCGGGCCAGGACGGCGAGCGGTACCAGCCACAGGACGTACTGCGGCGAGTAGACCTTGTTGGTCAGGATGAACGCCGCGACGACGAGCAGCGCCAGCTGCGCGAAGCGGGGTCGCCGCGGCGCGGTCAGCGTGAGAGCACCGATGCCGAGGCAGGCCACGAGCATCAGCGCGGTGGCGAGCGTATTGACCGACTCCGTACTGAGCGGACTGTCCGAACGCTGCTGCAGGATGAGCCAGATGGACCCGAAGTCCACGCCTCGTTCCTGGCTGAAGGTGTAGAACTTCCCCCATCCTTCAGGGGCCTTGATCATCACCGGCAGATTCACGACCAGCCACGCGCCGATCGTCCCCGCGGCCGCGACGGCGAAGTCCCGCCATTTCCCGGCCCGCCAGCACAGCACCAGGAGCGGCCCGAGCAGCAGCGCCGGATAGAGCTTGGCGGCGGTGGCCAGCCCGAGCAGGATCCCGAAGGCGAGCGCGCGCCCCCGCGACCACATGAGCATGGCCGCGGCAGTGAGCGCGATGGCGAGCAGGTCCCAGTTGATCGTGGCGGTGAGTGCGGCAGCGGGCGCGAGCGCGACCAGGAGACCGTCCCAGGGACGCAGCCGGTGGGTGCGGGCCACGCAGACGGCGATGATCACAGCACAGATCATCAGCATCCCGGCGTTGACCATCCAGTAGACCTGCTCGCGGTACTGGAGCGAGTCACCGCCGTCCGTGGGAACTCCGGTGATCCATGCGGCGACCTGCATGAACACCCCGGTCAGCACCGGGTATTCGAGGTACTCCATATCGCCGGGCAGCCGGTCGAAGTACGGCACGAGCCCGTCGGAGAAGCCTCGCCCCACGAAGAGATGCGGGATGTCCGAGTAGCACGCGTGGGTGTACTGGGCTCCCGCGCCCGAGAACCAGGCCCCGTCGTAGCAGGGCAGCTTCTGGACCATGCCCAGCGCGAACATGCCGATGGCGACGAGCACGATGACGCGCACCGGAGTCCACCACGAGCCCCCGAGCTTCGCCCACCGGCCGACCGGGCCGCCGAAGACCTCGCTGCCCGCCTCAGCCACCTCGTCCTGCCGGGTGGGACGGACGAGTTGCTCCTCGGTCTTCGACTGCGGCGAGTGCTGCGTGCTCGTGCTACTGCTCGGGCTCGTACTCGTCATGGGGCACATCCTGCCGTACAAGACTGTGGAGACGGCGAGGGCCGCCGCACCGGTCGGTGCGGCGGCCCTTGTTTCACGTGAAACATGACTCGGTCGGGGCAGGGTGCCCGAGCCGACGGTCAGTCAACTCCGCCGAGCCAGCCGCCGTTGTCGCCTCCGCCGTTGTCGCCTCCGCCGTTGGGAGGCTCGGGCGAATTGCTGGTGCCGCCGTCCTGGCCGCCGTCTTGACCACCGTCCTGGCCGCCGTCCTGACCACCGTCCTGGCCGCCGTTCTCATTGCACGTCGGGTCCCACGGTTTACAGCTCTCGGTCGGCGACGGAGGCGGTGACGACGGCGTGTTCGACGGCTCGTCCGGCTCCTCCGTCGGCTCCTCCGTCTCCTCGGTCTCCGTCGGAGTGGGAGTCGGGCTCGGGACGTCGCCGACGATCTCACCGATGGGGCCCGGCTCCGGGAACTCCTCGGGGTCGACGCCCTTCATCGCGTCCGACATGTAGTCCTTCCAGACCTGTGCCGGAATGTCGCCACCGTGGATGGAGGGAACGCCGCCCGTCCCGTTCATGGAAAGGAGCTCGCCCTTCGCCGGATCGGTCCGGTAGAGCGTGACCGCGGTGGACAACTCGCGGGTGTAGCCGACGAACCACGCCGACTTGTTCTTGTCCGTCGTACCGGTCTTGCCGGCCACCGGGAAACCGATGTCGGCGACCTTCTTGCCCGTGCCGTTCTTGACCACGTTCTGAAGGGTCTTGGTGACCGTGTCGGCCACATCGGTGTCCATGGCCGCCTCGCGCTTGGGCTTGCTGAAGCCGGGCAGCTCCTCGCCGTCCTTGACGACCTTGGTCACGGAGAACGGCTCGTGGTGCGCGCCCGAGGCGGCGAAGGTGCCGTACGAGTCGGCCATCCGGATCGCACTCGGCGTCGAAGTACCGAGCGAGAACGAGGCGTTGTCCATGTTGCCCTTGTCGAAGCTGCTCTCCAGGATGCCGGTGCTCGCGGCGACCTCCTGGGTCTTCTTGAGGCCGACGTCAATGCCGAGCTGGACGAACGGGGTGTTGATGGACTGCTCCATCGCCTTGTCCAGAGTCACCGGACCCCAGGCCCGGTCGCTCTCGTTCTTCTGCCGGAACGGCTCACCGTCCGGGCCCTTGATCGGCTCGCCGTTCTGGTCCTTGATGATGGCCTTGTCGTTGCCGTTGTACAGGCTCTTGATCGAGATCGGACGGCCGTCGCTCTTCACCGTGCCGTGCTCGAGCGCGGCGGCCAGGACGTACGGCTTCCAGGTCGAGCCGACCGGCACACCCCGAGTGTCGGCGTTGTTCGAGTAGTGGCCCTTGTCGTGGCCCGCGCCGCCGTAGAGCGCGACGATGGCGCCGGTCTTCGGGTCGACGGATGCGCCACCGAACTGCACGTTCTTGTCGGTCTTCGGGCGCGCCTTGTCGTCGAGGAAGTCCTTGCGCGTGGCCTTGACGGCCTTCTCCATCGCCTTGACCTTCTTCTCGTCGAAGGTCGTGTAGATCTTGTAGCCGCCCTTTTCGAGCTCCTCGGCGGGGATGTTCAGCTTGTTGGCGACGTAGTCCTTGGCAGTGCTGACCAGGTAACCGGTCTGGCCCGCCACCGTGGACTTCCTGTTCGTCGGCTTCGGGAAGCCCTTGACCTTCGCACGCTCGGTCTCGGTCATCGACCCGGTTTCGACCTGGCGGTCGAGGATCCACTCGTAGCGCTTCGTGGCACGCGCCGTGTTGGCCTCGGCACTCGCGTTCGCGCCGAGACCGCCGTCGGGGCTGAAGAGGTTCGGACCCTTGAGCATGGCGGCGAGGAACACACTCTGCTCGGTGGACAGCTGCACCGCGTCCACGTCGAAGTACGCGCGCGCCGCCGCCTGAAGACCGTAGGCGTTGCGTCCGTAGTAAGCGGAGTTCAGATAGCCGGCCAGGATTTCTTCCTTGTCGACCTTCGCGCCCACCTTTATGGAGATGAACAGCTCTCTGGCCTTACGGGACAGGGTCTGGTCCTGCTTCAGGTACATGTTCTTCACGTACTGCTGGGTGATCGTCGAGCCGCCCTGGGTCTCCGAGCCCTTCGCCATGTTGACCACGGCGCGGGCGATACCCATCGGGTCGACGCCCTTGTCCTCGTAGAACGAGGCGTTCTCCGCGGCGATCACCGCGTTCTGCATGGACTTGGGGATCTGGTCGAACTCGATGTTCTGCCGGTTGGCCTCGCCGCCGGTCGATGCCATCTGGCTGCCGTCGTCCCAGTAGAAGACGTTGTTCTCGGCCTGGGCCGCCTTGTTCGGGTCGGGGATTTCCACCATCGCGTAGGCGATGCCCGCAATACCCACCAGGACGCCGATGAACGCAACGACGCTGCCCAGAACCTGCTTCCAGGACGGAACCAGCTTGCGCCAGCCGTGCTTGTTCGACCGGGGATAGTCGATGAACCGCTTCTTCGGGGGCTCCTGGCCCCGCCCGCGGCCACGTCCGGGCCCACCGCCGGGCCCGCCGGTACCGCGGCGGCCACCGCCGCCGTGGCCCGCCCCGCCGGCACCCTCCGCGCCGCGGCGCCTGCCGCCACCGGTGGAGCCGACACTGCGCTGCGCGGCCCGACGGGCTTCCGCCCGGCCGCCGTAGGGACGGTCCTCGTCCCCGGAAGGTCCATAAGAACCTGAGGGTGATCCGGTGGCGCCTCGCGGGGCGGCTCGGCGTCCGGAAGAAGTTCCGGGGACGCCGCGCCTTGCCGCGGCACGTCCGCCGCCCTGGGGCTGCGGCGGTTTGCGACGGTGCTCGCTCATCGAACGACTACTCCTCGGGCAGGCGCGCCATATGCGCCTGGAAGCGGCAGGTGTATTCCGGTCCCCCCGATGTACGGACGCGCCCCTGTTGCGGCTCGATCCGCACAGCACCCGGTACATCCAAAACGCAGACGCCGCGCGGCGTCACGTGGTTCCCGGTGGTCTGCATGGGCACAGACTACGCACCGTCAAAACCCATCTATCCCTGAAGTTCACCCCAAATCAGGCACTTTGCCGCCTGTGAATCGGTGATGTGACGCCGTTCACCGTGACCCCTCTTGCCGCATCCGGACCGCCGTTCTATCGTCGTGATGTATCGAGTCGATACATCAGCTCGACATAAAGAGCTCGGTCGGACCGGAATTCAAGGAGGTGACGCGGATGAGCAGACGCTCCGGAATCCTCGAGTTCGCCATCCTCGGCCTGCTCCGCGAATCCCCGATGCACGGCTACGAGCTGCGGAAACGACTCAATACCTCGCTGGGAGTCTTTCGGGCCTTCAGCTACGGATCGCTGTACCCCTGCCTCAAGACGCTGGTCGCCAACGGCTGGTTGATCGAGGAATCGGGGGGCGCAGCAGAGGATCCCCTCGCCGCACCACTCACCGGCCGTCGCGCCAAGATCGTCTACAGGCTGACGGCCGAGGGCAAGGAGCACTTCGAGGAACTCCTCTCCCAGACCGGGCCCGACGCGTACGAGGACGAGACCTTCGCCGCTCGCTTCGCCTTCTTCGGACAGACGTCGCGAGACGTACGTATGCGGGTTCTTGAAGGACGCCGGAGCCGGCTCGAGGAGCGCCTGGAGAAGATGCGTTCCTCCCTGGCCCGGACCCGGGAGCGTCTGGACGACTACACACTCGAGCTGCAGCGGCACGGTATGGAGTCCGTGGAGCGCGAAGTGCGCTGGCTGAACGAGCTCATCGAGAGCGAGCGCTCGGGACGGGATCGGCAGCGATCCTCGTCCACCTCCTCGGAGGACGCCGCTCAGCAGGACACATCTGGAGAGACGGGCGGCCTGCCCCGGCACCGGGACAGCACCCGGCCGGATCCGTCCGACGACACCGCCACGTGAGGCCCGCATCGCTGGGCCTCACCAAGAACACACAGGGAGCAACCGGAATGGGTTCGGTTCGCGTAGCCATCGTCGGCGTGGGCAACTGCGCCGCCTCGCTGGTCCAGGGCGTCGAGTACTACAAGGACGCTGACCCGGACAGCAAGGTCCCGGGTCTGATGCACGTGCAGTTCGGCGACTACCACGTGCGGGACGTCGAGTTCGTGGCCGCCTTCGACGTGGACGCGAAGAAGGTCGGTCTCGACCTCGCGGACGCCATCGGCGCCAGTGAGAACAACACCATCAAGATCTGCGACGTCCCCAACAGCGGCGTCCAGGTCCAGCGCGGTCACACCCTCGACGGTCTCGGCAAGTACTACCGCCAGACCATCGAAGAGTCCGCCGACGAGCCGGCCGACATCGTCCAGGAGCTCAAGGACAAGCAGGTCGACGTCCTCGTCTGCTACCTGCCCGTCGGTTCCGAGGACGCGGCGAAGTACTACGCCCAGTGCGCCATCGACGCCAAGGTCGCCTTCGTCAACGCTCTGCCGGTCTTCATCGCCGGCACCAAGGAGTGGGCCGACAAGTTCACCGAGGCGGGTGTCCCGATCGTCGGTGACGACATCAAGTCGCAGGTCGGCGCGACCATCACGCACCGTGTGATGGCCAAGCTGTTCGAGGACCGCGGCGTCCGTCTCGAGCGCACCATGCAGCTCAACGTCGGCGGCAACATGGACTTCAAGAACATGCTGGAGCGCGACCGGCTCGAGTCCAAGAAGATCTCGAAGACCCAGTCCGTCACCTCCCAGATCCGCGACCGCGACCTGGGCGACGACAACGTCCACATCGGCCCGTCCGACTACGTGGCCTGGCTCGACGACCGCAAGTGGGCGTACGTCCGCCTCGAGGGCCGCGCCTTCGGTGACGTCCCGCTGAACCTGGAGTACAAGCTCGAGGTCTGGGACTCCCCGAACTCGGCGGGCGTCATCATCGACGCACTGCGCGCCGCGAAGATCGCCAAGGACCGCGGTGTCGGCGGCCCGATCCTCTCGGCGTCCTCGTACTTCATGAAGTCCCCGCCGGTGCAGTACTTCGACGAAGAGGCCTACGCCAACGTCGAGAAGTTCATCCAGGGCGAGGTCGAGCGCTGACGCGCCTGTTCCACCAGCCTTTTCGGGGCCCCTGGACAATGCGTCCGGGGGCCCCGCGCGTATGTGAGGCTTTGCCCCATGCCCCTCGTGCGTGACCTGCGCGTACTGCTGCGCCTTCGGTACTTCCGGCGGCTGCTCGCCGTTCGGCTGCTCTCCCAGTCGGCCGACGGCGTCTTCCAGGTCGCGCTCGCCACCTACGTCGTCTTCTCCCCCGAGAAGCAGACCTCGCCCGCGGCCATCGCCTCCGCCATGGCGGTTCTGCTGCTGCCCTACTCCTTCGTCGGCCCGTTCGCCGGAGTACTCCTGGACCGCTGGCCACGGCGACAGGTTTTTCTGTACGGCAGTCTGCTGCGGGCCGCGCTCGCCGGAGTGACCTCCCTGCTGATCGTGAGCAGCACACCGGACTGGCTCTTCTACGCGGCCGCGCTCTGCGTCACGGCAGTCAACCGCTTTGTCCTCGCGGGGCTTTCGGCCGCTCTGCCGCGCGTCGTCGACACCGAGCGGCTGGTGACGGCCAACTCGCTTTCGCCGACGGCCGGTACGCTCGCGGCGACCGCCGGCGGCGGCCTCGCCTTCCTGCTCCGTCTGACGGGGCTCGACTCGGACGCGGCCGTGGTGCTGCTCGGGGCCGTCCTCTATCTCTGTGCCGGCTTCGCCTCGCTGCGCTTCCCGGCCGCTCTGCTCGGCCCTGAACCCGGGCAACTCAGCTCCGGTATCGGCGCAGCGGTGGCGTCCACGGCCCGCGGTCTCGCCGACGGCGTACGGCATCTCACGCAACGCCGCGCAGCGGCCCGTGCGTTGGCCGCGATGACGTTCCTGCGTTTCTGCTACGGAGCGCTGACGGTGATGGTCCTGATGCTCTGCCGGTACGCCTGGCCTTCGGGCGATGCCGCCGACTCCGACGGCATCGCCCTGCTGGGTCTCGCCGTGGGCTTCTCGGGGGCGGGGTTCTTCGCTGCGGCCGTCGTGACCCCCTGGACGGTCGGCCGACTGCGTCCGGAGGGCTGGATGGCGCTGTGTGCCGGTGCCGCGGCGGTCCTCGCGCCTGCGCTGGGGCTGCCGTTCGAGCCGGTCCCCATACTGATCGCGGCCTTCGTCCTCGGAGTCGTCACACAGGGATCGAAGATCGCGACGGACACCGTGGTGCAGTCGTCGGTCGATGACGCCTATCGCGGCCGGATCTTCTCCGTTTACGACGTGCTCTTCAACGTCGCCTTCGTCGGAGCTGCTGGAGTGGCTGCTCTCGTACTGCCCGCTGACGGCCGCTCGGTTCCGCTTGTCGTCACGGTCGCTGTGATCTACGCAGCAGTTGCTGCCTTTTTGACCCGATCTACACGGCAGTAAGTGTCACATCAGTGATACAGGACCCCCACCGACTTCAGAGTTGTCCCTGCAGGCGGATAGTTTACGGACGTCGTTTCGCGCCATCGCGCCTAAGTTCGAGGGGGACCCCCAAGTGACCACTCCGCCACCCCAGGGCCAGAATCCGTTCGCCCAGGGCCAGAACCCATACGGCCAGCAGCCGCCCCAGGGCGGTGGCAACCCGTACGGCCAGCAGCCTCAGGGCGGAGGCGACCCGTACGGCCAGCCCCAGGGTGGGGGCGACCCCTACGGCCAGCAGCCGCCTCAGGGTGGGGGCAATCCGTACGGCCAGCAGCCCGGTGGCGTGCCCCCGCAGTTCGGTGGCACCCCGCCTCCGCCGGCGGCACCGAAGCGCAGCATCAAGACCTACCTGCGGATCGGCGTCGCCGTGGTCGCCGTCATCGTCGTGGCGGTCACCTGGTTCGCCAGCCGGGATGACGCGCAGGCGGCCAAGGCCGGCGACTGCATGAGCATCGGCAACGAGAAGAGCGCGACCGACCCGGACCTCGAGGTCGTCGACTGCGGTGACTCGAAGGCCAAGTACAAGGTCGCCGAGCGCAAGGACGGCAGCGGACAGAGCTGCGACCGCAGCAAGTACGCGGAGTACCGGCAGACCGGTGACGGCGACAACTTCACCCTGTGCCTCACGGAGTACAAGGGCTGAACCAGCTCAACTCATACGTCGAGGGGCGGTGTTTCACGTGAAACACCGCCCCTCGACGTATGCGACGTATCTGCGGACGGGTCCATGTTTCACGTGAAACATGGACCCGTCCGCGTACTCAGGACTGCGTCGCCCACCACTCCTTGAGGGCCGCACCGGCCGCCTCAGGCTCCATCGGGCCGTTCTCGAGCCGGAGTTCAAGAAGGAACTGGTACGCGCGGCCGATCACCGGGCCGGGGCCGACGCCGAGGATCTCCATGATCTCGTTGCCGTTGAGGTCCGGGCGGATGGAGTCCAGCTCCTCCTGCTCCTGAAGCCTGGCGATCCGCTCCTCCAGACCGTCGTAGGCCCGGGAGAGCGCATTGGCCCGCCGCTTGTTGCGCGTCGTGCAGTCGGAGCGGGTCAGCTTGTGCAGCCGGCTCAGCAACGGCCCGGCGTCCCTGACGTAGCGGCGGACTGCGGAGTCGGTCCACTCGCCGGTGCCGTATCCGTGGAAGCGCAGGTGCAGTTCGACGAGTCTGCAGACGTCCTTCACCAATTCGTTGGAGTACTTGAGGGCCGTCATGCGCTTCTTCGTCAGCTTGGCGCCCACCACCTCGTGATGGTGGAAGGAGACTCCGCCGTCCTTCTCGAAGCGCCGCGTCTTCGGCTTGCCGATGTCGTGCAGCAGTGCCGCCAGACGCAGCGTGAGGTCCGGGCCGTCCTCCTCGAGCGCGATGGCCTGTTCCAGGACCGTCAGCGAGTGTTCGTAGACGTCCTTGTGCCGGTGGTGCTCGTCGCTCTCGAGGCGCAGCGCCGGCAGCTCCGGCAAGACATGCGCGGCGAGGCCGGTCTCGACGAGCAGTGTGAGGCCCTTCCGAGGCTGCTCGGACAGAAGGAGCTTGTTGAGCTCGTCACGGACGCGCTCGGCCGAGACGATGTCGATGCGTCCCGCCATCTCCTTCATCGCGGCGACGACGTCGTCGGCCACCTCGAAGTCCAGCTGCGCCGCGAACCTTGCCGCACGCATCATCCGCAGCGGATCGTCCGAGAACGACTCCTGAGGCGTGCTGGGCGTGCGCAGCAGCCGCGCCGCGAGGTCCTCGAGCCCACCGTGCGGGTCGACGAAGTCCTTCTCCGGCAGTGCCACCGCCATCGCATTGACCGTGAAGTCCCGTCGGACGAGATCTTCCTCGATCGAGTCGCCGTAGGACACCTCCGGTTTCCGCGAGGTCCTGTCGTACGCCTCGGACCGATAGGTCGTGACCTCGATCTGGTACGTCACTGTGCCCGCGTCGCTCCGAGCGCCCTTCTGGCAGCCGACCGTGCCGAACGCGATGCCGACCTCCCAGACCGAGTCGGCCCAGGGACGGACGATCTTGAGGACGTCCTCGGGAAGCGCGTCCGTGGTGAAATCCAGGTCGTTGCCGAGCCGGCCGAGGAGCGCGTCCCGCACGGAGCCGCCGACCAGGGCGAGGGAGAACCCGGCCTCCCGGAATCGACGGGCGAGGTCGTCGGCGACGGGGGACACCCGCAGGAGTTCACTCACCGCGCGGCGCTGCACCTGACTGAGTGCACTGGGATTGTCTTCATTGGCGTTCGGCACAACAGAAAAGGGTACGTGGCTCACGCCGCCGACTGCGCCCCCTTTCTCTTCCACTTTCCCTTCACCCGGCCGCGTCTGCTTCCCTCGTACCGGCCGCACTGGTGCTGACCTGCTTCGCGATCATGTGGAGCAGTGCGCGGCACTCGGTCACAGCGGGCCTCGTTACCATGCGGGGACGCAAATGCGACGACCACTGACGACTACGAGGGACGGGCGAGCGCGTGGCCGAGGCGGCAGACTTCCAGGGGATGAATCCCTCACCTGCCCGCCGGCGGTTGAGGCGCCTCGGGGCAGCCCTCGCGGCGGCCCCGCTGCTGGCCGGACTGCTGCAGGTGTCGGCCGCTCCCGCGGCCCAGGCCGCCCCACCCGCCGCCGCGGCTGCAGCGGCCACCGGCTCTCGTACGGTCGACGTGGCCCTGGACTCGCTGACGCCCTCGGCGCCGGTCGACGGGGACACGCTCACCGTCTCCGGCACCGTCACCAATGACAGCAAGCAGACCGTCACCGACGCCGAGGTCGATCTGCGCGTCGGTCCGGCGATGAACGCCCGCTCCATGATCGACAACGCGAGCGGACGCAGCGGCTACCTGCCCGGCTCCGACGGGACGGCCGTCGAGGGCGACTCGTACAAGGAGACGTTCAAGAAGCTCGCTCCGGGTGTGCCCCAGGACTTCTCCCTCTCCATCCCGGTCAAGGAGCTGGACCTCGGCGCCGACGGCGTCTATCAGTTGGGCGTCGCACTGACCGGCCGCACCACGGCCCAGCCGTACGACCAAGTCCTGGGCATCCAGCGGACGTTCCTGCCCTGGCAGACGGAGACGGCGAGCGAGCCCACCCGGACGACCATGCTGTGGCCACTCATCTCCTCGACGCATCTGACGGCGGAGACGGGCTCCGACGAACAGCAGACTCCGGTCTTCTCCGACGACCGTCTCGCGGAGGAGATCACTCCGGGCGGACGTCTGGAGCAGATGCTCTCGCTGGGCCGGGACCTCCCGGTCACCTGGGTCATCGATCCCGACCTGCTGGCGTCCGTCGAGGCGATGACCGAGCCGTACAGCATCCGGAATCCCGGGGGCGGCGACCCCATCCCGGGCAAGAACCAGGCCGTCGCCAAGAAATGGCTGAACGACCTGCAGAGCGCCGTCAAGGACAAGAAGGTCGTCGCGCTCCCCTTCGCCGACCCCGATCTCGCCTCGCTCGCCCACCAGGGCAAGAGCGTCTCGGGCTCGCTCAGCCACCTCCAGGACGCGACCGAAGTCGCCACCAGGACCGTGCAGTCGATCCTGCATGTCGAGCCGAGCACCGAGTTCGCCTGGCCGGCCGAGGGCGCGATCGACCCCTCGATCGTGGATGTGGCCACCTCTGCGGGTGCCGACACGGTGATCACCCGCAGCGACAGTCTCCAGGAGCGAGGCGGTCTCCCCTATACGCCGACGGCCGCCCGCCCGATCGGCGGCGGGAACACGGCAGTCGTGGCGGACGCGAACCTCTCCAAGCTCTTCCAGGGCGACATGACCGGCGCCGAGCCCTCCACGCTCGCGGTCCAGCAGTTTCTCGCCCAGAGCCAGATGATCAACCTGCAGGACCCGGAGCACGCACGCAACATCGTCGTCGCTCCGTCGCGGACGCCTTCCGCGAGCCAGGCCCAGGCCATGGCGAAGGCCGTCCAGGCGCTGGACGCGGGCAATTGGTCGCAGTCCGTGGATCTCGCGGACGCGGCAAAGGCCAAGCCTGATCCGGAGGCCACCAAGCAGGTCCCGGGACACGGGAGCTATCCCGGTTCACTGCGCAAGCAGGAACTGCCCAAGGCCGCCTTCGAGTCGATCCGGAACACGAAGGCGACACTCGACGGCTTCAAGGTGATCCTCAGCGAGCCGGACCGGGTCGTCACGCCCTTCGGCAGGGCCATCGACCGGGCCATGTCCAACTCCTGGCGCGGCCGCGGCGCCGAGGGCGAGCAGTACCGGGCCGGGGTGCAGAGCTACCTCGACAACCTGACCAAGCAGGTCTCGTTGATCCCCAAGACCGAGGCCAAGCTCTCCGGACGCAGCGCGACCATCCCCGTGACGGTGCAGAACAACCTGGTCCAGGGCGTCGAGCACATGAAACTGCGCCTGACCTCGACCAAGCCCAGGCGCCTCACGATCGGCGACGGCCCCTTCGAGGAGCAGCAGGTCAAGATCGCGGGCGGTCACAGCCAATCGGTGAAGTTCGACACCACGGCCAACGCGAACGGCAAGGCAGCGGTGTGGGCCCAGCTCTACACCGAGGACGGCCAGCGCTACGGCAGCCCCATCCGCTTCGAGGTGAACGTCACCGAGGTCACTCCGACGGTGATGCTGGTTCTGGCCGGCGGTTTCCTGCTTCTCGTACTCGCCGGATTCCGGATGTACACCCAGCGCAAGCGGGCCGCGGCCCGCCGGGCAGCCGAGGACGGTGACGACGGAAACGGCGAGGGGCCCGAGGAGCCGGCGCCGGACGCCCCCGACGACTCGTCCGACAGCTCCTCCGGCGGCTCACCCGACACCGCACCCGATCCCTCGTCCGACGACTCCGCGTCGGACGACTCCGACGACAGCACCGGCTCGAGCGGGAAGAGCGCCACGGACGGCAGCCCGTCCGCGCGCGGCGAGCGCGGCACAGCCGAGGACGGAGCCGACGCCCCGGCGGCGCAGGACGCCGAGTCCGAGGCCCCGCAGCACCTGGGTGACCCGGCCGCGGACACCGCCGCGGAAAGCACGGGCCCGTACGGCGCGGGTGAGAGAGTGGACCGTTGATTGACGACGTGGCCGCTGGGCCGTGGGACCGATGAGGTGGGGTAAGCATGAACGCGCCGTACGACGGTGACCGCGGTCAGTCCGCGGGAGGCGGCGATCCTGCGGGCGGGCAGGTCCCCCCGCAGCCGCCCGCCTCGGACATGTACGTCCAGGACGCCTACGACCAGGACCCGTACCGGGACCAGGATCTCGCCGCCCAGGACCCGGTGGGCGAAGCCCTGTACGACCGCGCAGCGCACCCTCCGCCGCCTCCGGGTTCCTACCCCGACCCGCAGGCGCTCTACGCCCAGCCCGCGCCTCCGCAGCACGCACCCGACCCTCGGGTCTGGGCCCAGACGCCACCGCCCGAGCCGGACGGTCCGACCCGTCACCTCCCGTACGGGGACGACGTCCACACCACGCAATTCGTCGGCGTCGATGCTCTGGTCACCCAGGCCGCCGACGAGCGGCACGAGCCGGACGCCTTCGCGCACCTCTACCGCGACCAGCAGGGCAGCGGGGCCCGGCCGCCGGGCGACGGGGCGGGCGTCCCGGAGCCGCCCGCAGGCCCGGCTCCGACACCGCCGAAGAAGGGCGGCCGCGCGTCCAGCGTGCTGAAGTCCAGCGCGGTGATGGCCGCGGGCACGATGGTCTCGCGACTCACGGGGTTTGTTCGGTCGGCACTGATCGTCTCCGCGCTCGGCGTCGGGCTGTTGGGTGACACCTTCCAGGTGGCGTACCAGCTGCCGACGATGATCTACATCCTCACGATCGGCGGCGGCCTGAACTCCGTGTTCGTGCCACAGCTGGTGCGTTCCATGAAGGAGGACAGCGACGGCGGGCAGGCTTACGCCAACCGGCTGCTGACGCTCGTCATGGTGGCGCTCGGCGCCCTCACGGTCCTCGGCATGGTGATGGCCCCGCTGCTGGTGCGGCTGCTCTCCGGTTCCGTCGCATCCGATCAGTCGGCGAACGAAGTCGGCGTCACGCTGCTCCGCTACTTCCTGCCCACGATCTTCTTCATGGGTGTCCACGTCGTCATGGGCCAGATCCTCAACGCCCGTGGCCGCTTCGGCGCCATGATGTGGACCCCCGTGCTGAACAACGTCGTGATCATCGCGACGCTCGGCATGTTCATCTGGGTCTACGGCTCGGCCGCTGACTCCCGCATGACGGTCCAGTCCCTGCCGCCGGACGGTGAGCGGCTACTCGGTTTCGGCGTGCTCCTGGGCCTGGTGGTCCAGGCTCTGGCGATGATCCCGTACCTCAGGGAGACGGGCTTCAAGCTGCGTCTGCGCTTCGACTGGAGGGGCCACGGACTCGGCAAGGCGGCGAGGCTCGCGAAGTGGACCATGCTGTTCGTCCTCGCGAATCAGGCCGGCGCCATCGTGGTCACCCAGCTGTCCACCGCGTCCGGAAAGCAGTCGTCCGTGGACGGCACCGGCTTCGCCGCCTATGCCAACGCCCAGCTGATCTGGGGCCTGCCCCAGGCCATCATCACGGTGTCCTTGATGGCCGCACTACTGCCGCGGCTCTCCCGGTCAGCCAACGAAGGTGACACGGGCGCCGTGCGCGACGACATCTCGCAGGGGCTGCGCACCACGGCCGTAGCTATCGTGCCGATCTCCTTCGCCTTCGTCGCGCTCGGCGTCCCGATGTGCACCCTGGTCTTCGGCTCCTCTGGCGGCGCCACTTCCATGGGCTACATGCTCATGGCCTTCGGCCTGGGCCTCATCCCGTACTCCGTGCAGTACGTCGTCCTCCGCGCCTTCTACGCCTACGAGGACACCCGCACGCCGTTCTACAACACCGTCATCGTCGCCATCGTCAACGCTGCGGCCGCAGGACTCTGCTACGTACTCCTGCCCGACCGCTGGGCCGTCACCGGCATGGCCGCCTCGTACGGCCTTGCCTACGCGATCGGTGTGGGCGTCGCCTGGCGCCGGCTGAGCAAGCGGCTCGGCGGCGACCTCGACGGCGCCCACGTCATCCGCACCTACGCCCGCCTCGGACTGGCCTCCGTACCTGCTGCGATTCTCGGCGGCGCGGCTGGGTACGCGATCACTCACGGGCTCGGGCAGGGCGTCATCGGATCGCTCGCCGCCTTGATCGGCGGCGGGGCGGTCCTGCTCGGCATCTTCTTCGTGGCTGCGCGCCGCATGCGGATCGAAGAGCTCAACGCCCTCGTCGGCATGGTCCGCGGCCGTCTCGGCCGCTGATTTCCCGCCGAACCCCCGGGGGCCGCACAACCATCGTCGGCTGCTGCGTGTCGTGCATAGCAGCCGACTGTGGGCACAATTGGCTTTGGCGTCGTACGGCGCGCAACGGATGGGGAGGCAGGAACGACGGTGGCGGAACGGAGCACAGCTGCCGTCGATGTGGCAGCAGACAGCGACGAGGCGTCGCTGACCGCCGACGAGGCGGACCAGGCCACAGCCGACGGAGCGGCCCAGAGTCAGGACACCACGGCGGGCGACGACGACCCGCAGCAGTCCGACGAGGCGGTGACCACCGACCAGCCGGACGTCGCGCCACCTGAACTGCACAGCGGCCACAAGCTCGCGAAGCGCTACCGCCTCGAGGAGTGCGTCACCCGTCTGGACGGATTCAGCAGCTGGCGTGCCGTGGACGAGAAGCTGCGCCGAGCGGTCGGCGTCCACGTACTTCCCGCCGAACACCCCCGGGCCCGCTCCGTACTCGCCGCAGCCCGCTCCTCCGCGCTGCTCGGCGACCCACGCTTCGTCCAGGTCCTCGATGCCGTCGAGGAGGACGATCTCGTCTACGTCGTCCACGAGTGGCTGCCCGACGCCGTCGAGCTGAGCGCCCTGCTCGCCGCCGGGCCGCTGGACGCGCACGACGCCTACCAGTTCGTCGGCCAGATCTCGCAGGCCATGGCGGCTGCCCACCGCGAGGGCCTCGCGCACCTGCGTCTCACGCCGAGCGCCGTACTGCGGACCTCCAGTGGCCAGTACCGCATCCGCGGCCTCGCCGTGAACGCGGCACTGCGCGGCATCAGTTCCGACACCCCTCAGCTCACCGACACCGAAGCCATCGGCGCGCTCCTCTACGCCTCGCTGACGCAGCGCTGGCCGTACGACGAGGATGCGTACGGCATGACCGGCCTGCCCAAGGGGATCGGCCTGGTCGCACCGGACCAGGTTCGTGCCGGTGTGCACCGTGGCCTGTCCGAGCTGTCCATGCGCGCTCTGGTGCACGAAGGCGCCACCGCCTCCCGCCTCGACCAGCCGTGCACGACGCCGGAGGAACTGGCGAAGGCGGTCGGGGAGATGCCGCGCATCCGCCCGCCGGAGCCGTCCTTCACTGCACCTCCGGACTACCAACGGACGACGTACCAGCAGGGTGTCTACGGGCGCCCGTCCGCGGCCCCTGCGGGACGCCCTCACGCGATGCCGGCCGAGCCGCCGCCGCCGTTGAACGGACGGACCGGGAAGGCGCTCAAGTGGGCCGTGTCCGCACTGCTGATCGCCGCGCTCGGCCTCGGCAGCTGGCAGCTCGCCGACGTACTGATGGAGCGGGAAGAGCCAGCGGACCCCGGAAACTCGGACACCCAGAGCGGGAACGACGGCGACAAGCAGTCCCAGGGGAAGCCGCTGTCCGTCAAGGACGCCCAGGAGTACGCCCCGGACGGCTCACCGCAGAACGCGGCGAGTGTCTCGCAGACCTACGACAGCGACAGTTCGACCTACTGGCGGACGAAGAGCTACCGCGACGGTCCGACCCTCGCCCCCTACAAGCAGGGTGTCGGCATCGTCTTCGACCTCGGCTCGAAGCGGGACGTGTCCGCCGCGTCGATAGCCCTCCGGTACGGCGGTGACCGCACGAAGGCTTCCCTGTACGCGGCCGATTCCCTGTCGCCGTCGGCGTCCGTGAGTTCCATGGACAGGATCGGCGCAGGGCAGACCAGCTCCAAGAAGCTGACCGTAAAGGCCAAGGACTCCACCGCGACCCGCTATGTTCTCCTCTGGATCACCGATGTACCGATGTCACCCCAGGATCAATTCAGCGGCAGCGGGTACAAGCAGGCCATCACGGATGTGAAGTTCTCGGGCTGAGCGACTCACCGGGGGGAGGGAGCTCGACGGTGGACGACCCGTACGTCGAGGTGAACGACCAGGAGCTCCTGGCCCAGCACGTGGCCGGCGACCGAAGCGCGTTCGGCGAACTGGTGCGGCGGCACCGAGACCGCCTCTGGGCCGTGGCGCTGCGCACGCTCGGCGACCGGGAGGAAGCCGCGGACGCCGTCCAGGACGCGCTGGTCTCGGCGTACCGGGCCGCTCACACGTTCCGAGGGCAGTCCGCCGTCACGACCTGGCTGCACAGAATCACGGTCAACGCATGCCTCGACCGAGCCCGCAAAACAGCGTCCCGGAAAACGTCTCCGGTCGACGACGCCGAGCGACTCGATCAGCTCCTGGAACCACATGAGTCCGCCGAGGCACCGGCTGAGCGACAGGATCTCCACCGTGAGGTGATCGCCGCTCTCGCCACATTGCCTCCCGACCAGCGCGCCGCGCTGGTCCTGGTGGACATGCAGGGGTACCCGGTGGCCGAGGCCGCGGAGGTGCTCGACGTACCGACAGGCACGGTGAAGAGCCGCTGCGCGCGAGGAAGAGCCCGGCTACTGCCCCTGGTCAGCCATCTGAGAGCCGACGGCGCGAGCGCGACCGACACCGGCGTCGACGAGTCGGGACGGAACCGGTCTCGCGGGGCATCCGTCCCACCCGCAGCAGGACCCCAGGATCCAGGAACGAGCAATCCGACTGTCGTGAAGGGCGGAGGTGGGCGAGCGTGACATCGACGACCGACGCGGCCGGGCACCCGGACGTCTCAGAGATCTCCGACCTCACCGAGGGGCTGCTCGCCGCGTCCCGAGCGGCAGAGCTTCAGCAGCACCTGGACGGCTGCGAACTCTGTGCGGACGTACACGCATCCCTGGCGGAGATCCGCGGTCTCCTGGGTGAAATTCCGAGTACGCCCCGCATGCCGGCCGACGTCGCGCAGCGCATCGACGCGGCACTCGCCGCCGAGGCTCTGTTGGATGCCACGGCGCCCGACGCTTCCGAACCCGCCACCGCTTCCGTGCCCGTCCCCGTAGCGGACCGGACAACGGAGAGCACGGACGAGGACCGGCCCTCAGTCGGTGTTTCACGTGAAACACCGACCCCGGTTTCACGTGAAACACCGACGGGCCCGCTGCCGGATGTCCCCGGCAGCACCCGTCCGTCGGGGCACCCTCGCGGTGCCACGGGGCCGGGACGTCCCGGTGGCCGACGGCGCCGCCGCGGAGTTGCTTCGCTCACGCTCGGCGCCCTGGCCACTGTCGCCGCCATCGGTCTCGGCGCGCTCATGCTGCCCGACAGCGGCCAGTCCTCGGACTCGGCCGCGGATGCGCCCCAGAAGGACAGTGCACGCGCCTTCTCCGACGGTGCGCTCTCCGACCAGGTGGCTGCCCTCGTGGCTCGCAGCGGTACGCCGGAGCCGGAGAGGGCGACGCCGAAGGGATCAGTCGAAGCGGAGGGTGACGGAAGTTCCCGAGGCACGAGCCCGAACAAGCCGTTGCGGCAGCCGGAGCACGAGGTACCGGCCTGCGTCCAACGTGGCATCGACCGCGACAGCCCGGCCCTGGGGATCCAGCGCGGATCGTACGAGGGGACGGGCGCGTTCCTCGTCGTCCTGCCCCACGCGTCCGACCCGAGCCTGGTGTCCGCGTATGTGGTGGACGCCTCCTGCATCGACGAGGCCTCGTCCACCAAGGGCGAAGTTCTGCTCACACAGTCCTATCCGCGCAGCTGAGCGGTACGTCACCGACGTCCACTCCGGCCCACGTCGACGCCCGCCGCAGGGGATCGGACTGACACGCTCGGATGCCCGGAGCTGCCGGGAATGCATGCCCCGTAGGATCCGTTGGGTGGGATGAGAGTCCTGAGCGAGGGCTCGCCCACCCAAGGCAGCAGGTAGTCCGCAGAGACGAGGAATCCACCCGTGAGCGACGTCCGTAACGTGATCATCATCGGATCCGGACCCGCCGGCTACACGGCCGCGCTGTACACCGCGCGTGCGTCACTGAAGCCGCTGGTGTTCGAGGGTGCCGTCACCGCCGGCGGCGCGCTGATGAACACCACCGATGTAGAGAACTTCCCTGGCTTCCAGGACGGGATCATGGGCCCCGAGCTCATGGACAACATGCGGGCGCAGTCCGAGCGCTTCGGTGCCGAACTGGTGCCGGATGACGTCGTCGCGGTGGACCTGTCGGGCGATATCAAGACCGTCACCGACACCGCCGGCACGGTACACAAGGCCAAGGCCGTCATCGTCACCACCGGCTCTCAGCACCGCAAGCTGGGTCTGCCCAATGAGGACGCACTGTCCGGCCGAGGCGTCTCGTGGTGCGCCACCTGCGACGGCTTCTTCTTCAAGGACCAGGACATCGCCGTCGTGGGCGGTGGCGACACCGCGATGGAAGAGGCGACCTTCCTCTCCCGCTTCGCGAAGTCCGTGACGATCCTGCACCGCCGTGACAGCCTGCGCGCGTCGAAGGCCATGCAGGAGCGTGCCTTCGCCGACCCGAAGATCAAGTTCGCCTGGGACAGCGAGGTCGCGGAGATTCACGGCGACCCGAAGCTCTCCGGTCTGACGCTGCGCAACACCAAGACGGGCGAGACTTCCGCGCTGGCGGTCACGGGCCTGTTCATCGCCGTCGGCCACGACCCGCGCACCGAGCTCTTCAAGGACCAGCTCGACCTCGACGCCGAGGGCTACCTCAAGGTGGAAGCACCCTCGACGCGCACGAACCTCACTGGCGTCTTCGCCGCCGGCGACGTCGTCGACCACACCTACCGACAGGCGATCACTGCGGCAGGCACCGGCTGCTCCGCAGCCCTGGACGCCGAGCGCTACCTGGCGGCCCTCGCGGACAACGAGACCGAGACCGCTGCTGTCACCGTCTGACCCCTCACTGCCTCACCCCGAGTAAAAGGAGCCCCGCCGTGGCCGGCACCCTCAAGAACGTTACCGACGACTCCTTCGACGAGGATGTCCTCAAGAGCGACAAGCCCGTACTGGTCGACTTCTGGGCCGCATGGTGCGGTCCGTGCCGTCAGATCGCGCCGTCGCTCGAGGCCATCGCCGCCGAGCACGGTGACAAGATCCAGGTCGTCAAGCTCAACATCGACGA
The DNA here is from genome assembly GCF_003574445.1 of Streptomyces sp. YIM 130001. Taxonomy (GTDB): domain Bacteria; phylum Actinomycetota; class Actinomycetes; order Streptomycetales; family Streptomycetaceae; genus Streptomyces. Next base: position 28,886 of record NZ_KZ984582.1, read on the forward strand.
GAACCCGGCAACCGCCGCCAAGTACGGCGTGATGTCGATTCCCACTCTGAACGTCTACCAGGGCGGCGAGGTGGCCAAGACCATCGTCGGCGCGAAGCCGAAGGCCGCAATCGTGCGTGACCTCGAGAACTTCATCGCCGAATAGTCACCCACGCGGCGACAACGACGGCCGCTGTTTCACGTGAAACGGGCCCGGTACCTCATTGCGAGGTACCGGGCCCGTTTCGCATGACACCCTCACGGCCCTGGAACGGCGTCTCAACCGCCGAGGGAGTTCTAGAGAGGTCTCGGTACGGGGTCCTTCTGCACGGCGCCCAGCAGGCGGTCCAGCGCCAGCTCGACGTCTTCCTTCCACGACAGGGTCGTCCGCAACTCCAATCGGAGCCGGGGGTACGTGGGATGCGGGCGTACGGTCTTGAACCCGACGGCCAACAGATGGTCAGCGGGCAGAACGCAGGCCGGCTCCTTCCATCTGGCGTCGCCGAACGCCTCGATCGCCTTGAAGCCTCTGCGCAACAGATCCTTGGCCACCGTCTGCACCATCACCCGGCCCAGTCCTTGCCCTTGGTACCCGGGAGTGATCCAGGACGTCATGAGCTGGACAGCGTCGGGCGAGACAGGACTGGTGGGGAAAGCCATCGCACGAGGCACGTAGGCAGGCGGTGCGTAGAGCACGAAGCCGACCAAGACTTCGTCCACATAGACGACTCGGCCGCACGAACCCCACTCGAGAAGCACGGCCGAGATCCAGGCCTCCTTCTCCACGTCCGGAGTTCCCGCCTTTACCGCTGCCTGACCGCTGACCGGATCCAGCTCCCAGAAGACGCACGTCCTGCATCGCTCGGGGAGGTCGGGAAGGTTGTCCAGCGTGAGCGGTACGAGCCGACGCCCCATGAAGGCTGATCCTCACTTCCTCCGTCCGCCGCAGAGCGGGCTGCGGCCAACGCGCTCCGTTCTCGCAGGAGGCCGCCGACAAAACCGCCGACAACTCCGAGGCCCAGGCCCACGCTCATCAGTCCGGTGCGGCTCACCGTTCGCATGGCACCTGTCTCCCTCTCCTGAGGTCCCGCCGGGTGGATGCGCTGTGCCTGCTCGCATCGTATCGACCATGCGATTCCATCGATACCGCCAGAAAGTAAAGAGCGAGCCGTGTTCCGGTACACACCGGACACGACTCGCTCGTCACTGGCGAGTTGGCCTCAGCCCTCTTCGTCCTCTTCTGCTGCAGGGCCCTTGTCGAGCACAGGCCCCTCGCCCGGGGCGAGCGTCGACAGGATGCGTTCCAGGTCGTCCATCGAGGCGAACTCGACGACGATCTTGCCCTTCTTCTGCCCGAGGTCGACCTTCACCCGCGTCTCGAACTTGTCCGACAGGCGCGACGCCAGGTCCGTCAGCGCAGGGGAGACGCGGCCACCGGCCCGCGGCCCCTTCGATCGCTGAGCGCTCTTGGGGCGGGACCCCATGAGCGTGACAATCTCCTCGACCGCTCGTACGGAAAGCCCTTCCGCGACGATCCGGTGTGCCAGCCTGTCCTGCTCCTCGGAGTCCTCCACGGAGAGCAGCGCTCGCGCGTGACCTGCCGACAGCACACCCGCAGCCACTCGGCGCTGAACTGCCGGCGACAACTTCAACAGCCGCAAGGTGTTGGACACCTGCGGACGAGACCGACCGATCCGGTCCGCGAGCTGATCGTGCGTGCAGTTGAAATCCTTGAGCAACTGATCGTAAGCCGCCGCCTCTTCCAGCGGATTCAGCTGCGCGCGGTGCAGGTTCTCCAGCAGAGCGTCGAGGAGGAGCTTCTCGTCGTCGGTCGCCCGGACAATCGCAGGGATGCGCTCAAGTCCGGCCTCACGACAGGCCCGCCAACGACGCTCACCCATGATGAGCTCGTAGCGGTCGGTCTCCAGCTCCCGTACGACCACCGGCTGGAGAAGCCCCACCTCCTTGATGGAGGTGACCAGTTCGGCGAGAGCGTCCTCGTCGAACACCTCACGAGGCTGTCGCGGGTTCGGGGTGATGCTGTCGAGCGGGACCTCGGCGAAGTACGCGCCGGGCGGAGGGGCGGGGAGCTCCGCGGTTTCCTGCTTGGGCTCCGCTGTTTCACGTGAAACAGGCGGCTGCGGCAGTGACGTCACCGCCGCCGCGGCCACCCCGCGGTCCTGTGCCACGACAGGAACGGACCCGGACGACGGCGAAGCGCCCTTCGAGTTGCCCGAACTGGTCGAAGCGGACTTGTCCGGTGCCGGGGCAGCGGGGATGAGCGCGCCCAGACCACGTCCAAGACCCCTACGTCGCTCACTCATTGGATCCCCTCCGCCAGGTTCTGCTGTTCATTCGGTGCGCTCGTGTGACCGGAGTGGCCGTCGTACCGGATCTGGACTCCGCGGAGCGCCATCTCCCGTGCCGCCTCGAGGTAGGAGAGCGCGCCACTGGAACCGGGATCGTACGTGAGCACGGTCTGGCCGTAGCTGGGAGCCTCGGAGATGCGCACCGACCGCGGGATGCTGGTTCGGAGCACCTCTTCGCCGAAATGGTTGCGCACCTCGTCCGCCACCTGTGAGGCGAGCCGGGTCCGGCCGTCGTACATGGTGAGCAGGATGGTCGATACGTGGAGCGTCGGGTTGAGGTGTCCGCGCACGAGATCCACGTTCCTCAGCAGCTGGCCGAGCCCTTCCAGTGCGTAGTACTCGCACTGGATGGGGATCAGTACCTCGGCGCCGGCCACGAGAGCGTTGACCGTCAGCAGGCCGAGGGACGGGGGACAGTCGATGAGGACATAGTCCAGCGGCTGCTCGTACGCCTGGATGGCGCGCTGCAAGCGGCTCTCCCGCGCGACCAGCGACACCAATTCGATCTCCGCACCGGCGAGATCGATGGTGGCCGGGGCGCAGAACAGTCCCTCGACATCAGGGACCGGCTGGACGACTTCGGAGAGCGGCTTGCTCTCGACCAAGACGTCGTAGATAGAGGGAACTTCGGAGTGGTGATCGACGCCGAGAGCCGTAGAGGCGTTCCCCTGAGGGTCGAGGTCGATCACCAGAACACGCGCACCGTGCAGTGCGAGTGAAGCAGCGAGGTTCACCGTGGTCGTTGTTTTCCCGACCCCACCCTTCTGATTGGCCACCACCATGACCCGTGTCTGCTCAGGCCGGGGAAGGCCCTCGCCGGCTCGGCCCAGGGCCTCCACGGCCAGCTGGGCCGCACGACCGATGGGGGTGTCGTCCATCGGGGTCGGTGTTTCACGTGAAACATCCTCCCCCGCCGTTTCGGAACGGGGGCCGGGGACCGGATCGGTCATCGGTCCCGCGATGTTGGCGTCGGACCGCAAGGATTCACTCTCCTCGACTTCAGGCTCGCAATGAACAGAGCCTCCCATGCCTTTGGGGTGGCGAACCAGCGAGGCCCGGTGTTCTGTGGATGAATCCACTTCTGTGGACAACTCCGTACCCCCTGCGAGGGGTTTCCGATCACGCGGGGCCGCTGCGCGACCGCGGCTGATGATCCCTTGCAGCAGTGAGCGACGTTTCACGTGAAACACGATGCCCAGCCAGGCGCGTCAACGAGCGTCGACACTCCGACACATACGCGTTTGGCACCTTGTGTGGCCTACTACGCGACTCCGCTGACGCACTCGGACCGACTCTCCACGCACCTCAGTGGATTGGGAAGCACGGAAAAATTCGATGACTCGGCCTCAACGGCGCCGTCGTGCACGCCCCGTCCGCGCCGCTTTGGCGCGCTTGGCCGCGAACCGCACGCCTCCCGGGCTCTCGCCCACCTCGACACGCACCACGGTCGAAAGCGGATCGACCACGCCCTCGCCGACCTGAACGACGGACACATCGGCCGCACCCAACTTGTTGAGAGCGGCCCTAGCGGCCTTCACTTCCTCGACCGCGGTGTCTCCCTTGAGGGCGAGCATCTCTCCGTACGGCCGCAGCAGCGGCATGCCCCATGTAGCCAGCCTGTCCAGGGGCGCCACCGCCCGCGCGGTCACCACATGGACGGGCGGAAGCGTATCGAGCACTTCCTCGGCCCGGCCCCGCACCACGGTCACATGCTCGAGCCCGAGGAGCTCGACCACCTCGTTGAGGAAGTTGGTCCGCCGAAGCAGCGGCTCAAGAAGCGTGATCTTGAGATCCGGACGCACCAGAGCCAAGGGAATACCCGGAAGCCCAGCCCCCGAGCCGACGTCGCACACGGTGACGTTCTCGGGCACCACTTCCGAGAGCACAGCGCAGTTCAGGAGGTGCCGCTCCCACAGACGGGGGACCTCACGCGGTCCGATCAGCCCTCGGCGCACTCCTGCGTCGGCGAGGAGCTCCGCGTACCGGACCAGATCCGGCAATCGCTCGCCGAATACCGCCCGCGCCACCTCTGGTGCCGGGGGGAGCTCCGCTGCCTCTGTCACCGGGACCGTCCTTCCGTATCGCGTCGAGGGATCACCGCCTGGTCGCCGCACTCCCAGGAAGCCTTACAAAGATCGGCCCCGCCTGCGAACAGACGGGGCCGACGGTGCATCGAGCCCGGCGAACAAGGGCCGGGGCATCGGCAGGACCGAGTCGGTCAGGCCGGGAGAACGACGACGAAGCGCTGCGGCTCCTCGCCCTCGGACTCACTACGCAGTCCCGCGCTCTTGACCGCGTCATGCACGACCTTGCGCTCGAACGGCGTCATCGGCTGAAGCTTGACCGGCTCTCCGGAGCTCTTCGCCTCGGACGCGGCCTTGGCACCCAGCTCGGAGAGCTCGGTGCGCTTCTTGGCGCGGAACCCGGCGATGTCGAGCATCAGCCGACTGCGCTCACCGGTCTCCCGGTGCACGGCAAGACGCGTCAGTTCCTGGAGAGCCTCGAGGACCTCGCCGTCCCGGCCCACAAGCTTCTGCAGGTCACGGCCGCTCGAATCGCTGATGATCGACACAGCCGCACGGTCGGCCTCGACGTCCATGTCGATGTCGCCGTCAAGATCGGCGATATCCAGCAGACCCTCGAGGTAGTCCGCCGCGATGTCCCCCTCCTGCTCGAGGTCGCTGACCAGGTCGCCGGCCTCGACAGTGGCAGAGGTGGTGGTGCCTTCCGTCACGGGATGGGCTCCTTCTTACTTCTTGGAGGGGTGCTTGGGCCGCTGCTGGCCGCCCTTGCGCTGCCCGGACTTGTTCTGCCGCGCACTGCTTCCGCCGGCGGGCTTTGGCTTGGGCTTGGCCGCGTCCTGAGGTTCGTCGGACTTGTCGAGCGAGGTCTTGGGTTCGTCGCTCTTGGACGCGCCCGGGCCGGTGCTCGACTGACGCTGAGACTTGGACTGACGCTTGGGCTGCTTACGCGCAGGCGTACCGCCCGACTGAGTGGCATCCTCCCCGTCGGCGACAGCGACGGCCGTGTCGCTCTTGGCGATCGTGCCGTCGGTCTGAGCCGCCAGTCCGGCCTTGCTCAGGCCGTTGATGAACTTGCGCTCGTGATCGTTGCGGTCGCGGCCCTTGGCGACGATGGCCTTGACGATGTTCCGCTCGCCGCGACGCATCTTGCCGCCGTCGTGCTTGGTCACCTTGCTCTGCAGGCGCTCGAGGAACGACTCCTGCGCCTTGCTGCCCGGTGTCGGGTTCTGGCGGATGACGAACATCTGCTGGCCCATGGTCCACACGTTGGTGGTCAGCCAGTAGACGAGGACACCGACGGGGAAGTTGATGCCGAACACGGCGAACATGACCGGGAAGACGTACATCAGCATCTTCTGCTGCTGCATGAACGGCGTCTTCACCGTCATGTCGACGTTCTTCGTCATCAGCTGTCGCTGCGTGTAGAACTGCGAGAACGACATCATCACGATCATGATCGCGGTGACGATGCGCACGTCGGTGAGGGAGGCGTTGAGCGCCTCGACCTTCTCCGGGCTGTCCATGAACTTCGAGGCGAGGGGCGCACCGAAGATATGGGCCTGACGGGCGCTCTCGAGGAGCGGCCCGTCGATGGAGCCGATCTCCTTGCCCGTCGCGATGCCGTTCAGCACGTGGTACAGGGCGAAGAAGAACGGCGACTGCGCCAGGATGGGAAGGCACGAGGAGAGCGGGTTGGTGCCCGTCTCCTTGTACAGCTTCATCATCTCTTCGGACTGACGCTGCTTGTCGTTCTTGTAGCGCTCCTGGATCTTCTTCATCTCGGGCTGCAGTGTCTGCATGCCGCGAGTGGCCTTGATCTGCTTCACAAAAAGCGGGATCAGACAGATTCGGATCAGGATCACCAGGGACACGATCGACAGACCCCAGGCCCAGCCGGTGTCGTCACCGAAGATCGACCCGTAGAGCTTGTGGAACTGGACGATGATCCAGGAAACGGGTGTGGTGATAAAGCTGAAGAGACTGGCAATCGTGTCCACTAATCAGGCTCCTTGAGCATGGGACGGGGTCTCAGTGGCGGACTTCCCGCCCTTGTTGCGCCAGGCGTCGCGCAGCATTTCGTGCCACCGCGGACGCTTGCGGGCCGGAACATGATCGACACCACCGTGCGACCAGGGGTTGCACCGCAGAATCCGCCAGGCGGTCAGCGCCGTTCCCTTGATCGCACCGTGCCGGTCGATGGCTTGGAACCCGTAGTGGGAACACGACGGGTAGTACTTGCACACCGGCCCCAGCAGCGGGCTGATGGTCCACTGGTAGAGCTTGATCAACGCAAGCAGTGGGTACTTCATCGCGCGCCCCCTCCCAGTAGCCGCTCCAGTGCGGCATCCAGGTCTCGGGCCAGCTGTGCATGGTCGGCGTCACCAGCCTTGGGCAACGCTCGTACGACTACCAGGCTACCGGGGGGCAGCTGTGCCAGTCGTTCCCGCATCAAATGGCGAAGCCTGCGCTTCACTCTGTTCCGGACTACCGCGACGCCGACGGCTTTGCTCACGACGAAACCCGCACGCGTCGGGGGAACGCTCTCCCCGGGCGCGTGCGGGTCCGTAGCACCGCTGCGTAGGTGGACGACGAGTAGCGGGCGTCCTGCCCGGCGTCCTCGTCGTACCGCGGTCGCGAATTCCTCGCGCCGCCTCAGCCGGTTATCGGTGGGCAGCACGACGTCATGACCTGTTTACGAAATCAGGCGGACAGGCGGGCGCGACCCTTGGTGCGGCGGGACGCCAGGACGGCGCGGCCGGCACGGGTACGCATCCGCAGCCGGAAGCCGTGGGTCTTCGCGCGACGACGGTTGTTCGGCTGGAAGGTGCGCTTGCTCACTCGGGGGCTCCAGAGAATGAATTGGTGACGGCGGGGTGTCGTCTGGCTGTCACCGTGCGCCCACGAGTAGCTCGCGTTTACGCCCGTGTGCAACCGCTTCCCGATCACATAAGCGATCTGTGCCCATCGGAGGCAGGCGGCAGCAGCCATCGACAACTCGACCTGGTCACGGTACGCGGCGCTACGCCATCCGGTCAAACCAACGGAGGGCGGGAGACGACGGGGAGACACTGTGCACAGCCTGTGGACAACAACTTGAACCGCACGGCATGCCCTGACTACCTTGGCGGAACTCCTATTCGCGCCGTCCCACCCGATTTCCGTATCGACCTGTCCCAGAACCACACCTTCGTGGGACCCATGAGAGAGCGTGCCCTGTGGCTGACGTACCTGCCGATCTTGCCGCAGTGTGGCCCCGGGTGTTGGACCAACTGCTCGGGGAAGGTCGCGGCCAGGGGGTCGAAGCCAAGGACGAGCACTGGATCAGGCGCTGCCAGCCGCTGGCCCTGGTCGCGGACACCGCTCTGCTCGCCGTGCCGAACGAATTCGCCAAGGGCGTGCTCGAAGGCCGCCTCGCGCCGATCGTCAGCGAGACCCTGAGCCGCGAGTGCGGTCGCCCGATCCGGATCGCGATCACGGTCGACGAGTCCGCCGGTGAGCCTCCGGCCCCCACGCCCCCGGGGCCGGTGCAGCACCGCTACGACGAGCAGCGCTACGCCGAGCCGGCCTCCCCTTCTTCCACGGGCGGGCGCGACCCCTATCAGGGCTACGGTCGGCCGGAGGCGGGGCACCACGACGGGATGCAGCGGGAGGAACCGCGGCACGCGGCCCCGCAGCACGACGACAGGTACCGGGACGACCACCGTCCCGACGAGCTGTCCCGCGATCCGCACGAAGGCGGCCGGCACCGCGGCGAGCCGCATCTCGAGAACCGGCGCACGGACGACCGCACCCCGGACAACCGCCACCCGGACACGCGATCCCCCGACGCCCGCCACCAGGACACCCGCCACCCCGACGACCGGCAGCACCTGGACGACCGGCGCTCAGAGGACCGGCATCCCGAGGACCACCCGGGTGACGACCGGCGCTCCTCGCCCGGCCGCCAGGACGGCTCGCGGCACGACGGATCCCGGCTCGATGCCGCTCATCAGGAGACCGGCCGTCAGGACTCACCGCACCGGGACGACGGCCGCGGCGACCGCGCGGACGAGCAGCGCCACGACGACGGCCGCCCCGCTCAGCGTTCCGACGAGCGCCACGACCAACACCAGGACCAACGCCAGGAGTTGCCCACCGTCCGCCCGGCGTACCCCGACTACCAGCGCGCCCAGCCCGGAGCCTGGCCCCGGCAGTCGCAGGACGACTACGGCTGGCAGCAGCAGCACCTGGGCTTCCCCGACCGCGACCCGTACGGCTCTCCCTCGCCTCAGCACGGCTACCGCCCGCAGACTCCGGAGCGCCCGTACGGCCAACAGCCTCCCGAGCGCTCGCGGTACGAGCAGCAGTCCGATCGTTCGCCGTACGACCAGCGGGACCGCCGGGATCTGTCCGAGCCCGGACGGTCGGGTCCGCCCGGCTCGACCGGTTCGGTCGGCGCACCCGGCCCGTCCTCGCTCCCGGCGCCCAGCGGCGCACCCGGCCCGCTGGCCGCGCAGCCCGCTCCCGCGACGGGCCCCGGAGAGCCGACCGCCCGGCTGAATCCCAAGTACCTCTTCGACACGTTCGTCATCGGCGCCTCGAACCGGTTCGCGCACGCGGCCGCGGTCGCCGTGGCCGAGGCGCCGGCCAAGGCGTACAACCCGCTGTTCATCTACGGGGAGTCGGGGCTCGGCAAGACGCACCTGCTGCACGCCATCGGTCACTACGCGCGCAGCCTCTACCCGGGGACCCGGGTGCGGTACGTGAGCTCGGAGGAGTTCACCAACGAGTTCATCAACTCCATCCGCGACGGCAGGGGCGACAGCTTCCGCAAGCGGTACCGGGAGATGGACATCCTGCTGGTCGACGACATCCAGTTCCTCGCGGACAAGGAGTCGACGCAGGAGGAGTTCTTCCACACCTTCAATACGCTCCACAACGCCAACAAACAGATCGTGCTCTCCTCGGACCGGCCGCCCAAACAGCTGGTGACCCTCGAGGACCGGCTGCGGAACCGGTTCGAGTGGGGGCTGATCACCGACGTCCAGCCGCCCGAGCTGGAGACCCGGATCGCGATCCTCCGTAAGAAGGCGGTGCAGGAGCAGCTCAACGCCCCGCCGGAGGTCCTCGAGTTCATCGCTTCCCGGATCTCCCGGAACATCCGGGAACTCGAGGGCGCGCTGATCCGGGTGACGGCCTTCGCGAGTCTGAACCGGCAGCCGGTCGACCTGGGCCTCACCGAGATCGTTCTGAAGGACCTGATTCCGGGCGGCGAGGACGCGGCACCCGAGATCACCGCGCCGGCCATCATGGCGGCCACCGCCGACTACTTCGGGCTCACGGTGGACGACCTGTGTGGATCGTCCCGCAGCCGGGTGCTGGTGACGGCCCGCCAGATCGCGATGTACCTGTGCCGGGAGCTGACGGACCTGTCGCTGCCGAAGATCGGGGCGCAGTTCGGCGGCCGCGACCATACGACGGTGATGCACGCGGACCGCAAGATCCGCGCGCTGATGGCCGAGCGGCGGTCCATCTACAACCAGGTCACTGAGCTCACCAACCGCATCAAGAACGGCTGAGGCCGGCAGCACC
>NZ_KZ984583.1 GCF_003574445.1 Streptomyces sp. YIM 130001
GCTGCTCCTCGACTCGGTGAAGACCCCGGCCGACCCGGCAGGCGAGGCGGAGACCGAGGACGCACCGGAACCAGAACCGGTCAAGTAACCCGAAGGAGCACGCGAGTCGAGTACGACTCCACTCACGCTCTGCCCTGACTCCACTCGCACACGATCCATGCACCACCGGGGCCATCTTGGCCTCTGCAAGCGTGAGTTCCATGAGCGAATGGGTTGATCGTGTCGACGGCCAGGACGAGGTCCTGGCCGTCGTCCGTCGCCACGACGCGGTCCGCCACGGGTGGTTGCACCGCATCGCGGCGATCGTGTGCCGCGACAGCGCCGGCCGAGTGCTCGTGCACCGCCGCCCGCCAGACGCCTCCACTTTCCCCGGCCACATCAACTGGCTGCTCGGTGGTGGAGTTGGTGTCCGCGAGACCTACGAGAGCGCGGCAGCACGGGAGTTGGCCGAGGAAGCCGGCGTCTCCGGACAGCCGAGATTCCTCTTCAAGTTCCTGTGCGATGGCCGAATCAGTCCTTACTGGCTCGCCATCCACGAGGTCGAAGTGCCGGGCCCGATCCACCCGTGCACCGACGAGATCGACGGGCACGCCTGGGTGACCGACTCCGAACTGCACGACCTCGTCCGGGACGAACACTTCGTCCCGGACGCACGGGAAGCGTACGAGCGCTATCTGGCTCTGCACGCGCCGGCAGTCCCCCAGGGAGCCGCCCGTGGCCTGTCCTGACTCCTTGGAACAGCTGCAACTCCGACCGCGTGCCGCGTCTGTTCCCCGTGCGTGAACACCGGACGTGCCGGATTCCGTTCACGACCCGCAACGCCCTCACCCAGGCTGTGGCGCCCCGTTGAGCCGCTTAGGCGTGCCCGCTCCTTCCGGGGGCATCATCCCCGCGAAAGCAAACCGGTACGCCTGTTTCTGCATTTCTCACTCAGCGTCACGCAACAAGCATTGACTGGCTCGCAGCCAGTGATACCCGCACGTTGGCTGGATCCTGTCCCGTTGACGCGTCTAACTAACATTGGTCACTCCACTTGAGAAACTCCGCCATCCCACCGGCCGCTCTCGACGAATCCTCAACAAGTCGGACATGCATGCGGCTTAAAACAGGGATCTCGGTTTGGTATTGTCAGCACAGTCGTCGCTTGGAACCTTCCAATCGCACCGTAGGCCTCGACGTCCTGACGGATGCACAGGACGCATTCCGCATCGGGGAGTGAGCGTGAGCAAACAGGAACGAGCAACTCGCACTCGCCGAGCCCTGATCCAGTCGGCCGCGAATCTCTTCGAAGAGTGCGGCTACGTCCCCGCCCGCCTCACGAAGATCAGTGCGGGCGCGGGCGTGAGCCGAGGAGCCCTGCACTTCCACTTCGAGAACAAGGCCGCCGTCGCGGAAGCGGTGGAGCAGGAAGCTGCCCGCGCACTGCACCACGCCGCCCAGTCCGTGCTGTCCGCGGACACCGGTGCGGTGCAGCAACTCGTGGACGTCACCCACACGTTCGCCTACATGCTGCGGTGGGACGTGGTGGTCCGCGCCGGTTTCCAGCTCAACTGCGAAGGCCACGTGGAGACCGGCGTCAACTTCCGCCAGGAGTGGCAGGACTGCATGACGGCACTCGTGACACGTGCCCATGAGGAAGGCGCCCTGGCGGACGGCGTGTCCCAGGAGACCCTGGTCACCACACTGATGGCAGGGACCACGGGCTTCGAGGTACTCAGCCGCACGGACAAGGAGTGGCTCTCGCGCTACTCACTCACCGGCTTCTGGCAACATATGCTGCTGGTACTCGCCAGTGCCGGCACCCTCGCCGACATCGACCCCAAGGGCACCGACGTGGTGATCGAGACCTCGTCACGCATCCCGGAGCAGTGTCCCCCGCCGCCCTCCGCACCCCAGTAGTTCCTGGGCGGGCCCCCGCGCCCCCTCCAACTCCCCGCATGCAGCCGCGCCTTGTCCCGCACCGCGTGAGCGCCGCCCCTGTCCAGCCTCGCGCAGCACCCCCAGGGCGGGCGCGGACGAGGAGCCCTGTCCGGGCTTGGCACCCCTGAAGATGCCGAGACAGGCCGCGATTTCGCGCAGACGAAACTCTTCGTCGCGCAGAAGGAGGGCGGTGAAGAGCGTCTCGTCGTCGGTGACACCGGGGACGCCGACGGTCTCGCTTCACTTGCGGGCGGGATTGAGGCCGCTCTGCGGCCGGAAAGAACGTCTTGATGCCACGCCGGATCAGCTACCGGTGGCGCGTGCGCGAGCTGATGGCCGCCCGCGGCATGTCCACCGTCGCCGAGCTGATGCCGCACATGGCCGAGCGCGGCAGGACCTCCGCGATCCGTCAGCTCGTCCTCCAAGCCCCGGCCCTCGTCATCGCGAGGCACTCGGCTATCACGACAAGACCACCCCCCGCCTGGTCACCGAGGCCGGCGGAACCTGGAGCCGATACGCCCCCAGCAACCACGAAAGGCACGATGACTGACAATGCCGGGATGGCCCGAACCAGAATCCGTGTCGCCGCATACGTAATCCGGAGCCGCGCCATCCCCGAAGTTCTGGTGTTCGACCACCTCGGTATGCCGGAGGCCGGCACCCAAGTCCCTGCGGGAGGAGTCACATCAGGCGAAGGACTGGAAGAAGCGGTCCTTCGAGAGGTCGCCGAGGAAACCGGTCTGCTGAGAGCCACGGTGGTCCGGCAGATCGCCGTGGAGGACAAGCCCCATCCCGACACGGGTCAGCCACGACGAACCAGCTTCTTCTTCCTCCAGGCACCAGCAGACACCTCCGATGCGTGGGACCACGACGTCCACGGCGACGGAGACGACACCGGCCTCACCTTCGCCTGCCGGTTCCTCCCCCTTCCCCTGAAGCAACCACTGGCCGACGATCACGACGCATGGCTGGGCCACATCGATCCGCGCTGGACCACCGTGACCGACGACAGTCAGTAATCAGAAGCCGGCCCATCCGCTGAATACGCGACACATCAACATGCGGGCTTGTCAGTCCCGAGGCCGATCCTCACCTCGGCCGGACACCTCCCCCATTGTCCGAAGACGTGCTCGCCCAACTCGCCCCGTAGCCCCACGACGTCCGTAACTCGACATCACGGGCGACTCCATCGCGGCCTGGTGGACTGGGCGGAGCTACGATCCACCCCCGATCCCCGGGTGGCCGCAACCGCGGTGACGGCCCGGTGGGATGACGGTCGTCGCAGGTGCCCATGCCGGGATCCTCCAACACCCGCCGAGACGAAGGCGAGCCTGCGCACCCAGCACTCACCGTCGACACACTCAGGCACTCAGGCACTCAGGCAGCTGTCAGCTGCCAGAGAATGCCCGACACCGGAACACGCGAGCTCCCCAGCCCCGGCCCGCCCCCGACAGCCACCCCACTGCGGGAGTCGTCATCGGGCGACGGCCTTCTCCCGCACTCCCCCGAAATGCTGGGCATGGTCGGCCGCCCAGGTGAGAAACGACCTGGGTCGTTGTCCTGTCACGTCGTGGACGGTCGACTCCACTGTGGCCTTCGCCCCGTCCCGTTGCCGCTGTGCCATCGCGAGGAGGGCGTCCGCCACGTCGGACGGGTAACGCCGCAGTAGTTGAGCGCGGGCGCGGCGGGGAGCCTGCTCCTCGAAGCGCAGCGGGGTGCCGAGGACTTGGGACAGCTGGTGAGTCTGCTCGGCCGGTGTGATCGCCTGCGGGCCGGTCAGCGTATAGATGCGATCCTCATGTCCTTCTTCGGTGAGGACTCGTGCCGCGACCGCGGCGACATCGCGGGGGTCGATGGTGGCGTTCGGCCCCGAGCCGGCGACGGCGCGTACCGTACCGTGCGCGCGTACCGTCGCGGCCCACGACAGCGCGTTGGACATGAACGAGCGGGGCCGCAGCAGCGTCCACTCCATGCCCGAGTTGCGCAGCAGACGCTCCGTGTCGCGCTGCCACCGGGTGATGACATCGGTGGCCCGAGCGTCCGTGACCCCGGCGGCGGACAGTTTGACGATATGCCGCACGCCGCCGGCCCGGGCCGCGTCGAGGAACCTGTCGTCGTCCTGCTCCGTCGGCCGGTTGGTCACCAGGAACACCGCCCGTACGCCCTTCAGTGCGGGCCTGAGCGAACTGGCTTCGCCGTAGTCGGCCCTGACGGCGTCGGCGCCCGGCGCCGCGGCCGTCACCTCTGCTGCCCGGCGGGACACCAGGCGCACAGGCTCCGGGCCGGCCAGCAGAAGCCTGGCCACTTCACGTCCGATCGTGCCCGTGGCTCCGGTCACCAGGATCATCAAAATCTCCTGCTGCCGGCGAAGTTGGACACGAAGGCGAGCTCGCCGCCCTGGGACCCGAGGATCCGTGCCGTGCGGTCCCCGGCCGTGGTCACCATGGGGCTTACCTGGATCTGGCACGGCGCGTCGAATTCCACGTACTGGTGGAAGGCGATGTGGCCGCTGGTGGCGACGAACCGTTCCGGGGCACACGCGGCCTGTGCCGCCTGCCTGCCGGCCTCGAACAGGAGCATCCCCGGTACGTGGTCGTTGGGCCTCTGGAAGAGCGTGGGATGTCCTGTGTCGACCCTCAGGTCCCAGGCGTTCTGCTGCGCGGTACCGGCCAGCAGTACGTCGCCGTCGTGCGCCCGTCCGGCGATCGACGGCGCGATGCCCGGCACCTCGGGCGCCCTGCACCCGTCGTCGGTACGTCCGTTCCTGATCCGGTTGTACACCGGTCGGCTGAGCATGCGCGTGTTGATCAGCCCGGTTGCTGCCTCGTATCCACCCCGCAGGAGCGTGAACTCGATGGATGCATAGGATAGATGCCCTCCCCGGCGCTTCAGCACAGGGAAGCGGACATCGACCTCGACATCCGTCGGTCCCGGCTCTGCCACCAGGTGTTCCATCCGGCAGTCGTAGCCCAGGTCCGACAGGAGCAGCTTGTGGTCCAGCGGTACCCCGTACGACGCATGGAGTACGAGAAGTGCGGCTTGACGGAACGTCTCCGCCACTAGGAGCGGGTCGTAGCGATTGCCGGACACGGGAGGGAAGAACGGGTGCGTGCTCGTCCACTGGGCGCGCACACAGAAATCGTCCTCTCCTGTGCGGCTCCACTCGACAGGAAACGCGTCCATCGCTCTGGTTCGGTGAAGATGGGCGAGTTGCGCATACCCCCCATCGAGATCGGAAGGCGTCAGTATGGCTGTTGAGCTTGCGGTTCGGTTCATGAACCCCCCCAGCGGGTCAGGAGAACGGCGATCCGAGCAACAACGGGTTGCACTTCGATAAGATACATACATGCCGGTTTTTTTGAATCCCGGTTCGTCAACTTAGTCAGATCAGGAACGTCGAGAACGTGGAGACAACGTGGCAAAACAGGACAGAGCGATCCGTACGCGCCGGATCATCCTGGAGGCAGCCGCATCGGTCTTCGAGGTAAGGGGGTACCAAGCTGCCACCATCTCCGAGATCCTCACGGTGGCGGGGGTGACCAAGGGCGCCCTGTACTTCCATTTCGACTCCAAGGATGACCTCGCCCTGGGTGTTCTCCAGGAGCAGGATCACCAGCTGGAAGTGCCGCCCCAGACCTGCAAGAGCCAGGAGTTCGTTGACGTCGGCGCCCTGCACGCCTATCGAATTGAAACCGACCCGCTGGTTCGGTCTGCTGTGGCGCTTTCCATGGACGCCCATGCCCGGGGGCTGGACCGGAGTGGGCCCTTCATCCGCTGGAGTCAGCTCCTCCGGACTATCCTTCTCCAGGCCAAGGACCAGGGCGAACTACTGCCTCACGTCGTTCCGGCCGAGTCTGCGGAGATCTTCGTGGGCGCCTTCGGGGGTACCCAAGCGATGTCGCGGGCCGTCGAAGGGGGCGATCAGATGACGCTAGCGGAACGTATTTCACAACTTTACCGACACATACTGCCCAGTCTGGTACTTCCGTCCGTACTGATGTCCCTGGATCTGTCACCGAATCGGGGAGCCACGGTCGCCCAACTGATCGACGCCGCGGAGGAAACAACCGAGGTTCCCTGATTTTCTCTGCCTGTTGGGCGTCAGCCGGCAGCCCCGAACCACGCCCGCAGCGCCGCCTTGAGATCTCCGCCGTCGGCCGCCCACCCGATGTACCCGTCCGGGCGGACCAGGAGCGCCTCGCAGGGAAGGCCGGAGCTGTTCTTCACCTCCACCGAGCGCACCACGTTCCGCCAAGGACGTGCCTCATCGGCATAACGCGTGCTGCCGTGCCCGGAGATGAGCAACGGACGTCCCTCACGCATGAGGCCGATGAGATCGCTCGGCCCACCGCCCGCATCGAGCGGCAGATTCTGCAGGAACAGCCCTTCAATCGGTGACGGATGCTCCGTGATCGGTGCGTACGCGGTCTCCTGCGCGCTGACGAGGTTCCCGAGATACCGGTCCGCCTGACCGTGACCGAGCATCTCGTCGAAGAGACTGTGCAATGGATCGCGGGCACCGACCATACGCATGAGCGTCAATTGCGCCCGAGTATTCGCGACCACACGCTGCGCCGCGTGCTGACGTTCTTCGTCATAAGTGTCGAGAAGTCTTACGCCGGAACTTCCCCTGACCACATGGGCAAGCTTCCAGGCGAGGTTGAAACCATCCAACATTCCCGTGCTGAGCCCCTGGCCGCCTACTGGAAAATGCACATGCGCCGCATCTCCCGCGAGAAATACCCGGCCCTGACGAAACCGCTGTGCCAGCCGTGTGAAATCGCTGAATCGCGTGAGAAAACGAGCGTCCTCCATCGGCACGTCATGTCCGATGACGCGTGACACTTCCGCACGGAATTCCTCCGGCGTTACCGGAACGTTCCGTTCTGGATACGGCCTCGCCAGATCGAGAACCCTTATCAAACTCTGCCCCTCAGGATTGTCCGTGACGACAGTCCAGCCCCGGCTGTTGCTGTGCCAGCCACGGGGCAGTGAAGACGGATCCGCCAATCGGACAAGCCCCATCATCGCCGACGCCGACGCGGGGACGACCTCCGAGGGAAAGCCGAACTGCTCCCGCACCGTACTGCGAGCTCCATCGGCTCCCACCAGGTAATCCGCACTCTGGGACCTACGGCCGTGCGGACCTTCGACCACCATCTCGACCCGATCCGACTCCTGCCGGGCCTCCACCACCCGATGGCCACGGAGCACCTCACAACCCAAGTCACGCGCCCGCTCCTCGAAGAACCGCTCCAGGCTCGACTGGGGAATCTTCAGGATCGGCGGAGGCTCCATCTCCGGGACGGTAATGGTCAGTCCCGATAAACCGGCGAAATGGAACGGCTGCGCCGTAAGACCGTACTTTCTGGAACGGCCCGTCAGGTCGTCCAAGTACCCACGTCTGGCCAGCGACTGAACAGTCCGGGCATGCAGCGTGCCGGCCTTGGGACGGTTCGACGTCTCCGTTTCCGTCTCCAGTACGCGAGCACGCACGCCATAGAGCGCGAGCTCCGCAGCAATCAGCATGCCGACCGGCCCGCCACCAGCAATAACTACCTCATTGTGGGACGAGCTCTGCATACATGCCTCATTCCGTCCGGGCCCCCTACACCGACGCACGCCCAGACAGCTCACAACCCCGCGAACTCACGTAAAGAATCCACGCAAAGACGGTCACCGCCTGGTCGACGGGCAGAACTCTATCGCGCGAGGAAGCCTTCAATAAGACTATCGGCCACAACAACCCGCGGACGATGGGGAATTGGACAACGCCCCCGGCACGGGAGCGAGCACCGCACTCGAGCCCACTGCAGGCTTGCGCCCCGGCTCCCCACCCCGGCTCAGGCGGCGAAGCCGACCGCAGTGCAGTACTCGTAGGCGCCGTAGTCCGACCCGAGGTCGGGCAGCACGCCGTCGGTCCAGGCATCGTCGAGACCCTGGTCATCGCTGGTGGCCCAGGAGTCGACGATGCCGTCCCAATTGCGGACGTTCATAGTCCGGTAAGGCACGACCCGTTGATGCGGCCGGGAGACTTGAGACTGGTTGAGAGGGTGGATCTCCACCCGGGTACCGCGGCCCTCACGGTTGAGGCGCTTGAGGAGATGGCGGGCCACATTGTGGCGGCGCACGGCGCGATAGGCTTGCTCGATGCGCTCCATGTTCTTCCTCGACGGGGAACGTTCACCTGCCAGCCAGGCCCTCAGCGTGCGGTCGGTGACGGTGAGACCGGCCTCCCGTGCTGCGAGGCGGGCATGGTCGGTGCGGGTGAGGTAGCGCAGACGTGCCATCAGCCCGCGCCGCTGCGAGATGGGCGTGGCGACATAGCCGGCCAGCTCGTCGAGCTTGCGGGCGACAAGTTCACTGCCCTTCGCACCGCGGGCACCGAGCTTGCCGAACTCGAGGTTCCTCTCCGGCACTTACTCCCCCTCCTCATCCGCAGGGTCACTCCCCACGCGACAGATGACCGATGTCCGTCACTTCACCCCAGCGCCTCCACACCCCTCAGCAAACACGGAACGCCGACCGCCGAGTGCCGGTCACCGATGACATGGCGCTCGACAGTATCCCTGGGCCTGTGCGACGAGCGCGGCCGACACAGGCCGCCCGTCGCACATATGGTCCGCCGGCAGCCACCTTTCGCAGGCCGCGCAGAAGCTCATCGAATCACCGGCGGGAACCCCTGCCCCAATCGGGGCCACGGCGCAGGGGCATGGGCATATCGGGCGGCGCCCGGTGAACACCTCAGCCGAGAGGCGACCAGACGGCACGACGCTTCGCGACGGTGGGCAGGTCGACGTGATGGACCCTGCGCCACAGCTTCACCGAACAGGCCCGTCTCGGTGGCGGGCCGAAGAGATGATCAGCTCCGACTCCACCCTCGGATCTCGGCAGCAGCACTGCGTACATCGAGCGAATCACGCTCGATGCGCTCAGCGAGGTCAGCGGCCGTCTTGGCGCTCACGGTGACGAAGCAGCCCGAAATACTCAAGTAGGAGGCGGCGACCACGGCCGCGAACAGCTTGTTCCGCGCCTCCAGAGCGGGCACGCGCACGAGTTGGTGCATGAGAGCAGCGGCTCGGTGGTGAGGTTCCGCATAGACGTACACGTCCATCACCTTGTCGCCATGACGGGCCACGGCTGCTTGAAGGCTGCCGAAGTCGGTGACCTCCGGGTCGCCGGGCAGGACGCGGTGAGCCAGATCGAGGAGCCAGGCGCGATCGATGTGAATGATCACGCGGCGCGACGGTCCTTGCCCGCAGCGGCGGCCGCCCCGTGGCCGTCGGCGCCAAAACGCGCATCGAAGTGCTCGGCCCACTCGCCGACGAAGTGGTCGCCGGCCACGAGGAACCGGTGACGCAGGTCGTTGGCCTCATCGGCGAGGAGTTGGCGGGCGTACTCGTTCACCTCCATACCGACCGCAGCCGCACGTTCTTCGATGCCTTCGTAGACCGCTTCGTCCACTCGCACATTGATCTGCTTCTTCGCCATGCCCTCCACTGTAGCAATCCGTACAGGCCGCTACACACGACTCTACGCATCTTCGCCGACCTGGTCGGGAACGGGGCCACAAACCGCTCCCCCACCCGACCATGACCGACGACGACCGCCAGGGCGGATGCGGGATCAGGGCCTCCACGTCAGGTCGGTCGAGGCGGAATGGGACCAAGCCCCGCAGGTGCGGGGAGCACTCACCGGCTGGAATCCGGGAGGCCCGTGGGGCCAGTCCAGAGTTGCGCTCTGTGCTGCGGCGGGCGATGTACTGCTTCACCCAGAGGTCCCACTTGTCGTGGCCGTAGCCGCGGTCGCTCACTATCACGCCCGCTCCTGCCGGGGCCTCCCGCGCTGGTGCTCTGACCGCATAGGTTCACCGTGTCGCGCTCGAATGGGTGTCGCGGAGAGCTCGGATGCGTCGGCTGACCGAACTGTCGGCGACCGTAGGCGTCCAGACGGACCAGCCGATTCCGCTGCATGTGCGGTCAGTCGTTCATTGCCCAGCTCGGGCCTCCGGCCTCGCTCACGATCCTCAAAGTAGTTGCGGTCCGGCGACGTCCTCGGTCGGCGTCAGTGTCGGGTCAACCGGTGCAAGGCGTCGATTACGGGCGGCGCGAGCCGGTCCGGGTGGTCGGGGTCGTGCATCAGGTGGTCCACTGCCGGCAGTGTCACCCGGCCCGGTCGCCCGGCATGCGCGTGGCGCAGGGCGGTCGTCAGGGTGTTCGTCGTGGCACAAGGGACCTGGGCGTCGTTCGTGCCGCACGTCAGCAGCACCTTGGTTCCCGGTCGGAGTGCGGCGGCGGCCCCGGTGGGTAGACGGCGTCATCGCTTTCGACGAACCGGGCGTTGGGGCCTTGGAACGCGTCGAAGAGCTGGGTGATCGCGGGCGGCAGGTCGGTGGTGTCGACCGGTTGGTGTTCGCGCAGGGAGGTGACGGCGGCATCGATGGCCGCGTTGATGGTGCGTTGTTGCTCCGGCGTGAACTGGCCCTGCCGCGTTGCTTCGGCGATCTGGGCTTTGAGTTGGAGCGCGACCAGGTCCAGCATGCGGATCGCCTGGGGTTGCAGCAGCGCCAGACCGGCCGGGCGCGGGTGGACGGTGCCGCCGAGCACCAGGCTCGTCATCGCGCCCTCGCTGTGTCCGACGAGCATCAGTTCGTGCGGGTCGGTCTCCGGTTGATCGCGCAACGACTCGTAGGCGGCCCGTGCCTGGCGGACGAATGCTGGGTAGTCGAGGTCTTCCGGGTGGTCCCGGTAGGCGCCGAGCCCGGTGCGGCCGGTGCCGTACTTGTCGAACCGCAGCGTGGCGATCTTCTCCCCGCCGAGCGCGTCGGCCACCTGTGCCAGGGTGTCCGGTGAGGACGCGGGCGGTTGGTTGCCGTCGCGGTCGGTGGGTCCGCTGCCGTGCAGCAGCAGTGCCGCCCGCAGCCGTTGCCCGGCACGATGTTCGGGAACATGCAGGGTGCCGTACGCGGTCGTGCCATCGGCCGTGAAGACGACCTCGCGGTCGGCGGCAGGCACGAGCCGGGGTGTTGCCTCGGCCGGGGCTGCGGTGACGGCGGTGACGGCGACCAGTGCCGTCACAGCTACTGCTAAGGCCGTCCGCCAGTAGGTGATCGTTGAGCGCCTGCGGGGTCCTCCGTCGGCGTCAGGGAGCTGGTGCCGTGGCGGCGTCGTAGGTGGCGCGGGCGGCGGTGATGTCGGCTCGGTGGTGTTCCGCCCAGCCGACGAGCTCGGTGAGGGTTGCGTGGAGTTCGCGGGCCATGGGTGTGAGGCTGTATTCCACCTTGGGTGGCACGGTGGGGTAGACGGTCCGGATGAGCAGGCCGTCGCGTTCCAGCTTGCGCAGGTTCAAGGTGAGCATGCGTCGGCTGATGCCTTCGATGCTGCGTTCCAACTCGGTGAACCGGACCGGCCCGTGTACGGCGGCGACGAGGATTCCGATGCTCCATTTGCCCGCGACGTGGTCGAGGACCTCGGTGATCGGGCATGCCTCGTTGCCGACCTGGTCGGACACACCGGTGTGACTGCGTGACATGAAAGTGCCTCCTTCCGCAGCGCGTCATGGTTACAGAAGATGGCTGCTGTAACAAGTCGTGCACCATTGGAAGGGGTTCCCGTGCGGAGAACCAACTCATCAGCACAGACATCGCGTTGGTCGGCACTGGCCGTGCTCTGTGCCGGGCAGTTGATGGTCATCCTTGACGGGACCATCGTGAACGTGGCGTTGCCGTCCATCCAGCGCGACCTCGGGTTCTCCTCGTCGGGTCTGGCCTGGGTGGTCAACATCTACCTGGTCCCCTTCGGTGGTCTGCTGCTGCTTGCCGGACGGTTCGGCGACCTCATCGGGCGCAAGCGCGTCTTCATCACCGGCCTCATCCTCTTCACGGCTGCCTCGCTGCTGTGCGGTGTGTCCCAGGACCCGGCGGTGCTGCTGGCCTCCCGGTTCGTCCAGGGCATCGGCGGCGCGGTGACCTCCGCCGTCACCCTCGGCATGGTCGTGAACCTGTTCCCGCAGCCGAAGGAGCGGGCCAAGGCCATCGGCGTCTACAGCTTCGTCCAGTCCGCCGGCGGCTCGATGGGCCTCCTCGCCGGCGGCGCCCTGACGCAGACCGTCAGCTGGCACTGGATCTTCTTCGTCAACGTACCGATCGGCATCGTGGCCGCGCTGTTGGCCGGGCGCGTGCTCGCGTCCGAGCACGGTGTCGGCCTCGGCAAGGGGACCGACGTCGTGGGTGCGCTCCTGGTCACATCCGCACTGATGCTCAGCGTCTACACGATCGCCGAGACCACCAACTACGGCTGGACTTCCGCGCACACGCTGAGCTTCGGCGCCGCGGCGCTCACCCTGCTCCTCGCCTTCGTCGCCCGCCAGGCGAAGGCGCCCCAGCCGCTCCTGCCGTTGCGTGTGTTCCGCTCGCGCAACGTCTCGGGAGCGCTCGGAATCCAGGCCCTCATGGTGGCCGGGATGTTCAGCTTCCAATTCCTATGCGTGCTCTACCTGCAGAAGGTGCTCGGCTTCGACGAGATACACACCGGCCTCGGCATCTTCCCGGTCTCGGTCGCGATCGGCGCACTGTCCCTCGGCCTCTCGCCCAAACTGATCGCGCACTTCGGCCCCCGTGCCGTACTCCTTCCAGGACTCGTGCTGATCGCGGCAGGACTCGCCGCGCTCGGCCGCGTACCGGCAGGCGGGAGTTATGTCGTGGACGTCCTGCCCGCGCTGCTGCCGCTCGGCATCGGCTTCGGCCTTGCGATGCCGTCGCTCGCCACGCTTGCGATGTCAGCGGCCACGCCCCAGGATTCGGGGATCGCCTCCGGCATGTTCAACACCATGCAGCAGATCGGCAGCGCGTTCGGCCTCGCGGTCCTCAGCACACTCGCCACCTCGCACACGGATGCCCTGCTGGGCGACGGGGCAAGCACCGCCTCGGCACTCACGGGTGGTTACCAGCTCGCCTTCCGCATCGGCTCGGGCCTCGTCGCCGTCGCTCTCCTCCTCGCCGCCACCCTGCTGCGATCCCCCGCCACAGCGCAACCTCCAGCGGCCGAGACAAAGCCGGTCGCCGAGAACGCCGCTCACTGACCAGGCGGCCACGCCACCCCAGGCCGAGCTGCGCTCACAGGAGGAGATGTGCCTGTCGTGCCCTCGTTGATCATCGCCCCCATCCGTGCCGAGTTCCTTGCGTCATTGCCGCAGCGGGTCAGTACCCATCCGCTGGGATGTCATCGTCGGCGGATCCCGGATGAGGTGATCTTCGACAAGCTCATCGAAGTACTGGTGTCCGGGATGGGATACGAGCGAGTGGCGGACGCGACATGCTCGGCGACCACCTTGCGCAGGCGCCGTGACGAGTGGATAACGGTCGGCGCGGGCGAGGCCCTGCGCCTGGCCGCGCTCGCCGCCTACGACCGCATGATCGGCCTTGGCCTGGAACAGCTCAGCGCCGACGGCTGCCAGACCAAGGCCCCCTCGGGCGGCGAATGCGCGGGCAAGAGCCCCGTCGACCGGGCCAAACAAGGCATCAAACGCTCACAGCTCACCGATGCGTACGGCATCCCGCTGGTCACCGAGCCCGCACCGGCCAACATTCGCGATCACACCATGCTGCCCGCCACCCTCGACCGCTACGCCGACCTCGCCAAGACGCTCGGCCCGCTGCCCGAGCGACCGGCGCTGAGCCTGGATGCGGGCTACGACTACCGGCCGGTCTACGCCCACCTAGACACACGCGGCATCACCGCGAAGATCGCCAAACGGGGTGAACAGACCCCGATCCAAGCCGACGGACGGTGGGTCGTGGAGCGCACGAACTCGTGGATGAACAACTTCGGCAAGCTCCGCCGGTGCACCGAACGCCGCCGCGTCTGCGTCGAGTTCTTCATCGCCCTCGGCACCGCGATCATCACCATCCGTAGCCTCATCCGCCGGGCAAGGACCCTCTATCGCTGGCCCAACCGCCCCCGAAGCCCCCGCATCCGGTGACCTACTGGCGGACGCTCTAAGTGGCGGAACATCGGCTCACCTCTCTTGTGCGAGGGCATTTTCGACCAGGGTGACAGCCGCGCGGGGGTCGTCGACCTGCAGCACCAGGCGTGCGTACCGCTCGTCGGCGAGTTCGACCACGACACTCTTTGACGGATCCCTGACATTCCAGAAGACTTTCTCGCCATCCTGATGAAATGTGCCGGCGGTGATCACGCCGGGTACGTGGGAGCCCGGCGCACGAACCCCCTTGGGGTCGGTGGCGATGCCGGGGTCGGCGGTCGCGCCACGGACATTGGCCAGCGGGATGGTCAGGCTGCCTTGAAGGACCAGAGCTTGTCGAGACCCTCGATCACGACGATGAGGTCGTCGCCGTCGATACGCATCAGTGCCATGTCGGGTTCCGTTTCAGGGGAATCGGTCGAGGTGGTGGGTCAGCGCGGTGGCGACGTTGTCGGGGCTGCCACGCAGGAGGATGCCCAGCGCGGCGGCGGTGAGGGCGGCGGCCAGGTCGGCGGGAACGCCGAGGGCGTCGGCGATCGCCTGGTCGACGGCGGCCAATGCGGCCTTCACCTCGGAGGCGACCTCCTCGTCGACCGGCGCGCGTTCGATCGCCGCGAGCAGCAGCAGGCGGAGGTCGGCCGTGGTGACGAGCCGCAGCGCGGCCGCGGCATCCGATGCGCCGGCGAGGGCGTCGACCAAAGGGCGGACGTCGTCGGTGAGGTGGCGGCGCAGAGCGATCAGGTAGAGGCCGCGCTTGCTGCCGAACGTCTTGTACAGGCTGTTGCGGTGCACGCCGAGGTGGCTGACGAGATCGTCAACGGACACCCCGTCATAGGCACGTCCGCCGAACAGATCCACGGCGGCACGCACCGCTTCACCCTCGTCAAATGCTCTGGGCCTGCCCATGGCCACCAGCGTAGACAGTTAGGGAATGATCAGTCAAGAACGATCGTTCCTTAACCTCCTGCCCTCTTCGAGACGGTTCCTGAAGCATCTGCTGGTCTGCCCGGCCGACGACCCGACGACGTGTCCGCACACCGGTGCGCCGCTGAATCGCAAGGTGGACGCGGCGCTCACTGGCGCATGACAGACGGCGAGATCATCAGCATCTCGCGGAGACCGTGATGATCGCGTCCTCACGGGCTGGCCGGGCGAGGTCATTTCCTCGATCGGGTCAGCCGGTGAGCAATCACATGTGTTTGGCGTAGGTGACCGACCGGTCGCGCAGCTCGAACCCGAGCTTCGTGTACATCGCCAGCGCTCCGCTCGGATTCACGGCGTCGACGTCCAGTGCGGCGTTCAGCATCCCTGCATCACGGTAGGCGCGGAGGGCATCGAGGATGAGCGCAGTCGAGAGCCCCAGTCCGCGCCAGGCACGGATCACGCCGATCTCCGCCATGTACGCGAACGGTCCGCCGTTGAGTTCCCAGTCCGGCTGGTCGACGTCGGTGAGCACGGCCCCCACCACGATGTGAGGGTCCTCGGCCGTCCCTGACCCCGTGACGGCGACGCGTGACAGATGTGGCGCGAAGGACTCCATGGCGCGCTCCTCTTGCCACTCCTGCGCACTCGTGGGCTGGGTCCCCCAATGATCACGAAACGCGTCGTTGATCGCCACCCGTGTCGGCTCGGAGAGCTCGGAGGTGAAGGGCCGCAACGAGACTCCTTCTGCCAGGGGGCGTACCGGCGCGGCAACGGGATCGGCTAGTGAACGCCAGAGCTCCAGCCACCAGCGCGCGGGCCGGAAACCCGTAGCACGGAAGAGCGCGACAGCGTCTTCGTTCTCCTCCCGAGCTCCGGCGGCGATGCGCGCCGGCAGGTTACTTCCCGACCCCGCGAGCAACTGTCTGGCCCTTGCTTCCTGCCATGCCAGAAGAGCCCGGCCGATCCCGTGTGTCCTCCAATCGGGGTGCACGACACCGTCGAGGAATACCCCGGTCTCCGTCTCTTCGGTGTCCGAGAGCTTCGCCTCGCCGTACGCGACGGCTTCTCCCGCGTCCGATAGCGCGATGACAGCATCCGTGGAGATGTCAAAACGCTCACCGGTCAGCCCGTGCTCGACGAGCTCACGGGAGAGGATCTCGCGTGGATGATCGACTTCGCCGGCGACGCGCGTCAGTTCGTGGATCAGATCGAGATCATCCATCGAAGCAGGCCGCCACCGGAGACGCTGGCCGGCCGCAGACGGCGGCAGTGCCGGCAGGTGCGCAGGCGGCTTGGCGCGGTGCGCAAGCGGCACGCCTTCCGCAGCCAGTTCGCGGGCGTGAATCTCATCAGGCGCAAGGGCAGTAATGGTCGATCTCCTCGTCGTTCTTGCCGAGGCATACCCTCGCACGACGCGCGACAGTGAGCGGGAGAGCTCCGATGGAAGCGGGCTGGTCGACCACGACGAGGACGGTGCCGAACTTCGCGGCCAGCTTGTCGAAGACGGCCCGCAGCTTGGGTTCGCTGTTGGGCAGGGGCTTGTCGAGGACCTTCTTCCCCGCGGGGGTGAGTCCGTGGCCGTGGTGGGCGGTCTTGCCGACGTCCAGGCCCAGGAACACACCTACGTCTTCGATCTCCAACATCGTGCCCTTTCCGGGGAGTTGACGGTGTTGGCCTCGGCTTGGGTGTCGTGCTCGCGCATCCACGTTATGCAGACCTGCCGTCCGCGAACTGCCCGGCGTTGCGCCGGACCGGACGGTGGCCGGACCTCTGATCAGCGTCTCCGACGGACACCCCGCGGGCCCGGTGAACACCACCCCCCAGGTCATGCCTTCGACAGGGGGCAACAGTCATGCCGGGCCCGGAGGCCAGTGGCCCTCTTGCAGGACCGCAGAAAACATGACGGGGCGCCCCGACCCGGCCGGTCGAGGCGGATACGGTCCATGACGGCTTCGAACTGGGTGCAGTCGTCGACGTTCCCGCCGGTCAGCGTGAAGGCGAGGGCGCCTCCCCTGCCCGGCGCAGACCAGGTGGATCTTGCTGGTCAGCCCGCCTTCGGACCGGCCGATCGCTCCGTCCTTCCAGAGCCCCCTTCTTGAGCCCCGGCCGCGTGCGGCTGGGACCCGCGCGGTGGTCGAGTCCACGCAGACGATGTCCAGCCCTCGGCCCCGACCGCGCCGGAGTGCTGCTGGACATGAGCCGGCAGACGGTCCCAGGTCCCGTCAGCCGACCACAACCGGAAGCGTTCGTAGACCGTCTTCCACGGCCCGAAGGGTTCGGGCAGGTCCCGCCATGCCGCACCGGTGGACAGCTTCCACAGAATCCCGTTGACAATCTGGCGCCGGTCCCGCCCCGGCCGCCCGATTCGCCCCCGCGCCACCAGCGGCCCGATCAACGCCCATGACTCATCCGTCAGTTCATGTCGACGCACCACAAACAGAACAACAAACAACCGACTTCCGGACGCGGCCTAAGAATCCACCCACGTCTTCGGTGTCGGACCCCACGCCCCCTCCGGGGGCGTTGACGGTGCCGGCCACGGCAGTGCCTGCGGAGTCTCGTTCCCCGTCTGCTCCCCACGCCCGCGGGGATGGTCCTGACGACGCGCCCCATAGGGGGCACAGTCCTGCTGCTCCCTGAACCCACAGAGATCGCGCCTCCTATCTGATAGACGACACGGCGCCGCCGATCGATGCAGGCGCACACAAGCACGACTACTACGAGGTCGGCCGCGGGGAATCCGAGCAGCCACGTCGCAACATCTTTGACCTGGCAAACGACCCACAAGGCCAAACATGACGTCATGGGGGCATTACCTCGAATTCGGGACTCGTGCCGCTCACAGAAGGGCGGAGCACTGCTGAAACTGTCGCGCCAGTCCTCTCCTCGGTCGACACCTGCTCGATTCGGTGACGGGCACAGACGCTACGGAATGGCAGAGACGGACGGGGACATCGTTGACCGCCGGCCGTGCCTGAGCAGGTGGCCGGCTTCGGCTGGCTGGAAGTGCTGGTCGCCGCGACGACGCGCATGCTGCCGTGCTCGACACGGCAGGGTTTGCACCGCCCGTCCTCAAGGGCCGGGCCTGTCAACAGGATCCGGCACGCGCAATCGCGGCACGCTCCGCGCGGCGGGCCTTTCGGCCTCCGCGGCGCTCGCAGCGCATCCGAGGCTGTTGCGGGGCCATCGTCGTCTCGGACCTTGGTGGCCGAGCAGCCAGAGCTCCGTCCGGCACCGTCGCCCCGGAGGGCGTATTTGCCCTGACTGATTTGTGCGCAGATCTCGCAGGTCCTTCCACTGGACCAGAGGATTCCGGCTTCGCAGTCGGGGTGCCCGCAGCCCCAACGTGGCAGGGCGACTCCGAGCAACCATCGGCCCGGGTCGCGGACATTCGACAGCAGGACTTTGGCCAGCCGCGCGGTAAGACGGTGCTGCAGCCGTTCGGGGGCCGTGCCCGACTTGAGTTGCCGGCCCACCTCTCGGGCGATCTGCCGCGCCACGAAGGTGCTGGTCACCTGTCTTAGCAGCACGTGGGCTGGCTCCAGGACGGCGTAGATTTGCGCGCTCATGGTCAGCTGCGGGCCGTCGTACGGACCCCGGGCACGCCTGCTCCGGCTACTGCGGTTCTTCACCTGCGCGGCAGAGGGATGGTTTTGTCCACCCGCGCGTAGCGCGAGACCGCCCCTGGCACCCCTGTGCACGTCTTGATTACAGGCAGGACTTCCCAGAGACAACGCCCGCCTACATACGGGTACTTCGCCTACGGCGGGTGAGCCAGGCGCTCCCTCGTTGGGTGAGTCAGTCCTAGGTAATTCCCTAGACGCGAGGGATCCCTCACCAGTTTGAGAACCCGATCCCTCACGAGCTTGCGAATTGAAGGCGAGCTCCTCTGCCTCACGCACGGCCGTTTCCGGCCGCTTCAGGACACTGTCGGCTGTGTCTGTGGCGGTGCAGCGAAGGGACGCGATGTCGTGGGCGATGAACCGGTGGCGGCCCCGGGCGCCGGCCCGTCGCTGTACCGTCAGCCAACCCGCCGCTTCCAGTTCGTCGACAATTGCGCCTGCCGCCGTGACAGACAGCGACTTCCCCGCGCGTCGGCCCGAGTGGTGGGCAAGCCCGGAGGCCAACTCTGTCTCTGTCAGGCCGATTCCGCGCACCTGTGCGTACGCGATCAAAGCGAAGGCGCGCAGCTGCCGGGGCGTGAGGTCCTCCGCGGCCGCCACCGGCAGCCACACGAACTCCTCGACTCGTATCATCGGCCGCAGCGTCCGCACCGCCGACTGCCCCCGACCACCCGGCAGCGTCCGCCGAACCGAACGCAGCTCCACTACGCCCCCGGGCCCTGGCCGAGACAGCTGTGTCATACCGCGCTCTGCCGAGGCCCGCGAGATCCCCAGATACGACGCGATCGTCGCGGACCTCGCTTGGCACCCTTCCGGCCGTGACGCCAACGCTTTCACCTTCACGTACACCGACAGCGCCACGTCCTGGTAGTCCGGCGCAGCGACCAGCCGCATCGGCACCCTCACCCGCTGAGTACGCACCGATCCGGAACCGATCGCGTCAGCCGGCACAGAACCGGCCCGGTCCCTCATGGGGGCAGCGTCGATCGGTTCGCTGCGCGGCGCCGGTTTCAAGGCCTGCGCCGAAGCGGTCACTTGGCCCATCCGAACAACGGCGCAGCATCATCCATCCGGAGACCATGATCCCGCTCTGACGGCCGGTGGTCTTCGGCTCCCGCCCGACGAGAGCTGGGCATGCTGGGGCGGGCGTTCGACGGCACGAGCCAACGCCAGTGCTTGCACGCAACCTCTGCTGCTGCGGCGTTGGCGCCGCGCAGCGCGGGTTGCGGACCCTGCTCGGATGCGGTGCGCCTGCTGCTGATTTCTGTCTCCATGACTGACGCAAGGAGTATGAGAGCACGATCTGTGACAGCCCGGTCAAGAGGGGGCGCTGCGGCCTGGGTGAGGCACGTTGTTTTGTCTTGGGGAGCCGTCGGTTCAGTGGCGGGATCGTGGCGCCAGGGGGGTGCAAGCACTGCGCCCCAGGGCGCAGGTGTGATCGGTCTGCTGCACATCGCCGTCGGCTGTGCCTGGCCGCTTCGGATTCCTCTGCCCGAGTAGCCTCCCCCGCGCTAGGTCGACTTCACCGGCATCAGCAGTGCCACTCCACCGTCAGCAGGGTTCTGATGGACGCCGAGCAGTGGGCTGATGATGGCTGCAGGCGGCTCGGAAGCCAGCTCAACGAGAGCGGTGTTGTGGCCCATGGGCGGCCGGTGCCTTGCGGGCGGAGGCTGCGACCGGCTGGCTGCGGCTTAGATTTCTGGGCCGGAAGCGGCCCCGGAGGAACTCCTCAGCCGTGGCCATCTCACGCGTGTGGAGCGTTCGGATGTAGTCGTCCAGAGGCGGCGATCAGAGCCGTTGCCACCCGAACGAGAGCAGCACTGTGCTTGAGATGTCATTCACGTGAATGACGATCAGGGCGACGATATGGAGCAATCACTGGCGACTACTACAGAGGATTGTTCGGCATGGCAGTGCCACGCTCTGACAGTGATTCGATGGCTCCCTATATGGCTCTGACCTGCATGTTATGCGCATAGAGATGCCTATGGATAGGTAGATGGATGCACCGATAGCCATGCCGATGATGATGGTCATGTTGATGCCTATAGACAGGCTGATGGATAGTCCCAAGAGGAGGCTGTTAGTAGTTCTCTACGCAGTTCTGATAGTGATTACGATGAGCCTTCTGATAGTTGCTCCCTAAGCGCTTCCCTCTCTCCTTCCTATGCTCCCCCCTTCGTTCGGCGTGACCTTCCTTCCGTCGTTGCTTTTCCCACTCCCCGCGTGACCACTTGATTGCGCCCCCTCACGACCACTGCCTCCTCTTACTACGAGACTGAGTACTGAGCCCCTAGCCTCTCTTCGTCTTCCCGCTCGCTGTTGCATCCTTCGTCTACTCCTTCGATTCTTCGGTCCGTCGCTCCTTACTTCGCTAGTTCGCTCCGTACTTGGTTACTTGTGACCGTCCGTAAGTACGTCACTAATTGGGGTAGTTCCTGGCTAATAAGCAACTTCAGTAGCTCCTCTGCTCCGTGCGCGTGTAACCACGTACGTACTCCCGCCACTATTCACGCTTCTTGGTAAGTGGCTCCGGTCGAAACTTCTCGCGCTCGTGCGTCTTCAGGTGCCATCTCTCTTCGCTGCCTCACCGCGCACCGACTTGGCTTTCGAGCTGAGGCTGTGGTCCATGACGTCCTTACGGCGAGAAGGCAAGACGTGATGCCGTACGTCACTGCGCTCTCGGCGCTCTCTCCGCGTGGCCTGGGTCGCCCGTCCTGCGCTCCGTGACGTGTCGCGTAGGTCCGCTCGAACGTGGTTGCGGACCGATCGCGCTGCGGCCCTGCCTCTGCGCCTAGCGCCACACATAGAAAGTTGGCCTCGTGCGACACGCGGGTACGTCGCATTCGCAGTCGTACCTGTTATCGTCTGCACGTCCTGGCAATTTGCTGACAGCACAGTTGGCGGGCGTACTTGGTGGACTCGAAGGCCCTGGGACCGGGGCGTGGCTGTAGCGGCTGGTGCGCTCAACTTCCCTTCGTACGAGGAGAGATGTAGCGGTGATTCGACTCGCGGTCGTCAGTCAGAAGGGTGGTCCAGGAAAGACGACCACCGCGGTCAACCTAGGAACCGGTCTGGCCATGGCCGGCAATGACGTAGTGATCGTGGATGTCGAGCCTCAGGCGCAGGCCGGGGCCGCTGTGGGTGTGCGCCTTGATCCGGTGTCCGACAAGCATCTGTCCCTGGGGCTCAAGTTGCAGATGGCCGCTCAGGGGCTCAAGACGAGTGTCGACGACATCCTCCTGGACCGCAGCGAGATCCTTGCCAAGTGGAAGAACCACGGGCGGCTCGAGGTGCTGGCGGCCGAGCAGGAGACGATGGTGACCGCCCAACACATCCTGCACAGCCAGGGCAAGGGGCGAATGGGGGCGCTGGACGATCTCCTTGAGTCGATCGATGACCAGTTCGACTACGCGATCATCGACACTCCGCCGGCTGTCCAGGCGCTCAACGCCGCGGCTCTCGCCGCTGCTGACTACGCGGTGACGCTGAGCTGGCCGAAGCACCAGACGCTGGAAGGTGCCGTGGCGATGCGTGCCACGATCGGGCGCATGCATGCTGACGGCGGCGAAGGGCCCAAGTTCCTCGGCACTGTGCTGAACATGGCTCACCCGGTGGGGGACTGGACCACCGAGGAGATCGAGGTCCGGGACATGCTCGTCGACGCGGGTCTCTCGCCGTTCGTCACGGAGATCCGGGAGAACAGCCGGATTTCACGGAGTTACGACTCCGGGGTCCCGTCGGTGGCGGGCTTCGCTCGGCACGACTGCGGGAAGCGCTACGCCAACCTCCTGAAGGAGGTGCTCGTCCGCATGGATGCACCTGAGTCCGAGTGGGAGATCGCACCGTCGGCATCGGAGGTCCTGGACGCGATGGAGAGCGCAAGTGTCTGACGCGGCCAACTCCTCACGGGCCAAGGCCAAGAGCCCGAAAGGCGCGGACGCGCCCGATCAGCCGTTCGCTGAGATCGGCCGGAGCTCAGATGGACCGCAGCGTCCGCGTCGCCGACGAGGGACCAAGACGCCGGAGGAACGGCGGGCTGCTGCAGCTGCCTTGACCGCGCAGGGGCAAGGTGTGGCCGGCGCGAGCTTCATCGGTTCATCCGGTGCTGCTGAGGCCAGTAACCTCGCCGAATCATCGCAGGCGCCGCCCGCTGCAGCTGCCTCCGCTCCCTCGCATCCTCCGGCTCCGCCGGAGGATGCGAGGGAGACCGAAAGCCGAAGGATCACGGTCCCTTCACCGGCCAGCGCCGAGCCCGAGCCCGAACCCGAGCCTGCGTCCGCTCCAGTCGCTGCCCCGGAGCCGGCCCAGCCTGAAGTGCCCGCTGCACAGCCTTCAAAGCAGCCGGCCAAGCCCGTCAGCAACGGAAGGCGAACCGCCAGGTCGCGGAACAAGGGAGTCGCGCGGGAGCAGATGCACCCGCTCCACCAGAGGCTTCACGCGTCCTTCGAGGATTCACGTTCACGCTCGCACGAGTACGAATCAGTGAGCGCCAACATGGTGCCGCAGATGTGGCAGCACCTCCTCAACCGGATCTCTGAGGACCGCAAGTCCTCTGGCAACCGGGAGTTGGCCCGTGGTCACTACATGGACATCGTGATGCTCGAGGCGCCCCTCGATATCGATTACTTCCGTGAGTCGTACGGCGAGTTGGTCAAGCGGTTCGGGGGGCAGCTTCCCAAGGGTGGCAAGACAACGATCCGCCTGAGCCCGGAGGGTGCGGAGAAGCACAGGGCGATCAAGGATGTCTGCGACGCTGAGGGCTTCTCCCGTAAGGGGCTGTTCATTCACTCTGCCCTTCTGCTCGGCTTCCTGGCGAAGTTGAAGGACGCCGGAGAGCTGCCTATGGAGGAGCTGCCGCCGCTCCTGTGACAAAGCGATGCTCCAATGTGGTCGAGGGCCAGCCGTGATCGGCTGGCCCTCAGGCGTTTTCGGGCGGTGCGACACGCCGTCGGGACCAGCAATCTTGTCTGCTTTCACGGCTATTGGGGTGGCTCGAGGTGTCCGGAGGGGCCTCAGGGGGCTCGGTTCCAGGTCCGTTGTGGCTTCTGTGATGCAGCCAGCGGGCCGGTTCGCGACGTGGTGACATCGGCCTAGTCTGGTGTTCTGACCTGGTGTTATGCGTATGGATATGCCGATAGTGGTTCTCATATGCGTTCTCATGGGTGGCCTTATGGGAGCTCCTTCCTCCCTCCTCATCCTTGGTGTTATCTGCCAGCCTTCCAGTAGGCGTTCCTATGTTGCTGACAGCGAAATAACTGTGCTGAGTGAGCTAGTGTCAGCAGCGTTGTGATTGGTCTCGAACCCAAGGAGCACGTCCATGCCACCGGCCCGAGTGCTAAGCCCCAGCGCCGTCGCGGCCGCCGCAGAGCTCAACCCGAGTTGGGCCTACCGGGCGCAAGAGGCACAGGTCCTGGGGGACCCGTGCTACCCGGCCGACGTCATCGTGCTCAAGGTCTACCGCGTCATCCTTCCGCTCGTCTGGCCCGACCGTCCGCGCCCGCGTTCCGAGAAGCAGGTACTGGACTTCTGGCAGACCGCGGCGCTCGAGGCCGCCCGCAACGCCGTCACGGACGAGGAAACAACCAGAGAGACGACGATGTACGTCCTTCAGGGGGCTACCTACATCGTCCACACCAGGGAAGCCCGGGCACTGCTGGAGAATGCCTCACCCGACGGCAACGACCCATCTCTGCTTGACGGTCAAGCAGTACTCCGGCTCCCCATCGGCGTGTGGATCGACGACCTGGCCCCCCGCCTGGCCCGGATGAACAACCGGGCGCCCCGGCGCGGCGTCGCTGCCAAGGCCGTCAAAGGCAAGAAGTCGCCCACCATCACACGCCCCACGGAATAGCCCGGAGCCCCCAACGCCCAGAGGCCTGCAACCACATGACGTCACACCGTAGGAAGCCAAACAGACCGGATCGCACAGCTCCACACGCGATCGCGCTGCGCGCTGCCTACAGAAACCAGCTGGCCCGGGATTGCGGAATCCCGGGCCAGTCCTGTCAAGGAGGTGAGTGCCCCTAAGAGCTGAATACCGTCGCGTGGCCGGCCTCCCTACCTCCCCAGGCGGTGTGCCGGTTGGCGATGGGCGTTGTCCTCGTTCCTCCTCGACAGGAGCAGATCATAGCTACCCGTCCGAGGGCTGGCTCAGGCATGCCTGATGGCGGCCGGAAGCCGCAAGCCCAGAACACCCCAAAGACGTACACTCCCGTGCGTTCGGCGCCGGGGCGCTCGTATCCCGGAGTCCGAGCAGCCGGCGAGCCCCTCCAATTGACCCGTTCGATGCGCAGTGCTCTCGCCGCGGCAGTGCACACGCTGCTCGGCGATGCCCGACTCGTCGCAGCCCCTCCGGTCGTGCGACTGGCCGCGGTGCTCCTGTTGGCCAAGGCGCCTTCCAAAACGTCCCAGGTGCGCATCACGTACCGGGACTTGGCAGGCTGGCTGGGCTGCTCGATCTCGCACGTCGGTCACACGGTCGTGCCCGGCTTGAAGAAGGCAGGGGTGGTCGTCAGCACGCCGGAGCGCGAGGCCGGTTACACCGTGGCGGTACTCCTGGACCTGCAGCCGTTGAAGCAGGCCCGCCAGGACGGTGTCGCGCACCCGTTGGCGCTGCTGAACCAGCGCGATCTCGCGACGTTGCTGAGGATGTGTGAAGCGGTGTCCTGCCCGGGCTGGGAGCCGGAGGGCAAAGCTGCAACACCTCCCGGGTTCATGGCGGTTCGCCGTGGCAGGGACGCGGCCATCGACCGTCTGACGATGCTGTTGCTCGTCCTGGAATGCCGTACGAACGGGCGGGTGCGTATGGCACCCGGTCGGGTTGCCGAAGGCTACGGCCGTGCTGACGCGACGGTGGCACGGCTTGTGGGTTGCACCGTGGCGGATGCGGTGATGGTGGTCAACCGCCTGATCGAGCTGGGAGTTGTGGAGTTCGGGCATAAGAACCGTGACCGACTGCGGGTAGTTCCCGTCACGCAAGCACACGTACGGGCCCGCACAACGACAGCCCTGACATTGGAGTCCGAAGCGGCGCAGGCGGCCGACGGAGAGAAGTCCAGCAGCGAGCGGCCAGCGGGCCCAGACGCCCGATCCTGCCCGCGCTGCGCATCGTGCTCTGAGACCGGCGCGGGGGACACCGGGCTCCTGCCTCTCTCCGGGGACGGCTGGGCGCAGGAGAGCTTCGATGACATTCTGAGCGAAGAACCTGGTAGTGCATTCAGGGAACAGATCCCGGCTGCCCGAGAGTCTGTCCAGGTCACAGGGAGTGCAGAGGCATCAACACCTGAAGTTGATGGTGCACGGTCCCACACGGTCCACCCACTTGAGGTTGCTCCCCGTGGATTCTCTCCAGTTGGTATTAGGGGCTTTTCCGGCTCTGCCGATTCTGGTTGCGACGATCAGCCGGAGCGCACGCGCGGGAGCGAGGACCAGACCAGCGCACCTTCCCAGGCTGCAGAACACGACGAGACGTGGCCGAGCCCGCTGCGCGGGGAAAAGCCCAAGCACCTGTCATCAACGTCTCGTCAGCCCGGCGGGACGGCTGCAGCATTCGGTATGACGACGGTGCCGAGCGACTTGCGTACCGTCCTGGCACCGGTCGGGCTCTGGTGGAGGCAGTTGGAGCGGGTGTCGACGTCCAACTGGCTCGCCAAGGCAGTTCGTACCGAGCTGCAGCGGCTGAAGAGCGTAGTCGGGCCTGAGATGGCCGCACACGTCCTGGCCGGCCGTCTTCAGCGCCGTGTTGAGCAGGACTCCCGGCCGATCCAGAACCTGGCCGCGTGGTTGCAGCACAGAGGACTTCCGCAACGCCCAGGGTGCTGGTCCTCGCTGTGTGACGACGGCATCCGCATGGACACTCACGGGTCGTGCTCGAGCTGCGACAGCCGCATCGCAGACCTTCGAGGCCTGCGCCATGCGGTCACCGCGACCGTTGCCGCGCGCTATCCGCACCTCACCGCCGAGGATCGCCGGCCGCTCTACGAGAAGGAGTTGAAGGAGGCTTTCGCCCTCCAGGTCGAACGTACGGCCCGCCAGTTCGAGCGAGAAGCCGAACAACGCCGACGACTTGAGCAGCGGCTGAAGGAAGACCGGGAGCACAGGGCTGAGCAGAAGGCAAAGCAGGCGGCCCTGCCGTGCACACGGTGCGGAGAACCGGAGGCAGGCGGCCTCTGCCCAAGCTGCACTCTCGAAGCGAATACCCGGGCCCTGGTCGAACAGGCCGTCGACATCGTGCTCGCCGTAACGGTAGACCCCGCGGACGCCCAAGCTCTCGCCGAACTCACCACCCGCGTCGAGCACGACACGTGGGCCCTGGTGCGAAAGACCACCGCCTCCTCGTCGGAACAAGCCGTAGCCGGAGTCTGCGACGCCTACGAGCAGTACCAGCGGGCGCGGCAACTGCTGGATCAGCGCCGCCGACGAGCGCTGCGGGCCCTGGCTCAGTCACCTACGGCTGACACTGAGGCCGCCCACGTCGAGCGAGCCGCGCAGCGCGACACCTGGCCGTTGAAGGAGGAGTCGCAAGCAGATGCCAGGAAGGCCGCGGAGACCGCGCGCTCCCGCGTAGCTCACGACCTGCTGGCCGAATTCCTCAGCGATCTGCGTCAGTGTCGAGCTCAGACGAAGGAGCAGGTACGTTCCCGGTCGTGGGCGGAGCGGCTGGCGGAGCTCGACGACAGGCCACAGGCCGTGGCCATGCAGGCAGGGAGCGTTGGCTGAGCGTAAAAGCTGTCGCCGCCGCGCCTTACGTTCGCCTTCAAACGAAGGAGCGGGGCGCCGAACTTAACCTGGAATTTCCGCGGGCTTGGTCGGAGGGGACATGCAGCGCAGGGCGGTCTTGATAGGTGGGATAACTGCCGGAGTTGCGGCCCTAATCTCCGTAACTCGGTCGCCGGGCCCCGAGGGGCGGACCGTGCCAGAAGATGAAGGGTCGCCCGCTCCCGGAGGTGAGTTCCGCCCAGACGTCACCCCTACACGCATGCCGGTACGGCGGCCGGGAGACGAGCGGGGTCGCGCTGAGTTCCAACAGCCGGAGACTCCCGAGCAGTTGCGCCGGCGCATTGAGTACCTCGCGGAACTTGAGGAAGGCCGCTGAGCCGTTGACGCACGTACGGGTCAGGCACTGTGCACTGCCCCAGACCAGTGGCACGGCGAAGTGAGGGTGGGGGCTCAATGGACCCCGTCTGGCGTCGAGCACGCAGGATCTCTCGGCTTCATGCTCCGGGCACCGTGGGTGAGGGGAACCCTTAACCTCCGTGGGTGAGGGTTCCCCTCACCCACGGGGTGCTATCCGGTGCTGGGGAAACGCCCTTAGGGCCCGGACCTCATTCACTCAGAACGACGTCCCCGCAGCTGCCGCGCCGCAGCGGTCCTTGCCCGCCGTGACGTCGCGGGGGAGTTGCCCCGGACACGGATCGGCCGGCTGCTCCCACGGACCACCACACGAGACGAGCTTCGCCCGCCGGGCTTCGGGTGGGTCGTGGCGCCAGATCGTCCCGCCGACGACCGCGATCGAGCGTCGACAGGCGGCGCGAGGAATGGCTCACTGCGATCGCGGCTTCTCGGCTACTGGGTGGCCGCGCACTTTTGGTGGCCCCAGCCGTTCGGGAGCTTCGCGATCGTCTCCCCGACTTGGTACGAGTCGCCGCAACGGCAGCGCCCGGGGAACTTCGCCTGCACCGTCACTACCCGACTGCGCGGTGTGCTTGCCCCCGAACCACGAGCTGCCGCGGTCTCCTTCTGCGTGGGTTGGGTCGCCGCCGGGGGCGCGCCGTTGGGGGTATGGCGCTGGCAACGGCCGCCGCCGGTTGCGGTGTTGCAGCGCTTGCCCTTCTTGTTGACCGCGCCGCACTGCAACTCGGGGTCGTGGACGTGACACCAGCCGGAGGGACCTGCCTCGATCGGGCAGGGTTCGCCCTTCTTGGTGATCGCGCGGCAAGCAATCTTGGTGGACTTGATGTTGGAGAGCATGGCCTCCACGTCGTCGCTCATCGCTGCTCCAACATGTCGCCGATCATCTCGGCGAGCGGACGGTGGCCATCGGCTGGGGCGCTGCTCACTTTTCGAGGCGGTC
>NZ_KZ984584.1:0-3341 GCF_003574445.1 Streptomyces sp. YIM 130001
GCGATGAAAAGAACGCTGGCCTCGAAATTTCGTGACGGCTCATCAGGTCAACTGGTGTGCCTTTTCGGTTTGTTGGGCCGGTGCGGGCAGGCTGGTCGCCCGGCTGTCGCGTCGGGTGGGCGCCGGGTTCCGCGGCTCCGGTGGGGTGGTGCTACTCGTCGGGGTGGGAGTCTGCTGGTCAGCCGGGATTTGGGAGGGCATCCAGCCTGGCCAGGGCGCTGGTGATCACGTCTGTCCAGGGCCAGTGGTCCGCGAATCCGAGGTGCCGGCGCCGGGCTGTAGTGACGAGTTGGGCGGCGGCGGAGAACAGGCGGGTCCGCAGTCGGCGTGGCTCCCAGAGCCGGGCCTTCCCGGTCAGCGCGAGCATCGGCATCCAGGCCAGCAGGTCGACGCAAGCTGGACGATCTCCAGCCAGATCCGGTTCTGCGCGGCGTCGTGCAGGGGCAGGTTGCGCAGGCCGGTAGCGCGAGCGGTTCGGATGCGGTCCTCGGCTCTCGCGCGTTGGCGGTGACGCAGTTCCAGGGTCTCGATCTTCTCGCCGGTGGTGTTGGTGGCAAAGCAGGTCAACCGCAGTCCGTCGGCGTCGGTGAGGCGCAACTGGGCGCCGGGGTGCGGGCGTTCCTTGCGGACGATCAATCGCATGCCCTGCGGCCGGCCCTTGAGTACGTTGCCGTCGAGCTCAGCGGCCCAGGCACCGTCGCGGATGCCTCCGTCCGGCTCGACGGCCACCGTCCAGGCCGAGGCAGGAACCTGCAGAACAGCGTGGTGGATGGCGTCGGTGATGGTCATTCCGACCGAGTAGGACAAGTCAGCGGCCGCGCTTCGCGAGCCAGTCCACGAACTCGTGGGTGCCACCGCCGGAATCGGTACGGATGAGCGTCTGGCGTCCGCGCCGGTAGGTCTTCGCTAGCTGGGACAGGGCGAGTTGAGTGGTGGTGATGTGGTCCGCGGCGGTGTTGGATCCGGCGTTGGCGGGCCGCAGCAGGGCGGCGACCGGCTCTCCACTGCCGCCGCTTGAGTGGTCGACGAAGGCCATCGAAGGATGGTGTCCGAACGTCTTCTTCCAGGTCGCGGTGGCGTCCTGCTGCTCGGAGTGGGCAAGCACCAGCACCCCGTCGATGTCCACGATCACCTGCCCGCCCGCGTCCGGAGCCCGCTGCCCCGGCCAACTCCCAGACATGCTCGCGGACATGGCCGCGTGCGGCACGGATCGCGGACAGGCCCTTCGGCCCGGCGCGAGCGGGAGCATCGATGAGGCGGGAGACGGTGGGATCGGAGGCCACCGCACCGAACACGGCCGGCTCGGCCCGCAGCATGCCCACATCGGCCAGACAGTCCCCGCCGAGCGCGACCGCCAGGACCACATCCAGCAGGATCTTCCCCGGATCGTGCACCGCCCGCGGCTTGCGCCACGGGGCCAGGGCAGTCGATATCGCCTGATCCAGCCCGGCCTTGCGGAGGGTCTCGACCAGCAGGACGCCGCCCGCCTGCGAGACCACCGCCCGGCTCCACCGCCCCGACGCGGACACGTGGGGAGGAACCGATACGCTTCTTCACCTGGAAAGTGCCTCCGACGGTGGCAGGAACAAGGACCTCGACAATCCTCATTCTTGCTGTTCAGAGGCACTTTTCGTTTACCTGACCACCCGTCGGACACCGGCCTTCATGAAAGCCGGAGGCTAGGCCTACCAGTCGGGTTCAAGCAATCATGAGGCTATGTGGTCGACGTCGGCGGGAGTCGAGTCGACGCGTAAAGCGCCGCATGCGGCTATCAGGTGACCGACCGCGTCGAGCGCCTCCGGTTCCACCAGGGGGTACGGGCACAGGAACCAGGGCCGGCCCGCGAAGCGATCCGCGCTGGGCTTCGTACGCGCGCCCGCCGGTCCCGGCGGGAGGGGGTACCCGGGCAGGTACCCCCACAGGTCGCAGCCGCGCAGCCGGGCCTCGGCCCAGATCTCCTGCTTGCCGCGGGCGACGTCGGTGTAGGCACGTCCGCGGCCGTGTGCCTGGGCTTCGTACAGGGCGTCGACCACGGCACCGGGTGCCGTGGCGATCACCACGAGGTCGGCCGGCGGGGTGTCGGGCAGGAGTTCGGTGCCGGCCCCCAGCGCCCGGGCCCGGGTCACTGCTTGCGGGTCGAGGTCGGAGAGAGCGACCTGCGCACCGGCGCGGCGGAGCGCCAGCGCGATGGACGTGCCGGTCAGGCCGCAGCCGATCACGGTGACATGCTGCAGGACAGTGGGTGTCACCGTGATCGCCTCGAGCCCTTGGCCGATGCTTCAGGGACGCTGATCATTCATCAGTATCCGTGAACTGGCCGGGCCTTCGGCCCTCGCCCGCCGGTCCGCGATAGGCCTGGGCGATGTCCAGCCAGTGCTCCGCGTCGCGGCCCGTCGCGGTCAGGGCGAGGTCGTCGCGGTGCCGGCGACGGGTCACCAGCAGGCAGAAGTCGTGGGCGGGTCCGGTGACCGTCTGGGCCGCTTCCTCGGGCCCGATGCGCCATATCTCGCCCGAGGGTGCGGTCAGTTCGAAGCGGAAGGGCTCGTCCGGAGGTGTCTCGCCGCGGGACTGGTAGCCGAAGTCCCGGGTCAGGAAGGCGAAGTCGACCAGGTGCCGCAGGCGGTCCGTCGGGGTGCGGCGGACACCGAGTGCGTCGGCGATGTCCTGGCCGTGTCCGAAGAGCTCCATGATGCCCGCGCAGGTGAGGATGGTGGGCGGCAGCGGGTTGACGAGCCACGGCACGACCTCGTCCTCGGGGACGGCGGCCAGGGCGCGGACGCAGCTCTCGGCTTCGGCCTGGAAGGTGGTGAGCAGTTCCTCCGGGGGCAGGGTGTTGAACTGCCGCAGGGCGGCGTTCACGGCACCGTTGAAATCGTTGGCCGCGCTCGCGGCGATGGCCTCGAACGTCCGGGGGTCGGCGGCGGCCGTCTTGGCCAGCCGGAAGATGAAGGTCAGGTGGGCGATCTGGTCGGCGATGGACCAGCCTGGCGCGGGGGTCGGGGTCTGCCACGCGGCGGCGTCCAGGTCCGCCACGAGCCCGATGACGTCCTCGGTGTCGGCGGTCAGGGCCTTGAGGGTGTCATGCAGGTCAGCCATGGTGTTCTGCTCCTCGGGTGGTGGGGTACGGCCGTTCAGCCACCCCGCTCACTCGCCATGAGCATGGTGGAGGTTGGTTCAGGCGGCGTGGCCGGCCAGCGGGGACGCCTGCGTGGCGTAGGGGGCGAGGGCCTGCGCGAGCGCCTCGGGGATCGGCGAGGGCACGGTGGCGTTGTTCGGGCCGCGCATGCACGCAATCCGCTGCCGGCCCCGGGCGACCAGCGTCTCGCCGCCGCCCTCGGACA
>NZ_KZ984584.1:4318-22111 GCF_003574445.1 Streptomyces sp. YIM 130001
GGGGTCGATGGGGCTGCCCGGTGCCGCACGGTCGCTGCCGTTCGCAGGGTGTGCCGGAGCTACCGGACGGTGGTCGGGGATTCGCTGCCCAGCAGGGTGGGCAGCCGGGGGATGACGTGGTCGCGGGCGCTGCGGGAGCCGTCGGGGGCGGGAGCGCCGTAACGGACCTTTACGTTCCGGCGCCTTGCCGCTTCGACGATGCCGGGGATGGCGCGCTCGGCGAGCGCCGCGATGGTCATGGCGGGGTTGACGGTCAGAGCGCCGGGAACGGCGGAGCCGTCGGTGACGAAGATTCCCGGGTGGCCGCGCAGTTCGTTGCGCTCGTCGAGCGCCGAGGTCTGCGGGTCGTCGCCGATGCGGCACGACGCGAGGGGGTGCACGGTGTAGGCACCGACCACGTCGTTGGTCCAGGGCATGACTTTGGACAGGCCGTCCTTCTCCAGGATCTCCTTCACTTCGGTGTCGGACTGTGCCCACGCGTCGAGGGTGGTGGGCTTCGGGTCGTAGCGGAGGTTTCCGCGTCCGAGCATCTGCTGGGATATGCGGTGGGCGTTTCCGGTCGCCGGCGGCGGGCCGAAGACGCCTTCGTTGTCGTCCTCGATCATGGTGAAGATCGTCAGCCAGGACGACCAGCGCTTGAGGATCTCCTTCTTCCGCGGTCCGAACCAGGTGGGTCCGCCGGTATCGGGCACCTGGGCAAGGATCGTTCCCAGGCCGGGCGGGAAGTACAGCTGTTCCAGGGAGTAGCGCGAGTATTCGGGCAGCGTGCCGTCCAGCCGGTCCCAGTTGGCCACGGTCGGGCCCTTGCCGATCTGGTTGGCGGCGTAGGCCACGCCGTCGCCGCGGTCCAGGCCGAGCAGCCGGGCGGCCTTCTCCTCGTCGATGACGGCGGTGTTGAGCCGTTCGCCGTTGCCGGAGAAGTAGCGTCCTACGGCGTGCGGCAT
Organism: Streptomyces sp. YIM 130001; assembly: GCF_003574445.1. Lineage (GTDB taxonomy): Bacteria > Actinomycetota > Actinomycetes > Streptomycetales > Streptomycetaceae > Streptomyces. Next base: position 5,263 of record NZ_KZ984584.1, read on the forward strand.
GGCGCCCAGGGTGGATTCGCTGCGCTGCAGGATCACCGGGGTGGCGCCGGCGCCGGCGGCCATGACGACGATCTTCGCGTCGATGGTGCCGCTGCCGGTGCGGATGCGGTAGTCCTCGTCGTCGATGACGTTGTAGTGGATCCGATAGCTGCCGTCCGCGGTACGCGTGAGGTGCTGGACCTCATGCAGCGGGCGGATCTGCGCTCCGTGGGCGATGGCGGCCGGCAGGTAGTTGACCAGCAGCGACTGCTTGGCCTCGAATCTGCAGCCGGCCATCATCCAGTTGCAGTTGACGCACTTGGTGCTGTCGACGGCCGTGGGCAGCGGATTGGCGGTACGTCCCGCATGGTCGCAGGCCGCGGCCCACAGGCCGCCGGCGTAGCTGACGTCGGACCAGTCCTGCTTGGTGATGGCGATGGACTCGGCCACGCGGTCGTACCAGGGGTCGAGGGTGTCGCGGCTGACCGACTTCGGCCACATCGGCCGGCCGAGGCTGCCGCGGCGATCGAAGACGAAGCGCGGGGCGCGCGGCATGGCGGCGAAGTACACGACGCTGCCGCCGCCCACACAGTTGCCGCCGAGCACGCTCATCCCGTCGCCGACGACGAAGTCGAAGGCCCTGGTGTAGGAGGAGCCGAGCTTGTAGTCGTGCTCGAAGTCGTTGGTCTCCAGCCAGGGACCCCGCTCCAGGACGGTGACCTTCGCGCCGCCGGCAGCGAGGTGGTAGGCGGCGATCGCCCCGCCGAAGCCGCTTCCGATGACCAGGACATCGGTGCGTTCCGTGCCGGTGGTCATGCCGGACTCCCTGAGGGCGTGGTGTCGGGGTGGACGCGTGCGAGTGCGGTGCCGTATCCGGGCTTGGCGAAGCGCCACAGACCGTCCGCGTCGGGGCGGGTGATGCCCAACGCGGTCAGGCCGGGGTGTCCGTCGGCCAGTGCCTCGGCGGTGTGCCGGTGAGCGGCGGAGTCGAAGGCCATGTTGGAGAAGAGCGCGAGCATCACCCACAGCTCCTTCTCCGGGTGTCCGGGGCCGGTCAGCCGCTGCACCAGGGCGGTGCGGTGCTCAAAGTCCAGCGCCACGAAGGGCGGGACGCCGTCGTCGAGCATCAGCCCGGTCTCCGCGGCGTAGGTCCGGGTGTGTGCGTCCAGCAGCTGCACGAGGTCGTCCAGGCCTTCGGAGATGCCGGTGGCATCCCAGTGCATCAGCTCCAGGGCGCCGGCCGCGACGGCGCCGCCGCCGGCGGCCGCACCGGCCACCGCTCGGTCGTCGGGTCCGCGCTTCTCGCCGGGCACGATCGTGTCGGCGAATGCCTCAAGGGTCAGGGTCCGGTACGTGACCAGGTCTCCCCCGGTGTCATTGCCAGTCAACTCTGCCTCCCCTCGGCCGTGCGGTCATTCCGCGACGTGCAGAACGCTAGGTCCGGCGAGTTGGTTCAAGCAACCGAAGAATGCGTTCAAGCCGCCGGCCGGTGCATTTCTTTGCGGACTCTCCATAGTCACCGCATCTGTGTCATGAACAGCTCGCGAGAACCGGCTGACAGGTAGGCTCCGGCCCCTGATTTCCTCTGCATCTGTGCACGACCGGCGCGTTGTCCTAATGCAGCAGGTGTCCCGCATGCCGAAATTGCATAACCACCTTGGTTGGAGGGGCCATGGAGAGCTTTGGTGACATCGACACGGAACTACCGGCGCATTTCACACAGCCGGTGCGGATCAGCACTCTCACTGCCGCCGATTCGCCTCGCCTCGACGGAATCGACGAGGCGCACGCGCAGCGACTTGTCGAAGTATTCCCATCACTGCCGCCGATTCTCGTGCACCGGCCGACTCTGCGGGTGGTCGATGGCATGCATCGCGTACGGGCGGCCGCCCTGCTCGGGCTCGAACTCATAGACGCCCAGTTCTTCGACGACGCCGACGACGACGAGGCCTTCATCCAGTCCGTCGCCCGGAACATCGTGCACGGCCTGCCGCTGTCGACCGCCGATCGCAGAGCGGCCGCCGATCGCATCCTGGCCACGTTCCCGGCCATGTCGGACCGGAGCATCGCCGTGTATACGGGGCTCGATGCCAAGAGCGTGGCCGATGTGCGCCGTCGTTCAGCTGCGGATCTTCCGCAGTCGAACGTGCGTCTAGGCCTCGACGGCAAGGCCCACCCGCTCGACCGGAGCGTGGAGCGCCGGCACGCCGCCGAGCTGATGAGCCGGCGGCCCGAGTTGCCGCTGCGCGTCGTGGCCCAGGAGACCGGGCTGTCGCTGGGCACCGCCCACGACGTCCGCCAGAGGCTGCTCCGGGGCGAGGAGCCGGTTCCCCCGCCGCTTGCCTCGCCCCGGAGCTCCGCCACGGTGAACTCCGGAGCCGTGCAGCAGCCGAGACGGGCCGAGGCCTCCCTGCGCCCGCAGCGCGGCAGGCCGCAGGCGGGCCCGGCACGCAGCGCACTGGACCTGATGGGGGCACTCGCCAGTGACCCGTCACTGCGCAATTCCGAGGCGGGCCGCGACTTCGTGCGGTGGCTGCACGCCCACTTCTTCACCGACGATGCCTGGCGCCGGCGTATCGAGGCCGTCCCCCCACATCACTCCGAGACCGTGGCGAACATCGCCATGAAGTGCGCGGACACCTGGCGCCGGTTCGCCCAGGAACTGGGCGACCGAAAAATATCCAGGGACATGTGAGCGGAAAGGAGCGTCCATGGTCGCCAGTTCCGTTAATGCCATTCTCCGGGTCATCGAGGAGATGCACCGCCATCTCGACCAGGAGCTGACCATAAACGACATGGCCAGGACGGCCATGTTCAGCAAATTCCACTTCACCAGGGTCTTCAGCGAGGTGACCGGAACATCGCCGCGGCGGTTCCTTTCCGCCCTCAGGCTGCAGGAGGCCAAAGGGCTGCTGCTCACCACCGAGCTGACCGTGGCCGATATCAGCAGTCAGGTGGGATACAGCAGTGTCGGCACCTTCAGCTCACGTTTCAAAGCCTGTGTGGGAGTCTCGCCGAGCAGGTTTCGCGAGGTGCGCGGAAACGTGCGGGAACTGGACCTCGACCCGGCGGACCACCGTGCTTCGACCCATCGGATCTCGTTACGGGGCCGCCTTGTGCTGCCCGGTGACCGGCCCATCGGACCGGTCTTCGTAGGGCTGTTCCCCAGCTCGATTCCCCAGGGCCGGCCCGCGCGGTATCTCGTGGCGGATGGGCCAGGGCCCTTCGAGCTGCATCACCTTCCCGAAGGGGACTGGCACGTCCTTGCTCACTCCATCCCCTACAGCGGCCTGTCCGCTTCGGGCGGAGACGACCACGGCACGCGCAACGCGCTGTCCGTCGGGCGCCGCGGCCCGGTCACGATGCAGGTCGGGGTGCGGCCGATGCCCGTGGACATCCTTTTGCGCCCGGCGGACCCATGGGACCCCCCGGTGCTGCTCGCGGTGCCGGGGGACGCGGCGGGCTGGAAATCCGCCGCGTGAGGGCCCGCGCCCCGGCCCTCGTCGGCGCGAGCGCGGCGCGGTGGCCGAGGCGTGTCAGCTCACCGGGGCCACAGTCATCGGCAGTCCGCCGGCCATGCGCAGCGACAGCATCGGCTCCGGGGTCCCTTGGTGACCGGGCAGCGAGGTGAGCGTCAGGTCCCGGGTGAGGAGGGCGGTGACGAAGACCGCTTCCATCATGCCGAGGTTGCTGCCGATGCAGAACCGGGGACCGGCGCCGAAGGGGATATACGCGTAGCGCGGCCGGTGCGCCACCCGCTGCGCGTCGAATCGTTCGGGGTCGAACCGTTCCGGGGCGTCCCACAGTCCGGGGTGGCGGTGCAGGATGTACGGGCTGATCAGCACGTCGGCCCCGGCCGAGACCGTGTAGCCGCCGACCTCGTCCGTCTGCTGGGCCACGCGCGGCAGCACCCACACCGGCGGGTACAGGCGCATGGCCTCCTGCACCACCATGGTGGTGTACGTCAGCCGGTGGAGGTCTTCGAGTTGCGGGCTGCGGTCGCCGAGGATCTCCACGGCTTCCGCGCGCACCCTGCGGCGCACCTCGGGATGGCCGTCGAGCAGCCTGAGCGTCCAGCCGAGGGTGCTGGCGGTGGTCTCATGGCCGGCGAGCAGCAGGGTGATGACTTCTTCCCGCAGCCGTGACCGGGCGGCGGCGTCGGTGGCCCGGCCGGTCGCAAGAATCATCCGGCCCAGGGCATCGTGCGGCGTGTCGCCGTCGGCCATACGGCCGGTGCGCTCCGCCACCAGCCTGTCGGCGATCCCGTACAGCTTTCTGCGGGCCTTGCGGAACCGCAGCTGTCCAGGAGAGGGCAGCCACTTGGGCACCAGGCCCTGCGTCACCATCTCGAACATGGCCTGGTCCTGGACCGCTTCGAAGGAGTGCGCCACTGCTTCGCAGCCGCCGAGGTCCGTCTCGAGGAGGGTGCGGCCGAGCACGCCGAGGGTGAGTCCCGTGAGTTCGCCCTGGACGTCGACGGGGCCGGCGCCTTCGTACCCGCGCAGCAAGGTCACCAGCTTCGCCGCCTCTTCCGCGACCGCGTCCGCTTGGCTCGCTATGCGCGTGGGCTTGAAGGCCGGCTGTACGGTGCGGCGCTGGCGCTGCCAGAGTTCTCCCTCGCTGGTCAGCAGGCCGTCGCCGAGGGCGCGTCGCGCCTGTATCAGGCCGATGCCCTTGTGGTAGTTGTCACTGTTGTCCGCGAGCACATGCTTTGCATAGTCCGGGTGGTTGAACACATAGAGCTTCTTGGGGCCGAGCACGACCCGGACCGCATCGCCGAGGGCGGCGGCCTCGCGCATCAGGCCGAGCCGGTCGACGGCAAGCTTCCGCAGCAGCCCGGGCAGCGCGGTGAGCGGCGGGCCCGGGGGGAATCTGGTCATCACGCCCCGCCTTCCAGGCCCCGGGCCGCCAGGCGGCGGAACTGTCCGCCCTGGAAGACCAGCGGGGCGTCGACCGCCGCCGTCCGCCCAGCGGACAGCACCCGGCCGACGAAGATGGTGTGATCGCCGCCGTCGTAGAGCCGCTCCTTGACGCATTCGACATGCGCCAGCGCACCGGCGATCAGCGGGGTGCCGGTGGCGGGGCCGGACAGCCAGTCGACGGCCTCGAACTGGCCCCGTCCCGCCGGCCGGGAATGGTCGGCGAAGTGCCGGGACACGGCCTCCTGCCCCTCCGACAGCACGGAGACCGCGAAGGTCTCCGTGTGACTGAGGCTGCGGTGCATGACCGCCTCGCGTCCGACGCAGATCAGGACCAGAGGCGGGTCGAGGGAGACCGCGGTGAACGAATTCGCGGTCATGCCCCGGCAGTTGTCCCCTCCCACGGTCACCACCGTGACCCCGGTGGCGAAGGTTCCGAAGGTGCGGCGCAGCTGCTTGCCGTCCTCGATGTCGACCAGCTTCGCGGGCCGAGCCGCCATGACGCTCATGCGGGCCTCCCGGCATGTGTCGTGCCATGGGGCACGGTCGGCGGCAGCGGCTCGTGGTCCGGCACCAAGGGCACCGGGGGCGAGCCCACGGCGGCGCCGGCGCCCGGCCGCCTGTAGGCGATGCGCTGGCTGCCCCGGGCCACCAGCTCCTCGCCGCCCCCGGGAAGGAGCCTGACGTGGTCGAAGGTGAACTCCAGCTGGCCGTCCTGGACTTCCCGGGGCTGCACCCGGATCGCCAGCTCGTCGCCCGGCGCGATCGCGGTGTAGAGCTCGCAGTCGACTTCGAGGGTGACGGGGTCGGCGTCCGGCGGGCTCCCGGAGGTGGCGAGCCGCTGCACGAGGTAGAGGTCCCGGCAGTGCTCCTGACGGAGCAGGCAGCTCAGATAGGCGTTGTCGGTCGCGCCGTCCGGCTCGTCGACGCCGGCTGTGTAGGTGTAGGCGGGGATCTCAGGCATGGTTGGGTCCTTCGTTGCCGGGCGGTGTGCGGTCCGTGAGTACGGCGAGGACGACGGGCTCCAGGGTGGTGCGCAGCGTGGTGACGAAGGTCGCGACGGTGAGTTCGCCGCAGGTGAAGGAGACCCAGTTGGTGCTGGTGCGCGGGGTCAGCGCGAGGGGGGCCTGTGCCAGGTAGCCGGCCTTGCGCAGACATTCCGTGGCGCTCCATACCCGGGTGGCGGCCGTGTCGGGGGCCTCGCCGGTCTCCTGGGCGGCGAGGGCTGCCAGGGGTGCGTACTCGCCCAGCAGCGCCTGCCACTCGCTGTCCGGCCGGACGTGGACCGGCTCGATGTCGCAGGCCACGGTGCTGTCCGAGATCACGGCAAGGGTCACGCCCATGCCGTGGGCGGCGGAGACCTGGCGGCCGCCGTCGAGCTCCGGCCGTCCGTCGGGCCGGTAGCGCACGTCGGCGTGGGTGCCGAGGGCCCGTTGAACGGCGGCCGAGGTCGCCGCCCGGCGTCCCCCGACGACGCCCGTGCGGGTGCTGCCGGTTCTGACGGTTTCCGGGGTGTCCTCTTCTTCCTCCCGGTCCGGTTCGACCGCGACGGCGATGCGCCGGCCGAGCTTGTCCTCCAGCGCCCGTTCCAGATAGGGGCCGAGCAGTGGTGGCGCCCAGGGGCCGTTGCCGTCGGATTTGCGTACGGCGTGCAGGGTCAGGCCGTCCCAGCGTTCCACCACGGTGCCCTCGCTGTCGCGTACGGCGATGTCGTAGACGTAGGTGTCGCCGTCCCGTGATCGCTCGGTGGCGCAGTAGCGCAGCTCTTGCGGGTTCCCGGGGAGCGCGTCGGCCGCCATCGGCTGTATCCGCTCGATGCCGGACGGCAGCAGCGTGGCATCGGGTACGCAGACCTGATTGCCGTGCATCAGCGCGTCGCGCATCCCGGGGTCCGCGAGCAGCAGCGTGGACGGCAGGAAGCCGGCGAACCAGCCGGAGGGCTCGGCGAGCGCCACGTCGGCGTCGACCTCGCGGGTGGCGGCCCGGTGGTAGCGCCGCAGCCGCTGGAAGCGTGCCCCCTGGAACAGCACGCTGCCGTACAGGTCGTCCGCCGGGTCCAGGGGAACCGGGGCGGTGCCGGGGGCGACCTGCTCGGGCGCCCCGGCGGGGACGGGCTCGTTCGTGTAGACCAGACGGGCCCGGAAGTGCTCTGCGGCAAACCCGGTGTCCTCGGCGTGGATGGCCACATCCACGGTGTCGGGTCCGGTGACCGTGGCGGCGATCCGGATTCGGGCGGAGCCGCTGGGCGGCACCACGATGGGCCGCAGGAATTGCGCGTCCTCGAGGGCGGGGGTGCTCGTCCAGCCGGTGGCCGCGAAGGCCACCTGGGTCATGGCTTCCATGCCCATGACGGCGGGCATCAGCAGGTTGCCGTCCAGCAGATGGTCGGCGAGGTAGGGGTCGGTGCCCGCGTTCAGCTCCACCTCGGTGACCAGTTCGACGCCGTGGTAGCGGATCAGCGGGGTGCCGGTGAAGCGCAGCAGCGGCAGCGGGGGCAGGTCGCGGCGGATGGTGCCGATGCCCTCGGTGCGGCCGCTGACCACCGTGACGACGGGCGCTTCGGGGTCGGCGATCAGGCGGAGCAGGATCTCCACCCCCTGGTCGGGTGCGACCGGGGTGATGCCCTGGCGGGCCAGCGTCTCGACGACGGACAGCTTCTCCCCCATGCCGACGCCCGACCAGACCGACCACTCCAGGCAGCGGGCCCGGCAGTCGGGGTGGGTGCGGGCCACCTCTTGCGTGAGGTCGGCGAGCCATTCGTTCGCCGTCGCGTAGTGCGCCTCGCCCTGCAGCCCGGCGCGGCCGATGATGCTGCCGAAGGTGACCAGGAGCTTGAGGTGTTCGGGTCCGACGGCGTCCAGTACGGTGCGCAGACCCTCGACCTTGGGTGCGAAGGTCCGCTCGATCTCCGTCGTGGTGAGCCCGCTCAGGGCGCCGGGCTCATTGCGGCCGGCGCCGTGCAGCATCGCGGTGATGGGTCCGAGTCGGCCGGTGAGCTCGCCGACCGCCGCCCGGACCGCCTCGGCGTCGGTGACGTCGGCGCGGGCGTAGTGGACGGCCACGCCGCGGTCGGCCATCCGGGCCAGGTTGGCGGAGAGTTCGGTGTCGGCATCAGGATCGGAGCGCCCCAGGATGGCGAGTGCGGCACCGGTTTCCCGGGCCACGGCCAAGGCGCACTCGGCGGAGATTCCCTTGCCGCCGCCGGTCGCGAGGAGGACGTCCGAATGGCCGATCGGCAGTTCCGTACGGCCGGCACGGGTCGGCAGCGCCGCCAGGGTCGGCACCCGGCGCGTACCGTCGGCGTCGTGGTGCGCCTCGCTGAAGCGGGTGCTGCCGGTGACGGCCGCCACCTCGGCGAGCACGCGCTCCACCGCCTGCCGGGCGCTGCCGGCGGTGAGCGGCGTGTGGACGATGGTGGTGCGCAGCCCGGACTGTTCCAGGTGCAGGGTCTTGGCCAGGCCGGCGGCGCCGCGGCCGTCCTGCACCAGGACGAACCGCAGATCCGGCGTGTCCCCGGCGGCCGCCAGGGCGGCCTTGGCGCCGTTCAGCGCGTATTCCACCTCTTCGGGCGGGCAGGCGGCGGACAGGCAGACCAGAATGCCGGGGCCCAGCGACGACTGCCGCAAGGCGGTGCGCAGTTGGCCGGCCACCGGATGGCCGTCCGCGGCGAAGAGCTGCCATTCGCTGGCGCCGCCGGTGGCGGCCGGCGCGGCGGGCAGTGCGACCGGCTGCGGTGCGACGGAGAAGGCACGAGCCCATGGTGCGGCGCCGGCCACCACCGGGGCGGTGTCCGGTCCGGCGGTGCCGGAGAGGGTCTCCAGGGCCTCGGCGATGTCTCCCACCGTGGCCGTGGCGAAGTTGGTCGGTATCTGCGCGGCGGGGATGCCCAGCTGGGTGGCGGCCTGGTTGACGATCTGCCCGACGGTGATCGAACTCAGATGCAGGTCGTCCAGCAGGGTGCTGCCCGCGTCGACCAGCTCCGCGGGCAGTTCGGCGCGTTCGGCGGCGAGAGCCACCAGGACCTCGAGTGCCGAGTCGCCGGCGTTGCCGGCGTTGCCGGCCGCCGTGGCCTCACCGCCGCGGTCGGCCGCGGCGGCGGTCTTGGCCGTGACAGCGGGCAGATCGTGCTGCGGCGCCTGCTCGCAGGGGCTGGCGAGGAAGGTGAGCTCGGCCCCGATGGTCAGCGGACGGGTCAGCCGGTCGCGGAAGAGCCGCTCGTGCATCACCGGCGCGCCGAGGACCCACGCCGCCGCGGCGACCTGCAGGAGCGAACGCAGGGATTCGTCATCGGTGTTGAGCGTCAGCGCGGGCACGTCGGTGGAGGAGGGCGCGAGGCCACTCAGCACCCGGCCGGGGCCGACCTCGATGAACAGGTCGACCTCCTTGGCCGCGGTGGTCACCGCCTGCGTGAACAGCACCGGTTCGGTGATCTGCCGGCGCAGCAGCCCGGCGATGTCCGTGTGCGGCGTCAGTTCCGATCCGGTGACGGTGGAGACGACCTGCCGGGCCGGCTCGGCGAAGGCGGCGGTGGTGAGCCAGCGGCCGAAGGCGTCCGCGGCGGGGGCGACCAGCGGTGAGTGGAAGGCATGCGACACCGCGAGGCGGGTGCACGCGATCCCGCCGTTCCCGGCTCGGTCGGCGAGTGTGTCGACCGCCTCGACGGGGCCGGCGACGACGGTCCGCTCGGGCCCGTTGTAGCCGGCCACGACGAGCGGCAGCCCGTCCATCAGCTCCTCGACGACCGCCGGTGCGGCGCTGAGCGAGGTCATGGTGCCAGAGGCGCTGTGCTCGGCCATGGCCAGGCCACGGACCCGGGCGGCGTCGAGCAGCACCTGGGCGTCCATGGCGCCGGCCCAGTGCAGGGCCGCGAGTTCGCCGAGGCTGTGTCCGACGGCGACGTCCGCCTCGATGCCGAGGGCATCCAGCGCCCGCAGGCCGGCCAGCGATCCGGTGGCGATCCGGGGCTGAGCCACCTCGGTGGCGGTGGTGTCGGTGCCGGCGGGCAGGCCGGCGGTGGCGTACACGTCCGCCGCTTCGGGCAAGCGGCGCGCCAGGGCGCCGCCGTCGGTCCTCTTGCCCGAGCCCTGGCCGGGGAAGAGGAACCCGATCCGGCAGTCCTCGCCGCTCCGGCCGAGGAACGTACGGTCCTCGGCGGTGATCCGGGGGCCGGCGTCGGACCCGCGTGCATCGATGGCCTCGATGAGCCCACGCAGCTGCTGTCCGGCGTCCTCCGGGGACGTGACGACCGCGGCCGCGCGCCACGGCTGGTCGTGCAAGTCACGCTGGAGGGTGGCGGCGAGATCACCGATCTGCGCGTACGACAGCCGGCCGGTGTAGTCGGCCACCTCGACCAGCCGTGCACGCAGCTCGTCAGGAGACTGCGCGTCGAACAGCAGGAGTTCGCTGTCCTGCAAGGAACCGGCCAGGGTCACGGCGCGTCGGCTGGGGGCCTTGTGCGGCCGGGGGGCGGTCTTGTCGAGGACGACGTGCGTGTTGATCCCGCCGAAGCCCATGGCGGTGATGCCGGCGCGCAGCGGTGCGTCGCCCGGCCAGGCCTCGGCCTTGCGCAGGGCACGCAGCGGGGCCCGCTCCTCGGTGAGCAGTTCGTGCGGTTCGACGCAGCCGATGGCCGGCGGCAGCGTCCGCGTGTGGAGCGACATGGCCGCCTTGATCAGCCCGGCGATACCGGCCGCGGCCTTGGTGTGGCCGATCATTCCCTTGACGGAACTGATGGCGGCGGGCCGGTCGGCGCCGGCAGCCTTCCGGGACTGCGACAGCGCGGTGAGTTCGGTGTTGTCGCCCACCGCGGTGCCGGTGCCGTGCCCCTCGAACAGCGGGACGGTCTCGATGCCGAAGCCGGCCATCGCGTACGCACGGTCGACGGCCCGGCGGTAGCCGCTGACCTCAGGGCGGGTGATGCCGCCCTGCCCGTCCGAGGAGATCCCCCAGCCGGCGATGCTCGCGTAGATCTTGTGGCCTGCGGCGAGCGCGTCCTCCTCGCGCATGAGCACGGCCATGCCGCAGCCCTCGCCGGGCCAGAAGCCGTTGGAGTGGCGGTCGTACAGCCGCATCTCGTGCTTGGCCAGGGCTCCCGTCTTGGCGAACCCGATGATCTCGAAGGGGTCGATGGACAGGTCCACGCCGCCGGCGACGACCACGTCCGCGGCGCCGCTGATCAGCGATGATCCGGCCGTTGTCACGGCCAGCAGCGACGAGGAGCAGGCCCCGTCAACCGTGTAGCCGCCGCCGTTCAGATCGAAGTGGTTGCAGATGCGGCCCGCGATGGTGTTGGACAGGCCGCCGGCCAGGGTGTCCTCGTCGGTCGGCGGGAAGGGCTTCTTGTAGTCCTCCTCCACGCGCGCGGCGAACTCCGCGATGCGCTCGTCGTCCCACCCCATCTCCGTGAGGGCGCCGGCGAGGACCCGCCGGACGTAAGGCCAGCGCAGCCGCATCAGGTTGGCCCGGGAGAACTCACCGGTGAGCGTGTTTCCGATCACCACGCCGGTCGTCTCGCGCGGCAGCCCGCTGCCCGCCAGGAAACCGGCGTCGGCCAGCGCCTGCCCCGCGGTGTCCAGGGCGAGCCAGTGCGTCAGGTCGGTCGAACGGTAGGTGCTGCCCGCGGTCCTGTGGGCGACGCGGTCGAACTCATAACCCTCCAGCACCGCCGCGGTGCGGGAGTAGAAGCGGTCCGGCGCCGCCGGATCGGGATCGAAGTAGTCGGCAAGGTTCATCCGCACATCGGGCAGCCGGCGAAAGGCCCGGCGGCCGGCGACGGCGTTCTCCCACAGCTCCTGCGGGGACGCCGCATCGGGATAGCGGCAGGCCATGCCGACGATGGCTATGCGGCTCATGCAGACACCGGCTCCTTCTGCTCGCCCGCTCCGGTTCCGCCCTGCGGCGCGGCCTCCGGCACCGGGGCGTAGGACGTACGGACCGGGGCCGGGACGGGGGCCGCCACTGCGGTGCGGTTGCCGAGGTAGCTCAGCCACCACAGGTAGCCACCGCGGATCAGGCAGACCAGCGCCGTCGCGAAGAAGAGCCCGTAGGCGATGTGCAGGGCGGTGAGCAGCCCGTACATGGCGGCGACGCCGCCGCCGAAGGCGATCTGGGAGCGGGGCCGGGACGGCGATGTCCCGGGGTCGGTGATCATGTAGTTCGTGAACAGGATGAAGGCCGTGCCGGTCATCATGCCCAGCGCCGAGGGGACGGAGGTCCCGAAGAGGAGGCCGCGGACGATCGCCTGCAGCGCGAATCCGCCGACCCAGGCGGCGATCAGCCACATGCGGCCGGTGAGCTTGGCGTTCAGCATGGTGCCGAGCACGATGATGATCGCGGGCAGCACCCAGTCGGCGGGGCCGTAGAGGTACTCGGTGAAGTGGTACGGCGGCGCGATGCTGGCCCAGGGGAAGAGCAGCAGGATGACGGCGATGCCGAAGTTCGACGGGTTCATGAAGTGCCGCATCCGGCCGCGCAGCGGTGCCCGCAGCACCCACTTGGTGCCGACGGCGACGATCACGCCGAACACCATGACCCAGACCCGGTCGTTGACGTAGGTCAGCATGTTCACGGCGAGGCCGGTGATGTGCGAGGGGAGCAGGAACTCGATCACCCCGCGCCGGCCGCCGCCGAGGAAGCGGGCCCGGCGCCCGTCGACCCGGGCGCTGATCGCCTCCAGGCCGGTCTCCACGGCGTACGCGGTGGCCACCGCGATGAGCGGCCAGGTCCATGGCTGTTCAAAGCCGAGCACGGTGTAGCCGAGGATGTTCAGTACGGAGATCGAGACGGCGAATCGGGTCAGCGCCTTGATGACCTTGGCATCGTGCCGGGGCGCTGCCGGCGGTGGCGTCTGCTGGGGCGTGTGGATGTCGGACACGATCACTTCTCCTTGGCCTCGGCGCCGAGCTGGAGCGTGTGCCAGCCGGGGCTCAGCTGAAGATCCTGGTTATGTACCTGGCCGCCGCGGTCCCGCCAGGTGAGCTGGACCTGCAGCGGATCGCCGGTCTGCTTGCCCAGGCCGATGTGGACGTCGCTGCTGCGCCGGCCGGAGTGGCCGCTGCCGCCGTCGACGCGGCCGATGCGGGTGCCGCCGTCCGGCAGCGTCACCCTCGCCTGCGCGCCGACCACCGGCGAGCCCTTCGCGTCGACGAGGTGGAGACCGAGGTAGTCGCCGGGCTGCTTGCTGGTGTTGCTGTAGAAGACGGGCTCGCCCCACTGACGGGCGATGGCCATGTCCAGCTTGCCGTCGCCGTCCGCGTCACCGGTGGCCACGCCCCGGGTGGGAATCGGCACGTCCAGCCCGAGTTCCTGGGCGAGGTTGGCGTAGCCCCCCTCGCCCGTCTTGCTGAAGAAGCGCAGGGTCTGGTCGCCGGCTAGGTCGTCGCCCTCGCGGACGTTGGGCCACCACAGCGGGTTGGAGACGAGGGCGTCGTTGGCGGTCGCCAGTTCCTGCAGCTGGGGCCACCGGTTGGTCTTTCCTTTGACGAAGCCGGTGGCCTGGGCGATCTCCAGGTCGCCGTTGTTGTCGAAGTCACCGAACTTCACATCCCAGCCCCAGCCCGACCACGCCAGCCCCAGCGACGCGCTGCGGTCGGTGTAGGGGGCTTCCCCCCGGCGCAGCTTGGCGCGCAGGTCCGCCTTGCCGCTGGAGTCGTCGAAGAAGGCGAAGTTGGACTCCTGGATGCCGAAGGAAGTGGTGATGTTCGAGACGAACGCGTCGTAGCGGCCGTCGTTGTCGAGGTCACCGAAGTCGATGCCCATGCCCTTGAAGGAACTGCGGCCCATCTCCTTGGATTTGGGCACGGTGCCGCTGTGGACGGACTTCACCTCGGCGAAGCCGATCTTGCCGGGGCGGGAGGTGTTGTAGAGCATCGCGGAGGTGCCGAAGTCGTGTCCGAGGTACAGCTCGGGACGCTGGTCGCCGTCGACATCGTTGGCGGAGGCCGCCAGGGTCCATCCCTTGTCGATGTCGTCGGGCAGGACGTTCTTCTGCTCCTTGTAGCCCTCTTCGGTCCAGCGGAAGAAGTGAGAGCCGCCGCCGTTCTGGGCGTGCGACAGCGAGGAGTTCATGGTCACTCCGCCGTCCTTCGACGGGTCGAGGACCGGGCTGTCGGGGAAGTAGTTGCCGATCAGAATGTCGTTGTGGCCGTCGCCGTCGAAGTCGGCGACGGCGGAGGTGTTGGAGTTCCACTGCGGGCCCTTGTAAGTCCCGTCCCGGTTACCGGGCACCAGCTCCACCGGCTCGAAACCACCGTCCATGGCCATCTCACCGCCCTTCGCGAGGAAGAGCACCGGGGTGCGTCCCCAGTAGTACACGAGAAGGTCGGTGGCGCCGTCCTCGTTGTAGTCGGCGGGCGTGCAGCCCATCGGCGCCATCGTCTTGTTCATCGGCAGCGGGGCGGGGTCCAGCACGAACGGCTTGTAGGTCTTGCTCTTACGGTCGCCCACCGGTGCCGGTGTCACCGCGACCTGATCGGTCCTGGGGTCGGTGATGCACAGGTCGTTGTCCAGCCCGTCGCCGTCGATGTCGTTCATGGCGACACCGGCACCGACGGAGGAGATCCAGGCATCGATGTTCTCGTACGCCTTGTTGACCTTGCGGTTGGTCTGCTGCGGGAAGCCTGACGGCATCGATATCGACTTCGGCTCGAACGCGAAGTTCTCCGCCAGCTTCCGCTGATCGGCCGCGGAGGTCTCCGGGAGCTGCACGGCGTAGAAGGTGCCCACCATCAGGGCGAGGGCGACCACGCCGGGCGCCTGTTTGATCAGCCATATCCGAGGGTGGGTCATGAGTTCGCATCCTTCTCCGCGGGAGATACCGCGGCGAGTTCGGCAGCGACCTGCTGTTTCCAGGTCTCGTAGGCCGGTATGCCGGCGACGACGTCGCGGTCGCCGGCGGCGGGCATCAGATCGCGGCAGAGCGCGGCCGCCTGCTGCGGGGTCCGGTCACACAACACCCTGGCCGCGAGGTGGGTGTGCGGGATCGTCAGGCCCGCCATCTCGCGGGCCTCGGCCGCGAACGCGGCGCCCTGGGCGAGCTGCGCGTGGTGCTCGCCCGCCTGCTGGACAAGCACCCGCAGCTCGTCCTCGCTGACGCTGCCCGCATAGGTGGCGGCCAGCCCGGCGCCGGCATACAGATCGGCATGCCTGTGCTCGGCGTAGGCCCCGATCAGGTCCGCGACCGTGTCCGGATCGGTGCCGCCGACAAACCACAGCGCGCGGCCGATGCCCTGATCGATCGCTCGCGCGCTGTACACGTCCGGTCCACCGGCCCAACTGAAGGGGTGTTCCCGGTGCGGGTCCCGGACGTAACTGTCGGTACGGAAATACGCCTGGTGGAAGCCGTAGCCGTCCAGGATCAGCCAGCGCAGCAGAGGGTCGGTCCGGGTCACGTCGGGCCACAGGAAACGCGGCAGCCGGGCCATGGCCCAGCCGATACCGACGTAGACCATGTAGATGTGCTGCTGCCCCTGCCCGGCGAGCAGGCCGGTCAGCCGCTTCGTGCTCCCTGCCAGGCAATCGAGCATGACGGCGCCCATACCGGCACCTTCATAGGCAAATCCACGGAACGGCCGGTCCACCGCTTCCAGCCATTCCTCGGCCTCGGCGGGCGAGCGGGCTTCAACGGCATAGCCGTAGCCCTGCAGGAAAGTTCTCCCAATCGTCTCCAACTGCTCCTTCGCTTCCGCGGACTTCACGTGAAAGCCGCGGACTTCCAGTTCGGTGGCCGAGACGTTGGGCGTAAGAATCTTGCGCCGCAGCGCACGGAGACGTTTGGACACGCGAAGAACCGCCTCTCATTGGTTACCTATGAGCATGGATACGGAAGGTGAGATGGCCCGGAATGCAACTCAACGACCCTGGTTGTCCGGGAGCTTGCTCCGGACGGCACGACGCCACAGTTCGTAGGCGCAGGTGCCGCTTTCGTCGTCGGGCACGGCGCAGTCGTCGGCGAGCCCGGACGCCTGCCGCACCGAAAGGCCGGCCAGGGTATGCACGGCAGCGTGAGTGTGCTCGGGTATCGCCTGCGCGTGGTCACGGGCCTTGGCGGCGAACACCGCGCCCTGCGCCAGGTGCGCCCAGTGCTCCCCCGCCGCAGTACGCAGCGTTTCCAGACCGGTCGGCGCACAACAGCCGGCGAACGTGGCCGCGAGCCCTACGCCGCTCCACAGGTCCGGCTGCCGCTCAACGGCGAACCGGCGGACCGCGGCGACGACATTCCCGGCGGACGCGCCGTGGATGAACCACAGCGCCCGACCGATCCCCTGGTCCACGGCACGCAGGAAGTACGCAGAGTCCCCCTGCCACGGATACGCCTCGGGCACCCGCTGGTCGTCCACGAAACGAGGGGTGTGGAAGTAGGCCTTGTCGAAGCCGTAACCGTCCACAGCCAGCCAATGCATCTGCGGGTAGGAGGCGGCATCGGTGAGCTCGGGGAGCACCTTCTTCCACAGCAGCCGGGGAAGACGGGCCATGGCGAACCCGATACCGATGTAATTGAGGAAGATGTGCCGGGCTCCCCCGCCCGTGAGAAGGTCCCGGGTACGAGTACCGCGACCCGGCCCCATGACATCACGGATGACACAGGCCATGGTCGCACCCTCGTACGCGAAACCCTGCAGTTCCAGATCGACCATCGCCAGCCGACACTCGGCCTCCGGCAGACTCGACGCCTCGATTCCCCACTCGAAACCACAGACGACGGCCCGCGGAACATGCTCTAACCGCCGGGTAACAGCCGTCGACTCAACGGGAAAACCACGCCGAGCGAACCCCACCTCAACCAGGGACGGGGCCATGAGCACCCTACGCAGCGTTCCGATCACCGCCATGTCCGCCTCCTCGTCTCCACAACGGGTCCAAGAAGCTTCATCGTCAGTCGACACCGGACACCAGGCATCTTCAGACGTGCGCAAGCACTCGACGACACAGCACCACCAAACACCCCAGAAAAA
>NZ_KZ984585.1 GCF_003574445.1 Streptomyces sp. YIM 130001
TTAGCCAGCCGGTCCCACTATTCGGTGCCCAGGGCCTTACGTGCCGCGGACTGGAATGCGGCTTCTTTCGGACGCTTGGCGGTGGCCGCGTCCGTGAACCGGTCGTGATACTCCGGGGTTCGGCCGTCACCGTGGCTGATTGCGGCGTTGATCCACGCTCCGGTGAGCATCTCCCAGTACCGCATGGCGTGACGCAGATCGTCCGCTCGCTCGGCGACGGGGTGTGGGCCGGACATGGTGACGGCTGCCGAGGCAGCACTGAAGACGGTCCACGCGTCATGGACTTCGCGGAAGGCGGCCTGCCAGTCGGAGGTGCCGGCGTCGGTGTCGTGGAGCTGGTCCGATGCCCGCCACAGGGCTTTGGAAAGATCCTTCGTCGCGGTGACGAATGCCGTGTATGTCTCGCGGCGTACGTCTGCCAGCCAACGAGCGCGCTCCGCATCATGCTGAGCCTTGATGTTCTTCGTCTGGGTTAGCAGCGCCAGAAACCCGCCTCCAAATCCGCCCGCCGCCCCGATGCCCGCTCCGATGATCACGCCGGGATCCACGTTCCCCCTCCGGTTGTCGAGAACCGCCGGACCCAGCGGTTGGCGGCGGTGCAATGCAAGACGCTGCGCAACTCGCCCTCGTTCAGTGACTCCTGGTGGGAGTAGGACGTCAAGAGCGCTCTACACCGCGCGCCGACAGCAGCGTCTGACGGAAGAGATCCGGAAGGCTGCGCAGGCCGTGTCCACGCATCCCTATTGAGTTGGTCTGCCAGTTCGCGCTCCTTGGTGGAGGCGCGGATGCACCTCAAGCACGTCCACGAGCCGGACGCCGCCGAGGTCGGGTGGCGGGCGCGCCCAGTGCCTGCGCTCAGGCGCCCTTGCGGGTTTTGAGGCCTTGCGCAGCAGGACGTACGGTTTCGCCGCGACCTGCCTGTCACCTTGCAAGAAGTAACCGTCGCCGATGCGGCGGATGGGGTCGATCGTTTCGTAGGGAACGAACGCGGCGATCTCGATCGCTTTCACGGTCGGGGGCGGATCAGGTCGAGTTCGGCGTCGCTGACCGCGACGAAGGTGTCTTTCGACAGCTCGTAGCCCTTGCCGATCTCCGCGTTCGCGACCTCTTTGTCGTCGACCTCGCAGACCTTGCGGGTGCGGATCCGACCCATGTCCTCGAGGTGGTATTGGTGAAACCTCGACCGGATCGACGAGGCCGAGGGAAGGCTGGCTCGGCGAGATCGAAGGGCTCCGCGACCGGGTCGCCGGGCCGAATCCAAGATCGGCCAACTTGACGCGGCAGCGCCCGGCGGCCCGGTTCCGCGGGGGATGCCGACACCCCGACCCACCCCGCAGGGGTGATCAAACTCCAGGGGACGACGATCAGCCATCGTCTGCTGGAGACGACGGCCCCGACGGCATTGCTGCGGGCTATCACACCCGCCTCATCGACAGCCCCTCTCCGAGGCGGTGCGCAAGGTGGAGCAGGTCGGACAGGTACAACACTCGTCCGTCGAATCCTGGGAGGGGGACATGGAGCGGCTTGGTCCAGTGGGCGGGGATCGCGTCGAGCCCGTAATACGCCCCCGCGAGGCCTCCGGTCACCGCGGCGACGGTGTCCGTGTCACCGCCCAGGTCGATCGCCGCGCGTATCGCGTTTTCGAAGCTATCGGTGGTGCGCAGGGCCCAGACGGCGGAGCCTAGACAGGGCCAGACGGCACCGTTGAACTCGGTCGCCTGATCGGGGTGCCAGTCGGGCGCGAGGACGGTGTCATAGCGGCCGCGATGGTCGGGGTGGACAAGAGTCAGGACGTCCGGGAGCGCGGCGAGGGGATCAGTGTCCTCGAATGTGACACGGATGAGCTCGTGGAAGATCGCGGTGCCTTCCCACGCCGCACGGTCCCCGTGGGTGAGGGCAGAGATACGGCGGGCAGCGTCCATGGTGGCTTCTTGGCCAGCGGCCGCGAAGTGGACTGCGGAGGTCGACGCCCGCATCAAGGAGCCGTTTCCTGCTGCTCGTTGGTTGACCTGGAAGTGGACCGCGGCAGCGAGATCCCAGGGCATGCCGTTGGTCAGGACGTCTTCGGTCTGCAAGCCGATGTCCTTCGGCTCTGAGGCGGCCCACAGCTGGAAGCGGGCGAAGATGTCCTGCCGATCCAGTCCGCCTCGCTCCAACAGCGACTCTGCGACTAGGACGGCCATCTGCGTGTCGTCAGTGGCCTCGCCGGGGTCCCAGCCACCGCCTCCACACATCTCGCCACCGGCACCAGGCGCGGGAAACCGCGCGGAGAATGCACCCGGGTGACCGAACTCGAAGGGACCGCCCAGCGCGTCACCCACCGCTGAGCCGACGACCGCGCCAGCGGCCCGCTGAATCCGCTTCATTCGCGCAGGTTATCTGCGTTGCACCGACGGCCGCATGGCCCCATTCCTTACTCCGGCTCCCCGAACCAGTTCGTCGCCCGCGCAAGCGGTGTGAAGGAGCTCTGAGCCCTGAAGGGACGTTCCCGGGTCGGCCTCATCTCATAGTTCAGAGAAGTGACCAGGCCAAAGCTGATGGCTCCGGACCAGACAGGGAGCATGGGTACCTCGGCGACGGCCCCGACCAGCTGCTCCAGCGTAGTGCGGCGGGTGCGCCGCGGCGGCGGCCGAGACCGTCGTGCACCGGCCGAGGGCGGGATGCTGCTGGCGTCGTCAGCGGTCGATGGCTGGGATCCGGTCGAGGCCGGTGTCGCGCATGATGCGTTCCACTGTGTCGTCGAGGGTGCTAGCCGGGTCGATGACCGTCTCGACTCCGCCGGGGAGGAGGTCGTGTTCTCGGTACCAGTCGCGCAGGTGCTGTTCGGTGACGTGGGCCAGGTAGACGGTGTCTTTGGTCGCGTGGCGGGTGAACGTCTCCTCGAGGGGCACGTCGAGGTAGTAGCTGCGGGTGGTGCCGCGGTGGTCGCGGACGAGGTTCTCGAGCATCTCGGCGTACCGGTCGGCGTGAAGGATGCCCTCGACGATCGCGTGGAAGCCGGCATCCAGGGCGTAACGGGCGGTGAGGTCGATGAGGCCGACGTTGGCGCCGCCGGGCCGGTCGCGTTCGCGCAGCACGATCCGGCGGAGGTTGTCCTGTCCGACGATCGCGAGGTTGCGGCCGAACGTCTCGCGCACTGCGGCCGCCACGGATGATTTGCCGGAGGCGCTGGGGCCGCGCAGGAGGACGAGTCGGGTCTGTTCGCTTCCCACCATCACGACCGGCACCGTACCGGTCGAGCCCGACGGCGGGCTGAGGCCGGCGACTGGTCACCCGGTCGAGGTAATCCATGTTTACCCACGACCGAACAGCTCTTCGATAACAGGAAGGGCTCGGCTACTCAGAGACGGCGCACTGCGGGACGGGGGTGCGATAGGGGCGGATTTACTCATCCGCATGTCGCGTCCGGCTACTCTCTGCGCTACGGCGCCTCGCACCCCGAGGACCTGGTCCGCCGGGCTACCGGGCGGGGCGCGCCCACCCGGCACCGACTCGACGAGGACGGTGACCCGCAACGGCACCTCCTCGACATGCGCGCGGCCGCTCCCGGCTTCCCGCGGCCAGCTCGGCGGTGGAGGCGACGGCCAGGTCGACGCCGAGGACCGGCCGCACCCCGTGCACCGCAGCCGCCCGCACGAAGCGGACGCCTGACTCGGCTCATTCACGAAAGCGCTGGGACGGTCAAGCGCGTGTTTCCTCGGCGAGCCGGCCGGCGCACCGACGACGACGTGATCCCCGTAGCGGGCGCGGGCCTGGTTAGACGAACGTCTCGAGAAATGCGGCCGGCTCGCTTGGCGCCCTCATGGAAGGACGAGTGGTCGGCCACGGCGAGTCGATCGCGTCCAAGCGGATCGGGTCTCTCCCGCCGGGGGTTCGGTTACGCAGACCGGGGCCAATTCCAGGGCTGGCATCCCCACGTCGCCGTAGCTGGACTGGTTTCGCGCCAGCTTTAGACACAGAACCGCAGGCCAAAGGTGAACGCACAGTCAGAACACTGACGGGAGAACAGACACGCATCCACCCACTCCCTGATCGTCAACAGAAGCCGGACGAAGCGCCAAGCTTCACGCTCGCACGGAACCGTCACCTCCGTTGCGCTCCGAAGGTCTACACCAAGTCGCCGCACACGTAATGGAGTTGTAAAGCCACTCCTGGCGAGATCCAGTTCCGCTTACACCCCGACGCCGCCGCCTTGCAGTTCTCACGCAAACCGCTCCGCCAGTCGCACCCGAGGTAGCCGATCAGCCTCGCGCGACTGGGAGGTGGGGCTGAAAATCGCCGCAACTGTGCGCGAACGTCTGTTCGGTCGTGTGCGTTGCGTGATGGAGTGCGTGAGCCCAGTGACCGTGGGGGTCACTGGGCTTTCACATGTCTCCAAGGAGAAGCATGTCTTCACGCACCACAGGAGTACGGCTCAGACGCAGTCAGATCACCGCTAGACGGTCCGCGATCGCGGTCGTTGTCGCAGGTGCACTGGCTGCGGGGGCGATACCAGCGGCGATGGCCGCACCGGACGACCGGGACAAGCCGGTGTCGGCTTGGGGCAAGAACGGCGACAAGGCGAAGATGCCGGCAGTGAAGGTCGGTAAGAACCAGGCACCGAAGGCAGTGGGCGAGAAGAAGCCATCTGCCGAGGTTGCTGCCTGGCGCGCTGCACAGAAGGATCGGGCCTCTACGGCGACGGACAAGCGCAAGCGGGCCGCGAAGGCTGTTGCCGCGGTCGTGCCCAAGGGCCAGGGCGATGTGCCGTATCACCAGATCTCGGATGTCCGGGTGACGGACTCTCTGGTGGCCCGCATCAACTACTCAACCGGCAATCTGATGCTCGCTGGCACCGACCTCCAGGTCGCCGGTGTCGGCCAGTCTCTGCAGCTGACGCGTACCTACAACTCGCTGGAGGCGCCGTGGGGGAAGGTGTCGCAGCGCTGGTGGCAGAACTACGAGCGCTACCTGCAGATCGAGGACGACCAGGTCGTCCTGTACGACGCGACGGCGGGTGCGGTCACGTTCACGAAGAAGGCCGACGGTACGTACACCACGGCCAAGGGCTACCGGCTCGACTTGAAGAAGACCGACAGCGGCGAGTTCACGGTCACCGAACGCGGCTCCGGCACCAAGGACACCTACAGCGCCTCGGGCACCCTGCTCAAGATCACTGACCGCAACAAGGGCGAGGTCAGCGTCGAGCAGCATGACGACGGCGCCGACCACACCGGGTTCAAGCTCACCGACAAGCGTTCGGGCCGATTCATCGACCTGACGCAGACGGATGCGTCGCAGTGGCAGGCCAAGGACAACGCCGGCCGCACCGTGGTCTACGACCTCAACGACGCCGGTAACCTGACGAAGGTCACCGACACCGAAGGCAAGGCCACCGAGTTCGGCTACGACGCCGACCGCCGCCTGACGAAGATCACCACCCCCGAGGGGCGGGTCACGGTCTTCACCTACGACAGCGACAACCGCGTCACGTCGATGAAGCGCGCCACCAACTTCGACGGCTCCGGCGAGACCGGCCCCACCTACACGTACGCCTACACGACCGGTGAGGGTGACGCAGGCACCACCAAGGTGTCAGACCCCGCCGGGAACACCACCACCTACGCCCACGAGGCCAACGGCGAGATCACCAAGGTCACCGACGCCCTCGGCAAGAACCGTGAGCGCACCTACGACGCCAACCTCAACCTGGAGACAGCCGTCGACGCCATGGGCGTCGGCGGAACGCCGGGCAATGTCACCGCCTACGGCTGGGACGACCGCTCCAACGCCACCTCGTTGAAGCTCCCCACCGGCGCGACTTCGTCGTTGACCGGGTACAAGACCATCGCCGGCGCCGACGTACCCGGCAAGATCACCTCTGCCGATGGGGTCGTGGTCGACTACACCTACGACTCCAAGGGCAACACCACCAAGGAAACCGTCGCCGGCGCCCAGGGCGGTACCCGCACCTTCGCCTACAACCCCGCGGACTCCACCTGTGGTGGTTTCGAGGGCCAGCGCTGTGAGGTGAAGGACGCCAACGGGCATGCCACCAAGTTCTCCTACGACTCCAAGGGCAACCTGATCAAGGCCACCCCGCCCGGCCCGGTGGGTGAAACGACCTACACCTACGACGCGTTGGGGCGTGCGGAGACCGCCACCGACGGCCGGGGTATCAAGTCGGTGTTCGTGTACGACAGCCGGGACCGCATCACCAAGGTCTCCACCACGAACACCACCGTCACCTACGCCTACGACGGTGACGGCAACCTCAAGCAGCGCTCCGACTCCACCGGCGTGACGAAGTACGACTTCGACCCCCTCTCCCGGGAAACCGTCCGCACCCTGCAAGACGGCTCCCAGACCGTCCTCGCCTACACCGCCGAGGGCAACGTCGAGTCCTACACCGACCCCTCCGGCAAGGTGAAGTACACCTACGACAAGGCCAACCGACTCGTCGCCCTCACAGACGCGCAGGGCAAGAAGACCGGCTACGAGTACAACGCCAACGACGCCCGCACCAAAACCAGCTTCCCCGGCGGCACCGTCGAGACCGTCACGCGTGACAAGGCCAACCGGGCCGAGCGGATCAAGGCAACCTCCAACAAGGGCACGCTGATCGACCTGGCCTACGACTACTCGTACACCAGCGGCGGCGCCAAGAAGGACGGCACCCAGATCCGCTCGGAGACCGACGCCGTCGAAGGACTCAAGCGCGCCTACGAATACGACTCCGCGGGCCAGTTGACATTCACGAAGGAGACCGAGGGCTCGACCACGAAGAACAGCTGGCTCTACTGCTACGACAAGGCCGGCAACCTCACCTCCCAGGGCATCAAGGCAGGCTGCCCCGGCGGCACCACCTACGACTACAACGACGCCTCCCAGATCACCGGCAAAAACGGCGACTCCGACGGCTGGTCCTACGACCAGACCGGCAACGAAACCGCCGGCGCACCCACTCCGGAAACCGCCCGCACGGACGCCACCTGGAACGACCACTCACAGCTCACCGGCATCACCCAGGGCGACACCGACTACAAAGCCCGCTACGGCAGCACCGACAACTCCGAACGCATCCAGTTCGGTGACACCACGTTCCACCACGGCCCGGTCGGCCTGTCCTCACAGACCTCCAGAGGCGTGGACATGGACTTCACCCGCGAACCCAACGGCCAGCTCAACTCGTTCCGCACGGAAACCCCGACGCGTTCCGAGAGCACGTACTACTACCTCACCGACGCCCTCGGCAGCGTCAAGGCCGTCGTCGACGACCAGGGCGAAAAGGTCAACACCTACTACTACAGCCCCCGCGGCGTCACCGTCCCCACCGAAAAAGTCCCCCAACCGAACCGCTTCGCCGGCGGCTACCAAGACCCCACCGGCCTCTACCACCTCTCCGCCCGCTACATGGACCCCCGCACCGGACGCTTCACTCAACCCGACCCCTCCGGCCTCGAAGCCAACCCCTACCTCTACGCCTCCGGCGACCCCACCAACATCATCGACCCGAGCGGACTGTGGGGTTTCAGTCTTGATATTGGAGGAACCACAGTCGGGTGGAACACTGACACACTGAAGCGCCGTGTCTCTGGTGTATATGGGA
Organism: Streptomyces sp. YIM 130001; assembly: GCF_003574445.1. Classification (GTDB taxonomy): domain Bacteria; phylum Actinomycetota; class Actinomycetes; order Streptomycetales; family Streptomycetaceae; genus Streptomyces. The sequence continues at coordinate 7,589 of NZ_KZ984585.1, forward strand.
AGATGACCTCCGGGCTGTCTGATCATGACAAAAAGTGCATGGACGCCGGGGTGTCGACAATTGGCTGGGGCCTAGCGCTCTTCGGCACTGCCGAAGCAGGGCCTGTCGCATGGGGCATCGCCGGGGTCGGAACGTACACGGCAGCACGAGGAATCCAGGAATGCTTCTAGTCTCTCGCGGCCTCTTCGTCGTCGCCGGAATACTGATGGGCACCGCAGCAGCCTCCGTCGGCGGTGACTGGATCGGCATCGTCCTACTGGGCGGGGTAGGTGTCGTATTTGCAGGGACGGCGTTCCTCCCCGCTCGATTCCTCATGGGATCGGTAACTACCGGCCAGGGGAGGAAGATGCGACGACATCGGCTCTTCCTCGCGGCTCTGTTGCTGACGGTCATGGCGATCGTGCAGTTGCTCTCCGGGGATGTGACCATGGCAATGGCAGCCTTGGCGGCCGTGATTGGAGTTCTCGCCACGGCGTTGAACAACGTTGCCCGTCACGAAGCGGAACGTGACTGACCCTCGAAATCAGAGTTGGGGCGGAGCCGGCGGCTCCGCCCCAACGACGCCTCTGGGATGTATGTGAGGGACGACTACTTCGTCGAGGGCACCAGTGACGTCAAGCTTTTCGAGGCGCCCTTCGGACTGGTCGTCAGCGCAGCGCTTCCCGTGGACGACTCCCCGGAAGTTCATGGAAGGGGACCCCGAATTACACCGATTCGAGACCATATCGATGCCACCTGGCGGACTTCGTCGTTCAGTGACAGCGGAAACCAATGCGCCTAGATCGTCACAAACCTGCCAGGCATCGACTCGATCCGGGACAGCAAACACGCCGAAAAACCCGCTGTGACTTTCGGAGCGCACATGTGCGATTGACATTGAGACCTACATGCTTGCCGGAAGCTCCGCGGCGCCTTCGTCGGTGCCGCCTCGATGACGGAAGGATGTTGGACATTTTAGCATGACTGGCTACCGCGTACTCGGCGCCGCCTGGCCGGATCGGCTTCGAGAATGACACATTTCCTTGCTTACCTGAGGCGCACCGCCGTCGCCTGGATCAGCGCCACATTCACGACACTGTGCACAATAGTTACCGTGACAGCCTTCCGCTGGGAATACCCGGACCCGCTACGATGGATACTGGCCCTGACTACGGCCGCAACATCCCTCCTCACCGTAGCCGCATTCATTAAAACTCGATCCAAAAGCATCAACTGGTACAGTCGTTCGCAAATGGTAAGCGAGCGCGCGACTCAATTCATGCTGGCATTCCTGGTCGCCCCCGTGGGAATTACAGAGGTTCACCAGGGACGCCACCCAGACTTGACCAGCCTCTCCGTCGGAATGCCCCTCCTGGGGATCATGATATTCCTCGGCTCCGGTGGACATTCCTGGAAGGACGAAGCGCGAGTCCTCTCCCTCTTCCATGGAATCGAGCGCACCGCCATTGCCCTGCCTGTCCAAATACCACACTCCACCCTCACATCCACAGCACTTCGTGGAAGTTTCCTCGTTCTCACCGATTCCCAGGTGACGGCCTTCACCTACAATAGGATTGCAGATATCGTGACAGGCGCGACCCCGAAAATGGATCGCGCCACTTGCTCCGCACGATGGAACCGCCACAAGAGACTCCTCACGCTCGAATCGCAAGACGCAACTTGGGAGTTCACTATCTCCATTCGCGAATTGGAACGCGCCAGCCACTTCGTGGGCAGAATAAATGAGTCATGACCCGGGAGGTGAAAGTGCAGGGAGAGAAGAGGAAACTCTTCAAGTGGACCGGCATCTTCGAGACTCAGAGAGATCGTTTTGATGGGATCTTCGAAGTCAAAAGGGTGGGTTGCGCGCTTCACTGATGCCTATTGGCGTTTCGAGAAGCGTGTCGGCAATCGCCCACCCAGCCGGAGTCAGAGATTCTCCGCGAGGCATCCCGTATTGATCGGAGTGCTCGTAGGCGCACCCCTGTCCGCGATCTTGCTCTCTACGTCCCTGGACGCAGAGAACGGAGCCACCTACAGCATCGCCGTAGCTCTCCTAGGGGGAACCTCCCTGGGCGCGGTCTTTGGTGGCACCTGCTTTTGGGAAAGAAAGCGCCAACAGAAGCTGTTCGGAGACCCCTAACGGTCCTACGACGGTGGGCCGGGAACGTGCAACTCGCGTCCCCGGCCCACCGCACGCCGTTGCCACTTGGCATGCTGGAGTCAGAGAGGGTGGGCGATGGAGCGCGGAGAGCTGATCGCCGGTAGGTACGAGATGGTCAAGCGGCTTGGCCGGGGCGGCATGGGCGAGGTGTGGGCCGCGAGGGACGGCACCCTCCAACGAGACGTCGCACTCAAGCTGCTCGACCTGGATGGGGCTGCCCACCCGGAGCTGCCCCAGCGGTTTGACCGCGAGGCGGTGGCTGCCGCGCAGATCAACCACCCGAACGTGGTTGCCGTGTACGACCGGGGCGTCCACGAGGACATGCTCTTCCTGGTCATGGAGAAGGTCGAGGGCGTGACGCTCGCCGAACACATCCATGCCGAGACTCCCCTGCCCTTGGCCCGGGCCCTGGAAGTCACCGGCGGGATCTGCGCGGCGTTGGTCGCCGCGCACCGGGCCCACGTCGTCCACTACGACATCAAGCCACACAACGTGATGCTCACCTCGGACGGGCAGGTAAAGGTCGTCGACTTCGGGATCGCGGGGTTCATCCAGACCGTGTTCTCCGTGGCGCGCTCCACCCAACTGACTCCGGCTGGCACTCCGGAGTACGGTGCGCCGGAGCAGTTCCTCACCGAGCGCGGTGACGAGCGCTCCGACCTGTACGCACTCGGCGGGGTGCTGTTCGCCCTGCTCAGCGGCCGGCCTCCGTTTACCGGTCACAGCTGGCACTCGGTCATCGAGCGTAAACGCCACGAAGAAGCGCCCCGCCTTGATTCGCTCCGCCCCGACCTGCCGCCGGCGGTGACGGCGCTCATCGACGAGCTTCTGCACCGTGATGCCCACCGGCGTCCCCAGTCGGCGCAGCAGGTCCAGGAACGCCTCAAGCAGCTGCAGGCGGCCCTTGACTCAGGAGATTCGGGCACGTTGGGCCTTCAGTCCCCGGTAGTAGTGCAGCCGCCGCCCACACGCACTCTGGACGGCACCCGGCAACTGGCCGGTCCATTTACCATCTCGTGGACGGGAAGGGAGCCCCTGTCCACTTACACCGATTCTCGGACGATGCGCGCCTGGTCAGGTGGGCTGACGGCCTTGTTGACCGTGGCGGTGGTGGGGGTCTGGATCCCGCTGATGCTTGACCGCATCAAGCCCGGGGCCGGGCAGGGCGACGGGTGGATCGCCCTGTTCTCGATATCGCTCACCTTCGGAGTGCTCGCGCTCATAGCCCTTCCCTTGCTGCGCCTAGGGACGTACCTGCACCGCAAACCCGGCTGGTCTCTGCAAATCGGGCCGCAGGGCATCGCGACCACCAGCGACTTCTGCGAGCGGGAATACCAGTGGAGCCAGGTGCAGAGAATCGTCACCAAAGAGATCGACAGCAGCAGCCCCAGTTATCGGTACACCGGTCTCCACGTCAAGTTCACGAAGGGTCCCCCACCTTCGGATGCCGAACTCCGCCCGCTTTCAGACAAATCCTGTCCGGCGGGTTGGCCGCCACGGCACCCCGGAAAGATCACGTTCCGCGAGAACCGGCTGGTCCCTGTCTGCGTCCTGGGACCGATGACGGACCAACAGCGGGCTGAGCTGAGAGAAGCCGTCGCCCACTACGGCCCGCGAGGGTGAGAGATCTGGATCTCTGTCCCCCTGCTTCGCAGGAGATTCGCTCACTATCGCGAGTTCGCATCCTGTGCAATTGGCGGCGGTCGGAACATCGTTACAGCGGTTGACGCTGAGAACGATCATGTTCAGGACGTGAGCGCCGTGACCCGTTCTCGTACTCGCGGCGGGCCTTGCGCTGGGCCGGGACGGCGGGGGCGCCCTGGCCGCCGTCGAGCGGCTGGCAGAGCGGGCGAGGAGCTGGCGATGTACGGCGGGGATGACGCTGACGCGCAGGGTGTAGCCCTGACGCGCCGTACGGTCGCCCCTGGTCGAGCGCGGCCCGCTCGGCGGGCTCGAGCTCGCTGGTGCGGAGGTAGTCGGCGAACTTGCCCGGCACGTCGAGCGTGACCGGCAGCTCCGGGGCGGGCGCGTCCTCCTCGGTGGCGGTGTGCTCGGGCAGGAGGTCTGCGACGGCGGTCCGGATCGCACCGCGGCTGACCTGGTGCTCGCGGGCGAGGTCGGCGATGGAGCAGCCTTCCAGGTACGCGGTGCGTACGTCGGCGGCCGTCGTGGCCGCGACGGCGGGGCGGCGCCCACCCTTCGCGCCCTTGGCGTCGGCGGCGCGCAGACCGTCGTAGGTCAGCTCGCGCTGGAGTTCGCAGGCGGCGGCGAGGGTCTGCACCATCAACTTCACGGTGGACAGCACCTCGCCGGTGCGCGGGGGGGGCGGTGAGGTCCATGGCGGAGAACGCGCCGTCGTGGATACGCAGGGCGAGACGGTCACGGTGGAGGAGGTCGAGCACGTCGAGGATGTGCTGGTTGCCGCGCACGAGGCGGAACATCTCGGAGATGTGCACGGTGTCGCCCGCATGACAGTCTCGGCCGAGCCCTTACGAGCCGGTTTTTCTGGCGTTTCGACGGTGAGATTATGGCGTTGCGGCGAGATCCACGCAGACCTGGTCCTCGTCTGCTGCCTCGATGTGTACCTGATCCTTCTCCGCCCGGGCGTCGTGCGGAAACTCGAAGACGAAGCAACGGTCGACGGACATGGACGCGGGATACGACGTGACTCGCCTGGCCTGGGTCCTGCGGGATCTTCCTGTCGAACTGGTCGGGCGGGTCCGTGGTGACCGGGTGATGCGGCTGCCCAAGCCCTCGCCGAAGGAGTACGCCCTGGCCTATCCCCAGGGCGGCAGGCCGCCGAAGCAAGGCAAGGAGTTCCGCTTCGCCAAACCCGAGACCTGGCCCGAGGCGGCGGTCACAACGGTCACGGACACCGCCAACTACGGCAAGGCCGAAGCCCAGGCGTGGGACCGGGTCCACCCGAGGGTGGCGTGGGGGCGTGGGAGGCTGGAAGAGTGCGCCGGGCCGTGAACTTTTCCGTGCCTTCGGTGATCGCACAGGGTGGATCGCGGGCCATGGAGCGACTGCCGTATGCACGAGACCGTGCGGATGCGGACGCTGTACGCGCGGGTGTTGCACTGCGGGGCGGCAGCGCGGGCCGCAGGGGCAGGCCGACAAGAACGGATGAGCAGGGATGAACGACAGATCGATACGCGGCATCGCCGGCCGAGACCGTGCGGGCCGGCGGCTGCGCGGCGGGGCCGCGCTGACTGCAGCGCTGGTCTGCCTGCTGGCCGGCTGCGGTTCGGAGCAGGCGGGCGGCGACGGCGGCAAGGACGGCAAGGGTGACGAGCGTCCACACGCGGCCTCGGACGAAGGCGGCTTCACCTCACCGTCCGCGCGCCCCGGCGAGCCGCCGAGCGGCAAGGGAAGCAAGGACCCGGACGACCTCAACGGCGACGGGCATCGCGACTTCCTGACCGTCGCCACCCCGGCCAAGGCGGGCGCCCGCGGCGTGCCAACCGTGGTGTGGGGGTCGGCGAAGGGACTCGACAAGGACCACTACTCGACGTACGCATGGGACGAGCTGGGCCTGTCGAAGGTCCGGCTGCCCACGCCGGCCGGCAACGTCGGCGGCAGCGGGATGCTCACCGCCGACCTGGATTCGGACGGCTTCCCCGAGCTGATCGATCACGGCAAGGTGGTCTGGGGCGGCCCGCAGGGCCCGCGCAAGGACGGCGCGGCGACGCCGCTGCGGACGCCGGACGGCAAGGAGGCGTCGGATCTGGACTTCACCCGCGGCGACTTCGACGCCGACGGCCACCATGATCTGGCGGCCGTACGCTCCCCCGATGTCGGTGGCGAGGACGCCGAACTCATGCTGATGTACGGGCCGTTCACGCGGGAGGGCAAGCCCGCGCGTACGGACTCCCGGAGCACCGACCAGGACGGCATGCCCGTCGCGGCCCCCATCGACCCGACAGGGAAGCGCCCCGGCACCGATCTGCTCACCTGCTACATGACCGAGGGGGAACAGGCGGCACCCACCCGCTACGGCGCGGCGAAGGGCGGGCTCGCGCGCAACGGAGAGAAGCTACGCGAGGGGAACGGCACCGCGTTCGGCGACTTCGACGGCGACGGCAAGCAGGACCTGATCGTCGGCGACACCGGCACGTCCAACGACGAGCTCAGCGAGAGCGAGAACCACGGCAAGGACGCGGGCACGGCCACGCTCTATCCGGGGAACGGCGGCAAGAGCCGCACGTTCCGGCTGCCGAAGGCGGACCTGGGCGAGGAGTACAACATCGGCTTCTCCACGCTGCACAGGGGCGAGGGCAAGCGGGACGGCCTGTTGGTGCCTGCGAAGTCCGGTGGCTTCGCGCTGGAGGTGCCCAGCGGTGAGCGGGTGCGGCTGCACCGCACGATGGCCGGCACGGTCGACGGCAAGAAGCTGTGGAAGTACGACCACGACAGCGGACTGGCGGGGGCGGTGGACGTCGACGGCGACGGCCGCGACGAGGCGCTGCTGGAGTGGACGAACCGGCGGGTGCACGAGACGGGCGATGTGGTGCCCTCGCACTGGTGGTTCGCGGACCCGTGGAAGGACAAGGACAAGCTGAAGCTCAGCACCGTGCCGTACGCGAGCCACTGAGAGCCTGTCGGGTGGCTGGTGATCACCTGTGGGTGATCATGGTGGCCCCAGTGGAAGGCATGGGAAACGGCCCCGGAATGATCACGTGGTGTGTGCCAATGCGACAACTACGGGGCCGTTGAGTATCCATGCTATCCATCCAGCCTGACCGACTCGATGTGGGTTCTCATCGAGCCGCTGGTTCACCAAGTGGCGCCGCGAGGCACCTGGGACCGCATCCATGACGCCCTGCGCCAGCAGGTGCGCGAGGAGGCTGGACGCCACAGCGAGCCGTCGGCCGCAGTGACCGACGCCCAGTCGATCAAGTGCAGTGAAGGCGGATAAGCGCGAGGCTACGACGCCGGGAAGCGCACCACCGGCCGCAAGAGACACCTCATCGTCGACACGATGGGCCTCCTGCTGGTCGTCGCGGTCACCTCTGCTTCCGTCCAAGACCGTGCCGGCGGGCGCATCGTTTTGGCCCGCCTGGCCGCTGGCTTCCGCACGGCCTCACTCGTCTGGGCCGACGGCGGCTACGCCAACTCCGTTGATTCCAGACTCCTTTCATGGTCACGGGACATGCTGAACATCGTCCTGGAGATCGTGAAACGCACGGACGATGTGACGAGCTTCAAGGTGCTGCCACGACGCTGGGTCGTGGAAAGGACGTTCGACTGACTGGTCCGCAACCGCCGACTGGCCCGGGACTACGAACGGCACACCGCCACCTCGGAAGCCATGATCAAGGTGGCGATGATCCGTCCGATGCTCGTCCGCCTCGCAGGAAAGGCGCGGTCGGCCATGTCGGCGCCGGTACTGCGGGCTTCGTCGGCCAGGAAGCGGTAGCCGAACTCCGGGTCCTCACGGTGGGCATCGTGCAACGCGTTGGCGCGATGGGCCTGGTCGAGGACGGCTTCGGTGACCGGCTTGTCGAGCCAGCAGTAGCAGGGCTGACGGGCGAGCTTGAGGACCCGGCACATGACCGTGACGGGAATCCCGTCCGCGGACAGCTCTCTCACGAGCGGGTGGATCCTTTCCCGGCAGATGCGCCTGCGACCGATAGTCCGCCGCCCGGCGCAGGACCTCGTTCTCCTGCTCCAGCAGCTTGATCCGCCGGCGGGCTTCCCGCAGTCCCACATTCTCCTGGCTGGTGACTCCGGGTTTCACCCCGTCGTCGATGACAGCAACACCCTTCCCACCTGCCCCGCAGGACAAGCCAGTTCAGATGTCACCCGATCATGCGGCAGACCCAACCGAACACCCGCCACACAGCTCAGAAGACACCACAACCCGCCACTGCCCACACCCTCAAATCCCCACCACAACAGCGAAACACCAGACCCACTACCGAAAATCTAAAAGCCCCGTCACGCCGCCGCCGAGTAGCGCACCAGGGCTCGGTCAGTGGGTACCGGCAGACGGATGACTACCGGCTGACTCGCTACGGTCATACATGATCGCCATTCGGGCCACTACCGGAGTGTCTGACAATAGTGGCCAGGGGCAGGCTCCATAACCTGCATCCAATGATGAAGAACCGGATCACCAGGACCACAGCGGTGAGTCTGCTCGCTGGCCTCTCGGTCACAGCCTTCGCCGCCTCAGAAGCCTACGCAGCAGCCGCTTCAGGCACTGTCGTAGCCCGGATCGGGCAGTCCGTCAGAGCCAACCCGACAACCGCATCCCAAGCGGTCGGCTACTACCCCCGAGGCACACGAGTCAGCATCTCTTGCAAGGTCACCGGACAAAGCGTCGCCGGGAACAGAGTCTGGTACAAGCTCTCGGCCCGCAAAGGCTGGCTTGCCGCCCGCTACACCGTGAACAACTCTCCCATCGCGTGGTGCGAAGACAACCGGGTCGGCCCTCCTGGTCCACGTGGACCCAAGGGTGATCGAGGAGAACAAGGTGAACCAGGCAAGACAGGGCCGCAAGGAATCCCGGGCCCGAAGGGAGAAAAGGGCGAGCGCGGGGAAAAGGGTGAGAAAGGAACTGCGGGCACGTCGACTAGGCAGTTTCGTTTGGATCAGCTGGTCGTTGGTCCGGGTGTGCCGTT
>NZ_KZ984586.1 GCF_003574445.1 Streptomyces sp. YIM 130001
ATACACCCGCCGCACACCCCGCAACTCCACCGCAAGACCAGAATCAGCCGCCGCGGCCTCCGGCCCCTCGTCCGCCTGCCGACGCTTGCCCCTGCGCAGCCCCATGGTCCGCCCTCTCGTGATCTTCCCCGGCCGATGCTTCCGAAGCTACGGACCGCGCTGATCGCAGACCATGGCGTCTCCCGGCGGATGCGGGGTGGGGAAAACCCGACGGTCGCGTACGGACGAGCAGACCTGAGCGGTGGCGGATCGATGCCCCCGCACATCTCGCCGACGCTTCGCGGCAGCCGCCGCAGACTTCCCCACGGCCGTCGGGCCGCCGGGAACGGCGTCACCCGCCTGACCAGGCACCCCGCACCCACACGCTTGCCCCGCCCCCAGGAATCGCGCGGCGCCGCGACACGCCTTGGGCTCGGTTCGCACGATCAAGGGAACGTATGTTCTATTCTCGGTGGCAGTGCTATCCAGGAGGCAACATGCGCTGGGACAACCTCACCGAGGGGCCGACGGACGCCGCGCTCTTCGGCGCGGAGACCGTGACCACCAGGACGTTCGACACCCCGGAATTCCGGGGTGTGACCTTCCACGAGATACGGGCCCGTTCGATCGTGAACCGCGTGCCGGGAGCCTCGCGCATGCCTTTCGAGTGGACGGTCAACCCCTATCGGGGCTGCACACACGCGTGCGTCTACTGCTTCGCGCGCAAGACGCACAGCTATCTGGACCTCGACACCGGCCTCGACTTCGACTCGCAGATCGTGGTCAAGATCAACGCACCCGAGCTGCTCCGCCGTCAGCTGGCGGCCCGCCGCTGGAGCGGCGACCACATCGCCATGGGCACCAACGTCGACTGCTACCAGCGGGCCGAGGGCCGCTACCGTCTGATGCCGGGGATCATCGCGGCTCTGCGCGACCACGCCAATCCGTTCTCGATCCTCACCAAGGGCACGCTGATCCTGCGCGACCTGGACCTGCTGCGGGAGGCGGCCGCGGTCACCGAGGTCGGTATCTCGGTCTCGGTCGGCTTCACGGACCAGGCACTGTGGCGCACCGTCGAGCCCGGCACTCCCTCGCCGCAGCGCCGCCTCGACGTCGTTCGGACCCTGAGCGAGCACGGCATCGACTGCGGCGTCCTGATGGCGCCGGTGATCCCGTTCCTGGGCGACTCCCCCGCTGCGCTCCGGGCGACGGTGCGGGCGATCGCCGAGGCGGGTGCCGGCTCGGTGACCCCCCTGGTGCTGCACCTGCGGCCGGGCGCGCGCGAGTGGTTCATGGCATGGCTGGCCGAGCACCACCCCCATCTCGTACGACGCTATGAGCGCCTGTACGCCGACGGGGCCTACGCGCCCACCTGGTACCAGCGCCGGATCACCGGCCAAGTGCACGAACTGGCCGAGGAATTCGGCATCGGGCCCGCGGCGCGCGGGGCGGCCCGTCGGATATCCCCCGCTCCGGAGCCGACGCCCGTACCCGAAGTGGCTCCGACTCAGCTCACCCTGCTCTGACGGCACGCGGACGCTCCGCCGCGGATGCCGTCCGCCGGGGGCCACTCGGGCGCTGCTTGCCCGTCACATTGCCCCCTTCCGGCCGACTACGGCCCTGAATACGCCTTTCCGGGCGGGTTTTCCGGGACGATGCGCCTCGGACTGTGACCGGCACAGTCCGGAGTTTCCCCGTCCCGGGAGGTCGGATGAGAAAACGCGCAGTCGCCGTGCTCGGCACCGCCGCCGTACTGAGTGGCATGATCACGGCGTCGCCGTCCGCCGCAGGCACTGGAGCACCTGCCGTCCGGGCCGCGCCCGCACCGAGGGCCGTCAACTGGACGGACTGCTCCACCGACACCTATCCCACGCTGCAGTGCGCCACGGTGAAGGCACCGCTCGATCACGACCGGCCCGGCGGCCGGCAGATCTCGCTGGCCCTCTCCCGGGTGCCGCACACGGCGAAGAAGTCGCAGGGCCCGCTTCTGGTGAACCCCGGTGGCCCCGGCGGCAGCGGCCGCTCGCTGGCCGGCTTCGTGGCGCGCTCGCTGCCGAAGGACGTCGCGTCCCAGTACGACGTCATCGGCTTCGACCCGCGCGGCGTCGGCGCGAGCAAGCCCGCGCTCGACTGCAAGCCCGGGTACTTCGACCCGGTCAGGCCCGACTCGCTGCCAGCCGGAGGCGCGGCCGAGCGGGCCAACCTGGCGCGGGTCAAGGACTTCGCCGAGTCCTGCGGCACGAAGCACGGACCGCTGCTGCGGTACATGGACAGCGTCAGCGCCGCCGAGGACATGGACGTGATCCGCCGGGCGCTCGGCGCCGAACGCATCAACTACCTCGGCTACTCCTACGGCACGTACCTCGGAGCGGTGTACGCCAAGCTGCACCCGGAGCGGGTACGGCGGGCCGTCCTCGACTCCGTCGTCGACCCGTCGGGCGTCTGGTACGAGAACAACCTGGGCCAGAACACCGCCTTCGAGTCCCGCCAGCAGGCATTCACCGCCTGGGTCGCGAAGCACGACACCACGTACGGGCTGGGCCAGGACCCGGCGGAGGTCGAGGCGCAGTGGACGCGTACGCGCCAGGCGCTCGCCCGGAAGCCGGCCGGCGGCAAGGTGGGGCCGGCCGAGCTCGAGGACACCTTCCTGCCCGGCGGCTACTACAACGGCTACTGGCCCGACCTGGCCGAGGCCTTCGCCGCGTACGCGAACGACGGGAAGACGGAGCCGCTGGTCGAGGCGTACAAGAAGTTCGGTGCGGTGGACGCGGCGGGTGACAACGGCTACTCGGTCTACACCGCCGTGCAGTGCCGTGACGCCGGCTGGCCGCGCAACTGGAACCAGTGGCGGCACGACATGTGGCGCTCGCACGCGAAGGCACCGTTCATCACCTGGAACAACGCCTGGTACAACGCCCCGTGCGCGTTCTGGCCGACGCGTTCGCTGGAGCCGACCGATGTGACCAACGCGAAGCTTCCGCCGGTACTGCTCTTCCAGGCCACCGAGGACGCGGCCACCCCGTACGAGGGTGCGGTCTCCCTGCATCACCGGCTGCGTGGTTCGAGCCTCGTCGTCGAGGAGGGCGGCGCGAACCATGGTGTGACGCTCGCCGGGAACGACTGTCTCGACCGCCACCTCGCGGACTATCTGGCCACCGGCAAGGTGCCGCGCAGCACGGGTGCCGCCGACGCGACGTGCGAGGCGCTGCCCGATCCGGAACCGGCGAAGGCGGCCCGGACGGGCTCCTCCGACGGCGCGGACAGGGCGCCGTCGCGCGGTGCGCAGGGCGCCGCGTTGCACGGGTTGCTGGGGCACCGTTCCTGACCGCGGTACGTCCGGAGGCTGCCACGTCGACGCCGGCAGCCTCTGGACCCGCGGAGGCCACTCATGATCGACTCCGCCCATGAGCTCCCTGGCCCGCCACCTCACGTCCACCCGGCCGCCTCCACCGCGACCGAGCACACCGGGGACCGAGCGCTCCGCGCCATGAGTATCCGCGTACGTGCGATGACCCTGGCGGACGCCGAGGCGGTGGCGGCAATCCGGGTCCGGGGCTGGCAGAGCGCCTACCGCGGGCTGGTCCCGGACGGGCATCTCGACGCGATGGACGTCACGGAGAACGCCGCCAGGCAACGCGAACGCCTCCTGCACCGCGACCCGTTGACCACCGATCTGGTCGCGGAGCGGGACGGCGTGGCGATCGGCTGGGGCTGCGTCGGCCCGTACCGCCCCGGCGGTGGGTCCGCTCCGGAGCCCGCCGATCGTCCGGACGGTGAGTTGTACGCGCTGTACGTGGACCCGCACGCGTTCGGTACGGGTGCCGGTCGCGCGCTGCTGACCGCGCTGCTCGAAATGGCCGCTGCGGCGGGGCACGGCCGGCTTCTCCTGTGGGTCCTGGAGGGCAACGTCCTCGCCCGTCGTTTCTACGAGCGGTCCGGTTTCACCGCGGACGGCGCGCACGACCCGTGCGAGGTGGACGGAGTCCCGGCACCCGAGGTCCGCTACTGCCGCCCCCTGCCCCGCACTTGAGGGCCCGGTCTCACACCTGGACCACCCGCCCCAGTGCGCCCGCTGCCGCGGCGGCGAGACGTGGGTGTGCGGTGGCGGCGGTGAGGACCGGTTCCGCGCGCGGGTCGCCGAGTGCGCCGAGTCCCTCGACGCAGGCCAGGGCGACCCGCCAGTACGGGTCGCGGGGTGCGGCAAGTCGCCGTTCCAGAGCGGTGATCAGCGCCGGTGCGGACTCCGGCGCACGCAGGACGGTGAGCAGCCGCACCGGGTGCAGGGCGTAGGCGACCCGGAGTTCATTGGTGGCGAGGGCGGCGGCCGCGCGTGCCGTGCGTGGGTCGCCGAGCCGGGCCAAGGCGTGGGCGGCGGCCTCGCAGCGGTCGGGGTCGCGGTGGTTGAGCAGCAGGATCAGGGTCTCGAAGGCTCTTCGGTCGCCGGCCCGGCCGAGCCGGAAGGCTGCCATCTCCCTTGCCCACAAGGGGCGTTCGGGTTCCACCAGGACACGGGCGAGCGTGTCGTGATCGTTGGTCGAGCTGAGGAGTCGGCAGGCGGCTGCGGCTCCTGCCGCGTCCGCCTCTCCCCGTAAGCGTTCCGTCACCGACTGCAACAGTTCGTCCATGCGGTCCAGGGTATCGAGCGATCCACGTCACACACCCCCAGGTCTGGCGCGCTCGTTACCGGCCGGTTAAGCTCATACGAGCGGGTTGACTCCCGCACCTCACGGCGGCCTGGTGACGCAGCCGCCGCGAGCGCCAGTCGGTTCGGCAGTGAGCAGTACGCGTACGACGCGGTTGTGGGACAGCACCCGTCGCTCTGAACGCCCGGTGCACTCACGCGCCCGGCGTCGACACTCAACTCCCGCACAGGGCAGGCCTTTTCCTGCCGCCCGTCGTGCGTCCCGACTCAGTCGTCACTCACTTCCTGGAGTCCGCGATGGACCGTACCTCCCTGCAGACCGTGGCCGTCGTCGGTCTCGGCACCATGGGCACCGGCATTGCCGAAGTGCTCACCCGCGCCGGCCGCGAGGTCATCGGCATCGACATCAGCGAGGTGGCTGCCGCACAGGCCGTCACCTCCCTCGAGACTTCGACGGCTCGCGCCGTGCAGCGCGACCGGCTCACCGAGGAGCGGCGCTCCGAGGCCCTCGGCCGCTTCCGCACCCACTCGGAGCTCGCGGCCGCCGCCGACGCGGATCTGGTCATCGAGGTCGTCCCTGAGTCGTACGAGATCAAGCACCAGGTCCTCAGGGAACTCGACGCCGTGGTGCGCCCCGACGCGATCCTCGCCACCGGCACCAACGCCCTGTCGGTGACCCGTCTCGCCGCCGACTCCGCGCACCCGGAACGCGTCGTGGGCCTGCACTTCTTCAATCCCGCCCCCGCGATGAAGCTCGTCGAGGTGGTCTCCTCGGTGCTCACCGACCCCGGTGTCGTGGACGCGGTGACGGCCCTCGCGCTGGACCTCGGCAAGGAGCCGGTCTCGGTCGGCGACCGCCCCGGATTCGTCGCCGACGGGCTGCTGTTCGGCTATCTCAACCAGGCCGCCGCCATGTACGAGGCGAAGTACGCGACCCGCGAGGACATCGACGCCGCGATGAAGCTGGGCTGCGGGCTGCCGATGGGCCCGCTCGCCCTGCTCGACCTGATCGGCGTGGACACCGCACGCACCGTCCTCGAGGCGATGTACGCCGATTCGCACGACCGGCTGCACGCGCCCGCACCGATCCTCGGGCAGCTGAGCGAGGCGGGTCTGACCGGCCGCAAGGCGGGCCGCGGCTTCTACACGTACGAGGCCCCGGGCAGTGCCGCCGCGGTCCGTGACGCGCTGACTCCGGCCGAGGACGGTCCGCTCGCCACCGGGCGGCCGGTGTCCTCGGTGGGGGTCGCGGGCTCCGGGACGATGGCGTCGGGCATCGCGGAGGTGTTCGCGAAGGCCGGCTACCGCGTGGTGCTCGCGGCGCGCAGCGACGAAAAGGCGGAAAGGGCCAAGTCCCGTATCGCCAAGTCACTTTCGCGCGCGGTGGACAAAGGCCGTACGACCCGGGAGAAGGCCGACGGGACGCTCGCCCTGATCACGCCCGCCGGTTCGCTCGACGCATTCGCGGAGGTCGATCTGGCGGTCGAGGCGGTCGCCGAGGACCTGGAGGTGAAGCAGCAGCTGTTCACCACCCTGGACAAGGTGTGCAAGCCCGGCGCCGTGCTCGCCACCACCACCTCCTCGCTGCCGGTGGTGGCCTGCGCGCGCGCCACCTCGCGTCCACAGGACGTGATCGGTATGCACTTCTTCAATCCGGCGCCGGCGATGAAGCTGGTCGAGGTGGTGCGCACGGTCCTCACCGCGGACGAGGTGCATGCGACGGTCCGCGACGTGTGCACCCGGATCCGCAAGCACCCGGTGGACTGCGGAGACCGGGCCGGTTTCATCGTGAACGCGCTGCTCTTCCCGTACCTGAACAACGCGATCAAGATGGTCCAGGAGCACTACGCGACCCTGGACGACATCGACACCGCGATGCGGCTCGGCGGCGGCTACCCGATGGGGCCCTTCGAGCTCCTGGACGTCGTCGGGCTCGATGTGTCGCTCGCCATCGAGCGGGTGCTGCACAAGGAGTTCCGCGATCCGGGCCTGGCGCCGGCGCCGCTGCTCGAGCACCTGGTCGCCGCGGGCTGCCTCGGCCGGAAGACGGGCCGCGGCTTCCGCGAATATGCGCGACGCTGAGGAACGTACGGGCTGGGGAGGGCTGCTCGATCCGTCGGGCGGCCCTGCCCCGGTTCCGGGCAGGTCCGTACCTCAGGCACATCGGGCCGAGTACATGGGTTACGTTCAGTGCATGCCCAAGGCCGCCAAGTCCCCCCGCACCTCCCCCGCTCCCGACGCCCCCGAGAGCGCGGCCGGCAGCCGCGCGGCCGCCCAGCGGCTCAAGATGCGCAGGGAGCTGGCGGCCGCTGCCATGGAGCTCTTCGCGACGAAGGGCTACGAGGCGACGACGGTCGACGAGATCGCCGCCACCGCCGGAGTCGCCCGCCGGACCTTCTTCCGGCACTTCCGCTCCAAGGAAGAGGCGATCTTCCCCGACCACGACGACACCCTGATCCGCGCGGAGGCGGTGCTGACCGCGGCGGCCCCGCACGAGCACCCGCTGGACACGGTGTGCCGCGGCATCAAAGAGGTCATGAAGATGTACGCGGCCTCGCCGGCGGTGTCGGTGGAGCGCTACCGGCTGACCCGCGAGGTGCCGACCCTGCGCGAGCGGGAGATCGCCTCGGTGGCCCGCTACGAGCGCCTGTTCACCCGGTATCTGCTCGGCCACTTCGACGAGCACGCCCACCACGACGGCAACGACGACCCGCTGCTCGCCGAGGTCGCGGCGTCCGCGGTGGTCACCGCGCACAATCACGTACTGCGCCGGTGGCTGCGCGCCGGCGGTCAGGGCGACCTCGAGACCCAGCTCGACCACGCCTTCGCGATCGTCCGCAAGACCTTCGGCACCGGCATCGGCGCCGGCCGCGACCCGCAGGCCGCCGGCACCTCCCCCGCCGCGACAGTGCAGAACAGCGGCGACGTCCTGGTGACGGTGGCCCGCACCGACGCACCGCTCGACGAGGTCATGCGCACCATCGAGAGCGCCCTGCGCGAGCACTCCTGAGCACGTTCCGGCACCGCGGACACCCCGTGCCACCTTTGCGCCCCTGAGGCGTCCCACACAGCGCCGTACGCGCCGGTCATCGGCCCGTACGGCGCTTCACGTCTGCCCTGCCTGCGCCGAGGGCCCCGCAGGCACCACACCTGACCTGCAATGATCGATCATCGCTCAGTTGAAGCGGTCAAATGACAACTGAGAAGAATCCATGACACTGAGTGCCTTGTGGACCGGCACGTGGTGTCATACGTTGAAGGTGTCCGGGCGGCCGGCGTACAGAGAAATTCCGTACGCCGGCTGTCCCCCAGGCACCCCTGACACAGGTGTGCCCGGCGCCCGGACGCCTGCGTCACAGGCACCTCCCGCGCCCACCCGGCGCCGCCGCACCACCTCCGCCGAACCGACGGCACGAGCAGTCCTCCAAAAAAATCCCGACGCCACATCGAGCGTTCCCCTCGACGCTTCCCCAGGCTCTCGGCAAGGCCGGGCCGGGGAGACCCTTTCGCCGGAGGCAAACCGTGAAGGAAATCCTGGACGCGATCCAGTCGGCCGACGCCACATCGGACGACTTCGCCGCACTCCCCCTGCCCGACGCGTACCGCGCCATCACCGTGCACAAGGACGAGACCGAGATGTTCGCGGGTCTCGAGACCCGCGACAAGGACCCCCGCAAGTCCATCCACCTGGACGAGGTCCCGGTGCCCGAACTGGGCCCGGGCGAAGCCCTGGTGGCCGTGATGGCCTCCTCGGTGAACTACAACTCGGTGTGGACCTCGATCTTCGAGCCGATGGCGACCTTCGGATTCCTGGAGCGCTACGGACGTCTCAGCGAGCTCACCAAGCGCCACGACCTGCCGTACCACATCATCGGATCCGACCTCGCGGGCGTCGTGCTGCGCACCGGTCCCGGCGTGAACGCCTGGAACCCCGGCGACGAGGTCGTCGCCCACTGCCTGAGCGTGGAGCTGGAGTCCTCCGACGGGCACAACGACACCATGCTCGACCCCGAGCAGCGGATCTGGGGCTTCGAGACCAACTTCGGCGGGCTCGCCGAGATCGCCCTGGTCAAGTCGAACCAGCTGATGCCCAAGCCCGACCACCTCAGCTGGGAAGAGGCGGCGGCCCCCGGCCTGGTCAACTCCACCGCGTACCGCCAGCTCGTCTCGCGCAACGGCGCAGGCATGAAGCAGGGCGACAACGTGCTGATCTGGGGCGCGAGCGGCGGACTGGGCTCCTACGCCACGCA
This sequence comes from Streptomyces sp. YIM 130001, assembly GCF_003574445.1. Classification (GTDB taxonomy): domain Bacteria; phylum Actinomycetota; class Actinomycetes; order Streptomycetales; family Streptomycetaceae; genus Streptomyces. The sequence continues at coordinate 8,872 of NZ_KZ984586.1, forward strand.
GTTCGCCCTCGCCGGCGGCGCCAACCCCATCTGCGTCGTCTCCAGCGACCAGAAGGCGGAGATCTGCCGCCGGATGGGCGCCGAGGCGATCATCGACCGCAACGCCGAGGGCTACAAGTTCTGGAAGGACGAGCACAACCAGGACCCGCGCGAGTGGAAGCGCTTCGGCAAGCGTATCCGCGAACTCACCGGCGGCGAGGACGTGGACATCGTCTTCGAGCACCCCGGGCGCGAGACCTTCGGCGCCTCCGTCTACGTCACCCGCAAGGGCGGCACCATCGTCACCTGTGCCTCCACCTCGGGCTACCAGCACGAGTACGACAACCGCTACCTGTGGATGTCGCTCAAGAAGATCGTCGGCTCGCACTTCGCCAACTACCGCGAGGCGTGGGAGGCCAACCGCCTCATCGCCAAGGGAAAGATCCACCCCACCCTCTCCCGGGTCTACTCCCTCGACGAGACCGGCCAGGCCGCCTACGACGTCCACCGCAACCTCCACCAGGGCAAGGTCGGCGTCCTCGCGCTCGCCCCGCAGGAGGGCCTGGGCGTGCGCGACCCCGAGCTGCGCGAGCAGCACCTCGACGCCATCAACCGCTTCCGGAACGTCTGAACCCCGCGAGGAGCAGCGGCTTATGAGTGAGCGTCAGAAGGACCGGCCGTGGCTGATGCGGACCTACGCCGGCCACTCCACGGCGGAGGCGTCCAACGAGCTGTACCGGCGCAATCTCGCCAAGGGCCAGACGGGTCTGTCGGTCGCGTTCGACCTGCCGACCCAGACGGGGTACGACCCGGACCACATCCTCGCCCGCGGCGAGGTCGGCCGGGTCGGCGTGCCGGTCTCCCATCTCGGTGACATGCGGCGGCTGTTCCAGGACATCCCGCTGGACCGGATGAACACCTCGATGACCATCAACGCCACCGCCATGTGGCTCCTGGCGCTCTACCAGGTCGTGGCCGAGGAGCAGGGCGCGGACATCACCGAGCTGCAGGGGACGACGCAGAACGACATCGTCAAGGAGTACCTGTCGCGCGGGACACATGTCTTCCCGCCCGGCCCCTCGCTGCGCCTGACGACGGACATGATCACGTACACGGTGTCCCGCATCCCCAAGTGGAACCCGATCAACATCTGCAGTTACCACCTGCAGGAGGCGGGTGCCACGCCGGTCCAGGAGATCGCGTACGCCATGTCCACCGCCATCGCGGTACTCGATGCGGTGCGCGACTCGGGGCAGGTGCCCGAGGAGAAGTTCGGGGACGTGGTGGCCCGTATCTCCTTCTTCGTGAACGCGGGTGTCCGCTTCATCGAGGAGATGTGCAAGATGCGCGCGTTCGGGCAGATCTGGGACCAGGTCACGCGCGAGCGCTACGGCATCGAGAACGCCAAGCAGCGCCGCTTCCGCTACGGCGTGCAGGTCAACTCCCTCGGCCTGACCGAGGCCCAGCCGGAGAACAACGTCCAGCGCATCGTGCTGGAGATGCTGGCCGTGACCCTCTCGAAGGACGCCCGCGCCCGGGCCGTCCAACTCCCGGCCTGGAACGAGGCGTTGGGCCTGCCCAGGCCGTGGGACCAGCAGTGGTCGCTGCGTATCCAGCAGGTCCTCGCGCACGAGAGCGACCTGCTGGAGTACGAGGACATCTTCGCGGGCTCGCACGTCGTCGAGAAGAAGGTCGACGCGCTGGTCGCCGAGTCGCTCGCCGAGATGGACCGGATCCAGGAGATGGGCGGCGCGATGGCCGCCGTCGAGTCGGGCTATCTGAAGTCGCAGCTCGTCTCCTCGCACGCGGAGCGCCGGGCGAAGATCGAGGGCGGCGAGGACAAGATCGTCGGCGTCAACATCTTCGAGACGACGGAACCCAACCCCCTTACGGCCGACCTGGACGCCGCGATCATGACCGTCGACCACGAGGTCGAGGCGAAGGTGGTGCGCGCCATCGGCGACTGGCGGACCACCCGTCAGGAGTCCACGGACCGGCAGGGCATGGGCGATCCGTTCCACTACCCGACCACCCAGCAGGCCCTGGAGCGCCTCAAGGAGGCCGCCGCCGGCACCGAGAACCTGATGGAGGCCACCCTCGAGTGCGCACGGTCCGGAGTGACGACCGGCGAGTGGGCCGAGGCGCTGCGCGAGGTGTTCGGGGAGTTCCGCGCGCCCACCGGGGTCTCGTCCGCGCCGGTCACGGTGACCGCCGAGGAGGGCACGCCGCTCGCCGTCGTCCGCGAGAAGGTCCGCCGCACCGGTGACGAACTGGGCGGCCGACTCCGCCTGCTGGTCGGCAAGCCGGGCCTCGACGGGCACTCCAACGGCGCCGAACAGATCGCCGTGCGGGCCCGCGACGCCGGCTTCGAGGTGGTCTACCAGGGCATCCGGCTCACCCCGGAGCAGATCGTGTCCGCCGCGCTCGCCGAGGACGTGCACTGCGTCGGCCTGTCGATCCTGTCCGGATCGCACGCCGAGTTGGTGCCGGACGTGCTCGACCGACTGCGCGAGGCGGGCGCCCCCGACATCCCCGTGATCGTCGGAGGCATCATCCCCAGCGCCGACGCCGAGGACCTGAAGCGGGCGGGAGTAGCCGCCGTCTTCACCCCCAAGGACTTCGGTATCACGGAGATCATCGGCCGTATCGTCGACGAGATCCGCACCGCGAACAAGCTCGACCCTCTGGAGGTCCCCGCATGACCAGCGTCAATCGCCTGCGCCCCCGCCGCTCCTGTCTGGCGGTGCCCGGCTCGAACCCGCGCTTCCTGGAGAAGGCCCAGGGCCTCCCCGCCGACCAGGTCTTCCTCGACCTGGAGGACGCCTGCGCCCCACTGGCCAAGCCGGACGCCCGGCACACCATCGTGAAGTTCCTCAACGAGGGCGACTGGACGGGCAAGACGAGGGTGGTGCGGGTCAACGACTGGACCACCGAGTGGACGTACCGCGATGTCGTCACGGTGGTGGAGGGCGCGGGGCAGAACCTCGACTGCATCATGCTGCCGAAGGTCCAGGACGCCCAGCAGATCGTCGCCCTCGACCTGTTGCTCACGCAGATCGAGAAGACGATGGGCTTCGAGGTCGGCAAGATCGGCATCGAGGCCCAGATCGAGAACGCCCAGGGCCTCAACAACGTCAACGAGATCGCCCAGGCCTCGCCGCGCACCGAGACCATCATCTTCGGCCCGGCCGACTTCATGGCGTCCATCAACATGAAGTCCCTCGTCGTCGGCGAACAGCCCCCCGGCTACCCGGCCGACGCCTACCACTACATCCTGATGAAGATCTTGATGGCCGCCCGTGCCAACGACCTCCAGGCGATCGACGGTCCGTACCTGCAGATCAAGAACGTCGACGGCTACCGCGAGGTCGCCGGCCGCGCCGCCGCACTCGGCTTCGACGGCAAGTGGGTGCTGCACCCCGGCCAGGTCGAGGCGTCCAACGAGATCTTCTCGCCGTCCCAGGAGGACTACGACCACGCCGAGCTGATCCTGGACGCGTACGACTACTACACGTCCGAGGCGGGCGGCAAGAAGGGCTCCGCGATGCTCGGCGACGAGATGATCGACGAGGCCAGCCGCAAGATGGCCCTGGTCATCTCCGGCAAGGGCCGGGCCGCCGGCATGCAGCGCACGTCCACGTTCGAGGCCCCGGAGGCGTAAGACCATGCAGTTCGGCCGCACCTACGAAGAGTTCACCGTCGGGGACGTGTACAAGCACTGGCCCGGGAAGACGGTCACGGAGTACGACGACCACCTGTTCTGTCTGCTCACCATGAACCACCACCCCCTCCACATGGACGCCAACTACGCGGAGAGCACGACGGACTTCGGCAAGAACGTCGTCGTCGGGAACTACATCTACTCCCTGCTCCTCGGCATGTCCGTCCCGGACGTCTCGGGCAAGGCGATCGCCAACCTGGAGATCGAGTCCCTGCGGCACGTGGCACCGACCTTCCACGGCGACACGCTCTACGGCGAGACGACCGTCCTGGACAAGACGCCGTCGAGGTCGAAGAACGACCGCGGGATCGTCCACGTGGAGACCAAGGGCTACAAGCAGGACGGCACGCTGGTCTGCGTGTTCCGCCGCAAGGTGATGGTCCCCACCGAGACGTACATCAAGGAGCGGGGCGGAGAGCAGCCCGGCCGCCCGCCCGTCGCCCACCACCACCCTCAGCAGACCCCCCTGCGGGGCGACACCTCTCGATCCGAGCTGGTCGACACTCCTCAGAAGACGCAGGAGAAGAAGTAGCCATGAGCCGACTCGCGCAGACCGCCGGTCTCACCGACATCCAGCAGGAGATCCTGTCCACCGTCCGGGACTTCGTCGACAAGGAGATCATCCCGGTCGCCACGGAGTTCGAGCACCGCGACGAGTACCCGCAGCAGATCGTGGACGGCCTCAAGGAGTTGGGCCTGTTCGGCCTGATGATCCCCGAGGAGTACGGCGGCCTGGGTGAGTCGCTCCTCACCTACGCGCTGTGCGTGGAGGAGATCGCGCGCGGCTGGATGAGCGTCTCCGGCATCATCAACACGCACTTCATCGTGGCGTACATGCTCAAGCAGCACGGCACGCAGGAGCAGAAGGACACCTTCCTGCCGCGGATGGCGGCCGGCGAGGTGCGTGGCGCGTTCTCGATGTCCGAGCCGGCGCTCGGCTCCGATGTGTCGGCCATCACCTCCAAGGGTGTCCAGGACGGCGAGGAGTACGTCCTCAACGGCCAGAAAATGTGGCTGACGAACGGCGGATCGTCCACTCTCGTCGCCGTGCTGTGCCGAAGTGACGAAGGACACCCCGAGGGAACTCCGGCCCACAAGTCGATGACCACGTTCCTCGTCGAGAAGGAGCCCGGATTCGGAGAGGTCCGCCCCGGTCTCACCATTCCCGGCAAGATCGAGAAGATGGGTTACAAGGGCGTCGACACGACCGAACTCATCATGGACGGACTGCGCATTCCCGCCAATCGGGTCCTCGGCGGCGCCACCGGCCGCGGGTTTTACCAAATGATGGACGGCGTGGAGGTCGGCCGCGTGAACGTCGCCGCCCGTGGTTGCGGCGTCGCCCAGCGTGCTTTCGAACTGGGCGTCTCCTACGCACAGCAGCGCCACACCTTCGGCAAGGCCATCGCCCAGCACCAGGCGATTCAGTTCAAGCTGGCCGAGATGGCCACCAAGGTCGAAGCCGCCCATGCGATGATGGTGAATGCAGCACGCAAAAAGGACTCCGGTGAGCGAAACGACCTGGAAGCAGGGATGGCCAAGTACCTGGCCTCCGAGTACTGCAAAGAGGTTGTGGAGGACGCGTTCCGGATTCACGGCGGCTACGGATTCTCGAAGGAGTACGAGATCGAGCGTCTTTACCGCGAGGCTCCCATGCTCTTGATCGGCGAAGGTACCGCCGAGATCCAGAAAATGATCATTGGCAGGCGGCTACTCGAAGAGTATCGATTCCAGGGCTGAACGTCCCTTTTGGGGTGATTTAGCCGGGATGAAGTTCACGCCGCGTCAACACTCTTCGGCCACCGACTCGGCTTCCTGGCTTGCCCAGTTGCAGCCCGCAACCGGTACGATCCCCGAAAGCCGCCGTCCCCCGTCACTGCGCGGCATCATCCGCTACGAAGGTCATCCATGCCCCACAGCCAAACCTCTGCACCACGCGACGGCGCCCTCAGGGGCCGACTTGCTCGCGGAGCATCGCCGTGGCTCCTGCCGACCGTCGCCACCGCAGCCATCAGCCTCGCCCGCTCGCGCCGTTCCGGCGCCGCGAAGGCCGTGGCCGTTCCCGCGACCGCTCTCGCGGCGGGGATGCTGTGGTTCTTCCGCGACCCCGAGCGCGAGATCACCCAGGGCCGGGTCATCTCGCCGGCCGACGGTGTGGTGCAGAGCATCATGCCGTGGAAGGACGGACGCACCCGCGTCGCGATCTTCATGAGCCCGTTGAACGTTCACGTCAACCGGGCGCCGCTGGCCGGCACGGTGACCTCCGTGGAGCACGTCCCGGGCGGATTCGTCCCGGCGTTCAACAAGGAGAGCGAGAACAACGAGCGGGTGGTGTGGCACTTCGACACCGAGCTCGGTGACATCGAGATGGTGCAGATCGCCGGCGCAGTGGCCCGCCGCATCGTCCCCTACATCCCGCAGGGGACGAAGGTGGAACAGGGCGAGCGGATCGGCCTGATCCGCTTCGGCTCCCGCGTCGACCTCTACCTTCCCGAAGGAGTCGAGGTCGACGTCGAGGTCGGGCAGAAGACCGTGGCTGGGGTGACTCGCATTGACCGTGCTTGATCCCGACACACCGGCCGGGTGGGCGCCCGGAGCCGATGACGAGGACGACCCGACGGAAGACATGCCGCTGTCCATGCGGCTGTCGATAGCGGACACCCTCACCCTCGGCAACGCCACGTGCGGCTTCATGGCCGTGTACTTCACGACGACCGGCATCCTGATCCCGCACCTGATGGGCAGCGACGAGTCGGGCATGGCCCGGCACAGCGCCGCCACAGCCGTGATCCTGATGCTGTGCGCCGCGGTCTTCGACCTCTTCGACGGGCTCGTGGCGCGCAAGCTCCGCAGCTCGCCGATGGGTGCCGAGCTGGACAACCTCTCGGACCTGATCAGCTTCGGCCTCGCGCCGGCGTACTTCGTGCTCGTCTACGGCATGGTGGCGGACGACGCGCACCAGAGAGTGGCCGCGGTCGGAGCGATCGTGGTGCTTTTGGCGGTGGTGCTGCGGCTTGCGCGGTTCTCGTGCGTGACGCTGAAGGACGGCACCTTCCAGGGCATGCCGAGCCCGTTCGGCGCGCTCACCGTGGTCTCGATCGTGCTGCTCGAGCTGCCCTTCGTGGCGACGCTGCTCGCGATCGTGGGCACGGCCTGGCTGATGGTGAGCCGGGTCGAGTACCCGAAGCCGCGCGGCCCGCTCGCGGTGGCGATGCTCGCCTGGATCGTGGCGGCCATGGGTCTGCTCGCGGCCTGGGCCTTCGACGCACCGGGCGGCCAGCTGCTGCTGCAGACCGGCTGCGCCCTGCAGCTGGTGCTCGGCGCGGTGATCCCGCTGTTCGCCACGGCCCGCCGGGTGAGCAACTTCCGCGGCAACCGCAGGGAAGCGCGAGCGACTCAGCTGCCCTGACCTTCCTGACACAGCGGTACGACGAGGGCCCCGAACCGATCC
>NZ_KZ984587.1 GCF_003574445.1 Streptomyces sp. YIM 130001
GTCATGGAACGTCACCCCGTACGCACCCAGCTCCGCAAGCCGCTCAACCGACTCCACCGGATCCAAAGCCCGCCTCGTCGCCTCACCGAACGGATCATTACCGCGCCAACCAACCGTCCACAGACCGAAGGTGAACCTGTCCTCACGCGTAGGCCGATACCGCATAGAGCCGCTCCCTCATCCGCCGTGATCTGCCGCGGAGTCACCGCACCTGTTTCGTCATGGCACTGAACAAATTAATCTCCGGCACTATCCCTGGGTAGTTGTCGGTCGCCCGATTCTCGGACGGAGTTTTTCGATGTCAGTTGCGGACGCGCCACTCGTCGTCGGTGTGGACAGTTCCACCCAGTCCACCAAGGTCCTCGTCGTCGACAGTTCCTCCGGGGAAGTCGTGGCGAGCGGGCAGGCGCCGCATACGGTCTCCTCCGGCGCCGGGCGGGAGAGCGATCCCGCGCAGTGGTGGCAGGCACTCCAGGACGCTCTCGCCCAGTGCGGGGACTACGCACGCAGGGCCGCCGCCGTCTCCGTCGCAGGCCAGCAGCACGGCCTGGTGACGCTCGGCTCCGACGGCCGCCCGGTGCGCCCCGCGCTGCTGTGGAACGACGTACGCCCGGCGGCCAGGACCGCGGACCTGGTGCAGCGCCTCGGCGGGCCCAAGGCCTGGGCCGAACGCGTCGGCAGCGTGCCGGCTCCCGCGTTCACGATCGGCAAATGGGCCTGGCTGCGGGAGAACGAACCGGCCGCGGTCGCCGCCACCACAGCGGTGCGGCTCCCTCACGACTACCTCACCGAACGCCTCACCGGTCAGGGCACGACGGACCGTTCGGACGCGTCGGGCACCGGCTGGTGGGCCGCCTCGATGGAGGGGTACGACGAGGAGATCCTCGCCCTTGCGGAACTCGACCCGGCGCTACTGCCGCGGGTCGTCGGACCCGGCGAGGTGGCCGGCACCGTACGCGATATTCCGGACCTCCCCTTTTCCACCGGGACGTTGGTCGCTCCCGGGATGGGTGACAACGCCGCGGCGGCCCTCGGCCTCGGACTGCTCCCGGGCACCCCGGTGCTCAGCCTCGGCACCTCTGGCACCGTGTACGCGGTCGCGGAGGAACTCACCCCGGACCCGAGCGGCACGGTCTCCGGGTTCGCGGACGCCCGGGGTGACTGGCTGCCGCTGGCCTGCACGCTGAACTGCACGCTCGCCGTGGACCGGATCGCGGCACTCCTCGGCCTGGACCGTGAGGCGGTGGAGGCGGGCGGATCCGCCGTACTGCTGCCGTTCCTGGACGGCGAACGCACCCCGGCACTGCCGGGCGCCTCCGGCCTCCTGCAGGGACTGCGCCACGAGACGACTCCCGGACAGTTGCTCCAAGCCGCCTACGACGGCGCGGTGTTCGCCTTGTTGCAGGCGCTCGGCCTGGTCCTCGGACAGGACGAGCGTGCGTCTTCGGCTTCGGCATCGACCTCGCCGCTGTTGTTGATCGGCGGCGGAGCCAGGGGCACAGCGTGGCAGCAGACCGTGCGGCGGCTGAGCGGACGGCCCGTACAGGTCCCGCGCGCGCAGGAGTTGGTCGCCCTCGGCGCGGCGGCCCAGGCGGCCGGCCTGCTCACCGGCGAGGACGCCGCGGCGGTGGCCCGTCGCTGGGGAACGGCCGACGGTCCCGTACTGGAGCCGACCTCGTGGGACGACGCCACGCTGGAGCGCATCGAGCAAGTCCTCACCACCGCCGTTCCTTTGCTCGGCGGCGGCTCGTGAGCGTCCGGAGCAGTCAGCCCTGCTGAATGCCGGCGAGCAGGATGTCAACGAGGGGGCAATACGGACGCGGGCGGTTCAGCGTCTGCTGGGTGGGCGTGCGACTCAGCGGGCCCGGTAGCGCGCGTAGATCAGCCCGCTGTCGAAGGCGCGTTCCTCCACCCGCTCGAGATCGAGGCGCACGCCGTCGGGGAAGAACCGCTTCCCGCCGCCGACCACACTCGTGGTGATGAACAGGTGGTACTCGTCCACCAGACCTGCGGCGATGGCCTGGGCCGCAAGGTTCGGGCCGTCGACGGTGAGGTCGTACGCGGACTCGGCCTTGAGTTTGCGCACCGCGTCCGGGTCGAAGTTCCGCTCGATCCGGGTCTTCGTGCTGGTCACCGACTCGAGCGTCGTGGAGTACACGACCTTCTCCGCGGCCTGCCAGTCGCGGGCGTACTGCAGGATGTGCGGCGGCTGACCGGGCTCGTTGTGCGCGGTCTCCCAATAGACCATCGTCTCGTACATCCGCCGGCCGTAGAGGTACGTGCCGACGGAGCGGAAGACGTCTCCGACGAACGTGTGCACCTCCGGGTCGTCGGCTCCGGTACCCAAGTCACCCTCGGCCGCCTCGGCGTAGCCGTCGAGCGATGTGATCATCGAGTAGATGAGCTTGGCCATACGTCTCCTCGGTGCCGAGCCCGCGGCTGTCCGCGGCTCCTGCAGGGGTGACTTCGGCGGGACGCGGAATTCATCGGTGATCGGGCCGGTCCGGTGTGCCGATCCACCGCGGCCCGGCCGCGCACTTGCACCGCTCCGGCCGACCGCCGCGTCCGCCCGGTGAGCTGCGGCCGGTCGAAGGCCACGTCTCCGTGGGTCTCGTCGCGGCCGCTGCCCTGCCCTGCCCACCGGACGAGTTCCAGTACCGAAAGTCCCTCTTCCGCCCCAACACCCGCCAGTCGTACGGTATTTAACGCTTCCTCACGTCCGTGCTCCACGCCTAGTTCAGCGCCACCGAGTGCACCGCCCCCTCCCGCACAGAGAGAGGCAAGGATCATGGACCGAGCCCCACGTTGGCCGAGTCGGCGCCGCATCCTGCAGGGCGCGGCGCTCGCCGTGCCCGCGGCCCTGGTGCCGACCACCGCAGCGACGGCGGCGCGCAGGCGACCGCGCGACTATCCGGATGCCGAGTGGATTCCGGCGAGTTCGTCCAACTACACTTCGTCCGACCGCCCTTCGAGCTATCCGATCGAGTTCGTGGTCGTGCACGTCACGCAGGAGACGTACGCGGACACCCTGGCCATCTTCCAGAACCCGGACAAACAGGTGTCCTCCCACTACCTGGTCCGCTCGAAGGACGGTCACGTCGCCCAGTGCGTCGCCGACCGACACGTCGGCTGGCATGCCGGGAACTGGGACTACAACACCCGCAGCATCGGCATCGAGCACGAGGGCTGGGTGGATCAGCCGAAGTACTTCACGGACGAGATGTACGCCTCGTCCGCCGCCCTGACCGCATTCGTCTGTGCCATCTACGACATCCCCCTCGACCGAAAACACATCATCGGCCACAACGAGGTGCCCGGCGCCACGCACACCGACCCGGGCCCGCACTGGGACTGGGACCGGTACCTGAAGCTCGTCAAGGCAGCCTGAAACGGCCTGCCGACAACGCCCGTTCGCTCGTTCGTGTCACGGCGGTTGTCGGGGGCCCGCTCCCGGGTGACGATGGCGGTTGACGCATCGCTCCCCAGGGGAGGCCGAGTTGACGGATCCGTGGATCGCTCTCACTTCGGGTACGGACCCGCAGGACCGTGCTCGCGCACTGCGCGGCGCGCACGAGACCTTCACCGCCGCGGGCACCGTCCCGCGGCCCGTGCGGCCGGTGGTCGCCGAGTCGTGGCAGCGCTCGGCCCGTGCCAGAGTGAGCCCGGACGGCTCCGCCCAGGTGGAACTGGCTGACGACGACCTCGGTTCGTACCGGGCGGAGCATCCGCTGGCTCTGGTGATGCCGCTGTTCCGGGAGCTGATGAGCACCTTCGCCACCGACGGGGAGCACCTGCTTGCGGTGTGCGACGCGCAGGGCAGGCTTCTGTGGGTCGAGGGTCACAGCGCGACCCGCTCGCGCGCCGACGACATGAACTTCGTGCCGGGCGCCCGCTGGTCGGAGACCGCGATGGGCACCAACGCCCCGGGGACCGCGGTCGCGGTCGACCGGGCCGTGCAGGTCTTCGCCTCCGAGCACTTCGCCCGCCAGGTACAGCCCTGGACGTGCGCCGCAGCTCCTGTGCACGATCCGCACACCGGCCGGCTCCTCGGCGCGATCGACATCACCGGCGGCGACCGGCTCGCCCACCCCCACAGCCTCGCTTTCGTGCAGGCCGTGGCCCGGGCCGCCGAGGCTCAACTCGCCCTGGACAAAAGCCCGGTGAACCGCACCGCCATCGAGCTGCACGCGCTCGGCCGGGACGAGGCCCTGCTCGTGGCCGGCGGCCGCAAGCACCGCCTCAGCCGTCGGCACAGCGAACTCCTGGTCCTGCTCGCCTGCCATCCCGAGGGCCTGACGGGCGACCAACTGCTGCTTCACCTCTACGCGGACGAGTCGATGTCCCCGGTGACGCTGCGCGCCGAACTCTCGCGACTGCGCGGCCTGTTGGGCCCCGATCTGCTCGCTTCCCGCCCGTACCGACTCACCGAACCGGTGGAGGCCGACTTCCAGTTGGTGGAGCGACGGCTCGCGACGGGCGCCGTCTCGGGCGCGATGCGCGCGTACGACGGCCCGCTCCTCCCGCTGTCCCAGGCGCCCGCGGTGGCCATGGTGCGCGACCGGATCGACCGCGCCCTGCGCGCCGCGCTAGCCGACCGGGGCGATCCCCAGCTGCTCGCCGACTGGGCGCACAGCCCTTGGGGTGCGGAGGACGTGGACATCTGGCGGGCCCTGGCGCGCGCTCTGCCGCAGGGTGCGCCCGAACGGGCCCCGGTACAGGACCGGTTGAACGCCCTGGACAGCGAGCAGTCGGCCGCAACGTGGTTGCAACCTCCGCGTAACTAGCCTGCGGGAACAGCGCTGCCCATCGGCGGGCAGCGGACCTCGGGAGGCCTGCAGAGATGACCCGTTACGCCGCGCCCGGCACCGAAGGCGCCCTCGTCTCCTACCAGTCGCGCTACGACCACTTCATCGGCGGTGAGTACGTACCGCCCGCGAGTGGCCGCTACTTCGAGAACCCGAGCCCGGTGAACGGCAAGACGTTCACCGAAGTGGCCCGCGGCACCGCCGAGGACGTCGAGCGGGCACTCGACGCCGCACACGCCGCAGCCCCCGCTTGGGGCCGTACGTCACCCTCGGAGCGCGCGAACGTCCTCAACCGGATCGCTGACCGTATGGAGGCCAACCTCGAGTCCCTGGCCGTCGCCGAGTCCTGGGAGAACGGCAAGCCGATCCGGGAGACACTCGCGGCGGACATCCCCCTGGCCATCGACCACTTCCGCTACTTCGCGGGCACGATCCGCGCCCAGGAAGGCTCGCTCAGCGAGATCGACGACGACACCGTGGCGTACCACTTCCACGAGCCGCTCGGCGTCGTCGCACAGATCATTCCGTGGAACTTCCCGATCCTGATGGCCACTTGGAAGCTGGCGCCCGCTCTCGCGGCGGGCAACGCGGTGGTCCTGAAGCCGGCGGAGCAGACACCCGTGTCGATCCACTACTGGATGAGCCTCGTCGCCGACCTGCTGCCGCCCGGCGTCCTCAACATCCTGAACGGCTTCGGCGCCGAGGCCGGCAAGCCGCTGGCGTCCAGCCCGCGCGTCGCGAAGGTCGCCTTCACCGGCGAGACCACCACGGGCCGGCTGATCATGCAGTACGCCTCCGAGAACATCAAGCCGGTCACTCTGGAGCTGGGCGGCAAGTCCCCGAACATCTTCTTCGACGACGTGTGGGCGCAGGACGACGCGTTCCGCGACAAGGCACTCGAGGGCTTCACCATGTTCGCCCTCAACCAGGGCGAGGTGTGCACGTGTCCGTCGCGTGCGCTGGTCCAGCGCGGCCACTACAGCGAGTTCCTGGAGGCGGCGGTCGCACGTACCGAGCAGATCGTCCCGGGCCACCCGCTCGACACCGAGACGATGATCGGCGCCCAGGCGTCCAACGACCAGCTGGAGAAGATCCTTTCGTACCTCGACATCGGCCAGCGCGAGGGCGCGAAGGTCCTCACCGGCGGCCACCGCATCGAGTACGACGGCGAGCTGGCCGGCGGCTACTACGTCCAGCCGACGATCTTCGAGGGTGACAACCGCATGCGGGTCTTCCAGGAGGAGATCTTCGGCCCGGTGGTGTCCGTGGCATCGTTCAACGACTACGACGACGCGATCAAGATCGCCAACGACACTCTCTACGGCCTCGGCGCGGGCGTGTGGACCCGCGACTCCAACACCGCCTACCGGGCGGGCCGTTCTATCCAGGCAGGCCGAGTCTGGGTGAACAACTACCACGCCTACCCGGCGCACGCCGCCTTCGGTGGCTACAAGCAGTCGGGCATCGGCCGGGAGAACCACAAGATGATGCTGGACCACTACCAGCAGACGAAGAACATGCTCGTCTCGTACTCCCCGAACAAGCAGGGCTTCTTCTAGAGACCCGGTGGAAGGCGTCTGACCTGGGCACCCGCCCGTCAGGCGCCTTCCGCTCGTCCGACTGAGGGCGAAGCCCGGCATGCGGCCCAACTCCCAGTCTCCCCACCACCATCCCGATCCTGGCCACCAGTTCCGAACCAGTCGCGGACCGAGCACCCGACTCAGCCCTCACCCGCCACCCCGTTCCTGACGCGACCCCACTCCTCCATCGACTGCACGATGGGGCGGTTGGCCTGCTCCCGGACGCCGTCCAGGAACTTGGCGTAGTGACGAAAGAGGACTTCGGTGCTCTGGCCGTGTCAGGGCACCCTTCCGCGCACGGGCCGACGTCGTGCCACAAGCAGCAACGTCCGCGTAGCTGCCGACCTGCTTGCGGAACAGCCACCCGCAGGCGCCACGCCGAAACGTGCGATGTGCGCGCAGTCGGCACACACCCGGGTGGGAATGCGTCGGTGTGCCTGGCTTCAGCGCCGATCACGCGGCCAGCGGCAACAGGCCGGGCGGCTTGCCGACTCGGCTTGCTGACGTGGAGTTCCCGACTCCGCCAGGGTCAGGGATGATGCCCCCATGGATACCGCCAAGCTTGAGCTTGCAGCCCAGCGATACCGCGACGCCGAAGAGGCCTTGAACGCGGCGCACACCGACCTCGCAGTCGAAGTCGTCGCCGCGCTCCGCCAGACCGACGAGGACGGCGCACGTGACCGGGTCGCTGAGATCACTGGCTGGACGGTCGCAGAAATCACCGATCTGATCGAGCGTGCCGACAGCGTGAGC
>NZ_KZ984588.1 GCF_003574445.1 Streptomyces sp. YIM 130001
CGGTCTGCTCCGCAGACACGACGCGCCGCCGCTACGCGGCGGAAGAAAGGGAACGCTCCGCGTTCCTGAATTCCGGCTTCGCCGGAATACCTGGTCAACTCCGTTGACCAGAGCTCGAATTCGCTCCGCGATTCGAGCAGAAAATGAATTCGCTCCGCGAATTCCTTAGGCTGGTTAGCGGGCGTGGGTATCGTCCGTTTTCTGAGCACATATAGGAGTGTTGACGGCCCGTCACTTTTGCTATCGCACGAAGGCTTAGAGTTTCAACCTTCGGTTTCCCGCTATCGAGTTGGTGTAATTCATTCTATGGTACGTCAATTCCCTTTACAAGCTGGCTGATTGGCGGAGTCGGTGTCGGCCTCTGGGATCTACCGGAGGCCGGCGGCGGAGCGGAGCGGAGCCGCCTGCCGGGCCCCGTGCCGGGGGTGGGGCTGTTGTTGCTCCACCCCCGGTGGGTGTGGTTAGTGGACTCGGAAGCCTCCTCGTGTGGCGTTGTACTCCAGGAAGTCAAGCCACTCCAGCCACCAGGGGTTGTCGGTGAGGGTCTGCGCCTGGGCTTCTGGTGTGACGCTCTCCCAGGCGTGGAGTGCTGCTGTGGTCTCTCGTTCGGTGACGAGCCATCCGTCGTTGCTCATGAGCTTGTAGGCGGGGATGGCGGGGAGTCCGGCGTCGCCTTCGCGGGTGTTCCAGTACGCGGCCAGGAACTGGAGTTGTTGTGTGGTGAGTTGCTTCTCGATTTTCGTTCGCTTGGGTCCTTCGGGGTGGTCCCTCGGGTCTTCTGGGAGATGAGTGAGGTCGAATTCCGCGAGGGTCGGCCATTGAGGTGCGGGGGCGTCTTTGATCATGCCGATTTCGCGCATGATGTGGCGGGCGGCGCCCATGGCCCAGATGTTGAGGCGGAAGTAGAGGCCGGTTCGGGCCTTTTCGTAGTCGTTCCAGGCAGAGTCCAGTTGGTCATCAATGGCTTTGGCGGCCGTCTCGCTGGTTGCATGTCGGCGGTGCATTTCCAAGTCGTCGATCCGGTTGGACGCCTTCATGACTGCGGCTTGTTGTTCCGCGTCGGGAGGGCGCTCGCTGAACATGTCGAAACCCACGGCGGGTTCTCCTTCGGGGTGTGGTCTCCGGTGAGCCCTGGGGGTGGCGCTGCCACGGCGCCGCCCCCAGGGGGTGACGTGCGGTCAGTTCCCGGTGCGTTGGCGGGGAATGACCGTGGGTGCGAGGTGCTGTTCAACGAGGTCGGTCAGCTCGTGATCGGTGAGGCCGAGGGTGTTGCCCTCCGCGTCGGCTCCGCCGGTGAACAGGGCGTGGCCGTGGTAGGGCTGGTGGAGGGGGTGGTGCTGGGCGTAGAGCAGGGTTGCTCCGGGGTTGTACGGCGCTCCGTTGAGGAGGCCTTCGTCGTCGAGCCACATGGTGAGGTTGTCGGTGATGCGGATGGCGTCGAAGTGGTCGCAGTCGCATGCTGCGCGGATGACCTGGAGGTGTCCTGCGTCGCTGGCGGGCCAGTCGAGGACGCGGAAGAGGCTGTCGGTGCGGATGAGCAGCGCGAAGCCGCTCTTGGTGCGTGTGGGCACAGTTCTCCCTTAGGGGTTGGTGTGTGTCTTCGGTGTTGAGGGCTTTGCCACAAGCCCTGCGAACGAGATAAATCTATCGCATTTGTAGAGAGTTTTGGTGGTGTTCAGGATCTTTCATCGCGTGTTTCTGCAGGCCAACGCCCGTACAGGGGCGGCGGGTTGCTTTCTGATATCGGTCAAGCGTGCGCCGACGCGGGACGCGGAGCGTCCCTTCATTCGGAGCGCGGAGCGCTCCCCCATTGCCAGTCGCGAAGCGGCTGAGCAGCGGCCGGGCAGTGCCCGGGTCACCGCCGCGTAGCGGCGGCGCGTCGCGTCTGCGGAGCAGACCGCGCGCCTGACCCGTCCTTCGCTGCGCCCCGGCGCGTACGCGTACGGTGCCCCGCGCTGCGCACCAGGCTTCCTCTGCGCCTTCAGCTGGTCGATGGCCTGGAATCAGGTGCCCGCTCGCCCACCCGGAGGGGCGTGATGTAGCAAGATGATCTGTTTACTCACTGCTGCCAGCAAGGTGATCGGAGTCATGGATGCCCTCGGAACTGGAAGGCTCGGCGCCGTCGCGGTCCGCAGTGAGGACCGGCGCCTCGCTCGTCCGCGCGTGGCCTGCAGGCGCGTGCATCGTCGCTCTAGGTGCCTGCGCGGTCTTTCCGGTCGGGCCGGGAGTGCCGGTGCGGATGGCAGTCGTGGGTCTCGCCGTTGTCTTGCTGATTGCTTGGGCCGGTGTCCTGCGGTCGGCGGAGGCGATCCGGGTGGCGGTGTTCGTGGGTCCGCTCTTCGGCTGTTTTGCGGTGGGGATGCTCTCTGGCTGGCCGCCTGCGGTCACCACGGTTCTGGTGTGCGTGCTCCCTCTGGGGTGCCTGCTGATCGCTGGTCGTCACGCTGCCCTCAAGCTGGCCGCGCCATGGCTGACGCGTGGTTCGTTGACGACCGGGACGCTCTGGCTGGGCCTGGCCACTGTGGTACTCAGCGCTGCAGCGCTCGCGACTTGGGCGCTCGTGGTGCGGCCTGAGCCGGCCGAATACCTGCGCGAGCTGCAACGCCTCCCGCTCGGGCTCGCGATTCTGGGCATCGTGGCATTCGCTCTGGTCAACCCGGTGTGGGAGGAGATGCTTTTCCGGGGGGTGCTGCTGACAGAACTGGCCGCGGTCTGGGGCAACAGGGTCGCAGTGGCGCTGCAAGCCGTGCTGTTCGGAGCCGCGCACTTCGCAGGCTTTCCGTCCGGCGTCATCGGCATGATCATGGCGGCCAGTTGGGGGTTTGTCCTGGGTGTCATACGTGTGCGTAGTGGCGGCATCCTGATCCCCTACTTGGTGCACGTGACCGCGAACGCAGTCATCGGGACGCTGGCCGTGTTGACCCTGGGGTGAGCCGTACGTCCGGAACCTGAAACTTCCCGCAGGTCAGGCAGCTGGTACGAAGCGCCCTGGAGTCGTGTTTCGCTGCGACCGGCGGGTGAGTCGGCGGGTCATGAACGTGATCGCGGCCCAGGTGATGAGGGTTTCGGAGTCGTGCTGATGCTTCTGCGCCAGGATGAAGCCGTGGATGACGTCGTGTGCCGCCCTGCCCAGTACCGTGAGTTGGCCGCCGTAGCTGAGTTGCGGTGGCGGTGGGTGCAGGAGCTCTACGGAACTCCCGACACCATGCTGGACGAGTTCGTCCCCCGATTCGTGGCGTGGGCCCGGGAGGCCGGGTCCTCGCATCGGTGCATGGTGATGGTCCGTGACGACGTGGTGATCGGCATGGCCTGGCTGGCGATCACGCAGCGTGTGCCGCACCCGCGCAGGTTCGAGCGGATTTCGGGTGACGTGCAGTGCACGTACGTGGTGCCCGAGGAGCGCGACCGCGGCCTGGGCGGCGAGCTGATCGAGGCGGTCTTGGCGTGGGCAAGAGACCTGGGCCTTGAGCGGGTGACCGTTCACTCCAGCGACCGGGCGGTTTCGGCGTACTGCCGTCATGGTTTCGAGGCCTCTCCACGCCTGCTGCAGGCCGAGGTTGGGCAGGGTCGCGCGGAGTCAGTCTTCTGATCGGTGGATGGCAGGCTGGCTGGTCGTTCACGTATCGCCCCGGCCGAGGCAGTCGGAGGTCCTGGTCGTGCTGGACTCCGGACACGACGCACCTCGCATCGCTCCGGAGGCGGCACATACGAGTTTGACCAGTCCTGCTCGAGCTGCAGACGTCGGGATGGCTTGCTGGCCGAGCGGAGGGCAGAGGGTTGCCGTCAGTTTTGACGGGTGGCTTCATCGGTGCGGTCGGTCCGAGCCGTCAGGGCGGCGAGTAGTTGTGCGGGAGCAGGGCGGGGGGCGCCGTCGCTGTCTCCGATCGGTTCGCCCTGCGGTGGTTGTCCGGTGTTCCGGCGGATCGGGTGCCGGCGGCTCGTGGCGGTGCGCCAGCCGGAGCGTTCGTCCCACACCAGCGCCGGTGCAGGAGCACCGTGGGAGAGCACCAGGGCGGCGGCGATGTGGTCGTCGGCGAGGTGAGTGACGGTGACGTCCTGGTGCTCGGCCAGGCCGGCCCCGGCGAGCGTGTCGGCGATCTCCTGGATGTAGGGGCGGGCGGCGCGGGCGCGGATTTCGGTCTGCGCGTGGGCGATCGCCGTGCGGTGTACGGCTGTTGGGTAGCCGAGCTGTCGCGCGGCGTCTTGTGGTGTCAGGTCCGGTTGGCTGGTGATCAGATCGGCGATGTGTTCGCCGCGCAGACGGGCCAGGGTCCGGGTGACGGTGACGTAGGAGAGGCCGAGCTCGGTCATGACGGTCTTCGAGGTGACCGCGGGGTCCTCCTCGAGCAGCGCACCGATCTCGCGGGGGATCTCGTCCCGCGGCACCATGTCACCGCTGCCGTGGGGGCGTCCCGGCTTCGCGGCATCTCCGGGGCCGGCCTGTCGTGCTGATCTGTATGCGGTCACGATGCGGCGCGGGCAGTGCTCAACGCCTTTTACCTTGACCAGGTGCGGTGTGATCTCGGGTGTGTGCTTGTAGGTGTCCCAGGACTTCGCCGACACCTCGAGGAGGGCGGCTGCCTCGTTGCGGTCGAGGAGGTCCTCGCCGTCGTCCTCAGTCGGGAGCGGTGGCACGGGCGTGCCGGCGTAGTAGGCCGCGGTCTGCTCGCTGTCCCACAACAACACCCGTGCACCGGGTGAGTTGATCGGCGGCGGGTGACCGGCCGCGGTGTAGCGCTTGTGCTTGACGAACATGGACGGCCTCGTACCCACGGCCACAGACGCGGTCTCGGCAAGCTCGTCGCGGGTCTGGACGAAACTGACTCGCCCGGCGCGGATCATCTGGTGCCTTCCTGGCTCAAGGCCGGCCGCCGCATCGTGACTGGGCGTGAGCCGGGCTGCTCTTTCACGTATGGCACGCGGAACCCCCTTTGGATGACGGTTCGAGAAAACTATCGGACTTTCGCAGACGGGTGGCCGGCAACGCGACGCTCTGCCCGCGGAACGCCGCTACACTCGACAACATCACGTTCCGCGGGTTCGCCTTCGGGGTGTGGTCTTCGGTAGGCCGGCGCCCTTGCCACCCGCTACGGCGGACCGGGCGCCGGCCAACTTCTTCCCCACAGAGATTGTGCGACCCCACCTCGCGATCTCATGGCCCGCGGCGCACGGAGCGACCAGGACGAGATCTACGCCCGGGTGGAAAACATCTGGCCTGGGGCCGTACTTCACCGAATCGACGGCTGCTCCGAGCCGGTATGGACGATCGCCGATTCCAGCCCGCCTGCGCCTG
>NZ_KZ984589.1:2533-3257 GCF_003574445.1 Streptomyces sp. YIM 130001
AATGCCGGCCCCAGTGAACTCGTCTCTGTTTGAGGTGGGGTGGTGGGTGGTTGGTCGTTGTTTGAGAACTGCACAGTGGACGCGAGCATCTGTGGCCAAGTTTTTAAGGGCGCACGGTGGATGCCTTGGCACCAGGAACCGATGAAGGACGTGGGAGGCCACGATAGTCCCCGGGGAGTCGTCAACCAGGCTTTGATCCGGGGGTTTCCGAATGGGGAAACCCGGCAGTCGTCATGGGCTGTCACCCGCTGCTGAACACATAGGCAGTGTGGAGGGAACGCGGGGAAGTGAAACATCTCAGTACCCGCAGGAAGAGAAAACAACCGTGATTCCGGGAGTAGTGGCGAGCGAAACTGGATGAGGCCAAACCGTAGACGTGTGAGACCCGGCAGGGGTTGCGTGTGCGGGGTTGTGGGATCTCTCTTCTGTCGTCTGCCGGCGGCAGGACGAGTCAGAAACCGTTGATGTAGGCGAAGGACATGCGAAAGGTCCGGCGTAGAGGGTAAGACCCCCGTAGTCGAAACATCAGCGGCTCGTTTGAGAGACACCCAAGTAGCACGGGGCCCGAGAAATCCCGTGTGAATCTGGCGGGACCACCCGCTAAGCCTAAATATTCCCTGGTGACCGATAGCGGATAGTACCGTGAGGGAATGGTGAAAAGTACCGCGGGAGCGGAGTGAAATAGTACCTGAAACCGTGTGCCTACAAGCCGTGGGAGCGTCGC
>NZ_KZ984589.1:3556-4176 GCF_003574445.1 Streptomyces sp. YIM 130001
GTCGTGACTGCGTGCCTTTTGAAGAATGAGCCTGCGAGTTAGCGGTGTGTAGCGAGGTTAACCCGTGTGGGGAAGCCGTAGCGAAAGCGAGTCCTAAGAGGGCGTTTGAGTTGCACGCTCTAGACCCGAAGCGGAGTGATCTAGCCATGGGCAGGTTGAAGCGGAGGTAAGACTTCGTGGAGGACCGAACCCACCAGGGTTGAAAACCTGGGGGATGACCTGTGGTTAGGGGTGAAAGGCCAATCAAACTCCGTGATAGCTGGTTCTCCCCGAAATGCATTTAGGTGCAGCGTCGTGTGTTTCTTGCCGGAGGTAGAGCACTGGATAGGCGATGGGCCCTACCGGGTTACTGACCTTAGCCAAACTCCGAATGCCGGTAAGTGAGAGCGCGGCAGTGAGACTGTGGGGGATAAGCTCCATGGTCGAGAGGGAAACAGCCCAGAGCATCGACTAAGGCCCCTAAGCGTACGCTAAGTGGGAAAGGATGTGGAGTCGCAGAGACAACCAGGAGGTTGGCTTAGAAGCAGCCACCCTTGAAAGAGTGCGTAATAGCTCACTGGTCTAGTGATTCCGCGCCGACAATGTAGCGGGGCTCAAGCGTACCGCCGAAGTCGTGTCAA
>NZ_KZ984589.1:5147-6996 GCF_003574445.1 Streptomyces sp. YIM 130001
TTGGGTAGGGGAGCGTCGTGTGCCGGGTGAAGCAGCCGCGTAAGCGAGTTGTGGACGGTTCACGAGTGAGAATGCAGGCATGAGTAGCGATACACACGTGAGAAACGTGTGCGCCGATTGACTAAGGGTTCCTGGGTCAAGCTGATCTGCCCAGGGTAAGTCGGGACCTAAGGCGAGGCCGACAGGCGTAGTCGATGGACAACCGGTTGATATTCCGGTACCCGCTTTGAAGCGCCAAACATTGAATCAGGCGATGCTAAGTCCGTGAAGCCGCCTGCCTCCAGCTTTGCTGTGGGTGGGAGTGGTGGAGCCGACGGACCAGACTTGTAGTAGGTGAGTGATGGGGTGACGCAGGAAGGTAGTCCAGCCCGGGCGGTGGTTGTCCCGGGGTAAGGGTGTAGCCCGTGCGGTAGGTAAATCCGTCGTACTTGTGGGTGAGACCTGATGCCGAGCCGATTGTGGTGAAGTGGATGATCCTATGCTGTCGAGAAAAGCCTCTAGCGAGTTTCATGGCGGCCCGTACCCTAAACCGACTCAGGTGGTCAGGTAGAGAATACCGAGGCGTTCGGGTGAACTATGGTTAAGGAACTCGGCAAAATGCCCCCGTAACTTCGGGAGAAGGGGGGCCATTTCTGGTGATCCGATTTACTCGGTGAGCTGGGGGTGGCCGCAGAGACCAGCGAGAAGCGACTGTTTACTAAAAACACAGGTCCGTGCGAAGCCGTAAGGCGATGTATACGGACTGACGCCTGCCCGGTGCTGGAACGTTAAGGGGACCGGTTAGCTCAGATTCGTCTGGGCGAAGCTGAGAACTTAAGCGCCAGTAAACGGCGGTGGTAACTATAACCATCCTAAGGTAGCGAAATTCCTTGTCGGGTAAGTTCCGACCTGCACGAATGGCGTAACGACTTCTCGACTGTCTCAACCATAGGCCCGGTGAAATTGCACTACGAGTAAAGATGCTCGTTTCGCGCAGCAGGACGGAAAGACCCCGGGACCTTTACTACAGTTTGATATTGGTGTTCGGTTCGGCTTGTGTAGGATAGGTGGGAGACTTTGAAGCGGCCACGCCAGTGGTTGTGGAGTCAACGTTGAAATACCACTCTGGTCGTGCTGGATGTCTAACCTGGGTCCGTGATCCGGATCAGGGACAGTGTCTGATGGGTAGTTTAACTGGGGCGGTTGCCTCCTAAAGAGTAACGGAGGCGCCCAAAGGTTCCCTCAGCCTGGTTGGTAATCAGGTGTTGAGTGTAAGTGCACAAGGGAGCTTGACTGTGAGACCGACGGGTCGAGCAGGGACGAAAGTCGGGACTAGTGATCCGGCGGTGGCTTGTGGAAGCGCCGTCGCTCAACGGATAAAAGGTACCCCGGGGATAACAGGCTGATCTTCCCCAAGAGTCCATATCGACGGGATGGTTTGGCACCTCGATGTCGGCTCGTCGCATCCTGGGGCTGGAGTCGGTCCCAAGGGTTGGGCTGTTCGCCCATTAAAGCGGTACGCGAGCTGGGTTTAGAACGTCGTGAGACAGTTCGGTCCCTATCCGCTGTGCGCGTAGGAGTCTTGAGAAGGGCTGTCCCTAGTACGAGAGGACCGGGACGGACGAACCTCTGGTGTGCCAGTTGTCCTGCCAAGGGCATGGCTGGTTGGCTACGTTCGGAAAGGATAACCGCTGAAAGCATCTAAGCGGGAAGCCTGCTTCGAGATGAGGACTCCCTCCCCCTTTGAGGGGTTAAGGCTCCCAGTAGACGACTGGGTTGATAGGCCAGATATGGAAGCCTGGTAACGGGTGGAGTTGACTGGTACTAATAGGCCGAGGGCTTGTCCTCAGTTGCTCGCGTCCACTGTGTT
>NZ_KZ984590.1 GCF_003574445.1 Streptomyces sp. YIM 130001
AGGGGAGCCGGCGTGAGCTTGAGGATCGTTGTCTGTGTGAAGTATGTGCCGGACGCCACCGGTGACCGTCAGTTTGCGGATGATCTGACGGTGGATCGTGACGAGGTGGATGGTCTGTTGTCGGAGTTGGATGAGTATGCGGTGGAGCAGGCGCTGCAGATTGCTGATGGGGTGGATGGTGCGGAGGTCACGGTGTTGACCGTGGGTCCGGAGGATGCGAAGGACGCGTTGCGTAAGGCGTTGTCGATGGGTGCGGACAAGGCGGTGCATGTCGAGGACGATGATGTGCATGGTTCGGATGTGGTGGGGACGTCGTTGGTGTTGGCGAAGGCGGTGGAGAAGGCCGGGTTCGATCTGGTGGTTTCGGGGATGGCGTCGACGGACGGGACGATGGGTGTGGTTCCGGCGTTGTTGGCGGAGCGTTTGGGTGTGCCGCAGGTGACGTTGTTGTCCGAGGTGTCGGTGGTTGGTGGTGTGGTGACGGGTCGGCGTGATGGTGATGTGGCGTCGGAGGGGTTGGAGGCGTCGTTGCCTGCGGTGGTGTCGGTGACGGATCAGTCGGGTGAGGCGCGGTATCCGTCGTTCAAGGGGATCATGGCGGCGAAGAAGAAGCCGGTGGAGTCGTGGGATCTGGATGATCTGGGTCTTGAGGCGGGCGAGGTGGGGCTGGGGGGTGCGTGGACGGCTGTGGACAGTGTGGCGGAGCGTCCGGCGCGGTCGGCGGGCACGGTCGTCAAGGACGAGGGTGAGGGTGGCAGGCAGTTGGCCGAGTTCCTCGCGGGTCAGAAGTTCATCTAGGGCCGGAAGTTCGTCCAGGCGTCGTGGCTCCGGTGTTCGGGGTGGGGCGCGTTCGGTGTTGTTCGCTTCGTTTGTGGGAGAAGAAGTCTGATGGCTGAAGTACTGGTCTATGTCGATCATGTGGATGGTGCTGTTCGTAAGCCGACGTTGGAGTTGTTGACGTTGGCGCGGCGGGTCGGTGAGCCGGTGGCGGTGGCGTTGGGTGTGGGTGCTGCCGGGACGGCTGGTGTGCTGGCGGAGCATGGTGCGGTCAAGGTGTTGGCGCATGATGCTGCGGAGTACGGCGACTATCTGGTGGTGCCGAAGGTCGATGCGTTGCAGGCCGCGTACGAGGCGGTGTCGCCGGTGGCGGTGTTGGTGCCGTCGTCGGCGGAGGGCAAGGAGATCGCGGGGCGTCTCGCGGTGCGGATCGGGTCGGGGATCATCACCGACGCGGTGGATGTGGAGGCCGACGACGGGGGTGTGGTGGCGACGCAGTCGGCGTTCGCCGCGTCGTTCACGACGAGGTCGCGGGTGTCGAGGGGGACTCCGGTGATCACGGTCAAGCCGAACAGTGCCCCGGTCGAGGCGGCTGCGGCGGCTGGTGCGGTTGAGGATCTGGCGGTGTCGTTCTCGGATGCGGCCAGGGGTACGAAGGTGACGGCGCGCACTCCGCGTGAGTCGACGGGGCGGCCGGATCTGACGGAGGCCGCGATCGTGGTCTCGGGTGGCCGGGGGGTGAACGGTGCGGAGAACTTCGCGGTCATCGAGGCTCTCGCCGATTCTCTGGGTGCGGCGGTCGGTGCCTCGCGTGCCGCGGTGGACGCGGGCTGGTATCCGCATTCCAACCAGGTCGGTCAGACCGGTAAGAGTGTGTCCCCGCAGCTGTACATCGCCTCCGGGATCTCCGGCGCGATCCAGCACCGGGCCGGTATGCAGACCTCGAAGACGATCGTCGCGGTCAACAAGGACGCCGAAGCACCGATCTTCGACCTCGTCGACTACGGCATCGTCGGAGACCTCTTCACCGTCGTCCCCCAACTCACCGAAGAGATCAACACCCGCAAGGGCTGACACCCCG
>NZ_KZ984591.1 GCF_003574445.1 Streptomyces sp. YIM 130001
GAGGACGATGTTTTCGGTGTTTCGCAGGTCGAGCAGTTCTCCTGGAAGGGCCTGCTGGACTTCTCCACCTGCACCGAGTGCGGGCGCTGCCAGTCGCAGTGCCCCGCCTGGAACACCGGCAAGCCGCTCTCCCCGAAGCTCCTGATCATGTCGTTGCGTGACCACGCGCACGCCAAGGCCCCCTACCTCCTCGCCGGTGGCGGTAAGGACATGGAGGGCAACGAGCAGGCCACCGAGGAGCAGCTGGCGGACGTGCCCGCCGCCGCGCTCGCGGAGGCCGAGCGTCCGCTGATCGGCACGCTCGAGGAGAACGGGGTCATCGACCCGGACGTGTTGTGGTCCTGCACCACGTGTGGTGCCTGTGTCGAGCAGTGCCCGGTCGACATCGAGCACATCGACCACATCGTCGACATGCGCCGCTACCAGGTGATGATCGAGTCCAGCTTCCCCAGCGAGGCGGGCACGATGCTCAAGAACCTGGAGAAGAAGGGCAATCCCTGGGGCCTGGCGAAGAAGCAGCGTCTGGAGTGGACCAAGGAGGTCGACTTCGAGGTGCCGGTCGTCGGCAAGACGATCGACGACCTCACGGAGGTCGAGTACCTGTACTGGGTCGGCTGCGCGGGTGCGTTGGAGGACCGGGCGAAGAAGACGACGAAGGCTTTCGCGGAGCTGCTGCACATCGCGGGCGTCAAGTTCGCGATCATGGGCGGTGACGAGAAGTGCACCGGTGACTCGGCACGGCGACTCGGCAACGAGCCGCTGTTCCAGGAGCTCGGGATGGAGAACGTCGCGACTCTGAACGCGGCCTTCGGCGAGGATGACGAGGACGAGTCGACCAAGAAGCCGAAGACGGCGAAGAAGATCGTCTCGACCTGTCCGCACTGCTTCAACACCATCGCGAACGAGTATCCGCAGCTCGGTGGTGACTACGAGGTCATCCACCACACGCAGTTGCTGCAGCACCTCATCGACGAGGGCAAGTTGATCCCGGTCACCCCGGTCGACGGCCTCATCACCTACCACGACCCGTGTTACCTGGGCCGGCACAACAAGGTCTACACGCCCCCGCGCGAGATCATGTCCGCCGTCCCCGGCCTGCGCCAGCAGGAGATGCACCGCCACAAGGAACGCGGCTTCTGCTGCGGCGCCGGCGGCGCACGCATGTGGATGGAGGAGCGCATCGGCAAGCGCATCAACACCGAGCGGGTGGACGAGGCGCTGTCCCTCAACCCGGACATCGTCTCCACCGCCTGCCCGTTCTGCCTGGTCATGCTCACCGACTCCGTCAACGGCAAGAAGAACGACGGCAAGGCACCGGAGGCCCTCCAGGTCGTGGACGTGGCCCA
>NZ_KZ984592.1 GCF_003574445.1 Streptomyces sp. YIM 130001
CGAATTCGAGGGGTCGTTGCAACACTGCTGGTCAGCTGGCTAGGTCGAGTAGCTTAGCGAGACGCTCGGCTGGGGTTTCCCAGCCGAGCGTCTTGCGTGGGCGGCTGTTGAGTTCGGCGGCTACGACCTTCAGGCGGTCGGGGGTGTGGGTGCTCAGGTCGGTGCCCTTGGGGAAATACTGCCGGAGCAGTCCGTTGGTGTTCTCGTTCGATCCCCGCTGCCAGGGGCTGGCCGGGTCGCAGAAGTAGACGGGGATATCGGTGGCGACGGTGAACGCCTTGTGGGCGGCCATCTCCGAGCCCTGGTCCCAGGTCAGCGACCTCCACAGGTGCGGCGGGAGGGTCTGGACGGTAGTGGCGAGCGCGTTGCGGGTCGCGAGGGCGCTGTGTCCGCGGGGCAGATGCACCAGCATCACGTAGCGGGTGGAGCGTTCGACCAGGGTGCCGATGGCGGATCGGCCGTCCTTGCCGATGATGAGGTCGCCCTCCCAGTGGCCGGGGACAGCCCGGTCCTCCGCTTCGGCCGGCCGGTCGCTGATCATGACCATGTTCTTGACCGGCCGGGAGATCCGCTTGGCCGCGTGGCGGTGCGGGCGGCGCATGGCACGTCCGGTGCGCAGGGCGCGGGTCAGCTCCCGGCGCAATTCACCGCGCCCTTGGACGTAGAGGGCCTGGTAGATGGTCTCGTGGGTCACGTGCATCTCCGGCCGGTCGGGGAAGCGTGCCCGCAGAGCCTGGCAGATCTGCTCGGGGCTCCACCGCAGCGTCAGGTGTTCCTGGACGAAGTCCCGCAGCTCGGGGTTCTGGCCGATCTTGCCCACCTTGGGCCGGGGGCGGCGCCGTTCGGCACGGCGGTGGGCATGGAAGGGCTGGTAGGCCCATCCTCCCTTGGGCATGGCCCGGCGATTGCGGCGTATCTCCCGGCTGATGGTGGAGGGGCTGCGGCCCAGCTCGGCGGCTATCTGCCGGACGGATGCCTTCTCACGCAGCCGGTCAGCGACGTGAATGCGGTCGTGTTCTTGGAGATACCGCGACGGCTGAGGCGGTCCCTCCGGCTCCGGTGACACGGGCGGCTGCCCGGGCTCCTGATAGATCGGAGGAACCGCCTTGCTGCCGCCGGACGCGCGGCGGCCATTACGCCACCTCTTGCCCGTGCGGAGGTTGATCCCGACGATGCGGGCCGCTTCCCGGGTGCTGTAGCCCTGCTCCATGAGCTGGAAGTATGCGTCCCGCTCCCGGGCCAGCTTCCCGGCCCCCGGCCTCTTGTCCTTGCGGATCTCGAAGTCCATCGCACCCCTTGAACTGGGGTGTTGCAACGACCACTAGAACTGAA
>NZ_KZ984593.1 GCF_003574445.1 Streptomyces sp. YIM 130001
TTGAGTTCTAGTGGTCGTTGCAACACCCCAGTTCGGGGGATGCGTTGGCCATCGATTACAGCAAGCAGCGCAAGCGTGGAGGCCATGCTCCGCAGGTCCAGAAACGGGAGGAATACTTCCGGCTTGTGGATCAAGGAGTGACGTTCGCAGAGGCCAGCCGGATCGTCGGGATCAATCTGCGTACAGGGAAGCGCTGGCGCAACGGCCGTCACGCGTCCGGCGGCCGGAAGGCGGTGCCACCCATCCATACGGTGGCGCCGCCTTCTGTGCGGTCCCGGTACTTGTGCGAGGCCGAGCGCATCCACATAGCCGACCGGCTGCGTGAGAAGGCCACCATCCGTGCCATCGCCGCCGAGCTGAACCGCAGCCCTTCCACTGTCAGCCGGGAGGTCCGCCGCAACGGCATACTGCTCCGGGCGGACTCCTCCCAGTGGGCCTACCGTCCGCACGCCGCCCAGGCACGCGCTGACGCCCGCCGGCCCCGTCCCAAGTCCGGGAAGATCGGCCAGAACCCCGAACTCCGGAAGTTCATCCAGGACCACCTCACCAGGCGGTGGAGCCCGGAGCAGATCTGCCACACTCTGCGCGGGCGCTTCCCCGACCGGCCGGAGATGCAAGTGGCCCACGAGACCGTCTACCAGGCCCTCTACGTCCAGGGCCGCGGCGAACTCCGCCGGGAACTGACGCGCGCCCTGCGCACCGGACGGGCCATACGCAAACCGCACCGCCACGCCGAAGCCCGCAAACCGCGGTTCTCCCATCCCATGGTCATGATCAGCGAACGGCCCGCCGAAGCCGCCGACCGGGCGGTCCCCGGCCACTGGGAAGGCGACTTGATCGTCGGACGCGAGAGCCGGTCGGCCGTCGCCACCCTGGTCGAACGCAGCACCCGCTACCTGATGCTCGTCCACCTGCCCCACGACCACACCGCGGCCACCGTCCGCGACGCCCTGACCGAGACGGTCACGGCCCTGCCCGCACTGCTGAGACGATCCCTCACCTGGGACCAGGGCACCGAAATGGGCGCCCACCACGCCTTCACCGTCGCTACCGGCGTCCCGGTCTACTTCTGCGACCCGGCCAGCCCCTGGCAGCGCGGTTCGAACGAGAACACCAACGGCCTGCTGCGGCAGTACTTCCCCAAGGGCACCGACCTGTCCGCCCACACCCGCCAACACCTCGACACAGTCGCTGCCGAACTCAACAGCCGCCCACGCAAAACGCTCGACTGGAAAACCCCAGCCGAGCGCCTCGCTAAGCTCCTGGCAACAGCCAGTTGACCACTGTGTTGCAACGACCCCTGGAATTCGCC
>NZ_KZ984594.1 GCF_003574445.1 Streptomyces sp. YIM 130001
CTGGTCGGCGGCGGCGACGACGGGTGCCTGGGCGTACCGCTCGGGGGGTACCGAGGCGCGTAGCCCGGTCTCGAGGAGGACACCGCAGGCGGACACGATCAACGACGCCATCATCAGCGCGACGAACGTCCCCACGAACGAAGCGGGCTTGAAACGCACGGCCGCACGGGCCAGCCCGTTGGGCACGAACCTCACGCCGCCACACCCGCCATCGCACCCGCACGCGCACGCGCGGTCAACGCCGACATCCGCCCGGCGATCTCCTCCACCGACCCACGCTCCAACCCGTCAGCGAACGCACCGTCCGCCAAGAACAGCACCCGGTCCGCCCACGCCGCCGCCACCGGATCATGCGTCACCATCACCACCGTCGCCCCCAACCCACTCACCGCATGCCGCAACAACCCCAACACCTCAGCAGCCGTCCCCGTATCCAGAGCACCCGTCGGCTCATCCGCGAAAATCACATCCGGACGCGTCACCAACGCCCGCGCGATCGCCACCCGCTGCTGCTGCCCACCCGACAACTCACCCGGCCGCCGCCGCCCCTTGTCACCCAACCCCACCTGCCCCAACACCTCACCCGCACGCCGACGATCCTGCCGCCGCCCCGCCAGCCGCACCGGCAACAACACGTTCTGCTCCACCGTCAACGACGGCAACAGATTGAACGCCTGGAACACGAACCCCAGACGACTACGCCGCAACTCCGTCAACTCGTTCTCCCGCATCCCCGTGATCTCCGTACCCCCCAACCGCACCGACCCCGACGACGGCCGGTCCAACCCCGCCGCACACTGCAAAAACGTCGACTTCCCCGACCCCGACGGACCCATCACCGCCGTGAACGACCCCCGCGCCAACCCCAGATCCACCCCCGCCAACGCCTCCACAGCCCCCGAACCCCGCCC
>NZ_KZ984595.1 GCF_003574445.1 Streptomyces sp. YIM 130001
AGAGGTCGTCTCATTTGGAGTGCTGATGGGTAGCCTGTCGGCATGGTGGGGATGGTCGAGCGGCTGGTGCCGGATGAGTTGTGGGCCCTGTTTCAGCGGGTGGTTCCTGAGCATCCATCCAGGCCGCAGGGTGGTGGGCGGCGTCGTCACGGTGATCGTGAGGTCTTGGCCGCGATCGTGTTCGTGGCGACGTCGGGCTGTACATGGCAGCAGTTGCCGGCGGCCTCGTTCGGGCCCTCAGGGGCTACGGCTCATCGACGCTTCACGGAGTGGTCCAACGCCCGGGTGTGGGCGAAGCTCCATCGCCTGGTCCTCGACGAACTCGGCGGCCGGGGCGAGTTGGACTGGTCGCGATGCGCGATCGACTCGGTCAACATGCGGGCCCTGAAAAGGGGGAGCTGACAGGCCCGAATCCTGTCGATCGAGGCAAGTACGGCTCGAAGATCCACTTGATCACCGAACGATCCGGTCTGCCCCTGTCGATCGGCATCTCCGGAGCCAACACACACGACAGCCAAGGCCTGATTCCCCTGGTCAAAGGAATACCGCCCATCCGATCCCGCCGCGGCCCCCGACGTCGGCGGCCGGGAAAACTCCACGGCGACAAGGGCTACGACTACCGCCACCTCCGGCGCTGGTTACGCCAGCGCGGCATCACCCATCGCATCGCCCGCAGAGGTATCGAGACCTCGAAGGGTCTGGGAAAGCACCGTTGGACCGTCGAACGCAGCATGGCCTGGCTCACCGGCTGCCGCCGTCTCCACCGACGCTACGAGCGCAAAGCCGACCACTTCCTCGCCTTCACCAGCATCGCCTGCACCCTCATCTGCTACCGCAGACTCACCAAATGAGACGACCTC
>NZ_KZ984596.1 GCF_003574445.1 Streptomyces sp. YIM 130001
TGATGTGCAGTGGGCCCGGATTGAGCCGTTGCTTCCGGACCGGACGCCGAAGCGGGGTGGCCGCTGGCGTGACCACCGGGAGGTGATCGATGCGATCGCCTTCAAGTTCCAGACCGGAACGCAGTGGGTGCATCTGCCGGAGAAATACGGCAACTGGAGAGGCGTCTACAACCGCCTGCGGATGTGGGCCCTGGACGGCACATGGGAGCGGGTCTTCACCGCGCTGATGGCCCAGGCCGACGCGGAGGAGGACCTGACCTGGGCGGTCTCGGTGGACTCCACCATTGTGCGGGCTCACCAGCACGCGGCCGGGGCCCGCAAAAAGGGGACCCGGCCGGAGAACCGGCCGATCACGGCATCGGCCGGTCCCGCGGCGGACTGAGCACAAAGATCCATCTCGCCGCGGATGACCGCTGCCGGCCCCTGGCCTTCGTACTCACCGCAGGACAGGCCGGTGACGCACCTGTCTTCCCCGATGTCATGTCCCGCCTGCGTGTTCCTCGCCGCCGCGGAAGACCGCGGACCAGGCCGGACGTGGTCTTGGCAGACAAGGCGTACTCCTCACGCGCAATCCGAGACCACCTGCGCAGGCGCGGCATCCGAGCAGTGATCCCCACACCGGCCGATCAGCGTGGGCACCGACTGCGACGGGGCAGCCGGGGCGGCAGGCCACCGACCTTCGACCGTGAAACCTACAAACAGCGCAACACCGTCGAGCGATGCATCAACCGACTCAAGCAGTGGCGAGGCATCGCCACCCGCTACGAGAAGACCGCAACCATCTACCTCGCCGGACTTCACATCGCAGGAATCTTCCTCTGGTCCGCCCGATGATCCAAACGAAACTGCCTA
>NZ_KZ984597.1 GCF_003574445.1 Streptomyces sp. YIM 130001
GACGATCTGATTCCGTTCGGTGCTTCGGCGGGTGAGCGGGCGGGGATCGTGAAGCGGTTCCGGGCGGTGTTGGATGCCACGGGGATGAAGGTGCCGATGGCGACGACGAATCTGTTCTCGCATCCGGTGTTCAAGGACGGTGGGTTCACGGCGAACGACCGGGACGTGCGGCGGTTCGCGTTGCGCAAGACGATCCGGAACATTGATCTGGCTGTGGAGTTGGGTGCGCAGACGTATGTGGCGTGGGGCGGGCGTGAGGGTGCGGAGTCGGGTGGTGCGAAGGATGTGCGGCTGGCGCTGGACCGGATGAAGGAGGCCTTCGATCTCCTCGCGGAGTATGTGACCGGGCAGGGCTACGACCTGCGGTTCGCGATCGAGCCGAAGCCGAACGAGCCGCGTGGTGACATTCTGCTGCCCACAATCGGCCATGCCCTCGCGTTCATCGAACGCCTCGAGCAGCCGGGCCTGTTCGGAGTGAATCCGGAGACCGGGCACGAGCAGATGGCCGGCCTCAACTTCCCGCACGGCATCGCCCAGGCCCTGTGGTCGGGCAAGCTCTTCCACATCGACCTCAACGGCCAGACCGGCATCAAGTACGACCAGGACCTCCGCTTCGGCGCCGGCGACCTCCGTGCCGCCTTCTGGCTCGTCGACCTCCTGGAGAGCACCGGCGGCTACGACGGCCCCCGGCACTTCGACTTCAAGCCACCACGCACCGAGGGCTTCGACGGTGTATGGGCCTCCGCAGCGGGATGCATGCGCAACTACCTCATCCTCAAAGAACGCGCCGCCGCCTTCCGCGCCGACCCCGAAGTCCAACAAGCCCTGCACGCCTCCCG
>NZ_KZ984598.1 GCF_003574445.1 Streptomyces sp. YIM 130001
GATGCCGTCCTTCTCCATCTGCTCGGCGATCTTCATGGCCTCGTCGATCAGCGTCTCCACGATCTTCGACTCCGGGACCGTCTTGATGACCTCGCCCTTCACGAAAATCTGCCCCTTGCCGTTACCCGAAGCGACCCCCAGGTCGGCCTCACGCGCCTCACCCGGACCATTCACCACACAGCCCATGACAGCGACACGCAGCGGCACCTCCATACCATCGAGCCCGGCGGTGACCTCCTCCGCCAACTTGTACACGTCCACCTGCGCACGGCCACAGGACGGACAGGACACGATCTCGAGACGACGCGGCTTGAGATTCAACGACTCCAGAATCTGATTGCCGACCTTGATCTCCTCCACCGGCGGAGCCGACAACGAAACCCGGATCGTGTCCCCGATCCCCTCCGACAACAACGCACCGAACGCCACAGCCGACTTGATGGTCCCCTGGAACGCCGGCCCCGCCTCCGTCACACCCAGATGCAACGGGTAGTCGGACTGAGCCGCAAGCAGCCGGTAAGCATTGACCATCACCACCGGATCGTTGTGCTTCACCGAGATCTTGATGTCACGAAAACCATGCTCCTCGAAGAGCGAAGCCTCCCAGAGCGCCGACTCGACAAGCGCCTCCGGAGTCGCCTTGCCGTACTTCTCGAGCAGACGCCGGTCCAACGAACCCGCATTGACACCGATACGGATCGGCGTGCCCGCGTCGTTCGCCGCCCGCGCGATCTCCTTGACCTTGTCGTCGAACTGCTTGATATTGCCCGGATTCACCCGAACCGCCGCACAACCCGCATCGATCGCCGCGAACACGTACTTCGGCT
>NZ_KZ984599.1 GCF_003574445.1 Streptomyces sp. YIM 130001
CTACTGCGGCGGGTTGCCGTGTTTGCGGGAGGGCAGGTCGGCGTGCTTGTTGCGGAGCATCGCGAGCGAGGAGACGAGCACCTGGCGGGTCTCGGCGGGGTCGATGACGTCGTCCACCAGGCCGCGCTCGGCCGCGTAGTAGGGGTGCATGAGCTCGGACTTGTACTCCTTGACCATGCGCGCCCGCATCGCCTCGGGGTCGTCCGCGCTCGCGATCTGCCGGCGGAAGATGACGTTGGCCGCGCCTTCGGCGCCCATCACGGCGATCTCGTTGGTCGGCCAGGCGTAGGTGAGGTCGGCGCCGATGGACTGGGAGTCCATGACGATGTAGGCGCCGCCGTAGGCCTTGCGCAGGATCAGCGAGATCCGCGGCACGGTGGCGTTGCAGTACGCGTAGAGCAGCTTGGCTCCGTGGCGGATGATGCCGCCGTGCTCCTGGTCCACGCCGGGCAGGAAGCCGGGGACGTCGAGGAGCGTGACGATCGGGATGTTGAACGCGTCGCACATCTGGACGAAGCGCGCCGCCTTCTCCGAGGCCTCGATGTCGAGGACTCCGGCGAGGGACTGCGGCTGGTTGGCCACGATGCCCACGACCTGGCCGTCCAGACGGGCGAGCGCACACACGATGTTGCGCGCCCAGCGCTCATGCACCTCC
>NZ_KZ984600.1 GCF_003574445.1 Streptomyces sp. YIM 130001
GTCGTGATGTACCTGCGCAAGCAGGGCCCGGGTCTGGTCACCGCCGCCGACATCGCGCCGCCGGCCGGTGTCGAGGTGCACAACCCCGACCTGGTCCTCGCCACGCTCAACGGCAAGGGCAAGCTGGAGATGGAGCTGACCGTCGAGCGCGGTCGCGGCTACGTCTCCGCCGTGCAGAACAAGCAGGTGGGCCAGGAGATCGGCCGTATCCCGGTCGACTCCATCTACTCGCCCGTGCTCAAGGTCACGTACAAGGTCGAGGCGACCCGTGTCGAGCAGCGCACCGACTTCGACAAGCTGATCGTCGACGTCGAGACCAAGCAGGCCATGCGGCCGCGTGACGCCATGGCGTCGGCCGGCAAGACCCTGGTCGAGCTCTTCGGTCTGGCCCGCGAGCTCAACATCGACGCCGAGGGCATCGACATGGGCCCGTCCCCGACGGACGCCGCGCTCGCCGCCGATCTCGCCCTGCCGATCGAGGAGCTCGAGCTCACCGTTCGGTCGTACAACTGCCTCAAGCGCGAGGGCATCCACTCCGTGGGTGAGCTCGTGGCGCGGTCCGAGGCGGACCTGCTCGACATCCGCAACTTCGGT
>NZ_KZ984601.1 GCF_003574445.1 Streptomyces sp. YIM 130001
AGCCAGCACCCCTGCAAACCTGGGATTGACGCGAGTGATCACCCCTTGATTGACTCGCGCATGCTATGCATACGGGAGGGGATGTATTCATGATGAATCCACTGAAGCGAGCGCTGGTCGCGGCAGGCGTGACCGCCGCTGCTGTTCTCACACCTGTCGCGATCGCGACGCCAGCAACAGCCGCGAGCACGACATCCGTAACCATCCAGGCCTGGGGCGCCTGCTTCAACCACGTTGAATACGCTGGGTACACAGCAGGGCCGAAGGTCATTGCGGCCTGTAAGAACCGGGCGACCAACACAGGCGTCGGCTGGTTCCCTAACCCGCACTGCGTGAAGGGACTCACCAAGATCGGTGTGCGCGCCGAGGTTGCTCAGAATGCCTGCTCCCGCGCGCACTAACCTCATGACGTCGTGTTGAGGCTGGCGGCGAGGACAGCGCGAAGACGCAAGCGACGGTAGGCGTTCGGCCCCTACCGCACCCGGCGGACGTAGCCGAGACCACGGCGAAGGTCCGCAAGGAGGTTCGCGTCAAGAAGTGACGTGGGCGGCGGGAGACCGCACAGCACGCGGCGAGGGGCCCCGGTCGGATC
>NZ_KZ984602.1 GCF_003574445.1 Streptomyces sp. YIM 130001
GACTCTCCCGCGGGCGGGGGTGTGGGTGCTGGGCGTGGGCTCGGGGTGTTGTTGGTGGTGTCGGGTCTTGCGGGGTTGCTTGCGGCGTGGGTGATCACGCTGGACAAGTTCAAGTTGCTGGAGGATCCGGATTTCAAGCCGGCGTGCAGTCTGAATCCGGTGGTGTCCTGCGGGAACATCATGGAGAGCGATCAGGCGGCGGCGTTCGGGTTCCCGAATCCGATGCTGGGGCTCGTGGCGTACGCGGTGATCGTGGCGGTCGGGGTGAGTGTGCTGACGGGGGCGCGGTTCCCGCGGTGGTACTGGCTGGCGATGAATGCCGGGATGCTGTTCGGTGTCGGGTTCTGTACGTGGTTGATGTACCAGTCGCTGTACAGCATCAACTCGCTGTGTCTGTGGTGCTGTCTGGCGTGGGTCGCGACGATCGTCATGTTCTGGTGGGTCACCTCGCACAACGTCCGCCAGGG
>NZ_KZ984603.1 GCF_003574445.1 Streptomyces sp. YIM 130001
CCGGGGCCGCGACGGGCGGGGGCACCGGGGCAGGGGCGTGCTGGACGACGGTCGTCGGCTCGATCACCCGGGCGGTCGGGGTGATCTGGCCGGTGGGGGTGGGCATGGTCGGGACCTTGGGACGGAACATGATCGGGTCTCCCTTCGCGAGTGCAGTGGGTTACTTGACGGCGGCGTCGACGAGCGGGGTGAAGAGGCTGTCGGCGAGGAGGTAGCCGCCGAGGAGGAGTACGGTGATCAGCCAGATCGGCGGGCGGAAGAGTTTGCAGCCGAGGTAGCCGACGGCGACCAGGGCGAGCCAGAGCGGGACCTGCATGACGACTCCTGGTCAGTGGGCGATGCGGCAGCGGTGGGTGCGGGCGGCGAGCTGGGCC
>NZ_KZ984604.1 GCF_003574445.1 Streptomyces sp. YIM 130001
ACTGGGTTGCTTCACGAAACCGACGGGAAATGACGCGAGAGGTGAGAGGTCATGACTGACTACTTCGAGTACCAGTACACGGTCGGCTTCGAGGAGACGAATCTGGTCGGCAATGTGTACTACGTGAATTATCTGCGCTGGCAGGGGCGGTGCCGGGAGCTGTTTTTGAAGGAGGAGGCTCCGGCGGTGCTGGCGGAGGTGCAGGACGACTTGAAGCTGTTCACGCTGAAGGTGGACTGTGAGTTCTTTGCCGAGATCACCGCGTTCGACGAGTTGTCGATCCGGATGCGGCTGGCGGAGTTGGGGCAGACGCAGCTGGAATTCACCTTCGACTATGTGAAGG
>NZ_KZ984605.1 GCF_003574445.1 Streptomyces sp. YIM 130001
CGTCCGAGGGCGGCGGCGAGACGCTGGTCGCCCGGGGCCGGCAGCGGATTGCGTGCATGCGCGGCCCGAACAACGCCACCGTGCCCTCGCCCATCCCCGAGGTGCTCGCGCAAGCCCTCGCCCCCTACGCCACGCAGGCGCCCCCGCTGGCCGGCCACGCCGCCCGAAGCCGGGCCGCCGAGCGGCACCCGGCTGTGGGCACGGCGAAAGATGCCCGCACTGGGGCGATGGCGTCACCGTAGGTGCAGGGTCGCAATAA
>NZ_KZ984606.1 GCF_003574445.1 Streptomyces sp. YIM 130001
CCCCCCCACCGAACCGACATGCGGGAGTTCTGTGCGGGACCGACGCGCAAGACTCCCGCGCAGGACCAACACGCAGGACTTCCCCACGGGACCGATAAGCAGGGCTCCCCGCCGAACCGACGCGCAAGACTCCCGCACGGGACCAACGTGCAGGACTCCCGCACGGGACCGACGCGCAAGACTCCCGCGCAGGACCAACGTGCAGGACTTCCCCACGAGACCGACAAGCAGCACT